>NZ_CM178975.1:0-2029053 GCF_058732025.1 Sinorhizobium sp. Y406 | reverse complement strand
CTTTGACTCCCTAACCAGAAGCGCTAATCAGTGCCAATCCCCATCTGATGACGGTTCCGCTGGCTTCTTAGCCATCTGCCAGCTTCAGCAGTGACTTGCCATAGGCGGTTTTCGAATAAAGCGTACCGTATTCCTGAAGCTTTTCACGGGAAATCCAGCCATTCAGATAGGCGATTTCTTCGATGCAGGCGACGCTCGTTCCTTGCCGGTGCTGGATGGTACGGACAAATTCGGATGCCTCGAGCAAGCTGTCGTGCGTTCCCGTGTCAAGCCAGGCGTAGCCGCGCGACATGCGCTCCACGTGAAGGCTGCCTGCCTCCATGTAGAGCCGGTTTATATCCGTAATCTCGTATTCACCGCGCGCCGAAGGTTTGAGGTCGCGCGCATATTTCACGACTTTGTTGTCGTAAAAATAAAGACCGGTGACCGCCATGCGGGATTTCGGCTGGCTCGGCTTTTCCTCGAGCGAAAGCGCCCGGCCCTCACCATCGAGTTCGACGACGCCGTACCGCTCCGGATCCTCCACCTCATAACCGAATATGGTCGCGCCGCTCCTGCGGTTCAGCGCGTGAGCGAGCAGGTCTTGCATGCCGGCACCGTAGAAAATGTTATCTCCCAATACCAGCGCAACATTATCGTTTCCGATGAAATCAGCGCCGATAGTGAACGCCTGCGCCAAGCCGTCCGGACTCGGTTGAACCGCATAGGAAATTTTCAGACCCCAGCCAGAACCATTCTGGAACAGACGCTCGTAACTGCCAATATATTCCGGGGAGGAAATGATCAGAATATCCCGGATATTGGCTAGCATAAGCACGGACAAGGGATAATAGATCATTGGCTTGTCGTAGATCGGAATAAGCTGCTTGTTTACGGCAACCGTCGCCGGATGAAGACGCGTGCCGGACCCGCCAGCAAGAATGATTCCCTTCATTCAGGTTTCTCCGCAGTATTGATTTCTCATTGATTGAGTTCGGTCAACGTCTCGGCAAGAGCATCCACCCAAGAACGCGGGCGGATCGCATAATCCCTCGTGATCCTGCTGGCGTTCAGAACCGAATTTGCCGGACGCTTGGCGGGTGTTGGATAGTCCGCCGTCGTGATCGCCTGCACTTCAGGCACCCTGTAACCCGCAAGCGCCTGCTGGCGGAAGATCTCACGCGCAAATCCGCACCAAGTCACCGCGCCGTCGTTGGAAAAATGATAGGTCCCCGCAGGAGCGGCCGGATCCTTGACCATCCGCGAGGCGACGGTCGCGAGGGCCGCGGCAATGTCCCGGGCGGACGTCGGGCAGCCGCGCTGGTCGTCGACAACCCGCAGGAGTGGCTTTTCGACCGCCAGCCGCAACATTGTTTTCACGAAATTGTTTCCATGTGCGGAAAAAACCCATGACGTCCGCAAAATGACGTGGCGCGGATTACCGCTCCGAACTGCCAGTTCACCGGCAGCCTTTGACGCGCCGTAAACACCTACGGGATTGATTGAATCCTCCTCGACGTAGGCTTCGCTCTTCGCACCGTCGAAGACATAATCCGTGGAGACATGAAGCAACGGGATGCCGGCTTTTCGGGTGGCCTCGGCCATCGCCGCCGCAGCCAGGGCATTCACCTTCCAGGCCGTCGTCACGTCGTTTTCAGCCTTGTCAACTGCGGTATAGGCGGCTGGATTGATAACGACATCGAAGCCGCCTGCCTCAATGAAGGCGCCGATTGCATCGGCATCGACAAGATCGAGCTCAGAGCGCGAGGCCATGAGGACATCAACCCCGTCCGGCCAGGCCAAAAGGGAAAGCTCCTTGCCAACCTGTCCGGTTGCACCGGTCACCAGAATTCGCACAATCCTGCTCCGTCGACCTTAGACTTCCACCAGAGACAGGGGCGTTCCGTCATAGGAGAAAGGACTTTCAAACTCGGAGAGAAGCGGCTGCATCTCGTCCTTGGGGCTAAGAAGCGGTTGGACACCTGCCGGCAACGGCCAGGGGACATTTACTTGCGGATCGCTCCAGAGGATACCGCCGTCATTCGCTGGCGCGTAGAAATCGGTTACCTTGTAAGTCACTTCGGTCGACGCCTCGAGGGTCACGAAACCATGTGCAAAACCCACCGGAATATAAAGCTGACGACCATTCTCCGCCGAAAGCTCCGCACCGACCCATTGACCAAAGGTCGGCGATCCACGCCGGACATCGACGGCTACATCAAAGATCTTTCCCCGAATGCAACGGACGAGCTTCGCCTGAGCAAACGGAGGCGTCTGGAAATGAAGCCCCCGCAGCGTCCCCACAGGCAGGGAAAGCGAATGATTATCCTGCACAAATTCGTCATCAAGACCGAATTCCAAGAACTTTTTCTTGCTGTAGACTTCAGTAAACCAACCGCGATCGTCACCGAAACGCCTCGGCCTGATCAACAAAACTTTCGACGGCATGCAAGATCCCAATACTAACTGTTCATGGGTGACGACTAGCACGAAGCCTTTGAGCTGGTCCAGTGTCGATTGCAGCATCGTCCGAACTATGCCAGAAACGCGCCTGCTCGTACCTAAGCGACCAATCGCGGGGCAGCCCTCGAGGGTCTGCTTAGGTTCCGTTGTTTGCCGTAGGTTCTGACCGCAAAACCGTAGAGCACTTTTGCGGAACCCGCTTAGACGCATTCTCGTCCAGGCGGGGTGCATTGGAGTGGCCGGGAGCAGTTTGGCATGACGCAGCATTCGAATGGTCTTTTCGTTGTTCTCAACGACGAGGACGCCCGCGTTTATGCGGACTGTCCGATTGTCGTGGAGATCGCGGACCCGGACGGTGTGCTCGGCCGCATTCCTATGATCTGCCTTCGACGAAGCGGGCGGGCGCCGTCCGAACTCACGCGTTCCGTGCTTCTCGATCGCAATGGTAGAGGGCGTTTTTATGGCTGGACGCCCGCAAGCCTCTGCGGGCTTGAAATACGACCGGGCGATCAGGCCGCCTCTGCAGGTTGCAAACCAGAAATCCGTGTCCGCAAAGTAACTCTCGCCACGCTCGCCATTCTTGTCGCATTGAAATCACCGAAAGCGACCTCGCAGTCACTCAAACTCTTACTCACCAGGAACTTGAAAGGTTTCAATTTTCGCTTTGCGCGGCTTTACGATAGCCTGAACGAGCCCTCTTACGCGGCGTGGACAAGTTCCAGATTGGAGATGGAGCGGTCCGTCTCCGGACATTCGGCAACCCCGACGCTGCCAGTCTTCGTTTCGATTGTCGGCGACCCGAGGCTTGCTGCCGCAACGCATCAATCCATTGTCCGGCAATCCTATCCCAATGTTCAGGAGGTGCCGGTTGGCCTTGTCCGGATGATCGCTGCAAGGTCGCAAGTGCCTACGTTATGGATGCGTTTGCAGGCCGGAACACAGCTTCACCACACTGCAATCGAAAGATTGATCCAGCCGCTCGCAGCGGACGCGAGCCTCGCGGCAGCCTATTGCGACGAGGACCGGATCGACGGACGTGGCAGGCGGTTCGCGCCATTTTTCAAGCCAGCCTGGAATTCCCCCCTCGCGGAGACCGGCTGGCTATCCGCGGACGGGGCACTCATTCGGCTGAGCGCCCTTGGCAGCGATGTGGATCTCGAGCACACCGGCTCTGGTTCTCTTTTGCTCGCAGCTGCGCGCCACGGACCGATTGTGCACGTTCCGCACGTCCTCCTTCACCGCACCGCACCACGCAGCCCGGCTTCGCCCTCCATGCCGAGGATTGCCAGGGCGAAAACAAAGGTGAGCATTGTTATCCCGACCCGTGATCGCGCAGATTTGCTTTCGGCTTGCCTTCGTGGCCTTTTCGAAGGAACCCGAGCGAACGATCTGGACGTCATCGCAATCGACAACGACAGCCGTGAACCCGAGACGCTCGCACTATTTGCGCAGTACGAGGCTAACAGACGCATAAACCGCATAATCCTGCCCGGCTCATTCAATTTCGCGCGAGCTTGCAATCTTGGCGCGGCGAATGCCCGACACGAACTAGTCCTGCTATTGAACAACGACGTCGAACCCCTCGATCCAGGATGGCTCGATCAGATGGTCGCCGAACTAGACGACTCGCGTATCGGCGCTGCCGGTGCGCTGCTTCTCTTTCCGGATGGTTATGTACAGCATGCCGGCGTGACTCTCGGCTCTGGTTCGGTTGCGCGCCACAGCTTTCACTTTCGTAAACCGGGAGCAGGCGAGGATTTTGGTCTGCTTGCCCAACGGCAGGAGGTGAGCGCCGTGACCGCAGCGTGCCTTCTGACGCGGCGTAGCCTGTGGGCAGCGGTCGGCGGAATGAATGAAGACCAACTGCCCGTCGCCTTCAACGATGTTGACTACTGCCTGAAGCTACGGGAACTCGGTAAGGGCGTTATGTGGACACCGCACGCACGGCTCGTTCACCGCGAATCGGTATCGCGCGGCTCGGACAACACGCCCGAAAAACTCGCACGCTTCGCAGCCGAGGAAAAGTATATGCACGAGCGTTGGGGCGCTGTGCTACAAAACGACCCGTTCTACAATCCCAACCTCTCGCTAACTGCCGGCGATCGTGTCCTCGAAGCACAGCCGCGCGATCTCTCACCGAGGCTCGCCGGCATGCGGTAGTAGACCCGATCGAAAACCTCTGGCAGTTCATGCGCGATAACTGGCTCTCCAACAGCGTCTTTAAATCGTAAGCGTCCGGTCGTGGGGACGGTTATGCAATTGTGGCGATAAGAACGACGACCACAAGCACCCACGGGATCAAACCGATCCATCCTGCCATAGGAGCTTGGCAGATCAGTGAGCCATCGGGAACGCGTTTAAATCCCAGCCAGTTAAATCCTATTTCGGTCGAGGATATGGATTGCACGCGCACCTTCCCGAGGGTGATGAGCGGCAACACGAGCCTGGCGGTGGTGTAGCCAATCACCTCAACCAGGCGCTTGCCGTTATGAAGCAAATGGCGACCCGTTATTCCGACGACGATATCGCTGCAACGTTGAACCGAATGGGCATTCGAACGGGTCAAAACAAAACCTGGACTGCGCACCGTGTCAGCTCCATTCGCAGGGTTCAGGGCATCCATGCTTTTCGGTCGGCCGAGAAAGATGGGCAATGGCTGACCATGAAAGAGGCCGCTAAATGCTTGGAAGTGACCAGCCACGTCATTCGCCGCCTTATTGTTGATCGTATTTTGCCTGCTGAGCAGGTCGTCCCCGGTGCCCCATGGCAAATCGAAGCGTGTCATCTTCAAAACCAGGAAGTGATCAAAGCAATACGCAACAGAAATGGTCCGTGTCGCGCCGAACTCCAAAAACAAATATCAATGTTTCCCGACACTTGAAGAAGAGGGGTACAATGAATCAGCGCTTGCTATCGGCCGGATTGCCCGCTCGGCGGCGTTGTTGTCGATCTCGATGGTGCCGTCGTCGAGGAAGCGGCAAAGCGACGCCCAGCGGGTAATCGCATAGCGGATCGCCTCCGCCGTGCTGCTCGAGCGCGGCAGTTCCGTAAGCATCTTGTCCCACCGCCGGAGCGCCTCGATCTTCGGTTTGGCCTGGCTCTGGCGGATGGTCTTGCGCCTGTCCGGCGGCGCTCCGCGGATGGCATTCTCGATGTCGTAGAGTTCGCCGATCCGGACAAGCGTTTCCTCGGCGATCGGGTGCGTTCCGAGGCTGGTGGTCAGATCGAAGAACTTGCGGCGGACATGCGCCCAGCAGGCCGCCTCCTGGATGGCGGCCGGTTTGCCGTGTTGCGTTGCTTCATAGAGGTCGCGGAACCCGGCATAGCCATCGGCATGCAAGATGCCCGAGAAGTCTGCAAGGTGAGCTTTCGGATGCTCACCCTTGCGATCCGGGCTGTAGAAGTAGCAGACGGCGGGCGGCGTCTCATCGCCCCGGGACCGACCATCGCGGACGTAAGTCCACAGCCGCCCGGTCTTCGTCTTGCCCTTGCCGGGCTCCAGCACCGGAACCGGCGTGTCGTCGCCATGCAGGCGGCTGCCGGCGAAGACGTGCGCGCGCAGTTTCGCGACGAGCGGCTCGAGCAGCGCACTGGCCTTGCCGACCCAATCGGCCATGGTCGAACGAGAAAGATCGACGCCTTCCCGCGCATAAATCTCTGATTGCCGATAGAGCGGAAGATGATCGCAATATTTGGCGGTGAGCACATGCGCGACAAGACCAGCTCCCGGCTTGCCACGCTCGATCGGCAGCGACGGCATCCGCTTTGATGTCGGTGTCGCAGCCCTTGCAGGTGAAGCGCGGTTGCACATGCCGCACGACCCGGAAGGAGGCCGGAATATAATCGAGCACCTCGGTGATGGCCTCGCCGCTGCGGATGAAGTCGGAACCACCGCAGACCGGGCAGGCACAAGCCGCCGGGTGAACGACCTCCTGTCGCGGCAGATGATCCGGCAAGGGCTGACGGCTCGGCCGCGCCTTCTCGCGAGTGCCCGAGACGGAATGCGCAGAGACCTCGATCTCCGCGTCCGCCAGAGCCGCTCGCCTCAACCTCCTCCAGAATCCGAAGCTTGTCCTCGTCCGTCCAGACACGGCGGCGCTCGACGCCCGTCAGAATCTCAACCCGCCCCATAAGTTCACCCTTGGCTACGTCACTAACTACGGAATTAGCGACGTAACTTCAGTGCAATGGGCGAAATCTCAAAGGCTGCTTCACCGGACGCTTACTTTAAATCCTACGAAGACATCGTTGATCATTGCTGCCACGCGTGGCGCAAGCCCCAGCAACAACCTTGGAGGATCGGAGGACATGTCCATCGGTCACAGAATGCGCCAATGAGTTTTAATTAATGGCAACTGGTATCAGTGGCTTGCGCTTAGTTCACGGCCGACCGGATCAATTTGCCGTCGCGACCGTGGGGTCCGGCGACAGCCCATGGGCAAGCGGAACAACTTCTTTGGAAGCTACACTCGCGCCTCCGTCATCTTTTGACGATAACTGCCAGCGCATCTGAACAGTTCGCCCCTAGCGAATAATCCATCGAGTCGAACATATGAATCTCGGCGATATTCTCACGGATTTCCTTCATCAGTTCCGGAGCTATGAAGGCCGTTTCTGGCAGGTCGCCGTGCTGGAGTGAACGCAGAAGATCACGTGTTTTTGGCTCAGCGGTATCTTCCCATTGCGGCGGCTGATAATGCAGATCCTCGATGAAATAGAGGCCGCCGCTTGCTAGTTTCGGGAAAAGGCAGCCTAGTGTGATCTGCTGGTGCTGCGAGGCATGGCTGCCATCGTCAATGATGACGCGGATATCATGCCGGCAGGGCGCGAGCGCTGCCAAAAGCTGTTCCGGCCTGGACTGGTCCGCCCGGGCGAAGGTGATACGCTCTTTTTGCACCGCAGAAAAATCCGCGATATCGATCCCGTGGATTTGCGCGCGCGAGAAATACTCGTTCCACATCAAGAGTGATGGCGCATTTTCATACTTTCCGGATTGCCCGTGCTCCTGCATATCGTGGCGCAAGAGACCAATTTCTACTAAGGTGAATTCCTCGTTCCTAAGGCGTGACAAATAATGCTCGTATATTCTCGTGTAGAAGTGCCGGTTGTAGTATAGCCTCCCCTTGTCGGACTTGTATTTGTTGGCGAGAAACTCCATTGCTAGCGGTGGATGATACCGATAGGCTCTGTTTTCCTTATAACCATGCTCGAACATGTGCTGGCGTGCCGCGACACCCGCCTCTCGCACATCACGGTTCAGCCACAGGTATTGCTGCTCGTTGAACCCATACGGTATGCGCCTGTCCACCACCGGCCAGCGGAACAGTCGGTTGTCGTCCAGGGCTTCATCTATTTGCAGCACGGGCAACCCAAGCTTGCCGAGACAGAAAGGTAGGGAAATCTGGTCGCGCGCCGAATAACGAAGCACATGCTCATACCAAAGGTTTCCGGCCACCCGCACACGAGGATCGTTGTGGCGGCGCAAAAGGAACGTGCCGGCGTAAAGCCCGGCTTTGCACGGGTGCCCTGCCGCCCGATAGACCTCCATCTGCTCGCGCACTCTCTCCTCATCATCGATCGATGATCGAATAACTTCTTCGCCTTCGTCATAGAGACAATCGCGCCAAGGATGGCGCAGACAGGCGAAACTGACACTGGTGTGGCCAAGGTAGCGGTCGAAGAGCTCGGCTGCGGAAACCAGTAGCTGTACAGTATTGTCGATGTAAAGCGACTCATCGAAGTCGGACAGATAACGGTGCGGACATAGCTTCGGGGCTCGGCTTTCGCGCGCATTGCCCAAGAACTTCGTACCGACGAAGCGAATATCCCAGCTTTCCGATCGAAGGTCGGGGTTATCAGTAAAACAGATGTAATGAATGCCTTTGTCAGCTTCGGGTCGCGCGACTTCGTTCAGGACCTCGTAGTTCCCGAACAGGCATGTATAAACCACTCGCTTACGCGCTTCACTGGAAATGGGCATCGAATTACCTTCTTTCAAAGAATTATGCGCGATGCGATGGTCAAGACAACCTCTGTGCCCTCAGCTTTCTTTCGTGACGCGGCAGCAGTGGCTGCCGCGTCACAGAAATGTGCCTCCAGCGTTCTAACGAAGCTGTAACCGCGCACAGCAACGGCCATTACTTCCCGCCGCCCAAGTTCAAAAGGCCCAGACGGCCGCCGTCATAATTCTCACGCAGCGGCCTCCACCACCGTTCGTTTTCGAGATACCATCTCACGGTCTTTTTGATGCCCGTGTCAAAGGTTTCCTTTGCCCTCCACCCCAGTTCAGTTTCGAGCTTGGTGGCGTCGATTGCGTAACGCGCGTCGTGGCCGGGGCGGTCCTGCACATAGGTGATGAGACGGCTGTGCGGCTTTCCTGCGGGACGCAGTTCATCCATCAGCGCACAGATCCGCTTTACCACATCGATGTTGCGCCTCTCGTTGCGACCGCCGACATTATATGTCTCGCCGACACGGCCGCGCTCAGAGATGATATCCAGCGCGCGGGCATGATCCTCCACGAACAGCCAATCGCGAATGTTGGCACCGTTCCCGTAAACCGGCAGAGGCTTACCGTGAAGCGCGCTAATGATCATCAGCGGAATAAGCTTCTCCGGGAAGTGGAACGGCCCGTAATTATTGGAGCAATTCGACACTACTACCGGCAAACCATAGGTGCGCTCCCAAGCCTTTGCGAGATGGTCGGAAGCCGCTTTCGAAGCCGAATAAGGAGAACTCGGATCGTAGGGGGTCGTCTCCAAAAACAGCCCGTCCTCGCCGAGCGACCCGTAAACCTCATCGGTCGAAACATGCAGGAAACGGAACTCTTCCTTTTTTTCCGGCGCAAGCGACTGCCAGTAGTCGCGTGCGCACTCCAGCATGGTGAATGACCCGAGTACGTTGGTTTCGACGAATTCCCGCGAGCCCGTGATCGAGCGATCGACATGGCTTTCCGCTGCCAGATGCATGACACGATCAGGCTTGAAACTTGCGAATGCCCCGGCCATCGCCTGACCGTCGCAGATATCCGCTTTCAGGAGCCGGTATCGAGAATTTCCTTCCACGGCTTCCAGGGAACTAAGAGTGCCTGCGTAGGTCAGCTTGTCGACATTCAGGACGTCGTAGCCTTTTTCCAGAACAAGATGCCGGACTACAGCCGATCCGATGAAACCCGCTCCGCCGGTTACCAGCACGCGCATATGAAAGATATCTCCGTTGTTGAATCTTCATGACCGATCATTTCACGGCATAAAAGGAATCCATCCGGCATTCGTCAAGCCTCGTTCGTTGTTATCTTGTGCCGACTCGGTGCTGAGCCTCACCAGGAATGTGGATGGTCCGGATACGAATACAGGGTGACTTTCCTGTGACATGCCGGTAGGGCGTTATCGGCAGACTGAAGCGATGGAAAGCGGACCGGCCATGACATTCGGCGACAATTTACGTACTCGTCTAGCCCGCATCCTACCAGTGCCGCAACTTCGCGCAGGTGCAACGGGCAGCGCGCGCCATCCAGTTAAGCGCATCATTCTCTTCGGATGCCACCCGAACCCCACATCCGACTACTACTTCGCCGCTCGCCTTGCAGCGCCCAACATGCCAGAATTCCACGTGGCTGACATTCGACACGGCGACTTCAGCGCTCTCGATCCGCATGGCGCCTTCGTCATCCTGTGCCGATACGCATCCGCCGCTACGCTCGCCTGGATTGAGAGAGAAAGCACGCGGCTTGCCGGCGTCGGGCTCTTCCTCGATGATGACATTCCGGCCGTAATCACGGGCAAAGATGCCCCCTTACGCTATCGAATCAAGCTTTTCGCGAGGGCGCTTCTGCCGCTCGGACGCCTCAACCGGCATCTCGATATCGTCTGGGCTTCAACACCGCGGCTGGCGCAACGACTTAGCGCCGCGCAGGCGCGCGTACTACCGCCCGCACCTCCTGAAGGTCTCGCGAGCGGGCACCAAACGAGCTTGCCATCAAAACATGACCGTCTGCTGATTGCCTATCATGCGACCGCCGTGCATGTCGAAGAACATCGCTTCCTAAAACCGATCCTTTGCGACGTGTTGGCCTCGCGCCCGAACGCCCACTTCGAGGTCGTCGCGGGACGTGGGACGGCACACCTGTGGCAGGGCATGGAGCGGGTGACGGTGCGCGCGCCCCTTTCCTGGCCAGACTATCTGGCCGAGACCTCTAAGCGCATCATTGATATTATGCTGGTCCCGCTCAGCCCCTCGCCTGTGAACGACTGCCGCTCGCCGACCAAGCGGATCGACGTAGCACGGACCTGCGCGGCCGGCATCTTTTCAGCCTCCGAGGCCTATGGGCAACCGGACGGCGGCGGCGAAATCCGCCTTGCCTATGACAGAAAGCAGTGGCGCGATACGATACTTGTATTAATCGATAACGCGGAGAAGAGAAAGAATGCGGCGGCGGCGACACGCAGCCTCGTGGAAACCATGAGGCGCGAGGCGGAAGCCGGACTCGATCTTTCCTTAAAGCCGCCGCATGACTAGCCTGCACGACCGCCCCACTCTGTAGAACTTGACACAGGAGCCGCCACTCTTCTCACCGCATCGCCAGAGCAAGACTTTGGTGAGAGTTCGGGGATAATTAGGTGGCTTGTTGTGGGACGGCGATTGTGCTTTTCAGGGACCGGCGGGTTCCCTGCCGGGAAAGATGCGGCGCAGATATCCGAATGGAATCATTGCCGAATACTGGAGTGTCGTAGTGAAACGTGTGACTGCCCTTCTGCTTTGTACCGCGCTTGCGGGTTGTCAGGCCGTACCGGGCGAGGGCCCCCTGGCAAGTGATATCGTAGCGGAAGCCGGCCAGTCCGGGGCACAGGTCGGCAGGAAGAATGCCACCGTCTTCGATATCGTTGACGTCGACGGCCAGTCCGCGCGGCTCGTTTCCGACTATGTGGCGACGACGCTCAGCCGCCGCTTTGGAATAGGCGGCGGCGTCGGTCAGGTCGTCATCGGTGTCGGCGATCAGCTGAAGGTCACAATCTTCGAGGCGGGCAGCGACGGCCTGTTTTCCACAACCGAATCGAAGCAGACGAGCATCGATCTCGTCGTCCAGCCGGACGGCAAGGCTGCCATTCCGTATGTCGGCTCGGTCCGGTTCGTCGGCCTGACGCTCGAGCAGGCGCGTCAGGCGATTCTCGAGGCCCTCAGGCAGAAAGCGGTGGAACCGGACGTCATCGTGACGAGCACCTCGACGGCCTCGCGCATCGTCACTGTTTCCGGTGCGGTTGGTCGTCCGTCGGTCGTGCCGCTCAATCTCGTCAGCGAGTCGATCAACGAAGTCATTGCCAAGGCGGGCGGGCCGGCGGCGCAGCCCTACGAGACCTATGTCACGCTCGTGCGCGGCAAGAAGACCGGAACGGTGCTCTTGAAGTCGATCATCGAGAGCCCATCGGAGAACATCCACGTCAAGCCGGGCGACCAGATCTTCGTCACCCGCGATCCGCGCACCTTCACGATTCTCGGCCAGATCCAGGCCAATCAGCGCGTCGAGTTCGGCGCCAACGACCTCAACCTGCTCGAAGCCGTGGCGCTCGCCGGCGGAGGCGATGACACTAGCGTCGATGCAAAGGGCTATTTCGTCTTCCGCTACGAAGAACCTGACATCGTCATGAGCCTGCTGGGGCAGGAACGGTTCCACGCGATGCTCAAAAAAGGCATGAAGCCTGATAGCATCGGCCGTTATCCGATCGTCTACCGTTTCAACATGACGAATCCGGACAGCCTGATCGTCGGCCAGACCTTCCCGATCAAGAGCCGAGACGTGATCTACGCTTCGCGTCATCCCTCCGTCGACATAGCAAAGTTCCTCGATTTCATCGCTCAGCCTATTGGAGTGGCAAGCTCTGGCGTCAGCATTACGAGGATAATGACCGACTAGAAAAGACTCATCAGAAGACTCGACACCGCCGTATGGCTTTCGCTCGCCAACTAATCTGCGTATATGAGACTCGAATGACTTCATGACTGCTACGACAAATTCCCAGAGTTGTCCAAGCGCTCGCATTGTCCGCAGCAGTGCTTTTGCAGCTTTCTAGCTGCCGTCGATGAGTTGAACTCCGGGCTTGGCCGGTGCAGGGGTCCGGCAAGTTGTCCGACCTGCAGCTTGGTCTGCTGGTAATTAATCATGATCAGATTGGGCCAAGAGATGACCTGACTTGGGGACGTTGGAGAGCGCCTGAAGCGCCATTTGGGCGGTGGGCGGCAAGACGCCTCCGATGGAACTGTCAATCGGCGCTGAACTTTGACCCCTACCTGCATCAATATTGACCCCCCAGGCGCTTTGCGGATCAGCACTTCGCCCGCCCGGCCAGGTTATGGGCGGTCGCAGAGGATGCAGAGGATCAAGTGCGGGTGCTGTAAGGAATCCGGCTTCAGATTTGCGAACGGTTCTTGAAGCGCAAAGACTCGTCTCCGGTTTTGGCGATCTCGCTATGACGCTTCAGTCGGCCAAGAAGGGCGGTGGTCATCTTGGCGTCGCCGAAGAGGTTCGGCCATCCTCCGCAAGCGAGATCGTCGAGGATTATGAACTGGAGGCGGCTCAAGTAATCGGTAAACCGCGCCTGCGGCCTACCGGATACCGCTGAAGCGCCCTCGCCATCGTTCGCCCAATCTTGATCCCGCCGGCCAGGAGCGCAAGGATGTTCGTGTGTGGCCCTATGCGACTCTTAAAGCCGCCGGATCGATCACCGGTTCGGCCTTGATTCCTTGATTTCCCCAGCCGCAATCTCTAAAAGGCCCTATGTGATCACATCAGGGCAGGCCAGAATGTCCACAATCAGCCAAACCCGGTTTTTCGAACATCGTGGCCGCTGGTGAGTTTGTCACGATCACGCGGCACGGCCGCGCTGCTGCCGTGCTCGTCTCTGTGGGAGCCTCAGAAGCGGCAAAGAAAGCGCTACATAAGGAACGCCCTAGGCTCGCCCCATATCTGAGATCCTTCCCCGCCGACCTCGATCTCGACGACGATGTGTTCGCCCCGAAATCCGGCTCCCTCGCGTGAGGTCGATCTGTGACCGGCTACCTTATCGATACGAACGCAATTTCCTTGTTCTCGCCCTCCCGAGCCGCGGCCACGCCCGAATTTGCAGCCTGGCTGGAAGAACAGGAGAAGGTTTCCGCCGTCTGCCTGTCGGCCGTTACCGTCCACGAGATTGAAAAGGGCGTACGGCTTCTCGAAGCCAGAGGCGCAAAGGCCAAAAGCGGCAGGAATAGAGCTATTCTTGAAGGGCTTGATCGCCGGTTACGGCGACAGGATATTGCCCGTAGATGCGGATGTTGCACGGGAAAGCGGCAAATTGAAAGCCAGGGCCATTGCAGCCGGTCACAATCCCGGCGCGTCGGATGCGATGATTGCGGGAACCGCCAGCTTTCACCGCCTGACGGTCATCACCGCCAAGCTGAAACATTTTCGTGCCTACGGGATCCAGGTGAAATCACCGGCTCAAGTGGCGCGCTGACATCATCTTGTCGAGTTGTATCCGTCTCATCTCGCCTCCGCCGCTCACTCCTCCACGCGGTCGAGCTCGAAGAAATAGTGCCGGTCGTCCCCTTCGATCTGCATCACGCCCAGCAGCCGATCGCGGTCGATCTTGCGGAAATGATCGATGATCGGTTTCCGATCATAGACCATTGCCGCGCTTATGGCCCCGCGGAAAGGCATCGCGCGCAAGGAGGCGACCGGGCCTTTCGCACGCAGGTACCGCGCCAGATGCGAGAACAGGTTTCTTGCCGCTTCGGTGCGCGCGAAGCGGTGAAAGCGAAGGGCGAGCCCGAGCGGGATGGGCGCGGGATCGATCGGCAGGAGCCGGTTGCCGCCGACGCGAAACAACAGCGGATCGGCGCGCCCGTCGGCGCGGAAGCGCTTGCCGTACCAGCCGAGATTTTCGAGAACGCCGTCCAGCGGGTGCCCTGTGGCGACACCGCGTCCCTGCCAGAGCCCGACGAGCTCCCCGGTGGCTACCGGCTCCAGCCTGTCGAAAAAGGCGAAGGCGTCGCCTTCGGATGGGAAGGTCAGTCGTTCTATCACGGCGTGATCCGGTTAGTTAGATTCTTTCCGGGTATGCAGCGCCAGCGGCCGACGGGCTGGACCTGGAACTGCTGCAGCCGGTCTGGCGGGCCAAGCGCGAATCGCCGGGTGAACTAAAGCGCGTCGCCATCAAACGTACCCGTGCGACGCGCTTCGGGTCGGCGCATGCCGTTGCCCCAAAACTGTTGCACCGTTTTGGGTACATCAGACGGCGTCGCCCCAGCGGCTTGCCGTGTCGGGCAAGTCTGGTGTAACTTCGGGCTCCGAGGTCGCTTTGCGATATTCGATCCCACCGGCGTTGAGATCATGGACCTCCATCGGAATTCCCCCTGAATTCACGGCCAGTATTCCGACGAGTTCGAGGGGCGCGTTGCGCAGGTAGTTTTCTGCGCGATTCAGAGCAGCAACGAGTTCGTCCCGGATACTTGCCGCGGTCCAGTCGGAAGGTAGGCCACGAACCGTCGTATAGTCCCCATTTGTGACGGAGAGCGCCCTGCGCCGGATCTCATCCACTGTACGCAATGGCGAGAAGTGCGGAGGTTTGCCTGCCGCGGCCATAATCACTGGCCCTAGTGGGCACATGTGGGTATCAATCATCAGCTGATCGACGTAGTCTCGAGCCTTCGTCCGCGTAGAGGCGGCAATCACCTTGTTCACGGCAAGGTCGGATCGGTGCAGACGTGCTCCCCATTCGTCATCCCTGACGAGCGGAAAGAAGCGCGTTCGCGTCTCGCTCATCCATTGGACAAGAGTGTATTCCCCAGCGCGCATGACACTTGCCTCGACGCAGCCGTAGATATTGATTTCGACAGAGACCTTGAAACCGTCAGCCCTCAGTTTCTCGATGTCCGCATCCGCGGCAGATCCGATTTCCTCGTCGGTGTCATGAAAGATATGGATGTCGGATAGGCGTGGCCAGTCCATGTTCAAGACCAAGCCGCCAGCAATGTAGCTGCTATCGGACCTGTTTGAGGCGATCGAGGCCATGATGTCCTTTTGGATCTGCGTCAGTGCCATCAGCTTCTCCGAGTTGGGAAAGCATTTTTCGCCCCATTGCATAAGCTCGCGCATCACCGCGCTCCATAAGAGCATTGGCAACAACCCGCGCCTTCTGCCGAAGATCATTCAACTTGTCGAGATCGATGTTGTCGAACACTCTCAGACCGTATCGCTCGGTCGCCATCCTGATGAATTCCGCCAGACGACCCTTCTCGGCCCGATGCTCGGAGCGAAATTCTGAGGCAATATTCACGATCTCATCTCGACGCGCTCTTGGCACGAGAACTTCCACCCTCACGAGATCGGCTGCTCCCCCGCTCTTCCGATATTTTTTGATGCGCTCTTTTACAGACATGGACACGAACTCCCACAGGGGCAATATAGGCGTATCCGGGATACGGATCAAGGTTCACCTTATTGGCTCAATGGATCGACGTCTGGCGGCGATTGCTGCCTACCTAGTCGCACCAATGCACCCGCCCATCGGGATTCGATTTCCGCTGCCCCACCTCTAAACGGGGGCCGGTGCGGCAAATACAGATCGGGTGGAGCGACGTGGTCCGGCAATGAACAGGCGCTTGCTGCGTGGATCGCCGAAGGTGAGGTTTGCAACCGTTTATGGTGCGAAAATCTTGCCGATGGGCAATACCGTCCGGGGCGAAACAATGCACGTCTTCGCCGGCACTTGACCAGGCATCGCCTGCCGTGTCTGTCCGGATACCGTCGGGGCTGCCCCTTGTCGATCATCGCAGGTGGACGGGCAAGACGGCTGGGCACGCCAGTCCGCTTCGGTCACTGCTGCGTGGCAGGGTCAGCGTTCCAGATGTCCCGGTACAGGTGCCAGGCGCCGTCCGCTCCCTTTTTCCAGATATCGATGTATTTGCCAGCTTGGTCCACTGGATTGTTATCCTTTCCAGGGGCTTGTGCGTGGATCCTCGGCCTCGAGCAGCTCAGGGCCGAGGATGACGGAAGAGGAAGACGCCAAACGCCAGCCGTCGTTCTAGACCAATCGGGTGATCCTCTCCGGGACACATCGGCCAACTGGCCGAATGGATCAAAAGGTTGAATGACGTCTATATCGGCGGCAGGGCACCGGCGGAAAACGGAAGAGATCCGTCCCGCCCTGTGACGCCGCGTGGTGTCGGGGCGACGACAATGGTCGAAATGGTGGAGCAAGCGATGAGCCTGATGGAATGGCTGTTCGGCAGGCCGGAGACTTCCAGGAACGTGAGGGTCCTAGCGCATCGGCCCGAAAATCGTACCCGATTTCGGAAAGCTCGATGCGCAGATTCAAAGAGCTACAGCGACCTTTGCGCGTCTGAAAAGACGCGCGGCGCCGTAGAGGGCAGGCCGGTTCTGACCGGGGCCCCGATCAAGACGGTGCCACGGGTGGCCGCGGTCGCGCCGAAGGAGGCAGAGCCCATTAGCAAGGAGGAGTGGGACCGCTTGCTGCTGGGGCAAACGCTTGTCGACACGCTCGTTCCCCACGCGAGAAACCCGGCACCCTTCTCCACCCACGAATTGGGCTATTTCACCAATAAGTGGATTGCCGCCATGTCCGAGGATGACCGTAGGGTCCTGTCAGAAATCCTCATGCGCAACAGGGGCAAACGCGACTTCAATAGGAGACACGGGTGATCGGGAGAGACGCCGGACCGGTCTCAAGGCGCCCGAACTAAGGCGCGTTGCTTTGCATGTCGTTATCCCAAAACCGCTGCGCGCTGTAGTTATTTGCGCGCGAAGCTGAAGGTGAAGTGGCTGCCACGATGGTAGTCGATGGCGTAGATGACGGGCTTGCCGGCGGGGCTGTAACAGGTCTCGCGGATCAGCAGTGCCGGCCCGAAATCCCTGAGATCATGCCGCTCGACCACGTCTTCCGGCAGCATCACCGCCGAGACGGTCGCTGCGGACATGCGCGGGCGATGCTTGTATTTGTCGAGCAGATCCAGGAGCGAACCGCTCCAGTCGACGTCGTAAAGCCGGGCCGGGACGATGCTGCGCGGCAGGTAGTCGAGGCAATAGAGAATTGGCGTGTCACCCTGCAATCGCAGTCGCTCGAGCCGAATGACGCGCTCGCCTCGCCCGAGCCGCAATTGTTCGGCCGTGGCCGGATCGGGCATTTCCTCCGCGATCGACAGCACCTTGCTTACCGTGTCGTAGCCGTAGTGTCGCGTCATGTCGGTGACGCTTTCGAAGACGGTGATCGGCCGGTCGACCCGGACGGCCGACATCGGGGAAACAAATCTGCCGCGGCCGTGCTCGACATAGATGATCCCGTCCTGCTCGAGCAGCTTCAGCGCCTCGCGCAAGGCCGGACGCGAAATCTTGAAGCGTTGGGTTAGCTGGGCTTCGGTCGGCAGCTTGTCGCCTGGATTGAGCCCCTCGTCCCGGATCAGGTCGGCAATGCGGTCGCGAAGCTGGATCACCAGTGTGCGCGTGTCGCGAAGGGGCTCGTCCAATTCGTCGCTCCGGGTGAAAAGATATGAGTTTCTTCTTGTCTGACAAATTCGGACAGGTCAAGACTTTGCCAAGCGGGGTGCAATTCCTTCCAGGCATCACCTTATCCTGATTGCGCAAGAAACCGCCCCTTGACACTCCTGGGCAATGTTGTCAGTTGTCTTACAACTTTGCTGTAGGGACAAAACGAGAGAAAACACATGCTGAATTTTGACGAACCGAGATTCCTTCGGATCCAGTCGGGCGCGGTCGCCCTCAGACAGCGCCTGGACGAAGTCATTGCGTCCTGCCTAGAAAAAGGCGCGGAGAACATCTTCTTTCTCGGAACCGGTGGCGCCGCCATTCTGATGCAGCCCGCGGCCCAGCTGCTGCAGCGCCGGTCGCGCTTCCCGGTCTTCATCGACCTGCCGGCGGAGCTCGTCGTCACCGGATCGGCCAACCTCACGGCGAGGTCGATCATAGTCATCCCCTCCCTTTCCGGCACGACGAAGGAGAGCGTCGCCTTCCTCGCCAAGGCGAAGGAGGTGGGCGCGACTGTCCTGACGCTGGTCGGGCATGGAGAAACGCCGCTCGGCAAAGACGGCGATCACGCCTTCGTCAATTTCGCCGAGGACGACACATCCTGCGAGTCCTTTTACTTGCAATCGCTCTTCATCGCGCTTTCGATCATGCGCCACCGCGGTGAGATCGAGAACTACGACCAGGTCGCCAGCGAGCTCGAGGCGCTTCCGCGACTCCTGCTCGAGGTGAAGCGCAGCTACGAGGAGAAGGCCAAGGATTTCGCGAGAATCCTTGCCGGCGCAGACTATCATATCATCACCGGCGCAGGGAATGCCTGGCCCGAGGCCTTCTATTACGGCATGTGCATCCTCGAAGAAATGCAATGGATCCGCACCCGTCCCGTCCACGCCTCCGATTTCTTCCACGGCACGCTGGAGCTCGTCGAAAAGGACGTCAGCGTAGTTCTCTTCAAGGGCGAGGACAGCCTGCAGCCGCTCGCCGACCGCCTGGAGGCCTTCGCGCGCAACTACACCGACAGGCTGACGGTGCTCGATACCGCGGAGTTCGCGCTGCCCGGCATTTCGGCCGAAGTACGCGGCCTCGTCTCGCCGATCGTTCTTGCGACCGTGCTCGAACGCATCAGCGCCCATCTCGAAGTCATGCGCAATCACCCGCTGACGACGCGTCGCTACTACAAACGCGTTGCGTATTGACGCATCGGGCTTGCAAAGTTGCAGCGACCGTTGCGCGTCTGAAAAGGCACGCGGCGCTGTAACCGTGCAGACTGCAAAACACCGAAGGCCAAGGACGCAGCTTCCGTCCTCGGCCTCGTCACCACGCCCGGAGCCAGCCATGGCCGCTTTTCGTTTCGCCGCCGTCGGCGACAATTGCATCGATCGCTTCCTCCCTCCTCTGGCAAGATCCTATGTTGGCGGCAACGCCATCAATGTCGCCGTTCAACTCGCGCGGCTCGGCCATGAGGCCTTCTACTTCGGCGCCGTAGGCCGCGACGACGACGGCGCAAAGGTTCGCGGCCGGCTGCGCGACAATGGAGTGCACGTTAACTACCTGCGCGAGCGCGAGGGCAACACCGCCCATACCGACGTCGAGGTCACGCCCGCGGGCGACCGGATATTCGTTCACGAGGATTTTGGGGTCTGTGCAGGATACCGGCCGGGGCCAGCCGATATCGAGGCGCTGAAAACGATGGACCACGTGCACATCGGCTGGCTCGACGATGGCGGCGCGCTCCGGCGAGCGCTTTGCCGGGCGGGAGTGAGCGTCTCGCAGGACGTCTCGGTGAATGCCGCGGCCGCCGATCTCGGCGTCACGGGGCTATCGATCGCCTTCGGCTCGGCCGGCGAGGACAGTGCCAGGGCCGAAAGCCTCGTCCATGATTTTCTTATGGACGGCGCGCGCCTTGCGGTGGTGACGCGCGGCGGCAAGGGTTCGCTTGCAAGCGATGGCGCGGCATATGCCACGGCGGGCATCCGGCCGGTACAGGTGGTCGACACGACCGGCGCCGGCGACAGTTTCATCGCCGGCTTCCTGGCCGCCCACATTGCAGGTCGGCCACTCGCCGAATGCCTGCACGCCGGGCGCGATCTGGCGGCACTGACCTGCACCCATGTCGGCGGCTTTCCCCAGGATCCGCAGCCGCTCTGACTTATGCCAACTGTCGCCGCACCGCCTGCGGCTTTCAATGCAGCAACTGGCTCAGGAACAGACCGGCGCGCTCCGTCTTCGGGCGTGCGAAGAACGCTTCCGGCTCGCCCTCTTCGACGATGCGGCCGCGGTCCATGAAGATCACCCGGTCCGCAACCTGCCGTGCAAAACCCATTTCGTGCGTCACGCAGATCATGGTCATGCCGTCATTTGCCAGCGCCACCATCGTGTCGAGCACTTCCTTGACCATTTCCGGATCGAGGGCGGATGTCGGCTCGTCGAAGAGCATGACCTTTGGATTCATGCAGAGCGCCCTGGCGATCGCCACCCGCTGCTGCTGACCGCCCGAAAGCTGGCCCGGATATTTGTTCGCCTGCTCCGGAATGCGCACCCGGCCGAGAATGTGCATGGCGATCTCGATCGCCTGCTTGCGCGGCATCTTCTTCACCCACATCGGCGCGAGGATGCAATTCTCGAGGATGGTCAGGTGCGGAAACAGATTGAACTGCTGAAAGACCATGCCGACCTCACGGCGGACGGCGTCCACCTTGCGCTCGTCCTGGCCGAGTTCGACGCCGCCGACCGTGATGTCGCCCTGCTCGTGCGCCTCGAGGCGGTTGATGCAGCGGATCAGCGTCGACTTGCCGGAGCCCGACGGGCCGCAAATGACCACCTTCTCACGCGGCGCGATCGAAAGGTTGATGCCGTCAAGCGCGTGATAGCGGCCATACCATTTGTGGACACCGCGCAGCGCGATCTCCGAGGTGGCGATGTCGATCGAAGTGGGCATTCTTACCTCCGGAGTTTCATTTCAGCACGAGCCATGCGGAGAACACGATAACGAGGGCGCCGATTATCGTGTGCAGCTCGATCGGAGCGGAAAATACGAGCGCCCCGTAGAGGCCGCCCCAGACGATCTGACTGTATTGGAACGGCGCCACGACCGACGCATCGCCGACACGGAAAGCGCGCACCAGAAGGAAATGGCCGCCCAGCAGCAACAGACCGGCTGCACCGGCGCCGAGAAGATCGGTTAGCGTCGCCGCCTTCAGTCCGCCGCCGATCTCGGAGGCGATCAAGGCGGTGGCGGCAAGCACGACCAGCAACGTCGCGACGAGAGCCAGGTCGCTTTCGCTCGCCTTCGCGCGCCTGAGGAGAACAAGGGAAAGCGCAAAGGCGAGAGCCGAGGCCGCGGCCGCGGCATGGCCGAGATTGAGCGGCGCAATTCCCGGCCGGAGCGCGACGGCGACGCCGACGAAACCGATCACCACCCCGCTCCAGGCCAGTGGCGACAGTCTTTCGCCAAGGAGCACAAAGGCGAGGATCGCCACCAGAAGCGGCGTCAGGAACGCCAGCAGGTAGGCTTCGGCGAGCGGCAGCATCGAAAACGCGTAATGAATGAGGAGCGTATCGACGGCGAGCAGGAGTGCGCGCATGAGGGCGAGACGCGGGTGGCGCGGCAGCAGCGATCCGCCGTTGCCGGTCGCGCCGGCGTAGGCGCCAAGGAGCGTCAGCGCCGCGATCGTGATCATGAACGTCACCTGCGGCACCGGGAAACGCTCCGCCAGAAGCTTCACCATGACGTCGGCGCCGGAGAAGACGGCGAAGGCCATGAAGCCGAGCGTGGCCGCACGCATGTTCCGCCGCATGCCGGCCCCTGCCGCCGCCACGTTCGCGTCAACGGACATTGGAGCGTCCGAACCGGGCTTCGATGCGGGACTGCAGGAATTCCAGCCCGACCGAAAGAAGCCAGTAGATCATCGAGGCGGTGATCAGCATTTCGATGTGGCGGAACTCGGTCTGCCCTTGCGTGCGGGCGAGATACATGAGTTCCCAGACGCCAACCACGGAAACGAGCGAGGAATCCTTCAGCATCGCGATGAACTGGTTGCCGGTCGGCGGAATGATGACGCGCATCGCCTGCGGCAGGATCACCAGTCCCATCGTCTGGCTCGGGCTCAAGCCGAGCGCGGTCGCCCCTTCCGTCTGCCCCCGCGGAATGCTCTCTATGCCGGCGCGGAAGATCTCCGTCATGTAGGCGCCATAGCAAAGCGAGAGAGCGAGGATGCCCGCCGGCACCGCGCTGATCACATAACCCACCTGCGGCAGGCCGAGATAGATGATGTAGATCTGCATCAGGAGCGGCAGGCCGCGGAAAAGGGAGGTATAGAAGGTCGCAAGTCCGTAGACGACGCCGTTCCTGGAAAGCTTCGCGATTGCCCCGGCAAGCGCGATGACGGTCGCGGCGGCAATCGAGATCACCGAGATATAGAGCGTCGTGACGACGCCCTGTGAAATCAGAAAGCCGACCTTTTTCCCGATGAAAGCAAAGGAAAGATTGAAGGAATAGAAGAACAGCATAAGCAGCACGAAAAGCTCTATCCAGACGCCGACCACCTGGAATCTGCGCGGCAGTTGCCTGAGCGCCTGCCAGTTCACGACCGCAATCGCGGCGATAATGGTCGCGCCCAATAGCCGTGCCGGCGCAGGGTTGGCGGCGAGCCAGTCCGATGCGGTCGGTAGCACATGCCCGAGCCAGGCGGGGCTTACCCCCATTCCGTAGATCGCGACGGTGATGAGCGCGAGGATGACGAACACCCCCGTGCGCCGCGCGGCATCTGGATAAGTCAGTATCAGACGGCCGATCATTCGTTCCCTCCGGCGTTCAGGCCGCGCGCTCGCGCCACCAGTCCTGTGCCTGCAATTTCCAATACGTGAGCTGCGCGACGGCGCGCCCCGCATAACCGCCGGTCCAGACGAGCCCGAAGGGCTTGAAAAGCGTGTAGCGATGGGACTCGCCCAAAATACCCTCGGCCACCAGCTTTCCGCCGATCGCCGTCGTGTTGAGGCCATGGCCGCCGAAGGCCGTGCAATACCAGACACCCGGCTGCATTTCGCCGATCTGGGGCATCAGGTGCCGCGCATAGGACATCAGGCCCGACCAGGCGAGCTCCGTCTTCAGATCCTTCAACTGCGGATATGTGCCGACCATCTCGCGCCGCAGTTCCTTCGCAAGCGTGGCCGGCGAGGCAGCGCGCGTGGTGATCCTTCCTCCCCACAACAGCCGCCTTCCGCCGTCGACCAGGCGGTAGTAGTCGCCGGCACGGCGGTTGTCGCCAACCGCGTCCGTGGTGGCGATGGCGCTGCGCAGGAGCTCGGGCGCCCCCTCGCTCACCATCACATAGGTCGCGATCGGCAGGAAAGAGCGCTTCAGCCGGCCGTTGAGGGAGCCCGTATAGCCGCCCGTGGTGAAGACGACCCGGCGTGCCTTGACCCGGCCGCAAGCGGTGGACACCAGCTTTTCGGCGCCGCCGAGCGCACATTTCGTCGCAGCCGATCCCTCATAGATCCGCCCGCCCAAACGCTCCACTTCGTCGGCAAGCCCGCGCAGGTAATTGAGCGGATGCATATGGAAGGCCCGACGGTCGCGCAGCCCCTGGAAATAGCGCTTCGACTTGAGAATGGAGCGGACCTCTTCCGTGTCGAGATAGTCGAGCTCGTAGCCATAGCTGCGTTTCAGTTCGTCCGCGTGGGCCTTGAGCCTGCCTCCGTCGTCATGGCGCACGACGCTGATGATGCCGGGCTGCGGTCCGGCGCCGTCGATTCTGAGGGCATCGATCGTTTCCCGCACGAAATCGACGCCTTCGATCGAAAGGCGATGCAATTGCCAGGCCGCCTCGCCGCCCGCCCTGCGGGCGATCTCGGCGCTGCCGGTAGCAAAGCCCGGGCTGACGAAGCCTCCATTGCGGCCGGAAGCGCCGAACCCGACGCTTTCCGCCTCGAGCACGACGACCGATTGGCCGGCGCGTACGAGCTGCAGTGCGGTTGTCAGACCTGCCAGCCCTCCTCCGACGATAACGGTGTCACATTCGATCGCTTCCGACAGAACTGGTCTGACCTTCGCATCGGCCAAGGTCCGTTTGTAATAGGTCTCGGGATAGGACATCTTCTCTCGCGCAAAGGTCGCTGGAACGGTGCCGGCGCGACACAGGCATGGCGGTCGCTGCCCGCCGCGTCGCCCACAGGTCATTGGAACGGAGCGGATCGTGATCTGGTGAGACCCAGATCACGATCCTGCAATATCAGTCGGCGCTATAATCCTTTCCATACCACTTGGTGGTGAGGGCTGCGAGCGTACCGTCCTCCTTCATTTCGCCGATGATGGCGCCGACCTTCTTCGTCCAGTCCGCGTCGACCTTCTCGGCAATCACCACCAATGGCTCCTTGAAGGCATATTCCCCATCGAGGACGCGCAGCGGATAGCCATTCTTGATGGCGTTGAGCGCGGTTTGCTCCGGGGCAATGACCGCATCCAGGCGCACGCCGTCGCCGAGGCGCAGATCGTCGAAGGGCAGCATGGAGTCGGCGAAGGTGCGGACTTCGCCCGGGTCCACCTTATATTCGACCGGCGGAAGGCCGGGCGCGTCGATTTCCAGCTGACGGCGGATGTAATCCTCCGACGTCGTCGCGGTCTCGACACCGATGATCTTGCCATTGAGGTCGGCAACGGATTTCGCCTGACTGTCCTTGTGCAGCACGTAGACGTACGGGCTGTAGTAATAGACGCCGGCGAAGTCGATCACCTGGGCGCGCGCTTTCGTCGGGGTGACGGAGCCGACGCCGAGATCGTAGCGTCCCTGCCAGCGACCGCCGGTCAGCGTGGCCCAATCGGGCGTCTCGAAACTGACCTCGACCCCGAGCCGTTTGGCGATTTCCCGCGAGACGTCGATGTCGAAACCGACGAGCTGATTGCTGTCGTCGAGATAGCTCTGGGGCGGCCAGCCGCTGTTGGTGGCAACCACCATGGCCTTCTTGTCCATGACCCGGTCGAGCGTTTCGCCCGCCTGTGCCGCCGTCGCAAGGGCCAAAGCGGCGACGCCGATGGCAAGCTGTGCAAACAGTTTTTTCACGAATTCCTCCCGTTCTCCGTCAGCGACAAGTTCGCAGCCGTGTAAGATGTCTGACAACTGGGACTGTAAATCGCACGACCCGCCTGTCAAGCCAGGATCGTCACTGCGCCCATGAAACGAAATGATGAGACCATGCGGATTTGTGATGGCGGCCGGGGGCTGCGCCGCTCCGATTTCCCGCCCGCTCCGGTGTCGCGGGAGAAGCGAACTGCCAGCCCCGGTTGGCACGCCAGCCGAGATTGTTCTCGGCTGGCGTTTCCCGATCAGGAAAGATGGTGACGCTCCTGCAAGCCGTACACGGGGGTGGGAATACCCTCTGCGCGGGCCTTCAGTTGCAGCGAGAGATACTGTGAATAGTGACGCGACTGGTGCAGGTTGCCACCATGGAACCAGAGCGCCTCCTGCTGCGTCGGCTTCCACATGTTTCGCTGCTCGCCCTCCCAGGGGCCGGGGTCCTTCGGTGTGTCGGAACCGAGCCCCCAGACCTTGCCGACCTTGTCGGCGACTTGCCTGGAGATGAGGTCGGCGGCCCAGCCGTTCATCGAGCCATAGCCGGTCGCATAAACGACGAGATCGGCGGGTAGGACCGTGCCGTCTTTCAGAACGACCGCATCTTCGGTGAGGTGGCTCACATCGGATCCGGATTTGAGCTTGATGCTGCCGTCGATGACGAGGTCGCAGGCCCCGACGTCGATGTAGTAGCCGGAGCCGCGACGCAGATATTTCAGGAACAAGCCGGAACCGTCGGCGCCCCAATCGAGCAGGAAACCCGCTTTCTCCAGGTCTGCGTAAAACTTCGCGTCGCGCTCGCGCATCTTCTCGTAGAGCGGGATTTGGAACTCGTGCATGATCCGGTACGGCAGCGAGGCGAAGATCAGGTCCGCCTTGCGCGTCGTCATGCCGGCGGCGACCGCCCGTTCGGAGTAGAGGTCGCCGAGCCCGATCTCCATCAACGTGTCCGATCGCACGATGTGCGTCGATGAGCGCTGCACCATCGTCACGTCGGCGCCGCCTTCCCAGAGGGCCGCGCAGATGTCGTGCGCGGAATTGTTGGAGCCGATCACCACCACCTTCTTGCCGCGATAGGCATCGGGGCCGGGATGCTGCGACGAATGCTGCTGTTCGCCCTTGAAAATGTCCTGGCCTTCGAGTTTCGGAATGTTCGGCTTGCCGGACATGCCGGTTGCGAGAACGAGCTGTTTCGGCCTGAGGACGACCTCCTCCCCGTTGCGATCGACGACGACCGTCCATTCCTTGGCCGCCTCGTCGTATTGCGCCGACTTGCACGTGGTCGAGCTCCAGTAGTTGAGCTCCATCACCTTGGTGTACATTTCCAGCCAATCCCCGATCTTGTCCTTCGGCGCGAAGACCGGCCAGTTTTCCGGAAACGGGATATAGGGCAGATGATCATACCAAACCGGGTCGTGCAGGCAGAGCGACTTGTAGCGCTTGCGCCAGCTATCGCCGGGCCGTTCGTTCCTCTCGATGATGATCGTCGGGACGCCGAGCTGGCGAAGCCGAGCGCCGAGCGCTATCCCGCCCTGGCCGCCGCCGATGACGACGACATAGGGCTGGGTCCCATGGCCGAGTTCGGCGGCTTCCGCGTCGCGCTTTTCCTTCCAGGTCTTGCGCTCGGGGTCATGGCCGTGCTCGGCGCCGAGCGGCCGCCTCAAGCCCTTCGGTTCCTCATGCCCCTTCAGCTCCGTCATCGTCGTCAGCAGCGTCCAGATCAGCCCGTTCTTGAGACGCATATGGCCGTAGCCGCGTGCCACCTCGGTTTCGAATTCGAACCAGCCTTCGGTCACACCGTCGGCGCCCGTCGCCGGCTCCTTCTCGTCCTGCCGCAACCGTGCCGGCTTGATCGCCGCAAGTTGGCTCGTCAGCATGTCGCGGATCTGGTCCTGCCCCTCCATGGTTTTGAGGTTCCAGGTAAAGGCGACGAGATCGCGCCAGTAGCAATCGGCCTGGAACAGGTTGACGACGCCATCGATGTTGCCCTGTTCCAGGGCCTTGCCGAGCTTCGCAAGCGCGGTATCGATGCGAGTGTTGGGACTTTCTTCAAGCATGGGTATCCTCCTTTTCGCTTGAATGGTGCGCTGGCGGCTCCTCATCCGCCCGCGCGAATGCGGGTAATCACTTCGTGAGGTCAATCAGGATCTTCAGGTGTTTGCCGGCCGGGTCGAGAAGCGCATCGAACCCATCTGCCACGGCTTGGTCGAGGGGAATGCGCCCGGTGACGACCCGCTTCGCCGGCAACAGGCCCGACGCGATCAAGCGGATGACGCGCGGCCAATAGTGAGTCGGATAGGCCCAGGAGCCGCGCAGATCGATGTCCTTGAAGGTAACCTGGAACCAGTCGAGGGGGTTTTCGTGCGGATGCAGCCCCGTTTGCACGACGACGCCCTGCTTGCGCACGGCATCTACGCAGGCCTTGAGCGCAAGCTCGTTTCCGACGCATTCGATGGCGACGTCGCAGCCGACCATGCCTTCCGTCCTGGCGCGTACAAGCTCGCCCGGGTTTTCTCGTCGCGG
This sequence comes from Sinorhizobium sp. Y406, assembly GCF_058732025.1. Lineage (NCBI taxonomy): Bacteria > Pseudomonadati > Pseudomonadota > Alphaproteobacteria > Hyphomicrobiales > Rhizobiaceae > Sinorhizobium > Sinorhizobium sp. Y406. The sequence goes on along the minus strand of NZ_CM178975.1, from coordinate 2,001,489 downwards.
GTTGATCGTGGTGATTTCCGGCAGGATCGAAGCCGCGAACTCGAGGCGAGCATCGTTGATGTCGGAAACGAAAAGCTGCGCGGCGCCGGCGGCGCGTGCAGCAAGCAGCGTCAGAACGCCGATGGGGCCGGCGCCGGTGACGAGCACGCTGCTGCCGGCCGTCACCCCACCGCGATCGCAGGCGTAGACCGCAACCGCGCTCGGCTCGACCAGTGCGGCCTCCTCGTCCGTCATCTCGTCGGGAATTTTCTCGACATTATACGCGTTGAGCAGCGCGTATTCCGCCATGCCGCCGGAGTGCCAGCTCAAGCCCGCGAGCGCCAGATCGGTGCTTAAGTGAAAGAGGCCCCGATCGGCGAAATAGTCGCCGGCGCGCGGCATGATCAGCGGCTGCACCGAGACCCGGTCGCCGGCGCGCACCGATGTCACTCCTTCGCCGACAGCCTCGATCACGCCGCCGAATTCGTGGCCCAGAACCTGCGGCCCATGGGCGCCAGTGAATGGATGCGGCTCCTTGGGAACGAAGATCGGACCGTAGGCATATTCGTGCAGATCGGTACCGCAAATGCCGACGAACCGGTTGCGGACCAACACCTGTCCCGCGGCCGGCCCGCTCGGCGCCGGAACATCCTCGATCCTGAGATCCTTCGCTGCATGGAACCTGAGGGCTTGCATGTTTCCTCCTCATCGCTGCCGTTGTGGTTGAGCAGCGAGCTGCAATGGCCGTGCCAAACTGTCACAGCGAGGAAAATGCAATGTTTTCAGGAGGCAGGAGGGACAGGTGTGTTGCGCCGAGCGGTGTGGTCGCCACAGCTGTGGCGGCCGACCTGTTGCAGCATCCGCTCAGTGCTTCGGCTTTAGCCGATAACGCTTGATCTGCCGATGCACGGTGGAGCGGTCGAGACCCAGGCGACGGGCGGCCTCGGAGATGTTCCAGTTGCAGGCGACGAGCATCAGGTCCAGAGCCGCACCCGCCTCACATCCACCAGCGCCGGCCTTGCCCACGAGAACTTCCGGCAGGTCGCCGATCTCGACGACGCCGTTTTCGGCAAGCGCCGAGGCGACGGCGACCGCGTTGTCGAGTTCGCGGATGTTTCCCGGCCAATCATGGGCCTTGAGCGCCATGACGGCAGCCGCGGACAACGTGAGCCTGCCGCCGGAATGCCGCTTCAGGATCTCCTCCAGAACCCAATCGAAATCGGATCTGTCCCTGAGCGCAGGTAGCGAGAGCGTCGCGGCATTCAGGCGGTAATAGAGATCCTCGCGGAACGCACCTTGTGAGACAAGCGCTTGCAGCGGCCGATGCGAGGCGGAGACGACCCGGATCTGAACCGGGCGCGGAACGCTGGCTCCGACGGGCAAGACCTCGCCCTCGGCAAGCACGCGCAGCAACCGGCTCTGCAGGACAAGCGGCATGTCGCCGATCTCGTCGAGGAAGAGAGTGCCGCCGTCGGCCTGCTCGATCAGGCCCTTGCGGCCCTTGGCGGAGGCGCCGGTGAAGGCGCCGGGCAGATAGCCGAAGAGCTCGCTCTCGATCAGTTGTTCGGGGATCGCCGCACAGTTGATGGCGACGAACTGGCCGTTGAGGCCGCTGCCTTCGTGAATGGCGCGGGCCAGATGCTCCTTGCCGGTTCCCGTTTCGCCCTGGATGAGGATCGGCAGGCTCGTGCGGGCAAGCTTCGCGGCCCTCGCCTGCAGCGCGACGATCTCGGGTGCATCGCCACCGAGCCGGCGCAATGGCGGCGGGATCTGCTCGCGCGAGATGGCCGGCGCGCGGATGCGCGAATGCGGCTCGATGGCATGGGCGAAAAGTGCATCTCCATCGCGGGCGAAGACGAGCCGGTCCTGCGTCGGACGCTGGCGCGTGAGGTCGGGAAGATCGTCGATCTCCACGTCGAGGAAGCGCGACACCGGTTCGCCGAGAAGCTGGCGCGGATCCCGCCAGTCGAGTCCGGCCGCGCGCGCCAGGATCTTCGCGCCGCCGTGCGTCATGCCGACGATACGTCCGCGCCCGTCGATCGATATCGCCGCCTCAGGATCGACATCGAGGAATTCCGGTGAGCGCGAGAACCGCAGTACCCATTCGTGACGTGCTTGCGCCATGAGGTTGGCAAGCTCGATGCGCCTTGCGGTAGCGTTGACCAGATGCAGCGCAAGGTTCTGGCTCGCCTTCGCGATCGGCGAACTCAGGAGCGAAATGTCGAGGACCGCGGAGAGTTCGCCATGCATGTCGTAGATCGGCGCCGCGGTGCAGGAGAGCGGCGTATGGGTGTTGTCGAAATGGTCGGTCTGATGGATCGTCAGCGCCTCGCCCGCCTCAATGCAGGCGCCGACGGCACAGGTGCCGGCGCGCCACTCCGACCATTCCGCACCGAGATAAAGTCCGGCCTTGCGCAGGTTGTTGTTAAAGAGCGGATCACCGAGGAACTCGACGGTCACGCCCTGCCGATCGGAGAGCAGCAGCACGTAGTTCTGCCCCGCCACCTGCCGGAACAGATGCTCGAGCCCGGAGCGAGCGATGTTGATCAGGTCTTCCGATTGCTGGCGGTGCTCCTTGAGCCGCGGCTCCGGAACGATATAGGCCTCGCAGGTCTGCGCCGGGTCGAGCCGGTGATGCTCGAGGCAGCGCAACCAGGATTTCACGACCATATCGTCACGACTGACGGGGAGGCCGCGGCCCGCCCGCTCGATTTCCCGGACATGGTCGGAATAAGAAAACATGACCGCCTCCCAACGGACCCGCGCTCGCTCCTAGCATGGAGTGTGCTGAAGCCGACGGCGAAAGTAAAGGAAGCGAAGGGGCGAGCGCCAGGCCATCGGCCCCGCGCATTCCGTCAGAAGGACAAGGATCGCACGCCTTGGTCAGCGTCTCCGCCGCACAATTCTGTGCTACTGTGATGGCAGCGTAGGAGGGTGAAGCGATGACCTACTCGTACCGCTGCAAGGACTACCCTGGAATGGGCGTGTCCGGCGTCGTTTACGGCCGAAACTGAAGCGGAACTCTGGAAACACATCGAAATCCACGGATCGACCGCTCATCAGGAGGAGCCTGAGAAATGGTCCTCAGAAGATCGGCAACAGATCAAAAACCTAATCCGCGAAACGTAGGACGACGCGCACCGTTTCGTCACCGCTAAGGAACCGCGCATGGGCATCTACAGCGATGTGATCCTGCCGAAGCTCTGCGATCTCTCAATGCGCAACGAGCGCCTGCATCCCTATCGCGAGCGCGTGATCGGCGCTGCGGAAGGTCGCGTCCTGGAGATAGGCAGCGGCTCGGGCCTGAACCTGCCCTTTTACCGGGGGTCTATACGGGAAATTCTCGCCCTTGAACCCGACCCAACCCTCCTCGCGATGGCGCGCCGCGTCCCGCATTCGGAAATGCCGGTCACCTTTATCGAGGCCTCGGCGGAAACCATTCCGCTTGACGACAAGAGCGTCGACACGGTGGTCACCACCTGGACCCTATGCACGATCCCGGGAGGTGCGGCAGCACTGTCGGAAATGCGCCGCGTACTCAGGCCGGACGGCAAGCTGCTGTTCGTCGAGCATGGACTCTCGCCTGACCGTGGAGTGCGCTGGTGGCAGAATCACCTCACGCCTATCTGGCGGCGCATCAGCGGCGGCTGCCATCTAAACCGACCGATCAGGTCGATGATAGAAACGGCAGGATTCCAAATCGACCGGATTGAGACGGGGTACATGCAAGGGCCGAAGCCGATGACTTTTACCTACGAGGGCAGCGCACGGCGAAATTGACACTTTTCCGGGAAGCGAGTCTTCATTTGCGAGGGCTGTTCCCGCGAGGCGAGGGTCGTGGCGTCAAGCTGCATGGGCAGGCTCGATATGTCGGCGCTGACGGTGACCAGTCAAGCCAAGGTAGCGGCGGCGACGGCCAACTTCGGCAAAGGCGCAAGATTCAGCATCTGCCACCAAGGCGCTTCAGCAACGCGCCGGCTCCGAAAGAACACGCGAGTCCGACCGCAAAGATCGTCATGTCGTGACAGCTTGCGCGCGGCGTGTCGGTCGTAGTCAGGAGCGTCGTGCCGCCGATGTAGAGAAAATTCCAGCCGATCCCGAGGAGCACCAGCGCTGCGGCGAAAGACCCGAAGCCGGTCCCGGTCAGGCGGCCGGCCTGGAGCCGCGCCAGGGACAGGCCAAACCAGACCAACCACAGGCAGGTGACGATCGCGCCCACTGACATTCCTGGTCTGGGGGCGGCACGATCTCGCGACGCCGCTGCCGATGGCCGAGTCCGCAAGCGCCCGCTTCGGCTGGCCGCTCCATGTCATCGATGGTGCCGCCGACGATCCGCCGATCGAGCAGCCAGTGGCATTCATGGACGCGATCCGTACCGCGCTTATAGAGATCGAAGCCGCCGCTACCCAGGCGCTGCCCGACACTCGTGAGGCTTGGGATCGAATTGCCCCTGGCTACGATCGGACGAATACAGAAACGCAGATGTGGCTCGAGAGTCTGATCAGGGCAGGGCTCCGCCCCCGGTGTGTGCTTTCTCGACATTGCATCCTGCAGCGGCGCGCTCAGTATCCCGGCAGCACGTATCGGTGCCGAGGTGGTCGCCGTCGACCAGTCGCCCATCATGCTCCGGCTGCTGCGAGAACGTGCCGGCCGGGAAAACATGCAAATCGATACCTGCGTAATGGACGAGCACGCGCTCACCTTTGACGACGACAGCTTCGACATGGCGGGATCTCAGTTTGGGGTAATGCTCTTTCCCGACGTGCCAAGGCGTATTCGGGAGATGACACGGGTTGTCAAACCTGGAGGGCGGGTGCTGTCATCGCCTATTGAGACCCGCCTCGGATAGACTTCCTCGCTTTCCTGGTCGGGGCCGTTCAATCGGTGCGCCCGGAGTTTAATGGTCCGCCGATGGCCCCCCGCCGCTGCCGTTTCAGCTCAGAGATCCGCAGCGGCTTGTCCGCGAACCGACGAAGGCCGGACTGAAGGACATCAATGTCGAGACGATCACCGAGAGCACGGCGTTCAGGTCAGGCGCCGAGCTATGGGACTGGATCGCATGGAGCAATCCGATTGTCGAGGAAGTGCTTTGCAGCCTGGCGTTGAGCAACGGCGAGCGTGGGGTTATTCACCAGACGCTCGATCGCATGGTTCGCGGACGGGCAGGCGGTTACGGCTCGGCCATCCTGAGAAACCCCGTCAATATTGGCATCGGGACCAAGTGACCGCGCGGTCAATTTGATGCATTCAGTTTGTGGTCATCCCAGCACTTGATGGGGCGGCCACTGATGCCTGCTGGCTTCTAAGGTTCGACTCCGGAGATAGCGCCGATGTCACTGAAGGCGTGCGGCTAATGTCGGCTATCGGGTAAGGCGACCGCCGGCGTAGTCGGATTGGTATTCATCCTTCCAAAGTTTTTTACGCGGGCCGGAACACACCCGGTGGCAGCCGTCGCAGCCCGCATCGAAAAGCGGACGCCCCGCCGCCCTGGGCGGCGGGGCGGTTAGCCTGCAAAAGTGCAGGAGGCTCCTTGCGGTCCTCCTGATATCTGAAAAAAGGAGCCGGCGAGCCAGGTCGTCGACTACTGGAGAAGCTTGAGTAGTTCCTTTGCCGCCGAGGTGGACGAAGTCGGGTTCTGGCCCGTGATCAGCCGGCCGTCCACAACCGTGAAATCGGCCCAATCAGCGGCCTTTTCAAAGCGGGCGCCAAGGCGCTTCAGTTCGTCTTCGACAAGGAATGGCACGACATCGGTCAGTTGCACCGCCTCCTCCTCGGAATTGGTAAAGCCGGTGACGCGCTTTCCCTTGACGACGGGCTCTCCCTGAGAGGTGACCTTGAGCAGGACAGCCGGGCCATGGCAGACGGCAGCAACCGGTTTTCCGGCATTGTAGAATTCTTCGATGAGCGCGATCGAGTCTTCGTCCTCGGCAAGGTCCCAAAGTGGGCCGTGACCTCCTGGATAGAAGATCGCGTCGAAGCCGTCCATCTTGACTTCGGCGAGCCGCCTGGTGTTGGCGAGTTCCTCCTGAGCGGCGGAGTCCTTCTTGAAACGTTCCATCGCCTCGGTCTGGCTGCCCGGTTCATCGCTTTTCGGATCGATCGGCGGTTGGCCACCCTTTGGCGATGCGAGCGTGACCTCCGCGCCGGCATCCCTGAACACATAGTAGGGCGCCGCGAACTCCTCGAGCCAGAAGCCCGTCGGCTTGCCGGTATTCCCCAGTTGGTCATGCGAGGTCAGAACCATCAGGATTTTCATAGCCATTCTCCTTCTCTTTGAGGCGTGTCCCAACGCGGGCTCACCGAGGAAAATATGCCCGTCTCCCCGGCCTTCGCACTTCGATCGCGGCTTCGGCCTGGTGCCATTATTTACCTGATGCCGTTTCCAGGTGAATAGTTGTTGTCTGGCAGTCACTATCCCGAAGGGCGGCAGAATAGATGGATCGCATCGATGCAATGAAAGTGTTCGTGACGGCGATCGACGAAGGCAGTCTCGCCGGTGCCGCGCGGCGGCTGAAGCGTTCGTCGACGGCGGTCAGCCGGGCGCTGAGTTTACTGGAGACACATGTCGGCGTCGAGCTATTGCACCGGACTACCCGCACGTTGAAACTCAGCGAAGCCGGCCAGCGCTATGCCGCCGCCTGCCGCAGGGTGCTGGTCGACCTCGAGGAAGCCGACATGCTCGCTGGCGGCGAGCGGTCGGCTCCTCGCGGAAGATTGACGATTTCGGCGCCGCCGATCCTGGGGGAGGAGGTGTTCCGCCCCATCCTCGATGATTTCCTCGATCTCTATCCCGCCGTGTCGGCACAACTGCTCCTGCTCGATCGGTTCGCCAACCTGGTGGATGAGGGCATCGACATTGCCCTGCGCATCGGGCAATTGGCGGACTCGTCACTCATCTCCACCCGGGTTGGCGGGGATGTCAGGCGGGTGGTGGTCGCCTCTCCTCGCTACCTCGCCACTCATCCGCGGATTGACGAGCCGGCAGATCTCGCGAAACACCGGATCATCGCCTTTACCAATTTCGGCCTGGACTCATGGAATTTTACGCCGGTGAAGGGGTCGTCCATTCCAAGAACAGTGCAGTTCACCCCGCGGTGCATCTTCAACAGCGTGCGCGCTGCGGCCGCTTCCGCCGCCGCAGGTCACGGTGTCACCAGGCTCTATTCCTATCACGTTGCGGAATATGTGCGCGACGGACGCCTCAAGATCGTGCTTGCGGAGGCCGAGCACCCGCCCTTGCCGGCGCATCTCATCTCACCGCAGGGCCGGATGTCAGTCCCGAAGGTCCGTACCTTCGTCGATTTCGCCGCCCCGCGCCTGCGCTCCGAGTTCGCCCACCTCTCGGCGGAAGCCGATGCGCTCGGATGATTATGCCGGTGTTCGGTCGAGTGACTGCCGAACAGAGACTATTCTCCCAAAGATCGGATGGACCTAATTTCATTGCACCGACGCCGATGGCGGAGGGCGGACGCAAGGGGCGACCGCTGCAATCGAAACAGGGATCTTACCCATGAGCACCGAACAGAAAGTCGTCATCATCACCGGCGCGTCGCAAGGCATCGGCGCCGGATTGGTACGCGCCTATCGCGACCGTAACTACCGCGTCGTAGCCACGTCGCGGTCGATCAAAGAGAGCGCCGACCCTAATATTCACACGGTAGCCGGCGACATCAGCAAGCCGGATACCGCCGAGCGGGTCGTGCGCGAGGGCCTCGATCGCTTTGGCCGAATCGACTCGCTGGTGAACAATGCGGGCGTTTTCCTCGCCAAGCCCTTCATTGAAATGACGCAGGATGAGTACGAGCATAATCTCGGCGTCAATGTCGCGGGTTTCTTCCACATCACCCAGCGCGCGGCGGCGGAGATGCTGAAGCAGAGCTCGGGCCATATCGTCAGCATTACCACGAGTCTCGCCGATCAGCCGATCGTCGGCGTGCCCTCCGCGCTCGCCTCTCTAACCAAAGGCGGTCTGAACGCTGTGACGCGGTCGCTGGCGATGGAATTCTCCAAGAGCGGCATACGGGTCAACGCGGTCTCTCCAGGCATCATTAAGACGCCGATGCACCCGCCCGAGACGCATTCGGCATTCGCCGAACTGCATCCCATCGGCCACATGGGTGAAATTCGCGACATTATAGATGCCGTTCTCTACCTAGAGACTGCAGCCTTCGTCACCGGCGAGATCCTGCACGTCGACGGCGGACAGAACGCCGGTCGTTGGTAATTGCCGCAGCACACGGCGGACGCGCTGCAACCGTGCGGCGCCTGTCCAAGCCCAGCAAATCCAATGGAGACTGCAGATGCCTATCGTCACCGTACAGGTCACCCGCGTGGGAAGCACTCCGGACCGCAACTCCGTCACGGCGGAGAAGAAGACCGCGCCTCCGCCGTTTCTACTGTCTTGCCGCCCGCGGCGATCTGATCCGCGACTATGGCCGCGGCAATCCCGATTATCCGGACAGGAACGGCGCCGACCTTGCAATGCGGCTTGATGGTACTCCTAAGCGGCGTTTCGTTTCGGATCTGGTTTCAGTCTGCGCCGCGCATCGCCCCGATGTCCTTAGCACCACCAGAGAAGGAAAGCTGCACCAGTTCGTCGACCTGTGTTGGCAATGGGCCGTTGGAGATCAGCCGAAGGCATTGCCGACGACCTAGCGAAAGTCGTGCCTGACTTTCAGAGACACCGTGACCGAGAAGTTGTGCGCGATCTCGAAAACGCGGCTCGGAACTGTCGTCGCCTCGGCATGATCGACGTAGCCGACGATTTCCAGCGACAGGCCGATGAAATTGCCGGGCGGCTTATCCGAAGCAGCGGCTTGAAATAGACGGCCTGCTTCGGACGACAGGCGCTCGAATATGCTTTTTATAGGAAGCCGTCACCAATAGGGACGGCATAGACGATTTTATCGACTAGCCGTTCCCAGCAGAAGGAACGGCACATGCACGAGCAAACGCCTAATCTTGTCAGCCTCCGCGAAGTCTGCGTCATGACTTCGCTTTCCCGAACAGCAATCAACCAACGCCGGGCCGCCAGCACGTTTCCTAGGGCCGTCCCTCTAGGCGACAAGCGCATCGCATTCGTACGTTCGGAAGTTGAGCAATGGATTCGCGACCGCATCGCAGCACGTGTGGAGGCGAACGCGTGACGGCGCCTTCTCGAGCCGACCTGGCCGCAACCTGGCCGCCGACCGCCGCCGTCGCAAAGTCCGCCGGCCATGACGCAAGTCGCCGATGAAGGCGATCCGCGAAAAGTGCCTCGATTGCTGCGCCGGCCAGCCGAGCGAGATCCGCTCGTGTGAGAGCGTGAATTGTGCCCTATGGCCGTTCCGCAGTGGTCAGCATCCGTTCACGTCCGCGAAGATGAAAACCGCCTCCCAGGAAGCGAATTTTCAGGAAAGCGAGGCGGCATGACCGACACTCCTCCCATTGGCGGTACGACCGGGCTTTGCCATGAGCGGAGCGCCCTAGTCGAAACCGCGGCGCAGTGGCTCTCAAACCAAGCGAATCCGCCGCAGCCGATCATTCCGGCATTGCGCCAGCGCTTCAATCTAAGCGCCCTGGAGGCGACAGAGGCGTGCGCGATGGCGCAGCGGTTCCGAATGATCCGGGGGGCGATGGCTTGACTCTACATCAGCAAATCGCGACCGAAGCGGCCGGCGAGTTCAAGTTCTCCGGCAAGCGACGGACGATTGAGCCCGTCGAGGCCATTCCGTGGCGCTGGCCTGCCACAGCGGCGCTTGCAAACGAGTATATCTCTGACTGGCGCGACATGGCCTCTAAGGCACTGGAAAGACTGCGGCTCTCCAAGGACACGTTGGAATGCATCGCTTCACACGTTTCCAGGCGTGACGGAACATGTAACTTGAAAGACAGGGCGATGGCGTCTCGATCTGGCCGATCGCTCGCATCAACAAAGCGAGACATCGACAGGCTGAAGCGACTCGGTTTGCTGATCGCGGAATATAAGCCAGGAAGGGGCCGCCAAAGACGTGAGCGGCTGCTGAAACTGGCCATTCCGGCAGGGCCGAAGAAGTCTCCACGTATCCCCCATTCTGACATGACCGAAGTCGTCTCCACGTACCCCCATACGTGGATACTCTTGATCAAGGAGAACGCCGCGATGTCTGAGCAGCAACTGGATCTCCTCGCATGGAAGCCGCCGGCTGAGATTCTGCCGTTCCCTGTCCATCGATCCCATGGGGCGACGGCGGGTGTCGCGAGGGAGATTTGGGCTCTTGAAAAACCGAAGAGAACCGGCCGGCTCAACAGCCTCCGTGTGAGCACGAGGAAGCGCATGGCGATCCTTATCGGAGAGGATAGGGCGGAGAAGATCGCCGATGACCTGATCCGTACGATCCGCGCGCACATCGCGTACATTGAGGCTGATCCTCATTTTCCAAAGCAAATCAAAACCGAGGCGGTGATTTTCTCTCTGACGCCGCACTCGAAAACGACTCAGCATGGTTACGGATCGGTCGAAGACCGATCGGGGGTTCCAAGGACCCCGTCCTTGGGCGGGTTTGGGCTGCAAGCCCATGAATCAAGCTCCGAGTATGACGCTGCGCGCGCGTGCGACGGGGATGCCGCATGACTGCCGTCGATCTAGGATGCGGGCGCCTTATCGTGCCGGCGCAACTCTGCGATTCTCTTGGCGGCTCTCGCGCGCTCTACGGCGTATGCCAGCTTTTCGGCTTGCCTGCTTGGCATTCGCAGGTACGGGGGATTTTCGGTGCCGGAACCTCCCGCCCGAGCGTAAATGTGCATCAGCATCTTGACGTTCATAGCGAATACGCTCCTCGCGTGTTGAATGATCAACGGGGAGATGGCCCCAAGGTTCCCCGGCTCATCGGCAAGATTCTCGGAGGTACGGCATGACCGACGAGCACCGCGCCGCCCTTGCCTGGGCCGTAAGCCACGCGCCTACCATCGGAGCGCCACGCACGCGAAAGCATCGCGCCTGTCCTCGAGCGGTTCGTCCGGTACATCGAAGAGAATATCACCGGCAAGCCGGGCGACGTCGACGACGAGGCGGAGGCGACCGAGGGAGCAGTCGAGGGGTCCTTGGAAAACCGTAGCGTATTACGGGTACGTGCTGAGCGTCTCGCGTCTCTAGGCATAAACAAAAATTATCATGCTCCACCACAAGATAAGGAAAATTGATAATGGCGATGACAGCGAAACTCTGGTCGGTAAACGGCCTGGCGACGGAACTGGACATTGATCGGCGCACCTTGGCGAAGAAGCTTTCCGGCGTTGAGCCCGATGGAGAGCAGCGTGGAAATCCCGCATGGAAGATGCGGACAGCGATCGATGCCGTCTTCGGCAAAAGCCAAGGTTCCGAGCCTGATCCAATGGAGGTCGAAAAGCTTGCGATTATGCGCGCCAAGAGACGATCGCTCGAGCTTTCCAACGAACGCCGCGAAGGCGCCGAGGCCGAGTTTGCTTGGCAGGATGCGGCGATTCAGGCGATGGCGACGTACTACCACCTGAGATTACGCCCGATCGCGACCTGGCTGTTTGAGGAGCTTCGCAGCCGCGGCGTCAAGGAGGAGCGAGTAATCGCCGGCACGGTCGAAGGATGGTTCATCGGATGCCATGCCGAGGCGGCGGAAAAACTTAAAGCGGCAGCAGCCGAAGCGCGCAAGCGCGGGATTGTTATTCGCGGTTTCGCCGACCTTGGGCGTCTCCTTCCCCCGGGCTTCGGATTCGTCGCCGCCGATGCGGACAATGCGGACGAATAGTCTATGAACGCCGCGCCGCCGCTCTTGCATGCTCTGAGCCTCGTCCTGGCGGAAGCGTCCGGCGACGAGGCGGCGGCGCTGCGGTCTGCGGTCGATCGCGTTATTGCCGGCGATGAGGACAGTTTGGACGCGGCATTCGGGTTGCTTCCTCCCCCAGGCGGCAGGCACTGGCGCACGATCACAGCCCAGGATCAACGCGACGACCTAATCAGGCGGATCAGATCGGAGTTCTTCCCGGAACGATCCGATCGGCAAGCCGCGGAAGCGATCGCCCAATGGTTCACGCGCTTCCAGGGCGACTGGCGATGAACTCGCACCGCGGCGACGTGTCCATTCTCAGGCATCAAGGCCAAGCTTTGGAGCGCCCTAAAGCTGAGGGACCAACCGCTCGGAGCATCCCGCATTCGGCAGATCCTGGCTAACGAGCTACCCCCCTATTGATTGGCCAGAAGACGGGCGATTCTCAGATCAACAGTGATCTTGAGAAAGGGGCATCGCCCGTGTTTTCCAATCAATTCTCAGCATTCGGCGGCGCATCGCCAGAGGTTATTCGCCCGCCGCAGGGAGCGCCGCGCGTTGGTGAAACCGCCGACCCGATCGACAGACTCCCGGCTGAAGCGCAGAGTGTGTTCGCAGACCTGCGCGAACGTGTCGACGATCTTTACGCATCGTTGATGACGATCTCCGAAAAGAAGCAAGAGGCGTGGCACGCCCGCGGCGAAGCCGAGGGCGCCTACAAGATGCTGACAAATGCCGAGATCGCCGTTCGCAATGGCCGCTCGCACATCTACAGCGCGGACCATCCCCAGGCCGTCGCCGCCAAGGCGAAATGGGACAAAGCCGCCCGCATCGCGCAGGAACTCGCCGACAAATACGACGCCGTTGACGCCCGCTGGCAAGCCCAGCGGCGCTTGCTCGACAAAATCGAAAGCTACATTCGCGTTGCCGGCGATCTTATGGCCTCGCCGGCCTTGAAATTGAAAATGCCCGCCGTTGATCGCCTGGCCGCCGAAGTCGAGAGAGTCCGCGCCGAGATCGCCGAGTTGGTAGCCGAAAAGCACCCGGTCGACTCTGCCGCATTCACGTCCATCGAAGCAAAAGCCCGGGCACGCGCCGAGATCGAAGCGTTAGCCGAAAAAGGCCGGCCGCGGGTTCTCGACCTGATAGACCACGGCCCTCGGTCTGGCCTGACGTGGCCGCATTTGATCACGCAATCGCGTAACCATGGGATGGGTCTTCATCTGCCAGGCGATGAAGTCCGCGCCTTCACGGAACTCGATGGCTCCGGGCTCGCCGTTCTTGCGTGGCTGCATCGCGATGCACTTGTTCAGGCGATTGAAGCCGAAATCGACGCAGTTGCAGAAGCCGAAAACGCACTGTCGATCGAGGAACGGGCCGCCAACCTTGCCGCGCTCGATCTCCGCATTTTGGGCGCCGAACGGATCGAGGCGGCGCTTGTGGCAGCTTCCGGCGGCTCTATCGATCACCGCGAAGATATCTCTCCGCTCGCCGTTCTCGGTGTCGACGTGCCGTCGCCGCGGCGGGGGAGGACTAAGTTCCATGGGCGGTCGGTTGGTCGGTGGAAAGAGGGCGCCCGTCGGGATTCGTTCCGGCGGGCGAATTCGCCGATCGATCAAAACTGCGCAGCCTTTGAGTTCGCCCTGGGGTCTGGGCGGGCTCAAAACCCCGGTCGCCGAGTTCTTCACCTTGATGGAACCGGGCGAGCTCGGCGACCGGACTCCCATTTCATCCCGGCCATCTCCTGCCGGTCAGCGAGCCCCTGCCAAGCCGGTTTTCTCAAGCATTTCACGGCCTTGGCAGGGGCTTTCCAATTCCGCGCCCGGCGCGATAGAAAGGCGGTAGCCCAATGGACGTTTTGAAGAACGGAGAGCTCTATCTTTACGGCACGGTCGGCGCCGGAGTTGTTCAGGGTGAAGAAGGATTTACCGCCCTCGACGTGAGGGATGCACTCGCCAAGCTGGGCGACCAGGACGCAACCGTTCGCGTCAATTCCGGCGGCGGCTGGAGCCATGAAGGCGTGGCGATCTACAATCAGTTGAAGGCGCACCGCGGCAAGGTCACGGTGATCGTTGAGGGCGTCGCCGCTTCAGCCGCCTCTGTCCTGGCGATGGCCGACCAGGAGATCATCATGCGGCCGGGCGCCTATCTTATGGTGCATGAGGCGAGCGGCTTCACGGTCGGCGATGCCAAGGATTACGCGAAGACGATGGAAGCGCTGGAAACCGTCAACAAGTCGATGGCGGACATCTATGTGAAGCAAACTCGCCGGCCGAATGCGGAGATCCGCAAGGAAATGGCGGCTGAAACTTGGATGACAGCCACGGAATCCGTCGCCAAGCGCTATGCGACCCGCGTTGCCGATGGCAGCAGTGCCGCGAAGGCATCCGCTCACGCTGCCTTTGCCTGGGGCAACTATCGACGGGCGCCGACACAGATTGCCGCTATGGCCGGAACGGCGACACTCTCCGCCGGCTTCAAGGCTGCAATGGCTCGAGCCGAGCGCGCGAAGGCCGAGGAAGCCATCGAGTCACTGATCCGCGCCAATTATCACCGCTGCAAGAATGACCCCAGTGTGCGTGAGTCGGTGGAGCATCTCCGCAAGAGTTTTCCCGAGGCAATCGAGCGGGCCCTAAGCCGGCCGGCGAATGTCGTCGATGGCCCTTGGCGCGACGTCGTCGACGAGGTCAACCAGCGGAACGGTTTCTTCGCGCTGCATTCCGCGGTCGGCAAGTGAGGGGCCGGCCATGTCGCAAGACTTGACTGAAATTGAGGTCGAAGGCGTCGGGATCATGCGGCTGCCGAGCATGTGGCATTGGGAACGCATCAAAGCGATGCCACGCGGCCCCAACAAGGCGATTGCGCCGGCGGCCTTCGGACTCGGCATGACGATCCGACAGTTCAAACGGTTGCCGGCCGAGAAACAGCGGGAAGCGATCCAGGCCTATTACAAGCTGACGAGCCGCCCATCCCCGAGGTCCGACCGGAAGGTGCCCGCCGCCGCATTCCCAGGAAGAATGAGCGCGTGCCCGAGGAGCGAATGATTGAACTCGGCCGCGAACTCCTGGCGATCAAGGCTCGCTTACCCAAAGGTCATTTCATGCCGTGGATCGAGGAGAAATCCGGCATCACCTACACCGCCGCCATGCGCTTCATGCGTGCTGCAAAAGAGGCTGACAGACAAGAAGCTGCGGCCAAGGATCGCCCAAACGGGCTAATGTGATTGACGACCACCTAGGCCTACAATCTTGGTTTCCAAGGGTCTCCACCGACTTTGGAGTGGCTACGATGACCCCTACGAGATCCATCATTTTTATGCTGATCGCCGCCGCCGGCTCCGGCCTCCTCACGGTTGGCAATGCCCACCAGACCCAAACACAGTGGAGATACCCGCCCGGGTGCTGCAAAGGGAACGAGGTGCGGGGGGATTGCGAACCAATTCCCGGCGCCGAAATCAAGAAGGGGCCGAAGGGATTTTCGGTTTACCTTCGCCCTGGCGATCATCATGCAGCGACGAGAGAGCACTTGTTCTTCGTCCCCTACGGTAACGAGCTTCCTTCGGGAGACGGCGACTTTCACATTTGCCTTCACCCGACCGAAGACCATGTGAACTGTTTCTTTGCCCCACCGGACGGATTTTGAAAGAAGGCCAAGCTTCCGGCCCATGTCCGCCCCGCTGACGCCTACGGGATGCCTCTCTTTCCGCGTGAGAGGCCCATAGGAGGCGGTTTCCAGAGGTTCCGGCATCGGCGGGTAGGGTATTAGCCGCCAAGCCCGAAAACGCGCTCCATTACGGCACCGCGCGGGCGTATGCGGGGCTCGATAGCGAGAGTGTCCCCGTTCCGGCCTGGCAGCCTGTGCCACAGTACTTGCAAGGTTTTCGTGTATAGTTCTTTCCATCAGCGGCAATTGATACGGGCGCTGCTGACTAAAAGACACGAGCGCTTTGGCCCCTCCCCATAGGGAGTTTGCGGTTATGTGTCCCGGTGTAGACTTTCACTCGCTTTCCCTCTCGCCAGATGACCTCGAAGTTCTGCAACGAATTTTCGACCGAGAGCTGGCAACGAGACATATCTCAAGTGACAGCGACGAAGCAGATGACCTTGCGCGAAGGCTCATAGCGCTGTTTCAAGCTGGGGTGAGAACCGAAGATGCTTTGCGCGAGATGGTGAAGGCGGCGTAGGAACTGCCAGACCGCCCCTCGGTGACTTTCGGCGCCCTTGCGCGTTATTGGTCGTATGGCGAAAGCATCGTCGAGAAAGCCGCCCGACACGTCTCCCCCGGACCCCATGCCGGCGCGTGTCGACCCTTGCCTCGCAACGCTCGTCGACAAGCCGCCGACGGGCCCCGATTGGGCGTTTGAGGTCAAATGGGATGGCTACCGGCTTGCCGTCCATATCGAGCCCAATCGCGTCCGGCTGATCACCCGCGGCGGCTATGATTGGACCGATCGTTTCCCGGCGATCGCTGCCGAGGCGCCGCAGCTGAAGGTGAAGACGGCTATCCTTGATGGTGAAGCCGTTGTGCTGGACGAGCAAGGCCGATCGGACTTCGGGATGCTGCAACGGGCGATTGGCCGCCGGCCGGCCGCACATGAGCTTGGCGAAATCATCCTCTTTGCCTTCGATATCCTCTATCTCGACGGTTGCGACTTGCGCCGGCTACCGAAACGGGAAAGACGGCGGCTGCTCGAGCAAATCGTCTTTGCCGGCCGTGACGGTGCTATCCGGCTTTCAGAGGAGGTCCAGGCGGAGGGAGACGAACTCCTCCGCGTCTCCTGCGCACATGGCCTCGAAGGCATCATCGCCAAGCATCGCGAAAGGCCTTATCGCTCTGGCCGGCGCCCGGACTGGCTCAAGATCACCTGCAGTCGCCGCGACAGTTTCGTGATTGTCGGTTTTGAGCCGTCAACCGTTCCAGGCGCGATCGGCCGGTTGCTCCTGGCAGCGCGCAAGGGCGGGGATCTCGTCTATGTCGGCGGCTGCGGAACCGGATGGACGCGCGAAGAGTCCGTGAAGCTTCGCGAGCTCCTCGAGGAGATCCAGACGGATTCGCCAGCGGTGAACCTGAAGCGGAAAGGCGCGGTCTTTACCGAGCCGTTCCTCGTCGCTGAGGTGGAGTATCGCGCCTGGACCGACGAGGGAAAGCTGCGGCATCCGTCATTTAAGGGGATAAGGGAGCGGGCGGACGATGCGACGGTGTTCGACTTTATCGGTGGGTTCACGCCGCAAAGCTCATGAGCACAGTGGCCCCGATGTCCTGGCGTTGAGCAGTTGAGCTATCGCCGTGACCAACTGTGCTATGGCGAAGGGCTTTTCGAGCATGATGCTGTTCGGAACGCCTTTTGACGCCCAATCCGGACCGCCGTCGCCGCTGACATAGACGACCGGCATGTCTGGGTCAATTTCTCTTGCTACACGTCCGACATCCCAGCCGTCTGGAGGCTCGTGGAAATGAATGTCAGTGACCAAGCCGTCTATGGCTGGATCTGCGGCATTCAAACGCTCTACCGCTTTCCTGCCGCTTGCCACCGTTACGACGTTGAACCCGGCCTGTGTGAGAGCGTCTTCAAAATCCAGAAGGAGTACCGCCTCGTCGTCGGCCAGCAATATGGTTACTGGTCCCACCTCATCATGCCCCCGTCAAGTCCGATGTTGCCGAACGCGGGAGGTGGCGAATTCGTTCCCGCCCCCAATTTTTTGAGTTTACCTGATCCCCATCCCCCTGACGGGGCGCAGTATCGCCGGATTGAGTGTATTATTTTAACGACATGGGTAGTCTGAAACGCATCGAGGAACTCCTCATAGAATCCGAAGCGCGCACTTCGAGATGCGAAGAGCACATCGCTCGCCAACGCCAAATCATCGACGCGCTTGAAAGCCGAGGGCATGACGGGCGACTAGCGAGAGAGTTGCTAATCACCTTTCAACAGATCTTGGAATCGCACATGAGGGGCCGGGAAATTCTCTTGCGAGAGGCAACAAAAAAGGCCGGGCTTCCCCGACCTTTCCGACGTCACCTCGTGCCAGTACATCCGTGGTCATGAGGGACGATTGCCCGTAATATAGGCGCTGATTGAGTTTTAATCAACTTCCGCGATTGGTGCCCTCGATCACCTCCAGCGACCGGCGCAGGTTCGATGCGGCTTCTTTCGGTAGCCGCAGCCGCAGCATGATGTCAGCCTTGGGGATGCCATCGCCGTCTTGCGTGATCGCCGCGAAGGATAGCCGGACGATTCCATTCCGCTCGACAGCTTCCGTCACGAAATCCGCGTAGATGGGCGTCACGCCATCGTCGAAGACGACCCGAGGCGGCCCTAAGGGTCAGGCCGGCTGTCTTAAGTTTCGTCTTCGGGCTGTTAGCGTCCGAGCATATGCGCGCTGCTCGAAAGGCCGGCATGAAGCTGATCGGTACCGCCACCACACCGGAGGAAGCGCAGCTTCTCGAAGAAAGGCGAAGGCATCCGCCTCGCCGAGCCCGGCCAGACCCCCGAAGAAGGCGAGATCGCAGGATTGATGCAGTGCCATCAGTCCTTCGACAAACAGCCGCCGAACAGACGAGACAGCACTCGAACAGACAGGAAGAACCCGGGGCGACATGAGATCCAGCGCGTTCCACACAGCGACAGCCCACCACCGGCACGACGATGTGCACATGCGGGTCATGGGTCAGCGCGGATGCGCATGTCTTCGATCATCCGCGCGCAGCGGGGTCGTCCTCTCCTCCGTCATGGCAACCTCCTGTCTGAGGATTGAGAAGGCCCAATCGTCAGGCAGCCTTGCCCGTTCTCAAATGCACGCCGTTTGCGTCGGTGCACGACGCACTCCACAAGCGCCCCTGCCGCGCGAGCGGCTTAGTCCCTCCACCCGTTCGGGACGATCAGCACTTATCGCGACGCAGCGGGAAGCCGACTGCGAATCCCTCTACTTAAGGAGAATCCGCAGCGCCCACAAATTCAGCCTCAAAAGTAGATTTCTGTTGCGCGGAACTGTCCGTTCATTCGCTTGCACTGAACAATGACGTCGATCGAGACCCTCAACAATCTGTCTATGTCATCGCGAGCCAGGTTTCGTCCGCCCTCCGATTCTTTTACGAGCAGCGTCAACTGTTGGAAGGCAAGCTCGGCCGAATCCGCGTGCACGGTGGTTATCGATCCGGGGTGACCGGAGTTAACATTGCGGATGTAATAGAAGGCAGTGCCATCGCGCAACTCCTGCAGAAGAATGCGGTCCGGCCGCATCCTAAGACATGATTCCAGCAGTTCCTTCGGGCCTGCGCTTGAGAGCCCCTGGCCGCCCTTCGAATGGAACAGGCGCACGTGGTTCGGCTGCGAAATGACTAGTTCTGGGGTGTCCTCAATCGAAATGATCCGCTCGTGCTCCGGAATGTGCTTGATCAGCGCTTTCGAAAGCGTCGTCTTCGCCGATCCGGTTGCGCCTGAGATAATGATATTCTTCCGAGCGATCACGGCTTGCCGCAGAAAATCCTTAAAGCGGCCGGCCCGGTATAATGTCTGAAGATCCTGGTCCTGCGTCGAGGAGCCATCGTTGGCTGCTCGCGTCTCGGCGAAAAACTCTCTCTCTTCCAGATCGTCGAGCGTGAAAGTGACCGAGGACGGCTTTCGGATGGTGACGCTAACCGTGTTCCTGGTGGTGGCGGGAGGAACGACGATCTGGATCCGTTCGTCCCCGGGCAGTGTTGCCGACAGGATCGGCCGCGTTTCATCGATGGACTGATGGGAGAAACTGGCCACGGCCCGGGCAAGGCGGATAAGTCTTTCGAAGGTAAGCTCCGGCAGATCATGGGTCCGCCAACCACCGGCGCCTTCCGTCAGCACCTCCCCGGGCCGATTGACGATCACTTCGTAAAGCGACTCGTCTTTCAAGAACTGCGATAATGGGGCGAGCAACTCGCGGACGACTGTAGCGTCAGGGCCCTCGATCATCTCTCGACGCTACTTCGTCACCAGCGTCGAGCGTGGGCTGAAATCCCCCAGCACCGCCCGGCCTAGGACCCTGTTCCTCGGCTCGGTCACCCGCAATCCATAGATGCCGGAAAAGTCGAGATCGCGCGCCACGAAGATAGAGACCAGCTCGCCCTGATGTTTGTTGAGCGTTGGCGGGATGTTGATCGACTGCTCGACAGCGATTGCGGCCGCTTGCTGGCCGGCGCTGGTGGTGCGCTCAGCGTCGACGTCGCTGTCCTGCAGGCGGCTGCCGGCATAGGTCGTGGCGTCGCCCACGATCGAAAGGAGAAGCGCACTTCCGAACCGCTCCCCCCAATGGGTGTCGACATAGCCGTCGACGCCGGCGCGGCCTAGCGCATCCGTCGCGGGCGAGGCCAAGGTAACGATGATACCTTTCGGCGTCTTTGCCCGGTTCCAGAGCACGAACAGCCGCTTCTGTCCTCGCTGAAGGCCGCCGCGATACTCGCCAACGATCTGGGTTCCTTTCTCCATCAGCACGACTCGACCATTGTCAGAAAGGACGTCACGGTTGATCACGCAACTGGTGAAGCCGGGCTGTTCCGACGCCATGGCGGTTTCCAGGACGCAAGGGATCGAGGTACCCATTGCAACGATGAAGTTTCGATTACCGAGCGTGCCGGCACGCGAACCCTCCAGCTTCGTCGGCCGCAGCAACCCGTTGAACCTTTGTTCATCGGCATCAGCCGTATTCTGGCCCATCATGTTTGCATCGAGCGGCAGGAAATTGCCGTCCGTCGACATGGCGGGATCCTCGTTATTACGGCGCGATGTCGCGTTTTTCTGTCCGCCACTATAGGCCATGACGGGCGCCCGCCGCGCCGAGTCGAGCAGCGGATCTTCCTCTTTTACCTCCGCAGTCACGACAGGGGTTGGCAACTTCACTTTCGGTAGCGGCTGAACCGGTTCGATTTTCTCCTTGGCCGGTTCGAAGTTCGTCGTCTGTCGGATGACCACCCGCTCCGGCCGGACGTTTTCCTGCCGTTTCCCTTCCCCGCTCATCGACCACAGAGCGAAGGCGACAAAGGCGACGACGGCCAGCGCAACGGCACCGCGCTTTAGGACGGGATTGTTGTCGATCCTCCTGCCAGGAACTGTTTCGGCCCGCTCGCCCGGTATCCGGCCTTCGTCTTCCTGAACCATGACAAATCCCTACTGCGCCGTATCGGTGTTGGTCCGAACAACCCGCTCAACCGACGGCGAGGTCGTATTGGTGTCCGGATTGATGCCGATCCGGTCATAGGCCTCATTGAAGACGCAAAGCACATCACCTCCCCTTCGCAGGATGAACTTCCGGCCGATCGCGTGGACGAGGACCAGGTTGCCGTCGACGGACTTGGGCACCAGACTCTCGCTGCCGTCCGAGTTCTCAATGTAGATGGCGGGCATCTCCTGATTGCCGATGAAGGCAAAGGTCGTGATCTTGCCATTGTCGTAGACCGACTGTGGCTCCAGTTGCTCAGCGCCTTGTGCGGAGTAACGCCAGTTCCGAGGTCCATAGGCCTCGTGCATCGCCAGAATGTTGTCTGCTTGCTTGGCCTTCGCCGCGATCGCACGAGCTGCGGCCGCCTGGCGGCGGCGCTCGGCCTCATCGGCCGGATATCGGTACTTGACGTAGAAGTAGGTGTTCTGACCAACCTCCACCGTTCCGTCACGCACCGTCAGCTCCATCTGGTAGCTTCGCGTGGAGCCGTCGCGGCGCGTGGTCACCACGGAGATATTGGTGACCGGCTGGTTCTCGCGCGGCTTCAGGAACAAGATGCTACCGGCCGGTGCCACCTCCCAAGCGACACTGTTGCCAAGCGCTACGTGCGCGATCTCCTCGTCGGCGGCGAACTCCACCTGCACCGACGAACGTAGCGAGCCGATAACCCGGGTGATGTTGTACGGCTGGTAGTCGACGAAACGCACACGGCTGTCCTGCGACGCGCCGCGTGGGATTTCGAGGGCAAGCGCCTTCGAGGCGGAGGCTGTAAGAAGGAGGGTTGCGACGAAAGCAGTCCGCATCAGTTGATGGCCTCCGGATCGGCCCGGTATTCGCTGACCGCAAAACCGAGAGGGTTCACCAGCCGATCCGTCGACGACATCGGCGCGTTTGCATAGGAGAAGGTGAGCGTCGCAACCCAATGGGTTGTCCGAACCTCTTCGCCGCGGGTAATCGTGCGCATGTAGCGGACGGATACAACATGCGGATTGATCAGCGAGATCGAGGCGATGCTGATGCGCGCGGTGACGCCGCGCCCATAGGTATTCTGCGGCGACTCGGGATTGCTGCCGCGATAGATGGCCGAAAACCGCGCCTGCTCCGGCTGCGTCGACAGCAAGGCGACAGTGCGGAAGTTCTCCTCCGCCTCGCTCCAGACATAACCCTCCCGGGCGCGGACATATTTTGCGGCGAAGTATTTGGTCACGGCCTCGTCGTAAGTGCCAGCGGTCGAGGTCAGCGCCGAGACGACATCGACAATCCCGGTCGAGTTGTCGACCCGCACGACAAAAGGTTCCACCGTTTTCAGCGGTGTGAGGCCGGCAACGGCGAAAATCGAAGCGCCGGCAAGGGTGCTGGCCACGACGGCAATGGACCAAGCGATGCGCGCTGAGCGCTCAACCTGGATCATCCGGTCCTGATCGAAGCGCCGCGCCTTTTCGAAATATGTCTTGAGTTGGTCGGTCGAAACCATCGCACTACCCCTCGCAAGGACGATAGGATGCGTCGACGTCACGATGGGCGATGGCCAGAGGCCCCTTACTTGCGTCGAAATAGGAGGCAATGCGCAGCGCGTTTACTACATTCGTGTCGGAATGCCTCCGGTCGAGATCGCTATAGCCCTCCCACTGCCACAAGGCGCGATTGAGCGGCCGGCGGGAATAGCCGTCACATTTTGGGAGCGGATAGTTCATTGAGGCGCAACCGCTCAAGATCGCCGTCATAAACAGTAGCAGGATTGGTCTGATCCAGGATGGCCTTTTTCTTGTTCGTGCCATGGGCGTCATGAGCTGGCGTCTTTCGATCTCAATGTCCGCCCGACCGCGCGAACCCCGCGGCCGGCGGCGCGAAAGCCGCGTGAGGCAACCCTAGCGAGCATACTCTCGTGTGCCTCTCGGGCCGCACCGTAGCCGTAGGTCAACGATGCCCCGCCGGAAGCCAGAGCAGAGGCAATGTTGGGAAGCTGGTAGAAGACGTAGACAGCGGCAAGACAGATGGCGCAAAGCGCGATCGGCCGCATCAGCATATCACTGTATCCCTCGATGGCCGTGAAGGTCGTGTTGATGCAGGTGATCAGCAGCGAGCCGACGGCGACGACGAGGACCTGGAGGATCACGAAGTTCGCAAGCTGGCCGATCCATGCCTCGGTGAAGCGTCGCGTCGACTGGAACATGGCGAGCACCACGAAGACCGGCCCGATTGCCAGAACAATGGCGAGCGCCAACCGGGCGTAGAGCGAGACGATGTAGCCGATCGACGCTACGATGAAACTTGCGCCGATGACCATCATGCCGCCGACGCCGGTGACGATATCGCCAGGCCAGGATGCGTGCGACCAGATATCGGTGGCGGACGCCTGCCCCTTGTCGAGCAGACTGTCGAACGTCGAGGCGCTCGGCGCAGAGCCGGTGTTCAGCGCCTGCGAGATCTCGCGCGGCAAGGACTCGAAGAAGATGTCGGTGACGTAAGTCTGGTATTCACTGGCGTTCTTCACCAGCATGACGATGATGGCGAGCCTAATTGCGCGGTAAGCGAAGTCGAGGATCGGCCCCTGGACCGACCCGCGAAGAACAAGATAGCCAAAGAGCACGATATAGAG
The DNA here is from genome assembly GCF_058732025.1 of Sinorhizobium sp. Y406. NCBI lineage: Bacteria > Pseudomonadati > Pseudomonadota > Alphaproteobacteria > Hyphomicrobiales > Rhizobiaceae > Sinorhizobium > Sinorhizobium sp. Y406. Next base: position 1,977,964 of record NZ_CM178975.1, on the reverse strand, counting down.
GGTGATCGCCGCCGTCAGTGGGCCTGAGACCCACTCGGCGATGTTCGACGTTCCAGTGGAGACGAAGTCTTCCAACGGCGTCTTGAATTGCTCGTCGACGAAGGCGAACACCTCATACATGAGCATCAGCCTCCAAGCGACCGACGCATGCGCTGGAACCGCAGCTTAACATCGGCACTTTCCGCGTTCCTGCAGTTTGGGGTGTCGCGAAGCTCGCCCGGATTGTTGCGGCACTTGGTGACGAGGTCAGCAAGTAGCGCTTCGTCCGCGACCAACTCGTCGACAGTGTACGTCCGCTCCGAGCAGCCCGTCAGGCTGAGGATCGCGAGGATAAGGGAAAATCTCCTCATTGCAGTGCTGCCTTCATCGCATCCATGCGCTGGCGCCAGTCCTCGGCCTTGCGCTGTTCATCGACCTGAACCTGCGCTTGTTGCACCATGCGGAGCCCCTCCATCCGCAACACATCCGTTTGAAGGAACGCCTGTTCGGCCTGAAGTCGCGCCTGCAGGTCGGCGATATCCTTGGCATCGCTCGCCGTCGAAATCCTCTCGCGCAACTGGTCGATGCCATCGATGCGCTTGGTCGCCGCATCATAAATTTGCTGCCCGAGGCTCATCTGCCCGGCATTCTTGTTCTGGATGCGGGAAAGCTCCTGCGCGTAAAAATCGTCGGCACTGGTGCGATAGATCGAATTACCCTCGAGGAACTTCGAGGCGGAGTTCCCGAAGAGACCGGTGTCAGTGCCCGTGAACAATCCCTCGATGGCATTGAAGTCTGCCGGCAGCGCCTTGCGGATGGCCGGATCGTTGAGGACGCCTGCGATATCCGCCATTTCGGTCAGTTTGTTGAGCGAGCCATAGAGCTGCTGGGCTTGCTCAATCTGCTGATTGAGGGCGTCGAGCTGCGACTTCAGCTCAGCGATCGTCTCTATGTGCTTGCCGATCGCCGTCTGGTCGATCACCGGAATCCCCTGCCCTGCCGCAGTGCCAGCGGAAACGATGAGCGCTGCCGCAAGCGCCGCGCCGTGAAGTCGATAGGAATCCATTAGCTCGCACTCCTTCTTTGCTGGAAAACGGGAAGCCAATCCTCAAGCCGGTTGCCAACCTCAGCGCGGATCGCCTCGGCTAGCTCGACATTGGCGGTCCGGCCGGAAAGGATGGCGAGTTCGTCATCGAAGCCGCTGAGGCTCAATTCGGCGACGACGCTGTTGTGGCCCTGCTTCAACACGAACCGTCGGCTCTCGACGGAGAGTTCGCGCGCGATCAGCTCAAACTCGCGCTCGGTGAGCTTGAAACCATCGACGTAGTCGCCGCGGTCGCCGCGCGAGTTCGGCAGAAAGATCTGCGTCGGGCATTGTTCGATGATGGTGTGGGCGATCGGCGAGACGATCGCGTCGCGCGGACTCTGCGTCGCGAAGAGCATCAGGCCGTTCTGCTTGCGGATCGTCTTCAGCTTGTTCTGGGCGAGATCGCGGAAGCCTTCGTCCTGGAGCGCCTTCCAGAACTCGTCGATGACGATGATGATCCTGCGGCCGTCGATCAGTTGCTCGACGCGATGGAAGAGATAGGCCATCAACGGTGAGCGAATTTCCTCGTTATCGAGGAAGTCAGTCATGTCGTATCCGACGAACTTGCCGCCGACGCCGAATTCACCGAAGCCGATGTCCTCAATGGCGTTATCGAAGACCCAGCCGAGAGGCCCTCCCCTCTCCCACCGCCGCAGCCTCGCAGCAATGCCTTCGGGATCGGTGTTGTCGAGATAGGTCCTGAGCGCGCCAATCGTCCGGCGCTCCACCGGAAGATCGGCAAGGCCGTCGATGGCGGACGCTATGTCACGGAGTTCGGTCACGCTCAGTTCCCGCGTCGCCGAGCCGACAAGCTTGCCGACCCAGCGAGTCAGGAACACCTTGTTCTCCGGCGTGAGTTCGAGGACCCTCATGGGGGCGCAGCCGGTCGGCACGCCATTCTTAAGGGGCAGATAAGTGCCACCGGCGGCGCGCACGTAGAGATCGGCGCCCCTGTCCTTGTCGAAGAACACCACATGAGGGTCGTGCTTCTCGAGCTGCGACAACATGAAATTGAGAAGCACGGTCTTGCCGGCGCCCGACGGCCCGCAGACAAAGGTGTTACCGAGATCGCCGTAGTGGAAATTGAAGTAGTATGGTGACCCGGATGCGGTCTTGAGCAGGGCGACGGCTGGCCCCCATTCATTGTCGTCCTTCTGGCCAACCGGATAGGAGTGGAAGGGTGATAGAGCGGCGAAGTTCCGCGACGTGATCGCGCCGGACCGGGCGCGGTAGCGGAAGTTACCCGGCAACTGCGCCCACCAGGCCGCCTCAAGGCCGAGATCCTCGCGCGCGACGACGGCACCGCCGCTCGTCAGGCTGGCGCGGGCCTTGGCAAGATTGTCGGTCAGTTCCTTCACTGAGGGGGCAAAGACGGACAGCGTCAGGTGGTGCTCGCCGAGCACGAATCGGTTGGACTCCAGATCGTCCATCGCTTCGTCGAGCTCCTCGATCTGCGAGGCCGCCTTGTCGCCGCTGCTGACCATCTGGTTCTGCTTTCGACCCATGATGACGCGGGCGTCCGCCTTCGAGACGAAGGAGAAGGATTGCGCCAGGATCAGTTCGAAAGGACTGGTAAGCACGCTATCGAGCATGCCGGTCCTGGTGCGGGCCGGATATTCCTTGAAACTCAGCACGCCCGCAAAGCGGCTTTCAGCCTCGTGCCGGATTTCGATCGTTTCGCGGCCGACGATGACACGATCCGAGTAGATCGCCGAGGCAATGCTGCCCTCAGTCAGCGGGATCGGCTCGCGTCGTCCGCCGACGAGTTGATGAAGCACTTCGCTCGGCTCCGAGAATATGAGGCCGTCGTGCTCGTAAAGGGACAACACGCGCGGCTCGAAGCGCTTCAACGCCGCCGTGACGTCCACGATCTTGTCGCGAAGCTGCTTCAAGGCTTCCTCGTCGAGTTCGGCCTCCGCCCGGCGGGCCCGACGCAGGCGCGACAGCAGCTTTGCCGCCTTGTCGGCGGGATCGCGCGCCGGAGACCAGAGGATCGTCAGATAGAGGTCGTTGCGAAACAGGTCCTCGCCCACCATTCGCGTGCGGTACTTGTCGTTGAGCGCCGCCGAGAACGGTGTGGTGAACGTGCCTTCCGGATAACTGTTGTCGCGACGACGGATCAGATGCGTCCACAAGGCAAGCCGCTCGTCGGCGATGTTGCGGTAGAGGGTATTGAGATCGCGATGGAGGGCATTCAGGTCGAGAACATCCGCGGTCTCGAAGGAGACGCCTTCGAGCGCGATCATCACCATCAACGCCCGGGAATCGAGCGCGATCGTCGAGTCGTCGACGTGGCGAACGCAGGGGATGAAGGTCTCCGGACCGAGTTCGCGATATCTGACTGTGGTACGCTCAAGCAAATCCGAGGTCCCTTTCATCGTATTTGCGGGCGAGCTTCAGGGGGCTAAGCGTCGCCCCGCCCCAATAGGCGCTGTTGCGGGATCGGCCGCGTGTCTCCACCCAGGCCAGCAGGATGCGAAACATGTTGTGGTCGTGTTTGACGAGCGCGCGGAACACCAGATGAAAGACGACGCCGACGAGCGCGTAGGCGACCGAGCCGGCGACGATGTAAAGAATGGTCGTCAGCATGATATTCATGCCCATGGCTTCCATCGTCACGCCGGCGATCATCGCCGGCCGGGTGCAGGCGATGAATAGCGTGTCCTCCTCGAGTGCCGGCCGTGAGTCCGCCATGGTGTCAGCTTCCGACGATGGTGTTGACGAGTTCGGTGGCACCGAAAATGCCGCCTATGCCGATGATCCAGAACCCTGCCCGTCTCAGATCCATGTAGCCGAACATCCAGGCAATGCAGATCACGATTATCGCGATCACAGCCAGCAGCTTCGCGATGTTGCCGGTCAGCATGTCAACGATGTTCTGCAGCACGGTCTCGATGCCGGCGGCTTGCGCGAAGGCGGGCTCGACCATGATCACCACAATGGCCGTTGCCATAACAGTGGATGCAGCTACGGGACGGATACGGGAACTGAAGGTCATTCACTCTGCTCCATTTGACTGTTCTGAAACACGAGGACGGAAGATCTCCGTCGCGAACTGAAAACGTCCCAGGACGGCACCGATGCCCTCTCGTCGGCAGGCCGATCGTCCGGCGGCTTCTCTGCCGCCACATCGACAGGGCTCTCTTCGGTTATCCCCCTCCCCTGTCCGCCATCTCCGATCACGAGAGCGGCTAGACTTTTGCCGAGCCGCTTCACTTCCTGGCGGACCTGCTGGTCGTACTTGACTATGGCGCCGACGGAGGGATCGTCTCGCCCATAGTAGGATTGCAGCATCACCTGTTCGGCATGGTCGGGATCCGCGCCGGCCTTCACCGCGAGCCGGTAATACCCGTCGAGCAGCGTCGCGGTGGCCTGAAGGTTGAGGCACGGATCGAAGGCGTCGGAGATCGAGAGCTTCAGTTTCCCGAGTTCGTCCATGCCGATGCCGCCGAGGCCGAGCTGGATGTCTTGGCGCTCGGCCGCCAGCGACGTGGCGATCTCGATCGCTTCCGCCTTGGTTGCGGGCTGCTCCGAAATTGGGGCGCCGCTGTTGATCCGGATGGCCAACGGCTCGAACCTGCTTTCAAGACTGACAACGCCGGCGAGTGTCTCGGCCTCAACTATGGGTGCGCACGCCTGCGCTAGATGGTAGAACGCAACAGGCATCGCTCAGTACCACACCCTTTGTTTGCCGACGCCGTCGATGGTCACGTCGATATAGTGGGGCTGCGAGCGGACGTTCGGCCGCGTCGTCACATAGCGCTGGCACCCCGAGCGGCTTTCGCTGCGGCGCCACGTTGCCGTGGTGATCCGATCATTGCCGGAATAGCATTCATCACTTGAGACGGTCTGTGGCGTGGTCGAGATGCAGCTCGCCTCGAGCCCGCGATCTCCATACCGCGTCGTCAGCCGGTAGCCGTCGTTGCAGTAATAGGGCTCATAGCTGGGGCGCGAGGCGTGGAACCCGACACCGCTGCAAGTTGGAAAAGAGTGTCCTTTCGCAAGCTCGCGCCAGAGCTTCTGAATCGGCGGTCGGCACTCGGCATATTGCGCCGGGCCGCCGGGATTGGAAAGGCACAGGATAACCTGGCATCCCCAGTCATCCGCTCGCGCTTTACCGTCGAAAACGAGATAGAATGCCGCTAAGCTGGCTGCAGCGACGAATGCCCGTGCGAGAGACTTGCTCATGACCATTACCCTTCACCGACGCGAGCTTATTCGAAGCCCAGCAGGATTTGCCCACTTCGCGACCCGTTTTACGATCATATATCTGACAGTATAAAAGATGACAAGCCCCCTTAATGTACATTGGCAGAGCCAGCTATTTGCCGCCTACGCCTTGCAGGAAGTTCTCGACAACCCCATTGACGGAGAGACGCCCCAATCGCGTTTAAAGCAGGTCGGGATGATGACGGTCCTCTACATGATGCATCAGAGCCACGAGAAGCTAACTCTTTCTAATATATGCAAAATTACCGGGCTGACACGCAATGCTGTGGCGGAGTCGGTCGACCCTCTCATTGAGCGCGGCATACTTACAGAGACAATCGTGAAGAACTCCATGGGGCGCGGAACTGCGCGGCAGTTCGAATTCTCTCCGGAGATTTTCGACCGACTAAGGTTGGGAGCTGAGCAGCGAAAGGCAGGAACGTAGTGGCGGCTTTGCGGATAATAAAAGCGGCGCGGCGTCGCCGCTCAGACCAACCCCTGTGGTGACATGTGGCCGGCCCGATCTTGGGTGCGCTCTTGAGAGCGCCGGTCACGCTAGGTCGTTGCCGAATCGCGGCGAACCTTTCGATCCCCATTGGCTGAAATACGAGAGTACGAGTAAAGCCTCTTGTTGGTAGCGAGCCATTCATCAGATCTCGTTGATGCCTCGAAGCGTTCCTTCGAGGGGAGCATTGCGACTTCGGGCTTGGTGAGTACGCTGAGCGCCTTTTGTGCCCGCCCCTTCCCAGCCGTCAGTGCCTCTGCAAGCGCGCCAATTGCGCCAGCCGACGCCGCGGGCCGGGCCGATCGCGTCGACGAGCTCTGTCGGGATCTTGGCCGCGACAGCAAGCATGTTAGACAGATCGCTCTTGCAGACTGGGAGAGCGGACATGATGGCGTCGCGCGTAAAGCGCTCCGCCAGCTTTTGGGCGACTCGGACCTTCTCAATGTAGGAGGGATCCCGCCGCTCATTGTTCTCTTGACCTTGGGCAACCACGAATTCCTGGTCGCTGAGGTTGCGAACGATCGCCTTGACCGGCGTATTGAGTTCCAATGCAGCTCTTAGGCGTCTGTACCCGAAAGCGACATGATAGCTGTCGGGCTTCTCGGGATGCGGTCGTACCAGGATCGGCACTTACTGGCCTTGCTTCAAAGACATCCTCTGCAAGCGCGAGCAGCGTTATGTCGGCAAGCAACTGACGTTCTCCTTTGAGCGCAAGCGGATCATCCTCGAGGAGAACGAGGTGACACGCGGTCTGGTCGGCCGCTATGTCGAGACCTACACTTTCGCCGACGGCGCCGGAACGGACATTTCAACCTGGCCGCCGCATCATCATCACGGGTACATTTTAGAGATGCGACACATAGGCCGGTTAGAGACGCGACAGTCGTCGCCTCTCGGGATGCTGGCCAAACGTCAACGTTGAGCGCAAGGATGACGGCCTTCAGCTTGGTTGAGACTATGGGCGGTCGGAGCCGGTTATGTCCTGTTTGATCACCATGTAGACGACCGGCCGCGTTGTCCTTACCCTTGACGAACCAAGATGGTTCACCAATATTAACCGTGAACCAATGAGGTTAAGACAATGACCGCTGCTTTCACTGTGCGCGTGCAAGACGAAATTGCTGAAAAGCTTGATAGGATAGCCGCGCTTTCTGATCGCTCCCGTGCCTATTTAGCCGCCCAGGCCATCGAGGATTATGTGTCAAGAGAGGAATGGCAGTTGGCCGAGATCCAAGCTGGGCTAGATGAGGCCGATCGCGGCGAGTTTGCCAGCGCGAACGAGTTGGCCAGTGTGGTAGCAAAGTACGTAAAGGCCGCTCGCAAAGCATGAGCAGCCACCCGTTGCGCTGGACGCGCAGAGCTGTCCGAAGGCTCGACCAAACCGGTAGCTATATCGCGACGGACGATCCCGAGGCTGCCGCCCGCGTCGTCGCACGCATCGTTTCGGCCGCGGACAATCTAGCGAGTCAGCCGGCCATGGGACGTGTCGGGCGTATCAAGGGTACCCGCGAGTACGTCTTTGCGGATATTCCGTATATTGTCGCATACAGGGTGAGACCCGACGTCGTCGAAATTGTGAGCGTTCTTCATGCGGCTCAACGATGGCCGCTTAAGTTGGACTAATCGGCCGTCTACAGAGCTTGTCTGATCGCGATCGCCGCCACATCATCATCCACCGGTGCTCCGGGTGGCGAAGAAAGACGCCAGGGGCGGTCAGGGCATGATCCAGTTCGGGCGTGCGCTTTCAGAACTAAACATCGAGATCCTTTGCGCGAATTCGAGCCAGGAGAAGGGGCGTGTCGAGCGGATGAACCGGACTCTCGTAGGAGAACGTCAACTGGGCACCGACATAGCGCTGCTCACGTTTGCACAGGACGTCGCACAGCCGATCCGGGGCAAGATTCAGCGACCGATGCAGATCATCAGGTGGGGCAGGGGTAATGGCAATCTGCCGGTTATAGCGCTCCGTGAACCGAGGCAGGAAAGCGTTGCCGTCGTCCACGCTATGTCGAGACCTACGCTTTCGTCCGACCAGCCCACGCGTCACCTCGTCCTCTTCCAGCATGATCCGCTGGCGGAAATAAAACTTTCTCGTACCTGAAGAGCGCGACAGTTGGCATCCATTGATGTCCGCGTGGTATGCCCGTATGCTCGGCCCATCGGAAACCTCATACACGATGGCTTCGGATGGCGCTGACGGCCAACTGACGAGAGCGGACCACCGCTGATCAGGCAAACCACGCCCGGGAAGCTGCCGCCTTTCATTCTCTCGCTGTCGCCCGAAGGATGGCTGGAATTGGTCCTTCAGAATGGGGATAAATGGGCGATGCTGCGCTCCGGCAAGCGCTGAATGTCCGATATCACTGGGGTCGAAAAGCAAAGAGAGCTGGCGATACTGTCGGCCGACACTCTCCTGACGCCACTCGCCATCTGTTCCGAGCGGGCGTCTTCAGGATTGATCGGCTGGATGCCAGGCGAATCCCTTCGGCGCTAACGCCGCCAATTCAAGAATGCTGCCCTCTAATGCCGTTCTTATACCATAGTAAGAGAGGACGTCTGTCGCGACGACCCGCATCAGAATCCCCTTGTCGATGGTTCTCACGACGGCCTCGCCATCGACGAACAGGAAGATCTTTTCCATCCCGTTGTCAACGATCGACACGCATAACTCCGCAACCCGAAGGGAAACGTTTTCGATGAGGTTCCTTGAACCTGGGAGGGAAACACAGCACTCCGAGAGGTACTCGTACATGGTCGCTCCTAATACGAGGTCGGCGGCGGGGCCGGAGGTCTTGGCGTATCGACAGGCGCTTACCGCAGCCGACTGTCCGAGATTTCTGTCAGCACGTCCTTGATCGCGTGGCCCAACGCCAGGAGATCATCTTCCGAGTGACCGGCCGTTGGGCAAAGCCGCAGCCCTGCCTTCCCCCGTGCGACCGTAGGAAAGAAGATTGCCGACGTGTAAAATCCGCGGTCTAGCAAGCTTCTCGCGGCTCCGATGGCGGTCAATTCGTCGCCCAACTCCACCGTCCGGATCGGCAACGGTGAGCCTCGCTGCTCTGTCGGAACGAGGCTGTCGAACAAGGCGGTTCTGCTTCGAAGCGTCGCCTGTAGCTCCGCGAGTTCGTTCGTCAGATGCAGTCGCTGCGACGCAAGCGCCGCGCCGATTGCGGCGACGTTCAGCGACGCCGAAAACGCGTGCGCCACCGCGAATCTTCGAAACAGTTCCTCCTGCCGCGCCGTGCCGAGCATGAGGAGGCCACCCGAGGCACCGAAGCCTTTTCCGAGGGAGGCCGCGATGATGGTTCGCTCGCGCAAAGCGCCGTCGATCTGTGATCTGGCAAAGCCTTCGCCGTGGTTGCCGAAGATCGATATGCCATGTGCGTCATCGATATAGAGAAAGAGGCCGTAGCGGTCCTGCAGGCGCCGCAGGCGCTCGATGTCGGCGCTCCCTCCCATCGAATAGACGCCATCACAAATGAAGGCGACGGACTTGTTGACGTGGCAGAGTTTCTCGAGGGCATCGAGATCATTGTGCCCGATGGTCTCGACCCGGGTTTCAGAGGCGATGGTCCCCTTGTGGAAGGCGAGCGTCGCGTGGGCAAAGCGATCGAACACCATCAGCGGCTTGACGCCGCCGGTAAGGTGCCCCGATGCGATCAGCGGCAGAGCGCTCATATTTGCCGCGAGGACCGTCGTATAGGTGATCACTCGCGCGGCGAACAATTCCGACAGCGCCACCTCCAGATCGCCAAGGATTGAGAAATTGAGACGCGTTCTCGCGCAAGACCAATGTACCGTCCCGTATTTGTTGAGCGCTTCGACGGCACCTGCAACGATCTTCGGATGGTTGTCCAGGCCGAGATAGGAGCACCGCACGAAATCGACCACCTGGCGCCCGCGGTCATGGGGAAGTGCCACGGCACGGCCCGCGAGCGGACGCCCATAAACCGCCATCAGCCCTTCGAAATGTGCGGCATCGAAATGGCTTTGGGCGTACTGGATCAAGCTGCTGGTGTTCCTTTGAGCACCGCTGCCCGCAATACTCCCTTGCCCTGATGCTTTGCCTTCCATCCGAAATATCTCCCGCTGCTTGAACGTGAATAATCGGGAGGTTTATTTCGTTTCTCGCCAAATTCAACAAAGTATATGCAAATTTTATCCAAGCGCAATTTTGCAAATTGGCGAGACTTTTCACAACTTAAACTTCATTGTTATGAATTGCAATTCAAACACGCGGTTTGTGAACTCGCTCCAGGTCAATCCGAACTTTCGTCCACTTCGATGGCATAGCCCGTGGCCCGGACCGTGCGAATTAAGGTGCGGCCGGTCAGGCGCTCGAGCGACCGGCGCAAGCGACCGACATGCACATCCACGGTGCGCGGCTGCACGTAGCAATCAGCCGGCCACGCCGCCTCTATCAGCTCCGAGCGGCTGCGCACCCGGCCAGGCGCCTCCAGCAAGCACCGCAGCAGATTGAATTCGATGGGGCCGAATTGAGCTTCTTGATCTCCATACCCGACGATACGGCGCCCGGGCTCTATTCTCAGTTGCCCGAAGGTTCTTGCCTCTTCCAGATCCGCATCGGGCAGCCGGGCATCATTCGCGTCGTTCTTTGGCAGAGAACCAAGATAGGCCAGCAGCCGCGCCGGCGAGATCGGGCGCACGAAGTTTTCGTCCGCTCCCGCCTTGAGCAATGCCAGATAGTACCGCTCGTCCCCCGACGAAACGACTGCGATCGTCGGGATATGCGCGGTCGTGTCGGAGGCCTTGATCGCCGCACACGCTCTCAACGTCGGGCCAGAATCCTCTTCCGTAACCAAGATGATTGCAGTGACGGGTCTCATCGCGGCCTGGTCCGCCACCTCGTCTTCGCTAACCAGGGCCGCCTGGAAGCCTTCCCGCGCGAGGATATAGGCGAGCAACACATAGAAATTGGCATCGTCCGAGCAAATCAGGACCAACGGTTTCGTATGCTGAGCCTTCATCAGTCAAGTCATCCTCGTCGCTGCTCTCGTCCCGAGCTTTGATGTCACAAAAATCGGGATTAATACGCTCGCCGTTGCCTTGTAACCCCCATGATTTTATTGCATCCGCATTTCACGGCGACAATGATGCGAAAAATTTGCGTTTTCCCCTTATTTTTGTTGCAACATTTTTATTGAATTTCGGCGCGCAATAGGCACTCTGTGGATTCAGCGAACCGGGTTCGCTATGCATGCACAATGATTTTAGAAAGCACCTCAGAACCGATGAAGACCAGCCTCGACCACCTTCCGCATCGAAAGCAGCGCGAGCTCGCGCGCATCGTCGAGGTGTTGCACGAGGAGTTCGAGGACGCCCTCAAGGAGGGAACGGCCGATTTCAAGAAGCGCGGCCGCATTCTGAAGATTATCCTCTTTGGATCTTACGCCCGAGGAACATGGGTCGACGAGCCGCATACGAGGAAGGGATACAAGTCGGATTTCGACCTGCTGATCATCGTAAACAACCGGAAGCTTACGGACTTCGCGGCCTACTGGCACAAGGCGCAGGATCGCTTGCTTCGGCTCCATGGGGTGGATACGCCGGTCAATTTCATTGTCCACTCTCGCCGCGAGGTGAACACCGCCTTGCGAGAGGGACGATATTTCTTCGTCGACATCCGAAGGGAAGGGATCCTTCTGTACGAGTTGGACGATGAACCCTTGGCGATACCCAAGCCCCTTGGCCCATATGACGCCCATGAGGTGTCGAGAAAATACTTTGCCAGCCGGTCGCCAGATCTCCGTTTACTCCTGGAAACAGCGGCTTTCCAAATCGAACGGTCGAGGCAGGACGCAGAATGGCGCAAACATGCAGCGTTCACTCTCCATCAAGCGATTGAACGGTCGTATTCGGTCCTCCTGCTAACACTTACGAACTACTCGCCTCCCTCGCACAATCTAAACTCCTTGCGCAGACTGGCAGAGGACAGGAACCAACTTCTCATCGATGTCTGGCCGCGTGACAGGCAACGCTACAACGCCTGGTTCAACATCATCAACGAAGCCTATGTGAAAGCCAGGTACTCCGATCACTACGAAATCAGCCAGGAGGCACTCGACTGGCTCGCGGGAAGGGTCAGCGACCTGATCACTCAAGTGGAGACCATATGTAAGGATCACCTCGAACGACTGCGCATGGAGGCGGAAAACAAGGGCGGTTGAGTTTGCCCGTTTTCCACACCCCTCTAATAGGACACGTGTGCCAGGGACGGCACGATGAGAACCGAGCGTCCGGTTCTGTGGCTCGCGAAAGCTGAGTTCCAACGTCCGGCACCCCCCTTGACCCCTGCGCCGGACAGCAGGAGGTTCAGCGTGTCCAAAATTCTTCGTAATCCCGCCTCCGGGGAGCAATGCCCCCGGCAGGATGGCTTCTGGCAAAAGCACCAACAGGAGGAAATGGTGGAGGCGGCGATCCACCTCTACGGCAGCGAAGCCGCAACGGCGGCGGCCTATTGCGCGCTCGAGGCCTGGACCGAACGCCGACACAGCGACTACGGCTTCTGGTTCGAGGTGTTCCTGCGGCTCAGAGGCCGCGTAATATAACGGTATTCATCAAAACATCGAGACCCTTTGGGTCGAGATTCTCCGAATACAGCTCAAATTCTACTTTGTTGACCCGGACACGGTGTTCATCAGGCGTGCATCAATGAGGTGACACATGAAACTCTATCAACTAGGTGACACGAGCAGGGCAATTTGCCCACATTGCGGCAAGCTTGTTTCCACGACCTTCGCCTATCGTGACGTGCCTTTCGTGGACGGATCCGCCGTGGTCAAGGGGATCCTGGCAGCAGTTTGTGACGAATGCCAGAACGTGATTGCGATCCCGGCACAATCGACTCCAGCCTTTCGGCGTGCGCGGGACGCGGCCGAGATTTCTCTTGAAGTCAGCATTCCCTTTCCAGAGGTCGAAATCCTTGACGCGGCCGCCTACCGTGTCGACCCTTCTGCGACAACGCGCTTCAGGAAATCTCTTTTCGCTTTCTACCTTCAGCGACTGCGACACAGCCAAGAGAAGGCAGAAATGCTGCGCCGTGATTTCGAGGCATCGACCTTCTAAAAAAACATTGCGATGAATATCGTCCCTGCCGGGGTTGCAGGGGACGATCGCGATGGAGGTATCAGGCCGCCTCGTCCAGGCTCTCCCGGCCCGCTCGCGCCCCACAGCAGCTAATACCTCCTCGGCCTCCCGCAACTGCTGGCGCTTCTCCGCCGACTCGTCGGCGAAGGCGAAAGCGCCACCCTGCAGCGACTGGTACGAGGCCAGCCGCCGCTGATATTCTTCCCGCCGGTGACGGTACCATTCTCGCTCCTCATCGCCTCATCGAACCCATAGAGCGCGTGTTCCAGCAGGAAAACCGCGCCGCAGGGCGTGAAGGTCACCGCCAGATCGATCTCGTAACCCGCGCCGGTGAGGCTAGGGCGTTCTCTACGAAGCGCTTTCTTTGCCGCTTCCGCGCAGCTCCTACTGACTGAGAGGGCCGAGCGCGTAGCCGACGGATCGCACGGTGCGAATTACGTCGGGCCCAAATCTGTTGAGCGCGCGCCTGATGTGGCCGATATGGATGTCGACGGTGCGCGGCTCGACTTCGGCTTCGCGCGGCCAGCATGCCGCGATCAGGTCGTCGCGACTGTGCACGACTTCGGGCATCTTCATGAGATGCAGAAGCAGCCTGAACTGGAGCGCGGAGAGGTGCACGGCGTGACCGTTCCGAATGACCCGAACGCTCGGCACGTTCATCTCAATGTCCGCGTGCCTGTAGATCCGCTCGGGCGCGGTGCCTGGGCGAGACCATTGCGACAAGTTTGTTCGAATGCCCTCGAGGAAGGCGAGCAGCCGACGCGGATCGAATGGACTGGAAATAATGGTGTCGATTCCGGGAGCATCACAGTTGAATTCTGCTCCCGCCGCGTTTGTCAACGCGGCGACGGGGACGCGATCCCCACTCGCCTTCCTGATGCGGCGGCAAAGGCTAAATTCCCCCGGGCGAGAGTCGGAGCAATCGATCAGGACAGCCAGCGGCTTCTCGGTCCGGGTCGCAGCAAGCAGCTCGCTCTCATCAACGCACAGCCGGACGGGAAAACCTTCGGCCTCGAGAATATACTCCAGGAGAAGGAAGAGCTCCGCGTCACCTGTATAGATCAGCACACCCGCGTGCATGTGGCTTCCACCTCAGAGCGGCGCATACTCTCCGCCATTGACGTCGATGGTCGCACCGTTGATGAACGCCGCTTCGTCGGAGGTCAGGAAGCCGATGGCGGCCGCGACTTCCTCCGGTTCGCCCATACGGCCCGCGGGAATGCGGGCGACGGCGGCGCGATTGAGCGCGCTGTCGCGCGGTCCGGCCATCTCGGTGGCGATCCTGCCGGGCGCAACCACATTTATCGTGATGCCCTGCGCGGCGTATCTGGCAACCAGCGAGCGGGCGAGACCTGCAAGCGCGGCTTTCGAAGCGACATAGGCCGTGCCGGCAATCCTGGGCATGGCGCGCCCGGCGATGGAGCCGACGAACACGATCCGGCCAAAGCCACTTTCGACCATGCCCGGCAAGGCGGTCTGGGAGCACAGCATTGTGCCGGTCAGGTTGACGGAAAGAACGGCGTTCCATTCATCGAGCGTAATCTCCTGGAATGGGGTGGGGCCGTCTGGCCCCTTCGGTGATATTCCGGCGTTGCAAACCAGAATCTCGGCCTTACCCCAACGCTCATCCAGCTCCCGAAAGAAGGAGGATATCTGCGCCGGCTCCGCCAGATCGACGACGCGCGCAAACACGCGCTCGGCGCCGAACTCCCGCGAAAACACCCGGGCGGCATTTTCGACATTGACAGGTCTCTGACCGAAGACGGCGACTCGGCATCCACGAGCGAGCAGGTGTCGGGCCGTTGCCAGCCCGATTCCCGCAGTGCCGCCGGTCACGACGGCAATTCTTGGCGTGTGGCTCCTCATGCGGCTTCATCCATCTTGGCGAATAGCGAGAGTGGAGGATGCGCCGCTGGATCGGTCATCACTTCGATTAGAAGCGGCCCCTCTTCCAACCCGCGCTGCAAATGATAGGCAAGTTCGCTCGGATCCTCGACACGAACGGCCGGGCAGCCGCAGGCCTCCGCCAGTTTGGCGTGGTCGACCTCGGCGAAGTGGCATGCCGACGTATAGCTGCCGAACTTCACCGTCTCCGCATCGCGTTGGAAACCGAGAATGCCGTTGTTGAGGACGACGATCGTGATAGGAAGCTTCATGCGCACCATAGTCTCGAGCTCCGCCCAACTGTGCGCGAAGCCGCCGTCGCCGACGATGGCGACAACCGGCTTGTCCGGCCGGGCAACCTTGGCACCGATCGCAAGCGGCACCCCCCAACCGAGCCCCGCCAGGCCGCGTGGCGTGATAAAGCGCATCCCGCTCATTGGCGCCCGCAGTTGGCCCAGAACCCACATCGACGAGTAGCTCGCGTCGGCAACGACCGCTACGTCGTCGGTCAGCAGATCCTGGAGTTCCGCCATCACCCGTTCTGGGCGGATCGGACGGGAGCGCGATGTCGCGACCTCTTGCCGGTCAAGCTCGAACCGTTTCCAGCATGTGGCGATGCACTCCTCCAGCCGCGCACGATCCGCATGCCGCCGCGTGAGGTCGATCCGGGTGAGTGCCGCTCGCAGGGCCGCGAGTGTTTCCCGCGCATCGCCGACAAGCCGAACCGATTCATAGTTGCGCCCGATTTCCACCGGATCGACATCAATGTGCACGACTGTCGCGCTGCGGGGAATTTGGCGCCAATTGTCGGTGCCGTTCTGGTTGGTCCGCGTTCCGATCAGAAGGACCAGATCCGCAGCTTCGACCAGAGCGGACGAGTGACGTCCAAGTGAGCGCGGACCGACCATCGAGCCGAGCACGCCGGTGGACAGCGGATGGTACTCGTCAACCGCCCCCTTCCCCATATTCGTGGTGAAGACCGGCAGGCTTGCTTCCTGCTGTAGACCCGCAAGTTCCGCCACGGCGCCGCCGCAGTGAACGCCTCCGCCAGCGATGATGATTGGCGCTTTCGCCACGGCGATCAGAGAGGCGACCTCTGCCAGTGCATCATCGGACGGCCGGATGCGATCCAGCGGCCAATGGCCCAGGTTTCTTGAACGCACGACTCCCGGAGCCCGCGCTTCTGACCGCAGGAGGTCGGCTGGAAGCAGCAAAGCGGCTGGCCCGGCGCGGCCCGACGTCGCCGCCGTGAACGCGGCATCCACATAGTCGTCGATGCGTTCCGCGACAGTCACGCGCCGCACCCACTTGGTGCAGGACTGGAAGAGGGCGATCTGATCAAGGTCCTGGAAGGCGTTCCGGTCGGTTTGATCCCGCTCGACATCCTGCACGAGTGCGACGACCGGCACGCTGGCCTTCAACGCCTCGGCCAGCGGCGGCACAAGCAACGTTGCCGCGGGACCATTTTGCGCGGCGACGACACCGACCTTGCCGGAAACCCGGGCGTAGCCGTCGGCCATCGCGCCACCCATGTTCTCCTGCCTGTAGGCAATCTGGCGAATGCCGATCGCTTCCGCCGCGAGGATGACCGCCGAAGGCAGGCTTTGGCCGAAGATGAACTCCACATCGTGGCGGCGAAGTATCTTCGCGATATGCTGCGCAACGGTTTCGTTTGGATTCTGCTGCGTCATTGCGCGCGCTCCTTTCCGGATTGGATTTCGGCCTTGAGAAAATCGTCAAATGCGGTCAGGACGAGGTCGATGTCGCTGTCGACCATCGCTGTCGAGAGGCAGCCCGCGGCTCCATAGGGGAGCAAAATGCTCAGCTCCAGGAAATGGCGGCTCATTCGTCGCATGAGCGAGGCCTCTTCGGCGCTCAGATAGGCATCGCGATATTCGACCGGCGCGACACGCTTCGGGTGGATACGGAAGAGCGAAGCGGCGCCGGTCACCGAGAATCGCGCGTCTCGCCTGGCAATGCTCGCACTCAAGCCCGCGCGCAATCTGTCACCCATCGCTTCAAGGTGATCGAAGGTATCCGGCGTCATCGCCGCCATGGCCGCCAGGCCGGCAGCCATGGAAACGGGATTTGCGGAAAAAGTGCCGCCCTGCGACAGCAACGGTTTTGCATCTTCGATACCGAAAACGCGCATCACCTCCTCGCGGCCGCCTATGGCGCCGATCGGAAAGCCGCCTCCGATGATTTTTCCGGCCGTGATCAGATCGGGGTTCAGGCCATAGCGTGCTGAAGCCCCCGCATAGCCTTGCCGAAGATTGAGCACCTCGTCGGCGATGATCAGGATTCCGTACTTGCGCGCCGTTTGCGACAACGCCTCGATGAAGTCCGGCTCCGGGTGCATGAGGCCCGCCCGGCTGGGCATTGGATCGATGATTACACAGGCGATGCGGTCGCTCACTGCCCTCAAGCGTGCTTCGAGACTCTCGACATCGTTGAAGCGCAGAAGATGGACCTCCTCGGCGACGCTCGAGGGAGTGCCGCGATAGGTCGGCGTGGCGATGGAAACCGGCTCCCAGCCATCCTTCCCGGGTGAGACACCCTGCCCCGCCTCTGCCCAGTCATAGGCGCCGTGATAGGCGCCTTCGATGCGTGCGATTGCGGGCCTGCCGGTGAAGGCGCGCGCCGCCTTGATCGCGAACATCACCGCCTCCGTTCCGCTGTTGACGAAGCGGACCCGCTCCATTGCGGGGATGCGGGTCGTCAGCAGTTCCGCGAGCGCGATCTCATGCTCTGTCGGATTGGCGAAACAGGTCCCCGAGCGCAGCAGATCGACGACTGCCTCCGCGACCGGCGCGAAGCCGTGCCCGTGAATGAGCGTGGTGAAGTTGTTGTTCAGATCGAGGAACCGGTTCCCGTCGACGTCGATGAGATAGGCCCCCTCTCCACGCTGGACATAGATCGGAAACGGGTCGCGCTCCACCGTGGCGCGGGTCGTTCCATCCGGAAAGACGGCCTTGGCGCGGCTGAATAAACGTTTGGACCTACTGCGCGCAGACGCCTGCCGCAGCCTGTTTGTTGCTTGAACGAGCATAGTTCCGGCTTCCTGAGGTGAGAAATCGACCGCTCGCTTTGCACGAGCTACACAATTTTGTTGCAACAAAAATGTAGCTCGTCAAGTCCATGCAACAAAATCTTAGCCCGATGAACCGGCACCCCTCTCCGAGTTGGCGCGCTTCAGCCGCCGATATCCATCGCGAATATCATTCTCCATCGCCGCCCTGAGGCTCGCCGCGTCGCGCTCCTCGAGCGCCTCCATGGCGATCTCGTGGTTGCGAACCCCATACTTCTCCTCGGCAAACTCTGGGTAGAGATCGTGCAAGGAGGGACCGATCCTCAGCCACAGACTTTCGATCATCGAAACGAGCTGGGGAAGACCCGAGAGACGATAGATCGTAAAGTGGAATTCTTTGTTGTGCCACAGCGCCTCCGCATAGCGCTTTTCAGCGAGGGCGGAATTGATAAGCTTTTGTAAGGACTTCAGTTCCTTTACATCAGCAAGCGTGCCGTACTGGGCGGCCTGCTCCGAAGCCAGCCCCTCGAGCGCCAGGCGTGTGAGCGTTATCTCTCGAATCGCGGTCGCGTCGAGAATCGGAACGACAACCGTCTTGGGACCTGTGTAAACCAGAGCGCCCTCGCTCGTCAGACGATTGATGGCATCGCGCGCGGGCGTTGTGCTGACGTCGAGATCCTGGGCGACGGCACGCACCGTCAACTTATGGCCCGGTCTGTAGACGCCACGGATGATGCGCTCTTTCATTTGCCGATAGGCGGTATCCCCCAGCTTTTCCGGTGTTCTCTCAAGATCTGGCGATTCGCTCAGATTTTCCGCCATTTCACTCTCTCGATCGGTTGACACTGCGAATTTTTGATGCAACAAAAATAAAGTGTGAAGGTTTTGCAAAGTTTTTGTCGCATCAGCGGCTATTAGCAGCTTTCCCATGCTCCGTCACGCGGACCGGCGACAAGCGGCCCGCGTGACACCAGAACCTCAGCAATAAGGGCATCGTCCTGACTCGTCCCCGGGTCGGAAGAAGGCTCTTTATTGCGGCCAGAAAGCGGCCGCATCCAGGGGAAGACGCCGAAGAGCGTGCAGCAGCTGAAAGGAAAGGCGGATTTGATCGGTCAATCTCTGTCCCTTGCGGGACTTCAAAAACGATATGGCGAAGCCCTCGCGGTTCGCGAGCTGTCGCTCGACATCGCAGCCGGGGAGTTTGTCTCGCTGTTGGGGCCCTCCGGCTCCGGCAAGACAACAGCCTTGACGATGATAGCCGGCTTCGAGGCTCCGAGCGCCGGCAGGATCGCCATCGGCGGCCGGGACGTAACCTTTCTTGCGCCCAATCACCGGAACATCGGAATGGTGTTCCAGAAGTATGCGCTCTTTCCGCACCTGACGATCCGTCAGAACATCGCATTCCCGCTCAGGATGCGCGGGCGGATGCAGAAGACCGCGATCGCGCGGCGCGTCGAGGAGATGCTGGAGCTCGTCCAGCTCTCCGGCTACGCGGAGCGGTATCCCAATCAGCTTTCGGGTGGCCAGCAGCAACGCGTCGCAGTAGCGCGTGCTTTGGCCTTTGAACCACCCGTCCTGCTGATGGACGAACCACTTGGCGCACTCGACAAGAAATTGCGAGAGGCGATGCAGTTCGAGATCAAGCGGCTGCAGGAGCGACTTGGCGCCACGGTCGTCTACGTGACCCACGATCAGGACGAAGCGCTGACGATGTCGGATCGCGTCGCCATCATGTCCGACGGCCGGCTGATGCAGTTCGGTGCGCCAACGGAACTCTATCGGCAGCCGAAGACCGCATTCGTCGCGGACTTCATCGGCCGGATGAATTTTATCGATGGCGATTGCCTCGGCAGCACGGCTGAGCAAACGGTTGTTCGTTTATCGGAGAGAACGGTGCTTACCCTCCGTTCTACGACGAGCGAGCGCACACGCAAATACGATGCCGGAACGGCTCTGCGCGTGGCAATCCGTCCGGAGCGGATTCGTCTTATGAAGCGCGGCGATGGCGGGACGGACTCCCTAGCAGGCGTCGTCGATGCCGCCATGTTCATCGGCTCGACATACATCTATCTCGTTCGCCTTGCCGACCGCCCACAAGCAAGCCTGCAGGTACAGGTCCCCGCTGACGGCGTCACGCAATTCCAAAGGAACGACCAGGTGGACATTGTCGTTGACGGCGCAGCCGCGCATGTCTTTCCCGTGACGGAGAGGTGCGCGGCATGAAGCGTTCACTCGCAACACTATCATCTTCTCTGTCGCTCCGCCGCTCGAGCTCCGCACGCTTTTATTCGCTAACCGCCTCCCTGGCATTGGTCATGCCGCTCCTGGCGGCACTGATGGCCGGATTCCTGTATCCGGTCGCGCGGCTGGTCGCACTGAGCTTTTCCGGGGGAACGCTCAGCCACTATCGGCGTATTTTCGCCGAGCCGCTTCATCTCGACGTACTGTTCAGTACGATCGAGGTCGCGTTTGTGGTGACGGTTGCAAGCCTGCTCTTGGGTTTCCCGGTCGCCTATCTCATGGCACGGCTCAGCAAGGGCTTGGCCATGGTGGTGGCTGCCTGTGTTTTTATCCCGCTGTGGACCTCCGTTCTCATCCGCTCCTATGCGTGGGTGGTCCTGCTCCAGCGCAACGGCGTCATCAATAAGCTGCTGATCGACACGGGTGCGACCGAAGGGCCGCTGAAGCTGATCTACACCCAGGGCGCTGTCATCCTCGCGATGACGCACGTGCTGATGCCCTTCATGATCTTGCCGATCTATTCGGCACTGCGCGCCCTGCCCCCCGATTACGTGCGTGCCGCCCGCAATCTCGGCGCCGGTCCCATCCGCGCCTTCGTGGCCGTGACGCTGCCGCTCAGCCTGCCGGGCGTCTTTGCCGGCAGCGTCATGTGCTTCGTGCTGGCGCTCGGCTTCTACATCACCCCGGCGCTGGTCGGCGGACCCGGCTCGATGCTGATGGCGACGCTCATCGGTCAGCAGACAACAGTCCTGCTCGATTGGCCATTCGCGGCGGCACTTTCGACCGTGCTCCTCGCCGTTACGCTCCTTTTTGTTCTCCTGTTCCGCAGGACGTTGTCGCTCAGCAAGGGATTGAACAGTGTCTATTGATCACGCACGGCTGCCGGACCGAGTTCCTGCGGTCATGGATATCTTCGCCTCTCCGACAATCCGCGCCTATTCGAGGGCGGCAGGGATCATCGCCGCCGGCGCGGGGATCGGATGCATTCTCTTCTTCCTGCTGCTGCCGACGCTGATCGTCCTGCCGATGTCGCTCAGCGAAACCGACTACATTGAGTTCCCGCCCCAAGGCCTGACGCTCAAATGGTACAGCGCCTATTTCAATGATCCGGACTGGATGGCAGCGACGTGGTTCAGTCTCAAGATCGCCCTAGCGACAACCGCGACAGCGACGGTCACGGGTACCATGGCGGCGCTCGGGATCGTACGCGGATCTCTTCCGTTTAGATCGACATTGCAGGCGCTCGCGCTCGGCCCGATGATCGTGCCCCATATTATCCTCGGCGTGGCACTCTACCTCGCCTTTGCGCCACTGCGGCTCACCGGCAGTTTTTTCGGATTCCTAGTCGCCCACACCGTGCTGGCAGTGCCTTACGTGATCATCACCGTCACCGCGTCGCTGCAGCGCTTCGATCCGACGCTCGAGCTGGCGGCACTGAACTGCGGGGCGAACAGGCTGCAGGCGTTCTTCCTGGTCGTGCTGCCGAACATCGTGCCTGGTGTCGCAGCCGCGGCCGTGTTCGCCTTTCTCGCCTCATTCGATGAAGCGACTGTCGCGTTTTTCATATCGGACATCGGTGGCAAAACGATCGGGCGGAAGATGTTCGAGGATATCGACTTCAACCTGACGCCGGTCATTGCCGCGGTCTCGACGGTCCTCGTCGCCACTTCCCTTCTGCTCATGGGCACGGTTCACCTACTGAACGCCCGTAAGCCCCACTCGTGAAACCGAGGACCTCCACTTCTCACCTTCTCAACTAACAAAGGGAATCTTTCATGACCTCTCTTCTTTCACGTTCCACAGCAGTCATGAAGCCGACCATCGCCGGGCTCCTGTCCTTGATGACCTTGTCGCACCCGACCTTCGCTGGCGAGCAAGTCATCATCGCATCGACCGGGGGCGCCTATGACAAGGCCCTGAGGGAGGCCTGGTTCGATCCATTCACGAAGGAAACGGGCATCGAGGTGGTCACCGTCGCAGCGACGAACGCCGAAATGCGCGCCAAGGCTGCAGCGATGGTGAAAACCGGAAACGTCAGTTGGGACCTCTATCTCGATGGCGAGATCCAGGCCGCGTCAAAGGAGCATCGGGAGGTCACCGAGGACCTGACGGAGTTCTGCCGGCAGTTTGCCGATCGCAAGGACCTCGGAGCCAGTGCCTGCTCGGCCGGCGGGACGCTGCTTCAGTCCACGGCCACGCTGCTCGCCTACAGGACCGGGAAACCCGGCGGGCCTGTTCCCGAAACCTGGGCAGACATGTGGGACACGGGGAAGTTTCCGGGCGAACGCGCTTTTCCGAATTTCGATGATCCCTGGCGCGTCATGGCGGCAGCGCTGCTCGCCGACGGTGTCAAGCGCGACGAACTGTTCCCGCTCGACATCGATCGCGCGCTGGCCAAGCTCGACCAGATCAGGCCTTCCGTCTCGCTGTGGTGGAAGACTGGCGATCAGAGCGTGCAAGGGTTCCGCAATGGCGAGTATTCACTTGGGCAAATCTGGCTGACGCGCGCCAAGGCGATGCACAACGAGGGACTGCCGATAGCCTGGTCCTACCAGGCCTCCTTCCTCGTCGGAGACCGGATAGCGCTGCTCAAGGGCGCGCCGCACCGCGAGAATGCGCTCAAGTTGATGGCCTTCTGGCTGAATTCTCCGGCGGTCCAGGCCAAGGCGTGCGAAGCTCTTTCCTGCACTCCCCCGAGCAGCGAGGCGATCGCGATGATGTCGGATGAGGCGCGCAAGACGATGCCGCAGGGTGACGACATTCGGGATTACGTGATCGTTCCTGATGCGGAATGGATCAACGCCAATTCTGCGATGATGTTGCAGCGCTGGAACGAGTGGATTCGCTGACTGCGTGCAGCGCCCCTTGTGCATGGAGGTGGAGCCTCGCCTCTGCAACCTCGGCTATCCGCTTGTGGCGGTCATGGGCACTGTGGCCTAGTTCGACGATGTCAAGGCCACAGTCCTTCAACATCAGGGGCCAGATTTCGCCGGTCTAGGCGCCGGCATCCTCCCAGTGCATGTTTTGTCCGCCGACCTTGACGCTCGTCGCCCTCAGCTTCTCTTTCACTTGCCGGACCGCCGTGAACGGCGGAATGACCAAGCGCTGGACGCGGATGTCGTGCTCCGCATCGGCGGCAGCGAGACCCCTGCGAAGGCCAGCGCCTCCGCCAAGGTCTTGTGCATCTTCCAACTGGTGCCGACCCACAGTCCCGACTTGCTCATGACTGGCCCGCCGCTTTCCGACTGGCAGATTTACGCCGCCACAGAGGCGGGGTAGACCCGACCCCTCGGATCTGTAGTGTGGCTGCAAATGTCGGTTCTGCGCCCCTTTGCGAACGTGAAAGTTCGGTAGAGTCGAGGTGTGGCGCGCGTGGCTGTAGGTCGAGCATATCTGTTTCCGCCGCAAGGGTGAGATGGGTGAAACTTGCGGAATGCTGCGCCGCTTGTCCCGCGCCTCCGTCGTCCGTGTCTTCCGGCCTCGATCATCGGTTTCTTCGACGGGACATTCCAGCCACATCTTCATCAAGTGCAGCACCCGCCGATCAACGATCCGGCGCGCCAGCGACTTTCATCAGTTCTGATTGCGGAATGCTCCCGAAGTAGTCCGCGAGGTCGGCATCGACGACTTCCGGATGACCACGGAATATCAACTCCTCCATGGAGCGGTGGCTTGGTGAACTGGCGCTTGCGCTCAGAAAGGAGACCTACCGAAAGTGTCCAGAAACTGCAGACGGCGTTACACGCGAAAGCGAAGGCAGAAGCCGGCTATCGCTTCTATGCCCTGTACGACAAGATCAGCCGGGAAGATGTTCTGGCCCATGCCTATGCTCTGTGCCGCTGAACAAGGGCGCACCGGGAATGGACGGTCAGGATTTTGCGACATCGAGGCATACGGGCTTGTCGGAGTTGCTAGGTTTCCCAATCTCCGGTCCCTCTCCACTTGCTGCGTTCGTCTTGAACTGAGGCCCCTTTCCCTCCACTGGCATTACCCGGCTTCCCCGGTACTACGAGCCTCTCCGCCACCCCAGGGCGCCCGGCCTGTCCCTCGCGGGCATCCGGTTGGTCATCCCTGACCACGTCCCTGGGGCTTTCCGTGTTGCGTGCGCTTTCCTTGTATACATGCTGCCGCCACTACCCCGGTGCAGATGGGCTCAAACGGGGTACGCTGGTTTCGAGAAAATCGTTCACGACGACGCCGCGGTCCGTTGTCAGCACTGCCGTTTCGGCGAGCTCCGTCCGGGGCCGCACGCCGATGCCGGTGACAACAAGGTCGGCGGCCAGAATGTCGCCGCCGCGAAGTTTCACCTCGCGGCCATGGATACTGCTTACAGTCTCCTCGAGATGGAAAACGACGCCATTCTTCTCATGAAGAGTCCGGATGAATTCGCCCATCTGCGGACCCAGAACCCGCCCCATCGGGCGCGTGCCGGGGGCGACGACATGGACTTCGATCCCGCGAGCGCGCAGGGCAGTGGCGACTTCGAGGCCGATGAAACTCGCTCCAAGCACGACGGCGCAGGGCGCTGGCGCAGCCCGCTCTATTATGGCCCGGCAATCAGCGAATGAGCGTAGCGCATGAACATGGGGCTGGTCGGCACCCGGAATGATCAGGCGTTTCGGCTCTGCATCAGTCGCCAGCAGCAACGTGTCATAAGGGACGGAGTCTCCGCCAGCGAGGATGGCCTCGCGGGCACGCGGCTCGATGCGAACCGCTTGCGTCCTAAGACGGAGATCGATCTGGTTTTTCGAATAGTAGCTCTGATGGCCGCTACGCCCGCCTGCAACGAACTTTGGGCCACGTTCAGGTCCTGATCATGGACGACTGGGGCCTCGAACCACTCAACGAACAGGCGCGTCACGACCTGCTCGAAATCCTCGAAGATCGCTATGGCCGTCGATCAACGATCATCACCAGCCAACTTCCCGTATCGGCGTGGCACGGCGTTATAGGCGACCCAACTTACGCCGATGCCATCTTGGATCGTCTCGTTCACAACGCCCATCGCATCGAACTAAACGGCGAGAGCCTACGCCGAAACTTACCCCGAAAAGCTTGACACCTCGCCTGAACGAACTGACAACAATCATCGCCTGTAGACCCCACTAAACAGGGGGCGAGATCATCCCGGAAACCGGGGGCGCAATTATCTCGGAACAAAGGGTCGGCTTCATCGGAATCGGCAGACAAAGGGCGCAGCATCGATCGGGCGTCAGGCCGCAAGAACCCTGGCGGTGACGCTGTGCCCGTTCGTCGCTGCGCCACTCTTGCTTTCACGATGAGGACGGTAGCAGTACGGCGAGCACTTGGCCCGGTGTGCCGGATGCGTTGTTAAGGGAATGCGGCTGGGGTACCATGTAATTGGAATTGTCTATCTTGGGCGGGTCGGCCCAGCATCCGCCGGTGGCGAGGAGGTGCTGATGCGCCTTTATTTTCGCGATCGTGTTGCTCGAGCTGTCCTTCAGCTTGACCTTCGTCAAGAGGCCGATGGGACCGACAATTGCATTCGCATTGTATTGACCAATCGTCACTCCAAGCGCACCCGGCTCCAGGTGAATATCGCAGGGTGATGTCGATCCCGGCGCCAACAGAGCGCCTTCAATCTGCTCAACCTTCATCCGGACCGTTTTGTTGGTCGCATTATAAATGCTGACGACCATATCGTTGCCGGAGTCGAAACTCTGCGAAGGAGACTGGATATCTGCCCAATTCCAGCCGTTCATCCCGAAATAGAACTCCTGGGGGTCCTGCTGGATGACCGGGCCGCTGAAAAGCTGGCTGGCTACGGCCTCTGGGAAGTCCGCTCCGTTCTGCATCTGGACATAGTAGATGAAACCGGCACTGCCGTTGTTATAGGCGTACTGGGCGTAAGAAGGAGCCGAGTTCGTGCTGGTATCAGAGGTGAAATAGATGACGCAGATCTGGCAGAGATTTGGCAGTACCCCTTGGAGAATTTGTTGCAGATAGCTCCAGGTTCCTGCTTGCTCCGCCTGAATTTGCATCGTGTTTGTGTAGGTACAATCGCGGTAGAGGTTGCTGACAGCCTCCATCATGGAACGATACGAGAGGATCGTGTCCTGCTGCTGCGCCATCGTACTCTGTATCGCCTCGAGCTGGTTCATTAATTGCTGTTGGAGCGCCGTAAAGTTAAAGGTTTTTGGATTCCCGTTCAGTGCACCAGCAGCGACGGCGGTGTTGAATGCAGTCGCCATTACGTTGGCAATAAAGCCTCCTCCTGTGCCGAAAAGGGAGAACACTGCGTATAGTATATTTTCGAAGAAGGTCGCTGCGACGAGCGTGGGATTGCCAGGTGCCTGCTGGGCCGCCTCCTGAAGAGCCGTTCCGAGGGTAGTCAATTCCGCGGTTTCTTGGCCCATCACAGCATTATAAAAGCTTTGGCTGATGGCGTAGAGTGAATTGACGTTCAGAACGTCCGTCATTTCCGCTTCCAGGGTCGTCTGGACAGTTGAGAATTCCGCACTGGTGAAGCCAGAGGGATTCGTCGGGCAGGTGAGATTGAGCAGGTCGGACTTGAGATTTGCAACAAGGTTGCCGGCCTGCAGGTACTTTGATCGGAGATCGACCGACGTACTCCCCAGAAGCTGCTGCTCGATCCACTGATAGGCGGCGTTGTAGCCGGGACCGCCGTCGCCAAACGGAGGGAACGCCGGATTCGGGAGTGGCGGCTTAAGGCAGCTGTCTATTTGGTCGGCCCATTCCTGAATCGTGGGGGTGTCTTGATTATCATCCGCTGCATCGCCGAGCACGAGAGAAACTGGCGCTCCATCCGAACGACTAACCTTTACCCGCTTTCCGGTCACCTGATGGATAAGCCTGTTCTTCGTGTCGATCGTCCAGCAATCCTGCTCGGCAGGCTTGCGGCCGTTTGCGAGATGGTGAAATTCGAGAGTTCCCTGCGGCGATAACCCAAGCACGGTTCCCGGCCGCTGCCCGAGCTCAAGCGCGTTATCATCGGTCAGTCGCCAGATCGCGAGCCTTTGACCATGGATCGCATCAGCCGGCGTAAACGCTATCCCTGGCCTATTCGTTAAGCCGCCGACCAAATGTCCGGAAGATCCGTCAGTCCCCGAGACGTGAACAAGCAGAAAGTTCTTCATGAGAGCGCACCTTTCTATCGGCCACACGAATTCAATCGCGTCCGCTTCAAAAATGAGGATCACTGGGTTGAGAAAAACTTCAACCAAAAGCGGGTGCATCGGGTCCGCTTGGCCAAAATGAATAGCAAGCAACCGATGGCAGAACTTCTGTTTTTCTTTGGAATGCAATGATGTGTTGACGCCGGCTATCTTGATCTGACCGACGGAAAATGCAACCTGCATTTTTTAGGGTACAACCATTGCGAGATCGAAATATGGACTTGTATGCCACCGAGGCAGTTCCAGCAGAAGGATGTGTCGCGTCCGATAAGCCGGGCTTACCGTTGCACGCCGATTTTGACGCCGCTACGACGTGCAGAACGCAGACAATAGAAGCGATCCGATACCCTATCCTGCTCCTGGTGGACTGAATCTGCCTCGGCGGCAACTCACACCCCTGGATATGCGGGCTGCCGTCATTAGCGGCGCAACCCCGCGCGAAAAAGCCCCGGTTAAGGGAGAGCTGAGGCTTTCTCGAGTATTTCGCCCCGCAACCGTTTCGGCGGGGCTGTGGGTGCGCGCGGGCGAAATTTGCAGGCAGAAAATTCCCGACGCTGATTTTTTGCCATCGAGGAAATGTATCGTCAACGAAACACCAAGTGACAGTGCAGATCAGTCGGCAGATATGAGCGCGCAAAAAAGCCCCGACAGGCACTGCCGAAGCTTCTGTTTCGCCCTGCGAGCCGCTGTTTCGGAGGGGCCGCGTGCGGCGCGGGCGAATGGCAACTGTTATGTTATACCTGTCACACGTATTTAAAGATGAGACAAAGTAGTCAACTTAGAAATACGACGCCATGCTATTCCTTACTACTGCGTTTGCAAGTTGATATATTTACAAAGTACGTAGACGCAAGCCGCCGGCCGGGTGGAGCTGGTCAGGGTTGCGCAGCCCGGTCGGCGGCGGCTGGCTCCAGCTGCGAGATAAACTTTAGATCCCATGAGGAGTGAACAGCGGTCGGCGCTCTGGCAGAGTGAGGCTGCATCAAAGCACTCGCTCAGGAGGAGTAGGTTATGGGAACCACGCCCGTTCAATCAGAAGCGCCGACCGCTGTCCGTACTGATCTTGGCGCAATTTTTGTATCTTTGGAACTCAGCCGCTCGACTTGGCTGGTCACTTCGTTGTCGCCGGGCGGCGGCGAGAAGATGTCGAAGCATGTCGTGGACGGCGGCGATATTGCCAAACTGCTGGATCGGTTTGGGGAGCTACAGCAGAAGGCACGGTTACGAACAGGAAAGTCGTTTCCCATCGTGACGATCCGAGAGACCGGATTGGACGGCTTTTGGATACATCGCGTCCTGGAAGCGAACGGCATCGAGAGTTACGTTGTCGATGCGGCTTCGATCGCGACTTCACGCCGACGTCGGCGTGCGAAGACCGACAAGATTGATGGTGAGGCCCTGGTCCGGGCACTGCTCGCGTTCAAGCGCGGCGAGCCCCGTGTATGCGCAATGGTTAAAGCGCCGAGCCCAGAAGACGAAGATCGGCGGCGGATCTGCCGGGAGCGCCAAGTGTTGATTGCGGAACGGGTGAGGCATTCGGGGTGGTGTTCGATCCGGTTGACGGACCGATCTTCGAGCCTTTGACCGCTGCCATGTCTTCCGGCACATGGGCCCCAACCGGCTGCCGTTCCGGGCTCGAAGCTGTCCCCTCCCTACCCCCCATTTCGCCGAGCCGCCCTCGGGCACATCGTCCCCTGCAGCCTCGCCGCTGCGCGCATCGCCGATGCGGGTCGGTTCCGGTAAGGTCGCCACAAATGCGCCCTAATAATTATTAGTCTACTTGATTAATTTATAAGCATCAACGCACAAATTATGAGCACAAATTCTCAAAACTTCTGCTTTACTTTAGAGAGCTTCAAACTATACTGGCAAATGTTTCTAGGGTTCCGATGCGATAAAGCATGGCTGGACCGAGAGAAACCTCCGGTGGGGAGACATCCACCGGGTCCACGGCGGGATAAAAGCCCGGGAGGCTCATGCAGCGACGTCGTTGCTTTGGGAATCCCGCCTCGTGATTTCCGAGAGATGAGCGCAGCCTGAGCCCCAAGTCGAACAAGGGGAAAAGACGATGCGTTTCGGAAATGGCAGATTCGGTTTTCGCGCCCTCTCGGCCGCTCTCGGCCTCTCGCTCACGCTTCTGGCGGGCGGGACGCAGGCGGAGCCGAAGAAGGAATTCAATATCGCCTGGACGATCTATGTCGGCTGGATGCCATGGCCCTATGCGGCGGATGCCGGGATCGTGAAGAAATGGGCCGACAAGTACGGCATCACCATCAACGTCAAGCAGATCAACGATTACGTCGAGTCGATCAATCAGTACACCGCCGGCGGCTTCGACGGCGTGACGGCGACGAACATGGATGGGCTGACCATTCCGGCCGCCGGCGGCGTCGACACGACGATTCTGATCATCGGCGATTTCTCGAACGGCAATGACGGCATCGTCTCCAAGACGGCGAAGACGCCCGCCGAACTCAAGGGTGAGAGCATCAACCTCGTCGAGCTGTCGGTCTCGCACTACCTTCTTGCGCGCGCGCTCGAAGCGGCGGGGCTCTCCGAAAGGGACGTGACGATCGTCAACACCTCGGATGCCGACATGGTCGCCGCCTTCAAGTCGCCGGAGACCTCGACGGTGGTGACCTGGAACCCGCTGCTCGCCGAGGTCAAAGCCGAACCCGGTTCCGTCGCGCTGTTCGATTCTACGCAGATCCCCGGCGAGATCATCGACACGTTGATGGTCAACACCGAGGTGCTCAAGGACAATCCCGACTTCGGCAAGGCACTCGCCGGCATCTGGTACGAGACGATGTCGGTCCTGACGGACCCGGGCGAGAAGGGCAAGACGGCACGCGCCGCGATGGGCGCGATGTCCGGCACGGACCTTGCCGGCTTCGAGGCCCAACTTGCGGCGACCAAGCTGTTCGCGACGCCTCAGGAGGCGGTCGCCTTCACCGAGAGCGAGGACCTCATCAAGACGATGGACCTCGTCAGAAGCTTCTCCTTCGACCATGGCCTGCTCGGCGACGGCGCCGCGGACAAGGACGTCGTCGGCATCGCCTTCCCGGGCGGGCAGGTCCTCGGCTCGACCGACAACGTGAAGCTGCGCTTCGACTCCAACTACATGAAGCGTGCTGCCGAAGGCTCCCTCTGACGCCGCTGCGGGGCATGGATTGACGCTGCCCCTGCCCTGCCGACTTCAGCCCGAGATATTCTCCAGATGATGGGAAGGCTTCATGCGACGTGCCGTCAATATCGTCCCGGGATCGGGAACTCGGATTCTGCTTGCCCTCCTGCCCTTCCTGTTGATCGCCTGCCTCTATGTCGTCGTCTCGGCGGAACGGCGGGCAGCAAATCCGGGCGACAAGCTGCTGCCACCGATCACGGAAATGGCGACGAGCATGGACCGGCTGGCGACCGAGCCCGACCGCCGGTCGGGAGACTTGACCCTCTGGTCGGATACCGCGGCGAGCCTCCAGCGACTGTTCATCGGCCTCGGGGCGGCCGCCGCCATCGGCTTGGTGCTCGGGCTGGCGCTCGGGCTGCTTCCGGTGGCAAGCGCCGGGCTGTCGCCGCTGGTCGCCGTTATGTCGATGATCCCGCCGATGGCGATCCTGCCGGTGCTCTTCATCGTCTTCGGTCTTGGTGAACTCTCCAAGGTCGTGCTGATTGTAATCGGCATTGCACCGTTTCTCGTTCGCGACCTCGCCATGACCGTCGCCGCCATCCCGAGCGAGCAGATCGTCAAGGCGCAGACGCTCGGCGCCTCCACCTGGCAACTGCTGTTGCGCGTTGCACTGCCACAAGCGATGCCGCGGCTCATCGAGGCGCTCAGGCTCTCACTCGGCCCAGCCTTCCTCTTCTTGATCTCGGCGGAAGCGATCGCCGCCGAGAGCGGCCTCGGCTACCGCATCTTCCTCGTCCGGCGCTACCTCGCCATGGACGTGATCCTGCCCTACGTCGCCTGGATCACCCTCATCGCCTATCTCATCGACTGGCTGCTGGCGCGTGTAGCCCGACACGCCTTCCCCTGGGGCTATGTCCAGGAGGCGCGCCGATGAGCGAGATCCGTGTCCACAATGTCTGGATGGAATATGGCGACCAGATCGTGCTCGAAAGCATCTCGCTCGACATCGCCTCCGGCGCCTTTGTCTCCGTCGTCGGCCCCTCGGGCTGCGGCAAATCCACCTTTCTCCGGATGATCCTCGGGCAGGAGCGGCCGACGCGCGGCGTCATCACGCTTGATGGCGCGGCGCTGCCGGACGAGCCGGGTCCGGACCGCGGCGTGGTCTTCCAGCGCTATTCAGTTTTTCCCCACCTGAACGTTCTGCAAAATGTCCTGATCGCCTTCGAATTCGCCGATAGCCCGTTCACGGCCAAGCTGTTTGGAGCGAAGCGAAAGGCGGCCAGCGAGAAGGCGGAAGCGCTTCTTGAAGCGGTTGGGCTCAGCGCGCACGCTCGGAAGTATCCGAGCGCGCTTTCGGGCGGGCAGCAGCAGCGGCTGGCGATCGCCCAGGCGCTCGCCAGGAAGCCGAAAGTGCTGCTGCTCGACGAGCCCTTCGGCGCGCTCGACCCCGGCACAAGGGCGCAGATGCACGCGCTCCTCAAGCCGCTCTGGCGCGAGCGTGGCATGACGGTCATCATGGTGACCCACGATCTCAAGGAGGCCTTCGGTCTCGGGACGCGGCTGCTCGCCTTCGATAGGCCGCGCATCGATCCGCAAGCGCCTGAGCGCTATGGCGCTCGCATCATCTACGATCTCGATTTGAGCCGCGACGGGCCCGTCCCGGTTCTCGGCTTTTCGCGGCCAATCGAGCCCAGCACCACGTCTCTGGAAACGAAAAGGAGCATGCCCCATGCGTGAACCCCGAAGCCGCCAATCCCGCCGCGCCGGCGCGATCGGGACGCCCGTTCGCGAGCGCCGGCACCACCCCGACTTCAACATGCTCGACAGCCAGGGCTGGAAGGCGCTCGAGGCAGAGGCGAAGCTCTCCGGCAAAGGCTGGGGGCGGGAAAAGCAGTGGGCGCTCGAAATGGGCCTGCCAGGATCGGAGAGCCTGACGGACAAGTCGATCCCGACCTTTGCGCGGGGCGAATTGCCGCATTTCGCCGGCATCAACACGTTCCTGAAGGCTCCCTACGTCGAAAACGTGCGCGATGTCGGCAAATACGATGCGGCCGTGCTCGGCATCCCCTTCGACAGTGGAACGACCTATCGTCCGGGCACGCGCTTCGGACCGCAGGGTATCCGCCGCATCTCGGCGCTCTACACGCCTTACAACTACGAAATGGGAGTCGACCTGCGCGAACAGATGACGCTCTGCGATGCCGGCGACGTCTTCACCATTCCAGCCAATCTGGAAAAGAGCTTCGACCAGATCACCCGCGGCGTCGCCCATGTCTTTTCCTCCGGCGCGCTGCCGATCATGCTCGGCGGCGACCACTCGATCGGCTTTCCCTGCGTGCGCGGCATTGCCGAATGTACCTCGAAACGCATTGGCATCATCCATTTCGATCGCCACATCGATATCCAGGAAAAGGATCTCGACGAGCGCATGCACACGACGCCGTGGTTCTGGGCGACCAATCTTCCGAACGTCTCGCCGAAAAATCTCGTCCAGCTCGGTATCGGCGGCTGGCAGGTGCCGCGCGACGGCGTGAAGGTGGCGCGCGAGCGCGGCACCAATGTGCTGACGATCGACGACATCGAAAAGCTCGGTCCCGAGAAGACCGCAGAGATTGCGCTCGAGCTCGCCTGGAAGGACGCCGACGCCGTCTACATCTCTTTCGACGTCGACAGTATCGATTGCGGTTTCGTGCCGGGCACGGGCTGGCCGGAACCGGGCGGCTTCCTGCCGCGCGAGGCGCTGAAGATCCTAGGGCTGGTTGCGGCAGAGGGGCTCTGCGGTCTCGAGGTCGTCGAGGTCAGCCCGCCCTACGACACCTCCGACATCACGGCGCTTTTCGGCGTGCGGGTGGTGGTGGAAGCGCTTGGTTCGCTCGTAGCGCATGGCAAGCTCGGCTCCCACAAGCACCTGATCGACAAGCCGGTGAGCTTCTGAGGGGATGGCCATGCACGGCGGACATCATCACCACCACGGCGCGCACTCGCACCACCATGATCATGATCATGATCACGATCACGACCACCATGCAGGTCCCGGCCATAACAGGCAGCGTGACACCGTACAATGGCAGGTGCCGCATCGCCGCGAAAGCAAGGACCTGTCGCCGCCGCACGAGCGTGATCTCGATCTCGTCGAGGCGAGTTTCGTCGAGAACTTCGCCCGGGCGAGTGATCCGACGAGTTTTCTGAGGCTTGCGGGCATTCCCTTCGTCGGCGTCGACGCTTCCGGGAACGCCCTGCATCTGCTTCGTGTCGAGACTGCGGATCGTACGGATATCGGCGCGGTCGTGCCGCTCCTCGGCGGCAACGGCGTACGCTACGACGTGCTGCCCGCGCGCATGACCTCACGCCGCCACGACCTGCGGTTCCTCTATCACGACGGCAAAGCGGTCGTCCGGCTTTCTTTCGCCGAGGCACACAAGCTCGAGGACCGGACCGACGCCTCGCATTTCGACATCGGACCGGCCGAATGAATTCTTCCTTCAGAAAGGCAACTCCATGATTTTCCGGACCATCGCTGCGCTCGCCGCCCTCCTAATCACTCTGCCCGGTCAGGCCCTGGCCCATATCGGCGACCATGTCCGCGGCATCGAAAGCGGCTTTCTCCACCCCTTCTCAGGTCTTGATCACCTGCTCGCCATGGTCGCCGTCGGACTGATTGCCGCGCGGCTTGGCGGCTCGGCGCTCTGGCATTTGCCAGTCGCCTTCATCTCGGCCATGGTCGCGGGCGCAGCCGTTGCCATGATCGGCATGACCGTGCCGCTCGTCGAGGCGGCGATCCTCGCCTCCGTGATCATCTGCGGCGCAGCGCTGATCATAGACGCGAACGTGCCGGTCACTCTGGCCGTTACGGGCACCGCCGCCTTCGCCTTCTTTCATGGCGTGGCCCATGGAGCCGAGGGACCGGCTGCCGCCCCCCTCGGCTATATCCTCGGTTTTATCGGGGGCACGGCGATCCTGCACATGACCGGCATCGCCGCTTACCGTGGGGCTGCCCGGTATGATGTGGCCGCAGCGGCGGCGCTTCGCCTCACTGGCACGGTGATCATGGGCGCCGGTGTCGGGCTCGCCTACGTTGCATAACGCGCGAGGAGATGAATATGCGCCCAATAGCCGATTTGTTGATTTGCTGGCGACAGGTCATCTTCGCGGGTTTGGCTTCCCGCTTCGCTGGTCTGCAAAGCCTGCATCCAGCCTCGCCCCGGCCGACAACCGACGCGCAGGGCGAAGTTGAAAAAAGCACTGCGCAAACGTGATAAAGGCAAGTGCGAAGGCCGCATATGTCGAGGCGGGCTGCGCACCGCCGACTTCCTTGGCCGGTACCGCCGCGACACCTCGCTCGTAGAAAACGCTTCCGCAAGCGCATCCACGCGATATGTTGTCCTGACCAGAGACTCAAACTGCGAGGCCTTTCATGGCGGAGCGACAACAGAGCCACCTCCGAGAACGCATGACGATCCGTGGCGATGTTGATGCGGCCTCATTCGTTCCCTGGATCCGCCGCCATGCAACCAAGCTCGGGCTCTCGCAGGCCGTATCCCATGCCGAGCCGGATCGGATCGAACTTGAGATCGCCGGACCAGCGGATCTGATCGACATGATGGAGATGGGATGCTTGCTCGGCCCCATCGACGTCTGGGTCGAAACGATTGACCGCATACCGATCGACCGCGGAAGCGACTAACGCGCCGCTCGATCATCCACTGCCTTTTATTTCATCAATATTGCCAGTGCAGAATAATTATGCAAACGTGATGACACTGAGCAGCAAGCCGTCCGCGTACACTTTGGATTTGCACCAGTAAAGCATTGGTATCGTTCAGAAAGTTTAATTATGCTATCCGATACGTCGGGCTGGACGCCAGTCGCTCTTTCCGCGGATTTGCCAGCAGGAAGCGTCATGCCGGCACGGACACCCGCCGGCCCGATTGCCCTCTGGCGGAGTCAATCCGGGCATGCGGCGGCCTCGGCGGACCGCTGCCCGCATCGCGGTATGCGCCTGTCTCACGGCTTCGTTCGTGGCGAGGCTCTGTCCTGCATCTATCACGGCTGGAGTTATGCCCGGACCGGAAACTGTCTGCGCATCCCGGCCCATCCAGCTCTCACGCCGCCGGAAACGATCCGCGTAGAAACGCATGAGGTCAAAGAGTCCGGCGGGGTCATATGGGTGGCGGTCGGAGAACCCACAAAACAGCCGCCGCGACTCGAAGGCCTTGCTCCGTTGCGTTCGCTGACGGCGCATGCCAGCATCGCCGTGCTTGAGGCTGTGGCGGGCGCAAAGGCCGGTCCTGAGGGGCTTGCCTGGCAGGTGGCGCCGAATTCGCGAGAGATCCGGCTGCTGCTTGCCTCGCAGGAGGACGACCAAACACTGATCCATGTTCTGCTGGACGACAAAAGCAGTGCGTCCCAGCGCGTCGCGGCCTCCCGTGCCACCGAGAGCTTGCGACGGACGGCCGAATATCTTCAGGCGAAAGGCATCGCGTCATGACCGAGGACGCCATGATCGACGAGTGGTATCCCGTCGGCCTCTTCAGCCAGATCGAGGATGGATGGAAAACGGCCCTGATGGGAGAGCCGATCGAGGTGGCAATCGCCCCCGGGGCCGAAGTCAAGGTAACATCTGAAGATGGGCGAACGCTCCCCGTTCGCGTCCGCTACGGTCACGTCTGGTCGTCGCTCGGCAAACCGCGGAAAGACCTTTTTGCGATTCCCGAAGCTGACCAGCCCGGGCGACGATTTGTCGAAGTCGGCGTGGTCCGGGTCCGCTGCTCACCGCTCCGCGCAGTGGAGAACTTCCTCGACATCGCGCATTTCCCTTTCGTGCACACCGATATCCTTGGCGCCGAGCCGCATACGGAGGTGCAGGACTACAAGGTCGAAATTCGCCAGGATGAGGACGAGGTCTGGGCAACCCAGGTGAAATTCTATCAGCCGCAAGCGGCGAAATCGGCAACCGGCGGCATCACCACCGAATACATGTACCGTGTGCCGGCACCGACTTGTTCCGTCCTTTACAAGACGTGCCCGCCTCGACCCGGAGAATGGGACGTCATCGCCCTCTTCGTCCAGCCGCTAGCCGAAGACCTGTGCGACGTTTGGCCCTGGATGGCTCTTTTCGACGATGTCACGCCGATGACCGACCTCATCCACTTCCAGCAGACCATCTTCCTGCAGGACCGGTCGATTCTCGAAAACCAGATCCCCCGGCTCCTGCCTCTCGACCCAGGGATGGAAATCCCCACGAGAGCCGACTTGACGTCGGTCGCCTACCGGCGCTGGCTGAAACGCCACAACTACAGATATGGCGCACAGCTGGTGGCACAATGAAGCTCTACGATTACGTCCTTTCGCCCAGCTGCTACAAGGTGCGCCTGATGGCAGCACTCATCGGCGTGAAGCTGGAAATCCGGCCGGTGGACTTCCATCCCGGCGCCGAGCATCGCGGCCCTGAGCTCATGGCGCTCAATCCGGCGGGTTCCATCCCGATCCTTGAAGAGGGCGATCTCATCCTTACCGAATCCGCCGCCATGCTCGTCTACCTAGCCGCACAGGCGGGGCCGGAATGGCTCGGCAACGGCTCACCGGAGGAAAGCGCGCGCGTCCAGCAGTGGCTTTCGTTCTCGCACCGTCTGACGGCGAGCCTTGGAGGAGCGCGGCTTCATGAAATGCTGCTGCGTCCGCGGGACATCGCCAAACTTCAAGCGCAGGGCATTGCGGCGCTTCGCGAGCTCGAGGCTGGCCTGGTCGAGCAGGGCCTGCGCGGCATGCGGTTCCTCGCGACTGATCGGCCGACCGTTGCCGATATCGCCTGCTTTCCCTACGTCGCACTCGCGCCCGACGGTGGTGTTCCGCTCGATCCTTATCCCGCCATCAGGCTCTGGTCCCGCGCAATCCGCGGCATCGAACACTTCATCGAGATGCCTGGCATTCACCGGCTGCATGAGCTCAAGCCTGAACCTTATGTCGAGCAGGGGGAGGAGTAGTTGGGCGGCCATTTGCTACGGAACTGTGCGTCGGTCATCGCGGACGAGGGCAACGGCCCGACCGTCTACCGCAACGTCGATTTGCTGACGAATGGTCCTGCGATAGTTGCAATCCGCGAAGACCTTCAAAAGGAAGAATTGCCAGCCGGGACGATCACGCACGACGCCACCGGCTGGTTCGTATATCCCGGCCTCGTCAACACGCATCACCACTTCTTCCAGTGCTTCGTGCGCAACCGCGCGGATCTCGATTGGACGAAGCTGTCGGTCATCGAATGGCTTGACCGTATCTATCCGATCTTCTCGCGGCTGACCGAGGACTGCTTCTATCATGCCTCGCTGACAGCAATGGCCGAGTTGATCAAACACGGCTGCACGACGGCGTTCGACCATCAGTATTGCTTCCCCCGGCACGCCGGCAAACGGCTGATCGACCGGCAATTCGAAGCTGCCGATCTTTTCGGCATGCGGTTTCATGCAGGCCGCGGCGGCAACACGCTGCCGAAGTCCGAAGGCTCGACCATCCCGGACGCCATGCTGGAAACGACCGACGAATTCATCGCCGATTGCGCGCGGCTGATCGACACCTATCACAATGCCAGCCCTTTCAGCATGCGGCAGGTCGTGGTCGCGCCCTGCCAGCCGGTCAACTGCTACCGCGAGACCTTCGTGGAGTCGGCGGCGCTGGCGCGCGATCGCGGCGTGCAGTTGCACACGCATGTGGGCGAAGGCGAGAGCCCGGTCATCGAGGCGCGACACGGCATGCGGACGGTGGACTACTGCGCCGAGCTCGGTTTTGCCGGCCCCGATACCTTCTACGCCCATTGCTGGGAACTGACCCACCACGAACTTCAAACGATGGCAGCAAGTGGCACGGGTGTTTCTCACTGCCCCGAACCGGTCTACCTCGTCGGCG
Organism: Sinorhizobium sp. Y406; assembly: GCF_058732025.1. Classification (NCBI taxonomy): domain Bacteria; kingdom Pseudomonadati; phylum Pseudomonadota; class Alphaproteobacteria; order Hyphomicrobiales; family Rhizobiaceae; genus Sinorhizobium; species Sinorhizobium sp. Y406. The sequence continues at coordinate 1,939,744 of NZ_CM178975.1, read as the reverse complement.
CCGAGGTGACGGATATTCCTGCCATGTCGGCCTTCGGTCTCCGGGTGGGTCTCGGCTGCGACGGAGCTGCCTCGAACGACAATTCAAACCTGATGCATTGCGTGCACTCCGCCTACATGCTGCAGTGCCTGACGGCGTCGAGGCGCGCGCATCCCGTTCCGCCCCCGGTCGATTTCCTCGGCTATGCCACGGCTGGCGGTGCTGCCCTCCTCGGCCGCCGCGACATCGGCCGGCTTGCCCCCGGCATGGCCGCCGACCTTTTCGCGATCGATACGCGACGCATGGACTACGTCGGCACACGGCACGATCCATTGAGCCTGATCGCCAAGGTGGGCGTCGGCATGCCGACCGACATGACGATGATCAACGGCCGCATCGTCTGGGCGAAGGGCGAGTTCATCGGTCTCGATGAGGCGCGGCTCTTCACCGAGGCCGGGGCTGCTCTCGCGGCAGTGGAATTCTGAGACACAAAACAGGGGAACCGACATGCTGACAAATCTCACCCGCAGGACATTAATGAAGGGAATCGCCGCCACCGGCCTCGCCGGCGCGCTCGGCAGCCGAGCCGCCTTTGCCGCCGACGAACCGCTCGGAATCACCCTTGTGATCCCCTCGCCGGTCGGCGACGTCGGCTGGGGCCGCGCGCTTGCCGCGGGCCTCGAGCCGGTCAAGGCCGCCTATGGCGACAAGGTGAAGGTCACCGTCATCGAGAACATCGCCGAAGGGCCGGACGCCGACCGGATCATGAACAAGACAGTTGCAGACGGAAACAAGTTCCTGATCGCCGGCTCCTTCGGCTATCAGAACGGCGCACTGCAGATCGCCCGTCGCGATCCTAGCGTCACCGTGCTGCATGCGTCCGGCTTCCAGGTGGCGCCGAACTTCTCGCCCTTCGCGGCGAAATACTTCCAGGGGACCTACCTGCTCGGCATGGCGGCCGCGGCGCTCTCCAAGACCGGCAAACTTGGCTCGGTCTCCGCCTTTGCGATTCCAGAGCTGATCACCTCCGTCAACGCCTTCACGCTCGGTGCGCAAGCTGTGAGACCCGATATCGAGGTGGCGGTCGTCTGGGTGAACTCGTGGTTCGATCCGGCCAAGGAGCAGGAGGCCGCCAAGGCTCTGATGGCCCAGAAATGCGACGTGATCTTTTCCAACGCGCAGGACACGCCTTCCGTCATCTCGGCCTGTGAGGAGGCCGGCATCTACGCGTTCAATCTCAACTCTTCCATGAAGAGCTACGCTCCGAAGACCTATCTCGGCTGTGTCGCGACGGACTGGTCGCCGTTCTTCAAGGCCTCGGTTGACGCCCACATTGCGGGCACCTTCGAAGGTGCAAATGCCTTCCTCGGCGTCACCGATGAAGTCGTAAAGGTCGTTGATTGGAGCACGGACGTACCAGCTGAGGTCATGACGAAAATCAAGGAAATCGAAACGAAGATCGCCGACGGCAGCTTCTCGCCCTTCGCCGGGCCGATCGCCAAGGCCGACGGCAGCGAAGGCGTCGCCTCCGGTGCAACGCTCAGTGATGGCGAGATCGTCGCGATGGACTGGCACGTGAAAGGTGTCACCACGCCTCTGCCGAAGTGAGCCATGACCTCCCCGCTCCTGTCGCTTCGCGGCATTTCCAAGAGCTACGGCCAGATCCATGCCAATCAGGGCATCGACTTGGACGTAGCCCCACAGTCGATCCATGCGGTGCTCGGTGAAAACGGGGCGGGCAAATCGACGCTGATGAAGCTGGTCTACGGCGTCGAGCAGCCGGACCAGGGAAGCATCGTCTGGGACGGAGAACCCTTGAACCTTGCCTCGCCCGCGGAGGCGAGGCGCAAGGGCATCAGCATGGTCTTCCAGCACTTCTCGCTCTTTGAAACGCTGACGGTCGTGGAGAATATTCGACTGGTGGTGCCCGGCCGGAAAGCCGATCTCACAGAACGCATCCGGGCGCTTGGGCGTGACTTCGGCCTCGAAGTCGATCCGCTCGCCCCTGTGCACGCGCTTTCGGTCGGCGAGCGGCAGCGGGTGGAGATCATCCGATGCCTGATGACCAAGCCGAGGCTCTTGATCCTCGACGAACCAACCTCAGTCCTGCCGCCGCAGTCGGTCGACAAGCTCTTCGACACCTTGCGGCGGCTGCGCGACGGCGGCGTTTCCATCCTGTTCATTTCCCACAAGCTGGAGGAAATTCGGGCCATCTGCGATAAGGCGACCATCCTGCGCGACGGTCGCGTCACGGGACATATAGACCCACGCGAACACGATGCCCATGACCTTGCCCGCCTGATGATCGGCCGCGACATGCCGGAGTCGATGCCGGCCGTATCGCAGTCTGGAAGGGAAAAGCGGCTGGAGATCATCGGCCTCGACCATCGGCCGGAAGACCCCTTTGCCGTGGCGCTCTCCGGGATCAGCCTCACGGTGCGTGCCGGCGAGATCCTCGGAATAGCGGGGATTTCGGGCAACGGACAAAGCGGGCTTGCCGCGCTGATATCCGGCGAAACGGTGCTGCCGCGGGAAAAGCGCGACCGGATCCACATGATGGGAAAGGACGTGGGCACGCTCGGTGCCGCCGCCCGCCGGAAGCTTGGATTTGCCTTCGTGCCCGAGGACCGACTTGGACGGGGCGCCGTGCCCGAAATGTCGCTCGTCCTCAACAGCCTGCTGACGGCACATCCGCTCGGCCTTCTCAGGTACGGTCTCGTCGACAAGGCGAGGGCGAAGGCGTTTACCAACGAGTGCATCCGTCAATACGATGTCCGCACGCCCGGCCCGGAGACGGAAGCGGGCGCGCTTTCCGGGGGCAATCTGCAGAAATTTATCGTCGGCCGCGAGATTATGCTCTCTCCGAAACTGCTCTTCGTGGCGCAGCCGACCTGGGGCGTCGACGTCGGTGCCGCGTCCGCCATCCGCAGGCGGCTTGTCGCGCTGCGCAATGAGGGCATGGCCATCCTCGTCATTTCGGAAGAACTCGAGGAGCTTTTCGAACTCTGCGATTCCATCCAGGTGCTGCACCACGGCACACTAAGCCCGCCGCTCGAGACACGGGACACGCGACCCGAGGATATAGGACGACACATGATCGGCGCACATACTGCTGCAGCCCCCAAGGTCCTGGCATGAGCGCTTTCTCCGCGGCCTTCCTTCCCACTCTCGTCCGCCGCGAGCGCGCCTCGCTTGCCGCGACACTGCTTGCGCCTCCCGTCGCCCTGGCCGTGGCGACCGTACTCAATATCGGGCTCTACGTCCTGATGGGCCGCGATCCCGTCGCCGTCGTCTATGCCATGCTTTTCGAGCCGTTCCTGTCCTCGGCGTCCTTCTCGGAGGTGCTGCTTAAGACGGGCCCCCTCCTCCTCATCGCACAGGGGCTCGCGATCGGCTTTCGCGCGAAGGTCTTCAACATCGGCGCCGAGGGCCAGTTCATCCTGGGCGCGATTTTCGCCTCGGCCATTCCCATCTGGTTTCCGCAGGCGACAGGCCAGTGGATCTGGCCGATGATGCTGTTGCTGGGTGTCCTCGGCGGCGCCCTCTGGGCATCCATCACGGCCATCTGGCGCGTGAGGCTCAATGCAAACGAAATCCTCGTATCCCTGATGCTGAGCCTCGTTGCCGCGCAGCTTCTCAACTACCTGCTCCTCGGCCCCTGGAAGGATCCCAACGGCTTCAATTTCCCCCAGTCGGTGATGTTCCAGTATGATGCAATGGTGCCGGTTCTGATCGCAGGCACCCGTGTCAACGTCTCGCTTCCCCTGACACTCGCCCTGTCGATTGCGGCATGGCTCTTCATGCAGAAGAGCTTCCTCGGCTACAAGCTCCAGGTTGGCGGCCTTGCGCCGCGTGCCGCCGGCTACGCCGGATTCAGCGAAGGCTGGGCGATCTGGCTTTCCCTTCTCATCGGCGGCGGCGCCGCCGGCCTCGCTGGTGCAGCCGAGGTTGCCGGTCCCCTCGGCCAGTTGCAGCGCTCGATCTCGACTGGTTATGGTTATGCAGCCATTATCGTTGCCTATCTCGGCGGCTTGCATCCGATCGGCATCATTGCTTCCGCCCTGTTCATGGCGGCCCTCTACATCGGGGGGGATAATGCCATGGTGTCGGCAAATCTGCCGATCGCCGCGGTCCGCGTCTTTCAGGGCAGCCTGCTGCTCGCCTATCTCATCGCAATCGCCTTCGTGCGATACCGTCTCGAATGGCACCGTCCCGTCTACCGGAGCCAGCCATGAACGCCATCGAGTTCATTCTCGCCGGAATGCTCGCGGCTGCGACACCGTTTCTGCTTGCTGCTCTCGGAGAGCTGGTCGTCGAGCGGGCCGGGGTTCTCAACCTCGGCGTCGAGGGCTTGATGGCGTTCGGCGCAGTGCTCGCCTTCATTGTCGTCTATCATGGCGGGGGGCACCTCCTGGGTTTCGTCGCCGCAGGTCTTGGCAGTGCCGTCCTCTCTCTCGTTTTTGCTCTCATCGCGCTCGGATTTCGCGCGAACCAGGTGGCGACAGGCCTTGCCATAGGTATCCTCGGCCAGGGTCTCTCGGCGCTGTTCGGGAAGACCTATGAAAGCCTTACGGTCAAGGGGCTTCCCAGGCTTGCATTGCCATGGCTTTCGGAATTCCCGCTGGTCGGCCGCCTGTTCACTCAGGACATTGTCGTCTGGCTGTCCCTTGCCGCGACCCTCGCCATCTGGGTGATGTTTGCCTACACGAAGGTCGGCCTCGTCCTCCGCGCGACCGGCGAGAACCCGAAAGCGGCTCACGCCATCGGCTATTCGGTCACTGCCATACGCTTCGCCGCCGTTGCCTTTGGCGGAACGATGGCGGGCTTTGCCGGAGCCTATGCGGCCGTTGTCTACACGCCTCTTTGGGCCGACGGGATGATTGCCGGGCGCGGCTGGATCGCAATTGCACTCGTCGTCTTCGGGACATGGCTCACCGGCCGGATCTTCCTGGGGGCATGCCTGTTCGGGGCCGTATCGCTCATGGGCCTCGCAGCCCAGGCGACCGGACTCGATGTTCCATCACAAGTGCTTGCGAGCCTGCCCTATCTCGTCACGATCATCGTACTCGGCATCATTTCGGCAGACCGGCGCCTGCTGAAGTTGAACGGCGTCGCATCGCTCGGCGAACCGTTCGAACGCTAGAGGTGACGTGAGGCGAGCTCTGATCGCCTCCGAGAAGCAGGCGTCCACCGGCAATGAACGAAGTGGCTCCTCAAATGACATTTCCGTCTTGCTCACTTACAATATCCTCAGGCCGCCGCTCACGACCGATACAGGCAAGTATCGACATCCAAATTCCGCGAGATTCCGGACACGTCGCTCGCTGCCGCATTTTTAGTCAGTCGCGCCGCTTGACAAAACTTTAGACACAATAAAAATTCTACCAATTGGTAAAAAAGGGGAACAGCATCCATGACGAGAGATCTGATGATGAGCCGGCGCAATGTGCTTGCGTCGGGCTTGGCGCTAGGCGTGAGCGCTTTCGCGCCGGCCGTCCGCGCCAGCGCGCCGATAAAGGTGGCTGGTATCCACGCCTCCCCGGTCGAGAACGCCTGGAACTCGGTCTTGCATAAGGCACTGCAGGATGCGGCCGCCGAAGGCGTGATCGAATATGTCTTCTCCGAGGGCGTTTCGGGCACGGACTATCCCCGCGCGATGCGCGAATATGCCGAACAGGGCGCAAAACTCATCATCGGTGAAGCCTATGCCGTCGAGAAACAGGCCCGCGAAGTGGCCGTCGACTATCCGGAGACCTCCTTCGTCCTCGGTTCGAGCGGCAAGGAATCCGGCGACAACTTCGGCGTTTTCGGCACTTGGAACCATGACGGCGCCTATCTGGCCGGCATGCTCGCCGGCAAGATGACGAAGTCGAACGTCGTCGGCTCCGTCGGCGCCATGCCCATCCCCGAAGTCAACATGCTGATCAATGCCTTCGCCGCAGGCGTGAAGGCCGTCAATCCGAACGCCAAGCACCTTGTCACCTTCATTGGCACCTTCTTCGACCCCCCGAAGGCGCGCGAAGCCGGCCTCGCCCAGATTGACGCCGGCGCCGACATCCTCTTCGGCGAGCGCATCGGCACGGCTGACGCGGCCAAGGAACGCAACATCAAGTCCGTGGGCTCGCTGATCGACTACACGCCGCGCTATCCCGATACGGTCTTCGCCAATGCTCTGTGGGGCTTCCGCCCAATCCTCAGCGCCGCGATCGCCGACGTGGCCGCCGGCAAGCCGGTCGGCAAGGACTACACCGCCTTCGGCCTACTCAGGGAAGGCGGCAGTGACGTGGCCTATGTGAAGGGCGTAGCCCCGGCGGAGGCCGAGTCGGCCATGGAAGCCAAACGTGCCGAGATCAAATCCGGCGCCTTCGAGGTTCCGCGCATCACGGACGAGCCGAAGTAACCGGCTTGACGATGGCCGGCGATGCAACCTCTCTGGCAAAGGCGATCCGAGAGGGCCGCCTCACCGCTGGCGAAGCCATGGAAGCATCCCTGGCTGCGGCCGGCCGGTGGGCAAAAATAGGCGCTATCGCCCATCTCGACCCAACGCTCGGACGGGCGGCGGCGGAAGATGCCGACATACGCCTGCGCCAGGCGCCTAGCGGCAGGCAAATTGCGCCGTTTCTCGGTGTTCCGAGTCTCGCCAAGGACCTCGGCGGTCCCTTCGCCGGGCTTCCGGTTGCCGCCGGCTCGAACCTGCTCGATCGCAGTCCTGCCGTGGCGGATGACAGCGCGCTGGCGGCCCGGTTTCGTGCCGCCGGTCTTTGCTTCTTCGGGCTGACCACGGTTCCGGAAATGGGCTTGGCGCTGGCAAGCGAGCCGGCGACAGGCCCCGTCTGCCGCAATCCCCTTGATGCCGCCCGAACGCCTGGCGGTTCCTCCGGCGGGGCCGCGGCCGCCGTTGCGGCCGGCATCGTGGCGATCGCCCATGCGACCGACGCCGGCGGATCGATTCGCGTGCCCGCGGCCTGCTGCGGCCTCTTCGGTCTTAAGGCCACTCGCGGTGCCATACCGGCGGGGCCGTCCTTCGGTAATCATCTCGGCGGCATTGCCAGCGAACTGGCGCTATGCCGCTCCGCCCGCGATCTTGCAGAAATCTTCGACGCCGCGGCCGGGCACGCCCGGGGACCGTTTGCCGATCCTTCGCTTGCGCCCGCCCCGTCCGGCCCCCTGCGTGTCGGCCTTCTCGCCGAGACCGGCGAGGACTACCCGACCGATCCGGCACGCAGCGAGGCCGTCGAAGCGGCTGCCCGCGTGCTTGAGGCGGAAGGCCACAGCGTCGTCTCGATGCATTGGCGCGCCTTTGCCGCAGCCGTCGGCGCGAGCGGCCAAGCGCTGCGTGACATCATCGCCGTCAACCTTGCCAGTTTCGTCAGCTCCGCTGGTCTCGATGCCGGGCGTGCCGAACGGCTGACGCACGCTTTCGTCAGCCATGGATCGCGGCTCGAGGCGACCGCCCTTTGGGCCACGCTCGAGGCCGCCGTCCATGCAAGCCATGCGATCTGGTGCCTCTTCGGCCAGGTGGACTGCATCTTGGCTCCGATGCTTGCGTCGGCACCCCTGCCGATCGGCGCCTTCCCCTTCGACCACGACGACATCGACCTGCAGATTCGGCGCATGACGGCCTTTGCGCCGCTTGCCGCGCTCGCCAACGTCACCGGTTTTCCGGCGCTCACACTTCCCTTCGGCGTTGATCGCGATGGATTGCCGCTGCCGGTGCAGATCATGGCGCCGATGGGGGGCGATCGCCTCCTCCTCAGCCTTGCGGCACGTCTCGAAAGGCAAGGCCGCTGGCAGCATCGCTTTGCCGTCGCGGGACTTTTGCAATGACCAACGCCGTTCTCGACATCTCGGGCGTCAGCAAGCGCTTCGGCGACAATCTGGCCAATGACGACATCTCGTTGAGCCTTGGAAGGGGTGAGATCGTCGCCCTCCTCGGGGAAAACGGCGCCGGCAAAACCACACTGATGAGCATCCTGTTCGGCCATTATGTGCCGGACAGTGGCAAAGTGCTGATCGACGGACAGGAATTGCCACCCGGCAAGCCGCGCGCTGCGATCCGCGCCGGCATCGGCATGGTTCACCAGCATTTCTCGCTCGCCGCCAACCTGACGGTGCTGGAAAACGTCATGGCCGGCACAGAACGCCTATGGCGCCTTCGATCCGACACGGACGCGGCGCGACAGAAGCTTGAGGGCATCAGCACGCGGTTCGGCCTGATCGTGGACCCGGACGCGCGCCTTGGCGACCTCTCGGTCGGCGAACAGCAACGCGTCGAGATCCTGAAGGCACTCTACAATGATGCGCGCATCCTGGTGCTCGACGAGCCGACGGCTGTACTGACCAATCTGGAGGCCGAGCGGCTTTTCCGCACGCTGAAGGGCATGGCGCGCGAGGGCCTTTCGTTGATCTTCATCTCGCACAAGCTCGACGAGGTCATGGCCGCCGCCGACAGGATCATCGTGTTGCGCGGCGGCCGCAAGGTCGCCGAGCGTCTGGCGAAGGAGACGAACAAGGCCGAGCTTGCCGAACTGATGATCGGCCGCAAGGTCGCCCGGCCGGTGCGCGAGCCGTCGACGCCCGGGGATGTCGTGCTCAGGGTCACTGACGTCAGCGTCAGTATCAACGGAGTGGAGCGGTTGAAATCGATCAATTTCAGCCTACGCGCCGGCGAGATCCTCGGCGTCATCGGTGTATCCGGCAACGGCCAGGCGACACTGGCGCATCTGCTGTCAGGTACGGTCCGGCGCGACACGGGCGACCTCGTTTTGTTCGGCGAGCCTGTCGGCGACCTGTCGGTGCAAGACGCAGTCCAGGCAGGGATCGGCCGCATTCCGGAAGACCGCAACAAGGACGGTGTGATCGGCGAAATGGCCATATGGGAGAACGCGGTGCTCGAGCGCCTTCCATGGTTTTCGCGCCATGGTCTCGTCGACAGGTCGGCAGGCCAGGCATTCGCCCGCAAGATCATCGATGCCTTCGATGTGCGCGGAGGCAAGCCTTCGACGCGCACCCGCGTGCTTTCGGGCGGCAACATGCAGAAGCTCATCCTCGGCCGCAATCTGATCGACCGCCCGCGCATCCTGCTGGCGGCGCAGCCGGCGCGAGGTCTCGACGAGGGGGCGGTCGCCACGGTGCACGACCGCCTGATCCAAGCAAGACGCGACGGGACCGCGGTGCTCTTGGTCTCCGAGGACCTGGAGGAAGTGATGGCGCTCGCCGACCGCATTCACGCCATCGTTAGCGGCCGGCTTTCGCCTGCAGTCGCGGCGGACAAGGTCAACGCCACGAAACTCGGTCTGATGATGGCCGGCGAATGGAGCGAGGAGCACGAGATTTCCCATGCGCTTTGAACGACGCGAACATCGTTCGGTCGCACTGGTGATCGCGACGCCCGTCCTTGCCGTTCTCTGTGCGCTGGCTCTGTCGGGCGTCCTCATCGCCATTGCCGGCGCGCCCGTCATGGAAGCCTATTGGCGCATTTTCGTCGGCGCTTTCGGGTCACGGCTTTCGGCGACCGAGACCCTGACGCGCGCGACTCCGCTCATTCTGACCGGCCTCGCCGCGGCCGTCGCGTTCCGGGCGCGGCTCTGGAACATCGGCGGTGAGGGTCAGTTCTATCTCGGTGCGATCGCGGTCGCCGCAGCCAGTTCGCATCTCCTCGGCGGCCTTGCCCCGGCCGTGCAGATTCCATTGCTCTTGGTCGTGGCTGCGGCGGCTGGCATTGTGTTGCTGCTCGTGCCGCTGTGGCTGCGGCTGCGTTTTTCCGTCGACGAAGTGGTGACCACGCTTCTCCTCAATTTCGTCGCAGTGCTCTTCGTCTCCATGCTGATCGACGGCGTGCTGAAGGACCCGATGGCTTTCGGCTGGCCGCAGTCCCAACCGGTCGCCGACGCCGCCATCCTGCCGAAGCTTCTCGCCCGATCCCGCCTGCATATCGGCCTTGTGATCGCGCTCGTACTCGCCGCCGCCGTCCACCTCCTGCAGTCGCGCACTGTATTCGGCATGCAGTCGCGTGCAGCCGGTCTCAATCCTACCGGGGCGGTCTTCGCGGGCGTACCGCTCGGCCGGACCCTGGTGAAGGTGGCCTGCATTTCGGGCGGGCTCGCCGGACTTGCCGGGGCTCTCGAGGTCATGGGCGTACAAGGCTACGTGACGAAGGATCTCTCGCCGGGCTACGGCTACTCCGGCATTGTCGTCGCCATGCTCGCCAATCTTCATCCGCTAGGCGTGGTGCTGGCAGCCCTCTTCACTGCGATCATGTTCGTGGGGGCCGACGGGATGAGCCGCAGCATGGGTATCCCCTCCTATATAGCCGATGTCACGGTGGCGCTGTCGCTTATCAGCATGCTGGTCGGTGTCTTCTTCACCCAGTACAGGATTCGCCGATGAACGTCGTGATCGACATCTTCGCTTCCGCAGGTCTCTGGGCTGCCGTCTTGCGCATCGCCACGCCGCTGGTCCTCGGCACGCTTGGCGCGCTCTTGTGTGAGCGCTCGGGCGTCCTCAATCTCGGCATAGAGGGCATCATGACCTTCGGCGCGATGATCGGCTGGCTCGCCGTCTATAATGGCGCCGATCTGTGGACCGGCCTGCTGGTCGCGGCCCTCTCCGGCGGAGTCTTCGGCCTGCTGCATGCGGCGCTGACCGTCACACTCGGTCTGTCTCAGCATGTTTCCGGCCTCGGCGTCACGCTTTTCGCTTCGAGCTTCAGCTATTACGTCTTCCGGCTGCTGGTGCCGGTGGCAGGCACGCCGCCCACGATCGATCCGTTCCAGCCGATTGTCGTGCCGGCGCTTTCCTCTCTCCCATTCATCGGTCCGGCGCTCTTCACGCAGACGCCGCCGACCTATGTGGCGATCATGCTCGCGCTGGTGCTCGGCTACGTGCTCTTCCGCACCCCGCTTGGGCTGGCAATCCGTATGACGGGGGAAAATCCGCATGCCGCCGAGTCACAGGGGATCAACCCGATGATGATGCGCTACGGCGCCGTCATCGGCGGCAGCGCGCTAATGGGTGTCGCCGGCGCCTTCCTGACGCTGTCGGCCTTCAACAGCTTCTTCCCGACGATGGTGCAAGGACGCGGCTGGATCTGCATCGCGCTCGTCGTTTTCGCCTCCTGGCGACCGGGACGCGCTCTGATCGGCGCGTTGCTGTTCGCGTTGTTCGACGGCTTTCAACTTCGCCTACAGACGGTGCTGAACGGAGTTGTCCCGTACCAGATCTTCCTGATGATCCCCTATCTATTGTCGATCGCGGCGCTGGCACTGATGGCGCGGCGCGCCCGCGTCCCGCAGGCCCTGATGCAACCCTACCGGCGCGGCGAGCGCTGAGCGAAACCCCGGAAAGCCTCACCCATGTTCGACCTGATCATCCGCAATGCGAATCTTCCGGAGGGCCGCGAAAGCTTCGATATCGGCATAGCCGGCGGCAAGATCGCAGCCATCGAGAAATCCATCGCCGCGACCGCCGGCGAGACGATCGACGCGACCGGCCGGCTCGTCAGCCCGCCCTTCTGCGATCCGCATTTCCATATGGACGCAACGCTATCGCTCGGCATACCGCGGATGAACGTCTCTGGGACGCTGCTTGAGGGTATCGCGCTCTGGGGCGAGTTGCGCCCGCTACTGACGAAGGAAGCTCTCATCGAACGGGCCCTGCGCTATTGCGACCTCGCCGTCACCCAGGGCCTTCTCTACATTCGCAGCCATGTGGACACCTCCGATCCGCGCCTGGTTACGGCCGAAGCGCTGCTCGAGGTCAAGGAAAAGGTCGCTCCCTACATCGAGCTGCAGCTCGTCGCCTTCCCCCAGGACGGCTATTACCGCGCGCCGGACGGCGTCGCCTCGCTCGAGCGTGCGCTCGACATGGGCGTCGGCATCGTCGGCGGCATTCCGCATTTCGAGCGGACAATGGAAGACGGCGCCCGCTCAGTCGAGGCGCTGTGCCGGATCGCCGCCGACCGTGGCGTGCCGGTCGACATGCACTGTGACGAAACCGACGATCCGATGTCGCGCCACATCGAAACGCTGGCGGCCCAGACGGTACGTTTCGGCCTCAAGGGACGCGTGGCAGGTTCGCATCTCACCTCAATGCATTCCATGGACAATTACTACGTCTCGAAGCTCATCCCGCTAATGGCCGAGGCGGAGATCAACGTGATCCCCAATCCGCTGATCAACATCATGCTGCAGGGCCGGCATGACACCTATCCGAAACGCCGCGGCATGACGCGGGTTCGGGAGCTCATGGCGGCCGGCCTCAACGTCTCCTTCGGGCATGACTGCGTCATGGATCCTTGGTACTCGATGGGCTCGGGTGACATGCTGGAGGTCGCCCATATGGCAATCCATGTCGCGCAGATGGCCGGCGTCGAAGATAAGCGCAAGATCTTCGACGCGATCACCGTCAATTCAGCGAAGACCATGGGGCTCGCGGGCTACGGCCTCCACGTCGGCTGCAAGGCAGATCTCGTCGTGCTGCAGGCGGGCGACGTCACCGAGGCGTTGAGGCTGAAGCCGAACCGCCTATTCGTCATAAAGGCGGGCAAGGTCATTGCCAGGACTGCGCCGCGCGTCGGGGAGCTTTTCCTCGCCGGGCGCCCCGTCTCGGTCGAGATGGCGCGCGATTATGTTCCCCAGGTGCAGCAGCGCTGACCGGAACCGATCCAGATAGTTCGCGAAGCCGTTGCGGACACCACCAAGCTTATCGACATCGGCTATGTGAATCGTAAGCATCCGGCGAACTTGAGCGGGATCGCCGTACACCTTGCCTCGCGTCTACTCGATTACGCCGGGCCAGGAGACGTCATCGTCTCCGGCACAGTGAAGGACTTCGTCGTCGGCTCCGGTGTCGCGTTCAAGGGCTGAAGCGATCCTGCGTGACGTCCCCGGAAGTTGGGAGATTTGCGCCGCCACGGCGGCGGGGTAGACGCGACCCTCGCTTCGGCAGTGAGGATGCAAATGCCGGTTCTTCGCCCCTTTGCGAACGTCAAAGGTCGACCCCAGGCGGTCATTCGCGGCGCAGGCCCCGAATTTCCGGTGTTTCCCGATTAGTGGGCACTTCTTATTCCTCTCAGCAGGTCAGGATCGGAAACAGCCTTGGAGCCGTCGGAATACTGAACTTGCCCGAACGGTCCTTCAACCACAGTCGGAGGTGAATGCCGGATGGGGCGCCGTGGCAGTGGCGCAGGTCCTTTAATCCATTATGCGACGTGGCGATGCAGCGCCGGAGGGAGATTTCAGGAGGCTTGCGTTCGCCGGCCTGCGTCCTCTCCCCGGGCTGACAGAGACCGCTCTTCCGCCGCGAGCAACTGGCCTGCCATGCGTTTGGCCTGCCGCGCAGGCTCGGCGATGCGGGTCATCTGTGCGACGGCCATCGCGCCCTCGTGCAGCAGGTTGATCTCGGTCGCGATCCGCTTCGGCTCCGCAAACCGCGCCGCATGGGCGAGTTCCTCAAAATAGGCGATTACCAGGCGCTTGTGCATCACTGCAGCGCGGAACACGGCATTGACCGTGTCCTTATGCTCCCCCGCAGCGCTCACGAAGATGCAGCCGCGGAACTGCTTGTCGCGGACCGTAGTTTCGAGGAAATCGAACGTCACCAGAAGGCGCTCGACCGGATCGCTCGCATGCTGCTCGACGAAGGCACGCATAGCATTGCGGTCCTCCTCGTCGCGCCGTTCAAGCGCGGCCAGGATCAGGTCTTCCTTGGTTTCGAAGTGCCGGTAAAGCGTCGTCTTGGCCACCCCCGCCTCGGCGATGATCAGGTCGACACCCGTCGCGTGATAGCCGTGCTGGTTGAACAGCCGCAGTGCGGTTTCGAGCAGGTGGTCCCGGATTTCCGAACGGCGCATTATCGTCCTCGCAATACGTAACAGATCTGTATCTTTGCTTAGCGGTCACGGGAGGCAAATACAAGGGCTTTCTGCGGCGTTCCCTGCAGCGAGCACCTCCTTCGGCTCACGGCAACCCCGAGGAACAAGAGTTCCCCAAGGAACAAGCCCGGGATCCTTTCAGAACTCGCCCTTGCAAAACGATACAGATCCGTATACTTCTTCCGTCATTCGATACTGATCGGTATCGTTTAATCCGCATCAGCCGGGCGGATCGCCCACCGCGGACAACCCAAGGAGAAGACAATGCCTCATGTTCCTGACCGCAGCGCCGCGTCCCATCCGCGCGCGCAGGCTCGCGCCGTTTCCCTCGATCTGGCCGAGCACCACGGCCGGACCGTCAGTGCGGCCGGGCTCTATATATCGCTGGTCGTGATCTATGGCTGGTTCGGCGGTATGAAGTTCACCGCTTATGAAGCGGAAGGGCTGATCGGCCTGGTCGGCAACAGTCCGTTGTTGAGCTGGACCTATTCGCTCTTCAGCGTAAGGGACTTCTCAAGCCTTCTCGGCTTCCTCGAACTCGGCATCGGCGCCCTGATCGCGGCACGGCTCGTCAACCCGGTTTACTCGCTCGTCGGCGGTTTGCTCTCGGCCGGGCTGTTCGCGACCACGCTCAGCTTCATGGTGACGACCCCGGGAGTTACCGTGCCGGAGCTCGGCTTTCCGGCGATTTCGGTCGCTGCCGGTCAGTTCCTGCTCAAGGACATCGGCCTGCTCGCCCTCTCCCTCTGGATTGCCGTCGACTCGCTTGCGGCGCTCCGCTCAACCAAGGCCTGACCAAAAAGAGGGCGACGCCCCGCCTCCGCCCGCATCCCGAAATTGCAGTGAAAGAAAACACCATTCCCAGATCGGCCTTGCCGGTCGGTTCAACGAAAGGAACGTCCCATGTATTTGACCTATGTTCTGTCTAAGATCCGCGCCCATCAGCGCTATCGCCGGACCCTTCGCGCGTTCACGCAATTGAACGATCACTTGCTTGAGGATGTCGGCATTACCCGCAACGAAATCGAGGTAGTCGCGCGCCGGCAATACGACCAATGAACCCCGAGACTGCGTCACGGCTGATCTCGGACCGTTGCGCAGAAGGAGATCACCTCATGAACACGCATCACGCCAGGGTCCTGATCATCGGGGCCGGACCGGCCGGCTATACCGCCGCCATCTACGCTGCCCGGGCCAACCTGAAACCGCTCCTTGTGACCGGACTGCAGGCGGGCGGCCAGCTCACCATCACGACGGATGTCGAGAACTACCCCGGCTTTGCCGAACCCGTTCAAGGCCCGTGGCTCATGGAGCAGATGCGGCAGCAGGCGGAGAATGTCGGCACCGAGGTGGTGTACGATATCATCACCTCCGTCGATCTCTCCGAGCGCCCGTTCCGTCTCAAGGGCGACTCCGGCGACACGTACATCGCCGATGCACTGATCATCGCGACGGGAGCCCAGGCCCGCTGGCTTGGTCTTCCCTCTGAGAAGACATTCAATGGTTTCGGCGTCTCGGCTTGCGCGACCTGTGACGGCTTTTTCTACCGAAACAAGGAAGTGGTCGTTGTCGGCGGCGGTAACACAGCTGTGCAGGAAGCGCTCTACCTGTCGAACCTTGCCTCCAAGGTCACGGTCGTTCATCGCCGCGATGATTTCCGCGCGGAGTCGATCCTGCAGGACCGTCTCCTAGCGAAGCCGAATGTCGAAGTCGTCTGGAACCACGTCATCGACGAGGTCATTGGCGAGCACGAGCCGAGGAAGTCGGTGACCGGCGTTCGGATCCGCAACGTGAAGACGGGCGACGTGACGGAGCTGTCCACGCACGGCCTTTTCGTCGCGATCGGACACGATCCTGCAACCGCGTTGTTTCGCGGCCAGCTCGACATGGATGCGGACGGCTACATCAAGGTCGGCTCGTGGTCGACGAAAACAACCGTCCCCGGGGTGCTGGCCGCCGGCGATGTCATCGACCCGATATTCCGTCAGGCGATCAGCGCCGCCGGCATGGGTTGCATGGCGGCCCTTGAAGCCGAGAAGTTTCTGGCCGAGCAGTCGCCAGATCCAGTCCGGATCGAGGCGCGTGAAAGGGAGATGGTTGGAGCCTAAGGTCGGCGACGAGAGGAGACTCCGGCCGCAGTGCTCGATGGTGTTGGATCGCCCCTGCTCCTACATAGCGATACAGTTTGCGGGCATCCGAACACATTCAAGATACGAGCATGCGTCAGTCTCGCCCAACGGTTCGGACCGAGAGCGAGCCGTGAGTGTCAAGCGAATCGAGGAATTGACCCCTTTGCCGAATTGAAGAACTGACCCCCTCATTGGTTTGCGGTTTCGTTGGATTCGAGCGCCGCTCCGGCCTTCTGCAGAAGGCCGGAGCGGCGCTTTTCACGAAGCCGGTAGCTGTCGCCCCGGATGGTGATCACCGTCGAGTGGTGAAGCAGCCGGTCCAATATTGCCGTAGCGACGACAGGGTCCCCAAAAACACTTCCCCATTCGCCGACGGAACGATTTGAGGTGATCAGGATCGAGCCCTTCTCGTAGCGCCGGGACACCAGTTGGAAGAACAGGTGGGCGGCATTGGCCTCGAAGGGCAAGTAACCCAGCTCGTCGATGATCAACAATTTCGGCCGCGACAGGATCGTCAACTGTTTGTCGAGCGAACCGTCGTTGTGAGCCTTCGCCAGCATCGCCACCAACGTGGCCGCCGTGACGAACTGGACGTTGTAATTCTGGCGGATGGCCTCGCGGCCGAGGCCCACAGCCAGATGCGTCTTGCCTGTACCGGGCGGTCCAAGGAAGAGTACGGTGTCACCGTGAGCGATCCAGCGGCAGGTCGCAAGCTCCCTGATCTGCCCCTGATCCAGCGAGGGCTGCGCCTCGAAGTCGAAGCCGTCCAATTCGCGCACGAACGGGAACTGCGCCAGCTTGCTCGACATTGATATCCGCCGCTCGTCGCGCCGAGCAATCTCGCGCGACACAAGGAAAGCCAGCGCCTCGCGCAAGGTCATCTTCGAACGAGCCGCCTCGTCCAGCAGCGTGTCGAGCTGGTCGCGGATCGCCGTCAGCTTCAGCCGATCGAGCGTTGCAATCAGCACGTCATGATCCACGTTCGTCATCACCAGCCTCCTCCGACAACCGCCTCGTATTCCGCAAGCGGGCGCAACAGGGTGGGAGGGGGGAGCTCGATGGGTGCGGCGGCTCGCACCAGACCCTCGGCGCCGGCAACACCGACAAAATGCGCCCGGTCCACGATCCGTTGTCGTCGTCCATCGCACAGGGCATGATCGGCCACCACCTGGCCCGCATGCCGGATGATGACGCGACCCGCCAACACCACGACCTGAACACTCTCGCCGATCAGGCGCCAGGGCACCGAGTAGCTGTTGGTGTCGAGGTCGATCGCGCAATCGGCTTGAACCTTGCGAACCAGATCCCGCAATTGCCCGAAGGGTGCCCGTCCGGCCAGCGGGCGCAACTCCCTGGCTTCGTCGGCAAAGCGTTCCGCCGGTTTGACACCGGTGGTGCCGTGTTCACGCTGGTCGGCAACTTCGCGTGTCCATCGATCCAGATGCGCTTCAAACTCGGCCCAGCTCTCGAAGCGGCGCCCGGCGATCGCGTTCTTTTTGACGTAGCCGACCCCGCGCTCGTCCTTGCCTTTCGTTCTCGCCCGATACGGTGCGCAGGCCCGCGGCGTGAAGCCCCAGTAACGGGCAAAAGCATGCAGTCGCGCGTTGAATCTTACCTCCCGCGTCACCGCATCATGATGCTCGACCAGGGCCTTCGCATTGTCGATCAGCACTTCCGCCGGAACCCCGCCGAACCGCAGGAAAGCGCCTTCCATGCCTTCAAACCAGTCTGCCTGGCGCTCCCTGAGTGACGCGCGAGCATGCATCCGCCGCGAATAACCCAGCGTCCCCACGAACAGGTGAATCCGAACCCGCTCGTCGCCGATCCACACCTTCGTGTCACCGAAGTCGATCTGCATCTGATGGCCCGGCGCCGTCTCGAAGCGGACCGTCGCCCGCTTCTGTGCCTTTAGCTCTCGCCGCCACTGCCGTACGCGAAGCTCCACAGAACGCAGACCGATGACAATTCCGTGCTCGCTCGCCAACTCTTGGCGGATTACATCCGCATTACCGTCATGCCGGAAAAAGCGCTCGCGAAGCCAATCATCAAGCCCGTCGAACGCACTGCGCCGGGCAGGCTGTTTAAACGGTGCAGCTCCGCCCTCTCGAAGATATCGGCGAACCGTATTCCGCGCGCATCCAAATTCCCTCGATAAACGTTTGCTACCCCAACCAAGCTCGTGCAGCCGCAGCATTGCCACCACCTCATCAGCCTGAAGCATGTCCCCGCCCTGCATCGTTCGCGACAATGCAGGATGCGATAAAATCGCGCTCGTCATCCATCACTCCTCGTTTTGACACGAGGGGTCAGTTCTTCGCTTCGTTAGGGGGTCAGTTTTTCATTTCGCCCGACAGTGAGACCGAGGCATGAACTGGGATCGTTCGCTCACAGTCTGAAAGAGAGCATCCCGCGACATGGCTATTCGGTCTTTCGCTTGCCGGGCTCATGTTGATGTCCGGCATGAGATGGATCTCTCTGAACCAAAGGAACGATTGAAATGATCCTGCTCATCAAGACCCTTGCCGCCGCCACCGCCGCTACTGTGCTCGCAACCGGCGCATTCGCCCAGAGCGCGCGGGAGATCCGCGGCCCTTCACCCTATGTCGCCGTCGAGAACGAGCCCGCGCCTAAGCTGATCGTCGACCCCCCGCTTCCCGAAGGGATTGCCCAGGGTGTCTACTGGGCCCAGTACCGGGTAGAGAACCTGCGCATCGTACCGGTGTTCGGAGCCGGCGCCGTCGACGTGTCTCCACGCATCGGGCATCTCCACGTTATCGTCGATGACCTGCCGTGGTGGTGGGCAGACGCGAGCGACAACAACACCGTCGATATAGCCAATTTCCCGCCCGGCCCGCACAAGGTGAATATCCGGTTGGTCGACGCCAATCACAACGTGATCCCCGGGCAGGAGGTGACGCATACGTTCACCGTCCCCGACACGGCGGCTCCTCACACGCACTGAGGATCGCTCTCCGACGCGCTGCCGCGCAGTTGACAACTGCGCGGCCCTGAACGTGACGGCCAACGGCACGTTGGCCGTCCTGGGCCAAAGTGAGGTTATCATGCACGAGAACGAAGTATTCGTTAGAACAGCCTCTGAGCCGGAAGCGGAAGGGCTCACCGGGCTTGGCATCGTCGCGGCGGCTGCTGCCATTCGTGATGGCGACATCTCGTCGGAGTCCTATACGGCCGCGCTCCTCCAGCGCGCCCGGACGCACTCCGATCTAAATGCGTTCATCACGATAGATGAGGGCGCTGTGCTGGCGGCGGCCAGAAATGCGGACAAGGCCCGCGCCGCTGGTTCCACTGCTCCCCTTCTCGGCGTTCCGTTGGCGGTCAAGGACAGCTATCTGACTCAAGGACTGCGAACGACGCTTGGGGTGCGGAATCTGGAAGGTTTCGTGCCGGAAAAGAACGCCGAGGTCGTTGGCGCGATCAAGGATGCTGGCGGCATCATCTTTGGCAAAAATAACCTCGTTGAGATGTCCTACGGCTTGACCGGCAACAACAGCCCCTATGGTCAGGTGAAAAACCCGCATAACCGCAATCATGTCTCTGGGGGCTCGTCCAGCGGGGCTGGTGCGTCCGTGGCGGCTCGCATCGTGCCCGCGGCCCTAGGGGGCGATACGGTAGGTTCGATCCGAGTGCCTGCGTCGCTGTGTGGCGTGGTCGGCTTCAAGCCGACGACGGGGCGGTGGCCAGGTAATGGGGTCGCCCCGATCTCTCATACCCTCGATACAACAGGCGTGCTTGCGCGAAACGTTGAAGACTGCGCCCTGATCGATCAAATCGTCACGAAGGCTGAAGCGAGCGCACGCTCCGATCGGTCTGACCTCAAGGGTGTCAGGTTAGCCTATGCGCCTCGGCAATATCTTGATCTGGTTGAGCCTGACATCGAGGCGCATTTCAACGACACGGTTCGGCGGCTACGCGAGGCTGGTGCCGAGATTGTCTCGATAGATCTTGGAGAAGACTTCGCCTCGATCACCGAAAGGGCAACGTGGAACATCTTTTTCCATGAGACGATGGAAGCGATCTCTGGATTTCTTCATCGCAACGGCGTTCCTGCTTCATTCGACGCGATCTATAACGGCTTGAAACCCGGTCTAAGAGAAGCTTGGGGGCACGTAGTCCTGCCGAGCGGACCCGGATATTCTCGCGAGACATATGAGGCAGCGCTATCGCTCGATCGACCGGAAATTCAGCGCCGATTCAGCGAAGCCTTTACTCGCAGCGGGGCTGTTGCACTTCTCTTTCCAACGACTCCCTGCACGGCACCATTGATCGAGCAGCAGTCGAAGTTCGCAATCGCGGATCAGGAGGTCAGCGATCTGGTTCTGGCAAAGAACACCATCGCTGCGAGCCTAGCCGATTTGCCAGGTATAAGCATTCCTACGGGCCTGTCTAAAAACGGGCTTCCGATGGGGCTTGAGATTGACGGTGCGCACGGGCGTGACAGTAGCCTCCTCGAACTCGCACGTCGTGTGGAAGCGACCGTCGGGACGACGACATCACCCGTCTGAACGATCGGCGCTACTCGATCAAGATCTAAACAACGGAGACAGGCAATGACCTACAAGAAGACCGACGAAGCGGTCAGGAAGCTGACCCCCGAGCAGTTTCGGGTAACCCAGCAGAATGGCACCGAGCGCCCCTTCACGGGGGAGTATAATGACAACAAAAGGCCGGGGATCTATGTCGATATCGTTTCCGGCGAACCGCTCTTCGCCTCGGCCGACAAGTTCGATTCCGGCTGCGGGTGGCCGAGCTTCACCAAGCCGATCGTACCGGCAAACGTCAGCGAACTCAGGGACGACTCCTATGGCATGATCCGCACCGAGGTGCGCTCTGCACACGGCGACAGTCACCTCGGCCACGTATTTCCGGATGGTCCCCGGGACCGGGGAGGCTTGCGTTACTGCATCAATTCCGCCTCACTGCGCTTCATTCCGCGTGAGGAAATGGAGGCCGAAGGCTACGGCGCCTATATCAACCAGGTAGAGGATATCTGAATGACCGAGAGAGCTGTTTTGGCCGGTGGCTGCTTCTGGGGGATGCAGGACTTGATCCGCAAGTTCCCCGGCGTCATCGCGACCCGCGTGGGCTACACCGGCGGCGACGTACCGAATGCGACCTACCGCAATCACGGTACCCACGCCGAGGGTATCGAAATCATCTTCGATCCCGAGAAGATCAGCTACAGGCGGATTCTGGAGTTCTTCTTCCAGATCCACGATCCGACCACGAAGAACCGACAGGGCAATGACATCGGCACCTCCTACCGCTCGGCGATCTACTATGTCGACGACGAGCAGAAGCGAATTGCCGAGGACACGATTGCAGACGTCGAGGCCTCGAGCCTGTGGCCGGGCAAGGTCGTGACCGAAGTCGAGCCAGTGGGAGACTTCTGGGAGGCGGAGCCGGAGCACCAGGATTACCTGCAGAACTACCCCAGCGGCTACACCTGCCACTTCCCGCGCCCCAACTGGGTGCTGCCCCGGCGCGCGGCGGCCGAATAGCCGGCCAGCGCTAATCTCTGGCCGCGGCGTCTGTCCTCGCGTTCATGCCTGCTCATCGAGGCGTGCAGCCAGGGAAGCGCGTTCAGACTGAACGCACTTCTCTACGCAGAGGACCGCATATCAATCAACCTTTTGCTGGATTGCCGCGGCGGCGACGCCGCGGCGTGCGCGCCGCCAACCATTCTTTTACGCGGTCCGCATGATCCTTGGGTGCCTTCGCCGCTGCGCGTCCGGCGATGCTTGCCAGCGTGTGACCGGCCAGCACTTCTCTTGTCCGCTTCTCAGCCTCGATCATGACCGCGTGAATGGAGCAGACGCCGTCCATCGCCCAGGCGGGCGTGCGGTCTGCGAAAAGCGCGCACTGAGCACGGATTTCCTTGCATTCGAACAGCGCTTTACGCCCATCGACGGCCTCGATGACATCGAGTGCGGTGATGTCTGTCGCAGGACGCGCGAGCGCAAAGCCGCCGCCAATTCCCTCACGGGCGACGACGATGCCCGCTTTCTGGAGTTTGGTGAAAAGCTTCGCAACAAATTCGGCAGGGACCTTTTGCAACTCGGCAAGATCGCGCGCGCTTGCCGGCTGACCCAACTCCTCCGCATCGATGAGGTAAAGGAGACAGTGAAGAGCGTATTCAACGCCTGCACTTACATGCGCCATGGAATCACCACTTAAACAACGACAAATGTAGTCGTAGATACTATTGGTGATCCGTTTGTGCAATGCCTGCCCCGTCTCCCTCCTGTTGACAAAGCGTCTCCAGAAGCGGCCGGAATTGTCGTT
Source organism: Sinorhizobium sp. Y406 (assembly GCF_058732025.1). Classification (NCBI taxonomy): domain Bacteria; kingdom Pseudomonadati; phylum Pseudomonadota; class Alphaproteobacteria; order Hyphomicrobiales; family Rhizobiaceae; genus Sinorhizobium; species Sinorhizobium sp. Y406. The sequence goes on along the minus strand of NZ_CM178975.1, from coordinate 1,917,460 downwards.
GCGCATTAACTCCGATTACATTAGTCGTAGTTAGTGCGACGCCATGAAGATCGTCGCGGAACCCGTCTCCGCTCCGGAGACAGCTAACTGAACGGCAACCGTCTGACCGGCTGGACGTCGTCCCGCCGAAAGCGAAGCCTTGTCTTAGAGGAACCGAAATGAGCGAACGAATTCTGATCATCGGCGCCGGCTTTGCCGGAATGTGGTCGGCACTTGGTGCCATGCGGCTGCTTGACCAGCAGGGAAAGGCGGAGGGATCTGTCGAGGTTGCGGTAATCGCCCCGCAGCCCGAACTGCACATCCGCCCACGCCTTTACGAGAAAAACGCGTCCATGATGAAGGCACCCTTGTCGGAGATATTCGCCAATGCAGGCGTGCGCTTCATCAAAGGCTATGCGACGGCTGTCTCAACGGCAAAGAATTCCGTGAGCTATTCGGACGACGAGGGCCACGAGACGACAATAAGCTATAGCAAGCTTGTTCTGGCGACTGGCAGCGTGTTGTTCCGTCCCGACATCCCGGGGCTGGCCCACGCCTTCAATGTAGACCAGCTTGCCGACGCCGCGGTGCTCGAGGAACATATTTCTGAACTACGGCGCCTTCCGGAAAGCCGTTCCCGCAACACGGTGGTCGTCGCCGGCGGCGGTTTCACCGGGATCGAGACGGCCGCAGAGATGCCGCATCGTCTTCGTGCCGCACTCGGAAAGGACGCCGACGTCCGCGTCGTCGTCGTCGAGCGTAACGATGCGATTGGACCGGATCTCGGACCAGGCCCTCGCCCGGTCATCGAGCAGGCGTTCGCGGAACTCGGGGTGGAGACCCGTCTCGGCGAAGGGATTATCGCCATTGACCCCGAGGGCGTGACGCTGGCGTCCGGCGAACGGATCGACGCGGCCACCGTGGTCTGGACGGCAGGCGCCCGCGCCAACCCCATAACGAAGCAGATCGACGCGGAAAAAGATGCTTTCGGACGTCTCCATGTCGATCGGAACCTTAAGGTCATCGGTCACTCGAACGTCTATGCGACCGGTGATGTTGCCTATGCCGCGACGGATGATGACGGCAACCGCACCATGATGAGCTGCCAGCACGCCCAGAATCTCGGGCGCTCCGCTGGACACAACGTCGCGGCGGATTTGCTCGGGGTGGATCCGATACCCTACAGCCAGGAGAAGTACGTCACGTGCCTCGATCTGGGTCCATGGGGCGCAGTTTATACCGAAGGATGGGACCGCCAGATAAAGCTTTCCGGTGCCGAAGCAAAAAGGCTGAAAACCAGGATCAACACCGAATGGATCTATCCGCCGAGTGCCGAACGGGCCGCGGCTCTTGCGGCTGCAGACCCTTTGCGCATCGTCGTCGCCTGATCCTGCGTGGGCATGAAGAAGCCAACGATCGTTCGAGGCAGCCAATGCACTCATCCTTCTGCACTGCACTGGCTGCCGCAAGCGAGCCCGTCCGAACTCCTCCTTCCGAGAGGATACGGGCTCGCTTTCCCACAGGGACGTCATAAAAGGAGAAGTGTCGTCATGAATTCACGATTCATCATAGGCGCGACCTGCGCCGCCATCGTCACCGCCATGCCTGCCGCAGCGCATGAGCCCGCCGAAGTTGTCACGCCACATTTCGAAAAGACCATACCCAACATACCGGACAAGACGCTGAAGGCCGTAATCGTCGACTATCCGCCGGGCGGGGCTTCGGTACCGCACGCGCACGCGGACTCGTCGTTCATCTTCGCCTATGTCCTCTCTGGAGAAATCGAGTCGAAGGTGAATGACGGTCCGGGGCAGGTCTACCGCGCCGGCGAGAGCTGGCACGAACCGCCGGCCTCCAAGCATCTCGTCAGCCGTAATGCGAGCAAGGCCAAGCCCGCAAAGCTCCTCGCCGTATTCGTCCTCGATAGCGACGAAAAGGCACTGACCACCCCCATTGAGTAAAACCGCCCTTCAAGGAACAAACAAATGAGCAAGCGTCTCGACTACAACCAGATCGCGCCGGCCGGCGTCAAAGCCCTCGGCGGGGTCTACGGCTACATCATGCAGAGCGGCCTACCTTCGGAGCTGGTCGAACTTGTCTATCTTCGTATCTCGCAGATCAACAACTGCGCCTACTGCCTCGACATGCACACCCGCGACCTGCTGAAGAAAGGGCAACAGATCGAGAAGATCGCGCTGGCGCAGGCGTGGAGGGAGGCCGGCAATCTCTTCGACGAGCGCGAGCGAGCCGCCCTTGCCTGGGCCGAATCGGTGACGCGCGTCGCCGAGACTGGCGTTCCCGATGAAGCCTATGAGGTAGCGCGCGCAGTCTTCGACGAGCGCGAACTCGTCGATCTGACGATCGCGATCGGCCTGATGAACGCCTACAACCGAATGGCGATCAGTTTCCGAAATACGCCACAAGCTGGGCTCGAAAAATAAAAGGCAGCAACTCTTTGCGGACGCGCGGTCGTCGCGCGTCCGCAGGCTGGCCAGCAGCCGCCGAAATCGCAGCGACGGCCATCAGTAATGAATGCTTGAATGTGTCTGAAACTGGAGCGGTGCGCGAGGCCGTTTGCCGAATGAGCGAATTTCTCATTAACATATCAGGCATGGGACCTGTCGCCGCTAGCTTGGAGACCTGGGCGAGTATGGCTTTGGCCGCAGCGCTGGGATTTGTTCTCGGTTTCGCGATGAATCGGGGATCGATCTGCACCGTCATCGCCACGAGGGAGTTGGTATCGGAGAGGAGGCCGGCACGTTTCATCGCTTTGATCGAATGCGCCGCCTGGGCGGCCCTCGTCTACGCCATCCTCGAAACGGCACCGATGATGCAGGAGGGTTGGTCGCCACTCGGCTACCTGATTCCCGCTGCCATTTTGCTTGGGCTCGGCAGTTATGTGAATGGCGCTTGTGTATTCGGGTCTGTTGGGCATATCGGAAATGGCGAAATCGGATTCGCATTCACGTTTTTCGGCATCTATGCTGTCCTATACATTGAATCCCTGTTTGATCTGCTTTCACATCAGCCACCGACAAGCACTCCCCCGTCGCTAGAGGCGGCGCTGCTCGCGCTTGTATTGTTGGCCATCGTAGCTCTGAGGCTCGGTTTCTCACGCAGATCCGAGTCAAATTTCCGGCAGTTGACGCTGGTGATGGGGGCGATCGGCATAACCTCTACGATCCTGGCGGTACTTGCGCCTGGGTTCTCGATCACTGCATCCGTTGGACCGATCGCTTCGATACCGGTCGCGGGCGTCTTGATTTCAGTCTGCATGTTCGGCGGCAGTATTGCCTCCGCAAGACTTAGCAAGCAAGGATTCATGCTGAAATGGCCGACGGCGGCGACCATACTCAAGAGAACGCTTGCGGGCATCCTCATGGGATTGGGTGCGCTCCTCATTCCCGGTGGGAACGACACGCTGCTGCTAATTGGTTTCCCCATTGGGGCCTGGCAGGCGGCGCTCGCCTACGTGATATTCGTTGCGACGCTGGCCGCACTCATTGTCAAATTCGGTTCAATGGCAAGACCTTGGTCATGACGCTGTTCCGCTGGCGAAAATGATAGTGAGCCATGTCGGGGCCATCACTCGGAACCCGATTTCTCCGCCGGCCCGCAAGGTGGCCGATGAAATGCCTGGAGCAATGTACCCGGAGGGCTTGCAGTCAACGTGGACTTGCGGCGCGGTCGCAACATCGTCGCCTCCCCACCTGGCTTGGATCGGTGATTGAAGCGATGCGTCCCTTAAGGTGGTATATGAGATACGAGGCCAAGGTCAGGAGCGATAAATTTAATCGTACTGGGTCCAATTGAGGAGAAGATCGATGCGTGGCAAGTTGCACCCGCTGCTGGAAGAGGCGCTGGAAGCGCATGGCGGGTACGACCGCTGGCGCAAGTTTAAGGGTATTGCCTCAACCATACGGACCGGTGGAAAGCTATGGGAGCTGAAAGGCGCTCCTTTGATTCCTGTGCCGCGGCGTGCAACAAGCGAGTTTCGCCGCCAATGGACCCGGGTTACTCCCTTTGGAGAACCAGATTGGACGATGATCTGGACTCCCGAGCATGTGGAGATCAGCGCCGGAGACGGCTCGATTATCGCCGAGCGAGACAACGGACGTGAAGCGTTCGATCGCAGTTTCAACGGACAATGGGACCCGCTGAACCTCGCCTACTTCAACGGCTATGCCATGTGGACGTACCATGCGACGCCGTTTGTTTTCTGCGAGCCCGGCTATGAAGCTCGCGATGTTGCCCCGATCGAAAACGATGGTGAGACGCTTCGCGGAGTAGCGGTGCGCTTTCCCGAGGGCGTACACAGCCACACGCAAGAACAGCGCTTCTACTTCGACCCGGACGGCCTGCTGTGCCGTCACGATTATGAGGTTGACGTGTGGGCGGAAACGCCGGCTGCGCACTTTATATCTGATTACGTCGACGTTGAAGGGCTGAAGTACCCGACCCGCCGCAGCGTGTTCACACTCAAGCCGGATGGCAGTCTCGACCGCGATTTCAACGCCGTCACAATCGAGCTGTCGGATTACGCGCTGTTCTGACGCCTCCGGTACTGTGGCGTCCCGTGCAGCGACAACCTTCCAGTCCGCCAGATGGAACGCGACGAACGCTGCTCGGTCAAAAGGATGGTTGAGGCCAAAGCGCAGTTCAGCAGTGTTATCGACTGGACCATACGTGCCGATCGAAGGCGCCCTGACAGAGAAACGGCAGAGCCATCTCATTGGAACGAGTCACGGATCACTTTTATCGTCTCGTTCGGGCTTTGCAGGTGGGGGTAGTGACCGACGTTCGGAAGAAGCCGAAGCTGTGCCTTGATCTTTTCGGCTAACTCGATGCCCATTTCTTTTTTGATGTAATGTCTTTCTCGCCCCAGATCACTTTAACGGGAGTCGCCAGCTTGTCTGTGTTGGCCTCGAAGTAGTTTTCGTCTCGCGTGAAGTTGGAATAATAGTAATAGAAGGCGTCCGCTGACGTTAGCCCGCCATGGTCCCATCCTCTGAACATGTCTTCCTTGACGTCCGGGGAAAGATCGAATTGTGCCTCTTCAGGTAAACCTCTCCTGTAGGCATTTTCCAGGATTTCCGCGCGTGTCTGGTTCATGTAGGCGCGTGTCTTGCCTGCCGATGGCTCTGACTTCAGGCTTTGTAAGCTCTCGTACATGTACTGCGGCCTGTTGAACGGCGCGAAATCGCCGACAATGATTTTTTTGGCGATGTCCGGTTTTTCCAGCGCCAGAAGGAGTGCCGGCAACGCTCCGATGTCCGTCGCGTAGATCGTGAGCTTGGACTCGTCGACCTTCGCCTTCTCGATGTAGTCGTGCAGGACGCGGGCGTATTCTTTCGGCGCGTAGGAGAATCTTTCGGCCGGAGGCCTCGAGGAAAGGCCGTAGCCGGGCCAATCGAAGGCGTGGACTTCATAGTCATCTGCGAGCGCAAGGGAGATATCCTTCCAGGCGCACAGGGTCTCTGGAAATCCATGGAGGAAGAGCACCGTCCCCTTCGGATTGGAGTTTTGCATCACCATCCTTCTAAGGGTGATGTCCGGGCTTATCTCGATGTACCCGATGTCCATGTTCTTCGATTGCGCAGAAGGATCCTCACATGCCCAGGCAATCGAAGAACTGAAAATCAGGGCAAAGAACGCAGATAGCGATGGTCTGATCATGGCAGTCTCCTCGCCTGTGCCGTGTGCTGACTCATTGAACCACGCGGTCGACCAAAGCTTGCAGCCGGGGTCCGACCAGAAGGATCGCAGGAATGACGATGGCGTATCCGATAGCCCAGGACCGCAGCCATGCGCCGGCGAACGTTTGAGAAAAACCCACGTTAAGGGCGAGAAGTACGAACGAGATGATCCCGGTCGTCACGATGCCCATCAACAGGGCGAAGGCGATTTTCCGTTTCAGGTGCATGTTCATTGGTTTCTCCAATTGCGCAAGGAACTCGGCCGCCATCACGTGAGGTCGAGGATCGTTCTTTCCACCGCAGGCATAACGGCAGTGCGGTGACCGACATTGCCCGTCAGTTGGGAAATCATCAGCCCCCCTTCGATCAGGGCGATCAGCGTAAGGGCGGTCTGTTCCGCGTCAACGCTCGCCCGGAACTCCCCGGCCGCAACGCCCGTCTCAATGACCGTGACGATGTTCTTCAGCCAGCCGTTGAAGGCGTCCATCGCCTTTTCCCGGAGATCAGGATGAGTGCCATCAGCCTCCACTGCCGTGTTCAGCAGAGGGCAACCTCCCTGGGGGAAATCGTGGGACTGGAGGTCTTGATACACGCCCACGAGGGCGAGCAGTCTGTCTTTGCTGGTGCTGCGCTTGTCCATTTCCGCGCGCACTGTCGTTTTCACCCGTTGCCAGTTATGCTCGAAGGCAGCCAAGGCGACCTCGTCCTTGTTGGCGAAGTTGCCATAGATGCTGCCTTTTGTAAGTCCCGTGGCTTCCGTCATGTCGGCGATCGACGTCCCGGCGTAGCCCTTCACGTTGAAGATGGGGGCTGTCTTTTCCACGATGAACTGTCGGGTTCTCTCAGATTTTTTCATGATCCAGAAATATACCGGTCGGTATTTTTTGTCAATGCCGGTGCTGCCGGCACCTCGCAAACTGTTCCCGATGCGAAGGACAGGGGCTTTGTCTCAAGCGGGTGATCGCTGCCGCGATACCTTGCCTCGTTGAGCGCGCCGGCCGCCCCGCTCGCTGGGTGGGAGCCCGTGCGCCTCCCGCCATCAGAGGCCGCGCCTTCACGTGTCACGCGCCCTCTTCCCCAAAGTAATGCGTGCCGATCGGGCGCCGAGTTCGCTCCGTTGTTCCGTGATACATGCCGTTACAAAAGTCCGGCCGGGCGGACACAGCGTTAATACACATAGGCGCTCAAATGGCTGCACTGGCTCCGAACGAGCCTCGACCAAGTGCACGAAAGGATGACCATATGAAAACGTCTCGGATCATGGCGGCTGCGCTGCTGATCGTTGGAAGCGGATTGGCGCTGCAAGCGGCCAGGGCGCAGCAAGCGGGAATACAGCGCACTGATCTCGTGCAGCACGATCTCGGTACGCCTGGCCGCGAGGCGATCCAGGTGCGGGTCGACTTCGAACCCGGCGCAGTCTCCATCAAGCACTCTCATCCGGGCGAAGAAGTGGCCTATGTCCTCGAAGGCTCGCTGGAATATCGGCTCGAGGGCAGAGCGCCGGTCACGCTTCATGCCGGCGAAGCTTTGTTCATTCCGGACGGAGTGGCGCACGTGGCGAAGAATGTCGGCAGCGGCAAGGCATCGGAGCTTGCGACATACATCGTCGAGAAAGACACCCCGCTCGTCGTTCCGGCCAAATGAATCTTCCAACAAAAGTGCGAACCAGATGGAAGGAAGTACGAGAATGACGGCAGAGGAAACCGCCAACGCGTCCGCACTGTCCCGCCGCGCACTGCTCCTGAACGGAGCCGCGGTGGCAGCCTTTGCGGTGCTTGGGCCTGCGACGGCCCTCGCCCAAGCGGACGCAACGACTTTGGAGGTCGATGACATTCACCCCTTCCGCGTAGAGATCCCGGCGGCAGCGCTCCTCGACCTCCGCCAGCGCCTGGCCGCCACACGCTGGCCGGATCCGGAGACGGTCGATGACCGCGCTCAGGGCGTGCAGCTTGCGAAGCTTCAGTCACTCGTCCGCTACTGGGAAACGGGCTACGACTGGCGCAAGGCAGAAGCGAAACTGAATGCCTTTCCACAGTTTCTGACGAATATCGACGGCCTCGACATTCACTACGTCCATGTTCGCTCGCGTCATGCAAATGCCTTGCCCCTCATCATGACCCATGGCTGGCCCGGTTCGGTCTTCGAACTGCTGAAAGTCGTCGGTCCGCTGACCGATCCCACGGCTCATGGAGGGAACGCGGAGGAGGCCTTCCATCTCGTGCTTCCGTCCATTCCCGGCTTCGGCTTTTCCGAGAAACCGAAGGGCACTGGCTGGAACCCGGGCCGTATTGCCCGCGCCTGGGACGTACTCATGAAGCGCCTAGGGTACTGGGAGTACGTGTCACAGGGCGGTGATTGGGGTGCCATCATTTCTGATGCCATGGGCCGCCAGGCTCCTCCGGGTTTGCTTGGGATCCACGTCAACAGGATTGAGCGCGCGACCACCATCCCGCCGGATATTGCCAAGGCCCTGAGAAGCGGTGATCCTGCACCGGCGGATTTGACGGTCGAGGAACGAGCAGTGTTTGATGAGGCCATGGCATTCCTTAGTAAAGGCTTTGGCTATGCGGCAATCATGGGGACGCGTCCGCAAACCATCGGTTACGGCCTTGCCGACTCGCCGGTCGGACTGGCGGCGTGGTTCTATGACAAGCTCGCTGACTGGGTGTTCACCCGCGGAGAACCGGAACGCGCGTTGAGCCGCGACGAGATCCTCGACAACATCACGCTTTACTGGCTGACGAACACCGGGACCTCGAGCGGCCGGATTTATTGGGAGAACAGCGCCGGCAACAGCAAGTTGGCCCCTATCGCGATCCCGGCGGCGGTGACGATTTTTCCCGGCGAAGTTTACAGACCGCCGAAGAGCTGGGCGGAACGGGTCTACACCAAGCTGATTTACTACAACCGCGTGGACAAAGGCGGCCACTTCGCCGCCTGGGAAGAGCCGGAGCTATTCAGCGCCGAACTCCGCGCCGCTTTCCGTCCATTGCGTCGACCCTAGACTTTGCTTCGTGACAGGCAGCGAACCGGTGAATACTGCTACCACGGCGTTCTCAGTTTGATAAGAAATGGCAGTCGAACGGTGGAGATTGCGTCATGGAGCACATCGATCACATCTTGGTCGTCGATGACGATCGAGAAATCCGGGAGCTCGTGTCGAGCTACCTGAAGAAGAACGGTCTGCGCGTTACCGCCGTCGCCGACGGGCGCCAGATGCGCGCGTTCCTCGAGGCCAACACGGTCGATCTCATTGTTCTCGACCTCATGATGCCAGGCGACGATGGGCTCGTTCTAAGCCGCGAGCTGCGGGTGGGAAAACACAAAGCGACACCGATTGTCATGCTGACCGCCCGCTCCGACGAGATGGATCGCATCATCGGGCTGGAAATGGGCGCGGATGACTACCTTGCCAAGCCGTTCTCGGCGCGCGAGTTGCTTGCCCGCATCAAGGCGGTCCTGCGGCGTGCGCGCATGCTGCCTCCAAACCTGCAGATCTCGGAGGCCGGCCAGGTACTGCGTTTCGGTCATTGGAAGCTTGATACGACCGCAAGGCACCTCATCGATGCCGACGGCACGGCCATTGCGCTGAGCGGCGCCGAATACCGGCTGCTGCGCGTCTTCGTCGACCACCCGCAACGCGTCCTCAACCGTGACCAACTGCTCAATCTGACACAGGGACGCGAGGCCGAACTCTTCGACCGCTCCATTGATCTCCTGGTCAGCCGCGTTCGCCAGCGCCTTGGCGACGATGCCCGCGAGCCTACCTATATCAAAACCGTCCGCAGCGAAGGCTATGTTTTCTCAACGCCGGTCGAAATCCTGGAGCCGCGTTGATGCCGCCTGCGGTTCTCAAAGGAATTCGTGTATGGCCGCGCACGCTCAGGGCGCGGCTCTTCATTATTCTTCTTGCGGGCCTGGCGATCGCTCACGCCATGTCGTTTGCGGTGCTGTTTTCGGAGCGCTACGTCGCCGCGAGGTCGGTGATGTTCAATACGCTCGAGAATGACGTCGCGACATCGATCGCTATCCTCGATCGGCTGCCTGCGGCTGAACGCGCCGGCTGGCTCGATCAACTCGCTCGCGGCTCCTATCGGTTCGTTCTGGGACCGGGCATCCCCGGCACCCCTGTACTTAAGCCGGACGACGCCGAGGTGGCGTCGAAGATACGGGGTGCAATAGGTGCAAAATACCCGATCAAGGTCGAATCGATCCCGGGGGCAGGCCGCCGTCTTCAGGCGCATCTGCGCTTGAGCGACGGCGAACCGCTGACGATAGACGTCACCCCAAGGGGCGTCATGCCTGTGGCCGACTGGCTGCCTTACGTGCTCCTCGCGCAGCTTTCCCTCCTGGTATTGTGCAGCTGGCTCGCCATGCGCCAGGCTATCCGTCCTCTTGCCAACCTGGCGAGAGCCGCCGACACTCTGGACCCGAACAGGAATACGCCGCGCCTCAGCGAGGCGGGGCCGACGGAAGTGGCTTATGCGGCCACGGCCTTCAACGCGATGCGCGATCGCATCGCCCAATATCTTGAGGAGCGGGTGCAGATTCTCGCGGCGATCTCGCATGATTTGCAAACGCCGATCACCCGCATGAAGCTCCGCGCCGAAATGGCCGAGGATTCCGCCGACAAAGACAAGCTCATTCAGGACCTCGGCGAAGTCGAACGCCTTGTCAAGGAAGGGGTCGCCTATGCGCGCAGCGCCCACGGCAAGGAGGAAAAAGCCTCACGCATCGATCTCGCCTCGTTCGTCGAGAGTATCGCCTATGACTATCAGGACATCGGCAAGGCGGTTATGCTCGGCGATTTGGCAGACGGCGCAATCGTGACCCGGCCGCAGGCTTTGAAACGCATTCTCACGAACCTCATCGACAATGCGCTGAAATTTGCGGGCAATGCCGATATCGAGGTGCAGCGCCGCGACGACGCCGTGGTCATCAAAGTGCTCGATCGCGGCCCCGGCATTCCGGAAAGTCAGCTGGAAGCTGTCCTGAAGCCCTTCTTCCGCTTGGAGCAGTCCCGCAGCCGCGACACGGGTGGGACCGGCCTCGGCCTTGCAATTGCCCAACAGCTCGCGACCGCGATCGGCGCAACACTCACTCTGCGCAACCGCCAAGGTGGCGGCTTGGCGGCGGAAATCGCCCTCCTCCAGTAGACTAGGCCATGTACTCGAAAACGATCTTAGCCGATGACCGTAATCGACAGGGACCCCAAGGCTGATCGATGTGACCAAGAAGCCGGGATCTGGACAACGATGGCATAGCTGCGGATCACCATTCAGGGTTGTCCAACGACATTATTGGCAAAGTGACGCAACCAAATTTTTGTTCGAGATTTGTTGCGCGCTTCATAGTCTCGGATTGCCTGCCCGAGATCGCCGAAAACTGGTGTTTCTTTGTCAGCGCCGATCTCGGTCAGCCGCATCGTGTACCACGCGGTGATCCCACCCTCCGGGGCATCTGAGAATCTGGGAAAGAACGGTTCAGCCTTCCGATCTGCTTTCCAGAGGTCGGGAAGCGAAGGCTCAAGCACGAGCGCGCGCGCAAGACCGACAATATCAACCGCACCACTTGCCACAGCGTCCTCGGCTTGCGCGCGCGTCTTGAAACCGCCTGTCAGCATAAGGGGCTTGGTCGTTACCGCGCGGGCGCGCTTTGCAAATTCGAGGAAGTAGGGTCCGCGTCCCGTTCCGTCGGAGGCAGACTTTGCTCCGGGGAAGTAAGTCCCGCCGCTAATGTCGATCAGGTCGACCGAAGACCGGTCCAGCGCCGCCACCACCTCAAGCGCGTCTTCCTTGTCGAACCCGCCCTCAAGCTGGTCTGAGGAATTGAGTTTCACGGCGATGGGAAAATCCGGGCCGACAGCTGCGCGGGTTGCTTCGATAGCTTCCAGCAGAGGACGCATGCGATTGGCGATTGCCCCTCCGTATTCGTCGCTGCGCTTGTTGAACAATGGCGAAAGGAATTGGCTGAGCAAGAATCCGTGCGCCGCATGAATTTGCACGCCGCCAAAACCGGCCCGCTGTGCCAACCAGGCTGTCCTCGCGAACTCCGACGGCAGTTGACGCATTTCGTCCAATGTCATTTCCGCGCAGCGCAGACCCGGCAGATCGAGGGCACTCGGGCCCTTGGGGTTACTCGTCGGCGCGTACGCTAGCGCTCCGGCGTGACCGAGTTGCAGCCAAAGCTTGGTGCCGTTTGCGCCGCCATGTCGGGCAAGTTCGCGGAACCGGTCAAGCTCGGAGGCCCCATCAAGTACCAGATTGCCGGGGTTCTCGGCGTAACCGGCGGTGAGCTGCACCTCACCGATTATGGATACGGCCAACCCACCTGCGGCCCAGCGCTGATACAGCCTGATCTGTTCGGCAGTCGGATGGCCGGTCCCGTCGCCTAAGGAATCCGACATCGCTGATTTCGCAATCCGATTTTTCAGGATTAGCCCGCAAGGCAGTTGCAGCGGTTCGAACAGATTTCCACAGCGTTGCATTTGAATTTCCACGACCAAAGGCTTTCATTTTTATCCGCGAAGTCTCTCGGCACCACCCATCGTCATCCGGCTCTGGTTCCGGGTTTATGAGTCGACGGCGTAGTCCCAAGACAGCAGGGCGGCCGAGCCCGCCCTGCTGCTGCAACTCTTCATCAGCCGCCAGCCGATCATGACGGCTCCGGCGCGCCAGTTTGCTCTCGGACCATGTAGTCGGCGTACCAGCTAGGCCAGTCCTCGTCCCGATGGCCGAGCTGCTTTTCGTATTCTCCGTGGGCGGCCTCGGCACGGCGGAACGCGCTCGCAAGATCAGCGACCGAGGCGAATGTCGTGGCGGCCGCATCGATGCGTCCGGGCAACCGCGCGGTGACCTCTTGGAGGAGCCAGCCATTACCATCCGGATCCCTGAAGGAGGCGTAGGAGCGGTAGCTGCGGCGGTCGGGATCAGTACCGTCGACCCGGAGCCGCCCGAACAGATAGGGCTCGTCGTCCCCGGCATGCTCGTTGCCCGCGTGGAACACTTCGCTGATGTCGACGCCGCGATGACGGAAGTCCTCGCGGGCGGCCTCGATGTCTGAGACGATGAGGTACAGTCCCTGGGCGGAGCCGGGTTCCGCGTCGGTGATATTCTTCCCGAAGATGACCGAGGCGCCGGATCCGGGCGGGGTGAACTGAATCACCCGGTAGTCGTCGCGGTCGGCGAATTCGGCATCGAGCCGCCAGCCGAGGCTACCGTAGAATTCCTTTGCCCGATCGAAGTCCGATACGGGGACAACGATGACCTCGAGCTTCATGTCGAGCGGCCGCGCTCTCTCGCTCTCGTTGTCAGTGACCATGGCTTTTCTCCTTCTGTTTTGGTGGACGCGCACAGCGCCCCCAGTGTTTCACTCGTGCATTGGCTCAGGCTTAGGAGCTCCTCGGTGAACGCCTGTGGCTGTTCCGAAGCGCCGATATGGCTAAATCGCCCGAGTCCCTCCTTGGAACTCGGGGTATCTCGACGATGGCGCCCCCGATCAGAGGCTCTCCGGTCGGGAGCATCCTCTTCACCTCAGACGATGTTGATCGCGACCTCGATATTGCCGCGCGTGGCCTTGGAATAAGGGCAGGTCTGATGCGCCCTGTCGACCAGCGCCTGAGCAGTGTCGCGGTCGATGCCGGGCATGCTCACATTGAGGCGTGCCCCCAGGAAATAGCCGCCGGCGCCGTTGCCAAGATCCACTTCGGCATCCACCGCCAGATCGGCCGGCAGCGTCACCTTCCGCTCGCTTGCAGCCTTCCCTATCGCCCCGATGAAGCAGGCCGACCAACCGGCGGCGAAAAGCTGCTCCGGATTGGTCCCCGGCCGCGAACTGCCGGGTGACGAGAGCTTGACGTCCAGGCGTCCATCATTACTGCGGGATGCGCCGTCACGACCACCGGTGGTGTGCGTCTTGCCGGTGTAAAGTACCCTTTCGATCGCGGTCATAGTGTCCTTCCTTGCGACAGAGTTGATGACGCCGAGGCGCGATTGCCTTGTCCGACTGTCGAGGCACATATGCCGCTGCGCACGTGTATGGCATGTTTCGTGATGCGGCCGAAAAGTAAGCGAATGCTGGCAGAACGCGGAATGGACACACTGCGATACGAAACCGGTGCTAGATCGTTTCCGTGCAGTTGAAAGAGTGAAATGATCCGCTCTTTGGAACTACGCGAATTCCGTACGAAAAAACCGCTACGCATTTTTCCTGGAAACGCTGTTGGAAGCGACACGCAGAAGCGCGCAGCAACTGGAGCGCTTCCCGATTAACTGGAAGGGCTCCGAGAAGTTTACAGCGACCTTTGTGCGCCTGGAAGACACACGGGCGAAAGTGATCAGAAACGATCGACGTCAACAACGGCCTGGGCAAAGGCCTGCGGTGCTTCCTGCGGCAGGTTATGGCCGATTCCGCCCGTAATCAGCCGATGCTCGTACTTGCCCGGGAACTTCTTGGCATAGGCGCCGGGCTCGGGATGCGGGGCGCCGTTGGCATCGCCCTCCAACGTGATCGTCGGAACGCCGATCAACGGGAATTTGGCGAGCCGTTCTTCCAGAACGTCATATTTCCGCTCGCCGTCGGCGAGGCTGATCCGCCAGCGGTAATTGTGGATCGTGATATCGACGTGATCCGGGTTCTCGAACGCCGCCGCGCTGCGGTTGAAGGTGGCATCGTCGAAACTCCATTTCGGCGATGCGAGCTGCCAGATGAGGCGCGCGAATTCCTTCCGGTTTCTCTCGTAGCCGGCGCGCCCGCGTTCGGTGGCGAAGTAGAACTGGTACCACCAGGCATGCTCGGCGCCGGGCGGCAGCGGCATCTTGTTGGCTTCACGGCTGCCGATCAGATAGCCGCTCACGGAAACCAGGGCCTTGCAGCGCTCCGGCCAGAGCGCGGCGATAATGTTGGCGGTCCGCGCTCCCCAGTCACATCCGGCGATGATCGCCTTCTCGATCCCTAGCGCATCCATCAAGGCGACGATGTCGGCGGCAATCGCCGATTGCTGGCCATTGCGCGGCGTGTCGGGCGACAGGAAACGCGTCGTCCCGTAGCCGCGCAGATAGGGGACGATCACCCGATAGCCGGCCGCCGCCAGCAGCGGCGCCACATCGAAATAGGTGTGGATGTCGTAGGGCCAGCCATGCAGAAGAATGACCGCCGGCGCTTCACCCGCACCGAGCTCGGCATAGCCGACATTCAGGACGCCGGCGTGGATCTGCTTGAGCGAGGCGAAGGACGTGCTCGTCCCAGGCGCGGTCGCGGGAATGCGGACCTGGCTCGCTGAGTGCGCTTGGGCGATACTCGTCATGCCGAGCTGCACGGCAGCAACGGCCAGTGTCGCTATCCCGACGAAATGCCGCCGCGGGCGGTTGATTTCCTCTGTCATCGATTTTCCCCGACTGAATGAAGACAGCAGCAGATACGGGCACCGACTTACCTCCACTGTGTCCGCCGTCGGTGTAACTTGAAAGCCAATGTCGAAATCAGGCGGGCAGACACATTGAGATACAATCTCATGCCGCGCGTCTGCGCCCGCCGAGGTCCGGGTGAAGCTTCCCATCCAAGCATTCATTCGGCAGCTTCCTGGCTGCCTATGCGCTCTCACGCGCATTCCGTCGGATCGTTTGGGGCGGCTGGCCAAGCGCGCGAAGAAAGGCCCGGCGCATGCGATCGCGATCGGCAAAGCCGGTTTCCTCGGCGATCACGTCCATGGAATGCCGGCCCTGCTCCATCATCAGCCGGGCCGCCTCCACCCGGAGATTCTCCACGGCCTTGGCGGGCGACTGTCCTGTCTCGGCCCGAAACGCACGGCTGAACTGGCGCGCACTCAATCCCGCCGCATCCGCCAGTTCTTCCACCGACAGGACGCTGCTGAGGTTTGCCTTGGCGTAGTCGATCGATCGCTGAATCCGGTCAGACTTCGGGTCGAGCTCGAGCAGCGCCGAGAACTGCGACTGGCCGCCGGCACGCCGATGATAGACGACAAGCTTGCGCGCGACCGAGCGAGCGACCTCCTGGCCGTGGTCCTTCTCGATCATCGCGAGCGCGAGATCGATGCTGGCGGTCATCCCGGCAGACGTCCATATGCTGCCGTCGACGATGAAGATGCGGTCCTCTTCGACCTTTACTGCCGGGAAGCGCTCCTGCAACTGGCGCGCAAAGGCCCAGTGCGTCGTTGCACGGCGCCCATCCAACAGGCCCGACTCCCCAAGCACGAAGGCGCCGGTACATGGCGCTGCCACCCTCCGCGCCGTCTCCAGCGCGTGACGCGCGAACTCGATCAGTCCCGGCGTGATCGGCTCGATAGTCGTCCCGGCGCCGAACATCACGGTGTCATAGGGGGTATGGTCAAACGATTTCGTGAGGACGCCGAAGCCGGCTGACGACTTGACCTCTCCGCCCCTCTCCGAAAGCAGCTCTATCTGATAGACCGGCTCACCAAGGGCGACATTCGCCATCTCGAAGGCAGTGACCGCCGCGAAGCCCATGAGCTGGAATCTTGGAAAGACAACAAAGCCGATCCGATGCATGGTGCAATTCCCTGTCTCGAATTGCGGGATATACGATATTTGCGACATGGCATAAACCACTATAACAGGAGGTCACGAGCAGACTTTCCCATGCGGCGCTTGCTGCTTCACGGCGCTTCATCCAGAGAGATCTTGATGGCGCGGCGTAGTGGCGGCGAACGGCCTATCGCAAAGACCGCAACGGTGCCGAGCATCAACATGATGGCGACGAGAAGAAAGCCATCTGCAAAAGCGTGCGCCCATGCCTGCCGTTGTGCTGCGGAAGCAATTTGCGAGGCCGCCCAGGCGCCAACATTGTCGGCCGCTCGGCTCGCAAGAGGTCCGAGACTGGAGATCCGATCTGCCCCGAGGGCGTCGTCGAGCGACGCGCTTTCGGCAAGGGCGCTGGAATGGGACTTCTGACGCTCGATGACGAAGTTCGAAATGAAGCCGATGCCGAGCGTCGTTCCGACCAGATTGCTTGCATTGAATACGAGCGATGCCGTCGGGAGGTCCGCAGGCTTAAGGCTCGCCGTGCCGACAACCATGGCCGGGGCCAAGAGCAAGAGCTGGCCCGCCGAATAGATGGCGAGCGCCTGCCAAAACTGTTCACCGGCAGAGAACGCCGTGCCATTCACCATGAGCATTGTACCGATGGCCAGCAGGGCGACGCCCAGTCCCATTGTCACGCGCAGATCGAACAGATGCAGGAACCACCAGACCAGCGGGAGAACGATCAACTGCGCCGCCGCCGCCCACAGCATCAGTTCGGCGACTTCGAGCGGACGATAGCCTTGCACGATCCCAAGGAACTGCGGCACCAGATAGGAGCTTACCACCAGGCCGGCACGCAACAGGAAATTGAGTCCTATCGGAATGCCGAAACTCCGAGTGACAAGCAACCTCGGCGTTATAAACGGCAGCTGGGAAAAGCGGATCGCGAATATTAACCCGACCCAGGCCGCGACGGATACGAGCGTGCCCCAAACGATGATTTCGCTGTCGAACCAGAACCGGCGCGTGCCTTGATTGAGGACCAGCACCAGGCTCGTCAGGCCAAGCGACAACAGCGTAATGGTCACCCAATCGGCCTTGAGCGCCGACCAGCTGGACGCTTTGTGCGGTACCCATAGACGGGCGGCAAACGCCAGCAGCGCGCCGATAGCCCCCTGAATCAGGAATAGAGCTCTCCAGCCGAAACTGTCCTCGACGAAACCGGAGACCACAGGCCCTGCCGTTCCGGCAAAGAGGAGCGCAAATGCCAGGATGATGACTGCATAGGGCAGTCGCGGGCCGCCGGCGACCATAAAGATTGCCACGAACGCCGCAGGCCCGAACCCGCCCGCTGCGAAGCCCTGCACACAACGGAAAGCAATCATGGTGCCGACGTCGGTCGTTATCGCACAGGCGATCGCCGCAGCTGCGAACAAAATTGAACTTACAACCAGATAACGGCCGATGCTCAATGCCCCAATCAACAGGCCAGACGTTACGACCCCGACGCAACTGCCCATGATATAGGAGGTGAGTATCCAGGAGCCCTCGTCCGCGGTGGAAGAAAGACCTCCCTGAATATCGGCGATGTTGGTCGATGCGAACTGCGCTGACAGGTTCACCAGGAATGATCCCGCCAAACCCGTGGCAAGGAACAGCGCATTTCTAACCGTCGAAGCTGGCGTGCTCATTTCAGATCTCCCTTACCGCCGCCGCAGCGCCGCCCGATTATCGAGCCGGCAGGTCAGACGCCTGGAAGGACGTCGGAACGCACGTGCCGGCCCGTTGCTCTCGGACTGAGCTTTAACTGATCCCGGCTCGGTAGCGGGTTGCAGGCACGTTCAGGGAAAGGTTCGGGATAAGCTTCTGGCGCGCCGCTTCGTAGGCATCCCAATCGGCGGCACCGGGCAGTGAAGGAATGGTGATCCGCTCGCCGAAATCGAAACCGGCGAGCGCGGCATCCACCATGTCCTCTGCGGGCATGACGATCTCGCTCGGCACGTGCTCCAAGGGCGTGCCGGCTATGCCCCAGAAATCGGTCGCCGTTGCGCCCGGGAGTACTGCCTGTACGCGGATATTTCTGTCGGCAAGTTCCTTCTGGAGCGACAGGGTGAAGGCAAGCACGAAAGCCTTGCTGCCGCCGTAGACGCCGTTCAGCACCTCCGGCGCGATGCCGACAATCGAAGCAATATTGATGATGGCGCCGCCGCCACGTTCAACGAAACCGGGGACCGCTGCATAGGTCAGCCGCGTGAGCGCATTGACGTTGAGCGTGATCATCTCTTCCATCTTGTCGACATCGGATGCGAGCAGCGGCGCGGTCGCACCGACGCCGGCATTGTTGACGAGTAGGGTGATGCTGGCGTCGTCGTGAAGCACCTTCTCGACGCGGCCCAGGTCAGCCCTGTTGCCGAGGTCTGCCGCAATCACCTCGATGGCGCGGCCGGTCTCGCCGGTCAGGCGCTTGGCCAGTTCATCGAGGCGGGCATGGCTGCGGGCGACGAGGATCAGATCATATCCCCTCCGCGCGAGGCGATTGGCATAAATCGCGCCGATGCCGGAGGAAGCGCCGGTGATCAGCGCGGTGCCTTTCGAATGCTGGGTCATGACAGGCTCCATTCGTTTTGAGTTTGGAGCCGCCATAGTAGGGGCAAAGTGCAATGTCTCAAATGTCATATATCCGGCATTTTAGGCCATACTCTCACCAAGGGGGGGTAGCGGGCCCTTTATTATCTGGCCAGGCATCAGGGGGACTGTTGCGGTTGGTTTCAGGTTTTGCCGGCACCGCACTCGCATCTGCCGGCGACATCGGCCTGGCGAATAGCGTCGCGACTGCGGACGGCTTTCGCGGATCGGTGTCCCAGGCACAAGGCGCGGCAGCGAGCCCGATGATTGCAATGATCATCACAAATTTGCGCATCAGACCTCTCCTCTTTTACTGACCATAGTGATTGTGATGTTCACGAAGTTCCGGATCGACCCACGGGCCTCATTCTTCACTGTTCGAGTTTCCTGTCGCTCATCCGAACGTGAAAACGAAGACTTCCGCGCCGGGATCGAGGAAGCGGATCTCGAAAGTGCGCTCCCGCACTTCACCCGACTGGCGCACGAGCTGGTAGAGGCGCGTCTCGCTCACCGTTCCGCTGCCGTCGGGGCCGATATCCGAACCGTGATGTGGACCCGGAGCGCCGCCGTCGACCGTCACCTGAAAACGGACCTGCCTGCCTCTCACCCCTGGGCCGAGGACGAGGTGCAGGTCGCGCGCGCTGAACCTGTAGGTGACCGATCCTCCAGAGCGATTGAGTGTCGCCTGCTCGGCGCCGACGGTCCAGTTGCCAGCGAGGCCCCACTGATTGAGGCGCGGCTTTCCGACTGTGTAGTCGCGCGCCTCATCGGCTGCTATACCCTCGGGCGACACGAAATTGCCGGCGCGCATGTAGCCGACATAGTCCTCGCCGGACTGGAGGTTGGCGAAATCGGGGGCTGCTTCGGCGCCCTTAGCATCGGGCGTCACAAGGCCGCCATCACCCCTGCGGCTGCCTGCTGCTTCCGCCAGTAATTCCTGAAGGACGCGCTCCGACTGCGCGTAATCACCCTCCCCGAAGTGATGGTGCCTGATCCGTCCTTCCGCATCGATGAAATAGTGCGCCGGCCAGTAACTGTTCCCGAAGGCGCGCCAGATCGCATAGTTGTTGTCGATCGCGACGGGATAGCTGATCCCGAAGTCGCGGACTGCCCGCTTGACGTTGTCGATGCGCTTTTCAAAGGCGAATTCAGGTGCATGCACACCGATCACCACCAGCCCCTGATTCCGGTACTTCTCAGCCCAGGCTCGAACATAGGGCACTGTTCGGATGCAGTTGATGCAGGAGTATGTCCAGAAATCAACGAGCACGACCTTGCCGCGCAGCTGCTCGACCGCTAGCGGCTCGGAGTTGAGCCACGTTACGGCGCCCTCCAGCGGCGGGAAGGCCCCTTCGACCGGTAGGTTGCTACGATAGGTCTGCTGCTGAAAATCCGTGGCTGGTGCGGCACGATGGCTCGCCGTCGCTTTGGAGGAGCGGCCGCGGAGCCGGTTCAGGAGCGACTGCTCGAGGCTCGTCGTGCCCGCATAGGACAGGCGCGCAAGCAGCCCCGTGTCGAGGCCGAGCGCAATTGCCATGACGCCCGCCAGCACAGCGATACCGAGGCCTTGGCGAAGACGCTCGCCGAGACCGAGCGACCACTTCATCGAGGCGAATACCTTGCCGCCGACGAGTACAGCCAGTGCCAGCGAAGTAGCCGCGCCCGCAGCGTAGGCCGCCAGCAGAAGTGTCGTCCCAACGTTCGCCCCATGGAGCGCGGCGCCGGTCAGCACCAGCCCCAGAATCGGGCCGGCGCAGGGCGCCCAAAGAAGTCCGGTTGCGACACCGAGAAGCAGGGATGCTCCGACGCTCGCCTTCGCGGCCGCCCTTTGGGAGAGGCGGTTGCCAAGCGCGACTGCCGGACGAGTGACCACCGCCGCGATCCGCGGCGAAAGCAGCATTAAGCCGAAAACCGCGAGCACAACGATTGCTGCATATCGGCCGGATTCGTTCGCCTGCACCGCCCAATCCCCACCAATAGCGGCAAGCGTTGCCACACCCGCGAATGTCGCCACTTTGCCTAGGAGCATGGGAAGAATGCTTCTCGCGAATGGCTGACCAGCTCGAGAAAACACGAAAGGCAAGACCGGAAGGATGCAGGGGCTGACAATCGTCAGCACGCCGGCAAGATAGGCAATAATGAACAGGATCATCGTCGTCCCTCTGCAGAGGACCGATGCCTCAATCCGACACCGGTCGCACTTGACACGTGCAGCATGGGACCAGAGGGAAGTATCCCGCTTGTGTCGTCTCCCAAGCGGATCTGTACCAGAATGCAGACTGAGCATCGACGAGAAATGGAATCATGCCGGCCGTATTCGTGGACCTGCGCCTGTATGAGCGGCCACAGAGCCGTCCAATAACACCGATAAAATCGGTCGCCTGACTGTCATTTCCTTGAAGTGAAGGAGTGGCCCCATGGCTTTCGATACGCAACGGCTCCAATTTGCCGGCCATTCCGGCGCAACCCTCGCCGCCCGCCTCGACCTCCCCAACGGACCTTTGCGGGCCTACGCATTGTTTGCCCATTGCTTCACCTGTTCCAAGGACCTGGCGGCAGCGCGCCGGATTGCAGCGGAGCTTGGGCGCGAAGGCATCGCTGTCCTGCGTTTTGATTTCACGGGGCTGGGATCGAGCGAAGGTGAATTCGCCTCGACGAATTTCTCCTCCAATGTTGCCGACCTTCTGTCAGCCGCCGACTATTTACGCCACCGCTATCAGGCACCGTCGTTGCTGATCGGCCACTCGCTCGGCGGCGCAGCGGTCCTGGCCGTCGCCAAGGACATTCCTGAAGTGCGCGCCGTGGCAACAATCGGGGCGCCGGCAGACGTGGGCCACGTGCTGAAGAAATTCGGAACGAGCCTCGAGGAGATCGAGAGGAGCGGTGCGGCCGAAGTCGATCTTGCCGGACGCAAGTTCCTTATTAGAAAGCAATTTGTCGAGGACGCGCGTGCACAGCGCATCAAGGATGCGGTTGCGCGTTTGAAAAAGCCGCTCCTCATCCTTCACGCACCGCTGGATCAGACGGTCGGTATCGAAAACGCAACTGAAATCTTCCTCGCGGCCAAACATCCAAAGAGCTTTGTTTCGTTGGACAAGGCCGACCACCTGCTCACGAATTCCGAGGATGCGGCCTTCGCCGGTCGGATCATTTCGGGGTGGCTGACGCGTTATCTGGCCACCGACGCGCCGCAAGGGACTGCGTCTATCGAACACGTGCGCGTGACGGAAACAGGCGAAGGCAGGTTTCAAAACGCGGTCCAGGCCGGCAGCCATCGGCTATTCGCGGACGAACCCGAAAGCGTGGGCGGGCTCGATTCCGGACCATCGCCTTATGACTTCCTGTCAATCGCACTTGGCGCCTGCACGTCGATGACGTTGCGTCTATATGCCGACCACAAAAAGTTGACTCTCGGGCGAATCGGGGTCGACGTCTCGCACGCGAAGATCCATGCCAGGGACTGCGAAGAGTGTGCCGAATCGGAACGCAGCAGTGGCGCCCGGATCGATCGTTTCGAGCGCGTCATTTTCGTCGATGGCGAGGTCTCCGAGGAGCTTCGCGACAAGATTGCCGAGATTGCCGGCAAGTGCCCTGTGCATCGCACGCTCGAAGCTGTGGCGAAGATAAAAACTGTGGTGAAATCAGAATCCCGAGTGACAGAACGATAGCCTCGACGGCGTTGGCTAAGGACGTTTTACCGATATGTTATGAATATCTTGTGCGGTCTCCACAGAAAGAGAACGATCCCGTCAGGTCGAAGTGTCGGCTTCAGGCGTGCATTGCTGTCGCCCAGCAAGCTACTCACCAACTTCCGCCCTCCACCGTTGCGGACATTCTACGCCTCTGGCGCAAGTCAAAGGGACTGCGCGCGGGAAACCGACATACTCATGAAGTTCATTTGGCTTGGCGCCTACGCCGCCGGCGGACGATACCGAATCGACTTTGCCTTTCCCAGGGCTTCGATCGTATCCTCGACGCTGAGGAGGACAGTGGTTTCGATGGAGCTGAGCGCGCCTCCTGCGCCGATTGCAAGCGCGACCGCCGCCATCGAAACGTTGTCAGGCGCCTCCCACAGATTCCAACCATCATGCTCGCCGAAGGCGTACCAGAACCCATGGAGCTTTCCGCCTACCGACTCTATATACGTACGCGCCGCCCCACGCCGATCCTCGGGGTTTTCGATCATGCGCGCCCATGTCTCGGGCGTGTAGCTGAAGCGCGTGAGATACATGGCCATGGTTTGCCTCCTCTGTCAGAACAATGCAGTCAATGCCCAAGCCGGGAAGAACGCGAGACCGGATTCATCCTGCGCATGGTTTCAACCTTGCCGCTTCTCTGCCGCGGCGGCAATCCCTGCCTGGCCCCGAGACAGAAGACTGTAGAAATCACCCCGTCCGCGGCGGATCGAACCGGAAAGATCGACCCGTTCCAGAAGTACAGGTTCGGACGCCCGATGGCGCAAGTCGGCCGCATTGCCGACTTCCGCTCCCCGGTTTCATTCCGAAATCCGGCAGCAATCCGTTGCCCAAAATGGCGGGCACTCCTCGGCCTCACCTGAAGGACGGAGTTACTCGACCTTCTCCACGAACTGCAGGAACTCGACAGGGGGGTAAAGGTTCAGCGCCTTGGCGACCTTCATGTTCACGAGATAGGCGAATTCCTCCATCGCCAGCACGGGGATGTCGCCAGCGCGCCGGCCTTCCACAAGGATTCGACGTACCTGCTCACCGGCGAGCTTGCCCACGTCGTAGTCGCGCGCGGCGACAGACATCAGCGCCTGCGAATCCGAAACCATATGTTCGTAAGGCGTGAGCACTGGAATGCCCGCAGCAACGGCCGCTCCAGTGAAGCGGTCGGTCTCCTTCTCGAGAAAAGCGCTGGAGCCGAGGTAGATGAACTGCACTCCCTTTGATTTCAGCGCTGCGATTCCGGGCTCGATCGACTCCGGGTCCGGGCTGCCATCTGCCAGCGTGTCCAGTGGCACGGCGTCGAGGGTGAAGTTCAGCGCCCCCGTCAGGCCTTTAACCTCTTCAACCTTACCCACCGAGTTGGGCGTCGCCGCCTCATAAAGCATGCCCAGGTGGTCGAACGACGGCATATAGCGCCGTATGCTCTTGATATTGACTGTCTCCGGCACTCGGTTGCGCGTGCCCGTGACGTTATCGCGACCGATCTTCTCGTAGCTCTCGATGATGCCCGAACCCACCGGGTCGGCAACCACGGTGAAGACGACCGGGATTTCGTTCAGGTATTTCGGATCTGTCCTGTCGGCCAATGTGCCGAGGACGCCGAGTGTCGTCTTGGTGCCCCATGTCAGCACCAGGTCCATTTTCTCGGTCCGCGCCTGCTCGACAAAGCCGGGCAGTCTGGACTGGTCCTGGGCCGCGTCCATTAGCACGAACTCCGCATCGATCCCGTTTTTCGCGAACGAATCCCGTACGCCGCGGCAGACGTCCTCGCAGCCGATCCAGACGACCATACCGATCTTCATCTTCGCCTCGGCACCCGAGGTCGAGAAGAGGCCAAGGGCTGCGGCGAGTGCCGCCAGGCACAGTCTCGAAAGGCTCATTATCCACTCCTCCCTGAAATGGCCGCCTCGCTTCCCGCCAGGCGGAGAATGACAAACAGCCCCGCGCCCGCCAGCGCGGTCATTCCGATGGTTCCGACAGCGCCAGAGTAGCCGGCCGTGTCGGTCATCGACCCGATCACCAGCAGCCCGGTAATGGCTCCGCCGCGTTCAATTACCCTGATGGTTCCGAGCACGGCGCTCGTGCCGAGATGCGCCAGAGGACCTTCCGCCGCATCCATGACCAGCGCAGTCTGCGGCCCGCCGGCCAAGCCGAGCGCAAAGCCGGCACCAATCGAAGCGGCGGCCGTCGACCAAGTTGAGGGGAATAGCCCGGCAATGAGCAAGCTCAGGCCCGCTATGATCGAGCACGCGGTAAGCAGCGGGGTCGGCGCGGCGAGCTTGGCGGGCAGCCGTCCCTCGGCATAGCCGCCGAGTATCAGTGCCAGAAAGAAGAACATCATCACGCGCGCGATTTCGGAAATCGATGCGCCCAGAGCGTCCATCTGCAACGCCAGCAGGTAGGAGATAAAGACGTGGTCGACGATCGCCAGCGGGATCACGCTGCCGAGTGCCACCGCAGCGAAGATGGGGCTCCGCATCGGCGCCAGGATATTGAACGAGAGCTTGTCCTCCGCCTCGCTGCTTTGTTCAGCATTCGGCGTCGACCCGCCGACCGGCAGCATCCGCCATATCAACAACGCGGAGACGACGGACAGGATTGCGCAGACGGCGAAGACCGGTCGCTGGCCCAAGCGGTCGGCGAGGATGCCACCGAGCGCGGTCGCCGCGAAGACGCCGCTAAAGAGCGTCGCCCGGAAGAGGCTGATCGAACGCGATCTTGCCTCCTTCGGCAGCATGTCGAGCGCGTAGTCCTGGCAGGCGAGCGAGGCGAGTGCAAAGGCGAGGCCATTGACCCCATGGCAGACAATCACTTCGACGATGTTGCCGGCGAGGTAGAGACCGAGCTTTGCGAAGAAGGTCGCCAGTGCCGCAGCGATGAACAGTCGACGATAGCCTATTCGTTGGCCGAATGGTCGCGCGAGCGGTGCACCCAGAAGTGCGGCGCCGAGATAGGCCGCCAGCGGAAGCCCGATCACCACCCCCACGCCGAGCGAGGTGAAGGGGTTTGCCTGCGCCCTCGCATAGAGCGAAAAGAAAGAAAGAGGCAATTCGTCCGCCATCGCAAACAGGAATAGCGGCAGGCGCACGTCGGTCAGGCTGCAGAACCGCATCAGTGCCGGCCGGCACCCCGAAAGCCGGAACCCGGGTTCGGGTGCGACCGCGTGCGATCTATCCACACCAGCGGCGCTTCTGCGGACGGCTGCCGCTGCCAGAACGTTCAGCCGTTCCGCCCGCTCGGAAAGCAGGTTTCCCAGCCTTTCGACAACGTTGCGACCGGTTGCGACCAGCCGCTTTGAGAAATCGCCGGCCGCCTGTAGTTCGGCTAAGTGCTGCAGCCGGTCGAGAGGCCCTGTCACCGATCGGCTCATCATCACCACCATCAGTTCGAATGCGAACAGCAGGATCACCAGCACGACAACGCCGAGATCCAGAACCACATCGCGGAACTGGGCAGCGATGTAGTCAAGGTTAGTCTCGGTCACGAGTTCCCCGATCCGCACCCCGTCGACCAGGATCGGGAATACCGTGCGATCGGCGCCACCACTGACCTGGGCCTGGCCGACCTCGATCACTGGCCTGTCCGTCAACACGGCGAAATAGGAGATTTCAGGAAAATCAGTCAGCAGATGGCTGAAATACTCCGCCGCCCCAACCAGTCCGTCGACCGGAACGCCCGCCTCGACCGAGCGCTGGATGTCGGCTGTAGCGATCGAGCCTATCAGTTGGGTGCGCCGGGCAATTTCCGGGCGAAAGGAATCGCTGATGCTGAGATAGACAAGATAGCCAAGCGCGAGCGCACTGCCGAGGGTAAGAACGGCAATGGCTGGCGTGAGGCGGCGGGCAAAGCTGCGGGTTGCCGCACGCTCGGGAACGCCAACCAGCACCGTCTCGCGCGGACCGGTGGAGGCGTGTGCCGATGCATCGACTTCTTCGGATCCCAGCGCCTGCAGCGCTTGGCGGTACTTCTCCGTGGCGTCGTCCAACTGCTCCTGCAGCTTGGCGAGCGCAAGCGTGATCTGTTCGGGGAGAACGCGACCCTTATGCCGGCCCGCTGCCGCAAGCGTCTCGGTCGAGGTCCCGCCAAACGCGGCAAGTGTGCCTTCTAGGCGCCTCAGTCCGCCGCCGACGGCATCGACGCGGGCTCGGACCATCAGGTAGGCGATGCCGGTGAAGAGGACGAAGAGTCCAATAGCCCCCACAACGATCTGCTGCGCGACGCTGGCGCTTCGCGCGTCCAGTTCGGACTTCGGATACACCGCGAGAATTCCCCCGACCACCACCCCATCCTCGCCCAGGATCGAGGTCCCGCTGATCAGGTTGCGGTCGGTTTCAAAGCCCCAGCGTCCGGCGACGTCCTTGGCTTGGACGTCGATCACCTCCTGCGCGACCCGCTCGACCTTGCCACTACCGCTCTGCTCGACAACAGTTCCGGTTGGATTGAAGAGAACGACGTCGCTGATTGCCGCATCGGATGCCCGTGCCCGTTCGAGGAGCGCCAGCTTATTGCGCATCATGGAAACCGGAAGTCCGAGATCAACGACCGAGCGGAACGGGCGCGCAGTTGCCTCCACGGTCACCGCGAGACGCTGGCGGATGAGCTGCGAGAGGATCGCATCATGCTGCAGGATGGAGAGGATCGAAAGAACCCCAAGCGTCGCTGCGATGACCCCGATCAGCGCTATCCAAATCCGCACAATCAGAGACACCTGACGCCCCCGCCAAGCACGAATGCCCTTTGTTTTGACAGAACACCCTAACGCGGATTTCGCGTGCTGTCGATTACGCAGGATATGTAGATCATTACTTCCAGGGGCTGATGGCACAGCTTCACAAAGCGAGGTCAGGCGCCCTGCTGGCGCCCCTTTTATGTCGGCTGAAGAGAACTGAATCGAATGTCAGCAAAATGCATATCCTGGTCTTTCCGCTGATCGAGACGAACGACGGTCTTCCACCCGCTACGGCCTTTAGCATCGGACCGCCGAATGGCAGAAATCTGCGCCACTACGTCATTCGGCACCCGCGCGATCGCGTGCGACAACATCAGCAATCGTCCTCTTGCTGATGGCCAGATCGCGTGCGATCCAGCGATAGCTTCGGCCTCCCGCGAATGACAGGAAGATTGTCGCCCACAATGCGGATGGTCGCCCCGTACTGTGCGAGTTCGTTTTGGCTCACTGTCAGGTCAGCATTTCCGCAAACTCTCAATGGGTGACGCCGCGCGCGCGATCGATGATGCGCTGCTGACGCTCCGATATGATTTGCTGGCTCGCCTGCATGCGGACGGTCTGCTGCAGCACCTTCAGCCGCTCGTGCATCGCCTCAAAGGCACGCCGCTGCGCCGCCGACACGCGATTGATGACGTCCTTCTCGCCGCGCAGGATGGCGTTTCTGCCGAAGCGCTCGTCGAGCGCCCGGCTGACCGCGGCGAATTCCTGACGGACGCGCGGATCGAGCGAGCCCGCGGCAACGTCGAGCTTGCTGCCCTTCTTTTTCATCTCCGCTGCCAGTCGGTGGAGGGCATCTTCGGCGGCGTCCGACAATCCGGGAATGGCGACTGCCATGCGGCGGCGCTCTTCCATGATAGCCTGGCGCTCGCCATCGAAGGCGCTGACATAAGCCGCGCCGAGCGAGCGCAAACGAACGGACGCCTCGG
Organism: Sinorhizobium sp. Y406; assembly: GCF_058732025.1. Classification (NCBI taxonomy): domain Bacteria; kingdom Pseudomonadati; phylum Pseudomonadota; class Alphaproteobacteria; order Hyphomicrobiales; family Rhizobiaceae; genus Sinorhizobium; species Sinorhizobium sp. Y406. The sequence goes on along the minus strand of NZ_CM178975.1, from coordinate 1,889,317 downwards.
GCACGGCTTGCAGCGCCTCCTTCCGTTCCCTTCCGGAGGCGAGCATCCGGTCCATCAGGCGATCTGAGCCGCGCAGCACACCATAGGCTGCCGGGTCATTGGTCACAGCGGCCGCGATCCGCTCGGCCGCAAAGCCGTTGACGATCAAGTGCTCAATCTTGTCGACGGCGCCAGCCGGATCGCGCCAGATGCGTGTGGCAGTCTCGGCGAGCGACGCGCGTTGATGGCGATAGTGCGCCACGGTGAGCCCCCGTGTTCGCGCCTCCTCGTCCACCGGCGTTTTGAACTCTGTCATTGCGGCAAGCATCGGCAGCACGGCTTTTTCCTCCTTCTCGAACTCGACACTTGCACCGGCAACGATCTTCGAACGGTCCTTCTTTTCAGCAAGGTGCTGCTCCTCGGTGAAACGACGGACAACCTGGAAGAGCCGCGTCAGCTTCCCGCGCCGTTCATCCTTGAGATCTTCCGGCATGCGCTCTTCGATATTGCGCTCGGCAATCGCATCGGCCCTCGCGGTGAAGGCGCTCCAGCCGAAGCGGGCGGTCAGTGCATCGCTCACGGCCTTCACCTCCTGCACGAGCGAGCGATCCTCGGCTGCAAAGGAAAAGGCGGCCTTCCAGGCGTCGTCACCACCCTGCCTGCGCACAGCCTCGATTTCGACGAGGCGCGTCATGGCTTGCTTCGAAATCGCCGGGATCGACAGGGACATATGGGCACGGCGCGTCTGCTCGCGCTCGCGGAAGCGTTCGGCGTTCCGGCGGAATTCGGTCGCGTGCGCCCGGGCCAGTGGAAGCAATTCCTTCAATGCCGCCGTGGCGACGCTGCGCTCGTCGCGCGCCGCGCGGCCATCGACCATGAGGTCGGACCCTCGCAGGCGACTAAGGCGGCCTGGTGCTTTGGCGAGATCATCAGCGAGTTTGCGGGGTTCGATGGCGGCATCCGAGGCGAGCGCATTCAAGTGGACAAGCGCCGCGTCGGGATCGCGGTAGATCTTCTTGAGCAGCGGCTGGAGGACTTCCTCCCGCTCCTTCCACCGTTCCGAGGAGAGCTGAGTAAGGCGTGCATCCTCCTCGACGCTGCGGGCGAACGCGGTGGCGGGCGGGATCAGATACTTCCCATCCGACGGGCTTCCGGCTGAGAAAGATGCGGTCCGTTCCTCGTTGTACGAGACACGCCTTTCGCGCTCGATCGCAAAGCCGAGCGCCACACTCGCCCGCTCCCAGAGCTTGGCCACCTGCCCGCGCTTTTCCGCATTCCACGCCATCCGCCGGGAACCGCCCTTCTCCATCCCGGCCGCAACCTCGGCGAGCGTATCGATACCGCGCCGCCGCGCGAAATCGCAGGCGTGCGCCTGGTAGCCTTCCTCGCTCGCGAAATCGAGCGTCGTCGTCTTGGCGCCGGATCGCCCAAGGCGCTCGACAAGCTGCTTGAACAGTTCCGGCCGATGGCTTTCCCGCTCGATCCTCTCTTGGCGTGCATCGGCGGTTTCGATCTGCTTGGCCGTCCAGACGTTTCGATCGACCTCTCTTTCCTCGAAGCGCTTCTGCCCGGTTTTCTCATCGACAATAGGAACCTGGACCTTGACCCGCTCCACTCCGTCCTTGCGCAGGATCACCGTATCGCCCTCGGAGACGCCCCCTTCCTCGAGCGCCTTCGGCAGGCACACGCCCCAGAGACGATGGACGGTTCCATCGTCCGTCTTCACGTCGGCATAGGGGCTCTCGTCCGCATCCTCGTCATCGGGCCGGAACTTGGCCTGCCCGGTTTCCACGAGCTCGCCGGTGACGCCCGCGGCATGATCGACGCGCGGCTTGCGACCCCATTCCGGCTTTGCCTCGAAGTCCTCTTTCGCCGCATAGAGATCGGCGCGGTCGCGATGGCGGGTCATCGCCACATAGGTCAGATGCTGGTCCATCATGCCGGTAGCCAGCACGAAGGTCCGGTCGACCGTCGACCCTTGGGACTTGTGGATGGTCGCGGCATAGCCATGATCGACATTGCGATAGCTCTCCTCGCTGATGACGACGTCACGGCCATTGTCGAGGCGGACCGCGAGCCGCGCATCGCCCCGTTTGTTGCCGGTGGAAACGACCGTGCCGAGCATGCCGTTCTTGACGTATTGTGGGCCGAGATGCCGCGCGCGCGGTTCCAGGAAGCGGGCGTTTTCGAGGAAGATGATGCGGTCGCCGGCGGCGAACTCGCGCAGGCCTCGCGCCGTCTGGAATTGGCGTGCGCCTGCCAGCGCACCCTCGTCCGCCATCACCTGGCGCAAGGCCTCGTTCAGCTTCCGGACGTCGTCATTGGTGTGGGCGAGCACGAGCAGCTCATCGCCACGAAGCCGACGCGCTTCCTCGCCAACGATGGATTTCTGAAAAAACGCACGGCGCGCACCCGCCCAATCGGCAACGATGCGAGCGATGATCTCGTCCCGCGTCTCCGTCTCGACCAGCCGGCTATGCGAGGCATAGGCGTCGAGGCCTTTCTCGATCTCGCCGCGGGCGAAGAGACGGGATGCATCGCGCGCCCACTCATCACGCTGGCGGCGCACACCGGCAAGTTCGGCAAACCCTATCCGTTCGGTGATTGCCCTGAACGCGGCGCCCGCCTGGATCGGCTGCAACTGCATCGCGTCACCGACGAGCACGACCTTCGCCTCCGCCTCCTCGGCGATCTTCAGGACGCGCGCCATCTGCTGCGACGAGATCATGCCGGCCTCATCGATCACCAGCACATCGCCGCGATTGAGCCGTTCACGCCCACCGGCCCACGCCAGTTCCCATGAAGCCAGCGTGCGCGACCTCATGCCGGAACTGTCCTCCAGACCTTCGGCCGCCTTGCCGGCAAGTGCTGCGCCGATCACCCGGCGGCCTTCACCTTCCCATGCGACGCGGGCCGCCGCCAGCAGCGTCGACTTGCCGGCGCCGGCAAGACCAACCACAGCGGCAATGCCATTGTCGCGCGTGACGTGCCGAACGGCATCAACCTGTTCCGTATCGAGCTTGAAGGTTTTTGCGGTATCGGCCGTTTCGATACTCTTTACGGCTGCGGCGACTTGGGCACCGGAGATGCCAAAGCCCTTGCGTTTCGACAGGACCTCAGCCGACTGCGCCATGTCATATTCGATGCGCAGGATCTCCCGCGTGGTAAAGACCGCTGGTTCCGTTGCCTTGCCGGTATGGGTATCAACCTGCTGCGGCTTGAGCAGCACCAGATCGTCCGAGGCCATTAGTCGTGCTGTTATATTGCCGAAGTCGACGGGATCATCGACGTAGCGATGCAGCGCCTTGGCGATATCCTTTTCGTCGAAGGTGGAGCGTTCGTTGCCGAGTTGCTTCAGCAGAAGCTCGGGATCAGCAAGCAGCCGGTCGGCCATCTCCTGCCGCCGCGCCAGATCGGCCGGCGCGAAATACATCTCGATGCCCTTGCGGGCGAGCGCCGCTTTCTCGGGGCCGAGATGTTTTTGCGCGATGCCGTCGAGGCACTGCTCGGCTGAGGGCCGCCCGTCGAGGCGGATCTCATGACCGGCGAGCGCCAAATGCCGGTTGGCGGTTTCCGCCCAGGCAATCTTCCACGCCTTCATGGTTTCCTTGTCGCCAGCCCAGAGCTTGTAGACGATCTTGCCGTTCGGCCTGTCCGGCGTGACGACGCGCAACGGCTCGCCGTCTTCGCCAAGCACCGGAACCTTCTTCGGCCCGAACCCCTCCTCCGCCAGGGGACGCAGCGTGGTCATCAGATGGATATGCGGATTGCCGTCCTTGTCGTGATAGACCCAATCGGCGACCATTCCCTTGGACGTGAAATTGTCCCGCACGAACTCGCGAACCAGAGCGATGTTCTCCGCCCGCGTCAGTTCCTCCGGCAGCGCGATGATGAGCTCGCGGGCCAGCTGCGCGTCCACCCGCGTCTCGAAGGCGTCGAGCGCATTCCAGAGCGCCTCGCTGGCCTTAGCGACGGATTGCCCCTGAATTGCCATCTTGAGCCAGGCCGGGATCTGGTCGGGCAGCGCTAGCTCCTCATGCACCAGTTCCCGCGACCCGCCGCGATAGCTGAACGACCTGCCGGCCTGCTCGTCCATCATCCGGGCGCGGTGACGATAGGCGGCGGCCGAGACGATGCTGCGTCCCGATCCCCTGCTGATCACCTGCGCTCTGACGAACATAATCGCCACGACTGCCTCCAGACCTCTCCAAAGCACGTCGCGCCAGCGACGTATATTGCGCCCTCAAATCGATCGGTCTGCCAAGGCCGATGCCGCTTCTCCGGAAGACGGCCATTTGCCGGAATTCCGGCTGCGACGTTTTCCGGATAATGCAACCTAGCCTATTTTACTATCATATAACAGATAGTATAATCGCCACCGTTCTGATTGCTCCAACAAGGAAGGACGCTGGAATGGCTGTAAAATCTTCGATCACCGACATCGACGCCCAGATCGAGAAGCTGCGCGAGCGCAAACGCTCGATGATCGCAAAGTCCGCCGAGCGCTTTGCGCGGGCGGCGACGAAATCGGGGCTGGCGGAACTGGAAATCGCCGACGAGGAGGTCGATCGGATTTTCGAAGAGATCGCCGCGCGATTTCGCAAAGGAGAGAAGAAGGGGGTGGATCACGCAACTGCTTCGCCGCGTCGACCAGCAATTGGCGGGACTGGAGCGCCGGCGGAGGTATATCATGACAGCTGATCGCAAGCGTGACGCGCGGGAGAAATTCCTGCTCGGCGGCATCGTCGTCAGGGCAGGACTGTCGAAGGCAGACCGCGCATTCCTGCTCGGCGGTTTGCTGGAATTGGCAAGAGTCGCTCCGGGCTCCTCCGAGCATCGGCGCCTGCGCGATATCGGCGAAGAAGCGTTCAAGGCAGCGGCGCTTGACGGTCCTTCCACGCGCATGACGCAGGCCGCGGATTGACCGTGCGAGCGAAACTGCATCCGAGCCTGCTGCTCGTCTTGGTGCCGATCGTCGTCACCGCCTTTGCCGTCTACGTCGTCGGCTGGCGCTGGCTGGCGCTCGCCGCCAGCCTGTCCGGGAAGGCGGAATATTGGTTTCTGCGGGCCTCACCCTTACCGGCGCTTTTGTTCGGACCGCTGGCGGGGCTGTTGAGCGTGTGGGCGCTGCCATTGCACCGGCGAAGACCTGTCGCGATGGCAAACCTCGTCTGCTTTCTGGCTGTGGCCGGCTTCTATGGCTTGCGGGAGTTCGGCCGGCTCGCCCCATCCGTGGAAAGCGGAGCGGTGACATGGGACCGTGCACTGTCCTATCTTGATATGGTCGCCGTTATCGGTGCGGTTGTCGGCTTCATGGCGGTGGCGGTGGCCGCGCGCATTTCCACCGTCGTGCCTGAACCGGTGAAGCGCGCCAAGCGCGGAATCTTCGGGGACGCGGACTGGCTTCCGATGGCGGCGGCGGGAAAGCTCTTTCCGCCGAACGGCGATATCGTCGTCGGCGAGCGCTACCGCGTCGACAAGGAAATCGTCCATGAACTGCCCTTCGATCCGAACGATTGCGGTACGTGGGGACAGGGCGGCAAGGCGCGTTTGCTCACCTACAGCCAAGACTTCGATTCCACCCATATGCTCTTTTTCGCGGGTTCAGGTGGCTACAAGACGACCAGTAACGTCGTGCCGACGGCGCTGCGCTATACCGGACCGCTGATCTGCCTTGATCCCTCGACCGAGGTCGCGCCGATGGTGGTCGAACACCGCACCCGCGTGCTGGGGCGTGAGGTCATGGTGCTCGACCCGACGAATCCAATCATGGGCTTCAACGTGCTCGACGGGATCGAAGCCTCGAATCAAAAGGAGGAAAATATCGTCGGCATCGCCCACATGCTGCTGTCAGAAAGCGTGCGCTTCGAATCCTCAAGCGGTGCCTATTTCCAGAACCAGGCACACAACCTGCTGACCGGCCTTCTGGCGCATGTGATGTTCTCGCCGGAATATGAGGGGCGACGCAATTTGCGCAGTCTTCGGGAAATCGTATCTGAGCCGGAGCCTTCCGTGCTCGCGAGGCTGCGCGACATTCAGGAGCACTCGCAATCCGCTTTCATCCGGGAGACACTTGGCGTGTTCACGAATATGACCGAACAGACCTTCAGCGGCGTCTATTCGACCGCATCGAAGGACACACAATGGCTTTCCCTCGACAGCTATGCTGCACTCGTCTGCGGCAATGTGTTCAGGTCGAGCGACATCGTGACCGGCAAGAAGGACGTCTTCCTCAATATCCCGGCGCCGATCTTGCGCTCTTATCCGGGCATCGGCCGCGTGATCATCGGGTCGCTGATCAACGCGATGGTGCAGGCCGACGGCGCATTCCAGCGGCGGGCACTGTTCATGCTCGATGAGGTCGATCTGCTCGGCTACATGCGTGTTCTGGAAGAAGCGCGCGACCGCGGCCGCAAGTACGGCATCTCGATGATGCTGATGTACCAGTCGGTCGGGCAGCTCGAGCGGCATTTCGGGAAGGATGGCGCGACCTCATGGATCGACGGTTGCGCCTTCGCGAGCTATGCGGCGATCAAGGCGCTCGACACGGCGCGCAACGTCTCGGCTCAATGCGGCGAGATGACGGTGGAGGTGAAGGGAAGCTCCCGCAATATTGGCTGGGACACGAAGAGCAGCGCCTCGCGGAAATCGGAGAGCATCAACTTCCAGCGCCGACCACTGATCATGCCGCACGAGATCACGCAATCGATGCGCAAGGACGAGCAGATCATCATCGTCCAGGGGCACAGCCCGATCCGCTGCGGGCGGGCAATCTACTTCCGGCGGAAGGACATGAACGCGGCGACCAAGCCGAACCGCTTCGTCAAACCGTTCCAGTGACTCGAGCAACTGACGGGCAATGAGGCTATCGCGAGCGGGAGGTCAGCGGAATCGGATGACCTCCTTGGCCGACCTGCGGCGATTGATGAACTCGCGCAGCGGCGGCAGGAAGAACGCCTTGCTAAAGCGGCCCGTTGGCGGCTCGGGCTCAAGATAGAATGAGCTGCCGATTATGTCGGTATTGAACTCATCGATGATGATCCAAACCCTGCGATCGACATCGAGGCCGGCGCGGCGCTTTTCGATCGCCGGTATTTCCACGGCAAACCGTAACGCCTCCGGCTGCTTGGTGGTGATAGGAAAGAAGAGAACCAGTTCACCATCGGACCGCGGCATTCTCACGCCGACGGCAACCGGCCGCTCCTTGCGTCCTCCGTCTCTCCGCTCCCAGCCTCTCGCGCCCAGGCCATGGTGCATCGCTGATGATCGAGTGGGCATGTTCCTCGATCTTCTGCGGCTGAAACGGGCGCGCGGTTACAGACCAAACGCAGATTTCCGGCGTGGCCCAATGGCGTGACGTCTGCTCGAGGCGCCCTCGCTGATCCACAGTTGTGATCATGGCGCGAAGCTGAGCTTCCAGCCTGGCCTGCCGGTCGATCCGCGGGTGAAGCTTGGCGACGCGGCAAACGCCGCCCCAGAAGGGCGGCGTGGCGTCGATGGTGCATCATTGCGACGGCGAAGAGGACGCGGTCCTTGTGTTCCTCGATCTGCTGCGAAACGGGCCCGAGTATATAGAGCGAGATCGTAGGCGGAGCGAGAGAGCCTATGTTGATCGACGGTAACGGGCGAGACGGCCGGAAGTGGAGCTTCGGACCCAACGCGCCGGTCGATCCGGCGTGTTGGGCCAGGGCGAGGGGGCGAAAGCCTCCCTCAGAAGGGAGGCTCTGCACTGACACGTCCTTCCTGTTCGGCCCAGATCAACTCGCGTTCGGCAAGCGCCAGTTCCAGTTCGGCCACGATCTCGCGGCGCTCGGTGAGGTATGCGGCGTTCCGCAGTTCCGCGCGCAGTTCCTCGATGTGTTGATCGATCGTCATCGTCGTCATCTCCATTCTGATGTGAAAGATGACGCCCGGGGTCGTGAGGGATCGTGCCGGGTCAAGGATCGCGTAGCGACCGCCAACGGCGGCGAGTGGGGGAGCCGATTTTGTCGCTTGCGCCAAAATTGGGGGAACCGCTCGTCCTTGAGGCGGCGCGAACGTTCATGGCACAATTGGCGATCTGAGCAGACAGTCCCTCGTTTCGTGTGGCACCAGAACCGCCCGCCGGCCGATGGCGACCGCCCGGACGGGGTATTGGAGTAAAGATCAAGCTCGTCAGCGATACCAAGTTCGCGCAAGCGCTCGACGGCTTCGAGCTTGACGATTTCGTACTCGTCCGACCTCCCGCTGAATTCGCCGCTGTCGGAGGGGGTGGCCGGCCCCGATTGCTCGGGACCGGCGGTTGGGGCTCAGTTCGGGTTGTTCCAGAGGATCACCTTGCGGTTCGGATCGCCGCCTGGGGCCGGAGCGAGGTTGCCGAAGATCACGCCGATCTCCGGGGCTTCCAGCTTCACCGAGAGGTATTCCTCGCCGGTCTGCCGGGCGATGCGGTTCCAGCCTGCGCCGATCTCGAAGCCCGTGCGGCGGTGGATGACGCGGTAGTCGGGCGCTTCTTCGGTTGCCTTGCCGGCGTTCGGGACGATGGCGATCGGAGCGTTGACCCGGATGGTAGCGAAGATGCCTTCGAGGGTGCCGTCGGTCTTCTGCGTCAGGGTTGCGATCGTGGTGGCCATGGTACTGTCTCCTTCGGTTGCTCGGGACCATTCCCGATGGCGCGCGAAGAGACGGCCGATCTGCTGCGGTCATCTCGGCGAAAATTCTGTAAAATTCTATTTTCCGCCAAGAAGCGGGCGCGCTTCCACCCAGCTTGCGGGTGGAAAGCACCAGGCGCCCGCATGAAGAACCGAAATCGAATTTTGCGGAATTTTCGCCGAGACGTACCCCTTCAGGGGTTGACCGCAAAAGCGGGCGGTCGGCTAAAGGGCGACATAGAAACGGGAATGGTCTCGTGCAACCGACGCCGGCGACAAACCATTGAGGCCACCCGGTCCGGCACAGCAGGAGACTGCCAGCACCTTCCATTGCGGACACACCAGCCGGCGCGATGTTCCCTCGCCCCGGCCAAGCGCAGTCAACAAGGAGTGTCGACTGGCCGCCACATCTCTCGGGCGCACGTTGAGACGACCGCGGTGACCATATCGCCAGCATACGGCGCCGCAACATCTCGCGACGCTGCCCCCGCCGACATCGGCCAGGCGGTCTTCAACGATCCGCCCGCCGTCCGGTCTGGGCACGACCGCGGTCACCTCGACAAACACCCGCCTACTCCGATCCGTCGGTCCTAAGCAATTGGGGCTAGCCTCGCTGGACGTCGGTGAATTCGCGCGAGCAGGAGCTCACGGTTCGGCGTCATACCCCTCGCCGTTCGCCAGCCGGTCGATCGCCGCGGCGAAGAGTTCCTTGTGTTCTTCCGGCATCTCGGAGACACGATGGCCGCGTCGAGGATCTCCCCCGGCTCGCATTCGCTCGTAATGCTCGTAGCTCATCAGCACGAACCGGGGTTTCCCATGCCGGGTGAGCACGACGGGTTCGCGGCCGGCGGCGGAGGTAACATCGCTAATATGCTTGCTGAGGTCGCGTGTCGTAAACTGCCGCATTGCCCACTCCTCTGTTGATCCTCCACACTATCCAGATTTTCCCGATGTACAGGAACCCCGAAGGGTCGAGCGCCCTCATTCTCCGCCCGCATGTCGAGGCGGGCGAGCCGTGCTCGTCGGGCAGCGCTGGCGCGTGGCATGAGTGAAGACTTCATGGAGAGCGGACGCGAGCAGCCGGAACAGCAGGATCGGCCGGACACGGTGTTTCAGTGATCTCGTGTCTCTTCTCCTCACCAACTGCGGACGAGTTCAACCGGGTTTGAAAGCCTGCCGGTGGAGGAGTGGTCGCTATAAGCTTTGGCTCGCTCGCGCCAGTGCCGTCCGAGAATCTAGTGCGTCGTGTCCGCCAGCCAGAGGCGGACGTCCTGAATGGAGCGCATGAGGACCGATGGATTGCCCCGCGAGGCGATGAAGCCCCAGCCCTGCCAGTAGCGTTCGGCTTCGGCGTCGATCGCCCGGACGACGACGGCGCGGCCGCCGACGATCTCGGCTCCGGCGACGCAGCGGCGTAGCGCATCCTTGACCAGTCCGCTGCCGATGCCTTGTCCGGCATAGCGTTGATCGACGGCAAGCTGCCCGATGAGGAGGCAGGGAATGGGGTCTGGGGGGCGCCCGGTGCGGATTGCGCGCGGCGCGCTGTTTGGCTGGATCACGCTTGGGGCGAGCCCGTAATAGCCGACGACGGTGCCATCGTCGTGAACGACGAGAACACGGGTGAAGTCGCGCGCCTGATTGGCCCGGGCAAAGCCGCTCAGCCACGCATTGAGGGCCGGCTTGCCGCAGTCGAAAGCGTCGAGCCGATGCGTGTCGTCAAGGAGTTCGACACCTGAAAGCGCCACCTAGCGCTCCCAGGGCGCTGACCGGCGCAGCCGCTCGGCCGCCTTCGGCGGCGGAGAAGCCGGCGGGGCGGAGATCGCCTGGATGAAGGCGTCATAGGCGTCGGGCGAGAGGCGGATGACGGTTTCGTTGAGGATCGCCGCCTGGGCCTCATGCAATGCCGCACGGCGCATGAACTCCGTGCGCGACAGGCCGAGCAACTCCGCGCCACGATCGATGATCGTCAGATCATCGTCACGGAACCGCATCGAGACGGGTGTTTCCTTCCTGGGCGTTGTCGTGGCCATGGCTCGCTCCTGTGTTGCGAGCATATATACAATTCCGTAATGCGGATTGCAATACTTCGATTCAGCAGCGTGCCGCCGCGCTTCGCGCGGCGGGTTTCCAGCACGCATGCGCGCGACGAACCCGACGATCGTCGTCCCAAGAACAGAGGGAAAACGGCGCTCACGCTCCGTCTCCTGAAACCTGCCAGACCGGGATACCAAAGCGACGCGCCTTGTCGGCGAGATTGCCGGTGATGCCGGAGCCAGGGAAAATGACGACGCCGGCTGGCATGACCGACAGCATGTCGTCATTGCGTCGGAAGGGCGCGGCCTTGGCGTGCTTGGTCCAGTTCGGCTTGAAGGCGATCTGCGTCACCTTGCGCGCTTCCGCCCAGCAGGCGGCGATGCGTTCGGCCCCCTTCGGCGAGCCGCCATGCAGCAGCACCATGTCGGGATATTTGGCAAGGGCCTGGTCGAGCTTCGCCCAGATCCGTTCGTGATCGTTGTAGTCGATGCCGCCGCCGAAGGCGATCTTCGTGCCGCCGGGGATCAGCACTTCGGTCTCGGCGCGGCGGCGCGCGGAGAGGAAGTCTCTGGACTCGATCATAGCTGCGGTCATGTTGGCGTGGCTGACCTTCGAGCCGGTGCGCGGCCGCCATGCCGAGCCGGTCTGGGCTTCGAAGAGATCGGCCGCATAGTCGCGCATGAACTCGAAGGCGTTGCGGCGCTCCAGAAGCGTGATGCCCTCGGCGATGTGGCGCTCCAACTCGACGCTCTTCACTTCGCTGCCGTCCTGCTCGCGCTGGCCGGCGCGCTGCGCGTCCTCATTGCGCTGAAGCTCCCGCTGGATGCGCTCGCCGGCACGGTGGAAGAGGTTGACCGTCGACCAGAGCAGGTCTTCGAGATCGGGCTCCAGCCGCGTGTCGCCAAGCATCTCGAACATGGCGTCGAAGACTGCAGTCAGCGCCGACTGGACAACCGGCTCTTCGGGCAGCGGCCTCGGGTCCGGCTCGTCCTGGAAGGGGCGATGGCCGTAGATCTGGATCTCGTAGATGAAGCGGTCGGTCGGGGAAGACGCATGGTGGGGTTCGAAGGCGTCGTCGAGGGGAAGGGTAAGGTTCATGATGGTCTCCGTCGGTTGCGGCCGCGCCTCTCGCGGCCTGACGGCGATCCCTCTCCATGGGGTGGCGGGCCGGAACCGCGGCGCTTGAGCGCCGCGGCCCAGCGAAGCGCCGGGCGGCGGAAGAGGGTTTCTTGGCCCGCGAGGAGCGCCGGCTCAGCCGGCGCGGGGAAGAAACCCGACTGACCCGCTGAAGGCCCGACAGCCACATGGTAAGGGTCGCCTCCCGGCAGGCCCGCGGGCGCGCCAACCAGAACGGCGACCGGCAAGGACCTGCCTCGCCTGCAACGTACCTCACGGCCGGTTCACGGAAGGCAGGAAGGCCTGCTTGTCTTCTGGCACGAGTTGCACCCGGAGGCTGGCGGTGAGCCGGTCGGGGCCGAGCCGGCGCAGGTCCTCGTTGAAATCGCCTAGTTCCGGGGCGAGCACGAGCGGCAGGATCCCGAGCGCCTGCGCGCGGCGGCTCAATCCCTCGATGCCATGCCTGCCGGCGGCGTCGGCGTCAGCGGCGATGTAGAGGCGCAGGCATCCGGCCGGAAGGCGGAAGGCGGTGAGGTGATTGGCCGTCAGCGCCGAGACCATCGGCATGCCTGGCATCACGTGCGACAGCGACAGAATGCTCTCGATCCCCTCGCCGGCGGCCATCACCGGCACGGGCGCATTACCGGGAAAGTGGAAGCGGACGGCATTGCCGAGCAGGTCGCCAAGGGCACGGCGGGGGGTATCGACCTTCGCCTTGCCGACGCCGTCCAGATCAAGGTAGGTACGATGGACGGCGGTGACCGCGCCGAACCCATCAGTCACGGCGGCGATCAGCGCCGGAAAGCTCGCCGTCCAGCCGGTCACAAGATCCCGGTAATAGCAGGACGGGTGGAAACGCAGGGCCGGGTGCAGGGACCCTCGCAGGACGGCGCGCTGGCGCAGATAACTGTCGGCAAGCGTTCCCGCGAGGGGCTGTGTCATACGAAGTAATCGTCTCGCGCGCTCCGCAGCCGGCCTATCAACCGGCGGATGGTCGCCGGCACCGCCCCTGCGGCACGACACCGGGTCGGGTTGCGAAAGCGTGAGGAAGTGTCGCGCCTCATCGGCGACATCGCGAAAATCGACAAGCCCGCAGGTTTCGCGCACCAGATCGAGCAGGTCGCCATATTGGCCGGTCGCGCTGTCTGCCCAGCGGCCGGCGCGCGGGCCGGTCAGACGCACATAGAGCGAGCGGCCGTTGTTGTTGGCGACGTCGCCAACAATCCAGTAATTGCCGGCTCGCCGGCCGGCGGACAGGTAATGTCGGCAGACCGCCTCGGCATGATGTGCGAGACGATCCGCCAGATCCGAGGCGGAGAGCATGAGGTGACCTCCATCACGACCGGCTAACGATGTCGAGCAGGCGGTAGCGCTGCATCAGTTTCGAGAGGATCGCCGGGCGGTCCTCGGTCGTCGGCACGAAGAAGCGGGCTGGAAAGTCGAGAAACAGGTTGCCCAGTGAAGGCATGAGCGACTGCAGGCGATAGATCATCATCGATAGACTCCAGAGCGGGCCGCCGGAGACCTCCCCTCCAGCTCCTCTCCCGCCCACTCCCGGCCGGCCACTCTCTTCCTCTGGCGCAGACCGTGCCGCCCCCGCCTTTCGCAGCCGACCGCAGGCACGCCCCAGATACTATCAGATTTGAGATAGTATAGGGGGCGGTGTTCGTGTACATACTTCCGAGGATGACCGAAGGGTTTTGCCTTCCAGCGAGACGACGAGGAGGAGAGGCATGCGCAAGTTTGTGATCGGCGACCGAGTGCTGGATGAGCGCGACCGGGAACTCCAGACGCTGCTTCCGCACGCTTACGACCAGCGGCTTCGACCGATGTGCATGTGCACGGTGTCACCGGTTCCGATGTATATCGCACGGATGGACGACCAGTATCTCATCAAACGCATGCCGTTGTCTGGACGTGACCACGATCCTGCCTGCCCCTCCTATGAGCCGCCCTACGAGCTCTCCGGTCTCGGTCCCCTGATCGGCACCGCGATCCAGATCGACGCCAGCGGCAAGGCCGGCCTGAAGCTCGATTTTTCCTTGACGAAACGCGGGCCACGCTCGGCGCCGACCGCACCGACAGAGCCATCGGAGCCAGGCATTCGCAGCGAGCCCAAAAAACTGTCACTCAAGGCGATGCTGCATTATCTGTGGGAGGCGGGCGAACTGACGGAATGGCGCTCTACCTGGGCCGGCCGTCGCGGCTGGGGCCGGGTGCGCACCAGCCTTATCAATGCCGCCTCGCAGATGACTACAAGGGGCGTTCCCCTGAGCGATATGCTCTACGTGCCGGAGCTGTTCCAGCCGGAGGACAAGGACGGAATCGCCGCTCGGCGCGCCGCGGCGCTCAAGGCTGTGCAAGCGACGGGTTCGGGACCGCGCAAGCTGATGATCATCGTGGCCGAGGTGAAGGAGTTTTCCCCGGCGCGCGAGGGACAGAGGATCGTCGTGCGGCACATGCCCTTCCCTCTGATGATCGAGGACGGCGCATGGCGACGGCTTGCAGCCCGCTATGAGACCGAACTCGAACTGTGGCGATCGAACGAGGCGTTCCATCTGATCGTGATCGCCACCTTCGGCATCTCGACCGCCGGCATCGCGTCGGTCGAAGAGGTCGCCCTGATGGTGGTCAACGAGCACTGGCTGCCATTCGAGGACATCCACGAATTGCGATTGCTGGAAAAGCTCGGACATCTCAAGCGAAAGAGCGTCAAGGGGCTGCGCTTCAACCTGCCGCGCGATGCGCCGATCGTGTCGGTGACATTGCCGGAGCAGAAGCCCGCCCCCATCGCAATGTTCATCGTGCCGGCGAGCGCCGGAGTTGAATACGAGCACGCACTCACCGGTATGATCGACACTAGACCGGAGATCGCACCCTGGATCTGGCGGGTGGCCGAGGGCGAAATGCCGAAACTCCCCTGATATCTGCAGGAACGGCTCGGGGCGTTGACAGAGCGAGGCGAACAAGAGCACCTCATCCCTGTCGAAGCCCCCTCTCTCCCGCGGTGCTTCATGAAACCTGAGAAAAACCGTTCATCGTCGAGATTAAGAACCGGCGCAGTCTGTCCCGAAAGGAGCGCCCCACTTGGGGGAAAGATCGACCTGAATGTGGCCATCGATCAGGTCGCGAGCGAACACGCCGGCCAGGATGACGACGGCACGATGAGGCCGATGTCGTCTGGATCAGTAGCAAAGCAGAAGCCCACGGATATCATTGGATAATCGCTTTGGACCTGCGTCCAGCACATTCGATCGGGACAAACGTAATTGGGGCGCGACGATCAGTTGCTGTTTTCGCTGACGACCTTGGGCGAGTTGCGCTCGATTCTCACCTCCATGGCGGCCAGCCGCGAGCCGAAGATAAGCGGGCCGCTCAGTGTTTCGAAGACCGGATGCAGCACCGGCCTGACGATGGTAAGACGGGCGGCAATCTCGTCGATCTCGGTTTCGACATCGATGGTCTCGCCGTTGTCGTCCGTACCGATGATCAGGAGATTGCCGGCCAGCGGAGACGCATAGCCCTCAAGTTCCGCCACGCAGGGCAGGGTTTCGCTGAGACCGCTATCGTCGACGACGATGGCGTGGCGTTCGTCGATACGGACCATGTCGATAAGGTCGCATTCGATCAGGCTGCGGATGACGCCCAACCGGTTTTCGGCGGGTATCGATACGATGCGGATCGTGCCGATCAGCGGTTCTACGAGATAGGTCTTGGCGGTTCTCATGGTGTGTCTCCCGAGATTGGTCATGGCATTGTCTTTCCGTGAATGCGAAAACCCGGCGCAACGGCCGGGCGATGAAGGAGGATGGGGACGTGCTGGTGAGCGGACCGCAATCAGGCGGCGCTTTTGAGCAGCTTTCGTGCCTTGCCTTCGAGTTCCAGCCGTGTGTCCTGGTGGGCCTTTCCGCGGGCGAGCGCCGTGATGCCCTGGACGAAATCGAAGATGGATTCCGGCGGACGTCCTTCTTCGGAAAGCACCGTTTCGATGATCTTGCCGGTCTCGGCCTTCGAGAAGCCGCGCTTGCGCAGGAAATCCGAGCGGTCCTCGTCGTTGCGCGCAACGACCCGTTCGCGCGCCGCGCGTATGCCGGCGATGAAGGGCGCCGGCGAGGAATTGGCGAAATTCGCCAGCGCGGGTGCTGCCTCGTGGGCAAAGCGCTGCGCCGCGAACTTCGAGTGCCGGATGGTGATTTCCTCGAAATTTTCGGTGCCCCATAGATTCCTGTTGGCACAGACAGCGCGCAGGTAAAAGCTTGCAATCCCAAGCGTTTTCGAACCGACTTCGGAGTTCCACGCATAAAATCCGCGGAAGTAGAGATCCGGTTCGCCGTTCGGCAGGCGACCGGCCTCGATCGGGTGCGTGTCGTCGACCAGGAAGACGAAGACATCGCGGTCGCTGGCATAGAGCGTCGTCGTGGCCTTGGTGATGTCGACGAAGGGATTGTGGGTCATCGTCGACCAGTCGAGGACACCGGGCACCTTCCAGATCGAATCCCCGGTGCCGTTGCCGGCGATGTTCATGATGGCCGCGATCAGTTCATGGTCCCAAATGCGGCCGTATTCGGGGCTGGTCACTGCCCGCAGTTCGACGTGGCCGTCATCCATCTCCAATGTTTTCACCAGTTCTGAGCGGTTGTTGAGGAGGCCGTGCTGGAGGTTGATGGCGGCGAGCGGCGCGGGCAACTGGCGCATATAGCTTGCCGGCGCACCGACCAGGCTGCAAAGCTGCCCGTAGCTCCAGTGCGTGGGCGCCAGCGGCTGACGTTCGCCTGGGACGATGAGGGAGATGCTCTCGGCATTGTCGCGGGTCGCTTCCACGCGGATCTCCGCGCTTTCGACCGTTCGAACCCGGGCGCGCTCGGTTCGGGCGCTGACCGCGCGATGAAGGTCGGAGAGCGACAGGAAGCGCTCGTCGTCGGGGCGCGAGAACCACTCGGATGAGACGCGGCCAATGCGCTCGCCGCGCGACATGTCGACCTTGAAGCCGCCGGATACGGACCGGGAACTGGAAACCATAGTGTTCATGATGAAGTCTCCTGAAACGAAAGAGCCCGGTTGCCGCACTTGCGCCACCCGGGCTGGTGAGGTGGATGCAGGATCGGCGCCGCGGCACCGGATCGGCGCGGCAACGCAAGCGAAGGCGGAAGACTCTCTCTCGGGTCTCCCGAAGCCGCATCTGTCACCTGCCCTCCTCCCCCTCTCTCGGCATCGGAGGATGCGCGGGTTTGCAGCTTCGCAGTCACTGGTTCGGGATGGGTGCGTGATGATCTCAGGCGGCGTGACTGCGCGCCGCGGTCGCGTCGGATGATCGCCCAACGCCGGTAATAATGCGGACGCTGGCGGCAAGCGCGGGTATGTCGTCGAGCAGCTGGAGCCCGACGAAGTGGTTGGGGCCACCGGTGAAATCCTTCCGCCCCTTGCAGGTGCGGATGAGGATGCCGTGGCCGGGCGACAGGTCGAACTGCCCGACCTGCAGGTAGAATTGCTCGTGGTGCAGCGTGATCTCGCCACTGGCGGCGATCCCCGCCTTGTTGGACCGGATCTCGTAGGAACCGGCTGCAAGATGTTCGGCCGCCAGCTTCTTCAGCCGGGACCGGGTGGTGGAATGGAAGCGACACTTCTGCTCGTCGTCGTATGAGCAGGATTTTGCCCATTGAATCATCTCGATGCTCCTCGAAATGGCGACGGCCCGGTCTCCTGTCGGAGCCGGGCCATGTGATTGAAAGCATGGTGGAAAGTGGCTCAATCGCCGCTTTGTTGTTCGTCGTCGGTTTCGTCCTCGTCGGCGGCAAGACCCGAGAGATGGTCAATCAGGCTGCGGGAAAGGTCTTTCTCCTCGGCCCCCAGACTAATCAGCAGCGGGAAGCTGTCCCAGCCGGCTTCGCCGGCGTTGCGCTCGATTTCCTCATGCGTGTCGTTGTGCATCACGTGGCTCGTCCTTCGACGGCATCCGCGCTGACCTCGTCGGCCGCGACCTCTTCAAGACGAGCGCGGCGATAGCCGGCCTGGCGAGCCAACGTTCGGCGGCGTCGCGATTATCGGCCAGATGCAGCAACTCGACGTTATCGCCGACTACCTGAACGACGCAGACCTGACCGGGTCTGAGGCGTTCCAGCACCCGGAAGCTCAAATCGCTTTCGATCCCATAGGTGCGCATGACCGGCACCAGGACGCCGCCCTCGCCGAAGTTTCCTTCATGCAGGCTAAAGCATGGCGAGCTGCTGTAGGTCGGCCGCTCCCGACGAGGCTCCTTGCGCACGATGCGGCCGACGCCATTGCGTCGTTCCCACGCGGCGAGCTTCTTCGTGAAGCGGGCGGGCGCTTTGGGCTGCCCGTCGGAACCGGCGGGCCAACGAACCGAGCGCTGCAATGTCGAAAATGAGTGATGCGGACATACAGTTTTCTCCTAGTCCGGAAAAGCAAGAAGGCCCGGCGCGGTTCCGGGCCTTGGGTGGAGTGGTTTGAGGACGGGGTCACTCCGCAGCGTCGAGCTGGCGATGCTCTTCGTGATCGGAATCCTCGGGAGCCGTGTCAGCGCCTTCGGCGCCCTCGGTCAGGAATGCCGGTGGGTCGACGCCGGCGCCTTCGGTCGGGTTGTCCTCGATGACCTCATCCGCGCCGTTGTTGCCGTCCTCGGCTGGAGCTTCATCGACCACGAGCCGCAGCGGCTCGGGGAGCCATCCGCTGCCTTCCAGCAGCCGGGCGGCTTCGCGCGCCATGTCCTGTTTCTTCAGGTGATCGATGAGCTGCGCCGTCTGCTCGCCCTTTGCTTCGCGTACCGCCTGCAGGATATGGGCCTTCGTGACGCGACCGAGGTAGTTGTCGACCGTTGGCGACCAGCCGGCCCCGACCATGTCGAAGCCGATCGAGCGGGCGACCTGCTCGGCATGCACAATCGCCGCAGGCCGCCGGTTCCACGGCTGGACGACGGCATTGAGGGACAGCGAGACGCAATGTGCGAACAACGCCTCCTGGCTGACCTCATCGAGCGCGATCAGATAGTCCCAGACCTCGCTGGCATTCTTCGGAAGATCGTGGCCCCACGCCTCATGGCGCTGCTCGATCTCCTTCGCCCAGGCCGTATCGCCCAGTCCCTGCGTCTGAGTGAACTTCGCACTCTGAAGCGTGACCTCCAGGCAGGAGTCCGAGCCGTAGCCGTAGGCGAAGTACGTCTTCAGGACGAAGATATGCAGGACGGCAACGAAGGCCATGACCGGATCGTTGGCGAGGGCGTTGCGGAGCGCCACGGTGCGCGCCGCCGTCAGGTCTTCGATGACGCGGTCGGACAGCGGACGAATCCTGTCATCGTCCTCCTCCGGCGGCTCGACGGCGACCGGCTTGCCGTTGATCGACACTCCGCCGGCCGTGGAAGCCGCGTCCGCATCATCGCCCTCGCCATCGTGACCATCCGCGTCAGTTTCTTCGGTCTCGACGACAGGCTCGTCCTCGGGCCTAACAAAGCCGCGTTCGATCTTCAGCTCGCCGCTGGCGCCGAGCGAGATGAAGGCACCACCGCGTGCGACCTCGTCCCTGTCGAAGACATAGGTACGGTCGTTCAGCCGATCGAGCTCGTTGCCGAGTTCCTCCAGGCGGGTTTCCGTTTCCTCGCAATAGTCTGCCGCTTCAGCATATTCCGCGTCGAGCTTGTCGTACTCCGCCTTCACTGCATCATGGCGAGCGAGTTCTTCTTCGGTGAATTCCGCCCGCTCACCGTAGAACCGGCGCAGGCCCGACGTGTGGCCGTAGGGAAAGTCGATTGCAGCATCAACCCACTTCCAGCCCTCTCCGGCCTGCAATTGTTCGGCGTCGGTCTTCAGCTTCTCGAACACGAGCTGCTCGAGCAGTGCCGGATCCTGGAGCCATCCTCCCTGGTCCTCATCGAAGAGGTCGCGCATGACGACGCCACCGGCAGCCTCGTAGGTTTCGAGACGGACATAGACAGCGCGGCGGTCGGCGGCGCGCACCGCGGATTCGGTGAGCAGCCGGCGGATGTAATACGGTTCCTGGACAGTTGACCGCGACACCGTATCCCAGACCTGCTCCTGGCGAACATGGTCGTTGGTGATCGAGAAAGCCATCACCTGCTCGAGTTTCATCTCGTCGTTCGCATAGAGCTCGAGCAGCCGCGGCGAGACCGAAGCGAGCCGCAGGCGCTGGCGCACCGTCGAGACCGAGACGAAATAGCGGGCAGCGATTTCCTCCTCGCCAAGGCCCTGGAGGTGCAGGGTCTGGAACGCCCGGAATTGGTCGAGCGGGTGGAGCTGGAGGCGATGGACGTTTTCGGCAAGCGAATCGTCTTCGACCGAGGTCGCGCCGCCGCGCTTGACGATGCAGGGGATCGGTTCCGTCTTCGCCATGCGCTTTTGCTTGATCAGCAGTTCGAGCGCACGGTAGCGGCGGCCGCCGGCGGGGACCTCGTACCGACCGCTTTCCTCATCATTCTCGCCGATGATCGGCCGGACGTTCAGGCTCATGAGGAGCCCACGTAGGGCGATATCGCTGGCGAGATCCTCGATGGAAACGCCCGCCTTGATGTTGCGCACGTTCTTCTGCGAGAGTTCGAGCTTGTCGAAGGGAATATCTTCCGACCGGTCGAGGGTGATTTTCTGAATGGCCTTTGCCATATCGCTTCTCCGTGGCGGGCCGGCCGGAGCCTCTCTCCGAACCTTTCAACCCGTCACGGTCTCCCCTCCCTCCTCTCCCTCTGCCGCCCTCCATTTACCATCCCTCGCTTGCCATCCCCTCCGGCCGCGGCGGCCACGCCGCGGCTTCCGCCAACAGTTAGCGCCAGCGAAAAAGGCATAGCTACCCTGCACGATAAAAGATTGCCGATCGCACGATCGCACACGAAATGAGCATATTGACTGCGGCTGATGCAGGGTGATGGCTTTTCTTCCCAGTGCCACCGCGTCGGCTGTTCCCCTCTGGAGGTTATATACCTTCACATCTCAAACGGCCTCGGTCTTCCCGCGGCCCGATTTTTTATCTCAGGCAGGACCAGGGACCAGGTCGTGTCGAGCCGGAGCAATAACCGGGCGCTTTGGACCGCTTGGTTTACCTTCCAAGCATCGGTGACGCTATCCGGCAAATTCCAGATCTCGGCGCCGGCAGCGGCACAGGCTGAAGCAGCGTCGCGGAGCGGATGACGATGGGGCTAGGGCTGGGGATCGGGACCGAGGCGAAGGCGACCACTAGGTCACCCCGGGCAACGAGCTCGAATTCCAGGTCAATTCTATCTATCACTAAAGGCCGGCGGCGATGCATTCCGCCTTCAACCCTTCAGTCGGGCCGGAAAACCTGGCATTTCCGATGGCGATGACAATGCCGTCGCCGTTGCGACGGCACGATAGACTCAGCCGTTTCAATGCCCCACGCCAGCGGTGCGACCTCGCTATTCGGCACCAAATCGTTCAAGCATCTTCTTGAGCCAAAGGTTCTGTGCACTAAGCTGTTCAGCCAGCAATCTCTTCAGGCGCCTGTTGTCTGCCTCGAGGGCGACAAGCTCGTCCGCGGAGATCCGATTGTCGACAGTCCCGATCTGCGCAGTTAGATCCTCGTGCCTCACCTTCGAGCTGAGCGTGATCCTCTGAGTGGCGATGTGCTTGGCGCGCTTTCGAGGAGTGGCAGTTGATGTTGTTCGAGGCTGCGATGCAAGTTGGCTCTCCTGCACCTGCCCAACTGCTTCGGCTGGATGATTGGCCTCGCGTTGCTTCACAATGTCAACGTCTTCACTGTTGGCAAATGGTATCGCTGCTAGTGCAACGTCGACATCGTCGGCGCGCTCGTTGACAGACTTTGCATTGATCGGATCAGCCCGCCTGGTTTCACCTGGGTCGGGCGCAGGATTTGAGTTGAACAGATGCGACGCCGCATATTCCACTTCGCGGGTCAAAGCCTTGAGATCTGTGTCTCCCCAAATTGAGGTCGTCTGGGCTTTTGGCCGGCGTCGCCCCGACTTGAATTCGACAACGAATCTCCGTTGTGGCGTCTTCATCTACTTTTGATCCCAAGCAATCATAAAAAATGCAACACCGATTGGCGCCGCTGCATCCTGCTGGCGCAGCAATATAACCTCTGCTTGCCCGCATCAACTCTTCGCCAACCTCGGGAGCTGCCACGCCTTTCACCGGCGAGAGCGGCAAACAGCAGAGCGTTGTTTGCAGCGGCGATGCCAATGGGGAGCAGAATACAAGCTTCTGGCGTAACACGGAGGACGCTAAAACTGTAGCCTGCATTCTCGATCCTGGTTAGTCCAGACCGAGCCTCTTGCGCAGGTCGGCATTTTCAGCTCTCAGCTTTTCCGCCAGCAGCTTGCGGAGCCTCTGATTTTCCTCTTCGAGCTGGACAAGATCTGCCAAGTCATCGCCGGCCGGTAGGGGTTTGGTGCTCTTCGTGTCCTTCTGCTCGACAGGTTTCGCAGCACCTTTCCAATGGTAGTAGGTTTGCTCTGATATGCCGGCGGTCTTGATAGCATCCTTGAGAGTGCTGCCTCCGGTGACCTGCGCCGCGATCGCCTTGAGCTTCTCGCTCTTCTCTTGCTCGGTATACCCCCTGCGTTTAGCGGCCGGCTTTGATTGTTCCGGTCCGGAAGCCGCCTTCCGAGGTCGTGGCGACCGCCGCTTCTCAGCCGTTGGTGCTTTCACTTCTGCTTCCGCCGATACAGCCCCGGCTACTGGTCCCGCATTACTCTCGTCAGCCATCAGCAATTCCCTCCTTTAGTGATCGTCTGTTTTCGGCGGAGTGTTCCACAGAGTCAACACAACCATGAGAGTCCTGCTTTACCGATTGTTGAGACCTGGCCTGTGCACTGACAGGCGACGGTGAGAGGCTCCCAACTCTCACCTGAAATAAACGCTACCCTGCCTGCCACAATCCCCCAACTTAATCGTGGCGACCCCCCCATAGATTGGGAGAGCAGGTTCGGATCGGGCACGCAGTATGATACCGCAGGGCACGGCCTTCTCGAGAACACAGCCGTCACGACTAAGGAGTCGGCGGGGGCTTCGCCGCCAAGCTCACGAAACGTCGAATCGGTCAAGCATCTTCTTGAGCTGGACGTTCTGCAGATGGAGCTTTTGAGCGAGTTGAGTCCTCAGCATTTTGATTTCTTCATCGAGTATCGCCACTTCGTGGAAGAACAAGTCACGTGGAGACGAGGGTTGCAGGTTTTGCCGATTCTTTATCGCGACAGCGCTCTGCGCAGTCCGGCGGCCGTTGGCTCCCTTCCCACGTTCTCGACCCTTCAGCAGCGGTTTGTTTTGCGAGTTTGCGATTGCCTCGCTTTTCGGATCTTCGGCACCCGACTGTTCGGCTTCATGACGCGCAGTTGCCGGAGTCTCCTCAGCATCGATCAGCGGTTTTAGCGCCTGTGCGACATCGTCGTCGCCTTTCGCCTTATCCGATGTGACCGAGCCTTGATTAACCGAGACGTCCTCATTGTCTGCAGGTGGGCTGGCGGTTACCGTCGAACCGTGCGGAATTGCGGACCTAGGCTCCACTTCGCTTTCGAGAGCCTTGGAATCGGCATCGGTCCCAACCGAACTCTCTTGCGCTTTCGCGGACGGTCGCAGCGACGCCAATCGAGCAAGGAATTTCCACGGTGATTTCATATGTTCCAACCTTTGAGGAGCCGGACTGTGGTCCCGCTGCAGCTATTGCTTCCTCACAACGGCGACACCGTCGCGGTAACGAGCCTGTGCAACCTGCATGCCACGGCCCCTGCGCGGCAAGGCCATCGCGTCAAGCCTTGTACCGATCAAACGCCGTCAGCCTCTTGACCGGTGGATCGGCCTCTTCCCACCGGTAGATCTCTGACCTCAGGAAAGCGAGCTCCGCGGCGAGCTGCTCCTCGTCGATTTCAATCCACCAGGATTTCGGGCGGCCGTCGCTGCCATCCGACCAGCGGTATCCCCGAGCCTTCAGATGATCTTTCATGTCGAAGGGGCTGTGCTCGGCGAAGATGCGCACGCGCGAGCGCTGACTTGACTTGAGAAGTTCCGCAAAAGCGCTTGGGCCCGTCACCCCGTCGGCGCCGGCTAGCACCTCGAGCAGAGCAAAACAGTCCTCGGCGGCGCGATGGCCATCGTGGAAATAGCCACTTTGGCCAATCAGATAGCCGAGCTTCGTGCCCTCGAAACCACGCGCCGCCCAATCGACTTCCCTGACGGAACAGGCCCATGCCTTTCCGGAAAACATGCTTGAGAACGCCTCGCAGAACGGACGATCAAAGCCGGCATTGTGGGCGATCACCAGGTCGGCCGGGTCGAGCAACGCCCGAAGCGACCCGACATCGATCATCTGTCCCGCAACCATCTCGTCGGTGATTCCGGTCAGGCGGGTGATTTCAGGGGGTATTGGGACGGTTGGCTGCTGCAGGCCGCCGAAAACTCCCGTGACGTCGCCGATATGGCCATCGTCGTCAAACGTGAACGCGACTGCCCCAATTTCGATGATTTCGTCCTTCGTGTGGTCGAGGCCCGTCGTCTCGGTGTCGACGATCACTCCAATGCGAGGAAATCCCGGCCGCGGTATATCGACAATCTGACGGCCGATAAGCTTGCGCAGCACGCGATAGCTGCCGCTCTCCTCCAAAAGCCGGGCCATACCCTCGTCATCGAGTTGCGTCTGCCGCCGCAGCTTCAAGGGTCCTCGCAGCTTTACGACCACGTCATCCCCTGGCTCAGGCGGCGAGGCAAACATATCCAGCTGAGATGCCATTGGGCTTTTGGGTCCTCGGGCTTGGCGCACCAGTGCGGTGCGGATGATGCGTCAGGATAGAAACCGAGTGAGACTCTGGCAACACGAATGAGCTCGGCAGTACAGGACACACGAGTCTGAATGCCAAAAAATCTGTCGAAAAGACACCGACCATTCGGCGCCGCCACCCGGCTACACCTGCTGTGGGGACACGACCCTATCGGTCGATTGACGGTGGGTTGTGCAAGGTTGGAGTTGACCGTTTTCGATAGCAAGGCGACACTTCTGCAGCAAGGCAGGAGGAAAGATGATGGCCGAGCCAGACCACTGGCGCCACATGGCGAGCGCGCCAAGAAACGGCAGTCGGATTCTCGTCACGATCCGCCCGTCCGAACAGGGTGCGGCAGAAGTTGACCTCGCGTATTGGTCGAATGGCGATCAGTTCGGCCCAGAAGGGTGGCGCGCCGCTGATTCCTCGCCCGGCCGCATCATCGAATACGCCGAGCCAGAATTGAAGTGCTGGATGCCCATGCCCTCGGCCAATCTCAATCGCACCTCGATGCCCTCACCCTGGGAAGGCGACGACGAGCAAGAGCTCGATGGGTCGGGGATTTAAGGACGCGCTCCGCCATGTTGCGAAGAGGATACGCAGCGAGTGGCAAAATCCGAGGCGACGACAGCGTGCGCCGCGTCGCGGCTTGCACTCAGCGCTTCAGGGTTCAAGGCGGGACATTATGGATCTTTTAGCTCCAATGGCACAACCGGTCGCACTTGACGTTTCAGAACGCCCCGAAGCTGACTGCACCGCGCGCGGAACACCGCAACGTTGCAGCGATTGGGCATAGGAAACGGGAGGCAATCGAATGTCGGCCGGCGGAGCAAAGAAACAGTCCAGGTAGTCTTCGTTCGGGTGAAGGCAAATGTGAAAGTCGCTGTCTCCGGATGGAAGCTCGTTTCCGTAGGGTACGAAGAACAAGTGCTCTCTCGTCGCCGCGTGATGGTCACCGGGATGGAGGTGAACCGAAAACCCTTTCCGCCCTTTCTTGATCTCGGCGCCAGGTATCGGTTCGCAATCCCCGCCCACCTCATTCCCTCTGCAGCACGCGGGCGGGTATTTCCATTGTCTTTGGGTATGGTGGGCGTTGCCAACCGTGGGGAGGCTAGAGCCAGCAACGGGTATCAGTATGAAGATTAGGAATCTCGTACGGGTCATCGAGGCCACTCCAGCTCGTGGAGACCCTTGGAAATCGAGAGTGTAGGCCCAGCTGCTCAGCCCTAGGTCTGCTTTATCCGGTTCAGATACCGAAAAGTCCTTATGGGGACTTCACGCTTTGAAATGAACGGTCACTTAAAATGACTTCCCATTCCGGGTCAGTACGGCCATGTGATTATCGAAGCCTGTCTGAGCCACCGCTCGACGGCTAACGGACCAAAGAGCTGACTGCATGGAAAACCCGGTCGCATTGACTCGCATCGCCGAAAACAGCGTCTTTCGTAAAGGTGATGTTTTCGTCCTCTTCGGCGAACTATTCGGTCGCGGATATGCGACTGGTTTGCTCGCCGAGGCCCGGCGGGCTGGAATGGACATCGTGGGCATCACGGTCGGGCGGCGCGACGAGAACAACGCACTGCGGCCTCTGGACGCCGAGGAACTCTCTGCCGCCGAGGACCGCCTGGGCGGCAGGATTATCAACATACCTCTTATGGCTGGCTTCGATCTCGACGCTCCGACAGGAGGCCCCACTCCGACGGATCTCCTCGCAACGATGACGCTGGAGAGCTGGGAACATGACAAGCTCGACTGGGACTACATTGAGCAGTGCCGGGAGATCGCCACCTCACGGTTCACGGCTTCGCTTTCACAGGTCATGGCCGTTCTCGACGGAATGATTGCCGACGGCCGCAATGTCTTCTTCGCCCATACAATGGCCGGAGGCATCCCGAAAGCGAAGGTATTCCTGGTTGTTGCCAATCGTATCTACAAGGGACGCGGTCACCGCCACATGTCTTCGCAAGCGCTGCTCGATAGCGATATGGGCAAGCTCATCTTGCAGAATTTCGATGAAGTCTCCGCAATCACCTTTCGACATCTTATCGACTTCAGCGCGGCGATCCGTGAGCGCGTAGAGGCTTCGGGTGCTCAGGTGCGGTACACGGCCTACGGTTACCATGGAACAGCAGTCCTGATTGACGGGAGCTATCGTTGGCAGACCTACACGAACTACACCCAAGGTTACGCCAAAATGCGGCTCGAATGCATCGCGCAAGAATCCTGGGCAGCGGGTGTCAAGGCAACCGTCTATAACTGTCCCGAAATCCGAACCAATTCGTCCGACGTATTTACGGGTATCGAACTTCCCCTGATACCGCTGCTGCTCGCCTTGAAGAAAGAGAACGGTGGCCAATGGGCAGAGGACCAATGGCAGGCATGCCAGGAGCTTCTGGCAGACGGCTACACGATGAAGGATGTGTTCCAAAAAATTACCGATATGCAGGCCAACAAGGTCATGCGTCCGTTTTACGACTTCTCGGCGTGGCCCATGGCAAACAGCCAAGCACAGGCCGATCTGACCATCGGCACGTCCAACGAGATCACGCTGATGCATCGGGACAGCAAGGCGATGATCAGCGACCTCCTGAGTGCTCTCGTGGTGGAGGCGACCGGGCAGCTAATTTTTGGCGCGTCCTCAGATCCCTCCGGGCCCGTCCAGTGGCTCAACCACGATATCGTGGCGCGCCGACTGAACGCTTCCCACCTACAAAGGAAGTCTCCCGCGCCGTTGATCGCAAAAGGGGCGAAAGACTCTCAACTTGAGTTGGCCTGACAGCCTCCCAATATAGCTCGCTCCAGTAGCCTCGGCCTAGCTCGCTCCGACTCAAGGTCCGTTTGCTGAAGGCGGCGAGCGGGAAGAAAAGCTGCGGGCAGACAGGCGCACCGCAAGTGGGTCTACACCGGCGGTCTCGCCGCCCGCTCTTAGCCGCCCGCCAACCTCGGCAGTAGATAGATTTCCGCTCCCGGCGGCAGTTCCTTCGACCAGGTGTCGCGATAGATCGTTCCGTCGATTGCAACCGCAATGCCTCGATCCATGAGTGGCTCGAGCTGAGGAAACCGTTCGCGCAACCTCTCAAACAGTTCCCTGATATTCTTTGCCTCGATCTCGATCTTGCTGTTACCCTCAGCTGCCGCGGCGAGAGAGCCCCAGAGCGTCACCTCGACCATGGGACCTCCTCAGGCGTCAAGTGCTGCCAGGATCCGCGGCGGCGACATGGGAATATGCAGCATTCGCACGCCGACCGCATTGGACACGGCATTGGCCACCGCTGCAAGCGGAGGGACGATGGACGTTTCCCCGACGCCGCGAACCCCATAGGGGTGGTTGGGGTTGGGTATCTCCAGGATCTGCGTGTCTATCATAGGCAGATCCGAGCACACCGGGATACGGTAGTCGAGGAAGCCCGCATTCTGCAGCCTGCCGTCTTTGCCGTAGATATATTCTTCGTTGAGTGCCCAGCCGATGCCCTGCGCGGCGCCGCCCTGGTACTGTCCTTCGACATAGGTCGGATGCACGGCTTTGCCGGCATCCTGCACCACGGTGTAGCGCAGCACCTTGGTGGCCCCCGTTTCGGGGTCGACCTCGATATCGCAGATATGGGTGGCGAAGGATACGCCGGCGCCGTCGGCGACGATCTCACTGTGCCCCGCAATCGGGCCGCCCGTGGTGCCCGATGCCGCCGCAATCTCCTTCAGAGACAGTTTCGGAAGGTTTCCGTGCGTCTCGCCCTTGGCGACGGCATGGCCCTTTTCCCAGGTCACGTCCTCGACCAGAATGTCCCACATCTGCGCCGCACGCTCTCGGAGAATCTTGATCGCGTTGCGGGCAGCAGAAATCGTGGCCATCGAGGACGAGAACGTTCCCCGGCTGCCATCGGTCATGTCGTTGTAGCCGAGACTAGACGTGTCGGCGATCACCGTCCGAACAAGCGCGTAGTCGATCCCGAGCTCCTCTGCGGCCACCAGCGACAGCGATGCGCGCGAACCGCCCACATCCACCGTGCCAACCGCGAGCGAGACCGTCCCATCCATCCCGATGTTCAGATCGGTGCAAGTCTGGCCCCCGAAGTTGAACCAGAACCCGCATGCCATGCCGCGCCCCTGGTTCTTGCCAAGAGGTGCCTTCATGTGAGGATGGTTCTTCACGGCCTCCAGTGTCGGGCCGATGCCGATCGGGCCGTAGACTGGACCGTAGGATGCCTTGGTCCCTTCCTGTGCCGCGTTCCGGATCCGGAAATCGACCGGATCCATGCCGACTTTCTTGGCAAGTTCATCGACGGCGCTTTCCACTGCGAACGCCGCCATCGGCGCCGAAGGCGCACGGTATGCCGCGGTCTTCGGCCGGTTTACCAGCACTTCGTAGCCAACCGTCCTGACATTCTCGAGCTTGTAGCACGCGAATGCGGTCATGGCACCGATCTCGGCCCATGATCCGGCATAGGGGCCGCAGGAATAGCGAAGTGTCGCTTCGGCGGCGATGATCGTTCCGTCCTTCAATGCGCCGATCCTTACGTCGATCGACGTGGCGCTGGTCGGGCCGGACGCGCGAAACACTTCGTCGCGCGACATGACCAGCTTGACCGGCCTGCCGGCCTTGCGCGACAACGCCAGCGCGACCGGCTCAGCCCAGACATGGGTCTTGCCGCCAAAACCGCCGCCGATTTCCGAAGACGTGACGCGCAGCTTGGAAGCATCCATGCCGAGCAGTTGTGCGCAGTGCTGGCGATAGACAAAGTGGCCCTGGGTGCAAACCCAAAGGTCCGCTGTGCCGTCCGAATTGACATTGGCGACGCAGGCGTGAGGCTCAATATAGCCCTGGTGGGTCTGCTCGGTCTTGAATGTCCGCTCGACAACGAAGTCGGCCCTTGCCATGCCGGCATCGACGTCGCCATGCCCGAACTGGCTCCGCATCGAGACATTCGAAGGGCGATCGGGCTTGGGGTCAACGCCTGTTGTGATGATCGTGTCGTTGACGAGCGGAGCATCCGGCGCGAACGCCTGGTCAACATCGGTAACGTGCGGCAGGAGTTCATACTCGACCTCGATGAGCTTGAGCGCCTGCTTGGCGGTTCGCGCATCGATTGCCGCCACGGCGGCCACAGCGTGACCGTCGTAGAGCGCCTTCTTGCGCGCCATGCAGTTGTCGAGAATGTCATACATCGCCGCGTCACCATCGGTGAGGTCGGGCAGGTCCGCCGCCGTCAAAACCGCCTTGACGCCAGGAAGTCGCGCGGCCTTCGACGTGTCGATCTTGCGAATGATGGCATGAGCGTGCGGGCTGCGCAAAATCCGTCCGACCAACTGGCCGGGCATGTTGAAGTCCGCGCCGTAGCGCGCGCGGCCCGTCACCTTGTCGACTCCATCCGGCCGGATGGGACGGGTACCCACGGAGGAGAAGCTGCGTTTCGAGTGGCTCGGATCAAAATTCATGGTCAAGCTCCTCTCATCACGCCTGCTGCGTCCTGAACGGCGCGCACGATCTTGTCGTAGCCGGTGCAACGACACAGATTTCCGGCAAGACCGAAGCGTATTTCCTCTTCGGTCGGATCCGGATTCTTCGCCAGCAGATCCTTTGCGGCAATGAGGAAGCCGGGTGTGCAGATGCCACATTGCAAGGCGGCATGCTCGAGAAACTTTTGTTGCAGCGGATGAAGCTGGTCACCCTGTGCCATGCCCTCGACGGTTTCGATGCGCCGGCCTTCCGCCTCTGCCCCAAGCACGAGACAGGAGCAGACCAGGCGATCGTCGAGAATGATGCTGCAGGCGCCGCAGTCACCCGTGCCGCAGCCTTCTTTCGCTCCCATGAGCCCGAGGCGATCACGCAACACGTCAAGCAGCGTCTCGTCGGCGTGGCAGAGAAACTCGGCGTTGTCGCCATTGATGTTCGTTGAAACCGCTATGCCTGCCATCATTTCTGTCCTGCACGCTGATAGGCGGCCAGCGCGACCCGCTTGGCCAGCACTCCCGCGACTTTCCTTCGGAATTCTACAGTGCCTCGCTTGTCGTCTATGGGACGACAGGCGCCTGAACAGGCCGCGGCCAGGCGGTCAAGCGTCTTGTCGTCGACGCGGGAACCAGTGAGGATTTCGGCCGCTTCCTTGACCAGAAACACCGTCGGCGCCGCCGCGCCAAGCGCGACGCGCGCCGACTGGATGACGCCCTGATCATCAAGAGTGAGATTCACCGCGGCACTGACGACCGCAATATCCATCTCGGTGCGTGGGGTGAACCGTTGATAGGCGTCGCCCGAACGCGGCTGGCGCTTGTCGAGCAGAATGGCCTCGATGATCTCTCCGGGCGCAAGCGACGTCTTGCCCGGCCCGACCGGCACCATTTCGACAGCGATTGTGCGGGAGCCGGCCGGCCCCCTGATCAGAGCCTTTGCACCGGCAGTCACCAGCGCGGGCACGCTGTCGGCCGCAGGCGATGCGTTGCAGAGATTTCCGACGATGGTGCAACGCCCCTGCACTTGCTTGGAACCGATGAGATTGGCCCCTTCCAATACGCCGGGCCACGCCCGCCGGAGCGCTGCATTCTCGCCGAGGACCGCGCAAGGCACCGCAGCGCCGATGACGAAGCCATCCTCGCTTTCAGTTATGAGTCTCAGGACGTCTATAGCTTTGATGTCGATGATGAGCTCGGGTTCGATGAAGCCCCCCTTCATTCTCACGAGCAGATCACTTCCGCCGCCCAGAACGGCTGCCTTGCCTGCCGCTTCCGCCAAGAGAGCAACGGCATCTTCGATTGAACTAGGACGAATATAGCGCAAAAGAACCCTCCTCTTTATGCATCGGGCCGAGACGCTAAACCCGCAGACCCAACTGTGTCGAGCTCCAGCATGATCTTCCTTTTCACGCTATGAGCTGCGCTGTTTGGTTGCAAGCCGTGTTGCGCTGGGAAGCGACGGCCAGCACCAACAGCTGAATCAAATGAAATAGCATCAATGGGAGTATAATAATGGCTATTTCGGCAGAATCGAAAAGAATGCCAGCCGTAGGCAGCCCGGTCGCGAGGCTCTTGATCGAGCCACAAAACAGTAGCCCCAGGCGATCAGACCTTGGCATACCAGCCAACGGCCCGCCGTAAGGACGACGGTTAGAATGCAAAGAGCGATCAGAAGCGTTATGACGGACCAAGAAAGACAATTCCAGATTCCGGCGACAACACCGGCCGAGAAGGCGGAATAGACGATCAGTAGCCTGGATGTTTGTGGATTGGATCGACCCAATAGAGTGTGGAGCAGGCCACTCCTGACTCCGCGACACCATCATTGTGAGGGACGACCACCGGCCCTTCAAACCTGGCGGGCCGGGTTCCGCCCGTTACACCATCTTCTTGACTCAGAACGTGAACATCCTCGCACCAAGCCATGCACGGGACTCGTGAAGAACGGCTGCCTTTTGACCCTTTCCGGAATTTCGGAACAAGCGCAGGTACGGCATTGCAGCCAATCGATTCATCGCAAAAACGAGCCTCCTGCCCCGGTGTTTCCGAACGGACAGTCACCTGTATTTGAACCGCCAGCCCGGCGAGAAGCAGGGAGCGCACCCCCATCTCGCGAAGCCCGGGCCATCAGGGGAAACGGTGAGCGCCGAAGTCGCGCCGGCGGAGCCTGATGGCGAGCGCGATCGAAGCGAGAGCAAAGCCAAGCAGGCTGACGCCGCTCCAGGCGTCGTAGCTCCATAGAGCCACGGCTAGCGCCGATCCAGCCGCGGCGCCAAGAAACATGCTCGTCATGAAGATAGTGTTGATGCGGCTGCGGGCCTGCGGATCGAGCGCGTAGATAATGTGCTGATTGGCAATCAGGGCGACCTGAATGCCGACATCGAGAACGATAGCCGATCGGCGTGGCCCCCATTCGGGCGTGGGGCTGGGGGCTGCGCTGACACTGTTCGCGTGGGCAGTGCTCGGCTTCTGGGCCTCGATACCAGGACTTCTCATCGGCGTCATCGTCCCAGCCAGGGGCGCGGCAAGCACGCCGACGGCACCGAGGTCCGGCAGAGCCATATACATCATGGCCGCGCCGACCAGCGCGAGTGGCGCGCTGACCCAGAACATGTCGCGCCAGCTCAAATGCTCACCGACGAAGCCGGACACAGTGCGGCTGAGCAGGATGCCGGAAAGGACGCCGGCCATGACCGTACCAATTGCCACACCGCGCCGCTCGGGCTAGGCAAGCGCCGCAGCCATGGGGACGATCTGCTGGGCAACGGTGGCACAATTCACCGGGTTCCGCTGCTTTGAATGCTCAAAGATCGGCGAGCGACGATGCAGCCGCGGCTCCTCCAAAGGCGCTTATGTTCACTTGGTTTGACGACGGGGTTAGCACCTTTTGCGGGCGGCGTCACGTGCCCATACCAGGCCTGAATGGCTCTACCGTCCGCGGTAGCTCAAAGTGGCCGATGACATCGCCGAAAGCCGGTCCGTTTCCCGCGTCAAGCGGTCGCGCAGCGGCGATCGGATGCAAACCGGATCGGTTGCGCGCGCATCGCCAGCAAGCGCCATCGCCTGGCAACGGCAGCCGCCGAAGTCGATCTGTTTGCGCTCGCAGCTGCGGCAGAGCTCCGGCATCCAGGCCTCGCCCCGATAGGCGTTGAAGGCGTCGCTCGCGTACCAGATCTCAGAAAGCGTGTCGTCGCGGATGGTCTTGAAGGTGAGGCCCGGGATCGTTTCGGCCGCGTGGCACGGAAGCACTCGGCCGGACGGGGTGATATTGAGGCCGACGCGGCCCCAGCCACCCATGCAAGCCTTCGGGTATTGGGAATAATAATCGGCCGGTACATAGTCGATCACCAGGATGCCCTGATATTTCTCCCGGGCTGCAGCGACGGTGCGCGTCGCGTGCTCGACCTGTTCGCGCGTCGGCAGCAGCGCCGCCTTGTTGCGCTCGGCCCAGCCGTGAAACTGCACCGTCGCGATCTCGATGCGGCGCGCCCCAAGCCGGATCGCCAGCGCGATCATGGCGTCGATCTCGCCCATGTTCTGCCGGTGGCAGACGGCGTTGACCGTCAGCGGAATGCCGGTGGCCGCGATCCAGTTTGCAACGGCCATCTTTCGCTCATAACCGCCCTTGTAGCCGGCGATCCGGTCGGCGCCTTCGGGGGAAACACCCTGGATCGACAACTGAACGTGGTCGAGACCGGCATCGGCCAGGTCGTTGATCCTCCCCTCCGTCAAACCGACGCCCGAGGTGATCAGATTGCTGTAAAGCCCGAGCGAAACCGCCGCCCGCGTCAGGTCGACGAGATCGCGCCGCGCCGCCGGCTCGCCGCCGGACAGGTGCAGATGCAGTACGCCGAGAGCGGCCGCCTGGCTGAAGACGTTGATCCATTCTTCGGTCGACAGTTCTTCGTCCCCCGGTGTCAGGGCGATCGGGTTGGAGCAATAGGGGCAGGCCAACGGACAGCGATGCGTCAGCTCCGCCAGCATCGCCATCGGCGGCGGCACGCGCGCGACAGCGGCGCCGGCATGGTTTGTGGCGGCGATGGCGCTGCTCATGCGACGATCTCCAGCAGGCGGCGATTGGCGAGTTCCTCGACGAAAGCCCTGACGTCGGCGGCGATATCGGCGGCCGGGGCGTCGAACTTTTGGGCAAAATTGTCGACGATCCGGTCGAGGCTGCGCTGGCCGTCGAGCGCCTCGACGATGGCAACGGCAATATCGTCGAGCGCCATCGCCCGCTCCGGGGCCAACAGCACCGCCTGGCCGCGAACCGGATCCTCGTGCAGGCGCACGCCGCGGGCCAGTCTGACGACGCTCGTCCCTGAAATCCCCGCCCCTGAAGTCATCGCCGCATCGGCGCTCATTCAGCTGCCTCCCGCGCCGTCGGGTTAACGACGACACCTTGCTCGCCGTCCCAGCCGCCCGGCGGGATCAGCCCGGGCGTCACATAGGCGGAATAAAGCGCGTCGAGCTGCGACCACAGAACGTCGGTCTTGAAGGTCAGCGCCGCGGCGGCGGCATCCTGCTTTTCAACCGTGTCGGCGTGATCGAGCACATAAGCAAGGCCGAATTCGACGTCGCGCGGCGCCTCCGCCAGTCTTTGGCGGAAGTAAGCGAGCGCCGCCTGGTCTGCGAACGCATAGTGCGCCAGCAACCCTGCAATGCGCTCCGAATGGATTTTGGGCGCAAAAAGCTCCGTGAGTGATGAGGCCACCGCCTCGAGTAGCGGCTTCTCCCGCACGAACGACACATAGGCGTCGACGGCAAATCGGGTCGCAGGCAGGACGCCCCGCGTCGAAGCGACATGGGCCGGGTCGAGTCCGACCGCTTCCGCGAGACGCAGCCAACGGCGGATGCCGCCGCCCCCGTCGATACCGCCGTCGTGGTCTTCAATCCGGGAACGCCAGGCCCGGCGCAGGTCCGAGTCGTCGCAGCGCGACAGAAAGGCCGCGTCCTTCATCG
Source organism: Sinorhizobium sp. Y406 (assembly GCF_058732025.1). Classification (NCBI taxonomy): domain Bacteria; kingdom Pseudomonadati; phylum Pseudomonadota; class Alphaproteobacteria; order Hyphomicrobiales; family Rhizobiaceae; genus Sinorhizobium; species Sinorhizobium sp. Y406. The sequence continues at coordinate 1,854,403 of NZ_CM178975.1, read as the reverse complement.
GAATGCGGCTCTGGTAATAGTAGCGGTTGATCACCCAGGCGCGGACCTGCGTCATCGTTGCGCGGCCGCCGTGGAGCATCGCGTGGAAAGGATGCTTGTCGTGATAGCGTTCCTCCCCGATCGCCAAAAGGCGAGCGTGAAAAGCTTGCTTGTCAGTTGCCGTCGTCACAGGCTGACCTCCATGCCGTCGAACCCGACTTCGAAGCCACGGCTTTCCACCGTGGTGCGCTCGGGGCCAGGCCGCCAGATCGGGTTCGTGTTGTTGATGTGGACATAGATCTTTCGGCGAATGTTCAGGCCGTCCAATGCGTCGAGGCTGCCGCCCTCGCCGGCGATCGGCATGTGGCCCATGCGACGGCCCGTCTTGCGCCCCGTGCCGGTCGCAATCATCTCACGGTCAGTAAAGAGCGTGCCGTCGAAGAACAGCGCGTCGGCACCCGCGAGGCGCCCGCCGAGACCGGAATTCATCAGGCCGCAGCCCGGGATATAATAAACGCGCTTGCTGCCAGCTCTGAGCTCGACCCCGACGGTATTTTCGCCCTCGACGTTGAGATCCGGTTCGTCGTCCTCGAGAAACAGCGGCACCTTGCCGGGAACGGAAAAGAACCGCGCCTCGAGGTCGGGAAGTGGAAAGAAAACTTCCTCGATCGCGACGCTCCGCCGTGCAACCAGGTCCGGATCGAGCACGCCGAAGACCGGATTTTCGGCGATGATTTCGCCGACCGAACCGGTGGAAAACAGCATGAACGGCTGCTTTTCCCTGAGGACCAGCAGTCCGGCCAGATGATCGATGTCGCCGTTGGTCAGCACCACGCTCTCGATCGGACTGTGGCGCAGGCGGCGCGGCTGCAACGGACGATTGTGCTCAATCTGCTGGCGGATGTCGGGCGAGGCATTGAAGACCGCCCAGGCTTCGCCATCGCGGCTGACGGCCAGCGATGATTGGCTTTGCGACTTGAGGCCGGAGCCCGGATCACGCGCCAGCGTGCAGTTCAGGCAGCCGCAATTCCACTGCGGAAGGCCGCCGCCAGCGGCGGCCCCCAGAACGATGATACGAAGATCGGACGTCTCTGCCACCGGAGCACCTCCGTACTGTGAGCCGACCATCGTAGGGCGGCGTGTCAAAAAAGGACCGGCTCGTCCCCGTCCGCGGGAACGTAGCGGTTGATTTCCATAGCGCAGCTTACGTCGATGAATTTCGGTTTATGCCAGGACATGTTTTCTCCTCTGCCATGACCAGTTGGTGTGCTCGATCCGGTATCCACATGCGCGCTCGCGGCCGGTCGAACACGAGACGAGCTTGCCCGTAAGAGCTCTGCTCGGGTGAAGAGCCGGAACGGCTGTTTGCTGCACCGGCAAGGCCCGGCGACCGCGCTATCGCTGGACTTTTCGCAAATCGTTTCCTGCGCCGCCTGAGGGCGTGCACCGACGGAGCCCGTGAGGACTTCGCGCATCCGCCCGCTTCTCCGGAATATTCCCGGCGAAAGTTGCCGATCGCAGAGCGTCATTTCAGCGCTTTAACGCGCTCCTCACCTGAAGCGGTAAATGAAAGCTCTTGGCTGGTCGCCTTCTGAGATCGGTCTGACGAACATCACGGAACCTCCCCTTCCGTAAGCAAATGGTAACGACCACGCAGATCTCCGCAATACGACCTACGGACAATCGACATCGGGCCTGCCGCGGGTAACGCGCGGAGCTGCGAGGTCGCCGACACTACGACCAAGGTGCAATAGCCCGTAGCTTTGTCGCAGGAGGATGATCAGTGCCGCTAGACGGTTGCGCCTCACGCGACCATTGTGAGGGAAGGAGATCAATATGAACAGATTGATGCTGACTGCCGTGACGGTCCTGTCACTGGCGGGACTGGCCCAGGCGGAGGTGACGGAGGAAGACCTCGCCAAGGACGCCACTACGGTCGGCGATGTACTGACAAACGGCATGGGGAGGGGTCTGCAGCGCTTCTCCCCGCTCGAGACGCTCAACAAGAACAACGTCAAGAACCTTGTGCCCGCCTGGGCATTCAGCCTCGGCGGCGAAAAGCAGCGGGGGCAGGAAAGCCAGCCGATTGTCTACGACGGGATCATGTATATCACGGCCTCCTACAGCCGCCTTTTCGCCATCGATATCAAGACCGGCAAGGAGCTCTGGCAGTTCGATGCCCGCCTGCCGGAAGGCATCCTGCCCTGCTGTGACGTGGTGAACCGCGGTGCCGCGATCTATGGCGACAATATCTACTTCGGAACACTCGACGCCCGCCTCGTCGCACTGAACCGCAAGACGGGCGATGTGGTCTGGAACAAGAAGATCGCCAATTACAAGGAGGGCTACAGCTACACCGCCGCGCCGCTGATCGTGAACGGCCTGGTAATCACCGGCAATTCCGGCGGCGAGTTCGGCGTCGTCGGCGAGGTGCAGGCGCGCGACACCAAGAACGGCGAGCTTGTCTGGACTCGGCCCGTCATAGAAGGGCACATGGGCACCTACAAGGGCAAGGAAAGCACCATGACCGGGACGTTGAACGCGACTTGGCCCGGCGACCTGTGGAAGACCGGGGGCGGTGCCACCTGGCTCGGTGGCTCCTACGACGCCGATACCGACACGCTTGTCTTCGGCGCCGGCAACCCCGCCCCCTGGAACAGCCACCTGCGTGGCGCCGGCAAGCCGGTCGAGGGCAACAACGGCGACAACCTCTACGCCGCAAGTCGACTCGGCATCAATCCCGAGAATGGCGAGATCAAGTGGCACTTCCAGACAACGCCCCGCGAAGGATGGGACTTCGACGGCGTCAACGAGGTTGTTCCCTTCATCTCCAGGGATGGCAAGAAGCGGTTCGCAACCGCCGACCGAAACGGCTTCTTCTACATTCTCGATCGCGAGGACGGGAAGTTCGTCGCCGCCTATCCTTTCGTTAAGAACATAACCTGGGCCAAGGGCATCGATAAGAACGGTCGCCCGATCTATGTGGAAGAAAACCGTCCCGGCGATCCTACCGCGGCGGCCGACGGTGGCAAGGGACAGCAGGTTTTCGCGGTACCGTCGTTCCTCGGTGGCAAGAACTGGATGCCGATGGCCTATAGCCAGAAGACCGAGCTCTTCTATGTGCCCTCAAACGAATGGGGCATGGACATCTGGAACGAGCCGATCTCCTATAAGAAGGGCGCGGCCTATCTCGGTGCCGGCTTCACCATCAAGCCGCTTTTCGAGGACTATATAGGCTCGCTGAAAGCGATCGATCCCAACAGCGGCGAGGTCAAGTGGGAATACAAGAATAGCGCTCCGCTCTGGGGCGGGGTGATGGCAACGGCGGGCGGGCTTGTCTTCGTCGGGACGCCCGAGGGTGAATTCAAGGCTCTCGACGATGAGACCGGCGAGGTCCTCTGGACTTTCCAAACCGGTTCCGGGATCGTCGGCCAGCCCATCACCTGGGAACAGGACGGAGAGCAATATGTGTCGGTCATTTCCGGCTGGGGCGGTGCCGTTCCGCTCTGGGGCGGCGAAGTCGCCAAGAAGGTCAATTACCTCAACCAGGGTGGCATGGTGTGGACCTTCCGTTTGCCAAAACAGTTGGCTTTGGCACAATAGGCACAAGGGGTCGGGCTTTGGCAGCCCGGCCCTCGAACGCCGTGACTACGGCAGAATAATGCGGAGCGCTCGCACATGATCATCATCCGCAATTCCTTCCATACACCGCGTCCGAACCTGGCGGTGCCACCTCTACTCAAACCGGTCGAGTTGCGATCGGCGCTGATCGTGGACGATCACCCCTTGTTCTGCGATGCCCTAGCGATGACATTGACCGGTCTTGTCGGCATCGGATCCATCGATTCCGTGGGGACGCTGGACGCCGCCCTTGCACGGCTGGACGGCGATACACCGCCGGATGTCGTGGTGCTCGATCTCAATCTGCCGGACGTCAATGGACTTGACGGCGTCGTCCGGCTGAGACAGGCGGTTCCCGGGGTCCCGATCGTCGTTGTCTCGTCGCTGGACGAATTGAAGATCATCCGGGCCTTGCTCAAGGCGGGGATCAACGGCTTCGTGCCGAAGCATGCGGTTCGAGACGAGTTTCGTGCCGCCTTCGCAGCGATTTCTCGAGGCGAAATCTATGCCCCCCAGATGGCGTTGGAGCCGGGCAGCCCTTCCTTGTCGGACGAAGCAATTGCCCGGCTGGGGCTGCTGACGCGCCAACAGGCGAAGATTCTGCAGCTCGTCTGCGCCGGCCTGATGAACAAGCAGATCGCCTATGAGCTTTCCATCGCCGAAACCACGGTGAAAGCGCATGTCACCGCGATTATGCGCAAACTCGGCGTCCAGACGCGGATGCAGGCGGTATTGTTCGCACACGAGGCTAGTTTCACGGCACTGACGCCGGAGGAATGACGCCCCCCGGTCTGCCGCCCTCGAAAGTTCGCTGGATTCCGGACCGATTACGGTTTTACTGTAGTGTCGGGAGGAAGAGGGAATGAGGATATTCGCTGGGAGCGGCATCGCATGCGAGGCGATCGTCCCGCGCGGCAGCGTTTCGGCGCGCGATCCGAACGCCTTGGAGACATTGGCACGGCAACTGGGGCCGGGACCTTTTTCGCTGATCATGCTTTTCGTTTCGCCGGCGGCCGACCTGGAGCGTCTGCCCAGCCAAGCAGCGCGGGTCTTCGGTGACATCCCGATCGTCGGTTGCACCACCGCAGGCGAAATTTCCGACGCTGGGTACAACGAGGACTCCATCGTCGCGATCGCCCTCCCCGCAGCGTACTTCCGCGTCGATACGCTGACGATCCCCGACCTGTTGCGGCTTGACCCGCCCGCTCTCGCCGCCGCCCTCGTCCGAACGCGCACGGCGATGGCTGAGCGCCATCCCGAGCTTGCGCATGAGTTCGCCATCCTCCTGGTGGATGGGCTTTCGCAGAAGGAAGACGAACTGATCTCGGCACTTGCGGCAGGCATGGGAGCAACGCCGATGCTCGGCGGTTCGGCCGGCGACGGGACGCGCTTTACCCGGACCTTCGTGCTCGACGGCCACCGGCTATCGGAGAACGCGGCCGTGCTGGCGTTGGTGCGCACGGAGTGTCCGGTGCGCGTTTTCAATTTCGATCACCTCGTGCCGACCGAAAGACGAATGGTGGTCACCGAGGCCGATCCCCGCCACCGCATCGTCCGCCAGATCAACGCGGAGCCCGCCGCACGAGAATACGCGCGTCTCGTCGGCATGGATCCCGAGCAGCTCAGTACGTTTACGTTTGCCGCCCATCCCGTCGCGGTCCGCATGGGAATGCGGCATCACGTGCGCGCCATCCGTCAGGTGATGGAAAACGGCGACCTTATTTTCTTCTCGGCTATCGACGAGGGTGTGGTGCTGACGATCACCGAGCCCGGTGACATGATCGGCCAGCTCAACCGCGAGCTCACACGCCTCTCTTTGCCCGAGCGTCCGACAGCGATCCTTGCCTTCGACTGTATCCTGCGCCGGTTGGAGGCCGAGGAAAAGCAGATCGTTGGCCGCGTCTCCGAGCTCTTGCGCCGCCACAGGGTAATCGGCTTCTGCACCTATGGCGAGCAGTTCGGCCCGATGCACGTGAACCAGACGATGACCGGCGTCGCCATCTATCCGCCAGGCACCGTGCTACCCGAAAAGGTTCCGTAATGGCCCGCATCTCTGACTGGCTGATTGATCCCGACGGCCGTCCCGAGCGCAACACCGAGAAGCTTCTGACCATCGCCGAAGTGCTGATGCGTCAGGTCGAGCAGGCATCTGGCGAACGTGGAATCGCCTACGAGCAGTTCCAGCGCTCCGCCCAGCTGGAAGAGCGGGTGCGGCAACGCACATCCGACCTCGAGGCGACGCTGAAGGTGCTCAACGATACGAACGCGCGGCTGGCTGAGGCCAAACATGCGACCGAGCGCGCTCGCCGCAACCTCGCGGATGCCATCGAGGCTGTGGAGGAAGGGTTTGCCCTCTTCGATGCCGGCGAAATCCTGGTGATGTACAATTCGAGATTTTGCTGCGATCTTCAGGACGTGCGAGCCGTCCTTCATCCCGGCCTGCCGTTTGCGGATTATATCGAAGCCTGCAGCCGTTCGCGCTTTCTGGCGCTGCCGGAGGGCGAGGCGCCGGCCGGCTGGATGGCAACGAGAATGCAGCGCCATCACGCGCGCAGCGTGTTCCAGGTGGCGCTTGCCGGTGACCGCTGGCTCCAGGTGAGCGAGCAGCCCACATCCGACGGCGGTACGGTCGTGCTCCAGACGGATGTCACCGAGATCATTCGCATGGAGCGAACCGAGCGCGGAAGAATGCTGGATGATCAGGCCCGGCTGATTCGCGCGACGCTGGAACATATCAACCAGGGAATCTGCATCTTCGACGCGGCCGGCCGGCTGGTGGGCTGGAACGAGCGGCTCCGCCTGCTGCTCGATATTCCCGTGACAGTCCTGCGCACCGGCATCGGCTTCGACACGCTGCAGCGCTGGATCCGTCGCGACAGCGAACTGGTCAGCGCCCTCGCTCCTTCGGCCCTTTCCGCCTGGGCAGCCCAAACGACAACGCGGCCCCCCTTGTTCCTGGAGATCCGCCGCACTTCGGGAATGATTCTCGTCGTGTTTGCAGAGGAGACGCCGGATCGAGGCTTCGTGATGTCGTTCAGCGACGTGACGCGCGAACGGCAGGCGATCCAGGCAATGCAGCGCGCCAACGCCTCTCTTGAGGCGCGGGTGGCCGCCCGCACGGAAGACTTGCGCGCCGCGTTGGCCGATGCGGAACGGGCCAATTCCACGCGCACGCGTTTCGTTGCAGCGGCCAGCCACGATCTCTTGCAGCCGCTCTCCGCCGCGAAGCTCTTCGTAGCCTCGGCCCGCGACGAAACGCATGACGATCACGCCGGCAGCACACTCGACAAGGCCCACAAGGCGCTGGCAAGCGTTGAAGCGATCCTCGGGGCGCTGCTCGATATCTCGCGGCTGGATGAGGCGGTAGTCGAGATTTCGCCGGTGCGCCTCGCATCGCTGATCGCGCAACTCACCGACGAATTTGCGCCGATCGCCGAGCGCAAGGGTCTGAAACTCGCCATCCTGCCCTGTGCGATGACGGTCTTCAGCGATCCGGCCTATCTCAGACGCATCCTGCAAAACCTCATCGGCAATGCCATCCGCTATACCCGCACCGGCCGCGTGCTCGTGGGTCCGCGGCGCATACCGGGCGGCGTACGCATCGAGGTGCACGATACTGGTCCCGGCATTCCGGCCGAGGAGCAGCAGGCGATCTTTCGTGAGTTCCATCGGCTCAATGCCACCGCTTCCGCTTCGGAGGGCTTGGGGCTTGGCCTCGCCATCGTGGAGCGCGCCTGCACGCTGCTCAATCACCGACTTACGCTGCGCTCGACGCCGGGGCGCGGCACATGTTTTGCGATCGAGCTGGAGCAGGCACCCTCGCGTACCTCGGCGAGTTACCCTGGCGCCGACGCTGCAGATGCCGACCCGTCGAACGACTGCGGCGACCGCATCGCGCTTCTCATCGAGAACGACGAGGAACTGCGGCACGCGATGAGTCTGCTCCTGGAGCGGCGCGGAATCACGGTCCTGGAAGCGGGAAGCGGCGAGGAAGCGCTGGAACTGGTCGATGAGATGGGCATCGTGCCCGATCTCTATCTGGTCGACCAGCAGCTCGGGGAGGGATTGACCGGCGTCGAGACTCTGACCGCGCTCAAGATACGCCACGGCGAGCGCCCGGCGAGGATCATCACCGCCGATCGATCACCGAGTTTGCGCGACGCCTGCGCTGCAGCCGAGATCGAGATGATCTACAAGCCCATCGACCTCGAGGTGCTCGAAGCCTTCGTTACCAGCGCATGACGAACGGCCGCCGTCCCGAGCTCCACAGGTACCCACCTCAGGCCTCCTCCGGGGCATGGCTCGCGTTTCCGATCGCCATCTCCCCCTCAACTTATTGAAATTGAACACACTCGTGCGGACGGTCGCTTCGACCGGCACCAAGGTCGCATTGTATCGCCCTGCCCTTTCGATATTTGATTTTGTCAGCTTCAAACCGCAGGGAGAGATGAATGCTGAGAAGAATGGGTATCATGGCCGCAACCGTGCTCGTTGCCGGCGGGGCCCTTGCCGAGGAACACGAAGTAAAGATGTTGAACAAAGGCGAGAGCGGGGCGATGGTCTTCGAGCCGGCCTTAGTCAAAGCCGCGCCCGGTGACACGATCCGCTTCGTGCCGGCGGACAAGGGCCACAATGTCGAGTCGATAAAAGGCATGCTGCCCGACGGCGTGGGCAAGTTTAAAAGCAAGGTCAACGAAGAATACGTGATGATCGTCACCGTGCCGGGCCTCTACGGCGTCAAGTGCTCGCCGCACTTCTCCATGGGCATGGTGGCATTGATCCAGGTGGGCGACGTGCCGACCAATGTCGAATTGGCAAAGGCCGTGAAGCTGCCGGCGAAGGCGGACGAACGCATGAAGGCGGCGCTCGCGGCACTTGCCCCTTAGCGATCCGGAAATTGCCGCGCCGCACGCCTGTTCAGGTGCGTGGCGCGGTTGCATCTTGCATGGCGCCAAAGCGATTAGCGATTGGTCAGTCCTGCGCGAAACAATCGTGGTCTAACTAGGTCCTCCGCGCCGCCAGTCCACGCGCCGGGTCGTAGCCCCAAATAGCCGCGGCGCCGAAGACGGCAAGGGCGGCGATCGTGACGGCAAGTCCGAGCGGGTCGAGTTTCGTATAAAGGGCAAAGCGGATCAGCTCGACTGCATGCGTGAACGGATTGATGGCGCAGATGTCGCGCAGGCGCGGCGACGCTTCCGCCATCTTCCACAGCGGATAGAGGGCGGACGAAAGAAAGAAGACGGGGAAGATGACGAAGTTCATCACGCCAGCGAAGTTTTCCAGCTGCCGGATGAACGAGGAAAGAACAAGCCCGAGCGCTCCCACCATCAGCGCGCCGAGCATGATGGCAGGAAAAGCAGCAAGGTAGCCGCCGGGTGAGAAGCGGACGCCCCAGGCCGCTGCGACAGCGAGAAAGACATAGGCCTGCAGCACCGAGATCAGGCTGCCGGCGACGAGCTTGCACGTCAGCAGCCACCAACGCGGCAGCGGGGCCGTCAGCAAAAGGCGCATCGAGCCCATCTCGCGGTCGTAGACTAGGCTCAGCGAGGACTGCATGCCGTTGAACAGGAGGATCATGCCGACGAGGCCAGGGACGATGTATATCTCGTAGGTGATGTAAGTCTGGTAGGGCGGCGTGATCGAAAGGCCGAGCGCGGCGCGAAAACCGGCGGCGAAGACGATCAGCCATACCAGCGGGCGCACGAGCGCCGCGAGAAGCCGACCCCGCTGGCCGAGAAAGCGCAGCGCTTCCCGCTGCAAGATGGCGCTGAGGGCGACAATGGCGCAATGAAAAAAGGCGAGCGCAGCTCTCCCCTGCGCATCCCGATCCAGCCCGTCGGTATCGACGACGTTCAGGGTCTTTGGGGGGGTCGGCGCGAAAGCATCCAGATCTGGCACAGCGTTCATGACACAGCTCCGGTTAACGCAATGAACCGCCCGCTGAGATCTGCACCGCCGATCTCACCTGCTTCGCCGGAGGCAAGAACGCGGCCGCAGTGAAGAATGATGAGTCGGTCCGGCGGGCGGATCTCATCGACGAGGTGAGTAGCCCAAAGCACGGTCAGGCCATCGTCCGCAGCAAGCCGGTGCACGTGGTCGATGATGGCGACGCGAGCGGCGGCATCAAGGCCGACCGTAGGCTCGTCGAGGAGCAGGACCGAAGGGCAGTGCATCAAGGCACGGGCAATCTCCATCCGTCGCCGATGGCCGCCGTTGAGCGCTCCGGCCCTTTCGCCGGAGCGTTCCGCCATGCCAAGTCGCTCGAGCACCGCCATCACTCGCGCCTCGGCGCGGCGGCCGAAAAGGCCGTGGAGGGCGGCGAAATAAAGAAGATTGCGCCGGACGGTGAGATCGAGGTCGACGGTCGGCTGCTGGAAGACGACGCCGATGTGCCGAAGGGCGCCGTGCGGTTCGCGCGCGAGATCATGACCGGCGATCGAGATCGCTCCTGCCTGCGGCGTGAAAAGCCGCGTCATCAGGCCGAACAGCGTCGACTTGCCAGCGCCGTTCGGCCCGAGGAGAGCGCAGAACTCACCGCGGCCGACGGAGAAGCTCACGTCTTCGAGTGCCCGCTTCGCCCCCCACATATGGGTTATCGACTCGATCGCCAGTCCGCTCATGCCCGCCCCCATGTCCGATGGTTTCCTGTCCGTCACGGGCGAGCAGCAGCCCCCCAAGGAAAGCGGCCGACCTTGATCGACTTGACCGGTTCGCGCGCTGCCACATCGATCACCGTGACGTCGCCGGAAACACCATTCGTGGTGAAGAGCTGCTTGTGGTCTGGCGAGAAGGCCATATGCCAGACGCGTCGACCGACGAGGATGTATTCCTCGACCGCCAATGTCTGCATGTCGATCACGGCCACGTGGTTCGATGGGCCGAGCGCGACGAACGCCGTTTTGCCGTCGGGCGCGAATTCAAAGCCGACGGGCTGAATAAGGTCTGCATTGATCCCGGTGATGCCGAACGCGATCTTGCCCTTCTCCGCCTGGGTCGCGACGTCGAAGACGGTGACCGTTCCGCCGATCTCGGAGGATACCCAAAGCTCGCGGCCGTCCGCGGTGAACTCCGCATGCCGAGGCCGGCTGTCGACCAGTGTATTGGCGAAAATCGTCATCGTCGCCGTATCGATCCAATGGGCCATGTTTGTCGTTTCGGAAGTCGTCACGACGATCTTGCCGTCCGGCGAAACAGCCATGCCCTCGGGCTCGATGCCGACATTGATCTGCGCAACGACGCTGCGGGTATCAACGTCGACCACTGTCGTCACTGCGTCATCTTCGTTAGCGATCCACAGGTGCTTGTCGTCGGGTGCGAGCACGAACTGCTCCGGATCCTCGCCCGAAGGAAGCTCATGAAGGATTTCACCGGTTCGGGCGTCCATTACCTCGACCGCGTCGCTGTCGGATGCACAGATGTAGGCACGCGAATGGTCGGAATTGAACGTGATGCCGCGCGGGCGTTCGCCCGTGGCGATTGTGCGCACGACTTCGAGCGTCGCGGTGTCTATCACCGAGATGTTGTCGTCCTTCTCATTCGTAACCCAGATTTCGCCGGCGGAGGCGGCGATCGGAAACGCGGCGATGGGAAGCGCTAGGAAAAGAAAGACTCGTCTCATCTCATCCTCCGAACGCCCGGCAGGCGCTTTCCGCACGGTCGAGGCCGAGCGTGTCCATGTCGTTGTCCTGGTGCAGATATCCATCGAGCGGCGCGAGCTCGACGAGAGCGCGGGCGTTCACCACCGGCATCGGCTGACGCAATTGCCCGTTCCAATCGCGGTAGCTGAGCGAGCGGCCCTTGAAGCCGTCGAGGGCAAAGGCATCCGACAGCATGTAAGTCCGCAGCTTCACCGGGTCGGCCGAGTTCGTCCGTGTCACCGCCTCGCCCACCGCGCGCAACGCCGTCCAGGCGGCGTAGTCGCGCGGCCGCATCTTCCGCTTTGCCGAGGCCTCGAAGCGGTTCTGCAACTGCACGGCCCCCCATTGTTCCAGAACGGGCGCCCATCCCTCGCCGCTTAAGCCGTCCGAGCCGGCGACCGGACGCGGCAGCCAGGTATTATCGGCGACATAACGAGCAAAATCGTCGGCAGCGTCGGCAATCAGTAGCACGTCGTGGTCGGGAAGGTCCTGCGTGAACAGCGGCACCTCCTTGCCGGCTGCGCGCCTCAGGTCAGTGTCGAAGGTCCAGGCCTTCTCGGCGAGGATTTCGACGCCGAACTTCGCCGCCGCGGCTCGCAAAGTTGCCGCGAAGTCCTCATCCTCTGGTCTGGGGCCGACGATCAGGGCCGTGCGCGTCCAGCGGCGCGCCCTCAACACCTGCATCAACGCATCGGCGCGCATCGCATCCTCCGCGATCGTGTGCAGGAGATTGGCACGACAGTCGCGGTCGCGCAGGCGGCGTTCGCCGGATGCGACGTTGAAGATCATTGCGTCCCTCGCCTCGGGCAGGTCGGCGACGATCAGGATGCTTTCGGAGGGCGCATCGAGGAGAAGTACCGGCGAGGCAGCGAGCGCCGTTTTCGCTGCCGCCGCAAGGTCGCCTCCCGGCTCGACGGAGATGACCTGTAGCCTGTAGTGATGGCCGAGGAAGCGGCCGGTCGTCTCGCTATCGGCCAGAGCGACCTTCGCTCCTGCGATTCCCAGGTCCGCTGGGATCGGATCGAGATTGGAAAGCACCGGCGGCGCCTTCTGCTCCTGGCGCAGATAGGTCACGGCAACGGTGACCTCCGCCTGAACCGGCCCGGCAGCGCCGAGAAGCGCGACCAGGAGGCATGCGGACATTGTCCGTCTGATGCGGATCTGCGGCATTGGACACTCCTCCCGCCGAAGACGTTAAAGCGGCGCCGCGGAGGGCGGAATACGACCTAGGTACCATGCCGGGCCGCGACCTAGGTCGTATTCCGCGGCACGGGCGACGAGCGTTAAAAAACCTCAGTGAGATCGTGGAGGAGGAAAGATGTCCAGAAACCATATCCGAGCGGGGCTTGCGGGGCTCGCACTGTTGGCAACAGCAACGATGGTCGTCGCGCATGGCGATGTCGCGCCCCAGCCCGTCAACACCGACGCGTTGCCGGAAATAGGCGAGGAGTGGCTGACGGAGAACCCCTATCGGGAGGCCAAGGTCGGGCACGATGTGTGGCTGAAGGCGGTCGAGATCGGTGCATCCGGCTTCAACCAGAACTGTGCCCGCTGCCGGCGGGGCAGCTCGTCGCGCTGATGGGGCCGAACGGTGCGGGGAAGTCGACGCTCTTGAAGACGCTCTACGGCATGACCACCATCAAGGGGGGCAGCATCAACTGGCAGGGCAAGAACATTGCGGGCTACAAGTCGCGGGCAATCCTGGGCGCGGGGATCTCCTTCGTGCCGCAGGGCCGCTGCAACTTCCCGGTCATGACCGTCGACGAAAACCTGCAGATGGCCGCTTACACGATCCGCGACAGCAGGGTGAAGGCGGACCGGGACTATGTCTACGATCTCTTCCCGATTCTGAAGACCCGCCGGTCGACCCTTGCGGGAAACATGTCCGGCGGCGAGCAGCAGCTTCTCGAGGTGGCCATGGCGGTCCTTCAGCGTCCGAAGGTGCTGTTGGTCGATGAGCCATCCGTTGGGCTCTCGCCCGCCGCCATCCACGTCGTGTTCGACGAACTGCTGCGCCTCCATGCCGCCGGGCAGACCATCCTCCTCGTCGAACAGAATACCAAGAAGGCCATGGAGGTCGCCGAACGTGCGGTGATCCTGCGTCTCGGCAAAGTCATCTGGGATGGCTTGCCGAGCGACATCACCCATGACGAACTCGGCGAGCTGTTCCTGACCGGGAAAATGCGCGGCGAAAACGAGGCGGTCCATTAGGGCCTCATTATTCTGAACTGAGGAAACTCCGATGAGCACTTTCGTGCCTGCATCACGCGTGTCCAGGATCAAGGTGTCGCCAAGCACCGCAGCGGCAGCCCGTGCACGCGAGCTGAAGGCGGCCGGCCGCGACATCGTCGACATGACCGTCGGCGAGCCGGACTTCGACACCCCCGACAGCGTGAAGGCGGCCGCCCATGCCGCGATCGACCGCGGAGAGACGAAATATACCCCCGTGAACGGCACGCCGGCACTGCGAAAGGCAATCATCGGCGACTTTGAACGTCGCCTCCGTCTGCATTATGCCGACAATGAGATCTGCGTCGGCGGCGGCGCCAAGCAGATCCTCTTCCTCGCATTGATGGCAAGCGTCGAGGGCGACGCGGAGGTGATCATCCCGGCACCCTATTGGGTTTCCTATCCTGATATGGTCCTCGCCAATGAGGGCAAGCCGGTTATCGTTAAGTGCCCGCAGGAGCAGGGATTCAAGCTCACTCCCGAAGCCCTCGAGGCCGCGATAACACCGAGGACGCTCTGGCTCGTCCTCAATGCGCCTTCCAATCCGACGGGCGCGGCCTATAGCCGGGCTGAGCTCGAAGCGCTTGGCCAAGTGTTGCTCAGGCATCCGCACGTCCTCGTTCTCTCCGATGACATCTACGACCAAGTCTGGTTCCGCGAAGAGCCGATGACGACGCTCGTCGCTGCGGTGCCTGAGTTGAAGGATCGCGTGCTGCTGACGAACGGCGTCTCGAAGTCCTACGCGATGACCGGCTGGCGCATCGGTTATGGGGCCGGCCCGGCGTCGCTCATTGCGGCGATCAACAAGCTCCAGTCGCAGATGTCGTCCTGCCCGTCCTCGGTGAGCCAGGCCGCGGCCGCGCACGCCCTATCGTCGGACCAATCCTTCGTCTCCGAGAGCGTGAAGGTCTACAAAGAGCGCCGCGATTATGCTTGCGCCCGGCTCAATACGGTGCCGGGCCTTTCCTGCCTGGTGCCGGACGGGGCCTTCTATCTGTTTCCGAACTGCGCCGGCGTGATCGGCAGGAAGACGCCCGACGGCAAGACGATCGAGACCGACCTCGATTTCGTGCTCTATCTGCTGGACGGCGTCGGGGTAGCGGCGCTGCAGGGCGCAGCCTATGGCCTGTCGCCTTACTTCCGCCTATCGATTGCGACTTCGATGGAGGCGATCACCGAAGCATGTGATCGGATCGAACGGGCCATCGCCGCCCTGCGCTGACCCGGTTAGGCCGGTGGGACTTGCGTTCTTCCGGCCGCAGGCTTTACGTTTCCATGAAACCAGAAGCCGGTAGCCATGAGTGTCGATTTCCGAAAACTGAAAAGCTTCGTCAAGATCGTCGACACGGGCAGCGTTTCGCGAGCTGCCGGCATCCTTAGAACGGCTCAGCCGGCGCTCTCGCAACAGATCGCCTCCCTGGAAGCGTACTTCAAGCACAAGCTCCTCATCCGCAGCAATGTCGGCATTACCCCCACCGAGGCGGGATTGATCCTCTACCGGCACGCTCAACTGATGTTGAAGCAGATCGAGCAGGCGCAGATCGATATCGACCAGGCAGCCAAATCGGTCGCGGGCCGCGTCTCGATCGGGCTCGCGACCTATTCCTCTTCAAGCGCACTGTCGCTGCCGATCTTGAGGGAGATGAAGGCGCGGCATCCCCACATTGTCGTCCATATCAATGACAGTTTCGGCCAGATCCTGAGTGAACTGATCATGACCGGGAAGATGGACATGGCGCTGATCTATGCCGCCGAACCCATCAAAGGCGTGACCCTGCAGCCGCTGTTCCGCGAGGAAATGTTTCTGGTCTCGCCAGCAAGTATCGAACTGCCCGGCGAGAGCAACATGCCCCTTCCTCTCTCGGCGCTCCAAGAGATACCGTTGCTTCTTCCAAGCAAGGCACATCTGCTCCGACGGTTGATCGATGACGCCTTGGCAAGGGCAAGGGCAACGCCGGACGTCGTCTCAGAAATCGAATCCGTTCCCGCCCTCAGCGCAGCGGTGCTCGAGGGGCTTGGATCGACCATTCTCCCGGCCTCGGTGGTGACGGAAACGGCGAGCTTTTCCGGAGCGCAGGTGAGGGCGCTGACGAAGCCTGTCATCGATGCGACCGTCTCGCTCTGCGTGGCCGATCATCTGCCACTATCGGAGCCTGCGATTGCCGCACGGTCCGTGCTGCTAGATGTGGTCGGAAAGCTCATGAGCAGCGAACACCCGGGAATCAAGCCAGCCTAAGCAATCCTCGACCGATGCACGACCATCGCACTGTGGTCTGCTCCTCGCCGGACATCTGCAGCCGGTCCCACGCACAGGTCAAGATCGATTCAGGTGTCTGCCATAAGCAAACCCTATAGCGGCAGACTGTAGTTGTGTTGGCCAACGCGGCGGCCGTTCCCCTAACCTTTGAAGCAGACATCGGGTCCGAAGCATCGGATCCGCCTACAACGGCGCTCCCCGCGCCGAACAGTCGCTTCGAGGGAAACATGGCAAAACTGGCTTTCGACACGGGCGGTACCTTCACGGACTTCGCTCTCCTGGATGACAACGGCGATCTCCATCTGCACAAGGTGCTGAGCACGCCGAAGAACCCGGCCGAGGCGGTCGTCCAGGGCGTCTCCGAGCTCCTGGAAGAGTTTTCCGGCTCGATCGCAATCGAAGACCTGCAGGTGCTCGGCGCGACGACGGTCGTCACCAATGCCGTCCTCGAACGCAAGGGCGTCGAGACCGGCTTCGTCACCACGGATGGTTTCCAGGACATGCTGCGCATCCGCAACGAGGGCCGCTACGATCTCTATGACCTGAACATCAAATATCCCGATCCGCTGGTGACGCGCGCCAACAGTTTCGGCGCCGCCGAGCGCATCGCCGCCGATGGTTCGGTGATGACCGAGCTCAAGGAAGAGACGGTGCGCGAGATCGCCGGGCGCCTGAAGGAGAAGGGCATCCGCTCCGTCGCCGTCTGCCTGCTGCACGCCTACAAATATCCCCAGCACGAACAGCGCGTTGCGGCGCTGCTGCGCGACGAGGACCCGGATATCTTCGTATCGTTGTCCTCAGAGGTCTGCCCGGAAGTCCGCGAGTTCGACCGCGCCTCGACGACGGTCGTCAACGCCTATACAAGGCCACAGATGGCCGGCCACGTCGCCCATCTGCAGCGTGAGTTCGCCAAGAAGGGCATCGACCGCCAGGTCCTCTGGATGACCTCGTCGGGGGGCCTGGTCCCGAGCCGCCGCGCCGCCGAGCTTCCGGTTCGGCTGATCGAGTCCGGTCCGGCCGCCGGAGCGGTGGCCGCCGCCGAGTTCGGCCGCATCGCCGGCGAGGGCAGCGTGCTGTCCTTCGACATGGGCGGCACGACCGCCAAGCTCTGCCTGATCCCGAACGGCGAGCCGACGGTCGGAACCGACCTCGAAGTCGCCCACTACCAGCGCTTCCGCAAGGGCTCCGGTTTCCCGCTCAAGATCCAGTCGATCCAGATGATCGAGATCGGTGCCGGCGGCGGTTCCATCGCCGCGAAGAACCCGCTCGGGCTCCTCGACGTCGGCCCGCGTTCGGCCGGCGCGCTTCCCGGCCCGGCGGCCTACCAGCGCGGCGGCACCGAGCCGACGGTCACCGACGCCGACATCCTGCTCGGCTACATGGGCACTGAATCCTTCGTTGGCGGCACCTTCAAGGTCTCCAAGGATGCCGCCCTCGACGCGATGGCGAAACTGGCGAGTTCCCTCGGTGTCGGCGTCGATCGCTGCGCTTGGGGGATCCACGATCTCGTTAATGAATCGATGAGCAAGGCGGCGGCGATGCACGCGACGGACCTCGGCGTCGACCCGAGATCGCTGCCGATGGTTGCCTTCGGAGGCGCGGGTCCGGTCCATGCCTATGGCATCGCCCGTAAGCTCGGCATCAAGCGGATCATCTGCCCGACCGGTGCCGGCGTGACCTCGGCAATCGGCCTCCTGATCGCCCCGGTTGCGGTCGATCTCTCCGCCAGCCATCCGATGGCGGTCGACGCATGGGACATGGACGCGATGAATTGCCTCCTGGCCGACCTCGCGGTCCAGGGCGCCGAAGTCGTCGCCGCGGCGGGTGTGGCCAAGGAGACCATCGCCAACCGCTATACCGTCGACATGCGTTATGTCGGCCAGGGCCACGAGATCACCGTGGCGCTTCCGGACCGCAACCTGCCCCAGGAGGAGTTCCTGAAGCAGCTTCTCGCTAACTTCACCACGCTCTATCGCGAGCTCTTCGGTCGTACCGTGGCCGCATCCGTCGAAGTCATCACCTGGCGGCTCAGGGCAAGCGGCGAAAAAGATCAGGTCACGCGACCGCACGAGGCGGAAGTGGCCGACGCGAAAAAGGGGAGCCGTCAGGTCTATTTTCAGGAAGTCGGCAGCTTCACGGAGACGCCGGTCTACGACCACTACAAGCTGCCGGTCCAGCAACAGATCAAGGGCCCGGCGATCGTCGAACAGCGAGAATCGACCGCGGTCGTCGGCCCCAGCGGCGTTTTCCACGCCGACGCGAGCGGCAACCTCGTGATCAACATTCAATAGGGAGACCACGATGTCGAAGCCCGCTATCGATTTCCACGATCCGATCAATCTCCAGGTGATGTGGAATCGCCTGATCTTCATCGCCGACCAGGCAGACAACGTCCTCGGCAAGACGGCCTTCTCGCCGATCGTTCGCGAGAACCACGATTACGTCACGGTCCTCCTGGACAGCCGCGGTCGGGCGCTCGCCCAATGCACCTGGTCGATCCCCGTGTTCATCACCTCGTTGCCGGCTGCCGCCCAGAAATACTTCCTGCGCAAGTTCCCGGCCGAGGGGTTGCAGGAGGGCGATGTTCTCGCCACCAACGATCCCGAGATCGGCACCGGGCATCTTCCGGACGTCACGATGATCACGCCGATCTTCAAGAACGGCCGGGTTGTGGCCTATGCCGGCTCCATTGCCCACCTTCCGGACATCGGCGGCGCGCCGCTGCACTCCGAGGCGAGCGACATCTTCGAGGAAGGCATCCGCTTCCCGATCGTGAAGCTGATGAAGGCCGGCGTCCCCAACCAGGACGTCTTTGACATCATCGCCGCTTCCGTGCGCCTGCCGACCGAAGTGCAGGGTGATCTGGAATCGATGATCGCCGCCAATAACGTCATGGGCCGCGAGTTGCTAAAGTTCCTCGACGAGTACGGCCTGGACGAAGTCGACGGGCTGGCCGACGCCATCCACTCGCGCTCGGAAGCGCAGACGCGCAAGGCGATCCGTGAATGGCCGAACGGCACCTACGGCGCCGAAGTGCTTCTCGACGGCTACGACGTCGACGTCAAGCTGGCGGCGAGCGTTATCGTCAAGGACGATTCCATCCATGTCGACTATACCGGGACCTCCGATCAGGTGCTGCATTCGATCAATTGCCGCACGAACTATCGCTATGCGCACTCGGTCTATGCCTTAAAATGCCTGCTCGACCCGGAAACGCCGAACAACGAAGGCTGCATCGTGCCGATCACGGACGAGGCGCCGCTCGGCAGCATCCTGAACCCGCAACCTTGGACGGCCGGCAACTCCCGCAATCTGATCGGCCACGTCATCCCATCGTTGATCTTCAAGGCGCTGGAAGGAGTCGTTCCGGAGAAGGTCATGGGCGACAGTGGTGGCGCTCCCATCTGGGCTGCCAACTGCGTCGGCCAACGCGATGATGGCACCCAATACGGTTCCGTCCAGAATTTCCATGGTGGCCAGGGTGCGCGCGCCGAGTTCGATGGCCTCGATACGTTGAGTTTCCCATCGAATTGCAAGGTCACGGCGATCGAGATGTTCGAGATCGCTGTGCCTGCCCTGACCGAGCGCAAGGAACTGATTGCCGACTCCGGCGGCGCTGGAAAGCACCGCGGCGGTCTCGGCCAGCGTGTCGTCCTTCGAAATCTCGGCAAGGCGCCGATGAGCATCTACATGGCTTCCGAGCGCGTGCGCCATCCCTGCTTCGGCGTCGTGGAGGGGCAGAGCGGCACGCCGGGGAAGGTGACCCGCGAAGGCAAGCCGCACTTCCCGAAGGGCAAGGTCGTTCTCAAGACCGGCGAGCGGCTGGAGGTCGAGACGCCCGGCGGCGGCGGCTGGGGCCGTGCAGCCGAACGCTCCCGAGATCTCATCGAGCAGGACCTCGCCGAAGGCTTGATCACTCCGAAGGCTGCCCGGGAGATTTACGGCTACAATGGCCGATCGGCCGTGGCTGCGGAATAGGAGAGGGACATGGGTCTCATCGACGGTAAGATCGCGCTGGTGACGGGAGCAGGGACGGGGATCGGCCGCGAGGCCGCGTTGCTTCTCGCAGAAGAAGGTGCGTGTGTGATCCTGACCGGCCGTCGCCCGGAACCGCTTCAGGAGGTGGCTGCCCTGATCGAGAAGAAGGGCGGCAGGGCCGTACCCCGCACACTCGACATCGAATCCCGCCAGGCGATCTTCGCTGCAGTGAAATGGGTGAAGGGTGAAATCGGTCCGGTCGACATCCTCGTGAACAATGCCGGCAGCGCCAGCAAGGTGCTGAACGCGCGGTTCATCAGCGAGGAGGAGTGGAACTCCACAGTGAACGTCAACCTGACTGCGGTCTTCAATCTGACCCAGGCCGTACTCCCCGACATGATCGCCAAGGGCGAAGGGACCGTGATCACCGTGTCTTCCCTCGCAGCGCTCAACCCGAACCTCTTGGGCGGCGCAGCCTACGGCGCGGCGAAGGCGGGCGTGAAGAACCTCATGGCGTTCCTGCATAACACCTATCGCAACCAGGGCATTCGCGCGACGACGATCCTGCCGGGCGAGACGAACACTCCGATAATGGAGAACCGCGCGCGGCCTCCTGTCGCCGAGGAGCGTGCCGTCATGCTCGATCCGCATGACGTTGCGAGGGCGATCGCACTCTGCGCGACCCTGCAGAAGGGTGCCATGATCCCAGAACTCCACATCTGCCCGACCTTCATGCGCGACACGTCCGCAGACATCGAGACCGCGCGCTGGGTGGGAGCGCCCGCGGATACGCCGGATCTGCCGAAGAACAAATAGGAGGAGCACCATGAACGGCGCGAAACTGCGCGCCCGGCTTCAAGCCGGCGAACCCATAACCATGTTCACGCCGCACCACGCATCGTCCGGGCTTGCGGCGCGCCTGGTGGAACTCGGCGCCGACTCGATCTTCGTCGATTGCGAGCACGGCACCTGGAGCTTCGAGGACGTCCGGATGACGTCGCAGATCGTCCGCTCCGTCGGCGGTGCGGCGATCGTCCGGCCGCATTCCCATGAGCGGCCGGTCCTGATCCGCTATCTGAACGCGGGCGCCGACGGTCTGATGGTGCCGATGGTCGATACGGCCGAACAGGCGCGCGCCATCGTCGATGCGGTTCGCTACGCACTGCCTGCCGACCACGAGAAGCGGCTGGTCATCGGCATGATCGAGACGCTGGGGGCGATCGACAATCTCGATGAGATGCTCGCCGTGGATGGCATCGACGTCTTCTTCATCGGCCCCGGCGACCTGTCGCAGAACATGGGCTATCCCCCGGCTCCCCGGTTCGGCGAACCTCGTCCGGCCGAAGTCATGGAGAAGGTCGCCCATGCGGTTGAAGCGATCCGGGGCGCCGGGAGGATCGCCGGCACGCTCGTGACGGCGGAAGAGCTCCCGCATTGGCTGAAGCGAGGCGTCCAGTTCTTCTACATCCATTCCGATCCGTTCTTGCGGCGTGGTCTTGCCGGTATCCAGACAGCGCTTGGTCGCTGAGCTCGCGCCTGCCGATGCCTGCGATGGCTGGCTGGTGAGAGAATTTCGGCGGATTGTCTTGCGGCTGAAGCGAGCGCGGAGGTTCTCAACTTAAGGACTTCGAAAATTGGCCCCCGAACATCTGTGGACACCCCCGTAAGTGCAAGAGGATTTTTCGGTGGTGGTAATCTACGCGTAGTCGGGTGCTGACATCTGTCCGGCCTCTGTTGCGACCATCTGGATGCCGCGGGCCCGTATGGGAGTTCGCTCAAATCATTAAAGCGTGCTCTGGGCACTCCGTTCAGGCCAGCGGCAAAATCACGTCCTCTTTTGAAGGTCGACGCCGCCGGAGCCAAAGCTATCAATGCCGTCGCTGTAATCGGTCCTACACCTGGGATCGTCGCAAGCCGCCGAGCGTCCGCGTCTTCCCGGGCGCGACGTGCGATCTCGTGGTCAAGCCGCCTGATCCGGTCCTCGAGCGATCGCAGAGTATCGACCAACAGGGCGAGCGCCAGACGAGCTGCGTCCGGCAGAGTGTTCTTATCATCCATCACGCATTCTATGAGCCCGGCAACGTGCGCTGGACCCTGAGCGGTGACGAAGCCGTATTCGGCGAGGTGGCCGCGGAGCGAGTTGATAACTTGCGTTCGCTGTCGCACCAGCAAGTCCCGAGCTCGAAACACAACGGCGCTTGCCTGAGCATCCTCACTCTTTACAGCGACGAAACGCATCGTCGGACGCTGGGCAGCCTCGCAAATTGCCTCAGCGTCGGCCGCGTCGTTCTTCTGTCGCTTCACGAACGGTTTGACGTAGGCCGGCGGGATCAGTCTAACAGTGTGACCAAATCTACCAATCTCCCTCGCCCAATAATGCGCACCGGCACATGCCTCCATGGCAACCATGCACACCGGCTGCTTGGCGAAGAATTCGAGCACATTCTTCCGGCGCAATTGTTTGCGGAAAACGACGCCCCCGGAGGCGTCCGCCCCATGGGCCTGAAACACGTTCTTCGCCAAATCCAGGCCGATTGTGCTAACTTCCATCGTGGACACTCCTTCTCTCCGGTGGCTGCAACAACCACCATTCTGGCACATCGATGCCGTCGAGGGGGGGTGTCCACCCCATCATTAAAGGGGCACAGATATACGGTAGGAAGATCAAAGGGCGAACGGGATGGCGCGGAAGCCGTTTTCATCGACAGCAGGTTTGTCCTCCCAAAGATAGTCGCCGGTCAGGTTCACATGCTCCCATGAGAGCGGGGACAGGCTGGAAGCAGGTGCTCGGGAATGATCTGGCCGGCGTCGCGTAGAACATCGACGGCGCGGCCGGTATAGATCGTGTTCCAGTGAATGATCGCGGTCACCACGAAGTTGAGGGCGGAAGCCCGGATGGAGAGGTTTTCCTGGCTCCGATCGCGGCAGCGACCAAGCCGGTGAAGATTGACCGCACGCACGAGGCTGTTGCGACTTTCGCCCTTGTTCAACTCGGCGGTCGTGGTCTTGCGAAGCTGCTCGTCGTTGATCCAGTCGAGGGTAAAAAGGGTTCTTTCGATCCGGCCCATCTGGAGTAGTGCCTGGGCGAGGACCGCTCTGCCGTGTGGTCGCCGAGAGTCGTTTCAGCATAAGCGATGCGCTGACGGTGTGCGTGCGCAACGAAGTCATCAGACGCAGGATGTCGTCCAAATGGCTGCGGATCAGATCGGCGTCGATACGGTCGCCCATGATATTCTGAGGAACGCCATATTGCTTTGCGGGACTAAAGCCATAGAGGCATCGCCCGTCGAGATCGGGGATACGGGGGACAAACGCGAAGCCGAGCGCATGGCAGAACGCGAAGACGAGATCGCTGACACCACCTCCATCGACATGGTGCCGGGTAATGTCGAGGCCCGCGTCAGTTTCCAGCAGCGCATCGAGGACATGAACCGCCTCGCTTGCCGTCGCTGCGATGATCTTCACGTGGAAGGGTGCGTATCGGCCGGAGATCGCGGTGTAGAGCTTGATGATCAGGTTGGTGCCGTAGCGGCCATTGACGCCGCCGGCGACTTCGCCGCCGTCGCCGAGATGGATATGCTGACCGTCGGATGAGGAAACGGTATGTGATCCGAACACCGCCGAGAAGGGAGCCGCGTGCTGGGCCTCGACCAAGCGGGCTAGCGCTAAGGTGAATGTCTCTTCCCTGAAGTGCCAGATCGCCATCTGTTGCAGTTGGCGTCGGGTAATGCCGGGGCAGGCAAGCGCCATTTTCGAAAAGCCGAGATTCGTGGCTTCGGCGATGAGCGCCGCATAGACGACCCGCAGGTCAGACGGCGGCCTTTCCTGTCTGAAGATGCTCGAACAGGGAGTTGAAGCCGGTCATCCGGTCGATATCAGCGACGAGATCCGTCAACCTGATCGGTGGCATGCAGGTGGTGATCCGTTTTGCGAATGCGATCGCGGCCTCGGTTTCGACTGTACTGACCGCCGGGACCCGCAGGCCTTTCGCACCGATCCGGGTGTCGCCCCGACCTGTTTCGAGCCGGCGAGCCGCCTCGCTGAGCTTCTGATCCAGCGCTTCGGCTTTTTGGGCGAAATAGGTCTCAACATCGACCGGAATGGCGACGGGAATACGGGCCTCGGCCTTGATGACGGCGTATGTCTGCTGCGAGATCATGTGCTCGTCGAGCGCACGGTAGTTACGTGAACCCTTGATCCATATTTCGCCAGCAGCGATCCGGTTCTTCAGTTCGACGACGAGAAAGAGTTCCAGCATCTTCCAGTCGATCGTGCCGTCCGCAGCGACGATTTCTTTGCCCAGCGTTTGTCCGCCAGCAATAGCGCTTTCTGGGCCCACGGCTGCTCCAGCGATCTGCGGCCGCTCGTCCATGCCGTTCCCATTTGTACGACGGCATCGATAAAATGGGCGTTTAGACGGTTCCCTTCGAAGGTGAAGGACGCCAGGAATGGGGCAGTGAACCGCCGGATGCGGAAAATATTGAGCCGGAAGGTAGAGGGGTCGCTTGCGTTTCTGGCCGAGCAACTCGGGGTCAATCCTGGAGCGCTGGCAACTTTTGCACGGAGAGCGCCAACCCGCTACGAGCAACTCTCCGTCCTTCGACAACGTTACGGGGTCAGCGAAATGTCCCATCCGCTGCGCGCCGATCTGCTTGCCTTCGCGCGCGGCGTGGCGGTGGCTTCGACGAAGGACAAGTACGTCTCCGCGGCCCTTGCCGACGAGATGCGCCGACGCCGCATCGTCATTCCCGGTATCACGGTGCTCGAACGGCTGGCCGGGTAAGCTTGCACCGAAGCCGAAGAGGCCTTGTTCGCCGATGTCGCCAGACGCTTGACGCCGGATCTCGTCGTTCGGATGGAAGCGTTGCTCGGTATGGGGCCCCGGTCGCGGCAAAGCGGCATATCGTGGTTGCGCGGAAAGGCCGGGGCATCGGCTATGCGAGGACTGATCGATCGACTTGAGGCCGTGCGTCATGTCGGCATCTCCGGCCAGGTGCTTCAGGCCGTGCCCGTGTACCGCGTCCGACAGATGGCGCAAGAAGGCCGCCGCCTAACGGCGCAGAACTTCGAGCAGATGCGGCCCGGTCGCCGGCATGCGACACTGGCAACCTTTCTCCTCGAGACCGAGATCGCGCTCACCGATGCGGCGATCGCCATGTTCGAGACGCTGATCGGCAAGAGCTTCCGTCAGGCGGAATCCTTGCGCGACCAGAAGATGCTGGAAACCGCCACGACCGCGTCCTCCGCCCTGGATTTCTTTGCCAGCTTGCGAACTGCGAACCGACGGTGAAAAATTGCTCGCCCGTCACAAGCGCGGAATCTGAGTTATGCAGGTAGAGAGCTTCGTGCCTTCTCCGGCCGCTCTCGACCCGTTGCTGTCGTCGCGAGTGCGCATGGCCGCAGCGGCGCTAAGGTATTCCGAGGGCGCAGCGCCCGGGGGAGAGCCCTTCCCCCTCCCCCGAAGGGAAAGGGGTACAGGTTCATTTCATCAAGACAGTATCAGCCCTCGGAAGCCACCCCGCTGGCGATCCCGTCGAGAGTGGCCACCTGCGCGGGCGACAGCACCAAATCAGCTGCCGCAAAATTCTGGCGCAAATGATCCACGGACGATGTGCCAGCGATCACCAGGATATTGGGCGACCGCTGCAACAGCCACGCCAATGCCACCTGCTTGGGGCTGGCGCCGAGCTCGTCGGCAACGCTCGACAAGAGCGAAGATTGCAGCGGTGTAAATCCGCCTAGCGGGAAATACGGGACGTAAGCCACGCCTTTTGCAGCCAATTCGTCGATAAAGGCGTCATCGCCGCGACGTACCAGGTTGTACTCGTTCTGCACGCAGACGATCGGGGCCATTTTTTCCGCCTCTGCAAACTGCGCAGGCGAAACAGTGCTCAAGCCGATGTGGCGGACCAGACCCTTTCGTTGCAGTTCGACCAGAACACCCAAGGGCTCGGCGACCGAGTTCTCATCGGGCCCATGCGGGCCCCCCAAGCGAAGGTTGACCACATCAAGCGCTTCCAGGCCGAGGCTTGACAAGTTTTCGTGCACCGCGCGCCTGAGGGTCTCCGGCGTGCGATCCGGAAACCACGAGCCGTCCTCTCCGCGCTCGAATCCAATCTTGGTGACAAGGGCCAGGTCGCTTGGATATGGCGTGAGGGCTTCGCGGATGAGCTGGTTTGATACGTGGGGGCCATAGAACTCGGCAGTATCGATATGGTTGGCCCCGAGCGCAATGGCTTCGCGCAGCACGGCCAACGCGGCATCCTTGTCGCGCGGCGGGCCCCATACGTGCGGGCCAGGAAGCTGCATCGTGCCATAGCCCATGCGCTTGATCTGTAACGACGTACCGGGAAGAGTGAACGTGCCGCCAAGGCGAGAACTTGTCATGATCTTTTCTCCTTATCTCACGGAGCACAGATAAGCGTTGCCGAAATGCATGATAAGCCAGTACAATCCGCACAGGCTGTACGGATTAGCGAACGATGAAGGTTGACCTAAGTGATCTGAATGCTTTTGTGGCGGTGGCGCGCACCCGTGGGTTCCGCGAGGCGGCGCGCCAAAGCGGCGCAAGCGCGTCGGGCTTCAGCGAAGCGGTGCGGCGTCTGGAAGGCCAGCTCGGGGTCAGGCTGCTGCACCGGACTACACGCAGCGTCGTGCCGACCGAGGCCGGAGCGCGCCTGCTCGAACAGCTTGGCCCCGCCTTGCGCGAAATGGAATCGGCGCTCGACGTGGTGAACGGCTTTCGTGACAGGCCGGCGGGGACGCTGAAGCTCAATGTGGCGGTCAGCGCGGCGCGGCTGGTGCTGCCGCATATCGTCCCGACATTCCTCGCCGCCTATCCCGATATCCGGCTGGAGGTGATCACCGAGGAAAGCTTTGTCGACGTGCTCGCGGCTGGGTGCGATGCCGGAATCCGCTACGACGAGCGGCTGGAGCAGGACATGATCGCGGTGCCGATCGGCCCGCGCGTACAGCGGTTTGCCGCTGCCGCCTCTCCCACCTATCTCGACCGGCACGGCCGGCCCGAGCATCCGCGTGATCTGCTTGGCCATGCCTGTCTGCGCCACCGCTTTCCCAGCGGCGTGATGCCGCCATGGGAATTCGAGCGCGACGGCGAGGAGGTGCGGATCGATCCGACTGGTCCCCTGGTCGTGACGGCCGGCGGAGCAAGCGACCTCGCCGTTGATGCGGCGATCGCCGGTCTCGGCATCGTCCGCCTGTTCGAAGACTGGCTGCGTCCGCATTTTGACAGCGGCGCCCTCGAGCCCGTTCTCGAGTCATGGTGGGATCGCTTCTCTGGGCCGTTCCTCTACTATCCGGGACGACGACTGGTACCCACGCCGCTAAGGGCGTTCATCGACTTTGTCAAAGCGTCGAACGGCCAATCCTGACATTCGATGGACGAGCAGCGAGTGAACGGCCACTCCCGGGTGCCGTCATGGTCCTGAATGTCGCTGTACCCAAAAGGTGGCTGTCAGGTGCGTACACGTTGCGCGTCGGCCCTCCACCCGATTGGGGCCTTGCCGGTTGCGCGCCAAGCGACTTGGTGTTCACCCTTTGATCCCTCTATTGTATATCTGTGCCCCTTTAATGATGGGGTGGACACCCCCCCTCGACGGCATCGATGTGCCAGAATGGTGGTTGTTGCAGCCACCGGAGAGAAGGAGTGTCCACGATGGAAGTTAGCACAATCGGCCTGGATTTGGCGAAGAACGTGTTTCAGGCCCATGGGGCGGACGCCTCCGGGGGCGTCGTTTTCCGCAAACAATTGCGCCGGAAGAATGTGCTCGAATTCTTCGCCAAGCAGCCGGTGTGCATGGTTGCCATGGAGGCATGTGCCGGTGCGCATTATTGGGCGAGGGAGATTGGTAGATTTGGTCACACTGTTAGACTGATCCCGCCGGCCTACGTCAAACCGTTCGTGAAGCGACAGAAGAACGACGCGGCCGACGCTGAGGCAATTTGCGAGGCTGCCCAGCGTCCGACGATGCGTTTCGTCGCTGTAAAGAGTGAGGATGCTCAGGCAAGCGCCGTTGTGTTTCGAGCTCGGGACTTGCTGGTGCGACAGCGAACGCAAGTTATCAACTCGCTCCGCGGCCACCTCGCCGAATACGGCTTCGTCACCGCTCAGGGTCCAGCGCACGTTGCCGGGCTCATAGAATGCGTGATGGATGATAAGAACACTCTGCCGGACGCAGCTCGTCTGGCGCTCGCCCTGTTGGTCGATACTCTGCGATCGCTCGAGGACCGGATCAGGCGGCTTGACCACGAGATCGCACGTCGCGCCCGGGAAGACGCGGACGCTCGGCGGCTTGCGACGATCCCAGGTGTAGGACCGATTACAGCGACGGCATTGATAGCTTTGGCTCCGGCGGCGTCGACCTTCAAAAGAGGACGTGATTTTGCCGCTGGCCTGAACGGAGTGCCCAGAGCACGCTTTAATGATTTGAGCGAACTCCCATACGGGCCCGCGGCATCCAGATGGTCGCAACAGAGGCCGGACAGATGTCAGCACCCGACTACGCGTAGATTACCACCACCGAAAAATCCTCTTGCACTTACGGGGGTGTCCACAGATGTTCGGGGGCCAAATTGCCATAGAAACCCTTCAAAGAAGGATGGATCGACCGTCGGCTGCTTGCGCGCATTGCTGTCACTCGGCGATTTGCTCTGCAACGGCTGCTCCCCACCCGACTGAGACGATCGGAAAGCGGCAACATGCCGCCCAGCCCGGGAGGTCGCCCCTCGCCTTGATAGGAATCGAACCACAAGTCCACAATCTCACGCCCACGCGCCATGCGGAAGGGACGGTGACGCTGTACAATTCGGCCGCGAGCCCGCGAACGTCGAAGCGGCCCTAACAACGCACCGCAACGAGCGGTCACCAATCATTGAACATCCTTGAACAAGTGGGGGCTATCAAGGTCGGACTGTTGTTCCTATGACTCGCAATGGGTCGGCGACGGACCGCACCGATGCCTTATGCCCTTGTGTCATAGCCTGCCCGGGCTCCAGATGCGAATCAACGGAATGCCGCGATGTCATTCAAACCCTTGCTTGGCGACGGACGTATTCGGGCCCGGAACGAAGAAACGGCGTCGCTGCAGACTGCGTCGTGGATCGGCTCGTCGGTCGTATTCGACAGTCGGCGCTGGGCGTGCCAGGAAGCGGAAATTCGCTGGACGGCACCGCATCATCTGATCGTGCTGACAGACGGGGGCAGCACGTCCCGGACATCGATCCGCACCGATGGCAAGACCCTTTATGACGG
This sequence comes from Sinorhizobium sp. Y406, assembly GCF_058732025.1. NCBI lineage: Bacteria > Pseudomonadati > Pseudomonadota > Alphaproteobacteria > Hyphomicrobiales > Rhizobiaceae > Sinorhizobium > Sinorhizobium sp. Y406. Next base: position 1,825,431 of record NZ_CM178975.1, on the reverse strand, counting down.
CCAGGACCGACCCGGAGTCCTCACCTTTGTTCCTGCGGGCGCAGAACGCGTCGGCTTCTACCGCGACGTCGACCTCTCCTACTCCGCCGTGTGGATCGATCCCGAGCTCGCGCTTCCGGGATTGGAGTTGCTGCGCGACATGCCGGTACTGGTGAACCGGAGCGACGCGGTCATCGGCACGCTATTGCGATCGCTTCGCACCGAGATGTCGCTCGGCCACGTGCCGGAAACCGTCTATGTCGAGCACCTGGTTGCCCTTATTGGTCTGCGAATGACCAGCCTGGAGGGAAGTCCGCGTCTGGCCGCAAGCCGAGGCCGCCTCAGCCGCCGGAAATTCGAGCGAGTGCGCGACTACATCGAAGCCAACATCGCCTCCGATATCTCGCTGAGCGAGGTGGCAGCCATTGCCGGCATGCCCCTCGATACCTTCGCACGGCGTTTCAAGGAGACGACCGGGCGGCCGCCCTACGCCTATATTCTCGAGGAACGTATAAGACGGGCGGAATTGCTCCTGCGCGAGACCGGCATGGCCATCGGCGCCATTGCATTCCGCCTAGGCTTCTCCAGCCAGAGCCATTTCACCACGACGTTTCGTCGGCTGAAGGGCATCACCCCGCGCGCCTACCGGCTGCAGTTTTCTCCGGAATCCTGACAGGACCTCCGGATTCCTGAAAGAAAGCGATCCCCCGCGCACCCAAATCCCGCCTGTCGAAGATAGCAAGGGGCCGGCTCGCCGGAGGGCAGAAGCCCCTCCCGGCTCCTGCCGCTGCGACCAGGAGATCATTCATGGCTGAAAAGGACTACAGGATTACCCGCCGGGCGGTTTTGGAAGGCGGGGCGGCAACCTGCCTCGCCCTCGCATCCGGCTTGCCCGTCGATGCCGCGGAGACTGGCGCCCCCATTACGGCCGGGCCCGCCGCGGCGCCGATATCGAGAATACCGATGCGCTTCAGGATCAACGCCGAGGAGCATGCCTTGAAGCTCGATCCACGCACGACCCTGCTTGATGCCTTGCGAAACCATCTCGGCCTGACCGGCTCGAAAAAGGGCTGTGACCACGGCCAGTGTGGCGCCTGCACGGTTCTCGTCAACGGCCGGCGGATCAATGCCTGCCTCTCGCTCGCCGCCCAGCACGACGGCGACGAGATCACCACCATCGAGGGCTTGCCGATGGCGACCGACTGCACCCGGTGCAGGCGGCTTTCGTCGCCCATGATGGCTTCCAGTGCGGCTATTGCACACCGGGACAGATCTGTTCGGCCGTGGGAATGCTTAAGGAAGTTCGGGCCGGCTGGCCAAGCCATGCAAGCAGCGATGTGGCGGCCGGGCCCGCGGCGCTGACCGACGCGGAGATCCGCGAGCGCATGAGCGGCAACATCTGCCGCTGTGCCGCCTATCCCAACATCGTCGCCGCCATCCGCGACGCAGCCGAAGAGGTGTGAGCCCATGCGACCCTTTACCTACGAGCGCGCCAGCAACGCGACGGCGGCGGCGGCCGCCGTAGCAGCCCGGCCCGAAGCGAAGTTCATCAGCGGCGGCACCAATCTTCTCGATCTGATGAAACTGGAGATCGAGCGGCCAACACATGTCGTCGACATCAGCCGGCTGCCGCTCGACAGCATTGAGGAGACGCTGGAGAGCGGCCTCAGGATCGGGGCACAGGTCCGCAACAGCGATCTCGCCGCCGAGCCGCGGGTGCGATCACGCTATCCCATGCTCAGCCAAGCGCTTCTCGCCGGCGCGTCCGGCCAGATCCGCAACAAGGCCTCGACCGCCGGCAATCTCCTCCAGCGCACGCGCTGCCCCTATTGATCGCAACATGCCTTGCAACAAGCGCGCACCCGGATCGGGCTGCGCGGCCCTCGGGGGCTTCAACCGGATGCACGCCGTGCTCGGCGCCAGCGACGACTGCATCGCCGTGCATCCCTCGGATATGGCCGTGGCCATGGCCGCACTCGACGCCCAGGTCGAGACCACCCTGCCCGACGGCACGGTCCGTACGATTCCCGTCGGCGACCTCCACCGGTTGCCGGGCTCGACGCCGCATGTCGAGACGGACCTCGGCCACGGCGAGTTGATTACCGCCGTGATCCTGCCGCCTCCGCCTCTCGGCCGGCAGCTCTACCGCAAGGTGCGCGACCGCGCTTCCTACGCCTTTGCGCTCGTCTCGGTCGCGACCGTTGTCAAAAAGAGCGGCGACCGCATACAGAGCGCCCGCATCGCGATCGGCGGCATTGCACCAAAGCCCTGGCGCCCGATGGACGCGGAGTACGTGCTTGCCGGGGCGGCCGCCGCCGACGCCGCCTTTACCGAGGCCGCCGAGAGCGCACTCGCCGGAGCCATCGGGCACGGCGGCAATGATTTCAAGATCCCGCTGGCAAAACGCACGCTACGGCAGACACTCGCCGCGGCTGTCGAAGGTGCATGAGGTGCGATGATGACAGATACCATGATCCCGGAAAACCGTTCTTCTGAAAGCAGCAACGGCCTTGTCGGCCAGCCGATCGCGCGCGTCGATGGGCCGCTCAAGGTCACCGGCCGCGCGACCTACGCCTATGAGCATGCCGTGAAGAAGGCGGCGTATGGCTACATCCTCGGCGCCGCGATCGCCAAGGGCCGTATCGTCGCGATCGACAGCGCGGAAGCCGAGCAGGTGCCGGGCGTCCTTCATGTTATGACCTATCGGAACGCACCGGCTCAGCCGGATTTCGGCCCAGCGGTGACGCCTACCGTGCCGGAGGCCTTCACTCGTGCGCGCCCCGTGCTCAACAGCGACCGGGTTCGATTCTACGACGAGCCCGTCGCGATTGTCGTGGCGGAAACATTCGAGGCGGCGAGTGCCGCGGCGGGGCTCATCAGGGTGCGCTATCGAGAGGAGCGCGGCGTCTTCGATGTGCCGGCGCGTCTCGCCGACGCCTACACGCCCCGGCGCACCAATGCCGGCTTCGAGACGGACAGCGCGATCGGCGACTTCGGAGGCGCTTTCGCCGCCGCTCCGGTCAAGGTCGACGCGACCTATCGGACTCCTTACGAGCACCACAACCCGATGGAGCCGCATGCGACGCTCGCCGTCTGGTCAGCCGACGAGGTGACGATCTACACGTCCGCACAGACGCTTGCCAACTTCCAGGCCGGCCTCGCCAGCACGCTCGGCATTCCGCGAGAGCGTGTTCGCATCGTCAGCCCGTTTATCGGCGGTGGTTTCGGCTCCAAGTTGATCGTCCATGCCGACACCGTGCTCGCGGCGCTCGCCGCAAGGGTGCTGCGCCGCCCTGTCAAGGTCGCACTGACGCGGCAGCAGATGTTCGCCAATGCCGGCCATCGGGCGGAGATGGTCCAACAGGTGCGCCTCGGCGCGGACCGGGACGGGCGGCTGACGTCGATCGGCCATGACGTCTGGTCCGCGACCTCCGGCTTCGAGGAGTTTTGCGAGCAGACCGCGGTCTTCGGCCGCTCGCTCTATGCCGCGCCGAACCGGTTGACCCGCCACCGCCTCGTCCCCGTCGACCTCAATCGCGGCGAATGGATGCGTTCGCCGGGCGAGGCGCCAGGCATGCTCGCCTTGGAATCGGCGATGGATGAGCTCGCCGACAAACTCGGCCTCGATCCGATCGAACTCAGGATCCGCAACGAGCCGATCGTGGATCCGGAACAAGGCGTGCCGTTTTCAACGCGTAACCTCGTCGCCTGTATGCAGGAGGGCGCGCGGCGCTTCGGCTGGGAACGCCGCAACCCGAGCCCGAGACGCATCCGCGAGGGCCGCAAGCTTATCGGCTACGGCATGGCGGCCGCCATCCGGCCGAACTATATCGGCGCGGGGACGGCCAAGGTGGCGATCGATGCGACCGGCCGCGTCACGGCTCGTCTCGACATGACCGATATCGGAACCGGCACCTACACCATCCTCACCCAGATCGCGGCCGAAAGCCTCGGGGTGCCGATCACCGCGGTCAAGGTCGAACTCGGCGACAGCCGCTTCCCGCGCACGGCCGGCTCCGGCGGTTCCTGGGGCGCGGCGAGCGCGGGTTCTGCACTGCACCACGCCTGCAGCACCCTCAAGGAGAGGGTCATGGAGGCGGCCCGATCTAGCGACCGCTCCCCGCTTCGGGGTGCGAACGACGTCACTCCGATCTTCGTCGGCGGGGAGATCCGGGTCGGCGACCGTTCCGTAAGCTTGGCCGATCTCATCGGCAGAATTGCTCCCAACGGCATGGAGGCCACCGGTTCGGTCGCCGCCGCGCGCGACACGGAAAGCTACAGAGCCTACTCGCAGCACTCCTATGGAGCGCACTTCGCGGAAGTCGCGGTAGACACCGACACGGGCGAGATCCGCATGCGCCGCATGCTGTCGGTGATCGGTGCGGGCCGCATCCTCAACCCCAAGACCGCACGCTCGCAGATCCTCGGCGGAATGACTTGGGGCATGGGTGCTGCACTGATGGAGGAAACCGTGCTCGATCCCCGCTACGGCCATTTCGTCAACCACGATCTGGCCGAGTATCATGTCCCCGTCAACGGTGACGTTGCGGAGATGGAGGTCGTCTTTCTTGAGGAATACGACGACAAAGCCAACCCGCTCGGCGCCAAGGGGCTCGGTGAACTCGGCGTCTGCGGCTCAGGCGCCGCCATCGCCAACGCCATCTACAATGCGACCGGTGTGCGTGTGCGCGAGTTCCCGATCACCCTGGACAAACTCTTGCCCGGCCTGCCGCTGACTGCCATTTGAGCCCGCCAATCTGTACCCTATCCTCCGCGTCCGCCACGAAGCCGCGCATTGGCCATTGGAAACGATGGGGCCAATGCCCGCCGCTGCATCGCAGCGCGCGAGCGAACGGTTCGCTCCTTCTACAGATAGGGTCTGAAGTGCCGCTGCCGGACGCCGCTTGTGACGTCAGGAGCCCTGGCTTCCGCGAGCTGAGAGAGAAATTCATCCATGAGCGGAGAATTGCCAAAGCGACGATTGGCGCGCTCCGTGGCAAGTGAGAACTGGGGTTCGACCTGGGTGAGCTGTGCCATCGCGCGCCGCGCGCCCTGCACGTCTCCACGCTGTGTGAGGACTGCCGTGTGGATCAGTAGGCAATCCGCCTCGCGCGGCGCGCGGATCAGGCATTCCCGCAAGACCCGGTCGGCCTCATCGAGGCGGCCGGCAGCATAAAGTGCCTGGCCGTAGACATAGGTGTAGTATTCCGGCGCCATCGGGTGGAGCCGCCGCGCCCGCTCGGCGTTTCGGACAGCCTCATCATAGCTGCCGAACCGGACCTGAGCCTTTGCCAACGCCATCAGGCTGTCCGGGTCGTTCGGATTGAGCTCGACGGCACGCCCAGCGGCCTGCATGGCGCCAGCGTAGTCGCCAGCGGCCGAAAGCCCGAAGCTCAGGACCTGATAGCCGACCGCGAGATTGGAATCGAGGCGAACGGCCTGCCGCGCCTCGCTGAGACCGGTTTCCACGTCGGTACGGGTCGCCCTGCCGCTGACATTCTGCAGGAAGTCGACAATATAGGTCATGCCGAGATTGGCGCGCGCCGCGGCGTAGCCGGGATCGAGCTCAAGGGCACGATGAAGCAGCGCACGCGCGGCCATCAGCGCCTCGGCATCGTTCGAGCCGTGCTTGTAGCGGTCACGCGCCTTAAGCACGAGGTCGTAGGCCTGAAGGTTTTCCGTCGGGCGTTCGGCCGCGTTCGATACCTCCGATTGGCGCACATAAGACACCAGATGCGAGACGATTTCGGCCGTCAAATCTGTCTGAAGCGCAAAGACGTCCTCGACCCGCCGGTCGTAGGTGCGCGACCAGAGGTGGGCGCCGCTGCGCGCATCGATGAGCTGCGCCACTACCCGAAGCTGGTCGCCGGCGCGTCTGGCACTGCCTTCCACCACATAGCCGGCCCCAAGTCGTTCGCCGATCCTACGGATGTCCTCCGCCTGGCCGCGGAGCGCAAAGGTCGAGTTGCGCGCGATCACCTGAAGCTCGGGGTTCCGCGCCAGGTTGGCAATGATGTCCTCGGTCAACCCGTCGGCGAAATAGGCCTGATCGGCCTCGCCACTCATATTGTCAAAGGGGAGCACCGCAACGGCCGGCCGGCCGGCCGCGGGCTCACCGCCCGTGAGATGCACGAGGCCGTTGGTCAGATCCGCGCCGATCGCCCGCAACGCGGGCACCTGGGTGAAAGCGGCGACGACGACCAGTCCCGCAGTCCCGACCGCGACAGGCAAAGCGGCACCCCGGCGGAGCACCATCCGCCGTAGCCAGCCCCGGCCGGGCGCCGGCTCCCGCTCGAGCCGCACGGCATAGACGGCGAGCGGCTCGGCTATGTTCTTGGCCTGCCTTCGCCCGATACTGTAGAAAAGCTTGCTGCGGCTCCGGTCGGCACTGCGGACCACGGCCTCGCTCACGAAAATGCTGGCCGGCGCTGCCATGGCTTCCAGTCTGGACGCGACGTTGACACCATCACCGAACATGTCGCCATTGTCTTCTATGACGTCGCCGAGGTTGATGCCGACACGCAGGCTGAACGGCCGCTCGACGAATCCGTTCTGGATTTCGATTGCCGCATCGAGCGCCTCGTTAACGCTCGGGAAGGTCGCCAGGAAGCCGTCGCCGGTGGTCTTGAAGGTGCGGCCACCATGCTTCTTGACCAAAGGGTTGATCAGCTCGCTGAAGGCAGCGCGCAGGGCCGCGTAGGTCGAGGATTCATCCTCGGACATCAGTCGCGTATAGCCGACGATATCGCCCGCTACGATTGCTGCGAGTTTACGTTCCATCACGAGGCCTCGGCAGTTTTCGCAAGCATCTTCCCGACACCACCCCTGCCCGTCCACTCAAAACTCTGTGTGTGTGCACTCCCCGCTTTGCGGACGCATTCGCGATACTGCGCCGTAACACGAAAACTGAAACGATTACCCGTCGCACCAGCGTAAGCTCACAATCCTTGATGCCATGTCTTCGGTTTCCCTTGTTTCCGCCAAGAAATCGCAGCTTGGCCGAAACAAGGGAAACGGAAGAAACTGGTAGCATCATCGGGAATTCCGATGGATGACCTACACGGCCGCGGCTCTTTCTCCAATATCCCAGAAAAGCCCTGCCATCATCGCCAGCGCCTCCCCTGTCATCGAAATGAGCGCGTGCTCGTTCGGCGCGTGCTGGGAGCAGCCGGGATAGGAGTGCGGCACCCAGACGGTCGGAAGCCCGAGGATATCGGCGAAGGTCTCGTTGGGTAGCGAGCCCGCGAGATTGGGCAGGATGGCGGGTTTCTTGCCCGTGGTTACGACAATTGACTGCTTCACCCGCGTCACCCACGGATGGTCGGGGTCGAGCCGGGTGGCATGGAAGAAGCCGCGATCGGCCGGAACAATCTTCACCTCCGCAAAGCCCTGGCTGTCGAGATACCGGTGCAATGCTGGCAGAATGTCGTCCGGGTCGGTGCCCACCACATAGCGCAGCTGGCAATGGGCGCGGGCCTTGGCGGAAATAGCATTAACAGGCGCTTCCGGCACGCCGCTCGTCTGCGCCAGCACGGCAAAACTGTTCCACCCGAAGACACGCTCGGAAGGCGTCAGGCTCTCCTCGCCCCAGTCGGCGTCGATGGCGGGACCGTCGTAGCCGCCCACCGGGCAGTCTTTCAGGGCCTCGCGCACGGCGGGCGTCAGGCTCGTCGGCCGCCATTCGGGAACCTTGATCTGGCCGCGCCTATCGACGATGCTTGCAATCGCATGGGCCAGCACGATGGCCGGATCGCGCAAAAGCCCGCCCCAATTGCCCGAATGATGCGCGCCTTCCCTCAGATCGACGCGGAGGTCGAAATTGACGGCGCCGCGCGATCCCATGAACAGGGTCGGACGATCCGGATGCAGCCTCGGACCGTCGGAAGCAATCAGGACATCGGCGGAAAAGAGATTGCGGTTCTGCCGGAAAAGCTCTGCCAGTCCGGGCGAGCCGCATTCCTCGCCCATCTCTATGACGATCTTGCAGTTGAAGCCGAGATCGCCTCTTTCGGCAATTATGGCCCGCAGCGCAGCGATATTGATGCAATGCTGGCCCTTGTTGTCGGCGGTCCCGCGTCCATAGAGACGGTCGCCTTCGCGCACCAGCTTGAAGGGATGCAAGCCCTCGCGCCATTGGTCGGCCTGGGCGCGGATCACATCGCCATGGCCATAGACGAGGATCGTCTCGAAGGCGGGATTCTCGATGCGCTCGGCAAAAAGGAACGGCACCCGCGCGTCGGCGGGGTTTTCCAGAATGCGATGAGTGAAGCCGAGTCCGGCGAGTTTGGGTGCCATCTCGTCAAGCAGATAGCGCCTGAGTTCCGGCCGCTTCGCCGGCTCCTGGCTTTCCGTTTCGAAGGCCACCATGCGGCCAAGCTCCTCCTCGTAACCGCCGGAGGCAAGATAGTCGTTGATGCGCGCGATAGCGCTGTCGCGGGTGGCCAAGTCAGGCTCCTTCCTTCTCGTGTACGGCGTCGCCCCACGGCGACATGATTTCCGTGCAGCCCATATTGATGCCGTTCTCCCGCATGACGCCGGCCGGACAGGCGAAGGCATAGGGGAAGACGGTTCTTCTGGCCGTCACCACCGGCAGGACGCCTTCCAGCGCTTCGATGATCGGCCGCGGCAGGGTTTCGTCGGCGACGATCGTTCCGCCGCCGCTGTTGTCGACGCGCGGATGGTGGAAGGCGTCTTCCAGCGACATGCCGAAGTCCATGAGGAAGGAAGTGAGGTTGAGCACCGCCGGCAGGATCTTCCGCCCGCCCGAGGCGCCGATGGCGAAGCGCCGCCCGTCCTTCTCGCCGATGGTCGGGCAGACATTCATCAGGCACGCCTTGTCCGGAGCCAACGAATTGGGCTTGCCGGGCTCCGGGTCGAACCACATGATGCCGTTGTTCATCAAAAGGCCAGTAGAAGGCGAAACCACGCGCGAGCCGAAGATGGACAGCAATGTCTGCGTTACGGCGCACATATTGCCGTGGCGGTCAACGACGCTGAAATGGGTCGTACAGGAAGGGGCATGAGAGACTTCCGCATCGCCCATTTCGCGCAGACGGCGTTCGTAGGTCCGGCCGAGCGCGCGGACCATTTCCGCGAAGCTCGTGCCGTCCGGCCTACCGCCCGGCGTGAAGGCATTCTCCATCATCGCCAGACATTCGGCCAGATTGGCGCCGGCGGTCATCCCCTCGGCGGCATGGACCACGCCGCCGCGATAAGGCACATCGATGGTGGATGTGAGCCTCGCGCGGTAGGCGGCCAGGTCTTCGCGGGAAATGCAACCGCCCTTGGCCCGAATGTCGGCAACCAGCGCCGTGGCGATTTCGCCCTCGTAGAAGTCGCGCGGTCCAGCCTCTGCCAGCCGCGACAGGGTTTCCACCATTAGGCTCTGGTCGAGCCTTGTGGTGGCAAGCGACGTCCAGCCGGCGACTTTCGGCCATTGCCCCTCATCGAGGAACAGCGCCGCCGCATCCGCGTCCTTCGCCAGTTCCCGAGCGGTCGAAGCGATCAGCAGCGAGGCGTACCAGTCGACCAGCATGCCTTTCCGCGCAAGGCCCACAGCCGGCATGAGCAGGTCGCGCCAGGGGAGCGTGCCGTAGGTCCGGTGCGCAAGCTCCATGCCCGCCACCGTTCCGGGCACGGCGATGGCGGTGGCGCCTTGCACATTGCGATCGTCCACCACAGCGGCCCATGGGAAGAGGTCGGGGGATTTGCCATTGCCGGATAGCGGATAGTCCGCTGGGTCGAGGGTCGAGGGCGAGCGCATGCCGAACTGGATGGTGCGGGCCTGCCTCTCTCTTTCGCGCCACACGACCATGGCTCCACCGCCCGCCGGACCACTCATCCAGGGTTCGACCACGCCGATGGCGAAGGACGTGGCAACGGCCGCGTCGATGGCGTCTCCGCCGGCCTCGAGCACGGCGGCGCCGGCCACAGCCGCCATTCGGTGCTGCGCCGCAACGACACCGTTCTTTGTGGCAGCCACATGTTTGCGTACGGTCTGCGTCCGCGAAAAGTTGCTCATCGCCTGATCCTGACTAGTGTGCGGCAGAACTGCCGTAGAGATGACAGTCCACATGGCCCCCTTCCCCGCCGACACGCGGCGGCGGCGCGGTCTTGCAGATGTCGCGGAGCTCGGCGCAGCGCGGGTGGAAGCGGCAGCCCGAGGGTGGCGAAATCGGGTTCGGATACGATGCGCCGAGATGCGTGTCGGGCAGAGAAAGAGAGGGGTCGGGGGTCAACACCGATTCCAGAAGCGCCCGCGTGTAGGGATGGCGCGGACCGGCGAAAAGCTCCGCCGCCGGGGCCTCTTCGACAATCTGGCCGAGATACATCACCGCTACCCGCGTCGCCAGATGCTCCACCACTGCCAGATTATGGCTGATGAAGAGATAGGTGAGACCCAGCTCCTCGCGCAGATCGCCCAGGAGATTGAGAATCTGCGACTGGACCGACACATCGAGCGCTGAAGTCGGCTCGTCGCAGATGACGATCTCGGGCTTCATGATGAGCGCACGGGCGATTGCCACGCGCTGGCGCTGGCCGCCGGAAAGCTGATTCGGATAGCCGCGCCTGAGGCGCGCCGGAAGCCCGACGAGATCGAGCATCTTCGTCACCGCCTCGGCCCGCGACGCGCTGTCGCCGACGCCATGCACCACCAGCGGCAGCGCGATGATATCCTCGATGCTCTTGCGCGGATTGAGCGAGGAATAGGGGTCCTGGAAAATTGGCTGGATACGTCGCGCCAGAAGCCGGCGTTCCCGCGCGCCGATCTCCCTGCCATCCACCAGCACCTGGCCGGATGTGGGCGCTTCGAGACCGAGCAGGATTTTCGCGAGCGTCGACTTGCCGCAGCCGGATTCGCCGACAAGGCCCAGCACATCCTTTTTATTGATGCGGAGCGAGACGCCGCCCAGCGCATGAAGCGGCTTCGGCCTGGCGAAGATGCCCTGCTTGACCTGATAGGTCTTGGTGACGGCGGCAAGTTCCAGAACGGGCGGCATGGTTTCCTTCGTCATGCCGACGCCCCTTCCCCGCTCGCATGGACGCAGCGCCAGACGTGCCCGCTTTCCAGCCGCCTTTCGGGTATGGCGGCGGCGCAAGCCGCCTCCGACACATCGCACCGGTCGCGGAAGGCGCAGCCCTCCACCCGACCGACGAGCGAAGGCACGATGCCGGGAATGGAGCCCAGATGCTCGCCCGGCCTCGTCTTGCCAGGCACCGGGATGCAGCGCAGAAGCCCCCTCGTGTAAGGATGACGCGGGTGCTCGAAAATCTCCCGCGCCGTGCCCTGCTCCACCACCTCGCCGGCATACATGACCGCCACCTTGTCGGCAATGCGCGCCACGACACCGAGATCGTGGGTGACAAGGATCATCGCCATGTTCATCTCGCGCTGCAGGTCGGCGAGAAGCCGCAGGATCTGCGCCTGGATGGTGACATCGAGCGCCGTCGTCGGCTCGTCGGCAATAATCAGCTCGGGCGAGCACATCAGCGCCATGGCGATCATGACGCGCTGGCGCAGACCGCCGGAAAGCTGGTGCGGATATTGGGTGAGCCGGCTTTCGGCGGCGGTGATGCCGACCTTGCCCAGAAGCTCCACGGCGCGGGCGCGCGCCTCCGCCTTGCTCGCCTTGTTGTGCAGGAGATAAGCCTCCGCCAACTGGTCGCCGATCGTATAAGCGGGGTTGAGCGAGGTCATCGGCTCCTGGAAGATCATGGCGATGCGATTGCCGCGCAGATCGCGCATCTCTCGCTGCTTCCGGCTCATAAGGTCTATGCCGGCAAAGTCGAGCCGCGCTGCGTCGCGTTTGAACTTCTTCGACAGGAGGCCCATGATCGCCAGCGACGTGAGCGACTTACCGCTGCCGGACTCGCCGACGATGCAAAGCGTTTCGCCGCGTTTCAGATCGAAGCCGATGCCGCGCACGGCATGGAGCGTGCCCTGCGCAATCGGTATGTCGATGGTGAGGTCGCGGACGCTGAGAAGGGGCGCGTTCATCACAGTCTACCCTCTGTTCTCTGGCGCGGTGACGTCGCGCAGGCCGTCGCCGAGGAGATTGATGGCGAGGACGAGCACGAACAGGGCTACGCCGGGAATGGCGATCAGCCACGGCTCGAACAGCATCATCTGCTTGCCCTCCGATATCATCAGGCCCCAAGAGGGCGTCGGCGGCTGGACACCGAGGCCAAGGAAGGAAAGCGCGGCTTCGAGCAGGATTGCATGGGCCATTTCGAGCGTCGCCACGACGATCAGGTTGTTGACGATGTTGGGCATGATCTCGGACAGGATGATGCGCTGCGTCGAGCAGCCGATAGCCTTGGCGGCGTTGACATATTCGAGGTCGCGCACCTGTAGCACGGAAGAGCGCATGACGACGGCGAAGCGGTCCCACAGGAGAAGCCCAAGCACCGTCACCACCACTTGCAGCGATCCGCCGAGAACGGCCACCACCGCAAGCGCCACCAGCACCACGGGCATCGCCAGCCTGACATTGATGAGGAAGGTCACCACGAGATCGACGCGACCGCCAAAATAGCCGGCGGCGACGCCCATGGCCGTCCCGATCAGGCCGGAGATCAGGGCCGCGATGGCGCCGATGGAAAGCGAGATGCGCGCACCGTATAGGAGCCGGGCGAGATAATCGCGGCCAAGTTGGTCCGTGCCGAGAATGTGGTTGGGGTCGCTCCCCGCCATCCAGAAGGGCGGCTTCATGCGCGCCATCAGGTCCTGCGTGTAGGGATCATGACCCGCAAGCAGCGGTGCGAAGAGCGCGATCAGGACGATGAGGGCGAGAACGACGATGCCGAAGACCAGCCCGTAATGGCCGAAGATGCGCCGGCGCAGCTGGGCAGCGGGACTCGGCGCGTGGATTTCGTCAAAAGCCGTATCGATTGTGCGTGCCATGTCAGCCCACCCTGATACGCGGGTCGAGCCAGGCATTGGCGAGGTCCGACAGGAAGGTGAAGACGATGTAGAAGCAGGAAAAGATCAGGATCAGCGCCTGCACCGTCGGCAAGTCGTTGCGGGCGATGGATTCCCAGGCGAGAAAGCCCGCGCCGTGGAGCGCGAAGATCGATTCCACCACGATGGAGCCGCCCAGCATGAAGCCCATCTGCACGGCGGCGAGGCTGACGACCGGCACCACGGCATTGCGCAACGCGTGCTTGAACATGACGCGCATCTCGCTTGCTCCCTTGGCGCGCGCGGTGCGGATATAGTCGGCATTCAGCACCTCCAGCATTCCGGCCCTTGTAAGCCGCATGATGGCCGGCATGGCGTAATAGCCAAGTACGACGGTCGGCATGACGAAATTCTGCCAGCCGCCGGAGCCCGAGGGTGGCAGCCAGTTGAGCCAGATGGAGAAGATGACGATCAGCACCAGGCCGAACCAGAAGCTCGGCATCGCCTGGCCGAGCACCGACAGGAACAACGCTGCCCGGTCGATGAAGGAATTGGGTCGCATCGCTGCCGCCACGCCGAGCGGCACAGCGGTCAAAAGCGCAAACGTGATACCGCAAACGCCGAGCAGCATGGTGATTGACAGTCGGTCGGCTATGAGCGTCGAAACGGGCAGCTTGAAATAATAGCTCTGGCCGAAATCGCCGCGAAGAGCACCGGTCAGCCAATCCGCATATTGCACGAGGAACGACCGGTCGAAACCGTAGAGCGCGCGAATGGCCTCGATGTCGGAGGCGCTGGCGTTTTCGCCCGCGATGGCCGAGGCCGGATCGCCGGCCATGAAGAGAAGGCTGAAGCTCACGAGCGACACGGTAAACGTCACCAGCACCGCAAGCCCCAGCCGTTTCAATGCGAAAGCAAGCATGTTTGACCCCGATCCGCAAAGACCGGCGCGCCAGACGGCAATCGCCCGACGCGCCGCGAGGATTGCTATTTCCAACGCATCTGGAAGAAGCGGACCACCTCGTCGGGGGTGGGCGTATATTCCGCGTCAGCGGTGAAGACGTAGTTGGAATTGTAGGAGAACAGCGGGATCCAGTAAGCCTCGTCCGCGATCTTCTTCAACGCCTTTGAGTAGTTCTCCTTGCGCACGCCCGTATCGACCGACGTATCGGCCACATCGAGCCAGCCCTTGACTTCGTCGTCGCGGGCGAAGTCCTCAGCACCGTGCTTGAAGAACTCGCTGGTAATGGCGGAGGCGTCGTTCACCGAATAGGAGCCCCAGGTCTGGAAGCCCAGGCTGGTCTCGCCATTGCGGCGCAGGTCGCGCAGGGCCGAGTACTGCAGATATTTGAGGTTCGCGGTGATCCCGACTTCGGCGAGATAGGCCAGCATCGCCTCGGCGTATCCACGGTCGCGATAGGCATAGAAATCGATCGCGAAGCCCTCCGGATAACCGGCCTCGGTGAGCAGCGACTTCGCCTTTTCCGGGTCGTAGTCATAGACCGTCACATCCTGCTCGCAACCGAGCTGCGAGGGGAAACAGGCGGAGTTGACCACCTTGGACTTGCCCTTGAGCAGATTGTCGACGATGGCCTGCCGGTCGATCGCGTGGGCGATAGCCCGGCGCACGGCGGACTTGGTCATCGGATTGTCCTTGCCGCTGCGGCCGGCGGCGTCGAGCTCCAGATAACCGATGCGCATCGTGCTTTCGTTGACGACGTTGAATCGGCCCATGGCCGCGAGCTTCTCCGCCTGGTCGGACGGCACGCCCCAGACGAAATCGAGACCGCCGCTGAAGAGTTCCGCAAGCTGGGTGTTGACGTCGGGAATGGTGCGGATGTCGACCGTGCCGATCGCCGCCTTGCCCTTCGGCCCGTCGTGATAGCCGTCGAACTTCTTCAGGACGAAATGCTTGCCGGGCTCGACGCTTTCCACCTGATAGGGACCGGTGCCGACCGGCTTCAGCGCCATGCCGGCGGGACCGACCTTGGCGTAATATTCGTTCGGATAGATGGAAACGGGGCCGGCCAGATATTCGAGCGCCGCCGGGAACGGACCGTTGGTGGTGATACGCACCGTGTATTTGTCGACCTTTTCCGCCGACTTCATCCAGTTGACGTTGCGCTGGACGACGACGCCGTTTTCCGGATTGGCGACAAAGTTGACCGTATAGACCACATCTTCGGCGTCGAACTCCTCGCCATTGTGGAACTTGACGCCCTCGCGCAGTTTGAACTCCAGCGTGGTATCGTCGACCCACTTCCAGGAGGTGGCGAGATTGCCCTGGTATTCCCCGGTCTGGGGGTTGCTATAGATCAGCCCATCCCAGATGGAACGCTGAAGGATGACGCCCTCGCGGGCCGAATTGAAATAACTGTCGACCGACTCCAGTTCCTTCGTGAAGGCGGCGTTGAGCGTGTCGCTGGCCTTGTCCGCCATGGCTTGGCCGCTCGCCAGCGCGGCGGCCAGCGCGACGGAACTCATCAAAAGACGTGTTTTCATCTGCTTTTAAACCGGCGCGAACCGGCCCCTCTGGTTGACTTGTTATTATTATATATTAATACTTACAACTGTATTATGGTTCAGCGTATTAATCAGATTTCTGCTTGTCAAGAAACCAAACGCCGGAAACTCCAGCGGGCGCGCAAAATCTGGATAGCGATGAAAGAAGAGACACGGAATTGATCAAGGAAAAACAGGACACACTGTTTGTCGGATCGCTCGAAAAAGGGATGCGTATTCTGAGCGTTTTCGACGAGAGGCACAGCGCGTTGGGGCTGACGGAAATCGCCGCGCTCACCGGGCTCGACAAGAGCGCGGCACAAAGGCTGACCAACACGCTGCACAAGATCGGTTATCTCAATAAGGATCCGGAATCGCGGCGCTACAGCCCCTCCCTGAAGTTCCTGGAACTTGGCAACGCCTACCTTTGGTCCGACCCGCTGGTGCAGCTTGCCATGCCCAAGCTGATCGAGCTTGGGCGCAAGCTGGGCGAGCGGGTGAATGTGGCGCGCCTCGACGGACACGAAATCGTCTATGTGATCCGCATACCGACGCAATTGACGAGCTTCGGCGCGATGATCGCGGGCCGGCGCCTTTCGGCGCTCACCACGTCCAGCGGACGCGCCATGATCGCCTGCTTCGCCCCGGAAGAGCGCAAAAAGGCCGTAGAGACCTGGCCGATCACCGCCCTGACATCGAAGACGACGCTCGACCGGGCGAAAATCGCCGCCGCCATTGAAGAGGCGGCGGCTTGCGGCTACGGGCTGACGCAGAGCGAGAATATCCTCAACGAGATCGGCATCGCCGCCCCCATTTTGGCAGGCGACCGCCGCCCGGTGGCGACCGTGCAATGCTCGGTGTCCAGCCTGAAATGGAGCATCGAAAAGGTGCGCAGCGAAATCGCTCCGCACCTCATGGAAGTGGCAAACTCCATTCATCTGCCGTAGGGAGCTGGCTCAGAGCTTTTCCTTCGCTCGACCTTTGCGCCGGTCTAAACCGCGACGCGGTTTTGATCTGTGCTGAAGCGCGGAGCCGCTAAGGGAAGACCAATGACGCCAGCTCCATCGCTCGTCGTCCCTCAGTAAGCGCCATGACCGATGCCGCAATCGCGTTGCGTTCGAGCCGGAAATGCCGGTATAGATCGCCGACCGTGCCGGTCTGGCCGAAGTGCTCCACGCCATGCGGAATGGTCCGGTGGCCGGCGACGGCGCCGAGCCAGGAGAGCGTGGCCGGATGGCCGTCGAGGACGGTGACGATGGCGCTATGGCTGGGCAGCGGATCGAGCAGCCGCTCGATATGGCTCGTGGCCTTCGGATTTCCGCGGGCGCGCTCGCGTTGTGCCGCCGACCAGCCGGCGTTCAGCCGGTCGGCCGAAGTGACGGCGAGCACGCCGATGTCGCGCCGGACCTCCGCGATCATGCCGGCCGCGGCAATTGCCTCGTCGGCCACCGCTCCTTGGTAGGCGATCACGACCGCGCAGTTCGGTCCCGGTTTCCGAAGCCAGTAGGCGCCGTCGATGGCCCCTTGGCGGAAATCGTCGTCAACGCGCTTCAGGGGCTGTTCGAGCGGCTTGGTCGTGAGCCTCAAATAGACCGAACCGCCCGTTTCGTCGCGCAACCACGTGCGTTCGTCCGGATCGTTTTCGCCGTCGCGCTGCATGTAGTCGAAGGCCCATTCCATAATCACCACGAGTTCGTCGGCGAAGGCGGGTTCGAAAGCCGCCAGACCATCCTGGCTCATGCCGATCAGCGGCGTGCCGATCGACTGATGCGCGCCGCCTTCGGGCGCCAGCGTCACGCCCGAGGGCGTGCCGACGATCATGAAGCGGGCATCCTGATAGCAGGCATAATTCAGGGCATCGAGGCCCCGGCAGACGAAGGGATCATAGACCGTGCCGATCGGGATCAGCCGTTTGCCGAACAGCGAATGGCTGAGGCCGGCGGCGCCCAGCAGCAAGAAGAGATTCATCTCGGCGATACCGAGTTCGATATGCTGCCCTTCCGGCCTGAACTCCCATTTTGCCGTCGAGGCGATGCGGTGTTCGATGAATGCATCGGCGAGCGGCTGGCGTGCGAAGAGTTTCCGCCGGTTCACCCAGGCGCCAAGGCTGGTGGTACCGGTCACATCGGGTGATGTTGTCAGGATGCGCTCGGCGAGCTCGGATTTGTTTTTGGCGAGATCGTCGAGGATCTTGCCGAAGGCCATCTGCGTCGATATCTCCCGCTGTGTGTCGAATGCAATGCTTGGCACCTCCAGCCGGCGATCGGCATGACGGCGCGCACCCTCGGTGAAAAATGGGACCGAGGCGAGGAATTTCTTCATCGCCTCGCGATCAGGCACGCCGGCGAAGGGCTCCCACTCCTCGCCGGGCGCGACACCCATATGCGCCTGCCATTCGGCGAACTGCGCGATCGTCATCAGACCGCCGTGATTGTCCTTGTGACCGGCGATCGGCGTGCTCCAACCTTTCACCGTATAGGCAAGGAAGCAGGTCGGCCTGTCGTGATCGATCGCGGCAAAGGTCTCAGCCATGGTCTCGACGCAGTTGCCGCCGAGATTCTCCATCAACGCCGCGAGTTCGGCATCGCTTCGCCGGTCAACGAGGGCGGAGACGTCGCCCTGGTCGCCGAGATCGTCGGTCAGGCGCTTGCGCCATACCGCGCCACCCATGAAGGTAAGCGCTGCATAATCTTGGTTGGAGCAACGGTCGATCCATTCGCGAAGCTTCTCGCCGCCCGGCTCGGCGAAGGCCGCGCGCTGCAATACTCCGTATTTGACACGCACCACATCCCAGCCGAAAGCCTCAAAGATCCTCTCGACGCGCTCGAACAGCCCCTCGCGCACGATGCCGTCGAGCGATTGGCGGTTGTAGTCGATGATCCACCAGCAGTTCCTGAGGTCGTTCTTCCAACCCTCCTGCAGCGTCTCGTAGACATTGCCCTCGTCGAGTTCGGCGTCGCCGACGAGTGCTACCATGCGGCCGAGTTTGCCGCGGCCCCATTCCTTGGCTCGAACGAAATCCTGCACGATCGAGGCGAGTGCGGTGATGCCGACGCCGAGGCCGACGGAACCGGTCGAGAAATCGACGTCGTCGACATCCTTGGTCCGGCTCGGATAGCTCTGCGCGCCGCCAAACCCACGGAAGTTCATGAGCTTCTCGCGCGTTTGCCGGCCCATGAGATATTGCATCGCATGAAAGACCGGCGACGCTTGCGGCTTGACGGCGACGCGGTCTTCCGGCCGGAGCGCCGAGAAATAGAGCGCGGTCATGATCGATACGATCGAGGCCGAACTCGCCTGGTGCCCGCCGGTCTTGATGCCGTCGACCTTCGGCCGAAGGTGGTTCGCGTGATGGATCATCCAGTGGGAGAGCCAGAGCAGGCGCTTTTCAATGGTCTTGAGTTGGCTGGTGTCGGTCATCGCCGTGTTCCGATGGAGAAGGACGAAAGGGGACAGAATTCGGCAAGGGCTCAGCCGTCCTTGTAGTAGTAGCTGTAGCCGTTCAGCGCCGGCGCGCCGCCGAGATGGGCGTAGAGAACCCGAGACCCCTCCGGGAAGAAACCCTTGCGCGTCAGGTCGATCAGTCCCTGCATGGATTTGCCCTCATAGACCGGATCGGTGATCATCGCCTCGGTGCGGGCGGCAAGCCGGATCGCCGCATTGGTTTCCTCCGATGGTACGCCATAGGCGGGATAGGCATAATCGGGATTGATGACGATCTCGTTTTCGCGGATCGCTCGGTTGAGGCCAACCAGGTCGGCAGTGGAATCGACGATCTTGCGCACCTGCGCGCGGGTCTGCTCGAGCGTCCCCGATGCATCGATGCCGATCACCCGCTCGGCCCGGTCGTGTGCGGCGAAGCCCACGATCATGCCGCCTTGGGTCGAGCCGGTGACGACGCAGACGATAATGTAGTCGAAGATGAAGCCGAGCTCTTTCTCCTGTGCGGCGACTTCCTCGGCGAAACCGACGTAGCCGAGTGCGCCGTATTTGTGCACCGAGGCGCCGGCCGGGATCGGATAGGGTTTGCCGCCGGCGTCCTTCACCGACTGGATCGCATCCTCCCAGCTCTTGCGGATGCCGATGTCGAAGCCGTCGTCAACCAGCCGGCTGTCCGCTCCCATCAGCCGCGTCATCAGGATATTGCCGACGCGATCATAGACCGAATCGTAATGCGGCACCCATTTTTCCTGAATGACAACGCATTTCATGCCGATCTTGGCGGCGGTGGCCGCAACCATGCGAGTATGGTTTGATTGCACGCCGCCGATCGACACCAGCGTATCGGCGCCGGAGGCGATCGCATCCGGCACGATATATTCGAGCTTTCTGAGTTTGTTACCGCCCATGGCGAGGCCGGAATTGCAGTCCTCGCGCTTGGCGTAGATCTGCACCTTGCCGCCGAGCGCCGCCGTCAACCGCGGCAGATGCTCGATCGGCGTCGGGCCGAAAGTGAGTGGGTAACGTTCGAACTTCTCAAGCAGTGACATCGATCATGGCCTCCGTGCCGATTTTCGAGGCCGGAGGATAGGAGAAAAGGCTTGAAAGGTGCTCTCTAAATTCGTTGCCGAACTTACCTATATGGAATAGGTTTCTAGCAGAATGATGCATTTCTTCTGTTGGTAGGTGACATTGTGAAAGAATCTTCCACAGGCGAATTTGACAGGATCGATCTCAAGATCCTGCGCGCCCTGCAATCCGACGGCCGCCTCACCAATGCCGATCTGGCGCAGCGCGTAAATGTCAGCGCCGCGACCTGCCACAGGCGGACGCAACGGCTATTCGATGAGGGCTACATCACCGGCGTGCGGGCGGAGGTGGCACCCGCAGCAGTCGGGCTTGGCGCCTTGGTCATGGTCGGCGTGGTGCTCGATCGCTCGACGCCGGAGAGTTTCGCGGCCTTTGAAGGCGCCGTGATGGAGTTGAAAGAAGTTCTTGATTGCAATCTGGTCGCCGGTGACTTCGACTATCTGCTGAAGATCCGCGTTCGCGATATGGGGGATTTCAACAAGTTGCATGGCGAGAAGCTGATTGCGCTGCCGGGCGTCCGGCAGACGCGAACGTTCTTTGTCATGAAGGAAGTCAAGGAAAGCGCGCGATTGCCGTTCTGAACGATTAACGACGGGTGCCGTGTTGCTGATCTTTGCCGATCACGTTTCCGGCTCCGTGCTGCATATCGCTGAATTTTTCGGACCGGAATGGATTGCATCGAGTTCTCAAGCACGCGACTGACAATCATTCCGGGTTATTTGCACCACAACCTCGCCAGGGACCGGAGATGGCGAGAGTGATAGAGACATTCCTCACACGACCCCCCGTCGCTAACGACACAGTTCGGACCCAAACATCCCGCCGAGTGGAGTGCGCCCCTTGGGGTGGACATGGGTCAGTCTGCCCCAAGGGGTGCACACTCCAGAGGCCGTCACTTTGGTGCAGTCGATTGAGCATCCCTCGCATTGATGGGGATCGAACCGAATACCCGTTCACGTCGAAAAAGAACGCGTGACAGGCCTTCGCAAATTACGATTTCTCGTGCGAACGATGACAAGACTCGGTCCCTTGGCGTGATGAGAGCTACCTTCGCGGCGAGCCGCACATGCGCCAATCGTGCACTTCCACAAGCCTCTCTTGAAACGCCCCATTAAGGTGGCATATAGGGCATGGAGAAATTGCGCCCGACCTACGATCTCGAGGCAATCAAGGCAGCGCTCGGATCGGTCGAGACGCTTGCGATGACCTCAACCGCGCTACGCGATGCCACCACATTGGGCTTCGACCGGGCAGGTGTTGTGGAAGCGATCGCCGGGATCGAGCGGCGGATGTTTTACGATGACGACCTTTGCGGATCATCGCGCTTGGCAGGACGTTTATCATGTGCCAGCACGCGGCATGGTTCTTTACGTGAAGTTCCAGGCGGACGTCATCACCGAGTTTGTCGTCATGTCGTTCAAGGAGAAATGAGCATGGCAGTATCGAAAAGGGATCTGCCCGACACGATGGTCTCCCCAGAGACCGGCGAGACGCTACGTCGCGGGGTGCGCCCCTTCGTGGTTATCTACAAGGGCAAGAGCAAAACCGTCGAACTTCCGGGCTACTATCCGGAAAACGGTGATGAAGGCGTTCATTTCGGTGATGACATGGCCGTTACCGACGCGGCCTTAAGGGCGTTGAAGGAGGAGGTCGAAGGCATTCCCTCGCCTGCCACCATAAAAAGGGTACGCAAGAAACTGAAACTGTCTCAGCGCGAGGCTGGCGGCCTGCTCAAGGTGGGGGAAAATGCCTTCGACAAGTACGAGCGGGGGTTGGTCGAGCCAAGCGGCCCGACCAGCCAGTTGTTACGTCTACTCGATCACCATCCCGAACTGATCGAGGAACTCCGTCAAGGCGCAGCCTAGTCGTTCATGATGCCGGTGTGGAGCAACGCGGTTCCCCTTGATACATTATGCGATTTTTCGAGCGCTTAAGCGCAATTATCCCCAAGCTGCGACAGCGAAACGATGTCCGTGCCCCGGGCTTGTAGGGCGCGGAGGATTTCCCTAGCCAAATCAACCGCGCCCGGGGTGTCGGAATGCACCAGGATAGACTGCACATCCATATTGATGGTTTGGCCATCGATGGTTTCGACGGTTTGATCCCGCAGGAGTCGGAGAAGCCGCGCAACCACCAGGTCTCTATCCTTGATCACCGCGCCGGGGAGCGAGCGCGGCGCCAGTTGACGGTCTTGAGTGTAGGCGCGATCCGCCAGGAAGAGGCGGTGACACTTCATGCCGGCGGCCGACGCGGCCCGTTCCAGGGAGGACCCGGGGAGCACGAGAAAGCGGATGTCCGGATCGAAAGCGTATGCCGCCTTCACCAGCGTTTCGGCAATACCCGCATCAGCCGACGCCTGATTGCCGAGCGCACCATGAGGATTGAGATGGGTGATGCGGTGTCCAGCAGCCCTAGCGATCGCATGTAGCGCTCCCAATTGGAACAACACGTGCTTCTCTAGCTCGTTGGCATCCATCGGTATGACACGCCGCCCGAAGCCCATACGGTCCGGATAGCTGACATGGGCGCCAATATCGACCCCGTGCTCTTTTGCGAGCCGCACCGTCCGGTCCATGATGACCGGATCTCCGGCATGATAGCCGCAAGCGACATTCGCAGAAGTGATGAGCGGCATGAGCGCCGCATCGTCGGCGATCGTATAGGGGCCGAAACCCTCGCCGAGATCCGCATTAATGTCGATCCGCATTGTAGAATCTCCGCTAGCCGTCCTCATGTGACCTGAACTCGAAGACCGGCGTGCCGTATCCCACGACGTCGCCTTCCTTGCGGAGCTTGCGGCCAAGCACGCCCCGGCGGTCCGCCGTTACCGATGTGATGGTGGCGCCCGTAGTCACATAGGCAACCTTTGCCCCTGCTCCGACCGCGTCTCCCTCGGAGCAGCTTTCTCCCGGCCGTGCCGGATGCACGAAGCTGAGCCATCCAATAGAGACTGTAGAGAGCGTCTCCGGCGCGGCGTCGGCGACCGGCCCCTTTTCTTCCGCCTGATGCGTCTCTGCGGCCGGCCCCAGCCGCATCGCGACGCTATCCTTGCCGTCAGAAAAGGAACCCTCTGCAAACCCATATTTGAGCATCAGGTCCAGAATTTCGTTCAGCGCCTCTGCAGTCATCAGGTCCTCCATGCCGCTGAAAGCCGGTGCTGCCGGCCCGCATCGTGTTCGAGGCCGTCGAGGTAGGCTTCCGTCTCCTCGTGGACGAGCGCGGCGCCCGCCACGTCCGTTTCGATGAAGCGCAGGCTGTCCCCTGGTCGCGCCTGCGCTATTCGCCAGAGATCCGCGTCGATCACCACACCAATCTTCGGATAGCCGCCCATAGTGGCCGCGTCCGCCAGTTGGATTATCGGCTGCCCGCCGGCAGGCACCTGGATTACCCCGGGCACCACGCCATGAGACCGCAACTCGATCGGGCGCCGCAGTTGCAGTTCCGGTCCCTTGAGCCGATAGCCGGCCCGGTTGCTTTGCACCGTCACCTTCCAGTCCGCGGCCCAAAAGGCCGCCCTCGAAGGTTCGTCGTAGTCAGCGTGTTCCGCGGCTGGGATCACGCGCACTGTGGTTGCCGGAGCATCTGCGTCGGCCAGAGCCGCGGCCGGCGGCACGGCTCCGAGACCGCCCTCTGGCAAGACAACGTCATTGCCCACTTCCTTGATGCGGTCGCCCTTGACGAGTGCGCGTCCATCCAGGCCGCCGAACGTCTCGCGCAATTGCGTGCTGCGCGAGGACAGCACCTCCGGCACGTCGACGCCTCCGGCCAGGCAGAGATAGGCACGGCAGCCGGCGCGCGGCGCGGCGAGCGTCAGCACCTCCCCGGCGCGGGCCCGGGCGGCCCAGAAGGGCGGCAGCGGGCGGCCGTCGAGTTCGGCGGAGCAGTCTGCGCCTGTCACCGCAAAGTTCACGTCCGCCTCGAAGCGCAGCCGAAGCGGCAGGATGGGAATTTCCAACCCAGCGGCGTTTCGGTCGTTGCCGAGCAGCAGGTTGCCGATGGCAAGTGACAACCGGTCCATGGCGCCCGACCGGCAGACGCCGTAGCGGTAGAAGCCGCTCCGGCCGAGATCCTGCACTGTAACCAGCGATGGTGTGGAGAGAATCTCGATCATCCGACGACCCGCTCCCGCCTGAACCGGATGACGTCACCCGGTTTTAACAGTGCTGGCGGCCGACGCTCGGGATCGAAGAAGCTGATCTCGGCACGACCGATGGTGTGCCAGCCGCTCGGCCCCGGCGAGGCGGAAACGCCTGTCTGCATGCCGGCAACCGAGAGCGAGCCGGCCGGAATGCTGGCCAGCGGCACCTTGCGACGCGGCATGAAGAGTCGCGCATCGAGGCCGCCAAGATAGCAGTAGCCTGCATGGCTGCCGACGGCATAGACCGTGTAATCCGGTTCGGTGTGGATGCGGACGACCTCGTCGACGGAGAGCCCGGTTCTGTCCGCGACTTCGTGAAGATGAGGACCGCCCTCGCCCCCATAGACGATCGGGATCGTCAGCACGGTCGGCTCGACGTGCTTTTCCGCGCCGGTCTCCCAGGCCGCCAGGAGCAGCGTCCTGAATTTATCAAGGTCGCCCGGTGGACGGGAGAGGATGAGCATGAGATTGGTCATGCCGGGCACGGCCTCAACCACTGAACCCCAGGTGACAGCGGCATCGGCGAGCGCCCAGATCCGGCGCTGGTGCTCGATGTCGAAGGCACCCGGTGCCTCGAACAGGATGGCGCAGGAGCCGAGCGGCGTTATGCGTGGCTTCTCCAGGTTCACGGCCGCGGCACTCATGCAGCACTCCTCTCCGACAGCAGTCTTTCCAGGTGATGGATATCCACGCCACCGGCGACGAAGTTCTCCTCGTTGAGTAACTCCATGTGCAGCGCTGCGTTGCAGGCGGGGCCATCGATGACCAGCTCGGAGAGGGCACGGCGCATGCGCGCCAGCGCCTCGTCTCGGGTGCTGCCGTGCACGATCAGTTTGGCGATCATGGAATCGTAGCTTGAGGGGATAGTGTAACCGCGCGTGACATGGGTATCGACTCGCACGCCGGGGCCGCCGGGCAAGACAAGCTCGTCGATCCGGCCGGGCTGCGGCGCAAAGTTGAAGGGATCCTCCGCGTTGATTCGGCATTCGAGCGAATGGCCGCAGATGCGGATGTCTTGCTGGCGAAAGCCCAAGGGTTCGCCGCGGGCGATGCGCAACTGTGCGGCAACGATGTCGATGCCGGTAATCATTTCCGTCACAGGATGCTCGACCTGCACGCGCGTGTTCATCTCGATGAAGTAGAACGCGCCATCCTCATAGAGAAACTCGAAGGTGCCCGCCCCGACATAGCCGATCTGCCGGCACGCTTTCGCACAGCGCTCGCCGATGGCGGCGATCGCCTCGCGGTCGATACCGGGCGCCGGCGCCTCCTCTATGACCTTCTGGTGACGCCGCTGCAGCGAGCAGTCGCGGTCGCTGAGCCAGACGGCTTCTCCATGGCCGTCGCACAGCACCTGGATCTCTACGTGGCGCGGCCGCTCCAGGAATTTCTCGATGTAGATATCGGGATTAGCGAAGAAACGCTGAGCCTCCTCGCGGGTTATGGCGGCCGCCTTGGCGAGCTCGGCTTGCGATCGAACGACTCGCATGCCGCGCCCGCCGCCGCCACCGGCCGCCTTGAGGATAATCGGATAACCGACTTCTTCGGCGATGCGCGCGATCACCGCGTCGTCGCCGAGCGCCTCGCTGGAGCCGGGCACACAGGGCACGCCGGCGGCGATCATCGCCTTCTTCGCGGCGACCTTGTTGCCCATGGTTCGAATCGCCGATGCCGCAGGACCGACGAAGACGCGGCCCGAGCGAGCGACCGCGTCGGCGAAGTCGGCATTTTCGGACAGGAAGCCATAGCCGGGATGAATGGCCTCAGCGCCGGTGATTTCGGCCGCAATGAGGATAGCCTCTACATTCAGATAGCTCTTCGTCGCCGGCGCCGGGCCGATGCAGATCGCTGCGTCGGCGCTCCGAAGGTACGGGGCGTCTCTGTCGGCCTCGGAATAGGCGCAGACGCAGCGCAAGCCGAGCGTGTGGCAGGCGCGCTGGATACGAAGCGCAATCTCGCCGCGGTTGGCGATGAGGACGGTTTCGAACGGCCTGGTCTGCGGATCCCGAGTCATTGCGCTTCCGATTCGATGAGGAAGAGCGGTTGTCCCATCGCCACTTCGCCGCCTGCCTTGACGAGGATGTCGGATATCACGCCGTCGCAGGGTGCCTCGATGGTTGTAAAGACCTTCATTGCTTCGATGAGGCAAAGCGTGTCGCCAGACTTTACCGAGCGCCCCACCCCGACAAAGGCAGGCTCGCTCGCCGAGGTCGACAGGTGGACGATGCCAAAGACAGGGGCATCGACGAACTTCCTGGAAACACTTTCGGGCTGCGGCGTCGTCAGGGCCGAGCCAGTGCCTGGATCTCTTATTGGCGGCATCGCCCGGGAAGGCGTGCCACCCGCCCTGACCAGCTTGATATGCTGGTCACCCTCGGTGAGTTCCAGCTCCACCAGCGGGGAAGCCGCCATCCACTGCATCACGGTCTTGAGCTTTTCGATGTCCATTCTCAACCTGCGCTGCTGCCGGTCGGTCCAACAGCGGCGGGTGGCGTTGCAGGACGAACCGAGGATTGAGAAACGCTATCATAAGCCTCGGACGATGGGGTCAGATCAACTTTTGATGACGGTGAACCGCAGCCGCGCCATTGCCCGTGGCTATTACGCCAGACCGAATCCGTCTTAGCCCTCACCTCCTGCGCATCCTATGATTCCGCGTGACCTTTCCACACGCAAAGAACCGGTAATGAGGTGACCCATGGCCGACTTCCAGCCCGCCGCGCGAGTCGAGCGCATCAAACCCTCCCCGAGCACCGCGGCAGCAGCCCGCGCACGCGACCTGAAGGCGGCTGGCCGTGACATCGTCGACATGACGGTCGGCGAGCCGGATTTCGATACGCCGGCAGCCGTCAAGGAGGCGGGTATCGCCGCAATTCGCGCCGGCGACACCAAGTACACACCCGTCAATGGCACCCAGGCCCTGCGGCGGGCAATCGCCGCACGGCTCGAGCGCCATACGGGCCAGGTCTATCCGCTCGACGCGATCACCGTCGGCGGCGGCGGCAAGCAGATCCTTTTTCTGGCCCTGATGGCATCGGTCGACAATGGCGCCGAAGTCATCATTCCGGCGCCCTACTGGGTGTCCTATCCCGACATGGTGCTGGCAAATGAGGGCAAGCCCGTCATCGTCCCCTGCACCGAAGCGGACGGCTTCAAGCTGAGGCCGGAGGCGCTCGAAGCGGCGATCACGGCGAAGACGCGCTGGCTCATCCTCAATGCGCCTTCCAACCCGACGGGTGCCACCTATTCGCGCGCGGAGCTGGCGGCGCTCGCGGCCGTCCTGGAGCGCCATCCGCATGTCTGGGTGCTGACGGACGAAATCTATGACGAAATCTGGTTCGGCGACGGCAAGGCCGTCAGCCTCGTAGAAGCCGCCCCGCACCTCGCCGACCGAATTTTCCTCGTGAACGGTGTATCGAAAAGCTACGCCATGACCGGATGGCGCATCGGATACGGCGCGGGACCCGCAGCGCTCGTCGCCGCCATCAACAAGCTCCAGTCGCAGATCTCCTCGTGCCCCTCTTCGATCAGCCAGGCCGCGGCCACAACTGCGCTCGAAGGGAACCAGAGCTTCGTTGCGGAGAGCGTCGCAGCGTATCGCAAGCGTCGGGATCTCGCCGTCGAGCGATTGAACGCCATCGAGGGCATTTCCTGCACCGCCCCGAGCGGCGCTTTCTACCTGTTCGTCAATTGCAGCGGTGTCATCGGGATGTCCGCGCCGGATGGCCGGACGATCGCCAACGACCTCGACTTTGTCCTTTATCTTCTGGATTGCGGCGTTGCTGCCATCCATGGCGCGGCCTACGGGCTGTCACCCTATTTCCGGCTGTCGATCGCTACATCCAAGGCACAAATCAACGAGGCATGTGACCGCATCGCCAAGGCGTGCGCCTCGCTCTCCTGACGTTTCGAATGACCCGATGCGGCCAGCGCCGCTTTTTCCAAGGAGGAATCCCATGGTCCATGTCCGGACAAAAATCGAGCGCGCGTCTCCCGAAAGCGTGGAGGTGCTGTCGCGCCATAGCGTTGCCACCATCCATGAGGCGCAGGGGCGGCTCGGCGCGCTCAACTCGCGCATCAAGCCGGTGGATCGCGCCATGTCGGTCTGCGGACCGGCTTTTACGGTCAAATGTGCGCCGCGCGACAACATCATGCTGCAGGTGGCGATCGCCTATGCGAAGCCAGGAGACGTGATCGTCGTTTCAGCCGGCGAATACGAGGAAGCCGGTTCGTTTGGCGACGTGCTCGCCAATGCCTGCCTGGCCAAGGGCATTGCCGGTGTCGTCACCGACACCGGCGTTCGCGACAGCGCCGACCTCATCAAGCTCGGCCTGCCCGTGTTCTCGCTCAGTCTTTGCGTCAAGGGAACGGTCAAGGAGACGCTGGGCCAGATCAACGCCGACGTGATCGTCGGAGGCGAACTCATCCGCCCGGGCGATGTCATCCGGGGCGATGCCGACGGCGTGGTCGTCGTTCGGCGGGAGCAAGCCGACGCCGTCGCGGTCAAATCGAAGGAACGCGAGGAAGCCGAAGCAGGCTATATCGCTGCCTACAAGGCGGGAAAGAGCGTGATTGAAGTCAGCAATCTTGCAGCTGTGCTCGCCGCCAAGGGCCTCACGACCGACGAGTGATCGCCTGTCAGACAGACCCTGGAATCACGATGGGCGGGTCTTGGACCCGCCCATTCTGTTTGTGCAGTCGTGAGCGATTATCCCAAGATCAGGTCCGGCAGGAATGTCACGATCTGCGGAAAGAGTGCAAGGAAGACGACAAAGCCCATCATGATCAGAAGATAGGGCATCGTTACCCGAGCGATATAGCCCGTGCCCCGCCCGGTGATGTTCTGGATCACTGCGAAATTGAATGCGACGGGCGGCGTGATCTGGGCCATCTCGACGACGAGCACGATAAAAACGCCGAACCACACCTTGTCGAAGCCGGCCTGCTCCACGATCGGCAGGACGACCGGCAATGTCGTGGCGATCATCGAGAAGCCTTCGAGGGCGGTGCCGAGGATCAGGTAGAGCACCATCAGTGCGATAATCAGCGTGATCGGTGACAGTTGCCAGGCCGAAACCGTCGCAGCCACCGCATCGGGAATACCGAGCGTCGCGCTGATATTGCCGAGAACGGTTGCACCGAGAATGATGATCCCCATCACAGAACAGGTCTGAACGGCGCCGAGGGCAATGTCGCGCAACACTCCGATCGACAGCGCTTTCTGTGACCAGGAGAGGATGAACGCGCCGAGCACGCCAAGCGCTGCCGCTTCCGTCGGCGTGGCAATGCCGGCATACATTGAGCCCAGCACACAGACGATGAGGAACAGGGCCGGCCCGAGCTCCCTTAGCGCCCCCAGTCGCTGCGAGAATGGCATGTGGCGCAGAGCCCGCTCACTTTCCGGCACGAGATCCTTGCGCATCGCGGTGTGCAGCATGATCCAGGCACTGAACGTCCCGGCGAGCAGCACCCCGGGAATGAACCCGGCCGTAAACAGGCGCAGCACAGATTCCTCCGCCAGCACACCGTAGATGATCATCACAGTGGACGGGGGGATGAGGAAGCCCAGCGTACCGGCTCCGGCGAGGCTGCCGATCGCTATGTCCGGCGAGTAGCCGCGACGCAGCAGTTCGGTCAACGTCATGCGGCCGACGACCTGGGTCGTCGCCGCCGACGACCCGGAAATGGCGGCGAAAATCGAACAACCGACAATGTTCACATGCAGGAGCCGGCCCGGGAGCAATCCCGCCCAGGGAGCCAGGCCGGAGAACAGCGCCTTCGACAACTTGGTGCGGAAGAGAAACTCTCCCATCAGCACGAAGAGCGGCAGGGCGACCAGATCGGGTGTTGTCAGAATATTGAACGCGTATTGCGGCAGCAGCCTGTCCATTGGCGCGGTCAGGAAGAGGTAGCCGAGGCCGAGGGCGGTCGCGAGAAGCGCAACGCCGATCCACGCCCCAATTGCAAGGAAGCCGAATAGAAAAGCAAAAAGGCTGCCCATGATTGCAGTCATGTCGATGTACTCCATGTTGCCGCCCGCCTGGGCATTGGCGGCGAGACGGCATCTATCCCTCGATAGCCGTCGCAGCGCCGAGTTCCGGCCGGTCCACCGGCTGTCCCACGAGACAGCTCAGCGTGCGAGCAATCATCTGCAGCGCCAGGATCAGCGCGCCGAATGCCAGCACGGCCTGAGGGATCCAGAGGGGCGTGAAGCTGTCCTGTGAGACCTCGCCGAAGCGATAGGTTCGCAGCGACAACTGGATCAGCGCGTAGGCCAGGAAAGCCGATACGGCGGAGCCGAGCGCGCTGGAGAAAATTTCGAGCAGACGCGCAAAGCGGCCGTGACCCGCACGCATCAGCATCTCGACCCGGATCTGGAGACCGGCACGCAACGTCATGCCAGCGCCGAGCAGGAAGGACGCACCCATCAGATAGGCGCTATACTCCCAACCGACATGAATGCTGTTCGGAACGACGGGCATAATCTTCGAAAGCGTCGCTACGGCGATTTCGGACAGCACCAGAAGCGTCAAGGCGGCAATACAGCCGGCGGCGATTAGTCCGCCGGCAATCGAGAGCATGTCGGCCGCGCGCTGGAGCGCGGCCACCGGTCCCGTGTGATTTATCGCCCCGAACGCGGATGAAGGCGCCTTCGCCATGTCACTGCGCCTTCATGGAGGCTTTGTACTGCTCGACGAGCGGTGCTGCGTCGGGAACACGCTCCAGAAACTCCTTCTGCAGCGCTTCTGCTCGCGCCACCATCTCGGTCCTCATCTCCGGCGAGATTTCGACGAGCTTCATGCCCTTTTCGGTCATGGCCGTGATGCTGTCCACGTCGCCCTGGCGTGAGACGCCCCAGAATTCGGGTTCGAGGTCGCGCGCCGCCTTCTCGATGGCGGATTGTTGTTCGGCCGGAATCTGGTTCCAGACGTCGAGGTTGATCGTTACCATGTTCGAACCCCACGTGTGGTTCGTAGGATAGATATATTCCAGGAACTCCCAGAACTTGCCATCGACCCCAGAAGTCGCTGATGTCGCAACGCCCTCGACTCGGCCGGAGGCAAGCGCAGGGATGAGCTCGCCCCATGGCATGGCCACACCGGCCAATCCCAGTGCGTTGACAATGTCGACCGTGTTCTTGTCCGCACCACGGACGGGAATGCCCTTGAACCCCTCCAGATTGTCGACTTCCACTTTCAGATAGATGTACTGGGCCGGCGACGGCACCATGTAGAGAATCTTCTGGTTATTCTGCTCCGCGAGCTTCTCGAACACGGGGCGGATGACCGCATGATATTGCTTCAGTTCCTCCATCGAACCGATCAGAAACGGGATACCTTCCACACCGAACAGCGGATTGACGCCGACCTGCTGGGAGATGTTGATGTCGGCCATCTCGACGAGGCCGTCGCGCACGGCCGTGAGTTGGTCCGGACCCTTGAAGCCGAGAGACCCACCCGCCTTGACGGAAATCACCACCTCACCATTGGTTGCCTGCTTCACGGCATCAGCGAACTTCGCCGCGTTGCGCACCATGAAATTGCTTTCGGGCAGAACGTCTGCCAGATTGATACGCATTTCCGCTAGAGCAGGGAATGCGGTAGCAGTAAGAAGCGCCGCAGCGGCGGCGGATTTCAGAAGATTGCGTTTGCTGATGAACATCTTGTGTTCCCCTTGTTTTGATTGGTGCTTTCCGGCTCTGTCAGTCGCCGGATCGCCTTTCGAAATTCAGGCCGCCTGGGACCTGGAACGTTGGAAGAATTTCGATATGACCGATGTTGACGTGCCGCGGAGCAGCGATTGCAAAAGCGATCGCATCGGAAATGTCTTCCGGTTTCAGTGACTCATAACCGTCGTAGAAGCGACGCTGCGCCTCTTCCATGTCGCCAAGAAGTCTGCCGAAAATCTCGGTTTCCACCCGACCCGGACAGATTTCGGTGACGCGAACGCGCTTCCCATAGGCATCGACCCGCAACTGACGCGAAAGCTGGTGAACGGCCGCCTTCGTCGCGTGGTAGATCGTGTTGCCGCCGAAATTGTAGGTTCCTGCAATGGAACTGATGTTGATGATATGGCCGAGGTCGCGCTCGACCATGCCTGGCATCAGCAGCCGGATGAGATGCAGCACCGCCTGGATGTTGACCTCGACCTGCTCGTCGACCGCGAACTCGTCCGCCGTCAAAATATTGCCAGTGCGGGAAACGCCGGCATTGTTGACGAGAACATCAATTTCGAGACCGCCGACCGCAGCGGTGAGCGCCTTGGTGTCCGATATATCGACCACATGCGGGATGCAGCCACATCGCTCGGAAAGGGCGTTCAGACGCTGCGCATTGCGCGCCAGGGCATGAACCGTCAACCCTTCGCGCTGGAGCCGCTCGACGATGACTGCTCCCATGCCGGTGGATGCCCCGGTTACAAGTGCGGTATTATAGTCGGAGAATGCCATTGAGTGCCTGTCCTTCGCATTTTCGCTGAAGGTAAGGCTAAACCTCGCCCATCTCCGTGCAAAAGATCACTTGAATATGGGGTGATCGGTATTTGTTATACTTCCAATAAAACAGGCTGTTGGCATGTTCGTCGGTGACCACGATTGCTATGATGCTTTGGTGTCGGAGGAACTTCGCTGTTGGATACACGCCGCCTACAGGCATTCGTGAAAATCGTCGATATCGGTAGCCTCACACGGGCGTCCGATATCCTGCACGTCGCACAGCCCGCGCTCAGCCAGCAGATCATTGCGCTGGAAAGCCAGTTCGGAAAGAAGCTGTTGATCCGCTCGAAACAGGGGGTCGTGCCGACGGAAGCAGGCCGCGCGCTCTACCGCCACGCACAGATAATCCTGCGTCAGCTCGATCAGGCACAGGCCGACATCAGGTCGTCCGGCAACGTGGTAGCGGGACGCGTATCGGTGGGGCTAGCTCCCTTCAGTACGGCTTCGGTCCTCGCCCTTCCCCTGCTGCAGACCGTTCGCGCGCGTTACCCAAACATTCTCCTCCATATCAACGAGAATTTTGGCGGCGTCATCAGCGAGATGATCATGACCGGAAAGCTCGACGTCGCATTCATCTACGATCCCGGTCCCATTCGCGGGGTGACCTTCGAGCCGCTCTTGAACGAGAACCTCTTCCTGGTCGCACCACGCAGCCGGATCGAATTCCTGAGCGGAAAGGAAGAGATCACGGTTCAGCAACTGGCGGATCTCGAACTGATGCTGCCGACCAACATCCACACGGTAAGGAAGGTCGTCGACACGACCTTCCGACGCGTCGGCCTGGTTCCTAAATTGATTGCCGAGATCGAGTCCTTACCAACCATGGCAAAGGCGATCAGCGCGGGCATGGGCTCGACGATCCTGCCATGGTCGGCCGCCAATGCCACCCGCGATTCCGATGAAGACGTGGCGGTTCTCCGGATCACCAAGCCATTGATGAATGTAAGAATTTCACTTTGCGTCTCGGATCAGTTTCCGCTGTCCGAGCCGGCATTGGCTGTCAACGATATTCTGACCGAATTGGCGCATCTGTTCGCCGCCAGTGACGACGCACAAGGTGTGCAACGGGTGTAGCTTTAATCTTTTGGCATAGATTGCGGGAGCAACGCTGACGAACGGTCGCCTTGAGATCCCATCAGGGGTGAGTAGCGGCCTGCACCGTGGCAGAGTGAGGTCGCTAGAAAACTCTCTGGAGGCCAACCATGCCGATGACAGCAGATCAATCTCAAGCGCAAACCGCTACTCTCGTCGATCTTGGCGCAATTTTCGTCTCGTTGGAATTGAGCAAATCGACCTGGCTGGTGACAGCTCTGTCACCTTGCAGCGAGAAGATTTCCCGACACACCATCACCGGAGGCGACATTGCTGGCCCGTTTTCGTGTTTTGCCGCGCTTCGCCAGAAGGCCAAATGGCGAAAGAACACACTTTACCCAATGGTGGTGATTCAAGAGGCAGGACTGGATGGCTTCTGGCTGGGACGAATGCTGAGCAAGGAAGCTTGGATAGAAACCCACATCGTAGAGGCCGCATCGATTGCCATGCCGCGCCGGCATCGCCGGGCGAAGGACCGTATCGACGGCGAAACGCTGATCCGCGCATTGATGGCATGGAAACGTGGCGAGCCCCGTGCGTGCTCAATGGTCAAACTTCTCTCGCCCGAGGAAGACGACAACCGACGGATTGGACGGGAGCGGAAAACTCTGATTGCGGAACGTGTCTTCCACGTCAATCGCATAAAGGGGCTGCTCTTCACGCAAGGAATTCGGGATTACCAACCTGTCAATCGAGATCGCCGCGAGCGTCTGGACGAGCTTCAGACTGGCGATGGTCGGCCGCTCTCGAAACATTTGAAAGCAGAAATCTGCAGAGAACTCGATCGCCTCGAATTGCTGCTCACACAAATCAAGGCTGTAGAAGCCGAGCGAGATGCCTTGATCGTCCGCGAGACGTCGGAGACACCGAAGGAAGCGACCGCCCTTTTGGGCATCAAGGGAATAGGGCCAGAATTCGCTACTATACTCTACACCGAAGGGCTGTTCCGACACTTCGACAATCGACGCCAAATCGCCTCGTACGCAGGCCTTGCCCCTCCCCCTGGCAAAGCGGTAACGTCAACCGCGAACAGGGTGTATCCAAGGCGGGAAATCCGCGTTTGCGAGCCACCATGGTCGAGCTCGCCTGGCT
Source organism: Sinorhizobium sp. Y406 (assembly GCF_058732025.1). Taxonomy (NCBI): domain Bacteria; kingdom Pseudomonadati; phylum Pseudomonadota; class Alphaproteobacteria; order Hyphomicrobiales; family Rhizobiaceae; genus Sinorhizobium; species Sinorhizobium sp. Y406. Next base: position 1,790,703 of record NZ_CM178975.1, on the reverse strand, counting down.
ATGGTTGCGGCATCAACCAAAATCGACGCTGACGTTATGGTTCAAAGAACGCATCGCTCGGAACGCAGGCCGCTTAAAGACCCCAATGATCGTGGCGCTCGCGCGTAAGCTGCTCGTGGCCCTCTGGAAGTATGTGAGCTCCGGCGTCGTGATCGAAGGTGTGATCATGAAAACCGCCTGAAACACAAACTGCTGCGAAACACAGTTTCTAATCCGCAGGGCCTGATCAGCCCTGACGGATCCAGGTGAACGGACCGGGAATCCTTTTGGCCTTTAAATGCCGATCTTGAGTTTGGTCCCGTTCTCCTGAGCCCGTGCCCGTCGAATGCGGGATAATGGTGCAGCCGCGTGAGAGCGGCGACCGGATGTGAGGTTGTATAGGCCCGGGAACGGGCCGGTATTGCTATGGGCTCAGACCGCGGATCCGCTCACCCAGGAGAAATTCGATGCCACTCGGATGAACAATTGACAAAAGACCTGATGTGAGTGGATTCGAACCGCAGCCCCACAATCTTTCAAGGCCCCACGGCTGCGGAAAAGTTGCATTCAATGATTATCTGGCTCCTGCATCCCCTGCGGAATGTCGCGTTTGGCATGAAGCACACGCCAGACGTCGACATGATCTGGCTGGTCACGATAAAAGATTAGATAGGGATATCGCTTCAGCGAAACGCTCCGCAGATCAGGCAACCCCAACTCGTATGCATAACGCAATGATCCGGCCTCCGGATGGCTTGCGATCAGATCATAAGCATCTTCAAGGGCGTCGATGAAGCCGGGAGCGACTTCGGATCCAGCTTCGCGAGCATAGTAATCGACGGCTGCCTCGACATCACTGCGAGCAAGCTCTCGGGGAATAATCGATTTATTCACTTGCTGTGCCGACCACGTGCTCGATCGCGAAGACTGCTGAAGTAATGCCCGTCGACCGGTTCGGACCGTGCGGACGATGCTCCGTCAAGCAGAAGCCGGCGCAGAACAAGACGGTCCTGATCTCGACGGATCAGTTCGCGGATATACTCGCTGCTCGTCCCGTAGCCCCGCCCCGCAACCTGCTCATCGACGAAGCTCTTCAAGTGGTCCGGTAGAGAAATGTTCATCGTGCCCATACGAGAGACCATAACGGCAATGGCAAAAATTGGCAAGAATGGATCGCTTTCCCATTTAACTCCTACGCCGCAGGGAAGACGGGAAGCCGTAGCACGTTCCCGTTGATCCATTATGCGATCTCCTGTAACGGGCGTTGCGTGAATCCCTTGTGCACTTAATCCCTCGCCGAGTGCTTGCTTCTGTCCGCAGTCGGAGCTTTGCCGCTGCTCTATGGGGTCTGCTGAGGACCGGTTGGCCAATCTTTTAGAGGCGCAGTCACCGCGTGCTGCTGATCGCATAGCGGCCTAACCCATCCGGCGAAGGGACCTTGCTGCGGAGGGCCCCGTCCGAAAGCCTGTCTTGTAGTCCCTCCGATCAAGCCGCCAGGGCTGGCGCTGCCTTATGAGCAATGAAGTTGGTCCTGTCCCTGAGCAGGCAATGCAACACCACCGCCAGCTTGCGGGCCAGCGCCACGCGCGCCTTCTGGGACCGGCACGCCTTGCGACCGCCAATGCCCAGCCCTTCAGATCGGAACCTTTGACCGGTCGCGTCAGGATGACGTTGGCCGCCTCGTAGAGCGCGGTCCGCACGCTGCCATCGCCGATCTTCGAGATGCGACCGCTATGATCGGTTTCGCCCGATTGATACTTCTTCGGCGTCAATCCGAAGTGCGGCCCCACCGCGCCGGATGAGCCGAATCGCTCCGACGCATCGACGGCCGCCACAAACGTCAGCGCCACCAGGACACCAACGCCGGGCGTCGTCATCAACCGCTGTGCGTGGCGGGCGATGGCGCGCAGCTTGCGCTCAAAACCTGCAAATTCATGCACAAGCGCGTCGCGCACCTTCAATAGTGCCGTCCCGATCGCCTCCAGGGTCGAATGGCCGGCAATCAGTTCGCGCATGCGCCCCGCGTAAGTGCGCCGCGTCGTCGCCCCTACCTTCAGGCCGAAGCTGTAGAGGGACAATCTGGATGAGATCACATCTTGGCTGTCGCGCTGCAGGGCCCATTCGCGCAAGTAAGGAATCTGCTAGGAAGTCACCCGCGGCAGCAGACGGATTGCGGGTTGCCGACGGGAGGTCGGGATTGCTGCCCCAGCCGAGTTGAGTCAGATTGGTCGGATGCCACGACCCGATTTTGAGAGCACCGTTTCCGTCAACCTGCTTCACCCGGACCGCGGGAACGCCGTGTTCTCCGCAATCCTCGAGCGTGATCCAAGCCGGACCGCATGTCTCAGGAAACCCGAGGTTAGAGAGCGAGTGGGCAGGTTAGGCCCCGCAGCAGTGCACGCGCAGCTATGGGATTTGCGGGTTTGGTGAAAGACATCTGAAGATAGGCCCGGGCGCCCTTCCCACGCACATCAATCAGGAAGCGTCGGCCGCCCTCACGCGGCCGCAAACGTGTTCCGTCCAGGAACCGCAAAAGCCCCCACGGACCGCGTGCGCTCTTCTTCTCGACCACCGTGCCGTTGTCGAAGGAAATCTCGAAGCCGCGCGTGGGCGAGGGCCCTGGCCAGGTCAACTTGACCGCGTCCCCGGACGTGACGACCGGAGCATGAGCACCACCGATCGAGATGGTTGCCGCTCCTCTTTGAGCGAGTGCCTCCAGCGTTACCGGAGCGTGAGGAGTCGCCCCCTGCTCGAAAAGAGCGTCGCCCACGGCAAGCGCTTTTTGGAAAAAGGCAGCGCTTTCCGGTGTGTAGCCGGAAAGACGCGCTTCCGGCTTCCAGCGCCACGGGGTCGTCGACGTGTCCATCAATTGCGCCAATTGCGCACGATAATAGCTCCCCACAGAGCCGTTCGGCGCGAAAATTCGAGCCACCGCGGAAAGATCCGCGTCGGGGCCATCAAAGAAGGGGTACCGGCCATTCACGGTCGCCCGACAGGCGGTCGCGATCTCGGCCCCCCACGGTGTCTGTGGTCTTGACTGTGGGACAGGATCCGCAGGAGCTTCGGGCTCTCTTGGCGCAACCGTCTGGGCAATCACATCCTCGACGATCTGCACCACAAGAAGGGGGGCTTGCTGCAATGCTACAATCGAGTTGGCGCGCTCCTGCGCGTCCATGAGGGATTTCTTTCCAGGCTCGGCGTCTGCATCGAGAACCGAGAGGGCGACATTCAACGATACGAAGAGATGGGTGATTTCCGACATCCGCCCCTGTTCGACGAACTGTATGGCCGGTCCCAATGCGGCTGCAATGCGAAGCTGGTTGGCGTGGCTCCGGTTGCGGTCGGTGCCGCCGGACTGGCGCCAGGCCTCCCGAATAAGCGCCGCAAGCGGCGAATTGCTAGCGCTCAGCGCACCGCTGATTATTACGGCGGTGGGTTGATCGGAGAACGGCCGGACGCGAAGGTCACCCAAGTAGCGCGACCATTCCTCCAATGTGTGTTTTTGAAGAAGATCCATTACGGCCTCGGTCGTCGTCGTGCCCTTAGCCGTGAGAAGCGTTGCAGCCTCCGAAATTGCCCGCCGGATCGCCTGCTTTGCGCCGCCTGACCGCGCATAATTCCATCCAGCCTCCGTATAGATGCCCTGGATCTCACGTTCGATCGCCAGACCTGAACTGTGGATCAAAATCGCGTCAAGGCCAGGGATAGCGTTGTTAAAGGACCATGACGGGAGTGCTGCCGCTTCCTCGCCGCGCGTCAGTTCCAGCAAGGCGCGCTCGCTCGCCGAGCCTTCAGAAGCGAACTGGCGGGCCTGGGCAATCGTCTCGGGATCCGGAGATGGAATGGCGGGCGTGGCCTTGGACATAGCGGCAACATGGTCGGCGAGATATGCCAGTTCGGGGAAGGTCCGGGCCCGATCGACGACCCACCCCGCCAGAAAGCGTGGCTGCCAGTCCGAGGTTCCCTTCAGTATCGACCATGCCCGCAGGGAATCGTAAAGCGCATTCGCCTCCCCTTCCGTGGCCAGGGCAATCCCAAGTGCCTCGGCGAGAGGCTCCGCAATAAGTGCGTTCGCCGCCTCGCTGTAGCGGCGGTGCGCAGTTGCACCGGGATCTACGCTCTCGAGATAACGAACAAGGCCGAGCGGTGACCTGTCAGCGTCCTGCTCAATGAGGCGAACCGCTGCGGCGAAGGCATCGAGCTGGGCCGCGCGCGCGGAAGGGGTTGCAGTGATGCCCGCTTCGATGACCTGGTCCACGTCAGGCAATTGCGCCAACAGCTGCTCGCGAAACCGCCACTCGGCCCATATTGCCCAAGCCGCCATTATCGAGAAGAAGCAGGCGACCGCAAAGTAAACCAGGCCGCGATCTGCCCGCGTTCTATGCTTCTCACCGGCCGAATGGGCAGCTTGAACAGCTTCATTGCAGTGGCCGAGGAAACGGGCGAGATCACGCCGCGCCGGACCGCCTCGCGCCGCCTCGGCCGCCCGTTCGGCGAGACGTCTTGGGTCAAAGCGACTGATCGGAAGCGCGGCCGCCAGCGCCCGCTCCCATCGTCGAACTGGCAGCGCCGGATTATTGCGTGCACGGGCATCAAGCAAAGTGACGAGCGCGTCGCGTGCATCCAGAAGCCAGTCCGGCGGAACGTTCTTGCGACGCGCTTCGGTCTCGAACGCAGCCACGAGTGTGCGGCAAGTTGCGGCCAACTCATTCGGGTCGGGCCGTTTTTCGCTTTCGGCCCGCTTTGCCAGGGCAAGCAGTGGCTGTGCCAGTGCAGGAAGAATGTCCGCTCGCATTCCTTCGTGACCGGGAGATCGGGTAAGGTCTTTCACAGCTTGCCCTCCGCGGCCCATTTGCGAAGCAGCGCTTCGCCGACCTCGAAATGCATGGAATCTTCGCGACTATAGCCCGCACCCCAGTACCAGCCGGCATCGTTGAAAAACTCTGCGAGCACCACAAGTCCGAATTGCGTGCTGCCATCCCCCATCCTGTCGAGGTCCTTCTTGAGCGTCAGGTCGACGGCGGCCCCCCAAGCGTGCGAGGATACGGACTTTGCAGAACCACGCACGTAGCGCGCGCAAAGCGCACCAGCTGTCCCGATCGCAGCGTAGATGTCCGGCTCCTCCTTTTTCAGGCGCTCCAACACCTGGCTCAGCGATTCGAGCGCAGGCCTGATCATCGTCAGGCGGAAGTTCCCGAAATTGCGGGTCTCCAGGGTTCTCACCAATTTCGCATTGGTGACCGGCTGGCAGCTCGTGGAATAGGTGGTTCGCGGCTCGCCAAGGATTTCGCGGAGCACCCCCGGCTTCGGACGGACGATGCCGTCGTTAAAGCGCTTCTTTGCCAACTGCATCGGTTCAGTCAGGTTTTCGGTTTCCTGTGGCGGCGCCATGCCACCGAATTGGTCCACCGAGAATGACTGTTCGGTGTCAGGTTGGTCGAGCGGCGGCACTTCCTGGGTGGGCGGAACGGGTTCAGGGCGGGGAGCCGACGCCAGTTCTGAAAGCTCTCTCTTGAGAGCGCTCAGTTCGGCACGCAGCGCCTGAATTTCTCCTTCCTGTTTGGCAAGCTGTTGCGCGAGTCGGTCGATTCTTGCCTCATTCGGATTCGGCTCTGTGTTGCGAAGCAGGTCTGCGACGAACGCAAAGGTCGCCGCAGCAAGAATGATGCTCATGCCAATGACGACGGCCGCGATCGGGTTCAATGGCCTCAAGGCGCTGCGGCTCCGTTTATCCGAACCACAACAACAGAGATGTTATCCGGAGCACCGTGGTCAAGAGCGGCGGCGACCAGTCGCCGACAGGCGGCCGCGGGTGTCGATTCCGCTTTCATCAATGAGGTGATCTCGGGCTCTGCAACGCAGTCGGTCAAACCGTCGGAGCAAAGAATCAAAACGTCCCCCGGCTCCAGCGCGACCTCGGTCGTGTCCACATCCAGCCGATCGGCCGCTCCAATTGCGCGAGTTACAACGTGAGCTTGCGGGTGCTGCCACACTGCGGAGGGCGTGAGGTGCCCGCCATCGAGAAGTTCCTGCACAACCGAGTGATCGCGTGTAAGCTGAGACAACTCCCCTCCTCGCAAACGGTAGGCCCGGCTGTCTCCCACCCATGCGATTGTCGCGACCTCGCCGTCGATAAGCGCGGCCACTGCTGTTGCGCCCATCTGCTCGACATTGGCCGAGGCTGCCCAGCGCCGTATGGCGGAATTTGCTGCCTGGATCGCTCCAACGAGGTGAGCACACGAAATCGGTGCGTGCGGGAGAAGTGCAAGCTGCTCGATGACCATGTCAGCCGCGACGTCGCCATGGCCGTAGCCGCCCATTCCGTCGGCAACAGCCCAAAGTGCGCCTGAAGGATCAGTGAGAATCGCGTCCTCATTGCTCTTGCGCACGTGACCGGTGTGGCTCAGTCCCGCCCCTTCCGGCCTGCCCAGCCGCTTCGGCACGCGCGTCGATGAACTGTCCCGCGAATTCTGGCTCATGGACAGATGAACCCTCCAATTCGCTCCATCGCGAAGCCGCTCTCTGGACGGTTGCCCCTAAAGTTATCCTATAGTAATTTTGTAGAAGGCGAAACCTCTTCGCCAAAGGGAGCCTAAGATGATGCGCCTGTTGACCGCGAATCTGACGGTGTTTCTTGCTCTATTCTTCGGCCAGCAAAGTGACGTGAAGGCACAGGAACTGACCGATTCCACGCTCAAAGAGCGCTTTCAGCGACAAATCGAGTTGTTCAAGGCCGCACGGGACCCGAAGCTCGGAGCAGCGCGCGGCCTGGTCCTTACCAATCCCGGGGCAGCGGCAGAAGCCACGCCGTTTACAATCGAAGCGACCGACGAAGCGAAAATTGCTCCGGCGTCCCCTCCCTCCCCTCAGACCCAAAGCGTCCAGTCCTCCCCAGACAGCAGCGATCTGGTTCAGCCCTCGACGCCCTCCGCAACGGGGGCGTCGACGATGACGGCAGTGTCCGCCGAGACGACCACCGATCCGCAGACCTATTGGAAGCTGCCGCCATCTGACCAGATAAATGTGCGCGTCAATTTTGCCTTCGATTCCGCTGCCATCGCCCCGGATCAAAAAGCGACACTGCGTCAGCTTTGCAGAGTCATGAATGAAATGGACATCAAACTCGTGCGAGTCATAGGGCATACGGATGCCGTCGGAGGCGCAACCTACAATCAGAAGCTGTCAATGCTGCGCGCGAAGGAAGTCACGCGGTTCTTCGTGGACGAGTGCCACATCGCTCTCGAACGTCTCGAGGCGGTCGGCGCAGGCGAGCAGTTTCTTCTCAACCCGGATAACCCGAAGGCTGACGAGAACCGGCGCGTGGAGTTTCAGGCAATTAGTTAAGGGTCAAGGATGCGGCCGAAACAGGACGACTGCAGGGCTGCCGCCTATTCGAACGCGAAGGTGAAGCCTTCCGCAGATGCGCCGACCGTGACCTTGGTCAGGCGTTTGCCTTCGAGCGCCCTATTCAGAACGCCCTTGCTCAAAGCAGGCAGAAGCGTGTTGGTCAGGATCGCGTCGATCATGCGGCCACCCGACTCAACCTCGATACAACGCGCCCTGACCAATTCCAGAACTCCGTCTTCGATGATGAGCTCAGCGTCGTGGCTGCCGCGTAACCGGCGGGCGATCTTGCCGAAGTGATGCCGTGTGATTGCTTCAATCATTGCGTCGGAGAGCGGGTAATAGGGAACAACGATGACCCGTCCCAGAAATGCCGGCGGGAACACCTTCAGCAATTGCGGCCTCAGCACGGCCTCCATCTCCTCAAACGGTGGCCGCATCCGGCCGCCGTCGGTAAGCTTCATGATGGCTTCTGACCCGACGTTCGAAGTCAGCAGGATGAGCGTGTTTCGGAAGTCGATCCTTCGGCCCTCGCTGTCATCCATCATTCCTTTGTCGAAAACCTGGAAAAAGATCTCGTGGACATCCGGATGCGCCTTCTCAACTTCATCGAGCAAAATGACGGAATAGGGCCGTCGCCTGACAGCTTCGGTCAGAACACCCCCCTTGCCATAGCCGACATAGCCGGGAGGCGCGCCCTTGAGGGTGGAGACTGTGTGCGCCTCCTGAAATTCCGACATGTTGATGGTAATCAGGTTCTGTTCGCCTCCGTAGAGCGCCTCGGCGAGAGCCAGTGCAGTTTCGGTCTTACCGACCCCGGACGGGCCGCAGAGCAGAAAAACGCCGACCGGCTTTTCGGCAGAGCCCAATCCGGCTCGGCTGGTCTGCACGCGCCGAGCGATCGCTTCCATTGCAAGGTCCTGACCGACGACACGCTCCGCCAGGACGTTCGCTAGCTGTAGTGCCTTTTCCGTTTGGCTCGTCAGCATTCGGCCGACCGGTATACCTGTCCAGTCCTGTACCACTGAGGCTACGGCATTCCTGTCAACGGAGAGCAGGATGAGCGGCGTTTCACCCTGCAATTCGGCAAGTTCCGCCATCAGCGCCTTGAGTCGTATAAGGTCTGCGTCCCGGTCCGCGATTTCTCCATTGCTGACTCCCGGCGCGGGCTGATCCACCGCGATGTTCTCGCCTGCCGCACCGTTGGCCAATGCATGGTCGAGTTCAACTCCCTTTTCGCGCAGCCGCGCTCGCAGGTCGAGAATTTCGCAGACCATCGACTGTTCTTCTTCCCAGCGAGCCTTTGCCGCTTGCAAAGCGGATTCGGTTTCGGCGAGAGTGGCTGCAACCTTGGGCAGACGGTCCTGCGTTTCGATGCCGATCGCGCCTTCGCGCCGGATGATCCCCTCTTCGATCTCGAGAGATTGCTTGCGTCGCAGAAGATCTTCGACTTCCGCCGGTGTTGCGTGCTGCGATACAGCCACGCGCGCGCAGGCGGTGTCCAGGAGGCTGACCGCCTTGTCGGGCAGTTGGCGTGCCGGGATATAGCGATGCGAAAGGCTGACGGCCGTCTCGATCGCCTCGTCCAGAATCTGCACCTGATGATGCTTCTCCAACACGCCTGCCACACCGCGTAGCATCAAGACGGCCCCCTCTTCATCGGGCTCTTCGACCTTGACCACCTGGAAACGTCGCGTCAAAGCGGGGTCTTTCTCGATGTATTGCTTGTATTCGGCCCAGGTCGTTGCGGCGACCGTGCGAAGCTCACCGCGTGCCAGGACAGGCTTAAGAAGATTTGCAGCATCTCCTGTCCCCGCTGCACCGCCTGCCCCGATCAACGTGTGAGCTTCGTCGATGAAGAGAATAATGGGCGTTTCTGATGCCTGAACTTCATCGATGATTGTCTTCAGCCGCCTTTCGAACTCACCCTTGACGCTCGCCCCGGCCTGCATCAAGCCGATGTCGAGCATGTGGAGCGACACTCCTTTCAGAGGCGGCGGCACATCGTCTGCTGCAAGGCGAAGAGCAAAGCCTTCGACCACTGCGGTTTTACCCACACCGGCTTCACCCGTCAGGATCGGGTTGTTCTGTCGCCGACGCATGAGGATGTCGACGATCTGCCGTATCTCTGGATCGCGACCCAGAACCGGGTCAATTTTTCCGTCGCGTGCACGTCGAGTGAGATCCACGGCATATTTCGCCAATGCAGAGTCACCACCTGCCTGGCGTCTTTTCCGGGATGGTTCCGGAGTCTCTTTGTTGCCGGCGCTTTCAAGTGACCCAGCGAGGACGTCGTCAAACCGGGCGATAATGGAGTCCGCATCGATCCGATCGAATTCACCGCTGATCTTCGATAAAAGCCCGTCAAGCACGGGCACCTTCCTGCACGCTATGAGGACAAAGGCTCCACGCACCTCTTCTGATCCGAACTGCAGACTGGCCAGGCTCCACGCCTCCTGGATGGCGTGAAAGATGTGATCGGAAAACTCCTCGATGGAAGTTGCACCATAGGGTAGCCTGTCTATCGCCCTCGCCATGTCGGCGGCAAGACGGCCGAGATCTACGCCGGCATCCCTCAGGATCAACTGAAAATCAGCGCGGTCGACAAGCGTCAGTTGTTCAATCCAGTGTACGAGCTCGACGTAAGGGTTGCCACGAAGCTTCGCCGCGTCCGCCGCCGCCTTGAATGCACGCAGGCACGCGGGGTTGAGCTTGCCGACCAGTTCCTTGCGCTTGAAGCTTGGAGAAGACATGTTCTGCTGCATGTCGGTCGGGCTCCTGCCATTGTTTTTGAATGGGCGCCTCTAGTCTGGGATCACTAGTCACAGCGTGCCACATTACAGTATTCTTGACAAATAATCAGCAGCGCGTTCTTGATGAATATTGTGGTAGTGTGGTTTCCATTGGGTGCGTTTGGAGACTCCATATGCTCGATTCACTACCCGGGGATATCTTTCGCAAAGGCCAGGTGCTCAACAACACCTACGAGATCGAGGGTGTCCTGGGTCGCGGCGGAACGGGCGAAGTCTACAGAGCAAGCAATCGCATTACCGGCCGTGTGGTGGCGATCAAGGCACTGAAGCGCGAGCTGTCGGCAAATGCCAGTTACCTCGAGCTCATGAAGCGAGAAGAAGAGATGCGCAGCATCTCCCACGACGCAGTCGTTCGCTACACCGACTGCGGTCAGACGGGCGACGGGCACGTATACCTGGTTATGGACCATATAGCAGGCACCCCGCTCAGCGAGTGGCTCGAGCGCGGCGGGGCTTCCCCGCGAGATCTGCTGGTGGTGGCACACAGAGTGGCCGAAGGACTGGTCGCGACCCACGAGCGAAAGATCGTCCATCGCGATCTTTCACCGGACAATATCATCCTGCGTGACGGCAGACCGGAGGAAGCCGTCATAATCGACTTTGGCATCGCGAAGGACAGCACCACAGGTGCCCGCACGATCGTTGGCAACGAGTTTGCCGGCAAGTACGAATATGCCGCGCCGGAGCAGATGCATGGTCGGGCGGAGCCGCGCTCTGACCTTTATGCCCTGGGAGCATCGCTGCTCGCCACTTTTCGGGGGAGTATCCCGGACGTCGGACAGAGCCCGGGCGAAATCATTCGTCGTAAGGAATGCCGGCTTGACACGTCTGCCGTCCCAGAACCGCTCAAGACCTTGATTGACGATCTCACTCAGCCCGACCCTGCCCACCGGCCGCCAAGCGCCGCCGCCGTCGTCAAGGAAATTTCGCGGTTGCTGCAGCCCGGTGTCGGCGGTGCGCAGCGAAGCGGGCGCTTCACGAAGGCCAATTGGCGACCATGGCTCGCCTTGCCCATCGGGGCGCTGGTTGCAATCGCAGGGCTTTTGCTATTCTGGGCGTATGAGGACTTGTCGACGACAAGGCTTCCAATAGCTACGCCTTACAAGCTCGTTGCCGGGGTGGACGGACAGGGGCGAGCCACGCTCACCGGTTTTGCTCCCGATGCCGACCAACGAGAGTCAATCATCACTAAATTTGCCGAAGCGGTCGGCGTGCCCTCGTCCGCGGGCAAGCTCACTCTTGCTGGCGGTGCACCGTCCGAACACTGGTCTGAGGACATAGCTGGCTTTCTTGCGCTCGCCGCTCCATTAGATGAGTGGAAGCTGGAAGTTGCCGATCGAACGGTTCGCCTCACCGGACTTGCACCCGATACGAACGGGCGGGAGGCTGCGTCGACCCGATTTGCTGAGGCGGCCAAAGGGATCGGCTATGAACCTGTCGTGCGGATCGCCGCTGGGCCGCGCGATTTGTCGCCGGATCAACTGAAATCGCTTCTAGTGCCGCTGGAGACCTGCGGGCCACTCCTTCTTCCACGTCCGGAGACAGGTACCTATCCTCTTGGAGCCATCGTCTCGGTCCGAGGAAACGTCGCTTCCAGCAAGGACATCCAGACCGTTCAGCAGGCGCTTGCCCCGCATCTTGGGGACCGCGAGCTGCGCTTCGACGCCACAGTGCTCAACAGCCAGCTATGCGTTGTTCAGGAATTGCTGCCGGATGCAAGGCAGGGTCCGATGACAATCGTTCTCGGATACGGCGACAAGTCCGAACCGAACATGTCCGGAATCTACTCCGTAGGCGATAATCCGGTTATCGACGTGCTGGCGCCGGCCACGCTGGACGAGGGCTACTTGTGGGTCGCCATCGCCGACGTCACTGGTAATCTCTTCAACGTTCTTCCGAATATCAAAAGACCCGATCATGCGCTTGCCTCCCTCGGAACCGTTTCCGAGGGAATGCGAACCATCCGGGTTGCCTATCCGACGGCCGAGGGTGCAGTCGATCCTGCGAAGCTCTCCTTCGCCGTCGACAGCACGTTCGGCAGAAGTCTGGTTATCGTCATGCAGACCAACCAACCGCTTTTCCCTGATCTTCGCCCCACAACCGAGTCCACCAAGTCTTTTGCCGAAGATTTGCGTGCGGTGATAGCCGCCGGGCATGTTTCGGTCCTCTCTATGACCACCCGACTGATCGATACCCGGAACTAGAAACTTAATCGCGAACGAAGTGAGGTGGAAATAGAACAGCTTGAAAAACTGTGGTAAAAGTACGTCGAGAGGAGAACGTTAGTTAGTAAACGGGGGGATCTGTTGTTCGACTCCGCTCTCTGGCTAAGTCCACTGAATGGCAGTAACCCCTCTGGCGAAAGCTTGCGGAACGATGGGCGATTCCACGAACTGGAACGCCTCATGCAACCCCAGATCGAGATCAGCCGAGACGAACGGAACAATCCCGTAGCAAGGGCCGAAGTACCCGTTGACTGGACAACCGTTCTGCAGAAATCTGAGGAGTTGCGTCAGCACGGGCGGGACCTGCGGCTCCTGGTGATCGTGACTCGAGCCCTTGCAAATGAACAGGGTCTTGCCGGCCTGGCCTCGGGGCTTAACCTGATCGCTCGGACTTTCGACGCGCATTGGGAGACGATGCACCCAGAGCTTCGGCGGGATTCCCCTCCTCGGGATGCGGCCCTGCGCCGGACGAATGCACTTCTCCAACTGCAAAACGACAAGGATGGCTTATTGGGCGACCTTCGGAAGATGACCTTCTTTGCGCCCCATGGTGTCGGCCCGTTCACCGGCAGGGATTTGGAGCGCGGATCGATCGACACCCGAACGGCCCTTGCCGAGGCGGCACCGGGACTGAGCGAGACAGAGAAATCGTCACTCGTCAGCGAGCATGACCGCTTATTGGATCGCATGAGAATAGGCTGCGCCGCATTTGCGGAGCAATCCTCGGCGGAAGCGATCGAGCTTATCGCCAATGCACGTGCCGCGGCGGCTGCATTGGCAGACCTCGAAGCATCGCTCAACCGGCAGATGGGCGGTGACGTGCGCTTCGCATTGTCCGACTTGGGCCGGTTCCTTCAACGGGTGATTTCGACGCTCGAGCGGGCGCAACCAGACTCCCGACAGGAGGTCGCTAGCGAGGAAATCGTCGTTCGTGACACGACGCTTCGGCAAACGAGCTTCGGCGCGGATTCGACCTACAACGGACCGGCTGCAGCCTTTCCGGCGCGCCTTGCCTCGCGCGAGGAGGTCACGAGGTGCATCGACCTCGTCATCGACTTCTACGACCGCACCGAGCCGTCGAGCCCTATTCCTCATCTGGCGCGCAGGATCAAACGCATGGTGCCGATGAATTTTCTGGAACTGATGGAGGACTTGGCGCCCTCCGGCTTGAAGGAGTTCCGGCTCCTGGCCGGGGTGCCAGAAAACAAGAAATCTCGGGACGAAAGGTGACCTATGAGCGAAACCAAGGCGAAGGTAATTGAACGAAACCGGGCGCCTCGCGTCCAGATCGCCTATGAGGTGGAAACATACGGCAGCCCGACAACGATCGAATTGCCGTTTGTGATGGGCGTGATGGCCGACCTTGCCGGCGCCTCCGAGACGCCTGAGGCGCGCAAATCCATACGGGACCGCGCTTTTGTCGAGACCGACGCAAACCGGTTTGGCCGTTTCATGGAAGCCCTCAGCCCGCGCGTCAAGGCGCGCGTGAAGAACACTCTTCCCCAGCCTCCCGGCGAAGAACGCGATGAAGAGCTTGCGGTAGACCTGACCTTTACGAGCATGGCCGATTTCGCGCCGGATCGTGTTGCAGAACAAGTCCCTCAACTCGCCGAGCTTCTGAGGATGCGCCGCCAGCTTGAGGAATTGCTCGGCTTCATGGACGGTCGCATCGACGCGGAAAAACGCATCGCCCAGCTTTTGAACAATGAGCCCCTCCTGGGAAAGATCGCTGACCAGGCGATCGAAGACAGCAGCAAGTCGGAGGTCTGAGCCATGGCCGAACAGGAAAAAGCCGCCATTGCCGGTGTCGCAGAAGCGGAAGGAGTGGATCTCGGCGAATTCAGCGAGCTCTTGGAAAAGGACTTCAAGGTCAAGAAGGATGACAGCGAGAAGCTTCAGGCCCTCGTTCGAAATCTCGCCCTTGCTGCGCGGTCGCGCTCGGAATCGGCTGTCATCTCGTCGAACGCGATCAAGTCGATCAAATCCCTGATCTCCGGCATCGACAAGCTTCTGACCGAGCAGGTCAACGAGATCCTCCATGCGCCCGAAGTGCTCCAGATGGAAGGGACGTGGCGCGGATTGTGGTATCTCGTGAATAACACCGAGACGGATCAGAAGCTGAAGATCCGCGTCATGAACATTTCGAAGGAGGAACTGGCCGATACGCTTGAGGATTACGAAGGCCAGATGTGGGATCAAAGTCCCATCTTCAAGAAAGTCTACACCGACGAATACTCGATGCTTGGTGGCAATCCGTATGGATGCCTAATCGGCGCCTACGAGTTCTCAAATCACCCGAAGGACGTCGCTCTCCTTCGCAATATGTCCGGGATCTGCGCGTCGGCTCACACGCCCTTCATAGCAGCCGCCTCCCCGCGCCTGTTTCGCATGGAGAGCTGGCAGGAACTGCCGAACCCGCAGGATCTGCAACAGATCGTATCGTCTCCAGCCTATGCCTCATGGCAGTCGCTGCGCGAGAGCGAGGACGCGCGCTATATCGGGCTGACCATGCCCCGGGTGCTGGCAAGACTGCCTTATGGAGCTGAAACGGTCCCCGTGAAGGGGTTTGCGTTCGAAGAAGAGGTCCAGGGCGACCATCATCGCTATGTCTGGATGAACGCGGCCTTCCCGATGGGAGTGAACATAAACCGCAGCCATAAGCTCTTCGGCTGGGGCACCCAGATTCGCGGTGTCGAAAACGGCGGCGCCGTCATCAATCTCCCGGTCCACACCTTTCCGACCGACGACGGCACGGTAGCAATGAAGTGCCCGACCGAGGTCGCGATCGACGATCGGCGCGAGGCCGAACTCGCCAAGCTCGGGCTGATGCCGATCCTGCATCGCAAGAACACCGATATTGCCGCCTTCATCGGTGCCCATTCGCTGCAGGACGATGAGACACGAGCCGGCCGGCTAGTCGATCCGGACGCCCAGGCCAATGAAAGGTTGAGCGCCAACCTGCCCTATCTGTTCCCGGTTTCCCGTTTCGCTCATTACCTGAAGGCGATCGCCAGGGACAAGATCGGCTCATTCAAGGAACGCGCCGACATGCAGATCTGGCTGACGGAGTGGATCAACCGCTACGTTCTCGCCAATCCTGCCTTTGCCGATGAAAAGGCCCGCGCAAAGCGGCCGCTCGCGGCAGCCGAAGTCCAGGTTGACAGCGTCGAGGGCCGGCCGGGCTGGTACAACGCCCGCTTCTATCTCAGGCCACATTACCAGTTGGAGGGCATCAATGCTTCGCTCCGGCTCGTTTCGGAGCTGCCGTCTATGAAGTCGTGAATACACCAGAGAGCCGATGGAGGTTGTTCATGAAAATTGATGGATTTCTCAAGGTCCCCGACATTACCGGGCCGAGCATCCGCGATGGCCACGAAGAAGAGATTGAAGTGCATGGCGTAGAGTTTGAAATGCAGGCTCCCTTCGATCCCAATTCGTTGTCCAGGAGGGGCCGTGTCAGCCTGGGCATGGTGAATTTTATCAAACACTACGACAAGTCTTCGCCCTATCTGAAGAAGGCTCTCTTCGACAACACGCTCCTCGACGAAGTCAAGTTTTCGGCGAGAAGAACAATCGAAGGCGAGACAAGCGACTACCTGGTCATCACCTTAAAAGACGCATCGGTAACCAGCTATATCATGAAGCCGAGTGAGGACGAGCCAGACCTCATCGAAGAGCGCGTCGGCTTCGCTTACAAGAACATCACTTTCAACTACGACGATAAGGACGAGGTCGAGATGGATGTCTATGTCGGCAAGTGAAAGCTGGCAAAAGAAAGGATTTGGAAGGGAAGCGAGACCGCCCGGGGGGAACCTGCGGGCGACGCGCGAGGCGATCCAGCCATCCTTGTGGGATCGGCTGGTCAATGACCTGCCGGGGCTAAGCTCGGAAATCAAGCAGCTTCGGCAGGCCTTGCAGAACGAAATAGAGGCCGAACGGCTCGATGCGCTGATTGCCGGCGGCATTCGCCAGATCGACGCAGCGACGGATATAGGCGTCGACCAAAAGAAGAGCCTGCACCGGCTGGTCTCGCTCGACCGACGCCGGGCGGAACTGGAAAGCCGCGGCGTCGTCGTCTCGGCCGATGTGCTGCGTGAAGCCGTTCGACGGGACATCGAGGCGCTCTTCAATGCACAGCGCTTCGAGTCCTCGCCGCTCCTGACGGACTTCGAGGTCGACCAGGCCGGTGACAACCAGCCCTCGCTCGAGGATTTCCCGGAGGTTCGCCGCAGCGTGGTCAATTATGGCGTACCGCCCTTCTCCGGCCGCTCGTCTCGCGATTTCGACCGCGACGAATTGGCCAAGGAAATCAGGAACGTGCTTGCGGCATTTGAACCTCGACTGAAGGAAAGCGCGACAAAGGTGACCGTCAGTCTCGGCGACAGGTCGATCGGTCTGAGGATCGACATCGACGCGCTGCTGCTCACCGCGCCAGCGCCTGAACGGTTACGGCTTCGAACCGTGCTCGATCTCGAGAACGGTTCGGCACGCACCGAGCTCAAGGACACCTGACATGGACCGAGTCTTCCTGGAATATTATGAGGAAGAACTCACACATATCCGCGCTCTCGCCGCAGAGTTTGCCGCCATGCATCCTTCGATCGCTCGTAATCTTTCCCTGGATACTGTCCCCTGCCCGGATCCTTATGTCGAACGCCTGCTCGACGGTGTGGCCTATCTCGCCGCTCGCACCCGCCAGAAAGTGGATGCGGAGAGCGCACGTTTCTCGAGAAGCGTGCTCGAGAACTTCTATCCCGATCTCGTCTGCCCGGCGCCGGCAATCGGCATGGCTTTGCTGAAGCCCGGCCAGCAGGTTCAAACAATGGCCGCGGGGCACCTGGTGAAGCGTGGGACACGGCTGGTTTCGAGCGCCCGGCCCGGGATTTCGACCCGGTGCATCTATACCACCGCACAGGACGTGGTGCTGTGGCCGCTCACGATCAGCTCGGCCACCTACATGCAGGATCGAAGCGCACTCGCGGCGGCGGGAATAGGCCCGATCGGCGGACAATCCGGCGTGGCCGCGTTGAGCATCGTCGTCAGTCGGACCGGTAAAGGCCGGCTCGGCGATTTGGCGCTCGATCGCCTCGATTTCTATTTCGCTGAGAAGAGCAAGGCAGCCTCGCTCTTCGATACGCTCTTCGGGGCCTGTTGTGCCACGGGCGCTCGCCCGGAAGGCCGCGATCATCCGCTGAGCCGGCTCGCCGAGCCGGAGATGGTCGGGATCTCGGACGAGGAGGCGCTGCTGCCGCGCACGCGCGAGACTTTCGAGGGCTACAGGCTCTTGCGCGAATACTTCGTCGCGCCAGAGCGATTCCACTACGTGCGGGTCGGAGGGCTGCAGCCGATCGTTCGTCGCTGTGAGACTGGGCTCGAACTGGTGTTTCTCCTGCGGCGTCCCGCCCCCGAGCTCGCCAATATGGCAGCAACCGATCTCGCGCTTTTCACGACGCCGATCATCAATTTGTTCGAGCGAAGCTGCAACGTCATCGAACTCGATCCGAGGCGCACACGGCAGGTGCTCCATGCCGATCGAACCCGCCCGAGCGATTTCGAAATCTATCGCCCGATCCGTGTCGAAGATGCCGACATTGGGGGACCGGACGCCGAGATACCGGCGCTCTTCAGCCTGGGCCAGGATCGTGGCAACGGCTTTGTCTATTTCACCGAACGTCGCCCGCGGCGACCGAACGAGAACGAGCTGCGCCTGGGACAAACCCGCACTTCCTATAGTGGTGACGATGTCTTCGTGTCGCTTTCGCGTCCCGCCCACTCGAAAGCTGCACGGGCACCGAAACGAATTGAAGTGGCGGCGCTCTGCACAAATCGCGACCTGCCTATATTGGACGACACACCGTCGCTCTCCCTCGAAAGCGGCGATCCGGTCGAAACAATCCGGCTTCTCGGAGCCGTTCGGTCCCCGGTGCCTTCGATTCCGGCAACACTTCCGGCTGGAGCCGTGGATGCCACGCGGGCCGATGAACTGGCCTGGAGGCTTGTGGCGCAGCTCTCACTGAATTTTCTCAGCCTGGCAGAAGAAGGCCGCGGGGTGGACCCGCTTCACGCCATTCTTGAGCTCTACGCGCAGCGCGGGGATCCGGGCCTCAGCCGGCATGTACGCGCGATTCAAAAGGTCGAGTCGCGGTCGGTGATCGAACGCCTGCCCATACCGGGACCGATGTGCTTCGGGCGGGGCACCGAGATTACCCTTCATATCGACCAGTCTGTGCTTGCCGGGCACAGCGCGCTGTTACTCTCAGGCCTGCTCTCGAAGCTTTTTTCCCGCTATGCGTCGATCAATGCGTTCGTGCGAACCCGCGCGCGCGTGATCCAGAAGCAGGAGGATGTGCCATGGCCCATGACGCCGGGCAATCGCAACCTGATCTGACCAAGGACGCCAATCCGCTCCCGACGGAGTTCGACTTTTTCGAGCTCCTCAGGTGCCTGGAAGAAGGCGGAAGATTCTTCGGCCAGGCCGGCCGACCGGATCGTGAGCCGGCGCGGCTCGGACAGCATGTGCGGCTCGGCTTCGCGGTGCAGGACGTCACGAGCGTCGAGACGGCGACCGACAAGGCGCCGGCCCGGGTTACGGTGACGACTATCGGGCTCCTCGGGCCAGAAGGTCCGATGCCCCTTTACCTGACCCGCTGGGTACTGGATCGCCTTTCGCAACGCTGGTTCGCAACGACCGACATGCGTGAGATCAGCGATACGACCTTCATCGACTTCGTGAACATTCTTCAGCATCGAATGATCGCGCTTTTTTACCGCGCCTGGGCGGATGCTCATCCGGCGGTGCAGGTCGCGCGCCCGGGCGGCGGTCGCATTCGTGCGTTCCGGGCGGCCTTGGCGGGGCTTGGACTCAGTGATCAAGGGCAGACGGCGCCCTCCTTGATCGATGAAACGAAGCTCCGCCATGCGCCTGCGCTCGCCAATCAGATAGAAGGGCCTGAGAGACTCACGCGGTTTCTTGCCGACCTCCTGAAGGTCCCGGTTCGCCTTCGGGAATTTATCGGCAGCTGGAACCCGATACCGGCAAGGCTTCAGTCCCGGCTTGCCGTCGCCCATGTTCGACTTGGCCGAAGTGCCACGATCGGCCCGCGCATATTCCAGCGCCAGCAGAGAATGGAGCTCGCCCTGGGGCCGCTGACGCTTCCCGACTACATGGCCTTTCTCCCCGGCAGCGAACGGCGCGAGACCTTGAAAACGGCGATCGGCGACCTGGTGGGACACGGGCTCGACGTCGACGTCAGGCTCGTGCTCAAGCGAGACGCGGTTCCTTCGGCACGCCTGGGAGAAGCGCGGATCGGGCACACGGCGTGGGTCGCTCCACGGAAAGATCGCAGTGACGCAGAAGACCTTTGCATGCGCACGGTCAATGGCTGGCGGCCCGAAATGCTGGAGGCTGCCGAATGCTGATCCTCACTCTCGAGCAATCGCCGCAAATGCAGGCTGTTCGCCAGATGAGCCTCGTCGAGGGCGAGCTTGTCATCGGCCGCAGCGCCGAGGCCGATTGGCGGCTTGACGATCCCGACATGTATGTCTCGCGGGCTCATTGCACGATCGCATGCGTTCGCGGTCAGTATCTCGTGACCGACACGTCAAGCGGCGGGCTGTTCATCGACGGCTCGCGAACACCGCTCGGGGCCGGGAATTCCGCCCCGCTCCATGATGGCGCACGGCTGCAACTCGGCAATTACATCATCCGCGTCGACTTCCAGGCAGCCCCCGCCGAGCGGATTCCTGAACAGAGGGCGTCGCCGCCCATCGGCTTCGAGAGGGACACGTTCTTCTCGGAGCGCAGCGAGCCGCCGCCACCTTCCCCACGACCGGCCGGGCTGCCGGATCCATTTGAACAACCGGCCGATACACCAGACGAAGGCGATGCGGTCAAACGCCCACCGATGTTTGACGATCCATTCAGCCTCGACCCGGTGCCGACATCGGGCCAACAGGAGCAGTCCTGGGATTTTTCCTGGCCGAGCCCGGCACCACAGCCGCTCGTCTCAGAAACCAAGGCCGCCGCGACACCGGTCCCGGAAGAGCAGGCGAAGCCCGGCCCGAGGGTGGTGGCTTCCCGCGAGACCGATCTGCGCGAAGCCTTCCTGCGCGGGCTGGGACTGAGTGCCGACGAGTTTCCGGCCATCGACCCCGCCGCCCAGATGGAGAATCTCGGCCGGGAATATCGGATGATGCTTGAAGGGCTGATGCATCTCCTGCGCAAGCGTGCCGAGGAGAAGAACGAGGCGCGGGTCGTTCAGACGGTGGTCGGGGCATCCGATGTAAACCCTCTCAAATTCCTGCCCACCGTGGACGACGTTATCGCAACGTTTCTGGCCCAGCGCAGTGTCGGCTTCCTTCCTCCGCAGGCCGCGATCAGCGGTTCCATCCGCGACCTCGCCCACCACCATGTGAGAACGTGGCGCGGCGTCCAGGCGGCGCTTGCGAGAATGATCGAGCGCTTCGATCCGGCGGCGCTCGAAAACGAATTGAAGTCGCGCTCGGCGTTGGAAGCGCTGCTCGCCGGCGGACGGCGGGCGAAACTCTGGGAGCTTTATGAGAACCGCTATCGAGAAATCGCCAAGAGCGCGACGACGCGCTTCCTCGGCGAGATCGGCAGCGACTTTCGGGACGGTTATGAAGAGAGGGAGAACGACTGATGCTGCATCGACGCGACTTTCTCATGGTGATCGGCGCGACAGGCCTGATATCGGGCTGCATGGGCGGTCCGCCGAAATCCTCAAACGTGACCGTCGCGGCGGTGGGACAGGCGGGCATGAACCTTGCCGCCGACGGCGGGGAGCGTCCGGTCACTCTCTTGATCCTCAGGCTCAAGGATGTCGGGAAATTCAATGCTGCGGATAGCTTCGCTCTTCAAGACCCGGCTACCGCACTCGGCGCAGATCTCGTGGGGTCCGATCAACTGACGATCGCCCCCGGCAAGACCGCCTCGAAGACGGTCACCTTTCCGCCCGAGGCCACCTATCTCGGTGTCGTGGCTCTGTTCCGCGAACCTGGTGGTCGCACCTGGCGAAGGACCGCCCCGATCAAACCCGAATCGACTGTGACGGCGAAAGTGATCCTCAACCGCGGCGGTATGACGCTCGCGCTCGCCTGAATGGAGGCGTGCAGCATGACGGACGCGAACAAGGTGGTATGGCTGGAGGGACTTTTCCTCCGCACGCAGCATTTCCAGCAGCAGGATCGTTATACCGAAGCCTTGATGCGAGGCGCGCTGCAGGCCGGTCGGCTGCAGACCTTCGGTTTCAGGTCTCTGACGCTCGATGCCACACAACTCGAGGCCGGACGGGTCGCCGTGTCATCCGCGCGGGGCATTTTCCCGGATGGCACCCCCTTCGCGATTCCTGAAACGATGGATGCCCCCACACCGCTGGCAATAACGCGCGACATGGGCGCCGGTGCGGTGCAGCTCGCTTTGCCGCTGGAACCTCCTGGCGAAGCCAGCTTCGATCCTGCTCATCGGGAACCGACCGGCGCGCGATATCGCGGGCGGATCGAGTGGGTCCGCGACGCCATCCATGGCGGCGCCGATCCTGAAGAGATCGAGATCGCCCGGCCGCAAGCGCTGCTTCTATCGCCGGCTCAGACGACGGGCGGCTACACCGCAATGCCTGTCACGAGCGTCAACGGACTGCTCGCCGATGGAAGCGTTGCGGTCGCCGAGAATTTCCTGCCGCCGGCGCTGACGACCGGTGCTGTGCCCTTCTACGGCAAGCTCCTGCAGGAGGTGATTACCGGACTCGACCGCATTGCGGAAGCGCATGGAAAGATGGTGCTTGGCGGCGCCGGCCGCAGCGTGGAAAATCTGCTGGTGCTCGATCTCGCCAATACGGCTCGACCCCGATTGGCCCACATGCTTCCACAGGAGGTCTTCCATCCAGCCGAGCTCTTTCTCGAGCTCAGCGGTCTGGCTGGCCGGATGGCCACATACGGATCAGGCTCAAGGCGACTGACGGAGCTTCCCACTTACGAGCATATGGCGCCTGGACTGGCCTTTGCCGCGCTGGCAGACACCTTGCGCTCCCTTATCCTGAGCTTGCGTTATGTCGAGCCGAAGTCGCGGGCGCTGCCCGTCGTGAAGCATGCGACCAATGTTTGGAAGGTGCGCATCGACAACCCCGAACTGCTGACGACGAGCCGCATCGTTATACGCGTCGGATGCGATGTCTCAGAGGAAACGCTGCGCAAGATCTTTGTCGACCAGGTGACCGTCGGTGCTGCGGACGAATTCGAGGCGCTGTGGAAGTCCCGGCTCCCTGGCATTCGCCTCAAGCCCCTCCACTCGCAGCCGCGGGAAATTCCCTATGACGGGGACCGGCTCTGCCTGGAGCTGGATCAGCGCAGCGAGCATTGGGAATCACTTCTGCGCTCGCCGGGATTCGTGATTGGCGTCTCGGGTATTTTGCCTAGCGAGCCGCAAGTCGACTGCTATTCGGTAAGCAGGTAGCGCCATGGCAAGCGAGGACCCATTCGGCCTTTCGGAAGATCAGGGCCGCACGCGCATCCGCCCGCCGCCGGCGGCAATGCGGACCGTTCCGACCGGCCCCTTGACGAGGCGCGCGCGCTATCATCCCAACGCGTTGATCAATGCCTTCGCCATGCTGCTGGAATTTGCGCCGGAGCTTGAGAATGCCTTGCCGCCGGGCAATCCCGAGGCGCTCAGAACAAGGCTGATGGAGGAGCTGGTCACTGCGCGTGATGCTGCCGTTGCCTCCGGGGCGAACCTCGCACGGGCAGACGCGGCCGCCTGGGCCGTCGCCTCGCTCCTCGATGATCTGGCGCTCAACACCCCGTGGGGCGGCTCCAGCGCGTGGCCGCGCCAGCCTCTCGTCGTCATGCTCCGCGGCGACGTGGATGCGGGCGCACAGTTCTTCGCCCGCTTGGAGGAACTGGAACGCCATCCCGGCCGAGACCGTGAACTGCTCGAGCTGCACTACTTCTGCCTGGCGCTCGGCTTCCGGGGCAAATATCGAGTGCCAGGGCGCGCCGGTGATCGTTCTCTCAACGCCGTGCGCGCCGCAGCCGCCCGCTTCCTGCGGGACGCCGATGGCGAGAGTTCGAAGCTGTCGCCCAGGTGGGAGGGCGTCTTGGCAGCCGACGAACCTTCCCGTTATGCCATTCCGATCTGGGTGCTCGCAGTCGTGGCGGTGATGCTTGCGACCGCAATTTACGTGCCGCTGTCGATGCGGCTGGGTGCCAAGGCGGAGGAACTGGCAACGCTCGTTCGGGCACTGCCGCCGCCCGAACGGGCCGAAATCTACCGGCCGAACAAGCGCTCGCCGGCGCCGGATGCGCCACCTGTGCAACCGGTCATCTTCGAACTCCTGCCCGAGTTCCGGACCGCGGCGCCCGCCGCGCTGCGGCCTGCCCTAAAGGGGAATGAAACCGCCTCTTCGGTGACACTCCTGCTGCAATCGAGCAATCCGGAGCTTTTTCAGTCTGCGCGGGCCGAACTGACGAAAAGCTTCGAACCGCTCGTCGCCTCGATCGCTGCTGTCCTCAAGGACAATGCTGAATTGATCGGAAGCGTCACCATCGTCGGTCACACCGACAATGTTCCACTGCAGGCTACCAATCCCTTGGCAAACAACCAGCGCCTGTCCGAAGCCCGTGCCGCGACGATCGCTGCCTTGCTGGTGGCGAGTGGCGTGCCGGCCGAAAGCCTGCGTTCGGAGGGACGTTCGGCGACACAGCCCCTGGCGAAGAACGATACGCGCGAAGGTCGAGCCGCCAACCGCAGGATCGAGCTTCTGATCACAAAGAGGCTCTGAGATGAAGTTCTTCCGGTTCCTCTGGGCTATCCTTACCTCGCGCTGGCTCTGGACCTTTATCGGCCTGATCCTGCTATCCCTGATCATCTGGATATTCGGCCCGATCGTCAGTGTTGGAGAAAACGCCCCGTTAGCATCGGAGATGGTGCGGCTGATCGTGATCGGCGTTCTGCTCTTTCTCTTTCTCATCTGGTGGATCGCGGCGCAGCGCCGGGCAATCCGCGCCAATCGTATCTTCGTATCGGAAATCGCGCCGCAGGCGGAAGCGCCGCCGAGCCCGGCAGAAGAAGGCGTCGCCGCGGTGGGCGCAAAATTTCGGGAGGTGATGAGCGAACTGAAGCGTCGCAAAGTGGGGGGCCGGAAGTTCCTCCGGGAAATGCCCTGGTACGTGATCATAGGCCCGCCGGCGACCGGCAAGACCACGGCGCTGCGGCAGTCGGGACTGAGTTTTCCAATCGACCTTACCGACGATCTGCACGGGGTCGGTGGGACCCGCAACTGCGACTGGTTCTTCACGGAAGAGGCCGTACTGATCGATACCGCCGGGCGCTACGTTCTACAGGAGAGCCAGCCGGAGGTCGACGCAGCCGAATGGCTGGGCTTCCTCGATCTTCTGAAGAAGCATCGAGGCCGCCGCGCCCTGAACGGCGTCATCGTGGCGCTCTCCGTCGAGACGCTTTCCGAAGGCGATGCCGCCATCCGTGCACATGGTCGCCAGGTCCGCAAACGGTTGACCGAGCTTCAGGAGCACCTGAAGATCCGCTTGCCAGTCTACCTGATGCTGACCAAAGCGGATCTGATCAAGGGCTTTGAGACCTTCTTCGGGGGGCTCTCGACCTCCGATCGCGAGCAGGTGTGGGGCGCGACCTTCCCGCCTGGGGCTCGCATCGACGGCAGTGACGTCTCACGGGAACTCGCGGCGCTGACCGGTGTCCTGGAACGGCGCCTCGTTCCCCGCCTCGAAGACCAAGAGAACCTTGCCGCCCGGGCGGAGATCTTCCGCTTCCCTGCTCAGGTCGAGACCCTTACCGAGCCTATTCGCGTTCTGGTCGAAACCGTTTTCGGTGAAAGCCGCTATGCGGAAAGCGCCTGGTTGCGCGGTATCTATCTTACCTCCGCAACGCAGGAAGGGACGGCAATCGATCGACTGACGGCCGCGCTCGCTTCGTCCTTCGGCCTGCCAGCGCAGCCGGTCACCCCCATTCCGCGGGCGGAGAAGCGCAGCTTTTTCCTGAAGGACTTGCTTTCGAAAGTAATCTTCAAGGAAGCGGGTCTCGGCACTTTCGATCCCGCCGCAGAAGAACGGCGCATCTGGATATGGCGCGGCGCCGTTGTGGCCGCAGCCGGACTGGTGCTTGTCGCCGGTCTGATCTTCACGATCTCCTATCGCAAGAATTACGCGGTGCTGGCTGCTCAGGCAGAGCAGCTCGAGGCCTTGCAACTGCCGCTCACCCCGGTTGCCGCACGTCAGGCGCCCCTCGAGCCCCTCGATCTCGACATGGCGCTCGAGGCCGTCACCGAGGTCTCGAACGCCCGTAGCGAGCCGCCGGCCGGAATTGCAGCCCTGATCGGCCCTTCCGCCGCGACCGAGATCCGGCAGGCTCAGACCGATGCCTATGACCGCGCATTACGGAACATACTGGAACCCCGCATGATCGCCCTGCTCGAGGCAACGATGTGGCGCCAGATCCGCGACCCGGAGTTCCAGCTCGGCGCGCTCAAGACCTATCGCATGATGACCGGGCTGTCGCCGATGGACCCGGACTTCGCCGAGCAATGGTGGACGGAGCAGCTACCTGAATTCGCGCCCGTGCCGCCATTCCGAACCGACATGGCTGCCGATCATCAACTGGCCGCGATCGCCAACATGGCTTCGGATCAAAGTCTAATCGCTCCCGACGAGGCGTTGGTTGGCGAAGCCTTGCGCAGCATCTGCTCGATTCCGCTGCCGGTCCGCGCCTATAATGCACTGCTCTCCGATCCGGAGGTCAGGACGTTGAAGGAATGGATCCCCGCGGATCATGTCGGCCCGAACGGTCCGAAGGTTCTTGCCCGTCGCTCGGAGAAGACCTTCAGGGTGGGGATCAACGGGGCCTTCACCTATGAGGGCTTCCATAACGTGATCCTTGCCCGGCTCGAGGAGGTGGCCGCGCAGGCGGCACTCGATCGTTCCGTATTTGCGGGCGGCTGCTCGGAAAGCGCCAGCCCATCGGTCGCTTCACTCGCCCAGGACATTCTCAAGCTCTATTACGACGACTACGTCTCGCAGTGGGACAGCTTCCTCCGCGATGTCCGGCTCGCGCCGCTCAAGGATCTGCAGACGGCCAGCGAGAACCTCAAAGATCTCTCCAGCGCGGATTCTTCAATGAAGCGGCTGCTGGACGCGATCGTGCATGAGACGGAACTGACCCGTTCCGAGTCCGACGGCGGCGGCAAGCCTCCGGCCGGAGCATCCAAGCTCTTGTCGAAGCTCGGCAAGATCGGCAAGCTCGCAAAAAAAGGCGTGAAGCTGATGCCCGCCGGCTCGAAGTCGGAAGTGGATCTCACGGGCGCATTGGTTGCCGAGCATTTCAAGCCGATCAAAGGCGCAATCGCCGAGGTCGACGGCCAACCTCCAGCACTAAATGATGCAGTCGCAGCGCTTACTGCGCTTTCGAACATGCTGCAGACCGTATCGGCAAGCCCCGATGCCCAGGATGCAATCAAGCGGCAAGGCGGCCTGGCCGAACTGACGGGGGCTGTCGCAAAGCAGGCCACGACCCTGCCAGACCCGCTGGACGATTGGCTGGCGGGCATCGCCGGGGACACGAGCGGCCTTACAACGGGAGCGGTGACCTCGGAACTCAACGCCATCTGGCGCGCCGACGTCCTGCCCTTCTGCCAGGCTGCGCTCACCAACCGCTATCCGTTCGTTCCCGAGAGCGCAATCGATGTCAACGTCGTCGACTTTTCCCGTATCTTCGGTCCGGGCGGGCTGATCGACAGCTTCATCAACAACCACCTGATCGACTACATCGACGTGACCCGACGCCCCTGGAAGTGGCGCGCGGACATCCGGCTTGATTCGTCGGCTCTGGCGGCGCTGGAGCAGAGTCGACTGATCCGCGACAGCCTGTTCCCGGGAGGCGCCGGACCAATCCTGACCTTTACGCTCGAGGCCAAGGACCTTTCGCCGACCGTCGGCCGCGTCACGTTGAACGTCGACGGCCAAAGTCTCTCCTACTACAACAACCCAACGCGACCCCAGCCGATGACCTGGCCGGGCAAGGACGGCACGGGCGTGATCACCCTTGCCTTCCAGCCGATCGACGGGTCGCCCGAGGTTATGGTCAGCGAGACGGGAAGCTGGGCATTGCTGCGAATGCTGCGTGCCGGGCGCTTGAGCAAAACCGAACTTCCGGAACTCTACCGCCTGCGGCTTGCCGCTCAAGGTCATTACGCGGACTTCGAGCTTCGGGCCGCGAGCGTTGCCAATCCCTATGACCTGAAGATGTTCGCGAGGTTCACGTGTCCGCCGCGACTTTGATCCTGCCGGGCTTCTTCGGAAAACTGCCGGCGACGGGGGATTTCGTTACGCGCGGCCTGCCCACCTCGTTCGTTGGCGCGTGGGATCGCTGGATCAGCCGACATCTGGTTCACCGATTTTCGTCCAATTCACCGCAGGGGCACCCCGTTCTGCGATTTCTCATCGGGCGCGAGGCCTTCGGACCCATGACCGGCATTGTGATGGCCAGCGCCGACCGTGCCGGCCGGCCGTTTCCGCTGACGATTGCCGCTGTGCCTCCGGTTGCAACAATCGATATTGCGATTGCGGCCGGGGACTGGTTCGAGGCATTGGAGGCAACCGGAACATCGGCGTGCGCGGGTCAACTCGACGGCGACGGGCTCGCCGCCCGCCTGCGTTCGCTTCCCTTTCCCGCAGTCGCAGCGGAGGGTAGCCCCGTCCGACGCATGGCGCTCTGGCTTGGACGGTCCGAACCGATCGAGGTCAATCCGGACGAACCCGAACCGATGCTCCGCGAGCTCCTTGGCGAAGATCTGAGGTCCGGCTGATGCAGATCTGGAACCAGACCGGCTTCCCGACCGAATTCACCATGGCCATGGACAAGGCCGGGCACGAGTACATCGTCGTCGTCGTCAAGGGCACATTCGACTTTCCCGAGACGCCGGGCGGTCCTGTGCGCAAATCATCCGAGCAGATGCCGCTGGTGATGGCCGACACTCATACCGGAAAACCCGGTTTTTCGGCCACTCTCTGGGAGACGGACTTCGCCTTCCGCAAGCCGCGCTGCGACGTGATCGCCAATGGCTGCGCCTATGCGCCGGGCGGACGTCCCGCCGAGCGTGTCAGGGTCGGCATCAAGCTTGGTGACTGGTCAAAGGCCTTCGACGTGGTGGGTGATCGCGAATGGCGCGCGCGCGGGCCGCTCTTTGCCGCAACGGCACCGCTGCCCTTCCTTCGCCAGCCGTTCTCCTATGATACGGCCTGGGGCGGCACCGACCGCCTCGATCCCGATGACACTCTTCCGGCGAGCTACCACCTCAACCCCGTCGGCACGGGATGGGCGCGGCCAAAGAACCAGCATCTTGTTCCCGGACTGAAATTGCCCAACACGCAAGCCATCGGCGAGGAGATCCGCTCGCCTTTCGGCGACTACCGGCCAATGAGCTTCGGGCCGTATGGGCGCGGCTGGCCGGGCCGCATCGAGCATGGCGGAACCTATGACGACAACTGGACTGAAAATATCTTTCCCTTCCTGCCGCCGGATTTCGACGAGCACTATTTCCAGATGGCGCCGGCGGATCAGCAGACAGACTCACCGAAGGGTGGCGAAGAGGTGGTGCTTGTGAACCTCACCCCTGCGGGCCGCGAAAGCTTTCGTCTCCCCGGCACCAGCTTGCCGATGACGCTGTTCAGGGGAATTGAGGCGGCCCTCGAGGGCTCGATACTGCCCGACACCGTCTTGTTCGATCCGGAGCACCGGCGCTTTTCGCTGGTGTGGCGGGTCTCGCAGCGGATTCACCGGACGATCCTGGACTTCAGCGAATGCTGGGTTGGGCCGCCGACCGAATCCATGCTGCGGGCGCGTGCCACAGGTCGACGCTACATCCGCGCCAATGGGATAGAAGAAATAGAGGAAGAAGAGGTTTGAGCGCGCCGATCGACATCGTCTCCATCGGCATGGTGACAGCCGTCGGGCTCGACGCTCCTTCCGCCTGCGCGGCGATGCGGGCGCGCCTGGACGGCTTCCAGGAGACGCGCTTTCTCGGATCTGGCGGCGATTGGCTGATCGGCGCTCCGGTGCCCCTGCCGCGCAACTGGATCGGCGAAAAGCGCATAGCCCATCTGGCGGCAGGGGCCATCTGCGAAGCCTTCGAGGCAGCGCCGGAAGCCCGCGGCAAGACCGCGCTCATCCTCTGCCTTGCCGAGGAAAACCGCCCCGGCCGCCCTGCCCCCGACGGGGGGCGCCTCCTTAACTGGATTGCGGAGATCGCGGAATGCCCACCGCACGGACGCTCGAGGATCGTTGCCCACGGGCGTCCCTCGGGACATGTTGCCCTCGAGCAGGCGCGAAGGACGCTCGCGGCCGGCGAGGCACCTTATGTGATGATCGCCGGCGTGGACAGTTATCTGACGGCAGGGGCCGTTACGCACTATCTTGCGGACAATCGCCTGCTGACCCCGGACAATCCGAATGGCTTTATTCCCGGCGAGGCCGCCGCCGCTGTCCTCTGCGCCCGCCCGGGGGCCGGTCTCATGCGCCTTCTCGGCCTTGGCCTTGCCCGTGAGGCTGCCTACCTCTACAACCACGCGGACCTGCCCTTTCGCGGCGATGGCATGACCAACGCCTACCGCGCCGCCCTCGCCGAGGCAGGCATAGAGATGAACGGCATCGGCTACCGGATATCCGACGTCATCGGCGAAAGTTACTTCTTCAAACAGTCAGCACTTGCGTCGCTGCGCCTGGTCAGGGGCCATCACGGCTTCCAGGATTTCTGGAGCCCCACCGAGAGCGTCGGCAATGTGGGTGCCGCCGTAGTCCCGATGATGGCGGGAATGGCAATGACCGCAGCGCGCAAGGGCTACGATGCCGGCGAACCGGTCCTGATCGAAGCCTCGGGCGACGATGGCGCCTGCGGCGCGGCCGTGTTCACCACCGGCAAGAGAGGCGGAGACAAATGACGGTTTTCGCGAACGGGCTGGAGGTGTCCTGCAAGGCGCAAGCAAACAAGGTGATCGCGGCGTTTCCCTATGTCGCTTTCACGCCGCCGCAGACCCCGGCCACCCCGCCCGGCGTGCCCGTGCCCTACCCGACGTTCGGCATGGACTCGGACACCGACAAGGGTACGAGCACGGTCAAGATCGGGGGAGAAACCGTCAACCAGAAGAATAAATCCTACTATTCAAAGTGCACCGGAGACGAAGCGGGCTGCGCGCCGAAAAAGAACATCATAACCTCGAAGATTACCGGCAAGGAATACGCGCACGCCTGGTCGAATGACGTGAAGATGGATGGGGAGCCGGTCAACCGCTTCTCGGACATCGCCTCGAACGACCACACCTCCCCGCAAGGTGGCGGACCACCAATGATCCGCGCAGGCAGGCCGGGAAAAAAGCCTAACGCGGGCATTGAATGCATGGTCGGCAGCTACGACGACATCGCCGAAAAGTGCAACGAGGCCGGCGGCGAGGCACATCACATCGTGCCCGACAAGGCCTACCGCACTGGCACCAGGGACCAGGCCGACGACCCGAAGAAGCGAGTGGCCGGCGCGCCGACACTGGGCGAAGGCGTCTGCATCTGTCTATCGCCAAAGAACCACGACAAGATCCATGAAGCCGAACGCGAGGGCATGGACGCGATCGGCAAGGCGGGGGCGGTCGACGCTAAGGGCAAGCCGCTCAAAGGCGAAGCGCTAAAGAAGAAAAAGGAGCAGCTGAAGAAATCCGGCGAATGGGGCACCGGCACCTCGGAGGAGGTCCACGACGTGGCCAAGTCCACACTCGACGAACTCGATCTCTCGCCGGAATGCATCCGGAAGGCAAAGCGGGCTGTCACCAAGCAATCCAAGATGCTCGACGGCGACCAGACGCTGCGGACGTCAAACGCGCTGCCCAGCCGGGCCGCCAAAGGCCGCATGATGAACCGATAGGAAGGAGCGCAGCTGATGATCAGGATATGGGCGGGGCACGCCGTGTCGCGACAGCAGTTCGCGATTTCGATTGGCGAGCTCAGGGACGAAGACCCTCAGAGCATCGTCCTCATGTACAACGAAGGCCACGAGATCTTGTGGGGTTACGCGGAGCTGCCGCGCACGATCAAGTCGATCACCTCCATCATCGACCCTGGCGACGGCAAGCCGGCCTTCATCCCGATGAGCAATGAGGGAGACGTGTATTTCCTGATCGGCGACATCCCGGTCGAAAAAATAGAGGGCGCCGGCGTGCTGAGCGACGACGCCGAAGGCTATGGAGCAATGTCGCGGATCGCAAGCGACAATGGCAGGCTCTATGCCTGCGGGTACGGTTCACAGCTTTATGAGCGCCGGCAGAAGGACGACTGGGTGCGGTTGTGCCATTCCGAGATGCCGGGGGTTGAGGACTGCGCCTTCTTCGGGATGGCAATCCGTCCTGGCAGCGGTCCCTTGGCGCTTTGCGGCCAGAAGCGGGTCCAGTACAACGATCCTACGGCCGAGCAAAAGGCGCAGATCGACCGCGCGCGCAGGAGCGGCGATGCCGAGGGCGCCGATGCTCTCCAACAGAGGTTCCGGACGATCCGTGTGCCGCCGTCAACCGCACTATACCTTCGCGATGGTGGGTGGATCGAGGCGCCGACGGACGCACGCGGCGGTCTGAACGACTGTATCGTCATGCCCGGCGGTGACATCGTTGCCGTTGGTGACCACGGGATCATCCTGCGCGCAAGCAGTGTCAATGCAACAGAGGACCTGTCCTCCATCGGCCTGACCGACGATTTCTACACCATCAGCCCTTGGCAGGGTGAAATCGCGATCCTGGGTCGGGCGGGTATCCATATCTTCGACGCAGCGCTCGCCTACAGGCGATCGATAGACCTGCCCGCTGATCTTCGCACCCCAAACCGCATGGACGTCATCGGACGCGATATCATTCTCTTCGACTATGGCGGCGTCGCCGTATTCAAGGAGGATCGTTGGGAGCGCATACCGATCCCCGACGACATGTGGGACCTCGCCAGCGAATAGCGCCGCTCTCAGCGGGACAAGGCCCCGTTCACCCGGAGATATTCCCGGACTTTCTCCAGGTCCAATTGCCTGATCGGGATAGGCTCAGCTGCCTTGAGCATTCGGATCACGAACAACTCGCCAGCCTCCGGATATTCGGCGTAGCGCTCCTTCGCGATCTCCATCCCGGCCTCCCCCGCCACGCGAAGACCGTCGAGATGCGCCTCCAATCGCTCGATCAACCGTTCGAGCCGCTCCTCGTCCATGTCCGGATTCTCATCCGGATGCAGCAGATGCCAGTCGTAGACCGTCCACAGGAATGCGGCCATTTCTGCATGCTGCCGAACAATTTCGCGGAGGATGGGTGCGCGAGGCATCAGTTGAGGTTCACCGATCCGCCACGAATGCGGTTTGCGACGCTGGCGTGGCTTGTCACATAGGTGCCGCGGATGGTGATGTGACCATCCTTTTCCATAATGATCGTCGCCTTGCCGCAGCGAAGCTCGATGCGCTCCTCGCCGGTGATGCGCACGCGCTCGCCGTCGCGAATGACATTTGGCGTCGAAGCCTTGCGCGCCGGCTCGACGATCCGCCCAACGACGAGCGGCCGTGTCGGGTCCCCGCCTTCGAAGAGCAGCGCGACCTCGGCTCCGATCACCACGGACGTCAGGTCGGCAAGGCTGCGCGCAGGCAGTGCGGTTTCGCTGGGATTGCCTGGAAAGACCACCAGCGGCGCGCCCGCCTCAAAGCCCAGCAAAATCCCGATCACCACGCCCTCGATACGTTCCCGAGTGTCGGACATCTGATTGCCCTCTAGTTTTGATTGATCTTGCTGCCCTTCCAAGTGACCTCGCCGGAAGCCTTGCCGACGAACTTGCCTTTGGCGTTGACGGAAACATCCTTGCCTTCGATCGTGACCGTGCCGTCCTTTTTCATGACGATCATTGCTGAACCGGTCTTGATGGTAATTGCTTCGCCGGCCTCGATCACCAGCTTCTTCCCGACGTTCACACCACCATCTTGACCAATTTCGACCAGGCTGCTCTTGGCTACCTTTACCGATCTTGCTCCGCCGATCTGCGTCGAATCGTCCTCACCAATTTTCGCGCTGCGGCCCTTGCCGATCTCGCTCGTCTGTCCGCCGCCGATCTGCACGTTCTGGTCGCTGCCGATGTCCCAGCTGTCGGAGGTACCGATGTCATGGCTTTGGCTGCTGCCCACGCTCACCGACCGCGTCGCGCCGATGGTGTTCATCTGTGCCGCCCCGACCGATCTGGTTTCCGTCGCCCCGACCGAGTCGACGCGGGACGCGCCCACGCTCACCGTCTGGACGATGCCGATCGTCTGGGTGTGGTTGGAGCCGATCGTCTCGGTGGAATTCGAGCCGATGCTGATCGTTTCATCAACTCCGACGCTGAGTGAGCGGTTGAGCCCGACCGTCTCGGTATCGTTGGAGCCGATATTGACTGTTCGGTCGACGCCGACCTTCGTCGTCTTGTTGTTGCCGACATCCTCGTCGAGGTTCACGCCAACCGAATGCTTGGCATTGTTGTCGATGCGGTCCGACTGGTCGTGCTGGACAAGCTTGCTGCGGTCGTTCTTGATCAAGAGGTTGTGGTCCTTCTGGGCCTGGAAGTAGACCTCCTCCGATCCGGCCTTGTCTTCAAAGCGCAGCTCGTTCCAGCCTCCGCCGCCGGGCGAGGAATTCGTTTTCAGCCCCGATTGCGTTGCATTGCCCGGCAGCTCATAAGGAGGCATTTCCTTGCCGTTATAGACCCTGCCGGTGATGATCGGCCGGTCGGGGTCCCCCTCGAGGAAGTCGATGATAACCTCCTGGCCAATGCGTGGGATCTGGATGAACCCCCAGCCCGCACCTGCCCAGGTCTGGGAGACCCGCACGAAACAGGAGCTATTCTGGTCTTTCTTGCCGAGACGGTCCCAGTGGAACTGCACCTTCACCCGCGCGTATTTGTCCGTGAAGATTTCCTCACCCTTCGGGCCGACGACGGTCGCTGTCTGCGGGCCACGCATGATCGGCCGAGGCGTGATGCGCGGCGGCCGGTAAATCAGCGATGTGGGCGCAACCTTCAGGCTCGCGCGGAAGGTCTCCTCTTCCGCATAGGCGGCGGGCCGGTAGCCGGGATCAAAAAGGCGGTAGTCGGCGCGAAGCACGATATATTCGGCGTTTTGATCCTTGCGCGGGAAGTCTTCCAGTTTGAACGTGCAACCCGAAGCGAGCCCGCGCACGGTGCCCGCGGCTGCGATCCGCTTGTGCGCAGCCTGAATCTCCTCGCGCCTTACGACGGCAACGGCATCGCCGCGACCGACGGTCAGGTGCGCGCCGGGATGACGGTAGTATTCTCCCTGTGATTCCGAGTGACTGAAGGGCTGCGCCGATTGCGCCATCAGATCGGCGGCGGGCTTGGTGAAATCGTAGTCCGTGTGAGCATAGCTACCCGGGTGGACGGAGGCTGTCGCCACCCATTCGGTGATATATTCCTGGTCCCGTCGCATCGGTTCGCCTTCCGCGCGGAACTTGACCGTCGCATAACCGGGCGCAGGCTTCAGCTTGTTCATGGCGTCGGCAAGAATAAGGGTGTGTTCGCCTTCGCCATATTCGAAGAAATACATGATGCCTTCATGCTCGAGCAGGCGTTGCACGAAGTCCAGGTCGGTTTCGTCATACTGAACGCAGTATTCCCGGGCCTCGTAGGAACCCTGCAACCGCTTTTCGAACTTCGCCGGCTTGTACTTCGAGAAGATCTCCTCGGCGATTTCCGGAACACTCATGTTCTGGAAAATGCGACAATCGGTTGTATTGCCCAGCAGCCAAAGCCACGGCCGCACCTCCGCTTCGTAATAGGCGAAGCCTTCCTGTATGCGGATCAGGCGAAAATCCGTCACCAGCCCACTGAACCAGCGTTTGGGATCCCCGGACTCCCCCTCGACCGAAACCGGTTTTCCGAGAAGTTTCAACGGGTCGACGTTCTCATCGGAGCTGACAAATCCGACGGTGAAAGCAAAGCAGCGGCTGATTTCGTCATAGCCGATGAGATGGGTGAAGGTCAGCGTCGCGGGGTCTAGTGGCGTCCGGACGATTGTCTTGCGGTCTTCGGCCATGCGGAGAGTGCCCCCTGTCTCGTGACGCCGGCAGTCTTCGACAATCAACCTATCATAAACACCAGCCGCCTCGAAAGACGCATGTCGTTGCATGGGTCTATACTCCTCGGTTGAAGTATCGAACTCGAATTTCTGCCGCCAGAATTGACGTCGTCCATGGATTCATTTCCCTTCGAAATCCACCCGGAAATGCGGCGGGAGCAACCATGCACATTGGAAACGCCCCCCCTTTTTTCCCGGCTGCGAAATTCCAGATTCTGCATTACTATGGCCATGCAATATTCTCGCTGATCAATCCAACGAAGCAGCAATCAGGCTGACCGGCCAATGGCACAGGATATTTCTTCCTTTCGGCTGAATTGGACTTTCCTGATCCCGCTGGTGGCGCTTTTCTTTGCGGCGTTCTCATCGGTGGCCTACGCGGAACGGCGAGCGGCGATCGTCGTTGGGAACGGCGAATACGAGTTTGCGCCTCTCCCAAATCCGAAAAACGATTCAAAGCTGATTGCCGCGACGCTGACGGAGCTTGGGTTCGATGTCCTGCTCTTCTACGACATCAGGAAAGCAGCCGTCGACGACCTCGAGAGTGCCATCCGTACGCACCTCATAGGCGCCGACATGGCTATTTTCTACTATGCGGGACACGCCGTGCAGCATGAAGGGCGGAACCTGCTGCTGCCCGTCGATGTAAGAACCGGATCGGCCAAGGAGGTCATTGATGACGCCATTGCGCTCAATTCCCTCATCGACATCGTCAAAGACGATCCGGTCGGCGTCAAACTGATCATCCTCGACGCCTGCCGCAACAATCCCCTTACCGCCCAGAAAGGACTGGAGGAAGGCCTGGCGAATACAGAGGCCGGCGCAGGCCAGGTGCTCATCGCCTTCGCCACAGGCGCCGGCGAAGTGGCTTATGACGGCACAGGCGTGAACAGCCCCTATTCGTCGGCGCTCGCGAATGCGCTCCAGCAGCCAGGCCTCGACGTCTACGATACATTCAGGACAGTGCGCGGAGATGTGCGCCTCGCCACGAACGGATCGCAGATACCCTGGATCACCGGCTCGATCGAGACCAGGTTCGTCTTTCGCCCTGGCGACGTCAAATCGCCAGCGGAGGGCCCGGCTGGCAATGGGGAGCTGACGCTCGATCGGGTGCTCTGGCACTTCATTCAGGACAGTCCCGACCCGAAGGATTTCGAACGCTTCGTGAAGGCATTTCCCAAGAGCGCGCTTGCGGCGGAAGCACTTGAACGCAGCAAACTCCAGATTGCCGCCCTGCATGAGCGCGGGCTCTTTGTCACCGGCGCACTCGCTGCCACGCCGATTTCCACCGAGGCGTCGTTGAGCGCAGAGACTGCAGCGGCGGGTAAGGAGTTTGTGTTTCAGCAAGCCGGCGAGCGCGCCGTAACCGAGACGTTTCGTATCTGGCCGCGCGAAATGCCGGCGACACAAAGCGGAATGAAAATGCTGGTGACGGATTGCGACCTCTACGCAGCCGATCCGAATGACCCGCAACGTGTTGTCCCTGGCGTCACGAACGGGCTCGTCAATGTCCGCGACGGGCTGCGCGCCTGTGGCTTCGCGCTTGCTGCAGATCCCACAAATCCGCGCCTGCAGTACCAGTTCGGCCGGGTTCTGGAAATTGCCCGGCGCTATGAATGGGCAGAACACTTCTACGAGCTCTCCGGCGAGCAGCAATACAGCGCCGCACTCGTCAATCTCGGATATATGGCGCGCGTCGGGATGGGCCGCGAGGTCGATTTCAAGCGCGCCTTCGATCTGTACATGAAGGCGGCGTCTCTTGGAAATCTCAGGGCGAGGACGAACGTCGGATCGGCCTACATACGCGGCCAGGGCGTGCCGAAAATCCCCGAGGAGGGGATTCTATGGTACAAACTTGCAGCATCAAGCGGCTGGTCGAATGCAATCAATGCACTGGGCGACAGCTTCCGCCGCGGCACAGGTGTGAAGCAGGATGATGTCGAGGCGGCAAAGCTTTATGCCGCCGCGGCCGATGCCGGGCAAATCGATGCGATCAATAATCTCGGTCGTGCCTATGTCAGCGGCCAGGGTGTGCCGAAGGACGTCAAACGGGGTCTCGATCTGATGCTCCGCGCGACGGAGATGGGCAACCAGTATGCACCGTTCTACGCCGCTCGCCTGCTCCTGAAGGGCGATGGCAAGGTGTCGCGCGACACGAGTCGCGCACTTGCTCTGTTCGAATTGTCAGCGCGCCGCGGGTTTGAAGACGCCTATCTTGAACTCGCGAAAGGTTACACCCAGGGTTCCTTTACCCGTGGAAAGCCGGACCTGCGGCGGGCCTATTTCAATGCATTGCTGGCGACCCGCTTTAAGGTCGAAAAAGCGGAACAGACACTGACCTCGATTGGCGAGAAACTTGATGCCACCGCACGAAAAGCGGTCGAAGGAGAGGTCGAACTGTTTGTTCAGCAAAACGGGCTCTGAGATTGTGACTTAGGTTCGCAAAAACACCGAGGGGGTGGCAGTGCGCGGGATTGTCGACGGAGCGCCATGGTACCTTTCGCTTGTCACGCCCAAGGGAGACATGGGCGCCATCGATTGGGCCGCGGAAGAGACGAGCCTGAATTACGTCTTCAACGACGCCACCCTTCAGGCAAAACCCAGAAGCCTGATCTCCGT
Organism: Sinorhizobium sp. Y406; assembly: GCF_058732025.1. NCBI lineage: Bacteria > Pseudomonadati > Pseudomonadota > Alphaproteobacteria > Hyphomicrobiales > Rhizobiaceae > Sinorhizobium > Sinorhizobium sp. Y406. The sequence continues at coordinate 1,752,564 of NZ_CM178975.1, read as the reverse complement.
CCTCGGCACAATCCCCGCCAATCTTGCCGAGATTCTTGATACTGCTGTGCAGGCTTGCCGGACCGATGGCGAACTTCCGGTTGTTGTCCTGTCCGAACTGCGCCTGGATTTGATGGCCGCACGTTCAGCTCCTTTGGAATTCATTCCAACGCGCCGGCACCTGCCGTCGGTCCCTGAGGTAAGCTACGGCAGATATGTTCGCCGGCGCTGGTCGCTGATCATGGCAAAATGGGACGTCTCCCAGGAAATTGCGCTGTCGCTGAGCATCGATGAATTTCTTGCCGCACAGATCGGCGCCGACATCGCACAGCAGCTCACGTGCGAGCAATCGCGGCATGCAAAGGACGGTCGGCCCGAATACTGAAGACGAGCTGCTCGATCGCCTTTGCGGCATCGACCGCGCCATTGACAAAGCCCAACCGCCCTGATCGCCGGCGAACCTCGGCCTGGAAGGATTCAGACAGCGCCAGGTCGAGGGTTGCCTCCACTCTGTTCAATTCGGAGTGCCGCAAGCACAGGCCCAAACCCGCCGACTGGGCATAGACGGCGCGAAGATGCTGGTCGTCCATTTCCGGCGCTTCATTGGGCACAAAGATCGAGGGGATTCCCCCAAAGACGCTTTCATGGAGGCTGTTGTATCCGGCGTTGGTCACCAGGAGATCGATCGCCGAGAAATACTCCGCGAGAGGATAAAGGCCCCTGCTTGGAACCCTCCACCTATCCTCTTCGGAGGGCCTGGCAAGCGGATTGCGGATCTGGACCGTCTGTACCCCACGCCTTCCCAGCCCGGCGAAAATGAGCTCTGGCAGCGTCGCAAAGTCGAAATTGCGCTGCGAGCCCAATTGTACTGCGACAGTGAAGCGCTTTGGATCGACGCCCAGCTTGGCGGCGGCTTCGCTCCGGGGGAAGCCCGAGCCCGGGTCCAGGAGGAGCAAGGGCGAGACGGCAACCGCGCCGGGCAAATCGCGTGTCGGCCCATGGTCCTCGTCATGAGCGAATTCGCCCGGCTCTATCACCATGTCGAATGCGTCCTGGGCATCCGGATTGAACGCATGATCGACACGCCACAGCGCACGACGTATCCAGATCCAGGCCAGATCACGCCGACTTTGAGCAACTGCAATCAGTCCCGGAAAGGGTTTGTTCCCATCAAACACCACGGCCGAAACATCAAAGGCTTCCACCGCGCTGAGCAGCTCTTGAGCATATGCCCTGTTCCAGCTTGCGTCCGTAACGCCCATCGCCAGGCCGCAAGGGATATAGTCGACAGCGTGACCTCGCCCAAAAACCAAGGCGGCTCCGGCCGATCTCGTGAAGAAAATGGGATCCACGTCATCAGACATACGCTCAGCGACAGCCATCAGACGAGTGATGTGTCCCAGCCCGATGCCGTTTGTGGCGACGAAAAGAATGCGTCGCCTTTGGCTCATACGCCTCGGTGGTGAGGCCGACTTGTCGATTGGGTAACCACTGCCCCTCGTTCGACTGCTTTTAAAGACCGAAGCCGTTGGCAGTTCCAGATCGTCGTACAGGCGGGCCATGCGTTGCGGATATTGATCGATCGCAAATTTCCTTCGGACAAGTTCTCGCGCGGCATTTGATTGTTGGACATAAGCCTGAGGCGAAGCAAGGAACCGCTCGATGACGTTCCCCGTTTCAGCAATGTCGCAATAGACAGCCCCATCTTCGAAGAGGCTCTTAAATGAAGGATTAAGCACCGTTACCAAACCGCTGGCCATTGCTTCCGCAACGCAAATGCCAAATGCCTCAATCCACTGCCTGCTGTGGAAATAAACGTAAAAATCCAGGCCGCTGAGAAAGTCGGCTACGTCGTTCTCCGAGAAAGGACGAATTTCCCAGTTCGAGCCTATCCAGTCCTGGACTGGGTCGGGGACACCGCCGAGCACTTTAATGTTGAAATCAGCCCGGTCGGGATAGGCTGACCGCAGATCAGCCGCACAATCAGGCCATTTCTTGGGGTCCCCTCTCGTGTGCCGCCCCAATTTTACGCAGTCTTTTGGAGCCTTTCTCAGGTGCTGGGGCCATTCGGTGAGGTCGACCATGTTCCATAGATCGTTCCGCAGAAGCGTGGGCCCTCGCGTGCCGAGACCTTCGAACTGAGATCTGACTCTCGGACCGACAGGAGCAAATACGACCGGAACGCCGAAGAGGCGATCCAGAACGCGCTCGACCACCGCGAGATCGTATTGCTGAACGCGTCGACCGTCGAACAGCGGATGGTGAACCACACACACGACACGACTAGGCCGCAAACGCATCGGTGAAAGCGGCATCCGCTCAAAGACGGCAGGGTGGTGCGCCAGAAGAACGTCGCAGGTCGCCTGTTCCGATCCGGTCAGCCAAACGATGTTCGATTGCTCGATCTCTGCTGCTAAACGGCTGTCGAAGACGCCGACTGGAAACTGCTGATGCCCCAGGAATGGCAGCAATCCGCAGCTCAAACCCCAAAGTCTCGCCGCCTTCAGTTCGGTTCTTAATGCACTCGACGTACCGCCATGAAATCGTGGGTCAGCGGCATGAACCACATCAAAGTGCATCAACCAACCCAGAAGACGTTTTTCAACCCTGAAACTCGCAAGATCATGCCCTCTCCATTGTCGCCAGGCATCGCTCGCACAGAAGTAGCAAAGAGCGCCGCAATTACATTACTGGTAGGCTGCTCGTCCGGACCAAGTCCGCCGAGTTTGAACCGGCAAGTTTCGTATGGCGACAGGTTGCTTTTGAACCGTCGTCTTCATCCTGCTCACGGCCGAGGCGGCGTAGCAACTGCGAGGGTACCTGGCGAGGAAAGCCCTGTAGGATTCGCGTGTATTTAACCTTTGTGCGCGGCGCCAGTCTGCAGCTTCGGCGGCACTCGGAGGCGTGTTCTGACAGTTGCTGGCTTCCGGCGGGGAAGGTGCCGGACCCCGCCAGGACGGCACACACGCCGTCAAAAGGACCGAGAGGAGGACGGAAACACGGTTCAGCAACACGAGAGCGCCTCCTTCCGATACTAGTAAATTAAGACTTTACTGCTGATAGTAGAGAATATTCATCTGGATAACAAGCGCCAAATCATAAGTAACGCCGCCATAGATCTCTTTGCGATAGCAGAGCTTAGCGCAGTTCAACCCCGGTCTCTCGAGCCCCGCCTAGCTCCGCCAAGGTTATCCCGCTCCGTGTATTCAAAGCACCACCATCCTAATGGTAACGGCAAAAAGAATACACCAAAAGTTCCGGTCGTGCACCGCGTTCAGATCAACGCCTGAACTCTCCACGCGACCACGACCGCGAGAGCGCCAACACGAGCAGCAACGTCGATTCATCGACGCTGGTTGCGCTGAACGTCAACTTTTGTTCACGTCACGCGGCGACCTGTGCCGCGTTGGGATAGCGCATTCAGCATGTCAGCCTGCAGGATTGCCGGCGGTGTGCGGGGCATCGCCGCAGGCCAACAATACCTGTGGCCTCCGTCTCACTCCGTCTAGAACCGGCGCTAACCTGGTGAAGCCGTTTGATGGCTTGGTGCATCACTTGTCCTCTGTGCGGAGACATGCTGCGTGCAGAATCGGGCAACGCTTGGCCCGCTGCTCGGCATCGACGCGAACGCCGCGTGAGAAAAAGGAGGAAGGATGGTATGGGGATTGACGGTTTCGGGGAGGCACACGGCGCTTCTCGTGGTCGGCGCCTTTGTGCTCGTCGGGCTAGCCATCGCGCGCGCCGGGCGTGGTGATCCGCTCGCCATGGTGCTCGGCATCGCGACGGGGCTCCTTGGCCTGATGGTCACCGTCCCGCCGCTCGGCCACGGCACCTGGCAAAGCTACAGGGCAATCCGATGATAAGCCGTCCCGCGCCCGAACGCACCATCGTCATCGACGGCAAGCTGCTGCCGGACATACTCAATGAGACAAAGATCCATGCCATCGTGCACGGTTTCTACGGCAAGATCCGCAAGGACAACCTGCTCGGCCCCATCTTCAACGGCGCAATTGCGCCCGAGGAATGGCCGGTGCACCTGGCCAAGATGTGTGATTTCTGGTCGGCGACGCTGCTGCGCACCGACCGTTACGAGGGGCGTCCGCTTCCGCCACATCTCGCCATTCCGGAGCTTGAGGAGGTGCATTTTCATCGGTGGCTTTCACTGTTCCGCGCCACCGTCGAAACGCACTGCCCGCCGGAGATCGCCGATCTCTTCCTCGACCGGGCGCTACGCATCGCCCATTCGTTCCGTCTTGCGATCGCCTTCCGCCGCGGCGAGGATTCCATGCGTATCACACCGATTTTGCGCGAGGCGCTGTCATGACCGAAACCGAAACCGGGGCGCTGCTTCTTGCCCACGATGCCGCAGGCGAATTCCTGCTGCCGGCAGAGATGCTTGCCGAACGCTTCGGCTGGCCGACGCGAACCCTGCACGACTACATGCGCCGCGGCCTCGTCGCCTCCCGCGTGGAACGCGGCGAAGGAGAGGATGCCGGCCGCTGGCGCCTTTCCGTGCGCTGCGGCAATCGGCGCTGGCAGGCAATCGTCGAGGCGGACGGCACGGTCGGGACGCAGCGCGTGGAGGTTGTTCCCACAAGCACACGCATCACGCGGCAGTAAAAACAGGCCGCAAACTCGAAAACGAGTGCGCCGAGGTCAATTTGACGTCTTGGAGGTGGCGGCGGGCTTCGATGCCATTGCGACGGCGATAAGCGCAACGATGCCGAGGAGCCAAGGGCGAGTTCATGATCTGCTCCTTCGCGCCGTGCAGATCGGACTCGTCGTTCCATTTGTACGGAAAAAGGGAGCAGCCAACCTCGAAACTGAAAGAATGGAGAAAGTTTCCAGTGCCTTTCTCTGAGCCGGAGGAAGTCCACAAGCCGCTCAGCTTCGGGACGGCGAGGCGGGCCGGAGTGCCTTCAGGCGGGTGGGATTGGTCTCGATCCTGCCCGCGCCGATCAGATCGAGGCAATAAGGCACCGCTGCAAATAGGGCATCAAGACTGCAACGGATTGAACCCGGTTTTCCGGGTAGCTTGACGATCAGCGTCTTGCCATGCTTGCCGGAGATGCCGGGAGAGAATTGCGGTCGGCGCGCGCCTGAGGTACACGCCGAAGCCCGGCAGTTCCCTGATCATGACCTCACGCGTGGCTTCCGGTGTGCCGACGCGGGGCGCCGGTCCGTCCCACCGGTCGTGAGGATCAGATCGACATGCCTTGATCCGGCGGGACGCATGCGGGTGGCGCCGGCCTCGTAGATCACGTCGCCATCTCGCCCCACCTAAACGGCAGCCTAGACAAAGATCATCACTGCCGCATAGCTTACTGCAATCAAGACGAGCTCTACGGAGACGCAGCGCGCTTCTGTTGCAACTGGAGAAGGTCAACGGGAGCGAACGGGAGGAAGATCAATGACCGACGACAAGAAGGCCATCCGGCGGCTGCGCTCGCAGAACTGGTTCGACAACCCCGAGCACCTGGACCTGACCGCTCTCTACCTGGAGCGCTTCATGAACTACGGCACCACACCGGAAGAGCTGCGGTCCGGCAAACCGATCATCGGCATCGCCCAGTCGGGCAGCGACCTCAACCCCTGCAACCGCCACCATCTGGAGCTCGCGCAGCGCCTGCGCGATGGGATCCGCGATGCGGGCGGCATTCCGATCGAGTTCCCGACCCATCCGCTGTTCGAGAACTGCAAGAGGCCGACGGCGGCGCTCGACCGTAACCTCGCCTATCTCGGATTGGTCGAGATCCTTTACGGCTATCCGCTCGACGGCGTGATCCTGACCACCGGGTGCGACAAGACCACCCCTTCGGCACTGATGGCCGCCTCGACTGTCGACATTCCAGCCATCGTCTTCTCCGGCGGACCGATGCTCGACGGCTGGAACGACGGCGACCTCGTCGGCTCCGGCACCGTGATCTGGCGTTCGCGCCGCAAGTATGCCGCCGGCGAAATAACCCGCGAGCAGTTCCTAGAAGCCGCCCTCGATTCCGCTCCCTCGGTCGGCCATTGCAACACCATGGGCACGGCGTCCACGATGAACGCCATGGCCGAAGCGCTCGGCATGTCGCTAACCGGCTGCGCGGCGATCCCGGCAGCCTACCGCGAACGCGGTCAGATGGCCTATCGCACCGGCCGCCGCGCCGTTGAGGTCGTACTGGAAGACATCAAGCCGTCCGACATCCTGACGCGCGAGGCATTCCTGAACGCGATCAAGGTCAACTCCGCCATCGGCGGCTCGACCAATGCCCAGCCGCACCTGATGGCAATGGCCAAGCACGCAGGAGTGACGCTCAACCCCGACGATTGGCAGGTTCATGGCTACGACATACCCCTGCTCGCCAATGTCCAACCGGCGGGTGCCTATCTCGGCGAACGTTTCCACCGTGCCGGAGGTGTGCCCGCCATCATGTGGGAACTGCTCAAGGCCGGCAAGATCGACGGCGGCTGTCCGACGGTGACCGGCAGGACCATGGCAGAAAACCTCGAAGGCCGCGAATCCGACGACCGCGAAGTGATCAGGCCTTTTGCCGAGCCGCTGCGTGAACGCGCGGGCTTCCTCGTCCTCAAGGGCAATCTCTTCGACTTCGCCATCATGAAGATGAGCGTCGTTTCCGACGGCTTCCGCAATCGCTATCTGCAGGAGCCGGGACGCGAGGGGGTGTTCGAAGGTCGCGCCATTGTCTTCGACGGGTCTGAGGACTATCACAAGCGGATCAACGATCCCTCGCTCGACATTGACGAGAACTGCATCATGGTGATGCGCGGCGCCGGTCCCAAGGGTTGGCCGGGCTCGGCCGAAGTGGTCAACATGCAGCCGCCGGATCACCTGCTGAAGCGCGGCATCATGAGCCTTCCGACGATCGGCGACGGCCGCCAATCCGGCACGGCCGACAGCCCGTCGATCCTGAACGCCTCGCCCGAAAGCGCGGCCGGCGGCGGCCTTGCCTGGGTACGCACCGGCGACACGATCCGCATCGACTTCAACGAAGGCCTCTGCGACATGTTGGTGGACGATGCCGAGATCGTGCGCCGCAAGGCCGAAGGTATTCCGAAGGTACCGGGTGACGCCACTCCGTGGCAGATGATCTACCGCCAGACCGTGACCCAGCTCGCTGACGGCGCGACGATTAGGGAGGCGGACGAGTTCCGTCAGATTTCCAAGACGCCGCCGCGCCACAACCACTGATGATCGCACTGAGCCACCACTCCGTGCGATCGCTAATCGAGAGCCTTCTCCTGTTTGATTTGGCCGGTGGACACCCCCATCAACTGTTATTTGGCATCTAATGAGTCGGCCGTGAACAATAAGCGGGCTTAAACGGCGCGGCTTTTGTTCCGCTGTGGAGGCAAGCCAGCAGCAGCCACAAAGGCATCCTCAGCCAGTCGAGGAGGAGCGAGAAGTTGTAGCCGGCGGCGGCCAGTCGGCGTTGATGGCGTCGCCGTGTTCGCCGGCGAGATAGTTGCGGCCCATGCGGTGCTCGGCCTTGAGATGACCGATGACCGGCTCGATCACCGAGTGCCGCCGCATCTCGCGCTTGATCGCCGGAGCGACTCGGCGTTTCTGGCCGCTGGTGAAGACCAGGAACCGATGGCTTTCGGCTGCATTGTGGCCGCGGTAGCGGCGTCGGCAAATCTGCCCCACGTACCCCTCTCGCTCTCAAAGGCATAGCCTCGCTCATGGGTTTGCAGTGATGCGACACACACGAGTTCGTCCCGCAGCGCGGCGAGCAGGCGCCAATCGAAAGCTGCTCGTGGTGGCGTCCCACCGGCGTTCGTCGGCTGCCCTGTCAGCCGGGCCAGAAGCCCTAGATAGCGTCCCTCGGCGTTTAGTACGGGAACCTGCTGGCGGGTGCGCGCCAGGAATTCCGTACGATGTTCCCACAGGGCCTGTAGGGTGTGGATGGCTGTGGCGTCGTCCACCTTCAGAAGGAAGCAGCGCAGTCGCTTTCCCTTCGAGCGCCGTGCTCGGCATAGATCGAATCATCGATATCGATGTCCAACTCGGCGGCGAAGAATTCCGAGAAACTTGAATCCGAGAAATCCAGCACGTAGCCGCGCCCTCGAGCGAAGTCGACGAGGTCGTCAATCAGGCGCAGGTCAATGGATCGTAACGAACTAATGGACTTTTCTCCCCACCGGGTCGCCTTGTGCTATTTGTTTGTCGTTTCTTGGAGAGCCGCGAGTTTCGCAAGTATTTCGTCGAGGGATGGCGGGCTCTCATCGAACATCATGGGGGCCATTGCCCTGTAGTCGGCGCGGAGAACCTTGATCCGCCTCTCGTCCGGCAAGAGCCGTAGCGCGCCTGGACGGGCGGTGTCGTAACTGGCCCAGCCGGAACGAAAGAAGGTTGCCTTGTGCTTGGCGACCTGAGCGAGAAGCTCGAAATCGGTGGCGGCGGCTTTGCCCTCGTCCGTGCCGACGAGCATCGCCAGATCGTAGTAGTGCCGCGAAAGATATTGCGGCGTCGGAGACTCGGCGGGGCGATGCGCCTCCGCATGTAATGCAGTCGCCTTCTCCCAGAAGGTGCGGCGGGCGGAGAGGACGGTGACGGTGCTTTCAGGCTCTTCAAAGAAGTCGGGATAGTCCTCCGCCGCATATGGGCGAATGATCCTCTGTTCAGTGGGCCATGGATCGCCGCGCGCGCCGAGTTCGAGCTTCACCCGTGGGGTGATGTAGGCCATGCCTTCGTATTCGGAGGTGGGCAGCACAGTCGGATAGTGGAAGTTCACCGTCTGCGCGTCGCTGGCGTCGATTTCCAACGACCACTCGCCTTTGGTCGGCTCGCCGAGTTGCTCGACGATGGCGAATCGAAGAGTCGGAAACAGCTTCTCCGCAATATGCTTCTCGACATCGCTCACCAGGGCTTCAATAAGTTTGTTCGCCTGCTTCTTGCTGATGCCTTCCTTCTCGGGATCGCGTTCGCCCGTATAGCCGAGATCCGCTCGATCGAAAGATAGGTCGATATCTTCGGAAAAGCGGCGGATTGCGCCGAACGCCTTGGAAAGGGACGTGCCACCCTTGAAGACAAGGGTGGCGGTATCCTTCTCAGGCAGGCCGAAAAGCCGCTTCAAGGTCCAGCAGACCCAGAAGTCCTTTTCGATGATCGTATTGGCGACTCCTCGGTCAGCGCCTGTTTCGCCAAAGAGGGCTGCCCGATCGCCGGCTGGAAGAAGAGCTACCTTATCCATCGATCTCACCCGACGCTGCATTGGCTATCGAAACGAGCGTCGGCCGCATCCAGGCGGGAGCTTGGACCGCAGTCGATGCGAGCGTCTTCTTGTCGCTGACCGAAAGACGACGCGCCGCGACCTGCGCGACGTCGCGAGCACGTACCGCCCCCACGTGACGAAGGGCCTGTACGACTGTGCCAGCCGCGCTGCCCGGAGCGATCAGATGCTTGGGCGAGGCGTGACGCAGATCGACCACGCGCTTGCCCAGTACGACGCGGCGGGAGGGGCCATCGGTCAGATAGATGCTCTTTGCCGGAACCTGAGTGGAAAGACCGAGCGCGTTCGCTGCACGCGCACCCGCGATCTGCACCTGGGATCCGGTCTCCCGCGCCAATGCTTGCGCGACATCGTCGGGAGTCGGCGAAAGGGGACCAAGTTGCGGATGGACCTTCGGGAAGTCATACAGGCCTCGCGCTAGGCGCCGAAGCTTTCCAGCCTTGACCAGTCGGGAGAGCGCCTGGTCGACAGCCGCGCGTTCAGCCACATCCAGGAAGTCGCTAGGCGTGAAAACCCCACCACGCCCGCGTGCACGGGCGCGCCGCATGATCTGATCCGGGACTGGTGTCACAATGGCTTTCATGTGTCAGAAAATAGGCCTTCTTTTTCTGACATTCAAGGTCGGAATGTTGCGCGACTCCAAGCGAAGCGAAAACCTTCCAGTCGGAAATCGCCTATGTTCGCGCCAAACCGCAGCCGAGATCGTTGAAACTGAGTTCCCGCGCGCAAATGTCAGGTGGTCCGACTTTGGCTCCTAGATTCGAGGTCCAGGCGCTTGCGCCGGCGCCAGGACGAGGTAGAATATAGACGATCAGGAACCAAGGAACCACGAAAATGGCGCTCAGCATCAAAGACGTCGAGACGGAACGCCTCGCCAAGGCGTTGGCCGAGAAAACTGGTGAAACCATTACCATGGCGACTCGCCGGGCACTCGAAGAACGGCTGCGGCGCCTGGCAAACGCCGGAAATCGCGATGTCCTACTCGACGAGCTTGCCGCCAGCCGGAAGCGCTGGGCCAGGCTGCCGGTTGTCGACAACCGCTCCGCCGACGAGATCTTGGGGTATGACGAAAACGGGCTCCCCAGCTGATGGTCATCGACACCTCCGCCATCGTCGCGATCGCCTTCAACGAGCCGGAAGCAGAAACCTACGAACAAAAAGTCGTCGACGCTCCACGGCGCTTCATCTCGGCGGCGACAGTCCTTGAACTCGCCATCGTCATCGAGGCGCGCCTCGGCGAGGCAGGTGCCGCAGAGCTCGATCTATGGCTTTACAAGGCGGGAGTCGAAATCGTCGCCGTCGACGCGGAACAGATCGCGGTGGCAAGGCGAGCCTGGCGCAGCTATGGCAAGGGCCGACATCCGGCCAGTCTGAACTATGGCGATTGTTTCTCCTATGCGCTGGCCAAGATGCGCAATGAACCGCTGCTCTACAAAGGCAATGATTTCTCGCGCACGGACATCGAGGCGGCATGAGATTTCATCCGTTGCACCCGGCAGCCGTTACAAGCTCGAGATTCGAGTCGGCAGCATGCTTGTCCGTCAGCAGCTCGGCATTGAGATGATCGAGGCCCGGCTCCATTTCGGACTGCTCGACCGCGGCGAGATCGGCATCGCTCAGGTCGGGCGTTGCCTCGACGCGACTGTCGCGCCGCGACAACCGCAGATAGTCCTCATAGACGAGGAGCACGGTGCGCGGCCGGCCGTTCTCGGTGATGATCAACGGCTCGCGCACGGCGGCATCCTGATAGGTTTCGAAATTCCTGAAACCGCCGCGGCGGTGACGATCGACGCCATTTCAACACTTCCCCCTTCCGGAATACACGGATTTTCCGGAATGCTCACAAGAGCGTCGGAGACTAAACCCATGATCGACAATCATAGCGCCGCCGAATCGGACAGCCAAGCGCTCCACCGCCGCGCCGAAGAGCTCGATGCGCTCAACGCCATCCTGCCGTTCGACCGGCGAGACCAACTCGCGGCGCTTTTGACCGATGACGACGTCGCGACACTGAAGCATCTCGCCAGCGAAGGTATGGGCGAAAACACGCTCAGGGCGTTGGCCTCCGACCTCGGCTACCTCGAGGCCTGGTGCCAATTCGCGACCGGCTCCCCCCTCCCCTGGCCGGCGCCGGAAGCGCTGTTGTTGAAATTCGTCGCCCATCACCTTTGGGATCCGGTGAAGCGCGCCGAGGATCCGGGCCACGGCATGCCGGCGGCGGTCGAGGCGGGGCTGCGTGCCGAGCGCCTGCTCAGGGCCTCAGGTCCGCACGCGCCGGGCACGGTGCAACGGCGGCTGACCTCCTGGTCGATCCTCACCCGCTGGCGTGGCCTCACCGGCGCCTTCGGCGCACCGTCGCTCAAATCCGCCCTGCGCATTGCCGTGCGCGCCAGTGCGCGGCCGCGCCAGCGCAAGAGCAAGAAGGCGGTGACCGTCGATATCCTGACGAAACTGCTTCAGGCCTGTGCCGGCGATCGACTGGTCGACCTGCGTGACCGGGCGCTGCTGCTGACCGCATTTGCCTCCGGCGGTCGTCGACGCTCGGAAGTGGCGGCGCTGCGCGTCGAGGATCTCATCGACGAGGAGCCTGTGCACGCCGATCCGGCCGACAAGTCCTCCCCTCCCCTGCCCTGTCTCAGTATTCATCTCGGCCGCACCAAAACCACAACGAACGACGATATCGAGCATGTACTCTTGATCGGCCGACCGGTGACCGTATTGAAGCGCTGGCTCGCCGAAGCTGGGATTAAGGAGGGGCCAGTGTTTCGACGCATCGACCAGTGGGGCAACGTCGACCGGCGGGCGCTGACGCCACAATCGGTTAATCTGGTCCTGAAGGCTCGCGCCAAACAGGCCGGCCTCGATCCGGCGCTGTTTTCCGCGCACGGCTTAAGATCTGGCTATCTGACCGAGGCAGCCAACCGCGGCATTCCGCTGCCGGAAGCGATGCAGCAGTCACTGCACAAATCGGTGACCCAAGCGGCGAGCTACTACAACAACGCGGAACGAAAGAATGGACGAGCGGCCCGGCTGATCGTCTAGGTGTGGCTACGCGCCGGGCACCGCTCTCGTACATCTCGCGCTGCAAACGGCCGGGCGAACCCGGCCCTCCCGCGATCGCACGCAATCAGGCTCAGGCCCGCAGGTTATCCGCCGACATCTTGCCCGATCTGCGATCCTTTACCAGCTCATAGGTGATCTTCTGGCCGTCGCTCAGACCGCGCAATCCTGCCCGTTCGACTGCGGAAATGTGAACGAAGACATCGGCGCTGCCGTCGTCCGGCTGGATGAAGCCGAAGCCCTTCGTTGCGTTGAACCACTTTACCGTACCGGTCGCCATAACGTCTTCCTTTGATCATTGTCTTGCAGAGCCTCGGAGCTCGGCTGACGCTTTTCCTTGCGCCAGCACTGATAGACGCTTCTGACCTCAGGGGAAAGCCGAACGATCTGTGGCCGCATTCCCGCCTCCGCAACCGCTGCGGCGGTAGCGCTTGTTTCATTGTTTCACCCGGAGTGCTGATGGGACCGCCCCTCGGCCTGGCGAACTTCGAATTGGTTCGTCTTGCGGATAAGATCGCTGAGTTTTCGGAAGTCGAAGGTGCAGGGCTGGAAATCCGGTGCCAGGCTCTCGCCCTGCCCGCGTGCGCCAAACCCGGACATTCTTCGTCATGAAAGAGTTGATATACGCAGCGGCCCTGGAGTTCTAGGTTCGACCATAAAGGGGTTTCGTCAACAGTTGCATTATGACTCACGGCTTCCGAACGGAAGCCGTTGATGATTCGAGACTAACGCCAGACTGAGCAACGAGTGATTAGCGCGGCTGGAGCCGCTCCTTCAAAACGGACCGCAGCACCGGCGGACAAACGGCGCGAACGTCCGCAGGATGGCCAACAAACCGGTTCTCAAGAAGGTTCTGGACATCGGTATTGCATGGCCCGGGGCCACCGACCGGGACGATGTTGTTCACCTGTACCCTACGGCCGCAAACTTGGACGTTGTATTACAGATGCCGCCGCTGTCCGGACATTGGAAGCGACGGCGCCGGTGACTATTGGGGCGCGTCCTCAGCCCATCCGCTCGGACGCATAGCTTCCCGGGCTCGGCGGGAAGACGACGACGCGGTTGCCGTTGATGAAGGTGCGGTGGTGGATATGGGCGTGGATGGCGCGCGCCAGCACCTGGCTCTCGACGTCGCGGCCGATCGAGACATAGTCCTCGGCCGACTGCGCATGGGTGATGCGGGCGATGTCCTGCTCGATGATCGGTCCCTCGTCGAGGTCGGCGGTGACGTAATGCGCCGTCGCGCCGATCAGCTTGACGCCGCGCTCATAGGCCTGCTTGTAGGGATTGGCGCCCTTGAACGACGGCAGGAAGGAGTGGTGGATGTTGATGATCTTGCCCGACATCTTCTTGCAGAGTGCGTCCGAGAGCACCTGCATGTAGCGGGCGAGCACGATCAGTTCGGCCCCGGTCTGCTCGACGATCTCCATCAGCTGCGCTTCGGCCTTCGGTTTGTTCTCCTTCGTCACCTTGATGCAGTGGAAGGGGATGTCGTGGTTGACGACGACCTTCTGGTAATCGAAGTGATTGGAGACGACGCCGACGATGTCGATCGGCAGCGCGCCGATCTTCCAGCGGTAGAGCAGGTCGTTGAGGCAATGGCCGAAGCGCGAGACCATCAGCAGCACCTTCATCCGCTCCTCCTGGTCATGGAGCGAGATCTCCATGCCGAATTTGCCGGCGACCGGCTTCAGCCCTTCCTCAAGCGCCGCTCGGTTGATCCCCTCCTCCGAGATGAAGGAGACGCGCATGAAGAAAAGCCCGGTTTCGAGGTCGTCGAACTGGGAGCTGTCGATGATGTTGCAGCCCTGTTCGGCCAGATAGCCGGAAATGGCGGCGACGATGCCGCGCGTCGATTTGCAGGTTACCGTCAATACATAAGCGTTCATGGCTGTCCTTACTCGTCTCTTCTTTCCGACCCGCGGGCCCCCCGCATGTCATTCCTGATCGACGTCGATCAAGGACAAAGACATGCCGCAATTTTTGTGCGCCTCGCCAGACTCACGAGGGCTCAGGCTTAACACCTTCCTGAGGAAGCTGTCCGCTCCCAAAGCGCCGTGCATCTCACCAGATGCGCCAAACGCGACATGTCGGTCACGCGATCGTCGCCAGGAAGACCTCCAGTTCCTCGGGCGCGATGGCGACCCCATGCGCCTTCTCCGGATAGGCGCCGGAGCGCACATCCTCGGCATATTCGCGGAAGGCGGCGATCCGCTCCTGCTGCAGCCGATCGAATTCGGCGGCAAAGTTGCGGTAAACCTTGGCGTGGCGCGGCATGTGGCCGCGATTCTGCCCGAGCACGTCATCCGCGAAGAGATATTGCGCATCGCAGCCGCTGCCGGCGCCCATGGAGAGCATCAGCAGCGACGTGCGCTTCGAGATCGCCGCCGCCACGCCGCCGGGCACGACCTCGATCTCGGCCGCAAAGGCGCCGGCCTCTTCCAGCGCCTGGACCTGACGCCAGATCTCCAGCGCGCTTGCGGCGGTCTTGCCGACGGCGCGGAAGCCGCCGGTCCAGGTCGCCTTCGAGGGGATCAGCCCGACATGACCGCAGACCGGAATGCCCTCCTCACGCAGCCGCCGCACGGTCGACAGGCCGGCCGCGCAATAGACGGCATCACCGCCGGCGCGCATCGCCTTGAAGGCGGCGCGCAGATACTCCTCGGCCGTGACGCAGTCGCCATATTCGAGCCCGGGAAAGGCGAAGACGGAAGGGGCCGCCTCGCGGAATTCCGGCCCGAGCAGCGCCGGCGGCACCGAGACGAGATCGATCCCCGCCGCCTCGGCGGCTTGAGCCTCCTCAAGGGTGACGACGCGCAGCATGGTGAGCTGCCTCTCTCCCTTCATAGACAACAGATCGGCTACGGTCGGGCGGCTGTGTTTCACGAAGGTCTCCTGGAAATCTGAAATGAGTGAGAGGTTACGGGCTTGCGCGTCCTTTCAGATGCGCAAGGGGAGCTGCAGCTCTTTGAAACCTGCGAAGACCCCTCCCCAACCCCTCCCCACAAGGGGGAGGGACTTAACTTGCCGCGCCCTCCGCACATTGCCTTTGCGCCAACCACTTGTGGACTGGTCGAGAAGGGCAGAGCGGTGCCGCGATGCAGCCCCTCCCCCTTGTGGGGAGGGGTTGGGGAGGGGTCTTGTCCACCGCTCCAAACGCTCAGACCGAGGGGGTGTCGTCATCCTGCCGCTCTCCACCAACCTCAAGCCGCGAGCAGCTTCTTGAGCTTGGTATCCGGCGAGGCGAGCGCGGCCGGATCCGGCCTCGCACCGGCGGCGATCAGCATTTCTGCGAGGCGGATGTCGCGGGCGACCATGTTGCCGGGGCCGATGCCGCTCGCGGCGATCAGCCGTCCCTCACCGTCAAGATGGAAGAGGATGAGGGCGTCGCCGAGATCGCGCCGGGTGGTCGTCTCCGCGCCGTCGGCGAGCCCGGCGATCTGCAGCGTCAGCTCGTACTGGTCCGACCAGAACCACGGCACTGCCGTAATCGGCTCGGCGGCTCCGAGCAGATTGGCGGCGGCGAGTGTTCCCTGCTCCTGCGCATTGCGCCAGGCCTCGAGCCGCACCCGTCGTCCGCCGTAATGGGAGAGCGGGAACGAGCAGCAATCACCGGCGGCGAAGATGTCGGGATCGGATGTGCGCAGCGTCTCGTCGACGGCGATGCCGTTTGCGATCGCCAGCCCCGCAGTCTCGGCAAGTTCGAGATTCGGCACCGCGCCGATGCCGACGACGACGAGATCGGCCGCGACGCGGCCGCCATCGGCGAGCAGCGCGGCGGCACCGTCCTCGTCCTCCTCGATCGCCGAGATCCGCGCGCTGCAGAGAATTTCCACCCCTTCGCGCCCGTGACGTTCAGCGATGATCTCGGCAATCTCCTCCGGCACACCGCGGGAGAGCACCCGCGGCAGCCCTTCGAGGAGCACGACCTCGGTCCCGAGCTTGCGCGCGGTCGCGGCCAGTTCGAGACCGATGAAGCCGCCGCCGATGATCACGAGCCTGCGCCCGGGGAGAAGCGCCGAGCGAATCGCCGCGGCATCCGCATGGGTCCGCAGCATCCGGATGCACCGGGCGTTGTCCGGCACGCCGGGAAATGCCCGCGGCCGCGCACCGGTTGCAAGCAGCAGCCGGTCGTAGCCGATCACCCCGCCGGCTGCGAGGACGACCGCCTTGCACCCCC
Organism: Sinorhizobium sp. Y406; assembly: GCF_058732025.1. Classification (NCBI taxonomy): domain Bacteria; kingdom Pseudomonadati; phylum Pseudomonadota; class Alphaproteobacteria; order Hyphomicrobiales; family Rhizobiaceae; genus Sinorhizobium; species Sinorhizobium sp. Y406. The sequence continues at coordinate 1,736,109 of NZ_CM178975.1, read as the reverse complement.
GGTCGATTCCTGCGACCGGGGCGTTGGTCAGCACGGAAATGCCCGCCTCGGCGTAGCGCTCGGCCCCAGCCACGTATTTCGGCGGCGCGGCAGCGGCAAGCCCGTCCTTGGAAAGCGGCGGCCGCTCATAAGGGGGATGCGGCTCCGCGCCGACCAGCGTGACTTGGCCGTCGAAGCCCTTTTCCCTGAGGGCAAAGGCCGCCCTCGCGCCGCACTCGCCGGCGCCGACGATCACGATATGCATGCTAGCCTCCTCCCCTCGCCTCCGGTGGAAGCGGGTTTCCTCAGGAAATCGAAATGAAGACGGACCCGTCTTCGACCTTCACCGGATAGGTCCGGAGATTGACGCAGACGGGTGCGCCCTTGGCCTGGCCGGTCTTGTAGTTGAAGCGGCCGTTGTGCTTGGGACATTCGATGATGTCGTCCATCACCAGCCCGTCGGCGAGGTGGATCTGCTCATGGGTGCAGAGCCCGTCCGTCGCGAAATATTCGTCCTCGGGGCTGCGATAGACGGCGAAGGTGCGGCCCTCGTGATCGAAACGGATGACGTCTTCCTCGTCGATCTCGTCGGCCGCGCAGACCTCGATCCAGTTCGAGCTCATGGTTTCCTCCATTCCAATGTGGGTGTTCCGATTGCCGGCTCGCCTTACGCGGCGGCCTCTGCGGCCCGGCCGCCGTGAAACTCTTCGCGATAGGGCTTCGCCGTCGGCGGCAGTTCGCGCCTCAGGAAATAGTCCTCGTTGCGCAATTGCCGGAGGAAGGCCGGGATCATCTCGCGGTAGCCGTGAAGGATCGACGGGTTCGGCGCGGGCAGGTCGTGCCTGATCATCGCGTGCAGCTTCGGCAGCGCGTGATAGGGCACCATCGGGAACATGTGGTGCTCGACATGATAGTTCATGTTCCAGTAGATGAAGCGGCTTATCGGGTTCATGTGGACGGTGCGGCTGTTCAGCCGGTGGTCGATGACGTCGTCGGCAAGGCCGCCATGCTGCAGGAGCCCGGTCAGCACGTGATGCCAGGCGCCGTAGAGACGCGGCAGGCCGATCAGCATCAGGGGCAGGATCGAGCCGAGATAGGCGGCAAGCCCGATCGTCGCGAGATAGATTGCAAGCCAGATGCGGGCGACTAGGATCGCGTTGGACCGTTCCATTTCCGGAATGAAGGTCTTTTCCTCAGCGCCGATCACACCGAAGGCGTTGCGCAGCATATCGACGAGCGCGTGCCAGACGTCGAGAATGCCGAAGAAATTGAGGATCAGGCGGACGAGATCCGGCGGCCGCATGACGGCGATTTCCGGGTCACGGCCGACGATCACCGTGTCCGTGTGGTGGCGGGTGTGGCTCCAGCGCCAGGTCACCGGATTGCGCATGATCATGAAGCACGCGATCTGGTAGACGACGTCATTCATCCACATCGTCTTGAAGGCGGTGCCGTGGCCGCATTCGTGCCAGCGGCTGTCGGATGCCGAGCCGTAGAGCACGCCATAGGCAAGGAAGAACGGAACCGCTAACCAGCTGCCCCAGAGGGCGATGCCGAGACCGCCGAAGACCACCATGCTGCCGAGCCAGATGATCGTGTCGCGGATGGCGGGACCGTCCTCGCGCTTCATCAGCTCCTTCATCTGCTTGCGGGGGATTTCGGTGTGGTACCACTCGGCCGCGGCAAGGCCGCTCTCGACCGCCGCCTGGGCGTTGCGGCCAAGCAGGCTGTAATCTCGTTTCGTCGCAATCGTCATTGCCTGCCTCCCTGGCGCATCGGCCCAAAAATCGGAACCGACTTTCGGAAAGCACGATGCGTGGACTCATAAACTTGCAGCGTCCTTTGTGCGTCCTGAAGGACGCACGGCGCTGTAGGCGCTCCCGGCTGCGCCTCCTGTTCGATGCAGGAAGAATAATTTGACTTCTGCCAGCCCACAATGCAGTCATGATATATTCTCTCAAATTGCATCAGAATGCGCACCTCATGCATGAGGGAATACTGTCAAGGAGGAGGATCATGGCCAGCAGGCCGACAATCGCCGATCTCGCGCGCGCCGCCGGCGTGAGCGTCGCGACCGTGGACCGGGTGCTGAACAGCCGCCATCCGGTGCGGGAGGAAACCGCGCGCCGGGTCTATGATGCGGCAAAGGCGATCGGCTATCATGCCGTCGGCCTGCTCCGCCAACGCATCTTCGAGGACCTGCCGCAATACCGCCTGGGCTTTCTGCTGCAGAAGCCCGACCAGGCCTTCTATCAGGCGGTTGCGATGGAAATCGAGAATGCGGCGCTGTCGCTCACCCATGTCCGCGCCGTACCGCAGGTCGATTTCGTCGCCAGTTCGACGCCGGCAGCCATCACGGAAAAGCTGAAGGCGATGGCCGCGCGCAACCAGGCGATTGCCTTCGTCGCGCCGGACTATCCGGCCGTCGCCGCTGCCGTCGAGGAATTGCGGGAGCGCGGCATTCCCTGCTTCGCGCTTCTTTCCGATTTTGCCAGCGGCGTGCGCGAGGGCTATATCGGCCTCAACAATCACAAGGTCGGGCGCACGGCCGCCTGGATGATCGTCAAGGCGGCGAAGCGGCCCGGCAAGGTCGCCGCCTTCATCGGCAGCCATCGCTATCATGGCCACGAATTGCGCGAGATCGCCTTTCGCTCCTATTTCCGCGAGAAGGCGCCGGAGTTCGAAGTTCTGGACACGATGGTCAATCTCGAAACGGCCGAGATCACCCACGAGGCGACGCTCGACCTGCTGCAGCGCCACCCGGACCTGCTCGGCTTCTATGTCTGCGGCGGCGGCATGGAGGGGGCGATCTCGGCAATCCGCGAGGAGAAGCTCGAGGGCAGGCTGCTCGTCGTCGTCAACGAGCTGACACCGGACTCACGCGCGGCACTTGCCGACGAGGTGGTGATCATGGCGATCGCAACGCCGATCCAGGCGCTCGCGAGAGAGACGATCAATCTGATGATCGGCGCGATCGACCGGGGACACGCCGGCGTGCCGGGGCAAACGATCCTGCCGTTCGACATCCATACGCCTGAAAGCGTCTGACCGGCTCGCGGCGTCGCGAAGCCTCCAGGTCGAAGGACAGGACCCGGCCGGAGAAGGCAGGCAAAACTTCTCGTTCCAAACGATTCTGATAGATCGTACGCCGACGGCCCCCGAGGGCTGCAGGGACCTTATCCCACCAGCATACGGGCGAGCATATGTCTGATGTGATCCTGTGCGCCGTAGAAGATTGCCGCGACAATGATTGTGTGACTACCCTCTGCCGGCAAAAACCAAATAGCCGCCTTGTCCCGCCGAAGAAACCGGATCCCTGGGTAGATATCGGCCCGCAATGTCCCGATAAGAGGCGTATCGACGAGCCGGTCGATTTCGACACGCAATTTACGGATCCGTTCAACGGTGCGTTCCAAAGCCTCGTCAGCCGAGTCTCCGAGTTCGACATAGGCACCGAAGAGATGATCGAAAATCAACTCGAAATCGTGTTCGGCATCCTCGGAATATTCAAGTGTCCACACGAACAGTCCGCCGCTTCCGCTCGATCATTGCCTCGAGGCGGCTTTCCATTTCCGTCGTGGAAATCATCGGGCCTTTCAACCGCCGCTGGACCATTTCGCGGAGCGCTGCCGTTTCGGCGGCCTCAGCTTCCGTCTTTTGGCGGAGCAGTTCCAAACCCTGCTGAAGAACGGAACTCATGCTGGAATACCGGCCGCTCTCCACCAGCGAACGGGCAAACGCGTCCTGCTGGTCGGTCAGCGAGATGGACGATTTGACACTCATCGGGTATCTCCTTTGAGCAGAATTTGCTACTCAGTAGCACATTTCTCGATCTGCCGGAACCCCGGCGCAACGCGGATGACCACTCGCCAATGCACTGAGCGATGTCGGGCAGCCCGCCGGTCCATGCGTGGGGGTGCCGCGGCTGCTCATCTCGCTATCCCCCAAGGGTTGATGATGGTCAGCCCGGCAGCCTCGAAGGGACGGGTGTCGCGCGTGGCGACCACCAAGCCGCGAGCGGCGGCCGTGGCGGCAATATAGCCGTCCGCCTTGCCGATGGCCTTACCGGTCGTCCTCGCGCGCGCCATCAGATCGGCATACGCCCGCGAGGCGTCCAGGTCGAAGGACAGGACCCGACCGGAGAAGACCGGCAAAACGTCATGCTCCAAACGATCCTGATAGATCGTGCGCCGCTGGCCCTCCGGCATCGTCGCCAAGCCGAAGCGCAACTCGGCAACGGTAATGGCCGACAGATAGAGGGTTTCGACCATCTGCGCGTCTATCCAGGCCAGCACGTTGGCGTCCGGCGCAACCTTCCACAACTCGGAAATTACGTTGGTGTCGAGAACGATCATTCAAAGCTCACCGGATCGGCCGGGGTTTTGTCGCGGAGCTGGTTGAAGTGCTCGGCTTCCGCGTCGGTCAGTCCGCCCGCTTCGCGGGCGATAGACGTCAGCAACGAACCGAGCTTTAAACGTCCTTCCGGCTTTGCGGCCTTTTCCAGAATGTCGCGGATTTCGGCTTCTGCGCTGCGGCCATGCATCGCTGCTCGCACCCGGATCGCGCGATGCACGTCGTCCGGGACGTTACGGATGGTGATAGAGGGCATTGCTACGCACTCCTTAGTTTGATTGCGTTGCTTGCATTTTACGACATCGCAAGCATTGAAAGCAATAGTGGAAGCGGTCAAAATGCGGTTGTTTGTTTCCGAGATGGAACTGCCCGCCGGCGCCGCAGAACTGTTTCTGACCTCGTATTCCCCTCTTTCAATCGGGACCGCCATGTTCGACCTCATCATTCGGAACGCAAATCTCCCCGATGGCCGCAGCTGCGTCGATATCGGGATTGAGGGCGGCAAGATCGCCGAAGTGGCACCTGCGATCGAAGCGGCCGCGCGGGAGGAAATCGATGCGACCGGCCGGCTCGTTTCGCCGCCCCTCGTCGATCCCCATTTCCACATGGACGCGACGCTGTCGCTCGGGCGGCCGCGGCTGAACCGCTCCGGCACGCTTCTCGAGGGCATCGCGCTTTGGGGCGAGCTCCGGCCGACGCTGACGCGCGAGGCGGTGGTCGAGCGGGCGCTCCGCTATTGCGACCTCGCGGTCGCGCAGGGGCTTCTCCATATCCGCAGCCACGTCGACACGAGCGACCCGCGGCTGGTGACGGTCGAGGCGCTGCTCGAAGTCCGCGACAGGGTCGCCCCCTATATCGACCTGCAGCTCGTCGCCTTTCCGCAGGATGGCTACTACCGCTCGCCCGGCGCCGTCGAGGCCCTGAACCGGGCGCTCGACATGGGTGTCGACGTCGTCGGCGGCATCCCGCATTTCGAACGCACGATGAGCGACGGAGCGGCTTCCGTCGAAGCGCTCTGCCGCATTGCCGCCGAGCGCGGGCTGCCGGTCGACATGCATTGCGACGAGACCGACGACCCGATGTCGCGCCACATCGAATCGCTGGCGAAAGAGACGATCCGCTTCGGGCTTCACGGCCGCGTTGCCGGATCGCATCTGACCTCCATGCATTCCATGGATAATTACTATGTCTCCAAGCTCATTCCGCTGATGGCGGAGGCTGCGATCAACGTCATTGCCAATCCGCTGATCAACATCATGCTGCAGGGCCGCCACGACACCTATCCGAAGCGGCGCGGCCTCACCCGCGTGCGCGAGCTGATGGAGGCGGGCCTCAACGTCTCCTTCGGCCACGATTGCGTAATGGACCCCTGGTACGCGATGGGCTCGGCCGACATGCTGGAGGTCGGCCATATGGCGATCCACGTCGCCCAGATGGCCGGCATCGAGGACCGCAAGAAGATCTTCGATGCGCTGACCGTGAATTCGGCAAGGACCATGGGGATCGTGGGCTACGGCCTCGACAGGGGCTGCAACGCCGACCTCATCATCCTCGAGGCGCGCGACCCGTTGGAGGCACTGCGCCTGAGACCCAGCCGCCTCGCCGTGATCCGCCGCGGCAAGCTCATCGCCCGCACGCCGGCACGCATCAGCGAACTCATGCTCGACGGGCGGCCTCGGCTCGTGGATGGCTCCGACTACGCGCCGGTCCTTTCGGCGGATGCGGAATAGGCGGCGAAAAAGCGGGATCGAGGGCGCTCGCATGTTAGTATTACGCCCAAGCTCGCTCCGCAGGGAGAGGAGACCGGCCGTGTTCAATAGTTTTCGCGACTATCGCATACACCCGGACGAACTGGTGATCCTCGAGGAGGTGCTCGACAGGGCCCTGCGGGAGCGCAACCTGGCGATCGGCAGCGAAGAGGCCGACCAGCTCGCCAGAAAAGTCATCGAGCTATACCAAGCGGGCATCAGGGATCGCGAGAAGATCTGGGATATGATCCGGACCGTCTGACCGGTCTTCGTGGGGGGACGGTGCCGAGAGGTCGAAAAAAGCCCGGCTCCCCGAAGGGGCCGGGCAGATGGCAGGGAATTTGGCGTGTCCCTGCGGGGAAGACGAGAAGGATTGCGTGCTGACGCGGCGGCCGCCTGTGCGGCCGCGGCGGGCTGGACGCGTTCCAAACAGCCTATCGAGCGAAGGCGCCGGCCGGGGCTGCCTCCGCGTTCCGCTTGAACTGCCGGATCGAAGCATCCATCCAGAGGAGCGAGATTGCGACGATGGCGAAGAGCAGCATGAAGCAGCTCGACCAGAGGCCGGTCATGTCCTTGAGGACGCCGAAGGCGATCGGCAGGACGAAGCCGCCGAGCCCTCCCATCATGCCGACGACGCCGCCGACCGCGCCCACATGCTTGGGATAATAGGCGGGGATGTGCTTGTAGACGGCCGCCTTTCCGAGGCTCATGACGAAGCCGAGCACGAAGATGGTGACGACGAAGAGAGCCGGCGTGACGCCGATCGGGACCGCCCCGCGGCCATGGCCTGCCGGGACGGAGAGGATGAGCGTCGCGACGGCGGATACGGCAAACACCGCATACATGATCCTGCGCGCACCGATCCTGTCGGATAGCGCGCCGCCATAGGCGCGGAAGATGCTGCCCGGGATCGAATAGGCGGCAGCGATCATGCCCGCCGTCTCGATACGAAAGTCATAGACGCCGACAAGATAGCGCGGCAGCCACAGCGCAAGGGCGACGAAGCCGCCGAAGGCAAAGAAATAGTAGAGCGCAAAGCGCCAGACCTGCATGTTCCTGAGCGGCTCGAATTCGGCTGCCAAACTCTTGCGCGGAGCGCGCTGGGTGCAGCGGGCGCGGAATTGCGGGTCGTCCTCCGTCGTGAACCAGAAGACAATCGCAGTCAGCAGCAATACGGCAGCCCAGACCTCGGCTACCACCTCCCACCCGAAGGGAACGAGGAGGAGCGGCGCCAGGAACTTGGTCACGGCCGCGCCGACATTGCCCGCACCGAATATGCCGAGCGCCGTGCCCTGCCTTTCCGGCGGGAAGAAGGGTGAGACATAGGCGACGCCGACGGCAAAGGAACCGCCAGCCAGTCCGACGCCCAGCCCGGCAAGAAGCATCTGCGGATAGGTCGTGGCATGGGCGAGCAGAAAGGTGGCCAACGCCGCCGCGGCCATAGTGACGGTATAGACGAGGCGGCCGCCGAAGCGACCGGTCCAGATGCCGAGGACGATCCGCACCAAGGAGCCGGTGAGAATCGGCATGCCGATCAACAGCCCGAACTGCGCTTCGCTCAGACCAAGCTCGTCCTTGATACGCAGGCCGATGATGGAAAAGATCGTCCAGACGGCAAAACAGATGGTGAAAGCGGCCGTGGAGATCCACAGGGCACGGGCCTGGTCGTTCAGAGAGATCTTATGGGTCTGGTGCAGAGCGGACATCGCTTCTCCCGGCGCGTCGCATATCGCGCCATTCAACTCGTTGACTACTGGGGATGCCTCGAACAGCGGTCTGCACGCATCGGCGCCTGACCTCACCAGCGACTCTGCTCCTGGCGCCCGCCATTGGGCGCCACCGGCGGCTTCTGCCCGGGCTCGTCAAAACGGAAGCAAGGAGCATGCCAAAGCGACAACACCTACAGTTCCGCGCGTCGTTTCAGACGCGCAATGGCGCTGTAACTCTTTGAAACTGCGCATCGAGCTTTGGGAGAATCGGCTCCGATTTTTCGGACCGATGCGCTAACGAATTCGAACGGCGCAGGTGACGGCCCCGGCCGAGCTGCTCAAAAATTGGCAACTATTGGCATAAGTGCCCACTTAATAGGCGCTCATTCCGACTGCTTGAGCCAATCCGGACTATCCCGCCTGCGCATCCCTATCCGTACAGCGCGACAATAGAAAATTTATACAAGAGAAAAGAGTAAATTAGTAACCATTGCAGCCAATGTATGCGAGCAGGTCGAAAACGTGCGACCTCGGGTTGCGGCGCTGCGGCGACGCTTTTCCACGGTAAACGGGCACGACCCCAGCCGGGCGAATGACTCGATCGGCCCTCTTTCCCACTCGCCTGCCAGAAGCCATGAAGACCTTTTTGCAGCGATCCAGAAGGACGGTTGCAATGCTTTCCAAAATTTTCACACGCATCACCGCCAAGCTCGCACTCATGTCCGGAGCGGGCATACTCGCAATGGTCATCATCACCATTGCGAGCTGGTACCTGGAGCAGAAAGTCAATGATGCGATCACGCGTGGACGTGTCCAGGCAGACATCGCCCGCAGCCTGGTCGACGCCAAGGCCTCCGTGCGCGGCATGCAGATCGCCACGCGCGACCTGCGTCTGGCCCAGACGGCGGGAGAGGTAGCCACGGCGAAGATCGCCCTGCAGGAGCGCTACGCTTCCGTGCAGAAATATCTCGACGAGGCGTTCGCTCAGCTGACAATCCGGGCCAACCAGGACCGGGTGAAGTCGATCAAGCAAGAAGCCGAATCGTATTTTGGCGCGGGTCAGGAACTGGCCAAGGTGATCGAAGCCAAGCTTGGCACGGCGTCCGCCGATGCCAGCCTCGAAGCCAAGGAAAAGGAGCTTCGCTTCTCGCTCGACTCGACGGCGGAAGTCATGACGAAGACGGTCGACGTCGGGGTCGAAACTGCCAAGGCCAACACCGCGGCGGCAATCGAAGAGCGCCGGCAGATCCAATCGACTGCCAGCCTGGTCAACAATGCCATGGCATTGGTGATGGTGCTGCTGTTGATCGGATCCGCAATCTTCGGCGCACGGTCGATCGCACGTCCGATCGGCAGGCTGACCGGCAGCATGAGCGTGCTTGCCGAGGGCAATCTCGAGGCGGACGTTCCCTTCACCGAGCGCCAAGACGAAATCGGCGAGATGGCCCGCGCCGTCGAGGTGTTCAAGGCGAACGGCATCAAGGTGCGTGACCTGAACGCCCACGAAGCCGCACTGCAGGCAAAGAGCGCCGATCTGCAGTCGAACATCGGCCAGGTGGTCCAGGCGGCGGTTGCCGGCGATTTCACCAGGCGCATCACCAGGGACTACGACAATGCCGACCTCAACCGCTTCGCCGCCCAGGTGAACGAACTGGTGACCTCGGTCGACAAGGGCGTCGCCGAAACCCGCCGGGTGATCTCGGCGCTGGCCGAGGGCGACTTGACGGAAACCATGCGCGGAGACTTCCAGGGCGCCTTCGGCGAACTGCAGCAGAACGTCAACCAGACGATGGCCAACCTGCGCGACGTGCTCGGCGAGGTGCGCGCGGCGATCGACACGATTAATGGCGGGGCCGGCGAGATGCGCGTCGCCTCGGGCGATCTTTCCAAGCGCACCGAGCAGCAGGCCGCCTCGCTGGAGGAAACCTCCTCGGCACTCGAGGAGATCACCGCGGCGGTGAAGAGCTCGACCGAGCGGGCGACGGAAGCCAGCCACATGGTGGACGAGGCGCGCAAAAGCACCGAACAGTCGAGCGCCGTCGTCAAGGATGCGGTCTCGGCGATGGGCAAGATCGAGCAGGCCTCCGGCGAGATCGGCCAGATCATCAACGTCATCGACGAGATCGCCTTCCAGACGAACCTGCTGGCGCTCAACGCCGGTGTCGAGGCGGCCCGCGCCGGAGACGCCGGCAAGGGCTTTGCCGTCGTCGCCCAGGAGGTGCGCGAGCTCGCCCAGCGCTCGGCCAATGCCGCCAAGGACATCAAGGCCTTGATCTCGCGCTCGGGCGACGAGGTCCATTCCGGAGTGAAGCTGGTGACGGCGACCGGCGAGGCGCTCGGCCTGATCCAGGGCCATGTCGTCAAGATCAACGAGCATGTGCATTCGATCGCCACCGCCGCCCGCGAGCAGTCGACGGGGCTTTCCGAAGTCTCGACCGCGGTCAACCAGATGGACCAGACGACGCAGCAGAACGCGGCGATGGTGGAGGAATCGACGGCGGCGACCAACCGGCTCGCCGACGAGGCGGCGAACCTCGCGCGGCTGATCGCCCGCTTCAGGATCGACGCCGGCACGGCGGCACCGCGCATCGCCGCCCCGGACAGCAAACCGGTCACCTCACCCGCCCGCGCGCTTTCCCGCAAGCTCGCCGGCGCCTTCGGCGGCCGCGGCACAGCCGCAGCGGCGGTTGCCTCCGATTGGGAGGAATTCTGATGCCGGCGTCAGCTTCGGCCTGCGGCGGCTGTACCACTCCGGGCCTCGAAACCGAGGCGACCTGAAGCATCACGGCCGGCCCCGGCGCGCATCCGGGGCCGGTCGTCTGTCTTCCATTGTGACGACGGCGCCGCGCGCTCGACATGCATCAGGCGGTGCGCGTGCGCCCGAAGGCGCGCAGCAACAGGTTCACGGAGACGGCAACCTTGTCGATATCGGGAATCTCCTGCGAATAGCGTCCAGTGTAGAGCTTGACGATCATCTTGTCCCGCTCCGCGCCTTCAAGCTCGAAATGGAGATGGAGGTAGTAGCGCCGCTTGTCGCCGGAGCGGCTTATGTCGCCGCGCCGCTGCGTCACCTGCCTGAGTTGGGACCCGATCGGCGCAAAGCCGGCGATGTCGAGCCGCACCTGTGTGGATTTGAATCGCGTCTCGGTCGGAACCGCGACCACCGCCTTTTCGAGGGAAAGGCTGACGAGGCGGCCCTGCGAGCCGTCGATGCTGACGGACTCGTCCAGCTTGAATGCCTGAAAGAGGCGCCGCGGCTTCTCGAAACAGATCAGCGAAGCGATGACGAGCACGACGATGTTGATCCCGGCCCACAGCGCCGCGATCACCGAAAAGGCGCCCTCGATGCGCGCCGTTTCCGGAACGATGTTGATCACGAGGCCGACCGCGGTCACGATGATGAAGCCGGCGATCCAGGTAAAGGTGTAGGCGTCGAAGACATTTTCCTCATTGCCGCTGCCCTTCGGCGTCACCTTGAACGGCTTGCCGAACGGCCGCACCACGCTCGATATCACCGTCGGCAGCATGCGGAAGGCCGCGAAGGTCCCGACTGCGCTGGAGACCACCGGCAGGTAGCGGGTCGGCGTGATCCACTGCATCAACAGGAAATAGGCCGCAAGCAGCGGCACCTGGTGGGACACATAGTCCTCAACGCCGGTGAAATAGAGCGGCAGCGCCCCAAACCAGAGATAGATGACCGGCACCAGGAGGACGACGAAGCGGACGAGATATTGAACGAGCCAGGAGAGCGGCAGGAACATGATTCTTTGGAAGAGAGAAAGTCCCGGTCCGCGGAGCGGCCCGTTGTGCAGGTAGAGCGTCTGGATGCCCCCCTGGCACCAGCGTTCCCGCTGCACGAAATAGCCGGTCAGGTTTTCGGCCGCGAGCCCCATGGACAGGCGCTCGTTCAGGTAGCGGGTCTTGTATCCCTTGTTCAGCATCGACAGCGTGGTGAGCAGGTCCTCGGTGATCGATTCGGTCGGAAAGCCGCCGATCGCGTCCACGGCCTTGCGTCGCGCGATCGAGCAGGAGCCGCAGCAGAAGCTCACGTCCCAGCCGTCGCGGCTCGGCGCGATCTCGTCGAAGAACAGCCGCTGCTCGTCGGGCCAGATGTTCTCGAGGCCGAGATTGGATTGTACCGGATCGACGTTGAAGAAGTGCTGGGGCGTCTGCACGATGCCGACCGCCTCGTCCGAAAAGAATGGCAGGGTCCGCCTGAGGAAATTCCGATAGGGCACGAAGTCCGCGTCGAAGATGGCGACGAAGTCGCCGGAACTCACCTTCAGGCCGTTGTTCATGTTGCCGGCCTTGGCATGCGCATTGTCGCTTCGGGTCACATGGATCGCGCCGCGGCCCTCGCAGAAGGCCTTGAGCCAGTCGCGACGTCCGTCGTCGAGCACATAGACCTTCAGCTTGTCCTTCGGGTAGTCGAGCGCCAGCGCGCCGACGATCGTTCTTTCGAGAACGTCGAGCGGCTCGTTGTAGCTCGGGATGAAAACGTCGACCGCGGGCAGTGCGCTCTGTTGGCGCTTGAAGAACGCTCGCCCGAGCCGGTCCGCCTCGGCGCTGCGGTCGACGTAGCGGCTCATCAGGATCAGGAAGAGCACGACCTCCATGAAGGCGAGCGCTTCGACGATGAAGACGAACCACACCCAATAAAAATTCGCACCATCCCGGGGATAGGGAAGTACGGTCTCGGTGAGACGCCAGGCCATGTAGCGCAGGGCGACCAGTCCGACGAAGGCGCAGGTGACCGTGCGCGCCCAGCTTCGATGACGCGACCAGTTAAAGGGTCCGATCAGGAAGAAGGCGATGACCGCAAGGGTCGACACCAGCGCTAGAAGAGACTGAACCACAGGCTTTCAATCCATTGCGAGAACCGGACCGTGCGCTTCGAAATGCGCACGTGTACCGTCCGGCCGACCTGGCAGAAATTGGCGAAGTCGGTATTGAGCGCAGATGGTGCAAGCAGGATCCGGATCCGCGCGTTGCGCTCGTCGGCTTCCGGTATGGTGGCGGCAACCAGATCCTTTTCCACGACGGCGGAGCTGCCCTTCACCGCTTGCACCTGGCCCTTGAACACGTCGCTGCGCCCGAGGAGCCGAATCTCCGCCTCGCGCCCCGGATAGATCTCGTCATAGTCGACTTCCGGAACGAGGATATCGACGTAAAGGTCGCGGCAGTCGAGAATGCGCATCATCTCGTTGTTCAATACGACGTTCGAGCCGCTGACGATGTTCCTGCTCCATACGACCCCATCGAAGGGCGATGTCACCGTTGCCGCTTCCAGGTTTCGCACACGCCGGTCCTCCTCGGCGATCTGCACTCCGATCTGGCTCGCCCGCGTCCTGTTTTCCGCGATCCGCGAATTGAGGTCGTTGATGCGAACGATCACCTCGTCCTGGCGCTGGCGGGAATACGGCACGTCGTTCTGTCCGTCGCCGAGCACGAATATGCCCTTGCGCACGGCGTCGAGGCGCTGCTCGAGCAATTCGGCGGTGAGATTGTTGATCTCCACCTCACCCCCCGCGGCGGCACCGGCGGCCTGAGCCGCTTCCACCATCTTGCGGGTGAATATGCCTCTGGTTTCCAACTGCTGGCGACGGTCCAACTCGACCTGGGCGACCGTATCCTGCGCTTCGGCCACCTCGACCCGTTTGCGTAGGATCTCGAGCTCCCTCTCCAGGCTGGCGATCGTCGCGCTCTTGAAGACTTCCAGCCGATTTGCGAGCTGATCGCGCAGCCGGACCAGCGCGTCACGCTCGCGCTCGAGCGCCGCTATGCGCCTCAGCGCGGTTCCGTGTTCGGCGCGCAGGGAAGCAAGAACCGATCGACTGACGCGCGAATTGCGAATGGCCGCGATCGCCTCGCCCTCGCTGACCGGCGTCCCGAGTCGCGCAGGCGGCCCGGCAATCTCGCCGTCGATCGGCGCGTTGATGACTGCGAGGCGCGCATTGACGGTACCATCCAGACTTGTAAACCCGGTCAAGCCGGGCAGCAGCACGACCGCCACAAGCACCAGCAGCAGAACGCCGATCGTGATGCGCGTAATGCGGTGGTTCAGGATCATCGAGCGTTTGTCCGTACTCCAAACAGTGGCAAGCTCTACGACGAGGCCAGCCTTCTCGCCAGATATAAGCGGCTCCGGCCGACCTGCCCGCCGGATGCGAATAACTCCATGCGGACCTTCCGCCTGGCGTCCGGGCCGCTGCATCGTTCTTCGGCCGGAGATCACGAGGAATTATGCCGCAATTCAAAAGGTTACGTCAGCGCTCCAATCTGCCGCGCCTATGCGGGAGCGATCACGATGATCCCGGGTCGCGTCACCCGGGATCATCGTGATCCGTGCGCGGGCTCGCCTCCTCGACCTTGCCCGCGCGCCACTCTGCAACAGGATTCATCGGTATTCGGCGCGGGACAACCCTCAAAACTGCGGGCTTTCGGGCCACCGGTCGAAAATCATCCCCTGCCCCTGAAAGACACAGGTGTGGCCAAGTGTTTCGAAATTCGATACCTCTAATGCTCGAACAGCATTGACCACGACATCTTACGCGGTAACTTTTGAGGGGTAAGGCTGCGCCGGAAAACAACACTGAGTTGGGTCACGGGCGTGTGGTCGCGTGCCGGCTGGAAGGGCGATGCAAGCGGCAGGCGACGGAGATTGGAGGAAAGAATGCCCGACGTTGGTGCGAGGATGCCCGCTATCGACCGACAATTCCTCGCCGATACCGACGAGATCGTTTCCTTCTATGACGAGAGCTTCAACCTGGTCGATGCCTCTGCCAAGCACGAGGAGACTCATGCGATCGACGGCCTGATCGAAGCGTCCCTGTGGCATGTCTATCCGGAGCTGCTGGCTCCTGGGCCGAGGGCCGCCGTCGACTTCGTCGTCGCACACGGCCTGCCCCGAAGCTTCGAGATCGCGGATACGACCCGCAACACACGCCTCACCCTGATCGTCTTCCGCACCGGCAGTGGCCTTGGGGTCGTCGAAGCGCAAGGCAGCGCCGTCTGCCGCGAGACGTCGACCCAAGGAGAGAGCGACCGCGCGCTGCTCCTGCACCAGGCGACCCATGATGTCCTGACCGGCTTGCCCAATCGCCGGCACTTCAGCGATCAGTTGCGCAGCGCCCTGCCGGTGCCGAGCGGCGCGAGCCTGGCGCTCATGCAGATCGATCTCGACGACTTCAAGCCGATCAACGACACGCTCGGCCACGGCGCCGGCGACATCGTTCTCAAGATGGCCGCCGACCGCATCAGGGGCGTGCTGGGGGAACACGAAATCGCCTACCGGCTGGCCGGCGACGAATTCGCGGTGATCCAGTGGCGGGCAGACCAGCCCAGGGAGGCCGAGCAACTCGCGGAGGCGATTATCGGGGCCTTCAGACCGCCATTTACCGTCGACGGCATCAACGCCTTCGTCGGCGCGAGCGTCGGAATAGCGGTAGCCCCGGCGGACGGCAACGAGATCGAGCAACTGATGAAAGCAGCCGACATCGCGCTTTATGCGGCGAAGACGGATGGCCGCAATCGCGCACGGACCTTCACGCGCTCCATGCTCATCGTGCTGGAGCAACGGGAAATGCTCCGCCGCAGCCTGCGCACCGCCCTTGAGGAGGACCAGTTCTTCATCGAATACCAACCGCTGGTCAGCCCTTCCCGCGCGGTCGTCGGCTTCGAGGCATTGCTGCGTTGGCGGCACCCTTTGATCGGCATCATACCGCCGAGCGTCTTTATCCCCATGGCGGAGGCGGATGGCCTCATGAGCGGGATCGGCCAATGGCTTCTGGAGCAGGTCTGCCGAACCGCGATGACATGGCCGCCCCATTTCACCGTCGCGGTCAATCTGTCTCCGGCGGAGTTCCTGCACGCGGGCCTTACCGATCGGGTGGCCCGCGTCCTCGATCTGGTCGGCATCCGCGCCGAACGCCTGGAGCTGGAAATCACCGAGTCCGTACTCCTGGAGCGAACGACGAATAATCTTGATACACTCAACACGTTGAATGTGCTCGGGGTGCAGATCTCGCTCGACGACTTCGGCACCTATTACTCCTCCCTCAGCTATTTGAAGAATTTCCCCTTCGATACGATCAAGATCGACCAGTACTTCATCAAGGACCTGGAGCACGACAAAAAAGGCCAGACGATCGTTCGATCGATCATTGCGCTTGCCCACGGGCTTGGTATGCATGTGACCGCCGAGGGCGTGGAGACGGAGGGACAGATGAACTGGCTGCGCAAAGAAGGATGCGATCGGCTGCAGGGATATTTCCTTGGCTTTCCTCTGCCCGCGGAGGCGATCGGAGACTTCCTTCGCAACACGTCGACAGCGCCCGCCGATTTTCCGGGGCTTGGCGCAGACCGGAATCAGGGCTTGCGTCCCGGGACGCGATGACAGCGGAGGAAGCCGAAAAGAGGCCGGACCTACGGAAAGGAGGATGCGGCATGAATGCAGCCCAAGCGAAAGCGCATTTCGAACCTCTCATCGAGCTCGAAATGGAGATGGGGACCTTCCTGTCCGATTGGGATCATTGCGATCACCTGTCGTCTTTCATGGCGCGGATGATCAGCCACAACCGAACGGATCCCGTTCGACATTCGAACTTCTTCTCCTCCGCGCTCAACGAGCTTCTGGAAGTCTCGTTCCGCGGCGGCTCGCCCGAGGGCCGGATCGGCTGTACTGTCTATCGCCAAGGTCCGAAGGAGCGGGTAAAGCTCACCTTTCCCTGTCCGCCCAGCCAGCGACAATTTTACCGCGAAGCGGTGTCCAAGACGCATAAGCAGGATGCCTACGACCGCTATCTCGACGCCATTTCCAACGATCTCTCCCCGAGCCGCGAGGTCATTCTTCTGGATCTTGCGATCAACTTCGAGGCCGAGATCAGCCTGGACGAAAAGACTTCCCCTTCCATCACGCTTGTCGTCGATCTGCCACTCGAAGGAATAGTCAGTTGAATACCGCCGTCCTTTCCACCCCCTATCAGGCGGAGTTCGACGCCAACAGCCAGGAGTTTTCCCTTGCAGGCGTGATCCGTCCACGTACCGTCGATGAGATCGCGGCAACCGTTACGGCTCTCAGGCACGCGGTCGATGGCGCGCGCGGCGTGCTCTACATCAATGTCAAGCGGCTTGCGCAGATGAACAACACCGCCTTCCACGCTTTTTCGCGCGTGGTGCTCGATGCGTGCCGGGCGCGGACGGACCTGCGCTTCGTCGTCGTCACTTCCAGCGTCGTCGGCTGGACCGAACGCATGTTCCGGCATCTCGGCAAGATTGAGCCGCAGATCAGCGTCGAGGTCTACGACTCGAAGTTCTATCCCGGCCAGGATTTCGTCGAGGATACGAGCTTCATTCCGATCCTGCGCACACAGACGAAGATGACCTGGCGGCATGAGCGCACGATTCTCCCGCGCCATGGTATGCGCGCAGGCATCGCGATGGCCGACATCTGCTGCGGCATCGGAGACTTCGCCGCGCTCGTACGCAAGGAATTCCACCCGGCCCGGATCGTGGCGCTGGACCATTCGAGGGCGAGTCTGGCCTATGCGCGCAACGTCGCGGCTGAGTTCGGAATCACAGATATCGAATATACCTATGGCGACGCGTCCGAAATGCTGCTCGAGTCCGACCAGTTCGACCTCGTGACCTGCCGTCATTCGCTGCAGATCTTCAACCAGCCGGACGTCTTGCTGAAGGAGCTCTACCGGATCTGCAAGCCAGGCGGCCGCGTCTACGTCACCAACGAGAAGAATTCTCACTGTCTCGGCGAGCCCCGGTCGCAGAGCATCCAATGGACCTATGAAGAGGTCGCCAAGCTCTTCGGTCATTTCGAGATGGACGTGGAGCTGGGGCCGAAGAGCCGGCGCTATCTGGCCGATGCCGGCTTCGAAGACATTCGCGTCGAATCCTTCATGGTCAGCAACCTCGATGGCGACCCGCAGGACTTCGCCGACATAATCGCCGCCTGGGAGAACGTCTATGCCGGCGAAATGGCGGTGAAACGCGGCGACTCGCCTGAATTCATCCGGCGCTTCCGCCAGGGATTCCAGGATCATATCTTCGCCGCCCTGCACCCCAAGGGCTACGCCGGCTGGCCGATCTGGGCGGCCTCCGGACGCAAACCGCTATGAAGGGGGACGCGCAAGAGACCCCGGGCATCGGCTTGCGTTCATTCCGCGCCAAATTCGTCCTGGTCGTCGGCGGGGCGGTGCTCTTCGACCTGCTCGTCACCGGCGGTCTTGCGCTTTGGAACGTGCAGAGGCTGTCGCGCGATGCCGCCACCGAGGTCGGCCAGGGCCTGGAGCAGGCAAACCAGGACTATATCCGCTCCTATGCCGAATCGACGGCGGCTCGCGTGAACCTGCTTCTGAGCCAGGTCCATTCCGATGTGGGCACGCTGGCGGGCGTTCTTCAGGCACAGATCGACCGTCCGGTGAGAAAATCCCAGATCGGCGAGGCGATGGCCCGCGGCGTGCCGGGCACCGTGAACGTCGTATACAACGAGAAGGGCGGATGGGCGCAGAACCTGCCCGGACCGCTGTCGGTCGTCAGCGTCTGGGGCTATCTTCTCGATGCGGGCCACAATCCGCTTCCGGAAGTCCAGACAGAGATCGAGAACAGTGCCGTGCTCGATCTCGTCGCACCGAGCCTTCTGGCAAACGGCCAGCCGAAGCTGCAGATGTATTATATCGGCCCCAAGGAGCGGCCGATCTTCAGAACGGCGCCCTATACGGACCAGGCGCAGACATTCGATGAGCTCTATCCGGGGCACAACAGCGAGAATTTCTGGACCTTTTTCTTTCCGGGACTCTACGAGTCCTGGGAGCAATGGCCGCAGGATCCGCAATCGCGTCCGGTGAAGGAAGACATCACCCAGACGGCACCCTACACGGATGCGATCACCGGCAAGCTCATCGTCAGTTTCTTCGAGCCGCTGTGGTCGCGGGACCGCCAACGGGTCGCAGGCGTCGCGGGCGCAGACATCACGCTCGACCAGTTGGCCGAGATCGTCGAAAACGTCCGTGTCGCCGACAGCGGCTTCGGTTTCCTGGCCATGTCGGACGGCAACGTCGTGGCGATCAATCCGAACGGGGAAAAGGTGATGGGCCTCCGGGCGGCGAACGAGACGGGGAGCCAGGGCGTCACCGGCCTGGATCGGTCACTGCGCAGAAGCGCCCAATCTGCTATCGCCAACCTGCCGCTCGATCGCGACGGCCTTTTGCAGCACGTCTATCTCAATGACAACGGCGAGAAGGTGCCCTACCTGATCCTCCTGAAGCAGTTGCAGCCGAGCAATCTCTGGGTTTCCGGGCCGGTTCGCCGCGAGACGATGCAGCTCGGCATCGTGGTTCCCGAGCGGGAGATTTATGCGTCGCTCTTTGCCGCCCAGGCCGGTATCTCTGAAGCGACGAACAGGATCCTGATCTATCAGGTCCTGGCGCTGCTCGTATCGCTGCTCTTCGTCATCACTGCGGTGTTCGCCATATCCAAGCGGATTACGAGCGGCATCAGCGCGCTTGCCGAGGCCGCCAAGCGCATTCAGGTCAAGGACTATTCCGTCCGGGTGGCGATCCCGACCCGCGACGAGGTTGGCGAAGCCGGCGCGGCCTTCAATCGCATGGCCGAACAGATCAGTTACCACACCGAAAACCTCGAACAGCTCGTCGAGGATCGCACCAGGGAGATCGAAGACGCGAACCTGCAGATCTCCGCCCTCAACGAGCAATTGCGCAGCGAGAACCTGCGTCTCGGCGCCGAACTGGCTGTTGCCCGCCGCATTCAGATGATGGTGCTGCCGAAGGCCGGCGAGCTCGAGGAGATCAAAGACCTGGAGATCGCGGCCTATATGCGCCCGGCCGACGAGGTCGGCGGCGATTACTATGACGTCCTGAAGGACGGGTCGCGACTGAAGATCGGGATCGGAGACGTCACCGGGCATGGGCTCGAAAGCGGCGTGCTGATGCTCATGGTCCAGTCCGTCGCGCGGGCGCTGCAGGAAGCGGGCGAGATGGATCCTTCGCTGTTCCTCAATCGGGTGAACCGCGCCATTTACAAAAACATCACCAGGACCAGCACCAACAAGCATCTCTCCCTCTCCTTCCTCGATTACGAAGGCGGGCGCCTGACGCTGTCCGGTCAGCACGAGGAACTGATCGTGATCCGCGACCCGGGGGATGTCGAACGTATCGACACGCTCGATCTGGGCCTGCCGATCGGGCTCGAGCCGGATATCTCGCCCTTCGTGGCGACTCGGGAAATTCCCTTCGGTTGCGGCGACATGATTATCCTCCACACGGACGGCGTGACCGAGGCGGAAGATCGGAGCGGCGAGCTTTTCGGCATAGAGCGGCTCTGCGAGAGCGCCCGCCGCCGCTATGGCCGAAACGCCGAGGAGGTCAAGATCGGGATCATCGAAGATCTGATGGCACATATCGGTGCGCAGAAGATCCACGACGACATAACGTTGGTAGTGATGAGACACAGGTAAGCGGATGACGACCCTATATGGATTGGCCGATCTCGCGATCGGCAACGGCGATGACGTGACCACGCTTCGGCTGTTCGAGGGGCCGCTCGACTTGAGCTGGAAGCACTGCGCCATGACCTCGGATTTCGTGGCGGAGTTCGTGGCGCTGCGCTATCGCGCGTCGCGTAAGCTCTACAAGGACGTGCGGCACAATGTCGGCTACCTCACCAATGAACTGATCGAAAATGCCGTGAAGTTCCGCGCATCGGGCGAGATCATCGTGGAGGCATCCGTCACCGACAGTGCCTTCCGGACCAAGGTCACCAATTTCGTCGACAAGGACGCTGCGGAGCGGTTTCAGCATCTCTTGTCCGAGATTACGGCCGGGGACCCGGGCGACCTGCTGATCGAAAGGATCGAAGCGAACGCCGCTACGGGCGCCGGCGGTTCGGGGCTTGGACTTCTGACGCTCATGAGCGATTATGGTGCTCACTTTGCTTGGGTTTTTGGATCCAGCGATGAGGACCGCAGAATCCCGCTGGAGACCTACGCGTCCATTGCAGTTCCAGATTTGACGAATTGATGGGCGGTGATCATATGGAAATTAAAGAAGAAGAATATCGCGTTTGGTCAGAGGGCAAGGACGTCTACTTCGACGGGACGATGCGCCTGCCCAGCACGGAGGCCTATGCGCCGATCTTTGCGCTGGTGCTGGGCATTCTTGAATCCGAGCCGGAACGACTGACCGTCGATCTTACGGGGTTGCAGTTCCTCAATTCGTCCGGCATCAACTTGCTCGCAAAGCTCACCATCGAGGCGCGCAAGCGACCGAACGTGCAATTCACCGTCCGCGGGAGCTCGGAATATCCCTGGCAGACGAAGTCCCTGCCCAATCTCAAGAAGTTGCACCCGGGGGTCGATCTCAGGCTTGCTTGAAGACTGCAGCGCCGCGCGGGATCGCCCGGCGTTGCGGATTTCACCTTCCAGGGGGATCAAGCCAGTCGCCGATTGTTGCGCCACGGTTTTGCCTGGTAGGAGTGACGGCCAAGATCGGCCGGTGGGTGGCGGCTGCCTTTCGGATTTCGCGCGGGCTCAACCCGAATTCGTGACTGAAGGCACGCGTGAAATTGGCCGCCACGTCGAAGCCGGCGGCTTCCGCGATTTCGGCAATCGACCGGCTATCGGTCGGGTCACTTAGGGCCGCGTATGCGTGCTGGAGCCGACGCTTGCGAATATAGTTCAGCACACCGCCACTCTGCTCGAACAATTGGTAGAGCCGCGTTCGCGATATGCCGACCGCTCGGCAGATGGCGTCGGGCGTGAGTTCGGCTGAGTTGAGATGGAGATGAATATACCGATGCGCGCGCTCCATCATCCCCTTGTTCGTCTCGACTCCGACGGGACTCGGCGTCACCGACGCGGCGACGCACGAAACCACCATGTCGCGCATTGTCTGCACGATCCGCGGAAGCTCTTCGGCCCTGAGAACGCCGAGGCTCGCCTCGATACCGTTGATAAAGTTCAGCAGCAGATCGGCGAGACTGCCCGAAAGCACCGAATTGTTTGCGGCTTCCAGAATACCGGCATCGTCGGCCAGCAACTCATAAGGCATGAACAGAAACACGCCCGCGGCCTCAGTCGTTCGTCCCCGATAGGGATAGCCAAGGGAGCGCAGAAAGAGGTCGCCTGGAGCGGTCTCCGTGACGCGTCGGTCGACCTCCGTCCAGGCCCGTCCGCTTCGTAAAATGCCTAAGCTCCAGTGATCGATCGGACTCGAGCGCAGCATGGCGCGGGAACGGGTATAGCTATGCGCCGGTGTGCGCTGTTGAACGATCAGTAAACCGTCGAGACGCCAGCCGGTCTGTTCGGCAGGAAAGCCTTGATCTGGAGGCACGCCATCAGGCAAGCGAACTTCGAGCAGCGGCGCCATGTGCGCACGCCATGCGGGGAACTGTGCCGCGGCCGGCAGTTCGCCCGTCGAGAAGTGCAAGGGTACAAGCGCTGGCGGACCGCTCGGATGGCTTTCCTTCCCGGCCGTCGGTTCGCGGGGCCAGCGCCGTCTTTCCTTCGCCTCCGGCCAGGACGGGGCATCTGTCGGGTCGTCTCCTGATCCGGACTCACTCGTCATCGAATGCCTCCAGTGCCGGGATTTGTCGAACCCACAATCGCCGGGGGTTCGCTTGCTGATACTCCGCCGAGTGGGCTCCACACTCGGGTCTACAAGTCGAGGCGGATAAGCACCACCCCAGCGATTATACCTCTTTTTCGGTAGAAATGGACGGGGGGATAACTTTCAGGATGTAGCGATAATGACATTTGCGACCTATGTTTGTATTTAAATAACCGTCGCTATCGCCAGATCAATTTCGGCGAAATGACCAATAAAGACCGACGCTCCTGCCGCCCTATCCGGCCGCCGTGAAGTGTCATCGATATCAAACGACAATCGTGTATCTCGTTAGATGGAGGTAGTCGTGAGCTATCTGCGAAAGTTTCACGCGCGTTATTTGGGTGCGGCTTCCGGTGTCAAACGCAATGCTTTGCGAAAATGTGATGAACATAAAATCATCCTGGTGGCCGGTGGCGCGGGTTTTCTGGGTTCACATCTTTGCGAACGCCTTCTGCAAGCCGGTCACCAGGTCTATTGCGTTGACAATTTCACGACGGGGCTGGAGCGCAACATCGCGCCGCTCTTGCGCTTCGACGGCTTCAGCGTCATAGCCCAGGACATCGCCGAACCGATCGATCTCGATGTCGACGAAATCTATCATCTCGCTCACCCGGCCTTGCCGCCGCATTATCAGGCCGACCCGATCCAGGCGATGCGAACCTACGTGACGGGGTCACTGAACCTGCTGGAGCTCGCGGCGCATCGCGGCGCGCGTATCCTCCAGGTTTCGGTCGCCGACACTCATGACGATCTGCAACTCCATCCTCGTACGGAAGGCGATTGGAGCGACTCCGCATTCATCGGCCGACGCTCCTCGTACCAAGAAGGCAGGCGCTGCGCGGAAGCGCTGTTCTCCGACTTCCACAGGCTCTACGACGTCGATGTTCGCCTCGTCCGCATCTTCAATGCTTACGGTCCCCGGATGCGCGCGGACGAAAGCCGAATCATCTCGAACTTCGTTCTCAAGGCCCTGACAGGAAAAGACATCACGATTTACGGGGACGCTTCCCGCTCCTTCTCGTTTGCCGATGACCTGATCGATGGCTTCGTCCGCATCATGGCATCGCCGGCATCGCTGCCGGTCCCGATCGACCTCGGCAATCCGATGGAATTCTCGATCGGCGAGGTGGCGGAGCAGGTGATCGAGCTCACCGGTGCACGATCGAGCCTCATCCTGCGCCCGGGGGCGACCATCGCACCTCACCAGCACCGCCCGGACATCTCGCTTGCCATGCAGGAGTTCGGCTGGCGCCCGAAAATGGACCTCTCGGGTGGACTGCTGCAGACGATCGGCTACTTCGATCGCCTTCTCACCGGATCGAAGCAGGCGGTTCCTGAACCCGCCTGAACACCGTTGCCTCGGTCGCGCCCTTCGGCAGAACCAGAGGCAAGGTCCGGCACGGTCGGAGTACAGCGTGACCGTCACCGGAAGGAGTTGCGCATCTTGATGCCAGAAAAGGTTCCGCAGACGAGCCCGGCATCGGTGCGCAGCTCCACCTTTTTTTGAAGCCATGCGCAGTCAGCGCCGCCAGAACCACGGCTGCAGCACAATGAGGAACGTCACAAGTTCCAATCGACCGACGAACATCGAGATCGCGATCAACCACTTGGCCGCATCCGGAATCAAGGCGAAATTCGCTGCCGGCCCCACGACAGGGCCGAGGCCCGGACCTGCGTTCGCCATCGCCTGCGCCACTGAAGAGATGGACGACAGAAAATCCAGGCCGGTTGCCATGACGAGGAGCGACATCAATAGCAAGGTCATGATGTAGAGGAAAAAGAAATTGCGAACATTGCTGATTGCCACGTCATCGACGGACTTGCCCTGGAAGCGCACCGGTACGATCGCCTGGGGGTAAAGCATGCCGCGAAGCGCTCTCCCGGTGCCGGCGAAGAGGATTTGCCAGCGGAATATCTTGATGGCCCCCGCCGTCGAACCGGCACAGCCGCCGACGAGATAAAGCATGAAGAAGAGCCCCATTGCAAAACTCCCCCATGCGGAGAAATCGGCGGTGGCAAAGCCGGTGTCGGTCATGATCGACGTGACGTTGAAGGCGGACAGTCGCAGGGCAACGGGTGGCGACATGCCTTGGCTGATGTTCCAGGCGGTGCAGGCAAGGATCGCGGCCATGAGGATGAACAGAAACGGCGCTATCTGTCCCTCAATGGCGCTGCGCTTGCCGCGACTCAAGAGGAATACCGCGTAGAAGGCGAGCGGTAACGCACCGGAGATCATGAACACGATCGTCACGAGCTCGATCGCCAGGGAATTGTAGTAGCCAATCGAGGCGTCTCTGGTCGAAAGGCCGCCGGTCGCGATAGTCGTCATCGCGTGATTGACGGCGTCGAACGTCGACATGCCGGCCAGATCCAGGCACACGGCGCAAGCCAAGGTGAGCGACACGTATACAATCAGGATGTTGCGGGCGATCTGTCGCACCTTCGGGAAGGGCTTTTCGGAGATATCCGACGACTCGGAACGAAAGAGTTGCATGCCGCCCACCCGCAATGCGGGAAGCACGCTGAGCGCCATGACGATGATGCCAATGCCGCCGAGCCATTGCAGGAGCGAGCGCCACATCAGCAGCCCCTGCGGCATGTTATCGAGGCCCACCAGAATGGTGGAGCCGGTCGTCGTCAGGGCTGAGGCCGTCTCAAAGACCGCATCGGTCCAACTGAGCCCAAGCCCCGAATTGAAGAGCGGAATGGCGCCTACAAAGGAGACAGAAAGCCAGGCACTGACGGTAATGAGAAGGCCTGTCCGGCGGTCGGTGAGTTCGATCTCCTCCTGCCGAAACGCGGCGACGAGCAGCGCCCCCAGTCCACCGCTGACCCCGGCACTGCTCAAGAACGTAATCGCGTCGCGGCCATTGTCTACTGCCAAATCAACGATCGCCGGTATTAGCATCGCCAATGACAAGGCCAATATGAACACACCGTTGAGGAAGAGGACAAAGCGGAGGCGGTCGGCGGTCATCTCGATTCCTGCCCGTTGGATTTGGCCAGAACGCGAGTACTACAGGCGCCGGCGTAGCGCTAGCCCGGCAACCTGCGGTAAACCGATACTTTGCTGGCCTGGTGTGGCTGGAATGCCTCTCCGCTCGCGTCCGGCTCGAATAGAACGAACTGCCCCTATGACCGCACGAGGCCGATCGTATAGCTTGCCTGCAGCACACCGGGATCGAGCCTTTCGAAGTCAAGGATGAACTGTGCCGCCTCGCTGGAGGAAAAGACGCTGTCGCCGCCGTTCATCGTGTTGCGTTGGGGGCGGCCGGCATAATCCGGATGCCCCTCATAGACGAGGTCGCTCAGTGCGTCGTCGAAGAGAAGCTGGCTGACGAGCAGTTCCCGATCGTCCACGATTATGCGCAGGTGAACGTGGACCGTGCGGCCTGAATACCAGCCGGGATAGACCGTCAGGAAGCTGACGACGCCATTCTCGTCGCTGATCTGCCGGCCCCTGAGAAAACTCGCGCTTATGGCATCGGCGTCATCCCGATTGCACATCGGCGCCGCCCGTCCGGAATAGACGCCGTCGGCGTTCGTGTGCCAGATCTCTACGTCGGCGCCTTGGATGGGGTCACAGTTCTCTGCCTCAACCAGTCGCAGGCTGATACGAGTCGGCAACCCCGCGACACCCTCGGTCACGTCCTTGCGGACCGGCACATCGCTCGTATGACAGGGTCCCAGCGTCTTTGCGGAGGTCACGACGCATTGCGGTTCGGCTCGGAAAATCGGCTCCGGCAGATCGGCCGGAACTGCCGCGGTCCCGCCCGCGCGAAAGTCGGACGCCTTCCAGTCGAAGCTATGCCGCGATATCGGCTCGCCGCCACGGCCGAGGGCGATGAAGGCGGTCCCGGCCCCGGCAAGGAGTGCCCCGCCGCCAAGGATAATGGTTCTGCGTTTCATCTGCATCGGATCACTCCGTTGTCGCGCGACTTTCAGCCAAGCAAGGTCTATCGGCGAAATCGTTGCCACTGTAGAGCAAGGCTCGCCAAGCGCCTTGGCACAAGCATAAGCGAAACAGTCGCCGAAATGGAGGTCGGCAATATGACCATTTCATAGGCCGCGCTCGCTCAACGCCGCTGGCGAAGCGCTTGCGCAAATTGCGCCTGCAAGGCGCACCATGCCCGACGCACCGGAAAGCTACTCAAGGGCACGTGCCGATCAATGAGCGCCAGTCATGCGTACCGATCGCCTCTATGCGGCACGGTCGGATACGAGAGCAATGCCGGCGAGACTCTGCACCGCCACAGGCAGAGCAAAATGCCCGGACCAGTGCCATCCGGCGACCGGCCTCGGCACCGAAAGACATATCGATTTCGGCCATTGTTGCCGATGATAACCGCCCCGTCGCTAGGCGGCGGGATTTTCTCGGACCTGCGCTTCGGTTTGCGCACAGACAAAAAAAACGGCGCCCATGTCACACCGGCAGGTCCTCTCTCGTCATTGTGGCGTAACCAACAAGAGGAAAGCAAACCATGACCGCCAAACTCGATCCGTTTACCGCTGCCCCTGCCCTCATGAAGAGCTGGACCGGCACCTCCGTCGCCGTCGCTTCAAGCCTTGAACCCTCCCTCATCGAACTCGTCAAGATCCGCGCCTCGCAGATCAACGGCTGCGCTAATTGCATCAACATGCATACCGTGGAGGCGCGTGCTAAAGGTGAGACCGAGCAGCGCATATACCTGCTGTCGGCCTGGCGCGAGGCGCCCTGCTATACCGATCGCGAACGCGCCGCACTTGCCTGGACGGAAGCCCTGACGCGCCTTTCGGAAGGACATGCGCATGAAAGTGCCTATCAATCCTTGAACGACCAGTTCAGCGAGGAGGAACAGGTGAAGCTTACGCTCATGATCAACGTCATCAACGGCTGGAACCGGATTGCCGTCGGCTTCGGCCTCTGGGTCGATCCGGCGCTGGCGGCAAGAACCGCCGCCAAGGCGGTCGCCTGATGTCGGGCGCGGCCAACGGGGATGCTGCGGCGAGTTTCGACCCGCTGCGCCCAAAGCTGATCCGCGTTGCCTATCGCATGCTGGGCTCCGTGGCCGACGCCGAAGACATGGTTCAGGAGGCCTTCATCCGCTGGATGGGGGCCGACCGCAAGGCCGTGCGCGAGCCGGAAGCCTTCCTGCGCCGCACGGTCACCCGGCTCTGCCTCGATCAGCTCAAATCGGCACGCCGCCAGCGCGAGACTTATATCGGCCCCTGGCTTCCCGATCCGATCGTTGAAGAACAGGAGGAGGAAGACGTCACCTTGCCGCTGATGCTTGCGCTCGAACGCCTCTCGCCCCTCGAACGTGCGGCCTTCCTGCTGCATGACGTATTCGGACTGGCCTTCGATGAGATCGCCGCAACCATCCAGCGAGACCCCGCTGCCTGTCGCCAATTGGCGGCCCGCGCACGCACCCATGTCCGCGAGGCGCGACCGCGCTTCCGGGTCGAGAAGGACCGCGGGCTCGAGCTTGCGGCAGCCTTCTTCAACGCATCCCGCAGCGGCGACATGAAGGCACTCGGCGCGATGCTGGCGGCCGACGTCAGTGTCCATGCCGACGGGGGCGGCAAGCGCTCGGCGGCGCTCCGGCCGCTGATCGGCTTCGATGAAGTGATGAAAGTACAGACGCATCTCGCGAAGCTGTTCAGGGAGCATGGTTCGAAACTCGTTCGGACCGGCTTCATCAACGGCCTGCCCGGCTTCGTCACGCTGGAAGCCGATGGCGAATTCCAGACGACCGCACTCGAAATCGAGGAAGGCAAAGTCACCGCGATCTATATCGTACGCAATCCGGACAAGCTGCGGCACTTGCATTAGCGTCCTGCGATCGAGTTATCGAGATTAGGCCCATGCTGTCGCCCGCTCCTTGGCAGCCAGGGCTCACAGGACTAGCATAGGTGCGAGCGTATGGAGACCTTGGATGACCTCAAGCTTCAATGTCCACGACGCCTCCGGCTATGAGCAGCTCATGGGCCGTTGGAGCCGAAGGCTCGCGCCGCTTTTCATCGATTTTGCGGGGCTTGCCGACGGCGAAAAGGTCGTCGATGTGGGCTGCGGAACTGGCAGCCTGACCTTTGCCCTTGCCGAGAGCGCGGACCTCGCCGAGATCGCCGCCATTGATTATTCGCCCGTCTTCGTGGAAGCGGCTAAGCGGCGCAACGACGACCAGCGCATAACGATCCGGCAGGCGGATGCCTGTGCCATGCCCTTCGAGGACGGCACGTTCGACCGCGCGCTGGCGTTGCTCGTGCTGCATTTCGTGCCCGAGGCCGGCCGGGCCGTGGCCGAAATGCGCCGGGTCGTCCGGCCCGGCGGCGTGGTAGCGGCCGCCGTTTGGGATCACTTCGGCGGCATGCCCGGCATGCGCATGATGGTCGATACGGTGGCCGCCTTAAGCGAAGGCGGGCGCCAGCTGCGGGAGCGCTATTGTTGGCAGCCGATGATGCAGCCGGGCGAGATGAAGCACGCCTTCGTCGCACAGGGCCTGACGGGAGTCGTGGAAACCGAGCTGGTGATCCGCATGGACTACCAGAGCTTCGACGACTACTGGGCACCGATTGCCGCGGGCGAAGGGCCACTCGGCAAATATGTTGCCACTCTCGACCCTGCGGAGCGGGCGCGCGTCGATGCCGCCGTTCGCGACGCCTATCAGGCCGGGCGAGCCGACGGACCGAGGTCGTTTGCGAATATTGCCTGGGCCTGTCGGGGTACCGTCGTCTGAGTGAACAGGCAGTTTGCTTTCCCGTGGGACGGCCGCGACTTCACTGTCTTCAGTCTCCACACATGGCCGGTACCCGAGAGTCATTGACAGGCGAAAACGAGGCCACCGCTCGCTCTCCTGACTAAGTGATCTAGCGTCACGACCACTGCAGTCCTTTCAGCGCTCCGGCGGCTGCCAACGACGGATCAAACCTCGAAATCCGACTGCCGTTAAGATCGGATTCAACCTTTGTTGGTAAGCTGCCGTTAGGATTTGCTCTCGTGGAGTGCGACGGCATCGCCTCCCATCTTCAACAGTCGTTTTGCGTACGGGTTCCCATGCGTTTTCCAGCCGTGCCAGCCCTCATCCTCGCCTGCCTGACGCTTGCGGGCTGCGCATCCAGTTCCGGTCCGGAGAGTGTGCTTGCGCCGCGGCCTTCCGGTGAAACAACCAGTTCCGTCGTCCGGCCGTCGGCGCCCGTACCCGCCACCGCCGTCGGGCCCGCCGCCGCCAGGCCTGCTACGACGCCGGCCGAGCCGCAGGAAGCGCTCGCCTGGGCCGGCCCCGCCCCAGACGCGGGGGCCTTTGCTCAGATGGAACGGGAAGCCGGCATGCCGGTCCCGATGGAAAGGCCGGTCGCATTCATCGCGCCGGAAAATCCCGCAATCGGCGCGGTGCCCCGCACGCGTTCACATGTCTACAGCCATCGTTTCCGCGATGCCAAGCCGATCAACTTCGGCAAGAGATCACCGCACAGTCTTGCCGTCCACGGCGTCGACGTCTCACGCTGGCAGGGCGAGATCGACTGGCAGAAACTGCGGACGCAGGGCGCGAACTTCGCCTATATCAAGGCGACCGATGGTGGCG
Source organism: Sinorhizobium sp. Y406 (assembly GCF_058732025.1). Taxonomy (NCBI): domain Bacteria; kingdom Pseudomonadati; phylum Pseudomonadota; class Alphaproteobacteria; order Hyphomicrobiales; family Rhizobiaceae; genus Sinorhizobium; species Sinorhizobium sp. Y406. Next base: position 1,706,122 of record NZ_CM178975.1, on the reverse strand, counting down.
ACCATCTCGACCCGATGTTCAAGAAGAACTGGCGCCGCGCCCAGGCGGCCGGCCTGAAGCGCGGCGCCTATCACTTTTTCTACTGGTGCCGCACGGCCGGGGAGCAGGCCGACTGGTTCATCCGCAACGTGCCGCGCGAAGTCGATGCCCTGCCGCCGGTGATCGATGTCGAGTGGAACGGCGAGTCGAGTTGCAAGCGGCGTCCGTCGCCCGCGCGCGTGCGGGAGAAAATGCAGGTCTTCATGGACAAGCTGGAGCGGCACTACGGGCAGCGCCCGATCATCTATACCGCACCGGATTTCTATCGCGATAATCTCGAGAACGCCTTTCCGAGCCATCCCTTCTGGCTGCGTTCGGTCGCCGCGCACCCGTCCAAGGTCTATCCCGGCCGCAAATGGCTCTTCTGGCAATATTCGGGATCCGGCCTCTCGCACGGAGTCGACGGCAGGATCGACCTCAATGTATTCCATGGGAGCGAGGAGGAATGGCAGAACTTCGTGGCGGCACGGTCGATTTAGCCTGAGGGGCACAGAAGCCGCCGTTGCGGGCGGCATGAGTGCAAATTGCGGCACAATGGACCGTTGCGTCCGGCTGGACCGTTTCCTATAAGGGCGACATTCACCCCGGACCCGGTGAAACTCCGGGTGGCTCTTCTGGCCGCCGATCCGCCAGACAACGCAACAGCATCAAACCAAGACATGCCGGACCTCCCGCCGGCCTGGTGCGCTACTTTTGCGAAGAAAATCATGAAATTGACAATTGCGAGCTATAAACGCGAATGGTTCTCCAACATCCGCGCCGATGTCCTGTCGGGCATCGTCGTGGCGCTTGCCCTGATCCCGGAGGCAATTGGCTTCTCGGTCATCGCCGGCGTCGATCCGAAGGTGGGGCTGTTCGCCTCCTTCGCGATCGCCTGCGTCTCCGCCTTTGCGGGCGGACGTCCAGGCATGATCTCCGCGGCGACCGCCGCCACGGCCGTACTCATGGTCACTCTCGTCAAGGAACACGGCCTCGAATACCTCTTCGCCGCGACGCTTCTGATGGGCCTCATCCAGATCGCCGCAGGCTTCCTGAAGCTCGGCCGGGTCATGCGTTTCGTCTCCCGTTCGGTCATCACCGGCTTCGTCAACGCGCTCGCGATCCTGATCTTCATGGCGCAGCTACCGGAACTGATCGGCGTGCCGCATGCGACCTATGCGATGATCGCCGCGGGCCTCGCGATCATCTATCTCTTTCCTTACGTCACCAAGGCCGTTCCCTCGCCGCTCGTCGCCATCGCCGTTCTGACCGGAATCGCTTACTGGACGGGCATGGACATCCGCACCGTCGGCGATCTCGGCGAGTTGCCTTCGAGCCTACCGATCTTTGCTTTGCCGCAGGTACCGCTGACCTTCGAGACGCTGCAGATCATCTTCCCATACTCGGCGGCGCTAGCCGCCGTCGGCCTCCTGGAATCGCTGCTGACGGCGCAGATCGTCGACGACATGACGGATACGACGAGCAACAAGAGCCAGGAATGTATCGGCCAGGGCGCGAGCAACATCGCCTCCGGCCTCATTGGCGGCATGGGCGGCTGCGCCATGATCGGACAATCGGTCATCAACGTCACGTCCGGCGGCCGCGGACGGCTCTCGACCTTCGTCGCCGGCGCCTTCCTTCTGTTCCTCATCCTCGTCCTGGACGACCTCGTGCGGATCATTCCGATGGCCGCCCTCGTCGCCGTGATGATCATGGTGTCGATCGGCACCTTCTCCTGGCGCTCGATCCTCGATCTCAGTCGCAATCCCCTGCCCTCCTCCGTCGTCATGCTGGCAACGGTCGTCACCACGGTCGGCACGCACGATCTTGCAAAGGGCGTACTGGTCGGCGTGCTCCTTTCCGGCGTCTTCTTCGCCGGCAAGGTCGCCCGCCTCTTCCATGTCCGGTCTCGGCTCGACGACAGCGGCAAGGCACGCACTTATATCGTCGACGGCGAGATATTCTTCGCATCGACGGAGGCTTTCATCGCCGCCTTCGATTTCGCCGAGTCGCTGGAAAAGGTCGTCATTGACGTCAGCGAGGCGCACCTTTGGGACATCACCGCTGTCGGCGCCCTCGACAAGGTCGTCCTGAGATACCGCCGCCATGGCGTCGCCGTCGAGGTCATCGGCCTCAACGCAGCGAGCGCCCATATGCTCGACCGTTTCGCCGTCCACGACAAAGAGGACGGAGCGGTGCTGGCTGTGTCCGCGCACTGAGACCGATGATGATCCTGGGTTGAATGAACTCGACCTACAGCGCCACGCATCTTATCAGACGCGCGGCGCTGTAGCACTTTGTAGCCGCTTCGTGCCCAGGGACGGCATAGCTCGCAACCTCGCACATGCAGAGTAGAAATTGTCGCCCAGCGTGCGGTAGGATAGAGCCGTTATGTCGCGGCTTCTAATCATCATCGGTCTCCTCATACTCGCGGCCGGACTTCTCTGGCCGTGGCTGAAGCGCGTCGGCCTTGGACGGCTGCCGGGGGACATCATGATCGAGCGCGGCAACTTCACGCTTTATATCCCGATCACCACCGGGCTGCTCCTCAGCATCCTTCTCTCTGTCCTCTTGTGGTTGTTGAACCGATGAGAGAGTGTCGGACGGCGACCCCCGCCCCGTGAGGTCGAGCGGGAACCGCCTCCTTCCCGCCGCGTTTCGGATGCGACGGCGATGCCGCTTTTCCGAACTCATGTGGACGCGCCACCAGCCCAGGAGCCCGCGAAATGGACAAGCAGATGAAGTTCAATATCTGGTACTGGGTCGCGGCAATCTTTGCCTTGATGCTGTTTCAATACATTTTCACGACCACCACGCAGGTGGCGCAGATTCCCTACAGTGAGTTTCAAACCTATCTCGATGAGGGCAAGATCGCCGAGGTTGCCGTCTCCGACCAATATATCCAGGGCTCGTTCAAGACCCCGCAGGACGGCAAGCCGATGTTCATCACCACCCGCGTCGAGCCTGATATTGCACGCCAACTGCAGGAGCGCGGAGTCGTTGTTACCGGCAGAGTCGAGAGCACCTTCCTGCGCGACCTCCTGTCCTGGATACTTCCTGTCGTCCTCTTCATCGGCATCTGGATGTTCATGCTGCGCCGCATGGCGGGGGGAATGGGCGGCGGTCTGATGCAGATCGGCAAATCGAAGGCGAGGGTCTATGTCCAGACCAACACCGGCGTGACCTTCGACGACGTCGCCGGCGTCGACGAGGCGAAGGACGAGTTGAAGGAGATCATCGATTTCCTCAAGGATCCGAAGGGCTATGGACGTCTTGGTGGGCGGATGCCGAAGGGGGTCCTGCTGGTCGGCCCGCCCGGCACCGGCAAGACGCTGCTGGCGAGAGCCGTCGCAGGCGAAGCCGGAGTGCCCTTCTTCTCCATTTCCGGTTCGGAATTCGTGGAGATGTTCGTAGGCGTCGGCGCCGCGCGGGTGCGCGACCTGTTCGAGCAGGCCCGATCGAAAGCGCCGGCCATCATCTTCATCGATGAGCTCGATGCGCTCGGCCGCGCACGCGGCATCGGTCCGATGGCCGGCGGTCACGATGAGAAGGAGCAGACGCTCAACCAGTTGCTGGTCGAACTCGACGGCTTCGATCCATCGCAGGGGCTCGTGCTCCTTGCGGCCACGAACCGGCCCGAAATCCTTGATCCGGCGCTCCTGCGCGCCGGGCGTTTCGACCGCCAGGTTCTCGTCGACCGCCCCGACAAGCAAGGCCGCGTTCAAATTCTCAACGTGCATCTGAGGAAGGCGAAGCTCGCTGCCGACGTCGAGCCGGAGAAGATCGCGGCACTGACGCCCGGCTTCACCGGGGCCGACCTCGCCAACCTCGTCAACGAGGCAGCCCTGCTTGCCACGCGCCGCAAGGCCGACGCCGTTACCATGGGCGATTTCAACAACGCCGTCGAACGTATCATCGCCGGACTTGAGAAGCGCAACCGGCTGCTCAATCCGCGAGAACGCGAAGTGGTCGCCTATCACGAAATGGGCCACGCCCTCGTCGCAATGGCACTGCCGGGCGTCGATCCCGTGCACAAGGTCTCGATCATCCCGCGCGGCATCGGCTCGCTCGGCTACACGATCCAGCGGCCGACGGAGGACCGGTTCCTGATGACAAAGGAGGAACTGGAAAACAAGATGGCGGTACTGCTCGGCGGGCGTGCCGCCGAGTGGATCGTTTTCGGCCATCTCTCGACGGGCGCTTCCGACGATCTGGTCAAGGTGACCGACATCGCGCGTGCCATCGTCGCACGCTACGGCATGACGGAACGGCTCGGTCATGTCGCCCTGGAGCGAGACCGCCGTTCGCTGCTGACGCCGGACCCGATCTACCAGGGCGCCAGCGAACGTGACTACTCCGAAAAGACCGCCGCCATCATTGACGAGGAGGTCCGTCGGATCATCGATGGTGCCTTCGAGCGGACGGAGGCGCTGTTGAAGGAGCGGCGCCCGCTCCTCGAGCGCTCGGCGAAGCTGCTCCTCGAGCGGGAGACGATCAGCGAGGACGAGTTGCGTGCCGTCACCCAGGGGGAACCGGTGAGGAAGAGCGCCGCCCGCCACGTCTGAACCTCGCCCACTGAACCTCCCCCACGTGGAGCCCGCCCATTGAAGACCCGTTAGTCGCGTTGCCGGGGAACGAATTTGGCCCCGCAAAGTTGTGACAGCGACGCCTGATCGACGGAGCGACCGATGAGCGAAACGGTGCACACGCCATCTCCGGCGACGACCGCCGGACCGACCGTGCTCGTAGCAGCCGCAGGGATTTCCTGGGCCGCAGTCTTCGCCGGGGCGGCGTTGGCGCTGACCGTACAACTCCTGCTGCATCTGCTTGGCGTCGGGATCGGCGCAGCCGCCTTCGCTCCGCGCGGCGACGCGTACGCAGGACCCGGAGCGATCGCGAGCGGCCTCTGGTTTGCGTTTTCAGGGGTGATCGCGGGTTTTGCCGGCGGCTATGTGGCGAGCCGGCTGTCGGGCCGCGGGGGCACGACAACAGGCGTGTATCACGGCCTGACGTGCTGGGCGGTCACGACACTGGTCGTCGTCTATCTCCTGACGACTTCCGCCGGCGCGTTGATCGGCGGAGCACTGGGCGGCCTCTCCTCCGCGGTCGGCGGGCGCATTGCGGCCCCCGCTCCAACCATTGTCGCCGACCCATTCGCCGATATCGAGCACCAGATCCGCGATTCGATCGGCGGCAACGATCCTGCGGCGATGAGGGACGCGACGGTGGCAGCGGTGCGCGCCCTTGTCACCAGCAAGGGGACGGGGGCCGAGAACGACCGTGCGCGCGCCGTCGATGCACTCGCGCTGGCTCGCGACATTCCGGTCACGGAGGCCCGGCCGCGCGTCGAGGCGTATGAACGCGCCTACAGGTCCGCGATCGAGACGGCCCGTAAACAGGGTGAGGAAATGGCTGCGGCGACTGCGGCTGTCGTCTCGACCGCCGCCTTCTTCGGCTTCTTTTCGCTGGTCCTCGGAGCCGTAGCGGCCTGGCTCGGCGGCTGGTATGGCGTGCGCCGCGTGGAGATACTGTCGGAACTGTCGTGAGTTCCATGGTCCCGCTCCGACAATGGCCCGGTCCCAGCCGCCATAGTGCTCTTCGCTGCGCGTGCCGCGCGGCAGGCTCAACGCGATAAGTCCAAGGCCTACCACCACATCCGCGATGACGCCGATCGTGCTGCCGCCCGAAAGCAGGAACGGGGATGCGGCGATCCAGACACCGAGGCCCGCATTGAAAAAACGCAACGGTCGGACGACTTCCGCCATCGCGGTGACGGCGATCATCACGACGAGGCAGCCGACGACATGGTCGCTGTAATAGAGCGGCGGCTCGGTGCCGAAGACCAGCGGCGTTGCGATCAACAGGACTCCGAGCAGGGCGGAGAAGATGAACTGCTCCGTGTCGAGGCTCTGTAAGCCAGCGAGCAGCCGGCGTGTTCCCTCGACATTGACCGCGTCATATCTGGGATCGCTCTTGCCGGTCGTGTCGTAATAGGCAGCGAGGTGAATGACGGAGGCGACGCGCTCGCCGCCGCGCCGGCGCACCTCTTCCAGTGCCGCCCTCACGCTTTCGTCCGAGGTCAGGTCGATCCTGATTGTCTCGATCGTCTCCGACGGCCGCTTGGGCACGTCGACGTCGAGCCCGATCACCTGGTATCTGTCGCGCAAGCCGCGAGCTATCGCCTGTCCAAGAAAGCCGCTCGAGCCCGTAGTGAGGACGGTCGGACGATTGGTCTCTTCGGGCATATCCAAACCTTCGCGGGAGTACCTTTCGCAAACGTCGCATCAGACGGGAATGTTCCCTTCCCCCCGGGGTCGCAGCAGCTCGCTTGCGGGAACAAGTGGCAGTTTCGGCAATTGTTGCAGGTGAGCTCGCGCTGCCCTTCGAGCGAAGGCATCCCGCCTTCGCCGCGGCCCGACAACAGGAGTACTGCAATGAAAATTGCGCAAATCGCCCCTCTTGCAGAAAGGGTTCCCCCGAAGCTTTACGGCGGGACCGAGCGGATCGTCGGCTGCTTGACGGAAGAACTCGTAAGGCTCGGCCACGACGTCACGCTCTTTGCAAGTGGAGACTCGATCACCACATCGAAACTGGTGCCCTGCTGCGAGGTGGCGCTCAGGCTCAATGCGGCGGTCCGCGATTTTCTTCCCCATAATATGGTCATGCTGGAAGAGGTGCGGCGGCGGGCGCACCAGTTCGATGTGCTGCACTTCCACATCGATCTTCTGCATTTTCCGCTGATCCGCGATTTCGCCGAGCGAACCGTGACGACCCTGCACACGCGGCTCGACGAGCCGGATCTGCAGCCGTTCTATCGCGCTTTCTCCGACATCCCCCTGGTTTCCATCTCGAACGACCAGCGCCGGCCAATCCCGGTGGCCAACTGGCGCGGCACCGTTTACCACGGGTTGGACCCCAAGCTGTTGCCATTCAAGGAAAAGCCCGGCGGCAACTATCTGGCGTTCCTAGGGCGCATTTCGCCGGAGAAAGGACCGGACCGGGCGATCGAGATCGCGACCAGGGTCGGCAGGCAACTGAAGATCGCGGCAAAGGTCGATGCCAAGGACCGTGCCTATTGGGAGGCGGTCATCGAACCTCTCGTTGCGAGCCATCCAAACGTGGAATTCATAGGCGAAATCGACGAGAACCGGAAGGCGGAGTTCCTCGGTGATGCAGCGGCACTGCTGTTTCCGATCGATTGGCCGGAGCCCTTCGGCCTAGTGATGATCGAAGCCATGGCGTGCGGCACGCCCGTGCTTGCCTTCCGTTACGGGTCGGCGCCGGAGGTCATCGAAAATGGCGTGTCGGGCGTGCTGGTCGACTCGGTTGCCGAGGCGGTCACGGAGCTGGACCGCGCCCTCCTGCTTGATAGGAGCAAAGTGCGGGCGGTCTTCGAGCGCCGCTTCACTGTGGAACGTATGACGCACGACTATATGGACATCTACCATGCGCTTCCTGGCCTCCATGGGCGCGACCGTATGCAGGAATCCGCCCGAAAAGCGGACCTGGCTGCGCGCTTGCGCGTCAACGGCGAAAGACCAGCCGCCAAGCCGCCGATCTGGGCAACCCAGTCGGGCGGAGGCATATGTCCGCCCGTAGAAGCACCCAACGGTTTCCCGCCGAGGCATCCCGGTCCGGCGAGCCGACGATAGAGCTCAACTCGCTCACATGCCCTTGCGCCACCGCGGAGATGGTTAGGTGATGCGACCACCCGCATGGAGCCACTGAGCGGGACGATCGAGCCGGTCCCGTTCAGTTCTGTTGCAGGACTTCGTACAGTCGCCGCTGCGCCGTTTCGACAGACATGCTTTGGTCATTGAAGAACTCCGCGAGCACGGCAATGAAGCCGTCCGACATTTGTATCGGCATCGCCATGGATTGCGCACTCACTCCGCTCTTCTCAGCAATCATCTCCAGGCCGAGCCGCCCGCAGCGGTCTAGCCCGCTCGGATCGACGTCCGTGCGGACAGGAAGTGAGCCCTTGATGCGGCTGAAGGCGACCTGATTGTCCCGATCAAGCAGCATGCGTGCAAAGGCCTGCTGCGCCGCGGCAGCATCCGGACGATTGGTGATCGGGAAGGCGAAGGCGTCTATGACCATGAAATAAGCGATCTCGGTTCCGGGCACCAGGCTACAGCCGAAATCGCGGTCGACGGCATAGCCCCGAGCAACCAGTTCACCTTTCGCCCAATCCCCCATGAACTGCATGCCGGCCTCACCCCGCCCGACTGCGTCCGTGGCATCCGCCCAGGTCTTGGGGGCGCGAACCGCCGGAGGTTCGGCATAGCGAGAGAGACGCCGCAGCATCCCGAGCGCCTCGGCCATGCGGGGATCCTGCACCACCGCCGCATCTCCGCTGATGATGCGGACATATCCTTCGGAACCCAGCTTGTAATGCATGATATTGTTGAAGATCAGTGAGATCTCCCAATTCCCGCCGCCAAGCGCAATGGGCAGGCGTCCCTCCTCCTTGATCCTTTCGGCCGCCACGAAGATATCATCCCAGCTCTGCGGCGCCCTCAGGCCAGCCTTCAGGAAGATGGCTTCACTTGTCCAGAGCCAGTTCTCCGCATGGATGTTGGTAGGGGCGAAATAGATCTTGCCTTTGTAGCTGATACGATCGAGCACGGTTGCGGGCAACACATCGCGCCAGCGATCAGCCGTGGCCACCTCTCCGATATCGAGCACGATGCCCATTTCCGGCAACTCGCGCGAACCTTCATTGGCATTCCACTGCATCACGGCAGGCGCATAGCCGTTGGCGACACGGTCGCTGACGACCCTCTGCACGGCCGCCTTGTTCTCCGCCGGCAGGTCCGCCCACTGATTACCTGCCCTCGTCCATGCCTGCCGGAAGACGTCAAGGGCTTGCGACTCGCTATTCGACACCCAGAAATGCACGACATCGACCGCGCCCGGCGAATCGGCGGCAACATTCAACGGGTTCGCCAGCATCAGTGCCGCTGCAAATAGTGCAGTTTTTACTTTCATGTCCCCACTCTCCCTTATACTACTGCGTGCCGTCTAGGGCGCGCCGCCCCCTGCCGACGGCCGAAAGCCGCTTTACGCCCCCGTGCCGCCTCGGCAGCCACTCGCCCGCCTGGTCCATGGGCTCCGGCTTGCCGAACAGGTAGCCCTGCCCCACCTCGCAACCGGCCTCCAGCAGAAAGCGGCGCTGCGCAGCCGTCTCTATGCCTTCCGCCACGCAGCGTTTGCCGAGATTGCGCGACAGATCGACCATGGCGCGGATGATCTGCTCCGAGCGGGCATCGCCACCGATTCCGTCAATAAAGCTGCGATCGATCTTCAACTCGTCGAAAGGGAAGTCGCGCAAATGCACGAGCGAGGCAAAGCCGGTGCCGAAATCGTCGAGCGAGACCGAGAGGCCATGCTCCCGGAAGCGTGTCACCGTGTCGAGGATCTGGTCGGCGCTGCGATTGAGGAACACGTCCTCGGTGATCTCGACCGCGAAATCGCGCCATTCAAGGCGGTTTGCCTCAATGGTCTCCGCAAAAAGGGTGTAGCCTTCTTCGTTGACGAGGAGCACCTCGGGGAGATTGATCGAGATGGTCCCAGGAACGAGTCCTGCCCGCTTCCAGTCGCCAAGGTCGCGGCCGACGGTCGCGACCACCGCGCGGGTCATACCGCGAATGAGCTGGGTCCCCTCCATGAGCGGCAGGAACCGCCCAGGCGGCAGCAGGCCGAGTTCGGGATGCTGCCAGCGCACCAGCGCCTCGAAGCCCAGATGCGTTCCGGTCGCTAGATCGACCTTCGGCTGGTAGTGCACCACGAATTCATTGCGGTCGGCGGCAAGGACCAGTGCCAGCGACAGCTGGTTTTGCTCCAGCCTGCGCGCGAGTGCCGCCTCGTCGAAGATGAAGGCGGTATTGCGGCTGCTCTTCGCCGTATAGAGCGCAAGATCTACGACGCGCATGAGGCTCGCTTCGTCGTTCGCATGGCTTGGCACGACAGCTCCGCCGATGCTCGCGGAGGCTTGAAGCGCGCGCCCCTCGAAGGGAATCTCTGCCGCAATCGCCGCGACAGCCCGATTGGCGATCGTGGCGAGCAGCGCGGCATCCGACATCCCTGGCAGAAGCACGGCGAATTCGTCCCCGCCCAAGCGGGCGGCAATGTCCGTCGAGCGAAATGTCCTTTGCAAGACGCGGGCGACATGGTCCAGAACCGCATCCCCGGCAGGGTGGCCGAGGCTATCATTGATGGCTTTAAAGCGATCGAGATCGACGAGCAGCATGGCAAAGCCGGTTCCGGTCCGCTCGAAGTCGGAGAAAAGATTGGCAAGAGCGTGATTGAAGGAGGAACGGTTGGCGAGACCGGTAAGTGCGTCTGTGTGCGCAAGCTGCGTCAGCCGTTTCTCGAAGTCCATGGTCCGGCGATGCTCGTTGCGCAGTTTCTTCAGAAGCGGGCTGAAGAGAAAAATGCTCGCCAAGATGACGGTCGCCGCAATCAGCGCCAACAGCCCGGAACCAATCAGCTTGGCGTTGTCGATGCTGATGCCGCTGCGCTCATGCGCCCGGCGGATGAGATCACCGAACTGCCGCATCAAAACGCTGTCCGACGAAACGGCGAAGTCGATCGGACCCCAGAAGGAATAGCGTTCGCGCCGTTCTTTCGCGCCGGCATTGGCGATCCTCTCTGCGCGCGCGAGGAAGTCCTCAAGTCGAGCGTCGAGCTCGAGGCGCAACTGCTCGGAAAGGTCGTCGCGCGGATTGAGCTTCTCGAGGAAATTGCGGCCAATCTCGCCATGGAGTGCAGAAAGTTGCCGGCTCATCGCGCGGACCTCGCCGATCGCCCGGTGAACATCGTCCCGCATCGGGCGGACGATATAGTCGGGCAGGTTGGGATCGGCCGAAGCGCGCATCAGGGCTCGCGTCTGATTGGCAAGCTGCTGAAAACGAATGAACTGGTTGCTGGTCAAAAAGCCGATATTCTGCTGCAACGAATGGCGGTCGAGCGCCACAACCACTGTCAGGTAGGTGGCTCCGATGAGCAGGGTCATGACGATGACGGCATTCAAGTAGTGCCGACCAATCGAGCGAATATACTTCTCGACGGATCGCTGCGGCTTGATCCGCGACTCTATTCGCCTAAGCATCCTAACGCTCCGTCGTCCAACGGAACGGCTGCCTCGCAGCCGGCCCCCCAATCACGCTCGCCAAATTCGCCCCCTCAAATTTCGGCCCTCTTTGTTACTTCCTGGCTCTCGTGGCCTCTGTTTTCGATGTCTCTTCGCCCTTGCCCACCAGCGCGACGCGCATCTTGTCGAGCTCCGCTGCAATGATCAGCATGCGATGCAGCTGCAATTCGGCCGTGTGTGCGCGGTCCTCGGGCGTTGCGGATGGAAAGGCGGCTTCACCCATCAGAACTCTTCCCAATCGTTGTCGGCAACCGCCGCATTGCCGTGGAAGGCTTTTGCAGGTCTGGCGGTCATCTGGCCGACGGGCGACGCGCGACGCGATGGCACGGCAGGAGTGGAAACAACCGCAGCACCGGCACGGGCAATGCGATCCGTGCCGCCGCCCGCGGTATTGAACTCCCGGAGCATGCCGGCGATGCGATTGACTTCCCTGGCCAGTGCATGGCTAGCGGCCGTGGACTCCTCCACCATGGCGGCATTTTGCTGGGTACTCTGGTCCATGCCGTTAACGGCGGTGTTGATCTCCTGGAGCGCGGTGGCCTGCTCGCGAGCAGCCTCGACGATGGCGCCGATGTGACTGTCAATCGCCTTCACCTCGTCGACGATGTCCGTCAGCGCCTCGCCGGTTTCGCCGACCAGCGAAACGCCGGATTTGACCTGCTGGCCTGAGTTGTTGATCAGTTCCTTGATCTCCTTCGCCGCCTTAGCGGAGCGCTGGGCAAGTTCGCGGACCTCTTGCGCCACCACGGCAAAGCCTTTTCCGGCCTCGCCGGCGCGCGCGGCTTCGACGCCGGCATTGAGAGCGAGAAGATTGGTCTGGAAGGCGATTTCGTCGATTACACCGATGATGTTGGAGATTTCGCGCGACGAGGCGTCGATGGCTCCCATCGCGGCGATAGCCTGACGGACGATCTCGCCGGATTTCTCTGCTCCGGTCCGCGCTTTCCTCACCAGTTGCCCGGCTTCTTCCGCACGCCGGCTGGAATCCCTGACGGTCGTTGTGATCTCCTCAAGGGCAGCAGCCGTCTCCTCGAGGGAAGCGGCCTGCCGCTCGGTGCGCTTGGCGAGTTCGTCCGCCGCGGAACTGATCTCCTGCGAACCGTCATGGATCTGCGCGGCGGCACCGCTGATCTGGTCGATAGTGCCGGACAGTTGCTCCAGCGCTCTGTTGAAGTCGTCGCGCAGGGCGTGATAGGCGGTGGGCAGATCGTCGGCGATGCGGTGGCTCACATCCTTGGCGGCGATCGCCGCCATCGCCTTGCCGAAACTGTCTGAAACCAGTCGGCGCTCGGACTCGATCGCCTCTTCCTGAGCTTTCCTCTTCGTAATTTCCGCCTCGTCTATATAGACGGAGATCGCGAGATCCATGTCCAGCATGACCGCCTTGACAAGGCTCGCCAGGGACTTTGCGAAGTCGTCGGTCTTCAACCTTGGCTTCGAGAAGAGACCGGCCTTGGCGTAATTCGCCTCGACGGCTGCTGTAATCAGATGGTCGAGAATGATGGCGTAGCCGCCGATATACCACTGCGGTTCGAGCCCGATGCGGGCATGAACCGTGCCAATGGTGCGGACCTTCTGGACGTAATCGGCGCCGAAGTCGCCATTGGAAATATTCGTCCAATGCCCCGTTTGCGCCCCTTTGGCGCGGGCGATGTGCTCCTCTGACGAGAAGAACCGCTTGACTTCGGGGCTTTGGCGCAGCTGTGCATAAAACTTGTCGAGGCCGATCGGCAGTTCGCGTTCTACCACAGTCTTCAGGGTGCGGATGCTTTCGCAGCTTGCCGCGTCAAGCTGCATGAACTGGAGCCTGGCGCCAATATCCTGCTGCTTTTGCCCGCCCCGATCGGTGACGGGATTAAACATTTTTATGCGACGGCTGGACGTCATGATTACCTCCTCGCGGCCGAGGTGCCGCCGTGTTGGCAAGGGATACACTTCGCCGGTTTGCTAATATACGACCAGTCTCACCACGAGGCTTAACGGAGGTTTAACAGCCGGGGCCCCCACGATTACCTCTAAAATCTTCAGCGTTTTTCGGGCCCGCCCTGCGGTTTTTGGATAGACTCATGATTGTTCAATGGAACCGATAGGACACGCATTGCGTCTAATCGCAGCGGAGATTTCCGGCCATGTCCGCCCCTCTTCGCGCAAGCCTGCACGTCTCCTGAAGACGCGCTGCGCTGTAGAGTGAAGACGTTCAACTCGATCTTGGCATTGCCGGCAGCCCAGCAGCGGCCCGCCCCCGTCTCACCCTCAGCGCTTTATCATCACGCCTGTACCGCGTTCGCAGCCGAGAATCGTCACGCTGACTGGCTGTCGACCGGAGCCAAACGCAACGACTTCGCCAATGAGGCCGAGCCGTGCGAACATGTCTTTCGCCGTATTCTGGCAGCGGGCATCGGCCGTATCGTGGATACACGGGACGGCGAGGCGCTTCGCCGCGACCAGCCATCGCCGTGGCCGCGATGCGCCCGACCATCAGCTTGAAGAGTGTGTTGACAGGGCCCTCGGCTACTTGTAATTGGCACGTCGGCAATGGATTCTGCCAGGCATCGAGCCGAACCGCTTCCCACGAAGCTGATGACTCCTGCTCATGATCGCCCGCGCGAGAGAGTAGAGCCATGCCCGAATCGAGCCGAGTTGCCTTCGACCCTGTCATTTTGAATTCCTCGTCTGTTCAATCTCTTCGGGACGCGACGCAACGCGGCCGCAACGGGCGTCAACGAAAGCAACATCCTGAGAAGGTATAGTTGATGGGCTACCTGATCGTTTTTCTCGGCGCGGGATTGGGCGGCGCGATGCGCCACGGCGTCAACCGGTTCGCCGCCTATCTTTTCGGCGTCGCCTTTCCCTTCGGCACCCTGACGGTGAACATCATCGGTTCCCTCTTGATGGGTGTTCTCGCCGGATACTTCGCTTTTCGCGGCGAGCTTTCGCAGGAGGCGCGCCTGTTCCTGACGACGGGCGTGCTTGGCGGCTTCACAACCTTCTCCACCTTCTCGCTCGACACGATCAGCCTGTGGGAACGCGGGCAATGGATGGCAGCCGCGATCTATGTCGTGGCATCGCTGGCCTTGGCGCTTGCCGGCCTTTTCGCCGGCCTTATGCTCATTCGCCTCGTCGCCCACGGACAGCCGGCGTAACGGGATCTCCAGCGAAATTCATTTCGCTGCTTCGTCCTTCACGCGCCTCGCTCGCAATCCGAGGCGGGCGATTTTTTCGTTCAGCGTGCGATGAGGAATCCCGAGCCTTGTGGCGGCCCTCGCCGTGCTTCCGTCATTCTCCTCGATGGCCCGGCGGATCACATCGGCTTCGAAGGCCGCCACCTGCTCAGGCAGGGTCGGCAGGTCGGCGGATACGAGGCCGCCATCCGCTGACCCCGCGGCGTCTAAACCGAGGGCAAAGCGTTCGGCACGCGCCTTGAGTTCGCGAACATTGCCGCGCCACTCCTCCTGCCCCAGTCTCGCAAGGAGGTCGGCGGAGACGCTTCGCTCCGGGCGACCATGGCGACGGGCGGCGAGCGACGCGAAGTGACCGAAGAGCAGGCCGATATCTTGCCTGCGCTGCCTCAGCGGCGGAATGCGCACGTCCACAGCCGCAAGGCGGTAGAAGAGGTCCTCGCGGAAGCGCCCGGCAGCGATTTCGGCGGAAAGATCGCTCTTGGCGGCGGCGACAATGCGAACGTCGATCGGCCTCACACGGTTTTCGCCAAGCCGTTCGACCATCCGCTCCTGCAGAACACGTAGGATCTTCGCCTGCAGGCCCAAGGGCATGGACTCGATCTCATCGAGAAATACGGTTCCGCCCGCCGCATGCTCGAACTTTCCCTGCCGGTCGGAGAGCGCGCCCGTGAAGGCGCCCTTCGCGTGGCCAAAGACCTCGCTCTCGAAGATGCTTTCGGGCAGCGCTGCGCAGTTGATCGCCACGAAAGGACCAGCGGCACGACGGCTTTGCCGATGAAGCGCCTGCGCGACGAGTTCCTTGCCGGTTCCTGTCTCTCCGATAATGAGGACGTCGATATCGACCTCCGCCAGCATCTGGACACGATTTCTGAGGTCCCGGATTGCCGGACTGTCGCCGACGATCTCAACGCCTTCGCCCGCCTGCACCAGACCCTGTAGCCGCGCGATTTCCTTCTTCATGCGCCGTTTCTCGACGGCCTTGTCCAGGATGGAGAGCAGATGGTCGGCGTCATAGGGCTTTTCGATGAAATCCTCTGCGCCCTCTTTCATTGACTTGACCGCCAGCGTGACATCACCATGACCGGTCATCAGGATCACCGGCACATCGCTGCGCTGCCTGACGATCGAGGTGAGCAGCGTCATGCCGTCGATCCCCGGCATGCGGATGTCACTCACCACGACGTCCGGCTCCTCGCGCATCACCTGCTGATATGCTTCCTCCGGCCGATGAAAGGCGCGGACGGAGAAATCGTTGATCTCCAGCCAATCTGTCGCCGCCTTCAGGAGGTCGCGATCATCATCGACGAGAAGGATGTGTCCGCGGTTCATTGTGCTGCCTCGCTGAGTGCGTGTTCACCCAGGGGCATCGCAACAGTCGCCATGGTGCCGCCGCCCGTGGCTTCCGCAAAGGTGATCTCACCGCCGAACTCGCGGACGATGGCGGTCGCAATGGAAAGACCTAGGCCAAGCCCCTCGCCCGTGAGCTTCGTCGTGAAGAAGGGCTCTGCGACGCGCTCGCGGTGTTCCGGCGCGATACCCGATCCGTTGTCGATGACGGTGATGCACACGCGCCCCGCTTCCACGGTCCGCCGGATGGTTATTGCGGGGTCCTTCCTGCCCTCGACCGCGTCGAGCGCGTTCAAGAGCAGGTTCAAAATCACCTGCTCCAGTTTCACCGCGACGGCAATAACGATGGGAGTGGGAGCGCTTGCCTCAAGGAGCGGAGCGACGCCGAGTGTCTTTGCCCGGGGTGCAGCAAGATCCAGCGCGTTGCGGATGACCGCGTCGATGTCGACCTTTTCGAGTTCAGAGGCCCCCTTGCGGCCGAAGGTCTTCAGGTGCTTGACCGTTCGCTGCATCCGCTTCACCAGAGTGCGCGCGTCGAGCACCCGTTCGCCGACCTTTTCCGCGCGCCCCTTCTCCGCCAGCAGCCCTGCAGTCGCCAAGGTCGCTTCCAGCGCCGCGAGCGGCTGGCTCACCTCATGCACGATCGCCGTCGACATGCGACCGAGTGCTGCCATCTTCTCGGAATGGATGAGCCCCTCTTGGGCGTGGCGGAGTTCCTCCTCCGTGCGCTTGCGCATGTCGATCTCATGAGCAAGGTCCTGTGTCCTCTCGACAACTTTGCGCTCCAGGACTTCGCTTTGGCGCAGGCGCATTCGGATCAGAAGCGCCCGCTGATGGAAAAAATAGAGTGTGCCGGTCAAAAGCAGCCCGGCAATCAGCGCGGAGAGCGCCCAGAAGCCCGCGAGCTTGCCGATATCGGCGGTACTCGTCGCCGCCAGCACCAGCCAGCCGTCGGGCTCGACGACCGAGAACTTCGCCAGGAGCTGTCGGCCACCTTCCTCGACATGAAGCGCCGGCGCGTCCGCCTCGCCGATCGGCGGCGCGACGCCCTCCGGCAGGATCGGCTTCGTCGCGGCGAGATCTGCGCCTTCATAGGTTCGCTCCCGCGCAAGCTGCTCGACGGCTTCGGCCGAAAGCGCTGCAAGTGGCCGATATTTCCAGTCCGGGTTGCCGGAAAGAAAGACGATACCCCAACGGTCGGCAATAGCGGTCTGCACGCCCGCGGCCTTCCAGGTCGCCTCGAGCGGCAGCAGGTCGGCCTTGACGACGACGATGATCGGAGATTGACCCGCGACGTCGATTCTCGACGTCAGGAAATAGCCGGGCTTTCGCGTTGTGACGCCGATCGCATAATAGCGTCCTTCACCTGAATGGAGCGCATCCTGGAAATAAGGGCGGAAGCTGTAGTCGTGGCCGACGAAGCTCTCGGCCGTATCGAAATTGCTCGATGCGAGGGCAATGCCACGGTGGTCGAGTACATAGAGTTCGGCCGCGCCCGCCTGCCTTACCACGGTCTGCAGGTAGCGGTTCGCAGCTTCGAGCACGGCCGGGCTCCGCTCGCGCCCAGCAAGCGCGCGTATGCGGGCATCCTCGCCGAGAACCAGCGGCAGGTAGCGGAACCGTTCGATCTCCGTCGCAATCGCCCGGTTCGTCAGCACGAGGCTTCGCTGAAGCTGCCCTTCCAGTCCGCCGATCGCCGAACCGCGCGCCAGATGATAGGCGACAAACGGCGCTATACAGGTCACGACCAGTATGAGGATCGTCATTCTGCCGATGTTGCGCATCATTACCGGGCCGACCTGCCTGCCACCTGTTGTCTTGAACCGGTTCCGGTCCGAAGCGTCGACTGTAGCGCCTCTTGGCGGCGGGGAGAACATGAGAGCTCAACCGTACTCAGCCGCACGGCCTCAGAGTGATCGGATCCCCGCTCCGCCCACCCAGTTCGCGGCACTCGTCCCGGTCACAAAGCCTCCACCCGGAGGTCGTCGCCCCGGATGCGGCGAGCACCAACTCGGGAAGCGGCGGCAGATCCGGGGTCCATACCCACCAGGCCCCGACCCGGCGGGCGCCATCGCCCGGATCCATGCCCGCACCCGAGCCCTGCACCCGAGCCTCCTTGAGAACGAGACCCTCAGGCGTGACCTCCCAGCGCTCTTGCCACTCGGTCCTTTCGACCGAGTGGGTCCAGCCAAGGGTGAAGAGCCCGGCGGCCACGGCAACCGCCTTGCCGCTGACGATGCAGACGAGCGCGCTCATGCGACCTTCGCCGACGGCTTCTCTCCCGTCGTTCGGGCCCGCCGCCAGACCATCCCCCCGAATACGGCCGCAAGCGCAAAGCCGATCTCATCAGTGAGCGGCAGTGCCGCCAGCAATGTGAAGGCGGCGGCGGCGGCAAGAAGCCGCTCGACCGCGCCGAGGCGGATAGCGACGAAGCCGATCACCGCTGCCCCCCAGAGGCCGATCGCAAGCCCCGTCTTCAAAATGGTGTAGACGACGGCAGCCGGATAACCGATGGCGATCGCCGTGGCACCGCCGTCCTGCAGCATGAGGGCCGGGGAATAGACGGCCATGAAGGGAATGACGAAGCCTGCCGCCGCCACCTTGATGGCCTGGATTGCAATCTTCAGCCCGCTTTCGCGCGCGATCGGCGCCGCCGCGAAGCAGGCAAGCGCGACCGGCGGCGTCAGGTCGGCCAGTATGCCGAAATAGAAGACGAACATGTGGCTGACGATCAGCGGCACACCGAGCTCGAGGAGCGCCGGTCCGGCGATCGAGGAGGTGATGATATAGTTCGGAATGGTCGGTATGCCCATGCCAAGCACGAGACAGGTTACCATGGTGAGGAGCAGCGACAGGAACAGGCTCTTGCCGCCGACGGAGACGATGAACTGCCCGAAGGTATTGGCTGCACCCGTGAGCGTCATCGTACCGATGATGACGCCGACCAGCGCGCAGGCTACAGCCACGGGCAAGGCGGTCTTGGCGCCTTCGGCAAGGGCGTCGCGGCACATCGCCAGCGTCTCCCGGCCACCCTTCGAGAGCGCGTTGAACGCGATCAGCAGCGCCATCGCGCCGACGACCACGCCAATGCCGAACCGAAAGAATGCGGCCGCCACCAGGCCGAGGCCGATCCAGAACAGGATCCGGATGACGTTCGAGGGGAGGCCGAGGGCAATGGAGCTGCCAAGGATCAACAACGCCGTAAAGGCAAGGCCGACCGTTCCGGCGAAAAGCGGCGTGTAACCCGAGAACAACAGCCAGACCAGCGCTGCCAGCGGGAGGAGAAGATACCATTGTTCGGCGATCGCTGCCCTGGCGGATGGCAGATCGGCCTTGGGCAGGCCAAGCAGGCCATATTTGCCCGCTTCCAGATGCACCATCCAGAAGGCCGAGGCGAAATAGAGGACAGCCGGGATGATCGCCGCCTTGACGATCTCGTGATACTCGACCCCGAGCGTCTCCGCCATGATGAAGGCCACCGCGCCCATGACTGGCGGCATGAGCTGGCCGCCCATCGATGCCGTCGCCTCGACGCCGCCGGCGAAGGCTGGCCGGTAACCGAACCTCTTCATCAGCGGAATGGTGAACTGACCGGTGGTCACCACATTCGCGACACCGGATCCGGAAATGGTGCCCATGAGGCCGGACGAGACGATCGCCACCTTGGCTGCGCCGCCGCGCCGGCTGCCGACGAAGCTCAGCGAGACGTCGGTGAATAGGCGGATCATGCCGGCCTTTTCGAGAAAGGCGCCGAACAGGATGAAGAGGAAAATATAGGTGGATGAAACGAAGGTCGGGATGCCGTAGATCCCTTCCGTACCATAGGCCATATGGTCGATCACCTGGGAGAAATCATAGCCGCGGTGATCGAGCGGTGGCGGAAGATATTCGCCGAACAGACTGTAAGCGAGGAACAGGCCGGAAATAATCGGAAGCGCTGGACCCATCAGCGCCCAGGCAGCGGCGAAGACCACGCCGAGAGCGACGACGCCGAAGGCGATGTCACGCGGGAGAGGATCGCCGGCGCGCACGAGCAGGTCGGCATATTCATAGCATTGATAGAAGGCGACCGCCGCGCCGAGGAGTGCGAGTCCCCAGGCGATTGCCTTCGCGAAGCCGCCACGGCCCGCCATCGCCGCCAGTAGGGGAAAGACAAGAACGGTAACAAAACCGACGTGAACCGCGCGCACGATCTGGCTCGGCATGTCGACGAGATGTGCGGCGGTCGCAATCTGGAAAATGGAAAAGGCGAGCGCGATTGCAAACAGAATCCGCCCGTCCCAGGTCTTCGGAAAGGCCTGCGTCAGGGCATCATGCTTGCTGAGCTCCGCGGCCGTTGCCTGTTCATGTGTCTTGATGTCGTCGTGCATGGATCCCTCCCGAAAATCCGAGCATGCGCGGCGGCGCCATTTCCGCAGCGGCTTTACGGCCACTGGATGACGCCGCCCGTTCTGCAATCAGAGCAGGCCCTTTTCCTTGTAGTAACGCTCTGCTCCAGGATGGAGAGGCACCGGCATGCCCTTCAGCGCATCCTCGATACGGATTTGCTCCGCCGCCTTATGAGCCGCCACGAGCGCCGGCAGGTTCTCGAAGAGCTGCTTTGTCATCTGGTAGGCGGTCTCGTCGGACACATCCGAGTGGGTGACGAGGAAGTTGACGACGGCGACCGTCGGCACGTCGCTGTCCTGACCCTGGTAGGTGCCGGCGGGAACGGTGGCAGCGATATAGGGCGCACCGAGTTTGCCGGCAATTTCTTCCGGGACTGCAACCATCTGCACGTCTAGTGAGGTTGCGAGGTCTTTGAAAGACGACACGCCGAGGCCTGCGGACTGCAGCGTCGCATCGAGCTGCCGGTTCTTCATCAGCTCGACGGATTCGGCGAAGGGCAGGTATTCCGTCTTGCCGAGATCGTCGTAGCTCATGCCGGCCGCGGCTAAGATCGCGCGCGCATTCAGCTCCGTTCCGGACTTGGGTGCGCCGACAGAGAGGCTCTTGCCCTTGAGATCCGCGACCGTCGTGATGCCGGAGTCCTTCGAGGCCATGATCTGGATGTAATTCGGGTAGATGGCGGCGATGCCGCGCAATTTGTCGAGCGGCGCCTTGAAGCCGGCTTCACTATCGCCATCCCAGGCGAGCTTTACGGAATCGCCCAATGCAAAGGCGATCTCTCCGCGACCCTGCTGCAGCAGGTTGAGGTTCTCGACAGAGGCCTTCGTCGCCTGCACCTGCGTGCGCGCACCTTCGATCTTGTCGCCATAGATCTTGGAAAGTGCGACGCCGAGCGGATAATAGACGCCGGAAGTGCCGCCCGTCAGCACGTTGATGAATTCGTCCGCCTTCGCGGAAGCTGCGGAAAGCGCGATGGATGTGCTTGCAATCGCCGCGATGGCGGCGCGTTTCAATTTCCGATTCACAGAGAATCCTCCCGTTCATATACGACCGCGCGGAACACTTCTCCCGAAGGCGCACCGCGCACCCCTAGAGTAGCAAGAGGCGGGCCAAGTCTAAATGCTTGAATTTGCAAGGGCGGAAAGAAAACGCGTCCGGGCATCTGGCGGATTCTTGCCAGCCTCGCGTCGATCGCCGGCAAGAATCCGCCAGATCGTTTCAGGAAGTCTCGGCGCTTGGACGGCCGCGTGTTTCTGAAGGTGCTTGCCGGAGAGACGCACCGGATCGAGTGGGCGTATCGGGATTTAGTTGCTGGCGCGCTCTGCTCCACTGGAAATCGAAGCCAAGCAGTTCTCAATCTGAAGGTCCCGAATACGCGCAAACTCTCCGGTGTTCGCGGTCATGCCACAGCGCCCTTCGCGCCTGAAAAGACGCTGTAGCAGAGGCGTCTCCACCGGGCATCGATCACGCGATGATCAGCACGATCTGGAGCGTCGAGGGATTGACGATAACGATCCGGCCGTCCGCCAGCACGAAGAACAGATAGCCTTCGTAGGCCGGCACGATCTGCACGATGCGCTGCGGCACCGGCTGCAGCTTGACCTTGATTGTCTCCGGAACGGCTGTGCCCACCGAGACATCGAAGTCGACATCGATCGGCTCGACGTTCTGTTCCTTGATGACCTGAGTGATTTCGGTCTTCTGCTCCACCGTCACGTCGACATCGGTCTTCTGCTCTGTCGTTTGCTCCGTTCCCTGGCTTTCCTCGGTCTGCTGAGAGTCGGCCCCGGGCTGCTGTTGCTCCTCGGCGCCGGCCTGACCCTCCTGCTGCTGCTGCGCTTCGCCCTCAGGCTGCTGCTGCGTCTCGGCTTCCACCTGCCCCTCTTGCTGAGTTTCGGCTCCAGCTTGGCCCTCCTGCTGCGCTGCGTCGGTCCCGGGCTGCTGCGCCTGTTGGCTCTCCTGGCCGGCTGCGCCGCCTTGTGCGTCCGGCTGCACGCCCTGCTGCGCGCCGGGCTGCGGGCATTCCGTTCCGGCGGGACACTCGGCCGATTGCCCCTGCTCCGTTTGCGCGAGAGCGGGCCCACAGGCGACACCGAGACTCAAGGCGATCGCACTTCTGACGAGAATATTTGTCATGGAAACTTTCTCCGGTTCGAATGTCCCTTCCCCATCCCAACCGGCGGACATGAGCTTTGTTCCCTCCTCGGCGGCGGTACCGTTCGGCGCCATCCCGCGGAACATCTTGCTGCGCGGCGGGTTGAGCGCTCCAGCAGGAGCGACCATGGAAAAGCACATCGAGGCCATCGCGACCGCCTTGAAGCGCCGGCATGCGGTACTTTTTGCCGGCGCGGGCATATCGATGAGTGTCGGACTGCCCTCCTGGAAAACCTTGATCGACCACATGTTGAAGGACCTGCACATCGACGCATCCCTGATGCAGGACCCGAACATCACCTATCAGGCGATCGCCGAGTGCTACCGCCTCGAAAACGGCAGCATCGAAGCCCTTTGCGAATGGATGCGCGAGAGGTGGCGTGTATTGCCGGAGCGCATAGGAGACTCCGAATTGCATCGGCTGATTGTGGATCTGGATTTTCCGGTGATCTACACGACCAACTACGACGCCAATCTCGAAACCGCCTACGAGGTCCACGGCAAGCCCTACACGAAAATCAGTCATGCGCGCGATATCGCTTCTGCGCCGTCGGGGGCGACGCAGATCGTCAAATATCACGGCGATTTCGATGACCCTGACACGCTCGTGCTGACCGAAACGGACTATTTCAACAGGCTTTCCTTCGACTCGCCTCTCGATGTTCGCTTCCGAAGCGATGCTCTCGGCGCCACGGTACTCTTCGTCGGCTACAGCATGTCGGATATCAATATACGCCTTCTGCTTCACCGCATCTGGAGCACCTGGCAAGGGTCCGGATACGAGAAGGACCGGCCGCATTCATATGTCTTCATGTTCCGGCCCAATCCCGTCCAGGAGGCCGTCCTTACCAATTGGGGCGTGAGCGTGATTAGGGGCGAGGGCCGGGATGCGCAGGATGCACTTGTCGCCTTCATGCGCGCTCTCTCTGACAAGAACGGCTGCAAGGGGGAGTGATCCCGCCATGCCTCATGCGTTTCTTGCACTACGGCGACTTTGGACAGCTGACGAGAGACGGAGTGCGATCGATTCTGATCAGACGGAACGCATCAGCCCCCCGTCGACGCGTATGTTTTGGCCAGTGATATAGCCCGCCCCTTCGGAAGCGAGGAAAGCCACCGTCGCGGCGATCTCCTCGCTTGTACCGTAGCGCTGCATCGGAACGCTCTGTCGGCGGAACTCGGTCGCCGGCAGGCTGTCGATCCAGCCTGGAAGGATGTTGTTGATGCGGATATTGTCCTTTGCATATGCGTCCGCATAAATTTTGGTGTAGGCGGCGAGACCGGCGCGAAAGACGGCGGAGGTCGGAAACATCTCCGAGGGCTCGAACGCCCAAGCGGTCGAGATGTTGATGATCGAGCCCGACCGCTGGGCCTGCATGATTGGAGTGACCAGCCGAACCGGGCGGACGACGTTCATCAGATAGGTATCCAGTCCCCTGTGCCAGTCTTCGTCACTGATCTCGACGATCGGCGCGCGCGGTCCATGGCCGGCGCTGTTGACGAGGACATCGATCCGACCCCAGTTTGAATGGGCAATATCAATGAGCCTCTTCAGGTCTTCGTTCGACTGGTTCGAGCCGGTGACGCCGAGACCGCCCAGTTCCCTGGCAAGCGTTTCTCCCTTGCCGGAGGACGACAGGATCGCCACTCGGTAGCCTTCGGCGGCGAGCCTGCGTGCCGCGGCCGCACCCATGCCGCTGCCACCTGCCGTCACGATCGCGACTTTGCTTGCCATCTCATCTCCTTTGGTCGATTCGGAATTCTGTGGGCGAGTTTGGCACGGCGCGCCGACCGAGTGTAGGCGAAAAACGCCAGACCGAGGCTTCACGCATTTCACAATCGCATAGGCGCGAGAATGCGAGCCTGCCGCCTCGCCATTGCAGGCTTGCTGCGCAATCCGGATAGCGCAGCGCAATCAGGCTAGCAGTGTCGGCGGGTCATTTACCCGCTACTAATGTTTTTTTGTGAAGGATCGCCTTCGGTTTCTGCCATGGGTCGTGTCCGGGTGGGTGCGCTGCTCAGCCGGCAGCGGCCACGGCGGCTGTGCGGAACCGCGACGACGGGACGGGGGTCCAGGGCGATTTGATGAACACGCATTCGGTAGAGAGCCGCTTCATACTGATCGTCGCCAGCACCCTGCTGCTGTTGATTGCGCCTCTCTTCGTGCTCTTCTTCTATCTTTCCAACGAACGTGCCTATCGGGACGTCGTCGACCACGGACGGGCCTTGCTCAAGGCCAACTCGCTCGCGCTTGGAAAGCCGCTCTGGGATTTCGACCAAGAAAGCGTCCGGCAGATCGCCAACACTATTCTCGCGGACCGCTCGGTCGGCGCGGTGCGCGTGCACGAGATTTCCGGAGGGCTTGAGGTCAGGCTGCCGGACAGCGTTGGTGGCACGGACCCGGAGGGATTGCTTCTCTCCACGCCCATCCTTTACCACTCGGTCGACGGCATAAAGACGGTCGGAAGCCTAGAAATTACCATCCGACGCCGCGAGTTGCTCGCCTATTTCGGGATCGACGACGCCGTCTATATCGGCATCTTCCTGTTTTCCATCCTGATCATCACTGCGGCAGCCATTGTCGGCAATCGCTTGATGGTGACACGGCCGTTGCTCCGGCTCACCCATGCGATAGAGGCGACCCGGCGGCTGGGTTCGCGCCATCTGGTCGACTGGGTGTCTGCCGACGAAATGGGCACCCTCGCGGCCAATTTCAACGAGATGCAGGCGCGGCTCGCCCAGGAGGAGAACGACCTGAAGCGCGCCCATGCCAGGACGACGCGGATCTACAATCTCACGCCCGCGAAACTCTATTCCGTCGATGACGACGATCGCCTGACGGCGGTGAGCGACTATTGGCTGCACGCAACCGGATATGACCGCTCGAGCGTTATCGGCCGGCCCTTCGCCGACTTTCTCGATGAAACGACGCGGGGCATCTACGAAAGCCGCGGGCGAGACGCGACGGTGGGTGTGGAGTCGGGCAATGTCACGGTCAAATTCCGCTGCGCCGATGGCCGCCTGATCGACGTCCTGATCAAGGAGGTGCAGGCGGTGGAAGCGGGCGAAACGCTCTCGCTCGCCGTCATGACGGATGTCACGGAACTGAAGACGGCGGAAGAGCGCAACCACGTTCAGGCGATCACGGATCATCTGACCGGGCTCCTGAACCGCCCGGGCTTCGAGACGGCGCTCGACCATGCCATCCGTCAAACCGCCGAGAATGGCGGTGAACTCGCCTGCCTCCTGATCGACCTCGACCGTTTCAAGCCGATCAACGACAATCTCGGCCATGCCGTCGGCGACGACGTGCTGCGGCAGATCGCCGGCCGAATTCGGGCGCAGGTGCGTTCGGAAGACAAGGTGGGGCGCCTTGGCGGCGACGAATTTGTCGTACTCATTCTCGCTGCCAACGCGAAGAAAGCTGCGCTTCAAACCTCGAAACGCATCGCCTCGGTCTGTGCGGAGCCCATTTTCGTCGACGGCAATCGGCTTTCGCTGAGCGCCAGCATCGGCATTTCCCTCTACCCGTCGCAGGCTAAAACCGGTGCCGAACTGCTGCAAAAATCCGACCTGGCCATGTATGCTCGCAAGCACAACGGCAAGAACGGAACGAAATTGTTCGATCCGGTCATGGCGAGCCTCGCGCAGGAGCGGCTCAAGATCGAGAGATATATCGAGACGGGGCTCAGCGAAGACTGGTTCGAGGCTTATCTCCAGCCGATCTTCGATCTCGATTCCGGACGGGTAGCGGGTTTCGAAGCGCTGATGCGCCTCAATCATCCAGACCACGGTCTTTTGCCGCCGGCAGACATTATACGCGTCGCCGAGGAGACCGGCTCGATCAAGAAGATCGGCGCGCGCGTGTTCGAAAAGGCGGTGGCCCACCTCGCCCGTCTTTCCGCACTGCCCGGTTTGGAAGACACCTATCTGGCCGTCAATGTCTCGCCGCTGCAGTTCTCCGCGGAACTGCCGGCGACGACATTTGCCGTATTAATGCAATGGGGTATCACCCCCTCGCGCATCGTGATCGAAATCACGGAAGCCGTGCTGATGCACCACAGTCCGGACGTGCGGGAGGTCCTGGAGGCAATGAGTGCCTCGGGTCTCAAAATCGCGCTCGACGATTTCGGCACGGGCTACTCATCGCTTAGCTACCTGCTCCATTTCCCCGTCGACACGATCAAGATCGACCAGTCTTTCACCCGTTCGCTGACCGACAAGGACGAAGCAATTCGCAAAAGGGTTCGCATGCTGGTGACGGGCATCAACACCGTAGCACACGAATTGCACTGCCGGATCATCGCCGAGGGGATCGAGACGGAAGAGCAACTGAAGGAACTTCGCTCCATGGGCGTGGGCTTCGGACAGGGATTCTATCTCGGGCGGCCCCAGCCCGTCGACACCATCAAAGCCGAACTGCAACGCGCTTTTCCCAGGAGTACAGTATGAAACGGATTCTCCCCCTGCTTGCGGCTCTCCTTCCATTCGCGGCGCAAGCCGCCGAACTGAAAATGGTGACAGAATCCTATCCGCCCTTCAACTTTCGGGAGGGTGACACTTACAAGGGCGCGTCCGTCGAGCAGGTTCGACTATTGATGGAGGACTCGGGCATCGACCACACCATGGAAATGATGCCGTGGGCACGGGCACTCTTTCTCGCCGAAAATCACGAGATGCATTGCGTCTTCACAACCGTTCATAATCAGGAGCGTGACCGGCGCTTCAAATGGGTCGAGCCTTTGCTGACGAGCCGTACCGTCCTCATCCGCAAGTCCGGCTCAACGGCCAATCCGAAAAGCCTGGAAGAGGCGAAGGCTTTCCGGGTTGGAACCCAGCGTGACGATTTCACCCAGACCATCCTCGAGCGGAACGGCTTTCCGCGTATCGATCTCGCCGCGGATCTCCAACTGACACTCAAGAAGCTGATGACGGGCCGGATCGACCTGATGCCGATCTCTGAGAAGTATTATGTCAGTCTCAGGCGCGACGGTCAGCCGATCGAGGCCACCTTGATTCTTGCCGAGGACATCTATTCGATTGCATGCAACCCCTCGGTCCCCGACGAGTTGATTGGCAGGATGCAAAAGAGCCTCGACGAGATCATCGCAGACGGCACGCAGCAGCGTCTTTTCGAAAAATACGGCTTGGCGAGCGATCAGCAAGAATAAGCGGCGCCGGTTGCCGTAGCTCCGCGGCGCGCTGCCAACGTCTACTGCATGCAACCTTTAGTCGACCTCGATTCAAGAGCAAAGACTTGCAGCAATTCAGAGTGCGACAGCGACCATTGCGCATCTAATGAGACGAGCGGCGCGGTAGGATGAGTCCACCGCCCGCCGATGATCTTCGGCCGGCCTGAGGCAGGCAATCCGGCCCCTGCACACCGCAATCCGGCGACCCTCGACGTGCACGTTAAGAAATCGCTCGAAAGTACCAAGGGTGGCCGACCAAGGAAGCTTGAAACCCTTAAGGGCAATTTCCTTCAATACCGCGCCGGCCTTCATCTTTATCCCTGCGGTCCCAAGAACAATGCTCGAGGACCATCCGTGACACGTTGCGCTTTCGTGATCGACCAGAGCCTGCCCCGCGGGCTGATCGCCAATACCGCCGCCATTTTGGCAATGACGCTCGGCCGCGACCGGCCCGATCTGGTGGGGCATGCGGTCCACGACGCCGATGGGGTTCGCCATGAGGGGATCACGAGAATCGTCATGCCGATCCTGATGTCCGATGCCGATGGCCTGGCAGCGCTGCGTGGCCGCGCCACTCCGCACGAAACCGCCGGTCTGGGCCTCGTCGATGTCACGGAGGCGGCGCAGCGGGCGAAGGACTATCAGGCCTATGAAATCCGCATCGGTCGTATGCGGCAGGACGATCTGCGCTATCTCGGCGTCTGCCTTCACGGGCCGGCTGCGCTGGTGCGCTCGCTGACGGGCGACCTGCCGCTGTTGCGATAGGTGCGCGCCCATGTCCCTTGCGCTCTTTCTATCGATGTCCTCTTTCGCCCTTGCCGCCTCGATTTCGCCCGGGCCGGTCAATATCGTTGCACTCACGAGCGGCCTGCGCCACGGTTTCCGCGCAAGCCTGCGACATGTCACCGGCGCGACGGTCGGCTTCACCGCGCTCCTGCTCCTCGCCGGTTTCGGCATCGCCGAATTGCTTCTGCGATGGCCGGGCGCAATCCGTCTCATCAGCGGCGCCGGCGTGGTTTTCCTTCTGTATCTGGCATGGAGCCTGTGGGCCTCCGACGGGAGGGTGTCGGCGGGCCTTGCGACACGGCCGCCGTCGGTCACAGCCGGCCTCACTCAACAATGGCTCAACCCGAAAGCCTGGATCGCGGCGATTGCCGGAATGGGCGCCTATGGAACGGGCGGCGGCACCCTGCGCATCTGGCTGTTCGCCGCGCTTTATTTCGCGATCTGCTATGCCTCGATCGCCGCTTGGGCCTATGCCGGCGCCCGCCTGCGCCAGCATCTCGACGATAAACGGCGCGTGCGGGCCTTCAATCGGACAATGGCAGCGCTGCTCGCGCTCAGCGCCGCCTATCTGGTTCTCGCAGGATGAATAGATGAGCGCTACGGCTGCATATATCGGCGCGGCGTCGTCGCCACGTGCCGTTTGAAAACACGCTGGAAATGCGCCTGATCGGCAAAGCCCGCCGACAGCGCCACGTCGACAATCGGTCGGCCGCGGCGCAATTCGCTCTGGCCGAACTGGATGCGGCGGTTGACCTGATAGGCGTGCGGCGTCATCCCATAGCGGACTTTGAAGGCGCGGACCAGGTAACTCGGCGAAAGTCCGGAGGTGTCGGCGATCTCCGTCAGCCGCAGCCGGCGGGTGCAATTGTCGCTGATGAAGGCGGCGGCACGCGCCAGATTTGGATTTGCCGCAATCACGCGGCCATCGATCCGCTCCAGGCGATCGTGCAGCCCAGCAAAGAAGGCAGTCGCCGCACAGTCCTTGGCGAGTGCCTCGGCATTTGCGTCGAAGAGCACGTCGAACAAGCCGTCGAGGCGGCGATAAACATCAGGGTCGTCGCTCGCCGCCGCAGCGTAGGGGCGAAACTCCGCACTCTCGCTTTGATCGCTGAGCCAGGCTGGATCCACATAGAGCATGCGATAGACCCAGGGAGATCCCTTGAGCGGATTGCAGGCATGCGCCTCTTCCGGATTCACGAGTACAACCGTGCCCGCCTTGATCTCGTGCCGCAGGCGTCCATTTCGGTAGCTGCTCCGTCCGGTGCTCACCACGCCGATCGAAAAGGTACGATGGCTGTGCAAGCCGTAGCAGGCATTGCGCCCATCGGCGACTTGGCGCGCCTCCAGAAAGGGAAGCGCCTGATCGCGCCAGAAGTGATGCGGATCGAAGGGCCGGCGGCTCATGCATGCTCTCGCGTTTCGCTAACGTCGTTCAGTTGACCCGCACAATGATCCCTGGCCAGCGGCATTGGCAAGGAATTCCAGGCGCTCGTATCCGGGGTTGGGCTGGCTGCTTTGGTCCCGTCGTCACGACCACGGGAGGAGCAGATCGGCCAAGGGATCTAGATGCACGGGCCGCCAACCGAGCGCAGAGCGGGCCTTTTCGCCGCTCATCGACTGGTCAAGCGCATAGCCCCGCGCCCATTCGCCGCGCAGCTTTGCCACCTCATCGGCGCTGATGATCCGGGTATTGCAGTCCGCACCGCCGAAGACTGTGGCAATCGCCGAGGCAAGCGGCCCCACCGGCAAACCGGTCAAGGCGGCGCCGTTGTAGGACTGACCTGCCTCTGCGCACTCGAGAACCAGGGCGTAGAGTACGGCGAGATCGTCGGCATGCACCAGGGGCCAACGCACATGGCCGCCGTCAACGACAGGTACAGGCCCACCCTTGCGGGCGTGATCGAGGAAGGAGAGGAATACGCCGCCGCTTCGATTGTAGACCATCGCCGGATGCACGACGGTCCCGCGAATCTCCGTGGCGGCGAGCACGCGTCGCAATTGTGGAACCATCCAGGCAAAGGCGGGCAAGGGATCAAAAGGGCTGGTCTCAACGGCCGGTTCGGAGCCCGTGGCACCATAAAGCCAGCAGCCGCCGGTGTATACGAAACGAGGCTTCCCCATCTTGGCTAGGACCGGAAGGAGCGCGTCGAGCAGCTGTGAATCGACGTCGCCCATGTCGGCGGCAAAATCGGTGGCCGCATGAATGACAGCCTCGATCTTCGGCAGATCTTTCAGCCAGACCCCCGGCATCCGGATATCCCCCGCAAGCGCCGATGCTCCGACTTCTTCCAGCGCCGCGGCCGATGAGGAAGAGCGTGCAAGGCCGACCACCTCATGACCCCTCTCGACGAGTTCACGTACGACCGCCAGGCCGATAGTGCCGGTCCCACCCATTACGAACACCTGCATTTACCATCTCCCTAGAGCGCCGCGTGTCATAGACGCACTTAGACGCGCAAAGGCCGCTGTAGCACTTTGAATTGCTGCATGTCTTTGTCCTTAACGGAGGTCGATAAGGGAGACATGCAGTAGGGAACAACTAAGCCGGCATGGCGTTTCTAACGATCGGCTGGCGCAGGCGACTCCGTGCAATTGCAAAAACCTTCACTCGTATGTTGCAATGCGGCAGTATTTTGTTAAGGTGCAAGCTTCGATTTATTGCCTCCTGAGGTTGTGCCATGAAGGACTTTGTCTGGTCAAGCAGCCGGAATTTTCAACGCGCAGTGAGAGCAAAGCGCCCTGTGGGCGGACTTGCGAAGCGTGGGTTCGACATCGGCGCCGCTTCCCTGGGACTTGCCCTCCTTGGGCCCCTGCTGGTTCTGCTTGCATGCCTCGTCGCGTTCTCCGACGGTGGGCCCGCGTTTCAAAGACATATCCGGATTGGGCGCGGCGGCTCACTTTTCACCTGCCTGACGTTCCGCACGACGGCCGAGGGGGAAGGCAGACTGACGAGCCTGCAGTCACCGCCTTCACGGCTTCCGGCTGAGCAGTCGGAGCACGATCCGCACCTCACGCCGATCGGTGCAGTGCTTACAAAGCTCGGCCTGGTCGAATTGCCGCAGTTCCTCAATGTGCTGCGGGGGGACATGAGCTTCGTCGGGCCACGCCCGGTTGCGCCGGGGGCGCCCGAGCTCCTCGGGAGCGCCGGGGAGCTTTACCTGGAGTCGCGCCCGGGAATGACGGGGCCATGGCGAGCGGGCGCGAGCGAGGAGAGCGCCCACACGCATCGGCCGGCCCTCGCCCGGCGTTACGTTGAGAACTGGTCGTTTTTCAACGATTTGCGCATCATCGCCAAGTCAGTCACGGCAGCCTGCTTGACACGGAGCAGTTGAAATCGCCGGATGTGAAGCTGCGAGCCCGATCCCGGGCTTGCCCGCATGACCGAAGCTGGATTGATCCCAGCGTCCGAGTGCGTCCACCCCGTTTTCGTGAGAGAAGGCTAGTCGATGGTCCTGGATATCCGCCCAGACAAGATCGCCGGAGAACATTTCGACATTGTGGTGATCGGCTCCGGCTTTGGCTCGGCCTTTTTCCTGCACGGCTTTCTCCAACGGCGCAAAGCGCGCATTCTCCTCCTTGAATGGGGGCGCCACAATTCGCATGCTTGGCAGCTCGAACATGGGGCTAATACCGATCTCAAGGACGAGCAGACCTACAGCAGCAACGCGACCAAGCCGTGGAATTATACGATCGGACTTGGCGGCGGAACAAACTGTTGGTTCGCGCAGACGCCCCGGCTGCATCCGAACGATTTTCGGCTGAAGAGCCTTTACGGGATCGGCCATGATTGGCCGATCAGCTACGACGAGCTCGAGCCGTTCTATTGTGAGGCCGAAACGGTCATGGCCATATCGGGCGATCCCGACATGGCGGCGATCATGCCGCGTTCAAAGCCCTTCCCGCAGCCACCGCATCGCATGTCCACGCCGGATCGCCTGATGAAGGCAGCTCAACCAGACCAGCACTTCGTCATGCCGACGGCGCGTGCCCGTGTCGCAACGGAGACGCGGTCGGCCTGCTGCGCTTCGCTTCGGTGCTGGCTTTGCCCGGCTGATGCGAAGTTCACCGCGAACAACGGCCTGATGCATGTGTTCGAGCACCCAGATATATCGGTGTGTCTCGGCTCGGAAGTGCGCCGGCTGGATCATGCCGCCGGTTCCATCCGGGCAGTGACGTTTCGCCATGGCGGCAGGGAATACACCGCCAGCGGCGATCTCTTCGTGCTCGGCGCCAATGGGATCCAGAGTGCCGCCATCATGCTCAGGTCCGGTCTTGGCGGCGAATTCGTCGGGCGCGGACTGCACGAATCTTACGGCCGCAACGTCGAAGCATATCTCGACGGCATCGATAATTTCGATGGCAGCACGATCACCACGGGGCTGAATTATGGCCTCTATGACGGGCAGCACCGCTCGGAGCAGGCTGCCGCGCTCGTCTATTTCGAGAACCGCTGGCAGCATGGGCTGCGTGCCGAAAAGGGCCGGCTGCGCCAGACCCTACCGCTTGTCATCGTCACCGAGGACCTGTTGGAACCGGAGAACTTCGTCGGTCTCGACGAGAACGAAAACGCCTTGATCAACTACAAGGGGCCGGCCGGTTATGCGGTCGAGGGCATGGCGCGGGCGCTGGAGAAGCTGCCCGATATTCTTGCGCCGCTGCCGGTGGAGGAGATCATGGACCGCGGCGTTCGCGGCACGGAATCGCATGTCCAGGGCACGCTTCGCATGGGCAAAGATCGAAGCGACTCCGTCATCGACCGGGATCTGATCCATCACGAATTCCGCAATCTTGCGATTGTCGGCACGAGCACATTTCCCAGTTGCTCCTGTGCCAATCCCAGCCTGACGGCGGCGGCGCTTTCGCTGAGAGCCGCCATGCGCATCTCGTGAAGGAGGCAAGCATGAAGGGAGTTTCGAGGCGCACCGTGCTCGCGCTGGCGGCAGGCGGGCTCGCGTCGACCGGCCTTGCCTATGCCGCCGTGCGATCCTTTTCGGAGCTGGAGATGGTGCGCGCGACGCTCGAGAGATATCTCGGCAATCTCAACATCTCGGACGATCACCTGCGCGCCTTCGTTCTGGAGTTCCGTAGGCGCAATCCGTGGGACTTTCCCACTGGCAAGCTGGCAGACGCGACGACGCTTTTCGAGAAGCTTCGCATCGGAGACATGGCGCGCCCGCTCCTGCCCGAGGATCCCGCGCACCGGCTGGAGCGGTTCGAGCGCTTGTTGCTCGCAGATTTCCATCTTCTCACCGACTATGTCTGGCGGCGCGGGCCGGACGATCCGATCACCTATTCCGGAAGCCAACTCTGCGTAAACCCGTTCGCAAATTTTGAAGCGGCTTAGCGCGGTCGCAAACACCACTCAGAGGTGCAACAAGATGCAGTATCGATCGATCGCCGACATGAATGCCACGATTGCCAGAAACCTGCATCGCCTGCCCGGCGATATCGATCTGGTCGTCGGAATCCCGCGCAGCGGCATGCTGGCCGCCAATCTCCTCAGCCTGACGGCAAACATCCAGATGACCGATCTCGACAGCTTCGTCGCCGGCAAGATTTTCTCGAGCGGGATTACCAAGCGCTCCGCGGCGCTCGGACGTAGCATGGCCGAAATGCGCAGGATTCTGATCCTCGACGACAGCATCAATGGCGGCAGTGCCATGAGAGAGGCCAGGGTGAAGGCGGCGGCCGCGGGCATACCGCGCGACCGGCTGATCTTCGCCGCCGTTTACGGCAGCTACGAACGCTACGAGGAGACGGACTTCGTGCTCGAGGTCGTCCAGCAGCCACGACTGTTCCAATGGAACTTCATGCATCACAAGTTCCTTGGGCAGAGCTGCGTCGACATCGACGGCGTGCTGTGCCTCGACCCGACGAACGACGAAAACGATGACGGTCCCGCCTATCTTCGCTTTCTCGCCGAAGCACACCCGCTCTACGTGCCGACGCGCAAGATCGCCTCCCTGGTGACCAGCCGGCTGGAGAAATATCGCTCCGAGACGGAGGACTGGCTGGCCAGGCGGGGCATCGAATACGACGAGCTCGTTATGCTCGACCTGCCGAGCAAGGAAGAGCGCCAGCGTCTTGCCGCTCACGGCCGCTTCAAGGCGGAGGTCTACCGACGCTCCAATGCCGTCCTGTTCATCGAGAGCGAACACGGCCAGGCCGTCAACATTGCGAAACTCTCGGGCAAGCCGGTCCTCTGCGTGGAAACGCACGAGATCATCACACCCGCATCGGCCCTGGTGCGCGAGCGCCTGAACCTGGCAAAAACGGCAGAGGGAAGGCATGCGCTGCTGAAAGCAGCGGCCCGGGCCATGCTGGGTGAGCGAGGCTACGAGGCACTGAAAAGCAAGGTCAGAAAGCCGGCCTGATTGGCGCGAAATTTGGCCGCCGAGTAGGGCCGGTGCGCTGGCGGGCACGGGTGCGACACCCGTCAATCCGGTCTCCGGCACCCGGCCACGGGCCGTCAGCGACCTCCGCACTGCTGCATGTGTCGCCCTCAATAATCAAACTGAGATCCACGATAGGAGACATGCGGTCGTTTCTCTCAGCTTTGCCCGCTTCGTCTCTTCGGCAGCAGATCGAGCGCCTCGCGTAGCGACCGGCGGCCGAAAGGGAAGACAAGCGCGACGGCAACCGTCACGGCATAGGAAAGAATTGCAGCGCCCGCGAGAGCGACGATCGTCTGGTCCGGCAGATGCGGCCGCACCAGCCACAGGATGGCGAGCGCGACGTGCGCCCCAAGCACGAAAGGACCGGCGGCGCGGACCATGTCGCCGGCGGTCAATGGGCCCTTTCTTCCAATATAGAGCCATAGGACCGGCGTCCGCAGATATTCGCTCGTGGCATAGGCGACCGCAACTCCGAGCGCGCCGTAAGGAAGGCCGATGATGAAAGCCATGGCGGAGCTTGCGGCGGTGATGATCCCCCAGCGCATGAAGTCGCCGGAGCGACCCTGGCTGATGAACAGCCAGCCCGCCGGGTTGTTAAGCGGTTGAAGCAGGCCGGCAAAACCGAGCGCTCGGAAAATGTCGGCGCTTTCCCGCCATTGTTCGCCGAGCACGAAAGGAATGAGCCGGTCGGCAGTCGCCACCGCAGTCGCCACCCCCGGCAGCGCAACAACCAGCATCAGGGGGATCACGCGCAAGTAGGCGCTGCGGTAACGATGGGGCTCGCCGGCAAGCCGTGAGAGCGCCGGCACCATCACTTTCGAGAGCGGGTTGGCGATCTGGCTCAAGGGGAACAGGAGAAGCTTGTAGGCGCGGTCGTAAAGGCCGAGCTCCGCATTGCCCCAGTAGCGCCCGATCAGGATGTTGTCGAGATTTCGGGCAAAGAAGTTCGCGAAGTTGAACCCGGTGATTCCGGCGCCGAAATTGAGCAGAGCGCCGATACCCTGCACCTTTCGCGGAAAGCCCGGGCGCCAATGCGAATTCACCCAATAGCAGAGACTGGGCAGGACGGCACTCGTGAGCGTGCCTGCATAAAGCGCCCAATAGGACCGGTCGACCAGCGTCCAGGAGACCGCGGCCAGAAGGCCGGCGACAGCGCTTGTGACTTCAACCAGCGCGAGGCGACCGAAGGCCATGCGGCGGTTGAGGAGGGCGAGGTGCTGCGCGCCCAGGCCGTACGCAACGATCTGCGCGGCCATGGCGGCAATCAGCGGGCCGACCCGCGGCTCGCCATAGAAGCTGGCGATCAACGGCGCCACACCCACCATCAGGCAGGCGAGCGCCGCGCTAACGGCGACGTTGACCCAGAAGAGGTAATTCACCTCGTCATGCGTGATTGCGTTCTTCTGCACGGTCGCCTGCGTCAGGCCGAAATCCTGAAAGAGCGCGATGAAGGCGAGCACCGGTGCGCACATGGCCACGATGCCGAAATCTTCAGGCGAAAGCAGGCGGGAAAGGACGATGACCGAAAGGATCTGGGTGGCAACCTTGACGGCCTGGGCGAGGCCGGTCGCGACAGCGCCGCGGCCAACGGACCTGCGAAGCGAACCCTCGGGCGGATCGAATGGGCTGGCGTCCAAGTCTCCCTACTCTCCTTCAGGGTTTCCATGAGCATTGCAATACCGAGATATCTTTTGCGGCGCAACAGAGACTGCAACCTATGCTGCGCTGCACACTGAATATTGCAACACAGCATCATGCGTAGTAAGTTCGCTACAACTGAACCATAGGTCGTACGGCCTGGCGGTGCAGCGCCTCTTGGGAACTCGGCGTGGCCATCCCATGCCCTGTGCCCGCATCGAGCAAGAGGCAATGGAAACGGTGCACGAATTTGTTGTAATAGAGGAAGTTTACAAACTAGAGTTGCTCATTAGAGTCACGCGAGGGCGGAATATCGGGAGTACAGCTCCCGGCGAGATCCCCGTCAGTGGCAAGCACGGAGAGCGAGGAGACGTAGGCGGGCATTTCTCCCAAGATTGCAGGCCGCGGCGCCGCAAGAATGTGACGTCGTCGCGAAGCACCGCTTGGCTGCATATGCCTTCAGACGGATTTGCCAAGCACTTTGCGGCATTCCCCGTTCGGACAACCACCGGTCACTTGGAGTGGAATTCATGATGACGGCAGATGCGATACCTTTCTGGAATATGGGCCGCAGGAAGGCCACCAGGATCAGGGAACTGGCCTACAGCTACGACGGTCTGACGGCATTCACGCCTTTCTGGGCCTTAGCGGCGATCTTCAGCATTGCCGGCGATACCTACGGCCTGATCGGCTACAAGGGTGCAATCTACATGACGCTCGGTTGGGCGATCATCCTGTTCAGCCTGTTGCTCTTCCTATACCCGCGGCGCACCTGGCTCCTCCTGGCTCTTGCCGGTGTCTCGGTGGCGCTCTATGCCGTGCGCCTACCGGTTGCCTCCAACAACAAGACGATTACCACCGTCATGGACGGCGCGATGCTGCTCAGTGCGGCGCTTCTCTACCTGAAGTCCGGCCGCGGCCCGATCGATCGCGTGGCCCTTTACGACCAGGTGCGCGTCGTTGCGCGCGCCCTGCTCGCGATCATGTATTTCTACGGCATCTTCCACAAGATCAACACGGATTTTCTCGACCCCACCGTCAGCTGCGCAGTGGGCCTCTATGTGCCGCTCGCCCGGCCCTTCGGTCTGGAGGACAATCTGTTCGGCCGCTATCTGGCGATTTACTCGACCTTCATCATCGAAGGGATCGCCATCCTGTGCCTGTACTGGAAGCGCTATTTCGCCGTGGGCTTCATACTGGCGCTGCTCTTCCACTACATCATCCCTATTTCCGCCTATTCCTGGTATATGGACTTTTCCAGCCTTGTCTTCGCGCTCTACGTGCTGAGCATTCCGAAGCCCGCGAGCCAGATGCTCTATGGCATTTCGCTGAACGTGGCGAACCGGTTGCGCGAGAACTACGGGCGCATCGGTACCCTCTTCCCCGGCCTGGCTCTCACACTCGTTACCGTCGCCGTCGTCATGCTCCTGACGCTTGTCTTCCCGGAGCGCTCCTTCGACATGGTCGTCCATTCCGTCTGGATCCTCGTCTGGGCGGTCGCGGGCGGCGCGGCCCTGGTCGTGCTCACCTATGTGGCGCTCGAAAACCTGCCTTGCGAAAATACCGCCGCGCCGCGGGCGCCAGCCTGGGTTTATGTGGTGCCCGGCCTGTTCTTCCTTTCCTGCCTTTCCCCCTATGTCGGGCTGAAGACGGAAAGCTCGATCAACATGTTCAGCAACCTGCACACGGAGGCTGGCCAGACCAACCACCTGCTCTTTTCCAAGCCGCCCTATCTCTTCAACTACCAGAACGAGGTCGTGAAGGTCGTCGATTCCTCGAGGGAACTTTGGATACGCCAGTCGCAGGCCGGCTACTATCACATTCTGCATGACCTGAAGCTGTGGCTCCGCTGGAAGCCGGATGCCTGGGTGACCTACGAAAGGGACGGCGTGACCGTCACACGGGCGACCGCGGCCAGCCTCGCCGACGAAATGCCGAACCTCCTGGAACGCAAGCTCTTGATCTTTAAGCTGGTGGACTTCTCGCGGCCGAAGGTTTGCACGCATTGAGGTTCGTCCCCCGACGGCCGGGCACTTGCACACGCCTCCGCCTGGACCAGACCCGGTGCAGGCAGGCTTGCCCGACCGGCTTGGAGCTTTAGGATTACCCGCTCCAGGACCAACCGCGGCGCCTCCGAGCTGACACCTCTGTGTCGCATTGACATCCTGTCATCGGCCGTGTTTTGAAGCCACGCACGGCATCCATCTAGCTGGCCGCCTCCTCGTCCCGCTTTGGGGACATGCCCATTGCCTGACGGTACGATCTAATCCTGGATTCTGATTGCCCAGTAATAGCCTTGCTCAGAACGTTTGTTTGTCTATTCCTTGCGGCCATGTCCGCCGTACCTGCCAGTGCCGCTCCCATCAACGGCCGCGTAACGGGTCTGCCCATCCCTCGCTACATCTCGCTCGGTGCCCAGCGCGCAAACATGCGTGTCGGGCCCGGAACGGACTATATGGTGAAATGGGTGTACCTTTCGCCCGGCTTGCCGCTGGAGATCTTCGCCGAATATGGAAACTGGCGAAAAGTAAGAGATCAGGACGGCACGGTCGGGTGGATGTATCACGGACTTCTGTCGGGTCGCCGGACCGGTGCGATCGCTCCTTGGAAAGAGGGCTACGTTCCCATGCGCGATCATGCATCGTCTATTGCGCCCGTCGCCGCTCGACTGGGGACGGGGCTTGTCGTTCGCCTGCGGTCCTGCAGTGGCACTTGGTGCCGTGTGACAGGAAAGGACGGCGGGTGGAGCGGCTATGTCAGACAGCAGAACATTTGGGGAGTTTATCCCGGCGAAGTGCTGCCATGACTCCGATGCATGCGCCCGAAGACCGTCTCGGGTCACCAGCCCCGTTCGGGCGAGTGGTCGAGATCAGCGGGGATGAGCGGCCGGCCGCGCAGGCGTAGCGTGATGCGGCGCCCGAGCTTAAGCGCGGGGTAGATCAGCCGCGCAGCCAGCCGGCTCGAAAGGATCGCACGATTGAGCCAGCCGAACAGCGAAGATGGCGAACTGAGAATCGCCAACAGATTGACGGCCTCGTCTCCGTGATAGACGCGATCGTCGAAGACGAAGAGCATGCCTTCGTTCAGGTCATAGCCCGCATGTTGAAAAGCCGCGACGCGCGGATCACCCGAGCGGGCATCGAGCAGTTCGACCGGGC
The DNA here is from genome assembly GCF_058732025.1 of Sinorhizobium sp. Y406. Classification (NCBI taxonomy): domain Bacteria; kingdom Pseudomonadati; phylum Pseudomonadota; class Alphaproteobacteria; order Hyphomicrobiales; family Rhizobiaceae; genus Sinorhizobium; species Sinorhizobium sp. Y406. The sequence continues at coordinate 1,666,708 of NZ_CM178975.1, read as the reverse complement.
CCACGGTGTCGCGCAGCCGCATGAAACGGACATAGTTCTGACAGAACACGCAATCGCCGTCATAAACGATGAGTGCCGCTTTTTCGGAGTTGCTCATTGCGCCACCGGATCGTTGCCGAGGTCCGTCGGCGGCGTCGAGGCGTCGGCCAGAGCGCAATTGCCATAGAACGAACAGCCGGAGACGACGGGCAGATTGGCGAGCGCATCGAGAACGCCGACGAAGGCGACGACGACAGCACCGAGCGCGATCAGTTTCTTGTAAACATGCATGTCGCGAAACATTCCGGTTCGTCCCCTTGCTGGGTTCGAGGCATCTATCGGAGGCGACGGCAGCCAAGCGCCGGCCGCCGACCTTGTGCACTGCACAATCTCTCTTAAAAAGGGGAGAAGATCAAGAGAAATCCACCCCAGGGTTGCGATCATTGTCCCTGCGACTGCGTCGCCACCAATCTCATCTCGCGCGACTGGCGAGCGTCCGCCGCATCCGGTCGATGCTGAGCGACAGCGATCCGTGCCCCAGAAACCAGGGCGACAGAACTGCCGACGAGTTCAGCAGCCGATAGAGGAGATAGGGCAAACCGACAGAGAGGACAATCAGCGGAATATCCGAAGTCATACCCGTTTCTCGCAGCGTGAAATGCACGAACTGATGGGCGAACATGATGACCAGTGAAGCCTTGCCGAGCTCGGCGAGCGGAGCCATCCGCTCAGGGAGACCACACGTGACCAGGCGGGCGAGACTGAGCACAGCAGCTGAAATGGAAAGCGCAAGCAGCAAGCCGAGGATCGGTGGTCCGAATTTGGTGTTCTTCATGCTGAACGTAAAGTCGGACCCTGCCGAGGCAGCGGCAATCGAGATGCCGACAACGGCAAGTGCCGCCAGGGCAAGCGCCTTGACGCCCAGCTTCTCTTCGCGCAGCAGGTGCCCAAACCAGAAGGCGCCGATGGCGAGAGGTACATTGCTGAGGGCAAGAGGCGAGCGGATATCCGGCCAGGAGGCCTGGATGAGATAAGCGAGGACGACAGAGCCTGCCACGAAGGTCAGCATGACGGGATCGGTTGGCCCTTTGGTCAGCAGCGCAACCTCGTTGTAGAGAAGCTGGGTCGCAAAGAGGCAGCTCACGAACCAGAAGACACCGAGTTCACGGGTAAGGTTTCGTCCGCCCCAAGCGGCGTTGGTCACCAGTTCCCTGATTTGCCAGGGAGCCGGTATGTCACCGTGGAGAAGGTCGACGAGCAGCATGCCCGCGATGAGGAGGCAGAGAAAGGCGACATACGGGACCATGAGACCACGCACTCGCTTTGAGAGCAGGGCCTGCCGGTCGGAGGCAGTGAAGAGATAACCCGATATGACGAAGAAAAAAGGCATGTAGAACAGCGAGATCGTGAAAGAGACCTCCGGTGCCAAATGCCATTTGCTGTGGGTCAGGACGTGGGCCAGGACGACGAGAACGATGCCCACGCCCTTGGCCACATCGAGCCAAGTCTGGCGCATTGCTAGCCTCCAGTGCTCCGATCGAATAGCTCTCTCGACGGACAATTTTAAGACCAGCCCGATTGTGCGTAGCCCAAAAGGGTTAGCAACCCTCATTTTTTGGGGAATTCAGCCGTGGCTATGCAAAGAAGAAATCGCTTGTAGACAGGCTCGCGACAAGAGTGCCCTTCAAGAGCACAGTATCGGTCGCGGAAAAGACGACCAGCGTGTCGGCACCGATCTGGCGGAGTTCGCTATAGCTTTGATAACCGGAGACCTCCAGGAGATCGTAGCCGGAAACGCTGAAATCTGTGATGACGTCCTGGCCATCGCCGATCGCGAAGACGAAAGTGTCGTTGCCGGTGTCACCCGTCAGGGTATCGTTGCCAGCGCCGCCGATGATACGGTCCGCGCCGCCGCGACCGTCGATATTGTCATCTCCATCGCGCCCTTCAATCCTGTTCGCCCCGCTGTTGCCGATGATCCTATTGGCTGCGGCATTGCCGATGCCGGCTAGACCGGCCGCCGATCGCAGGAACAGGTTTTCGACGTGCTCCGCGAACGTCCAATCGACATAGGCGTGAACCTCGTCCACACCGCCGCCAGCCTCCTCGATCGTGCTGTCGCCGGAATTGTCGACATAGTAGACGTCGTTGCCCGCGCCGCCGATCATCACGTCAGCGCCGGTTCCGCCGATCAGCACGTCAGCGCCGCCGCGTCCCTCGAGGACGTCGTTCCCATCGCGGCCTTCCAGGGTGTTGGCCCCATCAGTTCCGGCCAGCCGATCGTCAAACGCCGAGCCGATCAGGTTTTCGATACTGATGAAGGTGTCGCGGTCGCTGCCGATGCCCTCTCCGTCCAGGCCGAAATGCTCCTCCAGCGCCTGCAGCCAGTAAGCGGCGATTTTCTCGTAGCCTTCGGCCGTCGGATGCAAGCCGCTGTCGAGCGGAGGCGCCGTGATGTCGTCTTGCGTCAGGCCGCGCATGTCGACGAAGACCACATCAAGCCCCAGCGCCGCCAGTTCTTCGATGAGCGCGGGCATCGCGTCGTTATAGGCGTCGACCTTGTCGGCCCGCGCCTGCGACTGCTGCCCCACCCGCACGGGTGGGACAGAACCGACGAAAACGGTCACCTCGGGATCCGCGGCTGCCACACTAAGCAGAAGGTCGCGCAGGTCCTGAATCATCGTCTGCACGCTGTCGGTCTTGCTGTCATTAGTGCCTGCGATCAAAAGCACGGCGTCGGGCGCCGTCGTGGCGAGGACGCCTTCATCGATGCCATTCAACTGATTGAGCGTCCAACCGCGATGCCCCTCATGGTCGCGGTCCTCCATGGCGGCGGGGCCGTTTGCGAGCGACCCGACGAAATCGACGTGGATATTGAGCGCGCGCAGATGATCCAGCATGAATTTCCGGTATCCGCCACTCTCGGTATCGGTCGTGCTGCTGATCACGCCGTAGGTGATGGAATCGCCGAAGGGCAATATCGAGAGCAATTTGTAAGCTCGTCCGGATTGAAGATCGGCAACGACCCCGCGCGACGAGCGAGCATAGCTAACCGCATCAGCACCCCCGCCACCATCGAATGAGTTTGGCCCATCATCGTCATAGAAAACGTCCCGGCCCGGACCGCCGAAGAACAGGCTTTCTGCCATGGTCTCTCTCCTCTGGAAGCAGGACAACTGGGGGCGCGATGAATTCTCCACGGAATCATTGGAACCGCTTGAAAGCGACGAGCAGGCAATTCATGCGCCGGAACGAAGCTGCTGGCCTTCAACGGCGCGATGCCGTGCCATCGTCGGAACGCGAGGCACGACGCCGGTCGGTGCAGCAAGCAGGTCCGAATACATCCATTAGGCGCATATCGACTTATCATGCAGCTTATCAGAGAAATGCCGCATCGCAAGAATTTCCTGCACGCATTAGGAGATAAGCGCAGTCTATACACGCCAAAACAGTACTGGCGTTTGGTTGCGACGCAATCCGGGGTCAGTCGCGGTTTCGACGGGAAAGACGACGGTCGACTTGAGCAACCTGCTTTCGGCGGCGGCACCCAAGGTTGACGCCTCCGCCGCATCTTGCGACAAAGGCGGCATGAGTTCGGCCATATCGATCGACCCTCACTATCTGGTCGCTCGCCTGAAGGCGCTGCTGGCGATCGCGAGTCCCACCGGGTTTACCGACGAGGCGGTTCGCCACACCGCCCGCGAGCTCGAGCGGTTGGGATTGGAAGTGGTGCTGACACGGCGTGGCGCCATTCGTGCCCGCCGCCCCGGCGCGGCAAGGCGGCCGGCACGCGGCATCGTCTCGCATCTCGACACGCTCGGCGCACAGGTCAAGCTGCTCAAACCGAACGGGCGCCTCGAACTGGTGCCGATCGGCCATTGGTCGGCACGCTTTGCCGAGGGCGCCCGGGCCTCGATCTTTTCCGTCAAGGGCACCTATCGCGGCTCGATCCTGCCGCTGAAGGCCTCCGGCCACACCTTCAACGAAGAGGTAGACACCCAGCCGAGCGGCTGGCGCCATGTGGAATTGCGCGTCGACGCGCTGGCGCGCAATCAACACGACCTCACCCAGCTTGGCATCGACGTCGGCGATATCGTGGCAATCGATCCGGCGCCGGAATTCCTGGAAAACGGCTTCATCGTCTCACGGCACCTCGACGACAAGGCGGGCGTCGCGGTGATGCTGGCGGCGCTGGAAGCGATGAACAGGGAAAAGGTGGAGACGCCGGTCGACACCTATTGGCTCTTCACCATCGGCGAGGAAGTCGGCGTCGGCGCCTCGGCCGTAGTCACGCCCGACATCGCTTCGCTCGTTGCCGTCGACAACGGCACCACGGCGCCGGGCCAGAACTCCTCGGAGTTCGGCGTCACGCTCGTCATGGCCGACCAAACCGGCCCGTTCGACTACCATCTGTGCAAGAAGCTGTTCGAGCTTTGCGGCACGAACGGCATTCGCGTCCAGAAGGACGTGTTCCGCTACTACCGTTCCGATGCCGCGTCCGCCGTCGAGGCGGGCCACGACGTGCGCACCGGCCTCCTCGCCTTCGGCGTGGACGCTTCGCACGGCTACGAGCGCATCCATCTGCACGCGCTGATCTCCGTCGCCAAGCTGGTGGTGCACTATCTCGCGAGCCCGATCGAGATCGAACGGGACGCCGAAGAAACCGCGGTCGGCCTCAAGGGCTTCACGCACCAGAAGGTGCCCGAGGCCGAACAAGACCTGACGCCGGAGGATGGGCAGGAGGGGTAGAAGGCCGCTGCTGCTTACGCTCTGATTTCCAAGCCTACAGCCCCGCGCACCATTTCAGACGCGCAAAGGCGCTGTAGCTCGTTGAAGCGGCGCATCGCGCTCCGAAAACGCGCACGTTTTTTAGGCTGATGCAGGAAGTACCTCCCGTCATCGCCCCGTAGGCGCATCACTCCCTCGCGCGGATTAATGATGATAAATTCTTGCTTCTGTGGCATTTATCAGTATTAATCGCCCTCTCACGAATTCAGCCAAATCGAAAGGATCTTCCCCATGAAGAGGCTACTTCGGAGCGCCATAGTGGCGGCTGCCGTAATTCTTGCCGCCGCGGCCACGCCGGTTAAGGCGCAGACTCCCCCCAATGTCCTGGTCGTCGGTCAGATCGCGGAGCCGCAATCGCTCGATCCGCATACGGTCACCGCCACCAATGATTTCCGCATTCTCGTCAATGTCTATGACGGGCTTGTGCGGTTCAAGGACGGGACATTGGAGGTGGAGCCGGCACTGGCAGAGAGCTGGACGATTTCCGAGGACGGGAAGACCTACACATTCAAGCTGCGCGAAGACGTCAAATTCCATGACGGAACGCCCTTCAATGCCGACACCGTCAAGTTCAATTTCGACCGCATGTTGAAGGAGGATCACGCCTTCTACGACACCGGTCCGTTCCCGCTGTCCTTCAACTTCTCCTCGATCCAAGCGGTGAATGTCGTCGACGATCGCACAGTCGAGTTCAAGCTCGACGGAGCCTTCGCCCCCTTCCTTTCCAATCTCGCCTACCCGACCGGCCTGATCGTCTCTCCGGCGGCAGTCGAGAAGTATGGAAAGGACTACGGTCGCCATCCGTCGGGCACCGGTCCCTTCAAATTCGTCGAATGGGTCTCCAACCAGCGCGTCGTCGCCGAGCGCAATCCGGACTATTGGGACGGCCCGGCGCGCCTGGAGGCGGCCGTCTTCCGGCCGATCACCGACGCCAATACGCGGGTCGCTGAAATGATGGCGGGTGGCATCGACGTCATGGTCGAGGTACCGCCGGACAATCTCGCCACCTTCAAGGAGGACGACAATTTCGCAGTCGTCGAGCAGGCGGGGCCGCATGTCTGGTTTGCCATTTTGAACGCCAAGGAAGGCCCCTTCGCCGACAAGCGCGTGCGCCAGGCCGCCAATTACGCTGTCAACAAGGAGACGCTGGTCAACGACGTGCTGCAGGGCACGGCAACGGTCGCGGCCGGCCCGATCCCGCCGGCCTTCAACTGGGTCGAAAGCACGGTCGAACCCTATCCCTACGACCCGGAAAAGGCGAAATCGTTGCTGAAGGAAGCCGGAGCCGAAAGTCCCGCTGTCACCTTCTACGTGACCGAAGGAGGGTCCGGGATGCTCGATCCGGTCACCATGGGCGCAGCCATCCAGGCAGACCTTGAAGCTGTCGGCTTCGACGTGAAGATCGAAACCTATGAATGGAACAGCTTTCTCGGCCGGGTCAATCCGGGGCTCGAAGCCAAGGCGGATATGGCGGAAATGGCCTGGATGACCAATGATCCGGACACGGTTCCCTATCTAACGCTCAGGAGCGACGCCATGCCCGACAAGGGCGGCTTCAATTCCGGCTATTACTCCAATCCGAAAGTCGACGAACTTCTGGAGAAGGCCCGCGCCTCCACGGACCAGGCAGAGCGCGGCAGGCTCTACGGCGAGGTGCAGGCGATTGTGCATGAGGACGCTCCCTGGCTCTTCGTCGCCAACTGGAAGCAGAATGCGGTGACGACCGCGGCCGTCGCGGGCTTCAAGCTACAGCCGTCCTTCCTCCTGCATCTGCACGGCGTGTCCAAGCAGTAGGATTGAAGGCAACCGGTTGCCGGCAGCGATGCCGGCGGCGGAGGAGCTTCATGCAGACCTACATCCTGAAGCGGCTGATCGCTGTCGTTCCGGTACTCATCGGCCTCTCGGTCATCGTCTTCCTCGTCATGGCGATGATCCCGGGAGATGCGGCGACGGCGATCCTCGGCCCCTATGCGACGCCGGAGAACGTCGAACGTATCAACCGCGACCTCGGGCTCGACAAGCCGCTGCTACAGCAGTACCTGATCTGGATCGGCAATGTGCTGCAGGGCGATTTCGGCCGATCCTTCGCACTCAACCGACCCGTTCTCGACGAGGTGCTGGAGCGGTTTCAGGCGACGCTGATCCTTGCGGGCGTATCACTCGTACTTGCCTCCGTCCTCGGACTTCTTGCAGGCGTCCTTTCCGCCGTCCGGCAGTTCGGCTGGGCGGATCGCGCGATCACCTTCGTCGTTCTCGCCGGCATCTCCACGCCGTCCTTCTGGCTCGGTCTGCTGCTCATCTATCTCTTCGCCGTCCACTGGCGCATCCTGCCGGCCTCCGGCATGTACGCGGTCTATGGTGGCGGCGATCTCAAGGACCTTCTCATCCATCTGATCCTGCCTGCAGCGACGCTCGCGGTGGTGGCTGCGGGCGTGATTGCACGGCTTACGCGCGGCGCGATGCTGGAGGTGCTGCGCCAGGATTTCGTGCGCACGGCGCGTGCCAAGGGGCTTCCCGAACGCCGCGTCGTCTGCGGCCATGCCTTCCGCGCGGCCCTTGTCAGCGTCATACCGGTGATCGGCATACAGGCCGGCTTCGTGCTCGGCGGAGCCGTTTATATCGAGACCGTTTTTCAGTGGCCCGGCATCGGCGCGATGCTTGTCAAAGCCATTTCGACGCGCGACGTCCTGCTCGTGCAGGGCGGCGTGCTGATCGTCGCGGCCAGCTATGTCTTGTTCAACCTCATGGCGGACGTGGTCCAATCCATTCTCGATCCGAGGATCCGCACATGAGTGCGCTTGCGGAGATGACGCCACGGCCGGCGGGCGCGGCGCGGTTCACGTCCTGGCGGCTCCTCATGAACAACAGGCTCGCCGCCGCCGGCTTCTTCCTACTGCTGGCGATCGCATTCATCATCCTGCTCGTGCCGCTTTTGCCGCTGCCGGACCCGGATGCGACGGCGCCGGCCAACCGGCTGAAGCCGGTGGCGACCGCCGGCCACCTTCTCGGGACCGACCAGCTCGGCCGCGATATCCTGAGCCGACTGCTGTGGGGCACGCGCGTCTCGCTTGCTCTGGGCTTCACCGCTACGCTGATCGCCGCCGTGATCGGGTCCACGATCGGCATCGTCGCCGGCTATGCCGGCGGGCGCGCGGACAACCTGATGATGCGCGCGATCGACATGCTGATGGCCTTTCCCTATATGCTCCTGGCCCTTGCGATCGTGGCCGCACTCGGGCCGGGGCTGCTGAACGCCCTCTATGCCATCGCCATCGTCAATATCCCATTCTTCGCGCGCAATATCCGTGGCGCGACTGTGGGGCTTGCCCATGCCGAGTTCATCGACGCGGCGCGCCTTTCCGGCAAGGGACAGCTCTCGACCGTCTTGACCGAGGTGCTGCCGAACGTGCTGCCGGTTATCGTCATCACCATATCGACGACCGCAGGCTGGATGATCCTGGAAACTGCGGGCTTGAGCTTCCTTGGCCTTGGCGCCCAGCCGCCGCAGGCCGATCTCGGCTCGATGCTCGGGGAAGGACGTGCCCAGCTCTTCACCGCGCCGCATGTCTCTATCGTGCCAGGCATGACGATCTTCCTCATCGTCATCAGCCTCAACTTGCTTGGCGACGGCATCCGCGACGTGCTCGATCCGCGCCTCAGATCCGGTACTCTCGCCCGCCCCGGCTCGAAGCCCGCGATCGCAAAGGATCGACTGGCGCCAGCCAATTCGGCGCCGGATGCCGCGCTCGCGATTGAAGGACTGGAGACGGGCTTTAGCGGGGGAGACGCCTTCACGCCCGCCGTGAACGGCGTGTCGCTTCAACTGGGACGCGGCGAGTGCCTCGGCATCGTCGGCGAAAGCGGCTCCGGCAAGAGCGTGACCGCGCTTTCCATCATGGGCCTCGTCGCCTCGCCGCCGGCCCTTATCCGCAACGGCGCGATCTATCTCCATGGGGAGGACGTGCTCTCCATGTCCGAGGAAAGGCTCAGGTCCTGTCGCGGCGCTCGCGTCGCTTATGTGTTCCAGGATCCTCTCATGTCGCTTCACCCGCTTCTTCCAGTCGGCCGCCAGGTAGAAGAGGCTATTGCGGCGCATCAGCCGATCGGCGCCTCTGAACGGCGGGAAAGGGCGATAGCGCTTCTGGAGAAGGTCGGCCTACCGGACGCGCGTGAACGGGCGGCTCAGTTTCCGCACCAGTTCTCCGGCGGGCAGCGCCAGCGCGTCGGCATTTCGATCGCGCTCGCAAATGATCCGGACATCATCATCGCCGACGAGCCGACCACCGCGCTCGACGTGACCGTTCAGGCGCATATCCTCGACCTCTTGCGCCAGTTGCAGCGCGAGCGCGGCATGGCACTGCTTTTCATCACCCATGATTTCGGCGTAGTCTCGGGACTCTGCGACCGGGTCGCCGTGATGAAGGATGGCGAGATCGTCGAGACGGGAGAGACGCGGCGGGTGCTCTCCAATCCGCAGCACGCCTATACGAAGCGGCTTATCGCCTGCGTGCCGGAACTAGGCACGGGAGCGGACTTCCTCGACCGGGTGTCCGGCCTCTTCGCCGCGCGCCAGCGGGAGGGCACGGCATGAGTGCCGCCGCGATCGAAATAAACGACGTGACCAAGGTCTTCGGTGGCGGACACACGCTTCTCGGGCGGTCGCCTCACGCGGTGACCGCCGTCAACCAGGTCTCGCTTGCGGTCGGCCGCGGCGAAACGCTTGCCGTCGTCGGCGAGAGCGGGTCGGGCAAGAGCACGCTTGCCCGTATGCTCGTCGGCCTGGAGGAGCCGACCTCCGGGACCTTGCGGATCGGTGGTCGCGATGCCGCCGAGCTTCGGCGTGCCGGTGCGCGGGGCTTCGGCAAGATGATCCAATATGTATTCCAGGACCCGATCGCCTCGCTCAATCCCCGCAAGACCATCGGGCAGATCCTCGATACGCCGCTGAAGTTGCTCTGCGGGTATAGTGGCGCGGAGCGACGACACCGCGTGGCGGAACTGCTGGACGCAGTGCAGATGCCCGGCGACACGCTGCGGCGCTATCCGCACGAATTCTCCGGCGGCCAGGCGCAGCGGATCGCGATTGCCCGGGCGCTCGCCGCGGAAGCGGAGATTTTCGTGCTCGACGAACCCGTCAGCGCGCTCGACGTCTCCGTGCAGGCGCAGATCCTGTTGCTGTTGCGTGACCTGAAACGGCGCTTCGGCCTCTCCTATCTCTTCATCAGCCATGATCTCGCCGTCGTCGAGGCGATCGCCGACCGCATTGCGGTCATGTATCGCGGACAGACCGTCGAGATCGGGCCGGCGGCCCGGCTTTTTGCCGATCCGCAACACGCCTATACCAAGCGGCTCATCGCCAGTGCGCCCCGGATCAGGAAAGAATAACGGCATGACCGCCACAATCGAAAAGACGAAACCCATCAGCGAGGACGAAAAGCGCCTCTACGTGCCGGCGGAGCGGACCCGCCGCAGGCCGGAGGCGATCGCCGAGCGGATTAAGGACTTCATCCGCACGGAAAGACTCCTGCCCGGCGATCGACTGCCGCAGGAAAAAACGCTGATCGAAGAATTCAAGGCCGCCAAGGGCACCGTGCGCGAAGCGATGAAGACGCTCGAAACGCAGGGCCTGATCTACACCCGCAGCGGACCCGGCGGCGGGGCCTTCGTCGCCCAGCCTTCGGCCCAGCACGCCATGGAACTGCTTGGTGCCTATTTCTTCTTCGACCAGCCGAACCTTTCCGAGATCTACGCAATCCGCAAGGCGCTAGAGCCGGAAATCGCTGGGCTGCTTGCCGGCCACCTTCGGCCTGCACAGCTTGCGGAACTCGAAAGCACGATCAGAATCTACGACCAAACACCGGAAAATGTCGACGAACAGTATCGCCAGCGCGTCGCAGAGCTCGACTTCCATTCGCAACTCGCACAGCTCTGCCCGAACCGGCTGCTCGGCTTCCTGTGCGGGCTGATGCACAATCTCCTGCGCGATCTGCCGCTCGCACGCCGGATCTATGCGGATCCAAAGCCGACCTCGCGCGAGGAGGGATTGCTCTTCCAGTACCGCCTGATGGCGGCGCTGAAGGACGGGAGAAGCGAGGAGGCCCGCGCGATCGCCCGCGAGCACATGGACTTCGCGGAACGCTACATGCTCGCGCGCGCGGAAGCGCTTGCCAATGAGGAAAACGAATGAGCTCCGATCGGGAACGATCGGCGGCCCCGCGCATTATCAAAGACGTGCGACATCAGGGCCGCGGAGATCACCGCGGCCCTGATCTTGTAAGAGTACCAACAAAGGAGGTTTCGACCCAATTCATGTGTGGAATTTGCGGTGAAGTCAGGTTCGGCGGCGGTTTGCCGTCGGTTTCGGCAGTTTCGGTCATGGCCGACGCGCTCAGCCCGAGAGGGCCGGACGCGGCCGGGCTGGTGGTGCACGCCAATGTCGGGTTGGGGCATCGACGATTGAGGATTCTCGACCTTTCCGACAAATCCCAGCAGCCGATGGTCGACGCCGCACTCGGCCTCTCGATCGTCTTCAACGGCTGCATCTACAACTTCCGCGAACTGAGGGCCGAACTCGAAGAGAGGGGTTACCGCTTCTTCTCCGACGGCGACACCGAAGTGATCCTGAAAGCCTGGCACGCCTGGGGCGAGGATTGTGTATCGCGCTTCCATGGCATGTTCGCCTTCGTCATCCACGAGCGTGACAGCGGCAGGCTCGTCATGGCGCGAGACCGCTTCGGCATCAAGCCGCTTTATCTCGCCGATGTCGACGGCGCATTGCGCTTCGCCTCGTCGCTGCCGGCGGTCGTCAAGGCGGGTGGCGTCGTCACCGCCATCGACCGGGACGCCCTCCACAATTACATGACTTTTCATGCCGTCGTGCCCCCACCGCGCACCATCTTCCGGGGCGTGCGCAAGCTGGCGCCGGCCACAATCCGCGTTTACGAGAAGAACGGCAGCTTCAAGGAGCGCCGCTATTGGGATCCGCCCTACCGGCGCCAGACAGGCGACGCGGCCATCAGTCGCGGGGAATGGCAGGAGCGGCTTCTCTCGGCGCTGCGGCTCGCCGTCAAGCGGCGCATGATCGCCGACGTTCCGGTTGGCGTGCTGCTTTCCGGCGGCGTCGATTCCAGCCTGATCGTCGGACTGCTGGCCGAAGCCGGGCAACGCGGTCTCATGAGCTTCTCCGTCGGCTTCGAGGAGGCGAACGGGGAAAAGGGCGACGAGTTCGTCTATTCCGATCTGATCGCGGAACATTTCGGGACCGATCATCACAAGATCTTCGTGCCCTCCGCCGATCTGATGGAGGCCCTGCCGGGAACCATCGCGGCCATGTCCGAGCCAATGGTCTCCTACGACAATGTGGGCTTCTACCTGCTATCCAAGAAGGTCTCGCAGCACGTCAAGGTGGTGCAGTCGGGACAGGGAGCGGACGAGGTCTTCGGGGGCTATCACTGGTACCCGCCACTGATGAGTTCCAACAATGTCGTCGCCGACTATGCCGGCGCCTTCCGCGACCGTTCGCACGAAACCTTGGCAGCCCAGCTTTCGCCCGAGTGGATGCCGGACCGCGATGTCAGCGGCGAGCTCCTCGAGGCGCACCTCTTGCGCGACGGCGCCGACACCGCGGTCGACCAGGCGCTGAGGCTCGACAGCACCGTCATGCTGGTCGACGACCCGGTCAAGCGCGTCGACAATATGACCATGGCCTGGGGACTGGAGGCGCGCGTACCCTTCCTCGATCACGAACTGGTGGAATTGGCGGCGCGCATTCCCCCGGAAGAGAAGCTTCGCGACGAAGGCAAGGGAATCCTGAAGGATGTCGCGCGGAAAGTGATCCCGAGCGCGGTGATCGACCGCAAGAAAGGCTATTTCCCCGTGCCGCAGCTCAAATATATCGCCGGCCCCTATCTCGATATGTTGCGCGACACCCTGTCTTCCCAGGCGGCCCGCGAACGCGGGCTCTTTCAGCGGGCCTATCTCGAAAGTCTGCTGGACAGTCCGCTCGAACACATCACGCCGCTCAAGGGATCAGAACTGTGGCAGGTCGGGCTGCTGGAGATGTGGTTGCAGGCCCAGGAGGTGTAAGATGAAGAAACTCGACCAAGCCCCTACCCCTCGGCAAAAGCCGAGAGGGAACCGGGCCGTCTCCCACCGCCTGACGCGCCTGCGGGCGCCGGGCGGCCCCGAGGCCGGCGCACCGCGCGACCGCAGACAAGAGCCGGAGACGGAAAACCGCAACGTGACGCTCGACTGCGGCTGGGGACGACTGCTCTTTGCGCAGACCTTCGACAGCGACGAGGCCCTGGTCGGGGAGTTGCGCGAGGAAGCGCCCCAGAGCCGCGACATCGCCTTTTACGTTCGCGACCCGCACGTACTCCTGTCGCTCGCCCCGCAGGAAATCTTCCTCGATCCATCGCACACTTTTCGCCTCCAACTGTCGAACTATCGCGGCGGTGGCGGACGGCGCCTGAGAGGCATCACCATCCGCCGAGTAGCCTCGGAGGCGGATGCCGAAGGCATCAATGCCGTCTATGCCGCCTGCGGTATGGTGCAGGTGCGCTCGGACTTCTTTTCAAGCGAACGCGACAATCGCGCGGTCACCTATTTCGTCGCGCAGGACGATACGAGCGGCCAGATCGTCGGCGCGGTGACCGGTATCGATCACCGGCATCTCTTCAGCGATCCGGAAGATGGGGCATCGCTCTGGTGCCTCGCGGTCCATCCCCAGGCCCGTCAGCCCGGCATCGGCGAGCGGCTGGTTCGCAAGCTAGCCGAACACTTCCAGGTGCGCGGGCTCGCCTATGTGGACCTCTCGGTCATGCACGACAACGAGCATGCGATCAGTCTCTATGAAAAGCTGGGGTTCCGTCGCGTGCCGATCTTCGCTTTGAAGCGCAAGAATGCAATCAACGAGAAGTTCTTTGCCCAGCCGATCCCGTTCTACGAGGGGCTCAATCCCTATGCGCGGCTGATCGTTGACGAGGCACTCAGGCGCGGCATCCATGTTGAGGTGACGGATGCCGAGGGCGGCTTCTTCAGGCTTTCACATGGCGGCCGGACGATCCACTGCCGCGAAAGCCTCTCCGATCTGACATCGGCCGTCGCCATGTCGATCTGCGACGACAAGGCGGTGACGCGCCGCCTCGTATCCACCGCCGGCCTAGTCGTACCCGAGCAGATTTCGGCCGACGTCGGCGACGATGAGAAGCGGGCATTTCTCGAAACGCACGGCAAACTGGTGGTCAAGCCCGCCCGTGGTGAGCAGGGTCGCGGCATCTCGGTCGGCGTGGCGTCGATGAAGACGCTGCACGCGGCGATCGAGCAGGCGAAGACGGTCTCGGAGCGGGTGCTGCTGGAGGCCTATTTCGACGGCGAGGACCTGCGCCTGGTGGTGATCGACTACAAGCTCGCCGCCGCCGCCATACGCAGACCGCCGCGCATTATCGGCGACGGCGAGTCGCCGATCCGCAAGCTCATCGATATCCAGTCGCGCCGCCGCGCGGCGGCCACCGGCGGCGAAAGCCGCATCCCCGTCGACGGAGAGACCGAGCGTTTCCTGGCCGAGCAGAATCTCGATCTCGACACCGTGCCGGCGGAAGGGCGGGAGATCACCGTGCGCAAGGCGGCGAATCTCCATACCGGCGGTACGATCCACGACGTGACGGCCAAGGTGCATCCGGAACTCGTCGCCGCTGCCTGCCGTGCGGCGGAAGCCATCAGAATACCGGTCGTCGGCGTCGACTTCATCGTGCGCGATCCTGAGAAGTCGGACTATGTGTTCATCGAGGCGAACGAACGGCCGGGACTTGCCAACCACGAGCCGCAGCCGACCGCCGAGCGATTCGTGGACCTCTTATTTCCGGGCAGCCGCGCATGGCCTGACGGCCAGTCACGGCCCTGAAACAAGCAACGGCCGGGCGCAAAGCCCGGCCGTTCGAAATTCTGGCGGTGGCTGCCCTATTCCGCGATCGCAAGATTCTTTGCAGCGATGCGACGCTTGGCGCGACGCGAAAGATAGAGGGGCAGGATCGCTACCAGCAGCGCCATGCACCACAGGACGATGCAGATGGTGCTGCTGAACAGGATCGACAGTTCGCCGCCGCTGATCGCCAGCGCATTGCGCAGGTTGACCTCCATGACCCGGCCGAGCACGAAGCCGAGAATGATCGGCGCCATGTCGAAACCGGCCTTGCGCAGAAGCCAGCCAACCAATCCGATACTCATCATCAGATAGATCGAAAAGACCGAGGAGTGGGCGGAGTAGACGCCGACGATCGACAGCACCAGGATGCCCGGCACCAGGAGCCAGTTCGGCACCGTCAGGACGCGGGCGAAGATCTGCACCAGCGGCAGGTTGAGCGCCAGCAGGATCAGGTTGCCGACGAAGAGCGAGGCAACCAGGCCGCCGACGATCTCCGGACGCTCGACAAGCAGCATCGGGCCGGGCTGGATGTTGTAGAGCATCAGCGCACCGAGCATGACGGCGGTCGTGCCGGAGCCCGGAACGCCGAGAGTGAGCATCGGCACGAAGGCGCCGCAGGCGGTCGCGTTGTTGGCTGCCTCGGGTGCCGCAAGCCCGCGCACGTCGCCCTTGCCGAACGTGCCTTCGGTATCGGAAATCCGCTTGGCGGTCGTGTAGGCGATGGCGCTCGAAACCGAAGCGCCCGTTCCCGGGAGCACGCCGACGACGAAGCCGAGCACCGAACTGCGCAACGTGGTGCCGATGCTCTTGACGACATCCGACATCCGCGCCGTCATGCGGCCGAGTTCGCGGATCACGGTCATGCCCCTGCCCTGATGTTCCAGGATGATCAGCGCTTCGGAAATCGAGAAAAGGCCGATGACGAGCACAACGAATTCGATGCCGTCGCCGAGTTCCGGTTCGTTGAAGGTGAAGCGATAGGCCCCCGAAGTCGCGTCGAGGCCGACCGTTGCCAGCATGAGGCCGAGCACGCAGCCGATCAGCGTCTTGGCAGGCTGGCCGCCGACCATGGAACCGAGCGTCGCAAAGGCGAACAACATCAACACGAAATATTCAGCCGGACCGAAGCCGATCGCCAGACCGGAGAGGAGCGGCGCGAAGAGGGCAAGACCGATCGAGCCAAGAATGCCGCCGACGAAGGAAGCGAGCCCCGAAAGCGCAAGCGCCTCACCCGCCCGGCCCTGCCTCGCCATCGGATAGCCGTCGAGAGCCGTCATGACGGCGCCGGCGTCGCCCGGGACGTTTAGCAGGATGGAGGAGATGCGCCCGCCATATTCGGCGCCGCAGTAGATGGCGGCCAGCAGGATCATCGTGCTTTCCGCCGGCAGTCCCATTGTGTAGGCGATCGGAAGCAGAAGCGCGATGCCGTTGATCGGGCCGATCGCCGGCAAGGCACCGACCATGGTGCCGATGAAACAGCCGACGAAACCGATCAGGAGATTTTGCCAGGTCAAGGCGACGGCAAAGCCTTGCCAGAGATATTCGAGATTCATGGACGTGACCTTTCCGGTTTTAGTCTCGCGATCAGCCGAACAGCGCGCCGGCCGGCAGATAGACTTCCAGAAGATAGGAGAAGACGAACCACCATAGGGCGGCGTGACCGACGGCGCCGATCAGCGCCTTTGCCGGCGGGGCGCCGAAAACAATGGCGGCGCCGAGGGTGAGGATGAAGATGGAGGCGGCAAAGCCCGCCGGCTCGAATAGTGCGACGGCAACGACCATCACCACCGGCACGGCGAGGACGCGCGCGAGCAGCGGCCCCGTGGGGAAGCCTTCGGCGAAGCCGGGCGAGAACCAATACCAGATGCTCAGCAGGCCGAGAATGACGGCAAGTGCGACGGGAAAGACCCTCGGCCCGAGCGGGTCGGACGCGAAGGAGTACTCGATGACGCTGCCCCCGACGCCATAGGCAATGGCGAAGACGAGAAGGCAGATCGCCGAGACGCGTCCAATCAATCGGACGGTCATGGAAGTAGGATGGTGGACTTCGGACATGGATGTCTCTCCCCCCGACGTTTCGTTTGGTCAAGTGAGAGCGGTCGCGCGCTTCTCCGCCCGCATCCCGCATCCCCTGTTGCTTAGATATCATCGTGACCTAAGGCCGGTTTCGCGCACCCTGGTCGTTGCTTCCCTCGCGCCTTCCGCCACCGGTTGGCCGGTGGCGGAAGGGGTCCGCCTCGTTGTCTCGGGAGGATCTTGCGAGGGGAACGCGATTACATGCCGGCTTCCTTGGCGAGGATCTTGAAGCGCTCGACATCGGCCTTCACGCGATCTTCGAAGTCCTTGCCGAGCAGGGTGAATTCGAAAAGCCCGCGCGCTTCAAGCTCCTTGGCGAATTCCGGCGTCTTCGAGGCTGTCTCGAAGGCTTTGACCCACCATTCATAGTCGGCATCGGATACGTCCTTGCCCACATAGTAGCCACGCCAGATCGGCCATTCGATATCGAAACCCTGTTCCTTTGCGGTCGGAACATCGGCAAGCTCACCGGGCAGGCGCTCCGCAGCCATGACCGCAAGAATGCGGACCTTGCCGGCAACGTGGTGCTTGACCATCTCGGCAGCATCGCCGGATCCGACCTTCACATGACCGCCCTCGAGCGCGGTCAGCACCGCACCGCCGCCCTCGAGAGCGGCATAGCGCATCTTCTTCGGATCCTGGCCGGCGGCCTTGGCAAGAAGCGAACCCTTCATCCAGTCCTGCGAGCCGACGGCACCGCCACCGCCGATCGCGAAGTCTTCCGGCGAGGCCTTGTAGGCTTCGACCAGTTCGCCGAGCGTCTTGTAGGGGGAATCGGCGGAGACCACGAGAACGCCATAGTCGGCGCCGAGCGCACCAAGCCAATGCACGGCCGTCTCGTCATACTGGCCGAACTTGCCCTGCGCGATGAGCAGTGCCGAGCCGGAGGAAGCGGCGGTGATGACATTGGGGTCGGAACCGCGCTTCGCGATGACGTGGTTGTAGGCGACTGCGCCGACCCCGCCTTCCATGTAGGTGACGGCCATGGGCTTGGAAATCTGCTTGGCCTCGAGCAGGGCATTGGCGGCCAGTCGGCAGGTCAGGTCGAAGCCGCCACCCGGTTTCGCGCCGGCGATGCATTCGGGCTTTGCCGGCTCCGCATGGGCGGAAGCTGACATCATAAGAGCCGCGAAGGCGGCACCACACAGGGTCTTGGTGAACACAGAGTTCATGATCTCTCCCGTTTGTTCTGAAGCTGCCGGTCGGAAGCAGCGACAACGATCACCGGCCGGTCCCGCTCGGGACCAGAGGCGTGACGCAATTTTTTTCGGGCTTCCCTCCCGGGCCGGTCCACAGCTCTCTCCCTTAGACCGACCACGCCACTCTAAGGGACGTTTCTGTCACCATCCTGTCATCCTCCCGCCACATTGATGATCACCCTCAAAGAAGCCCGCTTGATCGGCCCGTAAGCGCATGCGATCATTAAAACGTGCGTATTCTCTTGGTCGAAGACACTATCGATGTGGGCGAGGCGATCTGTCGCCGGTTCCAGCTGACGGGTCATACCGTCGACTGGCAGACCGACGGATCGGCGGCAGCGGATATTCTGAGCTTCACCGAATACGACCTCGTCATCCTCGACGTCATGCTGCCGGGCCTCGACGGCTTCGCCATCCTGCGCGAGTTGCGCCAGTCGAAAAGCAATGTGCCCGTTCTCGTGCTGACGGCGCGCTCGGAAATCGACGACCGCGTCGGCGCGCTCGATCTCGGCGCCGATGATTACCTGGTCAAGCCTTTCGATTTCCGCGAGCTCGAAGCGAGAGCCCGCGTGCTCTTGCGCCGCAGGACCGGCGGCGATGCGACGAACATCATCGTCTGCGGCGATGTCAGCCTTGACCGGGCCAATCGCAGCGTCAAGGTCGGCAAGCGCGAGATCCAGCTCAAGCGCCGCGAGATGACGCTGCTCGAGATTCTCGCCTCCCGCCCCGGCAAGGTGTTCAGCAAGGAGGAGCTTCTCGACCAGCTCTTCGGCTTCGAAGAGGCCGCCGGCCCGAACGCGATCGAGCTCTATATCGGCCGCCTTCGCAAGAAGCTCGAGCGCGCAAAGGCTCGCATCGTGACGCTGAGGGGCGTCGGCTATCAGCTGGTGGCGGATGACAACGCATAGAAGCTCGCTTTTCGCGCGCCTCGTGCGCCGCGTGGCGATCGTGCTCATGCTCGGCGCCGCATCGCTGATCACCGCCGCCTGGTTCTATGCCCGTACGGCGGCCGACGAAGCCTATGACAGACTGCTTCTCGGCGCCGCCTTCCAGATGTCGGAGAGCCTGACCGTGGCCGACGGCGCACTCCGCTTCGTCCTGCCTCCCTCCGCCTTCGAACTCCTCGGCCTCGCTCAGCGGGACCGGATTTTCTACCGCGTGATAGACCCGGCCGGTTCGACGCTCACGGGCTATGCCGATCTCGAGCCGAAAACGTCACTCTCGCAAAGCCGCAATGGTCCGGTATTCGGAAATACCGAGTATCGCGGCGCTGCCGTACGCACCGTCACCCTTTCCCGGGCGATGACCCTCAACGATGGCACCGGCTGGACCTATGTCGTCGTCGCCCAGACGGTCGAAGCCCGTCAGGCGCTTGCCTCCGAGTTGACCACGCGCGCCACCTTTCTCGTCACGGTCATGAGCCTGCTCGCACTTGGCGGCACGGCGCTTGCCGTTCGCTACTCGCTGCGACCGGTTGACGTCCTGGGCGATGCCTTGCGCCAGCGCGACCCCCAGGACCTGACGCCGATGAGCGCCGACGTGCCGCGTGAGCTCATCCCCTTCATGACCTCGATAAACCACTTCATCAATCGCCTCGATGAGCGTGTGAAGCTGCTCCAGCGTTATGTGGCCGACAGTGCGCACCAGATTCGTACGCCGCTCACCGCGCTCACCGCTCAGGTGAGCCTGATCAACGAGGACAAGCTCACGCCGGACGATCGCCGCCATCTCGAACGGGTGCGCAACCGGACAGCAGAACTTGCGCGTTTCACCAATCAGTTGCTGAACCACGCAATGGTCATCCATCGATTCGATTCAACCCAGCTTGCGGCTGTTTCCTTGAACGACGTTGCACGCAAGGCCTTCCGCGCGGCGATCCCGATCACCGTCGACCCGGACATGGTCGTTTCCTTCGAAGCGGCGGAAGACGATCCTGTCATCATGGGGGATATGCTCAGCCTGCGCGAGGCGATCGCAAACGTTATCGACAATGCACTGCGTCACGGCGCCTCCTCGCGACTCGATGTGCGCGTCACGCGCGATGGCGGATACGGGCGTATCGAGGTCTCGGACGACGGCCCGGGCATTCCGGTGGAGGAATGGGGAAACGTGACCAAGCGCTTCTATTCGACCCGTCCCGACAAAGGCGCATCGGGTCTCGGCTTTGCCATAGCCTCCGAAGTTGCGTCCGTCTTGGGTGGCCGGATCGGCTTCCGCGAGAAAGCCGAGGGGCAGGACTTCTGCGTCTTCATCGAGGTGCCGCTTGCGACGGAGGAACGGGTATGAGGCTGCTTCTCCGATCGTTCGCAATCTTCGTCTGGCTGCTGCCGTCGGCTGCCGCCGCGCTCGAGGGACAGAGGGCGTTCTTTCCGTCAAGCGGCAAGGAGACGGAACGGCTGACCATCCACGCGGCCACCGATCTCGAAGCCATGCGTCCGCTGATCCGGGATTTCCAGGGACTGAGGCCCGGTGTCGCGGTGGATTTCGTCGACTACGTCACCAACGATCTCTTCCGGCAAGCCGTCGACGCCTGCGCCGGCAAGAGCCGCAGTGCGGACATACTGCTCTCCTCCTCCGTCGACCAGCTGGTGCGGCTTGCCAATGACGGCTGCGCAGAGGCTCACACTTCGTACGAGACATCGGCAGCACCGGCCTGGGCCAACTGGCGCGACGAGATTTTCGGTTTCACCTTCGAGCCCGTGGTCTTCGTCTACGACCGCCGCGCCCTTCCTGCTGAGGAGGTGCCGCGCAGCCACGAAGAACTCGCCGACCTGCTGCGCCGGAAGCCCGAGGAATATCGCAACCGCATCGGCACCTACGACATCGAGGCCTCCGGCGTCGGCTACCTGCTCGCCTTCAACGATTCCCGCCAGGCGCCGACCACCTACGGCCGGCTGATCGAAAGCCTGAGCCGCACCAAAACGGTGATACGCTGCTGCAACAACGAGGTGCTGGGGGAAATCGCGGCCGGCAATGTGCATCTCGCCTACAACGTGCTCGGCTCCTATGCCTATGCCGCGGCCAAGGCAAATCCGGACCTCGGTATCGTGGTGCCCGGCGACTACACGCTGGTGCTTTCGCGCGGTGCGATGATCCCCTCCAATGCCCGCAAACCGGCACTCGGCAAGCAGTTCCTGGATTATCTCCTGTCGCCGCGCGGTCGGGCGGTCGCCCGCGACAATTCCTTCTTCTTCTCCGAAACCGGCCCCCTTCCCGCCGGCGTCGACGGCCCCGCATCGCTGATGGAATCCGGCATCGCCCGCCCGATCCGCATAGGACCCGCCCTGCTCGCAGCGCAGGACGAGATCCAGCGGCGGAGCTTTATTGAGGACTGGAAGAGGTTGATCGAGGGGCGATGAAGGAGGACCGTCAGGGCAGCAATTTCCAAAAAGATTACTCTACGATTCGATGGTGTACTTGCCTCTGCCTTTGACCTGCCACGGGTAATTTCCTCCAGATTGGATTAGAGTCCGGCCTATTGAAGGACGGACGCATGAAGAAGCAGAGATTTACGGAAGAGCAGATTATTGCGGTGCTGAAGGAGCAGGAGGCCGGCGCGAAGGTGGCCGAGCTCTGCCGCAAGCACGGGATTTCGGACGCGACCTTTTACAACTGGAAAGCCAAATACGGCGGCATGGAGGTCTCCGAGGCGAAGCGCCTGAAGGCTTTCGAAGAAGAGAACGCCAAGCTGAAGAAGCTGCTCGCCGAGCAGATGCTGGACGCCGCCGCACTCCGCGAGCTTCTTGCAAAAAATGTATGGTCCGCCCCGTCCGTGCAAGGGGTCGCGACGCCGTAGAGGCGAGCGTGCCGGCGAAGGCGGCAAGCGCCGGCCCGCCGCCGCCGGCGATCTGGCCAGCCTGGGAGAGCAGTCCGGCGGTGTGGCCGGAGAGCCCCTGGACGGCGCCCATCAGCGCCATCGCCATCGGGCCTGTGCCGCCCACCACCGTGTTCATAGAATCGCCGATCTCGTGCTTCTGGTTGCCGCCGACTTCGACGGCGCGGTTGGCGCCGATCGAGGCGACCTCGTGGCGATCGATGCGCTTGGTGCGGTCGTTCAGGACTCGCGTCGTCTGGTCCTTCTGGGCGTGGAAGAACTGGTTCTCGCGGCCGGCCTCGTCCTCGAAGGTGATTTCGTCGAAGCCCTGGCCCTTGTGGGTATTCGAGCGCAGCACCATGCGCGTCTTGTTGGCCGGCAGGTCGTAGGGCACCGGATTGGCCGGGTTCGGCACGACGCCCGTCACCAGCGGCCGGTCCGGTTCGCCGTCGACGAAGGCGATCATCACCTCCATGCCGACGCGGGGGATCACCTGGGCGCCCCAGGTGCCGCCGCCCGAGCTTTGTGCGACGCGCACCCAGCAGGTATCCGAACCGTCTTTCTTCGCCTTGCGGTCCCAGGGGAACCAGAGCTTGATGCGGCCGTATTTGTCCGGGTGGATCTCCTCGCCGGGCGGACCGGCGACGATCGCCACTTGCGTGCCCTCGATGCGCGGCCGCTTCGTCTGGCGGTGCGACGTCAGCGGCACCCGTGCGGGCACCGCCTCGAAGCCATTCATATATTCCGGATCGTTGGAATTCGTCTCATAGGAGCGGTCGACCACCGTCTGGCGCATCGAGACGATGACGTGCTCCTCGTAAGCATGCTCGGGATGGGCGACCTCGTAGGGGGTGAAGCGGCGGCCGACCTCGATGACGCGGGAGGTGGAGTTGCCGAAGACGCGGTCGTGGTCGGCCTCGACGGCCTGCATCCTGAGCTTCTGCGCCCGCTCGGCCTCGGCGACGGTCGAGATTCGGGATATTCGTAGAGCTCGCGCTTCATCGCCTCCGGCATCTGCACGAGCGACGGCGTGGCGTTGCCCGGCACCATACGCGGTGTCTCGAAATTCCAGTCGGCGCCGGCGCGCTGGCCCGGCACATAGGAGAAGCGCCGCGCCCATTCGTTGATGTGGTTGCGGTCGGAGGATCCTTGCGCCAGCCGCACCCGACCCTCCCCTTGCGCCGAGGCGGCGGGCTTCGCCCAGGAGATGGCGCTGTCGGCGACATGGAGGCGATGGCTGCCCTTTTCGTGGCTGAACCAGAAATAAAGCCCGTCCTCTTCGAAGCGGCGCATAAGATAGTTGAGATCGGTCTCGTTCCAACGTGTTTCTGACGCCGCACATTGCCGGCGCCGTCGGGCTTGAGCCCTCGGCGAGATGGCGCTCGACGAGATCGCCCGCTTCGTCGAAGGGCAGCCGCTGCTCTTCGAGGTCCGAAAGGGAGAACTGGAGCGAATGGCGTGACCGGTTTCGAACCGGGGGCTCTGCACCGTCACTTTCCGGAAGCTGCCTGCGGAGCAGATCGTGGCGCTGGCCGCCGGGGCCGGGCTTGTCGCGGTCGAATGGGCCGGCGACATCCATGTCCCCCCGGCGAGGAGCCGATCGCCAGAGAGGTCGCGCGGCTGTCCCAGGTCGCGGGATTTGCAACCTCCTACGGATCCTATGTCGCCCCGCCGACAGACGACATGCCGGGGCTTTTCAAAAGCCCTGCAGAGCGGGATTGCGATTGGCGCCACCAATATCCGTATCTGGTCCGGTACCCGCGGGCGCGATTCAGAGGACTACAGTGCCGCCGAACGGCGCGCGACGGCAGACGCGATCCGCAAGATGCGCGCCGAGGCGGCCCGACACAGGATAGGCGTGTCGCTCGAATATCATCCGCAGTCCTTAACCGACACCACGCAATCGGCGCGCCGCCTGATCGAGGCGATCGCCCATGAAAACGTCTATCTCTATTGGCAGCCGCGGCCCAGGCTTCCGCTTGAAGAAGCGCTCGCCGAGATCGGCGAAATCGGTCCGCATGTTTCCCACGTGCATGTTTTCGCCTGGGACCGCGATCGCAACCGCTTCCCGCTGGCATCGGCCGGACAACTCTCGCCGCCATGCCCGCCTCGCGCTGGAACGGCCGACGCTTTGCGATGCTGGAATTCGTTGCGAATGACGACCCGACAGCGTTTCTCGAAGATGCCGTGACGCTCAGGCATATCCTGAAGGGCTGAGTGTCACGCGGGCAATGCTCTTGTTTCCGCGCCCGCGGTCACTATCTCGACCAGGATCTCGCCTCCGTGATAAGGGGTGGCACTCCGTCCAGCTCGAGCGGACCTTCAGGGGGGAGCCTGACGCAACTTCATTGGTTCTCACCCAAGGAAAGGCAGATGAACCTACCCATGCGCCTCATTCTTCTCGGCCTCGGCTGGGCGATGGTCGGCCTTGGTATCGCCGGCATCTTTCTTCCGCTCTTGCCGACCACGCCCTTTCTGCTATTAGCGGCTTGGCTGTTCTCCCGCTCCTCGCCGCGTCTCGAACAATGGCTGTTCGATCACCCGATGTTCGGGCGTCCGCTCAGGGATTGGCGCGAGTCCGGCGCCATATCGCGGGGCGCCAAGTTCCTTGCAATTGCGCTCATGGCCGTGGGTTTCCTCATCTTCTGGCTCCGGGTGGAGCCGTCCGTGCCGGCGGCAGCCATTGTTGCGATGATCATGATCGCGGCAGGCCTGTTCATCGTCTCGCGGCCGGAACCATTCTGAAATACTATGCCAGCGCAGCCAGGATCAGTGCCGCATAGGTCAGCTGGTGCATCAATTGATCGGCGCCATGCATGGCCCAGTAGGCACGCGTTGTCGCGTCGGCGCGACAACGCCGCGACAAAAGCGCCTTTCCATAGTCGATGAGATAGTGAAGAACGAATTCAGCGAGCACGAGAATCGCGATGCGCGTCGGGCCGGTGCCGGCGAACATCAATGCCGGCACGGTCCCGACCGCGTGCCCGCCCGCATGAACATAACCGCCGATCCTGCGGAAATCGCCCTTGCCGCGCAGGATCCAGAGCGGCTGCAGCACATAGTCAGCAAGGAAATGCTTGAGCTGCAGGCACGCGAGCATCGCCACCGTCGTGATCGCCATCTCCATCGCTTCCTCCCGTAGACCGAGCTTTTGGCTGGTCGATCGTATGCACGCCGACGGGCCTGGCCTTGCCGCGCACCGTCACAAGCCCGAGCGGCCTCGTCATCGGCTCTGCGCCGAGTTCCCGCGCGGTCGCGTCGCTGAGCACGATCTCGACGCCGCGCTCCTTGGCCACATTCACGAGCCGGCTGGCGAGATTGACCGTATCGCCGATAGCAGTGTAGCTGAGCCGTTCCGCGGAGCCGATATTGCCGATCAGCGCCGTGCCGCTGTTGATGCCTATGCGCACGCGGATCGCACTTTCGCCGACTGCCGCCGTCGGCTCCTCGTGCATCGCGTTCCGGATTGCGATGGCCGTGCGGCAAGCGCGGGCGGCATGATCCGCCTGCCTTCCCGGCGCGTTCCAGATCGCCATGACGGCATCTCCGATAAACTTGTCGACAGTGCCGCCCTCGGCATGGATCGCTGCCACCGCAATCGTCAGGAAGCGCGTCAGATGCGGCTCGACGTCCGGTCCAAGCCTTTCGGTCAGTTCGGTGAAACCGGGCAGGTCGGCGAACATCACGGTCACCTCACAGAGCTCACCGCCGGGCTTCGGCTCGATGCTGCCTTCTACCAGCGGCCGCACGACGTCGAGCGGCATATAGCGGGCGAAAGCGGAAAGTCCGACCGACATGCGCTTCAAAGCCTGGGACAAGTCGTTGAGCTCGGAGAGAAAGGTCGGATGATGGCAAACGCTCCCTAGCGCGAAGCGCTCGATCGCGCGCAATTGCACTGCCAGCCGCGCGAGCGGCTGCGCGAAGAGGAAATTGGCAACCACTACGGCCGTCACTGCCGCAAGCACCGCGATGGCAAGCACGACGATGGCAATGCGCCGGATATTCTTGTCGATGCCGCCGGCGAAGGTCGAGCGGGGCGTGGCAATGATCAGCCGCCAGTTTTCAAATGGCAGCGTTGACGACGATATGAAGACAGGTCCCAGGGCAACGCTTGGCGCCAGGACGCGAAACGCGTCACCGCCGTTCGCCGCCACTGCCTCCGCCGCAGCTCTGGCAATGGCATCGGATGCGGGGAAATCTGAAAAATGCGCCGCCATCACCCCGTCCGACGGCTGCGAGGTCGCAAGTACCCGTCCGCGCTCGTCCAGCACGAAGGCTTTGCTTTCAGCGGGAATGTCGAGCGCCTGCAGCGCCTCGGACAGACGGCGGAGGCTGACGGCCGCCATCACCACACCGGTGAACGTTCCGAAGCTCTCGACGCGCTTCGACAGCACGATTGCTGGCTCGAAACCGTTCGGCAGCACATTGGTGACCGTCCAGACGGATCCTGCGCTTTCCTTGCCCAACCGAAACCAGGGTGCACCGAGCGCCACATAGGCGCTCTCCGCCTTGATGCGCTCTTCGAAAAAGATGTCACCCGGGATCGGTCGGTAGAGGTCGCGCCGCAGCGGGCGGTGTTCACCGGGTTGCGCAGCGCCGATCTCCACCATCTCGATCCGCCCGTCAGCCGTCGCGTGCGAACCGAAGAAGCGCCCGTCGGGAAATCCGAAGCCGATCCAGGCGATCGCCGGCTGCTCACGCAGCAGCGACAGGAAGAGGAACTCGCGCTTGACCTCATCCTCGGGGCTGATCGCTCCCTGGAAGAGGATGGTACGGACGATTTCCGCCGAGCTCGAAACAAGCGCCAGCGTCTGCGACAGGTCGTTCCTGACGGAGCCCGCCGTCTGGGTATCAAGGCTCGCGACGATCTCTTCGATGCTCTCGCCGGCCGCGCGCTGCCAAATGAGATGAATCATCGCCGCAGTGGACAGCACTGCCAGCAACAGGAGAACGGCGACGACTTGGGCCAGCTTCGGGCGATACATCGCTAGGCCTCATGTTGCCCGGTGATCAGCCGCGCGGCGCGATCGTTGCGGAAATAGGCAACCGCCCAGTCGAGAAAGACAACGAGGCGATTGCGGAATCCGACGAGGAACCAGAGATGGGCGAAATTCCAGACGAGCCACGCCGGATAGCCCGAGAGTCGAGCCCTGCCGAAATCCGCGACCGCTGCCTTGCGGCCTATCGTCGCCAGATTGCCGTAGTCGCGATAACGGAAGGGCGCCGATTGCCGTCCTGCCATGTCGTCGAAAATGGCCCGGGCCGCGTAACGACCCATCTGCTTGGCCGCCGGCGCCACGCCCGGTACCGGCCGCCCGGCCCCATCGACCACCGAAGCCGTGTCGCCGATCACGAAAATCTCCCCGTGCCCCGGCGGGTTGAGGCGCGCGTTGACCAGAACCCGCCCGGCCCGGTCGGCGGGCGCGCGGATCCACTTGGCGGCGAGCGAGGCCATGACGCCGGCCGCCCAGACCACGCAAGCAGAACCGATCTCCGTTCCATTCGCGAGCCGCACGCCGCTTTCGTCACAGTCGGCGACGGCATTGCCGCATACGACCTCGACGTCAAGCTTTTCGAGTTGTCTCTGGGCCTTTTTCGAGAGACATGACGGCATGGTTGGGAGAATCAGCGGCCCCGCTTCCACCAGCACGACACGGGCCGTCGAGGAATCGATGCGCCGGAAGTCGCGCACGACCGTGTTGCGAGCCAGCTCGGCGATCGCTCCGGCAAGCTCAACGCCCGTCGGCCCGCCACCAACGACGACGAAGGTCAGCAAGCGCTTACGTAGGGCGACGTCGTCAGTCACCTCCGCCATCTCGAAGGCGGCGAGAATGCGTCCTCGGATCGCCGTGGCGTCGGCAATCGTCTTGAGGCCCGGCGCATGCTCGGCCCAGGCATCGTTGCCGAAATAGGTGTGGCGGGCTCCAGTCGCGACGATCAGATAATCATAGGCTATGCGCCGAGCGCCGGTTACGACGCATCTTGCCGCCGTGTCCACCGACTCGACCCTGTCCATCAGCACCGTCGCGTTCGAGTGCTGCGACAGTATCCGGCGGATCGGCATGGCGATCTGTGCCGGCGAAAGCCCGGCGGTCGCCACCTGGTAGAGCAGGGGCTGGAAGAGATGATAGTTGCGCCGGTCGACGACTGTGATATCGACCGGCGCGCGGCGAAGCGACATCGCCGCGTTCAAGCCGCCAAAGCCGGCTCCGAGAATGACTACATGCGGTCGACGCTCCGGGTCGCCACGTTGATCTCGCTTCGCGTCCATCGCCTCATCTCCCGGCACGAATACGGCGGGCGACGAGGTGGTCGACGGAGAGGAACCCGGCCCCACGCGACAGAATGAGCAGGAGAAGGCTCGCCCACATCAGATGCTCGGCCCAATGGCCGGGATAGACGAAGATCTGGATTGTGGCTACGACGCCGAGCAGCATCAGAGCCGCCAGCCGCGAGAGCACGCCGAGCGCCACCATCACGGCTCCCGACAGTTCCGCCGCCGTCGCAAGGACCGCCGCAAGACCGGGATCGATCAGCGGCACGCGATATTCGAAGGCGAAGAGCTGAAGCGTTACCGGCCAGGAGGCGAGTTTCGTCTGGGCGGATTGCCAGAACACCTCGGCGACGGCGATGCGGGCGGCCAGCTGAACAATCGACAGTGGGAGGGCGGTCGCCCGCTCCGCAAAAAGGTTGTGGAGCTTGACGATGGATCTGGAGCCACCGGCCCCGGTGATGCGCATTGTAGTCATGACACTCTCTCCTCCTCTTTGGAAAATGCCTTCAGATGATGGTTGACGGCGGTGACGAGCTCGCCGACGAAGAGACCCGTCAGCGCGCGGGCGATATCGAAGGACGGCGCATGGCGGCAGGCGCGAGAGACCGCGGCCTCCAGTCCAAGCCCGCGCACCAGCGCGCGCCAGAAAGCGAAATTCGCGGGGTCAAGCCGCATGAAGCGGATGGTTTCGCCGTGTCGCCAGAGCGCGATCCGCTCCGCTTTGCGCTGGAGTTCACCGAGCCGGTCGACATCCGCGCCGGGCTGGTGCGAAGCCCATATGTTCAAGGCCGGCCAGCGGCACAGGAGAAGCCGCAGCGACGGCTGCAGGGTCAACCCGATCGAGCTGTTCGAAAGCCCGTCATAGAGCTCGATCAGCCGGCATGGCCGCTGGAGCGGTGCGTCGAGCGCCTCGGCGATCAACCACTCCAGCCGCGCGGTCTCGGCGACAAAGGGCATGCCGGCGGTTGCCTCGAAACCAGCGAGAAAGGCCGGAAAATCTGCCCCGTAACGCGATAGCCGCGGTTCCCTCGGCGGGTTGCTTCGGATGAAGCGACCCGCGACGTAATTGAAGCAGCGTTCGTCGATGAGCCGCACCGTCACTGGAAACACGACCTTCAGAGTTGCGATCAACGAAGCGCGCGTATTGTTGCGATAGATGGCGAGTCGCCTTGCGGGATCGAAACGTCCCGGCGCGAGCAGCGGAAGCACATCGGCGGGTTCGGCCGCGAGCACCGCGCGCGCGACAATGCTCTGCATCGTCTCAATGGAGGACATGGCGAGCCCTCCTGCATTCCTCAGCGCCGCAGCCGCGGCAGGCCGCCTGCAGGGCTGCGATCGCGGCAAGTGCCGGAAAGCGGATGCCTGTCGCGTCGTCGCGGCGAGGCAGCGTCATTGCTGCGAAACGGCTGTCGGGCGCGGCTTTTCGCTCCTCCGGGCGGGCGTCGAAGGCGATGCTGCGCGCAAGCATGTCCGCCCACATGGCTTCGCCGAGCAGCACGTCGAGCGGCGGCACGTCCGTATCCCATTCGATCAGCGTCGGCCGGGGCCCGATCCTGCGGATGGCATGGGCATAGAGCGACCAGACGGCGGGTGGTACGCGCGAGCCGTGATCGTCGATGAGAATGACGTCGCCATCGGCCTCGTTCACCGCATGGCCGGCGAGATGAATCTCACCGACCGCATCGGCCGGCAGAGCATCGATAAATGCCGCAGCATCGAAGTCGAGATTGTTCGCCGAGACATAGACATTGTTGACATCGAGCAGCAATCCGCAGCCCGTGCGGCGGACGAGCTCGGCCAGGAACTCGGCCTCGCTCATGATGGAGCCTTCAAAGGAGAGATAGGCGGACAGATTTTCGATATAGACCCGCCGTTTCAGCGTTTCCTGCAGCAGCCCGATGTTGCGAGAGACGACGGAAAGGGCCTCCTCGTCATAGCGAAGCGGCAGGAGATCGTTGAGATAATCGCCGTCGGCGACGCTCCAGGCGAGGTGCTCGGAGACGAGCGCGGGCTGGAAGCGCTGACAGACAAGCCGCAGCCGCTCGAGATGGTCCAGGTCAAGCCCTGATGCACTTCCGAGCGACAGGCCGACGCCGTGCACCGATAGCGGATAGACCTCCCGCAGCTTTTCCAGCGCGTCGACGGCCGCCGACTGACCCATGTAGTTTTCGGCATGCACCTCGAGCCACCCCGCAGACGGTCTGCGGGCGAGCACTTCTGCGATGTGAATGGAACGGAGGCCGATGCCCGCAGCGCACGGCACCGGGTGGGTTGGAAACGTCTTGGGCATCGGTCTACTCCCTTCTAGAGTCTTGCTGAAGACGCCGGCCGTCAGGCCTTCGGCGCGTTGTTGCCGCCGGCGATCTTTGAGCAGGTGCCGGCCGGCAGGTAGATCCAGGCATCGGCCTGATCGTCCATCGTCGAGGTGCCCGCACAGGAATGGGTTGCGGTCTGGCAATCGTTCTGCCCGGCCTTGACGACGCCGTAACATTTCTCGAACGAGAACTCGGGCTGGGCAGCCGGCCCGGCGGATACCGTGGAGGCCGACAGCGATGCGATGGCCGCAAGCGCCGAGCCGATGAGCGTGCGATTGTTGATCATGAAACATCTCCTGGATCTGACATTGTTCAGACCGGGTATCGGCCTGATGCAGACAAGCTTCGCAGACGGCTCGCGCTCTTTGAAATGCTGTTCGGGCATCGTTTCGATAGGTCCGGCCTATCCGTTGAGAGAGGCGGCCACGCGCGGACCCTGCCTACGAAAAAGCCCCCCGGATCGGGGGGCGAGGCTGCCGTGGGAGGGGCATGGAACGGGTTAGTTAGACGCTTGGATCGAGGATGCCGTCAGCTCCGGGCTCACGCCGATCGTCCGGTTCGCGCGGGTCCTGCGCCGTGACATCGGCGCCGTCCGCAACGCCATCGAACTCCCCTGGAGCAACGGCCAGGCAGAAGGCCAGATGATCCGCCTGAAGACGATCAAACGTGAATGGCAGAGCAGGCCCGGAGCTCCACGGAGCACGCTTGCTGCCACTCAACAACTCTCATCACTACGCAGATTGAGGAAGACCCGAATCTAGTCGTCTGGATTGATCGCGGGCGGCATCGCTCCATCAGTTTTACAGAGCACACACAGATGTACGCTCGACAAGTTTGCACGAGATGACACGACGACTCGCGCGCACCTTTTCTTCAGAAATGACGTTGTTCAACCAATCGGCACCCTGGAAACCGAGATCATAGTACGGCAATGCCGCGGTGGTCAGTTCGGGCTTCAGCGACAACGATACCGTTCTGAAATCGTCAAAGCCAACAATGCTGACGTCTTGCGGGATTCTCAGTCCCAACGTCAAAGCTGCAATATAGATCTGGATCGCCATTTCATCATTGCCGCTCATGATCGCGGTCGGACGATCCTTTTGCTGCAGTATTTCGGAGGCTGCCGCAAACACGTAATTCTCCTCCGCTCCGACCGGACCTTCCATTCCAAGACGAATGGAGAGGTCGCTCTCCGCAAGGCCGAATTCCTTTGCAGTGCGGCGGAAGGCATCGAGGCGCAGTTCTGCGCCGAGCAGAATCGGGTTGAGCCTGATGTAGCCTATCCTTCGATGTCCCCGTTCAAGCAAATATCGGGTGAGGTCCCGGGCGCCCTGGAAGTCGTCAGGCTCGATGGATGGCAAGAGTTCGCTCGTCTGCGGCCGGCAGTTGATCATTACTGTCGGTATGCTCACATCGCCGGCCTCGGGATCCACGACGCGATGGTACATCGTCACATAAAGCACCCCGTCGATACGGTGGGACTGGAACATCTTCCAGATTTCCGCCTCCCTTCCCGGTAACCCGCCGGAGTTTGCCATCAGGATGCTTTTTCCATGCGTATTGGCCCAATCCTGGATCCCGCGCACGATATCCACCGAATAGGGCGTCGTGGAAACATAGTCCGTGATGATCCCGAACGTGTTGGAGCGGCTTGAGCGTATTTGGCGCGCGGCCATGTTGGGAATGTAGCCGAGATCCCGAATGGCCTTTTCCACTCTTTCTCGCGTGTCCTCGGTCACATGCGGTTCGCCGTTGATTACACGGGACACGGTCTTGTTCGAGACCCCTGCCGCTTTAGCGACACTGACGATGCTGACCATATGGGAATCCTTCCATCCGAAAGCAGTTTTACACCAAGGGAATGACAACGTCGACAACTTTCATGACAACGTCGACAATCGGCGTTGACAACGTCGTCATGCGCCGATTATGGTGGCCTTCATCGGAGGCTGGAGTGAGAGCCTCACTGAAAGAGAGGAGGATCTCTATGAAGAATTTGCTTTCAGCCAGCGCGCTTGCGCTCATCTTCATGGCGGCGCCGGCGAATGCCGAAACCATCAATATCCTGGTCGAAGGCGGCGGCGAGATGCTGCAGAAGGCCGTAGCCGATAAGTTCACCGCCGAGACCGGCATTGAGGTGAAGTTCACGGTCGTCCCCTACCAGGGCGTATTTGACAAGTTCTCGGCCGAGATCGCCTCCGGTTCATCGGCGTTCGATGTTGTTACGATCGATGTTGTCTGGAATGCCAAATTCGCGGGCCATGTCGAGGATCTCTCACCCCTTTTCACCGACGCGGTTCGCAAGGATCTGCCACCAGCTTTGCTCGCCGACGCCGAGGTTGGAGGCAAAATGATCGGAATGCCCGCTTGGGCGAATGCGGAGATCGTTTTTTTTCGCAAGGACCTCTTTGAAAAACCGGAGGAGCAGAAGGCGTTCCAGGACAAGTATGGCTATCCCCTTGCTCCGCCGAAGACCTGGCAACAATGGCGCGACATGGCAAAGTTCTTCACCCGCGACACGGACGGCGACGGCAAAACCGACTTCTGGGGCACTGACACCATCGGCACCTTTTCCGAAGAGTGGATGGCGCATGTGCTTCAGGCGGGTTCACCCGGTGTGATCCTCGACAAGGATGGCAAAGTCATCATCGACAACGAAGCGCACAAGAAGGCGCTCGAATTCTACATCGCCCCGCGCTGCACCGATCAATCGGTGCCGGCGAATGTGAATGAGATCGGTTGGGGAGAGGCTCAGAACCTGTTCTATCAGGGCAAGACAGCCATGATGAAATTCTGGGCCCACGCCTACAAGATGACGCCTGCGGATTCCAAGGTCAGCGGCAAGGTCGGCGTTGCACCGATGCTGGCGGGCGATGCCGGAATCGCCGCCATTCCGGGGCCCTGGTACAATGTTGTTCCTTCGACGTCGCAGCACAAGGACGCAGCCAAGAAATTCATAGCCTTCGCGATCGCCAACAATGCATTGGGCATCGAAGCGCCACTCGGCCTCGCCGCGACGAACTCCGCCTATCGCAGCTATTCCGGCAAGCCGGGATATGAGCATTTCACGCCGCTGCTCGAGACGTTGAGTGCGCCGGCGACCCAAGGGCGGCCGATGAACGAAAAATATCAGGAAATCGTCGATGAAGCTGTCCTTCCCGCCGTGCAACAGGCCCTGACCTGTAAGGCGGATGTCGGCGAGGTGCTGACGGATGCCAAGGAAACGATCGAGGACATCCTCAACTAACTCTATATCCGCATCGCCGGCGGAGGAGAAAATCCTCCGCCTATCATCAGCTTTCGGAGACAGCCATGTCGGGTGAAGACCGATTTGTGCTCTGCATGCTTGCGCCGGCGTTCGCCATCCTGGGGTTGCTGGTCGCATACCCGGTGGGGCTCCTGGTGTTTGATTCCTTTTTCAAGGTCGACACCATCACCCCCCACATAAGGGAGTGGGTCGGGCTCAAGAACTATATCGACGCGCTAACCTCCAAGCGCGTCGCCGAAAGCGCATTGAGAACGATTCAATATTCGGTCTTTGCCCTGTTCTTCGAGTTTGCCTTCGGGTTTTGCGCCGCTCTCTTGTTTTCGGCACTTCCTGGCCGATCGCGCTGGCATCGCACGGTCTTCACCCTGCCGCTGATGGTGCCGCCGATCGTCGCCGGCCTGCTGTGGCGCTTCCTGCTCGTCGGCAACATTGGCATTCTCAATTATGGGCTCGTTCATCTTGGCATTATCACAGACCCCGATGCGATCGCCTGGCTGTCCGACGAGGACATCGTCATCTATTCCGTTTCCTTCGCCGATATCTGGCTGACGACCTCCTTTGTCGCGCTCGTGTCCTACGCCGGATTGACGAACATTCCGAAAGACTTGCTCGAAGCTGCCCGGATCGATGGCGCGAATGCGTTCAATCGGTTTTGGCACGTCACCTTGCCTCTGATGCGTCCGGTTATCGCCGTCATTGTCATCGTCCGCGCTGTAGATGCGGCCAAGACCTTCGACCTCATCTGGATACAGACGCAAGGGGGCCCCAATCACGCATCGGAGGTGTTCTCGATGAACATCTATCAGCGCATGGTTCGGTTCGGCGATCTTGGCGAGGCTTCGGCATCCGGGGCCCTGTTCCTGATCGTCATGATGCTTCTCGCTGCAGCCGCATATTGGAAGATATGGAGGCCGGCTCATGCGTAGGGCACGCCGCTTCAATATCAATGGCATCCTGGTCAACGCGGCAGCCCTCGTGCTCGTTCTGTCCTATGCGCTGCCATACGTCTACCTGCTCATGACCTCGATCAAGCCGGCGGCGGATGTCCAGCAGATTCCGCCGAGCTTCCTGCCTGCCGTGGTCTCGCTCGAAAACTTTCGCGAAGTGCTGCAATCGTCGGCTCTGCCGAAGGCGTTCGCAAGCTCGCTCACGGTGGCGGTGCTCACAACCGTACTGTCGCTGGCGGTGGCAGTCCCCGCAGCCTACGTCGCAACGCAGTACCGGCGTAGGATCACCACCCTGTTCCTGCTGTTTGCGCTGGTCACGCGCATGGTGCCGTCGGTGTCCCTCGGTGTGCCACTGTTTCAGCTACTAAAGTCTCTGGGACTGCTCGATACGATTCCGGGTCTGGTTCTCGCCCACACCTCGGCTGCCGTCCCGCTGGCGTTGTTGCTCATGTCCGCCTTCTTCGAAGGCGTGCCGAAGGAACTCGAAGAAGCAGCACGCATGGATGGCTGCACACGTTTCCAGGCATTCCGGAAGATTGTCCTTCCGGTCATGATCGGTGGGATCGCAGTGACTGCGCTCTTCACCTTCATCACGAGTTGGAACGAGTTCCTCTACGCGTTGCTGCTGACTTCGGAGGCTACGAAAACGGCTCCGATCGTCATCGCCGAATATAACTCGGTCTACGGGCTTGCCTGGGGAGCGATGACCGCAGCCGCGGTGCTCTATTCGCTTCCCGTAATCGTCGTAACGCTCGCACTTCAAAAACAGATCGTCGGCGGCCTGACATTCGGCGCTGTAAAGGGATGAGGGAGGCAGAAGCATGTCCGCCATAGAGCTGTGCAATATCAACAAGGTCTACGGAAACAGCTTTCACGCTCTGCACGATCTGAGCTTCGACATCAGGGATGGCGAGTTCATGGTTTTCGTCGGTCCGTCAGGATGTGGAAAGTCAACGGCGCTCAGGATGATCGCTGGCCTGGAGAGCATTACTAGCGGTGAACTCAGGATTGGTGGCAGGTTAGTTAACGATGTCGATCCCAAGGATCGCGACATCGCCATGGTGTTCCAGTCCTATGCGCTTTATCCCCACAAGACAGTGCGCGAAAATATCGCCTTTCCCCTGCAGATGGCCGGGCTGCCGAAGGCCGAAGTCGCGAGCCGCGTAGACGAAGCCGCACGCACCCTTGAATTGACGACTTTGCTCGACCGTAGGCCGGCACTCCTTTCAGGAGGTCAGCGACAGCGTGTCGCCATGGGACGAGCGATCGTCCGCAAACCGGCGGCCTTCCTCATGGATGAACCGTTGTCGAACCTGGATGCCAAGCTGCGCGTGCAGATGCGCGCCGAGATCGCCAGCCTCCAAAGAAAACTGAATGTCACCACGGTTTACGTGACACACGACCAGGTCGAGGCGATGACGATGGGCGACCGCGTAGCTGTCATGAAAGGCGGCGTGCTGCAGCAAGTCGATACACCGCAAAACCTGTACAAACGCCCTGGCAATGTATTTGTCGCCGCCTTTATCGGATCCCCCTCGATGAACTTGTACGAGGCCGTTCTGAATGGAAGGACCCTCACGCTGGGCAGCAACAGTTTCGAAGTCCCTGAGCGGGTCTTCGAATATCGCCCCTCTCTCAACGGTGCGTCTAACCGTCAGGTCATTGTCGGAGTCCGGCCCGAGCACATGAACGACGCGGCAATCCGCCCTTCTTCGGCCGAGATCTCGGCCCCAGTCACTCTTGTTGAGGCGTTAGGCTCTGAATCCATGGTGCATCTGAATATCGGCGCACCTTGGGTGGATGCTGGCGACTCGGACGCCGTCGCCGATATTGGCGACGAAAGAGCTGCTGTAGCCCGTTTTTCTCCGAAGAGCACAGTACGCGCAGGTGACATCGCGCGCGTCGCTGTCGATGCCGAAGAACTTCACTTCTTTGAACCGGTCACCCGCACCAGCATCTGGTGATGGAATAGCCGGGAGAAAACAAGAGTGACGAGCCCTGTGTCGCCACCCATCGCCTGTGGCTCCTTCGGGTCTCCAGCTAGGAAACCCAGTGGGAGAGCTGGTTGAACGCGTTACCCGGTCAGTTTGCAAGTAACAAGCCGATCAAGAACATCAGTCTACTACCGCTCTGGAGTAAGAAATGTCCGAGAAGACATTAACAATACTTAGCGAAAACTGTTACGACGTGACAAAGTATCCGGTGGGTAATCCCTATGAGGATATTGGAGCGGTCATCAATAGCATCATTGCGGATATTAAAAGCAGGCAAACTGTTTCCGATCAAAATGACGGCGGGAAACCTGGAGCAGTAATCTATGTACCGCCGGGCGATTACCGTCTTGCCACTCAAGTCGTTATAGACGTGAGCTATCTGAAAATTGTGGGCTCCGGACACGGTTTTACGTCTTCGAGCATCCGTTTCAACACACCCGCACACGAGGCGGCACGCTGGCACGAAGTGTGGCCGGGCGGAAGTCGCATGCTTGTGGACATTTCTCCAGATGCCGCCGACGGTGAGGCTGCCGGAGCTGCATTTTATGTCAAGCGAACTGGGAATCCTCGCATAAGCTCTGTGGAGTTTGCCGACTTTTGCATCGATGGCTTGCACTTCATTAGTGATGGTTCGGAGCAAAATGATCCGGAAAATACATACAAGAATGGCAAAACGGGAATATATGTAGGTAGCGCCAATGACTCATTCCGAATAACGGGAATGGGTCTCATCTATCTGGAGCATGGAGTTATTGTTTATGATGCAGATGCGCTGGCGATAGACAACAACTTCATTGCCGAGTGCGGGAACTGTATCGAACTGAAAGGTATGGGGCAGGCCTCAAGAATTGCGAATAATTTTGTCGGAGCCGGATATAGAGGGCATTCCATTTATGCCGAAAATTACGGAGGCATTCTAGTATCCTCAAACAACGTATTCCCTCGAGGTGCCAGCAGTGTCTATTTTTCCGGCGTGGTGCGTTCCTCGCTCACAGGAAATAGATTCCATTCGTTTTATCCCGGAATGTTGGTTTTTGCTGCCAACTGTTGCGAAAATTTGGTTTCCTCAAATCACTTTTTGCGAGATCGCGAGCCGTGGGCACCGATGCAGAAGTACGATAACGGCTTGGATGATCTGTTCGGACTTTTGCAAATCGACGGCAGCAACAATTCGATAATTGCGAACCACATCTCGGAAACAATAGATACCGAATATGTCAAGCCTGCCGGCGTAAAGCCGGTGATAATCAACGTTGTCTCCGGTATCGGCAATTACATAGCCAATAATCATATCGTGGCCACAACCGAAATATCGCACACCAATGATGCACCAAACAGTGCCTGTTTTTCAACACAAGTGGGAGCGTTGCTTTCAATTAGCAATTTGAAGGAGCTTGAAGTAACGTCTGTACTAGTTCAAAAAGGGTCTGTACGTAATATAGTCCTAGATTCAGGGAATGACGAACAGGTTGAGATGGACAAAACAAAGAATGCATTTAGGGGCACCCCAGTTCCCGGGAAAAATGGGGAACTTTCAATATAAATCAAACGCTGACTCTCGAAATTCAGTGTCGGAAAGAATCATCAATAAGGCCATCGAATGAAGAACAGGGCGCAATTGGATGCTGAGCGCGGCGTGCGGTTCGAGATCTGGGCTCGGAAGAAGCCTGGAAAATCAGCTCCGGAGGATGACGCCGATGCCTTCGTTCTGCGTGCCGGCGATCGGGTCGTTTACCGGATCGCGCGGCTGCCGCCCTATTTTCAATTCTATTCCTATACTCATTATGCGGCCGGTCCGCTCACGCTAGAATGGGACCATGGCGCCATTGAAATTCCACTGCTTTACAGCTTCAACCCGGACGACGTTGCTGAGAAAGGCGTGACTTTCTTGGAGTTGCGCGATGGCCGCGTCATCGCTCGACCGAGGACATCCTGGCCGGAGTGGTACGAGAGCGATGCAAATCGCCCGCAGCTCAGATTCTCGCCGTTTCAGGCCTGGATGAACGATCCGAACGGGCTGTGTTTCGTCGACGGCCGCTATCACCTCTTTTACCAGTTCCACCCCGTTGAATCCGAATGGGGACCCATGCACTGGGGCCATGC
This sequence comes from Sinorhizobium sp. Y406, assembly GCF_058732025.1. NCBI lineage: Bacteria > Pseudomonadati > Pseudomonadota > Alphaproteobacteria > Hyphomicrobiales > Rhizobiaceae > Sinorhizobium > Sinorhizobium sp. Y406. The sequence continues at coordinate 1,628,029 of NZ_CM178975.1, read as the reverse complement.
CGTCAGCGATGATCTCTACCGTTGGATCCATCTGCCGATCTTCCTGCATCCGGAACAGAATCTTTGGTCGCTAGGCGCCACCGGCGGCGCCTTCTCGGGAAGTGCCTTCGTTGGCCCCGAGGGCAAGCTCAGCTTCTACTACACAGAACGACTGCCGGCCTACGACCTGTTCAAGGACTACAAGGAGGTGCAGAAGCGAGTGCTGCCATCGGCCGATCTCCTGCGTCCGGATGCCGATAAGTTGGTGCTTGTCAACGGTCCCGATGGTAGTGCCCACGACTTCCGTGACCCCAAGGTGTGGTACGATGCGGCCCGCGGCACATTTCGGATGGTCCTCGGCGCGGCGATCGACGGTGATCCGGCCGTCCTGCTCTATGGGTCCGAGGACGGCGAGGACTGGAAATTCTTGTCCGTCCTCTATCGCGCTCCCGAGCATTTTCGCCGGCACGGCGCACGCTGCGTGGAGTGCCCGGATTTTTTCGAGCTCGATTGTCATCATGTGCTGGTGATCGGCTTTGTAGGATACACTGAGCCGGAAACCGGCCGTCATAACCTGCTTTACGCACAGGTCGGCACGTTCGAGGGCGACCGCTTCATGCCCGCGACTCCCACTTTGCAGGAGTTGGATTTCGGCACGGATTTTTACGCGATGCAGAGCTTCCTGGCAAAGGACCGCCAGATCGCTTTTGCCTGGCTCTTCAATTGGGAATTCCGCAAGCCAGGAGGTTCGCCGTATAGCGGGGAGCTGTCGCTCCCGCGCGTGCTCGGCCTCGACGCCCAACGCAATTTGACAATGATGCCGGAGAAGGGTTGCCAGCGCCTGCGCGCCCGCACTCTTCCCCAGTCTGCACCTTTTCAATTCGCATGCGAACCGGGGCGTCCCATCGAGTTGTCTTTGGCAGGCGATCTGGATGGAGTTCAGATCATCGCGCGGGGCAGCGACGGGGAGAGCTTTAGGTTGGCTCACAGCGCCCGCCGGCTTGAGCTGGCCGTGGCGGAGGATAATGGTGACATCGAGTACCGCTCAGCGCCGCTGACGCTCGAACGGTTGACGTTGTTCTTCGATCGCGGCGTCGTCGAGGTCTTCGCCAATGGGGGCGCGGTCTGCGGGACGCGCCGTACCTATAAGATCACAGACCTGACCTCGCTTGAAGTGAAGTCCACCGACGGGGGCCGTATCGAAACGTATGAGGCATGGAGCTATGATTCCGCTTGGAGCAACTAGCTTTAGCTTAAGTTAGAGCATGATCCGACCGGAGTGAAACGAGGATCGATAAGATCATGCCTCAAGCGTTAGAGCGCCGATCTGATCCAGTCAGATCGAAACGCGCTCTAGAGATAGCGCGTGCTGATGTCGACGCTGGAGCGATTGCCGATCGCGTCATAGTTTTCCTCGAGCCACGCCTCGGCGCATTCTCGGCCGCGGTCGCGCAGGTCGACGAGGGCGCCCCATTCGGCATTGAGCTTGCTCGAGACGCTTAAGTTTCTCATCGTCTCGTCGTCGGAAATGCCGTGCACGAAGATGCGCTTCAGATCGAGGCCATCGCCGGCCTTGGAATCGATCAGTTGCGTCACGAAGGCAATCGCCCGCATCTCGCGGAGCAGCGAGGAGTTGAAGCTGATTTCGTTGATCCTGTTGAGGATCTCCCCTGCCGTTCGCGGCAGTTCCGTTCGCTCCAGGGGATTGATATGGACCACCAGCACGTCCGGCGTGTCGCAGCTATAGATCAACGGAAAGATCGCGGGATTCCCCATATAGCCGCCGTCCCAATAGGCCTCGCCGTCGATCTCGACGGCCTGGAACAGGAAGGGCAGACAGGCTGATGCCATGACGGCATCGATCGAAATCTCGTCATTCGAAAACACCTTGACCTTGCCGGTACGCACATTGGTTGCGCAGATATTGAGCTTGACCGGACAACGCGCCATGCGGATCGCATCGAGCTCGATGGACTGCTCAAGCACCCGACGCAGCGGATTGTAGTTCAACGGATTGAACTGGTAGGGCGACAGCAGTCGCGTCACCATGTCGAAGATGACGAAGGCTGGCGAGTGCTCCAATGATTTCGAGCCCGTCATGCGATCGAGAAAGCTCGGCTGAAGCGGGCTGAAGGCGGCCGCATGGCTGATACGGCGCCAGAAATTGGCAAGCGCCTTCTGCGCGCCGCTGCGCCCTCCCTCTGCCAGCCCATAGGCAAGGACCGCGGCATTCATGGCTCCGGCGCTCGTTGCGACGACGCCTTCGAAGGAAAGGCTCGGCTCGTCGAGCAGCCGGTCGAGCACGCCCCAGGTGAAAGCGCCGTGCGCGCCACCTCCCTGCAGCGCCAGATTGAGGGTTCGCGGCGGTCGCGCCGCAACCCTGGAGGATATCTCCTCGTCCTGAACTACGGGCATGTTCATGGTGGCGTGCTTGTTCATCGCTCTCTTCCTCTCGCTCAGTGGGCCGTCCAGCCACCGTCGACCGGGATGGCAGTCCCGGTAATCGACGCGGCTGCGCTGCTGCAGAGAAAGACGCTGAGCGCGCCCATCTCCTCGACCGTTGCGAAGCGCTTCGTGGGCTGGTTCTTCAAGAACACGTCGCGGATGACCGCATCGCGAGCGATGCCATGCGATTTTGCCTGGTCTTCGATCTGTTGTTCGACGAGCGGCGTCCAGACATAACCGGGACAGATCGCATTGGCGGTAATACCGAATTCCGCGCCCTCGAGAGCCACCACCTTGGTGAATCCGACGAGGCCGTGCTTGGCAGCAACATAAGCCGATTTGAAGGGCGAGGCGACGAGGCCGTGGGCCGAGGCGACGTTGATGATGCGCCCGAAACCACGGGCGCGCATCTCGCCATAGGTCGCCTGGACGAGATGGAAGGCGGCGGACAGATTGATCGAGAGGATCGCGTCCCACTTCCCCGCCGGGAATTCGGCAATCGGTGCGACGTGCTGGATGCCGGCATTGTTTACAACGATATCCACCTGCCCGAAGCGGGCGCTGGCGCGCTCGACCATCATCCGGATTGCCGCGGAGCTCGACATGTCGGCGCTGTCATAGGCAATGTCGACATCGTTTTCCTCCGCCATTTCGGCCCGCTGCCGTTCGATCTCGGCCGGGTCGCCGAAGCCATTGAGCATCACCGCCGCGCCCGCCTTGGCAAGCGCCTGAGCGATGCCAAGACCAATGCCGCTGGTGGAACCGGTGACGATGGCGCTGCGGCCCTCGAGCGCTCTGCGCCCGAGCATCGAGTCGGTTTCTGCGGTACTTTTCAGCATGTCCACGTCTCCTCACATTTGGGCCGAAGGGCCTTTTTCCGGGGAAGAGAATGGCGCTCTATTCATTTCAACTGAAATGCCACTGTGCTATGAATTCGATAGGTGAATTGCATTGGCGAAGGCGGCGCGCACAAAGGAAATTCATCGCCTCGACTGCGGCGCTTCGCATTAATCGAGACTCAAGGGCGGATCGCCACAGTATCTGAAATCATACATTTTGGACCGGATCCGATCCGAAGAACATGCCAAAAAGGCTTTTCGGGGGGCAGGTATGGACATTCACCACGTTCGTTATTTCCTGGCGGTATGCGATACCCGCAACTTCACGCGCGCGGCGGAGAAATGCAATGTCACCCAGCCGGCCTTGAGCCGCGCCATTCAGCAACTCGAGGACGAGGTCGGCGGCCTTTTGTTCCGACGCGAGCGCAACCTTACCCATCTGACCGATCTTGGAAACCTGCTGAGGCCGCGCTTCCAGTCGATTCTGGACGAATTGTCCGGCGTCCGGCAGGAGGCTACGCGTTTTCTCTGTCTCGAAGATGCACATGTCAAAGTCGGAATCATGTGCACGATCGGGCCGCGCCGCTTTACCGGCCTGCTCACCGACTTCAACATGCGCCACCGCGGCATTCAGCTTCAGCTTGTGGAAGGCGTGCCCGCCCGGCTGTCGGAACTGCTCGAGTCCGGTGAAATCGACGTCGCCATCATGGCAAGCAGCGACCGCTTCCCCGAACGTTTCGACGTGACGCCGCTTTTCCGCGAGAGATTCATGCTGGCGTTTCCCCCCGGCCATCGCCTTTGCCAGTACGATGCCATACCAATTACGGCTATAGACGGCGAAATCTATCTCCGGCGTGTGAATTGCGAATACTGGGATTATCTTACCGATCTTTGCGAGTCCGTTGGTGTCAAGACGCGGATATCCTATTCGAGCGAGCGGGAGGACTGGATCCAGAATATGGTAGCCGGTGGCCTGGGCATCTGCTTCATCCCCGAATACAGTGCGGTCATTCCAGGGCTGCAGGTGCGACCGGTTACCGATCCCGAAGTGACGCGCGATGTGTGTCTCGTGACTGTTGCCGGTCGGCGGTTTTCGCCGGCCGTCGCGACCTTCGTCGGATCGGTGAAGTCCTATGGCTGGGCCGCCCCGCACTCCGGGATCGATATGCGGCGTATCGCCTGATCCTACCGGAACACGATCAGTTCTTCGGCCGCAAAAGCGGCTGCGCGCCCTCTCTTCTGCGATAGCCCTGGGCTATGGAATTCAAAAACAGGCGGCATTTCTTTGTCGGCGAAATCTCCCGCACTCTTCTCGTGCCGCCGGAATATCTCCGGCGATCCCACAAAGGAGAATCCGACATGACCTTGAAGTTCACCGCAGGCCGCCTGACCCTCCTTGCTGTAACGCTTGGCCTTTTCGCCCCGACCTTCACCACAATGCCAGCCTTCGCCGGGGATTGCCCGGCCGACCAGGTCGCGACCGATGCCATGGCTCCGGGTGCAACCGCACCGGAAGGCGTCACCGACGACGTCCTCGCCTCGATCGACCTTTCGCCAAAGGGCGGTGATTGGAAGGGCAGCACCTTGCGTCTGCGCAAGCTCGTCGTCCAGCCGGGCGGCGTGGTGCCATGGCATTCGCATGAGGCACGTCCAGCCAACATTCTGATCGTCGAGGGCTCGATCACCGAATATCGCAGCAGCTGCAAGGTCCCGATCGAACACAAGGCTGGCGAAACAACTGCCGAGTTCGGCGAACTTGCCCATTGGTGGAAGAACAACGGCTCGAAGCCGGCCCTCCTTTACTCGGCCGACATCCTCCCGCCAATGCAGGACGACGACCACACCATGTGAGCCGCAGCCGGATCACGATGATTTCAGGATGAGCTGAAACATACACGTGATCGGTTTTGAGGGCGTTAGTTCGGGATGCGGGCGGGGACTGCGCACACTTCTCTTCGTCCGCCGTTCTCGGCCCGAGATTGGAACCGATGCGCCAAGTCAAAGACCTACAGCGATCTTTGCGCGTCTTAAAAGACGCGGCGCTGTAGGTCGCAACGCACCCACCCAGGACGTTTCCGGCCGCTGGCGGGAAGCGTCCGTTTCCAAGGAGCATAGGTGATGGAGAAGCTCGATCGCGTCTCGCTGCCGACATCCGAGTCCGTCTTGGCAAGCCCGGCGGCCGACCGCTGGCATTTCGGCATAATTGCCCTCATCGCATTCCTGACCCTCGTCGACCTCTTCGCCGCCCAGGCGATCCTGCCGTCACTGCAACGCGAATTCGATGTGAGCCGGGCCACCATGGGCTTCGCGGTCAATGCCAGCACCTTCGGCATGGCGCTCGCCAGTCTTGTGGTCGGCGTGTTCGGGCGCAACGTGGATCGGCGAAACGGAATCTGGGTCAGTCTCGCACTGCTCGCAGTCCCGACCGCGCTGCTCTCGACGACCCGGGACATCGCGCTCTTTGCCGGCCTGCGGGTGGCGCAGGGCCTCTGCATGGCGACCGCCTTCACCCTCACCATGGCCTATCTTGCGGAGCGCTTCCCGGCGGAGCGGATAACGGGCGCGCTTGCGGCCTATGTCACCGGCAATGTCGCCAGCAACCTCTTTGGCCGCATTCTCTCGGCTGCGGTTGCCGATCTCGGCGGATTGTCGATCAACTTCCAGACCTTCGCGCTTCTCAACCTCGCCGGCGCGGCCCTCGTCTGGACCACATTGAAGCGGACGGAGCGGATGATGGCGGACCGGCGCGGACGGGGGATAAGCGGGAGCTGGCGCTCGGCACTCGACAACCGACGCCATCAGAGCGTGCTCGCCATCGGCTTCCTGATCCTTTTCGTGTTCATAGGGACATACACCTATGTCAACTTTCGTCTCGTCGAGCTCGGGCTTTCGCCGATGCAGCTCGGCCTCGTCTATTTCGTTTTCCTGCCGTCCCTGTTCACCACACCGCTTGGCGGTTTGATCGCGCGTCGGCTCGGCGCCGGAGCTGGCATCATTGTCACCCTCTTCCTCGCCGTCCTCGGACTCATCGCCCTCCTGAGTAGCGGCCTCGGCGTGGTGCTTGCAGGTCTTGCCTTGATCGCAATCGGCACCTTTCTCGCCCAGGCGCTTGCAACCAGCCAGGTCGGCCGCATCGCTGACACGGAGAAGGCAGCAGCCAGCGGGGCCTATCTCGCCTCCTATTACACCGGCGGTCTCCTCGGCAGCCTGCTGGTTGGGCAACTCTATGATCATCTTGGATGGAATGCCTGCGTGCTGGCGCTCATCGTCACCCTGGCGCTAGCCATGCTGTTTGCCTTGGCGCTGCGCACCGACCCGGTCGCCATAAGGTCCGATCATCGAAACGGACAAGAGACGGCATTATCAAAATCAGCCGGCCAACCGCATGTTTGAGATGCACCACCACTGCATGGCTTCGGACACAACATGCAGCAATTCAAATCGCTACAGCGACCCGGCACCAAAGAATGCGCGGTCTCGTGGCAACAAAGAGGAGCTTCTGATGATGAAGGTCAGCAATGCAATCCGATCGGCCGCCCTGATCGCTACCGCAATCGCGGCGTCGGCTCACTTCTCGACGGCTGATGCCGGAGACAGAGACGGAATCGTCACCGTTAAAAGTCGCTACACCGTGAGCGAGACGGTGAACCGGATCAAGCGCAGCGTCGAAGAAAAGGGCATCACCTTCTTCGGCGTCATCGACCAGGCGCGCCTCGGCAACGACGCCGGCAACAAGGTGCGGCCGTCGCGCCTTGTGTTGTTCGGCAATCCGGCGCTCGGCACGACGTTCATCACCGCCAATCCGCTCGCCGGCCTCGACTGGCCCGTGCGCGTTCTCGTCTATCAGGCGAAGGATGGCTCGGTCTATGCCGCCTATACGGACTTCGGCTGGATCGCAAAACGCCATAGCATCCAGAACAGGGGCCGGGAATTCGCCATGGCCACGCAGGTCATCGAAGCCGTCACCGATGGCGTGAGAAAGTAGCAACAGCAAGATCTGTCAGCGCTCGCCGGTTCCTTGCGGATTCGGCGAGCGCTACTGCGGCACAAGCTCGCCCGTTCCGCCGACCCATCCGCATCGACAAAATGGCAAGAAAGAGGCACTCGACAGGAGTGTTCGGGGCGCTATGTTTGACCAGCGGTGGTTTGGATACTTGACCACTTTAGAAGTAGGTCCGCCGCTCACGGGAGGAGCGGCAGGGTGTCGGCGCGTATCGCATCCATTCGGGTCCGGCCGCGTCCAGGGAGGAGATTTCCATGCGATTGATTTCCGTTTCCACGACTGTCGTTGCCATTTTCGGCGCCGTCACGTCGCAGGCCCAGGCTGCCACGGAGTTGCAGTGGTGGCATGCAATGACAGGCGCCAACAATGAAATGGTCGAAGAACTCGCCAAGGAGTTCAACGATAGCCAGAGCGACTACAAGGTCGTGCCAGTATTCAAAGGCAGTTATCCGGAGACGTTGAATGCAGGGATCGCGGCTTTCCGCGCGAAGCAGCCGCCGGCGATCATTCAGGTTTTCGATGCCGGCAGCGGCACGATGATGGCGGCCGAGGGCGCGATCGTGCCGGCCATGGAGGTACTTGAGAAAGGCGGCTACACCTTCGACAAGTCGCAGTATCTGCCTGGGATCGTCGCCTATTATTCCAAGCCGGACGGGACGATGCTGTCCTTCCCCTACAATTCGTCTTCGCCGATCCTTTATTACAACAAGGATGCGTTCCAGAAGGCGGGTCTCGATGTCGACAATCCGCCCAAGACCTGGCCGGAAGTGTTCGAGGCGGCAAAGAAGATCAAGGAGAGCGAGGCTGCGCCTTGCGGTCTGACCTCGACCTGGCTCACGTGGATCCAGACCGAGAATTTCGCCGCGTGGAACGACGTGCCCTACGGCACCAATGAAAACGGCCTCGCCGGCCTGGACGTCCAGCTCCAGATCAATGCACCCCTTTATGTGGAGCATTTTCAGGCTATCGCCGATCTCGCCAAGGACGGCGTGTTCCGCTATGGCGGGCGCACGTCGGAAGCCAAGCAGCTCTTCACCTCCGGTGAATGCGCCATCATGACGGAATCGTCAGGTGGCCTCGGCGATATCGTCAAGAGCGGCATCAACTACGGCATCGGCCAACTTCCCTATTACGAGGGACATGGCCCCCAGAACACGATCCCGGGCGGGGCAAGCCTCTGGGTCTTCGGGGGCAAGTCCGACGAGGAATACAAGGGCGTCGCCGAATTCTTCAACTTCCTCTCCCAGACGAATATTCAGGCCAAGCTACACCAGATCTCCGGCTACCTGCCGGTGACGATGGCGGCCTACGAAGAAACCAAGAAGTCGGACTTCTACGAGAAGAACCCGGGCCGGGAAACGCCGATCCTGCAGATGATGGGCAAGGCGCCGACCGAGAATTCGAAGGGCGTTCGCCTCGTCAACCTGCCGCAAGTGCGCGACATCCTCAATGAGGAGTTCGAGGCGATGCTGGCGGGACAGCAGGATGCCAAGACGACCCTCGACAAAGCCGTCGAGCGCGGCAACGCTGCCATCGCGGCAGCAATTAGCAACTGACTGATCATGGCCGGTTCGCGATCGCGAGCCGGCCAACGTTCTGGAGATTGCTTTGCAGCGAGTCACTTTCCCCAACAGGATCCTTCCCTATCTCCTCGTCGCCCCACAGATCGTACTGACGATCGTCTTCTTCTTCTGGCCGGCCAGCCAGGCCCTCTACCAGTCGGTCATGCGCGAGGATCCCTTCGGCCTGAAGAGCGGCTTCGTCGGGATTGCCAATTTCAGCACGGTGCTCTCGGACCCGAGCTATCTGAACTCGCTGAAGGTCACGGTGATCTTCAGTCTGCTGACGGCGCTGGTGTCGATGGGAGCCGCCCTGCTCCTGGCGACAGCCGCCGATCGGGTCGTGCGCGGCCAGACCTTCTACCGGACCCTGCTGATCTGGCCCTATGCCGTTGCGCCGGCGGTCGCCGGCATGCTGTGGCTATTCATGTTCAGTCCGGCGATGGGGACCTTTGCCTTTCTATTGCGGCGAAACGGCTTTCACTGGGACCCGCTGCTCAACGGCAATCACGCCATGACGCTGATCGTCATTGCCGCGGCCTGGAAGCAGATCAGCTACAATTTCATCTTCTTCGTTGCCGGTCTTCAGGCCATCCCGAGATCCCTGATCGAGGCCGCGGCGATAGACGGCGCGCGCGGAACGCGGCGCTTCTGGACGATCGTGTTTCCCCTGCTCGCACCGACCACGTTCTTCCTGCTGGTGGTCAATACCGTCTACGCCTTTTTCGATACGTTCGGCATCATCCACTCGGTCACCGGAGGCGGTCCGGCAAAGGCGACGGAAACCCTCGTCTACAAGGTCTATAATGACGGTTTCGTCAATCTGAACCTCGGCTCGTCGGCCGCGCAGTCGGTCATCCTAATGGCGATCGTTGTCGCCCTCACCGCGTTCCAGTTCCGCTTCGTGGAACGCCGGGTCCACTATGGTTGATGTCGCCGATGATTGAAAAGCGCCCCATCTCCAACCTGATCGGACACTTGATGCTGATTATCGGCATCATCGTCGTCGTCTTTCCGATCTACTACACCTTTGTTGCCTCGAGCATGACGTCAGCCGAGATCGTCCGGCCGCCGATGCCACTTGCCCCGGGCGGGCGTCTGACGGAGAACTATGGCGAATCTCTTTCGGGCGGCGTCGAACGCGTGGTCGGTGTCAGCCTTGAGCGGCTTCTGTTCAATACCTTCGTCGTCGCCATAGCGATCGCGGTCGGCAAGATCGTCATTTCCTTTCTCTCGGCCTTCGCGATTGTGTTCTTCCGGTTTCCGCTGCGCATGGCTTTCTTCTGGATGATCTTCATCACCCTCATGCTGCCGGTGGAGGTCCGGATTCTGCCAACCTATAAGGTGATCGTCGATCTCGGACTGATCGATACCTATGCCGGGCTCACGCTGCCCTTGATGGCGTCGGCAACGGCGACCTTCCTCTTCCGGCAGTTTTTCCTGACAATTCCGGGCGAACTCGTGGAGGCCGCCCGCATCGACAATGCTGGGCCCCTCCGCTTCATGCGCGATATCCTGCTGCCGCTTTCGAAGACCAACATCGCCGCCCTGTTCGTCATCCTCTTCATCTATGGCTGGACCCAATATCTCTGGCCGCTCCTGGTCACCAACGACAGCCGGATGAATACCATCATCATCGGCCTCAGGAAGATGGTGGACTTCGCGGATGCATCCACCCCCTGGAACTACGTCATGGTGACCGCAATCCTTGCAATCATCCCCCCGGTCATGGTGGTGGTGGTGATGCAGCGGTGGTTCGTCAAAGGCCTGGTTGAGACGGAGAAATAATGGCAACGATCACTCTCAATGAGGTTCGGAAAACCTATCACGGCAATATCGACGCCATTCGTGGCGTTTCGCTCGACATCGCCGACGGCGAGTTCATCGTCCTCGTGGGGCCCTCCGGCTGCGGGAAATCGACGCTGCTCAGGATGATCGCCGGGCTGGAGAGCATCACATCCGGCGAGATCGCGATCGGGAACCGCGTCGTCAATGCGCTGGAGCCTTCCGAGCGCGACATAGCCATGGTTTTCCAGAACTACGCCCTATATCCGCACATGACCGTCCGGCAGAATCTTGCCTATGGGCTGAAGAACCGGAACACACCGAAAGAGGAAATTGAGAGTCGGATTGCCAAGGCGGCGCAGTCGCTGGAGATCGAGGCCTTTCTGGATCGCAAGCCGCGGCAGCTTTCCGGTGGTCAGCGCCAGCGCGTCGCCATGGGTCGGGCCATCGTTCGCGAACCGGCGGCATTCCTGTTCGACGAACCGCTCTCGAATCTCGACGCAAAACTCAGGGTCCAGATGCGCGTGGAAATCAAGCGCCTGCAGCGCACCCTCGGCACGACGAGCGTCTATGTCACCCACGACCAACTGGAAGCCATGACGCTTGCCGACCGGCTCGTCGTTCTGAACGGCGGCAGGATCGAACAGGTCGGCACGCCGATCGAGCTTTACGAGAAGCCGGCGACCGCTTTCGTCGCTACCTTCATCGGCTCGCCCTCAATGAATCTGCTCGAGATGGCCGACGACCATGTGGTCTGGTCGGCACCGGACGCTGTCGTCGGACGTCCCGACATTGCGACACTCGGCATTCGGCCGGAGGATATCACGCTCGCCGATGAGAGGGCGGGCGGCGACCATTTCCGGGGAAAGGTGCGCGTAGGGGCCGTCGAGCTCGTCGGCGCAGAGAGCTACGTTCACGGCACTCTGGCCAATGGCGAGCCACTCATTTTCCGCGTACCCGGCCGCTCGCGCATGGCCATAGACGATGAGGTCGAAGTCGTCGCAAGACCGGAAACCCTGCATGGTTTCGACAAGCAAGGCCGGCGGCTGTAGTTTGCAGCCGGATGGCATCGCCGCACATTGGCAAACACCAAACAAACGAACCGGCTCCGCTCGGAATTCCGCACGCTATGAGGGCATTCCTTCCGCACATTACAGCCGTTTTCTCGACATGATGATGGTGCAGACAGCCCTGAAGTCTCGCCGCCAGTCTAACGCTTGCATAACGAAGATCGGTTAAAGTCGGGCCATGGAGAAGGACATCAGCCGGCTATACGAATTGTTCGAGTCTTCCCCTGTCCTCGTCGCCGCCTATGACGAGTTCGACAGGCTGCGCTACGCCAATCCGGCCTTTCGCTCGGCCTACTTCATCGAGCCGGACGAGACGCCGCTCTGGCCGGACCTGATGCGGCGGAATTTCCATGAGCGCCGCGGCACCGTGATCAATGCGACCGATTTCGAAGAGTGGCTGCGATCCACGCAGTCGCGCCGCGGCAAGGTTGGCTTCAGGGCTATGGAAACCGATCTTCACGACGGCCGGTGGCTATGGATGACCGAAACGATGCGGAAGGACGGCTGGATGCTGTGCGTCGCCACCGACGTGACCGGCCTCAAGGCGAAGACCCGGGCGGTCCGGCAGGACCGGGACCTGGCGATCAAGGCCTCCTATACCGACGAACTCACCGGGGTCGCCAACCGCCGCTTCGTGACCGCCCGGGTCGAGGACATGTTGCAGCCCCAAGGTAGCAAGGAGGCGTCTTTCGGTTGCCTCTGCGTTCTCGACATCGACCGCTTCAAGTCCATCAACGATCAGTTCGGCCATCAGGTCGGCGATGTGGTGCTGCGGGATTTCGCGAAGCGGATCCACGACCTGGTCCGGCGCACGGACTGCTTCGGTCGGGTCGGCGGCGAGGAGTTCGTGCTCACCCTTCCCGCCACCTCGCTCGAGCAGGCGCAGTTGATCGTCGAAAGGATGCTCGCCTCCGTGCGTATGTCCAGGCCTCTGCAGGAGCATCCGGACTTTCGCTACACCTTCTCTGCCGGCATCGCCTCGGCCCGGGCGAGCGATACCGCCCTTAGCCTCTATGCCCGCGCCGACGCCGCTCTCTACCGGGCGAAGCTTGCGGGCCGCGATCGAATTCATTTGGAGGAGTCGTCGTCCGATCGCTCGGCCCTCGCCGGCTGAGCCACCCGGAACGACAAAAGCCGAGAATCAGTTCCGATTGTCGGACCGATGCGCTGATTGGAGAGAAGGGCCGGAAAAGAGCTCCACGTCCTTTCCCAGCCGATCGACGATCCATCGATAGGGTTCCGCCGACCTCGGCAGCAGGAACGCGCCGGTTGCCTCGCCCGTGACCGGATCGGTTCCGCGATAGGCCAAGACCGGCTGCCGCGGGATGTAGCGAGCGAAGCGGAGGGCCACGTCTCGACCGTAGACACGCCAGTGACCATGCTTTTCCGGTTTGGGAAAGCCCCAATCCCGCGTCACCTCCTCGGCAAACGGATCCGGAATATTGAGATAGACGAAACCGCGCGGGGAGGTGATCCGTAACAGCTCGCAGAGCGCCGCCCGGTCGTTGCCGACATGCTCGAGGACATGCGAGCAGCCGACGTAGTCATAAGCGCCGTCGGGGCGGTCGATCTGTTGGATGTCGATCCCATCCGGGGGGCCATAGACCGACAGTTCGAAGGAGCCGAACCATGCCGGATCGACCGTTGGATCGGGACTGAACTGGATTGCCGACCAGCCGGCGAAACGTGCGGGGCCGAGCCTGTCAAACAGGACGCGGGCTGCACGGTGGCGTTCCAGCGATTTGCATCCGCTGCAGCGGGGCAGGACGCCGGTTAGGGCCATGCGGCCGCGCGGCCCCGGCTCGAAGCTCGTGCCGCCGCAGATTGGACAGCGTGGGTGCCGCTCGGCTTCCGTCATGTCTTCTCTCATCGGTCCTTCACGGTTTCCTTCGTCACAGCGGCCAGAAGATCGGGATCACGATCGTTGCCGTCACCCACATCACCAGGTTCAACGGGACCCCGATCCGGAGGAAATCGGCGAACCGATACCCGCCGGCATTGTAGACGAAGGTGTTCGTCTGATAACCGATTGGGGTGGCAAAGCTGGCGCTTGCCGCAAACATGACCGCCACGACGAAAGGTCTGGGATCGACGCCGAGCGCTTGGGCAAGCCCCACCGCTATCGGCGTCAGCAAGATCGCGGCCGCGTTGTTGCTCATCATCTCGGTCAGAAGCGACGTGATCAGGTAGACCGCCGAAAGAACCGCAAGCGGTCCGAAAGAGCTGATGAGACCGGCAAAGGCATCGACGACGAGACGTGCGGCACCCGTTCGCTCCATCGCGATGCCAAGAGCCAGCATACCGAAGATCAGGAACAGGATGTTCCAGCGGATCGAGGTATAGGCGTCCTCGGCCTCGAGGCATCCGAAAGCCACGACGATGATCGCCGCCATCAGGGCGAGCGCAGCGATTGGAAGGACCTCGAAAGCCGCCAGCCCCATCACCAGCAGGACGGCGCCGATCGCGATGGGAGCCTTGTTGCGCCTGAGCGGCTTCTCACTCGGCTGGATGAGGTTGACCAGTTCCCGATAGTCGAACATTCGGCGCATGCTCTCAGCCGGCCCTTCGAGCAGGATCGTATCGCCCATCTGCAGCCGTACGTCGTTGAAGTTTCCCCTGATGTTTTCGCCCTGGCGATGCAAGGCAAGCACGTAGGCGCCATAAAGGCGCCGCAGGTTGAGGTCAGCTGCTCGGCGGCCGATAAAGCGTGATTGCGGCCCCACCACGCCTTCCATGACGACGGTTTCCTGGGTACCGATCGGTTCCACGGCATGGATCGCACCACCGCCAAAGGCGACGTCACTTGCTTCGCGCAGGGCGAGCATGTCGCCGATCTTGCTGCGCACCACGACCCGATCGCCCGCTTTCAGCTCGACAGTGTCGAGGCTCCAGCGGTAGGAAACGTCGTTTCGCACCAGGTCGACGACCCGAAAGCCACGCTCCGCCGTGAATCCGGCCTCTTTCAGCTTCTTCCCGGTGAGCGTCGACCCGACCGGCACGAGCACTTCGGCCAGGAACTTCCGATCCTCCGATTTTGGAAGCAGCGCGGCGAGGCTGTCGCGGTCCGGCAGGAGCCATCGCCCGGCAACAACCAGGTAGACGACACCGACGACGGCCATGATGAGGCCGGCGGCCGTGATTTCAAACATCCCGAAAGGTGCGAGCCCCTGCTTCTGCGCGACGCCGTCGACGAGGATGTTCGTCGACGTGCCGATAAGAGTCGTCGTGCCTCCGAAGATGCTGGCGAAAGACAGCGGAATCAGGAACTTGGAGGCGGGCAGCTGGACCGTGGTAGCCAGACCGATCACCACCGGGGTGAGAATGACGACAACAGGCGTGTTGTTGATGAAGGCGGACATGAGCATTACGCTCACCATCATCGTCCCGAGTGCCACCAGCGGCGACCACTTTGCCGCACGGGAGACGACGCGTCCCAAACCGTCGATGACGCCGGTCCTCTCCAAGGCCGCACTGAGGACGAACATGGCCCCGACCGTCACCGGCGCGCTGTTGCCGAAAACGCCCAGGATGTCGTCAGTGTTGAGAATGCCGAGCGCGAGTAAGAGAGCCACAGCGCTCATCGCGACCACGTCGGGCGGCACCAACTCCCGGATAAAGCCGAAGAACACCACGGCGACGAGGACCAGGACGATAGCGATCTGTACCGAGTTCCAATCCATCTTTCCCAACACGAGTTGTCGAAGTTGCTGGAAACGCACCCATCCTTTTTTAACGTAGCGTATGTGACGGTGCCAGCATATGGGAGGGGCGCAGGCTGGGGACGAAAATGAATTGGTTTTCCGACGCCAGGTCGCGTCGATAGGTCCCGGTCAGCCGTCCGAAAGCGGCCGGGATGGATCGACGACGGGTGACAGCAATGTTCTCAGTGCCGACCGATCGGAGAGGCCAAGCTTCAGGAAGATGTTGTGGAGGTGGACCTTGACCGTTCCTTCGGTGATGTCCAGGGCTTTGGCAATCTCCTTATTGGACATGCGCTTCGCCGCCATCATGGCGATGTCCGTCTCCCTGCGGCTCAGCCGCGGAAGCAATTGATCCATTCTGTCGCGCTGTTGCCTTTGCCGATCGACCGCGGCCGCGATGCTTGCATCGGGAAAGCAGCGGCTCCCCGCCACCACCTTGCGGATGCAGTCGAGCAGGTGTTCGGGCGCGGATCGTTTGAACAGGATGCCGTCCACCCCGAGCGACACCGCGTCGGAAATCTCCTCGTCGTTCATTTCGGCCGTGAAAAGGATGACCCGCACCGGCAGGTTCCGACTTCGGACCTCTTCGAGAAATTTCAGTCCGGAAAGACCAGGCATCCTCATGTCGACCACCGCCACGTCCGGCGCCTCCTTCTCGAGGGCCGAAATGGCCGCCAGACCATCGCAGACGAAATGGATCGGTCGCAGCGTCTCGTCGGCGCCAACCAGCCCCTTCAGCGCATTGAGGACGAGTGGATGGTCGTCCGCAAACAGGATCGTCGTCGGCCGGCTGTCCGCCATTCTCCTCTTCTCCATAGCCGCTCCGCTCATTCCAGGGCTCCCCTGATCGTCACCGACAAGCCCCGAGGGGAATTGTCAAGCGAGAGCCGCCAGCCGAGTGCCTGCACGCGCCGACTGAGCGAGATCGACCCGATCTCCTCGGTAAGCACGGTTTCATATTCGAATATGCTCGCAGGCTCCTGGAGCCCCACCCCATCGTCCCGGATCGTCAACGTAAACAGCGTGCGCGTGCTTTCGAGGTGCACTTCAAAACGACTGGCGCGACCGTGCCGAACCCCATTGGCGATCGCCTCGGAGACCAGCATGAAAACACCTTTCATCGCCTTCTCCGACATAACGAGATCGAGAGGCGCAACCGAAAGGGCGATGCTGCAGGCCCATTGCGCCTGCAACTCCACAAGCAATTTCCTAAGACGCCCAGCAACGCGGCATGTCTTCTGCGCCGACCGCTCGCCGGTAGCCTCTCGTACGAGGGTTCTGAGCTTGTCCTGCTGCTCGCCGATAATGGCGCGTATCTGGGCGAGCCCCTCCGTTTCGCCCCCGCTCTTCTTCGGAAGCGAGGCCAATTGTATCGCCACGGCCGCCATGCTTTGCAGCAGGTCGTCGTGGATGTCCCGTGCCAGCTTTTCGCGTTCCTCGGCCTTCGCGGCCTCGATCAGCTGATGCCTCAAATCCTGCTCTGCGATTTCACAGCCGATGCGTGCTGCCGCGACGCCTGCCAGCGGCAGCAGGTCCTCTCCCGTTTCCTCGCAGTCGACGAAGAGCACAAAGCCTTCCGCCGAGCCGCCGGGAAGCGGAGCCATGACTATGCTTTCCGCCTTGCCACCAATGAGCCAGTCCGGCAGCTTCTGTGAGCCGCCGCGCCAGAATTCGGCACCGGTACGCACCTTTCCGTCCACAGCCGGCAGCTTGTTTGCGCTTTCGCTGTACTTGATGACACCACGGTCGAACTCAACGACCCTGAGGACCGACCCCGCTTCGTCCCGCCACACGGCCAGTGCCCGTGTAGCTCTGGTGATCGCGGCTGCCCGGCGCAGGACGGAGGCGATCGGCGTGTCACCCCCGAGCCAAGCCTGCGCCGACGATCCTGCCAGGCTGGCGACGTTGTGCCGCATGCGTTCGATAATGCCGCCGAAATAGGCGAACAGGACACCCGCCACGACCAAATAGATGCCGCGCATTACCACGCGGTTCAGGTCGTCCATCAGGTCCTCGGACGAGACAGCCAGGATGCCGTAAATGGCGACTGTCGCCATCGTCGTGAAAACGGCCCCGCGCCAGCCCCAGCGAATGGTCGCGGCAAACAGCGCAAAGGTGAGGAGTACGAAGAAAGGACTGGTCGGCCCATCGGTCAGGTGGAGCACCACGCCGAAGGTGAGAATGTCGATGCCATGGACCAGATGCGCGGCCGGGCGGCTCACCACAAATCGCTCCAGGATCACCGCCAGCGCGCCCGAATAGATGACGTAGGCCGCTAAAATGAAGTAGGCAAGCTCGCTGCTGCGGGCCGGCTGCGTCGGATCGACATAGATTGCCAGCAGCGCAAACATCGCCAGGACAAGGCGCGAGACGGCCACCAGTCTCCATGCACTAATTGCCTTCATCCGATGAGGCCAAGATGCCTGGTCAAAATATTTGTTCGCCGCTTCCGCATACGAAGCGCGCTCTATATTTTGCATATAGTTCATTTAAATCCCCCTACCCAGGCCAGAGCGGCCGGATGTTAATAGCTTTGATGAAAATTCCTGCTGAAATTATCCAGAAAAAACTGAAACTTGAACTTCGTGACGATCGCCAGAGCAAACCGATCGCCTTAAGTATTCTTCATTATTCCTACCTACAAAGGAGTAGAGAGCGCCTTAAACAGTTACAACTTGAGATTATATCTTCGCGGCATATGGAATCAACTGTTATTTCACAGCATATTTAACATCACAACGGTAAGGCCAGATCGCGGAAGAACAGTTGCAGCGCTTCTTCTATTCCCCCGGCGAAGCACCAGTGTCGCGCCGGCGCGGCACCGGTGCTTCGCCAGGCCGTAGATATCTCGCGAACGCCCGTGCTTGAAAGTGACGGCTCTTCGGCAATCGGGCGCGATCCGATGGCATCGGCATCGAACCGCAGTTTTTTAACGTTTGGTTAAGGGCAACACTGCGCTCATCGCACAGCCGTCCTGCTGACCGCCATTTTGCGACATACAATTGAAATAAATGCCATTTTTAAGTTTTCACTGCCTCTCCGGCCGCTTCTTCACGACGCCTGAACCCTGAGGAAATCGGCACATGGTTAAGGAATGGTATATCTCCGAGATATATTGAATTTCCCGCTCCGCGAGCACAGAGGTGTCTCAACACGGCAGCGGATGGGGCACTCAGGCCGTAGATGCTGTGGGGGCGCGGCGCCAATGCCGCGAGTGAGATGTACCGCATCGATAGGAGATATTTAATGCGTAAAATTGCGATTTTGACAGCTGCGACCGTGATGGGAATGACCTCGGGTGCTTTTGCTGCGGTCGTCGATGGCTCTGACATCTGCGGCGAACTGCCGAATGCAAAGTGGAGCTGGGCCATCAGCTACAGCCAACCCGTGATTTCGGGCGGCGAGCAGACCACGACGCTCGGTGACGTCAGCTACAACTCTGCAGGCAACGTCGGGAAGGCCGACGTGACGATCACTACCGCTCCGACGATCTCGACCGTCACGGTCGCCTGCACGGCTCTGAATCCGGCCGGAAAGGTCAATGCTGACCACTCGACGACAGTAGAGCAAGTCACGACCCTTGATCCGGGCGGCAGCAGCACCATGAATGAGGTCGTGTGCAATCCGGGCAGCAGCCTGCCGAACTGCCCGCTCTAAGGCGTGCTGATAGGGAGGCGGACAACGTCCCCCTCCCGCCTTTTACCGCGTGTGATGTGAATGCGTTCTGCGAGCACTTGGAAATAGGCCCGTGCAAAAGATCCGGTTTTGGTTGTTGTCATCGGCTGCCCTGGCACTCCTCTGCTGGTTCACGGTCGAGTGGGGGTTGGGGAATAGGCTGAATATTGCCGGAACTGGCGAGGCGCATGGCATGTCCAACGGGGCCAGCTACCGGATCGCCGCCGTCGAACGGCGCCAGATCGTCGAGAGCGTCCAGGTCACCGGTTCCGTCGTTCCCGTCGCGCTTGTTTCGGTCAGCTCCCAGGTCTCGGGACAGATCAAGGAAATCTATGCGGACTTCAATGGCGAGGTCAGTCGTGGCGACGCGATTGCGCTGATCGACCCGCTCTCCTTTGAAATCGCCGTCGAGCAGGCGGAAGCGCAGGTGGGCATTGCCAGGGCCGGAGTGCAGAAGGCCGAAGTGGCCCTGCGCGACGCGGAAGCCGATCTTGAACGCAAGCACGCGCTCGCCATAAATGGGACTGGCTCCAAGCTGGAGGAGAGCAAGGCCACGGCCGTGCGCGACCTCGCCTCTGCCGAACTCGACAACGCCACGCACGCCTTGCTCGGGGCCGAGGCCACGCTGAAGCAGGCGCGCGCCGATCTCGATCGTACCGTCATCCGCTCGCCGGTCGACGGCACGATCATTCAGCGCGGCATCGAAGTCGGCCAGACCGTGGCGGTCAGCCTTCAGGCCCCGGTTCTGTTCACGATCGCACAGAACCTCCGCGAGATGCAGGTCAATGCCTCGATCCCCGAGGCGGAAATCGGCCGCATCCGTGTGGGACAGCGGCTGGAGTTCACGGTGGATTCCTATCCCGGCAATGTCTTTCGCGGCGAAGTCGTCCAGATCCGAAAGCAGCCGCAGATGACCCAGAATGTGGTGACATATACGGTCGTTGCCAGCGCGCCGAATCTCGAACTTCGACTGCTGCCAGGGATGACCGCCACGGCCCGAATCATCATTGATGACAGTGGCGAGAAGCTCTCAGTGCCCACAGCGGCACTGCGTTTTCGCCCGCCCGGTGAACCGAGAAGCCTCGAAACCAGGATCTTCGTCGAGCGAGACGGCCTGCCGGTCGCGATTCATGTGCGCCCGGGTGCAACCGACAGCTCGTTCACGGCGATCACGAGCGATGGGCTCAAGGAGGGCGATAGGGCGATAACCGGATTGGCGATCGCAGGCGGACAGGCTGCGGTGTCCGGCCGGCCCCGCCAGCCCGAGATGTAATGATGCCGCTCATCCGCCTCGATCGGATCGGCAGGTGCTACGGCGGGAGTGACGCGCCCGTCCAGGCGCTAAGCGACGTCTCCCTCGAGATCGTCGCTGGCGACTCCGTCGCGATCATGGGACCCTCGGGGTCCGGAAAGTCGACGCTGCTTGGTATTCTGGGCTGTCTCGATACCCCGAGCAGTGGCAGCTACTTCCTGCGGGAGGAAGAGGTCGGCAGAATGTCGAAGCCGGAGCTCGCGGAGCTGCGCTGTCGCCGCTTCGGCTTCGTCTTCCAGAACTTCAACCTGCTGCCGCGGCTGACGGCGTTGGAAAACGTCGAATTGCCGCTCGCCTATGCCCGGCAACGGCCCGGCCTTCGGCGCGCGAAGGCCACCACCGCGCTGCGGCGCGTCGGACTGGCCGACCGAATGTCGCACTATCCGAACCAATTGTCCGGCGGGCAGCAGCAGCGTGTGGCAATTGCGCGGGCGCTCGTCAATGAACCGGACCTGATCCTCGCGGACGAGCCGACCGGCGCATTGGACACCATGACGGGCCGCGAAATACTTTCTCTTCTTGATGAGGTCAACGCCGCCGGCACGACCGTTGTCATCGTCACCCACGACCGCGACATTGCTGAAACGATGCGCCGTACGATCACCCTCACCGACGGCCGGATCACATCGGATCTACGAGCCGAACCCCACCCGGACAGCAAATCACCTATCTGGGCGGGTTTCCCATGAGAGCGCCGGATATCTTGCGTACCGCCGCGAGGGCTTTGCGCGGCAATCAACTGAGGAGCGCGCTCACCACGCTCGGGATCATTATCGGCGTGGCCTCGGTCGTGGTGATGGTTGCGGTCGGTACGGGAACGCAGGCGGCTATCAAGGACGAAATCGAGAAGCTCGGCGCGAGCGTCATCATGGTCATCCCGGGATCGGCCAATGCGGCGGGCGCCCGGCTCGGTGCCGGAACGCGTCCGACCCTCTCCGACGAGGACGCCGCGGCGATCAGGGGCGATGCGAGCGGCATCGTCGCGGCGGCTCCGAGCGTCGCCGGTGTCGCGCACTTGGCGACGGCGATCGACAATTGGTCGTCCGGCGTCTACGGCATCACCGAGGACTATTTCGTCGCTCGCGACTGGCAATTGGCTGCTGGTCGCCTGATCGACGATCAGGATGTCGCGACCGGAGCCAAGGTCGTGGTGCTCGGCGCTACCACAGCGGAAAAGGTCTTCGGCGGGACCGATCCGATTGGTCAGATGATCCGGGTTAATCAATTGCCCATGGAGGTGATCGGCTTGCTGGCACGGAAGGGGCAGACGATGGACGGCTCCGATCTCGACGACGTCGGCCTCGTCCCCCTGAGCACGGCGCGCGATCAGCTCTTCGGGCGCAGTACCGCGAAGGCACGCTCTGTATCGATGATCACCGTTAAAGCTGAAACCGAGCAACAAATAGAAGAAGCGATAGCCGAAGTCCGCGAGGTGCTGCGGTTTCAGCATCGCCTTACGCCCGGGCAAGCCGACGATTTCAGGATCAACAATGTGGCCGAGAGCGCGAGGCTCCAGGAAGAGTCATCCGCGGCCCTGACACAGCTCCTCGCCGCAATCGCCTCCATCTCGCTCCTCGTCGGCGGCATCGGCATCATGAACATAATGCTCGTTTCGGTGACCGAGCGTACCCGCGAGATCGGCGTCCGCATGGCGATCGGCGCGAGGCCCTCGACGGTCCTGGCTCAATTCCTCGCCGAGGCGACGATCCTTTCGGTCGCCGGCGGCATTGCCGGGGCCGCGGCGGGCTTCGCCGGCGCCATCGTCGCCGAATCCTATTTCGAGATGCGCGTCGAATTGACCGGTGAACCGGTCGTCCTCGCCTTTGTCTTTTCCGCGCTCGTTGGACTTGTCTTCGGCCTCTACCCGGCCATGCGCGCGGCGCAGAAGTCGCCCATGGAGGCCTTGCGCTACGAGTAATCCCGGCGCGGACCAGCCGCGCCGGGATCAGGAAATGGCGTTCGTCCCGGTTTACTGCAGGGCTGCGGCAAGGGCTGCGTCGAGGCGCTCCCGCGCTTTCTTCGGCAACTTCACTGCATTCACCTTCTCGACATTGGCGGGGGCATCGCCGACGACAACCACGCCGACCATGCCCATGCCCACATGCGGGGTGCACTTGACGCCGTAGACGCCCGGCACGTCGAAGCTCACCTTATAGGTCTCGCTCATTTTGCTCTTGAACGGCTCGGCGCCGTCGGGGATCATGTCCTTGATCGTCTCGACATTATGCCCCTTGTCGGTGGGAATGAAAGTCACGGTATCGCCGGGGTTGAGCTTGACGAAGGCCGGCTCGAAAACCATCACGCCATCGGCGCCCTTGTTCAGCATGTGGACCTCGAAATCGGCGGCGAAGGCGGTCCCGCCAAGGGCGGTGAGGATGGCTGCGACGGCGAGGCTCTTTACGGTTGTGCGCACTGAAATTCTCCTTACGTTTCGGAACCCTGTCCGGTTCGATAAGGAGATAGGCCAGAAACGGCACCGTCTCTTTGATGCCTGTCAAACAAAACCGCTAAGCACTGGCCCGAAAATCACACTCGATTTTCAGAAAGCTCGATGCGCGCAGAGTCAAAGAGTTACTGCGGCCCTTGCGCGTCTGAAATGACGCGCGGCGCTGCAAGGTCGGCTCAGCCGTCAATCCTTGCCGGCCTCGGCAAGCTGCGTCAGGCCGGCGAGGTCGCAGATCATGAGCTTCTGGCGCCCGCCCTCTACCAGCCCCTTGGCCTCCCACGCGCTCAGGATGCGCGAGACAGTGTGAAGCGTGGTTCCGGTCATCTCGGCGATATCCTGGCGGGAAATGGGAAAATCGATACGGATGCCGCCCTCCTCCTTCTTCCCCGCCTGGCTCGACAGCCGCAGCACGGCATGCGCAACGCGGCGTTCGACCTCCTGCGTCGACATTTCGCGGATGCGCGTGTGCGCCTCTTCGAGACGCTTGCCGATCGTCTGCATGGCGCCGACGGCCAGCAAGGGGTTCTGCTCGACGAAGTGTGGCCAAAGATCCGTCGGCCAGGAGAGTGCAACACTCTCCGCCACCGCCATCGCGGTGCCCGGATAGTCGGAGCGCTGCAGCGCCTTTGCAAAACCAAAGAGGTCGCCCGGATGGACGACGCGCACGATGATCTGCTGCCCGTCCTCCGTCACCTGGGTGACCTTCAGCCGTCCGTGCAGGAGGAGGAAGAAATGAGTGGCCGACTGGCCCTGCTCAAAGACGCTGTCGCCCGGCGCCACGCGCCGCGATGTGGCGTGGCCGAGCAGCCTGTCCAGATCCCCGTCACTCATCCTGTCGAACAGGGAGAGCGACCGTACGACACTCCGGTCGATCTTCATTCCAGCTTCCTTCGCAGGCGGCGCTTCATGCGTCCATCGCCGCCGGACTCCTAGCATGCCGCGAAGAAGGAAAAAAGCCGATGAGGCCTGCCAAACGCGTCAAACGCTGAACCCTTTGGCTCTGAGCCTTTGCAGAAGCGGCGCGTACCAGCGCGTGTCCTTCACCAGGCGGAAGCCGACATTGTCCGGCGGTGCCCCGACGGCGCAACCGCCACCCTTCGGATTGCGGACGAAGGAGCTGAGCGCGGCGCGGTGCTTTCCGGTGGCGATGTAGATTCCGCAGGATGAGGCGTCGTTCACCACCGCTCCGGACCGGTCGAGGCTGACCCGGCGGCTGCAGGTCGTCGTCCACTCCCAGACATTGCCGGCGAAATCGGCAAGCCCGGACTCGCTCTCGCCGAAAGCGCCTTGCGGTTGCGGCTCGGGTACCCGGGAGGCCTTGCGCGCCGTCTCGCGGTAATAGTCGGCAAGCCAGCGCACGGCCGGATTGTCGCTGTCCTCGTCGACGCCGAGCGCATCGTCGGGAAAGCGGCTGCCGGCGGCAAAGGCAAGTTGCTCATCGGTCGGCAGCACCCAAACCGCGCCAGTCCGCCGGCTCAGCCAGGAAGCATAGGCCTGCGCGTCATCGTAACTGATGCCCGTTGCGGGCATGCGTTCGGGGTCGGCGGGTGGGTGTTCCGGTTCGGCGGGTGGACAGACCCCCTCTCCGACACAGCGGGCATAATCCGCGGCAGTCACCTGGTATTTCATGATCGCGAGAGGGCCATCCATGTGAAGCGAAACCATCGGCCCGTCGACGGCATAGCCGCCCTTGAAGAATTCTCCGGAGACACGGTAGCTGAATTCCCGCGGCGTGACGAGAACGATTGGCGGTTCGTCGAGCGCGGCGCCCGCCGCCGTGTCGCCGACAAGCCCCGTCTCCCGTGCGAGGAGACCTGCAAGGAGAAGGAAAAGCACCGACGGGAGCGCAAGCGAAACGGCAGTCTGACTCTTTTCTGAAAGCGCGGCCATTACGGCCTCCTTGCGATCCACTTTTGCGGAACCTGCTTAAGCAGCGGCCCGACCGGCGGAAATCGCCGGCCGGGCCGCTCATGGCTCAGCTGCCCGAAGGCGCCCTGACCGAGGTCATCAAATCGTTGTTCCACTCGCCGGTGACGGCGAAATGGGCGGCCGCGCCGAGCTCGAAGGCTTCGATCAGATTATGGTTCACATAGGCATAGATGCCGGGCTGCTCGAAGGTGTAGAAGGCCGCGCCTGCCGTGCCGCCGGGGATGAACCAGGTTTCCTGGTCGACATCCGGGGCGTTGCGGAACTTGCCGGTCGCCCAGACATAGTCGCCGTGACCGCCGATCAGATGCGGGCGGGTGTCGCGGTTCGCCTGCGAATGGACGATCAGCACCTTGTCGCCAACCTGCGCCTTCAGCGCATTCTCACCGGTGAGGGCGCCGACCGCACCGTTGAAGACGATGTGGCTCGGGGTCAAAGTGCGCATCACTTCGAGCGTATCGGCATAGGAATCGCCAGCGCTCTCGTATTTCTTGAAGTTACCGTTCTCGTCGCGAGGGACATAAAAGTCCTGCTCGCCGATGTAATAAACCTTGTCATAGGTGAGCGCATTGCCCTTGCCGTCGCTCAGACCCTCGCGCGGCAGAACCATGATCGCGCCGTTCATGCCGGAGGTGACGTGCCACGGCACCATGCCGGGAGGTGCGCAATGGTATACGAAGACGCCCGCCTTCGTCGCCTTGAAGCGCAACACCGCGCTTTCGCCCGGGTTGACAACTGTCAACGCACCGCCGCCGAGCCCGCCAGTCGCCGAATGAAAGTCGATATTGTGCTGCAGCTGGTTGGTTTCCGGATTGTTGAGCGTCACCTCGACATAGTCGTCCTGGTGGACCACCATCAAAGGACCGGGGACCGATCCGTCGAAGGTCATTGCGTGGAGCTCGGTACCCTGGTCGTCGATGACCAGCTTCTTCTCCTCGATCGTCAGCGTGAATTCGACGATCTTCGGCCCACCCTCGGCTTTTTGCGTGTGGGCGTGAACAAAGGGCGGCCTGACCAGATCGACCTTCACCCGCGGTAGCGATGCGAGATCAACCGGAACGGCTGTGCGCAGGGCAGAAGGGGCGGCGTCTTCGGCATGGGCGGACATCGCGCCGATGAGCGGCGTCAGCGCGCCCGCGATGGCGGCGCCGGCCAGCATGCTGCGGCGGGTCATTTGAAATTTCTCTGTCATCGAACCTCTCCTTGAAAGAACGGAACGAACATCGCCCGGTCGTTTTCATCCTAGGAGGGTCGGTGCGGTACTCTTTGAGGTGGAACAAACAGACAGATTGCACTCGGTGCGACATTTTGGCGAGCGAGAGCGACCAGATGGACGGCCGCAGTCCGCACGATCTGGCCGCGTATTTGCCAATTATCAAAGAAGCGCCTCGGTATCTCCGCTACCCAGTTTCCGACCAAACACCGGAGTGCAATCATGACTGGATCGAAACTGGCCGAGCGCGCAGGTCATGTGCCGCGGGGCCTTGCCCGCACCGGGCCGGTGCTTTTTTCCTACGGGTTCCGGCCGTTCTTTCTCGGCGCGGCGCTTTGGGCCGTCATCGCCATGGCCCTGTGGATCGCGGCCCTCACCGGCCGTGCCGATCTCGCCGGCACCTATGGCGCCCCTGCCTGGCACGCGCATGAGATGCTGTTCGGCTTCGCCTCCGCCGTGCTTGCGGGCTTCCTGTTGACCGCGGTGCCGAACTGGACGGGCCGGCTGCCGGTTTCCGGGTGGCCGCTCGCCGGCCTGTTCGCGCTGTGGCTCGCCGGACGCGCCGCCCTCATTTCGCCGGACACCATCGGCCTGCCCGCCGCCGCAGCGATCGACAGTCTCTTCCTGCCGACTCTCCTCTTCATCTGCGCGCGCGAGGTGATCGCCGGGCGGAAGTGGAAGGACCTGAAAGTGCTCGGCGGTCTGCTGGCGTTGTCGCTCGCCAATGCCTGCTTCCACGTGGCGGTCATCGAGAGCGATTACGACCTTCATCGAGCGATGCGCCTCGGCATTTCCGCCTATGTGGCGCTCATCACGATCGTCGGAGGCCGCATCCTGCCGAGCTTCACCCGCAATTGGCTGAACCGACTCGGGCGCACCGACTTCCCGGTCCCCTACAACCGCTTCGATACTGTTGCCATCCTCTCGGGCATTGCCGCACTCTCCCTTTGGACGCTTGTTCCGGATCATGCCGTCACGGCCGCCGTCGGTTTAATCGCAGCAACGCTGCACACGATCCGGCTGGCGCGCTGGAAAGGCTGGTCCACCTGGCCCGAAATGCTACTCGTCGTGCTGCACATCGCCTACGCCTTCGTTGCCTTGGGCTTCGCCGCGATCGCGCTCGGCGCGGCCGGCCACGTCCAGGAACATTCCGTCATGCATGTGCTCACCGTCGGCGCCATCGCCTCCATGATGCTCGCAGTAATGACGCGCGCCAGCCGCGGGCATACGGGACGTCCGCTGACCGCCTCGCGGCTCACCGTCGCTTCCTTCGCGGCGATCGTACTCGCAGGATTGCTGCGCCCGCTTGCGGAGACGTTCCCGGAAACCGCCAGCACGCTCTATGCCGCCTCCGGAGGGCTCTGGATCGCCGCATTCGGGCTCTTCTGCCTCGAATATGGACCGATGCTCCTGCGCCAGCGTCGGGTGCTGCGCTAGCGAAGACTTGGCCGCTCTGCAATTCGTGGAAAAGGCCCCTCCCGACCGCAGGTCGGAGGGGCTTTGGTGCCCGTCTCGACCTTCCTGCGACGTGTGAGCGCCAGAGGCGGGTGGGGCAGGCTAAGCCATGCCACCTGTGGCGAGGGGTCTTCAAGGTCAGTCCGCCATCATCTCCGGCGTCCAGGCCGGTTCGTAGGTCAGCCGGACTTCTGCATATTCGACGCCCGGGACGTGCCAGACGCAGTTGCTCACGGCCTCCTTCAGATATTCGCTGGCGGGACAGCCTCTCGTGGTCGTCGTCATCGTCACATGGGCGATGCCGCCATCCTCGACGCGCACGTCATAGATCAGGCCGAGATCGATCATGCTGCGCCCGAGTTCGGGATCGATGATCATGCGCAGCGCCTCGCGGATCGCGCCGGCGAGCGCTTCGTTCGTTGCCACTTCCATCACGCCTTGACCTTACCGACGCGGACGAAGATGCGGAATGTCGTGCGTGTCTCGTCGAAATTGCCGGCCCACTGATGTCCGCGTTTTGCAAGTTCCGGATAGAGGAAAAGCGGTTCGCGTGACAGCAGCGCAAACAGCACCTCGCCCGCCTGCATGCTTTCGGCAGCCGAAAGGATGCGGACCATCGGCTCCGGCGGGTCGAGCTCGGTCAAATCGAGATTGACGGTCGGGTCCGGCCACACCTCAGGATCCTCGGCATCGGCGGAGAACGCGACCGGAGAGCCCGCCTCTTCCGGCGTGAACAGCACCTCCCAATCGCCACCACCGATCTCCCGCGCTGCATGGGCAAAGCCGCGGCCTGCCATCACCTTGAAGAGCGGCTGCGGACGGAAGGGCGCGAGCAAACGCAGTGCCTGCCCGGGCTTCAGCCCGCTCACCGCCTCCATGATTGCCTGGAACGGTTCGCCGCCGCTCCTGAGAATTGGCCGGACGTCGAGTTCCCTTGGTGCGGGGCTGTTTGCGGACGCGGGGTTCATGGCTCACTCCTGTGACGAAACGGGGGCAAAAAGAGATGCGGACGCGGCACGCCAACGGGAAAGCGCGAAGCGGCGGCGACGGCGGAGAGATTTCGGGCGCGCGCGAATTCCACGATCAGCGCGATGGTTGCGGCGAGCTGTGCCAGCGCCGCGATGCGAAACGACGGGTTGCTGCCCATGAACAGCGAAAACGTGGCCGCGCTCACGGCCGCATAATAGAGGTAGAACCAGAGGCGTGCGCGCCTTTCGCTGACGAGATCCTGCACGCGCGGAACCGGAACGCGGCCAAGCACGGGACCATAACATTCGAGCCAGGTCAGGAATGGCACGATCTTGTAGAGCTGCGCGAGGCCAAGCCCGCTGAGCCAGCCAAAGACGAAGAGATAGACGAGCGCGGCAGCCCCCTCCCCGGCGGCGGCCCGCATGGCAGGGAGCGCGAACATCGCAACGGAGGCGATGAGGGCTGCAAAGGCGGCATAGCTTGCTCGGATGTTGAGTTCCACGGCCTTGCGCCGGCGCTCGCGATAGAACCGCACCGCGTCTGCTCCGTAAAGAACGGTGAGACCGAGGGTAAGGAGCATCGCTAGCACGAGCAGGCCAGTCATGGCCGAAGGCTCGATGACGGCAAGCCCGACCGAGGCCGCAACCAGCCCCAGCGCGGCGGTGCCCGCCCACCAGGCGACCTTCGTGGTCGTCCGAACATTGTCGGGTGCGAGCATGAACATCGGCAGCAGACGGTAACTGACGCCGATGGCCGTGAAGCTGAGCCAACCACCGAGGCCGAGGGCGGCATGCAGCGGCACCCCGTGAACGACAAGGGCGGTGAGAAGATCGCATTCGATCGCGCCCGAAAGCAGCACGGCAAAGCAAGCGCCAATCAATACCGTCGCCACCAGCGCAAGGAGGCCGGCCGCGACGAAGCGGGCCGGATGCGGCAGCGGGCGCGCGGCAAGAAGGGTGGCCGCGAGCATGCCGGCCACAAGTACGAAACCGGCGACGATCACCACGGCGCCCAGGGGCAGCAGATTCGGCGAAAGCGGCGGCCCGCCCGCAAGCGCCCCAAAACCGCCGAGGAGCAGGAGAAGCCCGGCAATGATGAGAAGCAGCGCCGGGGCCGCAAGCCGTCCTCCCCGCAGCGGCGCGGCCACCAGAACCGGCACGAATTGCAGGAGCGCTCCCACCATCAGGAGGCCAAGCCAGCCAATGGCAACAAGATGCACGAGCGCCAGTGTCTCGGGAGCACCCACCTCGGCGAAGGGATAGCCGTAGCCCGCCGCGAGCATACATTCGCCGATCACAAGGAACAGGCAGGCGGCGGCGAAATAGGACATCGTCCATCGGGAAAGCGTGGCGCCCGGCATTTGTCTTATCCAAAAGTGAGCGGTTGCGACCTCTGCCTCCGGAAAGCGCGACGGAGTCCGGCGGCGAGGTCGCAGATGCGAGGGCGGATCAGTGATCCGACCCGCAGCAGCATTCGCAGCCCGCGCCGTCCTCGATCCTGGCGATTTCAACGCGCCAGACCTCCGGCCCCGCTTCCAGATAGTCCCAGCCGAACTGCCCGGGGAAATTCGTCTCCAGCTGGTAGTGAAGCGGGCGCGGATCGTGATCGCTGGTAATCAGCAGCGAACTTCCTGGCAGAAGTGCATCGAGCATGCCGAAGATGCGCGGATGCCGCTCCCGCGGCGGAACGGTGCGTACGTCGATGGAGGGCTTGGTCTCTGTCATGTCGTTCTCGTCTTGACCGCCCATCGTGACATTTCCGATGCGGCGGCGGCTCGACCGGACCGGAATACGCCCGACCCTAGCTCCTGCCCCCACCAACCACTTTGACCGCGAGCAAACAAAATCTACAGAACGCACCTTTCGTCCTTGCCTTGGCGCAAAGAGGCGCACGGGCATTCCCCTAGAATGCGGCACGTGTCATTCCGCCTGAATAAGGACATCTCCATGCAATCGACTCTCGTCGCGAAATATGGCGAGGCGCGCCTGCCCCGCTACACGAGCTACCCGACCGCACCGCGCTTTTCGCCAGCCGTCGGAGCGGACAGCTACGGCGACTGGCTTGCCGCCGCATCGGCGGAGAAGGCCGCCTCTCT
Organism: Sinorhizobium sp. Y406; assembly: GCF_058732025.1. Lineage (NCBI taxonomy): Bacteria > Pseudomonadati > Pseudomonadota > Alphaproteobacteria > Hyphomicrobiales > Rhizobiaceae > Sinorhizobium > Sinorhizobium sp. Y406. The sequence continues at coordinate 1,597,557 of NZ_CM178975.1, read as the reverse complement.
CTACCTGCACATACCCTTCTGCCGCTCGATGTGCTGGTATTGCGGCTGCCACACCACAATCACCCAGCGCGACCAGCCAATCCTCGATTATCTCGACGTGTTGCGTCAGGAGATCCGGCTCGTTTCCGAAATGGCGAGCAAGACACTCACCATCGATCACGTCCATTTCGGCGGCGGTACCCCGACGATCATCAAGCCGGAGGAATTTGTCGACCTTATGGGGCTGTTGCGGCAACATTTCGCTCTTCCAGGCGGTGCCGAGGTCGCAGTCGAGATCGACCCGCGAACGCTTGAGCCGGAGATGGCGGCGGTGCTCGGCGAAGCCGGCGTCCGCCGTGCGAGCCTCGGCGTACAGAGCTTCGATCCCGTCGTGCAAAAGGCGATCAACCGCGTCCAGAGCGAGGAACAGACGATGGAAGCGGTCTCGCGGCTGCGGCGGGCCGGCGTCGAAAGCATCAATTTCGATCTGATCTACGGCCTGCCGCACCAGACGGTGGAATCCTGTATCGAGACGGCTCGCGCCGCGATCGGCATGCGACCCGAACGGTTCGCGGTCTTTGGTTACGCCCATGTGCCCGAGTTCAAGAAGCACCAGCGCCTGATCAACGAGAAAGCGCTTGCCGATGCGGAAGGCCGTCATGCCCAGGCCGAGGCGATCGCTACCACCCTTGCGGCCGCCGGCTACCGCCGCATCGGCCTCGATCATTTCGCCAGGCCCGACGACAGCTTGGCGCAGGCCCAGCAAGAGGGCCGGCTACGGCGCAATTTTCAAGGCTACACAACCGATGCGGCGGAAACCCTGATCGGCCTCGGCGCTTCCGCGATCGGGCGACTTCCGGAGGGCTATGTGCAGAACGAAATCCCGCCTGGCCTTTATGCCCAGAAGATCGCCGATGGTCAGCTCGCCACGACGAAAGGCTACCGGCTGACCGGGGAGGACCGTCTGCGCGGGAAGATCATAGAGCGGCTGATGTGCGACTTTCACGTGGACGTTCCCGCCGTCGCCGCCGAGCACGGACTCGACCCCGGCATGCTCCTGGACGGCAATAGTCGGCTTGCAATGCTCGAGAGCGACGGAGTCCTGGAAAACAACGGGGGCGTGATCCGGCTTCGCGGGGATGGTCGCTTTCTCATCCGCACCGTTGCAGCCGCCTTCGACGCCTATCTTACGCCATCGGCGCGTGCGCACAGCAAGGCGGCCTGAAGGTCAGGCGCCCCTGAAAAGTGCATGTATGACACGACGCGCGACGCGGAAGCCACTCTGCCCACTCGGGAAAGGCTGATGATCCGTGCATCGGGCGAACAGCCATAAAGCTCCTCGGCAACGGATTTCTTGTATTTGCGGCGTTTTTTGGATAAAATCACCGGCAATTCAAAGCGTTACAGCGACTGCTCGATCTCGGTCGAGCGGAGTTGGGACGTTCATTCCAGCGAGTGGTGACGCTTTGGCCAACTTCATGTGGAGGTTGTCATGCCCAGCACTCTTATGGCAGGAAAAAGAGCCCAGGACTGGGCGAACCTGGTCCTGGCGGTGTGCCTGTTCGTTTCTCCTTGGGTCATCGGCTTCGCATCCGAGGCTGCTCCGACCTGGAACGCCTGGATCGTCGGCATCGTGCTCGGCGCCCTCGCGGTAGCAACCCTTTCGGCGTTCGCCGAATGGGAGGAATGGGCCAATATGGTGATCGGCCTGTGGTTGATCGTATCTCCCTGGCTCCTCGGCTTCATGGCGAACGTGAATGCGATGTGGACCCACGTCATTCTGGGTCTGCTCGTCGCCGCACTCGCAGCCTGGGCGGTCTGGGACTATCGCCATCACTCACACGCCTGAAGTAGCCCTGAAGCGCGAGACAGCGGATCCGATCCGGGCGCGCGCTTCAGGGTTTTGCGTCTCTGGTGTCCCAAGCTCGCTGGTCGATTTGGGGAGGATGGAGTGTATCCCCGCCGGGCAGCATCGAGCCTTTGAATCTGCGCATCGAGCTTTCCGAAAATCGGATACGATTTTCGAGCCGATGCGGTAGAGGCGCTATACGGCGAGTTCGCAGCGCCCCGCTTCGGTTTCCATTGCCATATCCAGAACCTTCTGCAGGTTTGCGGCATGGCGGAAGCCGGGCTCGACCATCTCCCCCTTCTCGACCGCGGCCACGAAGCGTTCGTAATTGGTGGCCACCGAACCGGCGTCGATATCCCGCCAAAGCGCCGTTTCCACGTCCTCGCCAAGGCAGGCCCGCAGGCTCGACCCCTGCGGCGTATGAATCACCTCCAGCGCGCCGTGGTCGCCGTGAAGCCTCAATCTCAGCTCGTTCAGATGGCCGGTCGCCCAGCGGCTGGCATGGATCACGCCCATGGCGCCATTCTCCAGTTCCACCGTCATGGCAAAGCTGTCATTGGCGTCGAGATCGTACTCGCCGATCCGGTTGTCCGGCGCCTTTTCGAAGGACTTCAATCGCGCGAACACCCGTTCCACAGAACTGCCAGTGCCATAGCCTGCAAAATCGAGAATGTGGATGCCGACATCACCCAGTACGCCATTCGAGCCATGCTTGGTCGACAGCCGCCACAGCCATGTGGACTCGCTCGCCCAATCGCCCCAGGCCTTCGATACGAGCCAGCTCTGCAGATAGGAGGCTTCCAGATGCCGAAGCCGGCCGATCTCGCCGGCGAGCACCAGTTCCCGCGCCTTCTGCAGCGGCGCGACATTGCGGTAGGTGAGGTTGACCATGGTGACGAGGCCGGAGCGTTCGGCGGCTTCGGCCATCTCCGCGGCCTTATCGTAATTCTCCGCCAGCGGCTTTTCGCAGAGCACGTGCTTGCCGGCGGCGATCAGCGCCAGCGTCGTCGGGTGGTGTGCCTTGTCCGGCGTGACGTTGGTCGCCGCGTCGAATTCGCCCCAGGCGATCGCCTCCTCGAGCGAGGTAAAGGCGTGCTCGATGCCATGCCGGGCGGCAAAGGCCCTGGCGCGCGCCGGATCGACATCGACGGCACCGACCATCTGGACGCCGTCTATCTTGGCAAAGGCATTGGCATGGCTGTTTCCCATGCCGCCGGTTCCGAGTATCAGGAGACGCATCGCAACCCCCTTAGCGGTAGCCCGCTTCGCCGGCGCGATGCAGCGTCGGCCCGCGTTCGACGATCGGCTCCGGCGCTTTTTCGACGGGCACGTTCGGCGCACCGTGGATCGCCTTATAGGTGCCTTGCGGGTTGTAGGCCCATTTCACTGCGTTGCGCAGTACCTTGTGCACCGTGGCATCGTGGTAGGTCGGGTAGGTCTCATGCCCGGGGCGGAAATAAAAGATGTTGCCCGCGCCGCGCCGCCAGGTGAGCCCGGAGCGGAAGACCTCGCCGCCGGCGAACCAGGAGATGAACACGGTCTCGAGTGGTTCCGGCACTGAAAACGCTTCCCCATACATCTCCTCGTACTCGATCACGAAGTTTTCGCCGAGACCTTCGGCGATCGGATGACGCGGATTGACCACCCAGACGCGCTCGCGTTCGCCCGCCTCACGCCATTTCAGCGCGCAGGGCGTGCCCATGAGACGCTTGAAAATCTTCGAGAAGTGGCCGGAGTGGAGCACGATCAGCCCCATGCCTTCCCAGACCCTCCGGGCGACCCGCTCCACGATCTCGTCGTCGACGTCTCCATGGGCGGCGTGGCCCCACCAAAGGAGCACGTCGGCCGCGGCGAGCCGATCTTCGCTCAGCCCGTGTTCCGGCTCCTGCAACGTCGCCGTCGTCGCCTCGATGGCGGCATCCGCATTCAGCGCTGCGGCAATCGTATTGTGCATGCCGTCGGGATAGATTTCCTGGACGGTAGCATTCTTTTGTTCGTGGACGTTCTCGCCCCACACGATGGCGTTGATAGACAAGGTCGTTCTCCTCGTGGCTCGGGCACCCGAAGGTGCCCTGTTTGACTTTGTCAACGCGGAACTGGGGCTGGCGTAGCACCCATTCCGGTCTAACGTTTGGCGGTTGGAAATGATCCTCAATACCTGGGTCCAAGCAGACTTGCGTGGCTTCGCCGACGCCTTGTCTTCGGCGCATTTACGAAACCTTGCTTTTAGGCGGCCCCCCGCATCTCCTTGCGTCCGATCGATCGACCGGCCGCGTCGAAGCGATGGATCTGGCCGGCGACCGGCGAAATGCGCACAGTCTCTCCCGGTTTGTGGTTGGAAGTTCCCCCTTCCCGGACAATGAGCGGCTCGGCGGCGCCGATGTCGAGATAGATATAGCTGTCGGAGCCGAGCATCTCCGAGTGAACGACACTTCCCTGCCAGAGTCCGCCCTCCTGGTCGATCGCCAGGTGCTCGGCGCGGATCCCGACCATGTCCGCCTCAAAGGGCGTGGCGAAGGCCTCGGAAAGGAAGTTCATCTTCGGCGAGCCGATGAAGCCTGCGACGAAGGTGGAGTTGGGGTGCTCGTAGAGTTCGAGCGGCGTGCCGATCTGCTCCACCCGCCCGTCGCGCAGGACGCAGATCCGGTCGGCGAGCGTCATCGCTTCCACTTGGTCGTGGGTCACATAGACCATGGTCGTGTTGTGCATGCTGCGATGGAGCCTGGCGATCTCGATGCGGGTCGCCACGCGCAGTGCCGCGTCGAGATTGGAAAGCGGCTCGTCGAAAAGGAAGACCGTCGGATCGCGCACGATCGCACGGCCGATCGCCACGCGCTGGCGCTGGCCGCCGGAAAGCTGGCGCGGCAGGCGCTCGAGATAGGGCGTCAGCTGCAGCATTTCCGCCGCGGCCTCTACCCGTTTCCTGCATTGCTGCTTGTCCTTGCCGGCAAGCTGCATGCCGAATGCCATATTCTCGAAGACCGTCATGTGCGGATAAAGCGCATAGGACTGGAAGACCATGGCGATGCCGCGTTTCGACGGTACGAGATGGTTGACGACCCGCCCGTCGAAGGAGAGCGTGCCCGAGGTGATCTCCTCAAGCCCCGCAATCAGCCGCAAGAGCGTGGACTTGCCGCAGCCGGAAGGGCCGACGAAGACCATGAACTCGCCTGCTCTTATGTCCATGCTGACGCCCTTGATGACCTCGTAGGCGCCGAAGGACTTGCGGATATCACGCAGTTGAAGCTCTGCCATTTTGCTCTCCTTCGCGGATGCGCTCGCAGACGTGCGCACCGCTCTCCAGTTCGTTTCTCCGGATTTCTCAGCCGTCCCGCGATTGACCGGACGGAAAATGCTCAGCCTTTCACGCCGCCCGCCGTGAGTCCGGAAATGATCCGCCGCTGGAAGATCAGCACCAGGACGACGAGCGGCACCGTGACGATGACCGACGCCGCCATGATGTTGCCCCAGGGAATTTCGAAGTTGCTACTGCCCGAAAGAAGCGCGATCGCGACCGGCACTGTGCGCTGGGTGTTCGACGAGGTGAATGTCAGCGCGAAGAGGAATTCGTTCCAGGCGGCGATGAAGGCAAGCAGACCGGTCGTCACCAGCGCCGGCCACATCAGCGGCATGAAGACGCGGGTGATGATGACCCAGGGCGATGCGCCGTCGACGATCGCCGCTTCCTCGATCTCCACCGGCAGGTCGCGCATGAAGGTGGTCAGCACCCAGACCGTGAAAGGCAGGGTGAAGATCATATAGGAAAAGATAAGCGCCAGAGGCGTGTTGAAAATGCCGACGCCGCGGATGAGCTCGAAAAGCCCGGCAAGCACGGCGATCTGCGGAAACATCGAGACCGACAGGATTGTCAACAGCAGTAGAGAGCGCCCGCGGAAACGAACGCGTCCGAGGGCGTAGGCCGCGGTCACCGCAAACAGGAGCGAAATGGCGACGACCGAAGTTGCGACCAGGAGCGAGTTTGCGAGGTTACGCAGGAAGCTGCCATGCGAGACGACGCTCGTGTAATTGGCAAGCGAAATCTCGCTTGGCCAATAGTCGATGCGGAACAGGGCAGTCCCGGATTTGAAACTGGTCAGGATCGCGTAATAGAAGGGGAAGACCGCGACCACAATGATGACGGCGACAAGCGCGTAGAAGGCGGCTCGCTTCGAAATTGTCGCGACCATCAGCGCTCTCCTTCGAAATTGACGCGGCCGAACCACATGTAAAGGACCGTGATTCCGGCGATGATCAGGAACAGCATGGTCGAAGCGGCGGCGCCGTAGGCGAACTTGTCGAAATCGAACAGGTTCTCGCGCGCCAGCACGGACATGGTCTTCGTCTGGGCGTTGTTCGGCGTCAGCACGTAGATCAGGTCGAAGATGCGCAGGGCATCGAGCATGCGGAAGATGACCGCAACCATCAGCGCGGGCCGGATGAGCGGCAGGGTCAGCCGCCAGAACACCTTGACCGGATGGATGCCGTCGATCTTAGCGGCCTCATAGATGTCTCCCGGCACCATCTGCAACCCGGCGAGGATGAGGAGCGCCATGAAGGGCGTCGTCTTCCAGACGTCGACGATCAGCACGGCGACCATCGCCGTATCGGGATTGGCGGTCCAGGCGACCTTCTGGCCGATCAGCCCGAGGCCGAGCAGGATATCGTTAAGGATGCCGAACTGGTCGTTGAGCATCCAGGCCCACATCTTTGCCGAAACGATCGTGGGGATCGCCCAGGGAACAAGGATGGCGGCGCGGACCAGGCCGCGACCCGGAAAATGCGCGTTCAGCACCAGAGCGACAACCAGCCCCAGGACCGTCTCCACGCTCACGGAAATCAGCGTGAATTTCAGCGTGTTCCACACAGCGTTCCACCAGGCGGGATCGGCGAGCAGACCCCGGTAAATGGTTCGGCCGCTCTTCAGCGTGATCCAGGTGAGATAATTGTCGAAGCCAATGAACTCGGCGCCTGCAAGGTTAGTCAGCGATGCGTTGGTGAGGCTGAAATAGACGGTCCTGACGAGCGGCCAGCCGGCGACAAGCGCCAGAACCAGAAGCGTGGGCGCCAGGAACACCCAGGCGGAGCGCACCCGCTGTGTCCGAAGGTCTGAATTGATGTGCGCGTTGCTCGCGAGGGCGGCCGGCGGATCCGCAACGGTCAGATCGGTCATGACGTTGTCCCCTTTGCCATCCGGCTTTTCGCCGAAGGTTTGACTGGAGGGATGGCGGCCGCGGTGGACCGCCATCCCGGGCGACGGCTGCAACATGTTCTTGTCCTCAAGATCGGACGCCGATTTGAGGACACATGCAGGGGAGGCTACCAGCTATCGCCCTTGAGCTCGGTCAGTTCGATCTCCAGCAGTTCGAGATTCTCGGCTGCCGTTCCGTTGCCGGAGAGCGTGTTGTGCACCGCGCTCCAGAACTTCGAGGAGACCTCGTTATATTTCACCTTGGTGGCCGCAGAAGGCCGCGGCACGGCGCTCTCGAAGATCGGCTTCCAGTTCGGCATGAAGGGCTGCGCCGCGGCGACCTCCGGATCGTCATAAAGAGCGGCGATCGTCGGCAGTTGCGACAGCTGCACGGCGCGTTGCTTCTGCACTTCCTTGGAAGCGAGGAACCTCACCAGCTCGATCGCGGCCTGCTGCTCGTCGGAGTATTTCGACACCGCGAGATTCCAGCCGCCAAGCGTCGACGACGGCTCCTCTCCGGCGCCGGCGGTCGGAAGCGGCATGACGTCGAACCTGCCCTTGACGGCGCTGTCGTCTCCGTTGCCGAGCGCATAGGCATAGGGCCAGTTGCGCATGAACACGGCATTGCCGGTCTGCCAGACGCCGCGCGCTTCTTCTTCCTGGTAGGCGAGCACGCCTTGGGGCGCGATCGTGCCGATCCACGCCTTGGCCCCTTCGATCGCCGCGGCCGCGCGTTCGTTGTTGACGGAGATCGTGCCGTCCGGCTCGACGATCTGCCCACCACCGAACGACTTGATCCATTCGAGCGCGTTGCAGGTCAGCCCCTCATAGGCATTCGCCTGGAACACGAAGCCCCAGAGATCCGCCTGCCCGGCAGCACGCTCCTTCTCCTGAATTTCCATGGCGGTCGCCGCCAGCTCGCTCCAGGTCTTCGGGGGCGTCCTGCCGTATTTCTCGAGCAGGTCCTTGCGGTAGTAGAGTGCCGGCGCATCGGTGAAGATCGGCAGCGCGACGAGCTTGCCGTTGACGGTCTGCGATCGAATGATCGATTGGAAATGATCGCCGACGACATCCTTCGCCGCGTCCGTCAGGTCAATGAACTGGTCGGCGAGCTGCGGCGCCCAGATGACGTCCGTCTGGTAGACGTCAACATCCTTGTTCCCGGCGGCGAGCCACAGACGATACTGGCTGAATTGTTCGCTGCTCGAGGGCGGCATGGTGACGAGACTGACCTTGTGGCCCGTCCGCTTCTCGAACAGGTCGAGCTGCTCGCGCATGAAATTCACGTTCTTGCCGGTGGTGTTGGCCGCAAGCGACAGCTCGGCGGCAGCAGCCAGTTCGGCAGCGCCGAACGCGGCGCAAAAGGTCAACGTCCTCAGAAGCATTGTCATGTTCGATGGCTCCTCCAAAACTCAAACCGCTCGATCACTCCTCGGAATTCGAAATCGGTTTGGCCACAGAAAACTGTCAGAAGCCGTTGTGCGTGTCAATACAACAAACGATGCAGGAGGTGAGCTTCGCTCGCTACCACGCAAATACATATAGTTTTTAGTGGTTTAACACTTCAACGACACTGGTGGAGAATTCTAGACTTTGCCATCCAACCGGTGCGTTCACTGCACAAAATTTAAATCGCTTTGACTAGAACCACTTGACGTCGAATGGCGTACGGTCGGTTGTTCCGCGAAACAAAGACGTATATTCCTCACGGGAACAGGGGTCAGGGATCAGACAAGCTCGCATGAAGCTCAAGGAGTTCGCACACCAACTGGGTCTTTCGCCGACGACCGTGAGCCGCGCGCTCAGCGGCTATCCGGAGGTGAGCGAAAAGACCCGGCAACGGGTAGCGGAAGAGGCCGTGCGGCTCGGCTACCGTCCGAACATCAATGCCGTGCGGCTCGTGACCGGCCGGGCCGGCGCCATCGGCGCCGTCATGGGGCGAAAGGGCGAGTTCCAGTTTTCGGAATTCATGATTGGCATGGCCGAACGGCTGGACGGCGAGGACATCGACATCCTTGTGAGCCCGATGGCCGAGCAGGAGACGCGCGACGAGATTCAGATCTACAGCAGGCTCGTGACGAGCGGCCGTGTCGATGCCATCATCGTTCATTCGCCGAGGCCGGACGACGAGCGCATCCGCCTCCTTCACAAGCTCGGCATTCCATTCCTGGTCCACGGCAGGTCGGAGACCGAGGTGCCGCATGCGTGGCTCGACATCGATAATGAGGGAGCCATTCGCAGGGCGACGTCGCATCTCCTCGACCTCGGCCATCGGCGGATCGCGATGATCAATGGCGGCGCTGGCTACACCTTCTCGATCCATCGCGACAAGGGCTACCGCGACGCACTGGAAGAACGCGGAATTGCCTTCGACCCGCGCCTTGTCGTTCACGGCCATTTCACCGATGAACTCGGCTTCCGCTTTGCGCGGTCTTTGCTCGAGCAATCGCCACGCCCCACCGCTTTCGTCGCAGGCTCGATGATGACGGCGCTCGGGGTCTACCGGGCAGTGCGTTCGCGCGGGCTCGTCGTCGGCCGCGATACCTCCGTCATCGCCCATGACGACGTCTTTCCCTATCTGACCGCCGAGAACATGGTTCCGTCATTATCGGCGACCCGTTCCTCCATGCGTGCGGCCGGGGCGCGGGCGGCAGACCTCGTGCTGCAATTGCTTGGCGGACGGCCCGCGGCCGAGATTCAAGAGCTCTGGCCCGTCGAACTCATCCTGCGCGAATCCACCGGACCGGCTCCAGCGGAAGCAAGGTCTTGAGGGGACCCCTATTGGCACCGAAGGAAATCGCCGTCATCGGCGGGGGCCCTGCCGGACTGATGGCCGCCGAGGTCCTCTCGGCCAGGGGCCATGCCGTGACGATCTATGAGGCGATGCCGACCGCCGCCCGCAAGTTCCTGCTCGCCGGCAAATCGGGTCTCAACATCACCCATGCCGAAGAGTATCACCGCTTCATCGCCCGTTTCGGGTTCGCCGCCGATCGGCTGCGCCCGGCGCTCGACGCGTTCACGCCGGATGATCTGCGCGCCTGGGCGGCAGGGCTCGGAACGGAAACATTCGTCGGCTCGTCGGGCCGCGTCTTTCCGAAGGCCATGAAGGCCTCGCCGCTGCTGCGGGCCTGGCTCAGACGCCTGGAAGCGCAAGGCGCTCGGCTCCTCACCCGCCACCGCTGGTCGGGCTTTGTTGACGACGGCTACGGCTTTGAGACGCCGGAGGGGCGGAAAATCGTTCGCCCCGCTGCGGCACTCATCGCACTCGGCGGCGCAAGCTGGCCGAGGCTCGGCTCCGACGCCGCCTGGGTGCCTTGGCTCGGCGCCAAAGGCGTCACCGTCAGGGACTTCCGCCCCGCCAATTGCGGCTTCGATGTCGCCTGGAGCGAGGGCTTTCGCAATCGCTTCGCCGGCGAGCCGCTGAAATCGGTGGTCGCCTCCTCCGAAGCGGGCGTCTTTCCCGGTGAGTTCGTGGTGAGCCGTCACGGCATCGAGGGGAGCCTCGTCTATGCGCATGCGGCAGCGCTGCGCGATCGGCTGGAGCGCGAGGGCAAGGCGGAGCTCATCGTCGACCTTGCGCCCGGACGATCATTCGCGCGCCTTGTCCGCGACCTTGCCCGCCAGGACGGCAAGGCTAGTTTCTCCAACCGCCTGCGCAAGGGCGCCGGGCTCAGCGGCGCCAAGGCGGCACTGCTGCGCGAGATCGCGCCGCAAGCGGCAAAGGCCCGGCCCGAAAGCCTTGCGGCCGAGATCAAGGCACTCGCAATCCCCCTCGAGCGGCCGCGTCCGATCGCCGAGGCGATTTCTGTTGCGGGCGGCATACACCTAGATGCCGTCGACGATCATTTCATGCTGAAGGCGCTGCCCGGCCTATTCGCCGCCGGCGAAATGCTCGATTGGGAAGCGCCGACCGGTGGTTATCTGCTGACCGCCTGCCTGGCCACGGGCTGCGCCGCGGCGCAGGGCATAGAAGCCTGGCTCGCCGCTACTCTTTGACTCCACGCGTTGCCTGCCAACATCTGGTTCGATTTTCGGGAGAGGAGTCTGCTCAGCGCCGCGGGATTCTCGGCACCGACCCGGTCCATTGCCGCGTTTCGATGTCGCGGCCGAGCCCCAGCGCGTGGGCCGCTTTCGCAAAGATGAATCCCAATACAAACCCGCCGATATGGGCCCACCAGGCGACGCCTGCGCCCATCGAACTGGCGAACAGGTCCTGGGTCCCCTGGAGAATCTGGATCGCAAACCAGAATGCCGCGAAGAACAGCGCCGATACCGGAACAAAAAGCGGCAGGAAGAGCACCGGCACGAGCAGGATGACCTTTGCGCGCGGGTAGGTCACCGCGTAGGCGGCAATGATCGCCGCGATTGCCCCGGATGCGCCGAGCGCCGGCACCGGCGAGTTCCAGTTGGCAAGGAGATGCGCCGCGCTCGCCGCCACCGCGCCTGCGAGATAGAGGAGAATGAATCCCGGGCGCCCGCAACGCGCCTCGATTGCCGGGCCGAAGATCCAGAGGCTCCACATGTTCAAGATGATGTGAAGCCAGCCGCCATGGAGAAAGGTGTTGGTGAGCAGCGGCCAGTAATCGTACGGATCCAGACCCGCGGCCATGGCGAGTTGCGGGTCCGAATAGCGAAGGGGGATGAGTGCAAAGTGGGCCAGGACCCAATAGAGGCCCGGTTCCGGGAGAGCGATCATCCAGAGAAATATCAGGAAGTTCAACCCGATGATCGCGTAGACGACGACGGGACGGCGGGCGCGCGGAGCGGTATCGTAAATCGGGATCATGAGACGGCTGGCCCTGCAATCCGGTCTCCGTCTAGTTAGGCCCGTGCACCAGCGATTCAAGTTACGCTGATATCCGGACCGCAGGACCGGCACGGACCGCCGTGGATGCGCGAGTTTTATCCGAGGCGAGGTTCTTGGACTCGAACTGGTGGCTTTGCGGATGGGGCCGAGCTTTCGGAACCCAAGAGCAGGCGGATCAAAATCGGCGCGAAATTGGAGCGATTGGTTGCCGGAGCTCTGTCCGGCGAAGGGCCTGCCGGACTACTTGATCTTCAGAAGCAGGATCTTGCCGGCCATGGTGATGCCATGAGCCGACTCCTCGGGCGGAACATCCGTATTCAGCGCTTTCACAAGGCTGTGCTCGCGCAGGTCGTTGAGGGTTGCGGTAGTCAGGAACTTGACCTTCTGCGGCCGCTCCTTGAACCGGTCGTGTTTTGCATAGGTGACCTGGGCATTCAGGTGCGTCCACCTCTTCCCGCCCTGGGGATAGACATCACCATCCCTGACGAGCTTCAGGCCGCGGATCTGGGTTGGCGTTAATTCAATCATGTCTTAGTCTTTCATCGATCTTCGGCAAGAGAGCGGTACAGCGATCCCGGAGAGGAACGCCGGTCAAGGGCAATCACCCGCACCAGCGGCGTCACGGAATGAAACCAGCCGCCGGCGTTGGTCGTCCCAAAGCACGAGCCTCACGCATTTGAGGCTATCCCAAAGGGTGATACGACCGATGTCGGCGAGTTGCGGATGGTCGCGCAGCACTTCCGGCAGGCGGTAGTAGGGTATCCGGCTGGACAGATGATGAACGTGATGGATGCCGATATTGCCGGTGAGCCACCGCAGCACCGGCGGAAGATCGTAATGCGAAGCACCATGCAGCGCCGCCTGGGGAAATCGCCAGTTCTGGCCTTCCGACCAGTGGGTCTCTTCGAATTGGTGCTGGACATAGAAGAGCCAAACGCCGGCTGAACCGGCGATCAGCACGACCGGAAGATGGATCAGGAGAAGACTCTGCAAACCGACGGTCCACGCCATCAGGGCGGCCAGCGTGGCGATTGCTCCATTCGTCGCCATCGTCGAAATCCAAGGCAGAGCACCCGAGTTCATCATTCCGAACGGCAGGCGCTGCTTGAATAGGAAGAGCCAGGCCGGGCCGATTCCGAACATGACAAGCGGGTGCCGGTACAAGCGGTAGCCGAGACGCTTTGTCGGCGAAAGAGCACGGTATTCGGCAATCGTCAGCGTGGTGATATCACCGACCCCACGTTCGTCGAGATTGCCCGCACTCGCATGATGGGCGGCGTGGGCACGCCTCCAATAGTCATAGGGGGTCAGCGTCAGGACCCCAAGCAGGCGGCCGGTCCAGTCATCGAGTTCGCGACGGGCGAAGAACGAGCCGTGGCCGCAATCGTGCTGGATCATGAACAGCCTGAGCAGGAAGGCGCTGGCAGGAAAGACCGCGATGAGCCCGGGCCAGAAGCTGTTGGCTAGCGAAAAGCAGGCAGCGGCCCAGAAGATGGTGAAAGGGGTCAGAGTAATGAAAAGTTCGAAGGCGCTACGCCCGAGGCGGGGCTGTCGGTATTTCGCCAGTGTCTTCAGCCACTCTCGAGCATTGTCTTCAACGAGTGAGGCGGCTGGATAGGCGTGTGCGTTCATGATAACCGGTCCGTTTTTCGCTCGCCCCACTGTCATCTGTCAGGGCAATACCGGCGCCCGTGTTGTGGGCGCAGGTGTTGAGGTGTCAGGCTCGACGGGCCTTGCGGGCCGCATAGCGGCGGTCGCGTTCGGCCTTGCGGGCTGCCTCGTCCGCGACGACCCGCGCGACCCGATCGGCAATTTCTACCTCGCGGGCTTCGGCTTGTGCCCTTTCCTCGGCCTCGGCTGCCGCCGCCAGTTGAGCGGCTTCTGCCAAAATCCGCGCATTCTCGGCTAGCTTCAGCGTTTCGCGCTCGGCGCGCCGGGCTTCCCTGGCACGGCTAACCGCCTCACGAGCCGCCCGCTTTTCCTGCATTTCAGGGTCGGTCGCCTTTGGAGCGGATGCGAATTTTTGCAGAAGCTGGCGCTTTGCATCTGCCGCGGCATTCCGCCGTTCGGCAAAGCCGTTGTCGCTCGGGTGTCTCAATCGTTATTCCTTTGACTTCCATCCTAAAGAGTTAGAGCGGGATGCGGGTGAAAAACCGCGAAAACTTTTCCTCATCCCGCTCTACTGCATGTCTCCTCTAATCGAGCTCGATTTGAGGACAAAGACATGCAGCACTTCAAAGTGCTACAGCGCCTTGCGCGTCTAATAAGACGCGCAAGGCGCTGTAGTCACGAAGGTCGCCTTTCAAGCAGCCAGAGGATTGCCTCACGCCAGCTATCGACGCCTTGTACGGAAAAAGGCCAGACATGCGCCTGGCCTTTTCAAACGTCTTGCCGCCATGCCAGTACATCCGTGGTCATTAGCGGCGAAAAGCGTCAGGCAGCGCGGAGCTGGCCTGCGGACATCTTGCCCGACTTGTTGTCGCGCTCGAGCTCGAAGCCGAGTTTCTGACCTTCGACGATCGAATTCAGGCCCGCGCGTTCAACAGCAGAGATGTGAACGAACACATCGGCACTGCCGTCGTCAGGTTGAATGAAGCCGAAGCCCTTGGTGGAATTGAACCATTTAACTGTGCCAGTGGTCATAACGAACCCTTTCTTAGCAACATTGATCACCGCTGGGCGGCGCACAGCGGGGTTTCGACTTTTGAGAGAGGGAAGTTCGTCAAGAGACGCGCAAGGCGCGGCAAAAACAAATATCGGCAAACAAAGTATCGATGTCCTCCCATAGACGAGAGCGGCGGCCACGTCAACTTTTTGTTTTCGGAATGGCCAAATGCAATGTTAGGCTGCAGAACGTGAGCGAGTCGCCTCCCTTCCCCGCGAACTGGCAGCGTTCAGAGCTTAGGGTCAGGACCATCACCAGACGGGGCACGGACACGACCCATGCTCAGATGTCTACAGGATGCGTCCGAACAGGACCGAATAGACAATCACAGCAATCGCCAGCGTAAAGGCAAGCGATACGAAGAGGCGTGTGAAATCGTAGGTGTAGAAGCGGGCGGGGATGAGGTTTTTCATAGCGATTTTCCCAGTTTTCGTTTGCTCTAGATGCCCAGAGCGCGGCTTCCGCTGCGCTTCACGAAGTGAGCGACGGCAACCTCGTTCTGACCTGGCCGAGGACCTGCGGTCGGACCCGATGTGGACGATGATGGTTGCCACAAGCTCGGCGCACTTCGCAAATTCCTGCGGCTGACCGATCGCGCTGCGTCTTGTCCACTCTGCGATTTGGCCGAGTGTCATGAGTTCATTCCCTCTAATCGGGTCGATTAGGGGGATCTTTGCAGGCCCCTGCTCCGACCAGGAGCCAATGCCAATCCGGATTTTTTAAAGTGCGCCATAAAAGACGTAAAGTAAACAACGAATTCCGCTTGTTTATCCTAATTGCAACTGGTGCTCGCCGCACACTTACTGAGAATAACAATGCTCGATTTGTTTCACTTTTATCTTTGCTGGACCCAGGAATAAATCTTTTCAAAGACCAGATTTTCACCGACTTTCATAGTAAAGCCACAGTCGACGCATATGGCGTTATGCTCTTTTTATGCTGGTCTCAGCTTAGCAAGAGGAAATGGACCAAACTCGCTGATCTCGCTTCCCGAACATCCAAGCGCGAGGCCACCGTTGCGGGCTTGGCCCAAGCCGACTGAACGGGGCCTGGCTTCCGTTGACTGAGGAGCGCCGTGGCGCAGGCGACCGGCGCGAAGAGAGCCGCAGATGAGAAGCAAACACGAAGAACACGCGCTCACCATCAGCGCATGGGAATCCGCGGGGGGCCCGCCGAACAGATCCGAACGACGCGATCAATATGGCCGCCGTTTCGATGGAGACGGAACCTATACGATCTATTATCTCCTAACCGGGGATACAGCAGAGATCGGCCCTTGGAAGATGGAAGGGCTCAGCCCCAAGAATGCGGTGCGGGCGCTGCGTATTCTTAACACGCCCGGGGATGCACCTGGATAGGCTGACATTCGGTGTCGTCCCGGCGGTAGCCGCGCAGCTTGGAAATCAGATGACCAATTGTACGATATGCGCGAACGGCGTCATTGCCCATTTCCCGCTGGCGTCTTTCGTCGTTCTGTAGATGATGAAGTCACTGCCCACCGTGAACGTTCCATGCATCGTGATCTCGTTACCGGTTGAGAGTACTGCTCTAAGCTCACTTGCATGGCGCTTCTCGATCTGGTCGCTGATCAGCTCGGCCAAGGTCAGGTGAAGCCTGTCAGGTTTGGAGTTATTCATTTTTCGCCCGCCCTACGGCCCCATTTTATCGGCGCTCGCCGATATAGCGGGAGCATTCCCACCCGGTGGAACGCCCAGCGACGGGCTCGCACCATGTCGAACCCTGCCCTCTTTTGCTTATGTTCGCAAGGCGCCGGCATGTGAGGCGCTTGCCCGGAAGATTGCGGCGGCGCGAGCCGAAATCGGCACAAAGTTTGTCCCGCGCCATAACGACTGGCAGCGGCCGCGGGAGCACGACACTACCGCACTTGCCGTCTTTTCGGTCGAAAAGAAACCACCGCCGCATAGCCGGTGTCGAGTTTGCCACGATGGTCGCAATCACGCGTCTGGGCAAGGATCATGAGATCCTCCTGAGCTTCGGTCTTTCGGCGGCCGGCGAACCGGGCGCGCAGTAGCGGATGTAACAGCGCCCCTCGCCCTCATGCTGGACATCGACCACCACCCCGAAGACGGAACAGATCCGCTCTGCGCTGAGGACCTCGGATGGGCGGCCCAGCGCAACGATGCGGCCGCCGCTCATCAAGGCAATTCGGTCGCAGAACATCGCTGCGTGGTTGAGATCGTGAAGCGCCGCCACGGCTGTCAGTTGCTGCTGGCGGACGAGATGCAGCAGGCCGATCTGGTGGCCGATATCGAGGTGGTTCGTCGGCTCGTCCAGAAGCAGGATTTCCGGCTGCTGCGCGAGGGCACGGGCGATGTGCAAACGCTGGCGTTCTCCCCCCGAGAGCGTGTGCCACTGCCGCGCCGCCAATGGCTCCATGTCGACGTTGCGGATCGCCGCGCCGACAATCTCGTCATCCTCCGCCGACCATGGTGCGAGCGGTCCGAGATGTGGGGTGCGGCCGAGCTCCACGGCCTGGCGCGCCGATATGCGCTCGCTCGTCTCGGCCTGCTGTTCGACGAGGGCTATGCACCTGGCGACCTCACGGCGTCCGAGCCCGTCTATCGGCCGGCCGTCCAGCAGCACACGACCCGACTTCGGTCGCCGGAGACCCGCAAGAAGCGACATCAGGCTCGTCTTTCCGGAACCGTTCGGTCCAACGATGCCGAGAAATTCTCCCGGGACGACGTCGAGCGAGACGTTCTCGAGAATGGAAATTCCGCCCGTGGACCATGAGACGTTGCATGCCGAAAGCATCATCGAACCGCTCCCCGCTGGCCAAGGATAATCGCGAAGGCAGGCGCTCCGACAAGCGCCGTCACCACGCCGATCGGCAGCACCTGGCCCGGAATGATCACGCGGGAAACCACGTCGGCGGCGACCATGAAGATTGCCCCGGTCAAAGCGGATGCCGGCAACAGCAGCCCGTGCCGGACGCCCACCAGCATCCGTGCCGCATGCGGGATGACGAGCCCGACGAAGCCGATCGACCCGACGATGCTGACCATGGCCGCCGTCATCATGGCCGATGCGCCGATCAGCACGACACAGACGCGGCGCACGGGTATGCCGAGCGAAGCGGCGGACTCGGAGCCGAAGGTGAATGCATCGAGGGCGCGTGCATGCCAGAGACAGGCAAGAAGGCCAACCACAGCGGCAGGCAGAGCAAGCCAGACATCCGGCCAACGGACGCCAGACAGATTGCCGAGCAGCCAAAACATGATCGCGCGCGACTGCTCCGCGTTGGCCGCCTTGGTGACGATGAAGGAGGTGAGCGCGTTGAAGAGCTGCGAGCCGGCGACACCGGCGAGTATGATGGCACCATGCCCCCTGCCCGCGCGCATTGCGAGCAGGCTGACGAGCCCGAATGCGAGAAGTGCGCCGAGGAAGGCCCCCAGCGGCAGCGTCAACAGACCGGCACCGAAACCCAGGATGGCAACGGCGACCGCGCCCGTCGATGCTCCCGCCGAGATCCCGAGAATATACGGATCGGCGAGCGGGTTGCGCAGAAGCGACTGCAGCACGACGCCGGAAAGTGCCAGCGCCGAGCCGCAGCACGCCGCCACCACGGCGCGGCTCAAACGGTAGTTCCAGACGATGCCCTCGTTGATCGGATCGAGCGGATAGCCCGCCTGCCATAGCCGATTGGCGATCGTCCGGGCGACGACATCCATCGGGATCGCCGTCTCGCCGATCGCCGCACCCAGCCAGAGCGCCGAGAACAGCAGGACAAGCGCCAGCACTGTGGCGCCTGTCCTCGATAGGGAGCCCACCATCCTGTTCACTGGGTCAGGCCGGCTTTTTCGATAGCCTCGGCCAGGGCCTCGATCCCTTCGATGGTCCGGATCGTTGGGTTCATCGCCTGGGCGTCCATTTCGACGACGCGGCCCTCCTTGACGGCCGGCATGAGACTGGTCACCGGGTCGGACTTGAGGAACTGGTGCTTGACGGCGATGTCGTCTGCGGGGAAACGGCGACGCTCCATCTTGCCCGCGACGATGATCGTCGGCTCGGACCTGGCGATGGCTTCCCAGCCGACGGTCGGCCATTCCTCCTCGCTGTCGATGACATTGCGGATGCCAAGCGCCCGCATGATGTAGCCGGGAGCACCGTTCTTGCCGGCGACATAGGGGTCGATGTCGAGCTCCGCGCTCGAGAACCAGAACACGGCCGAGAGCTTGCCGTTCGCCGACACGATCTTCTGCTTGGCAGCATCCTCGCGGGCCTTCAGCTCTGCAACCAGCGCCTCGCCGCGCTCCTGGACGTTGAAGATCTGCGCCAGTTCAGCGATCTCCTGATAGATCAGGTCCATGGTGAAGACCGCGTGGCGAACGCCATCGCCTCCACCCGTATTGTCCTTGCCGACGCAATCGGCCGGCGAGGTGTAAACCGGAATGCCGAGTTCCTCGAACTGCTCCGGTTTGGCAACGATGCCCTCGGACCCGACGTGCCACTGGAACTGCGCGGTGACGATGTCGGGCTTCTTGGCAACGACGCTCTCGAAACTCGGATCGTTGTCCGCAAGACGCTCGACCTTGGCATTGGCCTCCTCGTAACCCTCGATGACCGGGCCGAGCCAGACGGCGGTGCCGACCATCCGGTGCTGCAGGCCAAGCAGATACATGATCTCCGTGCTGCTCTGGCCGATCGAGACGGCGCGTTCGGGCGCCTTATCGAAGGTAATCGGGCGGCCGCAATTGGTGATAGTCAGCGGATAGGTGGTTTCGGCGGCCTGAGCCTCGAAGGCGAAAGTCGACATCAGCGTAGCGACGGCAATAAGGCTGCCGCGACTGTTAGGAATGATGGTCACGGATCGATCTCCCCGATTGTAGAATACCGGCCGCACGGCGCGGACGGCGGGAACTGTCGCGCCGCGTCAGTCAGCGGTTTCGAGCGAGCGGCTCGAACGGGAAGGAACGAATTCAGGAAGGCGCAGCCAGGCGCGAAAATGTGTCATGGCATATCCTGTTCCGGGCATCCCCGCCCGTGGACATTGGAGCGAACGCATGACGGCAGGTCTCCTGGCTTACGGATATCTGTCGTCCATCTGCCTTCCCGTGCCGGTTGGCACAGTGGCACGGCGCTCGAGGCGCCACGAGGATGGACGGCAATCCGCTCACAGTTGCGGGGGCAGCCACGGTTTTGGTCCCTGTTGGGTCGTCCGCACCGTGTTCCCTATTAATCCCCTTCGCTTCACCGTCGGGGAACCGTCGAGAGACTCCATAGATAGTTGAGCCCGACTGGTCAAGGGTAGGCCCTGCCGCGCGTCCGCGGTCAGGAAGCCGACGTTGCTTGCGGCTTCAATTCCGCGGCAAGCCAGGCGCGGAAGGATTCGAGTGGCGGGTAACTGGCCCGCGATTGCGGCCAGACCAGCCAATAGGATCCCGAGCCTGGCACCCCCCTCTTCAAGAGCGGAACGAGGCGTTTCTCCGCTATCTCGGCGTCTGCCAGATAATCCGGAAGAAGCGCCACGCCGAGGCCGGAGATCGCAGCCTGCGTCATGGTCGCGAACTGGTCGAAGAGCATTCCGGTAACGCTTGTTGGTTCCGCGCCATGGGCGGCAAACCAGATTCGCCAGGCGTTCGGCCTCGTCTCCAGTTGAAGAAGCGGCAGCCCGGCCATCCCATCAACGTCGGCAACCGGATGGTCCTTGAGCAGCGCTGGCGAGATGCAGGCCGTCAGTCGCTCCTCGAACAGCTTCATGTGGCCGGCGTCGCGCCAATCGTCCGCCCCGAAATGGATGGCGGCATCGAAGCCTTCGACGGCAAAGTTGAAGCGCTTGAGACGCGTTGCCAGATTGATCGTGATGCCGGGATGTTTGACCAGGAACCTGCCAAGCCGCGGCGCCAGCCATCGCGTGCCGAAGGCCGGCAGGATGGCGAGCGACAGCGTGCCGCCACCCGGATTTGCGGCTAGTTCCATGCTGCCGCGCTGGATGAGATCGAGCGCGCGGGTCACGTCCCGGCCATAGGCGTGGGCGGCTTGCGTCGGGATCAGCTTCTGCCTGTGCCGCTCGAAAAGCTGGCGGCCGAGCTGCTGCTCCAGATTCTGGACGAGACGGCTCACCGTGCTCTGCGTCAGATCGAGCTCGCGCGCTGCCGCCGCTGTCGAGCCGGTCTTCAGGACGGCCTCGAAGGCGGCCAAAAGGCTTATCGAGGGGAGGAACCGGCGCGGGCGCATCTCAGCTATGCATTCCATGAATGATATTACACGCAAATACGGCTTTTTCCGCACGGCAACAAGCGGTACTTACATGGGAAAATCGGCTTACCGTTCGAGATCATCGGGGCGTAAAAGATATCGGGAGAGAATCCGTGACCACAAACCCATCCGTGCATTCATCACAAGGCAGCGCTTTCGCCTGGGACGATCCCCTTCTCCTCGACGACCAGCTTGCCGAGGACGAGCGCATGATCCGTGATGCGGCCAGGACCTTCGCGGAAGCAGAACTCCTGCCGCGCGTCGAGGTGGCCTATCTCGAAGAGAAGACCGATCCGGGCCTCTTCCGGCTGATGGGCCAAGCGGGTCTTCTCGGCGTGACGCTGCCGGACAAATATGGCGCGGCCGGCGCCAATTACGTTTCCTACGGTCTCGTGGCGCGCGAAGTGGAGCGCATCGATTCGGGCTACCGCTCAATGATGAGCGTGCAGTCGTCGCTGGTGATCTATCCCATCTACGCCTATGGCTCCGAAGAGCAGCGCGACAAATACCTGCCCGGTCTCGTTTCGGGCGAGCTGATCGGCTGCTTCGGGCTTACCGAGCCGGATGCCGGATCCGATCCGGGTTCGATGAAGTCGCGCGCCGAGAAGATCGAGGGCGGCTATCGTCTGCGGGGCTCGAAGATGTGGATCTCCAACGCACCGATCGCCGACGTGTTCGTCGTCTGGGCGAAGTCGGAAGCGCATGGCGGTCAGATCCGCGGCTTCATCCTCGACAAGGGTATGACGGGCCTGTCGGCGCCGAAGATCGGCGGCAAGCTGTCGCTGCGCGCTTCTGTCACCGGCGAGATCGTCATGGATGGCGTCGAAGTCGGCGAGGACGCGCTGTTGCCGAATGTCTCTGGGCTCAAGGGACCATTCGGCTGCCTCAACCGTGCCCGCTACGGCATCTCCTGGGGGGTGCTCGGGGCTGCCGAGGATTGCTGGTTCCGCTCGCGCCAATACGGTCTCGATCGCATCCAGTTCGGCAAGCCGCTCGCCGGCACGCAGCTCTTCCAGAAAAAGCTCGCCGACATGCAGACGGAGATCACGCTCGGCCTGCAGGCCTCGCTCCGCGTCGGGCGGCTGATGGATGAAGGCAGGTTTGCGCCGGAGATGATTTCCCTCGTCAAGCGCAACAATTGCGGCAAGGCGCTCGACATTGCGAGACAGGCCCGCGACATGCATGGCGGCAACGGCATTCAGATCGAGTACCACGTCATGCGCCACGCGCAGAACCTCGAGACGGTCAACACTTACGAGGGCACGCACGATGTCCATGCGCTGATCCTCGGCCGCGCCCAGACCGGCATTCAGGCGTTCTTCTGATGGCCGCGCCGAACAGCGCTCCGCTCGCCGGCTTGAAGGTCGTCGAGCTTGCCCGCATCCTCGCCGGGCCGTGGATCGGGCAGACGCTCGCCGACCTCGGCGCCGAAGTCATCAAGGTCGAGAGCCCGCAAGGCGACGACACCCGCACATGGGGCCCTCCATTTATCGAACAGCCGGACGGCAAGGGCGGCACCGAAAAGGTGGCCGCCTATTTCCACGCGGCAAATCGCGGCAAGACATCGGTCACCTGCGATTTCGGCGACCCCGATGACCTCGCCCGCGTCAAATCCTTGGTCTCGGAAGCGGATGTGGTGATCGAGAACTTCAAGGTCGGAGGATTAAAGAAATTCGGCCTCGACTTTGAAAGCCTCGCCGCGATCAACCCGCGCATCGTCTACGCCTCCGTGACCGGTTTTGGCCAGGCGGGCCCACGGGCGCAACAGCCGGGCTACGATTTCTTGATCCAGGGCATGTGCGGCATCATGGACCTGACCGGCGAACCCGACGGCGAACCGCAGAAAGTGGGCGTCGCCTGGATCGACGTCTTTACCGGCCTCTACGGGGTCATCGGCATCCAGGCCGCATTGGCCGAACGGGAACGTTCCGGCCTCGGCCAGCACGTCGATCTGGCACTGCTCGATGTCGGCGTTGCGGTGCTCGCCAACCAAGCGATGAACTATCTTGCAGGCGGCAAGGTTCCGCGCCGCATGGGCAACGCGCACCCCAACATCGTGCCATACCAGGTGTTTCCGGCCTCCGACGGGCATCTGATCATCGCTTGCGGCAACGACCGGCAGTTCGCGACCCTTTGCAGCATGCTCGGTCTCGAAGGCGTCTCGGACGACCCGGCCTATGCTACCAATCCGGCGAGGGTGGCGAACCGGGAAGCGCTCAGTTCGCTGCTTGCGGAAAAGACCAGGCTGCGGCCAAAGGCTGAGCTGATTGCGGCATTGGAGAAAGCGGGCGTACCGGGGGGCCCGATCAATACGGTGGCGGAAGCGATCGACGAGCCGCAAATCCAGGCACGGGAGTTGCGCATCGATCCCGAGGGCTTGCCCGGATTACGCACGCCCATCATTCTGTCACGCAGCACCTTGGCGCTCGATAAAGCCGCGCCGGTTCTGGGGGCTGGACGGTGGCAATTCTCGAAAAAAGCCGAGGAAGAATAAAATGACGATCGAGACGGTTGGCGTCGTCGGCGCCGGGCAGATGGGCAACGGCATCGCCCATGTGCTTGCCGTTGCAGGATACGACGTCACGCTGATGGACGTCGATGCGCAAAGGCTGGAGGCGGGCCTCGCCAGGATCGGCGCGAACCTGGGTCGGCAGGTGGCGCGCGGAAAGACGTCGGAGGAGGCAAAGCGCCTTGCCCTCGGGCGCATTCGAACGACAGTGGCGCTTCAGGATCTCGGGGCGAGCGACCTCATCATCGAGGCGGCGACGGAGCGGGAATCGGTCAAGCAGAAGATCTTCGATGAGCTCGCGCCGAGCCTGAAGCCGAAGACGATCCTCACCACCAACACTTCGTCGTTATCGATCACCCGCCTCGCGGGGCGGACGAGCCGGCCGGAACAATTCATGGGACTGCATTTCATGAATCCGGTTCCGGTCATGCAACTCGTCGAGCTGATCCGGGGAATCGCGACGAGCAGGGAAACCTTCGAGGCGGTGCAGGCGCTGGTGCAGCGGCTCGGCAAGAGTGCGGTGGTGGCGGAGGATTATCCGGCCTTCATCGTCAACCGCATTCTGATCCCGATGATCAACGAGGCGATCTACACGCTCCATGAGGGGGTCGGTTCGGTCGTCGATATCGACCAGAGCATGAAGCTTGGTGCCAACCATCCGATGGGCCCGCTCGAACTTGCCGATTTCATCGGCCTCGACACCTGCCTCGCCATCATGAGCGTGCTGCATAGCGGACTGGCCGATACCAAGTACCGGCCGTGCCCGCTGCTGGTCAAATATGTCGAAGCCGGCTGGCTTGGACGGAAGGTCGGCAGAGGTTTCTACGACTATCGCGGCGAAGTGCCGGTCCCGAGCCGCTGAGGAAGCGCCTGAGCAACAGCAGGCGATGTCGCCATGCTCGGTCGTGGCGTGGCGACGTCGCCTCCTATCCAAGCCGGCGTTCACGGCTCGAAAGATTGGCGATCAGATCGCCGAATCGGTCGCCCTGGACCGCCACGTGGCCGCGCAGGCGCTCCCGCGCCCCATCCGCATCGCCGGCAAGAATGGCCTCGACTATCTCCCCGTGCTCCTTGAAGGACACCTTCATCCGGTTGCGGACCCTAAGTTGCAGGCGGCGGTAGGGACGAAGGCGGCGATGCAGAGCCGTGCATTGATCCTCCAGGAAGCCGCTATGGCTTGCCGCGTAGATCGCGCGGTGGAAGATCTCGTTTTCATAGTAGTAGCGGTCCGTGTCCTCGCTGGCGACCGCCTCCTTGCACTTGTCGTGGGCAGCCATAAGTGCTGACCGGTCCTCCTCAGTATGGCGCCGGGCGGCAAGAGCGCCCGCCATGCCCTCCAGTTCGGCCATGACCTCGAACATCTCGAAGACGCGCTGCGGCGCCGGATCGACCACAACGGCTCCGCGCCGCGGCCGGATCTCGACGAGCCCGGTCGCGCTCAACTGCATCAAGGCCTCGCGAATCGGCGTTCGCGATACCCCGAAGCGCTTCGCCAGTTGCGTTTCGTCCAGGCGTTCACCCGGTTCGAACTCGCCGGTGACAATGCCGTTTTCAATGTCGTCGCGCAGCTTGTGGAAAATATTATCGGTCATTCCATTTCGGCCCTGATATGCAGTTTGTCGCTTCTTGTATACAAAAATCTTGACACGGTACGCAAGATAGAGACACTCTTATACCAGACCGGCGGGAGGGCCGGAATATCAGGGAGGAAGAAAATGAGCAGTTTTCGACGGAAGCTGGGAGCTTGCGCTGTCGCAGCCCTCGGCAGCTTGATCGTCTCGACGGCGTCCGCCCAGACCATCTTGAAGGCTTCGCATCAGTTCCCGGGCGGCAAGGGCGACATTCGCGACGAGATGGTGCAGTTGATCGCCCGCGAAGTCAGTGCGGCGAATGTCGGCCTTGAGATCCAGGTTTTCCCCGGTGCCTCGCTCTATAAGCCGAACGACCAGTGGAACGCGGTTACCCGGGGCCTGCTCGACATGACGTCGTTTCCGCTCGACTATGCGTCGGGTCGCCATCCGGAATTCTCCGCAACGCTGATGCCTGGGCTCGTCGGCAATTTCGACCGTGCCATGCGGCTCAACGATTCCGAATTCATGCAGGACATCAAGAAGGTCATCGAGGATGCCGGCGCTATCGTGATCGCCGACGCCTGGCTGTCCGGCGCCTTCGCTTCCAAGAGGGATTGCATCACCTCGCCCGACACGATCAAGGGCCAGGTGATCCGCGCCGCCGGGCCCGCCTTCGAGGAGATGCTAGTGGAAGCGGGCGCTTCGATTTCGTCGATGCCGTCGTCGGAGATCTACACGGGCATGCAGACCGGCGTGCTCGACGCGGCCAATACCTCGTCGGCGAGCTTCGTTTCCTACCGCCTGTTCGAACAGGCCAAGTGCCTGACCGCGCCGGGCGAAAACGCCCTGTGGTTCATGTACGAGCCGGTGCTGGTGTCGAAGCGCGTCTTTGAGGGCCTGACGGAAGAACAGCAAAAGGCGATCCTGGCCGCGGGCGAAAAGGCGGAGGCCTATTTCAATGAGGAGGTCCGCAAGGGCGACCAGGTCATGGTCGACACCTACAAGAAGGCCGGTGTGGAAGTGGTCGAGATGACGAAGGAGGACTACAACGCCTGGCTCGAAGTCGCAAAAGAGTCGTCCTACAAGAACTTTGCCGCCAACGTCCCCGGCGGGGACAAGCTGATCGAAAAGGCGCTGGCCGTCGAGTGAGGCGAACGAAAAGATCGGCGCGCGTCGACGCGCCGTGCCGTCTGTCCCGCAACCTGAGGATAAATGCATGCTCAAGGCCTATATCGAGGCTGTCGGCAATGCTTCGCGCGGGCTCGCGATCGTTGCGACGGCCCTGATCATCGCGTCGATGCTCGTCGTCTGCCAGATGATCCTGATGCGCTATGTGTTTCGCCAACCGACGATCTGGCAAACGGACTTCGTCGTGTTTTCAGCAACCGCAGCCATGTTTCTCGGCGCACCCTATGTTTTGCTCAAGGGCGGCCATGTCGGGGTGGATGTCGTCGAAGTCATGGTCGGCGACCGCACGCGATCGGTTCTACGCGTGATCGCGAGCCTTCTCGGCCTCCTCTTCTGCACAATCATGCTCATCGCGACGTGGATTCAGTTTCACGACGCATGGGCAGGCAACTGGAAACATTCCAGCGTATGGGCGCCGCCGCTTTGGGTGCCACTCGCCGCACTTCCTGTCAGCTTTGCCATGCTGTGTCTGCAGTATGTCGCACAGGTCCTGACGCTGCTGACTGCGTCGGCGGGGCCGGCAACCATCAGCGATGGCGGCGTCGAATCGGGTTCGACGCCAAGCGCCAATCCTCATTCCCGGGAGATCATCCAATGAGCCCGACCGTTTCCGGACTGATGATCGTTGCCTGTCTCTTCGCCCTGCTGGCGACCGGCATGCCCATCGCATTCGCCCTGGGGCTTTCCGCCTTTGCGGCCCTCTATTTGCAGAGCGGCGCCGCCATCTTCTACGTCCTGGGGGATACGATGTTCTCCGGTATCGCCAATCTGGCCTATGTGTCCATCCCGATGTTCGTCCTGATGGGCGCGGCGGTCGCCTCATCCCCGGCGGGATCGGACCTCTACACCTCGTTGGACCGGTGGCTGAACCGCATCCCGGGCGGCCTCATCCTGTCCAATATCGGCGCCTGTGCCATCTTCTCCGGCATGACCGGTTCCTCGCCGGCGACCTGCGCGGCGATCGGCAAGATGGGCATTCCGGAGATGCTGCGACGGGGCTATCCGACCTCGGTCGCAAGCGGCTCGATCGCGGCCGGCGGCACGCTCGGCATTCTCATTCCCCCATCCGTGACGTTGATCGTCTACGGAATTGCGACCGAGACCTCCATCGGACGGCTGTTCATGGCCGGCATCCTTCCCGGCATCCTGCTGACGTCCCTGTTCATGGCTTGGGCGATCATCGATTGCAAACGCAAGGGCTATGAATTCGATGCGCGTTTCATCCGCTACTCGATCAGGGACCGGCTGGCGGGCCTTCCGCGCATCCTGCCCTTCCTGCTGATCATCGCCGGTACGCTGTACGTGCTTTACGGAGGGATCGCCACGCCGTCCGAGGCGGCCGGCGCCGGTGCCTTCCTCACGCTGCTCGTGGTGATCATCGCCTACCGGCTGTTCCGCTTTCGGCCCGTCGCCGGCATTCTTGGATCGGCGATGAAGGAAAGCGTCATGATCATGATGATCATGGCAGCCGCCGAGCTCTTCGCCTTCGCGCTGTCCTCGCTGTTCATCACCCAGACCGTCGCAACGGCAATCGCCGACATGGAAGTCAACCGATGGCTGTTGATGTTGATCATCAACGTCTTTCTCTTGATCTGCGGCATGTTCCTGCCGCCCGTCGCCGTAATCGTGATGACCGCGCCGATGCTCTTTCCGATCGTCACCCAGGCGGGATTTGACCCCTACTGGTTTGCGATCGTCCTGACGATCAACATGGAAGTCGGCTTGATCACGCCGCCGATCGGGCTCAACCTTTTCGTCATCAACGCCATCGCGCCGCAGATCCCGACGAAGGAGATTCTCTGGGGTTCCCTGCCCTACGTGCTGGTGATGTTCCTGGCGATCATCATCCTCTGCCTCTTTCCGGGAATTGCGACGTGGCTGCCGAACCAGATGTTGGGGGCAATCCAATGAGCAGGACGTCTTTCTTCAGCGACATGTTGC
Source organism: Sinorhizobium sp. Y406 (assembly GCF_058732025.1). NCBI lineage: Bacteria > Pseudomonadati > Pseudomonadota > Alphaproteobacteria > Hyphomicrobiales > Rhizobiaceae > Sinorhizobium > Sinorhizobium sp. Y406. Next base: position 1,569,641 of record NZ_CM178975.1, on the reverse strand, counting down.
AGACCATCACCGACCGCGGCCGCCGTTTCCTGTCGTTAGGACCTGCACGCGAAGGCGAAGCCGATGCCGTGGACAAGATGGAAGCGCTCTGCGAAACGCTGTTGTCGAGCCGGGGTGAAGCGTCGGGCATGGCGCTTGCGAAGAACATTCTCGACCGCTGGCAAAGCTTCGATCCGCAGCAGCGGCGTGACTTCATGATGGTGCTGCTCTCGCGCTTCGGGCCCGATAGCGAGCGGCTGGAGCAGGCGATCGACGCCTATCGCGCCGAACCCAATCCAAGGGCCCTACTGGAATTGAGCGTGGCGGCCGAGCCTCGCCGGCAGGAACTGATCCGCAGGCTCAATCTGGCGCCAAACGGCATCGCCACGCTCGTGCGAATGCGGGAAGATCTCATCAAGCTCAAGGCCGAGAACCCCGACCTTACGGCCGTCGACGCGGACTTCGCCCACCTTTTCGGATCGTGGTTCAACCGCGGCTTCCTCGTATTGCGGCCGATCAACTGGTCGACGCCGGCCAATATTCTCGAAAAGATCATTCGCTACGAGGCCGTCCACCATATCGGCGGCTGGGACGAGCTGCGCCTGCGCCTTGCGCCGGAAGACCGGCGCTGTTTCGCGTTCTTCCATCCGCAACTCGTCGACGATCCGCTGATTTTCGTGGAAGTGGCGCTGACGCGGGAGATGCCTTCGAATATTGCGGGCCTGTTGACGGAAGACCGCGCGCCGATCCGCGCTGCAGATGCGACGATGGCGGTCTTCTATTCGATCTCGAACTGCCAAGAGGGCCTGAGGGGCATTTCCTTCGGCAACTTCCTCATCAAACAGGTGGTCGAGGATCTGCGCCGCGAGTTTCCTCGGCTCGACAGCTTCGCGACCTTGTCGCCGGTGCCAGGCTTTGCCGAATGGCTGTCTCGCGAGCGGCGTGCCGAAGTCTCCGATGCCCTTTCCGCCGCGGACCGCAGCAAGCTTGCGGCGCTCGATGAGCCGGAATGGGCCGACCAGCCGGAATTGCTGGCAAGCATCCAGCCGACCATGACGGCCGCTGCCGCCTGGTATTTCCTGAGGGCCCGCGACCGCAACGGCAAAGTCGTGGACCCCGTCGCGCGCTTCCATCTCGGCAATGGCGCACGGCTCGAGCGGATCAATTTCCTCGCAGATCGCTCCGCTCGTGCCATGCGCCAGGCGCACGGACTGATGGTCAACTATCTCTACAAACTCGACGACATAGAGACGAACCACGAGACTTTTGCCACCCGCGGCCAGGTCGTCGCCGCACCGGCCATCCGGCGGCTGGTGCCCGCCCACAAGGGCCCCCGCAGTCTGGTTCCCGTTCCGGGCGTCCTTCCTCCGGACGTCCAATCAGGCGGTGCCGCAAAGAAGAGAGGCAGCAAGGAGTTCACCTCATGAGCAATCATCTGTTCGATGCCATCCGCCGGGCCGCGCGCCCCCGCGCCGGCTTCATCCTGGAAGCCGGTGGCCGCTCCTGGACTTATAGCGACATGCTGGATCATTCGGGCCGCATCGCATCGGCGCTCGATGCCCTCGGCGTACGGCCGGGCGACCGGGTGGCCGTGCAGGTGGAGAAGAGCCCCGCCGCGCTGATGCTCTATCTCGCCTGCCTGCGCATAGGAGCCGTCTATCTTCCGCTTAATACGGCCTATACGCTGGCCGAGCTCGACTATTTCATCGGAGATGCCGAGCCACGGCTCGTCGTCTGCGCCCCGTCGGCCGAGGAGGGAGTTGCCAGGCTCGCCGCAAGCCACGGGGCCCATATCGAATCGCTGGACGAGAAAGGCGGCGGTTCGCTGACCGAGCTCGCACGCGGCGAGTCGCCCGACTTCCCGGATGCCCATCGCGGGCCCGACGATCTTGCCGCGATCCTCTATACGTCGGGAACGACGGGGCGCTCGAAAGGCGCCATGCTGACCCATGACAATCTCCTGTCAAACGCCTCCACGCTGCGAGACTACTGGCGCTTTACCGCCGACGACAGGCTGATCCACGCCTTGCCGATTTTCCACACGCACGGCCTCTTCGTCGCGTCGAACGTGATCCTTCTTGCCGGTGCATCGATGTATTTTCTGCCGAAGTTCGACGCCGACGAGGTGCTGCGGCTGATGCCTCAGGCGACGGCGATGATGGGGGTTCCGACCTTCTACGTCCGCCTCGTCCAGCATCTGGGGCTGACGCGGGAGGTGACGGCTGGAATGCGGCTGTTCGTTTCGGGCTCGGCTCCGCTGCTCGCCGAGACCCACAGGACGTTTGAAGAAATGACCGGGCACGCCATTCTCGAGCGTTACGGGATGACGGAAACCAACATGAATACGTCGAACCCCTATGATGGGGATCGCATCGCCGGAACGGTCGGCTTTCCGCTGCCCGGCATCTCGCTTCGTGTGACCGATCCGGAGAGCGGCAAGCCGCTTCCAAAAGGCGAGACCGGCATGATCGAGGTGAAGGGACCGAATGTTTTCAAGGGGTATTGGCGCATGCCCGAGAAAACGCAGGCCGAGTTCCGTGCCGACGGTTTCTTCATCACGGGCGATCTCGGCAGGATCGACGAGCGCGGCTACGTCCACATCGTCGGCCGCGGCAAGGATCTCGTGATTTCCGGCGGCTATAATATCTATCCCAAAGAGGTCGAAACGGAGATCGACCGGATGCCGGGAGTGGTCGAAAGCGCCGTCATCGGCGTGCCGCATCCAGATTTCGGCGAAGGCGTCACGGCCGTCGTCGTCAGGAAGCCGGATGCAGCAATCGACGAGCGTACCGTTCTCGACGGGCTGAAGGACCGCCTGGCACGCTACAAGCAGCCGAAGCGGGTGATCTTCGTGGAAGACCTACCACGCAACACGATGGGCAAGGTCCAGAAGAACGTGCTCCGCGACAGGTATGCCGATCTTTATGTCCACACAGGGAACGAGACGAGCGTGCAAGCGCGGGTGTGAGGCTTCGCCCGCTACGTGACGTTAGTTTGGCGATTGGTGGCGCAAGCAGCCCGGCTCCGGTACTCACAGGTTGCGATCAACCGAAGGATCGGGAAACCAGGAAGATCAGGCAGCCCGCAAAGGCGCCGACGATCGTGCCGTTCATGCGGATGTACTGGAGATCGCTGCCGACGACCAACTCCAGGCGGTCCACGAGCGTGGGCGTATCCCAGCTTCTGACCACTTCCGACACGAACGCGCCGATCTCGTGCCGCCACGAAACGACATAGGCAGCAAGCTTCTCCAGAAACGAGTCGATATGGGCCAACATGGCCTGGTCGCTCGCCAATGCCCGGCCGACGAGCAGACACAATTTCTCGACAGCCAGACGCACCTTCGAGTTCGGCCGAGCCAGGTCGTCCAGCATCATGCGTGCGGTCCCATTCCATACGGCTGCGACCCAGGCCTGAACCTCCGGGTGTTCCAGGACGCGGTTCTTGATGGCGTTTACCTGCTCGCGCTGGGCCGGTGATGTGTTCAGGTCATCGATGAGACGGTAGAGCGCCTCGCGGAACTTCAGCCGGACTTCGCTCTCCGGCTCACGCAATTTGTTGAGGAGGTCGGCTACGCCCGAGACGATCGCCTCCGCGATCCTTCGATCGATGGTCCGGGGAATCCACCAGCGACTGCGCTCGCGGACCAATTGGAAGATCTGCTCGCGGTTTTCCTCCAGCCATTGGGCGGCAACGCCGAGGGCGCGCTCAAACAGAACGTCCGTCTCCCCGCTCGCCGTCAAGATATCAATGGCACGGCCGAGAATCGGCGCGACGTCGGCTTGCCGTACCTGTCTGCCGAGGCTCCGGCGGGCGAAGTCCTGCAGGTCCTTGTTGTCGAGCGTGCGAATGACATAAGGAAGCGCCGAAGCAACGGCTTCGGCGAGCAGCGGCGCCGTCGCCGGAGCCGCAAGCCATGCCGAAAACCGCTGGGCCACATGGGCGCTCCGCAATTTTCGCAGCATCACCTCCTCGGTCAGGAAGTGCCGTTCCAGGAAGCGACCCAGGGATTGACCGATGCGCTCCTTGTTGGTTGTCACAATAGCCGTATGCGGGATCGGTAGGCCAAGCGGGTGACGGAAGAGCGCGGTCACTGCGAACCAGTCAGCGAGCCCGCCGACGATTCCCGCTTCCGCGGCGGCGCGCAAGAGCTGGACCGCGAAGCCGGGATCGGGAACCAAGTGGGTTCCAAGAAAAACCGCCGCCATGGCGATCAAGAGGGATGTCGCCAGCAGGCGATTGCGCTTCAGGCGGCGGCGCTGACGATCCTCGGCGGAATTCGGAACAGGCGCTGAAGGCTGGGACGGGACGGGAGCATCAAACGCGCGGGAACGGTCCGGTGACATGGCTCAACCTCCTCGCATCCGGGTTCGGTCCTTGCCTGCAGCAGGAGCCGCTCCTGCTCATGACGGCCGCCGTCAACAGGCACGGCCGGACCATTATGATCACGGACCGTCGACAAGACACCCCTTGCGAGACGTATGACTACTGCATGTCTCCTTGAAGCGACCTCGATTCAAGGACATGCAGCAATTCAAAGTGCTACAGCGACCTTTGCGCGTCCTATAGGACGCGCGGCGCTGTAGTGGAGATGGCCGGGAGGCGGCGCCAGATGGGTTATGGACGGGTCCGGGGTTCAGACAGACTTCAGTCTGACCCGCTGTTCCAGCTTCTCGGCGTCTTCCTTGCGTTCGCTGTATCGGTCGACGAGGTAGTGCGAAACGTCGCGGGTCAGCAGCGTGAACTTCACGAGCTCCTCGCAGACATCGACGACCCGATCATAGTAGGAAGACGGCTTCATGCGTCCATTCGCGTCGAATTCCTGGTAGGCCTTGGCGACCGAGGACTGGTTGGGGATGGTGATCATGCGCATCCAGCGTCCGAGCAGGCGCAGCGTGTTCACCGCATTGAAGGACTGCGAGCCGCCCGACACCTGCATGACGGCGAGGGTTTTCCCCTGGGTCGGCCGGATCGACCCGATCGCAAGTGGTATCCAGTCGATCTGCGCCTTCATGATGCCGGTGATTGCCCCATGGCGCTCCGGACTCACCCAGACCTGGCCTTCCGACCATTCGGAGAGTTCCCGGAGCTCCTGGACCTTTGGGTGGCTTGCCGGCGCGTCGTCCGGCAGCGGCAGACCCGACGGGTCGAAAAAGCGCACTTCCGCCCCGAAATACTCCAGCAACCGCCCGGCCTCCTCCGCCAGAAGCCGCGAATAGGACACCTGGCGAAGCGAGCCGTAAAGGATCAGGATGCGCGGCGGATGCGTCGAGAAAGGCGGCCGCAGCGCCTCGGCGGCGGGCTTGCGCAGATGCCGCGGATCGGCGGCGGAAAGTTCAGACAAGGCGTCGCCCCTCCCCATCGAGAACCGCTTCGCCATCCTCCTTGACGAACGGCCCTTTGAAGGCATCCGCTGGCAGGATATCGAGAACCGCTTCCGACGGCCGCGCCAGCCGGGTACCCAAGGGGGTGACGACGAACGGCCGATTGATGAGGATCGGATGCTCGATCATTGCCGTCAGGAGCTGGTCGTCGGAAAGCGACGGATCGCCGAGCCCGAGTTCCGCATAGGGTGTCCCCTTCTCGCGGATCGCCTCGCGGACCGAAAGGCCGGCGTCGCGGATCATGCCGGCAAGCTCCTCGCGGTCGGGCGGGGTCTTCAGATATTCGATCACCTTCGGTTCGATGCCGGCGTGGCGGATCAGCGCCAATGTATTGCGGGACGTGCCGCAAGCAGGATTGTGGTAGATGGTGACGTCCATGGTCATTCGACTCCCTTGACCGCAATTGGTGAAATCGAGGCGTTCCGCCCGGCGAGCATCCAACCGGCAACGGCGGCTGCCAGCAGCGCCCCCAGCACTTCGGCCATGACGAAGCCGGGCAAATCCCCGGGGCGAATGCCCGAAAAGGTGTTCGTGAATGCCCGGGCGATCGCGACCGCGGGGTTCGCAAAGGATGTCGAGGCGGTAAACCAGTAGGCCGCTGTGATATAGAGGCCGACCAGCCACGGAATGGCATCGCCGCGGAAGCGCAATCCCGCCAGGATCGTGAAGACCAGGCCGAAAGTCGCTACCGTCTCGGCAAGCCATTGGCCGGCGCCGGTGCGAACCGTTTGTGACGCCTGAAAGATGTCCAACTCGAACATGGCATGGGCGACAAACATTCCTGCAAGGCCGCCCGCGACTTGGGACAGGATGTAGAGCGCCGCGGCGGGCGGCTCGATCTCCCGCCTGGCGGAGAACACGATCGTCACCGCAGGATTGAAATGCGCACCGGATACCGGGCCGAGAATGCTGATCAGGACGATGAGGATAGCACCCGTCGGTATGGTGTTGCCGAGCAGGGACACCGCCACGTCATCGGAAAGGCGATCGGCCATGACGCCGGAGCCGACGACGGTGGCGACCAGGATGGCCGTCCCAAGAAACTCCGCCGCGATCCGGCGCTTCAGATCGAACGCCATGTGTCAGCCCGCCTTCGGAACATTGCGCCCGATCTCATCAAGTCGCCTCTGCAAGGCAAGCCTGTCCAGGCTGGTCATCGGCAGGCTGATGAATATCGAGAGGCGGTTGCTCAGCATTCGGTGGGTCTCGGCAAAGGCGAAATGCCGCTCAGTCTCGCTGCCTTCCGCCGCGGCCGGATCGGGCACGCCCCAGTGCGCGGTCATCGGCTGGCCCGGCCAGGCGGGACAGGCCTCTCCGGCCGCGTCATCGCAGACTGTGAAGACAAAATCCATCTGCGGCGCGTCGGGCGCGGCGAACTCGTCCCAGGACTTCGAGCGTGCGGACGACGTGTCGTAGTTCAGCCCCTTGAGAAGCTGCAAGGTGAATGGATGCACTTCACCTTTTGGATAGGACCCGGCCGAATAGGCGCGGAACCGACCCCTGCCGAGCCGGTTCAGTATGGCTTCGGCGATGATCGAGCGTGCCGAATTGCCCGTGCACAGAAAGAGGACGTTATAGGCTTTGCCGCTCATGAGCGCTCTCCCGGTCGGTTCAACTTACCTGCGTCTCCGTCGGAGCGCAGCATGGGGACAAATCTGAAATCAATGGCGCACAGAGACTCGCATTGCCGCCGCAGCAGTCTTGCAGCAGGTAGAGCATAACGGAGCGAAAGCGATCGAGATCGGCGCGATAGATAATGGAACGGCTTTGACGCTCGCCCCGGACCAGCGCGGCCTGGGCCAGCGTCGCGAGATGCGCCGACATGGTGTTCTGCGGCACATCGACCAGCCTGGCCAGCTCGCCGGCGGCAATGCCGTCGGGTTCCCGCTCGACGAGCAGCCTGAACGTCCTCAAGCGGGTGGGCTGGGCAAGGGCGGCAAGAGCGGTGATTGTCTGAGTTTCATCCATATATCTAGAATATTGGATATATCTTACGAGTCAAGTCAATCACTGCATCTGGCACGATTCGATGGGGAAGAAGCTTCCGCACCGAGAAACTCCAAAAGCGCGCCGTTGAAAGCCTGTGCCGACTCGACGTTTACGATATGGCGGCCCGGCAGCGACAGATGCCGGCCCTGCTGCACACGCGCGGCGATATCTGCCAGGTCGGATGGCGGGCACACCGGATCGTTATCGCCGGAAACGGCGAGAAGAGGGTTGGCGATCCGTTCGATATCATCACGCAAGTCGCCCCCGGCCAGAGCCGCACAGCATCCGATATAGCCATCGATCGACGTCGCGACAAAGCTGTCGAGCACGTTTTCGACAGTGCCGGGTTCGAGGGCGCCGAACCCCGGCGTGAACCAGCGTTCGACGGTGGCGGCGGTCAGTGCCTCAAGACCGCTCTCCCGCACGGTCTCCATTCGCGCGATCCAGCTTTCGGCGGTACCGATCTTGGCGGACGTCGCGCAGACGGCGATTTTGCCAAGGCGATGTCCGGCATGAATGCCCAGCCACTGCCCTGTGAGGCCGCCGATGGACAGGCCGCAGAAATGCACGCGCTCTATTTCAAGCGCATCGAGCAGCGCGAGCGCATCCTTGCCGAGATCCGACAGAGCGTATGGCGGTGGCGGCGCCGAGGACAGACCATGGCCGCGGCGATCATATCGCAGCGTGCGGAAATGCGGCCCAAGTCCAGCCACCTGCGCGTCCCACATGTGTAGGTCTGCGCCGAGCGAATTGCAGAACATAAGCCATGGCTTGCTCTGGCACCCGTCCGCATCGCCGTCGATACGGTAGTGGAGGCGATAACTGGGAAGATCGAGGAAGGGCATGTTTCAAGGACTCAGGAAATCGACTCTCGGCAGATGGGGTGATCGGCGGCGCCGGGTTCGACCCGGCGCTGCTTTTGAATATGGAAGACCGGCCGACCGACTCATGCGATCGGCCGTGCTTGCTCATGCGGCGGCAAGCTGCACGGTGCCGACCCGGCGCGCGTTGCTGACCGCGAATACCAGCATCGCCAGAGCCGAGGCCGCTGCAGGGATGGAAAAGATCAGGAAGTTCTGCTGGAGCGGAAAGTCCATCGCCAGCAGCATGCCGCCCAGGGTGGGGCCGACGATGGCGCCGATGCGGCCGACGCCCGATGCCCAGCCCAGTCCTGTGGAGCGGACGGAGAGGTTATAGAGCTGCGCAACGCTGGCATAGAGCAGGATCTGCGTGCCGATGGTGGTCGCGCCGGCAACGAATACGATCAGGAAAAGCAGCCCTGCGGGTAGATTGAAGCCGATCAGTGCAATCGATGCGGCAGCCGCCATGAAGAAGCCGACGACCACCTTCGGCAAGCCGAACCGGTCGCCCAGCCAGCCGCCCGCAATCGCGCCGACCATGCCACCGAAATTGAGCGAAAAGAGGCTCAAGAGGCTCGCCTTTTCGGCATAGCCGGCTTCCTGCAGCACTTTCGGCAGCCAGGACGACAGGAGATAGACGAGCAGCAGGCAGCAGAAGAAGGCGACCCACAGCATGAGGGTACGCAGCGTGCGCTGGTGGCGGAACAGTTCAGCAACCGACGCCGAGGCGCCCTTGGCTCCGGCGAATACCAGTCTGTCATCGTCACCAAGGCATGCCGAGGGATCGATCTTGCCATAGATCCGCTTCGCCTTTTCCTGCTGACCCTGGCGGATGAGGAAGCCGAGCGATTCCGGCAATTTCCACAGAACGACTGGAAGCAGAGCCAGCGGCAGGGCGGCCACAAAGAACATCGGCTTCCAGCCGTATTGCGGGATGAGGCCGATGCCGAGACCCGCTGCAACCATGCCGCCGACCGAATAGCCCGAGAACATCAGGGCGACCATTGTGCCGCGAAGGCGCTTGGGTGCGTACTCGTTCATCAGCGCCACGGCGTTCGGCATCAAACCACCGCAGCCGAGACCGGCGACGAAGCGAAAGATCTTGAATTGATCCGGTGAGTTGGCGAAGCCGGTGAGAAGGGTAGAAACGGTAAACAGCATGAAGCTGATCGCGATGCCCTTCTTTCGTCCGATCTTGTCCGCGAGAGGTCCGAAAACAAGCGCGCCGAACATCATGCCGAACAGAGCCCATGCCTGCAGCGCGCCGGCCTGCGGCTTGCTCAGCCCCCATTCCGCGATCAGCGTCGGCAGAACGGTGCCCGCAACGAATACATCATAGCCGTCGACGATCAACAGTGAGGCGCAGAGCCCCACCACCAGCCATTGGAATCCGCCGAATGGATTGTTGTCGATTGCTTCATTCACATCGATAGTGCGCATCATCGCTCCTCCCCGAGTTGCTACGCATGTTGAAACTTCAGCCGGTATCACCCCCGGCTACGGGCAGAACGCTGCCGGTGATGTAGGACGCCTCGTCGGAGGCCAGGAACAGGATCGGCGCCACCTGTTCCTCGATGGTCCCGTATCGCTTCATGAAGCTGGATTGCTTCACCTGGTGGACGACATTGCCCATCCAGGCCTCCTCCTCCGCCGTGTCGCCGGCGGCATTTCGCGGGATCCGGCGCGGAGGCGCTTCCGTGCCGCCCGGTGCGGTGGCAACCACACGGATGTTGCGCTCCGCCAGTTCCATCGCAAGCGCCTGGGTAACGGCGTTCACGCCGCCCTTGGCCGCCGAATAGGGTACGCGATGGATGCCGCGCGTGGCGTTCGACGACACGTTGACGATGGTGCCTCCGCCGCGCGCGAAGAGATGCGGCAAGACCGCATGGCAGCAGTAGAGCGTCGGCATCAGCGAACGGTGGATCTCCGCGTCGATGTGCTGCGGCTCGAATTCCGCGTAAGGACGCATGCGGATCGCACCGCCGACATTGTTGATCAGGATGTCGATCCCGCCGAACCTCTCGACGGCAAAGCGCATCGCCGCCGCGGCCCCATCATAGGTTTCGAGGTCGGCGTTGAAGGAGGCGGTTTCGGCGTCCCTGGCCTCGGCCGCAACCGCCCCGGTGAAATCGGCACGGTCTATGAACAGCACCTTACCGCCCTCCTCCGCGGCACGGATCGCCACCGCGCGGCCGATTCCCTGCGCCGCACCGGTCACCACCAGCACCCTGCCGGCAAAGCGGCCTTTGAAGCGCACCGCGCTCATGCGGCCTCCTTCACGACCGCATTGGGCGTGAACTTCTCGTAGTGGAAGCTGTTGGGCTTCACGCCGTTGTCGTCGAAATGCCTGCGCACGGCATCGACCATCGGCGGTGGGCCGCAGAGATAGACGTCGACCTCGCCGCCATTGAGCATCTCGGCCGGCATGTGCTGGGTAACCCAGCCCTTTTGCGGATGGCTGGAAGCCTCGTCGGCGACCACCGTCGTGAAGCTGAAGTTTGGCAGGCGCGCCGCATAGGCTTGGATTTCGTCGACCAGAACCAGATCGAGATCGCGCGTCACGCCATAAATCAGGTGGATTTTCTGCTCCGACCCCGTGCGCGCCAGAACCTCAAGCATCGACAGGAACGGCGCAAGGCCCGTGCCTCCGGCGAGGAACAGAAGCGGCCTCTGGACATCGCGAAGATAGAAGCTCCCCAGCGGCCCCGTCAGTTCGAGTTTCGTGCCAACCTCGGCGCGCTCCAGCCAGCCGCTCATCAGGCCGCCGGGTATTTTCTTGATGAGGAAGCCGATCCGCTGCTCGCCCGGCGCCGAGCTGAACGAATAGGATCGGCTTTGGCCACTGCCCGGCACGGCGATGTTGACGTACTGACCGGGCAGGAAGGCGGGCGCGGCGGCTTCGACCTCCAGCTCCAGGACGACCGCCGCATCCTTGTGCGGCGTCACCCCTGCGACCGTAGCGGCGAATTTCTGCTGCCCGGTCTTGCAGGCCACCGATGTCGTCGGCACGGCGATGACGCAGTCGGAGGCCGGCTTCATTTGGCAGGTCAGTACAAGGCCGCTTTCGGCCTCGTCGGCGGTCAGCGCATCGTCGATGAAGTCGTCGCCGAGGTCGTAGCTGCCGCTCTCGGCGCGGCACTTGCAGGTGCCGCACACGCCGTCGGAACAGTCCATCGGCAAGTTGATCTTGCTGCGGAAGGCGGCATCGAGAACCTTCTCGCCGTCCTTGCATTCGATGAAGCGGGTCACCCCATCCTCGAAGTTCAATGCGATCTTGTAGCAGGCCATGGAACCCTCCTCATCGCTCCCTAAGCCGGCCGGCGACGCCCCTCAGATGTGGTAGACGTCGATGACCTGGCGGATGTAGTCGTTCTTCAGCACGATCTTCTTGTTCGAGATCAGCAGGCCGTCGCCGCTCTTGCGCAGCGTGACGAACATGGTGCCGAAGAACTGGTCGGTGACCTTGTAGCGATGGCTCAACGTGTGGAAGTTGTAGCGAACGTCGACCTCATCGCCGCGATCCTCCAGCACCTCGACATTGGTCACGCTATGGCTGGTGCGCGGTTCCGGTGTGGAAGCACCGGAACGCTCGGTCTTGATGCGGAACACCCGGTCTTCGAGACCGTCGCTGTTCGCGTAGTAGATCAGCGATATCTGCGACTGCGGATCTTCGGTCAGCTGGTCGTCGTCGTCCCAGGCCGGCATCCAGTAGGTCACGTCCGGCGCATAGCAGGTGAGCCATTCGTCCCACTCGCGATCGTCCAGAAGACGCGCTTCCCGGTAGAGGAACGCGCAGATGGCCTCGTGCGAAATACTCATGCGACGGCTCCATTCTTCTCGGCGACGAGCGCCTCGCGCATCGTCTTGGCCCAGTATTCGTGCTGGCGGACGAACAGGCCCTCGTCCTCGCTGCGCTCGCCGGACAGGAGCGGCGCGATGCCCATGCGCCTTGCGTTTTCGTCAGGACCGTCGATCCAGAGCGGTGCGCCCCGCGAAAGGTCGTTCCAGAGCGCGGCAGTGCCGGCATAACCCGCCTGGCAGGCACGGAATTCTTCCAGGTCGTCGGCCGTGCCCATGCCAGATACGTTGAAGAAGTCCTCGTACTGGCGGATGCGCAGCGCGCGGTCTTCGGCACCTTCACCCTTCGGCGCGAAGCAGAAGATGCTGATCTCGGTCTTGTCGACGCTGATCGGCCGCGTCACGCGGATCTGCGTCGAGAACTGATCCATCAGGAATACATTCGGATAGATGCAGAGATTGCGGGTCTGGTTGACGATGAAATCCGCCTTGTCCTCGCCGACACGGGCCTTGATCTCGTCGCGGCGGCGGTAGACTGGGCGAACCTCCGGATTCATCGTGTTGGTCCACAGGAGGATGTGGCCGTTGTCGAAACCGTAGACGCCCGCGACCGAGCGGCTCCAGCTATTGGCGTCGACCGCCTTTGTGCCCTCCTCCTTGCGCCGGCCCATCGTCGCGGCGTAGTTCCAGTGCACGGAACTGACATGATAGCCGTCGCAGCCGTTCTCCATCTGCAGCTTCCAGTTGCCGTCGTAGATGTAGGACGAATTGCCGCGCAGCACCTCCAGCCCGTTTGGCGCCTGGTCGACGATCTGGTCGATGATGACCTTCGTCTCGCCGAGGAAATCCTCGAGCGGCGCCACGTCCTCCTTCAGGCTGCCGAAAAGGAAGCCGCGATAGCTTTCGAAACGCGGAACGCGCTTCAGGTCATGCGATCCGTCTTTCGCAAACTGGGGTGGATACTGCGTCGTCTTCTCGTCCTTGACCTTGAGCAGCTTGCCGGTGTTGGAGAAGGTCCAGCCGTGGAAGGGGCAGGTGAAGCTGCCCTTGTTGCCGTGCTTGCGCCGGCACAGCATCGCGCCGCGATGGGCGCAGGCATTGATGACCGCGTTGAGGTCGCCGTTCTTGTCGCGGGTCACGACCACCGGCTGGCGGCCGATATAGGTCGTGTAGTAGTCGTTGTTCCCCGGAATCTGGCTTTCATGGGCCAGATAGACCCAGTTGCTTTCGAAGATGTGCTTCATCTCCAGTTCGAACAGGGCTTCATTGGTGAATATGTCGCGGCGGCAACGGAAGATGCCGGCCTCCTTGTCGTCCTGCACGGCGGTGGCGAGCAACTGATCGAGATCCCGGGCTTTGTCGGTGATCGCAGACATGATCTTCCTCCCGCAAAGATTGCGCTGTCGGCGGCGCAGCCTTTGCAACAAAGTCGTTGATGACGGTGGTTCAGAGGGCTGGCGGGCTGGCGGCCCAGCGGACCGCCGGCCTCGCCGCTTAAGCGGCCGCGCGCTTGCGCAGTTCGTTGATCTGGTTGTCGACGCCGTTCACCAGGGCTGTAAGGTGAATGTCGAACTTGATCTCCGCAAAGGGACCGCTCAAGCCGTTGGCTTTGATGCTGGCCTCGTCGGTCCGCTCGACGACGGCCGGAACCAGACCGTCGCGCGTCGCATAGGCGAAGTCGTCATTAACCAGCGGGTCGCCTTCGATATTGATCTGGGTCGTCAGTTTGCGGTGGTCGTCCGCGCTGATGAAGAAGTGAATATGCGCCGGACGCTGGCCGTGGCGCCCGAGCGCGGAAAGCAGCTGCTCGGTCGGGCTTCCCGGCGGCACGCCGTAGCCGTGCGGCACGATGCTCTGGAACTTGTAACAGCCGTTCTCGTCGGTGATGATCGTGCGGCGCATGTTGAACGGCGCCTGCTTGCCCGTTGGGTCGAAGTGCGAATAGAAGCCGCGCGTATCACAGTGCCAGACTTCGACTTTGGCACCCGGCAGCGGTTTACCGTCCGCGCCGTTTACAGTGCCGTGCATGATGAGCGTGTGCCCGTTTTCGTCGGCACCGTCGTCAAGACGGGCAAAGCCGTGCGAGACCGGCGCGCCCGCCACGTAGAGCGGACCTTCGATGGTGCGCGGGGTCGGATTGTCGATGCCGAGTGCCGCATCGATCGCGTCGAGACGCTCGTCGAGGAAATGGTCGAGGCCGAGGCCGGGGGAGATTAGGCCCGCCTGGCCGGCGGCGCCGAGATCATTGAGCCAGGCAATGCCGGCCCAGTATTCGTCGGGGGTGATGTCGAGATCGTCGATCGCTTTGAAAAGGTCTGAGACGATGCGGTGGACGATCTGTTTGACGCGGGGGTTGCCGTCCGCCTTCTCCAAACCGCTGAGGGCCTTCAGAAAGTCCTGAATGTCCGGCCTGTCGAAAATTTTCACGTTCATCTTAATTCCTCCTCGGATTGCTTTTGTGAACTGACGCGGTTCCCGTCCTCCCGGGATCACCGCTGATTAAGGTCCTAGATGTTGTCCTCGCGGATCGATGAAGGGTGCCGACAGAGCGGCACCACCTTGACGTCCATGAAGGGAAAGAGCGGCAACGTGGACAGAATCTCGTGCAACTCGCCCGGCCCGCTCACATCGAAAATGCTCACATTCGCGTAGCGGCCGGCCACGCGCCACAGGTGGCGCCATTTGCCGGAGCGCTGCAGGTCCTGCGCCCGCTCGCGTTCCGTGGCCTTGAGCTCCGCAGCGACGTCCGAGGACAGATCGTGCGGCAGACTGACGGTCATCTCGACATGAAACAACATGATCTCACCCCACCACGCGCAGGGTCGAAGCGTGCTTGCCGTCCCTGCGGAAACGATTGACGGCTTCCTCCGAAAGAGCCACGCCGAGCCCCGGTCCCTTTGGCAATTGCAGCTCGAAGCTCTCGAAGCGAAGCGGCTCCTCCAGGATCTCCTCGGTCAAAAGCAGGGGGCCGAAGAACTCGGTGCCCCATTCCAGTTCCTTGACGCCTGCCATCAACTGGGAGGCGGCAATCGTGCCGATCGGTCCCTCCAGCATGGTGCCGCCATAGATGCCGACGCCCGCGGCTTCCGCGATGGCGATCACCCGGGCGGCGGCAAACAACCCGCCCGCCTGTTCGATCTTGACCGAGAACACGTCGGCGGCGCGCGCAGTTGCCGCCTCGAGCGCGCTTTCAGGTCCGACCAGGACCTCGTCGGCCATGATGGCGATCGGGGAAGTGCGGCGCAGCCGGGCGAGCGCCGTGATCCCCTGCACCGGCTGCTCCACGAGCACGCAGCCAACATCGGCCAGAGCCGCGATCGCATTGCGCGCCTCCCGCTCCCGCCACGCCATGTTCACGTCGACCCGGATGGAGGCCAAGTCCGGCAATGCCTTGCGGATGGCGCCCACATGCCGGATATCCTCTTCGATCGATTTGACGCCGATCTTCAGCTTGAAGTCCTTGTGGCGCCGCAGGTCGAGCATGGCTTGTGCCTCATCGATGTCCTTGGCAGTGTCGCCGGAGGCGAGCGTCCAGGCGATCGGGAGGCTTTCGCGCCGCCGGCCCCCAAGCAGTTCCGATATCGGCAGACCAAGACGGCGCGCATGGCAATCGAGGAGCGCCGCCTCGACCGCGCATTTGGCGAAGTGATTGCCCTTTACCGCCTTGAGCACGAGGTCCATGGCTGCCTGGATGCGCGTCGCGTCACGGCCGATCAGCAACGGCGCGATGTACTCGTCGATCGTCAATTTCATGCCTTCCGGACTTTCCGGCCCGTAGGCGAGACCGCCGATCGTTGTCCCCTCCCCGAGTCCCTCGAAGCCGTCGGAGCAACGGACGCGGACGATCGTCATGCTTTGCCGGTTCATGGTCACCATCGACAGCCGGTGCGGTCGGATGGTGGGCAGATCGAGTATAATCGTTTCGATCGCGCTGATGCGGCTTTCCATAGACACTGGGCTTTCCTCCCTTGATTGCAAGGAAATTAGCGTCCACTTTAAAATCCGTCCAAAACTATATAAGTTGGAATTGATACCTGAAAGGTATAGTAATGGAGCTGAGGCAGCTGCGCTATTTTCTTGCCGTCGCGCGCGAGCGGAACTTCTCGCGCGCCGCGGAAATCCTGCACATCGCGCAGCCGCCCCTCAGCCGGCAGATACAACAATTGGAAGACGAACTCGGCGTCCTGCTTATCGACCGATCGAGCCGTCCGCTCGACCTGACGGAGGCTGGCCGCTTTTTCTACGAGCAGTCCGGCCAGATCATGGCCCGGATCGAACACATCCGCGAGCAGACGCGCAAGATCGGTTTGTCGAAACGGGAGCGTTACGTCATCGGCTGCGTCGGCTCGACGCTTTATGGCGGCATACCGGACCTCGTCCGCCGCATGCTCAGGCGCTGGCCGGATCTCGACATAGAAATCCGGGAGATGATGTCGACCGAGCAGGTCACCGCTCTCAAGGAGAGGCGGATAGATCTCGGCTTCGGCCGGGTTCGCTTCAACGACAGGGAGGTCGAGAGACTCACTCTGCGCGAGGAGCGACTGGTCGTCGCAATCCCAAAAGGACATCCGAAATCGCTCTCCGCCGACCCGATCGCGCTTTCCGAACTGGAGGGCGAACCGCTGATCGTCTATCCGTCGGCGCCGCGGCCGAGCTTTGCCGACGAGATCCTCAACATGTTGACCGAGCAAGGCGTTTCTCCCGGCAGCGTGGAAGAGGTCCGCGAAATTCAGACGGCATTGGGTATCGTCGCGGCCGGGATGAGCTTGTGCGTCATTCCCGCGGCGTCGCAGCGGCAAAGGCCGGACGACGTGTGCTATCGCACTATCAAGGACGAGAACGCCACGTCGCCGATCATCATGAGCTTCCGGCGCGACGATGCGAAGGGCAGGATCGAGGAGATCAAACAGCTTATTCGCGAGATGTACGCCGACAACCCCCCTTGGCTGCAACTGTCCAACGTGCAACTCGACGGTGCGTGAGACTCGGATCGCCTCGTCCGTTCTGCGCTGGCGCGCGGGAGCGACGCTCGGCATGGGCCTTGCGATCACGCAAGCCATGCTCGCCTCTCATGGCGGCGCGATCAGGCTCGTGGATACCGGTGGCCGAGGCGCCGGGTTCGAGCTTGTCTTGCCCATCGCCGCCTGATCGGGGCAGCGCTCGCGCCTCTATCAAGGTGTCGGACATGGCCCCGACGCCTCATGGGGCCCCCAGAACGAGCCGCGGCAGGGCAAGCGACAGCTCGGGCACGAAGGTCGTCAGCAGCACCACGGGAAGATAGGCAAGAAAGACGAAAACCAGGGTGGGCTTCAGCATCGGGCCAAGCGGCGTCTTGCCGATCAGCGCAGCAAAATACAGGATCGGCGCCGTCGGCGGCGTGATCAGTCCCATGCCGAGATTGGTTGCGATGATTGCCGCAAACTGGACCGGGTCGACCCCGGCCTGCTGCATGACCGGCATGAGCAGGGGCGAGGCCAGCAGGATACCGCTGACGTCCTCCATGAACATGCCGATGACCATCAGGAAGAGATTGGCGAGCAGCAGCAGCACGATCGGGTTGTCGCTGACACTCATGAAGCCGTCGAGAATCTGCTGGGGCACATTTTCGAGCGTCCAGACGCGGGCGAGCATGGCCGCGAAGAAGATGAGGACGAGAAGGACGCCAGTCGTCTGTCCGGCCCGCCAGAAGACCTCTGCGAGATCCCGCCAGCCTATGTCCTTGTAGAGATAGATCGAAACCGGGATGGCGTAGACCACGGCAACGGCGGCGGCCTCCGTCGGCGTGGTCACGCCGCCATAGATGAAGCCGAGGATGATCAGGGGCATGGCAAGCCCGAAGGCCGCCTTCTTCGTGCACAGCGCCACCTCGCGCGCGACCGCCCGTGCCGGAAGAGGCGGCGGAACGGAGATCGGCATGTTCCGCGTCAAGACGAAGTTCCAGAAGGCGAGCAGGCCGCACAGCAGAAGGCCCGGCACGACAGGCGCCAGGAAGCAGGCGAGAATCGAGGTTCCCGTCACCCAGCCGAACAGGATCATCGAGGCGCTCGGCGGAATGAGCAACGCCAGCACTGCCGAGGCGGAGACAAGCGCTGTCGCATAGCCGCGACTGTATCCTCGCTCTTCCATGCGCGGGATCATGATCGTGCCGATCGCCGCCACGGCGGACGAGGCCATGCCTGAAATGGCGCCGAATACGGCCGTGGCCATGATAACGACGATGCCGAGGCCGCCGCGCAGGCGCCCGAAGACGGAATCGGCGAGAATGACCAGCCGGGTCGCGATGCCGCCCTGGCTCATGATGCCGCCAGCCAGGATATAGAGCGGAATGGCGATGATCACGAGCGACGACATTTTCGAGTAGCCCGCGCCGATGAGAAAAGTCGCCGCCCCGAGGTCGCCGAACAGCATCAGCACGAGCACGGCACCGGCAAAGCAGAGCGGGACGGGAACGCCGATGACGAGAAGCACGGTCAAGAGCAGGGCATCGAGGACGATCAGACTGTTCATTTCCGGCTGCCCTTGAACATGCGGGTAAAATTTTCAAGCAACTCGACGGCGAAATAGAGCGTCATCAGCGACAGGCAGACCGGCATGATGCCGTGCACCCAACCCATGTGGATGCCGACTTCGAGGGACATGGTGCCGCGCTTCAGCGTAAAGGCGAGATATTGCCAGGCCCACAGGCTCATCCAGCCGCTAAGGACAACGGTGGTGGCGCTGGCGACAAGTGCAATCGCATGCCTGACACGCCCTTCGGGCACGAGGAGCTCGATGAGGCTTGCCGAGATGTGGCCGCGCTCCCAGGCGCCATGCGCAGCGCCGATGAAATACATGTACACCGCGACGAAGCTCGCAAGCTCCTCGATGCCGAAGATCGAGATGCCGAGCACATAGCGCGTGAAGACCTGCACCGCGATCAAAGCGGTCACGACGGCGCCGCAGGCAAGCAGCAGGAAGCGCTGAAGTTTCAGCTTGGAGTTCCACAGCCTCAAGCCGAGGCCGGACAGAAATGCAGGTGTGTTCACGCCGCTGTGGATGCTGCCGGGCACGGCAACGGCGACGCTGGCCTCGTCTTCCTTCATCAGCCTGCCTCTCCCGTAGGACCCCGTGAAGATATGGGCCCGCCGCGCGTGGGCGGGCCCTGTGCATATATCACATGCCGAGCGACGCCTTGAGCTGGTCGAGCGTTTCCTGGCCGAGTTCGTCGGCAATCTGCGGCCATACGTCCGCGCGGGCGACTCCGGCGAGCTTTTCCAAGGTCGCGTCGTCGAAGGTCACGACGTCGATACCGGCGGCCCGCATTGATTCGAGTGCCTTGGCGTCCGCCGCCTTCACCTGCTCGAACCGTTCGGCGCTGACCTCCTGCGCGGCCTCAAGGAGAATTTTCTGGTCAGCCTCGGGCAGCGCTGCATAGCGGTCCGAATTGACGATGAACCAGTCACCCTCGAAATGGTCGTTGTACTGGATCCAGGTCTTTGTGATGTCCTTGAAGGATTCCAACGCCATATTCGCCGTACCGCCGATCTGACCGTCGACGACGCCGGTCTGCATGCCGGTATAGAGTTCGGCCCAGGGCAGGGTCGCCGTGTTGTAGCCGAAGCGCTCCAGAAGCACCTTGTGCGTGGTGCCGCCCGGCCAGACGCGGACCTTGAGATTGTGCTTGGCATCCGGATCGGCCGGGTTCTCGACGGCCTTGGCGAAGCCCGCGCCGCCCATGCCTTCGCCATAGACGCCGAGCGGCGTCAGTCCCTTGGCGGAGATGGCCTCATTGACAATCTTGAACACTGCGCCGCCTGGCGAGAGCGATACCTTGGCTGTTTCGTAGTTGGTGAAGGCGTACGGGAACCAGGTAATTGCCAGCCGCTTGTCGTCGGCAGTCGCCAGCGGCTGCATCGCCATGTCCACCGCACCCTGCATGACCTGCTCGTACACCTCGGTCCAATCCCCGAGCTGGCTTGCCGGATAGACCTTTACCTCTATCCGCCCCTCCGTGCGCTCCGCCACGAGCTTGGCGAATTTCAGAGCGGCCGCCTCGCCCTCGGACCCGGGCTGCTTCAGCGTCGACAGCCGTATCGTTTCGGCATGCGCAACGCTGGCGAACATCAACGCCGCGGCAAGGGACGAAACCCGCACCGACGGTTTCATGGCATCAGACATCATAGTTACTCCTCCGTTTGCGTGGCCGGCAGACCAGCCGGCCGAACGATTGGCCCCTTATTGTATGGTCATACAATCCGTATTTTTTTTAGAGCTAACACTGTATTTGTCCGATCGTCAATCAGGGAAAACGATTGATTTAATGCCGGACAGGTGAATTCTATCCTAAAATAGCCGGAAATGCTCTTGTTGTATGGCATTGCATCAACAGTCGACATGTGGCACAAGTCATACAAAGCGGGAAAGGCTTCTGACGAGCAATGTTCGAAAAACTCAAATTTGCGCCCGGCGATGTGCCGATCTACCGACAGATCGCCGACCGTATCGCAAGCGAGATCAATGAGGGGCGACTCTCGATCGGCGACCGGCTGCCGCCGCAGCGCGACATCGCTCGCATGGCAGGCGTCAATCTGACCACGGTCACGCGCGCCTTCGCCGACCTGCAGCAGCGCGGCCTGGTCGAAAGCCGACCGGGGCGCGGCTCGATCATTGCCGATCCGTCGATCACTGCGAGCTTCAAGTCCTCGCCGGTCGAGGAGCAGGGTTTCATCGATCTTTCGGTGAACCGCCCTGCGACGGCGGGCTATCTCGAAGCCCTCGCGGCCCTGATGCCGCACCTGGCCGATGACCGGCGCTACCCGGCGCTTCAGGATTTCCACGCGCCCGAAGGGCCGGCATGGGCGCGTGAGGCGCTCGCCGCCTGGTTGGCGCCGGTTTCCGGCACGAACGACCCGGCGCAGGTCATCATGACCAATGGCGCGCAGCATGGGCTGGCCTGCGTGCTTGGTGCCTTCGCCCGGCCGGGCGACAGCATTCTGGCCGACGCCATCACCTATCAGGGGATCGGAGCGCTCTGCCGCTCGCTGGACCTGACCTTGCGGCCGGTCGCCATGGATGCCGGCGGCATGCGACCGGACGCCTTCGAGGAGGCCTGCGTCGCGCACAATCCGAGTGCCGTCTTCCTCGTGCCGACCCTGCACAACCCCACCACCATCACGCTTGCTGCCGAACGGCGAGCCCAACTCGCCGCGATCGCCCGCAAGCACCGGCTGCTGATCATCGAGGACGATGTCTATCGTCCACTGAAGGAGGATGCGCCGCCCGCCTTCGTGCTGTCGGATCCCGACATCACCATCCATGTCGGAGGCCTGTCGAAATGCGTGGCGCCGGGTCTTCGCCTGGGCGCCGTCATCGCACCCAAGCCCATGGTCAGCGATATCGCGGCCATGTTGCGCATCAATTGCTGGAGCACCAGCCCGCTGAATGCGCTCGTGGCAACCCGGATGATCGAGGACGGACTGGTCTCGAGCGTGATCGCGGGGCAGCGTGCCGAATTCGTCGCACGCCAGGCGATCGTGCGCGAGGTTCTGGCCGACTTCGACCTCATGACCGACGACGTTGCCACCCATTTCTGGCTGCAGCTTCCCGACCCCTGGCATGGAAATGCTTTCGCGCGCGCCGCAAGCCAGGTGGGCGTCGGCGTGCTCGCGGGCGAGGTCTTCGCGGTCGGCCGGGACTCCATCGCCCATGCCGTCCGCATCAATGTCGGCGCCGCCCGGTCGCGCGCAAGCCTTCGCCATGCGCTTGAGGCACTGCGTGAAGTCCTGTCGGGCGGGCGCCGTCTCTTCGATACGATGATCTGACGCCGATGGCCGAGACGACGCAGCGTGAGATCATCATCATCGGCGCGGGCGTCGTCGGCCTCGCCACGGCGCTGCAACTCGCCGCCGACGGGCGCGATATCGCGATCCTCGACCTGCACGAGCCCGGTTCCGGCGCATCCTACGGCAATGCCGGGACGATCGCCAACTATGCCGTCATGCCCGTTGGCACGCCTTCGGTCCTGAAAAACCTGCCGCGACTCCTGATCGATCGCGACAGCCCTCTTGCGATACGGCATACGGCGATCCCCGCCCTCATGCCGTGGCTGCTCCGGTTCGCCTGGCAATCCCTGCCAGGCAATGCGGCACGCAACGCCACCGTCATCGCCGCCCTGCTCGCAGATTCGCTGTCCGCCTGGCTCGATCTCGCTGCCGAGATCGGCGCAGAGGATCTCCTCCGGCAGAACGGCTGCCTCTATCTCTACGACAGTCCGGCAGCCCTTGCCGGCGCGATGGGCGAAATCGCCGTGCGGAAGCGGTTCGGCATCGTGCAGGAGACGCTTTCGCCGGATGATGTGCGCCGGCTCGAGCCCGCTCTGCCACCTTTCGAGGGTGGCGGCGTTTTCTTCCCGGACGCCGTCAACCTGACGGACCCCGCCGCCATGATGCGGCGGCTGACCGAGG
Organism: Sinorhizobium sp. Y406; assembly: GCF_058732025.1. Taxonomy (NCBI): domain Bacteria; kingdom Pseudomonadati; phylum Pseudomonadota; class Alphaproteobacteria; order Hyphomicrobiales; family Rhizobiaceae; genus Sinorhizobium; species Sinorhizobium sp. Y406. The sequence goes on along the minus strand of NZ_CM178975.1, from coordinate 1,547,189 downwards.
CGGTGAAGGCGGCCGGCGTCGAGATCATCCGCACGGAGGCGACGGCGATCACGCGAGAGACCGGAGGCGTGCATGTCTCATGCGCGGACGGCAGGCGCCGCCGCGCCCGGTCAGTCGTTGTCGCTGCCGGTGCCTATTCGCGACGCTTCGCGGCTCAGGCCGGCGATCCTGTCCCGCTCGATACCGAACGTGGCTATCACGTCGAATACGATATGGAGACCCCGCCTCTTTCCCGACCGGTCTGCCCCACCGCCCGCGGTTTCTACCTCGTCCCGATGGCCGGACGTCTGCGCGTCGCCGGCACGGTCGAACTCGGCGGCCTCGCCGCGCCGCTCAATCCGCGACGCATTGCGCTGCTCGAACGCGGCGCGAAGGCGGTGTTCCCCGATCTCGGCAAACCCGATCGCCAATGGCTCGGCTTCCGCCCGTCCATGCCGGATTCGATCCCGGTCATCGGGGCGTCGAAGCAGGGCAACGATGTCATCTATGCCTTCGGCCATGGTCATCTCGGCCTGACGCTGGCACCGGTAACGGCCAATCTCGTAGAACGCATTCTGGCCGGCCAAAATCCGTCCGGGCCTCAGGCAGGCATCTCGCCTTGTCGGTTCCATTGACGTTCTCGTCAACCTGGGCCCGAGCGGCGTAGTCTCCACTACAGCGCTGCGCGTCGTATCAAGCGCCCACAGTAAGGAGACATGCAGCAGCGCGGTGGAACAAAGCTCGGTCGCAAGAGATTTCATGTTCATGAAGAACATGATCTCGCCCGCCGCATCCCTGATGCTGGCCCTCTGCACCACGGCCAGTGCTCAGGAGCTTCGTCCGGAAGACATCAACAATGCGCCCATCGCCTCTGCCCAGTCGGAGCGACCGTCGAATGGTTCACCACGCCCCGATCCGTCCATCATTCGTCTCCAGGTTCTCCTGGATCGTACGGGTTCATCTCCCGGCGTGATCGACGGCTACGACGGCGCCAATGTCACCAAAGCCGTCAAGGCATTCGAAGCCATGCAAGGTCTGCCCGTCGACGGAACGCTGGACCAGGACGTCCTCGCCCGCCTGTCGGATGACGCGGCCAGCGTCGGGAGCCACGTCGTTTCGGACGAAGATGCCAGGGATCTCGTCGACAGCATTCCCGAAGACTATTCGACGCAAGCCAAGATGGATCGCCTTGAATATACAAGCGTAGCGGAGAAACTGTCCGAGCGTTTTCACATGGACATCGACCTTCTCAAGGCCCTTAATCCCGGCTCGTCATTTGCCGTCGGAGACACGGTTTCGGTCGTTCTGCCCGGGCTTGCCAAGGAGGGCTCGGTCGAACGTATAGAAGTTCGCAAGAGGGCGGGCCAAGTCCTGGCGTATGCGGGCGACGGTTCGCTGCTGACCGCCTATCCCGCAACGATTGGCAGCGACGAAACGCCTTCACCGTCGGGCATCCACAAAGTCAAGGGAGTCGCCCGGATGCCCCCTTACGTCTACAATCCCACGGTCAACTTCCAGCAGGGCGACAACAGCGAGCGCCTGACGCTGCCCCCTGGGCCGAACAACCCGGTAGGAAGCGTGTGGATCGACCTGACGCAGCCGACCTACGGGATTCACGGCACGCCGGAACCGTCCCTCATCGGCAAGGCCGGATCACATGGATGCGTTCGTCTGACGAACTGGGATGCCGAGGAACTGGCTGCTATGGTCAAGCCGGGAGTCGCCGTCGAGTTCGTCGAGTAGAGATGCGTGAACCTGCTTAGAGCGTTTCAGGTTTTGACGGAAGCATATCCGGCGTTGGCGAAGTAGTTGCTGCATTCGTCGGGCTGGAGTGAGGGGACAAGGCTGCCGAGGTATTGCCATTTCTCCTCGACGGTTCGCTTCTGAGCCGCCCGCATCCAGTGTTTGATTTTGGCGAAGGCCTGCTCGATCGGATTGAGATCGGGCGAGTATGGCGGCAGATACCAGAGCCTTGCGCCGGCGGCTCGGATCATCTGCCGGATGGCCGCCGACTTGTGCGAGCCGAGATTGTCCATGATGACGATGTCGCCTGGTTCGAGCACGGGCACGAGCTGCTGTTCGACATAGGCGCGGAAACACCGACCATTGATCGGTCCGTCGAAGACGCAAGGCGCTGCCAACCGGTCGTGGCGCAAAGCGCCGACAAAGGTCAGCGTGCGCCAGTGGCCGTGCGGGGCAAAGCCGCGCAGGCGCCTGCCGCGTGGCCCCCAGCCATAGAGCGGCGCCATGTTGGTCTTGATCCAGGGGTGAGTAGGCCGGAGGGATTTCACCTGCCGGCCTCTCGCAGAACGGTGCGTGAACCTCTCGATTCACACCGCTCCCATCAGGTAAACGTGTTCGTTCCGAACGCCTGCCAGTGTACGAAGAGGTCCCGCCTGTCTCGGGCAAGTTGCCGCAGGAACTGCGACGCCCGAGTCTTGTGGAACCGAAAGCGCTTGTACTTTCGCATGATCCAGGCCTTGAGCTTCCGATTGACGTAGTCAGCCAGAGAGAACAGAGCCGAACGACTGAACCGCCCATAATAGGCAATCCATCCCCGGAGGAGCGGATTGATCTGTTTGGCGATTTCAGCCAGCGTCCCCGGCGTTTGCCGCGGAATGTTCAAGCTTTTGATCGTGGCCCGCATCGACTTGAGCGCCGTCGGACTGGCCGCTGGGGTATAGCCACAGAAGAACTCATTCCGCTGTGACGTCGCCACCTGTCGCGGCCGGAACTGGTATCCAAGGAAGTCAAATTTGACAGCCGGATACATCGCTCGGCGCCGATTATCTTTGCAGTAGACGATGTGGGTCTTGGTCGGATGCATCTCAAGTCCACATGCTGCCAGCCGGGCTTGAAGCTCGGCCTTGAGGGCCTCTGCTTCTTGCTCGGTCCGGCAGTGCACCAGACCATCGTCCGCATACCGACACCATGGAAGATCCAGATGTGTCCGGGTCATCCAGACGTCAAACGCATAATGCAGGAAGAGATTCGACAAGATCTGACCTGCCACCGAGAATTTCCTCCAGAATGGATTAGAGTCCGGCCCACTGAGGACGGACGTATGAAGAAGCAGAGATTTACGGAAGAGCAGATTATTGCGGTGCTGAAGGAGCAGGAGGCTGGCGCGAAGGTGGCCGACCTCTGCCGCAAGCACGGAATTTCAGAAGCGACGTTTTATAATTGGAAAGCCAAATACGGCGGCATGGAAGTCTCCGAGGCGAAGCGGCTGAAGGCGCTTGAGGACGAGAACGCGAGACTGAAGAAGCTGCTGGCCGAACAGATGCTGGATGCAGCCGCACTTCGCGAGCTTCTTGCAAAAAAATGGTAGGGCCTGCCGCCAAGCGTGAAGCCGTCACGCATCTGAAGGCCGTCATGGGCCTCTCGGAGCGGCGGGCCTGCCAGATCATATCCGCCGACCGCAAGACGATCCGTTATCGGTCAAGTCGACCGCCGGAGGTAGAATTGCGGGCGAAGCTGCGCGACCTCGCCAATGAGCGACGGCGTTTCGGCTACCGGCGACTGTTCGTCCTGCTTCGGCGGGACGGAGAGCCGTCCGGCGTCAACCGCATCTACCGGCTCTATCGGGAGGAAGGTCTTTCCGTTCGCAAGCGGAAAGCCCGGCGGCGTGCCGTCGGCACGCGTGCACCGATCCTGGTCGAGGCGAAGGCCAACGCCCGCTGGTCGCTGGACTTCGTGCATGACCAGTTTGCCTGCGGCAGACGCTTCCGAGTTCTCAACGTCGTCGACGATGTGACGCGCGAATGCCTGGCAGCGATCCCGGACACGTCTATCTCTGGTCGGCGTGTCGCCCGAGAACTGACGACGCTGATCGAACGACGCGGCAAGCCAGGAATGATTGTCTCCGACAACGGCACCGAACTCACGTCGAATGCCATCCTTGCCTGGTCGAAAGATCACAAGGTCGAATGGCACTACATCGCGCCAGGAAAGCCGATGCAGAATGGCTATGTCGAGAGTTTCAACGGGCGCATGCGCGACGAGCTACTCAACGAAAGCCTGTTCTTTGGCCTCGATCATGCCCGAAGCGCCATTGCTGAATGGGCTGAGGATTATAACCATTTCCGGCCGCACTCCTCGCTCGGATACAAAACCCCGGCAGACTTTGCCGGGACCATCGCCGCAACCGGCTCCAACGCTGCGCAAGATGAAGGCTACGCGTTTCCGCCGGTTGCTCCCACCGCGCCACTTGGCGTATTCAAAACCGCCGGGGCTCTAGTCGCCGCTGGATGAAACTTCGGTGGCAGGTCAGATCGGGCTAACCACGCCCCCTTGCGGGGTACCGCGCGTTCGCTCAATGACTTCTCCGTTCTTTTCCATAGGCGCGGCCAGCCATCTTTCGATGTAGAGCAGAGCCCAGTTGCATTTAACGTGCTTTCTGACCGCCTTCAGCAAGAGATCATGCGGAAGGTTGTCAAACAGCCCTTTGATGTCGAATTCCAGAACCCAATCGTACTTCCAGCACCGCTGACGCGTCACCCCAACGGCATCCAGAGCCGATTTTCCCGGCCTGTACCCGTAGGAGTCCGGAAGAAAGAGGGAATCCAAATCCGGCTCAATCATCTGCTTGACCACCATCTGCGCGATCCGATCGCTGACCGTCGGCACACCCAAAATCCTTTCCCCTCCAGTCTTCCTCGAAATGGAGACGGCGCGCACCGGCGGCGGAAAGTAAGTCCCCGAAGACATCCGATTCCAGATCTTGTAGAGGTTTCCTGCAAGGTCTTTCTCGAACATCTCCAAGGTCTCACCGTCCACCCCGGCTGCGCCACGGTTGGTTTTGACCGCTTTGTAAGCCTCGTACACTCGCCGTTTCTCAATTCGAAACGGCTTGTCTGTCGTACCTATCGAAGTCATCCTGTTTCCAGTTGTTCCAAGCAATACGACCACCTGATCCGATCCCTTTGCTCCGGCCCCATTACAGAGCCCTCAACGCTCATACGGATCGGTCCGCCCCAGTCTCCTGCATCGGTACTCTCGCCTTGCGGTTTCTCCGCTTGGGCTTCTCCCTTGGCATCAGGAGCCTGGTTCCTGCAGTTCCGCGTAAAAGCCTGTATCCGACTCACGCCCCCTCTACGCCGGTCGCCGCCCGCCCAGTCATCAGGCACCCGGCGGACTTGTCCCAGGATGACGAAACAGTCCTGGTTTCGACGACGCTTAAATTCATAACGGCGCGTCTTCGGAGGGTTCACTTTCGTTCGTCTTTCGGACACGTACCTGCTCGGATCTCGTCCGAACTTTTCATCCGACGCTCACCACCACGGCTCTTTACCGCAGCAGCTCGGACTGGTTTGAGACCCGCTCCTGAAAGCCGATCTCGGGGGGCCGTCCCCCATCATTTACGCAGCTTTACGCCACGGTCTCAGTTCATATTGAACTCCTTCCGCTGCTCTGCAGCACACTTTCGTCAATGAACACCAGCCGTCTCGGATCGAGTCCGGCCTGCCAGGAGCGCCAGCGTTGCCGCCGGCGGGCAATATCGGCACGGGCCTGCTCAAGGGCGAACAGGGTTTTTTTTAAACCGCAGCCCCTCGCGGCGCAGGAACCGCCAGACCGTATCGTGCGACACCTTCACCCCACGTGCCGCCAGCTCTTCCTTAAGCCTATGCAGCGACAAATGCGGCGTCTGGTTGATCCGCTCCGCGATGAACGCACGGTGCGGCTCCAGCACATGCTTGCGGTGACCGCCCATCTTGCCGGGCACCACGGACCCGCTCGAACGGTAGCGCTGAGACCACTTCACCGCCGACGATACGGCAATGCCGAAACGAGCCGCCACCGATCGGCAGCTTTCGCCCGCTGAAATGGCGCCAACAACTCGTTCACGAAGATCATTGGATAGAGGTCGCGTCATCCGATGCTGGCCTCCTCTCCAGCCAGCATCTTGAATCACAAAACGGACTAAAACGGAATCTGGAGGGTTCTGTGAGGTCGCGCTGGGATGCGCTGGCGACCGGACGCGATGCGCGACCTCATTGAAGCCGGATTGAACTGGCCCGCTGACGCTGGCACGGCGCTATGGATTTAGTGCTGCGGCGTTTGAGCTTGGCGCGCCGGTATTGATGGTGCGCGCCGTTGCGGCAAGGGTGATGCCGCAGTGGGGCGGCGTCCTGCGCTGGCGCGGCGGGGCTGCCCGGGGGCTTGGGCGCGCTGGTGACAGCCCCGATCCCGCCCGGGATGGCGCAGGGGGCACAGCTCCGCCTTGCCTCGACGAGGGCCGGTGCGGCAAGGCTGTCGGAAGCGATGGGCGCGGCGGCTATTCATGACGTATCGGGCCATAACCGCGCTGGCGGCAGCCTGGCGGTGATGCGCAGGATGCCGCCGCAGCAGGGACAGACGGTCGGATCGAAGGGCGCGCGCTGGCAACCTTCGGCCCGGCGGCGCTCCGGCGGGGCATCGGCCAGCAATCGCCTGATGATTGCGAGCCGGGTGCGGCGAATGCCGTTGGCGAGGAAACCGTAGTGGCGGATGCGGTGGAAGCCGTCGGGCAGACAGTGGAGCAGGAAACGGCGGATGAACTCGTGCGGCGCCATCGTCATGGAGCGCGGTGCATTGCCATGGCGATAATCGCGCCAGCGGAAGGTCACGCCGGTGTCGTCGGCGCTCACGAGACGGCTGTTGGCGATGGCGACGCGGTGGGTATAGCGGCCGAGATAGGAAAGGACCTGTTCGGGCGATCCGAACGGCGGCTTGGCATAGACGACCCAGCGCTTCTTGCGCAGCGGACGCAGCGCCCGGGCCAGGGCATTGCCGTCGCCAAGCGGTTCGAGGGCGCCGAAGAAATGCAGGCCTCCGGCCGCCTGTGCCGCCTGCAAGCGCTCGAGGAACAGGCGGCGGAACAGTCGGGAGAGCACCCGGACCGGCAGGAAGAAACGGCGGCGGCGACAGGCGATCCAGCGTCCGCCGTCGGCGGACAAGGCGCCGCCGGGTACGAGGCAGTGGAGATGCGGGTGATGAGTCAGCGTCTGCCCCCAGGTGTGGAGGATGGCAAGGAAGCCGAGTTCGCCACCGAGATGCTTGGGATCGGCGGCAATGGTCTTGAGCGTCTCGGCGGTAGCCTCGAACAGGATTGTATAGACCTGCCGCTTGTTCTGATAGGCGATCGCGGCGATCTCGGCCGGCATGGTGAACACGACATGGAAGTACGGCACCGGCAACAGATCGGCCTCTCGGTCGGCGAGCCAGCGCTCGCGCGCGGCACCCTGGCATTTGGGGCAGTGGCGGTTGCGGCACGAATTATAGGCGACGCGGCTCAAGGCGCAGTCGTCGCAGGTCTCGACATGGCCGCCGAGCGCCGCCGTTCGGCACAGCTCGATCGCCGCCATGACGCGGCGCTCCCCCCGGCCGAGATGACCGTCATGGACACGACGATAGGCGAGGCCATGGCGGCGGAAGATCTCCGCCACCTCCAGCGCTGGCCGCATGGCGCGATCTCAGGCCGGCGGCACCACCTCGAGGCGCAACCGATCGAGCGGGCTCTCGGTCCGGGCGATCGTGGTTGTCGCCACCTGCGTGTAGCGCGCCGTCGTCGACAGGTGGGTGTGGCCGAGCAGCACCTGGATGATCCGGATATCGACGCCGCTCTCGAGCAGATGGGTGGCAAAGCTGTGCCGCAGCGTGTGCACGCTGACCCGCTTGGTCAATCCCGCCGCCTTGGTCGCCGAACGGCAGGCGGCATAAAGCACCTGCACATCGATCGGCTTGTCGCCGCGTCCGGGAAACAGCCAGTCCCCGGGGCGCGCCAGCCGCCAATAGACGCGCAGGATGCCAAGCAGCTGCGACGAGAGCATCACCGTGCGATCCTTGGCGCCCTTGCCGTGCCGGACCTGGATCACCATGCGCTGGCTGTCTATATCGGCGACCTTCAGGCTCACCACCTCCGAAGCGCGCAGGCCCGCGGCATAGGCGGCCGTCAGCGCCGTGCGCGCCTTCAGGGATGGTACCGCTTCGAGAAACCGCACGACCTCGTCGGCGCTCAAGATCGCCGGCAGCTTGCGCGGCGTGCGCGCATAGGCAATCCGCTCGGGAATCTCGGCCCGGTCCAGCGTCACGCCGTAGAAGAAGCGCAATGCGCAAACCGTCTGGTTGAGCGCCGGCCAGGAGATGCCCTGCGACACCAGGTACACCTGGTAGGCGCGCACATCCTCCAGCCCCAGTCGATCCGGTGAACGGCCAAAATAACGGCTGAACTTTGTCACGGCATGCAGGTAGGATCGTTGCGTGGCCGGCGACAGGTTGCGGAGCGTCATGTCGTCGATCATGCGGCGGCGCAGCGGGTTCACCGCTGCCGGGGCGTCGGTCATCGGTCGGTCTCCTGGTCAGGGGTTGGTTCTCAACACCCCAACATCCCATCAGGAGACCGCGCCTCCAATGCCCACCTCTCCCGCGTCAGCGGGTTAGTTCAATCCCCCTCCGATTCCGTCAAAACCGGAACCGCTCTAGCCGCCGAACACCGACGTCTGTGCAAGCCTCAGAAACCACGCGGGAAACAGGCCGATGCCGATGGTGCCGGCGGCGGTCAGGGCGAGCGTGGCGCGCACCGAGGGCGTCAGCGCCGGATCAAAGGACCGCTCCGGCTCGCGCATGTAGATCACCATCACGACCCGGATATAGAAATAGGCGGCGACGGCGCTCAACAGCACCGCGACCACCGCCAGCGCGACGAAGCCCTGTTCGACGAGCGCGACCAGAACGTAGAACTTGGCGAAGAACCCTGCCGTCGGCGGAATGCCGGCCAGCGAGAAGAGAAAAAGCAGCATCAGGAACGCAAGCCCCGGATGCGACTTGGCGAAGCCCGCATAGTCCGGAATCGCCTCGCCGGAGAAGTCGCCGTTGCGCATCATCACCACAACGGCAAAGATGCCGAGGGTCATGAACGCGTATATCAGCAGGTAGAGCATGACGCTGGCGATCCCGGCCGGGCCGCCGGCCACCACGCCGAGGATGGCGAAGCCGGCATGGGCGATGCTGGAATAGGCTAGAAGCCGCTTGAAATTGTCCTGCACGAGCGCGGCAAAACTGCCAAGCGCCATGGTCACGACACCGATCGCCGCGACGATGATCCAGACATCCGAGGCGGCCACCAGCGGATTGAGGAATACCCTGAGGATCACCGCAAAGCCTGCGGCCTTGGGCGCCACCGACATGAAGGCGGTCACCGTGGTGGGCGCGCCTTCATAGACGTCCGGCAACCACATATGGAACGGCACCGCGCCGATCTTGAAGACGAGCCCGGCGACGACGAAGACCACCGCAAGCAGAAGCGCGGGATCGCGCCGGCCGCCGGTCACCGCCGCGGCCATCCCGTCAAGTGCCGTCGTGCCGGTGAGCCCGTAGACCAGCGAAACGCCGTAAAGGAACATGCCGGTCGAGACGGCGCCGAGGATCACATATTTCAGCGCTGCCTCGTTCGATCGTCGCTCCCGCCGCAGGAAGCCGGTCAGCACATAGGTGCAGAGCACCATCAGTTCCAGGCCGACATAGATTGACAGGAGGTCGGTCGCCGAGGCCATGATCATCATGCCCGAGAGCGAAAAGAGCAGCAGCACGTAGTATTCGCTGATCCCGATCCCCTCGATGTCGGCATATTTCCGCGAAAGCAGGAATGTGAGCACGGTGGCGAGGTAAAATACGAATTTGAAGAAGACCGCGAAGCGGTCGACGATGAACATGCCCGAATAGGCCGGCCGCACCTCGCCCGCCAGCAGGAATGTTGCCAAAGCGGCAATCAGCACGACCGCTACGGAAGCCCAGACGATCAGATGTTCCTGTCCCCTGCGGATGAGCTGTCCCAAGATCAACAGGATGCACGCGCCGGTGACCACCACTATCTCGGGCAGGCTCGCCAGCACCCACTGGTAGAACACGGCAGCGCTCATTGGCTCCTCCCCCTGCTTTGCACCTCGACCAGCAGATGCGTCACCGATGTGTCGATGATGTCGAGGAAGGGTTTCGGATAGAGCCCGACCCAAAGCACGAAGGCGGCAAGCGGCAGGATCGCCGCCATTTCGCGGGCGTTGACGTCGCGCAGCGTCGGCCCGGCGCGGACACGGACTGGACCGAGCGCGACTTTCCTGTACATGCCGAGCAGATAGGCCGCGCTCAGCGTCGCACCCAGAATGGCGACCGCGCCGAAGGCGAGATTCGCCCCGAAGGCGCCCGAAAGCACCAGCAACTCGCCGACGAAGGCGTTCGTTCCCGGCAACGCCATCGACGAGAGGGTGAACAGGGCGAGGAAGGCGGTATAGACCGGCGCCACTTTCATCAGTCCGCCATATTCCGCAATGCTGCGCGTGTGGGTCCGCTCATAGATCAGGCCGACGAACAGGAACAACGCGCCTGTCGTTATGCCGTGGTTGAACATCTGCAGGATACTGCCCTCGAGTCCGCGGGCGTTCAGCGCGAAGATCCCGAGTGTCACGAAACCCATATGGCTGATACTGGAATAGGCCACCAGCTTCTTCAGATCGTCCTGCGCCAGCGCCAGGAAGCCGCCATAGACGATCGCAAGAGCCGAGATCGCCAGCATCAGCGTCGAATAATAGAGCGTGGCTTCCGGCAGCATCGGCAGCGAGAACCGCAGGAATCCATAGGCGCCCATCTTCAAGAGCACGCCTGCGAGAATGATGCTTCCCGCCGTCGGCGCTTGCACATGCGCGTCCGGCAGCCAGGTATGGACCGGGACCATCGGCACCTTGACGGCGAAGGCGACCAGGAAAGCGAAGAACAGCCAGGACTGTACACCGAACGGCAGATCCTGCTGCATCAGCACGAGCATGTCGAAGGTCTCGCCGCCCTGGAAATAGAGCACGACGACGCCGACCAGGAAAAGAAGGCTGCCGGCCAGCGTGTAGAGGAAGAACTTGAGCGCCGCATAAACCCGGCCTTCGCCGCCCCACACCCCGATGATCAGGTACATCGGGATCAGCATCGCCTCCCAGCAGACGTAGAACAGGAACAGGTCGAGCGCTGTGAAGACCCCCAGCATCAGCGCCTGCATGGCGAGCAAGCTGATCATGAATGCCTTCACCCGGCGCTCGATCGCGAGCCAGGAGGCAAGCACTGAAACCGAGCCCAACAGCGCGGTCAGGAATACGAAGAGCGCGCTTATCCCGTCGACGCCAAGGGCATAGGTGATCCCGAGCGCCGGAACCCAGGGGCGAGCCTCGGTAAACTGCATCTCATGCGTCGCGGTATCGAAGCCGGCGAGCAGGACCACCGTGAGCGCAAGGTCGACGAGGGTAACGCCGAGCGCCGTCCACCGCACCGCATCGTCGCTGCGCAGAAATATCAGCACCGCTGCGCCGGTGGCCGGTGTGAGTATGATAAGGCTGAGGAGCGGAAATCCCATCGCACCCCCTACCGCCATACCACGGCGAAGACGAGAATGGCCGCGATCAGGCCGGCGACCATTGCCAGCGCGTAATGGGTGACCAGCCCGGTTTGCAGCCGCCGGAGCACGCCTCCGCCGCTGAAGATCGAATGGGCAATGCCGTTTACCACACCGTCGACACCATAGAGATCGAGCCGCAGTCCCGCACGCGCAGACCTGTGCAGGAAGGGCAATACCGCCGTCTCGGACACGTCGCTTACCGCCTTCTCATAGCGCGCAAGCGGCCTTTCGGCGAACCACATGAAGTAGCGGGCACCCTTGCGGTAAAACCAGTCGGTGTCGATGCTGATGGTATTTTCCGGATCGAGAGCCCTCAAGAAGATGACGAAGCCGAGAGCCGTGAACATCAGAATGCCGAGGCTCTCGGTGACGTGCTGGCCCGTATAGGGCTCGAAGTCGACTGGATAGGGCAGAAGGGCGTAAAGCGGCGCCGGGAAAGCCCCGATTGCGATACAGAGCACGGCTGCCATGCCCATGGCAACCAGCATGTTGCGGGGCGGCTCCCGCGCCTCGATCCCCCGGTCGGTGCCGAAGAACATGTAATAGGGAAGCTTGAGCCCCGTGTGCAGGAAGGTTCCCGACGAGGCCATGGTCAGTGCCAGCACCACCAGCGCCCGGTGATCCTCGCCGGCGGCCGCCACCACCATGGACTTGGTGACGAAGCCGGAGAAGAACGGAAAGGCCGAGATTGCAAGGGCGCCGACCATGTAGAGCGCCACAGTCACCGGCATGGTCCTGTAGAGCCCGCCGAGCTCGGTAAGCTTGCGGCGGCCGGTGACGTAGATCACCGCGCCGGCGCCCATGAACAGCAGCGACTTATAGAGGATGTGGGCGAAGGCATGGCTGGCAGCGCCGTTCACCGCCAGCTCGGTGCCGATGCCTACGCCCGCGACCATGTAGCCGACCTGACTGACGATGTGGTAGGCGAGCAGCCGCCGGCAGTCGTTCTCCAGAACGGCGTAGATGACGCCGTAAAGCGCCATCACGGTGCCGAGCCACACCAGAAGTTCGACACCCGGAAACACGCGTGCCAGCACATAGATGGCAGTCTTGGTGGTAAAGGCGCTCAGGAACACCGCGCCCGTAACGGACGCCTCCGGATAGGCGTCGGTCAGCCAGGCATTGAGCGGCGGCACCGCGGCATTGAGCAGGAAACCGCAAAGGATCAGATAGGCGCCGGGATCCAGGTCCCCGTCGATCTCCGCCCCGGCGATCGGGCCGAACGACAGCGAGCCCGTGGCCGCCCCGTGGAGAAGGATGCCGCCGAGCAGGACAACGCCGCCGGTGACGTGTACCATCAGATAGCGGAACGCGGCGCGGATCGCGCGGTTTCCCTGTCCCGCGAAAATCAGGTAGGCGGAGGCAAAGGCCATGCCCTCCCAGAAAAGATAGAGGGTCAGGTAGTCACCGGCGAAGACCACGCCGAGCGCGCTGCCGACATAGACGAAAGCGGCCACATGCTGACCGGCGCGTGGCAGATGCAGTGCATAGACCATGCCGATCAGCGCCATGATCGTGAAGACGGTCGCGAACACGATGCTGAGCCTGTCGACCTTCGCGACCAGAATGCCCTGACCGATGAATTGCGCCTCGCCGTAGCTGCCCGGGGACATTGCGACGACGGCGAGGATCGCCAGTGCCGGGATTAGTACGAGATAGATCTTGCGGATCAGTCCGTTGAGGAAGGGGATCGGCAGAGCGCCGAGGATGAAGAGGAGGGCTGGATGGATGAAATCAGTCATAATAGTCCTCGCGCCGCATCAGGCCCCCACGATGGCCGAGGAATTTGGAAACGAAGATGAGCAGCACGCAGGAGCCGAAGCCGTAAAGAGCCGACCAGCCGGGGAGGCGGTCCCAGAGGAATTCGGCGTGCTCGCGCGGCACGAGGAAATCGGCAACGACGATCAGCACGAGGATCAGATAAAACAGCCGGCGGCGCAGCCCTGCATTTTCCTTGTCACCAAAGAAGCCGACAACACGCTTGATCATCGGGTCACTCCCTGCGCGAGCGCGAGAAAATAGCCGGGGAAGATGCCCATCAGCACCGACAGGATTGCGGTCACGACCAGCGGAATCGTGACCAGCGGTATTTCACGGACCGTCGCGGCGCCCTCCCCTGCGGCCGCTTCACCGAAAAAGGCGACATAGCTGACCGGCAGGAAATAGGCGGCGTTCAGCACCGAGCTCACCAGCAGCACTGCGAGAAACGCCATCTCCCCCGCCTCTACCGATCCCTGCGCCAGATACCACTTGCTGACGAAGCCCGCGGTCGGCGGCACGCCGATCATGGAGAGCGAAGCGACGAAAAACGCCCCCATGGTCCAGGGCAGCCTGCGGCCGATTCCGGCCATGTCGCTGATGTTGCGCTTGCCGGAGGCGCAATAGATCGAGCCGGCGCAGAAGAAGAGCGTAATCTTGGAGAAGGCATGCGCGGCGATGTGGATGATGCCGCCGGTGATCGCAACCGGCGACAACAGGACCGCGCCCAGCACGATATAGGAGAGTTGGCTGACGGTCGAATAGGCGAGCCTGGCCTTCAAGTCGTCCCGCGTCAGCGCGTAGACCGAAGCGACGACGATGGTGAAGGACACCAGATAGGCCGTCACGACGCCGAGGCCGAGCTCCCCAACGAGCCCGACGCCGAAAACGTGAAACACCACCCGGAGCACGCAGAAGACGCCCATTTTGACGACAGCCACTGCATGCAGCAGCGCGCTGACCGGTGTCGGCGCCACCATCGCGGCCGGCAGCCAGGCGTGCATGGGCATGACCGCCGCCTTGGCGAAGCCGAAGAGATAGCAGAAATAGACGACCGTCAGCAGCGCCGCAGAGGCATCGCCTGAGGTCAGCATCCCCTCGGCCATGAAATCGAGCGAGCCCGCTATGTGGTAGGTGAGCGCCAGCGCGGCGAGAAGAGCGCTTTTCGAGGCGCCCATCAGATAGACGAGATATTTGCGGCTTCCCTTCCACGCCTCTTCGTCCTCGTGGTGGTAGACGAGTGGATAGGTGACGAGGCTGAGCAGTTCGTAGAATATGACCAGCGTGAACAGGTTAGCGGCGAAAGCGCCGCCGACTGCCGCGGCGAGGCTTGTGGCGAAACAGGCGAAGAACCGCGTCTGCGCGTGCTCATGCAAATGCCGCATGTAGCCGATCGAATAGAATGCGGCCAGGATCCACAGAAGCGAAGAGACGGTCGCGAAAACCATGCCGAGCGCATCGGCGCGGAAGGCGAAGTCGACCCCCGGCAGGATTTCGAACAGGCGCAATTCGACGCTCCCGCCCGAAAGCACCGTCGGTGCCATCGACATGACGATTACGAACATGGCGAGCGCGGCCACGGGCGAAACGAGATCGCGCAGCTTCTCCTGCTTGTGCAAAAGGAGGATGGCGAGGGCGGCCAGGCCTGCAATGGCAATGGCGATGAGCGGCCGGATCGATATGACGGGGTCCAAGCCGCTATCCTTTCATCATGGTCACGTCGTCGACCTTGAGGGTGGATTTGTTCCTCACGAGGGCGACGAGGATGCCCAGGGCGACGGCGACCTCCGCCGCGGTGATGGCAATGACGAAGATCGCGAAGATCCGCCCGCGGAGATCGCCGTGATAGTGTCCGAAGGCGATGAAATTGATGTTGACGGAGTTGAGCAGCAGTTCCAGCGACATCAACACCACGAGAATGTTCCGCCTCAGCAGTACGCCCGCCGCCCCGATGACGAACAGGACGACTCCGAGCAGGATATACCAGGAGAGCGGAACCATCAGCCCGACTCCCTCCGCGCCAGCACGATGGCGCCGACAAGGGCCGCCAGCAAAATCACGGAGGCGACCTCGAACGGCAGGAGATAATCGGCAAAAAGCGTCGTGCCGAGCTGGCGGATCTCATCGCCGCCGCTCGCTGCAACCGGCTCGGTGACCGAAAACCGGTCGCTCCAGAGCACGAGCGCCAGCATCTCGATGCCAAGCAGGCCGAGCAGCACCAGGGCCGGCAGGTTGCCGCCGGGCACGAAGCGCTGCAACACCGCCTCGCGCACGTCGATCATCATGATCACGAACAGGAACAGGACCATGATCGCGCCGACATAGACGAATATCTGGATGACCGCGAGCAGTGGCGCGCCGAGCAGGACGAAAATCGCGGAAACCTGCAGGAAACAGGCCATCAGCGCCAGGGCGCTGTGGATGGGATTGCGGGCCAGCACCACCATCAGGGCCGTGATCACGGACACCGCAGCGAACAGAAGGAAGAACCCCTGGGCCATTGACGCCGCCCCCCACATGAACGATCGCCCGGCCGGAATCGACCGGATTTGCGATAGTTCCGCACATCAGGTGCATTCAAAAATTGTGCCCTAGTATCGGTTTTTTCACAAGATTATTGTCGACGGAGGTGCCGGGCCGGCCCTCTCCCATCGCGGCAGCCGGGGCCCTCGGCGCTCCCTCAGGCTACCGCCTGGGCGCCGGTGATCTCAACGGGCGAGCCGCACATGAACGCCGCCTCGTCGGAGGCGAGAAAGGCGACGAGGGCCGCCACCTCCGCCGGCCTTCCGATCCGGCCGAAAGGAACGAGCCTGTCGAGATCGATGGTGACCGGCATCGTCGGCTCGGGGCTCGATGTCGCAGCGATCGTCGTTTCACCGCGGAATGCGAAAATCGCGGCGCGGCTCGCGAGCCGGTTTCCTTCGGTGCGGATCGCGACGAACAATCAGCAGGTGGTCGATGCGTCCGATATCCTGTTTCTCGCCATTCGGCCGCAGATCGCGGAAGAAGTGATCAGTGAACTGGCATTTCGAAAGGGCAAGACGATCGTCAGCGTCGTCGCCGCGACCGACCGAACGAGGCTCAAGAGCTGGATTCGCGAAGACGTGCAACTCACCCAGGCCATCCCCCTGCCCTTTGTCGCCGATTGTGAGGGCGTGACCGCCATCTACCCGCCCAACGCCGAAATCGCGGCCATCTTTGATGCCATTGGCAGCGCCGTCGAATGCGAAACGAAGGACGAATACGACCTGCTTGCGGTCGCCAGTGCACTGATGGGCACCTATTTCGGCATTCTCGAGCGGGCAACCGGCTGGCTGACTGAGAAGGGCATAGCGCGGGAGAAGGCACGCGCCTATCTGGCACCGCTCTTTTCCAGTCTGGCGCAGAAGGCGGCCGCGGCGGACCAAACCGCGCTCGATGTCCTCCGACGCGAGTTTTCGACGCCGGGCGGCCTGAACGAGCAGGTTTTCGAGGATTTCGACCGCGATGGTGGAAGTAGGGCATTGACGGATGCGCTCGAGCGCGTGCTTGCACGCGTGCGGGGATAACCATCGACGACCGCTGTTCTGCAGCACGGAGCCGCGCCGAGCGCAAAGGCCGCTGTACCAGGGGCGCTTACGGAGCCGCGAGCCTATGGACTACGAACTCGCATGCGGGCCGCGATTCTTCTCTCTGGCGTAGAGAGCAACAGCCATGGCACGGTTGCGGACGTCGAGCTTGTCATAGAGATTCTTGAGGTGGTACTTCACGGTGTTCTCGGAAATCCCGGTACGCGCAGCGATCTGGAGATTTGTCCAGCCGTCGGCAAGCACTGACAGCAACTCGCGTTCGCGCGTCGTCAGGCGTGAAAGCGGGGTATCATTTATCTTAGACACGTCGATGTATGGAATGCAGATACGCCCGTGCGCGACCGCTACCAGCGTATCGAACAGAATCGACGGATCGTCGAACTGATAGCAATAACCCTGCACCCCAAGGCGCACACACCGCTTGAGGATGCCCACGTCATGGTCGTTAGAAAAGATGACGATGCGCGCATGGAGGCCACGCCGTTGCATCTCGGCAAGCACTTCGCCACTGTCCATATCGGAAAGCCTCCAGCCGAGCACCGCGAGATCGAAATCCGGCTCTGAAGCGGCAGCCGCCCGGAGAAACGTCTCCCCGGTCTGGATGCTGCCGACCAGATCGAAGCGGGAGTCGTTCTTGATCATGTCGCCGAGCGCGGCAATCACCAACGGATTGCCTTCGGCTACCAGGACTCTAAACTTGCTCTCCAGGGCAGTCGGCATTCTTTCGATTGCGTTTCCCTGACGCTGACTTGTCCGTTCCGCGTTCATGTGCCTCCCGATTGCGGCGCGTGCCACCTCTTTCCCGACTTCTCCCGATTGGTTCATTTTACGCGTCCCGGCGGGCCTCCGTCCCCACTGTCAAGTCCGGCGCGCTCGGCATGGCTCTTCAAATCAAGAATTAACTTTTCATTTCGGTATATTCTCGATGTGAACGTAGGCGACGACGGCCGAAATCTATCGCCGCCATCGGCATCAAGTCTGCCCGACGGCGCTATTTCCCAGCCAAACACCGACTTTCGATGCGCATTTTCAGATCAAAGAAGGGAGCACGGTGCGACAAAGACTGCGACGGCCGGTGCGCGGCATCCATGCGTGTGGCCTGATCTTGGTCCAAAAGGCCACGCGAGTGTCGTCGAACGCTTGGCGAGCGTGCGCATCGGCCATAGCGAAAATCGACACAGGACCTTGCGTTCGGGGCGAGGAGGGAACCGGCGATGCCGGCTCCCCTGAAGGCCGGGTCAGGCAGCCCTCATGCCCTGCTCGAGCACGCCTGCGACGGTCGGGCCGAAGGCAGCGGGCGTCGGCACGATCGTCACGCCTGCATCGCGCAGGATCTCGACCTTTTCCTGGGCGGATTCGCCGAAGGCGGAGATGATGGCGCCCGCATGGCCCATGCGCCTGCCCTTTGGCGCCGAAAGGCCGGCGATGTAGGCGATCAACGGCTTGCGCATGTGGTGCTTGGCCCATTCCGCAGCTTCCGCTTCCTGTGGGCCGCCGATCTCGCCGATCATGACCACGGCGTCGGTGTCGGGGTCTTCCTCGAACAGTTTGAGGATGTCCTTGAAAGATGAGCCGTTGATCGGGTCGCCACCGATGCCGACGCTGGTCGAAACGCCAATGCCAAGCGCCTTCATCTGAGAGGCTGCTTCGTAGCCAAGGGTTCCCGAGCGCCCCACGATGCCGACGCGGCCGGGCAGATAGATGTGGCCCGGCATGATACCCATCAGGGCCTGGCCGGGAGTGATGACGCCGGCACAGTTCGGACCGACCAGGCGCATGCGGTCTTCATAGCGGAAGCGGCGCATATAGCGCTTGACCCGCATCATGTCTTGCGAAGGTATGCCGTCGGTGATGCAGACGCAGAGCTTCACGCCCGCCTCGGCCGCCTCCATGATCGAGTCGGCGGCGAAGGGCGGCGGCACGAAGACGACAGAGGCTTCCGCACCGGTCTCGCGCACTGCACCTTTGACCGTGTTGAACACCGGGATGCCATGGTGGACCTGTCCGCCTTTGCCGGGGGTGACACCGCCGACGACGTTTGTGCCGTAGCGCTTCATGTCCTCGGCGTGGAAGGAACCGATCTTGCCGGTCAGGCCCTGGACGATGACGCGCGTCCTGCGATTCAAGAGAACTGCCATTTCGACCTCCTGTCAGTGCGTTTTCCGCTCGCCAAAAGCGCGCATCGCCTCTACCGATTTCTCGGCCGCTTCGGCCAGAGTGTCGGCCACGATTACCTTTTCTCCGGACTCGGCGAGGATGCGGCGGCCTTCCTCGACATTGGTTCCGGCCAGGCGCACGACCAGCGGCACATGCACGCCGACCTCGCGGATGGCCTTGATGACCCCCTCGGCCACCCAGTCGCAGCGGTTGATGCCGGCGAAGATGTTGACCAGGATCGTTTCGATATTCTTGTCGGCGAGAACGGCCCGAAAGGCCTTCGACACCCGGTCGGGTGAGGCCCCGCCGCCGATGTCGAGAAAGTTGGCGGGCTCGCCGCCGGCAATCTTGATCATGTCCATGGTTGCCATCGCCAGGCCGGCGCCGTTGATGATGCAGCCGATGTTGCCGTCGAGGCCGACATAGGAGAGACCGCGGTCGCTGGCGAAGGTCTCGCGCGGGTCTTCCTGCGATTTGTCACGCAGCTCCGAGATCTCCGGACGCCGATAGAGGGCGTTTTCGTCGAAGGACATTTTGGCGTCCAGGGCGATCAGATTGCCGTCGCGGGTGACGACCAGCGGGTTGATCTCCAGCATCGAGGCGTCAAAGTCGCGGAACACGCGGTAGCAGCCGAGCAGCGTGTCCACAGCCTTGCCGATCAAGCTGTTCTCCAGTCCGAGGCCGAAGGCGATCTCGCGCGCCTGGAAGTCCTGCATGCCAACACCCGGGTCGACGACCGCACGAATGATCGAGTCAGGTTGCTTCTCGGCAATCTCTTCGATCTCCATGCCGCCCGACGCGGAGGCCACGATCATGACGCGCTCCGATTTGCGGTCGAGTACAATCCCGAGATAAAGCTCTTGGCGGATGTCGACCGTTTCCTCGACGTAAAGGCGCGAAACCAGCTTGCCCTTCGGGCCGGTCTGGTGGGTTACCAGCTTGCGGCCGAGCATGTATTCGGCGGCGTCCGACACTTCGCCGTCGGACTTGCAGATGCGGACGCCGCCGGCTTTGCCCCGAGCACCGGAATGGATCTGCGCCTTGACTACCCACTTGTCACCCCCGATCTCACTGGCGCGGTAGGTCGCCTGCTCCGGGCTGTAGGCAAGGCCACCACGCGGGATATGCACCGAGTAGCGCGAGAGCAGTTCCTTCGCCTGGTATTCATGAATATCCATATGGGGTTCCTCCTCAGTTTTCCGGGCTCGTGCGCGACCGCGCCGACCGTTCGATTGTCTCGTGCATGACGAGCACGTTCCGGGCCATACGTTCGGATGCGGCATCGATCATCTTGCCGTCGAGGGCAGCGGCACCCTTGCCGTTTTCCTCGGCCTCCTTCAGCACTTCGATGATGCGGCGCGCGCGAGTGACTTCCTTCTCCGGCGGTGAGAATACGGCATTGGCGAGCTCGATCTGCGAAGGATGGATCGCCCACTTGCCCTCGATGCCGAGTGCGGCCGCGCGCTTGGCGGCGGCAATGTAGCCGTCTGGGTCGGAAAAGTCGCCGAACGGTCCGTCGATGGCGCGCAGGCCATAGGCCCGGCAGGCGACCGTCATGCGCGAGAGTGCCGCGTGCCACTGGTCGCCCGGATAGTCGGGATTGAGGCCGCCGATGTTGACGGTGCGCGCCTTCAAGCTCGCGGCATAGTCGGCGACGCCGAAATGAAGCGCCTCGAGCCGGCCGCCATAGGCGGCGATGGCTTCAACATTGGCCATCCCAAGGGCGGTTTCGATCAGCGCCTCGAGGCCCACACGGGTCTCGAAGCCTTTAGCGGTCTCGATCTGGTTGACCATGGCCTCGACCGTGTAGAGGTCGGCCGGAACACCTACCTTGGGCACCAGGATGGTGTCGAGCCGGTCGCCGGCCTGCTCCATCACGTCGACTACGTCGCGGTACATATAGTGGGTATCGAGGCCGTTGATGCGCACCGAAATGGTTTTGCCACGGGCGCGCCAGTCGATCTCGTTGAGCGCCTCGATGATGTTCTTTCGCGCTCGCTCCTTGTCAGGCGGCGCGACCGCGTCCTCGATATCGAGGAAGATGTAGTCGGCAGCGCCGTCGGCGGCCTTGCGGATCATTTCCGGGTTGGAGCCCGGCACTGCGAGCTCGCTGCGCTGAAGGCGCAACTTGCGCAGGTGGTGAATTGTGTGGCTCATGTTGTCTCCTCCTTCTGGAGTGCCGCGCATCGAAGGGACGCGCGACGCTGGCGTCTCAGGCTACTTTGGCAATCGCCGGTTGCGCAGACAGCCGGTAGTACTCGAGCGCAGCGCCCACGCCGGAACCGGGCAGCACCTTCACGCCGCAATCGCGCAAAGCCATCTCGGCCGCTGAGATCGCGCCGCACATCATCACTTCGTTGACCCAGCCGAGATGGCCGATGCGAAACACCTTGCCCGCGACCTTACTGAGGCCGACCCCGAGCGAGGTCTGGTAGCCGTAATAGGCCCGGCGGACGACCTCGGCGCTGTCGACACCCTCCGGCACCAAGACCGCGCTGACCGTGTCGGAGTGCCACTTGGCTTCCTTGGCGCAGAGCTTCAGACCCCAGGCTTCGACCGCCTTGCGGACACCGGTCGCCAACCGGTTGTGGCGCTCGAAGACGTTATCAAGGCCTTCTTGCTGGATAAGGTCGAGGGCCGCGCGCAGGCCGCGCAGCAGCTGTACAGCCGGTGTGTAGGGGAAGTAGCCGGTGTCGTTGGCGCGGATCTGATCCTCGAAAGAGAAGTAGCAGCGGTTGTGCTTGGCGGTCCGGGCGGTGGCGAGCGCCTTTTGGCTGACCGACAGAAAGCCAAGCCCCGGCGGCAGCATGAGACCCTTCTGCGAGCCGGAGACGGCGCAGTCTACGCCCCACTCCTCTTGACGGAAGTCGATCGAGCCGATCGAGGAGACGCCATCGACGAAGAGCAGGGCCGGGTGCCTGGCGGCGTCAAGGGCGGCGCGCACGGCGCCGACATCGCTGGTTACGCCGGTTGCGGTTTCGTTGTGGGTGACAAACACCGCCTTGATACGATGCTCCTTGTCCTGAGCAAACCGCTCGGCATAGATCTCGACCGGGCAGCCCGCGCCCCACTCGACATCAACGACATCGACGTCGAGGCCGAAGCGCTCGCACATGTCGACCCACAGATGCGAGAACTGGCCGAAGCGCGACATCAGCACGCGGTCGCCGGGACTAAGGGTGTTGGCGATCGCCGATTCCCATGCGCCGGTGCCCGAGGACGGGAAGATGAAGACGCGGCCGGTCTCGTTGCGGAACACCTTCATCAAGTCGGTGAACAGGGCGCGCGTGAAAGTCGGGTAGTCCGGAGCGCGCATGTCCTCCATCGGCATGTTCATCGCCTGCCGGACGATCTCCGGAATATTGGTCGGTCCTGGAACGAAAAGCTGGGTGAAGCCGGCCATGTAAAGTCCTCCCGAAGATTGCTCAGGGCGCCGTGCCCTTTCTGTGGCTTTCGCGAGGATGATCGGTTCACGGTCGCCGACCCACAACACCTGTCGGGATAGAAACGCGGACCCTTGGGCGTTGGGCTAAGCCCACCCTTTCAGTGGTGCTGACGTCCTATCGGATAGGATGAAACCCACCCGCGGACGTATTCCCAAGGCGCCAGGTCCGGCCGTCATGCATTCTGTGCGCGGCAAATGTCTCTGACATCCGCGTCAGGGTGCCCATGGCAAACTTGCGCGCGACTGGGAACATCTTGGAAGGATCGATGCCGTACAGGCAAATGCATGGCACTCAGCGGCGGCGATCCTGTCTGCGGGGTCGAAACGATATTATGCCCCGACGCCGGCTTTGCGCAGTTGCACCGCCGATGACGGCCGGTGCAGCAGGCGTTCGACGCAGAGAGGCATGACGAGCTTGGCGCCGTCGGCGTAGAGGGAGTCGGCTAAGGCACGAAAGGATCCCGGAGGTGGCCGCGAAAGACGGGATCTGCCCAACATGATCCGCCCGGAATACATCACCTCTCGCGCGACCCGGCGACTGGCGCGCTTGCCGGCCGTCTCAAGGAGGTCATCTTCTTGGGGAGGCCACATGCTATATGGTAACGATCGGCCACCAGGACATCGTTGCAAAAACGCGCGACAAGGAGGCAGACGCCATTCGGCTTGGCGACGAAATTTTCCTCAACTGGGCTGCACGGGGATCTCGTTGTTCTGGAGCGGTAATTGCGGCCGGGCCGTTGCCGCCGGCGCGCTGGTGCGGGTGCGCCCAAAGCGCTGCTCGCAAGCTCCGAACGCTCACCAACCGTAGCTGAGGGTGACGCCGCTGCCGCCATTGCCGTTCTGCTCGATATTGGCGGCGTTGCGTTTGCCGTATTGGAAAATGCCGTAGGCATTATCGTCGCCGTTCTGCTGCAGGATGGCCGAATGACCGCTCCCCTTTTGCCGAATGATGCCGAGATGGCCGCGGCCGTTCTGGCCGATCCCGGCGGCATTGCCGTCGCCCGACTGGCGGATGCT
Source organism: Sinorhizobium sp. Y406 (assembly GCF_058732025.1). NCBI lineage: Bacteria > Pseudomonadati > Pseudomonadota > Alphaproteobacteria > Hyphomicrobiales > Rhizobiaceae > Sinorhizobium > Sinorhizobium sp. Y406. The sequence continues at coordinate 1,523,851 of NZ_CM178975.1, read as the reverse complement.
GGCGCTTCGCCAGCCGCGATAGAGCGAATAGGCGCGCAGGCCCGTCGCCAGGACACCGGCATTTTGGGCGTTCGCCGAGGCATAGGTGAGCGACACCGAGCCTCCGGCATGGGCCGGCGCAGACAATAGTGGTTGGCAGAGACCGCCCGCGAGCAAGGCGGCGATCAGGGTCTTGAACATGTTACGGGTCATCGGAACTCCGCTTCCCACGGGCCGCCGCGTCCTGTCAGACGCTTGAAGGCCGCTGTGATACTTTGAATTGCTGCAGTCACATCTAGCCTCCGACGCGCTCGGCGCAGCGGACATTGCTGCCACCGACGGTCACGTCGAGCGCGGCGTCATAGGCGGCACCGTTTGCACTGAGCGCGACGGTGCCGAGCACGACGGACCGGCCGGGCGCGGCATCGAAAGCGCCGGCCTGCTCGATATGGGTGCCGCCCATACGGCCGGCACTTTCGACGCGGAAGGAATAGGTGCCGCTCACGTTCTTATCGGCGTGGACCAGCGCCTCCAGCGTCAGCAGGGCTCCTTCAGGAGCGGCACGGATCTCGCAGCGCACCGGCCCGTCGGCCTGTCCTGCGGCTCCCATGGCCGCCAAGGCGGCGGCCGGGAGCAGGACCAGAGCGAGTGCCGCCGTGGCGCGGCGAGGATGATCGGCGATGCGGGGCATGGTTCGTCCCCCTCACGGGCAGGTTTGAACGAAGGCGGCGACATTGCCACGGCCGCCCTGGCTGACATTGGCGTCGCAGCCACGGCCCACCTGCACACCGGCAGCGATATTACCGTTGCCGTCCTGGGTCAGGATCGCGGTGTGGTTGGAGCCGAACTGGCCGACGCCCGCGACGTTGCGATTGCCGGTCTGGTAGGTGGCGCCGTAGTTGCGATTGCCTTCCTGACCGATGGCGGACAGATTGCGGCGGCCGTCCTGCTGGCCGATCGCCGTGTTGTAGCGGCCGTTCTGATAGACGCGGATACGGTTTCTGTAGCCGCCCTGGGCGCCGCCGGCCGAGTTCGACCAGCCATATTGCTCGATGCGCACGTCGTTCGCCGACGCGGGAACAGCAGCGGCAATGCTGCCGAGAACGAAAAGGGCGGATGCGATGGAATTGCGGATCATGACAGCGTCTCCTTTGGCGGGCGGGCCGCGTGTTGAACGGCTTCTTTGTAGATCACGCCGTTCGAACGGAGGCTGAAGGCGCCGTTCAGTCGGGGTTCAGGTGATGTTCGCGGCTGCTGCGCAATGCTGGCCAGCCCTTTCAGCCTGTCCAGGACCCCGCCAGCGCAACAAAGGTGAGCGCCCATCCGGCAGAGTCGACGAGCTTGACCGGCAGAAAGGCCGGCTCGGCCTGCCGGACCAAGCTTGCCGCCGCCAAGTGTAGATCACCCCGGTCGAAACCTCGAAGGTTTTGGGATATTCATTACCGCACCATCCAACCGCCGTCGACCGGCAGCACGGTGCCGGTCACGTAGGACGAGGCGGGCGCCGCGAAGAACAGCACTGCGGTGGCCAGATCGTCTGGCGTCCCCCAGCGTCCTATCGGAATGCGCGCGGAAATCTGCGCGTTGCGATCGGGATCATGGCGCAGTGCCTCGGTATTGTCCGTTTCCATATAGCCTGGCGCAATGGCGTTGACGGTGATGCCGTGCGGTGCAAGCTCGTTTGCCATCGCCTTGGTCAGGCCTGCGATACCGTGCTTGGAGGCGGCATAGGCCGGCACGCGTATGCCGCCCTGGAAGGTCAACATAGAGGCCACGTTGACGATGCGGCCGGGCCGCTTCGTCGCGACCATGTGACGGGCGGCGGCCTGCGACAGCAGGAACACAGCCTTCAGGTTGACGTCGAGAACGTCGTCCCAATCACTCTCCTTGTAGTCGAGCAGATCAGCGCGGCGGATGATGCCGGCATTGTTGACGAGGATGTCGATGCCGCCAAAGGCGCCAACCACATTGCCGATGACGGCGGCGGCATCAAACGGTTTCGAGAGTTCGACCTTCTGGACGTGGAAACGCCTGCCCGCCTCGCGGACAAGCGTTTCCGTCTCGGGCATTTCCGTGGAGCCGATCGCGGCGATGTCGGCGCCCGCTCGCGCCAGCGCGAGCGCCATTCCCCTGCCAAGGCCGGTTCTGGCGCCCGTCACGAGCGCGGTCTTGCCGGCAAGGTCAAATAGCGTGGTCAAGGCGAAGCCCCTTATCGTCGAAGACATGGATGGGTGCCGCAGATAAGGACAGGCCGATGTCGGCGCCCGGCTCCAGATGATGCTGGCCCGGAGCAACGACAAGGACCTTCTGCCCGGCGACGTCAGCATGCAGTACGGTTTCCGCGCCGAGCGATTCTACCAGCCGGATCTTCGCGGGGATGCTGGCCTCGCCGCCGAGCGCGATGTGGTGCGGTCGTACGCCGAGAGCGATGCGCGCGCCCTTCGTCACCGCAGCGCTGCCAACCGGAACTTCCAGCCGATGGCCGCCGGCAAGCATGGTGATTGCCCGCGTCGAGTGCGTCGATTCCACGGTGCCTTCGAGGAAGTTCATGTGCGGCGAGCCGATGAAGCCGGCGACGAAGCGGTTGGCGGGGCGGTTATAGAGTTCAAGCGGCGTGCCGACCTGCTCGATGCGCCCGGCGCGCAGCACGACGATGCGGTCGGCCAGCGTCATCGCCTCGACCTGATCGTGCGTCACGTAGATCATCGTCGCGGCAAGGCGCGCGTGAAGCGCGGCAAGCTCGGCGCGGGTGGAGCCGCGCAGTTCCGCGTCGAGATTCGACAGCGGCTCATCGAGCAGGAACGCGACGGGCCGACGCACGATGGCGCGGCCGATGGCGACGCGCTGGCGCTGACCGCCCGAAAGCTGGCCCGGGCGGCGGTCGAGATAGCTGTCGATCTCCAGCATGCGTGCCGCTTCGGCGATGCGTGCGGCGATCTCGTCCTTCGGCATGCGGGTGTTCTCGAGGCCGAAGGCGAGGTTCTGGCGCACGCTCATATGCGGATAAAGCGCATAGGACTGGAAGACCATGGCAAGTCCGCGGTCGGCGGCCGGCACGGTGTTGACCACCTTGCCGTCGATGGCAAGATCACCGCTCGACGGCCGGTCGAGGCCGGCGATCATGCGCAGCAGCGTGGACTTGCCACAGCCCGACGGGCCGACGAAGACGACGAACTCGCCGTCCTCGATCTCCAGATTGATGTCGTGGATGACGTCGACGGCGCCGAACGACTTCTTCACATTGGTGAGCTTGATATGGCCCATGATGCCCCCCTATTTCAGTCCGGTGCCGGCAATGCCGGTGGTGATGAAGCGCTGCAGGAAGATGAAGACCAGCACGACCGGAATCATTGTCACGACGGTCATGGCGAGGATGAAGTGCCACTGCACGTTCAGCTCACCGGAATAGATGCTGAGACCGACCTGCAGCGTGTAGAGCTCCTTGCGCGATAGAACGATCAGCGGCCACAGGAAGTCGTTCCAGCGCCAGACGACGGAAAAAATCGCAAGCACGGCCAACGCTGGCGCCGTCAGCGGCAGGATGATGCGCCAGTAGATCTGCCATTCCGACGCCTTGTCCATGCGCGCGGCATCGACGAGCTCGTCCGGAATGGTCAGCATGTACTGGCGCAGGATGAAGACGCCGGTCGGCGTCGCTACCGTCGGGAGGATTACTCCCCAGAGATTGTTGAAGAGGCCGAGCGCCGAGACGATCGAATAAAGCGGTACCATGATGACGGAGAGCGGCACCATCAGCGTGGCGAGGATCACGAGCATCGCCACCGTTCGACCGCGGAACTCGTATTTGCTGAGCGCGAAGGCGGCCATGGAGTTGACGATGAGCGTGATTAGCGTCGCCGTTACCGTTACGAAGACGGAGTTCCAGAGGTAGCGCACGAAGTCGAAATGGGTGAAGGGTTCGGTATAATTTGCCGTCGCGAAGGACATTTCACGCACCGGCGTGCGCTTGGCGATGTTGACCTTGATGATCTCGCCGGGCTTTGCCGGATCGACCATCTGGCTCGTCACGCCGATGCGGCGCACTTCGGCAAGTACCACCGTGCTGCCGTCCTCGAGCGTCGCCTCGTAGAGGTCGAGCGGCTTGTCGTAACCCTCCACCGTCACCTTCTGCGTGACATAGGGCAGGATCGTCGGCGGGAATTCGGCAAGCGCTGCCGGCGACTTGAAGGACGAGCCGACCAGCCAGACGGCCGGGCCGAACATGATGAGGAGACCGCCCACCAGCCAGGCCCAGGTGACGATATCGGTCCAGTGCCAGCCCTTGCCGCCCCGGCGGCGAGTGAGGAAGCGTACGATCGCGCTCATTTGCGGCCTCCCTTCTTTTCCGAGCGGCCGAGGCCGAGCTGAAGCAATGTGAGCACGACGAGCACGGCGCCCATGAGGATGGAGGCGGCGGCGGCAAGGCCGGGATTGCGCAGCTGCGCCGCGAAGCCGGTCTCGTAGATATATTGCGTGAGATAGAGCGTGCTGGTGCCAGGACCGCCGCCAGTCAGCACGTAGACCTCGTCGAAGATCTGCACCGCGCGGATGAGCACGAGCACGACGACGACGAGCAGGTTGGGCATGAGCAGCGGCAGGGTGATGCGCCAGAAGGCGCGCGCCGGGCGCGTACCGTCCATTTCCGCGGCCTCGTAGAGGTCCTTCGGGATTGCCTGAAGACCGGCAAGCAGGATCAGCGTGTAGAAGCCCATATGCGCCCAGATCGACACGCCGATGGTCGCGGCAAACGACCAGTTGCGGTCGTTGAGCCAGACATAGGGGTCAAAGCCGAGGCTATAAAGGCCGAAATTGAGGAGGCCCTGGCGCTGGAGGATCCACTTCCAGATGAGGCCGACAACGACCGGCGACAGGAGGACCGGGAAGAAGAAGACCGCACGCCAGAAGCTGCGCGCCATCAGCTCGCGGTTGAGAATCAGCGCGGTGACGAGCGAGACGAGGATCATCAGCGTGACCTGGAGCACGACGAACCAGCCGGTGTTGCGCACCGCGGTCCAGAACGTGTCCTCCGCGCAGCTTCCCGGATCGATATAGCTTCCGCAGTCGAAGAGCCGCGCATACTGGTCCGCGCCGACGAAGCTGCGGTCCGGCAGGAAGAGGGCGGTGCCGCCGGTCATCGAATAGGCGAAGTTGATGAAGAATGGCAGCAGCACGAAGACGCCGAAGATCATCATGTTCGGCAGCAGGAAGAACGCCGCCATGCCATTGATGCCGGTAGCCCGCTGCAGCCAGCGCAACGGCGCGTCCAGAACGCCCATAAGGAAGTGTATCGGCATCATGGCGATCTGGCCCAAACCGGATCTGCCGGATTCGTCCATTCTCATGTCGGTTTCCCTCCCAGGCCCGCCGATAGCGGCGGCGGGCGACCGTGACCGCATCCCGGTGCCGTCGGCAGCGTCATGCCGCCGGCGGATGTCCGAGGTTGGTTCGCCTCGCGGATCGGCCTGGTCAGAGGCCGGAGTCCTTCACCTTGGCCGCGATGTCCGCGTCGATGCGTGAGAAGGCTTCGTCGGCCGACATTTCCCCGGCAGCGGCCTGGCTGACACGGGTGACCATGGCGCCGTAGAAGGTATCGGACCAGAACCAGCCCGGCAGCTTCTGGGCGAGATCGGACAGGGAGCCGGTTGAGGAGACAAAGACGTTGAGAGCTTCCTTCGCCTGGGCGTCATCGGTCTTGAAGTCGAGGCCCTTCGCCAGAAGACCCTTGTGCGCGGGCAGGAACAGCGTGCGCTCGGAAAACTCCTTCACGATGTCTTCGCGGGCGAGATAGTCCATCACCTTCGCGACTTCCTTCGGGTTCTTCGTGTACTTGATCGCGACGAGGCCTGCGCCGCCCGGCATGCCGGTGCAATTGACCGGGCCGCAGGGGCTGCCGGTCGCGACCCAGTCGAAGTTCGAGCCGATCTTCGTCGAGAAGTTCGGCACCTGCCACGACCCGGAATAATAGTAGACGAGCTGGCCGTTGATGAAGTCGTCGGCAGCCGCCCGGTAGGTGGAGCCCGCGGCCGAGACCCAGACGTCCTTGCTCATCGTCCCGTCTTCGATCCAGCCGATGAACTTGGTGAGGAAATCCTTGGAGCCCTGATCGAGCGGAGCGGGCTTGCCGTCCGCGCCGATGAAGTTCGCGCCGAAAGAGAGGACCGGACCGGTCAGGCGGTGGCCGGAGCGGTCGAGCGCCATCGCGAAGGGGACCTGCTGATTCTGCGCCACTTCGCTGGCAGCCTTCGCCCAGTCGTCCCAGGTCGCGTCCTTGCCCGGAATGGCGACGCCCGCTTGATCGAACAGGGTCTTGTTGGCAAAGCCGCCAGTCAGTGTAATCTGCGTCATGAAGCCGGAGATCTGGTTAGAGCCGTCCGGCCGCATCCAATCGGCCTGCGCGCCGAAGTTTTCATCCCAGTAGGCCGCATCGGCGACCAAAGGGCGCAGGTCGAGCCAATGCTGGCTCTGCGCCTTGAGGTTCGTCACGCGAGCGATATCCGGCCCGTCGCCGGCCTCGAGCTGCACCGGAAGCTGTTCGCGCACGACGCTGTAGGAGACGTTGTCGAGGATGACGTTGATCCCGGGATTCTCCTTCATGAAGCGATCGAGCAGGTCCTTCAGAACCTCACCTTCGACGCCGTCCGAATACCACATAATGCGAACGTCGCCCGCAAGGGCCGACGTGGATGCCAGAAGCCCGACGGCGAGCGCCGCCAGAATGGTCTTGGTCTTCGTCATGATCGTTCTCCTCCCTGAAGCGGGCCTCCCGCCCGCTGCGTTCAAAACCGCCTGCCCCATACAGGCGGCGCATGCCGGCTATGCTGCCGATAGCATCGTCGCCTCGCCGGCGACGGTGAATGCCTTCGGTACGATGATGCGTCCTTCCGCTTCTGCCGAGCCATCCGCTCGGAACCGCACCGGCCCATAATCGGGATCGTTGACGACAAGCGTTCCGTCGGCCTCTTCTTCAACGGAAAGAGCCGCGAAGCGTGCCTCGACCTCCGCAAGGCTTGGTGACTCGCAGACGCGGACGATCCAGCGGGTCCTGCGGCCCCGTTGGCGCAGTTCGACATTGGCGGACGGGCCTACGGTCACGCTCTCGAACGGGGCGCTGCCACTGAGAAGGACGGCACCGAACCCGCTGCGGGCAAGAGCGAGATTGCCTTTGACGCTGCTTTCGTCGAACTCCGCGACCGGGAACCAGGCATGGGTGAAGTCGGCCTGTTCGTCGACCGTCGTGAAGTCCAGCACCGCCAGACCGCGATACTGATGGGCGCGCGGCAGCGAGCCGCAACCGCCCCAATAGGACGGACGGCCGTAGCCGAACTGGATCGTCTCGCCGGGGTGGTTGATCCAGACGGCGGCCTCCGGCCGCTCGCCGATGCGAAGATGCAGCACGGTCTCCTGGTATCCCCACTCGTTCCAGCGGTAGTGGGCGGCCGAGCCCATGGCGAAGGCGCGGCTCTTGTAGTGATAGAGCGCGGCAAAGCGATTTTCGCCTTGAGAGAAGCACCATTCCTGATGCGCATCGGCGCGATGGTTCGCGACGGCCTCGAAGGCTTCCGGAATCACCAGGCCGTGGTCGCGCAGGCAGACGGCAAGCTGCGGCAGCGCGTGCACGCGCCGGCCGTACCAGCCCTTGCCCCAGAGCAGGCGGGCAACGCCCGAAAGCTCGAGCGACCGGCCGGCGCAGAGCGTGTGCTCATAGGAGCGCCCCTGCGCCGCCGTCACCATGCCGTGATGGGCGCAGCGCGCGACGATCTCGCAGAGCCGGACGATGCCTTTCTTGGCGCGCTCGGCAATGTCGGCATCAGGCGCCAGCGCGGCGAGCGCCGTCAGACCCTTGAGGTCGATCGGGAAATAAGGGGCGGAATTGAACTCCGCCATTTCCCAGGCTTCGAAATGGTCGAGCCAGGCCCGCACGCGGGCGGCACCGACGGCGCGCTGCTCGGCGCCCTTGCGACCGGAACGCAGGAAGGTCTTGTCCGTCAGCAGGTTGCCGGCGAGATAGGCCGAGGTGTGGAAGAGCAGCGCGTGGTTCTCGGAGAAATACCACTGCACGTCGTTGCCCGGCTCGTCCATCCAGTAGCGGAAGCCGAGGATGGCGCGGTCTATGCGCGTGCGGGTCGCCGCGCCAATCTCCGCGCCCCAGGCGGTGCGCGACCAGATGAGCGGCACGAGGGAGAAGTCGGCGCAGTCGTGGCAGTCCTCGATCGAGGGCAGGATTTCCTCGATCATCGCGTCCGTGTCCGCACCGCCGCGCCCGCTTGCCAGCCGCGCGAAGGCGCGCACCGTGTCGCGCTCGGAGAACTCAGAAATCTCGTCGAGCGTCTCGTCGATCCGTGCCGCAAGTGACGCGGGTGCATTGCCTTGGCGGACGGAATCGCAGATTTCGACGCCAATCGAGCGGGAGGCGACGAAACCTTCCGCGTCGAGCGTCACCCGGAAATGGCGGAAGTCGGCTGGCATGTCGCGCGAGGGGCCGACGACGAGGCGGGTTTCGCCCGCCTTGAGCACGAAGCCGTAATCGAAACGTTCCGTAGACATGAAGTCGCCCTCCACCGCGACGTCGACCTTGACGTCCATCGGTAAGGGGGCGGCGAAGATCAGCGTCATGTCGCCGTCGAAATAGGCCGGCCGGTCGAAATGCATGCCGTCGAGCGCGGCTTCGACCGCATCCGCAGCCTCCCCGGTGCAGGGAACCGGCACCGCGACGGCGGCGCTCGGGCCCGAGAGATAGTCGAGCTGGATGAAATAGCGGGCGTCGCGCTCGGCAAGATCGTCGAAGAACAGGGTGATCTCGTTGAGGCCCGCGTTCAAGGGAAGGTCGAATTCCGCTTTTGCCTCGAGATTGCGGCTGTAGGGCGCCATCCAGCCGATTTCGGAGCCGTTCAGCCACAGGACAGCGCCGCCGCAGGTGCCGAGGCGAACCTTCGCCTCTCCGGCCGCGTCCGCTTCGATGAAGGTGCGCGCCCAGTTGGCAAGACGCGTCGGACGGAACCAGAAGCCCGAGAGGTCAAGCCGCGGCGAACCGAAGGGCAACCACCACCGCGCGGCATGGAATGCGCCACGTATGTCGGGTCGGTTTCCGCGGTGGCGTTCGGCAAAGATCGTGCGGCAGGGATATTCGTGCGGAATGAAGTTCTTGTGCTTCGTCAGGAAGAAGAACGGGTCCATTTCCCCTTTCATCGGGGCGTCCGGCACGTCGAAACGTTCTTCAGCGACAGCACCGAGCTGCCAGTAGCGGACCGCCTCGCCCGGCTTCAGCACCTTTTTGATATATGATGTCGTTTTGGTCATTTCAGTTCCGCCAGAGCCACCGGGGCCACGTCGTTATATTCCTGGTTTTCGCCGGTCATGCCCCAGACGAAGGCGTAAGGTCCGGTGCCCGCACCCATGTGGATCGACCAGGCCGGCGAAAGCACGGCATCGCCGTTTGCGATGAGGAGATGGCGCGTCTCCTCCGGTTTGCCCATCAGGTGAATCACCCGGTCTGTGTCGGCCATGTCGAAGTAGCAATAGGCCTCCATCCGCCGTTCATGGACATGCGGGGGCATGGTGTTCCAGACGCTGCCCTCGGCAAGGTCGGTGATGCCCATGAGAAGCAGGCAAGACGGTGCCACCTCGGGATGAATATACATCGCCAGCCGGCGCTTGTTTGACCGGCGCGCCTCGCCAAGGTCGAGCGGCTTTGCTTCGGCCTTGGTTATCAGGCGATGGGGGAAATCCGCCCCGGCAGGAACGGAGTTCATGTAGAACCGTGCAGGGGCCTCCGCGGAAGCACTCGCTACAGTGATTTCCTTCGCACCACGGCCGACGTAGAGAATATCGCGGTTTTGCAGCGTGAAGGCCTTGCCGTCGATGGTCACGGTCCCCTTGCCGCCGAGATTGGCAATGCCCATTTCTCTCGCAGAGAGCAGATAGGGCGTGCCGATCTCCACGCCCGATCCGAAGGTCAGGCTCTTTTCGACCGGCATCGCGCCGACGAGGATCAGGCGATCGACGTGGGTGTAGGCGAAGTTGACCGCATCCGCCGCAAAGAGATCGGCGATAAGGAATGCGCTGCGAAGGCGCTCCGTGTCATAGCCTTTGACATCCTCGGGGGACGCTCCATACAAAACCTTCATCGTCATGCCGATTGTCCCTCTGCTCCGACGTGCTGCAACGCCTCGGAAAGGCACAGGATCGCCAGGGCCTGTCCGTAGCCCGTCGGTTGGATTGGTATGTCCTTGTAGAATTGCAGGTCGTGGCCCATGCGGGTGCCATAGGAGACATTGAGCACCGTGCCGGTCTCGTCGATGTTGTTCATTACCGCCTGCAGCGCCTTTAGTCCGGCGCTTCGCCATGCCGGCGTACCGAGGCCGAGACGATACCCCTTCAGGAGGCCGTAGCCGATGCCGGCCGTGGCGGAGATCTCCTCATAGGAGGTGGCATCGTCAAGCAGGGTGCGCCAAGCGCCGGACGTCGTCTGAAGCGGCAGCAAGGCATCGACCTGGGCCGTGAGCACGCCCAACAGGTAGTCCTTCACCGGCTTTGCTATCTCCGCCAGATCGAAGAGGTCGAGTATGCCGGCCGTGATCCAGGCGTTGCCGCGCGCCCAACGGGCTTCGGCGAAATTGTGCCGGCCATCGAAGGTCCAGCCATGGAACCACAGGCCTGTGCGGGTGTCGGCGAGATAGCGGGCATGAACGAGGAACTGCCGCGACGCCTCATCGACCAGTTCCTGGCGACCGCTTGCCTGGCCATAGGAGGCGAGGAACAGCGCCACCATGTAGAGCGTATCGTCCCAGAGTTCTTTGTCGTTAATCTTGTCGGAGACGTGATGCTCGAACCCGCCTTCCTGGGTGCGACCCATTTGCGAAATCACGCGGTTTGCCCAGTCGTCGAGCACAGGCTGCCAGCGGGGGTCGCGCGTCCGTTCCCAGAGAACCGACAGCCCGAGCATCGGCGCCGTCGTGTTGACGTTGAGCTCGGGAAGCCCGGCGCCGAGCCGGTCGGAGTACCATTCTTCCACCAGCTGGCGCAGGTCGTCGCGCCCGGTGAAGAGCCACAGCCGGATGAGGCCGTAAAGTCCGACGCCCTGCGGCCATTCCCAGCTATCGAAGCTGATGTAGTCGCCGGCCGTGCCGTCGAGGTTCGGCTCGTGGAAGCGGCCGTCATGCTTGAGGCCGGTCATGCCGATCACAAGGCGGTCGAGGCCCTCCCGAATATCGCGGCCGTTCGGGGCCATGGCATTCCTCCCATTCGCCCATGCCGGTGGGCGTCTCCATAAGAAAATAATGCATGATGTTTTCTCTTGCGCAATCTGAAAATTTTTCTCATGATTGCGGTACTGGAGATGGTGCGATGGCTGTAAGACCGCTGCCGGGCAAACGAGGCAGGAAGAGCCGCCGCGTGCGGCTGGAGGATATCGCCGCGGCCTGCGGCGTTTCGTTGAGTACCGCCTCGCGAGCCCTGGCCGGAGAAAAGGGCGTGCGTCCCGACATCCGCCAGCAGGTGCTCGAGGCAGCGAGAATCGCGAACTACGTCATTCCGACCGCTGTCGCGGGCCAGAAGGTTATTCTCGCCGCCTCAAGCGCCGCGATGATCGACTACGTGCGCAACCAGTTCACACTCTACGTGCTGGACGGGTTGAAGGAGCGGGCGCAGGCCCTCGGTCTCGAGATCATTACCCGGCCCATTGCCGACAAGACCGAAGAACTCACCCTGCTCATGGAGGCAAAGGGCGACCCGGAGATCGCCGGACTCCTTTTCCTCACCATCGACGACGAGGCGCTCCTGGCCGCGACGCGCGACTTCGAGAAGCCGGTCGTGCTGCTCAACGGCGACGACCCGTTCATGCGGCTGTCGAGCGTCACACCATGCAACCGCTCGAGCGCGCGGCTTGCGGCCGATCACTTGATGGGCCTCGGTCACGAGCGCATCCTCTTCCTCATGCGACCCGGCCGCCGCACCATCGAGCGTCGCTATGAGGGCTGGCGGGATGCATTGCTCCACCGCGGTCTTCCGGCCGACCCGGACCTTGTCGTCCCGGTTGATGACTGGCTGCCGGAACTCGCGACGCAGGCCATTATTTCGCGCATCGAGAAGCGCGGGCTGGATTTCACTGCCGTCCTCGCAGCCGGCGACAGCCTCGCCGTCGGCGCCATGCTTGGCATCCAGCAAATGGGCTACAATGTGCCGCGCGATGTATCGGTCATGGGCATGGACGACCTGCCGCAGGCCGCCTTCCTCAATCCGCCGCTGACGACGATGCACATTCCGATGCGCGAGATCGGCTCGGCTGCCCTCGACCTCCTGCGCGACAGCCTTTCCAACCTGCCGTTTCCGCCCCGCCGGCTGGAACTCGCCTGCCATCTGGTCGAACGCTCGTCCACGGGGCCAGCTCGTGTCTGAATGATCCAAGCCCGGACCTGCCCGTCGAGACGAATGGCGGCCGATTGATGCACTCTGGCCCTTCTCGATGGTCGGCGCGACATGCAACCCTGCTTGAACGCCGGCTGCTGCGGTGAAAGAAGCTGCCGCGTTCCCCGTCTCGCGGTCGGCGCGGCCGCCGACCCGTCCGCTACCGCATCCTCTTTCCGCGCTCGTCGAACACAAGCGCGCAAGCCGGGTCAAATCGTGCCGCGATGCGATCGCCGGATTTGAGGCCTCGGCCGTTCTTCGTCTCAATCACGATCAATTCGCCGCTGCCATGGCGGGCATAGGCGAAGGTTTCGCCGCCAAGATGCTCGAGCATGTCGATCGTCAGATCGAGGCTCGCCGAACCATCCTCCTTGAAATGCTCGGGCCGGATGCCGATCGTCACCGGCATCCCCTCTTTGAGACCCTTGGGGTTAACGGTGATCTTCTCATTGCCATGGTCCGGCAGTCGTGCATAGGCCCGCCCATCCCCGCTGATCTCGATCATGCCCTTCAGGAAATTCATCTTTGGCGAGCCGATGAAGCCCGCAACGAAGAGATTGGCGGGGTCGTCATAGAGTTCCAGGGGCGAGCCCACCTGCTCCACCACACCGCTGCGCAAAACGACGATCTTGTCGGCCAGCGTCATCGCCTCGACCTGGTCATGCGTGACGTAAACGATGGTGGCGGCAAGCTGCTTGTGCAGTCTTGCGATCTCGATGCGCATGTGCACGCGCAATTCCGCATCGAGATTCGAAAGCGGCTCGTCGAAGAGGAAGATCTTCGGGTGGCGGACGATCGCGCGGCCGATCGCCACGCGCTGGCGCTGGCCGCCGGAGAGCTGCTTCGGCTTGCGGTCCAGCAGCGGCTCGAGCTCCAGGATGTTGGCGGCTTCCTTCACCCGCTTCTCGATCTCAGGCCTGGGGACACCGGCAAAACGCAAGGCAAAGCCCATATTCTCCCGCACCGTCATATGCGGATAGAGCGCATAGGACTGGAAGACCATGGCGATCCCGCGCTTCGACGGGTCGACATCGTTCACGAGGATATCGTCGATGGTGAGATCGCCGGAGGTGATATCCTCAAGCCCGGCAATCATGCGGAGCAGGGTCGACTTGCCGCAGCCGGACGGCCCAACGAAGACGACGAACTCGCCCGTCTTGATGTCGAGGTCGACACCCTTGATGACTTCGAGGCCGCCATAGGCCTTGCGGACACCGGTGAGTTGCAGCTCGCTCATGCCTCGGCTGCTCCTTCCGCCTCGGCGGACAGCTTGAGCTTCGTGGTGCCGAGCCGTGACGACGCGACGGTCACCAAAATTTCGCCCGCGGTTCCCGTCGATTCCAACCAGAAGCCGGTAGAGCCGCCCTGAAAGACGAGCCGGCTCGGACCGATTAGGCGTGCCGGCCCCTGCACGGAGACATCGACGGCGTCATTCAGGAAGGGCAGGACATTGCCGACCTGGTCGAGGGCGCGGACGATCACGCGGACGCTGTCGCGACCTTCGGCGCGGATCGTGCCACTGTCCGCTTGAAGCTTCAGCGTCATCGGCACCGGATCGGCGGCAATCCGGAGGTGGGCGACCGCTTCGCCGGCCAGGAAACCGGTGAATTCCGCACTCTCCCACGTCATGCCCCAGACGCCGAGCTCGTCCTTGGTGAAGTGGCGATGATCGATGATGACGGGCGGATGCGGCAGGTGTGGAAAATTCTCGCGGTCCGGGCCGACGCGCTTCGTGAGCGCGCCATATTTCAGTTCGACCTTGTCGCAGTTGGTGAGCACGATCAAGGGCAGCACCCCGCCAATATTGCGTTCGCCGCGCGCCCAGAAGGTCACGGGCTTCATCACCACTTCCTCCGACGGGTCGCACTGGCTCGCATAAACGTAAGCCGCGAATTTCGGTTCGCGAAACATGTCCATCACGCCGTGATAGCAGATCCGGTCGCCGGAACCGAAATCCTTGTGGGTATTGTAGTCGAACATGCACCAGCCGATGGCGCCGGAAATGCTCGCATCGCCATGGGCAGCGTTCAGCACCTCGAGGTGGCGGCGCACATGCTCGGCCTGCCGTTGCTCCTGGTCGTAGATCTTCGTCGGATACATGTGGCCGCCGAATTCCGTGATGAGGTACGGCACCTTGCGCGGAAGTCCGGTGCATTCCTGCTGTGGGCGCAAGGGCGTGCGCGGACGGTTCGAGCCGGGCAGTTCCTCATTGCCGAGGATGAAGTCGTTCATCGTATAGACGTCTTCGAGGAACTCGCTGTCGGTGATGTAACGTACGCCTCCCGTCTGGCGGGTCGGGTCGAGCTCGCGCGCAAGCCGATTGGTCTCGGTGTAGAAATCGTGGGAATCCTGGGATTCGTTGATGCGCACGCCCCATATGACGATCGATGGATGGTTCCAGTCGCGCTCGATCATACGGCGGACGTTCAGGATCGCCTCTTCTTTCCATTCCTCGCCGCCGATGTGCTGCCAGCCGGGGATTTCCTCGAGGACCAAGAGGCCGATGCGGTCGCAATGGTCGAGGAACCATTTCGACTGCGGGTAGTGCGATGTGCGCACCAGATTGCAGTGAAGCGTGTGCTTGAGGATCTCCGCGTCGCGCTCCTGCGCCGTGCGGCCCATAGCGTAGCCGACATAGGGAAAGGCCTGGTGGCGGTTGAGGCCGCGTATCTTCAGCGACCGCCCATTGAGGCGGAAGCCTTCCGCAGAGAATTGCGCCGTGCGGAAACCGAAATGCGCGGAATGAAGGTCGCGGCCGTGATCGGTCCGGAGCTGGATCTCCATCCGGTAGAGCACAGGATTGTCTATGTCCCAGAGCGAAATGCCCGTAAGGCCCGTCATCTCAAGCGTAACACCCTCGCCGTGTGTTTCGCCGACCGCTTCGGCCAGCAATTCACCCTGGGCGTCCCTGAGGAGCGCCGTCACCGTGCCCGCAACGCTGAGTCTCTGCGGGTTTGCCAGATCGCAGCGAACGCCGACGGACTTGGTGTCGTTCAAGACGTCGCGGGTTTCGACCTTGATATTGGCGATCGACACCGCGTCGGTGACCTTGAGCCACACGTCGCGGTAGATGCCGGCATAGGTGAGATAGTCGATCCGTCCGCCGAAGGGCGGGATCTCCGGATTCTCGCTTCCGTCGATCTGGACGGTGATCAGATTGTCGCCGGTGCGCAGCCGTCCGGTCAGCCGCGCCTCGAAAGGCGTATAGCCGTCCCTGTGGGCGACGACCTCCTCACCGTTGAGATAGACGACAGCGTCCGCCATCGCGGCGTCGAAGACGAGCGAGACTTCCCGGGCCTCGAATTCCGGGCGCCAGGCAAGCACCTTCTGATAGGTGAAGGCGCGCTGGTAGCACGTTTCGTCGAAATAGTTGAAGGGCAGTTCGACCGCATTGTGCGGCAGGCTTACCGGCTCACCGCTCCTCAGCGTGCCGGCATCTGCGAAGCCTTCCGAGAAGACCCATTTATCGTTGAAGGAGATAACAGAGCGCATCATCGTTCCTATTTGACTGAGCCCAGCATGCCCTGGACGAACTGTCGTTGCATGAAGAAGAAGACGGCAAGCGTCGGCAGCGTCGCGAGGATCGTGCCGACCATGACGACGCCGTAATCGGGATAGTAGGCGGAGGCGAGCGAGGAGATGACCAGGGTGATCGTCTTGGTCTCGTTGGACTGCAGGACGATCAGCGGCCAGAGATAATTGTTCCATGCGGTCATGAACACGATGATGAAGGCCGCCGCATAGGTGGAGCGCATCACCGGCACGTAGATATAAAGGAAGATCTGCCACTCCTTGAGCCCGTCAACCTTCGCGGCATCTCGCAGCTCCGAGGGGAACGCCTTGGTGCTCTGCCGGAAATAGAAGACGACGAAGGCAGAGCCAATCGTCGGCAGCACGACGGCGATATGGGTGTTGATGAGGCCGGCCTTACCCATCATGATGAAGAGCGGGATCATCAGCGCCGCGAACGGGATCATCAGCGTCAGCAGCATGGCGCTGTAGAGCCGTTCGCGCTGGCGCGAGCGGAAGATCTCGAAGCCGTAACCGGCAAGCGACGAGACGGCGAGCGTTAGCACCGTCGCGAGAATGGTGACCTTCGCCGAATTCCAGAAGACGAGCGGCACGTTCACCAGCGTGAAGAAATTGGCGACATTGGTCGCCAGCGCTTCACCCGGCAACATCTTGCCCTTGATGATGTCGATCGACGCATTGGTGGCACCGAGCACCATCCAGATGAACGGGAAGACGGAGAGGAAAGCCATCAGCCCGACGAAGCCATAGGTGAGAACCGCCGGGAGTATGTTCGTGGGTTTCGTCCTCATCGGTCGCGCTCCCGTGCCAGGAAGAACTGCAGGAAGGCAAGAAGGGCCACGAGCACGACGATGACGTAGGAGACCGTCGCCGCATAACCGAAACTCGGCATGAAGCGGAAGGTCAGATTGTAGATGTAGAGCGAGAGCGTCAACGTCGCGTTGGAGGGGCCGCCCTTGCCCTCGGTCAGGTTGTACACCTCGTCGAAGAGCTGCAGCGTGCCGATTGTCGAGATCACCGTGGTGAAGAGGATCACCGGTTTCAGCAGCGGAATGGTGATGTGGGTGAAGCGCGCCCAGGCCGGAACGCCGTCGATGCGGGCAACCTCGTAGATCGATCTATCGATATTCTGCAGGGCGGCGAGATAGAAAATCATGTTGTAGCCGGTCCAGCGCCAGGTGATCGCGATGATGACGAGCGTCTTCGCCCAGAAAGGATGCGTCAGCCACGGAATGGGCGAGGCAATCACTCCGATCGCCTGGAGCGTCGAATTGACGATGCCATCGGGGGCGAACATGCCCTTGAAGAGCACGGAATAGGCCACCAGCGAGGTGACGCAGGGCAGGAAAATCGCGGTCCGGAACAGGCCGCGGCCGACGAGGCGCGGATTGTTGAGAAGCGACGCCAGGATCAGCGCCAAAAGGATCATGATCGGCACCTGCACCACAAAATATGTCATGGTGTTGGTAAGCGCCTTGATGAAGATGGGATCGTTCCAGAGGCGGACGATGTTGGCGAAGCCTGCGAACTGCATCGTCATGCCGCGGCCGGCCTGGAAGGACATCCAGAGCGACCACAGGATCGGGTATACCATGAAAATGGCGATCAGCCCGAGCGCCGGCGCGACAAAGAGCCAGCCATTGACGTCATAATACCGGCCGGTGCCGCCGCGGCGCGCCTGAACCATCGTCAACCTCATGAACATGGGAAGTCATTGGCCGTGGCTCGAGCGCCACGGCCGGGAGCGGTCGCAATCCGACCGGCGCGATTACTGGATCTGCCCGGCGATCTCGGCGTCGATCGCCTGCAGCACCTCATCGACCGGGGTGCCTTGGGTCAGGGCGGGCAATTGCGCAGTTACCGCGAGATCGGCCTCGTTGGTGAAGATGCCATAATTTACCGAGGGCACCTTCGCCAGCCAGTTCGAGAAGTTCTGCCAGACCTTCTCGCCTCCGAAGAAGGCATCGGCCTCCACGTAGGCCGCGCCGCCGCGAGCCGCAAGCAGTGAGCCGACGGCACCGCGATCCTGCAGGATCGTCTGGTAGAAATCGATGTCCTTGCCATAGATTTCATTGAGGAAGTCGATGGCCTCGGCCCTTTCCTCGGAGCTTTCAAGCACGTACCAGCTCGATCCGCCGAGGTTCGAAGCATGGGTGGCGCCCTCGATGGAAAGAGCCGGAATCGGCGCGACGCCCCATTTGCCGGCCTGATCCGGCTGTGCCTTGACGGTGCCGGTGATCCACACGCCGGTGACGACCGAAGCGACGTCGCCGGAGGTGAAGGTGCCGACCCAGTCGGACCAGCCATTGGCCGGCTTGTATATGTTGGCGGACATGATCTTGCCGATCGTCTCCAGAGCCGCCGTCAGCGCGGCGTTGCCGGTAATGTTCGGCTTGCCCTCCTTGTCGAAGTACCATTGCCCGGCCGACTGCATCATGATGCGGACGAGGCCGGCATCGTTCGGGTCGAGGCCCATCATCTTCTTGCCGGTCTTGGCCTCGACTTCCTGGCCGATCTCGATGAAGCGGTCCCAGGTGATGTTCTGCATGTCCTCCGGCTTGAAGCCGGCCTGCTCGAGATAATCCTTGCGGTAGTAAAGTCCGGTGACCCCGGAATCGAAGGGCATGCCGTAGACCTGACCGTCGAGGGTCATCACCTCGACCTTGTAGGGTGCGAAACCAGAGTAGTCGACGGTACCGGAGAGGGGCGCAAAGGCGCCCGGGAAGGATTGGAGATATTTCTGCGCGCCGTAGTCCTCGATGAGCACGATGTCGGGCAGCGCGTCGGCCGTACCGGAGGCAAGACCTGTCTGCAGCTTCTGCTCGACGTCGGCCTTGGCGAAATCAACGACATTGAAGGTCACGTCCGGGTGCATCTTGGTGTAGCGCGCACCGGCTTCCTTCATGATGGCGACGTTGAAGTTCGGATCCCAGCACCAGATGGTGATTTCCTTCGCTTGCGCCGCGCTCACGGCCAAGAGGCTCGCGCCCGCAACGGCGAGGCCGGCGATACGCGGCAGATGGGTACGCACCAGTTTGTCCATTAACTCCTCCCAAGATTACGGTCCCGAGACGATCCTCACGTCTCGGAGGCGGAGTATTTCTCAAAAACTCGGCGGAGGCAATATTTTCAGTAAATTTTTACTAGAGATTTTTTGCGCTCGGCTGGAAGGGCGTATTTCCAGCGCAGACGGCGGCGTGCGCCTGCTCGGCGGAGCGATTTCCTCTTGGCCCCCGATCATGGATTATGCCAGATGAACCACAGTGCCTCGCGTCGTATCAGATGCGCTGGCGCATCGTCCCGAAAATCGGAGCCGATGTTCGGAAGGCTCGATGCACAGACCGACGAATGGTGGAGGATGAACGGGTGAAAGGGCGCCGCCCATCTGCGCTGAAGCGCGGCAGAGACGCACAGGACGGTGATCGGGCCGGCCAGCGCGTGACGCTCGCGCGGGCGATCTCAAAACTCGGCTATTGCTCCCGCACCCAGGCCGAGAGGCTGATCGAAGAGGGCCGCGTCAGCGTAGGTGGCCACGGCACCACGGACCTGTCCCGCTGGGTGGACATCGAGAAGGACAGGATCGCCGTCGACGGGGTGGTGATCGCGGCGGAGGCCAAGGTCTATCTGATGCTGAACAAGCCGCGCGGGATCGTGACGACCCGAGACGACCCGGAGGGGCGGCCGACAGTGTTCGACTGCCTGGACCAGCGCGGCACCCACTTCCTCTCCCCCGTCGGGCGGCTCGACAAGGCGAGCGAGGGCCTTCTGCTTTTCACGAACGACACGGTGCTGGCGCAGCGCCTGCTCGATCCCGAGACCCATCTCGGCAAGGTCTACCACGTTAAAGTGCGCGGCCAGTTCGACGAGGCAACGGCCGGGGCGATGATGGAGGGGGTGAGCGAGGGCGGCGAATTGCTGAGGGCCACACGGGTCCGGCGCTTGAGATGCGGCGATCGCAACAGTTGGATCGAGGTAGAACTCAAGGAAGGGCGCAATCGTCAGATTCGCCGCATGCTCGAGGCACTCGGCTTCGAATGCCTTCGCCTCCTGCGAGTGTCGATCGGCGATATCATCCTCGGTGACCTGCCCAAAGGGGCAAGCCGCCCGCTGACGAATGCGGAAATAGGGTATCTTAAACGCCGCACCGGGACCTGACCGCGGGGATGGTTCGCCCACGCAATCGCGTCTGGCAGGCGCGTTCCACGGCATTTCGAAGGCCTGGAGCCGCCTCAGCCCATAAGCTCAGCAATTTCCCTGAACAGCCGCTCATCCACGCACTGGGCGACGTTGAAGCGCAGGAAACCGCCGGCCGTCTGCGCATGGCTGAAAGCGTTGCCGGGCGCGAGCACGATGTTTCTCGCAAGCGCATTTCTCGCGAGTTCGGCCGCATCGACGCCGTCCGGCAGCCTGCACCACAGGAACATCCCTGCCTGCGGCTCCAGCCAAGGGGTTATGCCGATCCGCTCGAGTTTTAACGCTGTCTCCGCCATCGCCTTGGCCAACCGGCCGCGCACGGCTTCCATATGCTTGCGGTAGCTGCCGTCCTTCAGGAGCGTCAGCATGAGCGGCGCGGAAAATCCCGTTCCGCCGAAGCTTGTGGCGATCTTGAGATCCGTGAGCGGTTCGATCCAGCCGCGCGGCGCCACGATGAAGCCGCAGCGCAGGGCCGCCGACAGCGACTTCGAGAAGCTGCCGATATGCACGACCCGCTCAAGCCCGTCGAAGGCCGCCAGCCGCGGCGCCGGCGTCTCTTCGAAATCGGCGAAGATGTCGTCCTCGATGATCGTCAGGCCCGACTGGTCCGCAAGCTTCAGCAGACGGTGGGCGACCAGCGGCGCCAGCGTCGCACCGGTCGGGTTGTGAAGGGCTGAATTGGTGATGTAGAGGCGCGGCCGGTGCACGGAAAGCGCCTCGGCGAATGCACCGATATCCGGTCCGGACGGCTGATAGGGAATTGCGACGATTTCCGCCTGATGCGCCCTCAAGAGCGCCAGGAAATTGAAGTAGCACGGGTCGTCGACGAGCACGACGTCACCCGGCTTCAGGAGGAAGCGGCAGAGAAGATCGATCGCCTGCGTGCCGGATTCCGTCAAAAGGATCTGCTCGGGCGAGGCCTCGATGCCGCGCGGCGCCAGGCGGCGGGCGAGAAGCTGACGCAGTGGCAGCAATCCGAGTGGCGGTCCGTAATCGACGAGGGTCGCGGCGTTGCCGCGGGCAAGCGCGCGCAGGCCACGCCTCAAGCCGTCCGCCGGCATCCAGCCTGGAGGCAGCCAGCCGCAGCCCGGCATCAAGACGGCATCGTCGGCCTCGAGCGCCTGCCGTGAAATCCAGAGGGGATCGACCTCGCGGTCCAGTTTCGGGCCGATCTCGGCAAGCGACAAGGGCGCGAGCGGCGCAGCGACGAAGAAACCGGAGCCCGGCCGCGAGCGGATCAGCCCCTCGGCCGCAAGCCTTTCATAGGCCTCCACCACCGTCGACTTCGACACTTTCATGCTCGTCGCGAAGGCGCGGATGGACGGCAGCCTGGCACCGGGCGTCAAGACGCGGCTGGAAATGCGATTCCTGACGGTCGCCATCACCCTGTCGATCAAGCTCTCGCCCTCTGCGTTCAGCGTCACGACAACCATCCGTACCGTTTCCATGACCATAACAGTTTGGAGAAACTGTACCGGATTGTATCTGGAAGTGCCAACGACTTCGCCCGATACCCGACAGGAAAAAGGAGAGTTGCATGGAAAAGACGACGAGCGGTTTCGTCAACGGATTTCTGGGCGTTCTGGTCTTCAGCGGCTCGTTGCCGGCGACGCGTGTGGCGGTGATGGAGTTCGATCCGCTGTTTCTGACCGTCGCTCGCGCAGTGATCGCCGGGGCACTTGCCGGCTTACTCCTCCTCGCGTTCCGGGAACGGCGACCGGAGCGTGGCGATCTCCTGTCGCTTTTTCTGGTATCGCTGGGCGTCGTGGTCGGATTTCCGCTTCTGACGGCGCTCGCGCTCAAACAGGTCACCTCCGCCCACTCGATTGTGTTCGTCGGGCTCCTGCCGGTAACGACAGCCGTCTTTGGCGTCGTCCGCGGCGGCGAGCGGCCGCGGCCGGCCTTCTGGCTGTTCTCCGGCCTGGGCAGCGCCATCGTCGTCGGCTTCGCCTTGAGGCAAGGCTTCGCAGCGTCGCCGGCGGGCGACCTCCTGATGCTGGCCGCCATCCTTGCCTGCGGGTTCGGCTATGCCGAAGGTGCGAGCCTGTCGCGCAAGCTCGGCGGCTGGCAGGTGATCTCCTGGGCGCTCGTGCTCTCGCTTCCGGCCATGACCATGCTGATGCTCCTGACCATGCCCGTGAGCCTCGCACAATCAAGCGCGGCCTCCTGGATCGGTCTCGGCTATGTCTCGATCTTCAGCATGCTGGTCGGTTTTGTCTTCTGGTACCGTGGCCTTGCGCAAGGCGGTATCGTCGCCGTCGGACAGCTGCAATTGCTGCAGCCGTTTTTCGGCCTTGCTCTCGCGGCGATCTTCCTCGGCGAAAGCGTGAGCTGGACCATGCTTGCCGCTACGCTCGCGATCGTCGCCTGTGTTGCCGGTGCGAAGAAATTCGCAAGATAGACCGCTAAACGGACGCAAGATGCCTCCACGGCACCGGGCGTCTTTTCACACGCGCAAAGGCCGCTGTAGCTCTTTGATCCGCGCGTCGAGCTTTCCGAATATCCGATACGATTTCGGCCCGATGCGTCAGAGTTTCACCCCTGGAAGTCGCTGGCTCCGTCCGGCGGGAACCTCGACGGTGGCCGCGCGTTTGCCCGATGCCGGCTGGACCACAGCGCGCGCATCTCATCTGGGGATCCTCGCGGCACAGTGCTGCAAATGGGAGGTAGGAGAATGATCCGGAGACTTCTGCTTGCAGCCATCTTGACCGTCCCGGCGGGCGCCGCGCGGGCTGACGAACAGGCCTTCCTGGCTTCGCTCGAGGGCGACTGGACGGGACGTGGTTCCGTGCGGCTTCGCGCCGACTCCGCCCCGATCAACGTTTCCTGCAGCTTCGACACGGAAAGTGCCGGTCCTGCCCTTTCCATGCGAGGCAGCTGCCGCGGCCTGATCGTGGTCTCGCGCGCGATCAGCGCGGATCTCAGGTTTGACGGCAGGCGCTATCGCGGCACCTATGTCGGACCGAAGGGCGGCCGGTCGAGGCTGACGGGCGCGCGCCAGGGGAATGCGATCAATCTTGCCGTCCGCTGGGCGGAACCGGTGAATGGCGATCATCGCGCGAACATGGTTCTGCGAAAAGTGGGAGAGAACGGCATGCAGCTTACGACCATCGACGTCGATCCGAATACGGGAAACCGCGTGGCTACCAGCGACATAGACCTTCGACGGAGATGACGGATCCGCCCGCCCCGGAACCGCTGCGCGCTTAGGCGATATAAAATAGCGAAGGAGTTCGATGATGGCACCCGACCCGATCGGCCCAGGTCCAGGTCCAGGGCCAGGCCCAGGTCCTGGACCCGGGATCATCCCCCCGAACCCGGTTCCCCCGCTCGGCATTCCGGACCCGCCCGTCAAGGAACCGCGGCCCGACGAGCTTCCCGAAGGAGAGCCTGTCGAGCCGCCGGACCGGAAGGAAGAGCTTCCCCAGCCGCCGGACAGATCCGGCGCGCCGTCTACTGCGTCGAGACGGCCTCGTTGATCTTGCGGACGTCGTCCTCCAGCACCTTGTAGGTTTCATCGAGCGACAATTCGCCGACGATCAGCTGGCTCATGCGCTGCACGATCTGCTGGTAAAGGGCGGTGCCGCCTTTCAAGCGCTCGAATTCGCGCGCGGCCTCCGGCACATTCTTTTTATTGTCGAGGAAGACCGCCATCGATGCTTTGGCGTCTTCGCTCGAAAGCTTATATTGCGGGTCCTTGATGTCCGCGCCCGTCAAGATGACGTAATTTTCGGCGATCTCGCGCTGGATCTTCTCGGAGCCGAGATACTCGATGAACTCGGCCACGACCTCGGGATGCTTGGTGCGCTTGAAGCCGACGATCGCGGTGCCGCCCGGCATGGCGAAGCAGCCGGCTTCGCCGCAGGGCGCATTGATCGCGGTCCAGTCGAAGCCGTCACCGATTTTGGTCTGGAACGG
The DNA here is from genome assembly GCF_058732025.1 of Sinorhizobium sp. Y406. Classification (NCBI taxonomy): domain Bacteria; kingdom Pseudomonadati; phylum Pseudomonadota; class Alphaproteobacteria; order Hyphomicrobiales; family Rhizobiaceae; genus Sinorhizobium; species Sinorhizobium sp. Y406. The sequence goes on along the minus strand of NZ_CM178975.1, from coordinate 1,499,827 downwards.
GTTCACCATCCAGTTGCCGGCAAGATAGGTCACCACATTGCCGTTGACGAATTCGTCGCCCATGTTCTTGTACTGAGAGCCGCCGGCCGCGCCCCACATCTCCTTGGGGAAGCTGCCGTCCTCGGCCCAGGCGTAGAGATCGGCGATATATTTCTTCGCCGCCTCGTCCGGGAAGCTGAACTTGCCGTCCTTCACATAGGTTGCGCCGTAGGAGAAGGCCCCACCCGAGAAGCGATGACCCGAGCGGTCCATGGTGAAGGGTATCTGCACGCCCGTCGCCTTGGCGACCCGTGCCGAGGCTTCGACGATTTCCTTCAAACTTGCCTTCGGTCCGGGCAGAGGCTCGCCGGCCTGCTCGAACAGGGTCTTGTTGACGAAGGGCAGATTGAGGGTCTGCGACGCCACATAGCCGTTTATGGAATTCGGATCGTTGATGCCCGGCAGGCGCAGTTGGTCGAGGCTTCCTCCATGCAGTTTGGCGAAGGCCTCCGGGTCCTTCATGTACGGACGCATGTCGAGATAATAGGGCGCGAGCTGCCAATCGGCGATCTTCGCCACGTCGGGACCCTCGCCGACGGCAAGCTGCACAGGCAATTGCTTGACCACGGCATCGTATCCGGACGAAACGAAGTTGACCTTCACGTCCGGATGGGCGGCCTCGAACTCCTGGCTGAGTTCCGCCATGCGCTCGACATAGCCCTGGTCGTCATCGGTGAACACGAATGTGATCGTCTTGGTTTCGGCCTGCGCCGCGCCGGCCGCGACGAGGAATACCAGGGCACTTACACCCGAAAAAAGCTTCGACATACACACCTCCTCCGTGAAAATAATTTCATTGGCCGAGCCGGAACTCCTCATCCGTGGTCGGTTTTCTCTTTTTTGCGACTTGACAGAGCAAAGGTCAAGCCGTTTATTTTGCGACACCGCTCGAGCGACGTCGCGCTACAGCTCGAGACAGTAATGAAAAAGTTTTCATTGGATCCGCGGGAGGCGATCTATGGAGAGCAATCCCACGACGATCGCGGCCTCGTCCGAGCCGACCTATCGGGTTTCAAAGGGCGAGACGATCACCGCCTGGATCGTGTCCGCACTTATCAGCGCGGACTTTCCGGGCGTGGCTGCACCGGCCGAGGATCGCGTCGATTATCGCTTCCTCAACGGTTTCGTCGATGTCGGGGACCTGCCCTGCCGCAAGGCCTTCTGGGCGGAGATGGTCGGCCGCGCGATCGAGCCGGAACGCAATTGGCCGGAGGCCCGCCTGAACCTGCCGGGCGCAAACCGCCGCGTCGAATTCACCGGTTTCTGGCACACCCCGACCCATGTCCGCCGCTGGCTCAAGGGCACGTTCCGATGTCAGACAGCGCGGAAGCTGAACCTCAGGCTCAGCACCTGCGGCGGCGTGCGCATCTGGGTGAACGGCACCGAGCAGGTCCGCTTCGAGCCATTCCAGCGCAATGTCGATAGCGCATGCGATCTGACGCTCGCGCTTGAGACGGGCGATAACGAAGTATTGCTGCACACGGAGGATCTCGCCGAGCGGGACACGATCTGGTTCTTCGAACTCGAACTCCTGGACGAGGCGCCGCTGACGGTCGTGCTGCCGATTGCCCTCGACCAAGAGGAAGTCGGCCGTCTTGCCGCGCTTGCCCGCGACGTCCGTCCTAGCCAAGACGTCTTCGTCGACGAGGCGCTGGAAATCATCTTCGACACCCCGCCCGGCCGTGACCTTCCTGTCCTTGTCGAGGTCGTCAGCCATGGCCGTGACAGCGCCGTTCTCGCGCGGGCCGAGGTATTGCTCGGTGCGCGCGAAACCCGTCTTTCGATCCCGGGAACGCGCGGGCTTCCCGACGGCTATCATGCGGTGCGGCTGACGATCGGATCGGGCGCGGGCACCGTCACCCGTGTCATCGATGCAGCATTCCTCAGCCAGACCTCGCCAGGTGCGGGGGCTTCCTCAATCGAGGTGCGAAAGCGGACGGCCCTCGCTTACAGTGCTCGCTTCGGCGCCGAACGCATCGGCCGGGCCCTCGCCATGCTGGCTGCGGGCGATGACGACAAGCCGACGATCGACCGGATCTTCGCGGCAACGCTCCACGCGATCGGCCGGCGCGAGGATTGCTCCGATTTCGTCATGGTGCCGCTCCTCTGGCTTCTTCGTGGCTACGGCCGTCGGCTCGCGCCGGAGACCGCAGAGAAAATCCGGCAAACCGTGCTCGGCTATCGATACTGGATAGACGAGCCCGGCAACGACGTCATGTGGTTCTGGAGCGAAAACCACGTGCTCTGCTTCCATGTGAGCCAGCTGCTTGCCGGCGAATGCCTGCCGGACGCCCTCTTCACGGCCTCGGGCAGGACCGGGCGTCAACAGGCGGAACTCGCCACGGCGCGCCTCTCCCGCTGGTTCGACGCCGTCGAGGCGCATGGGCTCGCCGAGTGGAACTCGGCCGCCTATTACCCGATCGACTTCATCGGCCTCATGGCGCTCGAACATTGGGCGGAACCTGACCTTGCAGCGCGCGCCAGCCACCAGCTCGACCTGATCTTCGAGATGATCGCGCTCCACACGCTTGCCGGCGTGCCGGCGGGGTCCCAGGGCCGCGCCTATGACAAGGAATTGCGCGCAGGTCCGCTGACCGAACTCGCCCCCTTCGCCGAAGTCGCCTTTGGAGAGGGCTGGCTGAACGGGGGCGTGGCGTCGCTGCCGATGTTCTGCTGTTCGAATTACGCCCCGCCGGCGCATCTCAAGGGGTTTGCACGGCTCGAACCCGGCCGTGCCATCGAAGCCCGCTACGCCCAGGGGCTCGATGCCGGCAAGCTCGTCCTCTTCAAGAACCAGTCGGCACAGCTCTCGACCGTCGTCGATCACAAGACCGGCCGCAAGGGTCATCAGCAGCATGTGATCGACATCCGCCTCTCGGGGCATCCGATGGCGCGGCTCTGGGTGAACCATCCGGGTGAAGACGATCCCTGGGGCACGCAGCGCCCCTCCTACTGGGCGGGAAGTGGCATGCTCCCGCGCGTGGCTCAACATCGGGATCTCGCACTGATGATCTTCGATACGCAAGATCATCGCAACGGCTGGACACATGCTTATCTCGGTCGGGACGGCCTCGACGAGGTGCTGATCGAGGACAAATGGCTGCTCGTTCGCTCCGGTGCCGGCTTCGCCGCCCTTCACGCCACCAACGGCCTGGAAATGATGGAGAAGGGCGCGACCGCCGGACGGGAGATCCGCTCGGAAGGACGACGTTCCGGCTGGATCGCCGCAGTCAGCTGCGGCGATCCAGCCGATTTCGAGCGCTTCCGCGAGCGGATCATCGCGACCGCCGTCGACTTCGACGCCGATCGACTGATGCTCTCGGTGACGCCACCCGATCGACCGGAATTGCGCCTCGCCTACGAGGGCACGTTCTCGGTGGGCGGGCAGCCGATGACATTCGATCACACGCAACCGAGACCGGAAATCACTTTCGACAGTGCCGCTCCCGGCAGGGATCCGGCGCCTCTCTTCTATTCATGAGTGAAAGCATGCAGATGAACCAGATCTCCATCGAGCGAGCGTCGCTCAAGATCACGATCGACAAGGTGGCGGCCGCGTTCAGCCGCCTGAAGGGGATAAAGGAAGGCCTTGTCGGCGCGGATCAGCCCAGCGGCATCCAGTTCGACGAATGGGACTGGGAGGTCGGCGTCGGCCTCTATGGTTTCCTGCGCCGAGCGCTCGCCACCGGTGACCGCAGGGCGCTCGATGAACTCGTCGCCTGGTATGCCTGGCAGATCCAGCGCGGGCTGCCGGCGCGACAAATCAACAGCACGGCGCCGATGCTGGCGCTTGCCATCCTGACCGAGCATGTCGACCGGCCGGATTTCCGCGCCCTGGTCGAGGACTGGGCCGACTGGCTCGTGCATCAGCTGCCGAAGACCGAGGATGGCGGCTTCCAGCATGTGGTAAAGGAGCGTCTTAACGACGGCGAGCTGTGGGACGATACGCTGTTCATGGCCGGCCTCTTTCTTGGCCGGGCCGGCGTGATCTCGAACCGCCGGGACTGGATCGATGAGGCGGTCTACCAATTTCTGGTCCATACCCGCTATCTTTCCGATCCCATCACCGGCCTCTGGTATCACGGCTGGACTTTCAACGGCCGCCACAACTTCGCCAGGGCCTTCTGGGCCCGCGGCAATGCATGGATCACGGTGGCGATCCCCGAGTTCTTCGAGCTCGTACCGTCGCTTTCCTCGAAGGACAAGCGCTTCCTCTCGAATGTGCTCAAGAGTCAGGTCAGCTCGCTGAAGCGCCACCAGCGCGACGACGGCATGTTCCACACCCTCGTCAATGATCCGACCTCGCCGCTGGAGACCTCCGCCACGGCGGGGATCGCCTATGGCATCCTGCGCGGCATCGAGGCCGGCATTCTCCCCGAGGCGGATCGGGTCCATGCCGATCTGGCGTTGATGGCGGTGTTGCGTCAGATCGACCAGGAGGGCGTCGTCCACGGCGTCTCGGACGGAACGCCGATGGGCCACGACCTCGATTTCTATCGGCGGATCCCCAACCTGCCGACGCCGTACGGGCAAGCGTTGACGATGCTCTTGCTGATCGACGTGCTTCTCAAGGACGGCACGAATTAATGGCGGGCCCGCACATCCGCATTGAGGCGACGGGCCGCGACGCCACGGCCGCTATTCAGGAGGCGATCGACGTGGCGTCCGCGCATGGCGGTCGCGTCACGCTTGTCGCCGGCGAGCATGTGACGGGTGGGCTGACCCTGAAGAGCGGCGTCGAACTGCACCTCGCGGAGGGCGCCCTGCTCCGGCCGATCCCGGACTATGAGGCCTATCGCGCCACGACGGTCCGCGTCATCGCGGAGAAATCGAACCGCGGCATGATCGTCGCCCGCGATGCGGAGAACATCGGGATCACCGGGCCCGGCAGGATCGAGGCGGGCGGCGAGCATTTCATCATCGGCGATGATGCGACGGTCGGCACCTTCGTTCCGGCGGAGTTCCGCCCGCGCGTCGTCGTCCTCGAAGGCTGCGTCAACGTTCTGCTCGACGGCTTTCACGTGACCGGCTCGCCGATGTGGACCCTGCACCTCGTGGACTGCGAGGATGCTACCATCCGCAATGTCTCGATTGCCAATGACCGGCGCCTGCCGAACACCGACGGCCTGGTGCTCGATGCCTGCCGTCGCGTGTTGGTCGAGGATTGCACGATATCGACCGCCGACGACGGCATCTGCCTCAAGACCAGCGCCGGACCGGACGGAAAGGCGATCGGCATTTGCGAGAATGTCATCGTCCGCCGCTCGACCGTTTCGAGCCTCAGTTGCGCGCTCAAGCTCGGGACGGAATCCTTCGGCGACTTCACCAATGTCGTCTTCGAGGATTGCAAGGTCGTCCGGTCCAACCGCGGACTTGGCCTTTTCTCCCGCGACGGCGGCCACATGCGCAACATCCGCTTCTCGCGGATTGATGTCGATTGCCGCGAGACGCCGGACGGCTTCTGGGGCTCCGGCGAAGCGCTGACCGTGACGGTGGTCGACAGACGGCCGGAACAGATGGCCGGTGCGGTCGAGAATTTGCTCGTCGAGGAGATCGGCGGCCGAATGGAAGGTGCGATCAATCTCGTCTCCACCTCGAAGGCTGGCATTCACAACGTCGCGCTTCGCGGCATCACGCTGGCACAAGGGCCGGGGCCGCTCGGCACGGGGCGAAGCTTCGATCTCAGGCCTACATTCGCGGATATCGCCCCGCGCGCGGAAGCGGAGGGGCGGCCGAATGCCTGGACGCGCGGCGCCGACGGCAAGATCGTCGGACTTTGCGACTATCCCGGCGGCGTGCCGGCAATATACCTCAAGGGCGTGCGCGGCTTTTCCGCTCACCAAGTGGCGGTCACGCGTCCGACGCGACTGCCGGAGGGCTGGAACCCGACGGATATCATCGAAGATTTGACCTGATGGGAGCAGGGCGATGGGAGATCTCAAACTTTCCAACCTTAACAAATCGTTCGGTTCGGTTGCCGCGCTCAACGACGTGAACCTTGACGTCGAGGATGGTGACTTTGTCGTCTTCGTCGGCCCATCCGGTTGCGGCAAGTCCACGCTGCTCCGCATCATCGCCGGGCTCGAGGATATCACCTCCGGCGGGATCGCGATCGGCGGGCGCGATGTCGCCGCGCTGTCGCCGGCCGAGCGCAAGATCGCCATGGTCTTCCAGTCCTACGCGCTCTACCCGCATATGAGCGTGCGCAAGAACCTCGCCTTCGGCCTCGAAAACCTCAAGTTCAAGCGGGACGAGATCGAGGCGCGGATCGCGGAGGCTGCGCGGATGCTGGCGATCGAGCCCTATCTCGACCGCAAGCCGCGGCAACTCTCCGGCGGCCAGCGCCAGCGCGTGGCGATCGGCCGGGCGATCGTGCGCGAACCGGCGATCTTCCTCTTCGACGAGCCGCTTTCGAACCTCGACGCGGCGTTGCGCGTCCAGACGCGGGCCGAGATCACCAGGCTGCATCGCCAGATGAAGACGACGATGATCTATGTCACCCACGATCAGGTCGAGGCGATGACCATGGCCGACAAGATCGTCGTGCTCCGGGCTGGTCGCGTCGAACAGGTCGGCACGCCGCTCGAGCTCTTCGATCATCCGCGCAACCTCTTCGTCGCCGGCTTCCTCGGCTCGCCACGCATGAACATTTTGAAAGGCCGTGCCGTCGTCAGCGACGATTGCCGCGTGCTCGTCGACGTCGGCCATCCGGCCCTGCTTGCGAGCGATGCCGATCCGGGCGCGGTTTCCGCCGGACAGGAGGTGGTGGCCGGTATCCGCCCGGCGCATTTCATGCTCTCCGACGAAGGCTTGCCCTTCGAGGTGCAGTATCACGAGAGCCTCGGCACCGAGACCTATGTCTACGGCAATCTTCAGGGACAGTCGGAGCCGGTGATCATCCATCAGCCCGGCCATTTCGCGCCTGCGCCAGGCAGCATTCTCAAGATCATGCCGGAGCAGCAGCGCCTGCATGTCTTCGACCCGGCGAGCGAATTGGCTCTCGCCCGCCGCCACGGGAGGACCTGATATGGCCGGGCCGGCAGGACTTGCGGACCGGGCGCTCGACGGTGCCATGGCCGTGGTGGAAGCGCCGATCAACGCCGTCGAGCGGCTGATCGGCAAGCGGCGGATGCCCTATGTCTTCCTTGCGCCGAACCTCGTGCTCTTCGGCATCTTCACCTTCCTGCCGATCGCCATCGCCATCGGCTATGCCTTCACCGGCGGCACCGATCTCCTTATCTCCAACCGCCCCTTTGTCGGGCTCGACAATTTCCGCAAGCTTCTCTCCTGCGCCGATTATCTCGCGCCGGGAAGCTGCGAGGAATCGCTCTTCTGGACGGCGATCTGGAACACGCTCTGGTTCGTCGGCTTCAATGTCGTCGCCACGCTGCTCGTCGCGCTGGTTACCGCACTGATCCTCAATCGCGCGATCTCCGCGCGCGGCTTCTTCCGGGCCATGTTCTTCTACCCGGTGCTTCTGTCGCCGGTCGTCATCGGTCTGATCTGGAAATGGTTTCTCGACCGCAACGGCCTGCTGAACGCCTTCCTCCAGATGCTCGGCGTGCCGCCGGAAATCTTCCTTCTCGATGTCGGCTGGTCGCGCTTCTTCGTCGTCGTGGTCTCCGTCTGGTTCCACATGGGCTTCTACACGCTGATCCTGCTCGCCGGTCTGCAGGCGATCCCGAAGGATCTTTACGAGGCGGCGGCGATCGACGCCGCCTCGCCGACCCGCACCCTGTTCCGGATCACCCTGCCGTTGCTCCGGCCGAACCTGCTGGTCGTACTGATTCTCCTGATGATCCGCTCGGTGCAGATCTTCGACGAGGCATGGGTGCTGACCAATGGCGGCGGTCCGGGCACGGCCAACACCTTCCTCGTCCAGTATATCTACCAGATGGCCTTTGCCGGGGATTTGAGGCTCTACGGGCTCGCGTCCGCCGCCTCCGTCCTCATGGGGCTGGTTCTTCTCATCCTGACCCTCGGGCAACTGCGCCTGAGCCGCAAGGTGGAGTCCTGATCATGCACGGCACCTTCAACGCCATCGGCTTCCTGACCCGCACCCGCCGCCCCGGCCGGATCGACATCACCGATGTCCTCTCCTGGCTGTGGCTGATCGGCGGCACGCTCGCCGTTCTCGTTCCCGTCGCCTGGGCGGGCCTGTCTTCGCTAAAACCGGAGGCGGAGATCACCCGCTTTCCGCCGACCTTGCTGCCCGTCGCGACGGTGCAGGTGGAGGTTCGGGGTTACGACAAGCCGTTAAGCCTCTGGACCACGACGATCGACGGCGAAACCCGCGAAATGGCGATGGTTCGCCGCATCGGACTCAAGGCGCAACTGGTCGATCCCGACAACCCCGCCAAGGTCGTCAGCGTCGACACCAAGAGCATTTCGCCGGCCCAGCGGCTGACGGTCGCAACGCAGAACTACACGGATCCGCTGACCCGCTTCAGCTTCCTGACCTTCCTGAAGAATTCGGTCTTCGTCACCTTGGTCGCGACGATCCTGACCTTGATCGTCAACGCGCTTGCGGCATTCGCACTCTCCAAGTACCGCTTCCGCGGCGAGAAGGCGATCTTCGTGCTGATCATCTCGACCTTGATGATCCCGCTCACCGTCGTCATGGTGCCGGCCTATCTCGTCGTCGTCGGGGTCGGCCTCGTCGACAATCTCTGGGGCGTCATCATCCCGACCGTGGCGACGCCGACCGGCGTGTTCCTGCTCCGGCAATATATGCTGACGATCCCCGACGAGCTGATCGAGGCGGCGCGGGTGGATGCGGCCAGCGAGTTTCGCATCTTCTGGCGCATTATCCTGCCGCTGACCGCGCCTGCGCTCGCGGTGCTGGCAATCTTCTCCGTGCTCTGGCGGTGGAACGACTTCCTCTGGCCTTTGATCGTGCTCAGCAGCCGCGAGAACTTCACCCTTCAGGTCGGCCTCAATGCGTTCCAGGGCGAGTTCTCGGTGCAATGGCACTATATCCTTGCCATGACCTTCCTCAGTCTCGTCCCGGTGACGATCGTGTTCCTGTTCCTGCAGCGCTACATCACTACGGGAATCGCCGGAACCGGCATGAAGTAATAACTATCTCGGGGGCGGCGCGACGCTGCCTCTCAGGATCAGCCGGCATCCGAGCTCGAGCCGATGGGCCGGGCGCAGCGGATCGTTGGCGATCAGACGCTGCTCCAGCAGTGAAAGCGCGGCGGCGCCGAGCCGGTCGGCCGGCATCTGGATGGTGCTTAAGGCCGGCGTGCTGAATTCGCCCGGCACGATATCGTCGAAGCCGAGCACCGAGACCTCCTCCGGCACGCTGATGCCGGCCTCGGCGAACGCCTCCAGGCAGCCCAGCGCCAGATTGTCGGCAGCACAGAAGATCGCGGTCGCGCCACGCAGGCTGCGATCCGCCTTCAGAAGAGCCCGCATCACCTGTTTTCCATGACGCGGTTCGTAGCTTTCCGCGACCACGACCATATTTTCCGGCACCGGCAGGCCCGTGACCAGATGGGCATCGACATAGCCGTCATAGCGCCGGCGGATGGTGGTGCGCCCCTGCCAGGTAAGATGCAGGATGCGACGGTGTCCGAGCGAAAGAAGATGCTCGGTGCCGAGCCGGGCGCCGAAGCGGTTTTCGACCGTGACCGTATCGACCAGCATCGAAGGGTCCTCGCCATTGAGAATCACCATCGAGCGGTTGAGTGCGGAAAGAGCCCGGATGAGTTCCGGCCTGTCGTCGTTCAGGATTACGATGCCGTCGGCCTTTTCGCTCTCGGCCGCATCGCGCACTTGCGCTGCATCGAGCCGCATGGTCGCGCTGACGAAGGGCACGATGCGAATTCCGCGCCTTTCGCATTCCCGCCGCAGGCCATTGAGGATCGTCCAGCTCACCATGTTGACGTCGCTCTGCGGCGCGGCGTCGCTGGTGAGCGCCAGCAGGACGACGTGCAAGGTCGCGATCGTCGCCTTCTTCCGCCTGATTTCGAGATAGCCGAGCCGGCGGGCGGATTCGAGCACCCGCTCACGCACTTCGACGGTCAGCGGCGCGGTTCCATTGAGTGCATGCGATGCCGTACTGAGGGAAACCCCCGCCTCCCGCGCCACATCCTTGAGATTCGTTTTCCGCTCCACGATCGGGCCGTTCACCTCACGCCGCATGTCTGATCCCTATCCCATCACAAACCATAGCACCCCGGCGATCCGCAAGCATAAACCACCACGGCGACAGCGTTTTCCGGCCGGTTGACACGGCGCACAGCAAATGAGAACATAACAAGAACAAATGGAGACATCCATGACTCATGCAGAGCAAGTCATCGAGCGCGCAATGGCGGCCGTGGCCGCAGCCCGCCGTCAGCGGGAACGCGATCAGGAGCGGCGCAGACAGACCTTCGGTCGCATTCAATTGAGCCCGCCCCTGCCGATGCCGAAACGTGGCCTACAGCTTTCCCTGAAGCTCGGCGGCCGACCAGCGCGCGACGATGCGCCGGCCGGCCACTGACGAAACTCGCTGTCTTCGCTGGAACGCAGGGCGTCAATAATCCGTCCTCAGCCGAATCCATCCATTGATCCGAGTTCTGTCTGCCCGCACGCTGCGGCGTTGGACACGGTTGCCGACGGTTCAACCCCGGGCCACCAGCCACGACGGCGGTGATACGAGCAAAACGCACTGCAGATTGGTCTATTTGTGCCGTTCCGACTGAGCGATCCGCATCTCATCATGGCGGAACACAATGCTTCACCGGAGGATCCAAATGCCAATCTACAACATTGCTCTAATCGGGTTTGGTGGCGTCAATCGCGCTTTGGCCGAACTCATCGCGACGAAGAACGCTCTGTGGGAACGAGACCTCGGCTTCCGCCTAAACATCGTTGCTGTCAGCGATCTCTATCTCGGTTCCGTCATTTCGCCAAACGGGCTCGATGCCAAAACCCTCGTTGAAGCGAACTTCGCGAAAGGCGGCTTTGGCCAGCTCTCCGGCGGCAGAGCGGAAGCCGACAACGAAACAATCATCAAGACGGCGCCTGCTGACATCATCGCGGAAGCGACGTTTACAAACCCTAAGGACGGCGAGCCGGCTGTTTCGCACTGCCGCTGGGCCCTGCAATCCGGCAAGCATGTCGTCACCACGAACAAAGGGCCGGTCGCGACCGCTGCTCAGGAACTGAAGGCTCTTGCAAAGGCGAACGGCGTTCGTTTCGAATATGAAGGTTCCGTCATGAGTGGCACCCCTGTTATCCGCATGGCGGAAAAGACGCTCGCCGGCGCAGAGGTGAAGGGTTTTGAGGGGATCTTGAATGGCACTTCGAACTTTGTCCTCGGCCGTATGGAAGCTGGCCTTGACTTCGCCACCGCGGTCAAGGAGGCCCAGATACTCGGCTATGCGGAAGCCGATCCAACCGCCGATGTCGAAGGTTTTGACGTTCGTCTCAAGGTGGTGATCCTGGCAAACGAATTGCTGGGTGCAAGCCTCAAGTGCGAAGAGGTCACGTGCACGGGCATCTCTGGGCTTTCTCCTTCCGATATCCAGACCGCTGCAGCGGCAAACAGCCGCTGGAAGTTGATCGGATCGGCGGTTCGGAATGCTGACGGGACGGTAACAGGCAGTGTTTCTCCGAAGCAGCTTCGCTTCGAACATCCACTCGCCGGTGTAAACGGCGCGACCAATGCCGTATCGCTCAACACTGAACTGCTTGGCTCTGTCACCATCACCGGCCCGGGCGCCGGCCGGGTTGAGACCGCGTATGCGCTGCTGTCCGATATTGTCGCCATCCATAGAGCCCAGACGGCCGTCGCTACGAAGGTGGCCGCATGATGCAGAGCCTCGCCCTCAGCAAGAAGACGTCCATAGACGAGATCATTATCAGCAATCCCTTCGACGGCAGCTTTGTCGGAACAGTCTCTGTGACCAGTGCCGACAGTGTGAACCTGCTACTTGAGCGCGCCAATCGTGGTGCGCAGATCGCACGGTCCCTGCCCCGTTATAAGCGCTCCGCAGTCCTGGAAAAGGCGGCAGCGACCATTGAAGCCCGCAAGGAGGAATTTGCACTCCTTATCGTGCGGGAAGCGGGGAAGACAATCAACCAGGCCCGCAAGGAGGCTACGCGGTGCGTCAATACTTTGAAGCTATCGGCGGACGAAGCCAAGCGGAATGCGGGCGAGGTGATCCCCTTTGATTCCTATCCCGGCTCGGAATCCCGTCAAGGCTGGTACACACGGGAGCCGCTCGGCATCATCACTGCGATCACGCCGTACAATGACCCGCTCAATCTCGTGGCCCACAAGCTCGGCCCCGCGATCGCCGGCGGCAATGCGATACTCCTGAAGCCCTCGGAGCTTGCGCCTCTTTCGGCCATCAAGCTGGTTGAAGCGTTGATCGAAAGCGGGTTGCCCGAGGAAGTCATCACGGTAGCTATCGGCGGGGCGGACCTGGGCAAGGCGCTCGTTTCGGCCAAGGACGTTCGGATGATCTCCTTCACAGGGGGTTTTACAACCGGCGAGGCCATCGCGAAGAGTGCCGGCATCAAGAAGCTCGCGATGGACCTCGGCGGAAATGCACCGGTTATCGTCATGGAAAACAGCGACTTTGACGCGGCGGTTGAAGGGTGCGTATCGGGTGCCTACTGGGCGGCGGGCCAAAACTGCATCGGCACGCAGCGGATTCTGGTTCAGAGACCGATTTACGAACGGTTCAAGGCAGAGTTCGTCGCTCGGACTGCCAAGCTCAAGACCGGCAATCCGATGGAGGCGGATACGGACGTGGGGCCGATGATTTCCGAAAAGGCGGTCAGTCGAGCTGCTGCCATGGTCGAGCGCGCAATCGCCGCTGGCGCCACTCTCCTTTGCGGGCATAGGCCATCCGGCACTCTCTACCCCCCAACAGTGCTGGAGAACGTGCCAGCAACTTGCGACCTGTGGAATGAGGAGGTCTTTGCACCGATTGTCATCCTGCAGCCGTTCGATGGACTGGATGAGGCAATCCAGCTGGCGAACAGCCCGGAATACAGCCTCCACGCTGGTATTTTCACCAACGATCTGGAGGAGGCCCTTGATGCCGCCAACCAAATTGACGCCGGCGGTATCATGATCAATGACTCGTCCGACTATCGGTTCGACGCAATGCCTTTTGGCGGATTCAAATTCGGCAGCATGGGACGTGAAGGCGTTCGGTTTGCCTACGAAGACATGACACAGCCGAAGGTCGTCTGCATCAATCGGCTGAAGCGGTCACGGGCGCCGCTTCCTCCATCTCACTCCATCTCACTCCATCTCTCACAAGGGTAGGGAAATGGCTGTTTTCACCGAGCTTTCTGACGAAGATCGCCAATCGATCACTGCAGCCCATGGCTTTACGTCGCTTTCGTCAGTGATTGGGATCGCTGACGGCGACAGCGAGACGACCTACCTGTTTCGCGCCCAGGAAGGCGAATTCATCGTTACCCTTTTCGAGAACGGAGCCCAGCCTTTAGATCTGGAAAGAGCCTTCGAAACCATGGAAGAGCTCTACCAAAAGGGCGTCCCCTGCCCCAAACCGCTGCGCACCGTCGAGGGCCACGCCACGTGCCGGGCCGCCGGTCGATTGGTTGCCGTCGTCAGCTTCGTACCGGGCTCCTCATGCACCGTTGCGGGCGCGGCAAAATGCCGAAGCCTGGGTCGTGTGATGGCTCAAATCCACGCGGTCTTGGAACGAAAGGTAAAACGCACAGCATCGGATCTTCCAACCGGGGCAGTTCATGGCGCGCTGGCCCCAGAGAATGTCTTTTTTCTTGGAGAGGAAGTAAGCGGCGTCATTAACTTCAGGCTGCGGCACGATGATGTGCTGGTCTCGGAGGTTGCCGATGTGCTTGTCGGTTGGGCGGGGGAACCCAACGGAGAACTGAACAGGGAGCGGGCACGCGCGCTACTGCAGGGTTATGAAGAGGTTCGAAGCCTGAGCGGCGCGGAAAAGGAAGCTTTGCCAGGCCTCATAATGTCTTCGACATCGAGGCGATTTGCCAGTCAGAAGGAAAGAACCTCCCTACCGGAAGTCGCCGTGGTAGCTTATCGGTCGGTAACGCCCGAAATCACAGGCTAATCGACCGGCACCGACCCCATGAAATATCTTCTCGATCGAACTGACGAACAGATCATCGTCGAATTGAAGGCAAACGCCCGGATCTCGCATGCGGAGTTGTCGGCGAAGGTGAATCTCTCGCGTAACGCCGTGCGAGTACGGATCGAACGACTTGAGCGAGAAGGCTTCATCAAAGGATATACGATCGTTACCGGCGATGGAGGGAGTAACCAACACGTGACGACCGCGCTGATCTTCGTCTATCGGCACGATCGCATGAGGGGTGGCGACGTTATTCAGGCGTTGCGGAGAATCCCGGAAGTCGTGGCTTGCGACGTTATGACTGGTGACTTCGATCTCCTCGTCAGGGTTGAGTCTCCCGAGGCTGACCGCATCCGGCAGATTTGGCAGCTCATAGCCGAGATGCCCGGGGTACGCGATACGCTGACCGCCTTTGCGCTCTCCTCTGTGATCCGAAAATAGAGTGCCGCAAAGCAAAGGCGCATCTACGTTTTGAGCTTGCCGTGGACTCTTTTGTTAACGCCCCTCTTAAGCCGACATTCAGGCGACATGAATTGTCGCCTTCAAGTGGAATGGGGCATGCTCCTGACATTGGCGCGCCCCGGCCGCATTGCACTGTCGAAAGGTTCAAACATGATAACCGAACGAGGAAGCCAGTTCTATATTGGCGGGGAGTGGCAAGAACACGCGGACGCAACGAGTCTGCCCGTCGTTGATCCCGCCTCGGAACGGGTTATCGGGCATATTGCCGCCGGAGACGCAAACCACGTCGATCTCGCGGTTGCGGCAGCGCGCAAAGCCTTCCCCGCCTTCTCTCAATCATCTGTGCCCGAGAGGCTCGAGCTGCTCGGCAGGGTGCATGCGCTGCTGAAGGAGAGAGCGGAACTCTTCGCCGAGACCCTCGTCATGGAGATGGGTGCGGCGATCAGCTTCGCGCGAGCCTCGCAGGTTTTTTTCGCTGCCGAGCACGTTCGCGTCCAGATGCAGGTCCTTCAGCACTACCCGTTCCTGGCGATTAATGGGCGCACCGCAACGGCCAAGGAGCCGATCGGCGTTTGTGCTTTGATCACCCCGTGGAACTGGCCACTCTACCAGATCACCGCCAAGCTTGCCCCAGCGATCGCGGCGGGTTGCACCGTCGTCCTCAAACCCAGTGAGCTGTCTCCCTACAGCGCCTTGCTCTTCGCCGAACTGATGCACGACGCCGGTACTCCGCCAGGCGTGTTCAACCTGGTCAATGGCACTGGAGAAAGTGTTGGTGCAGCTCTCTCCAGCCATCCAGATGTCGATATGATCTCGATCACCGGCTCAACACGTGCGGGGGTACTCGTCGCCCAGGCGGCGGCCCCGACGGTCAAGCGGGTGGTCCAGGAACTTGGCGGCAAGTCACCGAACATCCTGCTGGACGACGCTGATTTCGCCGAGGCGGTACCGAAAGGCGTCCTTGCCGGCATGCGCAATGTCGGCCAGTCATGCAGCGCCCCGACACGCATGCTCGTACCCGCCCATCGGCTCGCCGAGGTCGAGAATCTGGCTAGCAAAACCGCGCGAGTCATCCGCGTCGGCGACCCGCGCAATTCCGAGACCGCCATGGGGCCGATCGCCAATCGCGCCCAGTATGAGCGGGTGCAGGCGATGATCCGAACGGGTATCGACGACGGCGCGAAGCTCCTGTGCGGCGGACTGGGACGTCCAGCAGGTCTCGATCGAGGCTTCTTCACGCAACCGACGATCTTTTCCGAGGTACGGCCGGACATGCGCATTGCTCGCGAGGAGATCTTCGGGCCGGTGCTGGCGATCATGCCCTACGGGGACGAAGAAGAGGCAATCGCGATCGCAAACGACACCGATTATGGACTGGGAGCCCATGTCCAGTCCTCGGATCCGGATCGGGCACGGAGGGTTGCCTCCCGGATCCGCGCCGGGCAGGTTCATATCAACTATCCGGCGTGGGACGGGGCGGCCGCATTCGGTGGCTACAAGCGCTCGGGCAATGGCCGCGAATATGGCGTGCACGGGCTCGAAGAGTATCTCGAGACGAAGGCTATCCTGGGCTATTGACGAGACCCGGTTCCGGGCGCCCGGGTTGCCAGGGCGGCGGCTTCAGCGCCTGTCGAAGCATCGTCAGGAAGGCGGCAGTCCGGGCGCTTCGCCCGTGCCGCGAGCCGAGCATCGCGACAATGTCGGCCGGTGGGAGTTTCCAGTTGGGCAGCACCTGCCGCAGCCGTCCTTCAGCGAGATCTTCTGCCACGTTCCACTCGGAACGGATCATGATGCCCTGACCGGCAAGCGCCCACTCCCGGATGACGGCACCATCATTGCTCGACATGACTGGATTGACGCGCACCGTGGCAATCTCCTGCCGCGGTCCCTTGAACCGCCACAGCGTCACGTCCTCGTCGTTCTCGCGAACGGCGAGACAGCGATGTTGAGCAAGATCGGCAGGCGCTGAAACGGGCGGTGCCGAGTCGAGGTACCTCGGACTTGCGCAGAGTATTCGAGGGTTGGGCGCCAATGTCGTGACGACCTGGTCCAGATGACCTGGCGCCCCAATGTGAACAACGACATCATAGCTTTCGACGAGCAGAGCCGCCGGATGGTCGGACAGCTGCAGGGTAGCGGTCGCGCCGCCGTGCTCTCGTGCGAACGCTTCCACGACCGGGGCCACATAGAGCCGTCCAAACCCGTGTGGTGCGGCGACCCTGAGGTGTCCGCGAACCGCACCCTTGCGATCAGCTAGGGCTTCGGCAAGCGAATCGATGGCCTCGCTGACGATAACGCTGTGAGAAGCGACCAACGAGCCCTCTTCCGTAAGCCGCAGCCGCCGTCCGGATCGGTCGATCAGCCGCACCCCGACTTTCTCCTCCAGCGCACGCAGGCGCTGTGTCACGGCCGGAGGCGTCACGTTCAGCTTTCTCGCGCTTTCCGCGAGAGATTTCGAGCCTGTCAGCACTGAAAAGAAGGCAAGATCGTCGGACGTCAACATTAATCAGAATCTGAAGCTAACATTCACTTGTCATTAATTGTCATCTTTATGATTTGACCGCAAGGTGAAATCCCGAATTGGAGATTAGATCATGGTCCTAGCGACGATCGACCCGACCACCTGGCTGGCCGCCTCGACCAGCCTTGAGGACCTGGAAACACCCTGTTTGGTCCTGGACGCCGACCGAATGGACAGGAATGTTCAGCGGCTCAGGAGCCGACTTGACGCCATGGGCGTGTCACTCCGGCCTCATTTGAAGACCGCTAAGTCGATCGAAGTGGCACGGCGGGTGATGAGCTCGCCGGAGGGGCCTGCGACCGTCTCTACCCTGAAGGAGGCTGAACAGTTCGCGGCGGCAGGCGTCCGGGACATGATCTATGCGGTAGGCATCGCCCCAGCGAAGCTCACGCGGGTCGCGGAGCTGCGGGCGAACGGCGTCGATCTCGTAGTCACTCTGGATACTGTTCAGCAGGCACAAGCGGTGGCCGCGGCGTCTCGGCGGACCGGGACGCGCATCCCGGCCATGATCGAAATCGATTGCGACGGCCACCGCTCCGGTGTGCGACCCACTGATCAGGCGCAGCTGGTGGAAATCGGCCAGGCGCTGACGGAAGGTGCCGAGCTGCGTGGCGTTCTCACCCATGCCGGCGACAGCTATAAGGGCGGAGGCGTCGAGGCGCTGCGGCTCTACGCGGAGGCGGAAAGATTGGCCGTCGTGGAGGCCGCGCGCATTCTGCGGACCGCGGGGCTACCGTGCCCGGTCGTCAGCGTCGGCTCGACACCGACGGCCCATCACGCGACGGATCTTGCGGGAGTGACGGAAGTCCGCGCGGGCGTGTTCGTCTTCTTCGACCTGGTGATGGCGGGGCTTGGTGTTTGCCAAATCGACGACATCGCGCTCAGCGTGCTCGCGACCGTCATCGGACACCAACGCGAGAAAGGCTGGATCATAACAGATGGCGGATGGATGTCGCTGTCGCGGGATCGTGGCACTGGCAAGCAGGCCGTCGACCAGGGCCATGGGCTGGTCTGTGACGTGGATGGCACGCCCTATCATGACATCATCGTTGCCGACGCGAACCAGGAACATGGAATCATAGCGGTGCGCCCCGGATCGAATGCACGACTCCCGGAACTGGCGGTCGGAGACCGGGTGCGGATCCTGCCGAATCACGCCTGTGCGACCGCTGCGCAGCATGAAACCTATCACGTGGTCCGCGACCGCTCGCACGCTGTCGAGGCCCGTTGGACCCGCTTTGGAGGCTGGTGATGCCCAAATCCATGACAGTGAATACCGATCGAGCACCAAGCCCGGCGGGCCACTACTCACAAGCGGAGCTCGTCGGTCAGCACCTCTACATTTCGGGCCAGCTACCGATGCGACCGGGTGGAGAGGCCCTGACGGACGACAGCTTCGAGACACAGGCGGCGCAGGCCCTCGACAACCTGCTGGCGATCCTGGAAGCCGCCGGCGGAACCCCGGCGGATCTCGTCAGGGTGACCGCCTATATCGTCGGCGCGGCCAATTGGCCCCGCTTCAACGAGGTTTATGCGGCGCGTCTAGGGGATTCCCGCCCGGCTCGCACCGTCGTCCCAGTGCCGGAACTTCACTATGGCTATCTCGTCGAAGTCGATGCCATCGCCGTCATTGCCTCAGATGCTCCTGTCGGAGAGGCAGGAAACAGTGCCGTATAGATCGGCCGTCAAAATCAGTTCAGGTCAGCCCCATGTCTCCAATTGTCAAGCGCATACAGAACGATCAAGAGCTTCCCGGCAAGGCGGATGTCGTCGTCATCGGCGGCGGCATTGTTGGTGCAACGGCGGCGTTCTTTCTCGCGGAACGGGGACTGTCCGTCGCTCTGGTCGAAAAGGGCCGTGTCGGAGGCGAGCAGTCGAGCCGCAACTGGGGTTGGTGCCGGCGGCAAAATCGGGATGCCCGCGAGTTGCCGCTCTCGGGCATCGCTTTGCAAGCTTGGGATGAATTTGCGGCGGAGATCGGTGAGGACGTCGGCTTCCGCCGCTGCGGTTTGCTCTACGCCACGGACAATCCCCAGCAGCTGGCAGAATGGGAAGCATGGCGTGAGTCGGCCCGCCCGTTCAACGTCAATACGAAGATGCTGAGTGCCAAGGAAGCGGCTGCCGCGGTTCCGGCGAAAGGCCGCCAATGGCTTGGCGGGGTCCATTCGATCGATGACGGCAAGGGCGAACCCGCCATCGCCGCGCCGACGATCGCGAACGGCGCTCGCAAATTTGGGGCGACGATCCACCAGGAATGCGCGGCGCGAGGCCTCGATCTGGTCAATGGAGCGGTGGCTGGGGTGATCACCGAAAAGGGGCTCATCCGGACGCAAGCCGTTCTTTGCGCCGGCGGTGCCTGGACGTCGATGTTCTGTCGCCAGTACGGAGTTCTGTTTCCGCAGGCGAGCGTGCGCCAGACAGCGCTTCGTACGCGACCCACAACGGATCTGGGTGAGGCGATCTATACGCCGGAGTGCGCGTTGACCCGCCGGTTGGATGGCAGCTACACGCTTGCGATCAGCGGCAGGGCTACACTGGATATCACCCCACAAGGCCTTCGCTACGCCCGATGGTTCATGCCGATGTTCCTGATGCGACTGAAAGCGGTGCAAATAGGCATCGGCGGGTCCTTCTTTCGTGGTCCGGAGGCATTCGCCAACTGGAATAGCGACACGACGTCGCCGTTCGAGCGGATGCGCGTTCTTGACCCGGCGCCGAGCCGCCGTGCGATAGCGGCTATTCTGAAAGGTGTCACAAAGCAGTTCCCTGCACTGACGGGCATCGAAGTCGCCGACAGTTGGGGAGCCTATGTGGATTGCACGCCGGACGCGGTACCGGTCATCTCGCCGGCCGATGGTGTGAAAGGCCTTTACCTGGCCGCGGGCGGTTCCGGCCACGGCTTCGGGCTCGGGCCGGGCATCGGCCGCCTGGCAGCCGACCTGGTTGCCAATGATACACCCTGTGTCGACCCCACGCCCTTCCGGCTGTCGCGCTTCTTTGACGGCTCCAGAATCAAGGTGGGCGGAATTTGATGGTGTAGATGAAGCGCGTGTGAGGTCGGCGCAACAGATTTCGCCTAGGCGAGGAGGCCCGATGCGTCACCTGTTCCCCCGCGACGCGGGCCAATTCGAATATTGCCAGCGGGGGAGCATGCAGACCGGAATGGGCGGTTGGGACCGACGGAAAGACTGCCAAGGCAAGAGTAGACGTTCGGGCGGATCATGGTGGAGATGCCGTAGGTGGCAGAGACCTTCACCACCGCTATTGGCTGCTAAACGACGCTGGTTACGCGTCGAACAAACAGGGAAGCAAGGCATGCATCTGTTCGCAAGCAAGGACCTCGAAGAAGCCGCCGCACTCGTCTATCGGTATATGTCACCCACTCCGCAATATGCATGGCCGCAGATTTCGGAAAAGGCAGGGGCCGCGGTCTGGATCAAGCACGAGAACCATACGCCGGCCGGCGCTTTCAAGGTCCGCGGCGGAATCACCTTCATGGAGTGGCTCCGCCGCAGCGGGCGTTCGACCAGAGGGATCGTCACGGCGACGCGCGGCAATCATGGCCAGAGCCAGGCCCGTGCTGCGCGGGCAGCCGGTCTTGCCGCCAAAATCGTGGTCCCGCACGGCAATTCAGTCGAGAAGAACGCAGCCATGCGGGGCTTTGGCGGCGAGGTCATCGAGTACGGCCGCGACTTCGACGAGGCCCGTGCCGAAGCCCGGCGCCTTGCCGCCGAAACCGGTCTCTTCCTGGTACCGCCCTTTCATGAGGAGATCGTCCGGGGTGTCGCGACCTACGGGTTGGAACTCTTTACCGCGGTGCCCGATCTCGATGTCGTCTATGTGCCCATCGGCTGCGGTTCGGGGATTTGCGGCGTCATCGCCGCGCGCGAGGCCCTGGGTCTGAAGACGGAAGTGATCGGCGTCGTTTCGGAGCACGCGCCGGCCGCGAAGCTCTCCTTCGAGGCCGGACGGCTGATCGAAACCGAAACGGCGCTGACTTTCGCCGACGGCATGGCCGTGCGCATACCCGTCGAAGACGCTTTCGCAATCTACTCGAAGGGCGCCTCGCGGATCGTCGCCGTCAGCGACGAGGAGGTCGCCGAAGCGATGCGCCTCATCTACCGCGCCACCCACAATGTCGCCGAGGGTGCCGGCGCCGCACCACTTGCGGCTCTCCTCAAGGAAGCCTCTGCCATGCGCGGCAAAAAGGTCGGGCTAATCCTCAGCGGCGCAAATGTGGACGCCGAGATCTTCGTGAAAGTACTGGCCGGGGAGACCCCGACGGTGACGGTAAGCAAGTGACAGTCGGCGACACGAG
Source organism: Sinorhizobium sp. Y406 (assembly GCF_058732025.1). Taxonomy (NCBI): domain Bacteria; kingdom Pseudomonadati; phylum Pseudomonadota; class Alphaproteobacteria; order Hyphomicrobiales; family Rhizobiaceae; genus Sinorhizobium; species Sinorhizobium sp. Y406. Next base: position 1,478,400 of record NZ_CM178975.1, on the reverse strand, counting down.
AGCTTCCAGGCAGAGTTTTCACTATGGCTCTCGTCGAAGCCGATGCGATAGCCGTCATGCATCCGTTTCTAACAACGACGCGGATATCACTTTCACTCAGGTAAAAAACGGAGAACTAGATGTCACTACTGAAAACCATCGACCCGAATCCATCATTTGAACCGAAGCATAGGACTGCCGAGCCGGATCTCCTGATCGCCGGCAGCCCCGCTTTCAAGACCTGGTTGCAGGACACCGCCAAGGAGGGCAGAGTCAACACCGGCGTTTTCGAGGCGACGCCCGGTGAGACGCACTCCATCAAGGGCGAAACGTTTGAATTTTGCCACCTCGTCCATGGTGTGATCGAGTTGACCGAGAAGGGTAAGGAGCCGGTCATCTATCGCGCGGGCGACAGCTTCGTCATGAAGCCCGGCTATGTCGGGGTTTGGAAGACAATTGAGACGGTGCGGAAAATCTTCGTCACAGTTACCTGATCCTTTGAGCGAGGGAATGCTGGTTCGACGTGCATTGTTCCTAATTTCAGGGCAGGAACGGAGCGATCCGGCAGACACGGCCCTTCGATCGGCTCAATCCCGAAATTGGATGGGCGGTTTATCCGCCCATGCCGTCTTGCAAACCCGGCTCGCGCGCGCAGCCAAAACCCCTTCAAGGGCTCGTGCATCGCTGTCGTCGCGGGATACAGCCTGAAACTTCAATACTTCACCCGGTATCGCGACAACCGCCGCCGCTGTTCCAAGGTGAGCTTAGAGACCAACGAAATGGATCAACCCATGCAAACGGAAACGGTTACTCTCGCGCCTTTCGAGGCTCACCATCTGGATGGTGCCGTAGCGCTGTCGCGGGCAGCGGGCTGGGCGCACAGGAGGGAAGACTGGGAAATGATATGGTCGCTAAGCGAGGGGCGCGTTGCCCTCGCGAGCGATCGCGTGGTGGGCACGGCTCTCATGACTCCCTTTGGCAATACCTGCTCAGCCATCAACATGATTATTGTCGACGAAAGCCAGCGCGGCCGGGGACTTGGAAGAAAATTGACCAGCGCCGTGATCGAACTCGCCGGAGATCGGGAATGCCGCTTGACGGCAACGAAAGACGGCTTGCCTCTTTATGAAAAGCTGGGCTTCGTTGCGACTCACCAAATCGTCCGCCACCAGGGTGTTGTTGGTCAGGTCGATACACCTGAAAATGTCGGGTGGGTCAGGCCCGGCGACGCCATGCCGGCAATCAAAGCGCTCGACCGCGCGGCTTTCGGCGCCGATCGCGACGCGCTCCACGATGCCCTGGCGAAGGAGGGGCCGTTTGCCGTTGTCCGGAAGGGTGACAATATCGTCGCCTTCGCGGCCACGCGATCTTTCGGAATGGGCGAAGTCATCGGGCCAGTCGTGGCAGAAAACGCCGAGCAGGCGAGGGATCTGATTGCCTTTATCCTCTCCGGGAAGGAAGGTCGTTTCGTGCGCATAGACATCCCTGAACAGAGCCGCCTTTCGTCGCTGCTCGCACGCTGGGGGCTGCCTCACGAGGGCGGAGTCGTTGCGATGGCTCGAGGTGCAACAGGCGAGCCGAGAACGCCGGAGGTTCGAACTTTCGTCCTGGCCAGCCAGGCTCTCGGCTGACTGAAGATCTCCTGGGGTTACTGCTGGAAGCGCGAGCTGGGTTTAAAGAGACGCTTGGGCGAACAATCCGCCCAAGCATTTTGGGCATTGCCGACCCGGCAGACCTCCTCTGCCAGGTCCCCCCGGCGCCGCCTTAAAAATAGGAGGTAGGGTGCGTCGGACAGGGCTTCTTTGATGCAACGACTAAGTGACGGTGACGTAGATTTTCCGCACCGTCTCGATCGTCTTCCAGACCCCGACATAGCCGGGTTTCATCACGAAGCTGTCGCCTGCGCGATAAATGACCGGCTCCTTGCCCTTCTCTGTCAGCTCGACCACACCCTGCAGGATATGGCAGAATTCAAAGGTCTCGCCCTTGATTGAGTGCGTCTCGCCGGGAGTGGCCTCCCAGACGCCGGTGTTAACCGTGCCCTCTTTGTCGCTGTCCTGCGCCCAGGTTTTAAAGGCGGGTGAACCCGCGATAAGGCGATCCGGCGCGGGGGTCGCGTGCTTCGGTTCGAACGAAGGATTCGGGTCGATCGTTTTGAGTAGTGACATCTGGTTCTCCATTTGTGCCTGTGTGAAAGCAATATCCGACAAGGTCGTTGTGAGATGCCTCCGACCTCGTTAGGAGATTGTCATTACGGTAGCAGGACGAAGCGGTCAGAATCGCCGGGTGCCTACCAGCTTGCGGCGATGTATTTTGTTTCGAGATATTCGAGCATGCCGTGGTGGCTTCCCTCGCGGCCGAGGCCACTCTGCTTCATGCCGCCGAACGGTGCCGCAGCGTCCGAGACGACCCCCCGGTTAATTCCGACCATGCCACTTTCCAGCCGTCCGGCAACCGCCAGCGCGCGTTTGAGGTCGCTGCTGAACACATAGGACACCAGCCCGTATTCAGTGTCGTTCGCCATCTGGACAACCTCGTCCTCGTTTTCAAATGCAATGACTGGCGCAACGGGCCCGAAGATTTCTTCGCGAAGGATCTCCGCACCGGGAGAAACGTCTGCCAGTACGGTAGGCGGATAGTAGAAGCCATCGCCGTTCCACCGGCTGCCGCCGGTAACCAGTCGGGCTCCCTTGGCAACGGCGTCGTCCACCAGGCGTTCCACCTTGGCGACAGCGGCCTCGGTGATCAGTGGCCCAAGCTGCGTGTCCGCGGCCAGTCCTGGTCCGACCTTGAGTGCCGCCATCTCTTCCGCGAAGCGCCGCGTAAAGTCCGCCAGAATCCCCTTCTGCACATAGAAGCGGTTCGCGGCAGTGCAGGCCTCGCCGCCATTGCGCATCTTGGCAACCATTGCTCCGGCGACAGCCGTCTCCAGGTCGGCATCGTCGAACACAATGAAAGGCGCATTGCCGCCGAGTTCCATTGAGCAACTGACGACCTGGTCCGCAGCCTCGCGGAGCAGTGTCCGGCCGACACCTGTCGAGCCGGTAAACGATAGCTTCCGTACCCGCTTGTCATGCAGCATGGCGCTGACCACGGGGCCGGCCTTCTTCGTTGTCACGATGTTGACCACGCCGGCCGGAACGCCGGCCTGGCGCATGATTTCGCCGATCGCCAGCGCCGTAAGCGGGGTCTCCGCTGCGGGCTTCAGGATGCATGTGCAGCCCGCCGCCAGTGCGGGTGCCATCTTTCGGGTCGCCATTGCGGCCGGGAAGTTCCAGGGCGTCACCAATACGGCGATACCAATCGGCTCGTGGTTCACGATGATCTGATTGGCGCCGGAAGGTGCAGGTCCGAATTCGCCCGGTGCCCGTACAGCTTCTTCCGCATACCAGCGGAAAAATTCGGCGGCATAGGAGACCTCCGACCTGGCGTCCGCGAGTGCCTTGCCGTTTTCCACGGTGATCAGTTGCGCGAGCCATTCCGCCTGTTCGAGCACGAGGTGAAAACACTTCATCAAAACGTCCGAACGACGCCGCGGCGGGGTTGCTTTCCAAGCCTCGGACGCCTTTTCCGCTGCGTCGACCGCAGATATTCCATCGGCGATGTCGCCATCGGAGACGGTGGCGATCACATCTCCGGTCGAGGGATCGACCACTTCAAAGGTGCGGTCTTCTTTTGCAGAAACCCAATCGCCGCCAATAAACAGTTGCGTAGGAGCATCTCGAACTACGGCAGCCGAGGCGGGAGAGACAAGCGGGGTTGTTTTTTGCGCGGGAGTTGGGTTCACGTTCAGCACCTTCGCTACCAATCAGGTTTGTCACGCGATCAATATAAGATTGGTTTTGCAATTGGTGTCAATATAGATCAAATTGGTTGCGGCAATAATTTGCGACGCTCATGAACGCCCTACCCCCACGAAACACTAGGCTCGTCGACCAAAGCATGACCCGACCGGAATGTATGCGCCTCGCTATCAGTCCTCGATAATAATAAACCGTCGCGCCAACCATCAATCGAGGAAATATTGATCGCCGTATTGGTGATCCTGCATCACCATAAGCCGTCAGCAAAATTCGATAGTCCGGCCGGGTCGTTTGGCTGTATCACCAAGAAAGCCCTCATCAATGGACCTGGACTATGCAAACCCCTGTTATCCGCCTTGATTTCCGTTCCGATACGGTCACTCGTCCGACCCTTGGCATGCGTGCGGCGATGGCTGCCGCCGAGGTGGGCGACGATGTCCTTGGCGACGACCCCACGGTCAAGGCGCTCGAGGCCCGACTTGCCGCAATGCTCGGCAAGGAAGCGGGACTGTTCGTGCCAACCGGCACCATGTCCAATCTCGCTGCGATCATGAGCCATTGCCAGCGCGGCGAGGAATTTCTCTGCGCAACCGGAGCTCATACCTATCTGTGGGAAGCCGGAGGCGCTGCGGTGCTGGGCTCGGTCCAGCCGCAGCCCTTGCCGGTGCACGCCGACGGCACGATCCCCCTCGAGGACCTTCACGCTGCGGTGAAGGACGACGATCCGCATTTTGCGATCACGCGACTGGTGACCATTGAGAACACGTTCGCCGGACGCGTCCTGCCGCGCGATCATCTGGCCGAGGTTGCCGACTTTGCGCGGGAGCGGAATCTCGCCACCCATCTCGATGGTGCGCGGCTGTTCAACGCGGCCGCGGCGCTCGGCGTTGACGTCGGGTGCCTGGCCGAAGGCTACGACAGCGTGTCGCTGTGCCTGTCGAAGGGACTCGGTGCGCCGCTCGGATCGGTGCTGGTCGGGGATGCCCTCTTGATCGCGCGCGCCCGCCGGTGGCGCAAGATGCTCGGCGGAGGGATGCGGCAGGCAGGAATAATTGCGGCGGCGGGGCTGTACGCGCTCGACCATCATGTCGACCGGCTGGTCGAGGATCACGCCAATGCTCAGGTGCTCGCGCAAGCATTTGCGGGAATCGAGGGGTTGAAGGTGACCCCGCCGCAGTCCAACGTGGTCTTTGTCGAGCTCGCGCCCGATCTGGCGACCCGGCTGTCCGAGGCGCTACGTGAGCTCGGCATCGCGGCGAGTTTCTGGCCCGGCGGGCGCATGCGCTGGGTCACCCATCTCGATGTGAACCGTGCCGCTGTCGACGAGGTCATCGCGGCAGTGCGCGAGATCACTGAGGGCCGGAGGTGAGAGGCGTCATCGATCCACAATTGATCGTCGGAATAACAGTCGCCACTGTCGCACCAAACAGCCCCTACGCCGTCATGGCCCCTTGCCTGCGCCGCGTCCGAAGGGGTGATATATCGGACCGAAGGCGCAACGCAGGCCGAGGGCCGCCGCAAGCTCGCCCGCAGGATTGTCGATTCCGCCCGCTGGTGTTTTGCAGACAAACAACCGCCACAGCTATGAGGAGCTTAATCAACTTGTGGGGCTGTCGCCGACGGCCATGCAGAGGCGTGCGAAACGCCTGAGGGAGCAGGGGGTCATCGAGTGATCGCCATGCTGGTGCTTGTGTCCTTGGAGCGGGAACGCGCCGACATAGTGGACCGCTTCACGCAATCCATCCGCCATACACCGGGGGTCATGAACGGCTATTATGTGACCGGCGATTCGGACTTCGTTTGATCTCACGGCACGATGCATGGAAGACTACGAAATCTTCACGCGCAAGTTCTTCTATGAGAAACCGGATATCAGAGGATTTAAGACAATGGTGATAATGGACAGAGTGAAGATCGGCTTTGCATAGCCAATCGACCTTACCGAACTTTGAGTTCTGTTTCAATCAGCGTAGACAGCTCTGCTGGCCCGGCACTGCGGCTGTTTCGCCTTCCGAACCTGCGCCAGCTTCTGAGCTGTCTAGCCCAGCCACGGCTTACTAAAGGTCGAACAGGCTCGCGAGCGGAATGTGGTATTTCGTGATCGGCGATTTGAGCACGACGAAACTGAAGTATTTTTCGATTCCGATGTCCATTTCTACCAGCCGCTCCATCAGCGACTGGTATTCCCCTATGCTGCTCGCCACGAACTTGACGAGATAGTCGTAATCGCCCGAGACGACGTGGCATTCGATAACCTGCTCTATATTCTGGATGGCCGACATGAAGCGGGCGATGTCGGCCTGGCGATGGTTCCTCAGGGTTATCTCTGCAAAGACGGTCAGAACCTGGCCGAGCTTTCCCATGTTGATCATCGCAGAGTAGCCGCCGATATAGCCTTCCGCCTGCAGCTTCTTCACTCGAACGAGGCAAGGGGTGGCGGATAGGTTAACCAGCTCAGCGAGCTCGACATAAGTCATGCGTCCGTTCTTCTGGAGCTCGGAGAGGATCTTGATGTCAATTCTGTCCAGTTTCATGTGCGCCCACCCGATTGTTGCCACGACCTTTGCATGAGCGGTCGGAGTCTCGTCAGTGGACGAGGCTCGGTGACAATAATCCCTTGGGTTCCAAACGGCAGCCGATCTAACGGCTACATCATTTCCGGCCTTCGGATAGCCGAGCCATCGCTGAACCGGCTCAGCCTGTAAGGCGAAATGTCGGTCAGTGGCTCTTCATTCATGACGATCTCGCTCACCAGCCGGCCGGCCCCCGGTCCGATCGCGAAACCGTGTCCGCTGAAGCCCGCGGCGATAACATAGCCGGGGAGTTCCTCCACTCTGGAGATAACCGGCACTAGGTCCGGAGAGGTATCGATGAGCCCGCCCCAAGCACGCTCGACGCCGATCCCTTTCAGCGCCGGGTACTCGCTTTCAAGGTTCTTCACTGCGAGTTTGACGAGCTCGGCGTCAGGCGCCGGATCCAGAATGCGGCTCCTTTCAAAAGGCGAAATCTCGTCGTTCTCCCAGCTGCCGAAGGCATCGGGACCATTCCAGAAGCTGCTGTTGAGGCGGTATTTGAGCTTCTTGCCGATCTTGCTGCGATACATCTCATAGAATTTGAACGCATATCGCATTCCTCGCGGCGTGATGTCGAGCGTACCGTGTCCGGGTACGGCAATGGTGTACGAGCCGTCAATCCGACGCCGCAACACGAAGTTCGAAGCCGATAGGCACCCTGCTTGAACGATTTCGGGCGCCGGAGTTGTCTTGATCGCCGTCCCGGCGATGTTGGCGACCGGAAGTTCGATGCCATAGCGATGAGAAAAGCGGGAAGCCCATGCCCCGCCGGCGCAAACAACCGTGCTCGCTTTCACAATTCCCCGCTCCGTCCACACCCCCGTTACCCGGCCATTGGTAATGTCGAGGCCTCGAACGGCGCAGTTCTGATGGAGCGACACGCCCCTTTCCTTGGCAGCCTCGGCGATGGCAGGCACGGCAAGGCTCGGTTCCGCTCTCCCGTCGCTCGGAGACCAGACCCCGCCGACCCAGGACGACGTACCGCCCGAGGCCCGCTCCTTCGCCTCGGAAGCCGTGAGGATCTCGCTGTGAAATCCCTGGACGCGTGCGGCACGGCCCCACTTTTCCCAACGGGCGACATCCGCCTCGTTCTTGGAGCAGTAGAGTATCCCGCTTCGACGGAACCCGAGATCGCGGCCGATCTCGGTGCCCAACTCCTCCCAGCGCCGCAGACTGTACATCGCAAGGGCGAGCTCATGGAGGTCGCGGTTCTGCTGACGGACCCATCCCCAGTTGCGGCTTGACTGTTCGCCGCCAACGATGCCCTTTTCGAGCAGAGCAACGGAGACCCCTTGGCGGGAGAGTTCATAGGCCGTGCATGTACCGACGATCCCTGCCCCGATGACGACGACATCCACCTGGGTTGGGAAAGAGGCGCTGTCACGGACTTTCTGAACCTCGACCGGCATGATCTGAATTCCTCAAACGGTTAAGCTCTATCGGCGGGCGCGGTACAGGGCGATGCGGTCCTGCATCCGATAGCCCTGGATGATGGCCGGCATGAACCAAGGATTGCCACGGTAAAGGGGGATGAACTGAGGCGGCCGGAAGTCGAAGGCTGTGCGCGCCTGCTCGCCATGTCCCAGCAGCTTATACGCCGCACGCGTTCCGATCCATGGCGCCCATACTACGCCCGAACCGCAGAAGCCGGTTGCATATACGACGCCGTCCTTCTCGAAGATGCGGGGCAGCATGTGGCGGTGCATCGCCACATTGCCAAACCAGGTGTGCGAAAGGCGGACGTTTTCCAGTTCCGGGAAAAGATTCACCAGGCCCCGGCGCAGGAACAGCTTCGGCGCGGCGGGATCGCCGAAACGAGAACTGTCGCGCCCGCCCAGCAGGATGCGTTTGCCGTCGGGCGTCGGCCGGTAATAGAACCCAAGCTGCCGGCCCTCGATCATCATCATCCGCTTCGGCATCAGCCGGTCCATCACCTCCGGTGCGAGTTCCTGGGTGACAATGATCCGGCTGCGAACCGGGACCAGCCGGCGGCGCAAGAAGGGAACCGCGCCGTCGGTATAACCGTTCGTGCAGACAAGGACCTGCCGCGCCTGAACCGTTCCGGCCGAAGTCACGACCCGAAACCCGGAGCTGTCTTTCTCTATAGAGTTAACATGGGTCTCCGAATGGACCGTCAGTCCCGAAGCGAGAGCGACACGCAGGAGCTCGGCATGGAACTTGGCCGGGTGCAGCCCACCGATATCCATCCGCGCCATGCCGCCGCGATAGAAATCCGTGCCGATGTAGTTACGCTGTTCGGCGTATGGCACTGCATAGGCCTCGATCCCCAGTCTCTTCGCCAGCACTTCGGCGCTCCGGGCCGTCATCTCGTAATCGTCATATCCGATAACGCCCTTGAACTGGCCAACCAGCTGAAAGTCGCAGTCGAGCCCTTCGGTCCTGATGAAGTCATAAAGGAACTCGCGGGCGATCTTGCCCTCCGCCTCGATTGCATTCGCCTTCTCTTCGCCGAAGCGCCGGCTAATCGTGGCGTAATCCAGCCGAATGCTTCCGCTGGTGATTCCGCCGTTGCGCGTCGAGGCCCCCTCGCCCGGCTTCATCGCATCGAAGGCCGCGACCGAACGGCCCTCGCGCGCCAGAACGAGACCCGCCGACAGACCGGTGTATCCGGCGCCTATGATCGCCACGTCGAGCTTCTTGGCCAACGGCTGTCGCGGCAGCGGTTTGACGGGTGCCTCTTCCCACCAGTAGGGCGTATTCTTGTCTGCGATTCTGGAGTCTTCCATTAGACTGACTTCTCGTTGCGTTCGGCCAAGGCTTTCTGAGATTTCTGGGAAAACAGGCGGCGTTCGCCCGTATGGTTCGATCAAGTGCGGCAGCTACGCTTCGCCCTTTTCAAACCCCTCCAACAGCGGAGCCTTTCCACGAAGCTGGCGCCATCGGCCGGACCCATTTCCCTCAGGTGTGATCACCGCGAACATCGAGCGCATCCCTGAGGCCGTCGCCGATGAAGTTGAAGCTGGTTACGGCGATGGTAATGGCGGCACCCGGAATGATCGCCAACCACGGGGCGCTACCCAGATACTGTTGCGCGCCGTTCAACATGTTTCCCCAGCTCGGCAGCGGCGGCTGAATCCCATAGCCGAGGAAGCTGATATAGGCCTCCATGAGGATCGCGCGGGCCACGGTCAAAGTGGCCGCGACGATGATCGGACCAATGGCATTGGGAAGGATTTCGCGGAACATGATATGGGTTCCGCTCAAGCCCAGCATGCGACCGGCCTGGACGAATTCCCGCTCGCGAAGAGAGCGGACCTCGGCCTCGACGATCCGCGCAACCTCCATCCAGCTCGTGGCAGCGATGACAACCGTAATCATCATTGGGCTTGGCTTCAGCGCTGCGGCAAGCGCCAGCACCAGGAAAATCGACGGAAACGACAGGAATCCGTCCACCGTCCGCATCAGCGTCGTGCCGATCCAGCCGCCCCGGTAGCCCGCGAGCACGCCGACAAGGGTGCCGATCAGCGTCGACAGCAGCATGGCGGAGAAGCCAACCAGCAGGGAAACCCGCCCCGCCATGAAGAGCCGCGCCGCCAGGTCCCGGCCCAGCGGATCGGTTCCGAGATAGTGGTGGCCGGTGAACGGCGGAGCAAAGCGGGCGCGCAGGTCGATATAGAGCGAATCATAGGGCAGCAGGTACGGCCCCAGAACGCACGCCAGCGTCAGCAAGGCGATCATCACGATCCCGATCAGGGCCAGATGATGGCTCATGAAGCGGTGTGCGGTTCGGCTGTTCCACCAACGCTCCTGGCGTGAATTTGCAACAATGGCGGTCATGTTGGCGGTCTCCTGTTGAGCGTCCATGAGGCGCTTAACTCAGACGGATACGGGGATCGATGATGGCGACGACGATGTCGGCGATCAGGTTGCAGAGCACGACGAGGATCGCCGAGAACATCAGCAGTCCCATCACCACCGGGTAGTCGCTGTAGCCCAGACTATCGAGGAACAGCCGGCCCATTCCCGGCCAGGTAAACACAGTCTCGGTGACCAGAGCACCTGTCAGGACGCTCGGAAGCTGCATCCCCGCCAGCGTGATCATCGGCAGAAGCGCGTTACCGACGACATGCTTCATCAGGATCCGGCGCTCGCTTAGCCCTTTGGCACGGGCCGTCTTGACGAACTCCTGGCTGATGACGTCAAGCGTCGCGGATCGCATGTAGCGGCTCCAGATGGCGACATGCACCAGCGCCAGCACGATGCTCGGCATGATCAGGTGATGAAGGTAGTTCAGGGCCGAGCCGTCGCCGATCGTGTACATGTTGCCGGCCGGCAGCCAGCCGAGCCGCAGCGAAAACACATAGATGCCGACCAGCCCGAACCAGAATGTCGGGATCGACAACGCCACCATGGCACCGACCGTCGCCAGATAGTCAAAAGCCGAATAGCGGTGCGTGGCGCCGCGGATGCCGATCCAGGTGCCGATGGCAATGGCGATGACTGTGGAGGACCCCATCAACAACAGCGTCGCAACAAGGTGGCGACCAATCACGTCCAGCACCGGAGCACCGTCGCGGAAGGAGTGACCCCAGTCACCCTGGACGAGGCGCCAGGCCCAGTCCAGATATTGCATCCACAGCGGACGGTTGAGCCCCAGCTGCTCCTTCAGGCGATTGAGATCGTCCTGGGTCATGCTGGGATCGAGCCCGAATTGCGCCAGCGGGCCGCCGGGAAGGAGGTTGAGCACGACGAACCCGATGACGGAAACGATCAGCAGCAGGACGAGGCTCTGTGAAAGGCGATTGAGCAGGAAGCCGCGCATTGGCTCTCCTCCTTCATGACAGCGTCAAAGAATGGCCGCCGCCTGACGCGGCGGCCGCGTATGTCACACGTAGGTCAGCCCTGCCAGCGCCATCCTGCAGCATGCCAGGAAGCCGTGCGGGTGTTGGCATTGGCCTCGAAGCCCTCGAGACCCTCCTTGCGCCCGACCACATTGGTTGGGGCAAACAGCGGCAGGAACGGCAGGTCCTCGCGGACGATCTCCTGCACGCGGTAGTAGATCTCGCGGCGTGCCTCCGGATCGAAGGTGCGGGCACCTTTGTCGAGCAGCGCATCGACTTCCGGGTTGGAGTATTGGGCGGTGTTCGAGCCCTTCCCGCCCTTCGCGCCAATGGCGCTGGTGTGGAGGCGGTTGGTGGCGTCCGGGTCCGCGGCGATGAGATAGGTGACACCCGCCATCGCCGAGTCGAACTGCGACTTGAGCCAGAAATCGCCCCACATGACGGCCGCCGGCATATTCGAGATGGTCATCTCGACGCCGATCTCCGCGAACGTCTGCTGCAGGAACTGCTGCACCTGTTCCCGCAGATTATTGCCCGAAGTCGTCGAATTGGCGAACGAAAGTCGGATTCCGTCCTTGGCACGTATGCCATCCGGTCCCGGAACCCAGCCCGCCTCGTCGAGGATTTTGCGAGCCCGGTCGAGGTTGAACTCCTGCGCCGGCAGGTTGGGATTGTGATAGTAGGACTGCTTCGGCATGAACGTCTCGGTGAGCGTGCCCACGCCATAGTAGATCGCGTCGATAATGGCGTTTCTGTCCATTGCGGCATAGAGCGCCTGGCGGACAGCCGGGTCCTTGAATTGCGGCTTCTCGAGATTGAGAAAGATCGACTCGAGCGAAGCCCCCGGCTCCAGTGTCACCACACGGCCCGGCAATGTCTTGGCCTCCTCGTAGTGGTCGGCGGTGATGTACGCCTGGTCTGTAAGGTCGATGTCGCCGCTCTTGAACTGAGTATAGAGCACCGTCATGTCGGGAATGTACTTGAAGATCAGCCGCTCGATATAGGGGCCGTCGCCGAAATATTGCGGGTTCGCGACGAGTTCGAGATGGTCGCCGGCAACTCGTTGCGCCCACTTGAAGGCACCGGTGCCGACGGGCGCCTGATTGAAGGCGGCGGTGTTGGGATCGGCCTCCTTCTCGAGAATGTGCTTGGGCACCATGAAGGTTTCGGCGAGGAACGAGAGATAAGGGGCGAAAGTCTCCTCCATGCGCCAGGTCAGCTCAGTCGGCGAGACCACCGTGATGTCCCGCACCAAGGAATGCCCGCCCGTGCGCCACGCGCGGAAGTTCGGATTGGTGATCAGCTCGAGAGTGAACTTCACATCCTCGGCGGTGAAGGGCTCGCCGTCGTGCCAGCGGACGTCATCACGCAGCCGGATGCGCCAGTTCAGGCCGTCCTCCGAAATGCCGCCATTCTTCTGTGTGGGCACTTCGGCCGCAAGATTGGGCTGGAGAACACCCTTCGGATCCATGCGGAAGAGGGCGTCGAAGACAGAGAAATGGACCGCGTCGTCGACCTCGATATGCGCCATCAGCGGATGGAAGACAGTGGGTTCTTGCGAAAGCCCGACGACGACGCGGCCGGTCGGGTCGGCGATATCGGCAAAGGCAGGCTTGCCGAGCAGGTTGGGTGCGGCAAAGCACGCAAGGCCGCCGGCCGCCATGAGGCGGAGCGCATCGCGTCGCGAATAGCCCGATTTCGGTGTAGAATCTTTCGTCATGATATTTCCTCCCTAGTGATATTTCGGCCGTAGCTCTCAAGAGTTAACGGCAATCGGTCGAGTGTCCCTCGGTCGCTCCCCGGGAATCGCGGCCACCAGCTCACGCGTGTAGGCCGATTGCGGGTCGAGAAAGATCTGGGATGGCGGGCCGCGCTCGACGATCCGCCCCTTCTGCATCACCGCGATTTCGTCGCAGATCTGGCTGGCGACGCGCAGATCATGGGTGATGAAGATCATCGATACGCCGGTTTCCCGCTGGATCCGGTCGAGCAGCTCGAGGATCTGCGCTTGAATGGACACGTCGAGCGCAGAGACCGCCTCGTCGGCAATCAGCAGCTTCGGCTTGAACATGAGAGCCCGGGCGATGCCGATGCGCTGGCGTTGCCCACCGGAGAACTCGTGCGGATAGCGGCCGAAAGCACCGGCATCGAGGCCGACATGGGACAGCAAGGCTCGCGCCTCCTCACGCGCCTGGTGATACGGCATGCCATGCGCGACGGGACCAACGGTCAGGATTTGCCCAATGGTCGAACGCGGGTTCAGCGACGCGAAGGGATCCTGAAAGATCATCTGGATCCGCGGCCGCAGCGGCCGAAATTCGGATTCCGAAAGCTTGGCGATGTCGCGGCCTTCGAACAGAATGCGACCGCCATCGCTGTCCTGCAGCTTGATCAGAAGCCGTCCCAGCGACGACTTGCCGGAGCCGCTTTCGCCGACCACACCCAGCGTGCGCCCTTGAGCCAATTCGAACGAAACATCCTTGACCGCAGGCACGATACGCTGGCTGCCGAACAGGGTACTGCCGCTGCGATAGGTCTTGGACAGCTCTTCCACCTTCAGGATCGTCTCGTTGCTCGCCTCCGCCTGACTTGTGCGATCCTCTCCCGTCAGGTGCGGAACGGCCGCGATCAGGCGTTGCGTATAGGGGTGGGTGGGGGATTTGAGAACCTGCTCGGCGCTGCCTTGCTCGACAATGCGGCCTTTCTCCATCACCACGACGCTATCGGCGATCTCCGCAACGACGCCGAAGTCATGGGTGATGAACATCACGCTCATGCCCTTGCGGCGCTGAATGTCCCGGATCAGCTTGAGGATCTGTGCCTGCGTCGTCACGTCGAGGGCCGTGGTCGGCTCGTCCGCGATCAGGACCGTGGGTTCGAGCGCCAGCGCCATGGCGATCATCACGCGCTGGCGTTGCCCGCCCGACAGCCGGAACGGATACTGGTAGTACATGAGCTCCGGATCGGGCAGACCGACTTCGGTCAGCAGCTCCACGGCGCGGCTGCGCCGCGACGCCTTCGTGCCCACGCCATGCGCCATCAGGACTTCGGTAATCTGCTCGCCGACCGTCATCAGCGGGTTGAGCGCCGAGAGCGGATCCTGGAAAATCATCGATACGACGCGGCCGCGCAGTCCTCGCAGTTTTTTCGCCGGTGCGCCGATGATGGCCGTGCCGTCGAGATGAATGGCGCCGGACGAGACGGGGATCAGCTTCGGCAAGAGCCCCATGATCGTGTTGGCCGTGACCGACTTACCTGAACCGGACTCGCCGATAATGCACAGGATCTGCCCCCGCTTGAGATCAAACGAGATGTTCTCGACGGCATGGGCCCGTTCCATGCCTTTCGGCAGGTCGACCGTCAGGCCACGCACCGAAAGCGCTGCCTCGTGTCCAGAAACAGCCTCTGTTCTAGCGGCCATTGAGATTCCTCCCATTTCAACGGAGCCGTCACGTTGCGATGTTAGTCGCTGCTCTCTGCGTGCTGCCATCCGACGATCATTCTGCCAGCAGTGCTCAGCACGCATTCCCTGTGGGTCAGCGCCATTCGCTACCAATCGTGACCTGAACCGCGATCAATATAAGATTGGTCTTGCTATTGGTGTCAATATAGATCAATTTGGTTGCGGAAAATAATTTGGGAGGACTCATGAGCGTGGTCTTGAAGGATTTCATCGAAGCCGAAGGTCTGGAGCCCGGAGATCGGTTACCGCCTGAGCGCGACCTGGCGCTCAAACTCGGGCTGCCCCGCACCGCACTTCGACGGATGCTCGCTAATCTCGAAAAGGAGGGTCGGCTCATCAGGCATGTGGGCAGGGGGACATTCATCGCTGGCAGCGGGGTTACCTCGACGGCGCTGCGTCGCCCACCAGGCAGCACGGGAGATGCGTTGCGCACCTATCCGGCCGAAGTCTTCGAGGCTCGGCTGATCATGGAGCCCAAGATCGCGGCGTTGGCGGCGTTACGCGCAACCAGGCAGGAGATCGACGAAATGCAGAAATCGATTGATCGGGGGAGCGAGGCAGAAACCCTGGTCGAATTCGAGAAATGGGACGCTGTCTTTCACCGCATCATCGTCGGAGCCGCCCGTAATGGTTTGCTCGCCTCGATCTATGAAGGCATTCACACGGTACGGGCAGGAAATCTCTGGGGGAAAATGAAGGAACAGTCACTAACCCCTGAGCGCATGAAGGCCTATATCGCAAAGCATCAGGCCACTCTTGACGCCATCAAAGATCGCGACAGCAGAGAGGCCGAGCGAAACATGTACGACCACATCGTCGAAGCCAGAACAAATATCCTTGGCCCGAATACCTGAGCACCTCATAGCGGTCTGGTATTGAAGCGTGTTGTTGCACTTCCAATGCTTAACCGGTTTCACGTCAGGTTGGGCACCGCGACGGTGTGTTGACTCAAGACGCAGCATAGAAATCTTCTTGAATGGTGGCGAGAAGCCACGACACAAATTGTTCGATCCCAGCCGTCTTCTTCGCCAGCGCCGAACGGATGATGCCGTAATGTGAGCCATCAGGCTGAAAGCCGAGTGGCGCGACTAGGCGGCCTTTGCGGATATCGTCGATGGCAATGATCTTGGGGCACATGGCCACGCCCAGACCGCCGGCTGCGGCCTCCGCCATCAGGAAATGATGGTCAAGAAAGCGCGTCGAGCGCGGCTTCGGCGCCTCCGGATGGGCGGCGGACCACTTCTGCCAGCCATCAGGCCGGGTCTTTGCTGCAAGCGCGATATAATCACCGGCCGCGAACCGATCCGTCATGGCGGGATGCATGACGGGACCGACTTGCTCTTCGACCAACCGCTCGACCTGCCAGTGCGCATCGAGCGCGAAATCCAGCCTTCGGATCGCGAGCGTGATACGGTCGCGCGCAAAATCGAAGCCACCACCACCGACGGAAAGGTGAAGGTCGATCTCGGGATGACGATCCTGGAACTCCGAGAGCCGCGGGATCAGCCAGCGCATGGCGACCGACCGCTCGCAGGAAACGACGACCGGCGGTGACACGTCGACTTTGCGGATATCCTCCAACGCCGACGCAACGAGCGCCAGCGCATTCGTCGTCGCCTGCGCGAGGCGCGTGCCCTCTCCCGTCAGCCTTAGGCCGCGCCCATCCGGTTCTAGCAACCGGATATCGAGATGTTCGGAGAGTTTCGAAACGCGCCGGCTGACGGCACCATGCGTCAAGTTCAACTCAGACGCGGCCGCACGTACGGAACCCAGGCGCGCAACGACCTCAAAGGCACGCAGATCATCGAGGGAAGGAAAGTCCGAACGCTTCATTGGTGACAATGTATCACCAATACGCGTGAAATCATATCGATATTCCTCCCGAAATTTGGGCGATAGCTTGAGGTCATGGCAGAAACCATTGACAGACTCAAACACATTGGCGTCGTCGCAGACGACCTGACAAGCGCGGCGGACGGGGCAATCGCTTTTCTGGAACGCGGCTATATCCCTCGCATCTGCAGAGTAGGATCGGACGATACCCATGCCAGTCTCGTCTCAATCGACACCGGCAGCCGCACACTCGATGAGGGCGATGCAGCGCATGTGACGCGCCAGGCGATAACCACGCTTGCAGACAGGCCGCTCCTCTATAAGACGATTGACTCGACCCTACGTGGCCACATCCGCGTGGAAATTGCCGCCGCATTCCAGGCCAGCGGCCGGCCACGTCTGGTCATCGCACCTGCTTTTCCCGCTGCCGGGCGAACGACCATCGACGGTATTCAACTGCTGCATGGCGAGCCGGTTGCACAAACGGCGTACAACCGCGACCCTGTCCATCCCGCCCACACGTCGCGCATCGAAGACTTGATCGAGCCCAGCCTCGGCCGGATCGCCAAAATTTCCGCGCACACCGAGTTCGGTGAGATCGGCAAGGCGATTGGCGACGCTCCTGTGGTTATCGTCGATGCATGCGAGCAGGTGATGCTGAATCGTCGGATTGCGGAGATTCAGAAGCACGGGCCAGCGTTGTGGGTCGGCTCGCCAGGCATGGCGGAGGCGTTGGCCACGGTAGTCGAGCGGCGCACAGGCCAGGACACCTTCACGCCAGAAGCCACGCCGAACCGTGTACTCGTGCTTGTCGGCAGCGCGAACCATGTCAGCCGTTCGCAGTGCGAGAGGTTGGCCGCGACAGGCGCTTCGGTCGCAATGCGTGCGACGGATCTCGACGAGGCGGCTTCGGTTGTCTGTATCCGTACACCGCACATCCGAACCAGCGATCCCGCGAAGGCTCTCGCCACCCTGGTGGACGAGGCAGAGATCGCTTTATCCCGACATCGATACGACGCCATCGTCGCAACGGGTGGAGAAACGATGCAAGCCCTTTTGGAACGCCTCACCATTCACGCCTTCGATTTGATCCGCGAACTCGAGCCCGGCTTTCCCCTCGGCTGCGCTCGCCTTGCCGATGGACGAATGATGCTCCTTGCCATGAAAGCAGGCGGCTTCGGTTCCGACATGACGCTGCGCAATGCCACCGACACTATTCGCCGGACGGGAAAGGAGCCCGCATGAACACTTCCCTGACGCCGCTTGCCGTTACCATGGGCGATCCCTCCGGCATCGGGCCGGAGATCGTGGCAAAGACAATGCTTGCCCGCACCGACCTCCGTCGCAGTGTCGTCGTCGGCGATCCGGCCGTGATGGCGAAGGCCATCGCCGGCCTCGGCGGCGGTCTGCACCTGAACGAGATCCATGACGTCGCCGACGCGAAACCGGATGGCGCCCTGAATATCCTCGCCGCGTCCCGCGTCGAGACCCCACCTGCAATCGGCAAGGTGAGCGCCGCCAGCGGCCGCATGGCCTATGATGCCATCGTTGCGGCGATCGAACTCGCCAGGACGGGCAAAGTCGCCGGCATCGTGACGGCGCCGATCCACAAGGAGGCGCTGGCCGCTGCGGGGCTTCCATACCCCGGCCACACGGAAATCCTCGCGGCAAAAGGTGGCGCGGGGCGCGTGGCGATGATGCTCGCTAATGACGATATTCGCTCCGTTCTCGTGACGATCCACTGTTCGCTGGCAGACGCGATCCGCCGGGCGGATTTTCCGGCACAGATGTCCGCGATACGCCTGGCCCACCAGGGGGGACGCGCATTGGGAATCGCCCGCCCCCGCATCGCCGTTGCAGGGCTCAATCCGCATGCGGGCGAAGGGGGTCTCTTCGGAGATGAGGAAGTCCGCATCATCGCGCCCGCTATCGCGGCAGCCCGCGCGGAAGGCATAGACGCCAGCGGCCCTTGGCCCGGTGACACGGTTTTCATGCAGGCGCGAAACGGCCGCTTCGATGTGGTCGTCGCGCAGTATCACGACCAGGGGCTGATACCGGTCAAATATCTCGGTTTGGAGAGGGGCGTGAACATCACGCTCGGCCTGCCCTTCGTGCGCACAAGCCCCGACCACGGCACCGCCTTCGATATCGCCGGCCGTGGCATCGCCGATCCGAGGAGTCTCGAAACAGCGATCGACTACGCCCGCCGACTGGGCGAAGGCACCGTACGACCAGGAGGATTGACATGACCCCCATCGATTTCATCTTCATGCTGACCCGCAACGACCGGACGATCCCGGATGCTCTGGCGCAGCTTCCCTTGGTGCTTTCTGCGGGTGTCCGCCATATCGGCTTCAAGGATATCGGCCTCCCCTTCGAGGTGCTTTCCGAGCTTAATCGGGAAATCCGGGCCGCGGGCGCGAAGAGTTATCTCGAAGTGGTTTCACTCGACCGCGCCAGCGAAATCGCCTCGGTGCGGGCCGCCCTCACGCTCGGCGTCGACTATCTGCTTGGCGGCACCCATGTCGACGACGTCCTTCCCCTCCTTAAGGGAAGTGGAATCCGCTACTACCCCTTCCCCGGCCGCATTGTGGGTCATCCCAGCGTTCTGGAGGGGTCCACGACGGAGATCGTTGCAAGCGCAAAAGACCTTGCCGGCCGCGAGGGCGTCCACGGCCTCGATCTCCTTGCCTATCGCGCCGACGTCGATGTCGCAAACCTCATCCGGGCCGTCTGCGACGCCGTCGCCAAGCCTGTCATCATCGCAGGCTCGATCGACCGCGCTGAACGCATCCATGCCGTCGTCAGCGGCCGCGCCGCCGGCTTCACGGTCGGCACCGCCGCTCTGGAAGGCCGCTTCCCTGCAAGCGTTCCAGGCTTGACGCATCAGCTCCTGGCGATCACTTCCATGAAGAACCAGGCGAATGCGTTAATCGAGCGCAGCCTTGGCCAGGGCGCTACTGCATGTCTCCTTTAATCGACCTCGATCAAGGGACAAAGTGTTGACGAGATTCTATGGCCGAAACAGGTCCGTCAGCGGCAGGTGCCCCTTCACGATCGGCGATTTCAGCACGACGAAGCTGAAATATTTATCGATGCCGACGTCCAACTCGACCAGCCGTTCCATGATCTCCTGATATTCGCCGATCCCGGCGGTCACGAATTTCAGGAGGTAGTCGTAGCCGCCGGAGACCACATGGCATTGGATCAATTGATCGATCTTTTCGACGGCGGCAAGGAAGCGTGCAAAATCGGTCTGTCGGTGGTTCTTCAGCGTGACCTCGGTGAATACCGTCAGCGTCTGCCCCAGCTTGGCAACATTGATCTGCGCCGAATAGCCCTCGATATAGCCCTCCGACTGCAGCTTCTTCACGCGCATGAGGCAGGGGCTCGGCGATAGATTCACCACCTCCGAAAGCTCCACATTGGTCATGCGGCCGTTCTGCTGCAGCACCTGGAGGATCTTAATGTCGATCCGATCGAGTTTCATGGTCTTGGCTTTCGCTGATGAAAATTCCGAGGCAGCCGATGCTGTGCCTACTCAAACGGCCTTCTTGAGCGCGCATTCGATGGCTTCGAGGAAGCGATCCACATGCTCCGCCTGGCAAACCAGTGGGGGGCGCACCTTCAGCGTATCCTCGTTGGCGCCCGTCGTACTGATAAGTACACCATCCTCGCGCATCAGGTTTACGATATCCAATGCCATGGCGCGCCGGCCGGCCTCTCCAGTTCCATCCAACCCGATGTCGATGCCGAAGAACAGCCCGGCATTTCGAATGCCGCGAATGCGGGGGTGTTGCTTGGCAAGATGCTCCAACCCCGACCTCATGCGCTCGCTCATGGCGAGCGCATGCTCGGGGATCCTATCCCTGTGCAGAATTGTCAGGACGGCGTCGGCCGCCGCGATTCCGACTGTATTGCCGCCGAAGGTGTTCGAGTACCGGGCAGTAGCGCCGAAGCGATCCATCGGGGCCTTACGGCCGACGACCGCGCCGATGGGAAACCCATTACCCATCGGCTTGCCGAGTGTGACGAGGTCCGGAACGATGTCGTGCCGCTCGAAACCCCACATATGTGTGCCCGTGCGTCCGAATCCCGGTTGCACTTCATCGGCGATCACGAGGCCACCCGCCTCGCGCACCGCCCGGGCGCCGCCGGCGATGAAGCCGGCAGGGTCCACCCAGACGCCGTCGCTGGAGAAAATGCTGTCGATGAGGAGGGCCGCGACGCCGATCCCACGCCGATTCAAATCGGCGATGGCGGAGCGAACCTGTGCTTCGAAGAACGCCGTAGCTTGCCCGTCCGGCACGCCCGCGGGCCCGTGCAGCGACACCATCCGCACGGCAGCACTGAGCTTGACGGCGTCGCCGAGATTGGGCGACACCATCGACGTGGCCGCGCTGGTGCCGTGATAGGCATGGGAAGAGACGATCACGCCCTCGCTGCCGCTGGCCAGCCGGGCGATCCGGAGCGCCAGGTCATTCGATTCGCTACCCGTGCAGGTGAAGACGACGCGGTTCAACTCATGGGGAAAAGTGGCCACGAGCCGTTCGGCATAATCGACAAGCCTCGGTTCGAGATAGCGCGTATTTGCGCTGATTCGGCCGGCTTGTTCCGCCATGGCAGCGTTGATCTCTGGATTGCAATGCCCAAGGGAGGGCACATTGTTATAGAAATCCAGATAGCCACGTCCGTTGGGGTCGTAGAGCCACATGCCCTCGCCGCGCACGAAATGTACCGGTCGGCGGTACTGGAGCCTGTAGGAGGCCCCAAGCACGCTGTCGCGCCGGGCGATCAACTCAGATTCACGTGGGGGAATCGTGGCTTCCCCGGGAGTAAAGCGGTTGGGCATGAGATCCGTGGACATAGCTTTGATCCTGCTTAGGGTTCCATCCGCGAGAAAAATCGCGAGTGATTGACGAGACGCTCGGAGTGCCTCCAGGAGCGCCGGGCTAAGGCACCGCGCGACGCACAGCCATTTCGGCCTCCCCGACGCCTAATGCCGATAGGATAGAAAGCCCGCGTTCGGCTCGGGCCACGTTCTTCTTGATGTATGTCGCCTCGGAGGGAAACAGCCCGGCGCGCCAGTAGTTGATCAGGATGAGTGCGCTTTGCCGCGCCTTTATCAGCCCGACGAGCAGTTTTGCCTCAAGCGCGGAAAGCGGAAGCACCGAAGCATAACCGGCGATGAGATGCTCTGCGCCGCCGAGAGCCGAAGTCGGATCCGTCACCACGTGGCTTGCCGCAATCGCGAGATCCTCGATCCGTGGGCCCCAGCAGCCGTCGCCGAAGTCGATGAAGGCGATACCATTATCGGTCAGGAGCGTGTTGAACGGGCTTGGGTCATTGTGCGTCACCTGCCATGCGACCTCCCGCAATTGCGGCGCGATAAGCTCGACATAATTGCTCATGGCAACACGCACGGAATCTGCAACGGGCCCCGAAGGCAGATGCTCCTCCAGTTCCATCAGCCTCGGCCAGCATCCGACATGCCAAAGGATTGGGCGGTGCATGGCGGGCACCTTCAGAGGCTCGAGAGCCAAACTAAGCCTGCCAAGCGCCCGGCCGACCCGGTAAAGGACCTCCGGAGCTGCGTTCGCCTGGTGCAACGGCACCCCCGAAACTCGGGTCTGCAGGTAACCGCAAAGCTCCTCTTCTTCGAACATCAGCGTGCCGACGCTGGTACGCACGATATGAGGTGCTGCAAAACCGGAAGCGCCTTCCAGCCCTGCGAGGGCCGCAACCTGGAAGCGGAAACTGTCTCTTCCTTCCGGCCGCGATGACGTTTTGAGAATCAACCGATCGCCGTTCACCAGGGTGACGTCCGCCGTACACTCAACTTCCGAGGACAGGACCATGATCGTTCCCGTCAAACCGTAGTGGCGTAGTAGCAACTCACCCGACACTCGTGCTTCTCCGGGGCTTGGCTTTGTCGCCAGAATAGCGGCAGCGGCCCCAAAATATGCCTCGGTGAAAGGCCCACAGGCCGACTGCGTGCCGTCGAGATGACCCCCGCCGTCTGGAACTGCATCGTTGCAAGCACCCAAGATTGAGACCCTCGCACTGTTTGGAGCCGGGCGGCATGCTCATCCGAAAAGTGACCGTCGAGATGGCATTCAGTCCGCGGCGCCAGCCTCGATAAAAAGTCGGGGTTTGCTGCTGAAGGCGCCGGAACCACTCTCCCCGCCTCCAGCACGATTGTCTCGGTCCCCGCTTTGGCATTACCTCGCCCGCGCGGGACCGTGATGCCGCTGCCGAACACGGCTCCACCGCGATTGCCCTCCATCGGCCCGCGACGCCCGGCGAACCGAGTGTCGTTGTCGGCCGCCGGAAGAGAGACTTTCAGAGCCCGACAACGCCCGGCAGTTCCGAGATGCCGGCGATCTCGGTATAGCCGTAATAGGGATTGGCCGGTTCGTGACCGCGATTGACCCACACCTTGTTCTTGATCCCGAGGTCATGGGCCGACATCAGATCGTAGCGGAAGGAGGAGGAGCAATGCAGAATGTCCTCCGGACCGCAGCCAAGCATGTCGAGCATGTATTCAAAGGCCCGGAAGTGCGGCTTGTAGGCCTGTGCCTGTTCGGCGGTATAGACCTTGTGGAACGGCGCGCCGAGCTTCTCGACGTTGGACATGATCTGCGAGTTCATCGCATTTGACAAAATGACCAGCGGAATCTCCTTGGCGACCTTGGCAAGACCAGCGGGAACGTCCGGATGCGGCCCCCAGGTGGGAACGCGTTCGTATACCATCTGGGCATCTTCGTCCTTGAAGTCGATGCCGTTGCGTTTGCAGGTCCTCGCCAGTGCGTTATGGACCACCTCCGCATAGGGCTTCCAGTCGGCCATGACCTCATCGAGCCGGTACGCGGAGAAGTCTGCGATGAACTGCAGCATTTTCTGCTCGCTCATGCGGTCGCCGTAAAGATCGCGTGCCGCCTCCGCCATCTGAAAGTTGATCAGCGTGCCGTGGCAGTCGAAGGTGATGTATTTCGGGCGGAAAGTGGTCATGCGCTTCGTCCTTTTTTGGCGGGGATCTGTTTCCGTCGTGAGCAATGATAGGCCCGGCTCAGCCGCTATACCGGCCGTATTCCTCGCCTCGTTAGCAGAAAATTCTGCCCTAGAGGTCCGGTTGGACCTTTCGATTGCGCGTGAACGGTGATCCGAACGTCGGGACGTCGATAGGCGGCGCCATGCAGATCCGCCCGCCACATCGACTGACGCTCCCGCCGCCTGAGAGCGCTATACACGAGTTGGCGTTCGGGTTCGGGGTGGATGACGATGCTGTCCTGCCGGGCATTACGCATCAACGACCCGCGAGCCCGTCGGGCTGTCAGAATGGATGGGAACCGGAAGGATCCACCCGGTCCAGTCACTGCGCCCAAATTGGTCTTTGAGGAACAGCCCCGCTTGCTCGAAAGCGGACATCGATAGCGGCCGCGTAAAAGACGCCTCCCGAGCCCGACCTGCCGTTGCGTTACATTCGGATCACACCATCCTCTAACGCCAGCAGGTCACTGGTGCGGAAGGGTCGCCGGAAGGGCCATGTTTTGCTCGCCTATCGAACAATAAAGAGAAGGGGCGAATGAACCGCCCCGGACTCATCGTAGCAACAGCGGCTGAGCGCTAATTTTTCAGGCGCGCTTGAGGGCTGGCTCCAGGCCAACGGCGGCGGCTAACCCGCCGATATCCTTGATCTCGGTGTATTCGTAATAGGGATTGGCCGGCTCATGGCCGCGGTTGACCCAGACCTTGCTCTTAATGCCCAGGTCATAGGCGGTCATCAGGTCGTAGCGGAAGGATGAGGACACGTGGGTAATGTCTTCGGGCCCGCAGCCGAGCTTGTCGAGCATGTATTCGAAGCCCTTCATCAGAGGTTTGTATGCCCCAACTTCTTCTGCCGTGATGACCATATGGATGGGGGCGCCCAGCTTTTCCACGTTCGACATGATCAGGCTGTTCATGGAGTTCGACAGGATGACCAGCGGAATTTCCTCGGCCACCCTGGACAGGCCAGCCGGAACGTCCGGGTGCGGACCCCATGTTGGCACTTCGTCATAGATGCGTTGTGCGTCTTCCGGTTTGAACGGGATACCGATGCGTTTGCAACTGCGTTCGATGGAATTGTGCACCACTTCGAGGAAAGGTTTCCACGGCCCTAACACTTCATCAAGGCGATAGCCTCGAAAAGCCTCGACGAAGCCGGCCATCGCTTCTGGGGAGAGACGCTCGCCATAGACGCGTCGCGCAGCGCCGGCCATATCGAAATTGGTGAGCGTGCCGTAGCAGTCGAAGGTGACGTACTTCGGTCGAAATTGAGTCATGGCGTGTATTCCTTCCAATTTTCACGGCACAGTGTGCCTATCCAATCATGGTAACTGCATTCCGGTCAGTGCGAGCACACTGGCATAACTTTTCGGCGATAGCAACATATTGTACAACAATTTTTTCCGTTGGCCGGTCGCCCTGGCGCTTGCCCACAGCTTGCGTGCGCCGCATCCAAACAACAGCAAACTGACGCGAAAATATAGCTAAAGCGCCCCGAATTTCCAAGTTACGTAAGAATTTCATTGGGATGCCCCTGCGCTGCCGTCGACCATCATTCGGCCGACAGAGATCCATCCCAGCGGCAAGAAATCTCCGCCAAAAAATAAAATTGTTGTACAAAAATTGGGATGTGCGATAGT
Organism: Sinorhizobium sp. Y406; assembly: GCF_058732025.1. NCBI lineage: Bacteria > Pseudomonadati > Pseudomonadota > Alphaproteobacteria > Hyphomicrobiales > Rhizobiaceae > Sinorhizobium > Sinorhizobium sp. Y406. Next base: position 1,453,260 of record NZ_CM178975.1, on the reverse strand, counting down.
GGGGCCATCGAGCTGCCCATTCCCGAGGCAGGATCTGAATGAGTTGAAGATGGATCACAAGAGTCAGTACGGGCCAGCCCGCGCCCCTGAGCTTTCCGAGGCGTGCCATCCCGTGGGCGCTGCGGAAGCCGAAGAAATCGCCGAGCGACTATATGGCGCGCGTGGCTCGGCCACGCGCTTTGAAACCGAGAAAGACGACACGTTCCTCCTCGACTGTGCGGCCCAAGGGAAGTTCGTGCTGAAGATCGCTCATCCTTCCGAGCGGATGGAGGAGCTCGATTTCCAGGTCGCGCTGATGCGTCATCTCGAGCAGCAGGCCCCTGATCTACCCATCCCCCGTGCCCTTCGCGATGTCGACGGCGCGGATTTGCCCGTCGTCACTACGAGAGCCGGCGAGCGGCGAGTGGTACGGCTCATTACCTTCCTTCCCGGTACTCCGCTCGACCGGACGTCTTGCACAGCCCCACAGCGCGAACGGATCGGCGAAATCCTGGCAAAGCTGCGTCATTCCATGGCCGATTTTTCGCATCCTGCAGACGGCCGGGCGGTGGCATGGGACGTGACCCATCTGCTCGATTTTGCAGATCTGTTGCGCTTCGTCCCCGCGGCCGACAAGCGGGCCTGGACCGTCCGCGCGCTCGAGCGGTTTGCCGAAGTCAAGCCGAGGCTCGACCTGTGCCGGCGGCAGGTGCTCCACAACGACTTCAATACGTCGAACCTAGTCGTCGATCACGCCAGCCCGCAGTTCCTGACCGGCGTCATCGATTTCGGCGATGCGGTCCGTACCGCCATTGCCGTCGATGTCTCCACGGCGTTGATGAATCAGATGCCAAAAACCTCCGATCATGGGAACCGGCGTGACCTGTTCGACGAACCGCGCGACGTTCTGCGCGGCTATCTCCGCCATGCCGAACTGACGGACGAGGAACTCCGGCTCATCCCCTTCCTGTCAATGGGCCGTCTTGCGGTCCGTGCGCTGCTGACGTGCTGGCGCGCCGAAATCTTCCCCGAGAATAGCCGCTATATCCTGCGCAATACCGAAGCCGGCTGGGCCCATCTCGAATGGTTCCACTCGATTTCCGCCGCACAGATTTCCGATCTTCTGACACGATAGGAACCGTAATGTCCAAGCAAGCGACTACCCTGCCCAAGGGCTTCCGTGGTGACATGCCCAATGGCTTCAATCCTCAGGACACGTCTCATCTCACAAGTGAAGATCTGGCGCATATCACCAGGCGGCAAAGGCTGCTCGGGCCTGCTTATCGGCTCTTCTACAAGTCGCCGGTTGAGATCTCGCGTGCCAAGGGCCTCTTCCTCTATGACAAGCACGGCAACGAATATCTCGACGCCTACAACAACGTTGTATCGCTGGGTCACTCTCATCCGCGTGTCGTCGAGGCGATCCAGAAGCAGCTCGAGTTACTCTGTACCCACACGCGTTACATGCAGGAACCGCTGCTGGACTATGCCGAAGCCCTGATCAATACGTTCGGTGGCGAACTCGGCCGGACCGGATGCGCGATGTTCACATGCACGGGCTCGGAAGCCAACGATCTCGCCTTGCGTATCGCGCGTTACCACACACGCAAGACCGGCGTCATCGTCACGGCCGAAGCCTATCACGGCAACAGCGGCGCGGTGGCGGCAATCTCGCCTTCGCTCGGCAAGAAGTCGGCCCTAGATCCCTATCTTCGCACGGTCGCCGCGCCGGATTCCTACCGCCTGCCCGTCGAAGAAATCGGCCGGCGGATGGCGGAGGATGTCGCGCGGCAGATCGCCGACATGGAGCGGCATGGCGGCGGCCTAGCGGCCTTCATCGCCGACTCCGTCTTCTCTTCCGATGGTCTCTATGTCGATCCGACGGACGTATTGGCGCCCGTGGCGGAAGTGGTGCGCAAGGCGGGTGGCCTGTTCATCGCCGACGAGGTGCAATCCGGATTCGGGCGGACCGGTACCCATTTTTGGGGTCACTCCCGTCACAAGGTCGATCCGGACATCGTAACCATGGGCAAGCCCATGGGCAACGGCTATCCCGTTGCCGGCGTAGTCCTGCGGCCCGAACTCGTCGCCGAATTCGGATCCAACATGCGGTACTTCAACACATTTGGCGGCAACTCCGTCGCTATCGCCGCTGCAAGGGCCGTGCTCGACACGATCCTCGAAGAGGGCCTGTTAGACAACGCCGCCAAGGTCGGCGGCGAAATCCTCGAAGGTCTCCGGGATCTACAGACGAAATATGAATTTGTCGGCGACGTTCGCGGGGCCGGCCTCTATTTCGGCGTCGAACTCGTCAAGGATCGAGACCGGAAAACGCCGGACATGGACCGTGCGCTTGCAGCCGTCAATGCCCTGCGCGACCGGCGCATCCTCATTTCCGCGACGGGAGCGGACGCGCATATCCTGAAGATCAGGCCCCCGCTCATCTTCACATCGGCCAACGCGGCGCGTCTGCTCGAGGGCGTCGACGAGGCGCTTCGGTCCGTGCAGATCTAGGACCCGCCACCATGCAGCCGGGCGGCACAATATCATCTCCCTTGCCCTACGCCGCCGCATATGGCGTAGGTATGCAAAAATCAACGAGCAAAGCCAAAGCCATGCCGACGCCGCACACCAAGAACCAAGCCGAAGATCTTGAGATGAATGTCGAGCCCTTGCCCGTTAGCGCGGTGGAAATCCTGACCCAGGCCTTGCGACGGCGCATCTTGTCGGGAGATTTCCAACCGGGCGAGTTCCTTCGCGACGTGAAGATGTGCGAGGAGCATTCGACCTCGCGGCACACATTCCGTACAGCAGCCCAGGTGCTCGTCACGCAGGGTTTGCTGCGTCAGATACCGAACCGAGGCTTCGTGGTGCCCGAATTCGGGCCCGACGATATTGTCGATATCACACGCGTGCGCGGCGCCATTGAGGGCGAGGCCATTCGTCTGATCGTCCTCACGGGGGTCATCCCGCCTCTGGCGCTGGAGGCGGTCGAGGTTATGCACACGTCGACTCTATCCTCCGACAGATCCCTGCTGGTTGCCGCGGACCGTGACTTCCACCGCGCGATCATTGCCGCTAGCGGCAGCCCTCGGCTGAAGCGAACCTATTCAGACCTCGAGGGCGAGATCGAGCTTCTCCTCGCACAGCGGCAGGATTTCTACGCCACTGCCGAAGAAATGGCGGAAGAACACGAGCGGCTCATCAACAGCTTGAGAAGCCGCCACTACGATACGGCGCGAGAGGCGTTCCAGGAGCACTGGGAAGATCTCCAGATCAAATTGCTCGATCAACGCTGACCAGCGCTCATAGCCTGCCAGGCGGCGCTGAGGATGCCGGTGCCCCGGTTTCAGCGCGGTGGAGGCACTATCGCGGTGCTTCCTCTCGGCTCCGCCAGAGCCTGATTTGCGGCGGAGTCGCGACGTCGACGCAATCGCATGCGGTGAAGGCGCAGTAACGGCCGCTGCCAACCAACATGAGCGAATAACGTGCGGAGAAGTTTGATGCGTGAATACTCCATCGCAACCATACCCGCCGACGGCATCGGACCTGAGGTGATCGCCGCCGGCCGGACGGTTCTTGCAACCCTCGAGAAGCGACTCGGCGACGTAAAATTTACCGTCGAAAATTTCGACTGGGGATCTGACTACTACAAGAAACATGGCGTGATGATGCCCTCGGACGGGCTGGAGCAGCTCAAGAAATTCGACGCTATCTATTTCGGCGCGGTCGGAGCACCGGATGTTCCGGACCATATCACCCTTTGGGGGCTCAGATTGCCGATCTGCCAGGGTTTCGACCAGTACGCCAATGTCCGACCAACCAAGATCCTGCCTGGCATAACCCCCCCGCTGCGCAATTGCGGCGCCGATCGTGCGTGAGAACTCCGAAGGCGAATATTCTGGCCATGGCGGCCGCGCCCACCGCGGCCTGCCCGAAGAGGTTGGCACGGAGGTCGCCATCTTCACCCGCGTCGGCGTCTCCCGCATCATGCGCTACGCCTTCAGGTTGGCCCAATCCCGCCCGCGCAAGTTGCTCACGGTCGTTACGAAGTCGAATGCCCAGCGACATGGCATGGTCATGTGGGACGAGATCGCTGCTGAGATAGCGGAGGAATTCCCGGACGTGACCTGGGACAAGATGCTGGTCGATGCGATGACAGTCCGGATGACGCTCAAGCCGCAGAGCCTCGACACCATCGTGGCAACCAACCTGCACGCCGACGTCCTCTCCGATCTCGCTGGCGCCCTTTCTGGCAGCCTCGGGGTTGCACCGACGGCGAATATCGATCCGGAGCGTCGCTTCCCGTCGATGTTCGAGCCGATCCATGGCTCCGCCTTCGACATTACCGGTAAGGGCATCGCCAATCCGGTCGCCACCTTCTGGACGGCTGCCCAGATGCTTGACCACCTCGGCGAGCAGGACGCTTCGGCCCGCCTCATGCGCGCTGTCGAGTGGGTGACTGGTGCCAGAATCCTTACCCCCGACGTAGGCGGCACCGCCACGACCCGGGAGGTTACCGAGGCCGTCTGCGACGCGATTCTTTCATCCAACGTCTAGGGACACGTGACAGACGATGATGTGGGACGATCAGAAAGCAAGAATGGCATCGCGCCGGATCTTTGACGCTGCTGTCGGCAGTGCGGCCCTACTCTCACCGACATCAACGACATCCGCGCCATCCTCATCAGCGGGAGCAAGCCAATGAAATTTGACCGGATCGACGTCAAGATACTCAACGCATTGCAGAAGAATGGCCGAATGACGAATGTCGAGCTTGCGGAACTGGTCAATCTGTCGCCAAGTCCCTGTTTGCTGCGAGTGAAAAAGCTGCAGGCGGAGGGCTATATCGAGGGCTATTCTGCGCAGATCAATATCGGAAAACTGGGGCAGACGTTGACGGTGTTCACCGAAATCACGCTGAAGAACCACCGTCAAATTGACTTCGCGAGATTTCTTGCTGCGATCGAGAAGGTCGACCAGGTCATCGAGTGCCATCTGGTTTCGGGAGGCTACGATTATCTCGTAAAGTTCGTCACCACAGGAATCGAAGAGTATCAAACGCTAATGGAGCGGCTTCTCGATTCGGAGATCGGCATCGACAAGTACTTCAGCTTCGTCGTGCTGAAATCGCCCCTGGTCAAAGCGCATTTGCCGCTGGCAAGCCTGTTCCAGCAGTAACCTCGTGCAGACCTCGATTCCCTCATTCGATTGTCATAAAGTCCCGTGCCGCCTCCGCTGTCTGAAAGTTGATGAGCCTGCAGAAGGTGATGTATTTCGGGCGGAAAGCGGTCATGCGCTTCGCCCTTTTTGGCGGAATCTGTTTCCATTATGAGCAATCGTAGGCCGCGCCTCAGCCGCTGTACCGGCCGGATTCCTCCAATCGTCAGCAGAAAATTCTGGACTAAAGGTCAGGTCGGCTCTCTCGATTTCGCGCGTAGGGATGCAACCTCGAGACGCCGAGGGCGGAGCCGCCATTTCCCAGTCAGCAAAGGCTAAAAACACCATGACCCGCTTTTCAGCACCTGCCGCAAAGGCTAATCATGCCGCCATGCATATTCGCCCCGTCTCATCCGCAGACACTCCCGCCGTCTGGTCAATCATCGAGCCCGTGATCAGAGCGGGAGAAACCTATGCGCTCGATCCCAACCTGAGCCAGGCAGAGGCTCTCGCGTACTGGATGGGAGCAGACAAGGATGTCTTCGTTGCCGAGCAAGCGGGCGCCATCCTCGGTACCTATTACATGCGTCCCAATCAGGCTGGCGGTGGTCGGCATGTTTGCAACTGTGGATACGTCACAGCGCCTGATGCGACGGGTAGAGGCGTCGCACGCCGCATGTGCGAACACTCAATGGCAACTGCCCGCGCCCGCGGGTATCGGGCAATGCAATTCAACTTCGTCGTGAGCACCAACCGGCGGGCCATTTCGCTATGGCAGAATATGGGTTTTGAAGTCGTGGGCACATTACCCGGTGCGTTCAGGCACCCGACGCATGGCTACGTTGACGCCTTCGTTATGTTTCAAGCGCTATAAAGGCAGTTGGCGTTCGGGACAGTTCCAATGCCCTGTCCAGATGCTTTGGTGTCATCTTCTCGAGAATGATCGCTCGGTTGGTCATGATGCGGTTCCGGCCTGTGTCTTCAAGGTAAGCCGCATAAGCCAGCAGTTCCGCCCGACGTACGGACATGCGCACGCGTCCGGGCCAAGCTTTATCGCCTGTGCCGCATCTTATGCCGACCGTGACGGAATCTATACGCCGTTCCTCGGAAAGGCGCCGGCTGCAACTCTCTGCCAAAGCCCTTATACGATACAGAACAATCTGCTTCCGGTCGAGGCGCATCCGGCCACTAATCTCCCCGCACTCCCATTATCGTGATTGCGGTGCTGGGCGGTGCTGTACCGATGCCAAAAAATAGAAAGGTCATGCATGAAAACGCTGCTCCTAAAAAAGGATGAAGTAAGACGGCTGATCGGCATGACGGAAGTCATCGGCGCGGTGGAAGAGGCATACAGGGCCTTTAACAGCGATCAGGTCGAACAACCCGACTATATCGGAATCGATCTCCCGTCGCCTCGTGGGGAAATCGACTTCAAGCTCGGTTACTACAAAGCCAATGAAGTGATCTCCATGAAAGCCTCTTCTGGAGGGTTCATTGATAACCCGACAGCACACGGGGTACCCAATGGCATGGCGACCATTTTCCTGTTTGATGCCAGGAGCGGTGCGTTGATTTGCGTCATGGACGGAAGCTTGATCCTTGGCCTCAGAACCGGTGCATCTGGAGCCGTTTCCGTGAAGGCACTGGCGAGGAAAGACGCCAGGAAAGTTACATCGGTCGGGACAGGAAACCAGGCACGGATGCAAATCCGGGCGATCAATGAGATCATGAAGATCGAAGAGATCCATGCATGGGACAATAACCGGGATACGCTCTTCAAATACAAGACGGATATCGAAAGCGAGTATGGCATTCCTGTAATCGTGGCCAACTCCAAGAAAGAAGCCGTTGAGCAGGCCGATATCCTGATCACGACGACCCGCGGGAAAGGGTCGCTTGTGGAAGCGGATTGGGTGAAGACCGGCACCCACATCGTTGCAATCGGCACGGATCAACGCGGCAAACAAGAACTGGATCCGGAGATATTCAGGAACGCAAAAATAGTCGTCGACTCAATTGCGCAGTGCGCCGAAAAGGGCGAGACCTGGCACCCGCTGAATAAAAACATCATCGCCAAAGACGACATCCATGGCGAAATCGGCGAGGTCTTGTTGGGAAGGAAGCCGGGACGGGAAAGCGATGACGAAATCACGATTTTTGATTCCACGGGCATGGCCATACAAGACAATACGACAGCCAGCAAAATCTATCAGAACGCCATCGCCAATAACGTCGGCACCTTCTTTCAATTTTTCGAGTGATGACCATGCGCAATTACCCCACCATTCAGGACATTCGTGAAGCCCGGGAACGGCTGAAACCGCACGTCAGGCACACGCCACTCTTGCGTGCGGACAAAATCGAGAAGTCCGTTGGTTGTCAGCTCTATCTCAAACCCGAAACCCTGCAGATTACTGGCGCCTTCAAAATTCGCGGCGCCCTGAACAAGGCTCTCTCGCTCTCGAGAGAAGAGATCGCAAACGGCATTATCGCGACGTCGTCGGGCAATCATGCTCAGGGGCTTGCCTATGCCGCCAGGATGCTGGGGGTAAAAGCGATATTGGTGCTTCCGGTCACCACGCCCAAAATCAAGATCGAAAATACAAAAGCACTCGGGGCAGAAGTCATTCTTTTCGATGGCGATACCGCCGCCAGATGGAAAAGGGTGTATGAAATCGCAGAAGGAAACAAATACGCGCCTGTTCACGCCTTTGAGGACCCCATCGTCATGGCCGGTCAAGGAACGATCGGGTGTGAAATACTCGAGGACTTGGACGATGTAGATACGGTCATCGTTCCCGTAGGCGGAGGAGGCCTGATTTCGGGAATCGCTACCGCCATAAAGGAAACGAAACCAACCGTGCGCGTTATCGGGGCAGAGCCCGCCCTGACCCCGAAGTATTTTCAAAGCCGGATAAACAAGGAGCGCACATCGCTTCCCTTGAAGAACACGATTGCGGATGGCTTGAGGATAAGCGTTCCGGGTCAAAACCCGTATCCGATTATCGAAAAATATGTGGACGAGATTGTTCTTGTTGACGACGAGCACATCATCGCCGGAATGCGTGCTCTTGCCAAGGATGCGAAATTAATCGCTGAACCAGCCGCCTCGATCGGGGTCGGAGCACTGCTGGCGGGTAGCATAGACGTCAAACCCGACGAAAAAGTCTGCGCGGTGTTGTCCGGCGGAAACTGGGACCTACGCGACCTTGCCGAGATATACAGTATAGCGGGGTAATCAGTTTCAGTTTCGGTCCGTTCACCACCCTGATCGCAGTTGAACGTCCGCAATTTCGCGTCGCCAAAGAATCTGCCGGTCCGGGATGCGGGCCGCGATGTGACGGCTGCCACGGGTGTGTTCCGTCCCGCGTTGATAGGCGCACTTCCCTTTGGATGACGTTCACTCCGATCCTGGCCCCCACGATGGGGGCGCGGCAGACAGGCACTGGTCCATGGCTACCAGAACGCCACGGCAGAACCTTCTGCCGTCAATGCTCCTCGTGGACGCATTTATAATGGTCGGCGAGGACCTCGATGACCCGGCAGTTATGGACGCGACCGTGTACGCCGGAAGCCAGCATCCGCTCCAGTTCCTGCTCCAGAGCTCGGAGCTTTCGGATTCGCGCCTGGACATCCTCGAGGCGTCTCCTGGCAATCGCGTCAGCCGCCGCACAAGGGGCGGCCGGATGTTCCTGGAGTTCGATCAGGGTCCGGATCGCATCGATCTCGAATCCCAGTTCCCGTGAGTGCCGTATGAAGGCCAGTCTGCGAATGTCATCATCCGTGTACGTTCGCCGATTGCTTTCGGTGCGCTCCGGCGCAGCGAGCAGTCCGATCTGTTCGTAATAGCGGATCGTCGGAACCTTCACGCCGCTTTCCCTGGCGGCTTTGCCAATCGATATGGTGCGCATCGCTTTGCCTCTTAATTCTCCAGCGACTAGAGAATGTAGGCTAGGGTGTTCTGATTTCAACCCGATCCACAGTCGTTGATGGGCTGCTTGAGGCTAAAGTGAGAACACAGGAAGCTGTGGCGGCGCCGCCTGCTATGAGGCCGGAGCGGACCCCTCCAAAAATCACGGTCGAACATGCCGACATTCTCGTAGGGACGCCATCGATCGACCGGTGCGGCCGATATCACGTTCTTCAATGACAGCGCGTCTCAACTCACCCTCCTGAACTTGAACGGCGACTTCACACCGGCTTCGTTGCACTTCCAGGAGCCCGGAAGTGGGCGGCACAGCGGCCCGGGCATGGCGACGGCCAAGATTAGCCCGAGATCCAGGATTAAATATCCGTAAGCATAAAGATCATCCCGTTCGGGGCTTGATCCTCTAGCGGTTAGAGCATGTAGGCTTCTTTGGGCGTTATGAATTCGGATCCGAAGGGATGTATCATGGAAAAGCAAGCGATCCAGAGTCGCTACCGGCTTGAAGGCATGGACTGCGCAAGCTGCGCCGCCAAGATCGAAGGTGCCGCGCGTCGGGTTGCAGGCATCGATAATGTCGCTGTTTCTGTCGCGACGCGCAGCATGACGATCAGTCATAAGGCCGATGCCGATCTGAAGAATCTCGAAAAGCGGGTGCGCGCGCTGGGCTATGGCACGAAGCCGCTATCGGCGGGCGAGACGCTTTCTGGTTCTGAGACGGCGGACACTGCCGGCTGCAGCGACCCACATGATCATAATCATGCAGGACGTGGGCACGCCCACGCACATGATAGCGAGGGATGCTGCGGCGGCCACGCGGAGGGCCTCGTTCACAAGCATGCACACGATCACGTGCACGGTCCCGGTGAAGGACCATGGTATCGTGATCCCAAATTAAGGCGCGTCATCGCCAATGGTCTGGCACTCCTTGCCGCCTGGGGTCTGGCGCGGGCGTTTCCGGCCTACGGCTTCTGGTTCTTCTCCGTCGCGATGCTCGTCGGCCTGGTTCCGATTGCGCGCCGGGCCGTTATGGGAGCGGTGCTTGCCGGAGCGCCGTTTTCGATCGAAACCCTGATGACGATCGCAGCGATAGGCGCGGTGGTCATCGGTGCGACACATGAGGCCGCAGTCGTCGTCTTTCTGTTCCTCATCGGCGAACTGCTGGAAGGCTTTGCTGCTGGCCGCGCCCGTGCCTCGATCTCCGCGCTCAGCGACCTCGTGCCGAAGACCACCTTGCTAGTGGAGGGGGACGTAACGCGCGAGGTGCCGGCGAAAAGTCTGAAAAAGGAATCGCTTGTCCTCGTCAGGCCCGGCGACCGCATTCCGGCCGACGGGATCATCGAGAGTGGTGAAAGCGGCGTGGACGAGGCGCCGGTCACCGGCGAAAGCGTACCCGTTCAAAAGCAGCCAGGCTCGCAGGTATTTGCCGGGACGATCAACGGAGAAGCCGTTCTTCGTATCCGGGTCACCGCCGCGGCGGCGGACAATACGATCGCCCGCGTGGTGCAACTCGTCGAACAGGCACAGGAATCGAAGGCACCCACGGAGCGCTTCATCGATCGTTTCTCGCGCTACTACACGCCGGGCGTCGTTCTCGTAGCGGCAATTGTTGCGGTCCTGCCGCCGCTCGCCTTCGGAGCACCTTGGGGCGAATGGATCTACAAGGGCCTCGCCATCCTCCTGATCGGCTGCCCCTGTGCGCTGGTGATCTCGACACCGGCTGCCGTCGCGGCGTCACTCGCCTCAGGCGCCCGCCGCGGCCTCCTTATCAAGGGCGGCGCTGCGCTAGAGATGTTTGGCCGTATCGGAGCGGTTGCCTTCGACAAGACCGGCACGCTTACCGAAGGGCGGCCGAAGGTGACGGACATCGTCGGCTTCGGAGCCGACGAAGCTGAAGTCTTGCGGCTTGCCGCGGCGCTCGAAGCCGGATCGAACCATCCCTTGGCGAAGGCTATCCTGGAAAGAGCGGCGGACCTCTCGATCAGTCTGCCACCCGCCGAGAATGCCAAGGCCCTTGGCGGCAAGGGCGTCACCGGCCGCGTCGAAGGGCGGGATCTCTTCCTGGGGTCCGTAAAGGCGGCGGCAGAACTCGCGTCGCTTGATGCCAAAAGCGAATTGCGGCTGCAGGGGCTTCGTGACGAGGGCAAGAGCGTCTCTGTGCTGGTGGCCGACAACAAGGCCTTCGGTGCGCTGGCGATGCGGGATGAGCCCCGATCCGATGCCGTCTCCGCCCTGAAGCGCCTGGCCGGTGACGGTCTGCGCACGATCATGCTGACCGGCGACAACGCGCGCACCGCCCAAGCCGTCGGTCGGGAGCTCGGCATCGAGGTGCACGCGGACCTTCTACCGCAGGACAAACAGCGGATTGTCGCTCAATTGCAGGCCGAAGGCGTTCGCGTGGCCAAGGTCGGCGACGGTATCAACGACGCTCCCGCGCTCGCCGCCGCCGATGTCGGAGTCGCGATGGGCGGCGGGACGGACGTAGCGCTCGAAACCGGCGATGCCGCCAGCCTGCATGGGCGCGTCGACGACGTCGCCGAGATGATCGCGCTGTCGAAGCGGACAATGGCGAATATCCGGCAGAACATCACAATCGCGCTGGGTCTCAAGGCGGTGTTTCTGGTGACGACGGTCATGGGGATCACCGGCCTGTGGCCAGCCATCCTTGCCGACACGGGCGCAACGGTTCTGGTCACGGCAAACGCCCTTCGGCTTCTCGTTGGGGCGCCTGCTTTTTCAGACGTGCTGTCGTCTTCCGGCGACCGAATGGCGGCCGGTGCCCTGACACACGATCATTGAGCGTCAGTTCGATGTCGAAACTTGTCGCAGTCAACATGGTTCATGGCCTGGCCTTCGCCGGCGTGGTGCTGTTTCACCTGGTCTGGGATGGATCTTGAGTTTGCCGGTTTCGTTTCGGCCATCGCACCACATCCCGCCTGGCTGATGTTTGGACATCTGCTCGTCGGTGGCTTCATGGGCACGGGCCAGCAGTTGAGGGAAGCGGGCTAGGCCCAGCTTGCACGTTGCGTGCCCTTAAGCACGAACTGCCTGACGCGGCCCCTGCTTCCATGGGCCACCTGAAGGTGGCCGTTCAACGCCATAGGACATTCGTTTAAGTCGACAGGAATAGGCAATAATCCGGCAGGATTGAGTATACCGGCCACCGGGACGGTCTTTTAAGCTTCCGCCGCAGTCGGCCTTGGCCTGGGGGCACAAACCGGTACGCTCCGGAGCTGCGCCCCGTGCAGCCATGCGCCACAACGCGAGGAGAACACCATGGTGATTGTAACGATCAACGGCGTCGAACGCTCCGTCGACGCCGAACCGGACATGCCGCTGCTCTGGGTCATCCGCGATCTTGTCGGGCTGACCGGGACGAAATTCGGCTGCGGCATGGCCCAATGCGGCGCCTGCACCGTCTATGTCGATGGTTCGCCGGTCCGTTCCTGCCAGACCTTCATCGGTGACATCGAAGGCGCTCAGGTGACGACCATCGAGGGCCTGAACGGCAAGGTCGCCGAAACGGTGCAGGCGGTCTGGGCCGACCTCGACGTGCCGCAATGCGGCTATTGCCAATCCGGGCAGATCATGTCGGCGACGGACCTTCTGAGCAGCAATCCGAAGCCGAGCGACGCGGATATCGACGCGGCGATGTCGGGCAATCTCTGTCGCTGCGCCACCTATCACCGGATCCGTGCCGGTATCCACGAAGCCGCAAAACGTTTGGAGGCGTAAGTCATGATCCCGAGACTGATGCAATCGGTTTCCCTTCCGTCCCTGCGGATCGAAGCCTCTCGGCGGCAGTTCCTCATCGGCGCGCTTGCCGCCGGCACCGGCATCGCCGTCGGCTTCCGCCTGCTTGCCGCCGCGCCGGCGGCCGCCAGCGAGAACGCGACAGGCTCGCACGCCTTTTCCCCCTACGTGACGATCGACGGCGACGGCAAGGTGACCGTGCTTTCCTCGCAGTTCGAGATGGGCCAGGGCTCCTATAACGGCATCGCCACGCTGGTGGCCGAGGAACTCGATGCCGACTGGTCGGCGATCGAGGTGAAGGGTGCCGCTGGCAATGTGCAGGCCTATGGCAATATCGCCTTCGGCGGCGCCATCCAGGGAACGGGCGGCTCGACCTCGATGTCCACATCGTGGGAGCGCTATCGCAAGGCGGGTGCGGCCGCGCGCGCGATGCTGGTTGTCGCTGCCGCCGAGGAATGGGGCGTCGATGCGGCGGAGATCACCGTCGAGAACGGCCGTCTCGCCCACCCCTCCGGCAAGAGCGGCGGTTTCGGCGACTTTGCCGCCAGGGCGGCGACGATGCCGGTGCCGGGCGATGTGACGCTGAAGCAGCCGGGCGAGTGGAAGCTGATCGGCAATGACAAGCTGAAGCGTTTCGACAGCGCCCGCAAGACGAACGGAACGGAGCAATACACGATCGACGTCAAGCTGCCCGGCATGCTGACGGCGGTGATGATCCATCCGCCGCTGTTCGGGGCGAAGGTGAAGTCCTTTGATGCTTCGGCCGCAAAGGCTCTCAAGGGCGTGGTCGACGTCGTCGAGACGCCGCGCGGCATCGCCATCATCGGCGAACACATGTGGGCGGCGGTCAAGGGGCGCGATGCGGTCACGGTCGAGTGGGACGAGACGGTGGCGGAGAAACGCGGCACGGACGAGCAGATGGCGATGTATCGCGATCTGGCAAAGAAGCCCCCCGCTGCGATGGCGCGCAAGGACGGCGACACGGAGGCAGCCTTCGCCGGGGCCACCAAGGTCCTTGAAGCAAGCTTCGACTTCCCCTATCTCGCCCATGCGGCGATGGAGCCGCTGAATGCGGTTGCGCGCATGAACGAAGACGGGACGCTGGAGATCTGGGGCGGACACCAGTTCCCGGACATCTACCAGAAGCTCGCGGGCGAGATCGCAGGCATCACCCCCGACAAGGTGCGCCTCCACGTCATGAAGTCCGGCGGCAGCTTCGGCCGTCGGGCCGTCTCCGACGGCGATATCGTCGTCGAGTCCGTCTATGCGGCCAAGGCGATTGGTTTCCGTGCACCGGTGAAGGTGCAATGGACGCGCGAGGACGATATGCGCGCCGGACGCTACCGACCCGCCTATGTCCACAGCCTCAAGGCCGCCCTCGACGAGAGCGGGAAACTCGTCGCCTGGGACGATCACATCGTCGGCCAGTCGATCGTGGCAAGGACGGCTCTGCAAGGGATGATTCAGAACGGCGTCGACCCGACCTCGGTCGAGGGGGCAAGCAACCTGCCCTACGCCATCCCGAACCAGACGGTCGGCCTGACGACCACTGATTTCGGCGTGCCGGTTCTGTGGTGGCGTTCCGTCGGTTCGACCCATACCGCCTTCGCGGCCGAAACCTTCCTCGACGAGATCGCCGAGGCGGCGGGGCGCGATCCGGTCGAATTCCGCCTCTCCATGCTCGAACCGGATTCGCGCCATGCGACCGTCCTGAAGCTCGCGGCGGAAAAGGCCGGCTGGGACAAGCCTCTTCCCGAGGGCCGCTTCCGCGGCGTCGCGATTGCCGAGAGCTTCGGCTCCGTCGTCGCCGAGATCGCCGAGGTGTCGGCCGACGGCAATGGTGGAATCAAGGTCGAGCGCGTGGTAGCGGCCGTCGATTGCGGCCTGGCGGTCAATCCCGATCAGGTCCGCGCGCAGGTGGAAGGCGGTATCGGCTTTGGTCTGGGCGCCATTCTCGGCGAGGAAATCACGCTTACCGACGGTCAGGTCGACCAGGGCAATTTCGACCTGTACACACCGCTCAGGATCGACGCCATGCCGCGGGTCGAGGTGCATATCGTCCCCTCCGCCAACCCGCCCTCCGGCATCGGTGAGCCGGGCGTCCCGCCGATCGGCCCGGCCGTCGCCAACGCCGCCTATAAGGCGCTCGGCAAGCGCATCCGCGTCCTGCCTTTCGCGCGGTCGATCAACGCCTGACTCTTCTGCCCGGCCGGCTGCAACGCCGGCCGGGCATTTTCATACAGCGTTCTTGAAACCTGCCTATGCAGGTCTGCAATTCCCCCGATCCTGGACGAAGCATCATCGACGCCGAAGCCATCCCACCCGACCTCCGGCGTTCTGCTGTTTCGAGGATATGAACCACTTCCAGGAATTGCGGGTCCTCGAAGTGGGTCCGCCGACCACATAGCGCATCGGCCCGAAAATCGTACCCGATTTCCGCAAAGCCCGATGCGCAAAGTTTCCCGGAGCAGCCGTTCGCCCTGGATGCGACGATCGCCAGGATGAAGCCCCCCTCGATTGTTCTCACTTCAATTATGCAGGTATTTGCCTGCATCTGTTGACATGCAGGCAAATACCTGCATACATGACTGTCATCGCATACGGAGATATCAATGGATGACGACAAGGTGTTCAAGGCTCTGGCCGATCCCGGCCGCAGGATGCTGCTGGACCGTCTTTGCGCCCAGAATGGCCAGACGCTCGGGCAGCTCTGCGAGGCCATGGACATGAAACGCCAATCCGTGACCCAGCATCTCGGCCTCCTGGAACAGGCCAATCTAATCAGCACGGTGCGCCGCGGGCGCGAGAAGCTGCACTTCATCAACCCAGTCCCGCTCTACGAGGTCTACGAGCGCTGGATCCGGAAGTTCGAGGAAGGACGCCTGAGCCTTCTCCACGACCTCAAACAGGAACTTGAGAGGAAGAAGACATGACCGACAAATCAGCCAGTTTCGTTTACGTCACTTTTATCCGCACGACACCCGAAAAGGTGTTCGAAGCGATCACGCGGCCGGAAATCGCTCGCCGCTACTGGGGCCATGAGAATGTCTCGGAGGACTGGCGGCCCGGCTCCGCATGGCAGCATATCCGCACAGATGAGGCGCGAACCGTCGACCTGGTGGGCGAGGTCATCGAAAGCGACCCGCCGAAGCGGCTCGTCATCAGCTGGGCGAATGAGAGCCAAAAGGACGATCCCGACCAATACAGTCGTGTCACCTTCGACATCGAGCCGCAGGGTGAGATCGTCAAGCTGACCGTCATGCATGACGACCTGCAGCCCGGCAGCAGCATGCTGAACGGGATCAGCAAAGGCTGGCCGTACGTGCTGTCCAGCATGAAGTCCTTCCTTGAAACCGGTCGGGGCATGGACCTCTGACCGCACGCCGGCACATCAGGAAAACGGGAGTGACCCGATGAACAGGAAGACCTACACAGGAGGCTGCGCGTGCGGCGCCATCCGTTATGAAACGAGCAGTGAACCCATCTTCGAGAACCACTGCCAATGCAGAGATTGCCAGAAACGAAGCGGCACCGGCCACGGATCTTATTTGACCTTTCCGCAGAAGGCCGACGTAAGAATGACTGGTGAAGCGTCACGGTGGAGCGTGGCCGCGGATAGTGGGAACCACAAGACCCACGCCTTCTGCCCCACCTGCGGAACACCGGTCTATCTGACATTTGCGGCCATGCCGGAACTGATCGCCGTCCACGCGACCAGCCTCGACGATCCGAGCCAATTCAACCCGCAAGCGCTTACATACAGCATCCGCGGCCAGGCATGGGACCCGATCGATCCCTCTTTGCAGAAATTCGAGCGGATGGTGCCCGACTGAATTCCGCAAGACTCATGCAAACGATCGAGATCACGGCGATCCACTTATTCGACGCCGATTGCCGTCCAAACGATCCCGACCACCGCTTTCACCCGACTCTGACCATTTATGAGAGGGGCAGAATGCTGGAACCTTTCTGCAAGGAAGCGAGGTCCGTTCCGTTCGATTGAGCGGCTCGATTGCCTTGGCCCTAAAACCGCACGACGAGCCCCAGGACCGGCCCCTGCTGAACGACGTCGAAGACGAAGCCGTCATCGCTGTAGTCGACCCCCAGGGCGCGGTAGCCGGCGACGGCCGAGATGGTGTCGCTGAAGCGGTAGCCAATCGCCGCGGCGACGTCCCAATCGAGATCGGCGCCGCCCGCCCCGATGAGGCCCCAGCCGGTCAGGTAGATTTCCGGCGTGAACGAATAGGTGCCGCGGAAACCGGCCACGCCGTCCACCCAGGTCGCATCATCGCTTCGGGAGACCCCGTCGAGAACGCCGCCACTGAAGGAAAGCTCCGTCTTGGCGTGCCAGACGCGCAGGCCGCCGACGATATCCAGCCGCGTTGAACTGTCTTCAAAGACCGAATAACCGGCCCCAAGCAGTCCGCCGAATGTCTCGGAAGAGAGTTCGACGTCGGTGGCGAGGATGCCCCGGGGCGTGCCGGCCTGCCCCGAAATCTTCGTATACATCACGTCGCCAAAGATGCTGTAGGGGCCGTTGCGGGCTTCCCCGATCGCCATCGCCCCGAAATCCAGGTGTTCGAAGATATCGCTGAAGCTCGCGTCGACATTGGCCTCCGGCAGCCCGAACGCCGCTACGTCTCCCGAGAGCCCCGCCGCCCAGAAATAGGGCGCAAAGGAGAAGGTCCAACCGCTCTCGGTCGTGGCCTCCTGAACCGCCGGCGTCAGCGGAGAATAGATGTCCGCGGCCATCGCGCCGCCGAAAGCGAGCAAGTTTCCTACGGCCGCCAATGCTGGAAAAAGGCAAGACTTCATCGTTTCCCCCGGTAACAATAGCTTCCGTGATCGATCGAT
Source organism: Sinorhizobium sp. Y406 (assembly GCF_058732025.1). Classification (NCBI taxonomy): domain Bacteria; kingdom Pseudomonadati; phylum Pseudomonadota; class Alphaproteobacteria; order Hyphomicrobiales; family Rhizobiaceae; genus Sinorhizobium; species Sinorhizobium sp. Y406. The sequence goes on along the minus strand of NZ_CM178975.1, from coordinate 1,435,589 downwards.
TCACCCCGGCGCGGATGATGACGGAGCGCGGTCGTTCGACCAAGCACTTTCTGGCACTCTTCGCTGGATTTTCATCACCGGCTGCAACTTCCAGTCCTCGCCTGGCTTCGATTGCTGCAGTCGGGAACCGTCGTATCTTGTGTCGACTGGCCGGAAGGCCCGGTCAGGGCCTCGATATAGCGGGCGTAGTTTTCCCGGGTGTTCTGGTCCACCACGGCAATCGGAGCGGCAACGGCCAAGGCGGTTGCCGTACCGACCGTGTGCGCGGCTCCGGCCGTCGCCGCAACGATGTGATCGCCCAGCCCCAACCGGCTGTCGGTCAATGCCTGTCCGGCCGACAGGCGGGTGCCGATCAACTGGACGATTTCCGGCGATTCTGCAAACTTGGTGTGGTGCAGCCTGTCGCCGGATTTGACCTTGGTCATGTCGATGACCGCTATGTTGTTCGCGGACAATTCTTCCTTGTAGGGCGACTGCTCCGGATCGATCGCACCCAACCGGGACACATTGCCCCAGACACGCCTGGAAGCGGCGAGCGCACGATCGTCGCGCGAGACGAAAAGCGTGAAGCGCGGAAGCTGCCTGCCCATATCCGCGATCTGCGAGCGAAAGACGTCCACATCGACGTCGGGCGCCGCCAGCATGACATTCTTGAACTTCGCGGGCAGCCCGCCATTGCGGATGGCCATCTGACGAAGTGATTCCAGAGCCAGCCAGTTGCCCATCGAATGGGCGAGGATCGATACTTCCTTTACCTCCGAATCGCGAGCCAGGTACTGGAACAGTCGCTCCACCGCATTGCGCGTATAGTTGGTGCTTTCGCGATCATAGCCATAGGCGAGCAGGCTGCCGCGCGAGGGCCAGGTCGCCAGCACCGGGGCGCTGTGAGCACCCGAATCGTGAACGATCTGCGCAAAACGGAAGACCGCATCCTCGAAATGATTGTTGAAGCCGTGGATGAAGACGAGGACGCTGCGATCCGGGCTCCTGCGCACGGATGAGCTCAACCATTTTTCGGCCGCCGGCCGGTCGATTTCCTCGGCCTTGAGGGTGGCGAAATCCGTGGCCGGATTGGGCGGAAGCCGACGCGGCCATGCCACTTCGCCTTCCTTGCGCACACTTTCAGGCGGAATCGACACCGTAATGTTCGCGAAGGTCGGGCTGCGCGCACGTTCGCCGCTGAACATCTCGCCGCGCTTCTCCGCCCGGCCGCGTGTGGTCGCAACGAGCATCTCCACCTGGCTGGTCGATGGCGAGGCGGCCACGGGTTCGAGTACGCCGGTCGGACGGCTGGCGCATGCCGCCAGGACCGTCGCAAGCAGGCCGAAGGCGAGGGGCAGGCTCAACCGCTTGGTCGGCAACCACTTCAGGGGCATCGGTAACCCACTACATTGCCGTATGCATCCCGAATTTCCACACATGCGGGACCGTAGTATGTTGCAGCGGCGGCGCCGGCATAGACGGCTCGCCGCGTCGTGCGGCGCGCGACACCGGCATAGCTTATCGGCGTCGCCGGCCTGCCGACCCTCGCCTGCGCTTGCGATACCAGGCCGCCCGCCCGCTCCGGAATGAAGGAGCCGCTCCAGAAGAGGCAGAGGATGCCGCCCAGCATGGCAACCGCAAATATGGCTGTTCGACCCCTGTCCATGGTCATTGCTCCTTCGGTGCTTCCGCAGGCGGTGGCAGTTCGCCGATATCGGTCAAGGCCGTGAACTCGACCGATTTCGCGCCTTCAGGCGGCTTGAAGGCGAAAGCCCCCGCGTCGAGCGACGTCTTCGTGTCCCATGACTTGATCCGCAAGCTGTATTGCGGGGCAGCCGCAAGGGTCTTGCTGGTGATGACGTATTTTCGCGGAATGGGCGCGGCTCCGGGTTCCACCCAGAGCTGCCAGTCGGTTTCCCGGTTGCGGAAGGCCAGGTGCTCGCACTCGACGCCATCCACGACGCCGCGGCCGATATACTTGGCCTCTATGACACCGGCGACCAGTTCCTCGTAGAGGTCGGACAGAAGCAGGTCCGCGCCGGGCATCTCGATGTGGTGCTCGGCTCTCAGCCGGTCGATCATCTGGTCGAGCGAGCCCGGCATCTCCACCTGCGCGAAGGCGTTGCTGTCCTCTCCGTAGACGGTCGCGGTCTTTCCGTCGAAAAAGAGTTCGACATGCGCGTAGCCCCCGCTCCGCGTTGCCTGCAACTTGTCGGGCCGGGCGAGCTTGAGATCGCCCGAGGACGCGAACTGCAGCTTTTCCAGATGCGGCGTGATCACCTCGATGTCCACGTCATAGGTCAACTGGATCTGCTGCTGCGCCGTGACGTAGTCGGCCATCGCCTTCAGGATTCTCTTCGCCTCTTCGTCTTGAGCGAGAACCGGCGACGACACCGACAGGGCAAGCGGGAATGCCAATGACGCGACCCATCGCCTCATCCGCCGGACCTTGCATGGTGTGTCATGCGACGGAAGACTGTTCATGCACGCCTCCCTTTCCTCTGGGACTGCCCTCGCAGGCTATTCTTTCTTCTATTATGGCGGCGCGCTGGACGCATGTAACATCGCGTAACGTCTATCGACTTGCGCATCCGCCGGCGGCGGAAGGCTGCGGATTTACGGGACCGCCAGACCCGCCTTCGCCAAGCCTTCGAGGAAATGGCTCTGGTCGTCCGGCCGGTGGATGCGCAGCGCCACCTCCTGGCGAATGTTCTGGAGAATGCCCGGTGCGTTCTTCTCGATCCATTCTCTTTCCCTGGCCGCTTCCTCCGACTTCACAAGTTGCCCGAGGATGGCGGCAGCGATGAAATGGTAAAGCGGATTGGCCTGCACATCGGCTGCCCTGATCCATTGCTCGGCGGCGGCATAGTCCTGTTGCATGTAGGCGCAAAGCGCGAGCGATGCCTCGAAATAGCCGAGAGGCCCGGGGTTCCTGCTGACCGCTTCCGCGACGAGGTGACACCCGCGCGCCCACTCGCCCGACAGCGCTAGCCGAAGCCCATATTCCCCGCTCAGTTCCGGGTCGTTCGGATTCATGGCCAGTGCGCGCTCGCCGATCTTCAGTGCCGTATCGACGTCGCCGCGCAGGAAAAAAGCAAGCATTTCCGCCTGAAGGCCGCGAACGTTCTGCGGATCGAGTTCGACGGCGCGCCTTGCAGCCGCGATGGCGAGATCGACCGGCGGCGAAGCGGGAGCATCGAGGCGGTAGCGGAACCGGAGCTGATCGATGTAGGTCAGCGAAAGCAGCGCCCAGGCGGTGGCATAGCCCGGGAATTTCTCTACCGCCCGCTTGAGGCAGCCCTGAACCGAGGCATGGGTCTGCGGATTAAGGCTGGCGCGATAGCCATAATAGGCCAGAGTGCATCGATAGGCTTCCCAATCTTTCGGCGGCATGTTTGCCGCCGACGAGGCATCCGCCCTGAATATGGCGCCGTAGGGCTGCGCCAGTGCCGTGGCCACGGAGCGCGCTATCTTGGTTTCGAGCTCGATAAGACTACGGACCTTCAGGCTCTCATTGTAGCTTTCGGCCCACAGGACCGATCCGTCGGCGCGGTTGACGAGGCGGCTAGTCAGCCGCAGCCGATAACCGTCGAACCGCACGCCGCCTGAAAGCGCATAGCGTGCATTCTGCACTACGGCGCCTGCCGGCGTCTCGCTCGACGCATCAGGCGGGTCGCCCGCGACCACGACGATTTCCTTGAACTTCGAGATCTGTTCGATGACCTTGTCGGTCAAGCCCCTCGCCACCGAGCTGTCACTTCCGGACAGGTCCTCGAAAGGCAGGACGATCAGACGTGGCACGTCCGGCACGGTCTGCGCCAGGGTCGAGGACGCGTTGGGCACGTGATCCGTTCGCGAGATGCCGAAGAGAAGAATGGATCCGAGAAGAAGAAATCCGGCGGCGGCGACAAGGATCGGCCGCCAGCGCGTCGCCGGGCGCTCGCCAGTCTCGCTGCGCTCTTCCGCAGTATGCTCTGCATTTCCGTCCAGCTCCGCGCCGCCATCGTTCCGGCTGAAGACTGGAACGTATCCGCCTTTGGGTATGTCGATCGTGATCAGATCGCATTGTCCCGCAACGAGGTAATAGCGCTCGAGCGCCCGTCTTATTCGCCCTGCTTCAATCCGAACGACGGGATCGGTCTGTGCGTCGAACGAGGAGTCGCGGCCGAAAACCGCCACCGCAATCGAGTAGGCCTTGATCCGATCCCCTCGGCCCGCGATGGCCTCCTCGACGACATAGGAGAGAAACCTCCGCGCCCGTTCCGGCACGTCAAATTCCAGGCTCGACAGGATTCGCTGCAATTGTAGGCGGATCTCCGGCTCCGGCGGCATCGGCTTTGCCGCCTGATCCACTCGGACAGAACGGGTCTGGACCATGCCTCGCCCCCTTCACAGGCCGCCGCAGGCGCATTGCCTACCGCATACGCCTGTTTGCCCACGTAAGTTACATCCCTGCATTGACTTAGCGCAATATACTCTCCCTGACAGAGTTTTCAGCATTGCGAAGGCTACTCGAACATGGGTGCGCGGTCGGACGGCACTGTAGGGAAAAGGGGACTGCAAGCGGCCACTTGCCGCTTTCCGACGCGAGGTGCCCAGATCGAAGCGTTGCTTGCGCGGGACGAGAATTTCCGTTGCATCTGCGACGATCTTGCAGCCGCCGAAGAGGCGCTCGCTGCGGTCGAGCACTTGCCGGAAAGCCTTCGTGCGGTGCGGCGCCTGGAATACGACGAGATCGTCACGGATCTTGCCGGGGAGATCGCCGAGGCGCTGGAGCGGGCAAATGTCGTCACGATGCCGCGATTGCCGAAGCATTGAAGCAGGTTCGCGTGTCGCTCTCCCGCGCTTCATCTGCTCAGGATTTGATCGCCGCAGTTTATCGGAGCGTCGGACGCTCCGAAACCTGCTTCAGGGCGGGTGCTCAAAGGCATTCACGACCGCCATGTCAGTTTTTTCGTATCGCGTTTCGGGCAATTCCGCCTGACCGGGAGATACTCAAGCGGGATGACTCGCCATGAGGTTACTGAAGGAACCCCTCGTCCACTTCGCCATCGCCGGCGCCGCCCTGTTTGTCGCCCATGCCTGGCTCAACAGCAACGCCGGGACAGGCGACCGGCCGGAAATCCGGCTCGACGACGGGCACCTGCGCTGGATCACTGAGACATGGACCGGCCAATGGGGGCGCGCGCCCTCCGAGGAGGAACTGCGCGGTCTCATCGCGGAGCTGGTCAAGGAAGAACTGCTTGCCAACGAGGCCCGCGCCTTGGGACTCGACCAGGACGATACGATCATCCGGCGCAGGCTGGCACAAAAGGTGGCATTCCTGATCGAGGATACCGCGCGCCTCGCCGAGCCGACCGAAGGCGACCTTCACCAGTTCTATGATGCGCATCCGGACCGGTTCCGCCAGGAGGCACGGGTGTCTTTCGTCCACGTCTTTTTCAGCGGTTCGAAGCGCCAGGATGCGGCGGCCGACGCGCGACGCGTGCTTGCCGCATCCGACGGCCTTGGGGAGACGGCGATCATCGAACAAGGGGACCAGTGGCTGGCTGAGGCACGACTGGAGGATGACACGCAAAGCGACATCGCCGCACAGTTCGGACCTGAATTTTCACAGGAGGTCGTTGCACTCAAGGCGGGAGAATGGAGCGGCCCGATCGAGTCCGCCTTCGGACAGCATCTCGTCCACGTATCCGAGATTGCCCCTCCCGCGATCAGGCCCTTCGCCGAGGTCAAGAGCGAAGTGCTCGCGCAATGGCAGGACGAAGAGCGGCGCCGGCACCAGGAACGTTACTTCGCGGAATTGTTAGAGAAATACGAAATCGTGGCGGAGCCAAGCGTCGAGCCCTTCATCGGCCATCTGGCGCAGGAGGGTATCCGATGATGTGGCGCGCCATCGTCCGCTTGGCAGCGCTGACGGCCTGCCTTTTGCCGCTGCTGGTCGCCGCGGCTGCATTGGCGCACGAGGTGCGGCCCGCCTATCTCGAACTGCGTGAGCAGGAGCCGGGTATGTTCTCCGTCTTGTGGAAGGTGCCGATGCGCGGCGATATGAGGCTCGCGCTGAAGCCCGAATTCTCCGGAGAGACCCATCCGTCGCTGCCGGCCGTCCGCATCCTTCCGGGTGCGGCGATCGAAACCTGGTCCCTGCAAGCCCCGGCTTTGCGCGGTCAGACCCTGACAATCGCCGGGCTTGCGGCAACGATGACCGATGTGCTCGCGCACATCGAATATGCTGACGGCAGCACCTGGACGCAACGCCTGACGCCGAACGAGCCCTCGGCGACGATACCGGCCCGGGACACCGTCCTCCACGTTGCCGGCATCTACCTGCTGCTCGGGATCGAGCACATCCTCTTCGGCATCGATCACCTGCTCTTCGTCTTCACGCTTCTGATGCTGACGCGGGGTATCGGGCTGCTGGTGAAGACGATTACGGCCTTCACCCTCGCCCATTCCATCACGCTCGCGCTGGCCACCCTCGGGCTCGTGAACGTGCCGCTCGCCCCGGTCGAGGCGGTGATTGCACTTTCCATCGTCTTCGTCGCTGTCGAGATCGTCCATCGGGACCAGGGGCGCGAGGGCATGGCGGCGCGGGCGCCATGGCTCGTGGCCTTCGGCTTCGGCCTGCTGCACGGCTTCGGTTTTGCGGGTGCGCTGAGCGAGGCCGGCCTGCCTGCAGGACACGTCCCTCCGGCGCTGCTGTTCTTCAATGGCGGCGTGGAAATCGGACAGCTTCTCTTCGTGGCAGCGGCACTGGCGCTCGCGGCTGCGGTCCGCCGTATTCCCCTGCCGCTCCCGACGTGGGGGTACCGTGTTCCGGCCTATGCGATCGGCTCCGTTGCCATGTTCTGGACCGTGCAGCGACTGGCGATGTTCTAGAGGAAGCGACCATGCACAGAAAGGCTTGCATTTCCCGGCTGCTCCTACCGCTATCGCTTCTGGCCGCAATTCTGTCGCCATCGGCAAGCTCTGCGTGCGGCTATCACGACGACGTCATGATGGCTCGTGGGCTCCTGAATTGGATCTATCCAGACGCGCTGCATGTGCTCGGCTCCATCTCAGCGGCTGTCGCCGAGCGGCGGCTACCGCCTCCTGAACCCACGGGCGCGGGCCCGGACCTGTTCGGCGCGAATTATCGCAAGACTGTGCGATCCCTTGAGCACTTTGGCCGAAAATTGCCTTCCGTCTCCGGCGAGACGCCGCTCCCGTCCGTCTCTCTCGTTCTCATCGAGCCCATGCTGTGGACGCGCTTCGAGATGGATACGAGCGGGCTGCACATGCGCGTGCACGTGACGGGGCCCGAACCGGAGGATGTCGTTCTCGTCTCCGGCGAGGCGGTCATCGGTGAGATTGCGAGCGGACGCCTGACTTTCGGCAAAGCCCGCGAACTCGGCCTCGTCCGCCTCTATGGGCCGGCTGCAAAACGGGCGCTGTTCCTGCTTGCCTGTGCCCCGACTGAGGCTCGCCAATCAAAACCGATGACACCCGCGGCGCCAGTGACGGAGGCCGCAATCCCGGACATCCCGTCGCAGCGCAAGACCGACATCGGCCGCGACCGTTGAATCAATCAATCTTCAGGAGGAAATCATGGCAAAGACCTTCTTCTACGGCACGGCGCTGGCCAGTCTCGTGCTATCGGGGCTGGGGCTGCCGGCATCGGCACAGGACGCCGGCACGCTCAGCAAGGAAGACGCCGAGCGCGTACACCAGCGACCCCCGGCCTATTCGCCCTATGTCGGCCGCGACTTCCCGGCCCGCCCGTACTTCGGCGACACGCATCTGCACACGTCCTTTTCCATGGACGCCGGCGCCTTTGGCGCCCGTCTTGGACCGATGGACGCATATCGATTTGCCAAGGGCGAAGAGGTCGTCTCCTCCACCGGACAGCCAGTGAGACTCTCCCGACCGCTCGATTTTCTCGTCGTGGCCGATCACTCGGACAATATGGGCTTCTTCCCGGATCTCTTCGCGGGCAAACCGAATCTCGTCTCCGATCCCACCGGCCGCAAGTGGTATGACATGATCCGGTCCGGCAAAGGAGCGGACGCTGCGACGGAAATCATCATCGCCTTTTCGCACGGGACATTCCCCAAGGATCTGATGTACTTCCCGGGAACCACCGCCTACCGCAGTGCCTGGAAGGAGACGATCGCCGCCGCCGAACAACATAACGAACCGGGCCGGTTCACGGCCTTCATCGGCTACGAGTGGACGTCGAACACGGGCGGCAACAATTTGCACCGCAATGTGATCTTTCGCGACAATGGCGACAAGGCAAGCCAGGTCGAGCCCTTCACCGTCTATCCGCCTTACGGCAGCGACAACCCCGCCGATCTCTGGAAATGGATGGAGGCCTACGAAGAGAAGACGGGCGGCAGCGTGCTCGCGATCGCGCACAACGGCAATTTGAGCAACGGTTTGATGTTTCCGGTCGTGGAAGCCTTCGGCAAGAAACTCGACCGCGTATACGTCGAGACGCGGGCAAGGTGGGAGCGCCTCTACGAGGCAACCCAGACCAAGGGCGACAGCGAAGCACACCCCTATCTCTCACCCAATGACGAGTTCGCCAATTTCGAACGCTGGGACAAGGGCAATCTCGACGGAAGCGTCGCCAAGAAAAGAGACATGCTGGAATTCGAATATGCGCGCTCGGCTTACAAGAACGGTCTGAAGCTCGAAAAGGAGCTCGGGACGAACCCGTACAAGTTCGGCCTGGTCGGCAGCAGCGATGCCCATACCGGGCTCTCCGCAATGGAGGAGGAGAACTTCTTCGGCAAGACGACACCCCAGGAGCCCAGCCCCCACCGCATGACCGCCACCTTCATCAACAACGCCGAGACGGGCGTGAAGATCATGGACTGGGAGGTGTCGTCGTCCGGCTACGCCGCCGTCTGGGCCAGGGAGAACACGCGCGCCTCGCTCTGGGACGCCATGCAACGTAAGGAAACCTACGCGACGACCGGTCCGCGCATGATCGTGCGCTTCTTCGGCGGCTGGGATTTCGCGCCGGCTGACGCGGAAACACGCGCTCCGGCCATCGTCGGCTACGCCAAGGGCGTCCCGATGGGCGCTGACCTCGGCAAGGCCCCGCAGGACAAAGCACCGACCTTCCTCGTCGCCGCGCTGAAGGATCCGATCGGCGCCAATCTCGACCGCTACCAGATCATCAAGGGTTGGCTCGACAAGGACGGCAACCTGCAGGAGAAACTCTACGACGTCGCCTGGTCGGGTGAGCGCAAGCCCGGAAATGACGGCAAACTGCCACCCGTCGGCGACACGGTGGACCTGGTCGCGGCCACCTGGTCGAACTCGATCGGCACGCCGGAGCTTATTGCCGTGTGGCAGGACCCCGATTTCGATCCCAGCCAACCGGCCTTCTATTACGGCCGCGTGATCGAAATCCCGACGCCGCGCTGGACCACCTACGACGCCAAGCGCTTCGGCGTCACGCCGGCGCCCGGCACGACGATGACATTGCAGGAGCGCGCCTATACGTCGCCGATCTGGTACACGCCGGCGCCCTGAACGCTTTCGCCCACGCGCGAGCCGGGACGCCGGCCAGAGGCGATGGTGCCCGCATCGATCGCTTCGGTCCGGACGAGAAGTGGAGTATTGTTAGCGAGTGATGCGTCGGCAACACGACGTATCGTGGGGGGCCTCGATATGCCAGAATCCTTGCATCCGGCCGCAGTTGCCCACGTGCCGGCGTTTATCACGGCTCCGGGGGAGACGGACGTTCTGATGAACGTGATGATCGTCTTCGTGCTGCTCCTCGTCCTGCTCGTCGGCGTTCTCTATCTGCGCCTGCACGCCCTGCCGGAGCATATGGCGCACGGCGCCAGCAAGGTTCAGCTGCAGCTGGTGGCGGTGCTGTCGCTGATCGCGCTCTTCACCCACAATCATCTCTTCTGGATCGCGGCCCTGCTGCTGGCGCTGATCGAGTTCCCGGACTTTTCCACGCCGGTGAGTTCGATGGCCGACTCGCTGCGCAAGATTGCCGATCGGGAAGAGCGGCCGCTCCCCGAACCGGCGCCGGACGACATTCATGACGATATTCATGTGGTCGCGGCGAAGCCGCAGCCGGTCGAGACCGGAGCGCCACGGGCACCGCTCGCGCCGGAGGTGCCGGCCGGCGAAACCCGGTCGGAGCGGAGGGGCTGAGCCATGCTGGAATTCATGATCTGCTCGCTGCTGACGATCTTTCCGGACTTCCTCTTCCGCCGCTACGTCCAGGGCAAGCGGATCGGCCGGGAGATCAATCTCTATTCCATGTGGTTCGAGCTCCGCTGGGGCATCACCGCCTGCGTTATTCTCACGCTGTCGCTGATCACGCTGATCTTCTATTTCCACCCCTCGACGAAGACCGTCACGGCGGCGTTCCGCACCGTCACCATCCTGCCCGAGGCTACCGGGCGGGTGGCCGAGGTGTTCGTCGGCATGAACGACAAGGTCGCGGCAGGCGATCCGCTGTTCCGGCTGGACGACACCGAACAGCGGGCAGCGCTCGAGACCGCCCGCCGCCGCGTCGCCGAGATCGACGCCGAAACGGCGGTTGCCGAGACCGAACTGGCGGCCGCCGACGGGCTGATCGCGCAGGCCGAGGGCGCCTACCGGCAGGCCGTTGACGAGCTCGAGACGCAGGTCGAACTCAACCGCCTCAATCCGAACGTGGTGGCCAGGCGCGAGATCGAGCGGCGCCAGGTGGCGGCCGACGGCCGCAAGGGTGCCCGCGACGCCGCCGTCTCCAACAAGCAGACGCTCGAGACGAAGATCGCCTCGCTGCTGCCGGCACAGAAGGCGAGCGCCGAGGCCGCGTTGGCCCAGGCGCAGGTCGAGCTCGACAAGACCGTCATCCGCGCCGGCACCCACGGCATGGTCCAGCAGTTTTCGCTCAGGCCCGGCGACATCGTCAACCCGATGATCCGCTCGGCCGGCATCCTCGTGCCGGACGATCGCCGCATCGGCCTCGTCGCCGGCTTCGGCCAGATCGAGGCGCAGGTCATGAAGCCCGGCATGATCGCCGAGGCGACCTGCGTCGGCAAACCCTTCGCCGTCATCCCGATGGTCGTCACCGAGGTCCAGGAGGTGATCGCCACCGGCCAGGTGCGCCCGACGGATCAGCTCGCCGACGCGCAGCAGTTCGCCCACCCCGGGACCCTGACGACGTTCCTGGAGCCGCTCTACGAGGGGCAATTCACCGGCATTCCGCCCGGCAGCAGCTGCATCGCCAATGCCTATACCAGCAACCATGACGAACTGCAGTCGCCCGGCATCAGCACGGCGCGCTGGCTGTACCTGCACATGATCGATGCCGTGGGATTGGTGCACGCCATGATCCTCAGGCTGCAGGCGCTGCTGCTGCCGGTGCAGACGCTTGTCCTGACCGGACATTGAATGGAGGGCCGCCGGATGTCCTCGGCGATGCCCGGCCCTTACCGTGGGTTTCGACGCCGTCGGGACCTCGCGCAGACAATGGGGGATATCGCATGGGGGCCGTCTTGAGATACGCGTGCAGAGGCTGCGATCACGCTGCACTGCTTCTGGTTCTGCAGCTCTTCCTCGCGCTGGCAACTCCGCTCGCGGCACAGGAGCCAGGCATGGCCGCGCCGCCGGACAAGGTCCAGCAATTGATCGAGCTGCTGGACGATCCGGAAGTGCGGCAATGGCTCGCTGCCCGCCCGCCCGCGTCCCCGGCGGTTGCAGCTGCATCGGCGAGCGATGCGTCCCGCTGGATCGCTGCGATCAAGAGTCACCTCACCGGACTGCGCAATGCGGTGCCTCGGTTGGGCCCCGAGTGGCAGGCGGCAAAAGGCCGCGTCGCGACGGACGTTCAGGGCCACGGGCAGATGCCCATCCTCAGGGGTTTCGCTCTCATGCTCCTCGTCGGCTACGGCGCCGAGTTCCTGCTGCGCTATATCTTGCGGCGTGGTGCACGTCGCCACCCCAGAGAACGTGGCCTTGCCGTGTTCGACCGCATCGCGCCGCTCCTTGTCTTTGCGATTGCAGTCGTCGCCGCCTTCGTGCTTGCCGACTGGCCGAGGCAGCTGGAGGCGGCGGTGGCGCCGCTGCTCATCGCCTGGATCGTCGCTCGTCTGCTGATCGCGGTCGTTTCGACCGCGTTGAAGCCGGCATATGAGGATGGAGCAGGGCCTCAGGAAGGAGGGGTCTCGATTGCGCCGGAGGCGGCGCGCTTCTGGCATCGGCGCCTGGTGCTGTTTATCGGTGCATTGGCCTTCATGTGGGCCGTGGTCGACATGATGCATGCGCTCGCGGTCCCCAGCGATGTCAGTGATCTCACAGCCGCCGGCTTTGGCCTTATTGTTCTGGTCTTGGCGATCGACACAACAATCAGACGGCCCGCTCCGGCAATAGCGCCCGGGCGGCGGATGTTGCGCAGCGCCTTGCTCATTGCGCTTCTCGTCCTCATGTGGCTCGTCTGGGTCGCGGGCATGAAGGTGCTGTTCTGGCTCGGCGTCTATGTGCTTACCTTGCCGCCGCTGCTGCGCTTCACGAGTGCCGCGACGAGATCGATGCAGGACAGTGATGTGGCAAGCCACATGCAGATCGTGCGCAACGTTCTGGTCGACCGAGGCGCGCGCTTCGTGATCATTGCGCTCGCCGCCGCCTGGCTTGCACTCGTATTCCAGGTCCGTGGCAGCACGATGATGCAGGACGACGCCTTCAACCGCCTGTTCCGCGGTGCTCTCGCCGGCGTCGTCATCCTGCTCGCGGCGGATCTGATCTGGCAACTGACGAAAGCGTTCATCAATCTTCACCTCAAGCGGGCCACCGTCGACGTCGCGGATCCGGCTGAGATCGCCCGCAACATGCGCCTGCACACCTTGCTGCCAATTCTGCGCAACTTTCTCGCGGCCTTCATTGCCGTGGTCGCGGTCATGATGGTGCTCTCCGGGCTCGGCGTCGAGGTCGGCCCGTTGATCGCAGGTGCCGGTGTTTTCGGCGTTGCCATCGGCTTCGGCTCGCAAACGCTGGTGAAGGACATCATCAGCGGCATCTTCTACATGATGGATGACGCCTTCCGGGTGGGCGAATATATCCAGAGCGGCAGCTACATGGGCACGGTTGAATCCTTCAGCATCCGCTCCGTCAAACTGCGCCATCACCGCGGGCCCGTGTTCACCGTGCCCTTCGGATCGCTTGGCGCCGTCCAGAACATGAGCCGCGACTGGGTGATCGACAAGTTCAGGATCAACGTCGCTTACGACACCGATGTCGCCAAGGTGAAGAAGGTGGTGAAGGGAGTCGGGGCCACGCTTCTCGAAGACCCGGAACTGGGACCCCTGATCCTCGAAACCGTCAAGATGAAGGGCGTCGAGCAATTCGGCGACTACGGCATCACCCTTAGCTTCGCCATGAAGACCAAGCCTGGGACACAGACGCAGGTGAGGCGCCGAGCCCAGGCGCTGATCAAGGAGGCCTTCGCCGCCAACGGCCTGCATTTCGCGTCGCCCACCGTTCAAGTGGCCGGCGACGACAAACAGGCGATGGCCGCCGCCGCCGCAAATCGGGATGCGATGGCCAGGAAGAACGCCGCCGCGGCGCAGGAGAGCGGGGAAGCCGCTGCGGAATAGCGGGCGCAGGAGCCCGCGCGCATTGCAAGAAACACGTCGCCGCTGTACCGTTGTGGTTACGGACAGCTGCGCGAAGTGCTCGGTGTTTCAATCCCTTGCATGAGTGGCCGTGAACATGGAACTTGTCGTCGCCCTCGGCCTGATTGCCTTCAAGGTCGCGTTGCTGATCGCGATCCTGCTGCTATTACCTTTGCCGCTGACCTGGATGGAACGGAAGATCGCTGGGCATATGCAGCAGCGGATGGGGCCGATGCGCGTCGGCTGGCACGGGCTGCTGCAGCCGATGGCGGACGGAATAAAGCTGCTGACCAAAGAGGACCACATTCCGGCCGAGGCCGACCGCTTCCTGTTCAAGCTGGCACCGATCCTGGCTATGGTCCCTCCCTTCGTGGTCTTCGTCGCGATACCCTTCGGCGAGACCGTCTCGGTCCTCGGCGCCGAGATTACGCTCTACGTCTCCAACATGAATGTGGCGCTGCTCTTCGTCTTCGCGGTGGTTGGACTCGAGGTCTATGGCGTCATCTTCGGCGGCTGGGCCGCCAACAGCAAATATGCGCTCCTCGGCAGCCTGCGGACCTGCGCGCAGATGATCAGCTACGAGATCCCGATGGGGTTTGCGGTAATCGGTGTCGTCATCCTGGCGCAATCCTTGAGCCTCGTTGACATCGTGCGGGCGCAAGCGGATCTCTGGTTCATCGTCTACCAGCCGGTCGGCTTCTTCGTGTTCTTCGTCGCCGGGCTTGCCGAAGCGCAGCGCATTCCCTTCGATCTCGCGGAGGCGGAAGGCGATCTGGGCGCCGGGTTTCACACCGAATACAGCGGCATCCGCTTCGCCTTCTTCATGGTCAGCGAATACGTGATCATGGTGCTGGTCTCGGTGCTGGTGGTGATCCTCTTCTTTGGCGGCTGGAACGGCGTGCTGATCCCCCTGCCGCCGCTGCTCTGGTTTCTCCTGAAGGTCGCATTCTTCGTCTATATGTTCATGTGGTTCCGCTTCACCTTCCCCCGCTACCGCTACGACCAGCTGATGACGATCGGCTGGAAAGTCTTGCTTCCTCTGTCGTTGGCGAACATAATCATAACCGGGATTATTGTTTCCTAGCAGGTCGCTGGCCGGGAAAGACCGGAACGTGGAGCGCGCTGCGCGGATACGTTGAAGCGGCGCGCTTTTGCTGCGTGTCTTCTTGAATCGAACTCGGTTTAAATGACATGCAGCAACGGAAGCATTTCAGCGGCCTTTGCGCCTCTGGGATAGACGCGAGGGGCGCGGTAGAGCGAGGCGGCGATGTCGCGCGCATTGGACAGAGTTGGAACATGGGTCGGATGGGCGTTCTTCGCCGATCTCGCGAGCGCGCTCGGCCTGACCTTCGGCTACATGTTCTCCAGATCCGTGACCATGCAATATCCGGACAAGGAGAAGTGGCTGCCCTATGCGCGCTATCGCGGGCATCATTTCCTGAAGCGGGACGCGGAGGGCGAGATCAAATGCGTCGCCTGTGAGCTCTGCGCTCGGATTTGCCCCTGCGACTGTATCGAAGTCGTTCCCTATGAGGACGAGAAGGGTAACCGCCGCCCGGCAAAATTCGAAATCGACACGGCGCGTTGCCTGTTCTGCGGGCTCTGCGAGGACGCCTGCCCGGCGGACGCGATCGCGCTTGGCCAGCAATACGAATTCTCAAGTTTCTCCTCGCGCGACCTGGTGATCGGCCGCGACGATCTGCTGCTGAAACCGGGCAAGGCCGCGACGGGCGGTGGCGTGGTCGGCGCCCGCCTGGATACGGAGAAGACTGTACTGGTCGAGGCAAACGAGCCGAGGGGATACAACTGGTGGCGCAATATCCGGCGGACATGAACGCGCGCGAGCTGTCAAACCGGAGCGCTCCGCGCATGTTTCCTTAGATCGGCGCGATTTAAGGAAACATGCGGCGATTGGAAGGGCTGTGTTCGAGGGCGACGCATGGCGCTGCAGGAGAGGAGGCTTGGAGATGTTTGTCGGTGAAATCGTGAAGGGCAAGGGATCCGGAGTGATCTCGGTCACGCCCGATCAGTCGATGGTGGAGGTCCTGCGGCTGTTTCGCGATATGAATATCGGCTTCGTCGTCGTCAGCGGCGGGCCCGGACAATATCTGGGCACGCTGTCGGAACGCGATTGCTGCAACGCGGTGGCGGCGCACGGGGCGGAGGCGGTCCTGATGCGCGCCGCCGACATCATGACCCGCAGCGTGGCGACCTGTTCGACAAACGATCAGCTGCCTTTCGTGATGGCGATCATGACCGAGCGGCGCACGCGCCATGTGCTGGTCAGGGATGGCGAGGACGTTGTCGGCGTCGTCAGCATCGGCGACGTGGTCAAACACAGGCTCGATGAGGCGCTGCGCACGGAGCAGGACCTGCACGACTACATCTGCGGCACGAATTTTCGCTGACAGGATCAAGGCGAGCCGGCCGCGCCGCCGCCGAGGTCGTCAGGTTTTGCAGAGCCGGCGATAGGCGCGATCTCATCGCTGGCGCCGGCGGCGCGGACCTCCACCGGGCACGGGTATTCACCCCGCCGCATCAGGCTGTTGAGGCGCAGCGCCCGATAATTCTCGGGAACAAACACGAGGCCCCGCGGAAAGCGCCTGTTGACCTTCAGTTTCGCCGTCAATTCGCCCCGAGCGGATTGCACCACCGCCGGACCGCAATCCGAAAGGCCGAGCTCGGCAGCGTCCTCTGCACTCATCTCGACATAGGGATCATCCGCAACCGTGTTCAGGATCTCCGAGCGCTCGGAATCATAGCCATTGTGGAACAGGCAATTGCCGGTGATCAACATCAGCCGGTCGGCCGTCGCCGGGGCAGGCGGCGCCGCAAAGAATGTGGCCGGCGGCGGCGGGGCCGGTCTGGAGAATGCACCGTCGGCGCCGAGCCCGTCCTGCGTCAGTCCCGCATAGGCTGGAACCAGCCGGGCGATCTCGCCAAAGACCTCGTCCTCGGTCGAGGGCTGCAGCGGCCGATTGCCGAGCGCGGCGACGAAATCGAAGATTGCGAGGTTGTTCCGCGCCTCGAAGGCGGGCTCGCGGAATTTGCGGACGCTCTGGGTTCGGCCTTCGTTGTTGGTGAAGGTGCCCGCTTCCTCGCCGTAACCCGCCGCCGGCAGCACCACATCGGCAAGGCCCACGGTCTCGGTCAGGAAGGCGTCCTGCACGATCAGGAGACCGGCGGCATCAAGGGCCCGCCGCACGAATTCCCGGTCCGGATAGGAAATCAGCGGGTCGGTTCCGACGATATAGAGGGCGCCCATGCTCCCGCCGGCACAAAGTTCCAGCATCGCGTCGAAATCCACGCCCGGTTCACGCGGGATCTCCGATCCCCAGGCCCGTTCGAACGTTGTGCGCGCCTGACCATCGGCGAGCGCCTGCAGCCCCGGCAGCACCTTCGGCAGAACCCCCATGTCCCAGGCGCCCAGCTGGTTGGCACGATCGAAGAGGAACTGCATCGCCGGGCCTTTGCCGAGCAGGCGGAGAAGCTGCAGCAGATTGGCAAGCTGCTCAAGTATCGCGCGCGCCTCCGGGGATCGCAGCAGGTCGACGCTCACGAGCACGGCGACGCTGCGGCCTTGCGCAAGCGCGCTTGCCATCCGGTCGATCCCCGCACCGCCGGCATCCTCCGCGGGCCCGCCGATTGCCGCACGGATCTCGGCAAAACCCTCGCCCGGCAAGCTTTCACCCCCTGCGAGCGCCGCCGCCAAGGCGGCGAGACTCTGGGCCTCAGCGCCCGGCCGCAGCCGAACGACCGCCTGGGCATCGGCGTCCAGCCGCGATGGCCGCGCCGAAAGCATCAGCAATCTGGTGCGCCGCCGCCGCGCGGCGTCGCGCAGCAGGTATTCGGTGACCGGGTTTTCCTCGGTAACATTGCCGCCGATCACAAGTACCGTGTCGTTGCCGATCACCTCTTCGAGCGACGCGCGGCTGTAGAAGCCCGCCATCAGCGGGACCAGGGCGTCGACCGGGGTGGACCAGCGCGACGAGCAGTCGACATTATTGGTACGGAACGCGGTCCGCATCAGCTTCTGAAACCGATAGAGCACCTCGTTCGGCAGACGCGGCGAAATGAGTCCGCCTGCTGCCTTGCCGTTGAGAGCCGAGAGGCGCCGGCGCAGATAATCGTCCACCTCCAGCCAGGAAACCGGCGTGAGCGTGCCGTCCCGGCGGATCATCGGGCGCTTGATACGGTCGCGGCTCTCGATGAAATCGAGCCCGAAACGGCCGCGCACGCAAAGCGTTTCACGGTTGACGCCGTGCTCCCAGTCCGACCGGACCCGCAGGAACTCGCCCTTGCGGGCGCCCACGGTGAGCTGGCAGCCGGTGCCGCAATGCGGGCAGATCGTATCGGTCTCCTTGAGGTCCCAGGGCCGCGCCTTGTAGCGGTAGGGAAAGCTCATCAGCGCGCCGACCGGACAGACCTCGACGCAATTGCCGCACTGGTCGCAGTTCGCGAGACTGCCCTCGAAGCCGGTGACGGCGGTATCCATGCCCTTTTCGACCGTGCCGAGCGCCACCGCACCGACGACCTCCTCGCACATGCGCACGCAGCGCTGGCACTGGATGCAGCGGTTGACATTCATGATGATGACGGGGCTCAGGCGAAGGTCCTTCGAGTGGAACACGCGTTTCGGGTCGCGAAACTGGCTTTCACGCGGCCCGTAGGCCATCACCATGTCCTGAAGCTCACATTCACCGCCCTTGTCGCAGATCGGGCAGTCGAGCGGGTGGTTGGCGAGCAGCATGTCGAGCATGGACGAGCGCGTTTCCTCGATCAGAGGCGTGTTCGCCCGCACCACCATGCCGTCCGCGACCACCGTGGCGCAGGACGGCTGCAGCCGCCGCAGCCCCTCGATCTCCACCAGGCACATGCGGCAGGAGGCAAGCGGCGGCAGCCGCTTCCAGTAGCAGAAGGTCGGAATCTCAATGCCCAGACGCTCGGCAGCCTGGAGCACCGTGGAGCCGGCCGCAACTTCGAGAACCTGTCCGTCGATCGTAATGCTGACCATGCTTCCTCCTACTGCATGTCTCCTTAAATCGACCTCGATTTAGGGACAAAGACATGCAGCTATTCAAAGTGCTACAGCGACCTTTGCGCGTCTGATAAGACGCGCGGCGCTGTAGAGCCCGCGCCGCCTCGTCAGTGGAACGGGCACCTGCGCTCCTCGATATGAGCGACGAACTCGTCGCTGAAATGCTTGAGTGCTGCTCGCAGCCCCATTGCCGCGCCGTCGCCAAGGGCACAGAACGTGTTGCCGAATATGCCCTTGCAGAGCATGTCCAATTGCTCCAGGTCGCCGGCCGTGCCCTCCCCGGCCTCGATCCTGCGCAGAACCTTGACGGCCCAGTTCAACCCCTCCCGGCACGGCGTGCACTTGCCGCAGGACTCATGGTGGAAGAACTCGACGATCCGGGTCGCGACCTTGACCATGCAGGTGGTATCGTCGACCACGATCACCCCCGCCGAGCCGAGCATGGAGCCCACGGCGGCGAGCGAGTCGAAATCCATCCCGACATCCAGCCCGGTCTCCGGGATGACCGGCGCCGAGACGCCGCCCGGGATCACCGCCTTGACCTTTCGGCCCGGCAGCGGCCCGCCGGCATGCTCCTCCACCAGTTCGCGCAAGGCGATGCCCATCGGCAACTCGTAAAGGCCGGGTCTGCGCACCTGACCGCTCACGCAGTAGAGCTTCGGGCCGGGGCTCTTGTCCGGCCCGATGCCGCGAAACCAGTCCGCCCCCCGCGTAACGATATGCGGCACGCAGGCAAGCGTCTCGACATTGTTGATCACCGTCGGGCTGGCATAGAGCCCGGCCACGGCCGGAAACGGCGGTTTCAGCCGCGGTTGCGCCCGCCTGCCCTCGAGCGATTCCAGCATCGCGGTCTCTTCGCCGCAGATATAGGCGCCGGCGCCGCAGTGAATATGCACATCGAAATCGAAGTCCGAACCGAGGACGCCCCTTCCGAGATAACCCGCATTCCGGGCCTCGGCGATCGCCTGTTCCAGCCGGCGGATCGCCGTCACGTATTCCCCGCGGACATAGACATAGGCGATTTCCGCTCCGATCGCATAGCCGCTGACCGCCAGCCCCTCAATGAGCTGGTGCGGGTCGCGCTCCATGATGATCCGGTCCTTGAAGGTGCCGGGCTCGCCCTCGTCGGCGTTGCAGCACAGATATTTCGGCTTCGCCGTTTGTTTCGGCACGAAACTCCATTTCATCCCAGTCGGGAAGCCGGCGCCGCCGCGGCCGCGTAAGTTCGATTGCTTGACGAGTTCGACGATCTCCTCGGGCGTATGCTCGCGAAGGACTTTCGCCAGCGCCCCATAGCCGCCGCCGGCTTCGTAGGACCGCAGCAAATGGCCGTCCGGCAGATCGACATTCTTCAGGAGGACCGGCTCGAACATCGCGCTACTCTCCCCGGGGCCGCACGGAAGCAGGTTCGGGGCTTGCCGCGCGCCCGGCCGCCATCGCCCGGAAGCCTTCCAACAAGGCCTCCAGCCGCATCGCGTCGAGATTGCCGTAGTACTCGTCGCCGACCTGCATCACCGGGGCCATCTCGCAAGCGCCGAGACACTCGACGGTGGACAGCGTAAACAATCCGTCCGCAGTGGTCACGCCCTTCCCGATGCCGAGCGTCGCCTCCAGATGCCCGAGCAATGCTTCCGCACCGCAAAGCATGCAGGAAACATTGTCGCAGAGTTGCAGATGAAAAAGGCCGACCGGCTCCGTATGGAAGAGCGTGTAGAAAGTCGCGAGCTCATAAACCCAGATCCGCTCGACGCCGAGAATATCGGCGACCTCTTCCAGCACCGGGCCCGGCAGGTGGCCGTGCTCCTTCTGCGCAATCAGCAGCGCGGGCATGATCGCCGAGCGCCGGCTCGGATAGCGCGCCGCCGCCGCTTCGATCTCTTCGCGCATCGTCATCGCATCCGAGCCTCCTGCTACTTGTCCACCTCGGCCATCACCGGATCGAGGCTGCCGAGAACGGCGATCATGTCGGCGAGGTATCGCGCATTGCTGACGCCAAACAGCGCCTGAAGATTGACGAAGGAGGGTGCCCTGACCTTCATGCGGAACGGCTTCGGCGACCCGTCGCTGAGGATGTAGAACCCGAGTTCACCCTTCGGCGCCTCGATCGCCGAATAGACCTCTCCCTTGGGGACGTTGAAGCCGTAGGCCGAGAGATCGAAGTGCTGGATCAGCGCCTCCATCGAGCAGTGCACCTTCTCCTTGTCCACCGGGAAGGCGATGGTCGGCATGTCGATCTGGAACGGCCCATCCGGCAGCCCCTCGACGCATTGTTCGATGATCCGGAGGCTTTCGCGCATCTCATCCACCCGGCACTGCCAACGTGCGTAGCAATCGCCTTCGCCGCGCGTGATGACGTCGAACGCCAACCGGTCGTAGATTTCGTAGGGTTCGTCGCGTCGGATGTCCCAGTCGACACCGGAAGCGCGCAGGTTCGGGCCACTCAAACCGAGATCGATGGCGTCCTCCCCGGAGATCACGCCGATCCCCTGCGTACGTTTGAGGAACACGCGGTTCTTCTCCATGAGCCGCTCATAGTCGCGGATCCGGTTCGGGAAGATTTCGCAGAACTCGCGGATCTTGTCGATAAATCCATCCGGCAAGTCCTCGCGCACGCCGCCGACCCTGCAGTAAGAGGTGTGCATGCGCGCGCCGGTGACCATTTCCAGGAGATCCATGATCATCTCGCGTTCGCGCATGGCGTAGAGCAGCGCGGTCATGGCGCCAAGATCCATCGGCAAAGCGCCGGTGATCAGGAGATGGCCGGAGATCCGCGCCAGCTCCGCCATCAATACGCGGATATATTGCGCCCGCACCGGCGCCTCTATGCCGAGGAGTTTCTCCACGGCGATTGCGAAGGCGAGATTGTTCGAAGGCGGACAGAGATAGTCGAGCCGGTCGGTCAGTGGAAAGATTTGCGTATAGGTGAAGCTCTCCGCCAGTTTCTCGGTGCCGCGGTGGAGGTAGCCGATATGCGGGTCGACGCGCTCGACATACTCGCCGTCCAGTTCGAGGACGAGCCGAAGAACCCCATGAGTGCTGGGGTGCTGGGGTCCGAGGTTGAGAAGCACTTCCTTGGTATCGAGCGCTTCGCCCTCCGGCCTGATGAGCTCGGTGACTTCGGTCATCTCAACGGTCCAATCCGAAAGCGGCCTCCCTCATGGAATTTCCTTGGTGGCGAGATCGGGCTGCGTCGGGGGCGGGCCTTCGGCACCAAAGGGGTTCAGCTTGTCCTTGTAGCCCCGCAACGGGAAATCCTTGCGCTGCGGAAAGCCCTCGAAGCCTTCCCACATGTAGATCCGGCGCAGGTCCGGATGTCCCGTGAAGCGAATGCCATACATGTCCCAGGCCTCGCGCTCGTGCCAATTGGCGGTGCGCCAGACGCCGGTGACCGAGGAAATCTCGGGCGGATCGCCGAGCCGGCACTTGATGCGGACCCGCCATTTGTTCGGCAGCGAATAGAGATGATACACCGCCTCGAAACGAGGCGTTTCGGGATGGTGATCGACCCCGCAAATATCCGAAAGAAAATTGAACCGAAGCGCGGGATCGTCTTTCAGGAAGCGGCAGACTTCGACGATCGTCTCCGGTGGAACGGCAAAGGCGTAAATGCCGTGTGCGGTGCCGAGATCCTCGATTGCTCCCTCGAAGCGCTTCATGATCAGGGCGCGGTCGAGGGGATCGCCGCTCATGACGCCACAACCCGATCGAGAGGCGTCCCTGCCAAGGCGCGGGTTCTCTTGATCTTCTCCTGCAGCATGAGGAAGCCGTGCATCAGCGCCTCGGGGCGCGGCGGACAACCCGGCACATGCACGTCGACGGGCACGAAGGTTTCCGATCCCTGCACCACCGCATAGGTGTTGTAGACCCCTCCGGAAATCGCACAGGTGCCCATTGCGATCACCCAGCGCGGCTCCGGCATCTGATCGTAGAGCCGCCGTACCACCGGCGCGAATTTCCGGGTCACGGTCCCGGCGATGATCATCACGTCCGATTGCCGCGGCGACGGGCGGAACACCACGCCGAACCGGTCGAGGTCGTAGCGCGCACAGCCGGCGGAGATCATCTCGATGGCGCAGCAGGCGATGCCGAAGGTCTCCGGCCACAGCGCCGACCGCCGGCTCCAGCTGATGACGCTGTCGGCCGTGGTGAACAGCACGCTGTCGCGGATCGCGTTGCCTACTCCTCCCATTCCAACGCTCCCTTCAGCCAGGCATAGGCAAAGCCCACAAGAAGCAGCGCTATGAAGACGAACATCTCGACATAGCCGACGATGCCGATGTCCTTGAGCACGACAGCCCAGGGAAAGAGGAACATCGCCTCGACATCGAAGACCACCAGCAGGATCGCCACGATGAAGAATGGCACCCGGAAGCGCCCCCCGGCAGCCTCGCCCGCCGGGTCCATGCCGCACTCATAGGGCATGTTCTTCTCGGGATAGGGATTGGACGGCCGCAGTAGCGAAGAGACGAAAAGCGTCCCTGCCGCCACCAGAACGATTCCGGCGACCATAAAAAGAACAGGCAGGAATTCCATTGCCGTCATAGCACTCGCCCCGCAATCCGCGAGGGGCTTTGCTCAGGCCGCGATCGCTCCCATTCGGGGCCGAAATGCCATCGCCTCGGGAGGCGGCTGGGCAATCCTTTCTCTGGCTAGGACTCTATTCCGTCGTGCGGGGCATTGCAAATCCAATCGACCAAGCCCGTTTCTCGCGTGCAAGCAGCAGCCTGCTGTGATGGCACACCTGAACCTCCGTATAGGTCATCCCCTGCTCGTTGGTACCCGATCGTTCCTCCTGCTCAATAGTCAGGCCGGGAGGCCGGCTGCTATCGTGAGCATAATCTCCCCGTGGGAGCCGTTTCCAAATCAGGTGCGGAATTCGCCGGGGATGCGGAGATGCTTGTTGCAGCGTCTCGGGAACTCGATCGAACGGAAGCTTCGAAGCCGAAGCGGCCCTTTTCACCATCGAGGTGCGGGTCATGGGCAGACCAAAGGCTACTCTTTTTGCACTCGTTTTCGCTGCGCCCGCAGCAGCGCATGACGCGGCGCCGACAGCGGTACAGCCGAATGGATGGACCTATCCGTTTTCATGTTGCAGCGGGATGGACTGCCGCGAAGTCGGGAGCCAAGCCGTTCTCGAAGGACCCCGCGGTTATGTCATCAAGCTTACCGGAGAGCTCATTACGCCGCGAGACACGCGCATAAAGAACAGTCCGGACGGGCAGTTTCACCACTGCACGGTGGGAGGCGAGCCCGAGGGCCGCACCATCTGTCTCTTCGTTCCCCCACGTTCCTTCTGAGGATTGCCGCCATGATACAGGAACTCAACCGCATCGAAATCAATCTGGTCCCATTGGAGGTGTTTTCCGAGAGCGCGTCGGAGGGCTGGAGAATGGTACCCGGCAATCCGGTCCAAAATTCGCCAGACTACTCCTCACGGCCGAATTTCGGCTCCGAGGAGCATCTGATGGCGTTTTCGGTCACCCCACGAGAGACGGCGCGACCCGCGGGCAGGCAAGTTCTGCAATTCAAGCAATCCGCATTTACGCTGTACGTGACAGGACAGTTGTTCGGTCTTTCCCTCTACTCGTTCGAGCTTGTACGCGTCCTGGAGGATTTCGAGGAGTTTTGTCCTCAGGAGTATTCCCGGACCATTCATTGAAGGAAAATCGCCCCCGGCCGAGGCGCGACTCGAACAGGCCGCGAGAAGGCAAGCGCCTGCAGCGCCGCGTGTCTTTCAGACGCGCTAAGGTCGCTGCAACTTTTTGAATCTCCGCATCGAGCTTTCCGAAAATCGCGGCCGGTCTTCGAGGCGATGCGTTACTCTAGCGCGGCAATGCATAAGCGATGATCGAGTCGCCTGCCTTGGTGCCGGTCGATCCGTGTCCTCCGGCGACGACCACGAGATACTGTCGTCCGTCTGCGCCCCGGTAGGTGGATGGTGTCGCCTGACCACCAGCGGGCAGGCGCGCGCGCCAGATCTCCTTTCCGTTTTGCAGGTCGTAGCCGCGAACATAGTTGTCCAGCGTCCCGCTCAGGAATGCCACGCCGCCCGCCGTCACAATCGGACCGCCAATGCCTGGCACACCCATTTCGAAGGGCAGGGGAATCGGTCCGGCGAGATCACGCACCGTGCCGTTGACGTGCCTGTAAACCGTCTCGCCGGTTGTCAGATCGACGCCGACCACATAACCCCATGGCGGCTGCTGACATGGCAGGTTCAGGGGCGAGTAAAACGGGCCCATTCTCGCCGCATAGGGCGCGCCGAAGTTTTCATTGAAGACGGGCTGGCCCTCCTTGGTGACGACGCGTCCCGTACTATCGCGCGGGATCATCTTGACGGTAAAGGCAAGATAGACGGGCATCGCAAACATCACGTCGCGATCCGGATCGACCGCCACAGCGCCCCAATTGAAAGTGCCGAAGTTGCCAGGATAGACGATGCTCCCCCCCAGGGAAGGCGGTGTGAACGCGCCCTCGTAACGGAGCTGGCGGAAGCGGATGCGGCAATAGAGCTGATCGATCGGCGTTGCGCCCCACATGTCCGACTCCGCCAGCGGCTCGGGCCGGAAGGACACAGCGGAGCGCGGCTGCGTGGCGGCAGTGCGATCCCCTTCCACCGCACCTTGCGGCACCGGCTCCTCGCGGACCGGCAACACCGGCTCGCCGGTTTCGCGATTGATCACGAAAACCTCACCCTGTTTCGTCGGCGCTACCAGCGCCGGCACCGCCTTACCGCCTATTGTCAAGTCGACGAGACTCGGCTGGGCTGGGACATCGTAGTCCCACAGGTCGTGGTGCACCGTCTGGAAAACCCATGCGACCTGGCCGGTATCCGCATGCAGGGCCAGAATAGAGGCGGAATACCGCTCGGTGTTCGCGCCCCGGTTCCCGCCGAACTGATCCGGCGACTCGTTGCCCATCGGCAGGTAGATGAGCCCGAGCTCAGGATCGTAGCTTGCCACGCTCCAGGAGTTCGGCGCGTTCTGACTGTAGGTTTGCCCGTCCTGGATCGGTTCGGTGGCGCCGGGATTCTTGCTGTCGAAATTCCAGACCAACGTGCCGGTAAAGGCGTCATAAGCGCGGATGACTCCGGAAGGCGACGTGGTCGCGACATTGTCGTTGACCGCACCGCCGACCACGACGAGGTTGTCCTTGGTGATGACCGGCGGCGACGTCGAATAAACCGAACCGGGGGTAATGTTGGGCATGTTCGCCCATAGATTGACAGTGCCGTCCTCTCCACCGAATCCGGGGCAGATGTCGCCCGTTTCCGCGCTGATCGAGATCAGCCTGCCATCGGACGTGGAGACGAAGAGCCGCTTCATGCACGCTTCGCTTAGGGTCACGGGTTCCGCAGGAGGTTTCTCGCGCTCGACGACGGGGGTCGGTGCATCCGCTCGCACTGCCCCAGTGACAATGTTTTGCGGCACGGGAGCAGCCTCTGTGGTTACTTCGGCAGCACTTTCGTCGACGAGCCCGCCCGCTTCGGATGAGCCAGCAATGGTCGACTCGGCTTGCTTCGAGACCTCGGCCGGACCAGCCTGCACCCCTGCTGCACGTGCGGACCCGGCGCCCATCGGCGGCTCTGCGGCCGCCTGCGGCGAAGAGGGCCCGGAGGGTTGTGCCGGAAGATCTTCGGGCGAGGCCTCATGATAGGAAAGGCCGCGGCAGGTCATATGCTGGGTGGTCGCGGTCGGGGGCTGCTTCAGCTTCGGATCGAAACGCCACTTTTCCTCGCCGGTAACCGGATCGAGAGCGATGACCGTGCTGAACGGCGTGCAGATGTAAACGGTATCGTCCACCATCAATGGTGTGACTTCATAGGTGGTCTCGACGGGATCATTCTCGTCGCGCACCTCGCCCGTGTGATAGGTCCAGGCGACCTTGAGCCGTGACACGTTTTCGGGTGTGATCTCGGCAAGGGGCGAATAGCGCTGCCCCAGCGGAGTGCGGCCATATGCCGTCCATTCGCCCGCGGGGACGGCCTGCTCTCTCGGTTCCACCGCCATCCGGGCTTCGGTGAAGGCGCCCGCAAGGTCGTGTGGATCGCGGAACATGGAGTAGACGCCGACGGCGGCGGCAATCACGACCGCGGCTGCGAGGACTAGGCTGTTAGCCCCGTAGCCGGCGCGAGCCTCGCCGGGCCGGTGCATCGCATGAACCATCGGCGGAAGCAGCAGCAGGACGGCGATGACAAGCAGCAAGCCACCGCGCGGAGCGAGCGCCCACCAGTCGAACCCGACTTCCCACAGGCTCCATGCAAGCGTCACCAGAACAGCGAGCCCGTAAAGCCCGAGGCCAATGGCATTGCGCATCGTCAGCAGCGCACCCGACACCGCGATCATTGCGCCGAGAAGAATGTAGAACCATGACCCGCCCCAAGCTGCCAGCCAGACACCGCCGGCGGCGAGCACCATGCCTATCAGGAGGACGAGGACAGAAACCACGAGCCTGTACATGCTGACGCTCCCTATATCGAACTTCGAACGGGCCCTCCTCGGGCGCGAGTAGGACTGCAAGCTTTCAGCCCATGGCCGCTGGTCCGACGCGACCTCGCCGGAGTCTCCGATAGTCAGCCGGGACAGGGCTTCACCCGGTCAGGGTCGCAACGCAAAAGGGCATCCTTCCTCGGGACCATCGGAGCATTCCCTTCAGTAACCAGAAAAAACTCAACTCGTTCCATCCACGACGGTCGAAGGTCCGGCAATCAGCCGCCTGTTACGGATCTCGCCACGTGCACGCTGCCCAAGGGAGCGACGCAATAGCCGTCTCCGATCAGCTCAAGTGGGGAGGGCCTGCTTCCCTGCGCTCTGCTCTGCCATACCCATGGCATAGTCGGTCCAACGGAGGGCTGACGAAATGGGCAGCCCTCCGTTCCTCGGTGTTCCCCCGGCTGGTCTGCGGACATGCAGAAGCGACCAGCATGCCAACTGCCCAGGTCGGCTTGTGGTCACCTTGCAAAAATCGTGACCGCTCCTGACTGCTCGACCTTCGCCGCAACGACATTCGTGGCCGACAGTCCCTTGCTGTTCAAGGCTTGCGACAGTGGATCGCTATTGGCGATCGTCTCCCGCAATGCATCCAGCGCCTGCGCGTGTTCGGCCAACGAGGTATTGAGGGCCGCTGCCTTCGCCCCGCTGAACATATGCGAGACGTCGAGCACCCGTACTTGCGGAGCGGTAAGGGACGACAGCGTCCGGGCGGTGGCTTTTGAGCGGCCGATCGCGTCGACGAGTTCTCGGACGTCATAGGAGCCGTTCCAATCCTCTCCCGCGGTCGTTTTTCCTGCATTCGGGCCGCTTTGCTGCGCGGGAAGTTCTCCCGGGCGGATCACACGTGTTTTCCCGACATCGGGCGCTGGTTCAACGAGTTCGGTATCGCCGACCTTAGGCGGCTTCAGCACGCCATTGCAGTCGTCCAGCTTTTCGGAGAGGGTCCTTTCGTCTGTGCCGGGAGCAACGCGACAGCGATCGGCGTCGGGATCTTCGGACAGGGCCGATGTCGCGAACATGAACGTGAGCAATGTTACCGCGGCAGATTCTCCGAGTTGCCTGTGCCTCATCTGGAAATACCTCCACCAGCTTCAGCAGGAAGCGCCGCTCTTCCGTAGAATTCGTTTGAACTGGGTAGTTAACCCGTGCTGAGTCCCATTGGTTCCCGGCGACCCAGCTGGGAGGCGTGTGGCCGGCGGATCTCGGTGCTGCTCAGTCGTTGGCGCCGCTTTCCTCATTCACCGTACCCTGTGCCCTCAGCTCCCTTCGCAGGCGCGCAATTTCCCGCCGAAGCTTGTCGATCTCGACGGAACCGGCGATCTCTCCGTCCCTCGCCTGCGCTTCCTGGCCGACGAAGAACGTGGCAAAGCTGGCGGTGATGTAGCCGAACATGGCCAGGCCGTACATCGAGAGGAGCAGCGCCAGCACTCTTCCTTCGGGTGTTTCCGGCCAGAAGCCCGATCCCATTGTCGTGACCAGCATCGCGGTCCACCAGAGCGCGTCCCCATAGCCGTTGAAGCCGCCCTCCACCTCTCTTGACGGCTCGAAAGCGAGCATTCCGCCGGCACCGAGCAGAACGACGACCGCTGTCGCGAGGAGCACATAGCCCAGTCCCCTGCGGTCGAAGCTCTTGCGCAATGCCATCAACCCCCGGTTGGCGGTGCCGACTATGCGGACCAAACGCAGGCCGCGGGCGAGACGCAGGAAGCGAAGCGCATTGAGGAATCGAAACGCCGGCGCGATCAGCGCGATCACCGTCACGGGATTGCGCCGCAGGAATGGCCATTTACGCGGCGCGAGCCAGAAGCGCAGAATGAACTCCAGGACGAATATGATCCAGATAAGGGTGCCGAGCAGTTGGAACACACCCGACGTGGCCCACCCAAGCTCGACGAGCACAAGCGCCAGCCAGATGAAAGACAGGACCCGCATCGGCGTCTCGAGCGACTCTTCCAGCTGGCGAAGGGTTTTCCAGCGCTCCTTTTGATCGGGAGCCTGATCCTGCAGCAGTTCCGGCTGTAATGGCATTTTTTGCTCTCCTTCAGTGCGTAGCAGAGCTGGAGATGTCGTGAGGCACCACACTTCAGGAGCCGCCTGTTTCGAGCACGAAGCACACGGCCGCTTCGATCCAGATGCTCGCAGCCGTAAACAGTCCCTTACGCTTCCCTTCTGTTTGACGACCTCCACCGCCAAAGCGACGCCGGGGGACTTGCGGGTTGGAGGCGATTGCCCGGCGAGGGACTCGGCGTCCAAACCCGAGCTCGCCGGATTGGTTCCGACTATGGCCCGACAGCGACACGGCACCGTCGCGGTTCTCATGGGCCCGGCCCTCGATGGGCCAGTCACAACGGCGTGATTCAGGAACCAGAGGACACAAGCTCTATTAATTCGATGAGAACCACTAAAACGGAGGCGACGGATGCGTCATCTCGAAGCGACGATGTTTGTATTGGCTGTCACGCTTTGCACTCCCATGTCTTTTGCCCTTGCTCAGGGGTGCGGGAATACCGAGGCGGTGGCGCAAGGTGAGACGCTGGAGCAGCTGGCTACCCGGTGTAACACGACCGCTGAAGCGATCCTTTCCGCTAATCCTTCACTCGACCGCAGCGAAATCCACGCAGGGCTTCAGTTGAAGATGCCTGCAGACGTCGACGGAGATTGGCTGGGTCGCGCACGAGATGCGGTGCGGGACGCCGGCGAGCGGGTGAATCAGGCGGCGGAAGCCGCAGGCAGGTCCGTCTCGGATTATCTTTCCGATCAGCCGGACCTCAACCGGGATATTCTGGAATTCGGCGAGCGGCTCGGACTGCCTGGTGTTTCCACGAAAGAGAGCCGGGGCGCTGACGTGACGGTGACGACGAGGAGCGCCCGCCCGGGTGAAGAAGTGACCCTGAATGCGAGCGGACTTCCGGGTGGGGTAGAGGTATTGATCGGGGTTCGCGTCGGCAACGGGGCGCCTTTCCGAACTATATCACACGCGCAGACCAGCCGAGCTGGAACGCTGCAGGTCATGGTTCCTGTTCCGGAACAGGCGCAAAAGGGACAGGAGATTGCTTTTGCCGTCGAGACGGCGAACGGCCGAGTCCGTGTGGTGTCCGAGCCGTTCAGCGTTGGCGCACGTCAGTAGGCGGCAATCTCGCCGGGCAATTCAGCGCGGCGGGCGTGCTTCGACAGGCTCCAGCTCTCTGATCTGGATTTCGATGACTTTCCTTGTTGGACGCTCCCCAGGTTGTCGAATGAGAACCGTCAAACGACACTGATCCTCGTGCAAACGAACGGAGAGAAGCTGTCCATTGGTCTGCGACAATGCACTGTCGACGGCGTCGGCGCAAACATCGCCGACGGTTGTCGCGCCGGTGCCGCCCGGCGATGCAGCCGCTAACAGCAGGGAAAGGATGAAGCTTTCTCGCAGCATAAGATTCGCTCGAGTCTTGAGTATGCCCGAGGCATACGGAAGGCGCCTCTTCCTGCGCCTGATTGCATTCGATCGGACGGCCCCCCCTTGATCATACCCCAATCACCGGAGATCCGGAATGTTCCGAATCCACAGACCATATCACTCGGTCGGCTCTGGTGCCGGAGTCAATACCGGAGCCGGATTCGAAGCCGGCCGGCTGCAGACGCCTACTGCTCCTCGATCCTGACCGCAAGCACCGCGCAGCAATCGCCGGGTTTGATCAGCCCCGGGTGATGTCGCGCGATGAGAATGCCGTCCATCCCGGCGCGTATTTCGAGCGGTTTTGCACCGGTGCGCCCGGTCGGGTGAATGCGCGCGACCACGGCTCCGGACTCCACGGGTTCGCCGAGGTCTGCCATGAACTCGACGAGACCCACATCCTCTGCGAAGGCAAAGCAGCGAGCATCCGGCATGTCCAGCCACACCGTCGGCAATATCTCGGGCTCTCCCTCGACGATGCCCGCATTCCGCAGGACGTTCATGGCTCCGCGTCGGGCGATCGCCACGCTTCCGGCGGTCGCCGAGCCGCCGCCGCCGATCTCCGTCGTGATGAAGATCTTGCCCATCTCCTCCGCCGCCGTGTCGAACATCCCGACGGAGTCGATCTCCAGCATTCTCATCGAATAGGGCGCGGCAAAGGCCTTGACGAAGTCGAAGGCTCTCTCCTCCTGCGCCTTGTCGGCAAGAATATGGGCCGCGCAAAACGGCAGGAAGTCGAGACTCCTGCCTCCGGAATGGAAGTCGAGAACGACGTCGGCGAGTGGCAGCAGAACCCGCTGAAAATAATCGGCAATTTTCTCCGTCACGGTGCCATCCGGCCGGCCGGGAAAGCTGCGGTTCAAATTGCCCTTGTCGATCGGCGAGGTGCGGGTTCCCGCCAGGAACGCCGGATAATTCATAGCCGGCACGATGATCACCCTGCCCTGAACTTCAGCCGGATCGAGGCTTCGCGCCAGCTCGAACAGTGCGATGGGGCCCTCGTATTCGTCACCGTGATTGCCGCCGGTCAAGAGGGCGGTCGGGCCCCGCCCGTTCTTGACGACGGTGATCGGTATCATCACCGAACCCCAGGCCGAATCGTCGCGGCTATAGGGGAGGCGCAGAAAGCCGTGCTGGATGCCGTCGGTTTCGAAATCGACCGTGGCGCTGATCGGCGATGGCCGCATAGGCTGCTCTCTCATGTCTCAGTTCTTGACCATCAGTTTGCGCGACACCGATGCAAGACATTCGACGCCGGTCTCGGTTATCAGAATGCTTTCCGTCGTCTCGAATCCCATGTCCTCGAGCCAAAGTCCCGTCATGAAGTGGAAGGTCATTCCGGGCTTCAGTTCCGTCCTGTCGCCCGGCCGCAGGCTCATGGTGCGCTCGCCCCAATCGGGCGGATAGGAAAGGCCGATCGGATAACCGGTGCGATTGTCCTTGACGATCCCGTATTTCTTCAAGACCGCGAAGAAAGCCTTGGCGATGTCCTCGCAGGTGTTGCCGGGCTTTGCCACCGCAAGACCTGCCTCCATGCCCTCGAGCGTCGCCTTCTCGGCGTCGAGGAAGGCAGGCGTCGGCCTGCCGAGGAAAACCGTTCGCGACAGCGGGACGTGATATCGGTTGTAACAGCCGGCAATCTCGAAGAAGGTGCCCTCGCCCCTCTTCAGCGGCCGGTCGTCCCAGGTCAAGTGCGGCGCGGATGCCTCCACGCCTGAAGGCAGGAGCGGCACGATGGCCGGATAGTCACCGCCTATGCCGTCGACCCCGCGCGTTCCGGCATCGTAGATCTCGGCGACCAGATCACATTTGCGCATGCCGACCTCGATCTTGTCGAAGATGCGCTGATGCATCGCCTCGACGATTCGCGCGGCATTGCGCATGTACTTGATTTCCATCTCGCTCTTGACCGCGCGCTGCCAGTTGACGAGCGCCGTGGCGTCGATGAAGCGGGCGTTCGGCAGGTGTTTCGTGAGCGACGCGAAGGCGGCCGCGGAGAACCAGTAGTTGTCCATCTCGACGCCGATCCGCAGCGCCCCCCAGCCGCGGTCCGTGAGAATGCTCGACAGGTAGTCCATCGGGTGGCGCTCCGTCGACTGTACGTAGTGATCGGGATAGCCGACGATGTTCTCATGGCCGAGATAGGCGGTGAGCTTGGCGCCGTTGGCATCCTGGCCGCGGCCGAACCAGATCGGCTCGCCCGATGGCGGCACGATCACCGCCTGATGCACGTAGAACGACCAACCATCATAGCCGGTGAGCCAAGCCATGTTGGACGGATCGCTGACGATCAGCAGGTCCACGCCCTTTGCCTCCATGGCCTGGCGGGTCTTCCCGAGCCGGGCTTCATATTCCCCAAGGGAGAATTTGAGGTTGGGTTGGGTCATGTCTCTTCCCTCGTTTTCCGGCGGTGCCGGTCTCAATTCTCGAATGTGGTTCCCGCGTCTGCGGCGTTCGCCTGCCCGACAGCGAGCGTGGCGATGGCCGTGTCCTGGATGCCGGTGCCCGTCAGGTCGGCAATAGTGATCTCTTCGGCGGTGGTTCGTCCGGCTTTCACACCCGCAATCACCTCGCCGATCTCCGCGAACTCGGCGTCCTGTGTCACGAGCCCAGCGGCTATCGCGTGATGCAGCTCGCCGAGCCGGCGCGTCTGTTTCAAACTGTCGGCGACGTAGGTGCCGCGAAGGATCGCCTGCGGGTCGAGCTCGTTCTTGTGTTCGGCGTCGGATCCCATGGCGGTGACGTGCTGGCCCGGCTGCAGCCACTCGGCCTTTAGGATCGGCGCCTCGGCCGGTGTAGTGGTCACGATGATGTCGGCACCTGTGACGGCCGCCTTTGGGTCGATGACGGCCTTGGCCGGGAAACCCAGCTTCTCGGAGAGTGCTTGCGCCGTCGCTTCGGCCTTTGCCGCATCGCGGGCCCACAGGCGCGCCTCGCGGATGGGGCGCACGAGCGTCAGCGCTTCGAGCTGCAGCCTCGCCTGCACGCCGGCGCCGAAGATCGCCGCCACGCAAGCGTCTTCCCGCGATAGATGCTTCGCCGCGACCGCACCGGCCGCTGCGGTGCGCACATCGGTGAGATAACCATTATCGAGCAGAAGCGCCTGCACGAGACCCGTCCGGCTCGACAGAAGCACCATCATGCCGTTGGTGCTCGGCAGGCCGATCTTCGGATTGTCGAAGAAGCCCGGGCTGATCTTGATCGCGAAGCCGTCGAGGCCGGGCACGTAGGCGGTCTTCACGTCGACCTCGCCGCGGTGCTCCGGAATATCGAGCCTGAGGATCGGCGGCATCGCCACGGCTTTCGTGGCGAGCGCATGGAATGCCTCCTCGACGCAGGCGACCGCCTCGCGGTCGAGCGGAACGATACGGCGCAGTTCCCGCTCGGTCAGAATTTTCATCCCTGTCATGCCGTCTCCTCGCGAAACGGATCCATTTCGCCGTTCATCACCCGCAGATGCAGGCCCATGTCGACATTATGGCCGGAGAGAATGACCGCGATCGGTCCGTCGATGTTCTTGATCTTGCCGGCGATGAGCGCCGCAATGCCGACGGCGCCCGCGCCTTCCACCACCTCGCGCTCCTCGGCATAGGCGTGGCGCATGCCTGCGGCGATTTCCGCTTCCGTCAGAAGAACGACGTCGTCGATGAGCTCGCGGCACATGCGGAAGGTCACGTGATTGTCGAGTCCGATGCCGCCGCCAAGCGAATCCGCCAGGCTTGGATATTCCTCGACGGGCACGGGCTTGCCGGCGTCGAAACTCGCCTTCATCGCCGCACCACGCTCCATCGTCAGTCCGATCACCCGCGTTGCGGGCTTGCGCGCCTTGATTGCGGCAGCCACCCCGGCGGCAAGACCGCCACCCGAGACCGGCACGAGCACCATGGCAACGTCAGGCATCTGTTCGACGATCTCGAGCCCGAGCGTCCCCTGTCCTGCGACCACCGCCGGGTGATCGAAGGGCGGCACCATGACGAGCCCCTTGTCCGCAACGAGCCGCTCGACCTCCTCCTGCGCCTCGTCCTGTGACTTGCCGACAATCCGCACATCGGCACCGAGGCGACGGATCTCGGAAACCTTGTTCTCCGGCACGAGGCGCGACATGCAGATCGTCGCGACCGAGCCCTCCGCCTTGGCCGCATGGGCGAGCGCGCGGCCGTGATTGCCGGTCGAGGCGGCGACCACGCCACGGGCCCTCTCGTCGGCGGGCAGCGAAAGCACCGCATTGGTCGCACCGCGCAGCTTGAAGCTGCCGGTCGTCTGGTGGTGCTCCAGCTTCAACCCGACGGTGACGCCGCAGAGCTTGCCGAGCGATGCCGACGGGACGAGCGGCGTCGTCAGCACACGGCCGGAGATTCGGTGTGCCGCCGTTTCGATATCCTCGATCGTCACCGGGAGAGAACCGCTCATGGCCATTCCCCTTTGAGCGGCAGCGCCATCAATCGGCCGCGTTCCGGCCGCGTCTCCTCGTCACCGCAAAGCCGGAGACAGGCCCAGGCCGTGGCGTAATTGCTGCTGACAACCGGCTTGCCGATCGCCGCCTCGATTTCGGCAAGGACGCCCGCCGCGCGCACTGCCGTGCAGGAGATAAAGAGTGCGTCCGATTCCGCCGCCGCCGCTTCCCTCGCGAAGGCCACGATCTCCTCGGGGGCGATCCGCGCCATTTCCCGGTCGTCGGTAAGTCCCAGGCAGGTGAACCTGTCGATCTCGAAATCCAGATCAGCGAAATAATCCGCCATCGGCCGGCTGGTCTCGATCGTATAGGGCGCGAGCACCGAAATCCGCCTGGCGCCCAGGGCCCGCAAACCATTGACCGCCGCCGCCGTCGGCGTCACCACGGTCGCTTCCGGCTTGGCCGCGTGGATAGCCGCGGCGATCTCCTTGTCCCCGATGACCACGGAGGCCGAGGTGCAGGAATAGACGACGGCGTCGAGCGGCTCGTTCGGCAGGATCAATGCGGCCGCCGCCGCAAGCGACGGCTGCATTGCCCTGAGGTTTTCCGGCGTCACCGGATTGGCATAGGCGATGCGCGCGACGTAGACGCCGATCCGCTCCGAGGCCACCAGACGCGTGAAGTCCATCTCCGTCGTGTGATCCGTGGCAAGGACGACGAGCCCAATGCGCTTTCCGAAAGGCCGGTCGTCGAGGCGCGGCGCGCGCGCTGTCATGGAGAGGGCGTTGTTTCTTTGCATCAGCGTTCGTCCACCCGGGCGTAGCGCTCTTCCAGCCAACGCAGGAAGACGACCGAAATCAGGCTCATGATCAGGAAGAACACGCCGACCAGCGTCATCGGTTCGATGTAGCGGTAGTTGCTGTTGGCGATGCTCTTTGCCTGGTTCATGAGTTCGAGCACCGTGATTGCCGAAAGCAGCGGCGTCTCCTTGAACATGGCGATCAGATAGTTGGCGAGCGCCGGGATCATCGGCGGGATCGCCTGCGGCAGGATCACATGAATCCAGGTCTGGCGCGCCGTGAGGTTTGTCGCCTTGGCGGCCTCCCATTGCCCGCGCGGAACATTCTCGATGCCGGCGCGATAAACTTCGGCGGCATAGGTGCCGTAGTGGATGCCGAGGCCGATGACGCCGGCGACGAGGGCAGGCAGACGGATGCCGACATCCGGCAGCACGTAGAAGATGAAGTAGAGTTGCACGAGCAAGGGCGTGCCGCGGATAAACTCCACCGCAAAACTCGTCGCCCGCGCGATCGGCGCCGGCGCCACCATGCGCAGGATGGCGAAGACGAGGCCGATCGCCGCGGCGACGCCGGCGCCGAGAATGGTGGCGAGGATGGTGATCTTCAGTCCCTCGATGAGGGTCGGCATGATCTGGCGAACGAATTCCCAGTCCCATTCCATGGTCAAACCCTCACGCCATCGAGGCCACGGGTCACGCGCCGCTCCAGCCAGCGCATGCCGAGCGAGATCAGCCAGGCCATGATGAAGTAAAGCACCAGGATCGTGGCGAACGGGATCAGCGTGCTGCCCGTTTGCGCCCGGACCACCTGGGCCTGAAACGTCATATCGGTAAGAGAGATCAGCGAGACGACGGCGGTCCCCTTCAAGAGCTCGATGGCGTTGTTGCCGAAGGTCGGCAGCATCAGCGGCAATGCCTGCGGCAGGATGATGTGGCGCATCGCTTGATAGCGCGTGAGATTGAGCGCGACGCAGGCTTCCCGTTGCTCGCGGCCGATCGCCTTCACCGCGCCCCGCACCACTTCCGCACCATAGGCGCCGACATTCAAGCCCAGCGCGAGCACGCCTGCCTGCAGCGGCGTCAGCGTGATGCCGACGAAGGGCAGCACGAAATAGGCCCAGAAGAGCTGAACGAAAATCGAGGTGCCGCGGAAGAACTCGATATAGACCGTGGCTAGCGCGCGTACCGACCCGAAACGGCTGACGCGCCCGAGGCCTGCCGCAAAGGCGGCGACGACGGCCAGCGCCGAGCCCATCAGGGTGAGCTGGACGGTCACCCACGCGCCTTGCAGAATCAATCCGATATAGCCGGACCAGTCGATCATACCCGTGTCGTTTCCCCTGAGAATTCGGCTCGTTCATGCGGCCGGCTGCTGCCGCCTTCCCGCCGGCAAACCGGCGGAAAGGCATTGGAAGCGGTGGCGCTCAGGCTTACTGGGCGGAGCAGAGCTTTTCGCGAGACGTCGACATCGCGGCCTTGGCCGAGAAGCCGTAGGGCTCGATGATCTTGGCGAACTCGCCCGACTCCTTCATCTTGGCGAGCTCGACGTCGAAGGCGTCGCGCAAGGCCTCGTCGCCTTTCCTGAAGGCGGCGCCATCGCAATAAACCGGGGCACCCTCGACGGGCGCTACGACTTCGAGATTAGGATCGTTCGCCTTCGAGATGAGGTCGTTGATCGACAGCACCGGCAACGAATAGACGTCGATGCGACCGTCCTGCAGCATTTTCATCCCACTTTGACCGTCCGGCACGACGATGACGCGATCGCGCGGCACGCCGGCTTCGAGCGCCAGTTTTTCTTCGGTGCCGCCGCCCGGCGCGCCGATCTTCGCATCCGGGTTGTCGGCGATATCCTTGTAGCTTTTCAGTCCCAGCGGGTTGCCCTTCTTGAGCGCAAAGGCCTCGGCATCGCACAGGATCGGCTCGGAATAGGCAACCGCCGCGCAACGCTCCGGCTTCATGAAGAGACCGGCGGTGATCGCGTCATGGCGTCCGGCCTGGAGTCCCGGGATCATCGCGCCGTATTCGGAGATCGAAGCGACGATTTCCGGAACGCCGAGGCGCTTGAAGATTTCGCGGGCGACGTCGGGCGCTGCACCGGAGACCTTGCCGTCGGCACCGACTGCCGTGAAAGGCGGTTCGTTCGCGATCGCCACGCGCGCAAATCCCTGTTCCTTGAGTTCCTCCAGTTTGGTTTCGTCCGCTGCGGCCGGCGCATCCGCGGCCACTGCCATCAGCGCGGTGGCCCCTGCCGCCATTGCCATCAAGTCTCTCAGTTTCATGGTTCCCAACTCCTCTGTTGTTCTCTCGATGTTTTTGTCTGAGGCAATGTCGGCGCCTTCAGGCTTAGACGCGGTGCCCTGCCGCTATGATCTTGCGCAGGAAGATCTGCGTGCGTTCCTGTTTCGGGTGCCGGAAGATGTCCCCAGGCTTCCCCTCCTCGACGATCTTGCCGCGGTCGAAGAACAGCACCCGGTCGGCGAAATCATGGGCAAAGCCCATTTCGTGCGTGACGAGCAGCATGGTCATGTCCGTCTCGGCGGCAAGCTTGCGCATGACGCTCAGCACTTCCTCGACAAGTTCGGGATCAAGCGCCGAGGTCACCTCGTCGAACAGCATGATCTTCGGGGAGAGCGCCAGCGCCCGGGCAATCGCCACGCGCTGTTTCTGGCCGCCGGAAAGCTGCGCCGGCATGCTTTTCGCCTTATCGGCGAGGCCGACCATGTCGAGAAGCTCCATCCCCCGCTTTTCGGCGGCCGCCCGGTCCATGCCCTTGGTCAGCATCGGCGCCAGGGTAATGTTGTCGAGCACGCATTTGTGGGGGAACAGGTTGAAGTGCTGGAAGACCATGCCGATCTTCTCGCGCATCCTGTGCAGATGCCGCTCGTCGGCCGGAACGAGGCTTCCCGCCTTTTTCATGTGGTAGAGCTGCTCGCCATCGATCTGGATGAAGCCCTCGCTGATCGTCTCCAGGGTCATCAAGATGCGAAGGATTGTCGTCTTGCCCGAGCCCGACGGGCCAATCAGCGCAAGCTTCTCCCCCGGCATCACCTCCATCGACAGGCCGTCGAGAACGGTCAGAGGACCGTATCTCTTGACGATGTTGTCTATGCGGATGATCGGCTCGGTCATGCGTGTCCCTCCGAGGCATTCACGCGCTAACGATGGGACGCATCCGAAATCATGTCAATCCCAATAATAATATCATGACAATTGCGCTGGCAGAGCCAAAAATCTCGCGATCCCACTCAGATCGCCAGCAATAGCGCCTCCGGATCGCCCAGTGCCAGGGAGGCGACGGTACCGAGCCCCGTCTTGAGCTCCTCTTCCGTCGTCGAACCGAGCGATATCCGCACCGCCGGGCGCCAACCGCTATCGGCCGTGCGGAAAGAAGCGCCCGGGGCGATCGCCACCCCGCGCAGCCGCGCCTGTGAGACGAAGGCATCTTCCTGATGCCCCTCGGGCAGCGGCAACCAGGCATGGAGGCTTTGGGGGTGGCTGCGATAGGCAAGCCCGGCAAGCGCCTGCGCGGCAATCCGCTGGCGCGCGGCGAGTGCGCGGCGCTGCCAATTCACGAGCTCGAGTGCCGTGCCGTCGCTCACCCAGCGCGTTGCGATCTCCGCAATCGAGGGCGTGGCCATCCAGCTCGACACGAGATGCCGGTTGGCGACGGCCGCGACGTAGCGGTCCGGCGCCACGAGATAACCGATCCTCAAACCCGGCACCGTAATCTTGGTGAAGCTGGTGACATAAAGGGTTCGCTCCGGCGCGAGGGCCGCCACCGGCGGCAACCGGCCTTCCACCAGGGGGCCCAGGATGTCGTTTTCGATTATCGCAACGTCGTGCCGTCGCGCCACCTCTGCGAGCGCGCCCCGCCGTTCGGCACTCATCAGGGTCGCGGTCGGATTGATCACCGACGG
This sequence comes from Sinorhizobium sp. Y406, assembly GCF_058732025.1. Classification (NCBI taxonomy): domain Bacteria; kingdom Pseudomonadati; phylum Pseudomonadota; class Alphaproteobacteria; order Hyphomicrobiales; family Rhizobiaceae; genus Sinorhizobium; species Sinorhizobium sp. Y406. The sequence goes on along the minus strand of NZ_CM178975.1, from coordinate 1,395,919 downwards.
CTGCAGGAACACGGCACGCACGACGCCTTTGCGGCAGGCCTCGTCCAATGCATCCGGAATCATGCCGTCGTCGTCGATCGCCAGGCCCTGTAGGTGAATGCCGAGATAGCTGGAAAGCGGCACGAGCGTGTGATGGCTGACGGCTTCCGTCGCAACCGTCGAACCCGGCGGGGCGACGCTCATCAGCGCCACGGTCATCGCCGAGGTCGCACCGTTGGTAAGATTGACATTGAGCGGTGACACGGCGAGCCCACAGCGTGACAGCCACTCGGCGGCGACATTGCGGTGACGCGGGAACACCATGTTCGGCCGGAAGGACAGTGCCGAACTGGCGGGAAGGTTCTCCGCGAGCCAGGCAAAGGCCTGACGCAGCTTTTCAAGATGAAGCTGCTCGCAGACAGGCTTGAGGATCGAAAGATCGATCAATTCGCCGAGGCGCTCCGGCAGATAGGGAGGGTCCGGCTCGCGCGGGCTCGTCTGAACGAAGCTGCCGCGGCCGACCTCGCCCGTGACGAGACCCCGGCGGATAAGCTCCTCATAGGCGCGGCTTACCGTTTGTACCGAGAGCTGCAGCTCCTCCGCGAGCTTTCGATGCGTAGGCAGGCGCGCCCCGGTCTGAAGTTTGCCCTCCTGAATGGCGCGGGAGAATTGGTCGGCCAGAGAGAGATAGGCCGGACGGCTGAGGAGCGTGATGTCGGGGGTCCAACTTGTCATGATTTGACACTGATAAAATTCATCTCAATTGACAATGCAAAAGTGAGACTCCAATCTCTTTTCTCGACTTGTCACTTGAACAATCAAGCCTCGAAAGCCAGCCAATGAAACTCGACGCCATCGATCTGCGCATCCTGGAGGCGATTCAGGCCGACGGGCGCATTACCAAGCTGGCGCTCGCCGAGAAAGCCGGCCTGTCGCCGACACCGTGCTGGGTGCGGCTCAGGAAGCTCGAAAAGGCCGGCATCGTCACCGGTTATCACGCCCGGCTGGCGCTCCGCCGTGTTGCACCGGTTGCGAGCGTCTTCGTCGAGGTGACGCTGGGCAACCATCGCCAGGCGGATTTCGACCGCTTCGAGCGCGCGATCGCCTCCACTCCCGAGATCGTCGCCTGTTGGTCGGTCGGCGGCGGGGTGGACTATATGCTCAAGGTGGTGACGGCCGACATCGATGCTTATCAGCGACTTGTCGACGAGCTGCTCGGCCGGGACATCGGCATCGACCGCTATTTCACCTACATCGTCACCAAAACGGTCAAGGAAGAGGCCGTGCTGCCGCTCGACTCGCTCTTGCCTCAGGTGAATTGAAAAGGATGGAGCCAGGCAGCCCGCCGATGACCCGGGGGCTTTGCGCTAGCTTGTGTGATCGTCCAAAATGTCGTGCCGCTTCAATTCGTCGATCGCCTCGAGCGCTTCGTCGGCGGACCAGCCGGCGGAAATCGCCGCCTCGATGAGCGCGGCTTCCACCTCTTGCTCTAGCTCGACATACAGCGGCTCCAGCGCCTCCTGCACGGTCAGGATGTGCTCATCAGCCGTGGCGGCGGGGCGATGGGGCAATGACGGATTCATGGCGCAATCCTCCCTCGTTCACGCGGAGACGTGTTTCGCACAACGGCCGAGGAGAGCTTCTGTTCCACAACCTGAAGCGATTTTCCTGGACGCGGAGACAATCTCTCTCGCGACCGCCGCTACTTTGGTCAAAGTCTCCGGCTCGCACCGGGTGTTTGGTCAATCTCTCGCGGCAAGGCTGGCAAACTTGTGGAGACCAGACCGAGGAGACCCGCCATGACCGCAGTCTTTGCCCGAACCGCGTTTCACGAAGCCCTGAAGCAGCTGAACGACCGGCAATTGCTGCGTGAGCTCGCCTATGTCGGCGGCCGTTGGGTTGGCGGACGCGACGGCAAGTGTATCGAAGTGGACGATCCGGCCAGCGGCGCGGCGCTCGCCTTCGTCGCTTCGGTCGATGAGGCCCAGACGGCCGAGGCCATCGATGCCGCTGCCAAGGCATTCCCCGCATGGCGCAGCATGCTGCCGCAAGCACGGGCCGCCATTCTGCGCAAGTGGTACGAACTGATGCTTGCCGCCAAGGAGGACCTTGCCCTGCTGATGACGCTGGAGCAGGGCAAGCCGCTTGCGGAATCGCGTGGCGAAATCGACTACGCCGCCTCGTTCATCGAGTGGTATGCCGAGGAAGGCAAGCGTCTCAACGCCGAAAGCGTGACGAGCCATCTGCCGGGCGCGGAGATGATCGTGCGCCGCGAAGCGCTTGGCGTCGTCGGCATCGTCACGCCCTGGAACTTTCCCTCCGCCATGGTCACCCGCAAGGCGGCTGCCGCACTTGCGGCCGGTTGCACCGTCATTTCGCACCCCTCTTCCGAAACGCCTCTTTCGGCTCTGGCCCTTGCCGAACTCGGCGAACGCGCCGGTCTCCCGCCGGGCGTATTCAATGTCGTTCCGGGAAAGGCGTCGACGGTCGTCGGGCACATGTGCGAAGACGCCCGCGTCCGCGCGATGAGCTTCACCGGGTCGACTGAGATCGGTCGGCTCATCGCGGCGAGCTCCGCGCCGACGATGAAGCGGCTGGTGATGGAGCTCGGCGGCCAGGCCCCGCTGATCGTCTTTGCCGACGCCGATGTCGGGAAGGCAGCCGACATTGCGGTCGCGGCGAAGTTCGCGACCTCCGGGCAGGACTGTCTCGCAGCCAATCGCATCTACGTCGAACGACCGATCCTCAACGCCTTTGAGGAGGCTTTCGCAGCGCGGATCGCGCGCCTGAAGACGGGCCCCGGCCTCGAGCCCGGCACCGACATTGGACCCCTGATGCATGCGCGGGCCATCGCCAAGGTCGAAGAGCACGTGGCCGACGCCTTGAAGCGGGGAGCAAGGCTCGTCGCCGGCGGCCGGCGCCACCCGGCAGGGCCGTTGTTCTTCCAGCCGACGCTGCTGGCCGACGTGCCCGACGAGGCGCTGATCATGCGTGAGGAGACATTCGGCCCGGTCGCGGCCGTCACCGGCTTCGACAGCGAGGACGAAGTGATCGATCGTGCCAACGACACCGAGTACGGGCTCGTCGCCTATGTCGTCACCGAAAACGGCGCCCGCCAGATGCGGCTCGCCCGGGCGCTGGAATACGGGATGGTCGCGATCAACCGGGTGAAGATCACCGGCGGACCGATCCCCTTCGGCGGCTGGAAGCAATCCGGCCTGGGCCGCGAGGGCTCCCGTCACGGCATGGAGGCCTTCACCGAGCTCAAATATCTCTGCATCGACACCGCTGCCTGACCGCGAAAGGAAAGACCATGCTCGAAAGAAGCAACGAACTCACCGCCTGGGATCGCGACCACTTTTTCCATCCCTCCACCCATATGGGCATGCACGCGCGCGGCGAGAGTGCAAGCCGCGTGATCGCTGGCGGCGAAGGCGTCTACATCACCGATATTGCCGGCAAGCGTAGCCTCGACGCTTTTGCCGGCCTCTACTGTGTCAATGTCGGCTATGGCCGCCAGAAGATTGCCGAGGCGATTGCCGAACAGGCAAAGAATCTCGCTTATTATCACGCCTATGTCGGCCACGGCACGGAAGCTTCGATCCGGCTTTCCAAGATGATCATCGAGCGGGCGCCGGAAGGGATGTCCCGCGTTTATTTCGGGCTTTCCGGCTCGGACGCCAACGAGACCAACATCAAGCTCATCTGGTACTACAACAACATTCTCGGCCGGCCGGAGAAAAAGAAGATCATCTCGCGCTGGCGCGGCTATCACGGCTCGGGCGTGATGACCGGATCGCTGACAGGCCTTCACCTCTTCCACAACGCCTTCGACCTGCCGCGTGCGCCGATCCTGCACACGGAGGCGCCCTATTATTTCCGCCGTCCCGATCGCGCGATGAGCGAAGAGCAGTTCTCGCAATATTGCGCCGATAAGCTCGAGGAGATGATCGTCGCCGAAGGGCCGGAGACGGTCGCCGCCTTCATCGGCGAGCCGATCCTCGGCACCGGCGGCATCGTGCCGCCGCCAAAGGGCTATTGGCAGAAGATCCAGGCGGTGCTCCGGAAATACGATATCCTGCTCGTCGCCGACGAGGTCGTGACCGGTTTCGGCCGCCTCGGCACGATGTTCGGCGCCGATCACTACGGCATCAAGCCGGACCTGATCACCATTGCCAAGGGGCTGACCTCGGCCTACGCGCCGCTTTCCGGCTCGATCGTCTCCGACGGCGTCTGGCAGGTGCTGGTGAAGGGCTCGGACGAGCTCGGTCCGATCGGCCATGGCTGGACCTATTCGGCGCACCCGATTTGTGCCGCCGCCGGCATCGCCAATCTCGAGCTGATCGATGAGCTCGGCATCGTCGAGAATGCGGGTTCGACGGGGACCTATTTCCGAGCCGAACTGCAAAAGGCGGTTGGCGACCACGCCCATGTCGGCGAGGTGCGCGGCGACGGCCTGATGGCAGCGGTCGAATTCGTCGAGGACCGCGACGATCGCAGGTTCTTCGATCCCGGGCGCAAGATCGGGCCGCAGGTTGCAACGGCGCTCGCCGAGCGCGGCGTCCTCGGCCGCGCCATGCCGCAGGGCGACATCCTCGGTTTCGCGCCGCCGCTCTGCCTGACGCGCGAGGAAGCCGATATCGTGGTCGAGGCAGCAGCCGATGCGATCCATTCCGTCCTCGGCCGCTGAGGGGCGGGCATACAGTGCGCGGCAGAGAAGGCGTGCATGCGGGCGCGTCCTGGGAACCTATCCGGCGCACTCCGGTTGGAGCTGGTTCGGCCTCCGCATAACGCGGCGGCGCCATAGGCCGTTTCCGGGTGGGTGCAGCGAAAATGGAGCTGGGTTTTGATCTCGACCGCCTGATTCAGGATCTGACCAAGATCCTGATTGCCTTCACGTTGGCCCTTCCGATCGGATGGGAAAGGGGACGCGGCCGCTACAGCGTCGGCTTCAGGACCCTTCCGATCGTCGCCGTGGCGGCCTGCGGCTTCGCGCTCGTCGTCAACACCGACTTTCCGGGGAGTGCGGAAGCTCAGGCGCGCGTGCTCCAGGGCGTCGTGACCGGCGTGGGTTTCATAGGAGGCGGTGCGATCGTCAAGCTGCGGCACAATGTGAAGGGACTTGTTACCGCCGCCAGCATCTGGAATGCCGGCGCCATCGGCGCGGCCGTCGGACTGGGAAACCTGAACGTCGCGGTCGTTCTGAGCGTCATCAATCTGAGCAGTCTCGTGGTCCTCGCTTATCTCAATGTCGACGGCGGTGAAGATGAGAGCAGCCAATGAGCCAGACCAGATCGGCAAAGATCGGAAGGCCTTCTCCCGGGGGCATTGAATCCATGCACGTCCCGCATTGGAAATCCTCGTGGGCAATCGCCATATTCAGGAAGCAGATGCGAGGACGGAGATAGGCAATGAACTATGCAAAGACCGACGAGGCCATCAGGAAGCTTTCGCCCGAGCAATATCGTGTGACGCAGCAGAACGGCACCGAACGCCCTTTCACGGGGGAATATTGCGACAACAAAAGGCCGGGGATCTATGTCGACGTCGTTTCCGGCGAACCGCTGTTCGCTTCGTCCGACAAGTTCGATTCCGGCTGCGGCTGGCCGAGTTTCACCAAGCCGATCGTACCGGCAAACATCAACGAATTGCGGGATAGCTCCCATGGTATGATCCGCACCGAGGTGCGCTCCGCGCATGGCGACAGTCACCTCGGCCATGTGTTTCCCGATGGCCCGCCAGACCGCGGCGGACTTCGCTATTGCATCAATTCCGCTGCCCTGCGCTTTATTCCACGCGAGGAAATGGAAGCCGAGGGCTATGGCGCGTTCATCGACCAGGTGGAGGAAATCTGAATGACCGAGAAAGCTGTTTTGGCCGGCGGCTGCTTCTGGGGGATGCAGGATCTGATCCGCAAGCTCCCGGGGGTTATATCGACCCGCGTCGGCTACACCGGCGGCGACGTGCCGAACGCGACCTATCGCAATCACGGCACCCATGCCGAGGCGATCGAAATCGTCTTCGATCCTGAAACCATCAGCTACAGGCAGATTCTGGAGTTCTTCTTCCAGATTCATGATCCGACCACCAGAAATCGGCAGGGCAATGACATCGGCCTCTCCTACCGCTCCGCGATCTACTATGCCGACGATGAGCAGAAGCGAATAGCCGAGGACACCATCGCAGACGTCGAGGCGTCGGGACTTTGGCCGGGCAAGGTCGTGACCGAAGTCTGCCCGATCGGGGACTTCTGGGAGGCGGAGCCGGAGCATCAGGATTATCTGCAGCGCTATCCCAACGGTTACACCTGCCATTATCCGCGCCCCGACTGGGTGTTGCCGCGACGGAGGACTGCCGCCGAATAGGCCGGCTGCCGGGATTGGGCTTTACCGGCCGCGGTCCACCGCAAACTATTTGAAGACGAGGATGACCGGGAGCAAGGCATGTGCAGAAACATAAGAACGCTGTTCAATTTCGAACCGCCGGCGACTGACCAGGAGATCCACGATGCTGCGCTCCAGTTCGTGCGCAAGCTATCCGGTACGATCAGGCCGTCGAAGCGTAATGAAGCGGCGTTCGATCACGCCGTGCGTTCAATCGCGGAATGCGCCCGCGAGCTGCTCGGTTCTCTGGAGACATCCCAACCGCCACGCAACCGTGAGGAAGAAGCCGCGAAAGCGCGCGCGAAAAGCGCCGTGCGGTTCGCGTGACCTGCGGGCGGGGCGCGCTGCATCTCTCCTTCAATCGACCTCGATTTAGACTATGGATCGGTTCCAGAGTTCACGAAGTTGCGCAGGCTGTCGGAGAGCTTTCGCGCAAGGCGAGGTCGCCGGCCAGATGGGCACCATCACCAAGCTGAGCCGGGTAATCCTGCTTGCCCCGGCGATCCTGGCATTGGGCGCACTCGCTACGCTATGCGGCGCGCAAATGATCAGGCCGCTACAAAACCGCCTGTGCCATGGTTCGTTTTCGGCTTTATCGGCGTAATGCTGCTGAACTCGGCGGTGCAGGTGCCGACCGAATGGCACTGCCGGATCGTAACCGCGACTGCCTTCCTGCTGGCTGTGGCGCTGGCGGCAATGGGGCTGGAAACGGATATACGGAAACTGCGGCTCAAGGGGATTTCCTCTTGTTCTGGGCGCGGTGGCCTGGCTGTTTATCTCGACGCTCAGCCTCACCCTGATTTACCTGGTCGGTGCGGCTTGAAGAGAGCATGGGCTGGTGGTCGTAGCCCAACCGCAGGATCGTCATTCCGTCCCCGTCTGCACATCCCTCAGCACTTGCCGTGCCTGCCACCTCGCGGTCCTCGGACGTGGCGTTCAGGCGGCGAGCCCGCGGGCTTGCTCGCGCAGGGCGAATTTCTGGATCTTCCCTGTCGATGTTCTGGGAAGCTCCTGGAAGACCACGCGTTTCGGCGCCTTGAACCCGGCCAGGTTCTGGCGGCAAAAGCCGATCAGCGTGGCCTCGTCGACCGTCGAATTCGTTTTCAGCTCGACAAAGGCGCAGGGCACCTCGCCCCATTTGTCATGTGGCATCGCCACGACGGCGACAACGGCAACCGCGGGATGGCGGTAGAGCACTTCCTCGACCTCGATCGAAGATATGTTCTCGCCGCCCGAAATGATGACATCCTTTGACCGGTCCTTGAGTTGGATATACCCGTCGGGATGCATGACACCCAGATCACCAGAATGGAACCAGCCGCCGGCAAAGGCTTTCTGCGTAGCCGCGGGATTGCGGAAATAGCCCTTCATCACGACGTTGCCGCGGAACATGACCTCTCCCATCGTCTGGCCGTCGCGTGGCACGGGCAGCATCGTGTCGGGATCAAGCACGTCAAGCTGTTCCAGCGGCAGGTAGCGCACACCTTGGCGGGCCTTCAGCGCAGCCTGCCTGGCCGGGTCCAGATCTGACCAGCCTTGATGCCAGTCGTTGACGACCGCAGGCCCATAGGTTTCCGTCAGCCCATACAGGTGCGTCACATCGAACCCTGCATCCTTCATCTCGGTCAGCACCGACTCTGGCGGCGGAGCGGCGGCGGTAAAGAACCGCACGGATCGGTCCAGATCGCGTTTCACCGCGTCCGGGGCCGAGATCAGTAGCGACATCACGACGGGCGCGCCGCACAGATGGGTGACACCTTCGCAGGCCAGCGCGTTCCAGATCGGTTCAGGCCGCACCTGCCGCAGGCAGACATGGGTGCCGACGATGGCCGACATTGTCCAGGGGAAGCACCAGCCGTTGCAATGAAACATCGGCAGGGTCCAAAGATAGACCGCGTGTTTCTGCATAGAGGTGGTCAGCGCATTGCCCTGAGCAAGCAGGTAGGCCCCCCGGTGATGGGATACCACACCCTTGGGGTCGCCGGTCGTGCCCGAGGTGTAGTTGATCGAGATCGCATCCCATTCGTCCTCGGGCATCAGCCAGGCAAAGTCGGGGTCGCCCTCTGACAGGAACGCCTCGTAATCGGCCGCTTCGGTGGTGGGCGCCGGCCCAGCATATTCCGGATCGTCGCATTGGATCAACACGGGCTCGACACTGGCAATGGCAAGCGCCTCTTGCATCAGCGGCATGAACTCCCTGTCCACGATCACGAACCTGGACATCGCGTGATCAAGCTGGAATGCGATGATCGCCGCATCCAGGCGGGTGTTGATCGAATGCAGAACCGCGCCGCACATCGGCACGCCGTAGTGGCATTCGAGCATCGGCGGCGTGTTGGGAAGCAGCACCGACACCGTGTCGCCGCGCCCGATCCCATGTCCGGCCAATGCCGAGGCAAGCATCCGCGAGCGCGCATAGAATTCGGCATAGGTGCGGCGCAGCGCGCCATGCACGATCGCAGTGTGATCCGGAAAGACGCTGGCCGCGCGTTCGAGGAAGCCCAGCGGGGTCAGCGGCTGAAAATTGGCCGGCGTACGGTCCAGATCGGTTTTGTACGAGTTTGCCATGCCGGACCTCACTGATCCTGCCATTGGGGCGCGCGTTTTTCGATGAAAGCGCCGATGCCTTCTTCGGCGTCCCGGGCGAGCATGTTTTCGACCATCACCTGCGAGGCGTAATCATATGCCTCGGACAGCGGCATCTCGCGCTGTGCATAGAAAGCGCGTTTGCCGATGGCCAGCGTCATGCTCGACTTGGACGCGATCTTGCGCGCCATTTCAGTGGTTGCGTCGCGCAAGGCTTCAGGCGCCACGGTTCGGTTGACCAGCCCGATTTCGGCCGCGCGGGCGGCCCCGGTTATTTCGCCCGTCAGCAGCATTTCCATTGCGTGCTTGTTAGCCACGTTGCGTGAGAGGGCGACCATCGGGGTCGAGCAGAACAGACCGATATGAACGCCCGGCGTGCTGAACCGGGCGGTGTCCGCCGCAACCGCCAGATCGCAACTGGCGACCAACTGGCAGCCCGCCGCCGCTGCAATGCCTGCAACCTCGGCGATGACGGGCTTGGGGCAGTTGACAATTGTCTGCATGACGCCCGAACACATGGGCATGACCTTACTGAAATAAGCCCGTCCGCGATCCGGATTCGCGCGCGCGGCGGTCATTTCCTTCAGGTCGTGGCCGGCGCAGAAGGCTGGCCCGTTCGCGGCCAGAATGATCACACGCACCGCCGGGTCGGTCCCCGCTTGCGCAAAAGCGGCGCCCAGTTCGGACAGCATTGCCTCGGACAAAGCGTTGCGCCGACCGGCATCGTTCAGCGTCAGGCGCAGGATGCCACTGTCATCAAGATCACGCAGCAGGATATCGCTGTCTTGCACGGGTCCGTTCCTTTACGGCTGTTACAGGATGTTGACACCGACGCTGTCGGCCAGCGTGTTGGCGATGAAGCAATAGCGATGCGCGCGGTCCTGCATCTGCTCCATTTCCGCTGCACTGACCTGAAAGCCGGTGTCGAAGCGCACCACCGGATGCAGATCGATACGGGTCACCGACATCTGTCCCTTGGAGTTCTTGCCAAGATGTGCGACCGCGTAGTCGTGATAGGTGGCCACCGGCCAGCCGGCCTTGGCCGCGAGGGCAAGAAAGGTCATCATGTGGCAACTCGAAAGCGCCGAGGCGAGGGCCTGTTCGGGGTTGGTGTTGGCGGGGTCGCCGCCCCAATCCGGGGCGGCGTCCACCTGAACGTGAAATTTGTTGTTGTACTGAACGGTATGTTCGGCCGAATAGGCGCCGGGTTTCAGTTCCGGCTCAATGCGCTGCCAATGCAGCTGGATCGAAAGTTCGGACATGTGGCGAAGCTCCCTTCCGGCTGTCACGCGGCTGCAAGCGATTTCTTGGGGTCGAAAAAGGGGATATCAACGACCACTGCGCGCGTCGGGCCAGACGGCGCCATCACCTCAAGATCGGCTCCCATCCCGGGGATCTCAACCGAGACCATTGCGAGGGCGATGTTCTGCTTCAGTCGCGGCGAATAGATAGCCGAGGTGACCTTGCCGACCACGGCACCGTCCTTGTTGATCGTCCAGGAGGTGGTGTTGGGTCCCTTCAGCGGTGCGCCGTCGATGACAAGACCCACCTGCTTGCGGCGAACACCCTCGTCCTCGATGCGGCGCAGCGCGGCCTTGCCGATGAAATCGGCCTCCATGTCGAGGTTCACCAATCGATCAAGCCCTAGCTCGAACGGGTTGGTGTGGATATCGGCATCGGCATGATACGAGAGCATGCCGCCTTCGATCCGGCGGATCGTAGAGGTGTGGCCCGGCTTCAGACCGAAGGGGGCGCCTGCCGCCATGATCTTCTCCCACAGCTCGTCCCCGCGCGACCCGTCCCGCAGGTAGAGCTCGTAGCCCAGTTCGCTCGACCAGCCGGTGCGCGACACGATCAGCGGGATGCCGTCCAGATCGACCTCGCGCAGCCAGTAGTATTTCAGGTCCATGATGCTGTCGCCAAAGAGCGCCTTCATGATCTCGCCCGATTTCGGGCCCTGCAATTGCAGGGGCGACACATCAGGCTCGCGGATCGTGACATCCATGCCGGAGTGCACGGCAACGCCTTGAGCCCAAAGCAGAATATCGCTGTCGGCCAGCGAGATCCAGAAGTGGTTTTCGCCCAGACGCAGGAGGATCGGATCGTTCAGGATGCCGCCATCGGCATTGGTGATCAGGATGTACTTGCACTGCCCGACGGCCATTTTCGACAGATCGCGCGGCGTCAGCATTTGCGCGAATTTGGCGGCATCTGGACCGGCGATCTCGACCTGGCGCTCGACCGCCACGTCACACAGGATCGCGTCATTCACAAGGTTCCAGAAATTCTGTTCCGGGTCACCGAAATCACGCGGGATGTACATGTGATTATAGACCGAGAATCCCTTGGCGCCCCAGCGGACGGTTGCATCGAAATAGGGGGATTTGCGGATCTGCGTGCCGAACCCAAAGTCGTTCGATTGTGTCATGGTATCACCCTTCTGCACCAGCGGCCTGCTGCCGTGGAAGAACAATTAGCTTGGGATGTGGTGGACTTGCGGACTGAAAACACGTCCCGGAAAGACCAAAAGGGCTTTTGTGCGGGCGCCGGAAAGACCGTTCAGTCTCTTGCTTTCAAATGACCGCTTCTTGTCGCCAGATCCGTCAGGTTGGGCTGCGTGAATTTGACCTCGCGCGTGACGATATAGGTCATGTACCGACCGATCCCCAGTTCCTCGGCAAGCAGGGTTTCCATCAACTCCTGAAAAGCGGACAGGGTCGGGGTGAAGATCTTCAGAACATAATCCATGCCGCCGCCAGTCGCGATGCATTCGACGATCTCGTCCTGCTTCCGAATGCGGTCCTCGAACCTGTCGAAATCGACCTTTCGGTGCTGTGTCAGCGAGACGGTGACGACGACCTGGGTAAAATCGACGATGCGCTCAAGGGCAACATCGGCGTGGTAACCCCGGATGTATCCAGCCCCTTTCAGCCTGGCCAAACGCGCCCAGCACGGCGTCGCCGACAAGTTGACGATCTCGGCCAGTTTGGTTTTGCTGAGCTGCCCATGTTTCTGTACCGCACTGAGGATGCGAATATCGGTCGCGTCGAGGCTGAGCTTTTTCATCCACTTTGATCTTTCAACGAGCTACAAAAAAATCCGCAGGCCTGGCTCGCCCACTTGCTTCACCGCATTGCCGGTTATCCAGCGCACCGGATCGATGAGCGCCGGACGTGCAAGAGATCGCCATCGACAAGATCACCGCCGACACCATCGACAAGTTTGAACGTCCCACTTGGTAAGATAGTCTAGGGGCAATTCAAAGTGCTGCAGCGGCCTTTGCGCGTCCAATAAGACGCGCAAAATCCGCTGCAGGAAAACGTGGCCGGGTCAGTCGCGCCTTCGACCGGCGCGGTGAAGGGAATCACCTGCCGACACCGAGGAGCCGCATCGCATTCTCCTTGAGAATGAGCGGCCGCACCTCGTCCTTGAAATCCGCCTTGTCGAAGGCATCGAGCCATTTCTCGGGCGCAATCATCGGCCAGTCCGAGCCGAAAAGCATCTTCTTCTTCAAAAGGCTGTTGGCGTAGCGCACCAAGATCGGCGGGAAATATTTCGGCGACCATCCCGAGAGGTCGATATAGACATTCGGCTTGTGTTGCGCGACGGCAATTGCCTCTTCCTGCCAGGGAAAGCTCGGATGGGCCGCGATGATGTTCATGTCGGGAAAATCGACCGCGACGTCATCGAGGTACATCGGGTTGGAGTATTTGAGGCGCATCCCGTTGCCGCTGCGCATGCCGGACCCCACACCCGTTTGTCCGGTGTGGAAAAGTGCGACGCAGCCGTGTTCGGCCAGCACCTCGTAGAAGGGATAGGCCATCCGGTCATTCGGATAGAAGCCCTGCATGGTGGGGTGAAACTTGAACCCCCTGATGCCGTGCTGCTCGATCAGCCGGCGCGCCTCGCGCACGGCCATCTTCCCCTTCCAGGGGTCGATCGAGGCGAAGGGGATCAGGACGTCATCGTTCTCTTTGACGAGTTCGAGCACCTCGTCGTTGGAGTAACGGCGATAGCCCGTTTCACGTTCGGCGTCGACCGGGAAGATCACCGCGGCGATGTTCATGGCGCGGTAGTGCGCGGCCGTCTCCGGAATGGTCGGAGGGTGCTTCCATGGAGCGCCGAAATAGCTCGCCATCGTTGACTGCAGCTCATCATAACCATCATCCGCGTGACAGCCGCAGGGCTCTTCGGCGTGGGTATGGATGTCGATCGCGCGGACCTTGGCAAAATCCACCATTCTAACCTCCGTCAGACGCGTATCAGCGCCGGGTCTTCGTTGTCATAGAGGCGCTCGAGCAGTGTGGCCCTGCGCATGATGATCTTGCGGACGTTGAGCGAGCCCTTGTCGGTGATCTCCGCATCCTTCAGCGAAGGCGGCTCTGAAAGGATGATCGCGCGGCTGATGCGCCGGCCCGATCCGGTGGCCGCCGCGGCCATGTCGCGCAGCCGCGCCTCGATCCTGGCCTGCAGCGCCGCATCGATAACGGCGCCATCCGAACTGTTCTCGCCGCGCAGCTGATCGGGGCGCGGAAAGATGAAAAGTCCGATCGCATCGCGGTCATGGCCGCAGACCACCACATCCTGAACCAGCCCCCGCAGGGCCTCCAGTGCTTGCAGCCGTAGCTTGCCAGCCTGGACCCAGGTGCCGGTCTGGAGCTTGAAATCCTCCGAAACGCGGCCGTCGAAAGTGAGGCCGCGGTCGGGATCGTCGTTGCTGACGAACCGGACCGCGTCCCCGGTCCGCAGAAAGCCCTCCTCGTCGAAGGCCTCGGCGGTCTTGGCCGGGTCGCCGAAATATCCCGGCATGATGTTCGGTCCCTTCACGCGCAACTCGCAACGCATGTCGCCGTCGGGGATCAGCTTGACCTCGGTTCCCGGCAGCGGCACGCCGACGACGCCCGAACGCCCGATGGGCTCGTGCACCATGATGGTGGCCGGCGCCGTCTCGGTCATGCCCCAGCTCGAGATCATAAGCGGGAGGCGCCCGCGAACCTCCATGGCCATCGTCTCCAGGCGGGTCCAGACGTCCTGCGGCAGCGACGCGCCGGCATAGAAGATCATGTCGAGATCGCGGAAATAGGCTTGGCGAAGGGCATCGTTGGTTTCCATTTCGCGTACCAGCATGGAGAAGCCGACCGGCACGTTGAAAGAGAGCGTTCCGGCTCTTGCAATGATGTTGCGTACCGTCTCGCTGAACAGCGTCCCGGTCGGCTTGCCGTTGTCGATGGTCAGCGTTCCGCCATGCGCCAGCATCATGTTGACGTTGTGCGAGCCGCCGAAGACATGGTTCCAGGGCAGCCAATCGCAGATGCGCGGCGGCCGGTCCTTGAGAAAGGGCAGGACGGAGGCCATCTGCGACTGGTTTGCGCACAGCATGCGCTGGGTGGTCAGCACTCCCTTCGGGTCGGATGAAGATCCGGAGGTGAAGAGTATCTTGGCGACCGTATCCGGGCCGACCGTGGCAAGGCGCCCGTCGATATCGGCCGCCGTGTCTCCTTCGAGCAGCTCCGCGAAGGGAGTGACGGGCCTGGAGGCGCCTTCGGTTCTGGTCGCGACGATCTCGATGCCGTCGAACTGCGGCAGGGCCAGCGCGCCGGCATAACGCCCCGCATCGTCGGCGAAGACGAGCCTCGGCCGGACCTTCTCGATGACGTAGACGAGCCGCGCATGGGCCTCCGGGATCAGCGAATACTGCTCGGCGAGCGGCACCGTCGGCACGCCGGCATATTGTGCAGCGAAGGAAAGCAGCGCGTGGTCGACGGAGTTGCCGGAGAGGATCGCGATGGGCGTTTCCTGGCCGAGACCGCGTGCGATAAGCGCGGCGGCAATGGCCCGCACATGCCCGAGCGTCTCGGCGTAGGTGATGTCGCGCCAGCCTTCGCCGGCACGCTCGGAAAGAAACACCCGTTGGGGCGCCTGCTCGGCCCAGCGGTGCAGCCAGTCGGCGGTACGCCTTGCGACCGGATCGAGCGGCAGGTTCGAGGTCAGGAGCAGATGCCCCGGGAGCTGGCGCATGGAAACGGAATGCGGGACAGTCCGCAGCCCGGTCATCGCGTCGATCATTGCCTTTCCCCCCGTCGGCGCCGCGCCCCGCGGGCGGCGCGGTCAAGCAAGCCCCGAAGGACACGCAGTTCCTCCGGGTTGAGTTCGGAAAAAAGTGCCGCCTCGTGCGCCCGAACGGCGAATTCGGCCCGTTGCCACAGTTCCCGTCCTTCCGCCGTTACCTGCAGCGCATAGGCGCGCCGGTCGGATTCGACCGGCATTCGCTCCACGGCACCCATTCCCTCCAGTTCGTCCACGACGAGCACGACGCCGGAACGCTTGATATTCAGGATCTGGGAAAGCTGGGTCTGAGAGATGCCGGGGCTCGCGACGACGACCGCAAGCGCCGAGAACGTACCGACCCGCAGTCCCAGCGGTGCGAGGGTGTCGCTCACGTCCTCCTGGACCGGAATGAACGCTCGCTTGATACTGTATCCCACGAACTGGCGGAGCAGCCTGTCGTCCGGCTCCACGGCATCCGTGACTGGATCAGAATTGGCGGTCGCAGGAATGGTCGGGCCTCCTCAGTTCGCGACGACATCAACGAGCCAGTAGCTCAGGGCCGGAAAGCTGATGATGACGGCAATGCGGGTGAATTCGGCAATGATGAACGGCAGCGTGCCTCGGAAGATCTCGGTCATCGGGATGTCCTTGGCCAGGGCCGAGATGACGAAGAGGTTCATGCCCACCGGCGGCGTGATCAGGCCCATCTCGACGACGATGAGGGAGAGGATTCCGAACCACATTGCCAGGTGCTCGGGGGTCAGACCGAAATCGAGGGCCATGATCGTCGGGAAGAAGACGGGTACGGTCAAAAGGATCATCGACAGGCTGTCCATCAGGCAGCCCATGACGAGATAGAAGACGACCATCGAGAGCAGGACCAGCATCGGCGGAATGCCCGAGCCGGCAAAGAACCCGGCCACCTCGACCGGCATGCGGCTGAGCGCCAGCGCCACGTTGAACAGATCGGCCCCGAAGACGATCGCGAAGATCATCGCGGTCGATCCGGCGGTGTCGATCAGGCTGTCGATGACCGACAGGGCAGTGAGCTTGCCCTTCAGACGCCCGAGGATCAGGGTCAGCACGACTCCCACCGCCGCTCCCTGCGCCGGGGTGAAGAAGCCGCCATAGATGCCGCCGAGCACGATCGCGAAGATCAGGACCACGTGCCAGATGCCGCGCAGCGACCGCAGCCGCTGACGCAGGTCTGCGCGCTCGCTGGTCGGCCCCTCTTCGGGATAGAGCCGCACATAGACCGAAATGGCGAGCATGAAGCCGATGACGGCCAATATGCCGGGAACGGTTGCGGCGAGGAACAGTTTGACGATGTTCTGCTCGGTCAGCAGTGCATAGATGATCAGAACCACGGAAGGCGGGATGAGGATGCCCAGCGTTCCCCCCGCCGCCAGCGCTCCGGAGGAAAGTGCGCTGGAAAAGCCGTGTTTGCGCATCTCCGGCATGGCCACGCGCGTCATGGTCGAGGCAGTTGCGAGCGACGAGCCTGAGATCGAGCCGAAAAGTGCGCAACCCGCGACCGCCGCCATCGCAAGGCCTCCGTTCAGATGCCCGATCCAGGCGCGCGCCGCCGCGAAGATCGATGCGGAGATGCCGGAATTCGTCGCCAGATGCCCCATCAGGATGAAGAGCGGAACGACGGCGAAGTCGTAGGACATGAATTTGTCGACCCAGGCCGTATTCAGATATGCCAACAGGCTCGCCGTCGAGCTCAGCTGGACGTAGCCCACCGCGCCCACCAGTCCCATGGCGAGGGCGATCGGCATGCGAATGAAGATCAGAAGGAATAACGCGACGACCAGGATGATCGCGATGGCAAAAGGAGTCATGCAGCAGTCCTTATCCGGAAAGTGCGAGGGAACAGCGTTGAAAGTCCCTGCAGGGTCGCAACGACGGCCGACAGTCCGGTGCCCAGGACCGCCGGAGTGTAGACCCACCAGATCGGGGCGCTGAGGAGCATCGTCCGGTCACCATAGCCACGCACTTCGACCAGGCCTTCAAGGAGCCGCCAGCACAGGAAGGACCAGGCGAGCGCGAAGATCGCCGTCCAGATCGCGTCGATGGTGCGGTTGGTCGCGCCGGGCAACCAGTTGGTGAACACGTCAACCATGACATGTCCCTTCACCAGCTGACACAGCGGCAGAAACAAGGAGGCGCAGGCCGCGCAGGAGAGCTCCACCAGTTCGAACTCGCCGCGAATGGCGCCGAGGCCCAGGGTCGCACTGGCAACCGACAGGGTCACCATCAAGGCGGCGCCGAGAACGACCAGCCCGCCAAGACCTGCGAGCGCGGTACAGGCGACATAGAGCAGCCGGAACAGGAGGGAATCTCCCCCCTGCTCGCCCTCGATGCGAAAGCGTTCCGCCATGGTCAGCCCTCGTCGAGCAGTTCGTTCGCACGGGCCATGATGGCGGCGCCATCGTGGCCCGCATCGTTGAGCTTGGCGATCCAGGCGTCATAGATCGGCGCGGCGGCCTCGCGCCAGGCCGCGATTTCCTCTGTGGGAATCTCGGCGATCTGATTGCCCTGCTTCTCGACCACCGACTTGCCGAAGGCCTCGAATTCATCGAACTGCTTGCCGAGCCGATGCGACAGCGTCATGCCGGAGGCAGCGTCGATGACGCCGCGCAGATCGTCCGAAAGGCTTTCGTATTTGGCCTGGTTCATGACCAGTGCAAAGGTATTGGCATAGAGCCCGCGTGCCGCCGGCGCCGGCGCCGCGCTGTAGGAGGTCAGTTCCTGCAGCTTGAAGGCGGGGACGACTTCATAGGGCAGGCAACAACCGTCGATCACGCCGTTCGAGAGACCCACCACCATTTCCGTCACCGGGAAGAAGACCACCTCCGCACCGAGATTGGTCAAGAGATCGCCGGTCGACTGGTTCGGCGCCCTGAGCTTCAGGCCCTTCAGATCGGCCTTGCTCCGCACCGGCGCGTTGCGGGTGTGCAGCTTGCCGCCATCGTGGGTGTGGAAGGCCAGAACCTTCATACCGCGGTATTCGTTCTGCCCGAACTCGTCCATGAGCTTGTGCATGGCCACCGAGGTTTTCTCGGCGTTGGTCACCATGAAGGGATTCGCCATGGTCTCGGCAACCGGAAACCGGCCGGGCGTATAGACCGGCAGCGTCCAGGCGATGTCGCAAATGCCCTGCCGCGTCTGGTCGGCAAGCTGCGGCGGCTTGCCGCCAAGCTGCATGGCCGGGAAAATCTGGACCTCGATCGCCCCGTTCGAGGCGGCGGTCAGTTCGGCGGCCCATGGCTCGAAGAACTTCGTCTGCATCGGGGCGACGCCCGGCAGGAAATGATGCAGCCGAAGGGTCACTTCGGCGGCATGCGCCCGCGTCAGGATTGCGGGCGCGGTCAGAGCCGCCCCGATCGAGGCCAAGATTGTCCGTCTTGTAAAGCTGGTCATCGATATTCCTCCTCTATCTCGACCTTTCACTCTGTCCCGCGATCTACCGGAACTCCGGCTTCCGCTTTTCTAGGAAGGCCCGCAGGCCTTCCTGTGCATCCGCACTGGTCTGCGATACGGCGGCCGCCAGGCTTTCGGTAAAGAGGCCGTCGCTGCGCGACATGTCGGAAATCCGGCTGATCGCCTGGATCATCATGAAATTCGATAGCTGGGCATTTTCCGCGATCTTCAGGGCCAGCTCGCGCGCGAGCGACATCGCCTCGCCTTCGCCCACCGCATAATGGGCGAGGCCCAATGCCAGTGCTTCCTCGGCGCCGTATTTACGACCGGTCAGCATCATCTCGCACATCCGGTCGGAGCCGAGGATGCGGCCGATGCGGACGCTGGCGCCGCCGCCGACATAGATGCCGCGCCGCCCCTCCGGCAGCTGGAAGATGGTGGAGGGTTCGGCAATCCGCACATGCGTCGAGGCCGCAAGCTCCAGTCCGCCGCCGATGACGGCGCCGGACATGGCCGAAACGACCGGCAGGCCCGAAAACTGAACGAGATCCATCACCCGGTGCCAATTGCGCGAATGTCGCATCGTGCCCTCGGCATCGCGGGCCACATGCTCGCTGAGATCGAGCCCCGAACAGAAGTGTCCCGCCGTGCCGGTCAGAATGACGACACGGACCCCCTGGGGCGGCCTGGAAAAAAATGCGTCGATCGCATCGAGCAGCGCGTCGCACATTGCATTGCGCTTCTCGGGCCGGTTCATGGTCAGGATGGCCAGCGGACCCTCGATCTCGACGGTCAGGATCGGTGCTGCGTCCTTGGGTGTGACATGCGCCTGTGACAAGTGCATCTCCTATTTGATGGGCATGCGCACGGCCGCATCCAGGCGGATCACCGAGCCGTTCAGCATTGGATTTTCGACGATGCATTGCACCAGCCGGGCGAATTCGTTCGCGTCGCCCATCCTTGCAGGGAACGGCACCGCCTTGAGGATTTCTGCACGGGCGTCGTCGGGCAGACCCGCGCTCATGGCGGTTTCGAACAGTCCCGGAGCGATGGTCATGACCCGGATACCGAAGCGCGCCAGCTCGCGGGCGGCCGGCAGCGTCATCGACGCCACTCCGCCCTTTGAGGCGGAATAGGCGGCCTGCCCGATCTGTCCGTCTTGATAGGCGATCGAGGCGGTATTGACGATGACACCCCTTGCTCCATCCCTGTCGAGCGGCTCGGCCGCCGCCATTGCCCGCGCAGCAATGCTCATCACGGTGTAGGTACCCACGAGATTGACCCGGAGCGTGCGCTCGAACTGGCCCACGGTGAGGCTGCCGTTCCGCGGCAGAATGCGGGCCGCCGTTCCGATGCCGGCGCATGAGACGGCGACGCGCGGCACGCCGAGCGTGCCCAAGATACGATCGAATGCAGCCTCCACTGCCGCCGCGTCGGACACGTCCGCGCCCAAGGCCAATCCGCCGATATCGGCCGCAACAGCCGCCGCCGCATCCTCGATCAAATCGATGCAGGCGACCTTGGCGCCGAGCCCGGCAAGGTGCCGCGCTGTCGCCGCCCCAAGGCCGCTGCCCGCTCCCGTCACCACGGCCACATGCCCTTCGATCATCGCACTTCCTCCCTCATCAATTTGTTATGCAGGGATATTGTTATCTCAATGAACAATATTTTTCCATAACCAACTGTCTTCCCCTTCAGAACGGCAAGCCCACGTAGTTTTCCGCCAATGCCGTCGCCGCAGCCCGCGAATGGGTGAGATAGTCGAGCTCGGCTTCCTGGATCTTCTGGTCGAAATCGCTGGTGTCGGGGAAGCGGTGCATCATCGTCGTCATCCACCAGGAAAAGCGAACCGCCTTCCAGATGCGCGCCAGGGCTTTCGCCGAATAGGCATCCAGACCGGCATTGGAGCGGTCCTGATAGTGCTCGAGCAGGGCCTCGAACAGGTAGTGCACGTCGCTCGCTGCAAGGTTCAGCCCCTTGGCACCGGTAGGCGGCACGATATGGGCGGCATCGCCGACGAGAAACAGCCGGTTGAACCGCATCGGCTCGGCGACGAAGGAGCGTAGCGGCGCTATCGATTTTTCAAAGGAGGGCCCGGTGACCATGCGCTCGGCATGGTGAGCCGGCAGCCGGCGCCGCAATTCGTCCCAGAAGCGCTGGTCGGTCCATTCATCGATGTGCTCATCGAGCGAGCACTGGATGTAATAGCGGCTGCGGCTCGTCGATCGCATCGAGCAGAGTGCGAAGCCGCGTGGGTGATTGGCGTAAATCAGTTCGTGGCTCACCGGCGGCACGTCGGCGAGAATGCCGAGCCAGCCAAAGGGGTAGACCTTCTCGAAAGTGCGGATCGCCTTCTCCGGTACCGACTTGCGGCTCACTCCATGAAAGCCGTCGCATCCGGCAACGAAATCGCAGTCGATGCGGTGGGTGACGCCGTCCTTTTCATAGGTGACGTAGGGGGCATGTCCTTCGAAGTCGCACGGCGTCACGTTCGCCGCCTCGTAGATCGACAACGCTCCCGCCTTTTCGCGATGGTCCATCAGGTCGTGCGTGAGTTCGGTCTGGCCATAGATCATCACTCGCTTTCCGCCGGTCAGGCCGACGAGGTCGATGCGGTGATCGCGGCCATCGAAGGCGAGCGAGAAGCCGTCATGCGGCAGGCCTTCCGCATGCATGCGGGCGCCGGAATGCGCCTCGTCCATCAGCCGAACCGTGCCCTCCTCGAGCACGCCGGCCCGTACCCGGCCGAGAATGTAGTCCTTGCTCGCACGGTCGAGAACGACGTTGTCGATCCCCGCCCGGGTGAGCAATTGCCCGAGCAGCAGGCCTGACGGCCCGGAGCCGATGACGGCGACCCGTGTACGCATGCTTTCCTCCCTTACCGGCCTGTCGGCCCGGTCGATGTCCTGCCGCCATCGGGGCCTGACACTTGTCAAATTCTGCGCATCGTCGGCACGCGCCTCAATGGACTTTTCCGCCAATAAATTGCACAAATCGAACATTGATCCCGAGAGAGTCCGATGAAGCGCCCCGTCCCGACCTATGAGCTCTATGGCGAAGAATTCGGAGAACGGCCGGAATTTTGGCTGCATTGCGAGACGATCCCGTCGCGCAGCAGCCTTCACCATTGGGAGATCGGACTGCACCGACACGAGAACTTCTTTCAGATCCTGTACATCGCCGGCGGCTCCGGCGATGCGACCTTCGGCGGCCGGTCAGAGGCGATCTTGCCGCCGGCGATCGTCACCGTCCCGGCGGGCGCCAGTCACGGCTTTCGTTTCTCTCGCGACGTGGACGGCTTCGTCTTCACGGTTCTCGCATCCCATCTGCCGGCTTCGGGCGGACGAAGCAGGCTGGGTGCATGGCTGGCCGCACCGCGCCTGACGCCGCTCGGTGATGGAGAAGACGGGCGATATATCGCCGACACATTGAAGCGTCTTGCGGCAGAATGGGAGGGGCGGCGCAGCCACCGCACCGTACTCCTCGACAGCTATCTGATGACCGTTTTGACCTTGACGGAGCGGCTTGCACAAGCGCCGCCGAACGAGAAGGGGCTGGGGGAAACCAATAATGAGCGGCGGATGGAGCTCTTCGACGCGCTCCTTCAGCAGCATTATCTCACGCACCAGCCGGCCGCCTTCTATGCGCGAGAACTCAGCCTGTCGCCGACGCATCTCAACCGCATCACCCGAGCGATGACAGGAAAAAGCGTGCAGGAAATCATTGCCGCAAGGCTCCTCACAGCCGCCCGGCGCGAGCTTGTCTTTACCCGCGCAAGCGTGCAGGAAATCAGTTTCCGCCTGGGCTTTTCCGACCCGGCCTATTTCTCGCGCTTCTTCGTCCGCCACAACGGCATGACGCCGCGCGCTTGGCGCATCGCCGAGCGGCTGAGGCTTGGCGCGTGAAACCTTAAAGCGAGGACCTGCGACCCCCACTGTGAGCATCCCGCGACCTAGAATGACCGCTGGCCCTGACTGGATAGCGACAGCTACCGCGCCAGCGCAGAACGGATGCAGTTCAGCAGGTCCTGCTCGCCGAACGGCTTTGTTAAATGGCCCACGATACCCGGACCCAACTCACGCGCGTGCACGTTTTCATCCGGAAAGGCGGTGATCAGAACGGTCGGAATATTCTCGCCCAACGAAATGAGTCGGCGGTGCAGATCGAGCCCGCTCATTCCGGGCATATGGATGTCCGTCACCAGGCAGGCCGTGCAGGAGATATGGGGGGACCTCAAGAAATCTTCTGCGGATGAAAAGACATCGGCGTCAAAACCCAGCGATCTTATGAGACCCTTTGTAGCCTCCCGCATCGACTCATCGTCGTCGACAATCGCAATCAGAGGCTTGTTGGTCAGCACCGCCGCCTCCCAATTCGCGGCCAGGGTTGTGCAAAATTCCATTTTCATGGCCACGTTGTAGGATCACCCTAATATGCCGACCACGGCATCGAAAGCTATACGATGGTATAGACTGCAGCGCCGTGCGTTTTTCAGACGCACAAAGGTCGAGGTAGAAAGTTGAAAATGCTGCATGTTTTTATGCTTGAATCAGCTAGGATCCAAGGAAACCTGCAGCAGGGTCCTGACCCTCGCCATGACTTGCGGTGGCCGCTGCGACCGGGGTGTCCAGCCGTCGCTCGGACATGCCGCCCGGATCGATGTCCCGTTCGGAACCTGCGTGCATCTGCTGTTCCAGGATGAAATGGGTGATACGGGGCGCGATCTCGGCACGAAAGCGGGAGCCGTTGAACACCCCGTAATGGCCGGCCCCCTTCTGGAGATGGTAGACCTTTTTGTCCCGCGGCAGATTGGGGGTGAGTTCGAGCGCCGCGCGTGTCTGGCCGACGCCGGTGATATCATCCTTCTCGCCCTCCACGACCATGATCGCGCATCGCCGGATCGCGCCCAGGTCCACCCGTTTCCCGCGATGGATCATCGCGCCCTTGGGCAGATCATGGCGGAGGAAGACCTGTTCGACCGTCTGCAGGTAGAATTCGGCAGTCATGTCCATGACGGCCAGATATTCGTCGTAGAAGTCCCGGTGCTTCTCAGCCGCTTCTCCGTCGCCATTGACGAGATGCTTGAGCATCTTGCAATGCGCAGTGAGATGCCGGTCGATATTCATCGCCATGAAACTGGAGAGCTGCATGAAGCCCGGATAGACATCGCGCAGAGATCCCGGATAGTCAGAGGGCACCTTTGCGATGCAATGTTTCCTGAACCACTCGATGCTGCGCTTCTCAGCGAAACGGTTCACCGCCGTCGGGGAACGGCGGGCGTCGATCGGGCCTGCGATGAGGGTCACGGAACGTGGCGTGAGCGGGTCGTTCTCTGCCTCCATAGAGGCAATGGCGGCGATCACCGGCACCGAGCTTTGGCAGACCGCCAAGATGTGGAGATCAGGCCCGAGCGCCCGGAACATGGCGATGAGGTAGTCGATGTAATCGTCGAGATCGAACCGCCCCTGCGAAAGCGGCACCATACGTGCGTCGGTCCAGTCTGTGATGAAGACCTGGTGGGTTGGGAGAAAGGCTTCCACTGTGCCACGCAGGAGGGTGGCGAAATGGCCGGATAGGGGGGCGATCATCATCAGCTTTGGCTGCGGCTTCGCGCGGTGCCGCGCCTGGTCGAACGGGATCATCTGCCCGATCGGAGCATTCGGTTTCGGCCTTGGCTGCCCGAGATCTCGATCGAATGCGATCAGCCGGCCGAAGGGCCGTTCCCAGACGACGCGTTCGCTCACACAGCACTGTTGGCCGTCGACGAGAGTGGTGGAGAATCCGAACGTCGGTTTGCCGTAGCGCTGCGTCGCGTTCTCGAAAAGTTCGCAGGCGGCTGCAATGGTCCGGCCGTACACCGTGCGGCTGATGGGGTTGCTCGGGTTCCCGAATATGACCTTCATTCCCCGCGTCGTTGCCCGTGCCGGGGTGAGCATCCGATGAGCCGTTTCGTACCAGAAATAGGCGGGGTTGGCGAAGGCGAGATTCATCGGGGTCTCCTGGTGCAGCCTGCGTGATGCCCGACGGCTCTGGCATCCACTGCCGTTTCGAAGCAGCCTGCCACTGGCGGCCAGACTTGCTGCTGGACCCGATGATAGTGTGGGGGAGACCCTCTTTTCGATTATACATATAGGCCGGCGGAGCAGCCAAACGGTTCGTAATACTTATACAGACGTCTACCGACGTTCAGCCTTCGCGGCGATCCCCGGCAAGTACTTCGCCTGTTCCTGCCTCATGGTTCTGGGTCGCGAACGTGGCCGGCCTTGCTGCGGCCCTGGCACGCCACCGAAGACGGAAGGCGGATGGCGAACGTTCTCGCGGAGACGTCTGGCCTTGTTTCCGAAGCGCTTGATGCGCATTCTGGCACTCGGTGCCGGGACTACGGCGCCGCGCGTCTAATCAGACGCGCAAAGGTCGCTGCAGCACTTTGAATTGCTGCATGTCTTTGTTATTGAATCGATATCGATTTGAGGACAAAGACATGCAGCAAGGGAGGAGAGAACAAGGAGTGTGCGCGTGGCGTGAATGGTGCTCTGCTGGTCGGGCGTTGCCGCAGCGCGTTCAGACAGCGCACGTCCAAAAGAGGCAGTTTCATTTCGGGGGAGGCTGACGATGGCCGAGGCACCAGAAACCGTCATCGTCATCGATGATGATCAGGCGATACGCGAGGCGCTTGGCAGCCTGCTGCGGTCCGTTGGCTTCGACGTAAAGCTCCTCGCTTCGGTGGGCGACTTCCTTAGGTCTGGGAGGCCCAACGGACCGACCTGTCTCGTGCTCGATGTCCGGCTGCCGGGGCAAAGCGGTCTCGACTTTCAGCTCGAGTTATCGCGGGAAAACATTCAGCTGCCGATCGTCTTCATCACCGGGCACGGCGACATTCCCATGTCCGTCCAAGCGATGAAAGGGGGCGCGGTCGAGTTCCTGACGAAACCGTTTCGCGATCAGGATCTGCTAGACGCCGTTCACCTCGGCCTCGCACGCGACCGCGTGTGGCTTGAAAATGAAAAGGCATTGGCGGAGTTGCGCAGGCGTTTCGATAGCCTGACCCCGCGGGAGCGCGAGGTGATGGCCTTGGTGGTAACCGGACGGCTCAACAAGCAAATCGCAGGCGATCTGGGTGTGAGCGAGATTACCGTGAAAGTTCACCGCAGCCAAGTCATGCACAAGATGCGTGCCAGGTCCTTGCCTGAACTTGCCCGCATGGCGGACAAGCTGGAGCTCGCGCAGGAAAAGCCGTAAGGTGGGGTACAGGAGCTTTTGGGCGCGCGGACAGGTTTTCCCTCTTTGGTTTCCGATCCTTCCTTCCTGCCAATAGTCAGGTGCCGCAGCGTACCAGGGGCCGACCCTCTTCCGACAGTGGGCCCCTTGAAGCTCTCCCGACGGCTCCCTGCGAGGGGGTCGGCTGCTGCATGTCCACGTGCCCGTGCTGAAGACGCATCCGCTCTAACGCACGAAGAAATCTGGTGGAAAAGACATCGTCACACCATGTCGTGTGTGGTAAAAGTCCTCGTTTAAGCTCGCTCTGGCTAACCTTGGAGGACGAATCTTGGCGCTCAAAGTTGCTGTCAGCCTGTCGAGAAACGCTAAGTTGTCGACCGGGTCCGGCAGTTGAACCTATCGTTCGGCGCTGATGGAGATGGCACCTTGGAGGTCCTGTGGGAGGATGGCGAACGCGTGCTGTGCCGCGGACGACGTCGGGGTGCCGGCGGGCGGTGGAACACTGCGCTGATCATCCTTCCCGCCGGCGAGCACCCGACACCCTCGAGCCTCGATCGCCTCGCCCACGAATATGAACTGAAGGACGATCTGGACGGTGCATGGGCCGCGCAGCCACTGGAGTTCGTGCGCAAAGGCAGCCGGACGATGCTGGTTCTCGACGACCCCGGCGGCGAGCCGCTCGCCCGGCTGCTCGACGGCCCCATGGAGGTCGGAGACTTCTTACGAATCGCTATCGGCGTCGCCTCGACCCTGTGCAAGGTCCACCGGCGCGGCCTCGTCCACAAGGACATCAAGCCTGCCAATATTCTGGTGAGCGGCGCGAGTGAAGAGGTGCGGCTGATCGGCTTCGGCATTGCCTCGCGCCTCTCCCGCGAACGTCAGGCACCCGAGCCGCCCGAGACCATCGCCGGGACGCTCGCCTACATGGCACCGGAGCAGACCGGCCGCATGAACCGATCGGTCGACCATCGCAGCGATTTCTACGCGCTCGGCGTCACCTTTTACCAAATGCTCACGGGTGTATTGCCGTTTGCGGCTGCCGATCCGATGGAATGGGTGCACTGCCACCTCGCCAGGAAGCCGTTGCCGCCCCAAGAGCGGCGGAAGGAGGTGCCCGGCGTCATCTCAGCGATCATCATGAAGCTGCTCGCGAAAACCGCCGAGCAGCGCTACCAGACCGCCGCCGGCCTGGAGCACGACCTGCGGCGCTGCCTCACGGCCTGGGACGCTCTGGGCCGCATCCATGACTTCCCGCTCGGCGAACACGACACGCCGGACCGAATCCTCATTCCGGAGAAACTGTACGGGCGCGAGCGCGAGATCAAGATCCTGTTCGCCGCCTTCGACCGCATCGTCCAGGGTGGCGCGCCGGAACTGGTGCTGGTATCCGGCTATTCCGGTATCGGCAAATCCGCCGTCGTCGACGAACTGCATAAGGTGCTCGGGCCGCGCGGGCTGTTCGCCTCTGGCAAATTCGACCTGTACAAGCGCGACATCCCCTATGCGAGCCTGGCGCAGGCGCTGCAGGAGCTGATCCAGCCGCTGCTGGGCAAGAGCGAGGCCGAGCTGGCGCCCTGGCGCGAAGCCCTCGGCGAGGCGCTTGGCCCGAGTGGACAGCTCATGGTGACACTCGTCCCTGAGCTCGAACTCATCACAGGCCCACAGCCGCCGCTGCCGGAGCTGCCGGCACAGGACGCGCAGCGCCGCTTCCAAACGGTGTTCTGCCGGCTGCTCGGTGTGTTCGCTCGGCCGCAGCATCCGCTCGCGCTGTTCCTCGATGACCTGCAGTGGCTTGATGCTGCGACGCTCGACCTGCTTGAGCACCTGCTGACCCGGCCCGAGCTGCGCCACGTACTGCTGGTCGGCGCCTACCGGGATAACGAAGTCACGGCAGCGCACCCGCTGATGCGGCGGCTGGCGGCGGTCCGCGGCGCCGGCGCGTCGGTACAGGAGATTGTGCTGACGCCGCTCAGGCTGGAAGATATCGGCGGGCTCGTTGCCGATGCCCTGCATAGCACGCCAGCCTGTGCCGCGCCGCTGGCCCGGCTGGTGCATGAAAAGACCGCTGGCAATCCCTTCTTCGGCATCCAGTTCCTCACTGCACTGGCCGAAGAAGGACTGGTCGCCTTCGATCATGAGCAGGGACGCTGGTCCTGGGACCTGAATCGCATTCAGGCAAAGGGTTACACGGATAATGTCGTGGATCTTTTGTTGGGGAGGTTGCGCCGCCTCCCCGGTGCGACTCAGGACGCCCTGCAGCAGTTGGCCTGCCTGGGCAACGCTGGCGAGAGCGCCACCCTCGGCCTCATGCGGGGCGAGACCGAGGTTGCACTGAACGCAGCACTATCGGAGGCGGAACGAGCCGGCTTGGTATTCCGGAGGGATGGAGCCTATCAATTCCTGCACGACCGCGTCCAAGAGGCGGCCTATGCGCTGATCCCCGAAGCCGAGCGGGCTGCGGCGCACCTTTCCATTGGCCGGCGGCTGGCCGCCCACGCGCCGCCGGAAGCTGTCGAGGAGCATGTCTTCGAGATCGTCGGCCAACTCAACCGCGGCGTCGCACTGATCGCCTCGGCCGAGGAGCAGGAGCGAGCTGCCGAGCTGAATTTGATTGCCGGGCGGCGCGCCAGAGCTTCGACCGCATACGCCTCGGCGCTGACGTATTTCACCGCGGGGCTGGCAATATTGCCGGACGACAGCTGGGAGCGCCGGCACGAGCTGACCTTCGCGCTCGAGCTGCACCGGGCCGAGTGCGAGTTCCTCACGGGAGCGCCGCGGGAAGCGGAGGCGCACCTCGCCGGACTGGCAAACCGCACTGTCAGCCTCCCCGAACTGGCGACCATAACCCAGTTGCAAGTGGACCTCTTCATGACCCTCGGCCGAAGCGACCGCGCCGTCTCGGTGGGCCTCGACTATCTCCGCCGGGTCGGCATCACGTGGTCCGCGCATCCGACGAAAGAACACGTCCGGCGGGAATATGCGCGCATGTGGCGACTGCTCGGGGATCGCCCGATCGAGGCACTGCTCGAACTGCCCCCGATGGCCGATCCGGTCGCATCCGCCACGATGAACGTTCTTACCTCGCTCGTGTCCCCTGCCTTGTTCACCGACGAGAACCTGCGCCCGCTCGTCATCGGGCGCATGGTGACTCTGAGCCTTGAACACGGCAATAGCGACGCATCGTGCTACGCCTACGCCACGGTCGGCAATGTGCTGGGGCTGTTTTTCGGTGACTACAAGGCCGGACTCCGATTCGGCCAGCTCGGTCTTGACCTGGTTCAGCAGCGTGGGATCGATCGCCTGAAGGCCCGCGTCTATCTCGCCTTTGGAAACCTCGCAATGCCGTCGGCACGGCACTTCCAGCCGGGCCGGCCGATCGCACGGCACGCCTTCGATGCGGCGCATCAGGTAGGTGACCTGACCTACGCGGCCTTCAGTTGCAACAACATCCTCACGCAACTCCTCGCCGGCGGTGATCCGCTCACCGAGGTGCAGCGCGAGGCTGAAGCCGGGCTCGACTTCGCGCGCCAGGCCCGGTTCGGTCTTGTCGTCGACCTCATCACCGCACAGCTCCGCCTTGTTCGAACTCTCCGCGGCCAAACTGCCATCTTCGGCTCTTTCAATGATGCGCGCTTCGATGAGGATCGGTTCGAGCAGCATCTGGAGGAAGATCCGCGCCTGTCGGTCGCCGCATGGTTGTACTGGATCCGCAAGCTGCAGGCCCGCTTCCTCGCTGGCGACCATCCCGCCGCCGTTCTGGCGGCGACGAAGGCAGAAAGCCTCCTGTGGATGTCGCCGGCCATCTTCGAGCGGGCGGAATATCATCTCTATTCTGCGCTGGCGCGGGCCGCGCTCTGCGACACCGCCTCCGTCGAGGAGCGAGCCCTTCACCGGGACGCCCTGACCGCCCACCGCCGCCGACTCCGGGAGTGGGCCGAGAACTGTCCTGAAAACTTCGCAAGTCGCGCCGCGCTGGTGGAAGCCGAGATCGCCCGCCTCAAGGGGCGGGAGCTCGACGCGCAGCGTCTCTACGAGCAGGCGATCCGCTCGGCTCGAGACAACGGCCTTGTCCACCACGAGGCGCTCGCCCACGAACTGGCCGCGCGCTTCTACGCGGCGCGTGGCTTCGAGACGAATTTCCACGCCCATTTGCGAAGCGCGCGACACTGCTACCGAAGTTGGGGGGCTGTTGGCAAAGTGCAGCAACTCGATACTTTATATCCCGATATGCCGGATGACGCGCCGGTGCGCCGCCAGACGGGGACGATCGGGGCGTCGATCGAACATCTCGACCTCGCCACCGTGATCAAGGTGTCGCAAGCCATCTCCGGCGAGATCGTTTTCGAAAAGCTGCTGAACACGCTCATGCGCACTGCCATCGAGCAGGCGGGGGCGGAACGCGGCCTGTTGATCGCGGGCGGTGAGCCACGGATCATGACGGAGGCCATGACCCGCGGAGACGCGGTCGTAGTGCAGCTCCGCGACGAGGTGCCAAGCGCGATCACGCTACCGGAATCGATCCTGCAACATGTTCTGCGCACAAAGGAGAGCGTGATTCTCGGCGACGCCGCGGCTCGGAGCTCGTTTTCCGCAGATCCATACATCCGTCAGCACCAAGCCCGTTCCGTGCTTTGCCTGCCGTTGCTGAACCAGGGTCAGTTGACGGGCGTGCTCTACCTCGAGAACAACCTTGCGGCTCGTGTCTTCGCGCCGGCCCGCATCGCAGTACTGAAGCTGCTCGCCTCTCAGGCAGCCATCTCGCTCGAGAATACCCGGTTGTACCGCGATCTCGTCGAGCGCGAGGCAAAGATACGGCGTCTCGTCGAAGCCAATATCATCGGAATCATCATCTGGGATCTCGAAGGCCGCATTCTCGAGGCCAATGACGCCTTCCTCCATATCGTGGGCTACGAGCGCGATGATCTCGTCTCGGGTCGCCTCCGCTGGACGGACCTGACGCCGCCGGAATGGCTCGATCGCCCGGCAGGAGGAGCGCAAGATTACGAACCGGCCGGGAGCCCGCCCCCTTACGAGAAGGAATATATCCGCAAGGACGGCAGCCGTGTGCCCGTGCTGGTCGGCCGGGCGTCGTTCGAAGAAACCCGGAACCAAGGGGTCGCCTTCGTGCTCGATCTGACCGAACGCAAGCGCGCCGAAGAGGCGCTGCGGGAGAGCGAGGAAGCCTTGCGCGAGGCTCAGGGGCACTTGGCCCACGCAAACCGCGTCGCCACCATGGGCCAGCTCACAGCCTCCATCGCGCATGAAGTCAACCAGCCGATCGCCGCATCGCTCACGAATGCCCAGGCTGCCTTGCGCTGGCTGGGAGCCCCTGCGCCCAACCTGGAGGAAGGGGTTCAGGCGCTCCGCCGGATCGTCGAGAACGCCAACCGTGCCGGCGAGGTAATCGACAGGATCCGTGCCCTGGTCAAGAAGGCCCCCCCTCGCAAGGTGCAGTTCGACCTCAATGAAGCCGTTCGTCATGTGATTGCCTTGACCCGCAGCGAAGTGCTGCGGCAAGGCGTGTCGCTGCGGAGCGAGTTCGCGAAGAACCTGCGCCCCGTGGAAGGAGATCGCGTCCAGCTGCAACAGGTCGTCTTGAACCTGATCATGAATGCCATCGAGGCGATGAGCAGCGTTGACGAGGGCGAGCGGGAGTTGCTGATCAGCACCGAGACAGCGGCCTCGGGAGGCGTGACCGTCGGCGTGCGCGACTCGGGCCCTGGCCTGGACCCGCAGTGCATGGACCGCCTGTTCGAGGCTTTCTACACGACCAAGTCCAGCGGCATGGGCATGGGCCTGGCAATCTGCCGTTCGATCATCGAGGCTCACGGAGGGCGGCTGTGGGCTGCCGGGAACGAACCTCGTGGGGCAGTGTTTCAGTTCACTCTGCCGATCGAACGGGAGGACACCGGTGGCGCAGAAGATACCGCCCCAATGGCGGTACTGGGAAACTAGCGCAGCGGCGGCGCTGTAACGGCACGAGCGGCTGGATGAAGCTCTCGCATGCGGTGCATGTTTCAGCTAGGGACGGCAAGAGAGGGTGATCGGGTTTGATTCGCCCTTATAGCGGGGTCGTCGGATCACAAAGAGGAGGAGACCATGAATATCCGCAAATGCGCCATGCTCAGCGCTCTCGTGATGGGTAGCGTCCTGGGCTTCTGTGTTCCGGCCATCGCCGAGGATGTGACGATCTCGGTCTGGTCCCACGACAACGACCGGCCGGCTTCTAGTCTGGTCGCCGACTACAACAAGCTCGATACGGGCATCAAGATCGAGTACCGAGAGGTCCCGTTCGATGACCTGGTCAGCGAGGCCCTACGCGCCCACTCGACGGGCCAGGCTCCGGATATCATCGCGATTGACAATCCGGAACATGCCCTGTTCGCCTCGCGCGGTGCCTTTCTCGATCTGACTGACATGATCGCGAAGTCTACGGTAATCGAGCCGAAAAACTACTTCCCCGGCCCGCTCGCCTCCACGATGTGGGAAGGCCGGCAGTACGGCGTTCCCAAGGCGACGAACACGATCGCACTTTACTACAACAAGGATATGTTCAAGGCGAAGGGCCTTGATCCCGACAAGCCGCCGCGGACCTGGGCCGAATTGGTGGACGCTGCCCGAAAGCTGACCGATCCGGCCGCCAACGTTTATGGCATAGCGTTTTCGGCCAAGGGAAACGAAGAGGGCACCTTCCAGTTCCTGCCCTGGGCGCAGATGGCCGGTGCCAGTTACGAAAACATCAACACCGATGGTGCGGTCAAGGCGCTCGATATCTGGAAAACGCTTCTCGACGAGGGGCTCGCTTCCCGGGATACGCTGACGCGCAGCCAATGGGACTCGACCGGCACCTTCAATTCCGGGAACGCGGCCATGGCCATTTCCGGGCCCTGGGAGCTCGACCGCATGGTCGCTGAAGCCAAGTTCGACTGGGGCGTGGCATTGCTGCCGGTGCCGGAAGAGGGTGCAGAACGATCCTCGTCCATGGGCGACTACAACTGGGCGATCTTCTCAAGCACGGCTCACCCCGAAGAGGCCTTCAAGGTGCTCGAATTTTTCGTCTCTCAGGATGACCGCATGTTCGGCGACTTCGGCCTGCTTCCGGCTCGAGCCGATATCGATATTGGAGAGACCGGCCAACCGCTCAAGGATGCGGCGCTCCACGTCTTTCTCGAGCAGCTCAAATACGCCAAGCCTCGCGGCCCGCACCCTGAATGGCCGAAGATCTCCAAGGCGATCCAGGATGCCATCCAGGCGGCGCTCACCGGGCGGATGTCGTCCAGAGAAGCGCTTGACCAGGCGGCGAAGAAAATCAAGGCCGTGCTCGGCTGAAAGGAGAAGCGTTGCGAGCGGAGGTGCCGCACATGAAGGGCCGCTGGTCCAGCATCGTGGACGGCAAGGGCTTCGACATTGCGCTCGTTGCGCTGCCGCTCACCTTCCTGCTCGCCCTTTCCGGCGTGCCGCTCATCTATAACGTGCTGATGAGCTTGCAGCAGGTGGACCTGTTCAGCCTCGGAACCTTCTGGCGGCCCTTCGTCGGCTTCAAGAACTACTCCGAGCTCTTCGCGCAGCAGGAGACCTGGCCGATTCTGGCCAATACCGCGATATTCGTCGCCGCATCCATTGTCGGTCAGTTCCTGATCGGTTTCGGGCTGGCACTGATGTTCTCGACGAATTTTCCAGGTGCCTCCTGGCTGCGCGGCCTCTTCCTGGTCTCGTGGGTGATGCCGGGTCTCGTCGTGGGGGCGATCTGGAGCTGGATTCTTTCCGGCGACTTCGGCGTCCTGAATTACCTCTTGCGCGAAAGTGGCCTGATCAACGGCAATATCTTCTGGCGTTCCGACCCGAACTACTCGTTGTTGGGGGTGATCATCGCCAATATCTGGCTTGGGATCTCCTTCAATATGATCCTCCTGTCGGTCGGTCTGTCGGCCATTCCAGCCGACCTCTACGAAGCAGCCGAGCTCGACGGCGCGAATGCGTGGCAGCGTTTCTGGACCATCACCCTGCCGATGATGCGTTCCTCGATTGGTGCAGTCATCGCGCTCGGTATCATCCTTACGCTGCAGCAGTTCGACCTCTTCGCGGCCATTACCTCCGGCGGGCCGAACGACTCGTCGAATGTGGCCCAGTACTGGGCCTGGGAACTGTCCTTCCGCCAATATGATTTCGCCAAAGGCGCGACCATCTCGGTCATCATGATCGTCTTCGTTATGGTCGCCGCTTTCGTCTATGTCCGATCGACGCGCCACGAGATTCGGGGATGAGACACACTCTTCGCGAAAGGCTGATGCTGGCCGCGGCGCTGGTGCTCACGACCGTCTATCTGTTCCCGCTTTACTGGATGTACATCACCACGCTCAAGTCCGGCTCGGCTATATTTGCCAGCCCCCCGGCTTTCTGGCCAACCGACCCGCAGTGGCAGATCTACGGCCACGTCTGGCACAGCCGCAACATGGGCCGCTATATCTTGAATTCGCTGGTCATCGCCTCGGGTGCCGTCGCCATCGTCTCGGTTCTCGGTGTCGGCTGCGCCTATGTGCTGGCGCGCTACCGCAATATCTGGGTGGATGCCGGACTCTTCCTCGTCCTCATGCTGCAGGTCCTGCCCGCATCGCTGATGATCACGCCGATCTTCGTCGGCTTCTCACAAGTCGGGCTGCTCCACTATCCGCGCCTGGCGGTCATTATCGCGATCGCCGCCAAGGGCATGCCCTTCTTCATCGTGCTGGTGCGCGCGACCTTCATGAACGTTCCGCGGGAGTTGGAGGAGGCGGCGCTCGTGGACGGCGATTCCCGTAGCGGCGCCTTTTTCCGCATCGCCCTGCCGCTCGCGCGCAAGGGCATCCTCGTCAGCGGCATGCTGATCTTCATGCAGGCCTTCGGCGAGTTCGTTTATTCGAGGTCCATGATCCAGAGGGTCGAACTGCAGCCGGCCAGCGTCGGGCTCTACAGCTTCATGGCGCCGAACGCCAACGAATGGAACAGCATAATGGCCTATGCGGCCATCTATATGACCCCCCTGCTCGCTGTCTTCGTGCTCCTGCAGCGCGGCATCGTCTCCGGCCTCACCTCGGGAGCCCTGAAATGATCAGCCTTGGGACTAATGCATGTCTCCTTTAATCCTCCTCGATTTAAGGACAAAGACATGCAGCAATACAAAGTGCTACAGCGACCTTTGCGCGTCTGATTCTAATAAAACGCGCGGCGCTGTAGCAGGCTGTCCATCCTGCCGCGATCCGCACGACTGACCAGAACGGCCGACAATGGCAGCATGAAGCAGGCCTTCAATCAATCGCCGCGACGTTGCTGTGTTGCTCTGTCGGAATCGAGCCTGACCAACCAGCTTTCCCGAAAATCCGGCAGCATTTTCTGGCCTATACGCCGATTTAATGCCGGCTCGCCGGCCGGGCCTATGGAAGCTCGATCTCGCCGTCAACGACGTGGTTGAGGCCGGTGCCTTCCGCCGTCAGCGTCATGCGGACCTTCAGCGTCTTGCCGCCGATCCGCCCTTCGCGCACCGTCTCCTCGATTTTGCGCTGCGAGGTGACACCGACCTCCTTCAGGAACTTGCGGACCGACATGTTGAAGGCGTCTTCGCTCATGGCAGAACTCCTTTGTGTCCGCATGGGATTGTAAGGGAAGGCATGCGGCCATGAAAGCGGGACGTGACGTGTAGTGCCGTAGAAGAAGACCCCGAGCCTGGCGAAGGCGTCGGGGTCTTTGGTCCGATCGGTCCCGGGAGGGGCGTGCAACCGATCGACGTCTCGCGCAGTTGGGAGGAGTTGCTGCGCATTAACGAAGGTGAGAATAGAGCATTCTCCGCAGGAAAATGTGCCCTGGGTTACATCGCTTCCTTACAAAGCGTGATCCGACCGCCCGTGGGCGTGCCGACAGTAGCGCGGCGTGCGGAAGGAAGCGGCCGAGACAGGCTACAGGGCACGGGACCAACGTCAGCCGGCGCTCATCTCGTAGAGCCGCTGGTTTTCCAGCAGAACCTCGTCGAGCCCGCGACCCGGCGCAAAGCCCGAAAGCCCCTCCGGCACCGGCACATCCGACAACAGCCGCGAACAGGCCTTGAGCGGGTCGACGACCGTGCGGACGGGAATAACGCCCGCCCAGATCGGCAGCGCATAGTCGTCCTCGTCATCGCCAACGCCTGCCGCGCGCATCTTGGCCGAAGCCTCCTCTATCTCCATGCCGATCACCATCGTCGCCTTGATTTCCTGAGGCTCCAATGGGCGAAGAAGGCGCGCGCGTCCCGGATAGAAGCGCTCGATGAGCGTCTCGAGCGCATGCTCCTTTTCATGCCGGTCATCGACGATCCGCGCCGTACCGAAGCACATCGCCGAGCGGTAATTCACCGAATGGTGAAAGCCGGAGCGGGCCAGAACGAGGCCGTCGAGATGGCTGACCGTCAGGCACACGTGCGCGCCGGCCTTGAGCTGACGCAGCATGCGGCTTGCCGATGAACCGTGCCAGTAAAGACGGTCACCCTCGCGCCAGTGGATCGTCGGCGTGCAATAGGGCTCGCCCTCGATCGAATAGGCGACATGGCAGAGCATCGCCGCGTCGAGCACTGCATGAACCGCCTCGCGGTCATAGCGGCCACGCTCGTGCACCCGGCGCAGCTTGTTGCGCTCGGAAACGGGATAGGAGCCTCGACTCGTTTCGTTTTCGCGGGGAGGAAGGGTCGTATCGCCGGGCATCGAATGCTGCGCCTTGTGTTCATGAGCCTGTTGGTTCATGACTGGACCATCCAATTGGTCCAAACTAGAGCCAATTCAATGGGAAAAAATCAGACCATTTTGCCGGACCTGTCGGCGCTGATTCCTGTGATGCCGGAGGCCGGCAAGCGATCGCGTGCGCTTTACACGGCCATTCGCCGGCTGATCGAGACGGGCCAATTGCCGGCAGGCGCCAAGCTTCCGACGACGCGCGATCTCGCCCGCCGCCTCAGCCTTTCGCGCGGGGCGGCAGTGGAGGCCTATGAAGTACTGGTTGCAGAAGGCTTTGCCGAGGCGCGCGTCGGCGCCGGCACCTTCGTGGCGGCCAAGGTGCCTCGGCTCAGTCCGGACATGCCGAAAACCGCCGGAGATGAGCCGCACTATTCCGGACCGCCGCACCCTTGCACCCTCGGCATCGCCATGGCGGATGAGCGCACCCGGCAGCTGTTTCGCCAGCTTCTGCATCGCCGCCTGGAGCGGCCCCAGCCCAACTTCTACGACTACGGCGATCCGAGAGGTGAGCGCGAATTGCGGCAGGCGATCGCCGACTACGCAAAAGTGGCGCGCGGCGTCCGCTGCCATCCCGGTCAGATCATCGTGACATCAGGCATCCGCCACGGGCTGGACCTCGTGATGCGTGCCATTTTACGGCCCGGCGACGCGGTCTGGCTGGAAGATCCCTGCTACCTTTCGGCTCACGCGACCGTTGCGGGCCTGGGCCTTGCCATCGTGCCGGTGCCGGTTGACCGGGAGGGCATCGATGTTGCCGCCGGCGAAGCAGTCGGCGGAAAGGCTGCGGCCGTCTATTGCACGCCATCGCACCAATTTCCGCTCGGCGTGACCATGACCATGCGCCGCCGGCTCGCCCTGATCGACTGGGCCAAGCGCAACGGAGCGTGGATCTTCGAGGACGACTATGACAGCGAGTTTCGGTTTTCCGGCCCGCCGCTCGCCTCAATCCAAGGCATGGACGATGCCGGGCGGGTGATCTATCTCGGCAGTTTCTCGAAAGTGCTCTTTCCAGGACTTCGCGTCGGCTACGCGATCCTGCCGGAACCGCTGGTCGAGCCCGTATTGGCGCAGCGCCGGCAGATGGACCGCCAGCCGCCGAGCTTGCCGCAGGGCGCAATTGCCGATCTCTTGAACGAGGGCCACTTCGCGGCCCATCTGCGGCGGGTGCGCAAGCGCGCGGAAGCCTGTCGGAATGCCCTGGTCGAGGGGCTCCGAGACAAAGCGTCCGCGCCGGAGCAGGGGCTGCACCTGATCGCCGGCCTTGCCGACGATAGCGACGACGAGGCTCTGGCAGCAGCGGCCCTGAAGCTGGGCATCGGCGCGTCGCCGCTTTCGACCCATTGCCTTGCCGCCCCGAAACGAAGAGGGCTGATCCTCGGCTATTCCGGTTTCGAGCCGCAGGAACTGCATCGGGCCGGCAGGAGCCTTGCGGAAATTATGCGGTGATTCCGTCCTGCCCGCGGGAGGGCCACCAATGAGCTTGCAGAACCGGTGCGATCCTGCTGACCGGTTATTCGTTGCCGCAGCCATTCGGCGTCACCGCCTGAATATGTGAATTGCGCCTCCGGCATCGTCGGAGACTAGAATGGAGCCGTCCGGCGCTTCCTTGACATCCACGGGCCGGCCGACATTTCCGATGAACGGCGTTGCCGAGACCGGGCGGCCGCCGCGGAAGCGCACCCGCACGACCTGATAGCCGACCGGAACCGACCGGTCCCAGCTGCCGTGCTGGGCGACAAGCGCATCGCCTCCGAGGCTGCGGAAGAAGTGAATGCCGAGCGCCGCGACATGGGCCTGGAAGTCGAAAACCGGTGGAATCTGCCTTGCGGGCGGCGTGGCGTCCTCGAAACCTCTGAGCCGGATTTGCCCTCCGAAATAGGGGAAGCCATAAAAGCCGCCCGGCCGAAGCACGTTCAGCTCGTCGGGTGGGATGTCGTCGCCCATGCGGTCGGCGCCGTTATCGGTAAAGTACATGGTGCCCCCGCGCCAGTCGAAGCCGACGGAATTGCGCACGCCCCAGGCGACGCGCCGAAGACCGGACCCGTCCTGGTTCATGCGTACGATTGTGCCTTGCAGGCCCCGCGGCAGACAGATGTTGCAGGGCGATCCGAACGAGACATAAAGCCGGGAATCGGGGCCGACAGCGATGTAACGAAGGCTGTGGGCTCCCGAATTCGGCAATCCGCGCCGAATATCCCGCCTGCCGCTCAGAGAGCCCCCGCTTCCGATCTCGAAGGCGGTTATCCTGTCCCTGGAAGCGACGAACAGACGGCCGCGAGAGCACGCGACGCCGTTCGGGGCGGAAAATCCGGAGGCGACCCGGCGGGCGCGGCCACCGGACAGGGGGACGGCATAGACCGATGACCCTTTGGTTCCGACGAACAAAGTGTCGCCGCAGACCGCCATTGCCCGCGCCGCCGGAACGCGCGCGAAGAGCTCGGCGCGCACCTCACCGGAGGCAAACGCCGCAACCGAGGCGAGTGCGAGGAAGGCGGTTCTGGCGAGGAGAAAACCGGCTTTGGAGGAAAAGACATCCATCGGCGCGCCCTCCGCAGATATAGCTGAGTTTTGCGAGCGCATCGGGCCGAACACGGTACCCGATGTCGGGAAAGCCCGATGCAGATGCAAAGAGTTACAGCTTTGCACGTCTGAAAAGACGCGCAGCACTTCAAGGAATTGGAGCGGCCTTCCGCCGTTTCAAGCCGGCGGCCGCGCCTCACGCAGAAGTGATCCGCCCGATCGTTGTGCCGGCAAATTTATTGTGCACCGCAGCAACCATTTGCCGCAATTCAGCGTTTCCTTCAGCATGTTTCACAAAGCCGTATTCGATCTGCGGATAAGAACGCAGCATTTAAAAGGGCCAGAGCGGCCCCTCGCCACCGGCGCGCGGCCGTCAATGGAGGCAGCATGAGATCTCTTTCGGACACAGTGAAGCGGCTATCCCGGCGGCGCCACGCCAGCGAATTTACGGAAACCATCCCCACTCCGCTCAGGCCCCTGGAGCGCTTTGGATCTAATCCCGGCGAGCTTCAGGGCTGGTGGTACACGCCCGGTAGCATAGCACCCTCCCCCGCCCTCGTCGTGGTCTTGCACGGATGCACGCAGACGGCCGCCGTCTACGACGCTTGCTCGGGATGGTCGCGTCTCGCCGACGATTGCGGCTTTGCGCTTCTTCTTCCGGAACAGGTTCGCTCCAATAACAGCAACCTCTGCTTCAACTGGTTCAATCCGGCCGACGTCAGACGAAACTCGGGAGAAGCTCTGTCCATCCGCCAGATGGTCGAGCACATGATCGAGCGCTGCAATGTGGACCGGAGTCGTGTTTTTATCACCGGCCTCTCCGCGGGCGGGGCGATGGCGAACGTGATGCTCGCCGCCTATCCGGACGTGTTCGCCGCCGGCGCCATTCTCTCGGGCCTGCCATACATGGCGGCGTCGACGATACCCGAGGCCTTCGATCGGATGCGGGGATATGGCCTTCCGAGTACCGATGCACTGCAAGCCAAGATCCGTGGCGTCTTCGACCATCAGGGGCCCTGGCCGAGGATTTCCGTCTGGCATGGCACCAAGGATGACACGGTGGTGCCCGCCAATGCGATGGCGATCGTCGAGCAGTGGCGCGGCGTGCACGGAAGCGGCCGCCATCCGTCGTCGACGAAGCGGCGCGGCAGTCGAACGCTGCAGATCTGGAAAAATGCAAGCGGGCGTCGCGTCATAGAACTTCATACACTGTCGGGCATGGCTCACGGCGCCCCGCTCGATCCGGCCGGAGGCTACGGCAGGAGTGGAGCCTTCTTTCTCGATGTGGGGGTCTCCTCGACTGTCGAGACCGCAAGGGCCTGGGGCCTGGGCGGGTCGAAGCTGCCAACCTATTCGGTCGACGGCATCCAGGCAGCGGCTGCGAGTGCCTTGCGCTGGACAGGCCTTATTCCTCGGCCCCGATCCTAGCGCGCGAACGCGTCTCCGGAATCGGAACCGGAGGCGTGCGGGCGTGTTAACCGGTCGAAACTACGCGAATCGATGCCCTCGTCACCGTGAGATCAAACATGGCTATCCACTTCAACCATACGATCCTGTCGGCGCACGACGCCAAGGCCTCGGCCAATTTCCTGGCTGAGATGCTGGGTCTGCCTGCACCGCGGCGCTGGGGACCGTTCCACATGGTCACGACCGACAACGACGCCAATCTCGATTATATGGAAGCGGAAGGCAAGATTGTGCGGCAGCACTACGCCTTTCTCGTCGGCGACGCCGAATTCGACGCGATTTTCGATCGAATTCACGAGCGGAGGCTGGATTACTGGGCGGACCCCGCCCAGAAAAAGCCGGGCGAGATCAATGATCACGACGGCGGGCGCGGG
Source organism: Sinorhizobium sp. Y406 (assembly GCF_058732025.1). Classification (NCBI taxonomy): domain Bacteria; kingdom Pseudomonadati; phylum Pseudomonadota; class Alphaproteobacteria; order Hyphomicrobiales; family Rhizobiaceae; genus Sinorhizobium; species Sinorhizobium sp. Y406. The sequence goes on along the minus strand of NZ_CM178975.1, from coordinate 1,355,182 downwards.
CTCTATTTCGAGGATCCGAACGGGCATCTGCTCGAGATCATCACACGTCCCTATGGCAGCGGCGGCTGGAATCCGTGAGCTGACCGGGAAGCGCTGCCGGGCCGCGATCGGGGCCCCTCCTCCGCCTTCTTCAATCATCTCCTCCTTTGCCTTGCCTAAAAGTATGGGAGCGTTCCGAGCGAGGAGTAGCGCTCGTTCAAGCCGTTGAGGATTTCCATGTCTCCCTCGCTGATCTCGAAATCGAACACATCGATGTTCTCTTCGAGGTGCCGGCGCTGGTTGGCCTTGGGAATAGGAACCGTGGCGCGCCGCAGGTTCCAGCGAATAAGCACCTGCGCCGGCGATTTGTTGTATCTGGCGGCGATCTCGGCAAGCGCCTCGTCCCGCAGCCGCTTCGTGCGCGTAAGCGGGCTATAGGCCTGAATGACGATATGCCTTTCCGTGGCGTAGCGCAGCATGTCCTCGCTGTAGCCGAACGGGCTCCATTCGATCTGGTTGACGGTGGGTACTACCCCCGTCGCCTCGATCAGCGCATCGATCAGGTCCGTCGAATAGTTGCTGACCCCGATATCCCGCGTCAGCCCTTCCTCTTTCGCCCGCATCAGGCCGCGCCACAAGTCTTCTCCCGCCCCGGTTTTTGGCGGGCGATGTATCAGCATGAGATCGACGTGGTCCAACTGCAACTCGTCGAGATTCTTGCGGGTCGCCTGGTAGGCGTCATCCACTTCCTCGACCTTGGTGACCAGATAGAACTCACCGCGTTCGATGCCGCTCCTCTTGATGCCCTCGGCGATGCCCAGTTGGGTCCCGTAATCGCCCGACGTGTCGATCATGCGATAACCAAGCTCCAGGGCCGCTTCGATCGCGCCGGCCGTGTCGTTCGTCAATTGCCATGTGCCGACGCCCATCACCGGCATCCTGTTGCCGGTGCGCAACGCTATCTCGGTCCTCGGATCCATGATTTTCGCCCTCGGATTTTGAGCAACGGCTTGCCCCTGACGCGGCGTCCTGCTCTCGGGGTCCAAACATCGGGAGGGACGAAGTGTTCCGGCCGACAGCGTATCGCGAAAATCGTACCCGAAGTTCGGAAAGCGCGATGCGCAATTTCAAAGAGTTACAGCGACCTCCCCAAGGGAACCTAAACTCTCATCCGGAGTTCGGAGTGCGCACCCAAACGGGCGCGCCGGATGCAATCTCCGACGCCCCGAACCCAGCCCAAGGAGGACATCATGGCACGAAATCCTTTATCTCCCTTCCGTTCCGTGGCCTGACCTCGCGTGGCTTGGGCGATCCGTTCCTCTCTCTGCACGAGGAGATGAATCGTCTGTTCGACGATGCCTTCCGCGGCAGGTTCGGCGGCCCTTCCCAGCGCGGCTCGGAGGCCGGCAGCATGATCATGCCGGACATCGACGTGAGCGAAACCGAGAACCAGGTCCGCATATGTGCCGAGTTGCCCGGGGTCCGAGAGGAGGACATCGACGTGTCGCTGAACGACGATACGCTCACCATCCGGGGCGAGAAGAAGTTCGAGCGCAAGGACGACAAGGAGAACTACCACTTCATGGAACGCTCATACGGCACATTCCAGCGCTCGTTGCGGCTGCCCTATTCGGTCGATCCGGACAAGGTCGAGGCGGACTTTGCCGACGGCGTGCTCACCGTGACCCTGCCCAAGGGTGCCGAGCAGGAAAGAAGCCGGAAAATCCAGGTGCAGCGCGGTAAGCGGCAGGAGTCGATCTCAGCCGAAGGCTCGCAGTCGGGCAAGCAGTCCGAAGGACAGCGAGGCGGGAAATCCGGAAAAGGTTAGAGGGAGTGGCGCCGATGGCTCCGGGTGCTTGGCGCACCGGGCTCAAAAATCGGGCACGCTTCTCGGGCCGATGCGCTAGACCGGCCACTGGCTTGCCCTATGTGTGCTCCCATCCAGGAGGTGAATTCCCGCGCCATGGGACCCAACCTCAACACGTAAGCTTGTGCCGGAGCGATTGGACGCGAAGAATGATGACCACTCTCAAATTCTTCCACATCGCGGCTATCGCACTATGGGCGGGTGGCCTCATAAGCTTGCCCGGGCTGTATGCCCAAAGGGCGAGCGTGCGAGACGAAGAGTCGCTCTACCGGCTACAGATGATGGTCCGTTTTGCATACGTCGCCGTCATCTCGCCGGCCGCATTCATCGCCATTGCGACCGGCACCGTTTTGATCTTTGGTCAGCAGACATTTGCAGGCTGGTTTTCAATCAAGCTCTTTTTCGTTTCGGCGCTGGTCGTCCTCCACGTCCTTGCCGGGCTAGTCATCATTCGGTTGTTTCGCCAAGGTGAGACATACCCGCAGTGGCAGTTTGTGTTGACGACCGCCGCCACGAGCGCTGTCGTCCTGGCAATAATGTTTATGGTTCTGGCAAAGCCATCCATCCACGCCGGGGGTTCGCTGGCGGTGTTCGAACCGGGCGGACTGCACAGGCTCGCCCGGGCGGTCAGTCCTTGGACGATACCATGAGCCCGACGCCATGATGGAAAATGAGCTTGCCACCGTGCCAGCCGGCCATTCCCGTCATACCCGCCGTGAGAATGGAGACGAGAAGGCCGTGCGGCAGGACCACATCACCGTCGGTCACGCGCAGTCCCCAGTTCAGCCCGGTGAGTGCGATCAACATCATGGCGGCTATCGCATGGGCCCAACTGGCCACACGCTCTCTGATCCCCGCTACGGAAATAAGCTCAACCGTCCCGACGGCACCCGCGGCAATCCCCATGAAGAAGGCACCCCCGGAGGACCAGAGTCCCGCCCGGAGCCAAAAAGGATCGGCCGACCACCAGAACAGAACGTCTATAGCGAGAGTGACGAACACCAGCGCGATCGGAAAATGAACGCTCATCGCATGCAACGGGTGGCCGGCGACGGCGATCGCAGAGCTCGCGTCCTTCTCCTCGAGCTCGGCAACCACCGGGTTGGCACTGTCACCTGTTTCGTTCACCGCCGAATTCCCCTTTCGCGCTCAATTCTTCTCTCCCGCCGTTGGTTCCCGAAAATCGCGAGCTTCGCAGTGATTGCCATTGCCGCCGGGTGCGCCGGGGACCTGTCGACACTTGAGCCAGCAGGTCCTTCCGCCAGTGCCGTCGCGCGTCTGTGGTGGATAATGCTGATGGCGGCGCTCATCCTGTTTCTTCTGGTGGTCGGCCTGTTCCTGGCCATCGCTTTTGCTCCCGGGATCGGCAGAAGGATCTCACCGGAGTCCTGGATCGTGGGAGGCGGTCTTGCGCTTCCGCTGCCGATCCTGGTCGCGCTGACGGTTTATGCTTTCTGGCTGGGCGAACATCAGTTGAGAGGCGGAGGCAGGCTACCGTCGGAAATGATCCGCATAGAGGCGCTCGCCACCCAATGGAACTGGCGGTTTGAGTATCCGGATCTTCCGGGAGCACCGACAACCCTCGGGACCGTGCATATTCCCGCGGGGCGGACCGTGGAAATTGCCGTGACCAGTGACGACGTCGTCCACAGCCTCTGGGTTCCGCGCCTGGGCGGCAAGATCGACGCGGTGCCCGGCCATACGACCTATGTTCGTCTGAGAGCCGATACGCCCGGCCGCTACGGCGGCCAATGCTCGGAATATTGCGGCACCGGCCATGCGGGGATGCGCTTCGAAGTGCTTGCCCATTCGCCCGAGGACTACTCGGCTGCCTTGAACGACGAGCAGCGCCAATGATTGAGGAGGACATGAAGCAACCGTCGCCCGTCGCCCTTCACAAAGCCCTGGAGCGCGTTTGGGGCACGCCACCGGGCCTCGCTCGCCTGGCCGCCGTCAACCACAACATCCTCGGCAAACGCTTCATGCTGACGGCGCTTGTGTTCTTCGCGGTCGGGGGGCTGCTGGCGATGCTGATCAGGACACAGCTGGCCTCGTCCGAAAGCGCCTTCATGGATGCGGAGCAGTATGCACAGAGCTTTACCATGCATGGCTCCATCATGATGTTTCTATTCGCGATTCCGTTTTTCGAAGGTGTCGCGATCTATCTGCTGCCGAAGCTTCTGGGAACCCGCGATCTCGCTTTTCCGCGGCTGACGGCCTACGGCTACTGGTGCTACCTTTTCGGTGGCGGCATGCTCATTGCCGCTCTGCTCGGCGGCGTTGCGCCGAACAGTGGTTGGTTCATGTACCCTCCGCTGTCATCGAACAGTTATTCTCCGGGTATCAACTCCGACGTCTGGCTGCTGGCCATCACCTTCGTCGAGATTTCGGCCCTTTCTGCCGCGATCGAGATCATGGTGACTGTATTGAAGCTAAGGGCAGCCGGCATGTCACTGGACAAAATGCCCATTTTCGCTTGGTACATGCTCGTTGTCGCCGCGATGATGCTGGTGGGCTTCCCGCCGCTCATCATCGGCTCGGTGTTGCTCGAGTTGGAACGTGCGTTTCACCTGCCCTTCTTCGACCCGAGCCGCGGCGGCGATCCTCTTTTGTGGCAGCACCTGTTCTGGCTGTTCGGACATCCGGAGGTGTATATCATCTTCCTGCCGGCGGCAGGGGCGATCTCAACCATCCTGCCTCCCCTCGCCGGGGCCCCGCTCGCCGGCTACCGGATGATCGTGGCTGCTCTTGTCGCCATGGCATTCCTGTCTTTCGGGCTATGGGTTCATCACATGTACGCAGCCGGGATCCCGCACGTGGCGCTGTCCTTCTTTTCGGCCGCCAGCGCGCTCGTCGCGGTGCCGACGGGCATTCAGATCTTTGCGTGGCTCGCCACCCTCGCCCAAGGGAGCGCGCGCTTCTCCGTACCGATGCTGCACATGTTCGGCTTTCTGTGCACCTTCGTGATCGGTGGACTGACCGGCGTGATGCTGGCCATGGTCCCGTTCGACTTGCAGGCCCACGACACGCATTTTGTGGTGGCGCACCTCCACTATGTGCTCATTGGCGGTTTCGTCTTCCCGATGCTCGCCGCCACTTATTACTGGCTGCCGCATCTGAGTGGCCGCCAAACCGTGCAGCATCTTTCATACGCGGCTTTCTGGATGGTGTTCGTCGGTTTCAACGTGACGTTCTTCGCGATGCACCTGACCGGGTTGCGAGGCATGCCGAGGCGCATCTTCGAGTATCCGATCGAATCCGGCTGGGAGACGCTAAATTTCATCTCCTCGATGGGAAGCTTCGTGATGGCCATGGGCCTCGCGCTCGTCGCTCTCGATTTTATTTTGCTCTTCCGCTTCGGTCGGCGTCGTCGTCGCAACCCGTGGGGAGCCGGTACGCTGGAGTGGGCGATGGCGACGCCGCCTCCGTCCTACAACTTCGCATCGCTTCCTTCGATCGAACGTCGCGCCGATCTGCTCGACCCGGACCGATTGGGCTCGCAACTGGCGTCGGGCAAGGGCTATCTCGGCGCGCCTAACCGTGGCCGCATGGAGTTGCTGGCTGTCGAGATGATTTCCGGCAACCCGGAGCACGTCGTGCGCCTGCCGAGGCGGACTTTCCTCCCCATCTGGACAGCCGCCGCCACAGGATGTTTCTTCCTGTCCCTGCTTTTCAAGCTTTATTGGCTGACGCCAATCACCTTCGCATCCGTCATCCTGCTGTTTCTGCTGTGGAGCGGGGATACAGCCGAAAAGACCGATTGCGGGGGTCTCCCGGTCGGGGGCGGACTAAAGCTTCCGCCGCATGGCGAGACAGCGCGTCCGCCCTCCTGGTGGGCTATGGTGTTTGCATTGGTCGCTGATGCGACGGCCTTCATATCGCTGTTGTTTGGGTGTCTTTTTCTTTGGGTATCCGCACCGAACTGGCCACCGCAGCAACTCCCTCAGGTCGCGTTGGCGGGTCCGGCCATCGCGGCCATCGCATTGCTCGTGGCAGCCTGGGCGGGCCGATCCGCAGCGGCCCGTAGCCCGGATGCGATCGGCTGGCTCGCGCTGACCGGCTTCGCCCAGCTCGTCGCTGCGGCCACCCTGACGTGGCTTGCGGTGGCTGCCTTGCCGGATCCGCGCAGCCATGCGGCCGTGTCGAGCGTCTTTGTCGTTCTGGCCTATGCTGGCCTACGCAGCGGGCTTGGCATGGTCATCTCCGGCTACGGCATCTGGCGGATTCGGCGCGGCTACGTCTCTGAAAGGCGCAATGTAGATCTTCGCCTAGGAGTGCTCTGGCACGACTACAGCGCCGTGGCGGGCTTAGCCGCCGCGGGTTTCCCATTCGTCATGGCAAGCCTCGCCGGTGAGCTTTCTCGATGATCAACAATCCCCTCATGTCGATCATGGCTGGTTTTCTGCTCTGGAGCGTCGTGTTTGTGGTGCTCTATGGCGTTCAGGCGACCGGCTGCCATCTCGCCGAAGACAAGGTGTCGGCGCTCGGCGATTGGCCGGGACTTCGCGCAACTCTCACGGCGTTGTTTCTCGTCTCATTTGCAGCCGTCGTACTATTCTATTTTTTGGCGAGGCGGAGGCATCGGCGCCCCGACACCGGCACGGAAGCTTTCAGACGCGAGGTTGCAATGCATGTATGGCTGGCCGCCGCCATAGCGACGCCGTTCTGTTTCGGCGGTGTCGTCTGGCTGTCGCTCTGCGGCACGTAATCTAATCACGTCAGTCGCCTCGTCTCCGAGCAATACGGTCGGGCGCTCGCACCAATGCGTTCAAGGTGAGGAACTCGGGGACGCGGAAGATATCGGCATCGGCTCAGAGCTGTTGGCGATTCCGCAGGTTCAAGCGACCGACTACCTGCGCCGGTGACTTGTTTTCTCCCGCCCTATTGCGCGCCCTCCGGGGACGTCGCCGGAGCAGTCTCCATCTGCGCCGGTCTCGGGGGCTGAGCACGCCCGCCTTCGGCCGCCGGCTTGGCTTGCAGCGGTTCGGCCGGTTGAGGCTCGGTCGCGCCCGTCGCGGTGGCGTCGGTCTCTTCTCCGACGTCGCTGGTGAGCGAATCCCCTTCCTGTCCGTCAGATCCGACGGGCAGCGGCGTCACCGAGCCGTCGGCGGCCGCGACGCGCCAGACCGTATTGCCGGCGTCATCGGCGATCAGAAGCGCGCCGGTGCCGTCGATGCCAACGCCAACCGGCCGGCCGCGCGCCTGGTCGCCGTCGAGGAAACCGGTCACCACGTCCTCCGCCATGCCGGCCGGCCGGCCATTCTCGAACGGGATGTAGACGACCTTGTAGCCGTTGAAGGTATCGCGGTTCCAGCTGCCGTGCATCCCGACGAAGGCGCCATTGGCATAGTGTTCCGGCATGGCGGAGCCGTTGGTGAAGGCGAGTCCGAGCGCAGCCACATGGCTGGACAGGGAATAATCGGGCACGATCGCCCTTTCGACCATCTCCGGCCGCGGCGGGTGGACCCGCTTATCCACGTAATCGCCGAAATAGCTCCACGGCCAGCCGTAGAAACCCCCCTCCTGCACCGAGGTCATGTAGTCGGGGACGAGATTGGGCCCGAGTTCGTCCCGCTCGTTGACAACGGTCCAGAGGGCGCCGGTTTCGGCGTGAAAGGTCAGGCCGTTGGGATTGCGCAGACCCGAAGCGAAGACGCGGGCAGCGCCCGTTTCGCGGTCCACCTGCCATATGGCGGCGCGCCCCTTTTCAGCCTCCAGCCCACGCTCGCCGACATTGGAGTTGGAGCCGACCGAAGCATAGAGGAAGCGCCCGTCGGGGCTGAGGGCCAGGTCCTTGGTCCAATGGTGATTGATCGGTCCGCCGGGAAGCGGCGTCAGCACCCTCGGCACTTCCGTGATCTCCGCCTGGCCGAGCTCATAGGGATAGGCGAGGATAGCGTCCGCCGCCGCCACATAGAGCGTTCCGTCGGTCCATGCGACGCCGAAGGGAGAGTTGAGCCCGGTCAGGAGATCGCGTCGATCATCCACCTGGCCGTCCCGGTTGGTGTCCCGCAGCAGCGGGGCCAAACCGTCCGCCCTTCAAAACGGGCCGGGCGAATCAGGAATTCCACCGCGCCGACCACCGCCGCGATAACGCCGAAGACCAAGCCGGCGAGCAACAGCCACTCGGAGAAGTTCTGCCACATGAGGAATCCGGTCTGCCAGTAAGCAATGTCGGTCAAGAGCGTCAGCGTGAAGCAGACGACCGGAAACTGCGCGAACAGCAAATGGAACGGGGTTACAACGATTACGGCGGGTCGAGAGTCCTCCAGGGTCATCGGAAACTCCTGCTGCATGTCTTTCGAAAGCCGGGCACTAGGGCCGAAACCTCATGCTTGCGCATTTGTTCCTCATGCCAGGCGGCCACATGAAGCCGCGCTTCCCGCCTGCTTGCGTCTTCGCCCATCACACAAGCTCCCGCACCGTATCCGAGGCGATGGTGAGCGCGATCTTGCCCCGTGCCGGCGTGCCGCGGGCAAGCGACTCGGCGAGGCGTGCCGCCTGTTTCAGCGTTGCCTTCGGCGGCATCGGCGGCTCATGCGGGTCGACGACCGCCTCGACGAGCACTGGGCCTGGCGTTGCAAGCGCCTCACGCAGGGTTTCGGCGCATTCGGCCGGATCCTCGATCACGAAGCTCTTCAGCCCGAACCCCCTGGCCACGGTGGCGAAGTCGATCGGCTGCAGATCGCAGACATATTCCGGATTGCCGAGAAAGACCATCTGCTCCCATTTGATCTGACCGAGCGTATTGTTCTTGATGACGACGATCTTCACGTCGAGGCCGTATTTCATACAGGTTGCAAGTTCGCCCATCAGCATGGTCAGCCCGCCATCGCCGATGAAGCAGATGACCTGCCGACCGGGATAGGCCGTGGCTGCGGCGATCGCGTAAGGCAGGCCGCAGGCCATGGTGGCGAGATTGCCCGAGCAGGAAAACTGCATGGTGCCCCGGATCATCAGGTGCCGGGCGGCCCAGGTGGTGATGGTGCCGGAGTCTGCGGCAATGATGGCGTCGTCCGTCAGGGGTTTGTTGAGCTCGTGCGCCACCACCTGGGGCTTCAACGGCATGTCCTGGCGGGTACCGCGTTCAGTCAACAGGTCGCGCCACTCCTCCATGCCGGCCTGCGCCGTTTCGAGGAAGGAGCGGTCCTCGCGGTAGTCGAGCCGCGGCAGCAGCGCCGCCAGCACCTTCGCGGTATCGCCGATAAGCGCCGCCTCGACGGGGTAGCGCAAGCCGACGCGCTGCGGATCGAGCTCGATCTGCACGGCGCGCGCCTGCCCCGGCTCCGGATAATATTCGATATAGGGAAAGTTGCTGCCGGCGATCAGCAGCGTATCGCATTGTTCGAGCGCCTCCTGGGAGGGCTTGGTGCCGAGCAAACCGATGCCGCCGGTGGAATAGGGGCTGTCGTCCGGCAGGACGGCCTTGCCGAGCAGCGGTTTGACGACGGGCGCGCCGAGCCGCTCGGCCAGCGCGGCGATTTCATCCCGGGCGCCGAGCGCGCCACGGCCGGCAAGGATCACCGTCTTTTTACCGCCATTGAGGATGGAAGCGGCGCGGGCGACTTGCTCGTCGCTTGGCAGCTGCGCCGAGACGGCCATCAGATCGGAAACATGCTCGGCCACCTTGCGCTTGGAGCGATGGCTCGCATCGACCGGCATGGATTGCACGTCGACCGGCATGGTGACGTGCGCCACGCCGCGATAGGCAAGTGCCGTGCGGCAGGCGAGCTCGACGGTGTTCTCGACATGGTTCGTCCCCATGGCCCTGGTATTGTAGACGCACACGTCGACAAACAGCTTGTCGAGCTCCACGTCCTGCTGGGTATAGGTGTGCAAAAGGTCGTGGAACTGCAGGCCGGTAATGGCAAGCACCGGCTGGTGATCGAGCTTGGCGTCATAAAGCCCGTTCAAGAGGTGGATGCCGCCGGGACCCGATGTGGCGATACAAACGCCGAGCCTGCCGGTCCACTTGGCATAGGCGCAGGCCGCAAGTGCCGCCGCCTCCTCGTGCCGCACCTGAATGAAGCGGATCTGGTCCTGCCGAGTGCGCAGTGCCTCGATGATACCGTTGATCCCGTCGCCCGGAATGCCGAAGATCGTATCGACGTTCCAATCGATCAATGTGTCGACGAGGATGTCGGCTGCAGTTGGTTTGGCCATCGCGATTCTCCGGATTTCTATGGAACAAATTGCTGTCGGCTCGATCGCTCGGCATCCGCCGGTCGCCCCCCGCCGGTCGCTCCCCGTTGAGATTAAACCGAGCACAAAAGCTTATGTTCCCCGAGGATGCCGCCACGGTCCCGGTCACGGAACAAAGGCCCTCCGCTCGGGTTTGCCGAACGAAACTGCGCGCCGCGGCGGGCAAATTCGTCAACTGCCGCACGGGCCACCGCGCCGGCGGCTCCGAGCCGTGGAGGTCAAATCATGCAGAGCAAACTTCTCGCCGGGAACGACGGCCAGCGCACCTTTGCCCTCGTGCTGGAAACGGGCGACAGGGTGATGGCGTGCCTTTCGGATTTCGCCGAGCGCGAGCAGCTGTCGGCATCGCAGTTTTCGGCGATCGGCGCCTTCAGCGACGCGGAAATGCGCTACTTCGACTGGGAGGCAAAGACCTATCTTCAAATTCCCGTGAACGAGCAGGTGGAGGTCGCCACTCTCAACGGCGACGTGGCGCTCGCTCCGGACGGAAAACGCGCCATCCACATCCATGCCGTGCTCGGGAGACGCGACGGCAGCGCCATTGCCGGCCATCTCGCTGAAGCGCACGTCAGGCCCACGCTTGAGATCGTGCTCACGGAATCCCCGGCACATCTGCGCAAGAAGCACGACCCGGAGACAGGATTGACGCTGATCCATCCGGAGGCATGAACCATGACCGGACGCGCTTTCAAAACCAGAGGAAATGTCGTCGTCGTGACCGGAGCTTCGGCCGGCGTCGGCCGCGCCACCGCGCGCCGCTTCGCTCGCGCCGGTGCCGCCGTGGCCCTGATCGCCCGCGATGCCGCCTCGCTTGAGGAAACGGCGGCGGAGATGGAGGCTGCCGGCGCGAAAGCTCTGGCGATCCCGGCCGACGTCGCCGACGCCGACGCCGTCTTTGCAGCTGCTGAAGAGGTAGAAGAAAAACTCGGTCCCATTGATGTCTGGGTGAACAACGCAATGGCAACAGTCTTTGCACCGGTCGCGGACGCGACGCCTGAGGAGTTCCGGCGCGTGACGGAGGTCACCTATCTCGGCTACGTCTACGGGACCATGGCGGCGCTGCGACAGATGCGCCGCCGCAACCGCGGGGTGATTGTGCAGGTCGGATCCGCGCTTGCCTATCGCGGCATTCCGCTCCAGGCGGCCTATTGCGGGGCAAAGCACGCCATCCGCGGATTCACGGATTCCTTGCGCTGCGAGCTTCTGCACGAGAGTAGCGACATTCGCCACACAATGGTGCAGTTGCCAGCTGTCAACACGCCGCAATTCGACTGGGCCCGCAGCCATCTCGACCATGCCCCCGTCCGGTTCCTCCGGTCATACAGCCGGAAACGGCGGCGGCGGCCATCTTCAGGGCCGCGCACCAGCACGATCGCGAGATCTGGGTCGGATTCAGCACCGTCAAGGTCATCCTCGGAAACATCGTTGCTCCAGGCTTTCTTGACCGCCTCCTGTCAAGGCAGGCTTTCGAGGCGCAAGAGACGCAACGACTTTTGCCGGCCGAGCGGAAGGACAATCTCGAAACGCCCGTGCGGGGTCTGCACCGCACGCGCGGGTCCTTCGGCACCGGGGCCAGCACCTTCGCGCCCGTCGTCTTCGGCCGGGCCGCACGCGTTGGCGCCGCTTCGCTCTTTCTCGGGCTGATCGCCGCCGGTAGTTGGCTCGCGACGCGGCGATCGGCGCCGCGTTAGAGCGCCGATCTCCCTGTATCAGATCGGCGCTCTAACGCTTTCTTTTTGACGCATGATCTTATCGATCCTCGTTTCACTCCGGTCGGATCATGCGCTAGCCTGCTCATTCAACGCGCACCCCAGGTGTCGGTCAGACGATAACCCTCCGGCCACGGATCCGACGGATCGAGCATGTGCTGGTGGATTCCGGTTATCCAGGCGCGGCCAGAGATTTCCGGCAGGATCGCCGGCCGGTCGCCGACCGTAGTCGTGCCGACGATACGGCCGGAAAAGGTCGAGCCGATCAGCGACACCGCCGTCAGTTGCTCTGCCTCGCCCATTTCGCCGCGCGCCGTGAGCACGGCCATCCGTGCCGATAACGCCGTGCCTGTCGGCGATCGGTCGACCTTGCCCGGCTGGATCGCCACGGCCGAACCGGTGCGAAGGCCCTCTTCGCCGCGCTCGATGGCGCCGGCAAAGAGGCAAAAAGAGAAATGCTTCCAGTCGGGATTTTCCGGGTGATGGAAGCCTAGTCGCGCATTGGCGGCGTTGGTGATCCGGACGCCAAGGCGGGCAATGTCATGCGCCTCGCCCGCAGTGAGGCGGAAACCTATCGAGGGCGCATCGACGATTACGAAGCTGTCGCCGCCATAGGCGGTGTCGACGGTGAGCGTGCCGATCCCATCAACCTCGAGCTTTGCGTCCAGCCGATCCACAAAGCTCGGCAGGTTTCGGACGAAAATCCGTTCGGCCTTGCCGTCGCGGCACTCGGCACGCACCCGGACGAGCCCGCCGGGCGCTTCGAGCGTGATCTCCGTCACCGGCTCCTTCATCGGCAGAATGCCGCTGTCGAGCAGCACCGTCGAAACGCAGATCGAATTGGAACCCGACATAGGCGGCGTGTCTTCCGGCTCCATGATGATGAAGGCCGCGTCGGCCTCCGGGTGCTTCGGCGGCACCAGAAGATTGACGTGGCGGAAAACACCGCCGCGCGGCTCGTTGAGCACGAAGTTGCGCAGGCTCTGGTCGCGGGCGATCCAGCGGCTCTGCTCCCAGATCGTCTCGCCGGGCGGAGGCGCGACGCCGCCGACGATCACGTCGCCGACCTCACCTTCCGCATGGGCAGAGATCACATGGATGGTTTTGGTGCTGCGCATCGAAATCTCCCTCTCAGAAAAGCCAATCCGGCAGCCGCGCGGGGACACGCCCGGTCAAAGCCGCCTCGACGCAATCGGCGAGGCTGCCGAAACGGACCGCGCGAGCGGAGAGTGCGGGACCGTAATGGGCGTATTTGCCGGAATTCGTCATCACCGCGCGGGTCGTCACCGGGAACACCGGTTCCGAGATCGAGCACCAGCAGAGATCGGGCAGGACCTCCACGCCGCTTGCCTCGAGCCGTGCGAGCGTGCCATCGCTGCGTGCCGCCGCGATCACCTCCTGCCCCGCCGTGACCAGCACGGCGACGCCCGGGTCCCTCCTGCGGCCTGAAAAGGCCGCAGCCAGCGCGCGACATTCCGGCAGCGAGGCGTGCGGGCTGCCGATGGCGACGAGTTGCACCTCCTCCGGCCCTTCGTTCAGGAGCGACCAGGCCGCGATCATGTCGGCACGGCCGATCCTCGCCCTGTCCGCGTCGGCAGCGGCGCCGTCCGCCTCGGGCGTCACGCCCTCGATATGCAGCATCGGCGCAGCCGACGTCGTTCCGAAGGCGGCGCAGAGCGCCTTCAGATCATCGCGCGACGGCTTTGCCGGAGCGAGACCGTTGAGAAGCGGAATGCGATCGGGGGCGACCCGACCGGCGAGGTAGCCGATCAGCGGCCAGAATGCGTCGTCCACGCCGTCGGGCAAGTCCACGTCAATGACGCGCCGGGCCTGGCGATGGTGATCGAGATAGACACCGGAGCGTGGCGCCCGTCCGGTGAGGGCGATGCAGAGATCGAGGAAATCGGGATGCTTGGCGGTGCGCGCGCCGAGCACGCTGTTGGCGAAGATCACGGCGTTCGATTCCGCCCAGGCGATCACGTCGCCGGCCTCGGGCGCATCGTCGAGCAGATAGGGCGCGCAGGTGAAGGTCGGCCGGCATCCCATGCGGACATAGGCGTCGGCAAGGCGCGCCGCCGCCTTGCCGAAGGCCGGCGGAACGCCCTGCTGCGGCCAGTTGGCGTAGTCGACGGAGATGGCGTTCATGGTGGTCGGCACTCGGACCTTGGCACCGAGTTCGGCCATCTTCTCGGCAAAGGTCAAGTTCGCGGGGCTCGCATAGATGCAGCCGTCGATATGGCCGCGGGTCACGTCCACGAGATCGCGCGCGCCCTGCGCGACCGCCATGGCGCAGACGATGCGCATTGCCTGCTGCACCGCGATGCCCTCGCGCCCGTCCAGCATCGCCCGGTCGGCATCCGAGAGGTCGAGCGCGGCGGTGGCGGGCGGGGAGACCGGGATCGTCCGGCCGTCGGCTTCTATCGCATCGTCGCCGATGCGGGCGGACTTCGCCCGCGAAAGGGCCGCGAAGGCATCCGGCGCCAGGCGCAGGACCGGCACCGTTTTTCTGAACATCTCGGACGCGATCAGCGCGCCGAGCGTCAGCACGTCCTCGGCCTCCGAAAATATGAGCGCGGCGGGGGCACGACCGGTCAGCACGAGGTCCAAGAGCACACCCGACCCCGAACAGGACCCGCGGCTCGACGGCATCATGAGAATGGACCCGCCGAGCGAGGCGCCATGCAAAGGGTGGTGCACGTCGATCACACGCCCGCTCGCGGGATCGACCCCGCCCCAGAAGCTCAGCGCCTCGCGCGCGACGATGACCGGCCCCTCGGCCGGGCCCCCGAGAATGCCGCGCGCGGGTTGTTGCTCGGTCATTTCACCACGAAGCCATGCGCGAAGGGATCGCGGTCGTCGATGAAGATGGTGTTGTAGCCGGTCATCCGCGCCCAGCCGGCGATGGACGGGATGATCGCATCTCGACCCGCGACCTCGGTCGCCGCCTCGACCCGGCCTTTGAACAGAGAGCCGATGATCGATTCATGCACGAATTCGTCGCCGACCTTGAGCTTGCCCTTGGCGGCGAGCTGCGCCATCCGGGCGGAGGTGCCGGTGCCGCAGGGCGAACGGTCGATGGCCTTCTCCCCATAGAACACCGCGTTGCGGGCATGGGCGCCCGGCTGCGTCGGCTTGCCCGTCCACTGGACATGGCTCAGGCCCCGGATTTCCGGATGTTCGGGGTGGATGAAATCGTACTTGGCGTTGAGGGCGGCCCGCAGCTTCGGGCTCCAGCCGACAAGTTCCCCCGCCGTATGGTCGGCCATGTCGCGGAAGTTCTTCTGCGGCTCGACGATGGCATAGAAGTTGCCGCCATAGGCGACGTCGACGACGATTTCGCCGAGCCCCTCGACCTCCGCGGTCAGCCCTTCCGCATGAAGGAAGCCGGGCACATTGGTAAGCCGCACCTCCTCGACGAAGCGTCCTTCCTGCCGGTAGGTGATGTCTACCTTGCCGGCCGGCGCGTCGATCGACAGCTTCCCGGGCTCGCGCGGGGTGATCAGGCCGTTTTCGATCCCCATGGTGATCGTGCCGATCGTTCCGTGCCCGCACATCGGCAGGCAGCCTGAGGTCTCGATGAAAAGCACCGCCACGTCGCAATCCGGCCGCGTCGGCGGATAGAGGATGGAGCCGGACATCATGTCATGGCCGCGCGGTTCGAACATCAGGCCGGTGCGGATCCAGTCGAACTCGCGCAGGAAATGCGCCCGCTTTTCCAGCATGGTGGCGCCCTCAAGACGCGGGCCGCCGCCGGAAACGAGGCGGACGGGATTCCCGCAGGTATGCCCGTCGATGCACGAGAAGGTGTGGGTGGTCATGCTCGAAACCTCTGTCAGAATCTTTGCGGCGAAAAGGATGCGATGTCGATAGCGGGTGTCGCGCCGGTCAGCAGATCGGCGACGATGCGGGCGGTGCCGGCGGATTGGGTGAGACCGAGATGACCATGGCCGAAAGCATAAATCACCCGCGGCGTCGCACGGGCGCGGCCGATCGCCGGTAGGCTGTCCGGCAGCGAGGGGCGGAATCCCATCCACTGGACGCCGCCCTCGGACTTCAGCCCCGGCAGGAAGGCACTCGCCTTCTTCAGCATGGCCTCCGACCGACGGAAATTCGGCGGCAGTTCGAGACCGCCGAGTTCCACGGCACCGCCGACGCGGATGCCTGTCGAGAGCCGCGTGGCGACGAAGCCGTGGCCGCCGAAGGTGATCTGGGTGCGCAGATCGAAAGCATCGGAGGGAAGCGTGGTGTTGTAGCCGCGCTCGGTCTCGAGCGGGATGCGCTCGCCGATCGTTCGGGCGATCCGGTGGGAGAAGGCCCCCGCCGCAAGCACCACCTGTGCCGCCCTCCGCGCCGTACCGTCCGCGGCGAGCACCTCTACGCCGTCCTCGACAGGACGTAGCGCCGTGACTTCCGCCCGCTCGGCCGCGCCATCTTTGGCGCGGAGGTGATCCGCCAGCGCCAGCGCAAAGAGCTTTGGGTCGGCTATGGAATACCAACCGGGCGTGAAGGTCCCGTGGGTGAAGCGCGGCGCGAGGCCCGGCTGGATCTCGGCCATGCCGGCCGCGTCGAGGTGGCGGAACGCGATGCCGTGCTCCGCCCGCGCCCTCCAGCCGCCAAGCGAAGCCTTGAACTCCGCTTCGCCCTCATAGACCTGGAGGTTGCCCTCCTTGCGCAGCATCGGCATCGTGCCGGTCTGCGTCAGGAACGGCTCCAGTTCGGACTTCGAGAGATCCATCAGGGCCGTTTGCGCCGCGGTCGAAAGAGCGACGCGCCCGGGCGCGCAGGCGCGCCAGAAACGGAACATCCACGGCGCGATCTGGAGCGCATAGGCGGGCGGCACCGTCAGCGGCCCGAGCGGATCGAGTAACCATTTCGGTGCCTGCCTCAGGATGCCCGGCGAGGCGAGCGGCAGGATGTCGGTAAAGGCGAAGGCGCCGGCATTGCCGGCGGATGCGCCGGCGGCAGGCCCCACCCGGTCGAGCACGGTGACCGACAGTCCGCGCGCCTGCGCGGCAATCGCCGCGGAGAGCCCGATGACCCCGGCACCGATCACGATGACGTCTGCTTCGCCCGTCATCGGCGGCGAACAGCGCGGTGGTCGCGCTTCGAGATGACCGCCATTCGCGTTCCCTTTGTCAAAACCGTCTAGCGTGGAGCGTCCAACTTCGGCGTCACGCGCTAGGCCTCCACGGTGGCGGAGCGCTTGCTCCACTCGGCATACCAGCTGTTGAACAGCTTGAACTGTGCCTCGACATAGCCGCGCTGGCTATCGGTCAGCACATCGGTTTCGTTGAAATGGAGGATATATTCCTTCTCCCCTTTCAGCACCATCATGTGCTTGAAATAGAGGACGAGGTCCGGGCCTTCGTCGAAGGAGGAGAGGACTGCCAGCGCCTGCTCCAGTTCCAGTGCGCGCCGGCGTGCCTCCACATCGCCGCGGGCGGCAGCCTCCGACAGCTTGCAGAGGTGGATCACCTCCTTCGGCAGGACGTTGCCGATGCCGGTGATCGCACCGGTCGCGCCGCAATTCACGTAGCCGTGGAAGACGGCGGTGTCGACGCCGATCATCAGCGAAACGCCGTCGTCACGGCTGGTGATGTGTTCGGCCGCATAGCGCAAGTCGGCAGGCCCGCCGAATTCCTTGAAGCCGACGAGGTTCGGATGCTTGGCACGCAGCGCGAAGAAGAGATCGGCTCGGGTGGCGAAACCGTAATAGGGGCTGTTGTAGATCACCGCCGGGGTGTTCGGGGCGGCAGAAAGAATCGCCTTGAAATGCGCCTTCTGCGCGGCGAGCGAAGGCCCGCGGGAGAGGACCCGTGGGATCACCATGAGACCCTCGGCGCCCACCTTCTCCGCATGCGCCGCATGCGCGACGGCCGAGGCGCTGTTGGCGGCACCGGTGCCGACGATGACGGGCACGCCCGCCTGCACCAGCCGTTCGACACCTTCCATGCGCTGCGCGTCCGTCAGCAGCGGCCAGTCGCCCATCGAGCCGCAATAGACGACGGCGGACATGCCTTCTCCGATCAGCTCCTTGCCCTTGCGGACAAGGGCATCAAAGTCCGGGCTGCGGTCTTCCTTGCAGGGCGTCATCAGCGCCGGAATGACGCCGGAAAAAATCTTCGCCTTCATGTGCGAACTCCTGTTGGCTGTCGCGCATCGGCTCGACGATCAGAACCGATTTTCGGGAACCCCGGTGCGCTGGTTCAAAGACTTGCAGCGGGAAAAGGCGCCGCCACTGGCACGTCTTCCGACCGTTCCAGGAGAGATAATACACTTTGTATTTTATTTGTCGACAGAAATCCGGATCACAGGCTGATATTCAGCCGCCCCTTGCGGGCGAAGAGCGTCCGTATCTGATCGACGATCTGCTCGGCATGCGTGCGGGCCAGCCGGTCGGCGGTCTCGACGTCGCGTGCTGTAATGGCGGCGATCATCTCCTCGTGCTCGTCCACGAAGCGCTGCGGCAGCCGGTCGTCATAGGACTGGTAATAGAGCCGAAGGATGCGCCGTCCCTCGTCGAGCAACCGGTTGAAGAGACCGGTGAAATAGGCATTGCGTCCGGCCTCGGCGATGGCCGAGTGGAAGGCGGCATTGGTGGCGATCATCGCCAGCGCGTCCTGTGCCTCGACAGCGGCCTTGAACTCCGCCTGGCGGGCGCGGATCACCTCCAGGTCCTCAATGCGGTGGTGCTCGGCCGCCAGTCGCGCCGTCACCCGATACATCAGCACCAACGCGTCGAAATAGGTGTGCAGATTGAGGAAGTCGATGTTCGATACCATCGTCGACCGGTTCGGAAGCGTGTCGATCAGCCCTTCGCCCGCGAGCCGGACAAGGGCCTCGCGGATCGGTGTGCGCGACAGCTTGAAACGTTCGGCGAGCTGCACCTCGTCGACGGGGCTGCCGGGAGGCAGCACGAGATCGAGAATCTCATCGCGCAGGGTGTCATAGACCATCTTGACGCCGGAGCCGCGCTTGCGCTCCGGAGTGAAATTGGCGTCGGTGTCGTTTCGGGTCATCTGGCATTCCTCTTGTCGACAAGAGAAATACGTTGCCGCCCCCGTGGGAGCAACACCGTTCGCCGGTCTTACGAGCTCTGCCGCTCAATCGGTTTCAGGATTGGTCCTCGGTCTCGGCGATCACCCGGCTTTCGAGCAGGCGATCGACGATCATGCTTGCAATGGGGATGGCGGAGGTGGCCGCCGGCGACGGGGCGTTGCAGACATGCAGCATGCGCTCGGAGGCCACGAACAGAAAGTCGTGCACGAGGGTCCCGTCGCGCATGACCGCCTGCGCCCGGATGCCGGCGCCCGGCCGCGTCAGATCGGCAAGCGTCAGCGACGGACAATATTTGCGGCACTTTTCGAGATAGCGCCGCCTCGACAGAGAACCACCGAACTCGTCGAGACCGGAGCGCCAGTTCTTGGCCAACACCCGCCAGAAGCCGGCAAAGCCGGTCATGTCGCCAATGTCCTTCCAGTCGACGCTGCCCTTTTCATAGCCTTCGCGGGCGAAGCCGAGCACGGCATTCGGCCCGACCGTGACGCTGCCATCGATCATGCGCGTCAGATGCACGCCGAGAAAGGGCAGGTCCGGATCCGGGATCGGATAGATCAGGTGCCGCACGATCGTCGCGCGGCTCGCCGGCAGCGTGTAATATTCGCCCCTGAAGGGTACGATCCGGTGATCGATCGCCAATCCGGCGACAAGCGCCAACCGGTCCGATTGCAGGCCGGCACAGGCGACGAGCCGAGCGGCGCGGAACGTCTCGCCGCCCGCCTCGACCGTGACGCCGCTCTCCCGCTCGTCGATTGCGGTCACCCGCGCCTTGAACGCGACTTGGCCGCCCCTCTCGACGATCTCCGCGGCCATGGCCGCGCAGACGGCGCCATAGTCGACAATGCCGGTGGACGGCACAAGCAATGCGCCAAGTCCCGTGATCGACGGTTCGGCAGCCCGCAGCCGACCATGATCGAAATGTTCGAACCCGATTCCGTTCTGCACGGCACGGGTGGCCAGCGTCTCCATGCGTTCCATTTCGAGATCGTTCGTGGCGACGAGAAGCTTGCCGCACTCCTCGAAGGCGA
Organism: Sinorhizobium sp. Y406; assembly: GCF_058732025.1. Classification (NCBI taxonomy): domain Bacteria; kingdom Pseudomonadati; phylum Pseudomonadota; class Alphaproteobacteria; order Hyphomicrobiales; family Rhizobiaceae; genus Sinorhizobium; species Sinorhizobium sp. Y406. Next base: position 1,335,338 of record NZ_CM178975.1, on the reverse strand, counting down.
TCCGGTTGCGCGAACAGAACTCCTTCGTCGCCCGCGCTCCCTCCCGGCAGAGCCGCGCCTTCAGGGACCCGGGCTGATAGTAGATGCCGGCATGAATGACGCCACTGTTGTGACCGGTTTGATGAAGGCCCGGCCGATCCTCCTTTTCCAGCACGAGCAGCCGCGCTCCGGGCTCCCGCCGGATTAGTTCACCGGCCGTTGCCAGGCCGATGATCCCGCCACCGATCACGCAGTAGTCATAGTCGTTCCGAGCAACCATCGCGCGCTTCAACATTGCGACCGCCTTCGCTGTGGAATTCCGCACCGCTACTATAGGAGGAATGGGCGGCGGAGAGAAAGGGCCGCCATCGCTAATCCTTCGCGCCGCCGGCCCTGTCCGTGCCGGCGCCTTGGCCGGCTTGTCCAGATTCCCGCGCCGTCTTTTCCAGAACGGCGTTGAGTTCCGCCCCGACGATCACAATCAAGGTGGAGAGCCAGGTCCAGAGCATGAAGCCGATCGCGGCACCCAACGTGCCGTAGGTCGCATTGTAGTTGGCGAAGTTGTCGATGTAATAGGAGAACAGCACCGAAGCGGCCAGCCACGCGACCAGGCTGAAACCCACGCCCCAGGCCAGCCACTTGAGCTTGCCCGGGTCGCGGCTCGGACCGTAGCGATAAAGCACCATGATTCCCGCGCCGACGACCAGGAGCAGCACGGGCCACCGCACGAGCTTTGCCAAGTTTTCCAGCCAAAGCTCACCGGGGAACAGAGCAAAGAAGGCAGGCAGGATCGCGATTGCCGCGATGAGGACGGCAATGAGCAGGAGGCCGCCCAATGTGAAACCGAGGCTCAACAGCGTCAGCCGAACGATGCCGCGCTCCTCTTCCTCGTCATAGGCGATGTTCATCGCCTCGAACAACGCCGAAATCCCGTTGCGCGCGCTCCAGAGCGCGACGAGCAATCCCACTAGGAAACCGATGCTGAGGCTCGATGCCCTCTGCGAGACCAATGTATTCAACTGGTCCGTGACGATTTCGAGCGACTCGGACGGCAGCACCGCCGAAAGGAAGGCGATCTGATTGGCAATGGTGGCCGGATCCGAGACGAGGCCATAAATCGAGACGAGCGTGGTCAGCGCTGGAAAAAGAGAGAGAATGAGGTAGAAGGTGACGCCCGCCGCCACCAGCGTTACGCGGTCGTCCCTGATCTGGGCAACGAGACGCCAGAAAACGTCGCGCAGGTCATTGAGCGAGATCGGATTTCGTGCCCCCTCCGCCTCCTGGCGCGTGCCTTTCGTCGCCTCGTTTGCTTCTTCGCGAAGGATCATCTGACGATTCCCGCTCGTTTGCCGATCAGCCTGTCGAAGCCCTTCGCTTTGCAGCGCCCCTCGTCGTTTCAGACGCGGGGCGCTGCCGGACCGACGGCACCGATCACTCCCGAAGCGTGTCCCGCAGGCGCTCGAGGGCGGCGTCGTGCGCTTCGAGAGCGGCATCGCTGGATTTCTGCATGACGTCCTCGGCCGCGGCCACCGCCTCGCCGGCCGCCTCGCTCGCCCTGTCGCCGAGCTCTTCGCGCATCCGGTCCGACACTTCGCCCATCGCCTCGTCCTCGGTCTCTGTACGGGGCAGCGCGGCTCCGATGGCAGCGCCGACGGCGAATGCCAGCGCCCCGCCGACCAGGGGCTGATCGCGAAAATGCTTGAGGATGGCTGCGTTCAGGCGGGCAGTCTCCTCTCCCACCGACCCGCCGGCGGTGCGTACGCTACCGGCGACGGATCTGCCGGTTTCGGCGATGGAGTGGGCCATGCGGCTCGTCGATTCGCTCACCTGCCGCCATGTCCGCGATGTCCAGCCGGTGGCCTCTTCGAAAAGAGCGCCGGTTTCGTCGCGTATGTCGTCGATCTGCTTGCCCGCGGCGTCGGCGAAGCCACGATACATCTTGCCGCCTTGGTCGACGAAGTGCCCTGCGCGGCGACCGGTGGCATCGGTGAGCGCCCGGAAGCGGTTGCCCGTTTCATCGGCAAAGTGGCTGTAGCGTTCGCCGAAGCTCTCTTCCACGGGGCCGGTGCGCCTGATCGGGCCGTTGACCGTTGCCAGCGGATAGTGGTCAGGCTCGGGTTCGTTGTATTTGGGCGCCCGGGAGCCTGGGTTGGCGATCAGCCATGCAATGCTGATCCCTGCAAGCGCGACCGGAATGGGATTCGCCCGCAGGGCCACGCCGAGATTGCGCAGATAGTCGTTGCCGCCGCTCGCCCTGGCGTAGTGGATCACCTCATCCATCAGCTGGCCGGGCGACATGCGATCCTGGATCGCATGGAGCCGTGCTTCGATTTTCTCGCGGTCGGCCGCGATCTCCCGCTGCAGCTCGGCAGCCGAGTGCGCGTAAGCGTTCATTGCACTGTCTCCTTCACGACGTCGACATCACGCCGCAACGATGCTGCCGTTCTGTCGAACTTGAAACTACTGTCCCGCAAGGTCGAAAGGCCGCGCGATACCATTGCCCAGGCGAGCAAGGCGACGACGGCACCGACGACGGCGGCGGACAGCGCGTCGGCATTCGGCTCGGTCATGCCTTGGGCGACGAGAAATGCCGCCAGGCCGTGCACGACCGCCGCCAGCAGCACTCCGATGGCGCCGATGGCGAAGACCAGCCCGATGAGAAGCGTTTCGATGCTGCCCACCGCACGATTGAGGTTTTCCGATGCCTCGGCCTTCGCAAGATCGATTTCCTTGCGGAAGAGCCCGGATATGTCCGATACCAGCCCCGTCAGGAGCTCGGTCAACGGGCGATCGTCTCGTTGATTAACCATGGCGTAGGTCCTCCTGGATTTGACGCGGCCGATCCGGCGAGGGCGACTGTCCGGGCGCTTGTCCGGGCGCTTGTCCGGAAGCCGCCCGTCGGGTACGGCGTTCCGAAGAGGCGACGAGGAAGCGGCTGGCGCTCAAACCCGCGATTGCCGCAAGGCCGAGAAAGGCGAGCGGCTGCCTTCGGCCGAAATCTTCAGCCACGGCAGCGATCTCGCCAAGGCTTCGACCCTCCACGTCGCGGGCATATTTGCGAAGCGAACTGCCGATCTGTTTGGCATAGCGGCCAAGCGCCGGTTGATCGGATTGCTCGAGCTCGGTGCCGACTTTCTCGATGGCCGTTCCGACGCCGCTCAATTGGCGTGCCGCCACGTTCTTCTGGCGTTCCGCCTTGCGGGTGACGTCCGTCTTGACCTGCTCGACCTGCTCCTTCGCGAACCGCCGTCCTTCATCCAGATCTTCCCAGAGCGCTTTCTGCAGGTCGCGTTCCGCCCCGCTCTCACCCGATCTCTCGATGGGTGCGTTCTGTGGAGCGTTGGCGCCCGGTGACGTTTTGAACTGGCCGGATGGATCATTCGGCGCGCGGGAATTGTCTTCGTTGTTCATGTTGGTTCCTCCCGAGATGAGTTGGCCGATTCCTGATTTGACCCCAACAATCAACGCGCAGCCTTGTTCCCTCGGAGCGGAAACAACGAAACTTCCAATGGGTTTGGATCACGAGAATCCCGGTAGACGGCGGGCTCGTCTACAGCGCCGCGCGTCTTTTCAGACTCTTTGAACCTGCGCATCGAGCTTTCCGAAAAATCGGCTCCGATTTTCGCGCCGATGCGCTAAAGCGCGTCGCCTTCAATCGTATTCGTGCAACGCGCTTTAGTTCTTTGTTTTCATGCATGTCGTTGCCCCAAAACCGCTGCACACTTTTTTGGGCGACAAGCATTAGATGGCGCCCAATCCGTCGTCGCGGCGCCGATGTCGGCCGGCCAGCCGGCGGGTGAGGAACTTCTCGATCTCGCGCACCCACAACACGGAACTCGCCGCTGCGGCGCAGAGCGCCCAGTCGCCGGTGCCGATCGCGACGGTGGAGAATGCCGCCTGCAAGAACGGCACATAGATGACGGCGGCATGCAAGGCGAGCGAAAGCCCCACCGCGGCCCAGAGCCATCGGTTGGCGAACAGGCCGACAAATGCGCTCTGCTCGTCGGAGCGCGCATTGAAGACGTTAAAGAGCTGGAACAGCATCAAGGTGGTAAACGCCATGGTCCGGCCATAGGCGAGCGTGCCCCAGCCCTCGATGAAGCCGCCCGGCAGCGAGGCGTCGAGCACGAGGATCGTGCCTGCCGCCATGACGACCCCGACGAAGGCGATCCCCCTCCACATGCGCGCCGTGACCGCCCCCTCCTTGCGCGAGCGCGGCGGCCTGTTCATCGCATCGGGATCGGCCGGGTCGCCCCCGAGCGCCAGGGCGGGCGCCCCATCCGTGACCAGGTTGATCCAGAGGATCTGCGTGGCAAGCAGCGGCAGGACGATGCCGCCGCTTCCCGCCGCCCGAAGCCCGATCGCTTCTGCCAGGAGCACCCCGAGGAACATGGTCATGACCTCGCCGATGTTCGAGGAGAGCAGGTAGCGCAGGAACTTCCGGATGTTGGCAAAGATGGTCCGCCCCTCCTCGACGGCTGCGACTATCGTCGCGAAATTGTCGTCCGCCAGCACCATGTCCGAGGCTTCCTTGGAGACATCCGTGCCGGTGATGCCCATGGCGATGCCGATGTCCGAGGCCCTCAGCGCCGGCGCGTCGTTGACGCCGTCGCCGGTCATGGCGACGGTAAGGCCCGCCCGCCGGAAGGCCTCGACGATGCGCAGCTTGTGCTCCGGGTCGACGCGGGCAAAGACCGAGGTTTCTGCAACGACGCGGTCGAGCTCCACATCGGACATGGTCTCGAGTTCGATGCCGGCCACGGCGCGCTCGCCCTCGGCGATGCCGAGTTCGCGCGCGATCACGGCCGCGGTTCGGGGATGGTCCCCTGTGACCATGACCGGCCGGATGCCGGCCGACCGGGCGCGCGCGACCGCCCGCTTCGCCTCCTCGCGCGGCGGATCCATGATGCCGAAGAGACCGAGGAAGATGAGATCCCGTTCCGCCCACTTGCTGTCCGCTCCGCCCGGCTCGCCGGAGGGCAGCGGACGATAGGCCGTCGCAAGTGTCCTGAGGGCCTGCCCCGCGAGTTCGTCATTCGCGGACTGGATTGCCGAACGGCGTTCCTCGGAAAGCGGTCGGGGCTCCGTGCCGACCAGTTCCTGCGTCGCGCGCGACAGGAGGACTTCCGGCGCCCCCTTGGTGAAGAGGCGAAAGGATCCCGAATCGCCGTCCACATGGATCGTGCTCATCAGCTTGCGCTCGGAGGAGAATGGGATTTCATGCACCCGCGCGAAACGTTCGGCGACCTCCTCGCCGAGGCCCGCCCTGCATGCGGCGACCACTAGCGCCCCCTCCGTCGGGTCGCCCTTTACCGTCCAGCGCCCTTCCTCTTTCTCGATCCGCGCATTGTTGGCGCGGGCGCCGGCGGCCAGTGCAAGCAGTACCTCCTCCTTGAGCGCTCCCTCGACCGCCTCGCCTCCGGGCCGGCGCATGGCGCCCTGCGGCGTATAGCCCGTCCCTTCGAATTCGACGGCGCCGCTCGCCGTCACCACCCGCCGGACGGTCATTTCGTTGCGGGTCAGCGTGCCGGTCTTATCGGAGGCGATCACGTCGGCGGAGCCGAGCGTCTCGACGGCCGCCAAGTGCCGGATGATCGCGTTGCGGGCCGCCATGCGCTGCACCCCGACGGCGAGCACGGCCGTGATGATCGCAGGAAGCCCTTCCGGCACCGCGGCAACGGCGATCGCGACGCCGAAGATCAGGACGTCGAAGACCGCAGTGATCCCGTTGATCTCTTCAATCAACAGGATCATCGCGATAATGACGGTGGCGGTGACGACCACCGCCGCGCCGAGAAGCCGGCCAACTCGGTCGAGCTCGCGCTGCAGCGGCGTCCGCTCGTCGTGCGTCTTCTCGAGCAGTCCGGCGATCCGCCCGATCTCCGTCCGCATGCCGGTGGCCGTGACGATCGCGCGGCCGCGACCACGGGCCACGGAGGTTCCGCTGAAGACCATGTTGCTGCGGTCGCCGAGCGATGCCGCCCGCGCGAGCGGCTCGGTGTCCTTGGCGACCGGCTGGCTTTCTCCGGTGAGCGCCGCCTCGATTGCGCTGAGCCCCGCAGCCCCGACCAGCCGCGCATCCGCCGAAACGACATCGCCCTCCTCGAGCAGAAGGACGTCTCCAGGCACCAGCTCGGCAATGGCGATCTCCAGCTGCTCACTGTCGCGCAGAACCGTCGATTGAACGGCCGTCATCTGCCGCAGCGCAGAAACGGCTTCGGTCGCCCGTGCCTCCTGCAGGTAACCGATGGCGGCGTTGAGCAAGACGATGGCAAGGATTGCGATGGCCTCGTAGGGCAGTTGCGTGTCCCGTTCGACCAGCCACAGCAAGGCGGAAATCACCGCCGCCGCAATCAGGAGCAGCACGAGAACGTCGCGGAATTGGGAGAGAAATCGCCGCCAGCGCGGGGGTGGCTTTTCTTGCGTCAATTCGTTGCGCCCGCACCGGGACAGCCGCCGTGCGGCCTCCTCGGCGCCAAGACCGGTTTCCCTATCGGATTTAAGGGCCGCAACCACCTGCTCGACAGTCTGGCGATAGGGCTCGTCCTTGCGGATCGGGCCGCCCTCGGCGGCCTTTTCAAGGGCTGGCGCCCGATCTGCATTGCGCGGCATGATTATCGCCTTCCGCTGAAAATTACGGCGCCCAGCGTCCCCGGGACGCACAAAGGACGTTGTCCATCGTTGAGGCTGCGCATCCGGCACTTTCGTCAAAATGCCGGCGGCACCGCCAGACAGAACCTTAACCAGGCAGAACCTTAAAAGGAGATATGCCCGGCCAGCCATTCGGAAAGAGTTGGGCGAGCCGCCGCTGCGCCTCAGCAGGCGTTGCGGAGCGGAATTACTCCTGGCTCACGAAAGCCAGATATATCAGCGTCAGGTAGGTAATCGGAATGATCGCCAGTACGCCGATGGTCGATGGCGAGCGGGGCGCAGTTGCTGGCCGCCATCCGGTAGCCGACAAAAAGAACGGCGGCGAAAACAATGACGGTTGTGACGATCCAGGGAAAAAGGCGGTTGCGTTTCATCGCGATCGACTCCCGGTGCAATAGAGAAATACTCTTGCACCCAGACGCGTCGAGGGGCATTGAGCACCGTCAAACCGCATCCGCCCCCCGGGGCCGCTGCAGTTGTCTTGACGGCTCGCCCCCGGGGTGCGGTCAACCGTCTTTCCGATAGCAACCGTCGAAGAAGACAGCACAGTTGATTTTCACCGCCTCGGCTGCGATGGCATCGCCGAGTTGCCGATCGCTCAGCCTGACATGCGGAACTCCGCGCCGGACGACCCGGACCGCATCGCTGATCTCCACGAGCGTTCCCCGCCTGTCGCGCAGATAAGTGGCAATCGCGGCCCGCACCTCTATCGACACTTCAACGTGCCGGTTCATGACCGTTGCCTCCGTTGGGACGTCGGCGGTCCCTCCTGGAAGCCAGCGACGGTGTCGTTCCGAAAAAGGTGCGCGGTCAACGCGGTCAAAATGTGAGGATACGACGTGGGCCGATATACTCGGTCTTCAGTCCGTCCGTTCGCGCGTTGTACACGAGGAGATTGACGCCAGCGAGGTCGGTCGTGATGCGACCGCCATCATAGTTGAAGAGTGCCGAGCTCGCATTTGCCCTGGCCCATTCATGCGCTTGCCGTGAAACGATCTGGATCTGCCATCCCGAGCTTCTGGAGTAGGTCACGCGGAAATCCGGCCCGGGTGCGGTCTGTTCCTGACGCTCCACCCGGTGAAAACGGTGTATCGAGTATTCACTCATCGTCTTCTCCCAATCTGTCAGCACGGCCAGGCGATTGTTGTTTTAAGCCTTGCTAAAATAGCGATCATTGATCCAGATCATGGACAGCCATCATCAATGGCCCTTGCCTGCCTAACGCAAACCTGCAGTATGCGTGGATGAGGACGCACGGCGCCGTAAAGCCCATTCGAGCGCTCCCGCAGGCCGTGCACCCTCAGGTCGACAGGAGACGATCACGAACGAGGGGCCTATGATACGATTTGTCCGTCATCTTCCTCTCGCTGAATCGGAAAAGCAGGCGATCCTGAATACCCCGAGAGAAATCCGCCGGTTCCAGCGAGGTGATACGATATACAGGCCGGAAGAACCCGCCGACGTCGCGAGGATACTCGTGGAGGGACTGGCGGTTCAGTACCGGATTCTGCGGAACGGTGAGAGGCAGAGTGCGGATCTGGTCTTTCCGACGAGGTTCTGTGACCTCGGCTGCATCCTTTTCGGCGAGTCGGACCATTTTCTTGCCGCGCTGACGGGCATCGAGATCGTGGAGATCTCGGCCAGCAGGGTTCTCGACCTGTTTGCACGCTATCCGCAGATACCCATCCTGCTCCTGCATCAGGAAACGCGTAACCGTTCCATCCTGTTCGAGCGGCTGCTGAGCGTCGGGCGACGCCCCGCGATCCGGCGGCTGGCGCATCTGCTGACCGAATTCCGCCTGCGCCGGGAGCTCGCGGGCGTCTCGCCTTCGCGTGCGAGGCGCATCCTGCTGCCGCAGCGGTGGATCGGTGACTTCCTGGGCCTGACGACGGAACATGTCAGCCGCACAATCGGCAAACTCAAGGCGATGGGGCTGATCGAGCAACACCGCAACGGCATCATAATCCGGGATCCGGCGGGCCTCGCGCGACTTGCCGAATTCGATCCCGGCTATCTGCATCCCGGCGCCGAGGCGGCGCCGCAACCCGTTTCGGCAAGTCGCGGGCGCGAAGAGGGCCCGTCGATTATGAAAGTCCGGGATCGCGCTTCGGATCGGGAGGGCTCGAAAAGAGCGGCAAACAAGGGTTAGAGCCGGCGAAGGGCCGGCGTGCGATCCAGGTCCCAGGGCGGCCGTGGGTTTGTTCGCCGATTCTCCTTGGCGATGACGTCGCAGGCTTGGCTGCGGCCCTTCAAATCCACGGCTGTCATAAGCCCATTGAAGCAGCGCCTGGCGCTGCCGCGGGCGGCAGCGCCATTCGCACGGCTCGCAATGGCGGCGAAGCTGGGCCAGATGGCGCCGCATGGCATTCCATCGCCCGATCTGGCGGTCGTCTTCACCCGGCCACCGCCGACCCAGGAAATAGCGGCAGTACCACTGGAACCAGCCGCGCGGATCATCGGGATGGATCCACCCTTTGGCACGCCACACGCTGAGCGGCTGACCGGCATCGACTCCGAAGTAGTTGAGTTCCGGGTCTCGTCGCGGCGACAGCCGCGCGCCCACGAACCACTCTTCCGGGAACTCGTCCAGGCAATCCGTCATATATTTCCCGCCGAACACCCCAAGGGCCAGCATCTCGGCAGGTGTGAGCTCCGGCGTGAAGTCCTCATGAAAGTTTTCCCCGGCGGTCGCGGTCAAGGCATAATGGTAGCCCTGCTGCATGCGGTCGTTCACTTCCACCCATTTGACAGACATGATCCTTCGCCTTTGGTGATGCCCGCGTCGGGAGGCAGCCAGTGCTCCAGCGACCTTTGCGTCCGATTGCCTCTGATCATCAGCCCCGTTCGGCGGTGAATTTGCCGCCACCGAAGCCGGAGAAGAGCGGCACGAGCTGCGCCGCGGCGGCAACACCAACCGCGACATAGACGATGCGGGACAGTGCCGAGCCGGCGCCGAACAGGGCAGCCACAAGATCTAGTCCGAAAAGGCCGACAAGACCCCAGTTCAATCCCCCCACCACAATGAGCGCGAGCGTGATCAGATTCACAGTCTTCATGGTTTCCTCCATCGAGGGGGCGCCGACGGCGCACCCCTCCAGCACCCCTTATCAGCCTTCCGGCGGCAGGATCACCTTGTCGATGACGTGGATGACACCGTTAGACGCGTCAACGTCGGCCGCCGTCACATGAGCGTCGTTGACCATTACGCCGTCGCCGGAGCTCTTGATTGAAACCGCCTTGCCATTGACGGTCCTTGCCTCGTTCAGCTTCACGACGTCCGCCGCCAGGACCCTGCCCGGGACCACGTGATAGGTGAGCACGCTAACGAGCTTTTCCTTGTTCTCCGGCTTCAGAAGGCTCTCGACCGTGCCTGTGGGCAGTTTCGAAAAGGCGTCGTCGGTCGGGGCGAAAACCGTAAAGGGACCGGCTCCCTTCAGCGTCTCGGTGAGACCTGCCGCGTCGATAGCCGCAGCAAGCGTCTGAAACTGCCCGGCCGCGGCGGCCGTGTCGACGATGTCCTTTTCCGCGGCAACGCCCGCCTTTACCCCGAGAACCAATCCCATGGTTGCGGCGGCGATGGCCGCTCTCTGTGCAAACTTGAACCTCATGCTTCAACTCCTGGTCAGAACCGTCGGCGTCATGCCTGCGGCCACCTTTTCATTTAGAGAAATCTTATTTTCATTCCACTCAAGTTTTCGTGATAGTTACATTTGTTTTCATGAAATGATAAGATGCCGCATCGACAGGGCATGAGAAGAAAACAAGTTGATATGGACGGACTCTCAAAGACGCTTGAAACGGAACTGGAGCGCTATCAGATCGGACCGCGGATCCGCGCGCTGCGCCTCAAGAAGCAGCTCGCCCTGACACAGCTCGCGGCGCATACGGGGCTTTCCACCGCGATGCTGTCCAAGATCGAACGGGGGCGGCTCTTCCCCACGCTTCCCACTCTCGTGCGCATCGCATTGGTATTCGGCGTCGGCCTCGATCACTTCTTCAGCCGCGACCGGCAGCGACCGCTGGTCTCGGTCGTTCGGGCAAGTGAACGCCTGCGCCTGCCGGAGCCGCCGGCGAAGGGGCCGCCTGCCTACCTCTTCGAGAGCCTCGACTACCCGGCTCCGGATCGCCGGATGGAGAGCTACTATGCGGAATTCCCGATGGATTCGCGACCGTCCGACCCGCACCAGCACGGAAGTGCCGAGTTGGTCTTCATAATCGAGGGCGAGCTCGAACTGACGGTGGGCGAGGAGACCGTGTTGCTTGGAAAAGGGGACGCCGCCTATTTCGATTCCAGCGTGAGCCACGGCTATTGCCGAAGGGGAAGCGGACGGTGTTCCGCGATCGTCGTCACGGTGCCCTGAGTGTTTCCACAAGGCTCTGGAAGGTGGGAGGGGGTGTGGCTGATCGCCTGGAAGGCGGAACAAGATGATGGCCGCGGCATTATTCCCGCGCTCGCTTGCAAGGCGGGACCGTAGGGAAGGAATTGCGTCGGAAAGCCTGGATGACCGCTCGCAGATGGAAGTCTTCAAGTGAACATGCGCAGTTCCGCTGCTGGCGGGGAAGCGGCACGTTCGTTGCGGTCGTCGGCGATCGGACGCCTGGGGTGGCCTGATATGACGGAAACCTCGTCTCCCCAAACACCCGCGAAACCCCACACACCCGCGAAACCGAAGGCGCTGCACATTTTGAAAGGTCTGCGCGCAGGTCTCGTGACCGGGGCCGCCGATGACGACCCGAGCGGCATCGCCACCTACAGCCAAGTCGGCGCGCAATTCGGCTTCACCCTCGGCTGGACGATGATCCTCACCTACCCCCTCATGGTGACGGTCCAGGGATTGAGCGCCGGCATCGGTGCCGTTACCGGCCGTGGCGTTGCCGAGAACCTGCGCCGGCACTATCCCCTGTGGCTGGCAAGGACAGCCGTGTCGATGCTGTTTGCGGCAAACTTCATAAATATTGGCGCCAATCTTGCAGCCATGGGCGCAGCCCTTTACCTCCTGATCGACGGCCCACAGGTCCTCTACGCGGCGCTCTTTGCAATAATCTGCGTTTGCCTCGAAGTGTTTGTTCCCTACCGGCGGTATGCGCTTTTTCTCAAGTGGCTGACCCTCTCGCTTTTTGCCTATGTTGCCGTCGTCCTTGCCGTTGAGGTCCCCCGGCTGGAGGCACTGCGTGGCATTTTCCTCCCGCAGTTTTCCCTGGATGCTCGGCACGCAATGGCGCTGCTTGCGATTCTGGGCACTACGATCAGCCCCTACCTGTTTTTCTGGCAGGCGGCGCAGGAAATCGAGGAGCTCAGCCGTCGGCAGCAGCCAAGGCTGAAGGCGGAGCCCGCAGCAGCCGCACCGGAACTGGCGCGTATCCGCCTCGACACGCTTGTCGGCATGGGCTTTTCCAATCTCGTGGCGCTGTTCATCATCCTGGCGACGGCGGCCACGCTTCACCAGAACGGCGTGACCCACATCGAAACGTCGGCCGAGGCGGCGGAGGCTCTCCGGCCGATCGCCGGCGAGTTTGCCTTCGTCGTATTCTCCGCCGGAATCATCGGCACCGGAATGCTGGCAGTCCCCGTCCTGGCCGGATCCGCTGCCTATGCCGTTGCCGAACTCTTCCAGTGGCCGCAGGGCTTGAACAAGCCGCTCAAAAGGGCCAAGGCATTTTACGGGACCATAGCCGCAGCGACGCTCGGCAGCGTCGCCGTATTCCTTGCAGGCCTCGATCCGTTCCTGATGCTCTATTGGAGTGCGGTCATCAACGGTATGCTCGCTGCCCCGTTGATCGCGGCCATTACCATGATGGCCGTCAATCCGCGCATCATGGGGAAACTGACCGCGCCCTGGTGGATGGCGGCCGGCGGCGGCCTCACCGCGATAGTGATGGCCGCGGGCACCATCGCTATGCTCGTACTCTGACGCGCCCGCCCCCCGCGCCAGTCATGGCTCAGGGAGACAACACCTGCCATTCGACGTGCCCGGAACTACGTGAGCGTCGCAAGTTTCAGGAGGTCGACGTGTGCCGAAGCGACCGCTGTCGCGCAACTTTTGCCCGCCGCACGAGTTCTAGAGCCAGAACCGAAAGGAGCCTCCCCATGAAATCTTCAGCAACCGCCAGGAAACAACGCGAGATCCAGTCCGAAGTGGCGGCCGCCGACAAGAAGGGCAAGCCTGAAAGCAAGGGTTCGATGCAGGCCGGCGCCCGGCGCTATCCCGAACCGCCGCTTCCGAAGGTTCACCAGGCAAAGCCCGGCAGCGAGGCCGAACTGCCGCTTCAGCCAATGTATGATGCGCCCTTCTACAAGGGGTCCGACAAGCTGAAGGACAAGGTCGCCCTGATCACCGGCGGCGATTCCGGAATCGGCCGCTCGGTCGCCGTGCTCTTCGGGCGCGAAGGCGCGGATGTGGCGATCGTGCATCTCGACGAGACCGAGGACGCAAGCGACACCCGGAGAGCCGTCGAGAAGGAAGGCCGGCGGTGCCTTACCATCCGCGGCGACGTGAAGGACCCCGCCTTCTGCCGCCGGGCGGTGGAAGAAACGGTGAAGACGTTCGGCCATCTCGATGTTCTCGTGAACAATGCGGCCTTCCAGGTTCATACCTATGACATCGAGGACCTGAGCGAGGAGCATTTCGACGAGACGCTGAAGACCAATCTCTACGGCTATTTCTACATGGCGAAGGCCGCGATCCCGCACATGCCGAACGGATCGGCGATCATCAATACCGGTTCGGTGACGGGGCTCGAGGGATCGAAGGACCTTTTGGACTATTCGATGACCAAGGGCGGCATTCACGCCTTCACGCGCGCTCTGTCCGGTCAGCTCGTGCCGAAAGGCATCCGCGTCAACGCGGTCGCACCCGGCCCGGTCTGGACGCCGCTCAATCCCTCCGACAAGCCGGCCGAAGCGGTCGAGAAATTCGGCTCGAACACGCCGATGAAACGGGCGGCCCAGCCGGAGGAGATCGCGCCCGCCTACGTCTTCCTCGCTTCACCGCATTGCTCCAGCTACATCACCGGCGAAATCCTGCCGATCGTGGGCGGCTATTGAGCGGACAGCGGCTTCGCGTCACATGCGGCGCTTCACGTCTGTTCTGACGCGCGGGCGCTGTGCGACCCTTGGATCCTGCGTTCGAGACCTTTGAACAAGGTCTCGACTGGCCACGCAAGCCAGTCGGAAGGCCGGAAGGGCTTGCCGGCGTCATCCAGGATTCCGCTGCCTCCGCCATGTTCTCCGCCGTGAACCCGAGCGGCGCGCCTTGCCGTCTTCGCCGGCCTCTTGAGCGCAGGTCCGTCAAAGTCTACACGTAGCGAAATCGCTGCCGTCATGCCAAACCTCCATTTGGCACAAGACGGAGTCAATTCTCGCTGGTATAGGCCCTGTGGTGTCTGCATGAGGTTTCCAACATTCGCCACGCGCTCAGCCGCCTGGGCAGATCCCAGCCGAACTAGCCCGCATTTCTCACACTCCTTGTGCCCTGCGCCGGTTCAAAATGGCGACAGAGGAGGAGAATGGCGCGGCCCGATGTGGCTCATCCAGGGGTGATGAATGGCAAATTTCCTCGCCGGCTATGAAGCCTATGTCGCCCTGGCGATCATATTGCTTCTGCTCATCGGTTTCGTTGTGGAACGTTATCCTCCCGAAGTTACGGCGGTCGGCGGCGCGGCATTGTTCCTGCTGTTCGGCTTCGTTCCGGCAACCGACGCAATGAGCGCGTTCTCGAATTCCGCGCCAATCACGATTGGAGCGCTCTTCGTCCTTTCCGGTGCGCTGGTGAGGACCGGTGTGCTCGAGAGCCTGACAGGCATGGTGATCGCACGTGCGGCCCATCAGCCCACATTCGCGGTGGCGATCTTTCTCCTCGCGACCGTCACAGCCTCCGCCTTCATGAACAACACGCCGGTTGTTCTCATCCTTATGCCGATCGTGATGCGACTCGCGCGATCGCTCGACATCGCCGCCACCCGGCTGCTCATTCCCCTCTCCTACGCCGCGATACTCGGAGGCACATGCACGCTGATCGGCACCTCGACCAACATCCTGGTCGACGGCGTGGCGAGGTCTTCAGGACTCGCGCCCTTCTCCATCTTCGAGATAACGCCGATCGGTATGGTGGCGGCCACGGCGGGCACGATAACGATGTTGCTGCTCGGGCGTTATCTCCTGCCGGACCGTCGCGTGAACGAAGCCGCGCCAAGCGCCGAGGGAGAATTCCTGTCCGAGATCACCATCCGCGGCGACGACAAATATGTCGGCAGGAAGATCCGCGCGATTCCCGACTTCAATCGGCCCGGCCTCAGGATCCAGGCGCTGCGCAGCGCCGGCGAGGTGATCCGCACCGATCTCGGCGAGCGGATACTCAAGAAGGGCGATTCGCTGATCGTCTTCGGGACGACCTCGGAGCTTTTGACATTGAACGAGAAGCCGGAGTTGCGTGTCGGGCTGCGCCGCGGCGTGGAACGTGCCCAGGATGCCGTGCCGGTGGAAGCCGTGGTCGCGCCGCATCGCGCGAGCGCCGGTGAGCGACTCGTGGATCTGGCGCTCGGCCGCCGCTATGGCATTCGTGTGCTCGGGGCCCACCGCCATCAGCATATACCCGGTCCGGACCTTGAGAATGTCAGGCTGCGCCCGGCAGACAAGCTTTTGCTTGAAGGACCGGCGGCCAATCTCGATGCGCTCATGGACGATGCCGACCTCGTCTCGGTAACTCGGGCGAGCGGCAGGCCTTACCGCCGCGGCAAGGCCCCCATCGCCGTCCTCGCGCTTGCGGCGGTTGTGGCCATCGCGGCGCTCGGCCTGATGGACATCGGCATATTGGCCATGCTGGCGGTCGCGGCCATGCTTCTGTTGCGCTGTATCGATGCCGACGAGGCCTGGAGCTCGATCGACGGTTCGATCCTGATCCTGATCATCGCCATGCTGATTGTCGGCCAAGGTCTTGCCAGCACCGGCGCTGTCGCGCTCATTGTCGACAGCCTCACTCCCTGGATAGCCGGCCTGCCGCCGTTCGTGACGCTCGTCGCACTTTATGCGCTCACCTCAATTTTGACCGAAGTGGTGACCAACAACGCCGTCGCCGTGTTGATCACCCCCTTGGCCATTGGCCTGGCAAATCAGCTCGGCGTGGACCCCCGGGCGTTCCTGGTGGCTGTGATGCTGGGAGCCAGCGCCAGCTTCGCCACGCCGATCGGTTACCAGACCAATACGCTGGTCTACGGCGCGGGCAATTACCGCTTCTCCGATTTCCTCAAGGTCGGCATTCCGATGAACATCATCGTCGGCGCGGCCACGTGCGTGGCGATCTATCTGCTCTTTCCCCTTTGAGGTGGCTCGCTCGCGGGTCACGATCTTCCGGGCCCACAGCCAAGGCTGCGGCCGGTCCCGACCTCAACGGCTTCGGGACGCGACTGCCGCCGCCAGGCGCCTGATCGGCCCCTCTGCCTCCTTGGATCGTCATCGTCCTGATACAAAGGGTTCATCGAGCTGTCATCGCTGATTCACGGCGCTGTCACGCCCGGCCCCTAGTCGCTTCAGAACCGAAATCGGCTCAGGAGCGAATCGCATGCGCTGGACAGCTCTCTTCTTCTCCGCCCTCGTTTTCGCCTTCGTTTGCCCGCCGGCATTCTCTGCCGAGACGACGCGCGCGACCCAGATCCTCGACCGGCTGAAACACGCGAACGACTGGCGGCGCCACGTCATGGTCGTCGCCCACCGCACCGGCTGGAAGGATCAGGGCCGGATGGTCCGGGCGGAGAACTCGCTCGAGGCCATCCGCAATGCCATCGCCCTCGGCGCCGAGATGATCGAACTCGATGTGCGCAAATCCGCGGACGGCACTTTCGTCCTTATGCATGACGACTTCCTCGATCGCACGACGACCTGCCGCGGCGAAACCAAGACCCGGACGGTGGCCGAGCTGAAGAACTGCCGGCTGATCGTCGAGGGCCGGGGCATCGTGACCGACGAGACCGTGCCGACCCTCAAGGAGGCGCTTCTGGTGGCGAAGGACAGAATCCTCGTCAATATCGACAACAAGCTGACGGCGGCGGTCCTGCCCGAGATCGCCGCCGAGGCGCGCGCCCTCGGAATGGCCGACCAGGTCCTTATCAAGGAAAACCTCTGGAACGAGCGCCGCATCGCCGACACCCGGACGCTGATGGCTGCGATCGGACCCGATGTCACCTTCATGCCGATCCTCGCCGACGACGCGGTGCATGATGCCCGCTTCATGGCCCAGGCGACCGATACCTTCGGCGCGCCGGCGGCCGAGCTCGTCCACTGGCATGCCGACGGCACGCCCATGACGAAGGACGGCGGCGTGCTGTTTTCCGCCAAGGCTCGCGCCGAGGCTATCCGCGGCAACTGGCACCTCTGGGTCAACACCTATCCGATCGTCAACCGCCCGCCGGGCATGTTGGCGGGGGGGCGCGGCGACGAGCGTGCCGTGCTCGACGGCCTGCCGCAGGAAAGCTGGGGCTTCTGGATCGACCGCGGCGCCACCATCATCCAGACCGACGAGCCAAAGGCTTTGATCGGCTGGCTGGAAGAGAACGGCTACCGCATCCCCTACGATCTGATGAACTGAGCGACGGCCGTCTTTCGCAAGCACGGCATCCCGGTTCAGCCGTCGGAGGATGGCGTCGTCGCCGGCCGCATATCGAGCCATTGCATCAAGCGCCCGCGAGGACGGCCGCCGGCGCTATAGAGGACGTACAATCAACTTTGCACGGATGGGCAGTGCCGCTCGCCCGGGGCTGATCGCCAAACGCATCGCCAGCCGGCCGGGAGGTCAAGGGAGCGGCGGAGCTCCGCTTCCGTAGGTGGGCAGGTTATCCTTTTCGATAGACCGCCTGTGAGGTTCCAGTTCCAACTCGACCAGCAACGGCAGATGATCGGAGGCCGAGCGCGCCAGCGGGCTGTCGTGCACCCGGCAGGCCTTCACGCCTATTCCGTCGCCGACGAAGACATGATCGAGGCGCAGAAGCGGCAATCGCGACGGAAAGGTCGGCCGCGGCCTGGCATTCGAAAGAAGCTGGGCGTCCCTGAGATGTCCGGCAAGTGCCCTGTAGGCGGACGAGCGCGCAACCGCGTTGAGGTCGCCTGCGAGAACCACGCGCGATTCCGATTGCCGTATTCCTCCAAGCCAGCCGGGACCCAGAAGCGCCGTCGCCTGACGAATCCGTTCCGCGCCGCGCAATCCGAGATGGGTGACGATGACCTGAAGTTTGAGATGGCCGATATCGACCTCGACCCAGAGCGCGCCTCTGGGCTCGCCGGACGACGGCAGAGACTCCGCCTTGACGAGGCGCATCGGCAGGGCGGTCAGCACCGCATCGCCATATCGCTCTTCCTCCAGGTGGAGGGCCGGATGAAACTGAGACTCCATGCGCAGATGTGCGGCGATCATCTGCGCCTGGTCCATCCCGCCGCTGCGCGCGCGGCCGACGTCGACCTCCTGGAGCGCGATAATGTCGGGGCCGCATTCGCGGATGACCTCGCCGATGCGCGCAGGGTCGAGCTTGCGGTCGGTGCCGAAGCAGCTGTGAACGTTGTAGGTCAGCAGGCGTATCGCTCGAGGCATTCCCTGTGCAGCCCTTTCGCATCCGGGAACACGCGGGACCTGCATTTCGTTCCGATGGACGCGACCGAGGAACGGGACCTTGTCAAAGAAGATTATTGCACGTCTGTTCATATTCACCGCCATCGGCGTCGCCGGCTGGCTGATATACCGGGCGCTCAGCCGATACACGTTCGGCGAAATCCTGGGTGTGATCCTGCAGATCCCCCTCGGCCATCTGCTCGCCGGTATCGGTTTCGTCTGCCTCTCCTATTTCTGTCTGACGCTGTTCGACACGCTTGCGGTTCGCTATGTCGGGCAAAGGCTCGCCTATCGCCGCGTGGCCATCACCTCCTTCACCAGCCTCGCGATCGGCCACAATGTAGGCGTGGCGGCCTTGAGCAGCGGAGCCATTCGGTACCGCTTCTATTCACGCTGGGGTTTCAGCGGCGAGGAAGTGGCAAAGATCATCCTGTTCTGCGCCGTTACCGTCGGCCTGGGCCTTGCCACCCTGGCCGGCCTTTCCTGTCTCGCCGTGCCGGAGAGCGCGGCGCGGATCATCGGGCTGTCGCGAACCGGGGCCCTTCTGCTCGGCATCACCTGCCTGGCGGGGTCGCTCAGCTATGTGATGCTTGCGGGCTTGCTCCGGGGATCGGTGCGTCTTTTCCAATGGACCTTCGAAATGCCCTCCCTGCCGCTTGCAGCCGGTCAGGTGGTCGTCGGCACGGCCAATTTCCTCTGCGTCAGCGCGTGCCTGCATCAGTTGGTGCTGGCATTCGGGACGCCGGCTTTCCTCGAGACCGCGACCGCCTATGTCGGCGCCAATGTCGCGGCCCTTGTCAGCCACGTCCCAGGCGGAATCGGCGTGCTCGAAGCGACGATTGCCTTTCTGCTCGGCCAGACCGCCAATATCGGGGCGCTGATCGCATTCCGGGCGATCTACTTTTTTCTGCCGCTGCCGCTCGGGTTAATCTCGTTGTCGATCGCGGAGTTTCTTCGTTTCGACGGGGCGAAAAGCCTCGCCAGCAAAGCGAAAAGCTGACCGCCCCAGCGCCGCACGAGGACGAGCGTATCGTGAAGCGGCCTGACCGGCCGGCGTGGGTCGACGATGTCCGTGCCCCAGACAAGCGAAGTCGCCCCGTCCTCCTTGAGCCCGTCGAAGGGCCGCAGACCGCGCCTGTTCACGTTCAGCCTGTCGATGACGGCGGCGAGCGAACCGGTCTCCCGCACCGTGGCGTCGACTTCCGCCGGGTCGACGTCGAGATGTTCCGCCAGAAGGCCGTTGCGTATTTCCCGAATTGCCGCGCATTGCTGATCGCTCGCGGCTTCGACGGCAACGTCGCATTCCGTATCAAGCCCTTCCGAGCGGTTGTTGAAATTCGACGAGCCGACGCGAAGGAACCGCTCGTCGATGACGACCAGCTTGGAATGGATGATCACTTCCTGTTCGGAGCCATCCGCTGCAGGGACGACAGGATAAACTACCCGCAGCCTGCCATGGCGGTCGGCCTGCTTCAGCCGCCGGACAAGGCGGTCGCGATTGTTCCCCATGATCAGTCTTTCCAGAATGCCGTGCGAACTGAAGGTGGTGACCACGACGATTTCCGGGCCGGCCGGCTCCTGCAGGCGCCGGCAGAGCAGCGCGCCGATCCTTTTCGAGGCGAAATACTGGTTCTCGATATAGATGTGGCGGCTCGCGCTGCACAGCGCATCCAGGGTTAGCCTTACGGCCTCCTGCCGCCCCCGGCGGTCGCCGTATTCCGGCTCGGTGCGCGCAATCGCGATCCGGCAATCCGTCAGGATCGGCACGGTGCCGGCCGGCCACGCGGCGGCCTGCCGCGTCGGAGGGCTTATCTCTTCCCCGACCGACGATTTCCAGCGCGCGCGGCAGAGATCCCCGATGGCTCGGCTCGCCGGACCCTCCAGCACCATCTGGATATCATGCACCGGGTCGTAGGGCTTTCCATCCGGATCGCGTCTGAGATCGTTTTCTGCCAGATGATCCGGCCTGTCCCAGCGGCGCGCCGTAAGGTCGATGCCGCCGACGAAGGCGATGCGGTCGTCAATCGAAACGAGCTTCTGATGGTGCGAGCCGCGAAATGCCCGGTGGTTTGCAAAGCGGAGTTCGATCTGCGGATGTGCCGCCCACTTCTGCCGGCGAAACAGCCGAAAGGACTTTCCCGAATAGATCGGTCCCATCGCCCAGATGAGAATCCGGATTCTCACCTTCGGGCTTTGCCCAGAGAGCCGCTCCAGGAATGCCCCGAGCGTCTCCGATTGCGGATCTTCGGGTCGCAGCCTAATGCGAGGATCGAAGTCCCATCCGGTGATCCAGATCTGCTCCTCCGCCTGCTCCATGACGCGCGCGACGCATGCATAATAGGCGGCGGCATCGATGAGGAAGCCCACGCGCTCTGCAGCCACGCTGCGCCAGACGTTCTCCGCTTCCTTGATGATCGGCCGGCCTGCGCGCCGCCATGGCCGCGACTTTCCGGCAAATATCGTTTTCCAAGCCAAGCTTTCATGTCCCAGGTGGCAACTGGCGGAGGAATCCGTTTCGGTCGAAAATTGTTCCCGCGGCCGCCCGACCCGAACGCGAGAGGCGGTCCGCCCAGTGGGGATCGCGGTGATGTCAGGTTAACGGTAGCTGAAGCCCTTGGCTGATAATCGGTAGCCATGATCCGAGCCACTGTCAGTTATAAGCGTCATCGTTTTCCGCCCGCTGTCATTGCCCGTGCGGTCTGTGTGTACGTTCGATTTCCGCTGAGCCTGCGTCTGGTGGAAGAGATGCTGCTGGAGCGCGGCATCGTTGTTTCTTACGAAACGGTCCGGTGCTGGGCGAAGAAGTTCGGCCCGGATTATGCTGGCCGTTTGCGGCGGAAACCGTCAAGGGCCAGCGATGTGTGGCATCTGGATGAAGTGGTCATGACGATTGGGGGAGGAAGCACTGGGTGTGGCGCGCGGTCGATCAGGACGGCTACGTTCTCGACGAGATCGTCCAGAGCCGGCGCAACACCAAGGCTGCCAAGCGTCTCCTGATCAGGTTGATGAAGAAGCAGGGATGCCTGCCGAAGCGCATCGTCACTGACAAGCTTCGCTCCTATGGCGCGGCACGACGCCAGGTCATGTCGGCTGTCGAGCATCGATCGCATAAGGGCCTGAACAATCGCGCCGAGAACTCGCATCTGCCTTTGCGAAAACGAGAGCGGGCCATGCAAGGATTTCGGTCGCCAGGCGGATTGCAACGCTTCCTGTCCGTCTTCTCGGCAGTCCGAAATCTCTTCGTTCCGCCTTACTCGAAACACTCAGCCATGGCCATCCATCTGCATCGCCTCAGGGCGATCGCGCATTGGAAGGCCGTTACCGGCGCAGCAGCCTGATTCAGGTATCTCGCAAAAGTGTTCTCTGGCGGATTTAACCTGACATCACCAGGAGAAGCTCTGCACCGAAGTCGCCCGCGTGCTCAGGACTGACGGGGTCTTTGGGGCCTACGAAGTGATGCGGACCAGCGACGGCGATCTGTCCTATCCGGTTCCCTGGGCCGAAACGGCAGCCCTCTCGTTTCTCGCAACTCCCACTACTTTCCGACAAGCTCTGGAGCGGAGCGGCTTTGTTGTCGCAGCGGAAGAAAATCGGAGGGAATTCGCTCTCGATTTTTTCCGTCGGATACGGATGCGCATCATCGAAAGCGGCCCGCCGCCACTCGGGATACACCTCCATATGGGACAAAACGCGTCGGAGAAGATCGCCAACATGATCGAGAACCTGGAACGCGGGCTCATTGCCCCGGTCGAGATGGTCTGTCGGCGCAGGTAACCTGGCAGGATGTCCCGTACCCGCCTTTGATGAGCAGAGCGTTCCGCCGCCAGCCTAAGCTGCGTTTAACCTTCCGCCAAGGCGAGTGGCGCACCCTCGTGAACGGATTGGTCGGCTCACCGCCAAGTCGTGTTTTGGATCGCAATTCGGACCTTCGGGCGGGCCAGTGGGAATGCTGGATTTGGGTCGATTCCAGCCACCCATCGGAAACTGTCGTGCGACTGCTGTTGGCGAAAAGCGGACTCATGAGAAGCACATCGGGGACAGAGGGGGTGGTGTCCCATTCCGGGCATGTGCCGCGGAACCGGTCCACCGCGCAACTCGGAGATAAATTGGTTGTGGAGGACCGACTCAACCGATCCCCCCAATATGCCTTCGGGCGTTTTGCTGCATGAAGGCGGGCCGCTGTTGGCCGAAGCTGCCCACATCCCGTCGATCTGGAAGGACGGCAATAGGTGGTTCTGCCGTCTGCGGATTGTGGCACAGGCTATCTGGGCTTCCCGCCGCGCCCCAAAAACGGCGAAGTTGAAACCATTCACCACGACAAGTCCGCACATTGGAAATGACTCGCGTTCTCCCCGGCTTGAGCGTTAACTGTGTTGTTCTGACGGAGGAGGAGGCAAAACATGGCCATGTATCTCACGCGCTTCAGCTACACGCCCGAGACGTGGGCCCGCATGATCGAAAACCCCGAGGATCGCCGAGAGGCGGCACGTACTTACATTGAATCCGTCGGCGGAAAGCTCCATGGGTTCTGGTACGCCTTTGGCGAGCATGATGGTTGGAATCTGTGGGAGGCGCCTGATAACGTATCGATGGCGGCTGTCGCGCTTGCTATCGGCGCAGGAGGCGCGCTCAGCTCTATTGAGACCACTGTCCTCCTCAGCGTCGAGGATACGATGGAAGCCTTGGGAAAGGCAAAGTCGATTCGGTATCGTCCACCGGCAGCGTAGGCGGCCACCCACTGCTTCCCATCCTTGTTGAAGATCCGTGCTTCGTGCGTATCTCCGTTCCCGGCGAAAGCTCTCTGTGAATTTCGCCGGAGGCAAGAAAAGCCCGCAATGAGTCGATTTTTTCACGTTGACCCACCGTCGCAGAAGGTGGAGGGCGGAAGTTCACGGGATGGCGATGAGCGTCTGCAGTGCAGACTTAGCGGCCTTCCATTGGACGCAGCGACTTAATCAGGAGCATCCAGTGCTCTGTATCGGTCTCCAAGCCGTCCTTCACACACGCTAGTGTTGCAGCAACTTCGTAGGGGGCCTAAGGGCCCGGCCGGCGTAGTCAGGCACTGCATCGCCGCCAACGTGCGGGAGGCTGTCCCGTCTGCCGCCGGAATACTGTAATGAAATGGGTCTGCGAGCGAAATCCAACGTCGATGGCGATTTCGTCGATGCGCATCTCATCGCTCCTCAGCTTCGTTTTTGCCCGCTCTATTCGACGGTCGCGAACATAGGCATGCGGACTGAGGCCCGTCGCCGAGCGGAATCCGGCGGCGAAGTGCATGGGGCTGAGGCCTGCCGCGCGGGCGACGTCAGCGAGGTGAAGCGGACTCGCGAGGTTTGTTTCGATGAAATCCACGGCACGCTTGATCCGCCACGGTGCAAGCACGACAGAACTGGTCTCGCGCTTCCTCATCTTTGGTCTCCCCTCTGGGTCGCAGCAACAAGTCTGGACTGGACCCTATCAAGCGTTCGTTCGAAGACTTCCGGTTCGTCGAGTGCTCTGGCGAGCACCAAGGCCCCCTGAACGGCAACTATCGTCTCTTCGGCGATCGCAAGTGCATCTCGGTGCGAGCATCCAGCCTTCTCGATTGCCTCGGTGAGCGCACTCCGCCATTCGCTGAAGTAATCCCTGACCTGATCGCTGAACTTGTTCCGGACGTTGTCCAACGCAAACGCGCCAACGAGGCACACACGGCGGCCGGAGCGAAAATACTCCGAAACCAAGTGACACATGTTGACGATGGCGGAGCGCGGATCATCCGCGCTCCGCAACGGTTCGAAGACCTTTGTCGCGAACCAATGGTCGATCTCGCCGAGCACGGCGGCCGCCATTTCCTCCTTCCCGCCGGGAAAGAAGTGATAGAGACTTCCCTTTCCGAGGCCGGTCTTTTCGGTGATGGTTGAAAGACTCGCTCCATCGAAACCAAATTCCCGAAAGATCTCGGCCAGGGATGGGATTACGTCCGAGCGTTCGGCGACGATCTTTGGCATGTTCTAAAGTCCTAGTTCCGAAAGGCTCGGGTGGTCGGCAGGCCGTGGCCCAGACCGGTCCCAGAAGAATTTGCGTTCTGATTCCGCAATCGGCATGTCGTTGATGCAGGCGTAACGGTGGTGCATTAGACCATTTTCGTCGAACTCCCAGTTCTCGTTCCCGTACGCCCGGTACCAGTTTCCGGAGTCATCGCGATATTCGTACGCAAAACGGACGCCGATGCGGTCGCCGTCATGGGCCCAAAGTTCCTTGATCAGCCGATACTCGAGTTCCTTCCGCCACTTCCTGGTGAGGAATTCGACGATCTTATCGCGACCTTGGACAAACTCTGCGCGGTTACGCCAATAGCTGTCCACGCTATAGGCGAGGGATACCCGATGCGGATCGCAACTGTTCCATCCATCCTCGGCGGCGCGGACCTTGGCTGCCGCGGATTCGCGGGTGAAGGGAGGTAATGGCGGGCGCTGTTCAGACATGGTCTTGATCTCCTGATGCCGTCATACTGTACCGATCGGTAAACAGTGTGTCAATCGGTACATGCGCCTGCGCGTGGCGTCAAGGGTCAAAGCTCGGCGCTGGTCGTTTTGCCGTGCGAATTGAAAGGTTGCGCCGCAGGCTGACGAGTGCGCCCGGCCAGGAATTGAGATCTTAAATGTCGTGTTTGGAGCCGTTTGCGAGATGTTTGTCCGCCCAGAGCATGAGCTCACGAAAGACTGACCCAAGCTCTCGCGCGGATAGAAGTAGAGCCCTCGCGAGGCGGCTGTTTAAACGGTGCAGATCCGCCCTCTCGAAGATATCGGCGAACGGTATTCCGCGCGCATCCAAATTCTTTCGATAGACGTTTGCTACCCCAACCAAGCTCGTGCAGCCGCAGCATTGCCACCACCTCGTCAGTCTGAAGCATATCCCCGCCCTGCATCGTTCGCGACAATGCAGGATGCGATGAAATCGCCCTAGTCATCCATTCCTCCTCGTTTTGACACGAGGGGGTCAGTTCTTCGCTTCGTTAGGGGGTCAGTTTTTCATTTCGCCCGACAGGTAGCGGAGGTACGATACGCGAGTACCCCCACCCGGAAATCGTAGCGATTTCAATGGCTATCGACGAGCCGGTGTACGAGCCGCGTAAGGTTGCGTGAGCTCCCTGCCCTGCCGCCGAGTTTTTGGCTATCTATTAGTGTGCAAGTTCGGAAGCCGCCGACATCAGTTCCTCGGGATTCGGCGCCCTGAACGTATAGCCAACCTCCAAGACTTCAGTGAAGCTCCAGCGTACGATCCCCGCCCGGTCCAGTAGGAACTGACCGACAAGCTGCGCCTGGGCGGAAGCCATCATCTGCTGATCGGCTTCCGTAATCTCATATCCTTCCTTCTTGTTGAGTAACTCGTTCATTGCCATTACGTCCATAGGCTCGGGCAAGTCGCCCGGGAGATGGACCCGTATCGCCATGACCTTGTCCATACCGACCTCTCGCAAGCCGAAAGCACGGTGCGAGGCCCGCTCCGGGTCGGACGCCGCGAGAAGATCTGGTGTCGGGTGGTACCGGAAATAGAGCCGCGCGCGTTCAACCGGCGTGTTGACCACCGCCAGGCATTCGACGCCTTTCTCATGCAGGGCCGGTTTGAGTTGCGCCATCGCCGCGACATGGCGCCGGCAGAACGGACAGTGTAGGCCTCGAAACAAACCGATCAGTAACGGGCTACGGCCTCGAAAATCATTGAGCGCAATCTTGCCTTCCCGCGAGATCGCATCGAGTACCACGTTCGGTGCTCGGTCGCCGAGTTGCAGTGGACGGTCGCGATTGTTCGTGGACATGGACAAGCTCCTCGCCCCAGATCATGAGCAAACAATAGTGGCTCCTCATCATATTAATCCTCTAAACGAACGCACTCACGGTCAAAATATGATCAGAAGTCAGGTTTCGCTGCGCAGTAAGCGGCCGGCTGGGATGGTGTTTAGTGCATGTCGAGGAAGGCCCGGATAGCCGTAACCCTGTGGATCCTGCAGCATCGCAAAGTGGCTGACGTCCTTGAGGATCACCAGCTTCGCGTCACGCACCGTCTGGCCGATGTGGTCCGTGTTTTCATCGCGATCTCCGACGGCATTACAAGCAATTCAGCGTATGCGGCGTCTCCACCCCATTGATTTTGCGGTTGCAACGGTCAGGTCTATCGCTTGCGGATGTCCCGTGAGCTCATCGAAGAGTCCCTGACGAGCTCACTATGAGGCGCTGGTCCGTTGCGCGTAGGCCCATGGCATGAGGGCGTCGATATCTTTCGCGAGATGACCATTGGCCAGGCTGATGAAGAGATCTCGCAGGTAGGCGTAGGGTTCGACGCCATTCATTTTGCAGCTGCCGATCAGGCTGGCAAAGCGGGCCCAATTTCGGCCACCCTCGTCATGGCCTGCAAACAGCGCGTTGCGGCGGTTCATGGCCGGGCTGCGTATGGCGTTTTCGACCAGGTTTGAATCGATGTCGACGCAGCCGTCATCGAGGAACAGCCGGAAGCCGTCTTGTCGTCTCAGCATATAGGCCATGGCCACGCCGAGGTCGGACTTGCGCGAGACGCGCGCGGCCTGCGCGGACAACCAGGTGAAGAACTCATCGACTAGCGGACGGGACAGGTTCTGGCGCACAGTCTGGCGGTGTCCGGGATCACGGCCTCGGATGCTGTCCTCGATTTTGTAGAGAGCGGCGATACGCAGCAACGCCTCGTCGACGATGGGCGAACCCTTCTTCGGCTTGGCCTTGATCAGTTTTCTGCGGCCATGCGCCCAGCAGAAGGCCAGCTTCAACGGATCGCCGCCCGTGCGGTCCGGCGTGGCGAGGTGCGAGTAACCACCATAGGCATCGACTTGGATCGTGCCGTTGAAGCCGTCGAGGATTTCTGCGGCATATTCGCCTTTACGCCCAGGCCGGTAGTGGAAGACCACACCAGTCGGCGCAGAGCCGTTCCAGCCGCGATCGTCGCGCAGAACCGCCCAGAGATAGCCGGTTTTGGTCTTGCCGCCTCCCGGATCCAACACCGGGGCCGTGGTCTCGTCGACATAGAGTCTTGAGCTGCCCTGTTTCAGGATCATGGCCATGTGGTCTACCACCGGCGCGATCGCAGCACCCGTCCTGCCCATCCAATCTGCCAGGACGGTGCGGTCGATCGGCACTCCGTGCCGGGCCATGACTGTCGCCTGACGGTTGAGCGGCATATGTTCGGAATGCTTCGACACGGCGACCTGGGCCAACAGGGCTTCGGTCGGCCAGCTACCTTCCAGCAAATGCGCCGGCGCTCTGGCCTGAACCACGCCCGTGCGGCCCTTGGGACAAGCGTATTTCGGGCGGATCGTGACGATCACCTGGTAGCACGCCGGAATTTGATCGAGCCGTTCCGTCCGATCTTCGCCGATCCGAACCATTTTGCCGCAACCACAGGGGCAAGCAATGCTGTCGGGCTCGATCACCCGCTCGACCCGCGGCAGGCCCTGCGGCAGCGCGCGCGTCTTACGCTGTTTGCGAGGGACGTCCTTGCCGATATCGGGTCCGCTCGCCGCGATCTTTTCCTCGACGACGGCGATCTTTGCCTGTGTTTCGGCAATGGCCGTCTCCAGGTCCTCCAGCGCCAGTTCCATCTGCGTCGGATCCAGCTTTTCCGATTTCGGCCCGAACTTCGTGCGGCGGTAGTCCTGAACTTGGCCCTCAAGCCTCTCGATCAGTTCCTTCAGCTCGGTGATGAAGGCGTCCTTTTCGGCCACCACCGCCTGCTCATGCTGACGTGCCGCACGCTCCACCGACAGCTCGAACTGCACCGCCGCAAAGGCGTTCAATACCTCGACGGGAAGGTCCGGGAACTGGCTGAGATCGATGGGCTGCGACATGCAGCTTCATAGCAAATCGAAGCAGAAAAGCCCAATAAAACAATGCCAAAACCGAACAGGTGAGTCATCCTGCCGCAGTCGGCGCTGTCACCCGCTGCGCCATAACCCGTCGCCAATCAAGCCCTTCGAACAAGGCTTCGTATTGAGCCCGAGAAAGACGCATCGTTCCATCCTGCACCTTGGGCCAGGCAAAGTTTCCCTGCTCCAAAACCTTGTAGATCAGCACCATTCCGGTGCCATCCCATACCAGGATTTTTAGGCGATCCCCGCGCTTCGACCGGAAGATCACCGTCACCCCGGAATGCGGATCAAGCTTCAACTCGGTCTGCACCATCAATGCCAGCGCCTGATGGCCACAGCGGAAGTCCACCGGCCGCGTCGCGATCAGGATCGGTAATCGTTGGCCCGCGACGATCACGCCGTCCCTCGCATCGCACGCACCAAGGCTGCAACCCGATCAACCGGCACATCGCCGGGAACCCTCACCACGAGGTCTGCGCCTATTTCTACCGTCACGATCTGCGAAGCGGCCGCGACCGGATCCGGGATCGGCAAAGCATCGGTAGCCGTCTTCGGCTCCGTCGTAATCGCAAGTGGCACAAAAGCGGGTTCGATAGGCCCGTCCTCAATGGCTGGCATCAGTTCGGCAGGCAGCGCCAGAAGACCCTGACGTGCTTGTCGTCGCCAGCAAGAAAGTTGATGCGCAACGAGATCATGACGACGCGCAACGTCAGCGACCCGAACTCCAGGCTGAAGGCTCTCCGCAACAATCCGCGCCTTCACAGCATCGGGCCATCGTCGGTTTCCACGACGAGGCTCCACAACTTCGCATCGCCCGACAAATCCTTCACCATCCGCCATGCCAAATCTCCAGCCTTGCCGAAAACCTTGTGGCAGAAACCTCAATGCTCAGAAACACACGGAATCAATGGGATGTAGGCGGCGCATACAATTCAGCACAACATTCGCAAACAAAGTTACCACAGCGCCGCGCGACGCCTTAACAGACGCGCAGAGCGTGCTTGGTTGCAATGCTTCCCGAGTGGCGGCGGACTCTCAGATCTTGCAATCAAATTCTTGAATCGGTCAGCGCTGACCGATTCATAAATCTCATTGGACGGCCAGTCCTCGACAGGCCAAGCTCGCAGGCATGACCCAGCACTGGTTCCGCCTGTATGTTCAGCGAATTGACGCGACCAAGAACGTGGCCCGCTATTATACAATGTCGATCGAGCCGGATCTCTTCGGCGGCGCTTCGCTCGTCCGCCGTTGGGGCCGGATCGGCACTCGCGGCAAAGAGCGCGTGCGCTCAGGCCCTTGTTTGCCACGCCGTCGGCATTGCCAAAAAGTTGCGACCTCGTCCGCCTGCTACCGGGAGCCTATGGAACAAGGGAAACTTTGCGCGCATCATATAGTTGGCACGCGCCTTAGAGAGCCGAGGACCGCATGTCTT
Source organism: Sinorhizobium sp. Y406 (assembly GCF_058732025.1). Lineage (NCBI taxonomy): Bacteria > Pseudomonadati > Pseudomonadota > Alphaproteobacteria > Hyphomicrobiales > Rhizobiaceae > Sinorhizobium > Sinorhizobium sp. Y406. Next base: position 1,305,808 of record NZ_CM178975.1, on the reverse strand, counting down.
CCAAAAATCCAGATCAATATTTAGACTCTGAAGACATCAACCTTTTGGTGGAAATACTAAAAGTCGCTGGTTATTCCGAACCAACAGCAGAAGATGAAAGCGCCGAAAAGCTTGCTGCGGCGCGCTTCCTGACCGATACTATTCAGCGGGGCGTCTGGACCAAGGCGCAACTGACCGCCGCTCTTTGTAAGCGCGGCGACGCGCCAGGCGGACAAAATCAGACTCCAGTTCAAACGAAAACGGAAACCATTAATCGATGGGAGAATGAAGGTGGCGTAATCGCACGCCAACCTTTTGAGCATTCCTCGAAGCCCGATATGGCCCGCACCCCGCTTCTTTCATAGGAGGTGTCAGTGCACATACCGCCCAAATTGGCAGTCCAACATCTTGGTCCGCGTGATCTCGCGTTGATACGGAAGGTCTTCGAAGCGGCCTGTTCCAAAACTCGCACTCCCCGTCTCAGCCGAGACGCCGACCGACTAGCAAAGTTCATCACCGATGAATTCCGGTTCGGGAACAAGGATGAAGCCTCCCTTCTCGAATGCGCTATCTGGTTCGGTACTGCCCGCATTCCACCAGCAGTAAGGGACGCCTCAACCGGCGACACCCAAGTTGCGGCGACACGAGAGGGCAGAGATCGGGCAGGCCTGCGGAAAACCGGCGTGCCCAAAAGCCAAGGCTAGACACTCTCCCGAACATGCGCCACCGCCCACCCAGGTAGCGGAGTTGCGACGTCATCGCCGTGAGGCACGACAGCTACGTGATTGGCGACCCCGCCGTACAGGACGCTGCGATCAAGGAGCTTGACCGATCCGCGTCGACTGAATGTGCTGGCTTCGTCAGTCACCGCAGAAGAGTGGCATCCATGCTGCGCTCAAGCTTTCTTCTTGGATGCTTGTCTAACGCGAATTCGTAGCGGCTTTCCCTCCACATGCCACCACTTGCCGCTCGTCGCTTTGACGTCTACCTCTTTCGGGTCAAAGCCTGGAACCGGACGATAGAGAAGGCGGAGGCCATTCAGGCTAAAGGCGTCACCATCGGCGGCAGGTGAAGGAACCTCTACGGTAATGGCCTTCGCATACGATCAGGGTCTCACACTTCGGTCAGCGACGAGGTTGACCGGCCAATTAGGAGGACTGAATGTGGAACTTTTTCATTCGCGCGCTGCTTGCCGCTGCAACCATGCCGACGGCTTCGCCCGCCAGCGCCGAGACCCTGACGCTTAGTTTTGGCGCAAATATGATAGTCCTGCCAGCCGTTTGCGGTCAATTCGTCCTGCAGATAAGACGAGGCAGGACTGTCGGCAGCCATCAACTGGTAGTTCTGCGGGGATTCCCAGTGGCGCTACGGCCGTCCTTCACACTGCTGTCCCCACCAGTGCGCCTATACCCGCAGTAAGCGTCATTGCAACAGCTCCCCACAGGGTTACGCGGGTTGTGGCCCTCAGGACATTTGCGCCGCCGGCCTTTGCTCCGATCGCGCCGAGCAAGGCCAGGAAAGCCAGTGAGGCCACTGCAACAACGTAGACGAGCTTCGATGCGGGCGAAAGGACGACCATCATCAGCGGCAGCGCGGCGCCCACGGCGAAGGTGGCAGCGGATGTCAGCGCGGCTTCCACCGGGCGGGCCGACATGTGTTCTACAATTCCGAGTTCGTCGCGTGAATGCGCCGACAGAGAGCCGCTGGCGGTGAGTTCGACCGCAACTAGCCTTGCCAGATCGCGGGCCAGTCCGCGCTTGACGTAGATTCGCGTCAGTTCTTCAAGCTCAGCGTCCGGCTGGGTTTCCAATTCCGTGCGCTCTCGGGCGAGATCGGCCTCCTCGGTGTCCGACTGTGAGCTTACGGAAACATATTCGCCGGCTGCCATGGACATCGCGCCTGCGACCAAACCGGCCGCGCCCGCGACCAGGACTTGCGAGGGTTCTGCTGACGCCGTAGCGACCCCCATGATGAGGCTGGCCGTCGAAACGATGCCGTCGTTCGCGCCCAGTACGGCCGCCCTTAGCCAGCCGATGCGGGAGACGAGGTGATTTTCCGAGTGCAATCGGCTCATGGCCTTCTCCTGATCGAGCGTTCAAAATAGGCTTCCCACCCGATGGCGTTCGAGCTCGTGCCTGGCGCAGCAGCTCAAACCGATGGCCGCTCTCTTCAGTGTCAACGATGAGGCCGTGATCGACCGAGATGACCGTGCGACAGTACGCTTTCGTGTTGCATGGAGGTGACTTTGGAGTCGGTGAACATCACTACTCCTGCATTCACGTCGAGCCCTCCCTTGCCCTGGGGATTAATACCGGCCGCTGTGGCGGCCATTCGCACACATCGCCGAACGTGCGGGGTCACCAACTGCGCGAAGCCGAACAGCTTGAAGACTGATGACGACGTCGACTCCGGCTTGACCGATTTGGCGACAACACCGGGCTATCGAAACAGCAAGAGCCTGCACGCCGTTTAAAGGCTCCATCAAGGCCGCGTCGCTTTGCGCCCATCGTCCTGGTATGCTCCGATCCGGACACGAAGGAGATGCAGGTGGACGATCGCGAAATCGAACAGCGCGCGAAGAAGCTCTGGCAACAAGAGAACCCAGGGCGTCCTTGGTACCCTGTTGCCCATCGGGCCGAACTTGGTCAGGACTTGTCCACCGGCGCCACCGAGGAAGACAGGCAGCGATACATCCAGAGGGTTCGCGATGGCGAGTAGGGTCAAGCCGCCATAAAGTGGCAGGTGTCGCACGCTCAGCCAGGGCATTGACCGAAGTCAACGGCAGCCCGCTCCCAAATGCGATGCGGGCATACTCAGAGCGCCTTGACAACCGTCTCCAGCATGGATCGCACCTGCTTTGCCGTCTCCAGAAGTCCCGGATTGTCAATGGCTTGCATGGAGGCGACGGGATCGATCGCTGCGATCTCCGTTTTGCCGGCCTCAGCATCCTGAACAATGACGTTGCACGGCAGCATCGTCCCAACCTTGTCCTCGATCTTCAATGCTTCGTACGCCATGCGCGGGTTGCAGGCGCCAAGAATGACGTAATGCCGGAAGTCCACATCGATCTTCTTTTTCAGCGTCTCCTTGACATCGATTTCGGTGATGATGCCGAAACCGGCATTTTTCAACGCTTCCGTGGTGCGGTGCACCGCCTCGTCAAACCCGCAGGAGAGCGTCTTGGCAAAATAATAGCTCATCGGACATCTCCTTCTGTTCGTGCCCATAACAGCCCATTTCGCCATGCAAAGACCGGGATGTCACGCCTGGATCTAAGCCCGATCTCGGGGGACAGCCTTGCACTTGACCAGGCAAAAGGGGCGCAGTTTCATCACCCCGAACATAGGCCGCAGGCTCGCTTCGACATGGTGCGGCCGAAACCGCACGAGCTCAGTGTCCGCATCCACCTCCCATTGCTCGGTCGCTTCGGTTTCGTCGTTCGAGCCATGTCGTCTTCACCGGCCAGATCGGCATCAGGATTCATGATCCACTTGTAGGTCATTTGTACACATCGGCCGGCTTTGTTGGCTGCGGCGACCTCTACCTCCTGGTGTTCGGCAGTCCCACTGCCTTCCGGGATAGACCGTGCTGCTTGATAGGCGCGGTCAGGTCGAGATTGATGGGACCAGCGACCTCGCCGAGCGCTATCAGGATCCGCTTCAATATCCCGGTTTCATCTCCCGGCATGCCTTCTTCAAGGGCCACCGCCTCCTCCGAGGCGTTGTATTCCCAGCGGTTTAGGATTTCGATCTTCTGCTCCCGCGTGAGTGAAGCATCTCGAAGGACGTCCTCGGGCTTGTCAAAGACCGAGGCAGGATCCTGAACCGCCTTCTCGAATTCAACTGACATGATCACCTCGCCCCGAAAAAGCATGGCAGGCCTTAATCATTCCTGACTGACAAAGGTCAGATACATCAGCCCTAGATAGATTACGGGTATCACAGTCAGCGCGCCTAGCTCGATGCCCATTGGAGCGCAGTTCGTCACCCACATCGATACCTGACATACAGAACCGCCGTGAAGAGATCATCACAACGCCCTCCACGGCGTAAGGCGGCTTCCTTGTTTCTTTTCATGATGCTGATTCTCATCCGGATTGCGCTATTGGGTAATTTTACTCCGTGAGGCGTGCTACGCTTTGATTCCGATCAATGGGATCAGGGTGCGGATGTCGTGGCCGGCTCGTGCAGCACCACATCTTCGAGATGAACGAGGTCGATGTCGGTTCAAAGCGAAGCGCAGGCGTCGGCGAGATGCATGCGTTCGATTCCATCCCTGCGCTACCGTCGAGCGGGCAATGCGCTCGTCGAGGCGCGGCCAGGACAAGCCAGCATCCCAGTTAGGCATCACGACACGAAAGTGATGAATCTGTCCGACTCTTGAGAACATACTTCACGCTGCGAGGATGGATGTTTCGCGCCGCAGTGGCCTGAGATTCGATGCTGTCCGCTGGGGTCCAGATGTAGTCGCCGGTGAGACTGATATGCTGTGCGTCGCTGGCGGCCAAAGATCTGCCCCCGTCCTGACATCGCCGTGCAGCAGGCTGTGCGATACAATTTCGAGGGCCGCGCCAATCAGGCACACCGGGAATTGCGCGAACTCCTCAGGGAGGGTCGGCGAGCGCTTTTCGTCGGTATACCGATTCTCGCCTTCAGCCTCGTCGCCAGTCAATTGGTCAGTGATGCCGCGGGAACTGCCGCATATTCGCGTGTCGTCGCCGAAAGTCTGGTCATCTTCGGCTGGGTCGCCAACTGGCGCGCGCTGGAAATCTTCCTTTACGGCTGGTGGCCGATCGTGCGCCGCCGCCGGCTCTATCGCCGCCTCGCCGCGGCAGAGGTCAAGGTTTTGCCGGCGTGATGACTTGCTTCGCTGCCAGACCGCAGTTCAGCCACTCGGCCTTTGCGAGTAGCAATTGGAGGCTCGATTTCTAAGCCGGCGCCGCGCCGAGTATTCTGAGCGTCTATTTGCTTTCGCCCCTCAGAGACTTGCCGCGGCGGTGAGACGTCAGCGAGAGAAAAGCACCTTGAGTTCCCTCCAAGGGCGTGCGTTGAGCACGTCCTCGGGCTCGATCCATCCTCGCCGCGCCTGGTCGACGCCGTAGCGGATGGCCCTGTGGCCCATGGTCGTGCGCATCCGTCGAGATCGCTAGTTTTGCGCCGGCTGCTTGGCCTGGCGGCAGTGGAGATCGGCAAGGTCGAGTCAACGTCCGACATTGAGACGCATCAATACGGATTCGAGGTACAGCGCTATTGTATGTGGCCATGTCAGAAGAAACTGAGACGCCGAGCTTGCCCACTTCAGTTGAAGGGCCGGGCGTGTGCGGTCACGACGTGATTGCGATCGTGACGGACCTTTCGCGCGAGCTGCATCCCCAGCGAGCCCGCTTTATCGACGTCGTCCCGTCAAGCCGGATCGAACGCGATCTTGGCATCGACAGCCTCGGCCGGACCGAACTGGCATTGCGGATCGAGCGCGCGTTCCATGTCCGGCTGCCGGCTCAGGCGGTTGCAGAGGCTGAAACCGTCTCTGACCTTGTTCGAGCAATGGAGCGGGCTCAGCCAGCGGGGGCGCGGCCGGTCGCGGGTGTCCGGCCGGTCGCGGCTCTGCCGTCCGTCCCGGCCGCGACGGAGGCGCGCACGTTGGTCGAAGCCCTGGAGTGGCATGTGACGCGCCACCCCGAACGCCTTCATCTGACCGTATTGCAGGATGAGGTGACCAGCCTCGGCGCCCTCACTTATCGTGAGCTCGCCGACAGAGCGCGTCGGATCGCCGACGGCCTGATTGTCCGCGGTATCGTTCCGGGTGATCGTGTCGCGTTGATGCTTCCCACGGGCTTGGATTTTTTCGTCGCCTTCTTCGGCATCCTCTACGCCCGCGCTATCCCGGTCCCGGTTTATCCCCCGACGCGGCTTGCGCAGCTCGAGGAACATATTCGCCGCCAGGCCGGCATTCTCGCGAACGCCGGTGCCCGCCTGCTGATAACGATGCCGGAAGGGCGGCGGCTCGCCGGATTGCTGAAAGTGCTCCTGGACACGTTGAGTGCGGTCGCGTGCGTGGCGGACCTGGAGGGCGCGAAGTCACGGACGGAGCTTCCTCGACCCGACGACCCATATGCCATCGCGCTTATACAATACACATCCGGTAGCACCGGCGACCCGAAAGGCGTCACCCTGAGCCACACCAATCTGCTTGCCAACATTCGCGCGATCGGCGGCGTCATGCAGGCGAGTTCGACAGACATCTTCGTGAGCTGGCTGCCGCTTTATCACGACATGGGCCTGATCGGTGCGTGGTTGGGGTGTCTCTATTATGGCGCGCCGCTCTACGCGATGTCGCCCCTGAGTTTCCTCGCAAGGCCGGCAACCTGGCTCTGGGCGATCCACAACTTTCGGGCGACTTTTTCCGCTTCTCCCAATTTCGGCTTCGAAATCTGCCTCAACAAGATCGCCGATGCCGATCTTGAGGGCCTTGATCTGAGTTCGTTGCGCATGGTTGCGAATGGTGCGGAGCCGGTGAGCGCGACAACTCTGCGCCGATTCATAGAGCGGTTTGCTCCCTATGGCTTTCCCGCGCATGCGATGGCCCCGGTCTATGGGCTTGCGGAGAGCTCGGTCGGTCTTGCGTTTCCCCCGCTGGGGCGCGCGCCCCTTATCGATCGGGTCGACCGCGATCGCTTGAGCTCCGGCGGCGTCGCACAGGTGGCCAGGCAAGAGGATACCACGGCGCTGGACATCGTGGCCTGCGGTCAACCGTTGCCCGGCCACGAGATCCGCATTGTCGATGAAGCAGGCCATGAACTCGGCGAACGGCAGGAAGGAAGACTCGAATTCCGCGGCCCCTCGACGACGGCCGGCTATTTCCGCAACGAGGAGAAGACCCGCGCGCTCTTCCATGACGGTTGGCTCGACAGTGGCGATCGCGCGTATGTGGCAGGCGGTGATGTCTTCGTCACCGGTCGCATCAAGGACATCATCATCCGGGCCGGTCCTCTATCCGCATGAAATCGAGGAAGTGGTCGCGACTGTCCCGGGAGTCCGCAAGGGCGGAGTCGCCGTCTTCGGCACATCCGACCGGACGTCGGGCACGGAGCGCGTGATCGTCGTTGCCGAGACGGTCGGGAGCGACCCGGTTTCACGCGCGTCGCTGCAGGCGCGCGTGATCGCCGTCACCGTAGATGTTGCAGGCGCGCCGGCCGACGAGGTCGTCCTGGTGCCGCCGCGATCGGTACCCAAGACATCGAGCGGCAAGATCCGGCGCAGCGCAGCGAAAGCGCTTTATGAGAGCGGGCGCATGGGCTCTGCTCGGCACAGCGTTGCACTGCAATTGCTGCGCCTGATCCTCTTGGGTGTCGGCCCGCGGACGAGACGCCTTGCACGGCTCTTGCGCGAGACGCTGTATGCGGTCTGGTGGTGGACCGTTCTCGGCGTCGCATTTGTGATCGGATCGAGCGCCGTGCTTGCCATCCCGAGTCTCGCCTGGCGTTGGCATGCCGTTCGGAAGATTGCTCGCGCGGCGCTTGCAGCTATGGGCGTGCAGGTTTCCGTGGACGGCGTGGAGCGCGTTCCGAAGAGTGGCGCGATGCTCGTCTTCAATCACTCGAGTTATGCGGATGCGCTCGTTCTCGCCGCCGTCCTTCCAGGCGAACCCGCGATTGTCGCGAAGCGGGAGCTGGCGGACCAATACGCCGCAGGCACGCTGCTGCGGCGCCTCGGCATTCCGTTCGTCGAACGCTACGACGTTTCCGGCAGCCTACGGGATGCCGAGGCATTGACGCGCCTAGCACGTCAGGGCCGCGTGTTGGTCTTCTTTCCCGAGGGTACGTTCACCCGCAGATCCGGCGTTTCAGGGTTCTATCTCGGGGCGTTCAGGGTGGCAGCGGAAGCGGGTCTGCCGATCTTCCCCGGCGTCATCCGCGGAACACGATCGATGCTTCGCAGCGATCAATGGTTCCCGAGGCGGACGCCCTTGAGCCTCGAGGTCGGCGAACCTATCACGCCGTCAGGCGCGGATTTCGAGTCCATTCTGCGGCTGCGCGACGTGGTGCGCCGCGCGATCCTGGCTCGCTGTGGAGAACCCGATCTCGGCGGGTTGGCAAAGCCCGAGCCCTAGAGACGCCCGCAGAGTGATCTCAATCCATGACCGAGGGAATTCCTGCGGATGCTTCGCGGCAGTTCAATAATCCTCCCTCGGCGATCCGTGTGGGACAGCCAGGCGCGGTCAGGATTAAGGCTTGCGCCGCGTCGACAGCGATCACTGGCTCTCCCCCGTTGGCGAAGCGCTCATTTGCGATGGGCACTGTCGGGCCGAGGATGACAGGGATGCTTTCCGCAAACCAGGCTGGAGCGGCACGCCGCTCATTCTGCCCAAGTATTGTTGCTCGAGGTCTGCTCTCGCCCCCGCGCAGCCGCATGACGCGGATGACCGCGAGCGCTTTTCCGTAAGAGAGCTTGTACCCGCCGTGAGGAACCCCTCATTCTTCAGTCCCGAGGTAAAGGTCAGCCGTGTGCCATTACCCAACCAGGTGTGTCGATGTTGTGATTCGTCACCGCACGTATCCACGTCCGGTCGGTATTCCAGACGCTTGGGAGGTGCAGGCCAGGCGGTGATGTCAGGTTAACGGTAGCTGAAGCCCTTGGCTGATAATCGGTAGCCATGATCCGAGCCACTGTCAGTTATAAGCGTCATCGTTTTCCGCCCGCTGTCATTGCCCATGCGGTCTGGCTGTACGTTCGATTTCCGCTGAGCCTGCGTCTGGTGGAAGAGATGCTGCTGGAGCGCGGCATCGTTGTTTCTTACGAAACGGTCCGGTGCTGGGCGAAGAAGTTCGGCCCGGATTATGCTGGCCGTTTGCGGCGGAAACCGTCAAGGGCCAGCGATGTGTGGCATCTGGATGAAGTGGTCATGACGATTGGGGGAGGAAGCACTGGGTGTGGCGCGCGGTCGATCAGGACGGCTACGTTCTCGACGAGATCGTCCAGAGCCGGCGCAACACCAAGGCTGCCAAGCGTCTCCTGATCAGGTTGATGAAGAAGCAGGGATGCCTGCCGAAGCGCATCGTCACTGACAAGCTTCGCTCCTATGGCGCGGCACGACGCCAGGTCATGTCGGCTGTCGAGCATCGATCGCATAAGGGCCTGAACAATCGCGCCGAGAACTCGCATCTGCCTTTGCGAAAACGAGAGCGGGCCATGCAAGGATTTCGGTCGCCAGGCGGATTGCAACGCTTCCTGTCCGTCTTCTCGGCAGTCCGAAATCTCTTCGTTCCGCCTTACTCGAAACACTCAGCCATGGCCATCCATCTGCATCGCCTCAGGGCGATCGCGCATTGGAAGGCCGTTACCGGCGCAGCAGCCTGATTCAGGTATCTCGCAAAAGTGTTCTCTGGCGGATTTAACCTGACATCACCGGGATCGCGTCACCTTCCCTATCGCCAGCGGTTTAAATCTGTCGTCGGCGCCCTAGATTCCCGCTGACATTACAGCGCCGCGCGTCTTTTCAGACGCGCAAAGGTCGCTGTCACACTTTGAATCTGCGCATCGAGCTTTCCGAAGATCGGTTACGATTTTCGGGCGATGCGCTGGATGCCGGCAGGATCGGCATCTCGCCCGGCGCAAAGGGCTCATGGGCCCGCGACCGACTACACCGCCACGCTGGCGGACGGCTCCGCGGTCGACTCTTCGCAAGGCCGGGAGCCGCTGGAACTCAAAGTCGGCGCGGGTCAGATCATTCCCGGGCTCGACCGCGAAATCAGCGGAATGGAAGTCGGAGAAACGAATACCGTCACCGTTCCGGCAGCAGAAGCCTACGGCCCGCATGACGACGCCAAGGTGCAGACGATGCCGCGTTCGGTCGTGCCCGAAGGCGTCGCGGTCGGAACGAGACTGCAGGGGACCGGCCCGGACGGCCAGCAGATGGCCGTTACCGTTATCGGCATCGACGAGAACCAGGTGACGCTGGATGCCAATCACCCGCTCGCGGGGCAGGACCTCGTCTTCGACGTCACCGTCGTCGAAGTCGTCAATGACTGAGCGGATTCCGCAAACGCGTTGGGGTGGACGGCCCCCCGCCGGCATCGCTTTGCCATAGGAGGTCGTCGCGGGCCACTTGCAAGCGAGACCGACCACGGCGCTGGACAAGACAGTGGCGGAACGGCCCCGTCCGTGAGCGACGGGACCACGAAGCGGGTCTGCCTTGCGTCATCAAGGCGCGAGCGGCCGCCGGCGCTTGGCACCGGCGGCACCCGACCGCAGGGCCCGCAGGGGAACCACCAGACCGTCTTGGGGGTTAGCTTTGCGAGATCATCGCATGCCCGTCGTCCGAGGCTCCGTGGAGGTTCTTGTGAAGGCACGCCTCAACCAGGCTCTCGCGGCGATCGACGAGAGCTTTTGGATCCTCCCGGCGATCCTCACCGCCGGGGGAGTTCTTTTTGCTTTGATGCTGGTCCGTCTCGACCAGGCCGGCGCCGTTCCTGATTGGATGGTGGAAAGCGCCTGGCTCTACAATGGCGGGGCGGAAGGCGCCCGCACGCTGCTGGGTGCGGTCGCCTCCACGACGATCGGCATTGCCGGCACCGTCTTTACCATTACCATCGCGGCACTTTCACTGGCGGCCCAGCAGATGGGCCCGCGGCTGTTGCACAACTTCACGAGAGACCGCGGCAACCAGACGGTCCTGGGGGCATTTCTCGGCACCTTCTCCTACGCGCTGATGGTGCTGCGGACGGTCCGCACCGAGGCCGAGGGTGCCTTCGTTCCGCATCTCGCCCTTACGGTCGGCATCAGCCTCGCTTTCGTCTGCGTCGCGATGCTGGTGTATTTCGTCGGCCACATGGCGGGGCGGATCAACGTCGACACGGTGATCGACCTGGTGAGCAAGGATGTCAGGCGTGCGATCGACGGCCTGTCCGCCGATGGGCCGCAGTCTCGACCTCCACCGCCGGTATTCTGGCGCGATGCCGTCCCCGTCGTCGATCAGCGGCGCGGCTACCTCCAGCAACTCGATGCCGCCAGCCTTGCGAAATGGGCCGCAGACAGGCACACGGTCATCCGCCTGCTCGTCGGGCCGGGTGATCGCGTATTCCCCGGCGCACCGATCGCACTCGTGAAACCGCCGGTCGATGGTGTCGAACAGGCAATCCGCAACGCCACCGCGCTCGGCTGGGACCGCAGCGGTGCCGACGACATCGAATTCGCGATAAGGCAGCTTGTCGAAGTCGCGATTCGCGCCCTCTCGCCGGGCGTGAACGACCCTCACACGGCGATCAGCGTTATCGACCGCCTCGGCGCAGCGCTGTGCGATCTGGCGCCATTGCGTCTGCCGAACGGCGTCGTGCTCCACGAGGGCAAGCCTGGCCTGGTCATGCCGGCAGTTGAGTATGACGGGCTTGTCGACGTCATGTTTCACATGATCCGGCAAAGCGGGTCGGGCAGTACCGCAGTGCTGATCAGGATTCTCGATGTGCTGACGGCAGCCGTCAGTTGTGAACGCCAGCCGAAACGCGTCGCCACGCTTGAGCGCCACGCCGATCTCGTGATGGGCGATGCCTGCCGCACTATCGCCAATCCGGACGACCTTGGCGATGTTCAGAAGAGATATCGCGGCTTCGCGGCCATGAAGCGTTCCGGGCCCGCGGCCTATCTGGAGGCAATGGCGTCCGAGCAGAAGACGGAGAATGCCCTCGCCCCGCATCTCTATGACCGCTTAGCCGCAAATCCCGGCGAGACGTGACGCGGCGCTTTTTGAACACTGGTCCGCGCGAGGATTGCCGGACAACGGAACTCACCGAGGCAACCTGCCGTTTCTCTCCCGGACTGTCGCCCAACCGAACATGCAAGAGATGGAGGATTAGCAAATGGCACAGAACAGATCGCTCGGTTCCGCCGTTCCGCGCGGCGTCGTCGACACAAAAACCGGAAAGGTCGGCGTGCCGGAACAGAGCGTCGAGGAGCAAGTCCGCTCGCTTCGCGAACAGGTCAACGCCCTGAAGGACACGCTCACCGAAATGGGCCTTACGTCCGGCAGGGCGGTTGCCAACACCGCCGTGGATGCGAGCCGCCGGGCCGGCGCCATGGCACGCGAGCATCCCGCCTGGACCGCGCTTGCGGTTGTCGGGCTCGTCGCCCTGGTCCTGGCGGCCACCGCCCGCCCCTACTGGCCTTCGCGGCGGTCCTCGCGCATGGAGGACATCATCGCCAATATCGAAGATCGCCTCGGCGATCTGAAGGACCGCTACTGGTCGGGTGCCTGGCGCTGACTTTGCATTAATGCGATCCGCGAGCAGATTGCTCGCGGATCGCCAAACCCATAGCCTATTCCTCGATGCGGAATCCGACCTTCATCACCACTTGGTAGTGCGCCACCTTGCCGTTGACGATCTGGCCCCGGACCTGGTCGACTTCGAACCAGTCGAGGTTTCGCATCGACTGTGAGGCTCGGGAGATCGCCGCTTCGATGGCCTTGTCAATCGAGACCGGTGAACTGCCGATCAGTTCCACCTTCTTGTAAACGTGTCCGCTCACCTTATCCTCCTCAAGGTTGCTGGTTGCGCTTCCACAGCGCCGTGCGGGATGCATAAAAGCGCTGCAACTCCTTGAATTAGGGTCCGCTCGCCTCGTTGGAAGCCAGCATCGCATTGCGGGTCGGGCAGTCTTCGCCGTCACCGTTGGTGGATCACGCGCTGCTTGGTATTGAAGTGCCAGCAAAAGCGCGCGAGAACGGCGATGCTCCGCGGCGGAGGCGTTCTCCCATTTACCTCGGCAACGGCACAGGCAATAGCCGCCAGAACAACAATGCAGTGGAACCGCCCATGATCGATACCGTTACCGAGCGCTTCCTGCGCTACGTCGTCATCGACACCCAATCCGACCCCCTGTCGCTGACCCAGCCCTCCACGGAAAAGCAGAAAAATCTGGGCCGCCTGCTGGTCGAGGAGCTGCTGGCGATCGGTCTAGCCGACGCACATATGGATGAGCACGGCTATGTCCACGCAACGATCCCGTCCAATGTCGACAGGCCGGTGCCGGCCATCTGCTTCTGCTCGCATATGGATACGGCGCCCGACTACACCGGCACGAATGTCAGGCCGCAGGTCGTCCGCCACTATGCCGGCGGCGACATTCCGCTTCCCGGCGACCCACAGCAGGTGATCCGGGTGCGTGACAATCCGGCACTCGCCGACCAGATCGGCAACGACATCATAACGACCGACGGCACGACCCTGCTCGGCGCCGACGACAAGGCCGGCATCGCCGAAATCGTGACGGCGGCCGAGATTCTTGTCTCCAACCCCGAAATCCCGCACGGCACGATCAAGCTGCTCTTCACCACCGACGAGGAGATCGGGCGCGGCGTCGACAAGGTGGACGTTCAGAAGCTCGGCGCCGATTTCGCCTACACGGTCGACGGCGAGACCGCCGGCCACATCGAGGACGAGACCTTCTCGGCCGACCGCGTCGACATCACCGTCCACGGCGTCGCGATCCATCCGGGCTTTGCCAAGGACAAGATGGAAAACGCCGTCAAGATCGCCGCGGCGATCGTGGCGCGGCTGCCGGCGACCATGGCGCCGGAGACGACCGAAGGCCGCGAGGGCTTCGTCCATCCGACCGGCCTCACCGGCTCGATGGAAAAGGCGCTGTTGAGCTTCATCGTCCGCGATTTCGAGGAGGAGGGCCTTGCCGCCAAGGAAGAGATGCTGCGGGACCTGACCAGAAGCGTGATGCTGGACTATCCCGGCTCCACCTATGCCTTCGAGGTGAAGGAGCAATATCGCAACATGAAGTTGATCCTCGACCGCCATCCGGAGGTCGTCGACAATGCCATGGAGGCGATCCGTCGCGCCAGCATGGTGCCGTTGCGCGGCAGCATCCGCGGCGGCACCGACGGTTCACGCCTCTCCTTCATGGGCCTGCCGTCGGCCAACCTCTTCGCCGGCGGCCATGCCTTTCATTCGCCGCTCGAATGGATCAGCCGGCAGGACATGGAGAAAGCGGTGAAGACGATCGTCGAACTGGCGAAGATCTGGGCGGAGCGGAGCTAGTCTGACTCTAGCGCTGCTTCTCGCCCTGCGCCGGTGATCGTTCGGGGTTCGAGACCAGAACCGCCTCCCCGACGAACCGCCTCCCCGACACTGGCCTTCAGGTGCCGCGTCAGCCGTTCCCCCCAGGCGGCGACGCCGGCCGCGTCGCCGATCAGGTCGTGTCGCACCTCGAGGAGCACGCCCGGCAGCTTGCGCGCGTCGGCATGGACGGGAACCGTGTAGTCCTCGTCCGGGTGGATGGTATAGGGCTCGTTGTCGCCGATCGTCAGTCCGCTTTCGCTGCCAAGGGCCCGGATCAGCGACCGCGCAAATTCGACGGCCTCGCCGTAGAGGATGCCGGCCTTCCAGGGGCGCTGCCCACCGAAATAGACTGGCGTGAAGCTGTGGACCCCGACCACAAAGGGTCGCTCGCGCCTGGCTTCGAAGAGGTCGAGCCGACGCGTAACCGCCTCCGCAAACGGCGTGAAGAGCGTGTCTATCCGCTGCTGCCGTTCCGCCTGGCTCAAATCGCGGTTCGCCGGAATTTCCGTCGTCTCGCTGACCTCGGGAATGAAGGAGGGCGCCGAGAGCGGCCGGTTGCAGTCGATGACGAGCCGCGAATAGTTGGTGAAGAAGAGAGGAGCGTCGAGGCTGAGGCTCAAATGCTGCGCCAGCGCCAGCGCGCCGATATCCCAGGCGATGTGTCGCTGGCGGTCGTGGAGCGACAGGCCCATGTCGCCGAGCGCGCGGGGAATGCGGTTGGAGGCATGCTCGCAGAGGAGCAGGATCGGCGCGGCACCGTCCGGATTGAAGACGGCATAGGGCGGCGGCTCGTCGATCGCCAGCAGCGGTTGGCTCGGATCGTGGCGCGGTCGATCGATATCTTTGATGGCCATTGGCGAAGTCATCGAACAATCCTCAATAGACGGCCGCGTAGCGGCTGCAGAGTTCGTCCGCGGACAAGTCCTCGACGATCCCGATCTCTTTGCGCTTCATCGCGACGTAGCAATCGAGAAATTCCTTGGCGAACCAGCCCGTAACGACCTCGTCCGCAGCCAGCGTATCGAGCGCTTCCGCGAGGCTTTCCGGCAGACGGCGGATGCCGAGCCTCTGCTGTTCTTCCGCCGAAAGCTCGGACGGATCCAAGTTGACCAGCGGCGGCTGATCGAGGCCGGCCCTGATGCCTTCGAGGCCCGCCTTGAGCACGACGGCGAGCGACAGATGCGGGCTCGCGCAGGCATCCGCGGCCCGGAATTCCATGTTGAACTGACGCGCTGGATTGCTGCCGGCGAGATCGAGCGTCGGGCAGATCCTGAGCGTCGCCTCGCGGTTCTTCTCGCCGAGGCACGTATAGGCCGCGCTCCAGTGATGCGGGACAAGCCGCCGGTAGGAAAGCACAGACGGCGCCGTGAAGGCGGCGATCGCCGGCAGGTGGCGAATGACCCCGGCGGCGAAGGCGCCAGCGACCGCCGATAGACGCCCGGGCCGCGATGGATCGAAGGTCGCCGGATTGCCATCGAGATCGGTGAAACTCACATGCAGGTGGACGCCGTTGCCGACTCCCTCAGGACTCGTCTTCGGCGCGAAACTCGCATGCCAGCCGAAGAGCGCCGCGACCTCCCTGGCGACGATCCGGATCGTCGCGCCGCGGTCGGCGGCGCTGAGCGCATCGGCCGCGCGACAGGTGATTTCGAACTGGTCCTTGCCATATTCCGGCAGGAACATTTCCGGCTCCGCGCCGGCCTCCTCGAGCGCCGTCATCAAAAGCGGCCCGAACGGATCGGTGCGGCGCTGTGCGCGCAGGCTGAAGGACGGCGCCTCCGGCCAGTCCACGCCGAGAAGCTGGAACTCCTGCTCGACTGCGGCAACGACTTTGAGCCCGGCCTCGCGCTCGAATTCTTCGAGCGTCCGCTTCAGGAAGCTGCGGACGCAGCAGTCCCATGGATTTCCGCCAAGGTCGGTAATGTCCGCATGGTAGAAATGCAGCGGCGTCCCATCCGGCAGACAGGTGACGCGCACCTGGCTCTCGGGCTCGGCCATGAGCCTAAGGTCGCCGGCCGAGCCCCAGGGGTTCGCCTCGGCGATCTCGTCGAATGGTGTCAGCGCCAGATTGGCCGGCACCCAGCCGACGCCCTTCCTCATGTAATCGTCGAGCTCACTGGCGGCGAAGCTGCGGCCGCGGGTGATGCCGGCGATATCGGTGGTCACGAACGTCGCGAGCTCCGTGAGAGCGAATGGCGCCTTGCCTGTCGCGGTCTCGGTCATGGGGTCCCCTCTCCTCTTGTATTGATGGCCGTCTTGCAGCGCCCTGCGTCCTTCGGGACGTGCAAAGGACGCAGCAGATCTTTGAATCCATGCATCGTGCGATCCGACAACCGGGTCCGGCTTCGCGCCGAAGCGCTAGAGCGGGATGAGGAAAAGCGTGCGCGGTTTTCCGCCCGTATCCCGCTCTAAGTCTTTAGAATCGATCACGTTTTATGATTTTAGGTCGATTCGACCTAAATCATCGTGATCTAGGCGCGGCGCAGGGCCAGAAGCCGGTCGACGACGGTTTGCGCGTCGGTCGTCCAGCAATAGCCGGCATAGGCGCGAAGTGCCGCGTCGTGGCGCTCCTGGCTATAGGTCGCGCAGGCGTCCTCGACCACCGTGACGAGATAGCCACGATCGGCCGCATCGCGAACCGCCATATCAACGCACTGGTCGGTGATGACGCCGGCGATGATCAGGTAGCGCGTATCGAGGTTGCGCAGCACGTAGTCGATATTGGTCGAATTGAAGACTCCGGAGGAGGTCTTCGGCAGCACGATCTCGTTCGCCACCGGATGAAGCGCGGCAATGATTTCCCCCTCAGGCGCGCCCTTCGGGACGTGCATGTTGGAGAGCTTGTGGTCGAGCGAACGGTCGCGCCCGTCGAGCGTCAGGCTCTCGATGATGGTATGCAGAACGTTGCAGCCGGCTGCGCGGGCCGCCTCAAGAATGCGCACCTGGTTCGGGACTACGGTCTCGCGGAGCCGGCGATGGTAATAGCTTTCGGCGCCCTGCGGATGTGTCGGGTCGAGATTGGGCTCGCACCAGATGCGCTGCATGTCGACGAAGAGCAGTGCCGTGCGGCCCTGCTCGTACTTGCTGTCGCGCCTCAAAATGTCATCCCCGATCCTCGCCGTGACGGCACTCATTCGATTTCTCCTATGCTTTCAGTTTCCTTTCCCGCCAGCCGAAGTCCATCGCTCTTCTGAGGCGTGCGGTTGAGGGCGTCCTCGGTGATGGCGTGGCTGCGCCTGAGCTCTTCCATCTTTTCGATGCGGGCGCGCGACTGGCCGGCGAGACGCCCGGTCAGCGCCGCGACCAGCGCCTCGGTCTGGGCGACCGCCGGCACCATCGTGTCGTAGGGCGAAACGGTATCGACCGGCACCGTCAACGTGACATCGGCGAAATCGGCGATCGGGGATAGCCAGCGGTCGGTGAAGAGCACGATACGCGCGCCCTGCACCGATGCCTGCCGCGCGAACCGGATCGTGTCGTTCTGGTAACGGCGATAATCATAGACGAAGAGCACGTCGCGCTTGCCGAGATCGACGAGGTGGTCGACCTGGTCCGCGCGGCTGCCGTTGATCCAGCGGGTATCGCCGCGCAACTGCTTCATATGCGACCAGAGCAGCCCGGCGAGAAAGCCGCTGAAGCGGCCGCCAAGACAATGGATGCGGGCGCTCGGGTCGGCCGCGGCCGCGACCGCCGCTTCGAAGTCCTCCGACGGCAGCATCTGCATGGAGGTTTCGAGCGCGTGCACGCTGGCGCGCAAGAAATGCTGATAGAAATTCTCCTGCTCCGGCGAGGGCCGACGCTCGTCCAGCATCGTGAGCGGCGAACTCATCCGCTCCTGCACTTCGTCGAGCAGCGCCTGCTGGAATTCGGGATAACCCTCGAAGCCGAGCTTGTTGGCGAAACGCACGACGGTCGGATTGCTGACGCCGGCAGACGACGCAAGATGCGCGACGGTGTTCAGCCCCGCCGCCGGATAATTCGACAGGAGCTGCCGCACGATCTTCAACTCCGACCGCGTGAAGGTGATTGCTCCGTCCGTCAACCGATCCCGGATCGCCACGATTTCTGCCTCCCAACAACAATGGTGCGGCTTCACAATCTAACTTTTGTTTCAGAATTGCAAGAGAAGAATGTTTTTTGAAACAAGATTGACATTCGGTCGAGTTGCGATAACCTGACGATCGGGAACCGGCCCTTGAAGAGCTGGCTTGAGAAGAACAGTACGGGCCGAAACAATCTGGGGAGAATGCAGGATGGTGCGCTTCAGGCGAGAAACCGTCATCGGTATCCTTTTGACATCGCTACCTCTGCTCGTAGCGGCGATCGGCGCGTCGCTGTTCTTTCCGGGCGGCGGCGAGCGGCTCGTGGCGCTCTTCATGATCAATGTCATCGCCGTGCTCGGCATCGGCATCTATGCCGGCAATTCTGGGATCGTTTCCTTCGGCCATGTCGGCTTCATGGCGATCGGCGCCTATGCGTCAGGGCTTCTGACGATCAACCCGATCGTCCAAAAGACGGCACTGCCGCACCTGCCGGAATGGTTGGCGGGCATCGGCCTGCCCTTCCTGCCGGCGCTTGCGGTCGCGCTTCTGGTGGTCATTGCCGTCGCCGTGTTGATCGGCATCCCCGTGGCGCGTCTTAGCGGCTCCTCCGCCTCGATCGCCACGCTCGGCTTCCTGGTGATCGTGCATGTCGTGCTCGTGGCGTCGGCCGATTTCACCCGCGGCAGCCAGACCTTCTTCGGCATTCCGCGCGCCGTCAATCTCTGGATGGCGCTCCCCTTCGCGATCGCGGCGATCGCCATCGCGCGCATCTATCGGGACTCGAGCGCCGGCCTGAAACTCCGGGCCTCGCGCGAAGACGAGATCGCTTCCATCGCCGTCGGCGTCAATGTCAGGCTGCATCGCTTCATAGCCTGGGTGATCGGCGCCGCCCTTGCCGGCACGGCGGGTGCGCTGCTGGCGCATTTCCTCGGCGCCTTCTCGCCCAAGGACTTCTATTTCAATCTCACCTTCGTGCTGCTTGCCATGCTGATTCTCGGCGGCATCACCACGGTATCCGGCGCGGTCGGCGGCACCGCCGCCATCATGGTGATCGTCGAACTGCTGCGTAAACTCGAGGGCGGCGCCGATTTCGGAGTCTTCTCGCTGCCGACCGTCTTCGGCCTCACCGACATCGGTATCGGCGTCGCGATCCTCGTCGTCATGTACCGCCTGCAGGACGGCCTCTTCGGCGTGCGCGAGCTGGACGAGCGCCTGCCCTGGCTCAAAGGCTTCGGAGCCAGAACCCCGCGTCTTGAGTCCGATGGTGCCGGCACCCCGGTGACGACGGCCGGCACGCTCCGTATTGAAAATCTCGGCAAGAGCTTTTCCGGTCTCGTGGCGTTGGAAAAGGCGGACTTCGAGATAACGCCGGGTCTCGTCATCGGCCTCATCGGGCCGAACGGAGCCGGCAAGTCGACGCTGATCAACAGCGTCTCGGGCGTCGTCCCGCCGTCGACCGGCCGCGTCGTGATCGACGGTACGGAGATAGCCTCCCTGCCCGTCTACGCCGTGCCCGCCGCGGGCCTCGCCCGCACCTTCCAGAACATCCGCCTTTTCAGAAACCTGACGGTGCTTGAAAACGTCACGGTCGCGGCAAGCACCCTCAAGGACAAGACCGATCCCCGGGAGCGCGCGCGCCAGGTTCTTGCCGAAGTCGGCCTCGATGAATTCGCCGACCGGCTCGCCGGAACGCTCTCCTACGGCGCACAGCGGCGGCTCGAAATCGCCCGCGCGCTGGCGTTGAAGCCCCGCTATCTGCTGCTGGACGAGCCCGCCGCAGGCATGAATCCGGCCGAAACACAGGAGCTGATGCGTGTGCTCGACCGCATCCGCACGAAACATCGGCTGGGGCTGCTCGTCGTCGAGCACGACCTGAAGCTCATCATGCGGCTCTGCGACAGGGTCGTCGTGCTCAACAAAGGCCAGCAGATCGCCATGGGCTCGCCGGCGGAAGTCCAGTCCGATCCCGTCGTGATCGAGGCCTATATCGGCCGCCGCCGCACGCCGAAGCCGGCGCAACCCGGTCCACTCGAGGCCGCCGGCCTCAACCCCGGTGCCGCCGGTCTTCACAATCCAACCTAACGAGAAAAGAGGGAGCTTTCGGATGACATCGAACTTCAAGACCCTGTGCCTCACGACCATGCTTGGCGGCGTCATTCTGTCGCCGCTGCCGGCCTTTGCGGAAGACCTGCTGATCGGGATCGCGACCGCCCAGACCGGCGGTCTTGCACCCTACGACCAACCGTCGCTGAAGGGCTTCGAAATGGCCGTCGAGGAGATCAACGCCGCCGGCGGCGCGGCGGGCACGTTTCCGATCAAGCTGGTCACGATGGACACGCGCTCGGATGCCGCCCAAACGGCGCTCATCGCCCAGGAACTTGTCGACGAGGGCGTCAAGATCATGATCACGCCCTGCGACGCCGATCCCTCGATCGCCGCCGGCCAGGTGACGCAGGCCGCCCAGATTCCGGCCTTCTCCTTCTGCGCCACGACGCCGACCATGCCGTTCGCCGTCGGCGATTTCATGTTCGGCAACTATCCGGCCGATAACGTCCAGGCGGCCGTGCTCGCCGGCTTCGCGGCCGAGAAGGGCTACAGAAGGGCCTACATACTCAAATCGCCCGACAGCGCCTACACGCTGAAATTGCCCGAATACTTCGCTGAGGCGTTCAAGGCCAAGGGCGGTGAAGTCGTCGGCGAAGGCACCTATAGCATGGGCCAGCAGGATTTCGGGGCCGAGGTCACCAAGATCAAGGCAATGAACCCGGCGCCGGACGTCATCATGACCTCGGCCTATGAGCCCGACTTCCCCGCCTTCATCCGCCAATTGCGCGGCGCCGGCGTCACGACACCTATCCTCGGCAGCGACGGCATCGACTCGCCGACGACTTTCGGCCTCGGCACCCTGGTCGATGGTGTCGCCTTCACCACCGCCGGCTTTGCCGTCGAAGGTACGCCGCTCGCCGAGTTCAACAACAAATATCAGAAGAAGTTCGGTCAGGCGCCGGATACGGTCTACATTGCCAACGGCTATGATCTCGGCAAGGTCATCGACGCTGCCGTCACCGCCGCCGGAAGCACCGATCCGGTCGCCATTCGCGACGCGATTGCCTCGTTGGAGAATGTTGAAGGCGTGACCGGTCCGATCAGCTATGCCGGCACGCAGGGCATGCCGCTGCGATCGGTATCGCTCGTCGAAATTCAAGGCGGCGATCGGCAACTGATCAGCCAGAGCGTTCCGGATCCAGCCGATATTCCCGCACCTTGAGAAGCGCCGATGCTCTCCGGCAATCCGCCGGAGAGCATTCCGGTTTCCAACAGGTATGGCAGGATTGCCCTTATGATGCACAGTCAAATTCCCACCGCCCGGCCCTTGCTCGAGGTCAGCGGGCTCAAGGTTGCCTATGGAGCCGTCGAAGCGCTGAAAGGCATCGATCTTTCGGTCGCCAAGGGCCGGATCGTGACCCTGCTCGGCGCAAACGGGGCAGGCAAGAGCTCGACCCTGAACGCGCTGGTCGGCCTTGCCGGCAAGAAGGCCGGCCGGGTCGTCTTCGACGGACAGGACATTTCAGCAATGGCCCCGGAACAGATCGTCCGGCTCGGCATGACGCTGACACCGGAGGGCCGGCGCATTTTCCCGAGCCTGACCGTTGACGAGCACCTGCTCCTCGGTGGTGCCATGCACAAGGGCCGCGGCAATGTTGCGGAAGTCAGGGAAGACATGCTGGCGCGCTTCCCGATCCTGAAAGAAAGGCTCGACCAGAGGGCCGGCTCGCTTTCCGGCGGCGAACAGCAGATGCTGGCGATCGCGCGCTCGCTGATGTCGTCGCCCGACCTCCTGCTGCTCGACGAACCCTCGCTTGGTCTGGCGCCGCAGGTCGTGGATCTGATCTTCGATCTGATCGCCGGTCTGCGTCAGCGCGGACTTACCATCCTGCTGGTCGAGCAGAACGTCCAGCTTTCACTCGAGATCGCCGATGCCGGCTATGTGATGGCCAACGGCCGGATCGTGCTCTCAGGCACGGCGGCCGATCTTCGCAATTCATCCGAAATCCAGGGCGCCTATCTCGGCGCTTGAGACATTGGCGCGTCGGCCGAAGATCGGAACCGATTCTCGGAAAGCTCGATGCGCAGATTCAAAGAGTTACAGCGACCTTTGCGCGTCTAAAAAGACGCGCGGCGCTGTAGGCAAACCAAGAGGTCACATCGATGGACATGTTCCTGCAACAGCTCGTCAACGCGCTCAGCCTCGGCGGTACTTATGCGCTTCTGGCGCTTGGACTTGCCGTCGTCTTCTCGATCATGGGGCTGATCAATTTCGCCCATGGCGAGCTGATGACCGCCGCCGGTTACGGTCTCTGTTTCGCCATCATTTCCGGCCTGCCCTTCCCGCTCGCCATCGCCTGTGCACTGGTTGTGGCGATCGCGCTTGCGATGCTGATGGAGCGGATTGCCTTCCGACCGGTGCGCGGCGCGAGCGGCACCACGCTGCTATTGACGAGCTTCGCCGTCAGCGCCATCCTGCGCGTCGCGTTCCAGAACTTCATCTCCGCCCGGCCGAAACCGGTGCCGATGCCCGAGAGCCTCTCGGGAACGATCGAGATCGTCGGCCTACATATCGGCATCATCCAGGCAACTTCCATTCTCGTGACGGTCCTCATGCTGACCGGATTGAACCAGTTCCTGCGCGCGACTGTGCTCGGCCGCGCCATGCGTGCGGCCGCGGAGGATTTCGCCATCGTGCGGCTGATGGGCATCCGCGCCAATGCCGTCGTCGCAACCGCCTTTGCGATCTCCGGCCTGCTTGCCGGTGTCGCCGGCATTCTCTGGGTAGCGCAACGCGGCAGCGTCGATCCGCTGATGGGCTTCCTGCCCGTCCTCAAGGCCTTCATCGCCGCGATCATCGGCGGCCTCGGCAGTCTCTCCGGCGCCGTTGCCGGCGGCTTCCTGCTTGGCTTCATCGAGGTCTTCCTGCAGGCCTATCTGCCCGAGAGCCTGCTCAGCTATCGTGACGCCGTCACGATTCTGCTCGTCATCGGGGTCCTGCTCTTCGCACCACAGGGACTGATGGCCCGCAAGACGATCGTCAAGCTCTGACGCGGGCGAGACTCACGTCAAATAATTGAAATATATGGGTTTTATGATCTTGGACCATTATCGGTCCAAGATCATGAAAAGCCTAATGCTCGTTCGCCTGGGCACTGTGCGCGGTGATGATCGCCTGCGCCTCCTTGCCGTAGAGCTCCTCGAAATGGTCGAAGCTCTTCGAGAAATAGCCGATGCCCTGCGTCGCCGATCTGAGCGAACGCGCCAGATCTTCAAGGGCGCCGCCGGGAACGAGGGCGCGAAAGATATCCCATCCCTTCGCCGCGTCGTCCCGGTCGAAGCCGAGGATTTGCCCCTTGAGGGTGGAGACGATCGGCACGAGACCGCCGGAATGGATCGAGGGCACGTGGATCTCGACCCGGAAGATCGGCTGCAACAGAACGGAGGCCGCTTGCGAAAGCGCCTGACGCACGCCGAGCTTTCCGGCCGTCCGGAAAGCGTGTTCGGAACTGTCGACCGAATGGTGCTGGCCGTCCGTGAGGACAACGCCGATATCGATCGCCTTGAAGCCGAGCGGCCCCTTGTCCATGGCCTCGCGCGCGCCGGCTTCGACCGCCGGTATGAAATTGCGCGGAACGGCGCCGCCCTTGATGGTTTCGGCGAAGGAGAACCCCTCCCCTCGCCCGTTCGGATGGACGCTCAGCTTGACGTCGGCGAATTGGCCGGCGCCGCCTGTCTGCTTGCGGTGGCGGTAGTGAACGTCGGCGGATTTCGATATGGTTTCGCGATAGACCGGGCTCGGCGCGCGATCGGTCACCGTGACGTGGAAGACATCGGCAAGCATGCGGCAGACATCGCGCAGATGCACCGGCCCCTGGGCGCAAACCATCTGAGCGCCGGTCCCCTCCTCCTGCATCACCTTCAGGCCGCGATCGGTTTCGGCAAGCTTCGCCAGCGTCTCGGAAAGCTTGTTTTCGTCGCGCTCGCTTTCCGGCACCAGGATTCGCTCGAACATCGGCGGCGGCGGGGTCGTCCAGTCCGGCGGCGCGATCGCCGCATTGGCCGTGAGCAGGGAAGGAACGGCGAGATGGTCCGATTTGACGGCGGCGAAAACCTGTCCGGCAACCGATATGCCCGAAGACATGGCCCGGCCATTGGCTGGATCCTGCAACGCGCCGAGGCCGGCACCGCCCAGCGTCGCTCCCTGTTTTACACCGTTCTGCAGAGCGCGAGCGATGACGGTCTTGCCGACGCTTTGGCGGTGATGGGCGTGGAAGCCGACGGCGGCGAGCGTCGACTCGTCGATGCCGGCGGATGCGGCCAACCGACTTCGCAGCGCCTCGACGCGCGGCGACTCATGACGAAGTGCCTTCATCAGCCGCATGATGCCATTGCTGTGGCTTGCCGCCCCCAGGAGCACCGGAATGATCTTGTTTTCTGAGAGCACCCGCGTCGAGATCTGGTAGATCGTTTCGCTTGCCGGCTCGCGATCCTCGATCAACTCTTCAAGCAGCCAGTCGTCGAACTCGGAAAGATGCTCAAGCAGTTCGGCGCGCGCCTCGTGTTCGCGCTCGGCTGCGCTCTCGGGGATTTCGAACAGGGCGGACGTCTGGCCTTCGCGATAGCGCCAGGCCCGTTCCGAAATGAGATCGCAACTGCCGATGATCTTGTCGCCGTCGCGGATGGGAATCTGCCGGAGAACAAGCGGACGGCTGCAATAATCCTGCAGCGCCGCGACGATATCTCTCAGCCGCCCGCGCGGCTCGTCCATGCGGTTGACGAAGAGAATGCAAGGCGTCCCCGAAGCCTCGATCACGCGCAGATAAGGCGCGGCCAGCACGGTCTCCTCGAGAACGGGGGAAATCGGGAGCACGCAGGCGTCGCTTGCGAGCAAAGCATCCTGTGCGAGCGGGATCGCCTCGCTGTTGCCCGGCACGTCGAGCGCGCACCACGGCTCCCCGCCGAATTCGAATTCAGTAATTGCTAAACCATAAGGGGATACTGACTTTTTCGGCTCGCCCTCCAGCGAGCTCAATCTTTCCACGAGCGTGGATTTTCCGATCTGCGAAGGACCGAGTACAGTGAAACAGCGCATCGGCGTTCCTCCCTCTGCCTGGATGACACTGTGACAGGATGCCCCTCGGAGCGCAAAAGCGCCAGAGAATGTTGACTTTTCTTGCGAAGCGCCCCAATCGCGGGCGCGAAATCGCCTGCCGGGGCCTTCTGCGCGCGAGGGCCGCTGCGGCGTTGCGTTCGAGAGGGCGCGGCCGCCGCCCTCGATCAGCCGACTGCACTCGGTTGAAATTCCGCCACGAGCTCGTGCCGGTCGCCCGGATAGGTCAGCCGCACGCTCGTGACCGGAGCACCGCCGCTCCAGGTCCGCCGCTCGATGACGAGGCAAGGGCTGCCGGCCGCGACGTCGAGCGACTGGGCTGCCAGCCGGCCCGCCGCCACCGCCCTGATGCGGTGCTCGGCCGTGCTCCAGGGTACCTTGCCGAGCAGCCACGAGCCCGGAGCGACCGTCTCGAACGGCTCGGCCTCGG
The DNA here is from genome assembly GCF_058732025.1 of Sinorhizobium sp. Y406. Lineage (NCBI taxonomy): Bacteria > Pseudomonadati > Pseudomonadota > Alphaproteobacteria > Hyphomicrobiales > Rhizobiaceae > Sinorhizobium > Sinorhizobium sp. Y406. The sequence goes on along the minus strand of NZ_CM178975.1, from coordinate 1,280,138 downwards.
CTTCCGGCACGGCCGCAAGGCTGATCAGCCGCTCCTCCAGGCAAAATGGCCGCCCGCCGGCGAAATGCCGGCAGGTGATTTCGAGCAGTTTCGACGAGGCCGGCAGATCGATGCGTTCGCGGTCTCCGGCACCGATCTTGCGTATGATTCGTCCGTCGCGCCGATAGGCGTAATCGAGGCCGAGCGATTCGACCTCGAGCTTGACGTCGTGGATTTCCATCACCGCCGATTGGACCTGCGGAAAGGTGACGTAACTCCCGGATTTGCGCCGGCGCTCGATCAGACCGCGCTTGACGAGCTCGGAAAGCGCCTTGTTCACCGTCATGCGCGAGCAGCCATATTGCTCCGTCAGCTCGTGCTCGAAGGGAATGCGGTGGCCCGGAGGCCAGTCCCCCGACAGGATATGCCCCTCGACCTCGCTGAGAATCTTCTGGTGCAATGAAAGGGGCTGGTCCCGGGACTCGGGCCGGAGCTTTTCATTCGATGGGCGGTCGTTGGGAATGGTCGGATCCTCGTTCAAAACCTTCGCTGCACCTTACCTTTTTACGTTGAGCGCGATAGCCCTTGCAGCCGCAGCGTCCGTATTTCTCCAATTGGAGTAACGTCGAAGTTCCGCGAATCGGAGGCCAGTTGTCCGCGGACAACCGCTCGAAAGAAGTTGTCCGCGGACAACTTCTGGACAAGAGACTTCACAAGATTGCATCGGGCGGACAGCATAAATCCGGCCTTTTGTTAAGCGTTTGTAAAATGGCAACGAATCGGCGCATAGTGTAACTGCGCAGATAGGTTGGTATTGGCGAGTTTTGCGCAGTTTTCCGGAGAATGAAATGTTGCAGCAGAGAATCCACGGTATCGATGAGCAGGAGCATCTGCCCTCCATGCTGGCTGCCGACGCCCGGGAACTCGCCCATCAACTGCAGGAACACCAAAAGAAGATCTTCTCCCCGACGGCGCAGAAAACCATGCGCCTGTTCAGCCCGGCGGAAGCCGCAGCCTTCATCGGAATCGGTGAGGGCTATCTGCGCCAGATCGCCTCAGAAGGCCATGGGCCGCAGCCCCTGTCAAACGGTCGCCGCATGTATGCGGTCGAGGACATCGAGCGCATCCGCCGCGTCCTCGACGAGGGCAGCAAGGCCGGCAAGTACCTCCCCCATCGCAGAGCCGGCGAGAAGCTTCAGGTCATCTCGGTGATGAATTTCAAGGGCGGCTCGGGCAAGACGACGACGGCGGCGCACCTCTCCCAATATCTGGCGCTCCGTGGCTATCGGGTGCTGGCGATCGATCTCGATCCGCAAGCGTCGCTCTCCGCCCTCTTCGGCCATCAGCCCGAGCTCGATGTCGGCGAGGCGGAAACCCTTTACGGTGCGATTCGCTACGAGAACCCGCGTCCTGTCGCCGATATCGTGCGCTCGACCTACACGACCAATCTTCATCTGATCCCCGGCAATCTCGAGCTGATGGAGTTCGAGCACGAGACGCCGAAGGCGATGATCGGCGGCTCGGCCGAAACATTGTTCTTCGCCCGTATCGGCGAGGTGCTGACCACGATCGAGAGCTTCTACGACATCGTCGTCATTGATTGCCCGCCGCAGCTCGGATTTCTCACCATGTCGGCGCTCTGCGCCGCCACCTCCGTGCTCATCACCGTGCATCCACAGATGCTCGACGTCATGTCGATGTCGCAGTTCCTGTCGATGACGAGCGAGCTCATGGCGGTCGTCGAAAAGGCCGGCGGGCGCACGAGCTACGACTGGATGCGCTACCTGGTGACACGTTTCGAGCCGAACGACGGTCCGCAGAGCCAGATGACCGGCTTCATGCGCGCGATCTTCGGCAATCGCATGCTTCTGAACGCCATGGTTAAATCGACCGCCATCTCGGATGCCGGCGTGACAAAACAGACGCTCTACGAGGTGGAGCGCTCGCAGTTCATCCGCGGCACTTATGACCGGGCGATGGAGTCGCTTTCGCTCGTCAATGCGGAGATCGAAGAGATGATCCGCAAAGTCTGGGGGAGGAAGTAAGCGATGGCGCGCAAGAACCTGATCGGGATCTCCGAAAGCGCGGCCGCCCCCATCGGCGCGGAGCGGCCGGCGATCGAGCGGCCGATTGCGGGGCATCAGCCGCCACAGCGCCCGAACGGCCTCGTCGGCGGCATCACGCGCTCGCTGTCGAACATCACCGAAAAAGTCGAGCGGGCCCAGGAACTTGAGCGCCGGCTCGCGGAAGGCCAGGCGATCGTCGAACTCAACCCATCGCTGATCGACGCCTCCTTCGTCGTCGACCGGCTGGCCGTGGACCCAGAAACACAGGCCGCCCTGGTTCAGCAGATCCGCGACCACGGACAACAGGTGCCGATCCTCGTCAGGCCGCATCCGACGATACCGGGCCGCTATCAGGTCGCCTACGGCCATCGGCGGCTTGCGGCGGTTCGCGAGATCGGCAGCAGGGTCAAGGCGGTCATCCGCGATTTGACCGACGAACAGCTCGTCATATCCCAGGGCCAGGAAAATAACGCCCGCACCGACCTGTCCTTCATCGAGCGTGCTCTTTTCGCCACCCGGCTCGAGGATCGCGGCTTCCTGCGCGACACCATCATGTCGGCGCTGGGCGTCGACAAGGCGGCGCTGTCGAAGATGATTGCGGTCGTGCGCCGCTTGCCGCTTGAAATCATCGAGGCCATCGGTGCAGCGCCCTCGTTCGGACGCAGGCGCTGGATGGAGCTCGCCGACCTTCTCGAGCGCGAAGGCAACGGGACGAAGGCACTTGCCGACGTGCGGCTGCCGGCGTTCCACGCGTTGAACAGCGATCAGCGCTTCGAGAAGCTCTTCGCGTCACTCAGCGCCGCCAAGGCGCGGACAAGGACGGAAACCTGGCTTGCCCCCGATCGTGTGCGCGCGGTGCGAATCCGCGAAACCGATGCAGAGACGACTCTTGCCTTCAGCAAGAGGGCGGCACCCGGTTTTGGCGATTTCGTGAGGCAGAGACTTGAGGCGCTCTACCTCGAATACCAACAGGAAACAGGAGACTAGGCAGAGCAAAAGAAAAAGGCTTCCGAACGACTAGCGCTGCGGAAACCCTTCTCTCGTGTAGCAACTTGAGATTCCCATTTCCGCGAATCACTGTCAAGCGTTTTTGACGTCGTCTCGGCGAACGGATTTCTTTTGCCTTGAAAAAGGTGAAGAAAAATGGAACGTGGAAATGTGACGACGCCCTTTGGGCGGCGGGCGATGACGTTTGGCATGCTCGCAAGTCAGATCACGGCCGGACGAGCCCCGCCGGCGCAGTCGATCGACAAATGGAAATTGTTTCGGACTCTCTGTGAGGCGAAGATGGTGATCGGCGTTTCCGATCGCTCGCTTGCCGTACTCAACGCGCTTTTGAGCTTCTATCCAGGCGCCGAGCTTTCCCGGGACAGCGGTCTCGTCGTCTTCCCATCGAATGCGCAGCTTTCGCTCCGCACCCATGGTATGGCCGAAACGACTCTGCGGCGACATCTGGCCTGCCTGGTGGAAACCGGGCTGATCATTCGGCGCGACAGCCCAAACGGCAAGCGCTATGCCCGCCGGAGCCGCAACGGATCGATCGGCGAGGCCTTCGGCTTCGATCTTTCGCCGCTCCTGGCGCGGGCAGGGGAGTTCAAGGCGGCCGCCGCCGAGATTGCAGCCGAACAGCAGCACCTCCGGCTCATGCGCGAGCGCCTGAGCCTCTGCCGCCGCGATGTCCTCAAACTGATCGAACTCGCGCTTGAGAGCGCCCCCGATGACGGCTGGCAATCCTTTAGCGACCGTTTCGAGGCGCTCATGGCCGGACTTCCGCGCAAGGCTTCTGCGGCCACACTCGAAACAGTTCTCACAAAACTGTCGTCGCTCCGGGAGGAGCTCAGCAATCGATTGGAAACATTGCTTAATTTACCAAAAACGGATGCCAATGATCGCCAGAATGGCTGCCACATACAGAATTCACAACCAGATTCCCAATCTGAATCTGAACAGCGCTTGGGACGAGGGGAGGGAGCAGCGAGCGACGAGAACCAAACCAAGAGCGCCGCAGCGGCTTGTGGTGAGGGCGCATCCGCACCAACGGCGCGGCCGAGCCATGACCCGGGGCCGAAGCTCCGGCCGACCGAGCGGATTGCCCGTGACATTCTCCTGCCAGCCGTTCTGCATGCTTGTCCGCAGATCGCCGACTACGCACCATCCGGTCGCGTCTCGAACTGGAAGGATCTGATGACGGCGGCCATCGTCGTCAGAACCATGTTGAACGTGAGCACCGACGCCTATGAGGATGCCTGCGCCGTACTCGGCTACGAGAATACGGCAGCCGTAATTGCCTGCATCCTCGAGCGAGCCGACCGGATCAATTCGCCCGGCGGCTATCTCAGGGATCTCACGCGACGGGCAAGGCTGCAGTCCTTTTCGATCGCGCCGATGGTCGGCGCACTCAGCCGCGCCCGACGGGAGGCAACGCTGACGGTGACCTGATCTGCCCCGTCCGACAAACGTGTCCTTTCATTCTCGCAGCCTCGGTCCCGCCGTGCGTCGCCATGCGGGCACCGCTGCAGGTCGGCTGTGGAGAATGGGCAAGCTTGGCGTGCGGACGTTGATTTGCGACGGGAAATCGCGGAAACTATGACCTTGTCGGATTCGCGAATTGCCGGCCCGCTATCTCTTTCTTTACAATTTCGCGACTATCTTAAACCATTGGAAAAAGGGCATTGTTCCGACAATGCGGAAGCTATCCCGCCGATAATTTCCGTCACTTGGACGATTGAAATAGATCGTTGCTTCAGCGGCGTATGGTCCAACAAGGTGCCACTGTTTCGGGTTGCCGGAATCACCGCAGCTGGCGACTACAAGTGCAGCGCCCGAACAGGTCTTATCACGTCGCGGAGAGGTCGGGACTGAGCGTGTTGACAGCTGTCAACCGACGATCCGAAGCACTGCAACGATCGGTTGGAGTATGCCTTTTGGAGCCAAAACGCCCGCCCTCGCGATCGGCGGCGATTTCCCATCCTTGTTGAATCGGACTATCGGAACATGGCGGTGCCGGCGCAGTTGACAGCTGTCAACAACCTTTCATTCGCGCCAATGCTCTGCGACCCACGGCGTCGGTAGAATGTAATGCCGCAAATAGCGCAGCGGGTTTTTCTCCCGCCGGTTCGACGAAAGCAGTCCGCGGACGTGGTCGAGCGGCGCCATTGCACGGCCCTTATGGCCATATCGCCCGTCGATGGCGTGCTGCGGCAGCAGCCCTCGTGGAAAGAGCACCACCCGAGCATCGGCCGGCAGTCGCGGCGCGAGCCAGTAATTCAGCGGAAACGGCCAGCGGCAGTCCTGGCGGAAGTGCAGGACGTAGCGCCGGGGAAAGAGCTTCGCACCACCCGGAGCATTGCGCGTGACGAATCTCTGCTCGAATTCGTATTCGTCCGCGACACCCTGCGGGTCGGCCCGGAATTTGTGCTGCAGCGGTTCGAGCTTGCCGACCGGAAAGCGGAACACCGAAGTCTGGCCGAGCCGCTCCAGCGGCGTCGTCTGATTTCTGGCAAGAACCACATCGTCCGGTCCGCCGACCTCGAAGAAGCCGTCGAGCGATCCGACGATCACGACGTCAAGATCAAGAAACAACACCGGTCCTTCGAGGCTTCCGAGCTTCGCTCCCCAGAGCCGTGCCTTGGGCCAGATCCCCTTCGTGTTTTCCGGCATCTTCGCGATCTCGAGCGGCGGCAGATCCTCGCAGAGAATTTCCGCGCGCAGATCGTCGCGATTGTCAGTGAAGCAGGTGAAGGTAAAGGGCGGCGTGATGTTGCGGGCCACCATGGCATAGAGCCTGTTGATGAAGGGGGCACCGTATTTTGTGCCCCAATTGATGCAGATCACCTGCTTGACGCCACCGCTTGCCGCCAGAACGCTTGTCATCGTCGTCGCTTTCTACACCACCGGCCCGCTAAAAACCGTCCGAAAAATGCGGGCGGTTCTTGCCGGCAAGATCGCCAGGAGGCGAGGTCGGCGGAAGGATATTGGATGCGCTGTTTCAATTCCGTGCGTCTTAAAGCAGGAAGCAGGGCACCTGGCAAGCAAGGAGCGGGGTGGCGAGGCGTGCGACGAAACGGACGGCCAAGACGACGTAACCAAGCCCCGGGGTTGTCGCTGACCATAGGTGACGAGGCGTTGCCGGTTGACAGCTGTCAACAATTGGGTGCCGAGCAGGGCCGGGCGCCTAGAAGCCCGGAGCATTTCGGCGAGATCGACCCGGACATGGCCGGTCGCCATTTCCGGGTCACTGCCGCCCGGATGGCGATGCGCGCGGCGCGATATTCCGGTGGGCAACTCCCGCAGTGCCTGTGACGGAACGGAAACGCGTGCTACCTTCCGTTTCGCCGCCGAAGCTCAACTGTCCAAATGAGATACGAAATCCTCGATCCGCTGCATCCAAGCCTCCTTCCTGCCCTGATCGCGGCGGAGGACGGGCTTGCGCGTCTCGACGAGCGGGCCGCACGCCATGCGGTCGCCGAGGGCTTTCGCGAACGCGGACAGTTCTTCGATGCCGTTGCCGCTCTCTGGGTCGCAGGCGAACTGGTGCATGTCGAGGATCTCGTTCTACACGATTCGCATATGGATGCGCGAGCGCCGTCCCATGAGCTGACGATTGCCCATGCCGTGCTGCGGGCGCGGCGGCGGCTGGAATTGGCGGAGCCCGGATGGGCGCTGTCGGGCAACGGTCTCGATGCGCTGCGGGGAGAGCAGGGCAGCAGCGCGGGAAAGGAAGGCGCGGATTTCGACGCCTGCCGCCAAGACGCGACGGGTTCGCCCGTGTTCGAGGATGAGTTTACGGAGGAAAACCCGCTCGCCGGCGAGTTTGCCGAACTCGATGCGGCGCTTGCGCGGTCGCAGCGGCTGCTGGCAAGCCACAGGGAGAGCCTCGTCGAGGCTGAACCAGCGTCGCAGCCGGCATTCAGGGATAGGCAGGAAGCCAAGGGACAGCTCGGCCTGCTCTTCGAGGAGGATTGGGACGAGGCCAGCCGGCTTGACGCCTGGCGCTCGGTCCTGGCGACGGCCGATCAAGTGCCGGCGACGCTGGGGGCCGCCATCCTTTTCGATGCCTGGGAACGCATCGAGCCTTTGCGGCGCCAGCACTGGCTCGGATCGCTTCTCGTCGGGGCGTATCTCAGGTTTCGCGGCAAGGCGGCGTCGCATGTTCTTGCCTTCAACACGGGGCTGAAGACGATCCGCCATGATCGCCGGCGCTCGAAGGACAGGCTGACCCGTCTCAATGCCTTCCTCGAGGCGATGGCGGCAACGGCCGATCTCGGCCTCAAGGAACTCGACCGCCTGTTGCTCGCAAGGACGCAGATGGAGATCAGGATCAAGGACCGGCGCTCTAACAGCAATCTGCCGGGGCTGATCGAACTCGTTCTGTCGCGGCCGATCGTCTCGACCGCGCTGATTTCCCGCCAACTGGGCGTGACGCCGCGGGGCGCGCTCAACCTCGTGCGCGAGCTCGGACTACGCGAGATGACCGGCAGGGGCCGCTATCGCGGCTGGGGTGTGTTGTAAGACAGCGGGTTCCAACGCGCTGGCGGAGAAACCATCCATTCTGCCACACCGCAAATGGCGTTATTCGTGCGTCCTGAGATTCGATGCGGGATCGGCGCACGTCTTCGGTCATTGAAAGCAGGCGCCAAGCCGAACGCGATGCGTGCGGATCGATGCGCTCAGGTCATTGGCGTCACGGCCGGATGCTAAGCTGCCCTTCGAGCCGCACCATGTCGAAGTCGCTGATCAGGATCTCGACGCGGACATGCCAGACGCCTGGGAGCGGGATGGTCATCTGGTCGATCCGCCAGTCCGTTTCGCTGCGCCGCACGGCCGGTCGCCTGAACGGCTCAATGCCGGAATCGGGCATGGACAGGACAAGCGTCACTTCCTTGGCATCAAGTCTTTGGAACTCGCCGGTCAGGACATTGATCGAGACCCCGACATTGCCAGCGCGTCCGGGCATCACCTGAACGAAGGCCATCGCCTTGTCGGTGTGGATATGCACCGTCGCAGGCTGAGCCGCGGCGGCGGCCAAGGCGCGCGGCGGCGGCGTGAAACGCCAGGACGCCGCGACCGGAAGATCAGCAGCACGATCGCCGTCTCGATGGCAATCGTGCGAACCAGCCGCGTGGTGGCGGGGCCATCGCGGCCAAAACCGGCGCGGTAAGGCTCCAGCGATTGATGGCGGCGAGCAGGAACAGCCCGGCGATGAGCCCCAATTTTACGACAAGGACGCGGCCATGGGCCGTATCGAAGAGAGCGTGAGATGACGATGGCCAGCGTAACCCCGGCGCCGACAAGGGCCGCGACCGCAAAGGGAACCATCGCAGAGAAGCGGCGCAATCCGGCGACCGCCGCCGGGTCAGCTCTTTTCAAAGCAAGACCCAGAGGCGCAAGCGCTCCCACCCAGAAGGCAATCGCCGCGGCGTGAACGAAGACCGCCGGGCGCATCAGCCATTGTGGCTGTGCCGCGGCCGCATGGCCGCTCAGCGACAACGCGAGCCCGGCGAGAATGAAGGCGAGGAACGAAGAAGGGCGCGAAATCGGCCCCTTGCCCGATAGGAGAGCCGCCGCGGCGATGGTGAAGGCGAGGACGGCGACGGCGACCGTATGGCCGAAGCTTGTCGCCATGGCCGTGGACCAGACAATGGGTTCGGCGATGCGCGCCACGGGTGCCGCCAGCGCATCGAGCCCTTGGAAACCGGCGGAAGCGAGAGCACCAAGAATGCCGATGCCGAGGGCGCCGCCGGCGACATTGCGGCCAGGCGGGGAGCCGCCGAGCAGCCAGACCGACGCGAACACGCCGCAGACGCCGATGAGAACCGAGGACGCCAGCGCGAACGGTCCGGTCGATCTCGTCCACGATCGGCGGAGGCGCGGCATCCGCCTCGTTGATCGAGAACACAACCGAACCGCCGACCGGGTGCCCGTCCGCCGAAATCACGCGCCAGCTCAGCACATGCGTCCCGCGGCCGAGGCCGGTCGGCGCAACGATCTCGACGGTCTTATCCTTAACCTCGAAGCGCTCGAGCGGGATCGAGGAGCCGTCCGGCCGCACCAGCTTCAGCGATAGCGGCGACACCGGTTCGCTGAAGGCGATGGCATATCTTGACGGGGCCGTCTCGACGACGTCGCCGTCTTCGGGATTGCTCGAGGTGTACGACGCGTGCGCGGAAGCGACGGCGATCTGCGCGAGAACGCCGAACAGCGCAAGCGTCACCACCCTCGCAATGCGAGAGAGGGCCGCTGGCATGGCGAGGGTGAAGTGTCCTCTCATCGCGGTTACCGGAGCTGCCGATCGAGCTTGATCAGTGGGTGCCCGTCTTTTCAAGCAGGTTGATTCCCGGCGCCGGATATTCGAGATCATCGCTCGACTGCCCCTCGGCCGGAGTCTCGATCCGCCGCTCGGCGGCGCCATCCTGGCATTCCTGGACGACGGACAGATAAAGTGTTTTGCCGACGGGCAGGCTATCGGTCAGCAACGCTCGGAACACGAACTCGTCATAGTCTTCATCGGCGAGACTGCCACCCTTCCAGACGATCTCCTTCACGCCCTCATTCATTGGCGTGCCGTAATAGTCGTAGGATTTCTCGTAAGCCCCCTTGATCTTCTCCAGCGTCCAACCGGTTTCGGCATCGGCTTCGCCGCAATGACACCTTCCGGTGGCTGAACGCGCACCGCGATCGTAGGCTTGCCCTACCCGGGACTGGTACACACTTCATTGTTCCATATCAACTACGGCGGAATCGGAGCGGGCTGCAGTTGTGCGGTATGGCCGAACGGGAAGGCGAGCGGTAATGAGCATATCGATGACGCCGGTAGAATTGCGGCGCAGCGCACCCGCTACATGAGGCTGGAAACCATCACCCAAATGAGCGATGATCCACTCATCAGCCTGCCAGCCGTGGCACGCTGGTCCTCCCGGCATAATCTTGGAGAGTGCGCGACCATCGCCGTCAGCTGTACCGTTCCGAGAGACACGATGGAGAGCGCACGGCGCTCATAAGGAGTCCGATCATTGAGTGTCGCCTTCACCAAGGAAGAAAGTGCCGAAACGGCTGCGGAAACTCTGTTGCCCGACCGTCCCGTCTCGCCTCATCCGAACCTCGTCACGGAAGCGGGATTGAAGGCTCTGAAATTGCAGTTCCAACAGGCGCGCCAAGCCTATGACGCTATCAGCACAATCGAAGATGTTAACGAGCGACGGCGGCAAGCGGCGAGCCCGTTGCGTGATCTGCGCTACTTTGCAGAAAGAATTCGCACGGCTCAGCTCGTTCCCGACCCGACTTCACTTGCCACTGTTGGCTTCGGGAGCACGGTAACCTTCAGCCGTGACGACGGACGGGTGCAGACGTATCGCATCGTTGGGGAGGATGAGGCGGATCCCAAGCGCGGAACCATTTCCTATGTGTCCCCGGTCGCGAGGCTGCTGATGGGCAGAGCTGTAGGGCACATTGTGAGCGTAGGCGATCAAGAGCTCGAAATCGTCGCCATCGGGTAGAGCGCTCCAAAAGCTTGCGGCTCTCGCAAGAGAAAAGTCCGGCAGGCGCCGGCGGTTAAAACGAAACAGCAGCAAAGATCGCACCCGGAGCGTCGGTCGTGACCTGGCGCACATTCGCTTCCATGAGTGTGCGGAGAATGGTGTCGATGCCGATCCGGCCCGGGTTGACCGTCCAGGCGTCTGTCTCGATGCCGAGATCCAAAAGACGCCTGGCGAGCGGGAAGCCTTGCCTCTCGGCGGCGAGGATGGCGTCGAAGCGGAGGTAGGCGAGGCTCACGCCCAGCCTGCGCCGCTCGATGTGGCGCAGGAGTCGCTCAGGGTCGCGAAGGGTCGGCTGGCGGGAGACCGCCAGCATCGGATCGTAGCCGAGCCTCGCTCCGGGAATGGCGGCGACGAGACGACGTGCATCCTCCAGATGATGGGATCCGACGATGATGGCGTCCCCGAGCCCGGCGACGGCCGCCGCCGCATCGGCGATCGCCGCATCCGGTAGCCTTTGTCCCTGGAGCAGCTTGAGGTCGAGCTGAAGGATGGCCGACGGCGCCCTCGGCAGCGTTCGTAGAGGCGCCACCAGTTCGGTGAGCGACAACACCGGTGCATCGGGATCCGGCGCGCCGGCGGCGTCCCGGTGGAAAAGCCCTCGCGTCGCCGCGATCGGCATGCGCGCAACATGGCCCCGGCCGGTCGTCGATGGACCGAGCGTTGCGTCGTGGAGAACAGCGAAGCGGCTGTCGGCGGTCGCGAGTAGATCGATCTCGAGGCTCGCGCCGAGCTGCCAGCCGAGGGCGAGGTTCGAGCGCTTGAAGGGCGCCTCGGTGAGGTGCCTGCGCAGTTTGTGCCACTTCAGTCGAACAGGGCCATGTGGCCCTTCAACTGCCACCGGCGTGTTCGATGTCCGGTCGCCCGTCTCGAAAGCTGTCACCGACGCGGACTCCTACCCTGAGGGGCAACTGCCCTCATCTTGTCAATCCGGTGCACGCACATGCGCGCCGGCGATGAGCTTTTGTCCCTCGGTGTCGAACACAAGCGAATTCTCGGGCTGGAAGCCGATCTTTACCTGCTTTCCCGTCGTGTGTCCGACGGACGAACCCTGTTCCAGTACACGCACGGCGCCCATACCGGTTTCGACGACATAGAGGACCTCGCGTCCCATCGGTTCGACCTGAGCGATACGGCCGGGAAAGCCGGTATCGCCGAAGCGGAGATGCTCCGGCCTCAGCCCGACCGTCACCAACCCAGACGCGCCTACGACCGGAAATCGGATGCCATTTACGGTGACCATGCCGGCCTGGGCTTCGCCGGCGATGAGATTGATCGGCGGCGAGCCGATGAAACCGGCGACGAACAGACTCGACGGCCTGAGATAGAGGTCGTCCGGCGTTCCCACCTGTTCGATGCGCCCGGCGCGCATGCAGATGATACGGTCGGCCATGGTCGTCGCCTCGATCTGGTCATGGGTGACGAGAACGGTCGTAACGCCCAGCTGTTCGTGCAGCGATTTGATCTCGCTGCGCATGGAAAGGCGAAGGGATGCGTCTAGGTTGGAAAGCGGCTCGTCCAGGAGCAGCAACTGCGGCTTCTTCACAAGGGCGCGCGCAAGGGCGACGCGCTGCTGCTGGCCGCCGGAAAGCTCGCTCGGGCGACGATCCAAAAGCTCTGCGACCCGAACAAGCTCCGCAGCCGCCTTCACCCGATCGAGAGCTTCGTCGCGCGGCGTCTTCTTGAAGCGTAGCGGAAACAGGATGTTGTCGCGCACGCTCATATGCGGGTAGAGCGCGTAGGATTGAAAGACGATGCCGACATTGCGGTCGCGTGCCTCCACCTCGTTGACGATATGGCCGTCAAAGAGGAGCTCGCCGCCGCTCGGCAGATAGATGCCGGCGAGCATGAACAGGCTCGTCGACTTGCCGCAGCCAGAGGGGCCGAGAAGCGCGACGAACTCGCCGTCCTCGATCACGAGGTTCATATCGGGGATCACTTCGACGGAACCGAAGCGCTTCGAGATGTTTCGGAATTCGATCTTCGCCATCCTCGTCAGCCCTTTACGCCGCCGATCGACATCTGCATGAGATAGCGCTGCGCGGCCATGTAGAGGATGAGGCTTGGCACAAGGTAGAAGACGCCGACCGCGGAGACGACGCCGTAGTCGACGCCCATGACGTCATCGCGCACCCAGTACATATAGAGGCTCATCGTCCAATTGCTGTTTCTGATCAGGAAGGTGAATACGAAGATGTACTCTTCCCAACCGCGGATGAAGGTGAATACGGCGATCGCAAGGACGCCGTTCCGCACCTGCGGCAGCACCACGCTCACGAATGCCTGCCGCCGTGACGCGCCGTCGGTGAGCGCGCTCATCTCGATGTCCCAGGGCACGGCGTCGAAGAAGCCCTTCATGATGAAAATCGCAAACGGCAACTCGAAGGCGACAAGCACGAGTATGACCCCCGAAAGCGTGTCGAGGAGTCCAATCCAGTAGAGCATCAGGAACATCGGCACGATCAGCGTCAACACGGGGAAAGCGTGGAGCACTAGAAGCGAGCGAAGCATCGACGAGCGGCCAGGGAACTGAAAGCGCGACAGGTAGTAGGCCGCCAAGGAGGCGACGGTGACGACGATGGCAGTCTGTGAACCGGCAATCAGGATCGAGTTGCCGAAGGCATGCCAGACATTGGGAAACTGGACCGCGCCTCTGACTTCACCCACTCGCGAACGCACCACCGAGGCGAAGTCCGGCTCCCATAGGAAGATGAAATTGCCGAGGTGCAGGTCGGGCCCGACCAGGAGAGCGAAGCAGAAGACAGCGACCGTGGCGACTGCGGCAACGCCGATCCACAATTGGCGTCTGTTTTGGGCGAGCGCGGCAACAAGCCAGAAGGCGATGACGGCCGGCACGACCACAGCCATCGAGCGCCACAGGACCGCTGTCTCGGCGACGCCGGTCTTGGCGGAGAAAGCGATCGTGACGAGCCAAAAATAGGGGAGGATGATCGGCAGCGACACGGCGATCAAGAAGGCGTAGAGGACGACCGCCTTCGAGCGCCGGGCGCGCCGCGCCCGCGCTGCCAATGCATCCCAATCGTCCATGGCTTGCGTGACCATCTCAATGCACCTCGATACGCGGGCGCTGCAGCAGACGCTCCATGTCGAAGAACCGCCAGCCGATGAGAGCGACGACTATGCCGATGACGATGAGAAAAAGCGCCAGCGCCGCCCCGTAGCCGTATTGGCCGCTCTCGAAGGCGCGACGGTAGACGTAAAGTGCATAGACGGTCGTGTCGTAGAAGGGGCCGCCCTTGGTGAGGAGCAGGATGTATTCGAAGCTGACCAGCAGCGACAATGTCTGGTAGATCGTCACGAAGCTGATCGGCCAACGCAGCGCCGGCAGGGTGATGAAGCGGATCTTTGCGAATGTTCCGGCGCCGTCTACTGCCGCAGCGTGAAACAGGTGCTCCGGGATCCCGCGGATCGCGGCGGTGAAGATGATCATGCCCATCGAAGCACCGATGAAGCCGTTCGAGATGATGATGAGCGCGATTGGCGCCGTGGTCAGCAGGTCGAGCGGCGTATCGAGTCCGAAAGCCCGCATGAGCACCTGATTCACGAGGCCGGCCTCGGTGGGGCTCACCGCCCATAGCCAGAGCAGAATGTAGAGGACCGACGGGCTCATTCGCGGCAGCAGCCACACACCCCGGAAGAAGCTGCCGGATACATTCTGGATCGCCGTGGTGGTGATGGCGAGGATCAGGCCAAAGGTGACGTTGAAGATCGCCAGCGTGCCAAAAACATAGATGAAGGTCAGTCCTATCACCTGTGTCAGCCGGCGATCGGTCCGGAAGACCTTCTGGTATTGCTCGGTGGTGAACTCGGTGATGCGCAGAGAGCGGCCGAGGTCGGTGAACGACACTGCGATATCGATGATCACCGGGAGAACGAAGAAGAGGATCGTGAGCACGATCGCCGGGCCGAGAAAGATCACGAAATTCGTGCGCCGGCGCGCCGCCGACGCCGCATGGCCCCGACGCTCAATCGCGAGTTCGTCTGCTATCGTCGCCATTGTTCGACTCACACCTAAGCAGGTTCTGCAAAAGTGCCCCATGGCTTTGCAATCAGACCCTGGCAAACCCAAGCAGACATTCGTGGGTAAACCCATGAATGTCTGCTTAGGAGGTCTCGCAACCTCGGCCGGCGCCGCCCGGTGGATAGCCGCGAGACCGATCGGGCCTATTTGACGATCACGTCCTCGAGGGAAGCCGATGCTTCGTCGATGACGAAATCAGCCGCTTCCTGCGCCGACAACCGCCCCGATTCCACGCCCTGGATGCCGGCATAGATGATGCCGTTGAGCTCGCCGAACTGTGCGTTGTTGGGCAGGAATTTGGTGATCTTGAGCAGGTCGGTCGCCCTGGCGAGCGGCCAGGCCTCAGCATAGCGCGGATCTTCGAGTTGCTCCGGCTTGATGCCGAGATGTGTCGTCGTGACCGCGTGATCGGTGTTGAGGTCGGCTGCCGAAGCGTGGCCAAGCAGGCGGACGGCCAGTTCCGGCTCCTTGGTGTTGGCCGCGATCACATAGACGATCGGGTGAGTCAGGCTGACGGGCGAGCCGCCCTTCTCTGCCGCCGGCCCGGCGATCCAGCCCCAATCCTCGAAGAAGGCCTTCTCCTCCTGTGGCAAGCCGTAGGTCGGGAACGCGACGCTGCCGAGATCCCAGATGCCGTACATCCAGAACGCGGCGTTGCCGGTATAGAATTCCTTGCGCAGTGCATCGAATTCCATCGCCGTGTTGTTGGCCGGGATGACACCTGCCTTCACCCCGCGCTCGAACCAGCCGAAGGCGGCAGCGAGCTTGTCGCGCTCGAGGAGCAAATTGCCGGTTTCCGGATCGACGAAGTCGTTGCCATAGGCGTTGAAGGCCATGATGTAGTCCGGCCCTTTGTTCGGCCGATGAAGCACGCCGTATTGCGCATTGGTCTTCTCGACGACCTGCTTGGCGATCTCCAGCAGTTCTTCCATGGTCAGGTCGCCGGACAGGGTGCGCTCCGGCATGGAGTCGATGAAGGCATCGTCATAGCCCGCCTCGCGCAGAAGCTTCTTGTTGTAGAAGAACATCCTCGCTTCCGCGTCCTGCGGAATTGCGTAGGTGCCGTCGGGGCACTTCGCCGATGACCAGAGCGACGGAAATATCGTCCCGAAGTGCTGCGGATACTTGGCGATGTAGTCGTCCAGTTTGAGAGCGAAGCCATCTTCCTGGAAGGCGCAGATCCATTCGTGCGCGGCGATGAACATATCCGGGCCCTCGCCGATGCCGAAGACCTTGAGGAGTTGCAGCGCGTCGTCGTCGAAGCCCTTGGCGGGGCTCTCGCGGACGACAACCTCGACGCGCTTGGGGGAGCCCTCCGCTTCGAGTTCCTTGTTCAGCCGCTCGGCAGCCTTGACCACGTTGCCTGCGCGCAGGGGTCCCGAGGGATCCTGACGCGACCAGAGTTCGAGCTTCACGGCTTCCTGTGCGAACAGAGGCGTGGCCATAACGAATGCTGCAGTGCCGCCTGCCAGTGCCGCGCTCAGAAGTGCGGCAGTTCCAATTTTCCAGTGAAACATCATGATTTCTCCCAGCCGCGACACGATTTCATCGTGTCTTTCATTGACTATTGCAATGATGCAACAGCATTATGAATGCGCTTCGGGGAATGTCCAACTATGATTGCGCATTAGAGGGCCCGGTGGGTCGATCCGCGAAGCGCTCGGAGCCGGCCGGTCAAGAAGTCGTGCGGCGCGATAGGGGTTAGATATGGCCTTCCGCTTTCTTGCCCGTGAAGCCGGACGCGTGCATGTCTGTGGCCACCGCGGCTATAGTCGCCATTACCCCGAGAATACATTGCCCGCATTCGAAGCCGCAAAGGCTGCAGGGGCGACCGCGGTCGAGATTGACGTCGTCCTGACCTCGGACGGTGAGCCGATCGTTTTGCACGACCTGACCGTCGATCGGACGACAGACGGACACGGCTTTGCGGCAGACCTGAGCCTCGAGCAGATCCGCAGGCTGGACGCGGGTGTCCGGTTCCATTCGACCTTCGCCGGAGTGAAGATACCGAAGGTGGCCGAGGTGCTCGATTGGGCGAAAGCCGGCAATGTGGGCATTGTGCTCGAGATCAAGGAGGTGGAGCGGCCGGATCTTGCCGTCGACCTCGTGACGGGACTGCTGCGCTCGACGGGCGCCGCCGACCGGGTCATGGTGATCTGCTTCGATCATGTGCTGCTGAAGCGGGCAGTCGAGCGCCATCCGGACCTCAGGACGGAAGCCATCACTCACGCGCGCCACGCCGATCTCGTCGGGGTATTGCGGGCGTGCAGCGCGAACTCGGTGTCGATCGAACTCGACATGTTTCACCCGGTCGATGCGAGGGCGTTGCATGATGCCGGCTTCGGCAACCGTGTACACATACCGCGTCCCGAGATCCTCGCCGAGTACTGGCGCGGCGGACGCGATCCCTTGCCCGACCTCGTGCAATGGATCGCCGACGGGCTCATCGACACGATCTCGGGCGATGACGTGCCGTTTATCGCCATGCTCGTCAAGCGCGCCGGCCGCGCCGGCTGAGGCCGCGGGTGCCGCAGCCTCATCAGATCGGATCGAACGCAGGCACAAGCCGGTTGCGACCGCGCCGCTTTCGGTGAAAATGAGCAGATGCCCTTTTTACAGCGCCGCGCGTCTTTCAGACGCATTCAGACGCGCAAAGGTCGCTGTAACTCTTTGAAACTGCGCATCGAGCTTTCCGAAAATCGGGTCCGATTTTCGGGCCGATGCGCCAGACGGTCGGCCGACCAGGGATTCGCGCCAGCCGCTTTATTTGGGAAGGCCGCGGGACGATGAAGGCCGTTTTCGTGCTTTTTGACTCGCTCAACCGACACGTACTCGCCCCATATGGAGGGAGGCGTCTGCCGACGCCCAATTTCGACCGCTTGCCAGAGCGCGCGACCACGTTCGAGCGCCACTACGTCGGCAGCCTGCCCTGCATGCCGGCGCGTCGCGACCTGCAGACAGGGCGGCTCAGCTTTCTCCACAGGAGCTGGGGACCGCTTGAGCCGTTCGACAACTCCTTCCCCGAGATGCTGTGCCGGGCCGGCGCGTACAGCCACCTCGTCACCGATCACTTCCACTATTTCGAAGACGGCGGCGCGACCTATCACACCCGGTATGACAGCTACGATTTCATCCGCGGGCAGGAGGGCGACCCCTGGAAGGCGATGGTGCAGCCACCATGGGAGCGGCTGCGCCAGATGTATCATGAGCGGCAATTCAGCGAGACGGCACGCGACAAGTTTCGCCGCAACATCGCGAACCGCGAGTTCATCAGGGAGGAGAGTGAGTTCCCGTCGGTGCGCTGCTTCGCCACCGGTATGGAGTTTCTCGAGCGAAACCGGGCTGCGGACAACTGGTTCCTGCAGATCGAGACGTTCGATCCGCATGAACCTTTCACGGCGCCCCAGCGATTTCGCGACGCATTCACCACGGGCTGGAACGGTCCGGTTCGCGATTGGCCGCGCTATGGCCGCGTCGACGAGCTGCCGGAAGAATGCGAGGAACTGCGCGCCAATTACTACGCCGTCGTTGCGCTCTGCGATGTTCTCATCGGAGAGCTTCTCGATTATTTCGATCAGCATGACCTCTGGCGCGATACCGCGCTTGTCGTCACCACCGACCACGGTTTTCTTCTTGGCGAGCATGATTTCTGGGCGAAGAACCGGATGAACATGTATGAGGAGATCGTACACATCCCGCTCTTCGTCTACGATCCGCGGCGACGGGCAAGCGCCGGCGTCCGGCGATCGGCCCTGACCCAGACCATCGATCTCGCGCCGACCTTTCTCGATCTGTTCGGCGTGCCGGCCCCTGCCGAGATGCAGGGACGTTCCCTGCTGCCTCTGCTCGACGCCGATGGCGTGCTGCGGGACGGCGCGCTATTCGGCTATTTCGGCGGTGCGATCAACGTGACCGATGGGCGCTATACCTATCATCGCTTTCCACCCGATCCTCGCGCGCAGGAGCTCTATCAATACACACTGATGCCGACGCACATCTGGGAGCCGTTCACGCCGGAGGAACTCGCCGGAGCTTCGCTGGCACAGCCGATGCCCTTCACGAAGGGGGCGCCCATTCTCAAGATACCGGTGATCAAGCGGTCGCCGATGTTCGACAACTACGGTCCCGGCGCGCTCCTTGAGAGCGAAACCCGGCTCTACGACCTCGCCGATGATCCCGGACAGGATTCGCCCATCTCTTCCCCGGAGGCCGAGGAGGCAATGATCCGTCTCATGCAGGATCTCATGCGCGCCAATGATGCCCCGCCCGAAGCCTACGCCCGTATTGGGATCGAGGCTAAGTAATACGAGCGCGACGGGTCAGTTCAACCGGATCGTCGCAAAGGTAGTCGCGCATCTGCTCCGGTGTCAGATTGCCGCCACACAGAATCGTCGCCACGGATTGCCCGGCGAGCTCTTCCCGGTGTTCGAGCGCCGCGGCCACGCCGGCAGCGCCAGCCGGTTCGACGACGAGACCGTAATGCGTATGGCAGAAGCGCATGGCAGCGCGAATGGAATTCTCGCCGACCGTCCAGACGTCATCGACGGTTGCCTTCATCGAAGCGAGTGCGTATCGGATCGGCTCGCGAACGGCGATACCGTCCGCGATCGTCGGTGCCGAAGGTGTGCTGATCAAAGCGTCGCGCTGCCAGGAGAGCAGCATGGCAGGGGCGGCCTCGGCGACGATGCCGATGACGCGGCACGAGGGCATCTGCGCCTTGAGCCACGTGCCGACGCCGGTCAGCAGCGCGCCGTTGCCGAGCGGCACGAGGATGGCGTCGAAAGCCGTGCCGCGCTGTTCCGCCTGCCGCGTGATCTCAAGCGCAATTGTGCCCGCGCCCTCGGCGATTGCTCCATGCGCCCCATCCTCGACGAAGGCATATGTCTTTGCTTCGGCGAAGCGGCGTGCCTCCGTCTTAGCCGCGTCGAAATCGTCTCCATGCAGATGCACCGCGGCGCCGAGGCGCCGCATGGCGACGATCTTCAGCGGGTTGGCGGTCGTCGCCGCGAAGATGACCGCTTTGCGACCCCGCTTGGCGGCGGCATAGGCGAGCCCTTGACCGAAGTTTCCGGCCGAAGCGGTGACGAGCGGTGCCTCGGAGGCAGGCATCGTCTCGAGAAGCCAGTCGGTGCCGCGTCCCTTGAAGGCGCGGATCGGGTTCAGCGTTTCCACCTTAGCATGGAACTCCAGCCCGAGCGCCTCGTCGGCCGCGGCGTGCCGCACCAGGGGCGTGTTCAGGAAGAGCGGATCGATTGCATCATAGGCGGTAAGGATGCCGTCGACGCTGGGGAGATGTTGCAAATCAGTCATGGCGGCAGCATAGATGCCTTGCTTGGGAAAGTGTCGCAGTGAAGTGTTCAAGGATCGAGTGAATCTCCCTAATTGGATGAAAAAATGAATATTTCACCCACAAAGCTCACGGCAACCGACCGGGCCATCCTGCGCACCGTGCAGGAGAATGCCCGGGCTACGATCGACGAGATTGCGATGAAGGCTGGCCTGTCGACATCGTCGGCGCAGCGGCGCTTGCAGCGCTTGCGTGCGGAGAAAATCATTCTTGGTGACGTCTCCATCATCGATCCAAAAAAGCTCGGCTTCGGCGCGACCCTGCTTGTGGAACTCGAGCTCGAGCGGGATCGGCCGGAACTGATGGTCAATCTGCACCAATGGATCGCGAGAACGCCCGAAGTCCAGGAGGCTTGGTGCATCACCGGCCGCGGCGACTATACGCTCGTCGTCGTATGCGGCTCGATCCAGGAATTCGATCTGCTCGCCGAGCGGCTGATGAACGAAAACCCCAACATCCGCAAATTCACCACGAATGTCGTCCTGAAGACGCTGAAGCGGGGATTGGCACTGCCGCTGAAATGAGGCGCAGCATCTCATGGTCGGCGACGAGCCGCGATTTCGGCGTGGCGATTTCAAGCGCGCCGACCGTGGTAGCCAGGATCGCCACGAAAGCGCATAGTCGCCAGAAAACGCGGCGGCTCTCCCCATTTTTGATGTCATTCAGCCCTTGGCCTCGCATGAGGATCTGAATTGAAAGTGCGGCATCAAGGATGGTCATGGCCGGCGCTCCTTCTGAGGATTGACGACCAATGGTCGAAGGGCGGCATCGCATTTCGACATGCGCTCGCCAGATCGCAGAAAAATTTCTGGGCTCTGTCGAAACCTGCCCGGGCTGATCGTCAACAGGCTGTCAACCACAGGAGGAACGCAGTATGAAATATCTATGTCTGGTCTGGTGCGAAGAGGGGACCTTCGAGGCTTTGTCCAAGGAGGAGCAGGTCCAACTCGACCGGAACTCCCTGGCATACGATGAGGATCTCGCCAGGCGCGGCCATATGGTTGCGGCCGAGGCACTGCAGCCGCCGTCGAATTCGGTCGTGGTTCGAGTGCGTCAGGCCGAAATCTCGGTGACCGACGGCCCATTCGCCGAAAGCAAGGAGCAGATCGCCGGGTTCATCCTCGTCGAGGCGAAGGATTTAAACGAGGCGATCCGCATCGCCGCGGGCATCCCGCTCGCGAAGCTCGGCAGCATAGAGGTGCGGCCGATCCTTGATTTCGACGATCATTCCTAAGGAGGGGGCGATGAACTATCTTTGCCAGATATGGTTCGAAACCTCGGCAATCGA
Source organism: Sinorhizobium sp. Y406 (assembly GCF_058732025.1). NCBI lineage: Bacteria > Pseudomonadati > Pseudomonadota > Alphaproteobacteria > Hyphomicrobiales > Rhizobiaceae > Sinorhizobium > Sinorhizobium sp. Y406. Next base: position 1,258,882 of record NZ_CM178975.1, on the reverse strand, counting down.
GGATCTGTCCGAGGAGGAGCAGCAAAAGCTCACCTCGGACTGCAGGGCCTACGACGATGGGCTCGCCGAAGGTGGCCACCTGATCCTTGCTCAGGCTCTGCGGGCACCGGCAACCGCAAAAACAGTGCGCACGCGCGACGGCAAGGTCTCGGTCACCGACGGGCCCTTCGCCGAGATCAAGGAATTCCTCGGTGGCATCATTCTCTTCAAGGCCGAAAGCATGGACGAAGCCCTCCACATCGCCAGCCGTTCACCACTTGCGAGGTTCGCCGCTCTGGAGGTGCGCCCGGCTTACTCCATCATGGAGAAGGACTGACAAGGCGAAAGATGTTTCATGCAGAAGCTGATCGACGACATCTACCGTTCGCAATCCCGAAAGGTGCTGGCAACTTTGATCCGGCTGCTCGGTGATTTCGATCGGGCGGAGGAGGCGCTGCATGACGCATTCGTCGAAGCGGCGCGAAGCTGGCCACGCGATGGCGTTCCCTCGAACCCGTCTGCATGGCTGGTTTCGACCGGGCGGTTCCGGGCCATCGATCATCTGAGGAGACGTTCGCGTTTCGAGGCTCGAGCGAAGGATGTCGAGGACAGTCTCTATCCGGCCGCCGCCGTGGAAGTGGGGAACTTCGAGATTATCGACGATGACATGCTGCGCCTGATCTTCACCTGTTGCCACCCCGTCATTCCAGCGGACGCGCAGATCGCCATGTCCTTGAGGGAAATATGCGGGCTGACGACCGAAGAGATCGCGCATGCTTTCCTGATGCCCGCAGCCACGGTCGCGCAGCGGATCGTTCGCGCGAAGAACCGCATCCGCTCGGCGGCCACCCCCTACGAAGTGCCCGATGAGGCCGAACTGCCTGACCGGCTTCAGGGCGTCCTGCACGTCATCTATCTGGTATTCAACGAGGGCTACTCGGCCTCCTCCGGAGGAGAGTTCACCAGAGCGGATCTGACCGTCGAGGCCATTCGCCTCTGCCGAACGCTCCAGGCCCTTCTCCCGGACGCCGAAGTTTCGGGACTGCTCGCCCTTATGCTGTTGCAGGAGTCGCGGCGGACCGCGAGGCGGGGGAACTCCGGCGAGATCGTCCTGCTTGCCGACCAGGACCGTTCGCTTTGGGATGCGGAAATGATCCGGGAGGGCCTTGCCCTGGTCGAGACGGCATCCCGCGGACGGACCATCGGCTACTATGCCTTGCAGGCGGCCATCGCTGCGGAACATGCGAGGGCGCGGACTGCGAAAGAGACCGACTGGCGCCGCATCGTCGCCCACTACGATCTGCTTCTGCTTGCCTGGCCATCTCCCATCGTCGAACTCAACCGTGCCGTGGCCATTGCCATGTGCAAGGGACCGGCGGCAGGGCTCGAGATTGTGGAAGCGATCTTGTCGAGGGGCGAACTGCGGACCTATCATCTCGCCTATGCGGCCCGCGCCGATTTCCTTCGCCAGCTCGGGCGTTTCCACGACGCGCGGTTCGCCTACCAGGCCGCCCTCGATCTCTGCCGTCAGCAACCGGAGAGAGCGTTTCTTCGCAAGCGGATTGCAGAGCTTGCGGACTCAAACGCGCTGTAGCCACTCGCGGCCTCGGGCCTCAGTTAAGTAGTCAGCGGGTCCCGCAACATGCCCTTGAGAATTTCCTCGACGGAGTGCGGCGAAACTCCAAGCTCTGCAAATCCGGGCATCTCGGGCGATGACACATTGTCGACCTGCATCAGTTCCACCTGGTTCCGGGTGACGGGCGGGCTGGGAAGCAATTCCAACGCCCGTGCCAGTACCTGCCAAGCGGCAAATGGCACGGGAAGCAGTATGGGTCTAAGACCGGCTTCGTGCGCAACGGCTTTAAGAAACTGCGCGTACGAGTAGACGCGAGGACCGCCGCATTCATATGTGATCGTATGTGGTTTGGCCCCCTGCAGCACTCTCGTGATCGCCTCCGCCACATCGTCGGCATAGGCCGGCTGCAATTTCGTCAGGCCGCGGCCGAATATCGGATAGACGGGAAGCCGGCGGAGAAGTTTGAGGATGTTGGTGAGAAACGCATCATCCGGCCCGAACATCACCGCCGGGCGGATCAATATGGCGTCTGCAAACGCGGCGCGAACCGCCAGTTCGCCTTCGCCACGCTTGCGAATATAGCGCGATGACGAGGCAGCATCCGCCCCGATTCCGGAAACGTGGACGAGCCGTTCGACGCCGGCTCGGCGTGCTTGAGCTGCTACCCGCTGGGCCGCCTCGACGTGCACGGAATGAAAGGTCTGCCGTCCGCGTTCGACATAAAGGCTGACGGCATTGACGACACCGTGAGCGCCGCCAAGCGCGTCGGCGATCGAGCGCTCGTGGTGGATGTCGGCTTCGATCGATTGAAGCTGCGGATCATCGGAACCAAACAGCTTCTTGCCTTTATCCGGATGCCTTGTTGCAATCCGAACGGAACACCCGCCGCTGCGGAGATGCCGAACAATGCGGCGCCCGAGAAACCCGGTCCCGCCGAAGACAGTGAAGATGCGGTGGCTCATGTCTGCCATGGCCTAACCTCGTCAGCTTGAGAATACGCGCCGACTCCGACCTATGCGTGAAGAAAGCTGATCCAAGATAACAAATGCAGTCTTTTGCGGCGAACGCTGCGCCCACGCGCAGCGGCAGCGGAACGATCGCAGTCGTTCGGGCTGCGCCCATGCCCATTAAGATACCAAATGCCGACATCAGATGAATAAATTTTATTAATCCAATATCGAGATTTAACGTAACGGTCATTCATTGCCAGCAAGGGAGTATCGCAATGACCGAAAACATGTTGCACGTGATGAAATGGCACAATGGCGAGAAGGATTTCTCGCCATTCTCGGATGCCGAAATGGCGCGCCGCCAGAATGATGTACGCGGCTGGATGGCCAAGAACGACGTCGATGCGGCCTTATTCACCTCCTATCACTGCATCAACTATTACTCCGGTTGGCTTTACTGCTACTTCGGCCGGAAGTACGGGATGGTCATCGACCATAGCAATGCCACTACGATCTCGGCCGGCATCGACGGTGGCCAGCCTTGGCGCCGCAGCTTCGGCGACAACATTACCTACACTGATTGGCGCCGCGACAATTTCTATCGTGCCGTGCGCCAGCTGACGACGGGGGCCAGGCGCATCGGCATTGAGTTCGACCATGTCTCGGTCGATTTCCGCCGTCAGCTCGAGGAGGCTCTGCCTGGCGTCGAGTTCGTTGACGTCGGACAACCGTCGATGTGGATGCGCACGATCAAGTCGGCTGAAGAGCAGAAGCTGATCCGTGAGGGAGCTCGTGTCTGCGACGTGGGTGGTGCGGCCTGCGTGGCAGCGGTACGCGCTGGCGTGGCGGAGCATGAGGTGGCGATCGCCACCACGAACGCGATGATCCGCGAAATCGCCAAGTCGTTTCCCTTCGTTGAACTGATGGACACCTGGACCTGGTTTCAGTCTGGTATCAACACCGACGGGGCCCACAACCCCGTGACCAATCGCAAGATCCAGTCGGGCGATATCCTGTCGCTGAACACCTTCCCGATGATCTTCGGTTACTATACGGCGCTCGAGCGCACACTGTTCTGCGACCGTGTCGATGATGCCAGCCTCGATATATGGGAGAAGAACGTGGCGGTTCACCGCCGCGGCCTGGAGCTCATCAAGCCTGGCGCGCGCTGCAAGGACATCGCGCTCGAACTCAATGAGATGTATCAAGAATGGGATCTGCTGAAGTACCGCTCATTCGGCTATGGTCACTCCTTTGGAGTGCTGTGCCATTATTATGGGCGCGAGGCGGGCGTGGAACTGCGGGAGGACATCGACACGGTGCTCGAGCCGGGCATGGTGGTGTCGATGGAACCGATGGTCATGCTGCCCGAGGGCATGCCGGGCGCTGGCGGCTATCGCGAGCATGACATCCTGATCATCCAGGAAGACGGCGCCGAGAACATCACCGGCTTTCCCTTCGGTCCGGAGCACAACATCATCAGGAACTGAGGGATCTCGGTTCGGTTAGTTCATGATTTATCCTGAATACGGTGGACCGGCATTGCCGGTCCACCGCGAACCCTTTGTGTTTCATTACGATATTTGCCGGATCAGCCGGCGGCCTGCGCAAGAGGCGGGGAGGGTGGGTCTCGCGTCTCATGTTGCAAGCCAGGAAGGCCTTTCCCGATCCTGATGGATGGGCTTGCGGCATAGCGGCGGGCACGGCGTCAGCGTGGAAATTCGCTCTCGAGCGCCTTGACGATGCCGTCGACGCAGACCTCCAGGAGAATCTCGCCCTTTTCCGCGGAGGCTTCCTTGGGCGAAGACAGCGTGCCGCTGACGGGCGTCCACTCCGGCTTGGGCGGATAGACGTCGTATGGCGGGAAACTTGCCGGCGCGTGGTCTACGGCGCGCTCGAGTCTCACCTGCTTCGGGTAAAGGGCCAGCATAAGCGAGGTTTCCAGAACGCCGCCATGTTCGAGATCCCAACCCGCAAAGCCGTTTGGATAGAGTCGAGCGATCGTTGCTTTGTCAACGAAGTCCCAATAGGACAGCACGACGATCTTCATGTCCTCGATGCCGCCCCATTTCAACTCGCGCAGGGCCAGGTCAATGCCCTCGACGATGAACCATGAATTCTCGAAATGGCCGTTCACCAGGCAGATGCGGCGCACGCCGTGGCGCGCGAACTCCTTGATGACATCGCGCAAAGCAGCCACCAAGGTCGCACCGTCAAGGCTGGTGGTGCCGGGCAGATGATTGCCGCCACCGGACTTCTGGTGCGACTTATAGCCATAGGTGAACGGCGGCGCCACCAGTGCGCCGATGCGGCCAGCAACGCGGCGGGCGAATTCGACCGGCAGCAGCACGTCGACGTTCATCGGCATATGGTGGCCATGCTGCTCCATCGAGCCGATCGGTAACAGGATGGGCGTGGTGCCGTTGCGGACACGTTCGTCATAGTCGGGCCAGGAAAGCTCGGCGGCAAAGACAGACTGCTGAGGCATGGTGATCTCCCAATTTGACTCATCACCCGATGATTTGAAGCCGTTCGCATGATATGGGAAATTTATAATAGTCATCCTCGTATGAGGAATTGAAATCAATGCGCAAGATAATCAACTTTCAGACCGACCTGCTCCGCACCTTCGTATCGGTTGTCGATCTCGGTGCCTTCACCAAAGCCGGAGACGCTCTCGGCCGCACGCAGCCGGCGATCTCGCTTCAGATACGCAGACTTGAGGAACTGGTCGGCGCACCCATCATCAAGCAGGTGGGGCGCACCCTGATGCTGACCAGCGAAGGCGAGATGCTGCTGAGCTATGCCCGCGAAATACTGCGGCTCAACGACGAGGTCGCATCCTATTTCAACCGGGCCACCATCTCGGGCGTGCTTCGCGTCGGCTTGCCGAACGACTATGCCGTCGCCTTCCTGCAGGGTGTCATCACGGAGTACACCCGCCAGCATCCTGACATCTCGCTTGAGATCTATTGCGGTTGGAGCGTGGAGATCCTGGAGCGGCTGCGGGCGGACGAGCTCGATCTCGCCGTCGCGATGGTTAACAACGACCGCGCGCAATTTCTGTCCCGCTCGTGGATCGAGCGGCCGATCTGGGCCGCCGCGGAAGACGTCAGCTTCGATCCGTCGGCTGGCATTCCGCTCGCCGCCCATCCGGAGGGCTGCGCCTACAGGTCGCGGATGATCCAGGCGCTCGATGCGGCTCACATTCGCTGGCGCGTCGCCTATACCGGTTCTGGCATCGCCGGGCTGCAGAACGCGGTGGTCAACGGTCTCGGTGTGAGTGCGCTGACCCGATACACTATGTTGCCCGGCATGCGGGCATTGGACGATTCCGACGGCTTTCCGCCGCTGGACGAAATCCGGGTTGGCCTGTTCTACAAACACCCGCGCCTGTCGGAGGCGGGTATTCGCCTGGTCAACCACGTGATTGCCCGGCTGGACGAGACGGGCGTCTCCGGGGATCCGGCACGCGGCCATGTGGGGCTTGATTATCAATAAGTGACGCAAATGGGAAAATAACTACAATTAATTTTTCAAATGGGTTCGCCTTCCATACCCTTTCGGCAATAACAACGAAAGGGGAATGCGATGACCCACAAGGGCACTTCGGCAGGGCGTCCGACGCGACGCGAATTTTTAAAGAGTGCAACCGTTGTCGGCGGTGGGCTTTTGGCAACGCCGTATCTCGGCAGGCTTGCCTTCGCCGCACCGGTCGAGCTCAACATGCTCGCTTGGTATGGACACTCCGAGCCCGATGTTGTTGCCGAATTCGAGGCTGAAAACAACGTCAAGTTCAAGCCGAAATACTATACCGGCGGCGACAACATGCTGGGGCTCATCGCGCAGTCACCTCCCGGCACCTTCGATGTCATCCTTTCCGACGCCGAATATGTGCAGCAGCTCAATGCTGCCGGCTACATCGAGGAGCTCGATCCGAAGGATTATGACTTCGACGACTATTTCCCCGAATTCCAGCAATTCGCCGGCCATTGGCAGGACGGCAAGCTCTATTCGGTGCTCACCCGCTTCGGCTTTCTGGGTGTCGCCTATAACACCGAGGCGCTGACCGAAAAGGAAGCCTCTACGTACAACGTCTATTGGGCCGAGAAGCTGAAGGGCAAGGTTGGGCACTTCGACTGGCACCTGCCCAATCTCGGCCAGATCGGCCTGCTCGGAGGCAACGCCTCGCCCTACGACATCGATGAGACGGCCTGGGGCAAGCTGCAGGAGAAAGTGACGACGCTGCGTCCGCAGATTGGCGGCTTCTTCGACTATGGCGGCACCTTCTCGTCGCTGCAGAACGGTCAGATGCTGGCCATGGCCGGCATCGGCGACTGGATCACCGGTACGCTGGAGAAGAACGGCGCCAAGGTACGCAGCGTCATCCCCGAAGAGGGTGGCCTGCAGTGGACCGAATCCTTCTCGATCGGCAAGGGCTCGACCAAAGCGGAGCTCGCCAGAAAATGGATCCAGTACATCACCTCGGCTCAAGGCCAGGTGAAGTCTGCGAACATGGCGGCCTATCCGGCGCTAATCCCAAACCAGAAGGGGTGGGAATTGTTGGCGAAGGAAACGCCGGAGGAAGCCAAGCGCCAGGGTATGATGCTCAGTGAGAGCAACGTCATGGACCTGATCCGCAACGGCCGCATCAAGTACCGGCAGTTACCGGTTCAGCAGAGCCTCGAGGATTGGAACGACTTCTGGTCGGAATACAAGGGCTCTTGAGCGGCGCGCCGAAAGGCTTGCATGCCGCAACCGTTTGCGGGCGCCCATCCGGTCATTCCGACAATCAATTCAGCGCGGGCTGGGCCGCGCGCTCGTGTGAGCATGGAACCGACACGATGCGGAAATCGATCACTCTCTACGGATTGACCTTCTCGCTGCCGATGCTGGTCTGGCAGGTGATGTTCTTCCTCGCGCCGCTGCTGTTCCTGATCGCGCTCAGCTTCTGGACGGTCAAGAATTTCCGCATGGAACCGGACTTCGACACCGTCAACTGGGTCAGGATGCTCGGCCGCGGCGTCTTCTGGGATGCCTACCTGCGCACCTTCGCACTGGCCACATCGGCAGCCGTCATCTCCAGCGCGCTGGCCTTTCCCTGCGCCTATGCGATCGCCTTCAAGCTTTCGGATACCGCGCGGCGCTGGGCCATCTTCCTGATGGTCATCCCCTTCTTCACCAGCTATCTGGTGCGTGTCTATTCCTGGCAGATCTTCCTGTCCGATAACGGCATCATCAACGCCCTGTTCGCCCGGGTCGGGCTCGGGTCGTTCGGGATGCTCAATTCGGTGTTCGGGACGATGGTCGGCTATCTGACTCTGAGTTTCCCGCTGGTCGTGCTCCTGCAACTGTTCAGCCTGATCTTCGTTGACAGGACGCTGATCGAGGCGGCGCACAACCTGCGCTGCGGGCGCGTGCGCACCGTCTTCGAGGTCATCGTGCCGTCGGCCAAGATCGGCCTCGTCATCGCCGCTCTGTTCTGCTTCATCCTGACCTTCGGCGACTTCGTCAGCCCCCTCTACCTGGGCGGCGGCGACCCGCCGACGCTTTCCATCCTGATCACCGACACCACCAAATCGGGTCAGCAATGGCCGCGGGCGGCAGTGATTGCCCTCACGATGATCGCAACGCTGCTCGCGGTCGCCTTCGCTGCGGTGAGCTATGCCTACAAGGAGAGCGGACAATGAGTGGCTTCAACCGCAACCGCCTGATCGACTGGGCACTGAGGTTCTACGTGTTGCTGGCCTTCGCCTTCATCTTTGCGCCGATCGCCGCAAGCTTCGTCTTCTCCTTCAACGTCGACCGTTTCCCCTCGCTTCCGCTCGGCGGCTTCTCGACCATTTGGTACGAGACCGTGGCCGCCGATCCGCTTGTCTGGGAAGGGCTGCGCAACACGCTGACGGCCGGTCTGGTAGTGTCGGTGTTGGCGACGGCCATCGGCTTCGGCGCCGCCTATACCGACTTTCGCTACAAATTCTTCGGCAAGACCTTCTACGTGGCGCTGGCGCTGCTACCGCCAACCATCCCGGTGGTCATCCTGGGTCTTGCGATGCTCGCCTTCCTTTCCAACATCAGCCTGTCGGGCGCCATCCATTCGGTCATTATCGCCCATGTGGTGATGTGCGCCCCTTTCGCCATGGCCATCGTGCGGCTGCGGCTTTCGCAGATGGATCCTTCTCTGGAGGCAGCGGCATGGAACCTCGGCGCGTCTGAATGGATGGCGATGCGCCACGTCATCATACCCTTCTGCCGGCCGGCGATCTTTGCGGCGTTGTTCATCACCATGGCAGTGTCCTTCGACGAGTTCGCCGTCGCCTGGTTCGTCTCGGGCCTCAATGAGACGCTGCCCGTCAAGGTGCTCGGTTTCCTGCAGGGGCAGGTCAGTCCACGCATCAATGTCATCGGCACCTTTGTCTTCATCGCCTCGATGACGCTGGTGGTGCTTGCTCAGACCCTCCTCATGAAACGCAGCGGTGCGCCCAAGGCGGCCGCCGACCTAGCCGGAGTACAGGTGTCATGACCGACAAGGCTCTCGTTGTCTTCGACTGTGTCGTCAAACGGTTCGGCAGTTTCGTTGCCGTCGAGAAGACCGATTTCGAAATCCGCAAGGGCGAGTTCCTCGCCATCATGGGCTCCAGCGGTTGCGGCAAGACCACGACGCTGCGCATGCTGGCCGGCCTCGAAGCGCCGAGCGAAGGCGAGATCCGTCTCGCCGGAAAGCGCATCAACGACCTGCCGACCTGGCGACGCGATACGCCGATGGTGTGGCAAAGTCTCGCGCTGTTCCCGTTCCTGACCGTGCGCGAGAACGTCGAGTTCAGCCTTCGCATGCGCGGCGTGGACAAGGCCGGGCGCCGCAAGCGCGTCGACAAGTGGCTGGAGCGGATGCAGATCACCGAATTCGCCGACCGCAATGTGGCGCATCTTTCGGGCGGCCAGCGCCAGCGCGTCGCGCTCGCCCGCTCGCTGGTGACGGAGCCGGAAATCCTGCTCCTCGACGAGCCGTTGTCGGCGCTCGACGCGCATCTCAAGGTACGCATGCAAACGGTACTTTCCAACCTCCAGCGGGAGCTCGGCATCACCTTCGTTTATGTCACGCACAGCCAATCGGAAGCTTTCTCGATGGCCGACCGCGTCGTCATCATGAGCCGTGGGCGGATCGAGCAGATCGGCAACCCGCAGGAAATCTATCGCGCCCCGCGCACCAGATTCGTCGCAGAATTCCTGGGCTCGTCCAACATCTTCGCCGGCAGCGTGTCAGGCGTTAACGGCAGGACGGCGAAGATCGCGACGCCCGCCGGCGAATTCATCGTCGCGCCCGACATGGTCAAGCCCCTCGCCAAGGGGGAAAGGGCGACCTTCGTGGTCTCGGGCGACCGGGTGCATCTCGGCTGTGAGCCACCGGCCGATGGATACAACGGCATAGAAGCCTCGGTGGTGGGTGAGGAGTTCGTCGGTGCCACGGCGGTAATTCATCTCGAAGGCACAGGGCGCATCGAGATCAAGGCCCAGAAGAGCCACGACGAACTCGAGCACCTCAATTTGTCGCCGGGTGCCAAGATCTGGGTGTCTTGGCGTCCCGAGGCCGCGCACATTCTGCCGTGCGAATAGATTTGCGCCTGCGCGTGCGGTCCTGCCGGCCGGCAGCGCAAACACAGTCAGAGCGGAAATTCATTGGCCGCCTCAGTGGTCTCGCGACATGTCTCGGCCTGCGCGCCGGCTACCTATCCTTATTCACGTTCGCCCGCCACCACATAAGTAGAAGGGCCAGAAAAAATGGAACGTTCGGTTCAATCGTTGTCATCGGAGGCCGTCCCCCGGCCGCGTCGGCTGAGAATCGGCTTCGTCCTCGCGCGATCCTTCACGCTGTCAGCTTTCGCCCTGTTCGTCGACACCCTGCGCCTGGCAAGCGACCAGCTCGACCGATCAGGCCGGGTGCTCGCGGATTGGCAGGTGCTCGGCAGCACCAGGCACCTGATCACCTCGAGCTGCGGCGTTCAGGTTGCCCCCACTTCGGACTTCGTCGATCCTCGTCAATTCGATTATATTGCAGTCGTCGGAGGCCTGCTTACCGTCGAGCAGCCAGTTGACCATGAAACCATTCGGTTTCTCAAACTCACCGCTTCCAAAGGGGTGCCCTTGCTCGGTCTGTGCACCGGTTCTTTCATTCTCGCCGAAGCCGGCCTGATGAAAGGACACGAGACCTGTGTGAGCTGGCTTCACTTTCATGAGTTCCGCGAACGTTTTCCCGATCATGACGTGCGGCCGGACCGGCTGTTCAACCTGGAGCGCAAGCGCGGCTCGTGTGCAGGGGGAAGCAGTGCCGCCGACCTCGCCGCCGCACTCGTGAGACGACATATCAGCCGGGATGCCGAGCGAAATGCGCTCGAAGTGCTGCAGATCGAAAAGGCCCGTTCCCAGTTCGACATCCAGACGCGACAGCCGCTTTGCGAGCACTTCAACGACTCCCGTGTCGCGGCCGCGCTGATCACCATGGAGCAGCATCTTGAAGGCGGGATTACCATTGATGGGCTTGCCGCCTCGGTCGGGCTCTCGAGACGCCAACTGGAGCGGCTGTTCACCGAAAAGGCGCGGATGTCGCCCGCGCTGGCGTTCCGTCGCCTCCGGTTGGACCGGGCGAGGCAGATTCTGCTGACGAGCAAGAAGCCGATCATCGAGGTTGCGCTCGATGTCGGCTTTGTGAACACGTCCCACTTTACCAAGGAGTTTCGGCGCACCTACGGCACGACGCCCGCAGAAATCCGAGATTCCGCAGCACGCAATCGAGAAGCGCCCGGAGAGACCGCTCTATACGAGATGCGTTCCATCTAAGTCGTCTTCTTGATTGCCATGCAGTGCGCATTGGCATTGTTGTGTGTGCCGAGTATGAACGGCAGCCCTGCTGTAGGGTATAGCTGGCAACCAACCGGAGGAAGCGGCAGCGGCGCTCTGAAAATGCGGCGTCGTGGCCGACCATATGCATCATCCGCCTGTTGGGGGGCTGGCGCGACAATGATGTGCTTCCATCAAGGCAGGCCGGGCTGTTCGCGGTGGCTCTCATTCGCAGTCCTTGGGGATTCGTGCCTGCGCGGCGGCCCGAGGCGTCTCAGGCAAATGTCAAGATAACCGGCTTGAAGGATCTCGTGGCTGTTCTCGCCGACCGGTGAAGGGACCGGCTCGTTCCGAGCCCAAGAAAAATCTGCTTCCAACACTAGGCTGGCAGTGAGTCAATGCTGCGACATGGCATAGCTCGATCGGATGGAGGAATGATCATGAAGGCACGGATATCTGTCCTGACGCTTGGCGTCGCCGACCTGGAACGGTCGCTTGCGTTCTATCGCGACGGTCTGAACCTGCCCACGCAAGGGATCGTCGGCCGCGAATTCGAGCATGGCGCCGTGGCGTTTTTCGATCTCGCGAGCGGCATGAAACTGGCAATCTGGGCGAAGGACGACCTGGCGCATGACAGCGGCTTGCCGAAGGCCCCATCCAGCGCGACGTCGTTCTCGATCGGCCATAATGTCTCCCGCCGAAGCGAAGTGGACGAGGTCATGGAAGAGGCAGCCGGTGCCGGCGCGCGGATCGTAAAACCTGCCGAAAAGACATTCTATGGTGGATATGCCGGATATTTCACCGATCCAGACGGGCATCTGTGGGAGGTCGTGTGGAACCCGGCCAATCTGCCGCCCGAAGGCTTGGGTGATTGATCGGCCCTACGACAAGCTCGACCTCGCGCTTGTCCGGTGGCGGGACCCGAACGCCGTCATAAAAGTCGGCACGATTCGATATCTCCACCCTCACTTGGTCTTGTCTCGCTTGAAGGGACTTCGTTCCCCGACTTGTTCGTCGATAGCAGAAATGATCTCTTCCCAATCTCCGGGATGAATTTCATGGCCGCCACCTTCGATCTTCATGAAGTTCGCATTCGCTACCGCTCGCGCGAGGGCCTCCCCGTGTTCAACTGGAAAAACCGGATCGGCCGTGCCATGAACGACGAGAAGGGGCACTTTTATTTGGTTCAGGCGGCCCTGCCACCTCTCGCCGACCTCAAAGAGGATGCTGTGGTTGGTGGCGCTGAGATAGCCTCCGGACCGGTCGAAATCCCGTTCGATGAAGGCGCGGGTCCCGGCTTCGTCGAACGGATGCGCCGTCCCGGCAGTCAGGCGCGCGTCCTCGACCAGGTACGCGACCGCGTCTGCCCGGTCCGACCAGTCCGCCTCCACGGACATATGTTCCATCCAAGCCTCGCCGCTGGCCGGAAGGTCGGACGTGTTCACTCCCACCGGCGACGTGCTCACCGCCGTCAGGGAAAGCATGCGTTGCGGACTCTTCAGCGCAGCGACTTGGCCCACCATGCCGCCCAGGGAAAAGCCGACGATATGGGCTTTCGAAATCCCGTAGCCGTCGAGAACGCGGAAAACGTCATCGACGGCGTCGTCGAAGGTGTAGCCCGGCTGACCGGGGGGATATTTCGTCGAAAGACCGGAATCACGCTGGTCATAGCGGATGACGAACCGGCCCCGCTCGGCAAGCCGATGACAGAATTCGTCTGGCCACCACAGCATGGACGCCATTCCGCCCATGATGAGAAGTAGCGGTGGATGGGTTGGATTGCCGAAGTTCTGCGTCGCGAGCTCGACCCCATCAGTGCGAATGACTAGCTCACTCATGCGAGGCCCTCGCGGCGCAGCGCCGCTTGCACCGCAGGCCGCTGTTCGATCCGTGCGATGTAATCGCCAAACGGTTCGGGCAGAGGGAACCCGAGTTGCGCCGCACCCCACGCCAATTGGAAGAGATAGGCATCCGCAACCGTAAAGGTCTCTCCGAAAAGGTAACCCCGATCCAATCGGCCCGCGAGGAACCCAAACCAGTGCAATATTTGCTGGCCGGTCAGCCCCCTGACTTCCTCCGGAAGCGACAAGTAGGTGGGAAAGCGCTTGTGAATCTCGGTCGCGATGAGGCTCAGCATCTCGAGCAGGCGGTACCGACCCAGTTGACCATGCGGCGCGAGCTCCGGTGCGCGATCGGCGATCAATGCCAGGATCGCGACATTCTCGGTCAGTACCTCACCATCGTCGAACATAAGGGCAGGCACATAGCCCGTCGGGTTGATGTCCGTGTAACGGCCGCCGCCTTCAATCTGTTTAGTCTCGAGGTCGACCTTGACCAAGTCGAACTGAATTCCAGCCTCCAGCATCGCGATATGGTCGGCCAAGCTGGTGAAACCGGGCGCTGAGTAGAGCTTCATCGATCCGACTCCTTCGCTAATGATTGCAAACTACAACTGGTTGCAAAATAGATAGATCGCTTCGACAATGCAAGCGGTTTTGGAAGGACGACGAATGGTGTCACCGAAGGGATCGCCGAATGAACACCGAACTTCCGTGCCTCGTAGCTGGGGCCGCCACGACACCACGGGCCGCAGGATGACCGACGGCACCGGCAGGCCCCTGAGTTCCGGATTGTCGCGCTGTTCGACGGACGCGTAGAAGGCATCCATGTCCACGTGAACGATCTTGCGCGGCCGCTCGCTGCCTTCGTCGGTTGTCGTAGCCTAGCTTCCATCAGGACTACTTATATCGCCCAGACAAGGGAAGTGCGCGCCGCATTTGTCACCCTCCGGCGTCTGCATGCGCTCGCAGCCCATTGCCATGCGGAGTTAGCGGAGACCAGTAGATGCGAGGCGGTCTGATGGAGGAGGAATGGAAATCACTGCGGGGCCTGCTTCCCTCCAAATCCCGCCACCATCTGGCAGCGATGTCGCTTCAACCTCTTGACATGTGTCTGAATGTGCACATATGCATATATCATGACGCAGAATTCCACCGCACCCGATAGCTCCTGCATTTCTCGCCAAGCTGCGGCCGACAGAGTTGCCGGCATCCTTGATGCGCAGTTCTTCCGCGCCCTGTGCGAACCTGTCCGTATCGAGATTATATTGGTCCTCATCCGGAAGGGTCGATCGGATGTCGGTGCCATTGCTGAAGAGCTTCCGCAAGACCGCTCGGTGATCTCGCGGCACCTTCAAGTGCTCGAACGCGGGGGGATCGTGTGCGCCAGTCAGGAAGGGCGGCATGTGTTCTATGAACTTGACGCTCTCGCCAGCATCCAGCGCTTTGAGGCAATCCTGGGCCAGCTCAAGGCTGTGCTGCCGCTATGTTGCCCGGCCGAGCCGCGATAGGTCGATTGAATTTTACCATAAATATGCATAAGGACGCATGGATGCACGTAATAATCATTGTTCTGGCGCAGACACGGATCGCAAGCGCCATGCTGATCACCGCAATAACTCTCGTTGGCTGCGTAAGCTCAGGCATTCCAATCGCTTCTGGCCAGTTGGCGGTGCATCCCTACCGCACCGATCCGTCTTGCCGCCGCGTGGAGCCGCTCTGGAAGTTCGACGCCCGATGTGACCACCCTGTGGTCGGGATCAGAAATTTCTACGCCCCCTTTCCATTCTGAAGAACGCTTACCGCGACGTTCCCCGCAAAAGAGGCACATTTCGAATGACGACTGTTCCAAGTCTGATGCACTGGTCAATGGAGCAGGGCAGGCGGGCCTTGCGGCCGCCTTGGCACCTACACGGGTGAAACGGCTCTTTACGAGATGCGCTCCATCTAAATAGTCTTCTTCTTCTTGATTGCTTCCCGGGTTCCATGCTTGTGCAGAGTACAAATGGCAGCCTTCCGTTGGCGGCGGAGTCAGCTGGCGTTCTCGTTCTGTGCTGCGAAAGTCGCATATGTATCGAATGGAACGCCAGTTCATCAGTTCATCGGAGTCGCCGGTGAGCGATATCGTGAACGGTTCTACGATGGCCGCAACGGTACTACGCTGACAGGCGTGCCTCGGAAAAGTGGTCGGCGGCTTTTTCCAGCACCTCTTCTGCCCACTGGTTGAGACTCTTTCCCGAAAGCTCAGCGGCGAGAGCTGCTCGGCGATGGACTTCGGGAGCGACACGAAACATCATCTTCCCAGAATAGGGTCGTTGAGGCTCTTTGCCGATTTTGTTGCAGGTCTCGAGGTAGTCATCGACTGCCTCTTGGAAGGCTTTCTTGAGTTCAGCGACGCTGTCACCGTGAAAGCCGATTACATCGGAGATACCTGCAATCTTGCCGAAAAACACTTCGTCCTCAGCGTCGTATTCGATGCGAGCGTGATAGCCGTTGTAGGTCATGGTGTTCATGGGGTTACTCCAATCTGCATCAGGAACTCGCGAGCATCGCGCACCTGATAGCGCTTTGCTTCCTTGTCCGGATGAGGTCGATGGAAGCTCGCAATGATGCCGTCCTTTTCAAACTTAACGCGGGAACCGTTTCCCTCGATTACGTTCGCTCCGACAGCTACAAGCAGGTTCTCTATAGCGGCCCATTCAATGGTTCCCGAGACCGGGTCCTTGAATACGGCCGCGAGGGTCTTTCTCTGCTTGCTGTTCATGCTAGCAAATATAAAGACGCTTGCTGATTATGCAAGCACAAAATCGTCAGCTGGATGGCGAACGAAGGTTCCTTCCCAAGATCGGAGAAGTCGCCGTGGCGGGGCAAATAATCACGGCCGACAATTCGCGCCCCTTCAAGGCGAGCGTCCTTCGTTGGACGGCGGTCTCCATTTCAACCTGCTGGCGCTGAATCTGCGGCCGTTCTCTCAGATGCGCGGCGGCAGGTTCTTGGCAATGTCGACGAAATGACGGACCGACTTCGCCCGGTTGGAACGCTTCCACACAAGAATTGTCTGGATGCGGAAATCGGGATGCATGATCGGCCGCACCTCGACGTTGCGACCGAGGAAGCCGATCAGGCTTTCCGGGTAGACCGTGACGCCGAGACCTGCGGCTACCAGCCCCAGCAACGCTAGGGTGTTCGAGGCCTCAAGCGTGATGTTGAGCGGCACGCCTTCGGCAGAGAACATCTCGTTGAGCCGCCAGCGATAAGCTTCCCACTCGATCATGTCGCCGAGGATGAGGTTGTAGTCGGCGAGGTCTGCCGGCCTGATCTCGGGTCTGTGGAGCAGCGCATGATTCCGCGGAGTAACAACGTAGAGCGGGTCCGAGGTGAGCAGCAGACTGTGAAAGTCGGTATGGTCGAACGGCCCGATCATATAGCCGACGTCGACCTCGTCATCGGCCAGGGCAAGCTTCTGCCCCTGTGTGCGGATGTAGCGAAGGTTCACCTCAACATGTGGATAGGCGTTGCGGAAGCGCAGCACCGCATTTGGCATCAGTTCGGTCGCGGCGAACGCCATGTAGGCAACGCGCAGCTCACCGGTCTTGCCTTCGGCAACCAGGCGGGCAGCCTTCACCGAACGAGCATAATCGTGCATCAGCCGGGCGTTCTCCTCGTAGAAGCGGCGGCCAGCCGGCGTTAGCGACACTTCTCGCGTGCTGCGCTCAAAGAGAGCGAAACCCAGGAGATGCTCCAGCTTCTGGATGCGGCGGGTAAGCGCCGACTGATCGACATTCAGCCGTTCAGCGCTGCGGCGGAAGTTCAGTTCCTCTGCAACTATTAGGAAGGATTGGGTGAGCTCAAGTCCGGCTTCGAGATCCATGGCCAAGCAATCTCAGGGTTTTGGTCGTTTTTATATTGATGCATAGCGCGCAACAATAATTGGCGAAAGACCATTTCCGAATTTCTCGGCTGAACGGCATTCTCGCTCGTAGATAACCGGAACCGAAAACGGCAGACGGTCATCGAAACCGGATCAGGCGGCCAGCGCCGCGTAGTCGAGAGGAAACCTCATGAGCAATGTCGACAACAAAGAACTTGACCGAATGCTGAAGCAGGCGTTCGACGCTTCCACCAAGATCTACCAGGAGCGCGGCTTCCAGCGGCGGGTCGGCTTCGGCAGCCGTCCCGCGCTGGTCAGCGTCGATCTCGCCAATGCGTGGACCCGGCCCGGCAACCCGTTCACCTGCGACCAGGAGGCGATGGACAAGGAGATCATCCCGGGCATGCAGCGGCTGCTCAAGGCCTGCCGCGACAATGGTCACCCGGTGATCCATGTCACCACCGCCTATGAAATCACCGACCGCGACGCCAGTTTCACCGACATGGGCCTCTGGCACTGCAAGATCCCGATCGACGTGGTCAACCTCAAGGACAAGGAGCTGTGGGCGATCGACTCGCGCATCGCTCCGGTCGAAGGCGAATATACGCTTCTGAAGAAGCGCGCGAGTTCGTTTCATGGAACCGGCCTCGCCGGCATCCTGCGTGCGGCCGGCGTCGACACCATCCTTGTGACAGGCGTGACCGCGACGGCCTGCGTGCGCACTACCATCTGCGACGGCCTTGCCGACGGCTTCCGTACGATCGCCGTACGTGAGTGCATTGGCGACCGCGTACCGGGTGCCGTCGCCTGGAACCTCTACGACATCGACGCAAAGTTCGCCGATGTCCACAGCGTCGATGAATGCGTGCAGTACCTCAACACCGTCAAAGCCACCCTCGCGGCGGCCGAGTGACCTAGAAGCGTGCGCGCCCGCCAGCGGCGCGCACATTCACATACAGGGAGGAAAATCATGGCCCGTATCGGCGTAGACGTCGGAGGAACGAATACCGATCTGGTGCTCGAATGCGCCAAAGGCGTGTTCTATCACAAGGTTCCAACCACGCTGAAGAATCAGTCTATCGGCGTGGTCGAAGGCGTGAAGCACATTTGCGAGCTGGCCGGCATTGGCGCGTCCGATGTCGATCTCATCGTGCATGGCACGACCACCGCAACGAACATTACTATCGAGCATAATGGCGCCGAAACCGGCATGCTGACGACGCGCGGTTTCCGCGACATCTTGCATATCGGGCGTCACAAGCGCCCGTATAATTTTTCGCTGCACTTCACGGTGCCGTGGCAGAGTCAACCGCTGGTGAAGCGGCGCAACCGCATCGCGGTTAGTGAGCGTATTGTCCCGCCAAACGGCGAGGTCGAAACCGCGCTCGACGAGGGCGAAGTGCGTGCGGCCGCCCGCCTCTTCAAGAGGCGCGGCATCCGTTCGATCGTTGTCGGCTTTATGTTCTCCTTCCTTAACGACGCACATGAGCGCCGGGCCAAGGAGATCATTCTCGAGGAGATGCCCGACGCCTACGTGACGCTGTCGAGCGAGGTTGCCAATGTGATGCGCGAATACGAGCGCTTCTCGACGGCGGCGATGAACAGCTATGTCGGGCCCAAGACCGCCTTTTACCTGCGCGACCTGGAATCCAAGCTGCGCGAGGCGGGCGTATCGGCCAAGCTGCGCATCATGCAGTCGAACGGCGGCGTCTCAACGGTCGAATCCTGCGCGGCGCGCCCGATCAGGATTCTGATGTCGGGCCCGGCGGGCGGCGTTATCGGCGGCGCTTCCGAGGGCGAAATGGCTGGTGAGAGGAACATCATTACTGTCGACATAGGCGGTACTTCGGCCGACATCAGCACCATTCCCGACGGTCGTTTGAAGATCATGAACCCGCGCGATACCTACGTGTCGGGACATCCCGTGCTGACCCCGATGATCGATCTGGTGACGATCGGTGCCGGCGGCGGTTCGGTTGCCTATATCGACGAGGCGGGTGCCTTCAATGTCGGGCCGCGCTCGGCGGGCTCTGAGCCGGGACCTGCCTGCTACGGCCGCGGCGGCACCGAGCCAACGGTGACCGACGCGCAGATCGTGCTCGGCCGCCTCGACCCTGACCTCGTGCTTGGCGGTGATCTCAAGCTTGATCCTGCGCTCTCGCACAAGGCTATCGAGGAGAAGATTGCCAAGCCGCTCGGCATGTCGGTCAAGGACGCAGCACTCGGCATTCTCAAGATCATCAACTCGAACATGGCGCTCGCCATCCGATCCAATTCGGTGGCCCGCGGCATCGATCCCCGAGAGTTCTCTATCCTGCCCTTCGGGGGGGCCGGCCCGCTGCATGGCGTGGCCCTTGCCGAGGCTGTCTACGCCAAGGATGTCATCGTGCCCGTGGCGCCCGGCATCACCGCGGCCGTCGGCCTGCTTAAGACCGACCTGCAATATGAGCACACCGAAGCGGTCATCGTTGAACTCAATGCGGCGACCGACAGCCAACTCGCCCGCATCAATCATGCCGCCAGCCGCCTGCGCGAGCGGGTCATGGCCGAGCTCGACGACGATGGCATTCCGCGCGAGCGCCAGCATGTCGAAGTCGTCGCCGAGTGCCGCTACCACGGCCAGGGCTTCGAACTGCGCGCCACCATGCCGGACGGCCCGATGACCCAAGCCAACAAGGCTGCGGTAGTCACCAGCTTCCACGACCAGCACCAGCTCGACTACGGCTACAGCTACCGCGACGCGGAGGTGGAACTGATCACCCTGCGTGTCATCGGCAAGGCTTCGGTCGACCGGTTGCATGTGCCGAAGCTCAGGCCGACAGACGGCTTGGATATCGATCGGGCTCTCAAGTTCGTGCGGTCGACCACATTCGATGATGGCAGCACGCTGGAGACGCCGCGCTATGACAAGGCGAAGCTTCTTGCCGGCGACCTGGTTCCCGGACCAGCGATCATTGTCCAGCATGATTCAACCACGCTCGTGCCCCCTGGCTACGTCGCCCAGGTGCTCGACTACGGCAACATGCGCGTCCACCGCGCCGGCGTTGCCTGATCAGGGAGGTAATTCAGATGAACAGCATGGCAAGCGCCGTGGCGGCGAAGGCAGTTCCCGCCGAAATCGACCCGATCACGCTGCAGGTAATCCGCGGCTCGTTTGAAACCATTGCCGAAGAGATGGCGCATGTGCTCTACCGCATGTCGTTCTCTTCGATCATCCGGGAGTCGGAGGACCTCGGCGCGGGCCTGTTCGACGTCGACTTCAACACGCTCTGCGAGTCGGAATCCACGCCGATGCATATTGGCTCCATCCCGGGATATCTGCGTGGCATACAGGCGACGCTCGAGGACGGCGTATGGTTCGAGGGCGATGTGGTCGTCCACAACCACCCCTATCATGGTTCGAGCCACACGCCCGACCTGGCCATCGTCGTCCCGGTTTTCTATCGGGGGAGGCTCGTCGGCTTCGCCGGCAACACGGCGCACCATGTCGACATCGGCGCCGCGACACCGGGTCTGATCATTGACGTGCCCGACGTCTTTGCCGAGGGGATGCTGTTTGCCGGCACCAAGCTCTACCGCAAGGGCCAGCCGAACAATGCGATGTGGAATTTCATCCGCAACAACAGCCGCGCGGCGCAGCAACTGGTCAGCGACATCGAGGCCCAGGTCGCCTCCGCCCGCCTCGGCGCCAGACGCTTCATCGAGCTGATCGAGAAGTTCGGCGAGGACACGGTCTTCCAGGCGGCCAACCAGCTGATGGATTATGCGGAACGCATGATGCGGCAGCGCATCGCCGCGATCCCGAACGGCGAATATGTCGCCGAGGGCTGGCTCGACGACGACGGGCGCAACCGCGACCAGCGGCTCAGGGTCAAGGTGACGGTCCGGGTGAGGGACGACGAACTCGACGTCGACCTGACCGGCTCGGCCGACCAGACGCCAACCGCCTATAACGTGCCCTTCGAAGGCTCGACCAAGGTGGCCGCCTATGCGGCGTTCCGCAAGCTGCTGCTCGATGCTTACACGTCTGAGGTCAGAGTGCCCTCCAACGAGGGCTCTTTCCGGCCGATCAACGTGATTGCGCCGCTGGGCTCGATCTTCAACCCGAAGCCTCCAGCCTCGGCCGAGGCGCGATTCACCCAGTGCAACCGGATGATCGATCTCATTATCCGCGCGCTCGCGCCGGTGATGCCGGACACGGTGATCGCCGGAAGCTCGGCTTCGATCTCGTTCGCCGCCTATTCGGGTGTGCGCCCGAGCGGTGACTACTGGGTGTTCCTCGAAGTCAACGAAGGCGCCTATGGTGGCCGACCGCGATCCGACGGTCCCGACAGCATCGACAACCTCATGGCGAATACACGCAATAACCCGCTCGAGGATCTCGCCATGCATATCCCGATGATCTGCGACCGCTACGAGCTTCGCGATGACGTGCCGCCCGGTGCCGGCGAGTTCCGCGGTGGTCTTGGCGTGGTCAAGGCGCAGCGTATGCTCACCGATGGCTTCATCACCCATGAATCGGAACGCCACAAGGACGCACCCTGGGGCATCTTTGGCGGCACCGACGGCGCAGTCGGCAAATGCCTGATTTACAACGCGGCGGCGCCTTCGGATGCACGGGAGATGCACTCGAAGTTTTCGGGGCTGGCGGTCAAGGCCAACGACACCATGGCCTACTACAGCCCGAATGGCGGTGGCTACGGCTCACCGTTGAAGCGACCGGCCCAGAAGGTGCTCGAGGACGTGCTCGACGGCTTCTATTCGGCCGAGCACGCCCGCCAGGTCTACGGCGTCGTCGTTGATCTCGATAATGAGACGGTCGACGTCGAGGCCACGGCCAGACAGCGAGCAGCGCTCGCCAGGGCTTCATAGCAAGAGCAATCAGAAATTCGGGGCGCATGGGGAACGCGCGCCCCGATATGCCATCTATGGTGGAGGACATCATGACAATTACTGCGCAATACACGCAGTCCGCGCAAGAGCGGAATGCGCTCATTGAAGAATCGATTTTGCCGACGGCACTCAACCAGCGTCCCATCAGCATGCTCGGCTACGCCTGGATCTGGGTCGGCATTGCCGTCATCATCGCCACCTACTCATTGGGAGCGACCGGCATTGGCGGCGGAATTTCCCTTGGGATGGTTGTGTTTACGATCTTCCTCGCCAATGTCGGTATCGGCCTGTTCATGCTCTTGACCGCCGATATCGGCACGGAGCACGGCCTATCCTTCGCCGTCTATCTGCGCGCGCCGTTCGGCGTACGTGGTACGCACCTGCCGGCAATCTCGCGTGGGCTGGTCGCCGCAATGTGGTTCGGAATCCAGACCTACCTCGGCGCATTGGCCCTGAACGGAATAGGCTCGCATTTCCTCGGCTTCGACAACTGGTTCGCCTGGTATGTGGCCTTCGGTATCGTTCAGGTGGTCAACACGGCCTGCGGGATCAAATCGATCGAACGCCTCGCGGCCCTCGCCGCTCCGTGCATCATCGGCATCTCGGTTTGGATGTATTTCACCCTCGAGGGCATCGCCCAGACGAAAGGCCTGAATATCTGGAACTTCCACGCAGAAGGCCGCATGTCGCTTCTGGTGCTGTTCATCGCCAATCTAGGCTTCTGGTCGACGATGGCGATCGATATCCCGAATCTGACCCGCTTCGTGAAGACCGAGTCGGGTGCGAGGCCCTTCTTCGAGCGCAACAAGAACATCTTCGCCGCGCAACTCATCGCCCTTCCGGTGACACAGGCGATGATTGCCGGCATCGGCGGCGTGTCGTTCATCGCCACCGGCAGTTGGAACCCTATCGAGGTGATCCAGGGGCAAAGCCAGGGCTTTTCGCTCATCCTGCTGCTGGTGCTGGTCGTTCTTGCGCAGTGGTCGACCAACACGGCAGCCAATTTGGTACCGTCGGCGCTGACGCTGGTTAATCTGTCGCCTCGTTACATCAACTACAAGCTTGGCGTTGTGCTTGCCGGCATCATCGGTACGCTATGCTTTCCGTGGCAGATCCTGAATAATCTCTTCGTCTTCCTCGGATACTACGGCGCTTTCTTGTCGGCTATTGGTGGCATCATGACGGCAGACTACTACCTGATCCGTCGCCGCCGTGTGAACGTGCCCGACCTTTACAACATGAAGGGCCAGTTTCGTTACGCCGGCGGGGTCAACTGGGCAGGTATCGTCTCCTGGATCGGAGCGGGCGGCATGGCTGCCTGGTACTCCGACTATGCCTTCATCATCGGCTTCCCGCTGGGACTGGTGCTCTACTACGTGCTGATGAAGGCGTTTGTGCTGCCTTCCAATCCGCAGCAAGAGCTTTCCAGCGGCTATTCAGATCGCTTTCTCGGAACTTCGGTCGGCATGAGCTGGGTTCATCTCGGCGAGGGCCAATTCCAGCGCGTGGCGACCGCCGAGCTCAAGAGCGGTGGCCGCGAGGACCTCTAGCCCGTTGCGAGCGGCTTCCCACGCCGCACTCAGGCGGCGTGGGAATTTTTGGCTACAGGGGGTTGTTTCTCCGCAGCCCAATGACTGCACCGACCGCCGGCACGCCGGTTACGCCATCGAACAGCTGTTCAGTCACGCGTTCGCGATGGCCATTCTTTCGCCTGCTGTGAGTTGACTTGGAGGCGCCGGATCAGAGGAGCAAAGTAAAGTGGGACACGTTCAAGCGGCCAGAGCCGCCCCGCAAGCGCACCGTCTGAAGATCGGCTTCGTCCTCGCGCGTTCCTTCACGCTGTCGGCCTTCGCCCTGTTCGTCGACACCCTGCGACTGGCGAGCGACCAGCTTGATCGATCAGGCCGGGTGCTCGCGGATTGGCAGGTGCTCGGCAGCACCAGGCACCTGATCACCTCGAGCTGCGGCGTTCAGGTTGCCCCCACTTCGGACTTCGTCGATCCTCGTCAATTCGATTATATTGCAGTCGTCGGAGGCCTGCTTACCGTCGAGCAGCCAGTTGACCATGAAACCATTCGGTTTCTCAAACTCACCGCTTCCAAAGGGGTGCCCTTGCTCGGTCTGTGCACCGGTTCTTTCATTCTCGCCGAAGCCGGCCTGATGAAAGGACACGAGACCTGTGTGAGCTGGCTTCACTTTCATGAGTTCCGCGAACGTTTTCCCGATCATGACGTGCGGCCGGACCGGCTGTTCAACCTGGAGCGCAAGCGCGGCTCGTGTGCAGGGGGAAGCAGTGCCGCCGACCTCGCCGCCGCACTCGTGAGACGACATATCAGCCGGGATGCCGAGCGAAATGCGCTCGAAGTGCTGCAGATCGAAAAGGCCCGTTCCCAGTTCGACATCCAGACGCGACAGCCGCTCTGCGAGCACTTCAACGACTCCCGTGTCGCGGCCGCGCTGATCACCATGGAGCAGCATCTTGAAGGCGGGATTACCATTGATGGGCTTGCCGCCTCGGTCGGGCTCTCGAGACGCCAACTGGAGCGGCTGTTCACCGAAAAGGCGCGGATGTCGCCCGCGCTGGCGTTCCGTCGCCTCCGGTTGGACCGGGCGAGGCAGATTCTGCTGACGAGCAAGAAGCCGATCATCGAGGTTGCGCTCGATGTCGGCTTTGTGAACACGTCCCACTTTACCAAGGAGTTTCGGCGCACCTACGGCACGACGCCCGCAGAAATCCGAGATTCCGCAGCACGCAATCGAGAAGCGCCCGGAGAGACCGCTCATGCGCGGTAAGTCGTTGGTGCCGGTCGTTCTATCGCATTCCGTGCCGGCAATACTCGAGTGACCAGATGCCTTGCATCTGGTCCGCTTTATCCGGAGTTCAGGAGCCTTCCTGCAGCAAGTGTGACTGTAATTCCCTGATTCGAAGTCACATAATGGTTCATCGCGAGTTGAAGCGTCGCCTTGTCGGGGGCGCGGGTAGAATGGCCGGATATGTCCGCCATTCGTCCAGCGGCGTGCTTTTGCCCTGTATAGGAAGGGCTATTTTCGGCTATCCTCAAAACTCGGGAGTATGAGAAATGTCCGATCAGAAAACGGCGCTGCTTGTCATCGACGCCCAGGAATCCTTCCGCCAGAGATCGTACTGGGATCCGGCGGAGGTGCCTTTCTATCTTGAGCGCCAGCAAGCGCTGATCGACGGGGCGTGTGCCGCAGGCATTCCCGTCGTGCGGATCTTCCATGTCGACGATGATGGGCCCTTCAGGCTCGAAAGCGGCCATGTGCGCACGCTCGAGGAATTGCGGCTCGAACCCGACGTCACGTTCCACAAGCACCGCCATTCGGCGCTGGTCGGTTCCGGTCTTGACGTCTGGCTGGTCGAGAACGGCATTCGCCGCCTGATTGTCTCCGGCATCCGCACCGAGCAGTGCTGCGAGACCACCACGCGGCATGCCTCGGACCTCGGCTGGGATGTCGATTTCGTCTCGGAAGCGACGCTGACCTTCCCGATGACCCATGCCTCGGGGGAGACCTTCGATGCCGCAGCGATTCGCAATCGCACGGAACTGGTGCTCGCCGGTCGCTTCGCCCGTATCGTGACCGTCGAGGAAGCACTGGAAAGAAAGGCGCTCGCCGCATGATCAGGACCGGCCCGGCAAACGAAGCGCAGATCATTCCGGTATTCACGCTGGTGCCGCCGGAGGCGCTGCTGATCGATATCGCCGGGCCGCTCGAAGTGCTGCGCTACACGAATCTCGAACAGCAATCGCTCCGCTTCGACTGCCGCTACATTTCTGCGACCCCAGGCCAGACGACCTCGATCGGGCTCAGGCTGGACGGTCTGGAGACGTTGCCGGAAAGGCTTCCGCCGGGGTCGATGCTGGTTATTTCCGGCAGTCTCTCGGTGGGCCGAGCCGAACTTGGCGCTTGTCCTCAGTTGCAGCACTTGCGCGACTGGCTGCGCAGGGCCGTGACCGCGGATACCCGGCTGGTAACGATCTGCTCCGGCGCGTTGCTCGCCGCTGCAGCCGGGCTGTTGGACAACCGGCAATGCACGACTCATTCGGATTGCATCGAGGAACTGCGGGCGATTGCGCCGACCGCCTCGGTGTTGGAGAACCGGCTCTATGTCGAGGACGGCAACCGTTTTTCGAGCGCCGGCATTTCCACCGGCATCGACCTCATGCTGCATGTAGTGGGACGGCTCACCTCCGCGCAAGTTGCGCTTGCCGTTGCCCGGCGCATGGTGATTTATCTGAGGCGCAGCGGCTCGGATCCGCAATTGTCGCCTTGGCTTTCCGGCCGCAATCACATCCATCCCGCAATCCACCGCATCCAGGACGCCGTGATGGGCGATCCGGCGCGCGACTGGAACCTCGGCGATCTGGCGCGGCTCGGGGCGCTGAGCGAACGTCACGTGACGCGGCTCTTTCGCGCACATACGGGCCTGTCGGTGACGGTCTATGTCAACGCCATGCGCGTCGCATTGGCCCGCGACCTGCTGACCCAGAGCCGTCTCGACATGGAGAGCGTTGCCGAACGTGCCGGCTTCTCCTCGACCCGGCACCTGCGCCGCGTCTGGGCCGCGCACAATGCCGCGCCGCCCAGTCGCTATCGCCGGGAGAGATTGGAGGACGCGTAATGCGCCGTCGAGTGCGGGGGCCATTGCGCCAGGCAGCAATCGCTTTCATCCCGCGAAATGCTGCGGCAAAGCCTTGTAGACGGCAAAGCTCCGGGCAAGACCTTAAAAGAGCTTGTTCTTCGGCCTAGAGCTTCATCAGGAACTGCAGCGATCGGATGAGTTCCGAAGACACCCGATCGCCAAGTTCGGCTCTCAATTTTTCATCATACTCGTTCGCACGATGGCCAAGGTCTCTAAAGGCTGTTTGCCCCTTCTCGGTGAGGCTCAGGATCTCCGCGCGCCGGTCGTCCTCGCTTGGGGTGCGCAGGAGGAAGCCCTCGGATTCGAGCGCCGAGACTGCGCGGCTGACCTTGGTTTTCTCGACATGCGAGATGACACATATGTCCTTCGCCGTCATCGCACCAAATTTGCCGAGATTGGCCATCACCCGCCACTGGGTCCGCGTCATGCCGTAAAGGTTGCGGTAGACCGCCTGAAAGGAGCGCGAGGTCGCCTCCGCCGCCTGGTTCAGCATATAGGGAAGAAATCGCTCGAGATCGAAATCCGGATCCGTGTTCCGCTCTACCATTCCGACATCCATTGTCCTGCGGCGCGACCCTGCCACAGGATGGCAAACAAGTCACGATCCTACTCGGTCGGGATGCGCCGCAATGAAGGCGGGGATATCCTCAAGTCGCGATGAAAGAGCGTCCGTTTTCGGGAAGCGCTCCATCTCCACGCCCCAGCGACGGGCGTTATAGGTCTGCGGCACCAGGCAGATGTCAGCCAGGGTCAGGCTGTCGCCATGGCAGTAGAGATCGTCGGGGTCGTCTCCAAGCATCCCTTCGAAACCGGCCAGCCCATCGCTGATGAAATGCTTCATCCAGTCCTCGATCGTCGTGCCGCCAAGCGACACCGCATGCCGCGCGACGCGAAGATTGCATACCGGATGAATTTCCATGGCGATGGCATAGCTCAGCGCTCGCACCCTTGCCCTTCCGACCGGATCGGCGGGCAACCAGCCGGCGGACCGCGTTTCATTGAGATATTCGAGAATTGCCAGGGACTGGGTCAGTTCGACCTCGTCGATCGCGAGTGTCGGCACCAGACCCTGGGGATTGCGCGCCAGGTTTTCCTCACTCCGTTGCGCACCGGAAAGGAGATCGATGGGCCGGCTTTCGTAAGCCAATCCGAGCAGATTGAGCCCGATGCGGACGCGATAGGAGGCGGAGGACCGCCAATAATCAAAAAGCACGGCGTGGCTCATCTTCCATTCCATCCCTGCGCTCCGTCAAACTTTATCTTGACAAAGTTGCGAATGCAACTATCTACTCGGGGCTCCTGAGACAGAGCCTTTCGGAGCAGACGATGACTCACCATCCGCTTGCCCCCGGCATGATCCGGGCCCTCAGCAACACCGGTCCGCATGAAGGCTACATGCCCGGTTTCGGCAACGACTTCGAGACCGAAGCATTGCCCGGGGCGCTGCCGCAGGGCCAGAATTCACCGCAGAAATGCAATTACGGCCTCTATGCGGAGCAGCTGTCCGGCACAGCCTTCACCGCCCCGCGCGGCCAGAACGAGCGCACCTGGTGCTATCGCATACGGCCGAGCGTCAAGCACACAACCAGGTTCGACAAGGTCGACATTCCACACTGGAAGTCGGCGCCGCATATCCTTCCCGATGTCACCTCGCTCGGGCAGTACCGCTGGGACCCGATCCCGTATGCCGACGAAGACCTGACCTGGGTCACGGGCATGAAGACCGTCACCACCGCCGGCGATGTGAATATCCAGGCCGGCATGGCGGCCCATGTCTATCTCGTGACCCGATCCATGGTGGACGAATATTTCTATTCCGCCGACGGCGAACTGCTGGTCGTACCGCAGGAAGGCCGGTTGCGCTTCTCAACCGAGCTTGGCGTCATCGATCTGGAGCCGAAGGAGATCGCCATCCTGCCGCGCGGCCTCGTCTACCGGGTCGAGGTACTGGAAGGCCCCTGCCGCGGCTTCGTCTGCGAAAACTATGGCCAGAAGTTCGACCTGCCCAATCGAGGGCCGATCGGGGCAAATTGCCTTGCCAATCCACGCGATTTCAAATGCCCGGTCGCAGCCTTCGAGGATCGCGAGGTTCCCTCGCGGGTCATTCTCAAATGGTGTGGCCAATTCCACGAGACGAAGATCGGCCATTCGCCGCTCGATATCGTGGCATGGCACGGCAATTACTGCGTATACAAATACGATCTGCGCACCTATGCACCTGTTGGCGCGATCCTGTTCGATCATCCCGATCCGTCGATCTTCACCGTACTGACTGCGCCGTCGGGGCAAGAGGGCACGGCAAACATTGATTTCGTGCTCTTCCGCGATCGATGGATGGTCGCCGAGCACTCCTTCCGCCCGCCATGGTATCACAAGAACATCATGTCGGAGCTCATGGGCAATATCTATGGCGTCTATGACGCCAAGCCGCAGGGTTTTGCGCCGGGGGGCATGAGCCTTCACAATTGCATGTTGCCGCATGGACCGGATCGCAATGCTTTCGAGCATGGATCGAACGAGCCGATGGTGCCGCAGTTCCAGGCCGAAACCATGAGCTTTATGTTCGAAACCAGATTTCCGCAGCACCTGACGGAATGGGCGGTCAACAATGCTCCGCTGCAGGACGACTACATCGATTGCTGGGACTGCGAGAAGAAGTTCGACGGCACGCCGGGCATCAAGCCCTGATCGCCCGACGCCGGTCGCCATACCGGAATGAAACTGGAAATCGACGAGGCCCCTGAAGCCTAGCTGAGCAGGGTGGAAAGCGCCAACCGCGCCGGAACGCAAGGGTGTCATCGCCCTTGCCGGAGCGCAGCCGCCGCCATGAGCGCAAGCTCATGCCCAGTTCCGGATTGAAGCGCCGGGCCAAAGCTCGAGGCGAATTCTTCAAGGCCCGCCCGCCTGATCGCGCTCGGCGTCGGCAAGGATCCGCTGCCGGTGTCGGCGGGTTATCTGGTGGGAGCCGAACGCGGCGTGATAGGCTCGGTGACCGGCTCCGCGTTCGAGAAGACGTTGGATTCCAGGGTACCGACCGCCGTGCGGCCGACGATCGAGACCATGCCGCTGGAGAGCGCCCAGGATGCTGTTCAAAAGATGAGGTCCGGTGACGCAAAGTTCGGATCGTGCTGACGATGGGGGACCAGACCAATGCGCATCAATGAAGACCTGGCAAGACCGGTGATCGTCCAAGCGGCTAAACTCGACTGGGTTCCAAGCCCTTCAGCGGGCGTCGATCGCCGCATGCTTTACCGCATCGGCGGGGAGGTCGCCCGCGCGACTTCCATCGTGCGCTACGTGCCGGGAAGCGCCTTCCCACGCCATGTCCATAGCGGCGGCGAGGAAATTCTCGTGCTCGAGGGAACATTCCAGGACGAGCATGGCGACTACCCGGCGGGGTGCTATTTCCGCAACCCGCCCGGCACCTCACATGTGCCGGCATCAAAGGACGGCTGCACGATCTTTGTGCGTCTCTGGCAGTATCGCGAGGGTGACGACGCGCAAATCGTTCGGCAGCCCGGCGAGGGCGAGGCAGCGCCGTTGCGCGAGGGGGCCGAGGCCGCGCGCGTGCTGTTCGATGATGGGAAGGAGCGCGTCTTAATCGAGGACTGGCGGCCGGGTTCGACGGTAATCGTTGAAAACCAGCGCGGTCTCGAGTTCCTCGTGCTCACCGGCAGCCTTACGGTTGGGAGCGAGCAACTGGGCCCGCAGAGCTGGGGCCGGATGCCCGCTGGCGAACCTCTTGAAGCGGGTGTTGGCTCCGAGGGAACGCAGATCTGGATCAAGGATGCGCCCCTTCAGCATCCAGACGTGCTGCAGATGCCCGCCTGAAACGGCGCTATGACCCTGCCTGGTCAGCGAAGACGGCTATCGGACCTGGACTCGCGTGCCTTTGTCCGGGTGTGCGCAAATTCGCTCGGGCGATTATTGTTGGCCGCGGTGATCTGTCGAAGCCGCCTTTTTACAACCTGTCCGTTCCGGCCCTCTCGAAGTTTCATGAGTCTCGCCGGCGGGTCGAGGAAGGTTACGAGCAGGAAGCCGACAGGCACGAGCAGGTAGGCCGGAATACCTGTGCCGGCACTTGCCAGAAACGCGATCGCCATGGCGATTGCAACGTAGACCGCGAATGCGAGCGGGCTGGCCAGCAGCCGAAAGGCGAAAACGGATGGGCGATTTTTTCGTTCGGTGAACGAGAAAGCCATTTCGGGGACTCCCAGATAGAACCTCAGTTCGTCATTGGCCGTTGCCCCCTCGGCGCTGATTCGCACCATATGGAACGGGCGAGCTGTTTGGCAACGACACTAGGACCTTTGGATGCAAAGATCGGACCAAGGTCCTACATGCTGCGGTTGTGGGAAAGGTCGTCGCGATCGACGCAAGGCGCGGTAACAGCCGTAGGTCGAGCCGTGATCTCTTATACCGCCGTGCGTCTTTCAGACGCGCAAAGGTCGCTGTGACTCTTTGAAACTGCGCCTCGAGCTTTGCGGCAATCGGTTCCGATTTTCGGGCAGATGCGCGAGTAGATTCCCGCGTTGGACCAGCGGGCGATACGGCTCGGAAAATACGGGCGGCAGGGTAGGCTCCGACAGGAGAAGACCCTGCACATGGGTCGCCCCGGCGATCCTTGCTGCGTCAAGCTGCTCGTATGTCTCGATACCTTCGATTACCACGATCGATGCCGAGCGGGATGCCCGGGCAATAATGTGGCGGAGCATGGGCGCGGCGTCGCCCCGGCAATGCCGTACGAAAGATGCATCGACTTTGACAATGTCGACGGGGAAGGACGGGAGCGTGCCCGCGGTCGCGTGTTCGGTTCCGAACGCCTCTATCGCAATCCGGTACCCCAGCGCGCGGGCGCTCTGGAGCATCGCTGCCGAATGTGCCTTCAATGCAACGCTTCCCGTGACTTCGAGAACCATGCGCCGCGCCGCTGCCCGGTGCTTGAAGAGCAATGCGTACAAAGTCGCCGAGCTGTGCTTGTCGACCAGACCCGAAGCCTGGATGTTGCAGCCCAGCGCACATGACGGACGACGGGCCAGCCAGCCCAATGCAAGTTGGAGGAGATACCGGTCGAAGGCCGGGCCAACGCCCGAAATTTCGGGCATTGCCAATAGCTCGTCACTGGTTCGGATCGTGCCATCGGGCTCGGTGAACCTGCCCAGGCACTCCGAATAGAGGACCTTTGCCGGGTCGTCGACCGCGTTGATCTGCTGCAGGGAAAACCCGATCCGTTCTTGCCCCATCGCCTGCGACGCGCCGCCGCCTGCGAGGTCGAGTTGCTCTACGTTCATCAGTCGACCTCTTTCGTTCAGCTTCACCGGCGGCGCCCAATTGTCGATGGGTCAGGTTCACTCCGACGCTTCGAGCTCAGTGTCCGCAGGTTCGGGAAGCGTTTCGCGAATCTGGTCGATCTTGCCGACTGCGGGTCCAACGCCGAGGATCTCCTTGGCTTCAAGAAGCGCATCGTCGGTCACAACGCCTCCCTTGGTGAAACTCTCGAGCGCCTCCCGAAGCGCCTCGTCGCTGAGTGCCGGATCTGTCGGAACGGCGTCGGGACCGAACTCGGCTTCGAACTCGGCATAGGAAATCACATAGGCAGAGATCGCCGCCATGCGCGGATCGTTGGAGTTGAGATAGGCGTGATAATTCCTCTTCAGCGAACTCAGTCCGGCGGTGTCGCTCTTGACGCTCTTCGGCTTGATCGTTGCAACGCTTCCCGTTTTCGGGACCTTCGCGGATTTGATCGTCTTCTTGGTCTTGGTGCCCCGCGTGAAAAGCGACTTCAGGAGATCGCCAGCGTCTCGATTGCTCTTGCCTGCCTTGTCCTGTTTGCCGCCGGTGGAATGCCCTTTCCCGTGGCTCCCTCCATTGCCATTTCCTCCGCCCTTGCCGTTTCCTCCGCCGTTGCCATTGCCGCCGCCGCCGTTGCCGCCTTTGGCAAAAGCAAGTTCGGCGGTGCCCAAAGCAATGCTCGCCACTGGAGCAAGCGCGATGGCCAGGACGACGACGCTCCGCCCGATAGTCTTGGACACACTCATGCAGGCCTCCTTCGAATCAATTGCCCCTCTCTGCGGAGGGAACAGGCACAGTCGATCGGCTGCGACGGTAGCTCGCAAGACGGCAAGGCGCCACCGCTCCCGGACCATTGCCCTGGTCGGTAGGACTTAGGTCGCATCGGCCGTCGGGAAAAAGGTCCAATCCGTGGCGCGAACCATGGCATGCCATTGACCGCTTTTTCGCGGGCGATAGTTTATGCTTTCAATTCGACCTCAGTGCCGCCAGCGAATCGGGCGGGCGATCCCGAGAACTTTTCGTGCGCACCAAGGACTTGATCACACGATGGAATGCGCAAGCGCTGAGCAGGCAGTTCCTGCTGGCCGGCGGCATAGTTGCGGCTGCGGCGATGCTGGTGGTCGGGGCGTTCGTGACCAGCCTCATAGAGGAGGCGGTCACGAGAAACTCCGCAGCGACGACCGCGCTCTATGTCGACAGCGTGATCGCTCCGCTCCTGCCTGACATGCAGACCACGGAAGTGCTGGACGATGCCGTCGCACGGGCGCTCGACGAAACCTTGGGCCAGGGGGCACTCGGAAACCGGCTGCTGGAATTCCGCCTCTGGCGCGCCGACGGTACCGTCCTCTACTCGAATCAAGCGGAGATAGCCGGAAAGCGGTTCGAGCTCAGTCCGCAATTGCGCACGGCCTTTTCCGGCGAGATGGTGGCTCAATTGCAGTCGCAGGACGGCAGTCAGGATGTGACCGGCCGCCCGGCAGGCAATCCGTTCCTTGAAATCTATAATCCGGTCCTGCAGCCCTGGTCGGGCGAGGTCGTGGCGGTTTCCGAATTCCACGAAATCGCCCACGACTTCCAACTGAGTCTGCGTCGGGCGCGGTTTCTCACCTGGCTCGCGGTTGCGGGCTTTACGCTCGCCTTCTTCATCATGCTTTCGGCGATCGTCATGCGGGGGAGCAGAACCATCGAAAAGCAGCGTGCCGCGCTCAAGCAGCGCATCGACGAGCTCTCTGCGCTCCTGTTGCAGAACGAGACCCTGCGTGGGCGCGTGCAGCACGCCTCCCAACGGGCAACGGCGCTCAACGAGAAAATGCTAAGGCGCATTGGAGCGGATCTGCATGACGGCCCGGCGCAGCTCCTGGCCTATGCGTCATTGCGGCTGGACAGCGACCTATTGACGAACCCTATGACTTCGAACGAAAAGCGCGACCGCGAACTCGCCGCGATCAAGGCCAGTCTCGAAGAGGCGATGCACGAGATCCGGACGCTGTGCAACGGGCTGGTGCTGCCGCAGATTGAAACCGCCAATCTGCCCGAGATCCTCGAGCGCTGCGTTGCGGCGCACAGGCAGCGGACCGGTTCGGCTGTGGATCTGTCGCTCTCCGACCCGCCTGCGCGCCTTTCCCCGTCGGCGAAGATATGCATATACCGCTTCGTGCAGGAAGCGCTGAACAATGCATATCGGCACGCAGGAGGCATCGGCCAGCGCGTCACGCAGACCATTGAACGCGAAAGGATCCGGATCGAGGTGGCGGATGGCGGGCCCGGTTTCGATCCAAGCCAGATCAGCTCTACGAGCCTCGGGCTTGCCGGTCTCAGGGAACGGGTGGAGAGTCTCGGAGGAACGTTTGAACTGAACGCGGCCGCGTCGGGCACCGTTGTCCGGATGTGGCTCGACATCAGGGAGATAGGGCAGATATGACGGCTGAAATACGTGTTGCTGTAATCGACGATCACCCTCTGTTCAGGGAAGGGGTCACGAGGAGCCTGTCGGAGATCGATGGATTCGCAGTCGTCGCCGAGGGGGACTCACACGACGACGCACTGAGAATCGCCGAGAATCTCAAGCCCGACGTGATGCTTCTCGACATCTCTATGCCCGGTGGCGGGCTGGCAGCCCTCCCGCTGATCATGGAGGTCGCCCCCTCGCAGAAGATCGTCATGCTCACGGTTTCGGAAGCCGGCGACGACGTCACCGCCGCACTGCAGAACGGCGCCAGGGGCTATGTCCTCAAGGGTGTTGGCTCGAGAGCACTGGCGGATATCATCCGGACCGTCGCCTCGGGCGAGAGCTATGTGGCGCCGACGCTCTCGGCGAAGCTGCTGTCCAGCCGGGCCCCAGAGCCTGCACGCAAGTCCGACCTGATCCGGGATCTGACCATCCGCGAGAAGGAGGTTCTCAATCTCGTCGCCTCCGGCATGAGCAACAAGCAGGTCGCAAGGCGGCTCAATCTGCACGAAAAGACCGTCAAGCACCATATGACCCAGATCATGGCGAAGCTCGACGTCGCCAACCGCACGGAGGCAGCCATGGTGCTGCGCGACGCACTCGACCGCCCGCTCAGTCAATGAGGGACAGGAGCCGTTTCTGATCGTCTTCAGTGGCGCTGCGGTTGACGATGATGCGCCCGCGGGCATCCTTCATGATGTATCGCCCGTTTCTGATCTCTTCGCTTATTCCCTTGGCGTGGCGTACTCGCAAGGTCGAACCCTTGTTTCCGGTGCCCGTGCCTCGCGCGCTCGACCCGCTCGTTGAACTGTCGCGGCCCTTGCTGCTGCCGCCGCCGCTACCGCCCCCCCGGCCGTTGCCGCCGGAATTGCCGTTCCCCCCGCCATTTCCCTTGCCCTCGTTCTTGGCGAGGGCAGACTGGGGTGCGACTTCAAGGCTCGAACCGGAAATTGTCGCCTTATAGGGAAGTGCGACGAAGCCGACCAACGCAACGAACAGGACCGCCATGGTCTTCCGTCGCGTCGTCTTCGTCTCCTTGAGGACCATCATTGGCGCACCTTCCGCCTCAAAAAAGTTTAACCCGGCTTATCGGTGAACAAGGTCACCCGGATCGGGTTCCGCGCAATATCGACACGAAATTCGAAATTCGCACAAAGCACGCGTGATCTTGAGATCACCTTGCTTACGCCCCAACAGATCGTCAAGCCACGCCTTCCGTCGCCAGCACCTTTAGGACCTTTCTCTCGGCCCGGTCGGACCTTCGGCCAAGACGAAGGTCCTAAGCGTCATCCACTTCCCTCTGCTTCATGCCGGTCGTCGGGACCGCCGATCGGATCTTTGTTGATCGGACCAACGGCTCAGACGAAAAGGCAATGGTCCGATGTCATGGGTGCGCACGGAACAATCTCGGGAACGCCGAATTCGAACTTGCCTAACTGAGGCTTGCACTTCGAACCAAGGAAAGGAACACGCACATGACGAGAATTGTCGCAGTTTAGCTGCCGCACTGCTTGCCTGCGCGAGCGTGGCCACACCCGCATTCGCACAGGACGGCAATGGAAGTGGCAATGGAAATCGCGAGGGCAATGGTCGTGGTAGCGAGAACAGTGCCGCCGAAAGCGCCCCCGGCCATGCCAAGGGCGAAGGCGAGAGCGCCAGGGACTTTGCACCCGGTCAAGTGAAAGGCGACGACGAAAGTGCCAAAACTTACGCGCCGGGTCAGACCAAGCGGGCTGACGATGGAGACGACGATGATACGACCGGCAGCGTGAACAACACGAATTTGGGCACGCTGATCTCCACGATCCGCGCCAGCAAGACCGATCTAAGCGGGATTGCGGATGATGTCGAGGTCACCGTTGTCGACGTCGACGAGTTCGCGGTCAATCGCACCGCACTCGACAA
Source organism: Sinorhizobium sp. Y406 (assembly GCF_058732025.1). Classification (NCBI taxonomy): domain Bacteria; kingdom Pseudomonadati; phylum Pseudomonadota; class Alphaproteobacteria; order Hyphomicrobiales; family Rhizobiaceae; genus Sinorhizobium; species Sinorhizobium sp. Y406. Next base: position 1,222,631 of record NZ_CM178975.1, on the reverse strand, counting down.
CGCCGTCGAGGCCCGGGAGGCAGAAATCGCCCAGCTTCGCCAGGATCTGGCCGAACTCGACTTTGACGACCTCACCGATGACCAGATAGACGCCGCGGTTGCGGTGGGGGTCGAGGCTGACGGCACGCTTACCGTGTTCGTCGATTGAGCCATGGTCTCATCAGCCTGAAAGGGTGGGGCACTTAAGCGCGTCGCGCTTCATGGTATTCGTGCAACGCGCATTAGTTCTTGTTTTCATGCACGTCGTTGGCCCAAAACCGCTGCACACTCTTGGGCGACATGCATTAGGCCCTTTCAGGCTGGTTTGCGCCGTTTCGTCGCCGACGACCATAACCGCCCCAACAGATCCTCAAGCCGTGCCTGCCGCCGCCAGTCGGTCAGGACCGTTCCCTTGGCGGCGGTATCGGTCCTTCGGCCAAGACGAAGGCCACGGGTCTTCACATTTGCTATCGCCACTACACGGCGAAAATCGGCCGCAATCTATTCTGTTGCAACCATTTCGGGTAAAGGCCAGGGCTTGGCGCTACCAAGCCAGATCGGTTTCGCTGAAATCGTGGCCCTTATATGCGATCCGCAGCCGGTTCGCCTGGGCACAGGCGTAAGCGAAGCAATCGCCCATGTTGAGCTTGGCAGGGTGATTGACGATTTTGCCATAACGCTGCGCGGCGTCGATCGCCTTGGTGCCCACGTCATCGCCAATCACGGTTTCCTTCGCTGCCAAGTCGGCAATGAACTGGTCGACCAATTGCCGCGCTTTTGCGAGCATGGCCGGGGTGGCGGCCTTGTTTGGTCCCTCGACCTCCGCAAATTGCCGTGTGAGCGACAACACGGCTTCCATGCGGACGACTGCTGACACGTAAAATTGGCCATCGTGCTGTGTCAATCGATCCATCAGGTCGTCTGCATCGTCTTCCAAGCCGATGATCGCCACGATAACCGACGCATCAATAAACAGCATCAATCCTCCCCCCACAGTTCGTCCGTGACCTTCTTGTGGTCAAGGTGAACCATTGGGCCAGCTGCGCGAGCCATTGCGAGGGTCTTTGCAAGACGATCGCGAACATGCAGTTTGGACTTGCGGCTGTCGATCTCGTGCTTGAGCGCAATTTTGACAGCCTCAACCTTGGTAGAGTTGGTGAGTCCGACAAGCTCCTCGGCGAGTTTATCCACCTCAGCGTCTTTGATGTAGAGGGGCATGGCAGCATATCCTTTCGAGGATATTATAATATGCTCGTTTACATATCCCCGCAATGTAAAACCCGCCGTCCGCCTTTCAGGCTGAAAATGCGCCGTTTCGTCGGCGGCGACCATGGCCGCCGCATCACGCGCCGGTACGCGCCACCAACGGCACGTAATTCTCGAGCTCCGCTGCCGGAAAGTGCAGCGTCGCGCCGATTTCGGCGGAGCGATAGAGTCCCATCAGGATCTCGACCACGGCAAGCCCGTCCTCAAAGGTCTCGATGGGTTTGATCCCTTTGCGGAAACACTCGACCATGTGCCGGTTTTCGTCGGTGTAGCCATAGACGCCCGCCTCGTCTTCGAGTACCGGCATCAGCCCCTGCTCGGCATTCTGTTTTTCGACGAGGTCCTCGCCCTCGGACCCTTGCACGGCTCGCGACAGGAAGATCTTGAGGCCGGCGCCGAGCGAGTTGTATTCGAGTGCATATTCAGGTCCCAACAGCTCGAGCTGGATGCGCAAGCCGGCGCCGACATAAGCCCAGGAGGTCGTCGCCTCGATCATCAGCTCCTGTCCGTTTTCGTCCTCGAGCATGACAGTTGCGCGGGCGAAGTCCTCGGCAGGGCGGTTGCGGTAGTCGACCTCGCCGCCGAAGCGGTGGCGGAGCTGGTCGGCATAGCCAGGCCGCGTCCATTTCAGGTTGGCGACCGTGCCGTTCACCGCCTGGACCTTCAGGGAGTTGCGCGGTGCGCCGGGCGCGGTCAGAAGATGACGCGCCACCTCGACGCTGTGGCACATCATGTCGGAAAGCACGCCGCCGCCCTGTTTGTCGCCCTGCCAGAACCAGGGCTCGTGCGGACCGGAATGCTCCTCCGCCGCCCGCGCCAGATAGGGCCTGCCCGTCGTCGAGACCGCGCGCCGCCAGATGATCTCCTTGCCGCGCTGCACCGGCGTGGCGAATACCTGATTTTCGAGATAGCCGTGATTGAGACCGGCGTCCTCGGCAAGCTGCAGCATTTCCCGGGCTTCCGCGACCGTGCGCGCCAAGGGCTTCTCGCAGGCGACGGCGAAGATCTTGCTGCGTCCCGCCTTGATCTCCCGATGCAGCGCCCGCATGACGTCGATCCGCGTGTAATTCGGAGAGAGAATCCAGATCGCGTCCACGTCGCCGGAGGAGACGAGCGCCTCGAGACTGTCATGAGCGCGGCAGCCTCCGAGCTCGAGCGCCTTCACCGCTTCGGCAAAGCGATTGCGGTTTTCGGGACTGCGGCTATAGACGCCGGTCACCTCGACGTTGCGCACGCCGACCATCGACTTGAGATGGAAGCCGGCGATGAAACCGGTTCCGACAAAACCGACACGCAGCGTCTGCTTCGGTAGCATGGTCATGTCTCCCTCCCAGAATATCAGCGGGGCGGCGCCGTGCTGCTCCTTATGTTCAACGCCGTCGGCAGCACGATCGCATCGTCCGCATCGGTGCGGCCCCCCGACAGGATCTTCAGCAGCAGCTCCATGGCCTTCCGGCCGATCTCGGCGCGCGGCTGGCTGACGGTCGTCAGCGGCGGATAAAAGGCCTTGCTCAGATAGAGATCGTCGAAGCCGACGATGGAAACGTCGCGCGGCACGTCGCATCCCGACCTTCTGAGTTCATGCACGGCGCCATAGGCCATTTCGTCATTGGCGACGAAGAGTGCCGTCGGCGGCTCCGGCAGGGCAATAAGTCGCCGGCACGCTTCCTGCCCGCTTTCGAGCAGGAAATTGCCGCGCACCTCGTAGCCCGCGGGGATATCGAGATCCGCAGCGCGCATGGCAAGGCGATAGCCTTCCCGGCGGTCAAGGCTCATCGGTTCGGGAATGGGGCCGCTGATATGGGCGATCCGCCGATGGCCAAGCGATATCAGGTGCTCCACCGCCGCCCGGGCGGCGCCGACATTGTCGATCTGCACATGCGGCAGCCTCGAGCCCTTGATCATCTCCAGCGCCACCACCACCGGCAGGCGGCTCCAGCCGCCGGCGCGGGTGCCGCCATCGGGCGGCAGCTTGCCGGTCATCAGGATCATGCCGTCGGCATGGCCGTCGCGCAGCATGTGGAAATACTCGGTTTCGCGGGCCGGTTCGTTTTCGGTATTGCCCATCAGCACCGAATAGCCGGCCTCCCGCGCCGTCGCCTCAACGCCCTTCAATACGTCGAGATAGAACGGATTGCCGACATCGCGTACGACGAGCAGCACCGCCATCGACTTGCGGGTCCTCAGATTGCGGGCGCTGACATTCGGGCGATAGTTGAGCTCGCGTGCAAGCTCACGGATACGCTGGCGTGTCTCGGCCGTGACGAGGCTGGAATCGGCAAGCGCGCGCGAGACGGTGGCGACGGAGACACCCGCTTTGACGGCGATGTCCTTGATCTTCGGACGCTCCCTCATGCCCGCATCGCCCGCCCGCGGCCATAGAACGTCATCAACAGGAGAAGCGTCGCCCCGAAGACCATCTGCCGGCCGGACTCGTCGATGTTCACCGTTGTCAGTATCCCCTGCAGGATGACGAGCAGGACCGCGCCGGCCATCGTGCCGGTATAACCGCCTTTGCCGCCGGCGAGCGAGGTGCCCCCGAAGACGACGGCGATGATGGAGGTTAGCGTATATTGCTCGCCGACATTGGCGAATGAGGAGCCGGAATAGCCGAGCAGGCAGAGCCCGGCGAGCGCCGCAAACATGCCGGAGATAACGAAGAGCGCGATGCGCATCGGCCGCACCGGCACGCCGGCCATATGGGCCGCATGCTCGTTCGATCCGATTGCGTAGATGCGGTGGCCGAAGACGGTGCGGTGGAGCATGAAGGCCATCAGCAGCCCGACCGCTATCCAGAGCCAGATGATGCCGGGCAGGCCGAAGACGAGCGGCTGGCTCACGAAGCGCGACAGGGAAGGGGCGGCCTGGCCGGAGGGAATGCCCATGCGGATGACGACCAGCAGCCCTTGCAGCACGCCCAGCATGCCGAGCGTCATGACGAGCGGCGGAATGCGCAGGAGGGTCACGCCGAGCCCGTTCAAGAGGCCGAAGAAGGCGCCGGCGGTGAGGCAGGCGGCGATCGCCGGCAGGATGCCGCTGTCGGCGCCGTTCATGACATTGCCGGCGATGATCGCCGAGAGCGACACGACCCCGCCCACCGAGAGGTCAATGCCCTCGCGCCCGCCGAGAATGACGACGTTCTGGCCCGCCGCGACGATGCCGAGCAGCGCGGCGACGATCAGCAACCGCAGGATCTGCCCGCCACTGGCAAAGCCGGGCGACAGAAGTTGGCCGAGATAGAGAAGCACTACGATCAGCACCAGAGCGACGACGACCGGCTGACGAATAAAGGAAATCACCCGACTCATGACCGCGCCCTCCGACCGGCAAGCACGCCCGCCATCAACACGAGGAGGATGGCGAGCCCTTGCATGAAGTTCTGCCATTCGGACGGCGTGCCCATGAAGAAGACGAGCGAATTGATGAGCCCGATCGTCAGCGCTCCCAGGAGCGAACCGACCACGGTTCCCCAGCCGCCGGCAAGGGCACTGCCGCCGAGCACGACGGCAGCCACGCTGTAAAGCGTCATCTTGCCACCGACGAGCGGATCGCCGCTTGCCGTGTCTCCGGTGATGCAGAAGGCCGCGAGCGCGGCAAAAAGGCCGCAAAGCATGTAGCCCCTGATGCGGATGGACACGACCGGGAGGCCGGTCTGGTAGGCCGCCTGCCGGTCGTCGCCGACGGCAAGCAACTGGGCGGCAAGGCGCGTACGGGCAAGCATGAAAAGGAGCGCGAGCAGCACGGCGAGGATGTAGAAGACGAAAGGCAAATCGAACAGCCGACCGCCATAGGTGCGCCAGAAGAGCGCGGGCGCCGGCGTTCCGGCGACCGGCAGGATATAAAGTGCGAGCCCGGTAAAGAAGATGCTGGTCGCGAAGGTCGCAACGATCGCCTGCAGGCGCAGCACGGCGACGACGAGACCGTTGACAAGGCCGCAGGCAAGGCCGAGCAGCAGGCCGAGCGCCAGCGAAAGCAGAATGGCGCCGGCGCCCCCGCCCCATCGCTCCATCAACACGATGATCGTCACATTGACGAGCGAGAGGATCGACCCGACGGAAAGGTCGATATCGCCGGCATAGACGACATAGGTCTGGGCGATCGAGAGCAGGATCAGCGCCATATAGGTGCTGAGGAGGCCCGTCAGCGCGCGATAGCTGAGGCTTGCGGGCGAGAAGAAGCCGTTCAGAAGAAGAAGTGCCGCGAATATGGCGAGCGCCGGCAGGAAGGGATAGCGCTCGAGCAGCCTGCGGATGCTGCCGACGCGGCGCGACATCGGGCCGGTTGCGATCTCTGCCATTACGCAGCCTCGTAAGCGGCTTGATAGAGATTGTAGCGGGTGCGTTCGGCGCCGGTGAGTTCCCGGCTGACGGACCCACCGTTGAAAACGAGGATGCGGTTGGCGTTGCCGAGAAGTTCGGCATCCTCCGAGGAATAGAGAAGGATGCCGAGGCCCTCGGCCGCCAATTGCCGGATCAATGCGAAAAGATCGGCCTTCGCCGAAAGATCGATGCCTTTGGTCGGGTCGTCGAGCAGCAGCACGTCCGATCGGTCGATCAGCCAGCGGGCGATGATCACCTTCTGCTGGTTGCCGCCCGAAAGCGCGCTGATCGGATCGAAGAGGCTCGCAAACTTCGTATGCATGCTCTGAAGTGCGGGCAGTACCCGATCACGTAGCTTGGACGGGCTCGCGATCATCACGCGATCGCGCAGATAGTGGATCGGTGAGACGTTTTCGATGATGGGGCGGCCGCTGATGACGCCGTCGCGGCTGCGATCGCCCGAGACATAGGCGCAGCCCCGCCGGATCGCCTCGCGCGGGCTCGAAGCCCTGAAGCGCTCGCTGCCGATCCGGATCTCGCCGGAGGTGATCGCGCCGGCGCCGAAAATTGCCCGAAGCAGGGCGGACTGCCCCTGGCCGTGCAAGCCGCCGAATCCCAGGATCTCGCCGCGGCCGACCTCGAAGCTGACATCGCGGAAGCCGGCGCCGGAAAGATTGCGGACCGTCAGCGCGGTTTCCGCCGCGGTGTCGACGGCGGCGGGGACGGAGGATTGCGAGGCCGGCATGTCGCCGGCGCCGCCGACCATCAGCCGGATCACGGTGACGGCATCGGTCTCGTCGAGATTGAGGGTCGTGATCGTCTCGCCGTCGCGGATGATGGTGACGCGGTCACCGATAGCCTTTATCTCGTCCATGCGATGGGAAATGAAAATGATACCGCGTCCGCGGCGCTTGAGATCGCCGAGGATCTCGAAGAAGCGCTCGACCTGGGCGCGGTCGAGCGCCGAAGTCGGTTCGTCGAAGATGAGGAGCGGCGCCTCGCTCGCCAGCGCCTTCATGATCTCGACGAGTTGACGCTGGTCCGGGCGAAGATTGCCGACAAGCACGTCGGCCGCGAATCCTTCGCCGGACACGCCGTCGAACAGCGCTATATAGCGTGCCGCCCGCTCTTTCATCGAAGCCCGGTCGACAAAGAGGCCGCCCCTGACCGGCAGAGCCGCCAGGCAGATGTTCTCCTCGACCGAGCGGTGAGCGGCGAGGCTGAGTTCCTGATAGAAGATGCCGATTCCTTGCGCCCGTGCCGATCGCGGTCCGGTGATTGTGGCAGGCGTGTCGTCGATCAGGATTCTGCCGGCATCCGGCCGAACGCTGCCGGCAATGATCTTGCAAAGCGTGCTCTTGCCGGACCCGTTCGAGCCCATCAGCACATGGACCTCGCCGGCTACGACTTCGAGATCGCCCCGGCGGAGCGCCACGGTAGCGCCGTAAGCCTTGCTCACGCCGTTCAGTTTCAGTTTCGACATGGAAACCCGTCCACCACGGTTCGTCGGCCGAGCGCGAGCAACCGGCCCACGCTCGGAGGACCTCATTTGAAGAGAGCTTCCGCCTCTTCGATCGAAAGCGAGCTCGTATAGGAGTAATAGCCGGGCTTGCCTTCGAGCTGCTTGGCCGCCTCCTCCACATTCTCGCTATCGATGAACGGGATCGGCAGGTAGAGCGCATTGCCGTATTGGCCGGCCTTCGCCGGGTCCTTGAGTTCCTTTCCCTGCAGCATCAGCACCGCGACGTTGAGCGCGCTCGCCATGACACCGGGCGGATTGACGGTCGCGCCGGAGTTCAGCTTCTCCTTTATCCAGAGATCGATGAAGTCCTTGCGGATTTCGCCGGTCGCGGCGATCTGGTCTTTCTTGCCTGCATCCATGATCGACTTCCAGGCACCGGCCGCCATGCCGTCCTGGACGAAAACGCCGTTGATGTCAGGATAGGTGGCAAGGATGTTCTGCATCGCCTGCTGTCCCTGCGCCTGGTCCCAATTGGCATTGACCTCGTTGACGATCTGGATGTCCGGATGATCTTTGAAGACCTGCCGGTAGCCCGCGACACGCATCTCGTTCGCCGGATGGCCGGCGACGCCGTTGATCGCCACCACCTTGCCCTTGCCGTCAAGTGTCTTTGTAAGCCACTCGGCGCCGGCGGCACCCCAGGCGGTCTGGTCGATGCCGACATAGATCGCGTCGGGCGACGAAACCTCGGCGTCCGTCGCGATCACCAGGATGCCGGCTTCCTTCGCCTGAGCAAAGATCGGATCGAAGGCCGTCGGGCTGTTCGGGTTGATGATGATCGCGTCCACGCCCTCCGCGATGAAATTGCGGACATGGGCAATCTGCCCGGGCACGTCGACATTGGCGCTCTGTACGGAGACCTCGACGTCGACGCCGCGCTCCTTCCATTTCTCGGCCGCCGTCTTCGCCTCGTCGATCATCTGGGTGCGCCACTCGCTGCCGACCCAGCCGTTCGAAAGACCGATCTTGAAGGTCTCGGCAAAAGCCGATGCCGAAATCGCCATGGATGCGACCGCACCCATCGCGAAAGCAATAAACCTCTTCATAAGATCCTCCCAACTTATGCGACGCTTATGAAGCCAGAAAATGTAATCGATTTCAACGACGATCTGTCGTTGTGCGCCGGTGCGGCTCAGGCGCTGCTGTCGCGATTATCGCGACTGACGCGCGATATAGGCGACGAGGTCGGCGATCTCCGATCGCGCAAGCGACAGCGGCGGCATGCGGGAATGGGTGGGATCCGTCAGGAACGCGGTGAGCGCGGCGGCGTCGAGCCGCTTCGAACTGCCGATCTCGGCAAAGGTCGGAACCGTGTCCGAGCCTCGGCTTTGACCCGGAGCAACTACGTGACAGCCGGCGCACCAGCGCTCGGCAATCCGCTGGCCATTCGCCCAATCGGCCGCCGCGCTTTGCCCTGCCAAAAGGCCGATGAGAGCCAGCGCCACCGTCACGCATTGAACGCATATGTGCATCGTCGCAACTCCTCGCCATTCGGCCAACGCATGATCTTTCCGATGGTAGCCTGCTTTCGTTTCGGTGCAACCGGGCGCAAGGTCAGTTCGCAACCGCCTCGACCTGGCGGCGGTCGCTTTGCGGGGCCTGCTTGGGTCCGGCGCAGGAGCACGATACATTCCGCCTGGTGCGACACGGAGGCAGCTCAGTTCCGCGCCGCCAGCCGGGTCCCGGTCGTTTCCTCGGTTTCCGGCGGCTGAGCCATGCTGCCGCGCCAGATGATCTCGGTGGCGAGGATCACCTTCTTGGCGACTTCGCGCCCGGAAAGGCGCTCCAGCAGCAGGTCGACCGCGGTTTCGCCGATCAGTTCTGCCGGAATTTTTACCGTGGTCAGCGGCGGAGCAAGGAACTGCGCGACCGGAATGTCGTTGAAGCTGGCCACCGCGACGTCTTCGGGAATTCTGAGCCCCAATTCCCGGATTGCCCTGTAGGCGCCGAGCGCCATGTTGTCGTTGCAGGTGATCAGGAGCGTCGGCGGATTGGGGTTCGACAGCATCGCCTTTGTCAGCATGTAGCCGCTGTCGGGGGTCAGGCGCTCGACCATGCACAGATCCGGATCATAGAGCCCTGCCTTCGTCATCCAGTCGATGAAGGTGCGGCAGCGCCGCTCCGCATGGATATTGTCGGGCCCGTAGAAGGCGTCCACCCAGCCGACGAAGCCGATCCGGCGATAGCCCATGCCATGGGCAGCTTCCAGGAGCCGGGTCATGGCATGGGCGACGTCGCTCAATACGCTGTCGTCCAAGTCTCCGATCGGCGCATAGTCGGCAAAGACGAGGTGGCGGCTATGGCGGCGCAGCCATTCGAGTTCCTCGCCATAATAGTGCCCGACGGCCACCACGCCCGAGGCGCCCTCGAGGATCGTCGCTTCCGGAGCGTTTCCCGTGAGGAAGACCTTGACGACCTCGCTCTTCAAGGCCTGACAGCGGCTTTCGATGCCGAGCCGGACGCCGACGTAATAGGGGTCGGCAAGTTCCTTGGCGGGGTCGAGGAAATGCACGAGCGCGATCTTCAGCCCGGCACCGAGGCTTTGAGCGGCTGCGCGGCTGCGGTTGCGCGGCGTGGCATAATTCAGCGCCTCCGCCGTCTCGATGATCGCCTGACGCTTCTTCGTCGAGATCGAGAGCGTCGGATCGTAGTTCAGGACCCGCGAGACGGTTGCTGATGAAACGCCGACGGCCGCAGCGATTTCCTTGATTGTCACCATTTTTACATTCCCGCGTGCCTATCCTCTTTCGTTTAGTAAAATTTTATCGCCGCGATTTCAATCGCGTGCAGCGGCCAAGGTGGTGACGGATCCGCTTGTTTTTTGTCCATTCGGCGCCACGCTCGCATACATGCCGGTCGTGCGGAACTCGGTGGGGCTGGCGCCGAAGACGCGGCGGAAGACCTTGGCGAAGTAGTTGGGATCCTCGAAGCCGGACAAGATCGCGACCTCCTTGACCGGCAGGTCCGCGGTCTTGGTAAGGAGCTTCACCGCCCGTTGCAGCCGCTTCTGCAGCACGAATTCCGCCGGCGGCATGCCTTCGCTCGCGGCGAAGACGCGGGAGAAATGGGCGCGGCTCAAGCCTGAGACACGGGCCAGTTCCTCGACGGGCAAGGGTTTTTCCAGATTGGCGAGGATGTGGTCGATCACGTGCTGCATCCGGCGATATTCCTCGCTGAGGACGGGGTGCGAGCCGAAGACGTCGTCGTAAAGCGCCATCGCCGCCTCATAGGCGATTGCCGAGGCGCGGCCAGGCGTTTCCGCTCCGGTGATCAGCCGCAGGCTGCAGTCAGAGAGATGCTCGATCGTTTCCGGGTGCAGCCTGACGACGGGGCCAGTGACCGCGAGAATGGCGCGGTGGATGCGCAACGCCTCCTCGCCGTTCATCGAGATCCAGAAGAATTCCCAGCGGCCGCCGTCCTCGAGCCAGTAGCGATGATTGTGCGGCACGAGCAACAGCAGTGTCTCGCCCTCGCGCAGGCGATAGGTACGGTTCTCATAGCGCAGATTGCCGGCGCCGCCGATCGTGTGCTGCAATACCGTGAACGGCGTCTGGCCGCGCTTTCGCCCGTCCCAGTCATAGCCCGCATCGGTCCGGATCTCATAGCCGGTGCTCGTCGGCATGGTGTGCAGGCTCTGCCGTCCCCGCGGGAGTGAAACGGTCCGCATCACCGGCCCTCTATCGATCAATTGCTGCAGCACAGTATTACCCATGAAAGCACAATACCTCTCTAGCGGTGCGACTGATTATACACATAATGGCTGCAGATCACGCAAGGCAACCGGTTTGGCCGGGTTTGGCGGGCGCGGCAGTGCTCGGCGTCTGAAATCAGTTCGATGAATTGATTTTACCCTTTTGGCGCGAGGATCGCGGTCCGCGAGGAGGAACAAGAAGACCATGAGCAGCTTCAAGATCGCCATCATCGGCGCCGGCAGCGTCGGTTTCACCAAGAAGCTCTTTACCGATATTTTGTCCGTGCCGGAGCTCAGGGACGCTGAATTCGCCCTGACGGATCTGAGCGAGCACAATCTCGGTATGATCAAGACGATCCTCGACCGGGTCGTCGAGGCGAACGGGCTGCCGACGCGGGTGACGGCGACGACCGATCGCCGCAAGGCACTCGAGGGCGCACGCTATATCATCAGCTGCGTGCGCGTCGGCGGTCTCGAAGCCTATGCCGACGACATCCGCATTCCGCTGAAATACGGCGTCGACCAATGCGTCGGCGACACGATCTGCGCCGGCGGCATCCTCTATGGCCAGCGCAATATTCCGGTGATCCTCGACTTCTGCAAGGACATCCGCGAGGTTGCCGAGCCGGGCGCGAAATTCCTGAACTACGCCAATCCGATGGCGATGAACACCTGGGCGGCGATCGAATACGGCAAGGTCGACACGGTCGGCCTCTGCCACGGCGTCCAACACGGGGCCGAGCAGATCGCCGAGATCCTCGGCGCCACGGACGGCGAACTCGATTACATCTGCTCCGGCATCAATCACCAGACCTGGTTCATCGATGTGCGGGCGAACGGTCGCAGGATCGGCAAGGATGAGCTCGTCGCCGCCTTCGAGGCGCATCCGGTCTTCTCCAGGCAGGAGAAGCTCCGCATCGACGTGTTGAAGCGCTTCGGCGTCTATTCGACGGAAAGCAACGGCCATCTCTCCGAATATCTTCCTTGGTATCGCAAGCGTCCGGACGAGATCGCCAAATGGATCGACATGTCGGATTGGATCCATGGCGAGACCGGCGGCTATCTGCGCTATTCGACCGAGACCCGCAACTGGTTCGAAACGGAATTTCCGCGCTTCCTCCAGGAGGCGGCCCGGCCGCTGGACACGATCAGGCGCTCGAACGAGCATGCGAGCTATATTCTCGAGGCGCTGGAGACCGGACGCGTCTATCGCGGTCATTTCAACGTCAAGAACAATGGCGTGATCACTAACCTGCCGGCCGATGCGATCATCGAATCCCCGGGCTTCGTTGACCGCTTCGGCATCAACATGGTGTCCGGCATCACGCTGCCGGAAGCCTGTGCGGCCACCTGCATCTCGTCGATCAACGTCCAGCGCATGTCGGTGCATGCGGCGATTGCCGGAGACATCGATCTCCTGAAGCTCGCCGTGCTGCATGATCCGCTGGTGGGCGCGATCTGCACGCCGGAGGAGGTGTGGCAGATGGTCGACGAGATGGTCGTCACCCAGGCGAAATGGCTGCCGCAATATGCGCATGCGGTCGATGCGGCGAAGGAGCGGCTGAGCAAGGCGACGGTCAAGACCCGCGACTGGAAGGGCGCCGCGCGCCGCGATGTGCGCTCGATCGAGGAGATCCGCGCGGAAAAGGAAGCCGCAAAGTTGCGCGCTGCTGGTTAGGTTGTGTGGGCAGAGGGGATAACCCGGCCGCATCCGCACGCGCATCGAAATCACGGCGAGGTCATCTGCGTGAGGAGACGCGGGTGCTCGTGACCAAGGAGGAGTGCCACCCGACCCGGCGTGGCGAATGAGGAGGGAGAACGAGAGACAATGAAAACGTACCGACTGAAGACAGCGGCCAGCCTGCTGATCGGCATTTCCGCCTTTGCGGTGCAGGCCGCTGCATCCGAACCGACCGTCGTGCCGGAACCGCCGCCGTTTCCGGCGCAGGGCGAGATCACCTATGTGCCGCGCGATTCCATTGTGGAATTCAAGGCGCTCTCCGAATATCACGAGCCTGAATGGGTGACGGAGAAATTTGTCAAGTCCGGCAAGCTGCCGCCGGTGGCCGAGCGCCTGCCGAAGGAGCCGATGGTCTTCAAGACCGGCAACATGCCGGACGGTGCCGGCGTCTATGGCGACGTCATGCGCCATGTCATAGGCGGCCGGCCGGAAGGCTGGAACTACAGCGCCGGCCAGACCCAGGGCTGGGGCGGTATCGACATCGGCATGTACGAATGCCTGACGCGCACGGCGCCGCTCTACCAGGTGGAAGCCGAAGACGTCGAGCCGCTCCCGAATCTTGCCAAGAGCTGGGAGTGGTCCGAGGACGGCCATAAGCTCACCATGCACCTGATCGAAGGCGCGAAATGGTCGGACGGCGATCCCTTCGATGCCGAGGACGTGATGTTCTACTGGGACAACAACGTCGTCGATCCAAACGTTTCCCCACTGAACGGCGCGACGCCCGAGACCTTCGGTGAGGGCACGACGCTGAAAGAGATCGATAAGTACACGGTCGAATGGACCTTCAAGGAAGCCTTCCCGCGCCAACACCTCTACGCCATGGCCTACGGCACCTTCTGCCCCGGTCCGTCGCACATCCTCAAGACCAAGCATCCGAAATTCGCCGATACCACCTACGACCAGTACAAGAACGGTTTCCCGCCGGAATATCTGAATATTCCGGTAATGGGGGCATGGGTTCCGGTCGCCTATCGGTCGGACGACATCATCGTGCTCCGCCGCAACCCCTATTACTGGAAGGTCGACGAGGGCGGCAGCCAGCTGCCCTATCTGAACGAGGTCCACTACAAGCTCTCGACCTGGGCGGATCGCGACGTGCAGGCGATCGCCGGATCCGGTGACTTCTCGAACCTGGAGCAGCCGGAGAATTTCGTGGAATCGCTGAAGCGTGCGGCGGATGAATCCGCGCCCGCTCGACTGGCCTTCGGTCCGCGTGTCATCGGCTACAATCTGCGCATGAACTACTCGGCCAATGGCTGGGGCGAGCCGGACGACCGCGCGCAGGCAGTCCGCGAGCTCAATCGCAATCTCGACTTCCGCAAGGCCGTAACCATGGCGGTCGATCGCAAGAAGCTCGGCGAAGCTCTGGTCAAGGGACCCTTCACGGCGATTTACCCGGGTGGGCTCTCCTCCGGTACCAGCTTCTATGACCGGGGCTCGACGGTCTACTATCCCTATGACCTCGAAGGCGCCAAGGCGCTTCTCGAAAAGGTCGGCCTCAAGGACACCGACGGCAACGGTTTCGTCAACTTCCCCGCCGGCACCGCCGGCGGCAGCGACGTGCAGATCGTGATGCTCGTCAACTCCGATTACAATACCGACCGCAACCTTGCGGAAGGCGTCGTCGGGCAGATGGAGCGGTTGGGCCTGAAGGTGGTCCTCAACGCGGTCGACGGCACCAAGCGGGACGCGACGCAATATGCCGGCAACTTCGATTGGCTCGTGCGCCGAAACGACCAGGAATTGACCTCTGTCGTGCAGAACACTACCCAGCTCGCACCGGTCGGTCCGCGCACGAGCTGGCACCACCGCGCGCCGGAAAGCGGCGAGGTCGATCTCCTGCCGCACGAGAAGGAACTCGTCGACATCGTCAACAAATTCATCGCGACCAACGACAATGACGAGCGGGCGGAGCTGATGAAACAGTTCCAGAAAGTGTCGACGACGAATGTCGATACCGTCGGGCTCACCGAATATCCGGGCGCACTGATCATCAACAAGCGCTTCTCGAACATTCCGCCGGGTGCGCCGATCTACATGTTCAACTGGGCGGAAGACACGATCATGCGTGAACGGGTCTTCGTCGCGGCGGACAAGCAGGGCGACTACGAGCTCTATCCGGAACAGCTTCCCGGCAAGCCCGGCGAAGGTGGGCCGATCAACTGAAACTGAACCCAGGCCTCCCGGATTCGAAGCTCCGGGCCGGGAGGCAGCCCTTTCAGTCCGCGGCGATCTTCGCGTCGTCCAGGGAAAACCGACAGAAGGAAACGGCCATGTTCAGATTTCTGCTTGTCCGCGCCGCCTCTGCCATACCCGTGCTGTTCGTCCTGAGCGTGGTGACGTTCGCCATCATCCAGGCGCCGCCCGGAGACTATAGCGACTACATCCGCTCGCAGCTCATCAACCAGGGCGGGGCTTCATTCGAGGCGGCCGACGCCCAGGCGCAGGCCTATCGCAAGGCGCACGGCCTCGACAAGCCGCTGCCGGTTCAGTACGTCAACTGGGTCACCGGCATCCTGACGCGCGGCGATTTCGGCCACAGTCTCTACTACAACAAGCCGGTCGCCGACGTCGTCGGGGAACGCCTGCCGCGCACGCTGGCGCTGGCGCTCGTCTGCCATATCCTGGCCTCCGTCATCGGCATCGGCTTCGGCATCCTTGCCGCCACCCGGCAATATTCCTGGATCGACAGCCTGCTCTCGACCGTCTCCTTCCTCGGCATGACAGTGCCGCGCTTCCTGATGGCGCTGATCATCGTCTACGTCCTGGTGTTCCACTTCAACGTCAGCGACATCAACAGCTTCCATTCCGCCCGCTACGGCGGCGCCCCCTGGTCCTGGGGCAAGTTCGTCGACCTACTGAAGCATGTCTGGCCGGTGATCGCGATCGCGACCTTCGGCGGGCTCGCCTATAACATGCGCGTCATGCGCGGCAACCTGCTCGACACGCTAAACGCGCAATATGTCGAAACGGCCCGCGCCAAGGGATTGAGCGAAGGCGCCGTCGTGATGCGGCACGCCGTTCCCAATGCGCTGCATCCGCTCATCATGTATCAGGGCGTCGTTCTGCCTTACATGCTGACCGGCGAGATCGAGACGGCGATCATCTTCGCGCTGCCGACCGTCGGACCGGCGATCGTCGGGTCCATGTGGGTCGGCGACGTCTATGTGACGGCAACCTTCATGCTGGTCCTCTCGGCAACGCTGATCCTCGGCAACATCATCGCCGACATGATGCTCGCCGCGCTTGACCCGCGCGTGCGCATGGGAGGAGGGGCCTGATCATGACCATCGACGTTCCGACCACGGTTCCAGTGGCGCAGCCGGACGAAAAACAGCACCACGAGAGCTATTCGGCCCTCGTCTGGCGACGCTTGAAGCGTTCCTGGACCGGCATGCTCGGCCTCTTTCTCGTCGGCCTGCTGATCTTTATGGCGGTCTTTGCAGACTTCCTGTCGCCCGTCGATCCGAAGGCGACGGGGGTCGCTTTCGCACCGCCGCAGGCGATCAGCTTCCATGACAAGGACGGCAATTTCGTCCTCCCGCCGAGGACCTATCCGCTCGGCGACACGGACGAACTCGACCCGATCACCTTCCAGCCGATCGTCGGCTTGGACTACGACAATCCGCAGATCCTCGGCTTTTTCGTCAAGGGCGCGCCCTACAAGCTCCTCGGGCTGATCCCGGCCGAGCGCCACCTCTTCGGTACCGTCGACGGGTCGGCGGTGCATTTCCTCGGCACCGACAAGTTCGGCCGCGACGTCCTCTCGCGCATCCTCTACGGGTCGCGCATCTCGCTTATGATCGCGCTGATCGTGGTCTCCATCGTCACTGTGGTCGGCACGACCGTCGGCATGGTGTCGGGCTATTTTGGCGGCCGCTTCGACGCCTGGGTGCAGCGCTTCGTCGAACTCGTGCTCGCCTTTCCGCAGCTGCCGCTCTACCTGGCGCTTGCCTCGCTGATCCCGGTGACCGCGCCGACCAACGTCTTCCTCGCCTTCGTCATCATCGTGATGTCGGCGCTCGGCTGGGCACAGATGTCGCGCGAGGTCCGCGGCAAGACGCTGGCGCTCGCCCGCATCGACTATGTGCGCGCCGCGATCGCGATTGGCGCGACCGATCGGCGCATCATTTTCCAGCACATCTTCCCGAACGTGATGAGCCACGTGATCGTCGCGGTGACGCTGGCGATCCCACAGGTGGTGCTGCTCGAATCCTTCCTCGGCTTCCTGGGCTTCGCCGTGAAGCCGCCGCTCATCTCCTGGGGGCTGATGCTGCAGGATACGGCGACCTATTCGGTCATCGGCTCCTATCCCTGGATCCTTTCGCCCGTCGCCTTCGTGCTCGTCACCGTCTTCGCCTTCAATGCGCTGGGCGATGGGCTCCGCGACGCAATCGACCCCTATTGAGGAGCACGCCGATGGCAACGATCGAAAGCATTGTCCCGGCGCCGGAAGAACGGCGGGACCGCCACACGAAGGATACGCGGCCGGTCATCGACGCGCGCCGGGTCGCCGTTACCTTCAAGGTCGAGAACGGCACGGTCGAGGCGGTGAAGGACG
Organism: Sinorhizobium sp. Y406; assembly: GCF_058732025.1. Taxonomy (NCBI): domain Bacteria; kingdom Pseudomonadati; phylum Pseudomonadota; class Alphaproteobacteria; order Hyphomicrobiales; family Rhizobiaceae; genus Sinorhizobium; species Sinorhizobium sp. Y406. The sequence goes on along the minus strand of NZ_CM178975.1, from coordinate 1,205,549 downwards.
TGTCCTTCCAGCTCTATCGCGGAGAGACGGTGGCGATCGTCGGCGAATCCGGCTCCGGCAAGTCAGTGACCGCGCGCACCGTGATGGGCCTCCTGTCGAAGCGCGCGACGATCGCCTCGCAATCGCGGATCGAATATGACGGCCGGGACGTCCTGAAATTCTCGGCCAGGCAGCGCCGGGCGCTGCGCGGCGACCGCATTGCGATGATCTTCCAGGAGCCGATGAGCTCGCTCAACCCGGTCTACACGATCGGCAGCCAGATCATCGAGGCGATCCGGGCACACCGGCGGGTGAGTCGCCGCGCCGCCGCAGAGCGGGCGCTGGAACTGCTTCGCCACGTCCAGATCCCCGACCCGGAAGCGCGGCTCAACCAATATCCGCACCAGCTTTCCGGCGGCCAACGCCAGCGCGTGATGATCGCCATGGCGCTCGCCAACGATCCCGACGTCTTGATCGCCGACGAGCCGACGACGGCGCTCGACGTCACCGTGCAGGCGCAGATCCTCAACCTGATTCGCGGGTTGCAGCAGGAACTCGGCATGGCGGTGATCCTGATCACCCACGACCTGACCGTGGTGCGGCAGTTCTCCGACTATGTCTACGTCATGCAGTTCGGCGAGGTGAAGGAGCACAACACGACGGCGGCGCTTTTCGCCAACCCGCAGCATGCCTATACGCGCCGGCTGCTCGCCTCCGAGCCCTCCGGTTCGGCCAATCCGCTGCCGGACACTGCGCCGATCGTGCTCGACGGCCGCAGCGTGCGCGTCTCCTTCATGCTGAAGAAGGGTGGCTTCTTCAAGCCGGAACTCAAGGAGCTCGTCGCGGTCGACAGCTTGAGCCTCAATCTCCGCCGTCATGAAACGCTCGGCCTCGTCGGCGAGTCCGGTTCCGGCAAGACCACGTTCGGCCAGGCCCTAATCCGGCTCATCAACACCGACGCCGGTGAAATCTATTTCGACGGCCAGCCGATCCACGGCAGAGACCGAAAGGGCATGCGGCCGCTGCGCTCGAAGATCCAGATCGTCTTCCAGGACCCGTTCGCCTCGCTCAATCCGCGCATGTCGATCGGCCAAATCATCGAGGAAGGGCTGATCGTCAACGGCATCGGCGAGAACCGTAAGGACAGGCTGACACATGTCCAGGATGCGCTCGTCAGCGCCGGTATGCCGGCCAATATCCTGTCGCGCTTTCCGCACGAATTCTCCGGCGGCCAGCGCCAGCGCATCGCCATCGCCCGCGCCATCGCGCTCGAGCCGGAATTCATCCTGCTCGACGAACCGACCTCGGCGCTCGATCTCTCGGTGCAGGCCCAGATCATCGAGCTGTTGCGTAAGCTGCAGGACGAACGGGGTTTGAGCTACCTCTTCATCTCCCACGATCTCAAGGTCGTGCGCGCGCTCTGCCACCGGGTGGTGGTGATGCAGCACGGCAAGATCGTTGAAGAGGGGCCCGTCAACGAAATTCTCTCCAATCCCAAGACTGCCTACACGGAACGGCTGGTAAGAGCCGCCTTCGAAGTGGCCGCATGACCTATCAGAACAGAGGTACTCCATGACCCGACAACCCAAGATCACCTTCATCGGCGCCGGCTCGACCGTGTTCATGAAGAACATCATCGGCGACGTGCTGCAGCGTCCGGCGCTTTCGGCCGCGACCATCGCGCTGATGGATTTGAACCCGGAGCGTCTTGCCGAAAGCGAGATCGTCGCCGGCAAACTGGTGCGCACGCTCGGCGCAAAGGCCAAGATCGAGACCTATTCGAATCAGTTGAAGGCGCTCGAAGGCGCTGATTTCGTCGTCGTCGCCTTCCAGATCGGCGGCTACGAGCCCTGCACGGTGACCGATTTCGAAGTGCCGAAGAAATACGGGCTGCGCCAGACGATCGCCGACACGCTCGGCGTCGGCGGCATCATGCGGGGTCTACGCACCGTGCCGCATCTCTGGAAGATCTGCGAGGACATGCTCGAGGTCTGCCCCGAGGCGATCCTCCTGCAATACGTCAACCCGATGGCGATCAATACCTGGGCGATCGCCGAGAAATATCCGACGATCAAGCAGGTCGGCCTTTGCCACTCGGTGCAGGGTACCGCCTTCGAGCTTGCCCGCGACCTCGATATTCCGCTCGACGAAATCCGCTACCGCGCCGCCGGCATCAACCACATGGCGTTCTATCTCAAGTTCGAGCACCGCCAGAAGGACGGCAGCTATCGCGATCTTTATCCGGACCTGATCCGCGGCTATCGCGAGGGACGCATTCCGAAGCCCAGCCATTGGAACCCGCGCTGCCCGAACAAGGTGCGCTACGAAATGCTGACGCGGCTCGGCTATTTCGTCACCGAAAGCTCGGAGCATTTCGCCGAATACACGCCCTATTTCATCAAGGACGGCCGCCCGGACCTGATCGAGAAATACGGCATTCCGCTCGACGAATATCCGAAGCGCTGCATCGAGCAGATCGAGCGGTGGAAGGGCCAGGCGGCTGCATATCGGGAGGCCGAGACGATCGAGGTTGCCGAGAGCCACGAATACGCCTCCTCGATCATGAACTCGGTCTGGACCGGCGAGCCGTCGGTGATCTACGGCAACCTCCGCAACAATGGCTGCATCACCTCGCTGCCGGAAAACTGCGCAGCCGAGGTGCCCTGCCTTGTCGACGCCTCCGGCATTCAGCCGACCTATATCGGCGCGCTGCCGCCGCAATTGACCGCACTCATCCGCACCAATATCAACGTCCAGGAACTGACGGTCCAGGCTCTCGTTACCGACAATCGCGAGCATCTCTACCATGCGGCGATGATGGACCCGCACACGGCCGCAGAGCTCGACCTCGACCAGATCTGGTCGCTCGTCGACGACCTGCTCGCCGCCCACCGCGACTGGATCCCGGAATGGGCCCGCGTGTCGAAGAAGGTTGAGGCCGCCTGATTCTTTCTCCCGGTCAGGCGACCAGATGGCCCCGGGACATTGGTTCCGGGGCCTTTCTCGATGGTGGTTTCCCCCTCATCCGGCCTGCCCGTCCTCCGCAGCAACTGCGGAGGGTGGGCCGGCCACCTTCTCCCCGCAAGCGGGGCGAAGGAGACTCGCGGCGCCCACATTGCCCATAACAGCTCCAACTATGGCGCGGATCACGGTGGGCGTTCACCGGTAGCGACAAATTGCGACGGTGTCCCCTCGCCCCGCTTGCGGGGAGAGGGCTAGTTCTCGGGTTAAACCCGAGGAGAGGGGCAGAGTGTGACCCTCACCGCCAAGCCTCAGTCTTCCGAATCCACTCCCGGGTCCGACCTTCGGGATCCGCATTCAACGTGATATCCGTCACCACCGCGGCGCTGTCCGCACCATGGGCAAACACCCCGCCGATCCGCTCCGGATTGAGCCCGCCGATCGCCACGAGCGGCAGCGTTCCTACGCGTTCGCGCCAGCTGGAAAGCCGGTCGAGCCCCTGTGGTGCCCATTTCATCTTTTTCAGGATCGTCGGGTAGATCGGCCCGAGTGCCACATAGTCCGGCTCGGCAACAAGCGCGGCCTCAAGCTCCGTCTCGTCATGAGTGCTGAGCCCAAGCTTCAGCCCGGCGGCGCGGATCGCACCGAGGTCGGCGTCGGCGAGATCCTCCTGGCCGAGATGGACGAAGTCACAACCCTCCTCGATCGCGAGGCGCCAGTAATCGTTGAGGATCAACTGGCAGCCATGCGCCGCGCAGGTCGCCTTCGCGGCGCCGATCTCGCCGCGGATGTCCTCGTCGCTCAAGTCCTTGATCCGAAGCTGCACCAGCTTGACGCCGAGCGGCACGAGGCGTTCGATCCAGGCGGCGCTGTCGACGATGAGATAGAAGGGGTCGAGCTTCACGAGAACACCGCCTTTCCGATGACCGGGGTTGAGGGGACGGCCATGTCGCGCGGCTCGATCATGCCGGCCTGAAAGGCCGCATGACCGGCTTCGATCGCATTGGCGAAGGCCTCCGCCATTGCGGCCGGGTCGCCGGCGCCGGCGACCGCCGTGTTGAGCAGCACCGCCTCGAAGCCGAGTTCCATCACCGTTGCGGCATGCGACGGGCGGCCGATACCGGCGTCGACGATCAGCGGCACATCGGGAAAATCCGCCCGCATGGCGCGCAGCGCCGGCAGGTTCTGCGGGCCCATGGCGCTGCCGATTGGCGCGCACCAGGGCATCAGCACCTTGCAGCCGGCGCTGAGCAGCCGTTCCGCGACGACGAGGTCGTCGGTCGTGTAGGGGAACACCTCGAAGCCTTCGCCGACGAGGATGCGCGCCGCCTCGACCAGGCCGAAGACGTCCGGCTGCAACGTGTCGTGATGGCCGATCACCTCCAGCTTGATCCAGTTAGTCGAAAAGACCTCCCGCGCCATCTTCGCCGTCAGCACCGCTTCCGACACGGAATAGCAGCCGGCGGTGTTCGGCAGCACGCGCACGCCGAGCTCGCGGATCAATTCGAAGAAAGCGCCGCCGTTCCTGCCGCCGGCGGTCTCGCGGCGGAGCGATACGGTGACGATCTCCGTGCCCGAGCGGCGCACGGCCTCCGCGAGAACGGCGGGGGAGGGATAACGCGCGGTCCCGAGGAGGAGGCGCGAGGAGACTCGGGTTCCGTAGAGTTCGAGCATGTCAGCCTCCCTGCATCGGCGAGAGCACTTCGATCCGGTCGCCGTCGGAAAGCCGGCAGGTGCTGCGATCCTCGCGGTGCACCAGTTCCCCGTTGACGGCCGTCGCCAGCCACTCGCCCTCGTATTCGAGCGCCAGCAAAAGCTCCGACAACGTCGCTGCGCCGCTCTCCAGCGTCTCGCCATTGACGATCAAGGTCATTGGATTGCTCCGTGTCGAAAAGATGGGTGGCGGTCCGCCGCCGCGGGTTCCTCGAAGACGGGAGTGAAGGGCGGATGTTCCCCGGCACAGAGCCTTTCCGCCAGCTGCCGCGCCATGGTGGGGGCAAGCAGGAAGCCGTGGCGGTACATGCCGGCGATCGCGAACCCGTCGTCACGGTCGAGGACGCGGGGCAGGTTGTCGGCGAAGGCCGGACGAATGCCGACGCCAGTCTCCACGACACGCGCCTCGCCGAAGGCGGGATGTACCGCGTAGGCGGCGTTCAGCAGCTCCATCAGCGAGCGAGCGGTGATCGGTCCGTCATCATCGGTCTCGATCATGGTCGCGCCGACCATGAACCGGTGGTCTTCGCGCGGCACGACATAGAGCGGATGGCGCGGATGAAGCAGGCGGACCGGCCTCGAGAGGCTGATCTCCGGGGTTTCCAGAAAAAGCATCTCGCCGCGCACGCCGCGAAGGCCGGGCGTGGTGGCGATCGCCGCGGCGCCCGTGCATTCGACCACGGCGGCATAGGATCGATCGGAGGGCACGTCCGAACAGCCGAGGTGGAAATGGACGCCGCTCGCAATCAGTGTCTCGTAGAGGCCGGCCATCGCCTTCCGCGGATCGAGATGGGCTTCCTCGGCAAAGAACAGCGCCCGCTCGAAGCGGCCCGCGAGGTCCGGTTCGAGCTCTGCGATCGCGTTGCCGCCGACCCATTCATATCCGCGGGTGCGGGCGGCGAAGCGATCGAGTTCTCCGCTGTCGCGGCCAGCCGCGACGACAAGTGTACCCTTGCGGAATACCGCGCCAGGGAGGGCCTCCTCCCACCAGTCGGCAGAGGAAAGCCCAAGCGTCAACACGGCTTCGTCGCCCGCTTCGCGTTCGCAAAACGGCGCGAGCATGCCGCCGGCATAGGTGGATGCGCCGGTTCCGACGGTTTCCGCCGCATCGACCACCTCCACCGCGATGCCGCGGCGGCTGAGCTCGAGGGCGGTGGCGAGACCGGCGACGCCGGCTCCCTTGATCAGGACCGGCATCTCATTCTCCCGGCTGCGTTTCTGGCGCGACCGGCATGTAGAGATCACCGCCGTCGCGGTATTTCGCCGCCATGGTCTCCAGCCCCTCCTTCTGCGCTTCGGCGCGGATGTCGTGGGAGATCCGCATGGAGCAGAATTTCGGGCCGCACATTGAACAGAAATGCGCCACCTTGTGCGCTTCCTTAGGCAGCGTCTCGTCGTGGAAATTGCGCGCCGTTTCCGGATCGAGCGAGAGGTTGAACTGGTCCTCCCAGCGGAACTCGAAGCGGGCGCGCGACAGCGCGTCGTCGCGGATGCGGGCCGCCGGATGCCCCTTGGCGAGGTCGGCCGCGTGCGCGGCGATCTTGTAGGTGATGACGCCCACCTTGACGTCGTTGCGGTCGGGCAGCCCCAGATGCTCCTTCGGTGTCACGTAGCAGAGCATGGCGGTGCCGAACCAGCCGATCATCGCCGCGCCGATCCCGGAGGTGATGTGGTCGTAGCCGGGCGCGATGTCGGTCGTCAGCGGCCCGAGTGTATAGAAGGGGGCCTCGCCGCAGGTTTTGAGCTGCTTGTCCATGTTCTCCTTGATCTTGTGCATCGGCACATGGCCGGGGCCCTCGATCATCACCTGGCAGTCCTTCGCCCAGGCGATTTTCGTCAGTTCGCCGAGCGTTTCGAGTTCGGCGAACTGCGCCCGGTCATTGGCGTCGGCGATCGAGCCGGGACGCAGGCCGTCGCCGAGCGAGAAGGAGACGTCATAGGCGCGGCAGATGTCGCAGATCTCCTCGAAATGCTCGTAGAGGAAGCTTTCGCGGTGGTGGTGCAGGCACCACTTGGCCATGATCGAGCCGCCACGCGAGACGATGCCGGTGACGCGGTCGACGGTCAGCGGGATATAATGGAGCCGCACGCCGGCATGGATGGTGAAATAGTCGACCCCCTGTTCGGCCTGCTCGATCAGCGTGTCGCGGAAAACCTCCCAGGTGAGATCCTCGGCGATGCCATTCACCTTCTCCAAGGCCTGGTAGAGCGGCACCGTGCCGATCGGCACCGGCGAGTTGCGGATGATCCATTCGCGAATATTGTGGATGTTGCGGCCGGTCGAAAGGTCCATCACCGTGTCGGCGCCCCAGCGCGTCGCCCAGACCATCTTCTCGACTTCCTCGGCCATCGACGAGGTGACGGCGGAATTGCCGATATTGGCGTTGATCTTCACCAGGAAGTTCCGGCCGATGATCATCGGTTCGGATTCCGGATGGTTGATGTTGGCGGGGATGATCGCCCGGCCGCCAGCGACCTCCTGGCGGACGAATTCCGGCGTGACGAAATCAGGCACCGACGCGCCGAAGCTCTCGCCGTCGCGTGTGAGTGTCTCTTTCGCCGCCTTGCGCCCGAGGTTTTCGCGGATGGCGATGAACTCCATCTCCGGCGTGATGATGCCGGCCCGGGCATAGGCGAGCTGGGTGACGGCCCGGCCCGGCTTGGCGCGCAGCGGCTGATGGAGCATGGGGAATTCCGGCGTCAGCCGCTCGCCGGTGGCAAAACCGTTGTCCTCCGCCTTGACGGCGCGGCCCTCGTAACGCTCGACATCGCCGCGTGCCACGATCCAGTCGTGGCGCAACCGCGGCAGGCCCGCATCGATGCGGATACCGGCATCTTCGATCGTATAGGGGCCGGAGGAATCGTAGACCGTGACCGGAGGCTCCCCGGAGGTCGGATGCAGTGCGATCTCGCGCATCGGCACGCGCAGATCGGGATGGAGTTCGCCCGGTTTGTAGACTTTTTTCGAGGCGGGGAGAGGTCCCTGCGTGACGGAGGGCGGCGTGGAAAGAGGTTTGAGAACGTTCATCTTGAGGCTCCAATTCTTGCGTTGGAGACCCAGTTCTGAAGCCGGAAGGATGAAAAGACGCTGTGCCGACGGAACGTGAAACTACGGAGTCCTGGCTTTCGCACGTCTGCACCGTCCCTACGCCAGTATGAACTGGATCAGGTTCAACGGGTCACTGCGCGCTTCAGCAGTATCTCAGCCCCTTGCCGGGACCCCCCTGGTGAATGGCGCCCATAGTCACCGATATCGCCGCGCCGTCAAGATGGTTTTTTGGGACCCCAGCGAGGCACTCGCGGTGGACTGTCTCGTTTCTCGCCTCCCGCTTGGTTGGAACATCAGGGCACAGGGACTATTCTCTTTTGGAAACTGATCGCGATCAGTGCGGTCGGGCGCAGCCTTGTCGATAGTGGATGGGATGGGAATGAGGAGCGTGTTCTGATCAGTAAGTTCGGGGAGAAGGCCTTGCACGTGTGGAGCCGAAAGTGGGGAAGAGAGCCCCGGTCGACTCCCGTATCGCCGATGCGCAGCTTCTGGGGGCTGATGTGGGCTTATTGGTTTTCCGAGAAGTGGCAGGAGGCCTGGGGGCTGGCAGCGATCATCGTCGTGCTCACGGGTCTGTCGGCGATTGCGAGCGTCTGGTTCGCCGAAGCCTCGGGCGAACTCGTCAGCGCGATAGCCTTTCTCCACCATCCGCAAAATCCGACGACGCTCAGCTCCATTCTGACGATCGCGGGGACGCTCGCCGCGATCATGGTGCTGAAATCCATCGCGTTCACGGCCGTGCGCCACTTCTTCTCGACGACCCTGCATCGCAAATGGCGGGCCTGGCTCGACCGACGCTTCAATGACGCACTGCTCGACTGCAATCATACCCATCTTCACCTGCAGCGCGGCGTGGCGGAAGCCATTCCGACGTCGGTGGGCGTGCCGGACAACATAGACCAACGCGTCCAGGAATCGATCAAGGGCATGACCGGCGGCGCCATCGGGCTTGCCATGGGCGTTGCCGGGGTGACCCTGTCGCTCTACTTCGTCGGCGGCAGGATCATCGAGACCTCGACGGAGGTCAGCGGGCTCGAGTTTCTCGGCAGCTATGGCAGCGCCTTTCTGACGCTTGTTGCCGTCGCCGCCTACGTGCCCTTCAATACCTATATCGCCGCCAAGCTCGGCGCGATCCAGCAGCGGCTCGACGTCCGGATGCAATGGGCCGAGGGCAGCTACCGCCGCGAGCTGACGACGCTTCTCCACCGCAGCTTCCATGTCGCGGCCTCGCAAGCGGAAGGGGTACAGAAGCGGATCCACAGGCGGCGCTATCGCGACATCGACCAGACCTGGTCGAACCTGAACATCCTGACGGCGTGTTATATGGGCTTCGAGCTCGTTCACAATTTCTTCGGCCAGCGCATCGTCGCCTATGCTCCAGGTCTGCTTCCCTATGTCGACGGCAAGGTCACGCTGCAGGGCTATGTCACCGGGGCGGAGCTTGCCAATGCGATCATCAATGATTGCTCCTGGTTCATCCACGTCATGCCGGACATAGCAAGGCTGAGAGCGAATGCGCGCCGCATCACCGATCTCGCCAATGCGATCGAGGACGTTCAGCGGCCCCGCGCTTTCTATGCCCGGACAGGTCACGCGGAGTTGAACCGCGTCTGGCAGGATCCCGAATTCGGCGTGACGATCCGCCGTCTCGAGCTGATGCATCCTGGCCATGACCTGCCCTTCATCACGACCGGCTATCTCCACATCAGTCCTGGCGAATGGGCGCTTCTCGTCGGCAGGTCGGGCAGCGGCAAGTCGTCGCTGCTCAAGGCGATAAACGGTCTCTGGCCGCATGGCCGCGGCACCGTCGCCCTGCCCGGAAACGTGCGCACGCTCTTTGCCGCCCAGGACGTGAAGCTGCCGCCGATATCGCTGAAGGAACTGATATGCCTGCCCGAGCCGGGCGACGCGTTTACGGATCGGGAAGCTTTAGCGGCGCTTTCCATGGCCGGCCTTGCCGAATTCGTCGGCGATCTCGCCGCGGAGGGGCGCGGTGCGCAAAGCTGGGACCAGCTCCTTTCCGGAGGGCAGAAGCAGAAGCTGGTGCTTGCGCGCATCCTCCTGCAACGGCCGGGCCTGATCTTCCTTGACGAACCGACCGGCGCGCTCGACGTCGAGGCGACGGTCGCGTTCCATCAGGCGATCAAGGATGTGTGCCCCGGCGCAACCGTCGTCAGCATCATGCATGACGCAGTGCCGCCGAAATCTGCAAAAGGCGAGAATTATTACGACAGCGTGCTCGCCATTGCCGACGGCCGCGTGACGAAGCGGTCGCTGCCGAAACTGGCAGGTGGCCCGGTCGGTCCCGCGCGCGTGAGGCGGCATCCGGAGCCAATGGGGCCAGGATCGAGATGAAGCCCGCCACCATATGAATTGAGGAAGACCCTAATTAAATTAATTTGGATGCGAAGCGACAGGAGCCCCTCCATGTCGCTATCAATGACCGGGTGCGCCGCCTGCTCCCTCGGTAACAAGGGTTCCCCTGATCGGCTGCTAAATTTGGGCAGCCAACCAGGAGAGCACACGATGCGTGTCATTCTAGTCGCTATGATTGCCTCAGTTCTGAGCATACTTGCCTTCAAATACGCTGATCATTCTCTGGGGAATGTGCAGATCGTGGCGACGGCTCAGGAACTTGCAAGCAGTTAACGGTCGGCTGCTTCACTCACTGCCCTCGCATTCAAACGCTTTACAGGGAATGGACCAAGCCGGCATTGCGGTCCTGGTACTTATCTTCACCCTCATCGCTGTCGTATTGAGTATCCTGGCAGTGGGCCCAAGAGATGAGGCGCCGCCCACCGAACCGACATTGATTCCTCGGTACCGTCGTCTATGCGCTTGGTAGGGGGTGACCCGCCGCCGTCAACGCCGAGCAGAACGGCAATGGCGGCAGCGGCGGTACCTCAGCTACGGTTGGTGAGCGTTCGGAGCTTGCGAGCAGCGCCGCGGGCGCATCCGCACCAGCCGGCGGGCGGCAACAGCACTGACCGGGCGCTGTCTGGAGGCCGTCGGGGACGATCGTCGCGACCGCGGATAAGACGCACCACGCTGCAGGCGGAAAGAATTCGGGATTACTGCCCGCAGCTGCGCCACCGCGGCAGCACTCGTGGGCAAATGTGGCTGCGCCGCGGCCTGCGACAAAGGCGCCGCGGCTCATATTTCCTTAAATCGTAATACAGGCTGTAATAAAAAGTGCTGTAACGATCCATCGCATCTGAAGAGATGGGCTGCGCGGTAGTTGAGACGCGAACCCGCAACGGTTATTCTTGCTGCGATTGATTGCATTAACGGGCGTCGCGTGCCGTCGACCCAGACCGCTGCACACTATCGGGCGTCACGAATACGTGCGTCCCAGCGTGGTATTGTTGTTAATTGCATAGGGGCTGTCATCGAATTTCCAAGAGGGGCGGGTTCCTATCGCGGCCGGTCATGGTCGGTCGCCAGGGCTGAAACTGCAGTTGGACATTCGGAATGAGCGGGCAGACGGGCGCTTGCGAAGCGGCCGTGCGTGACCCCTGTGTGCTTGAGGTCCCGAACAGGGATGCTCACAGGCAAGGGAGGGGGGGACGTGAATTTGCACTGGGGGAGTCGCAATTTACACCGGGGGAGCCGCAGGCGGGTAAGGGAGCCGCAATCGACGCCCGTTTCCGCAATGCGCAGCTTTTGGGGGGTAATGGGCGCCTACTGGCTTTCCGACAGATGGAAGGAAGCATGGGGGCTCGCCGCGGTTATCATCGTGCTTACGGCCTTGTCGGCAATGGCCAGTGTCTGGTTTGCCGAGGCGTCGGGCGAACTCGTCAGTGCAATCGCCTTTCTTCACCATCCACAAAACGCGACGACGCTCACCTCCATCCTGGCAAGCGCGGGAACATTGGCCGGGATCGTCGTGCTCAAGGAGATCGGATTCATCGCAATCCGCCACTTCTTCTCGACGACCTTGCACCGCAAATGGCGCGCGTGGCTCGACCATCGCTTCAATGAGGCGCTGCTCGACCGCAAGCACACGCATCTGCACCTGCAGCACGGTATGGCGAAGGCCAACGCGTCGAACGCGGCAGTCCCGGACAATATCGACCAGCGGATCCAGGAATCGATCAAGGGCATGACCGGCGGCGCCATCGGGCTTGCCATGGGCATTGCCGGCGTCATCCTGTCGCTCTTCTTCGTCGGCCGCAAGATTATCGAAACCTCGACCGAGGTCGAAGGCTTGGAGTTCCTCGGCAGTTATGCCAGCGCCTGCCTGACGCTCGCAGCCGTCATCGTCTACGTTCCGATCAACACCTTCCTTGCGGCGAAGCTCGGGGCGATCCAGCAAAGGCTGGAAGTCAGGATGCAATGGGCCGAAGGCAGCTACCGTCGCGAACTGACGACGCTGCTTCACCGCAGCTACCATGTGGCGGTCGCCGATGGCGAGGCAGTACAGAAGGACATCCACAGGCGACGCTATCGCGACATCGACCACACCTGGTCGATCCTCAACATCCTGGCCGCGTGCTACATGGGCTTCGAGCGCGTCTACAACTTCTTCGGCTCGCGCATCGTCGCCTATGCGCCCGGGTTGCTCCCCTATGTCGCCAGCAGGATCAGCATGCAGTCCTATGTCACCGGGGCGGAGCTTGCCAATGCGATCATCAACGATTGCTCATGGTTCATTCATGTCATGCCCAATATAGCAAGGCTCCGGGCGAATGCACGCCGCATCACCGACCTGGCGCAGGCGATCGAGGACGTGCAGCAGCCGCGCGACTTCTATGCCCGCACGGGCCGGTCGGAATTGCGCTATGCCCAGCAGGCTCCCGAGTTCGGCTTGACGATCAGACGGCTAGAGCTGATGCACCCGGGTGATGTTCTGCCCTTCGTCGAGACCAGCCATCTTCACCTCGACCCCGGCGAGTGGGCCCTTCTCGTCGGCAAGTCGGGCAGCGGCAAGACATCGATGCTCAAGGCCATCAACGGCTTTTGGCCGCATGGCCGCGGCACGGTCGTGTTGCCGAGAAACGTCAGGACCTTCTTTGCCGCGCAGGACGTGAAGCTTCCGCCCGTATCGCTGAAGGCGCTGGTATGCCTGCCCGGCCTCGTCGGCGTCTACTCGGACGCCGCCGCCGCCGCGGCGCTCTCCAAGGCCGGCCTTGCCGAATTCGTCGGCGACCTTGCCGAGGAGGGTCGCGGCACGGGAAGCTGGGACCAGCTTCTTTCCGGGGGGCAGAAGCAGAAGCTCGTGCTGGCGCGCATCTTGCTGCACCGCCCGCGGCTGCTCTTCCTCGATGAACCGACGAGCGCGCTCGACAGCGAGGCGACGGTCGCGTTTCACCAGGCGATCAAGGATGAATGCCCCGGCGCAACGGTGATCAGTATCATGCACAACGTCGTGCCGCCGAAATCCGTGAAGGGCCTGGAATTCTACGACAGCAAGCTCGCCATTGCCGACGGCAGGGTGGCCAAGATGCCGCTGTCCAGACTGATAATCGGCCCCGTCGGCCCTGCACGCATAAAGGCGCATGCGGAAACAGCGGTCGGCTCCGGATCAAGGTGAGGCCAACGATCCGCGCGATTCCGACCCGAGTCCTTGGGGCTGTTGCCGTCCCTTCCCGCTACCGCGACCTTCCCCCGCAGCAGGCGGGACAAGGGACTCGCGGCGCCCTGTCGCCTTGCAGGCATCGCTGACAGAAGCGGAGGGGCGAGCGGCCAACTCTCATCCCCCTCGCCCCGCTTGCGGGGAGAGGGCTTGGGTGAGGGGCGGTTCTCCGCCCGGAACGCATTATCGCGCCTACAGCGCCGCTTACGATTTTCGGGCTGATGCGCCTAAACGCTTCCATCCTTCGCGGAGTCTCGCCCGGCATAGTTCGCGCGATTGATGCCGTGGCGCTGGAGCTTGTCGTAGAAGGTCTTGCGGGGAATTCCGAGTGCCAGCAGGGTCTCCTTGACGTCACCGTTGTTTGCCGTCAGCGCCTGCCTGAGGATGTCCGCCTCGTAGCGCTCCAGCCGTTCGGGCAGGGTGCCGCCATTTTCCGGGGCGGCGGGTTTCCCGGCCGGCATCTCCGCCACGCCCAAAGCCACCCTCTCGGCGAAATGCGAAAGTTCGCGCACATTGCCGGGCCAGGGGTGCGACATCAGGTGGTCGCGGACGGCGGCCGGGATGTCCGGCATGTCGCGGCCGAAGCGTTCGGCGGCGCGCTTCAGGAAGTGCGAGAAGAGCAGCGGGATGTCCTCACGGCGTTCGCGCAAGGGCGGGATCGACAGCGTCACGACGTTCAGCCGATAGTAGAGGTCCTCGCGGAAGTCGCCGCGCTCGGCCGGATCGCCGAGATCGATCTTTGCCGCCGCGACGACGCGGATGTCCACGGGCCGAACGATATTGGTACCGAGCGGGGTGATCTCGCGCGCTTCCAGAACGCGCAGCATCTTGACCTGGGTCACCGGCGGCATCGCCTCGATCTCGTCGAGGAAGAGCGTGCCGCCGCTCGCATGTTCGATCCGGCCGATGCGCTTCTTGACGGCGCCGGTGAAGGCGCCGGGCTCATGGCCGAAGAGTTCGCTCTCGATCACCGTCTCCGGCAGGGCGCCGCAATTCAGCGCCACGAAATTGCCGGTCCTGCGCCGGCTCCACTGGTGCAGGAGCGTCGCCACGACCTCCTTGCCGCTGCCGGTTTCGCCGGCGACGAGCACGTCGACATCGGTGTCGGCGATGTGTTTGAGCGTCTGGCGCAGCCGTTCCATCACCAGCGTCTGGCCGATCAGCGGCAGGCTGTCGGCGGCGGCTTCCGCCGCCTGGCGCAGCCTCCGGTTTTCCATGACGAGCCGGCGCTTCTCGTCGGCGCGCCGCGCGCTCTGCACCAGCCGGTCGGCGGCGAAGGGCTTGGCGATGAAGTCATAGGCGCCGTCCTGAATCGCCTGTACCGCCATCGGTATGTCGCCGTGGCCGGTCACGAGGATGACGGGCAGGTCCGGGTCGAGGCTGGCGACCTTGCGGAACAAGGCCAGCCCGTCCATGCCCGGCATGCGGATATCGCTGACGATCACGCCGTCGAAGTCTGGGTGGAGTGCTTCGAACGCGTCCGTTGCGTTGGCAAAGGGCGAGACGGTGAAGCCGGCAAGCTCCAAGGTCTGCTGCATCGCCTTGCGCAGGTCTCGGTCGTCGTCGATCAGGAACACGGCGCCGCTCATTAGTTCAAGCCTTCTGCAAGAGGACGGTGAATGTCGTGCCGGTGGAGCCGCTTTCGACCTCGATCGTGCCGCCATAGTCGGAAACGATTTCCTTGGAGATCGCCAGGCCCAGCCCGAGACCCTCCTCCTTCGAGGTGTTGAAGGGCGTGAACAGTTCCTCGCGAATATCGGCCGGAATGCCGGGGCCGTTGTCGGTGACGGTGAGCGTGACGTCGTTGGCCGTCTCCTCGCAGCGCACCTCGATCGTGCCGCCGTCGCCGCTGCCGATCGCTTCCAGCGCGTTCTGCAGCAGGTTGATCAGCACCTGCTCCAGCCGGATGCGATTGCCGAGCGCCTTTAATCCGTCCGGCGGCAGCGCGATCCGGATCGCGTCCATGCGCCCGGCAAAGCGGCTGCGCAGAAGCATGAGCGCGCCCTCGATGACATTCTTCATCGGCGTCGGCTCGGCGGCAAAATGGCCCTTGCGGGCAAAGCGGCGCAGTTCCTCGGTGATGGCGCCGACCCGGTCGGTGAGTTCGGCAATGCTCTCCATGTTCTCCGCCGCGGTCGCGCTCTGGCCGCGATCGAGAAAGGTGCGGGCATTGTCGGCATAGGCACGGATCGTGGTGACCGGCTGGTTGATCTCGTGGGCGACGCCGGCGGCGACTTGGCCGAGGATCGCCAGGCGGTTCGCCTGCACGAGATCCTGCTGCACGGCCTGCAGCTTTTCCGTCGTCTGGCGATGATCGGCGATCTCGGTTTCGAGGCGGTCGCGGGCCATGCTGAGATCGCGCGTTCGTTCCGCCACTTTCCCTTCGAGTTCCCTGGCTCTCAGCCGCTCGGCCGCCGACCGCATCGCGATCGCCTGGCGGCGGCGCAGGAGGAAGGCTGCGAGCCCGAAGAGCGGCACGAGAACCGCGAGCAGGATCAGCCGTGCTTCCCGCGCGCCGGCCGCGAGCGGGGCAGTCAGCGGCGACAGCAGCTCGAGCCGCCAGTTCGTCGATGGCACCATGGTCTCGACGCGCAGGAAGGCTCCAGCGCCGCCGCCTGGCAGCAGGGCGTCGAGCGTAGAGGAGCCGTCGGGCCGCGCTTCGACCTTGTCGAGGGGCAGCGGCAGCAGGGGAGCATCGCCGAATTGCAGGCTTTCGCGGATGGCGGCGAGCCGGTCTTCGGCGATTGGCTTCGTCGTCATGAAGCGCCACGACGGCAGGCTGGTGATCAGCACGATGCCGCGGCGGTCGGTGACATAGGTCGGCTTGTCCGAGACGCGCCAGTCGGTTTCGAGACCGTCGAATTCGAGTTTGGCGACGATCACGCCGAGCGGTCCGTCCGCCCCGTCGATCCGTCGGGAAATGTAGAGACCGGGCTGCCTGCTGACCGTGCCCAGGGCGAAATGCTCGGCCTTGCCGTCGCGCATTGCCAACCGGAAATAGTCGCGAAAGCCGTAATTGCTGCCGACGAAGCTCGTCGGCTCCCGCCAATTGCTGGCGGCGACGGCGACACCATTCTGCCCGATCAGATAGACGACCGCCGTTTCCGCGCTTGCCGCCAGGCTCTCGAGCTTGCGGTTGATCCGGTCGAGCGATTGTTCGTCCGGGGAGCGAAGGGCTTCGCGAATGGCGGAATCATCGGCAAGAACCAATGGAAGCGCGCGCTGCCGTTCGATGACGGCCCTCAAGAGCGACGCCTTCAGGCTGGCGTCGATGCGGCTTTGCGAGTCGATCCCCGCAAGCGCTCTCGTCCGGCCGTATTCGCCGGCAAGCAAAAGGCCGGCCGCCAGAACGGCAAGCGCCACCGCTGCGAAAACAAGCCACGACCGCCGCGCGCGGCGGCGAAGCGTTCGCAGATCGTCCGTGCCGGACAGTTTCTTGAACATCGCGCCATTGTGCATGTTTTCGCGCAAAGCGCCAGTGGACCTGTGCGGATATCCGCACAGGTAAGGAGTGCAGAATTGTGAAGCACAAAGAAAATGCAAGCGATTTCAACTATCTCGCGGTGCCGCGCAGAACTGGCACGCGCGTTGCTCAATAGCTCACAAGGCGGCAGCAGCTGTCGATCTTCGGAAAAGCGGCCCGGGAGGCCCGGCAATCGCCGGACTGGGCGCCATGTGGAGGATATCATGATCATAGAACATTCCGCGGAAGCCCGCGGCACGACACCCATCTATCGCCATCTCTATGTCCAGGTCCTGGCGGCGATCGCCGCGGGCATCCTGCTCGGGCATTTCTATCCCGGCATCGGTACCGAGTTGAAGCCGTTCGGCGACGCCTTCATCAAGCTCGTCAAGATGATCATCGCGCCGGTGATCTTCCTGACGGTCGCGACCGGCATCGCCGGCATGACCGATCTCGCCAAGGTCGGCCGCGTCGCCGGAAAGGCGATGATCTACTTCCTGACCTTCTCGACGCTGGCGCTCCTTGTCGGTCTCGTGGTCGCCAATGTGGTGCAGCCGGGTTCCGGCATGCATATCGACCCCGCCTCGCTCGATGCCAAGGCGGTCACCGGCTATGCGGAAAAGGCGCATGAGCAGTCGATCACCGGCTTCCTCATGAACGTCATCCCGACGACGCTCGTCGGCGCCTTTGCCGAGGGCGACATTCTGCAGGTGCTGTTCATCTCGGTGCTCTTCGGCATTTCGCTGGCGATGGTCGGCAAGAAGGCCGAGCCGGTCGTCGATTTCCTGCAGGCGCTGACGCTGCCGATCTTCCGGCTGGTGGCGATCCTGATGAAGGCCGCCCCGATCGGGGCCTTCGGCGCCATGGCCTTCACCATCGGCAAGTACGGCCTCGCCTCGATCGCCAACCTCGCCATGCTGATCGGCACCTTCTATCTGACCTCGTTCCTGTTCATCTTCCTCGTGCTCGGCGCGGTTGCCCGCTACAACGGCTTCTCGATCGTCTCGCTCATCCGCTATATCAAGGAAGAGCTGCTGCTCGTCCTCGGGACGTCGTCTTCCGAGGCGGCACTTCCGGGCCTGATGAACAAGATGGAGAAGGCGGGCTGCAAGCGCTCCGTCGTAGGCCTGGTTATCCCGACGGGCTATTCCTTCAACCTCGACGGCACCAACATCTACATGACGCTTGCGGCGCTCTTCATTGCCCAGGCGACTGACACGCCGCTCTCCTTTGCCGACCAGATTCTGCTGCTGCTCGTCGCCATGCTGAGCTCGAAGGGGGCGGCCGGCATCACCGGCGCCGGCTTCATCACGCTTGCCGCCACCCTCTCTGTCGTTCCGGCGGTTCCGGTCGCCGGCATGGCGCTGATCCTCGGCATCGACCGTTTCATGTCCGAGTGCCGCGCAATTACCAATTTTATCGGTAATGCAGTAGCGACGCTGGTGGTGGCGAAGTGGGAAGGCGAGCTTGATCAGGCGCAGCTTTCCGTCGCACTCGCAGGCGACGCCCCGGTCGAAACCATTCCGGCGGTGGTCCAGCCAGCGGAGTAAGGCCTCCCAGGGCCCGCACGACAAGTGCGGTTGGGCGCGGTCCGGTCTTCCGGATCGCGCCCCTTTTTTTGTTTGGTCAAATGCCGTGCAGCACCTGGGTCGCCTTGACGGCGGCGGAGGCCCGGTTTTCGACGCCGAGCTTCACATAGATCTGTTCGAGATGCTTGGTGACGGTGCGGGCGCTCAACCCCAGTATCTCGCCGATGTCGCGGTTCGCCTTGCCCTTGGCGATCCAGAGCAGCACCTCGGATTCCCGCTGGGTCAGATGGAAATGCTGGCGCAGCATCTCGTCGTCGCTCATGCCGTTCTCGGCCGTCAGCCGGAATAGATATTCATTGGCGCCGATGGCGCCGAGATAGGAAATCTGCAGGCCCGTCTGGCCCGCCTGCTGCAGCGTGACGCTGCCCTGCCTTTCGCCGGCCCGTCCTTCGCGCTCCCGCAACCATGCGGCGATGCGGCCGGCGACGACGGCGAGGCCATCGTCGCTGCCGGTGGCGGCGTTGACGAGGCGGGTCGCCTGCGGCGTCGACCAGCGCAGGGTGCCGTCGCCGCGCACGGCCAGCAGATGTCGCCCGGCGGCATCGAGCGCGACGCGGGCGCTCTGGGCGGAGCGGGCGTTCGAAAGGTGGACGCGCATGCGGGCGCGCAACTCGTCGATGTTGATCGGCTTCGTAAGATAGTCGACGCCGCCCGCTTCCAGCGCGTGCACGACATGCTCCGTCTCCGTCAGCCCCGTCATGAACACCACCGGCACCTGGGCAACGGATGCATTCGCCTTCAGCCGTATGCAGGTTTCGAATCCGTCCATGCCGGGCATGACCGCATCGAGAAGGATGATATCGGGGGTGATGCGGTCGGCGATATTGAGCGCGGCATTGCCTGAGGTGGCGATCAACACCGAGAAGCCGGACTGTTCCAGCGCCTCGGTCAGGAAGCCGAGCGCCTCGGGAGAATCATCGACGAGCAGGACAATGTCGCGCGGGTTCGCGTCAGTCACGGCTATTCGCCTCCTCGGGCAACATCCGTTTCAGGAGGGCGTCGTAGCCGGCGAGGTCGAAGGCCTCGACAAAGGCGCTGACGGCCTCGGCAAAGGGCTGGTTCTCCGGGTTCAGGGCAATCTCCGTCAGCTTCGCCTCGATGCCTCTGACGTAGCCGATTTCGCCGAGCCGGATCAATTCCTTCACGTGATGGTCGCCGGGGCTCCTCACCGCGCCGGTCTTCCCCGGGTCCGGCGTGTGCCTTGCATCGTCCTCGTAGATCCAGTCGAGCTTGAGGTGGATCGCCAGCTTGTCGGTGAGCTGGCGCACGCCGAAGGGCTTGGCAAGCGTGTCGTTGTGGCCGATGGCGGCGGCCGCCGAGCCGTCGCCGATATTGGCCGAGAGCATGATCACCGGCGCCGTCTGGCCGGCTTCTCTGAGCCTCGTCACTAGTTCCCAGCCATTGATGCCGGGCATGGTTATGTCGATCAGGAACAGATCGGCCTTGACGGCTTCGACGAGCGCCAGGCACTCGGCGCCGCTTGCCGCTGCAATCACCGTAAAATCGAGCGGCGCCAAAATTTCGCGCATGAGGTCGCGGTGGTCCTGGTTGTCGTCGACGACCAGAATTGTCCGGCGCGCGCCCTTGTAGGACCTGATCCTGCGCACCGGATCCTTGAGCGCCGCCGGCCGGTCGACGGCCGAGAGCATCAGCCTCACCTTGAAGGCGGTGCCCTTGTCCTTCTCGCTCACCACGGAGATTTCACCGCCGAGCGTCTGGGTGAGCAGGCGGGTGATCGTCAAGCCGAGACCGAGCCCCGGCATGCGATATTCCGCATCGCCGCGTTGGAAGGGTTCGAAGATCTTCGGCAGGTCCTTGTCGCTGATGCCGCGGCCGCTGTCCTCGATGGTGAATGCCGCCACCTGGCTTCGATAGGCGACGTCCAAGCGGATGCGGCCTCGATCGGTGAATTTCAGGGCGTTGGACAGCAGGTTGACGAGAATCTGCCGGAGCCGCTTCTCGTCGGTGCGCACATATTGCGGCAGCGACGGGGCCCGGCTGTGCTCGAAGGCGACGCCCTTGGCTTGGGCCTGCGGGTGGAACATGTCGACGATCTGGTCGAGGAAGTCGTGGACATCGATCTCGTTCGAATAGACCTGCAGCTTGCCAGCCTCGATCTTGGAAATGTCGAGCAAGCCGTCGATCAGGCCCGAGAGGTGGTCGGCGCTGCGCCGGATCGCCTTGATCGCCCCTTGCCGGGCAGGCGGGATGGTCTCGTCGCGCTCGAGGATCTGGGCATAGCCGAGAACCGCATTCAGCGGCGTGCGCAGTTCGTGGCTGAGGCCGACGACATAACGGCTCTTGGCGCGGTTCGCCGCCTCCGCCGCCTCCTTGGCGTTCTGCAGCGCCGCGTCGGTCTTCTTGTGGGCGGCGATTTCCTTCAGGAGTAGCGTGTTCTGGCGGGAGGATTCTTCTTCGGCCACGACGCGGCTGTCATGGGCGAGCACATAGAACCAGGAGACGACGCCCGCGGCGATCGCAAAGACGAAGAAGACGATCGCGATCGTCCGCTCGACCACTTCGGCGGTCTCGGGCTGGGCTGCGGTCGTCTGGTGCGCGATCATCGCCAGAATGACGCCGATGCCGGCGATCGACAGGATGGCGGCGATCGCGTAGCGGCCAAGGCGGGTGGCGAGCCTTTCGACGACCGGCTCCGGCAGCAGCGTCTTGGCGACGGTTGCGATTTGCGTGTTCAGCCGTGCCTTCGGCTTGCACATGTCGTGACAGCGGCTGTCGAGCGAACAGCAGAGCGAACAGATCGGCGCCGCATAGGCCGGGCACCAGGCCATGTCCTCGGGCTCGAACGGGTGCTCGCAGATCGAGCAGGTGATTTCGCTTTCGCGGAACCAGCTCTTGCGCGGCTTGCGGGCGAGGTAGAACTTGCCGTCCGTCCACCAGGCAATCAGCGGCGAGACGATGAAGGCGGTGATGAGTGCGATATAGGGCGCAAGCGAGGCGGCGGTCGCCCCGAGTGCGCCGAAATGCGCGACGAGTGCGAGAAGCGCCGAAACGCCCATCGCGCCGATGCCGACGGGGTTTATGTCGTAGAGATGGGCACGCTTGAATTCGATCCCGGGGGGTGACAGGCCGAGCGGCTTGTTGACGAAGAGGTCGGCCGAGATCGAGCAAAGCCAGGCCATGGCGATGATGGAGAAGATGCCGAGCGTCTCCTCGAGCAGCCGATAGATGCCGAGTTCCATGAGGAGAAGCGCGATCGCCACGTTGAAGACGAGCCAGATGACGCGGCCGGGATGGCTGTGGGTCAACCGCGAAAAGAAGTTCGACCAGGCGAGCGACCCGGCATAGGCGTTCATCACGTTGATCTTCAGCTGCGAGATGACCACAAAGGCGACCATCAGGAGCAGGGCCGCCGTTTCCGACGGAAAGATGTAGCCGAAGGCGGTGTAATACATCTGCGCCGGATCGGCGGCGCGGGTCGAAGGCACGCCGGAGCTCAGCGCCAGCACGACGAGGAAAGAGCCGGCGAGGAGCTTCGGCGCGCCGAGGACGACCCAGCCGGCGCCGGCGAGGAAGACGCCGATCCGATGGTGCAGCTTGCGCTGGCCGTCCGGAGGCAGGAAGCGCAGGAAGTCCACCTGTTCGCCGATCTGCGCCATGAGGGCGAAAATGACCGCGGAGGCGGCGCCGAATTCGAGGAGATCGAAGGGGGCGAGGGTACCTACGGGCCCGGAAGCATGCCGGAGGCCGGCATAGGAAAGCCAGAGGCCCACCTTCTCCCAATCGGCAAGCGCGATGAAGGCGAAGGGCAGGATGTTGAGCACGATCCAGAAGGGCTGGGTGGCAAGCTGGAACTTGCTGATCAGCCGGACGCCGTGGGTGACCAGCGGGATCACGACGACGGCGCTGACGATGTAGCCGATCCAGAGCGGTAGCCCAAGCGCGAGCTCCAGCGCGCCCGACATGATCGAGGCCTCGATCGCAAAGAGGATGAAGGTGAAGCTGGCATAGACGAGCGAGGTGATGGTGGAGCCGATATAGCCGAAGCTCGCGCCGCGCGTCAGAAGGTCGATGTCCACCCCGTAGCGAATGGCGTAGCGGCTGATCGGCAGGCCGACCAGGAGGATCATCAGGCTCGCCACCAGGATCGCAACGATCGCATTGGTGGTGCCGTAGGACATGGTGATGGCGCCGCCGATCGCCTCCAGCGCGAGAAAGGAGATGGCGCCGATCGCCGTCTGCGAGATGCGCTCGGAGGAGAAGCGCCGTGCGCCTTTCGCGGTGAAGCGCAGCGCATAGTCCTCAAGCGTCTGGTTGGCGACCCAGCGATTATATTCGCGTCGAACGGGAATGATGCGCTGGCGTGCCGCCATATTGCCTCGGTTCTCTCGGATTGCCGGCGGACGCCAGTTTTCCCTTCGTAGCACGGGCGGAGGGCGGGCGGAATTGCTGCGTTGCGGGAAAGTTGCTGCGGAATGCGGACGTGGACGCGTCTCGGTTGATCAACGGTGCCGTCGCGACTGTTGAATATGGGCGATGTGAGCCACGAGGCCGATCACCAATCGAGTGTGCCGGCGGCGATGTGACGCTTGTGCCCGCAAGGGATTTGGCGAGCAATGGTGTCTCGAAAGGAGGAGCGTGATCTTGCTGGTCCCCAGTGTTGTCGCCCGACTCGACCGCAATATTCTGATAAATCCAGCTCATTCGGAGTTCCCTGAAATTCAGGTCAGTCTTCATCACCCGGTTTACTGGGATCGCCGCCTCTTCGGGCCGTGACTGCGCAGAGCGCCTTGCCTGCTCGGTTCAGATAATCAGCTTCGCCGCTCGGATTTACGTGCAGCGTTGTTGCAATAGCGCCGCCTGAGACCGACTCTGCTTTTCGTTTCCGGACATGTCGGAAAGCACGTCGCTTCAGACTAGCGGTTCTCGCGTGTGTGCCAGAGCCGTAAGACATAGATCGTCGACTGCTGGATTTCATAGCGGATCTCATAGTGGCCAACGAGAACTCGCCGGACTTCCCGGGGCTCGAATTCCTCGAGCCGTTCGCCAAGGCGCGGTTGTTCGAGCAGGCGCTTTGGAGCGGCAGTCAGAGACCGCACCGTCCGTGCTGCAGCCAAGCGATTGACCGGTGCGAGAATATCATACAGGCGGCCGGGGTCGGAAACCGCCTTGGTCGTCCACATGAGCTGCATCACGCCGGCGGCTGCAGAGGCGTATCGCTGTCGAGGCTGTTGGCCCAGGCTTCAACAGCCTGCTGATCAATAAAGTGGCCGTCGTCCACATCCGCCAGCGCCTCCAGCGTCAGGCGCCGGCGCTCTTCTTCTTGATCAATCCAGGCAGACAGCGCCTGCTTGACAATCCAGCCGCGCGAGCGTTCGAGTCGCGCCGCGATCTCGTCCACCTTCTCGGCCAGCGGTCGCGGCACGTGAGCCGTTAAGACCTTTGTCTCCATCCAAAATCCTCTACGATTCAAAACTAATCATAGTGATTAGGAGTGATTAAGTCCAGTCAAGCTCGCTTGGCGCTGGCGAAGGTCGCGCTTCGTGCCGGCACCGCGCCTTACCGCCTCCCGGCCTCGTTGACCACTCGCCTTCCCCTACAGTCCGTTCCGGATATTGACCTCACTCCTCAAGGCGACCCGTGGCGTCACGATCGCGCTCGTACCGTCTCGTCAACGGGAACGGCGGCAACCAGCACTCGCGGCGGACGGTCCAGAGTTCGTAGGTCGGCATCAACTGATCAGGGGCATCCAGGGATCCCAGGTTCACTTCAATCTCGTCGGCGCTGCGTCCGAAAACGGACGAGCCGCAGCGGGGGCAGAAAAACCGGCCGGCATAATCGCGTGTTTCGCCCTCGATCGTCACCGCCTCCTGAGGGAATATCGCGGAAGCGTGAAAAAGGGCTCCATGATGCTTGCGGCAATCGAGACAGTGACAAAGGCCGACCCGGTATGGTCGTCCCGAGGCCATGATTCGTACGTTGCCGCACAGGCAGCCACCGGTGAAACGGTCCATGCTGCGTCTCCTCTATAAGGCATGTGCCAAGAAACTGAAGCAAACTGTCGATTTAGCAGTCCGGCGCCGTGCCCAGGAAAAACTGTACCATGATCCGGGAAGCGTCGGGGCCTTTGGGGTCGGCGTAGGATCCGCGCGCGCTCCCGCCGCTCCAGGCGTGCTGCGCCCCGTCGACAATCCAGCACTCCGCCGCCACTCCCTTCGCGCCTTCTCTGACAATTCTTGTGTAGCCGCGCCTATCGCCGGCAGCAGGCTGGACAGAGCGCGTGATCCGCCCGGCGCCACAATGCCACGCCATGATCCGTTCGGCATTGGAAGGATCCACCGTCGAGTCGGCGGTTCCGTGGAACACGATCAAGCGCGGCCCGCCTTCGCCCTTCAGGTCGTCGGCCGGCAAGCCCGGCCCGCCCTGCCCGCGCATTGCAGCGAAGGCCGATACCACGTCGCTTGCCGAGCGGTAGGCGAGGCCGGAATGGATGCCGACGCCAGCATAGAGGTCCGGGTAGGTCTCGGCCATGATTGCTGCCATCGCGCCCCCGGCGGAGAGGCCTGCGACGAAGACCCGGTCCGGCGGGATCGCAAAAGCGTCGCGGACGCTGATTGTCAGTCCGGCGATGATGGCCGGCTCTCCGGCCCCGCGTGCCTGATCGCCCGGCCGGAACCAGTTCCAGCAGGACATGGCGTTGTCGCCGGCCGTCTGGGCGGGATAGGCGACGAGCAGGCGATGCTCCTCGGCAAGCTCGTTCATGCGCGTGCCCGCGGCAAAGTCCTCGGGGCTCTGTGTGCAGCCGTGCAGCATCACGACGAGGCCCTCGAGCCTATCCGAACCGGAAGCCGGCACGTAGAGCCGGTAGCGTCGCGAGCTGGCGGCGCAGGCGAAGGTCAGGTCCCGGAACTCGGCACCATCCGGGAGCGGCAGCTCGGGCACCCTTGCCGGGAGCCTCCGGACGGCGCCGTCAAGTCCAAGCCGTCGCCGGCCGTCCCCAAGGATGCGCAGCACCTCGCCCAGAGGTCTATTCCGCCGCTTCGACGCCGGGCCAGAAGGTGGCCCCTTATCCGCGGCGGGTGCGGGCTCGCCGGCAAGGCTGCCCTCAATGACACGCGCCGCTGCCCATTGGGAGGGCCGGGAAGCCACTGCCGTAGCGCCGGGCGCAGCGTTGCTCCCCGGCCCGAGGCCTCCAGCCGCGAGTGCGGCCCGGATGATCGCGGTGGCTCCCGCGGGATCGCCGGCGCGCAAGGTGCCGGTCGCGCGGAGGATCTCCGCGACGAAGTCGCTCTTCATGATGATTGCCTTCCTGCCGCTCCCGCGGCGTTACCTGATCCGATCCGCAAGCGCCGCCTTCACCTCGGCGCTTGCCTGCAGTGCCCCCAGAACGGTGAGGGAACCGATGGTGTCGCGCGCGAGCGCAGGGCTCACGTCCGGTGCAATGCGGATGAGACCCACCACCTTGATGTGAAGCCGTTCGCCCGCCGCCCGCACCGCCTCGAGATCGGTGGCCGCGTAATCGCGCAGCCCGAGCTCCAGCGTGTGCCGGTCGATGGAGCGCGAGATCTCGTCGGAGTGGCTCGCCAGCTGGTTGCGGATTGCCGTCCGGATGAAGTCGGTCCGGTTGGAGTAGAAGCCCTCCTGCACGAGCAGGTCGATCCTCCCCAGATCTACATAGCCGAGGTTGATCGTGATCTTCTCCGACTCCGGGGTCTTGTCGCGCAATTGCCTGACGTTCATGAGCAATTCTCTACCATCCACATGGATGGTATATGGATGATCAATTGTCGCAGGTCAAGGGGAGCGCTTGACAGTCCGGTGTATCTTTATAATAAACCGATAAGTTAATTAAACGTCCGGTTAAACAAGTGGATCAACTCAGCAGCACCCTCTCGGCATTGGCCGACCCGACCCGCCGGGCGATCATTGCACGCCTTGCCGCCGGCGAGGCGACGGTGAACGAACTTGCAGCGCCATTCGATATGAGCCTGCCGGCGGTATCCAAGCATCTGAAGGTGTTGGAACGCGCGGGGCTGATATCCCGGGGCCGTAATGCCCAATGGCGGCCGTGCCGGCTGGAGGCGGAGCCGTTGAAGGAAATCGCTAACTGGGTCGAGCGGTACCGCCACTTCTGGGACGGCAGTTTCGACCGGCTCGACGACTATCTTCATGAACTGCAGCGCAACGAGAAATCGGATCACGACTGAACCGGGTTCGCCCGACCGCAAGGGAGAAGATCATGAATGCCCCGTCTGCGAAGGAGCAAACCGGCCTCACCATCACGCGCATCTTCAAGGCGCCCGCCCACCTCGTCTTCGAGGCATGGACCACACCGGAACACCTGGCCCGCTGGTGGGGGCCGAAAGACTTCACGGTGCCCGCGATTACAACGGATTTTCGTGAAGGCGGCGCCTGGCGCGGCTGCGTCCGCTCGCCCCAAGGCCAGGATTACTGGGCGCACGGCAGCTATCGCGAGATCCTGGCCCAGAGCCGCATCGTCCTCAGCTTCACCTGGGAGGAGGAAGGCGCCATCGACACGCTGATCACGGTCACCCTCGAGGACGTGGCGGAGAGCACGCGTCTCACCTTCCATCAGGCGCCGTTCACGAGCGCCGAGAGCCGCGATTCGCACGCGGAGGGATGGAGCGAGTGCATGGACCGGCTCGTCGCCTATGTCGCTGCCCGGCAGGAGGAAATGCAATGAAGAAGGGCTATCACGGAAGCTGCCACTGCGGCGCGGTGCGCTTTTCCGCAAATCTCGATCTTGCACCGGAGGGAAGCCGTTCCCCAGCGCCGCGGCCGGGCGTCTGGTGGACGACAACCTTTCGCTGCAACTGTTCCTCCTGCCTGAAGACGCGGTTCTGGAAGGTGTTCGTCACGCCAGAGGATTTCTCGCTGCTTTCCGGCGAGGAGGCTTTGGCGGAATACCGCTTCGGCGAACGCATGATCCGCCACGTCCTCTGCCGGCACTGCGGCGTCCATCCGTTTGCCAGCGCCGACTTCGAGATGATGGGCGGCCCGTTCCATGCGGTGAACATCGCCTGTCTCGACGACGCGACGGATGAGGAACTCGCGAATGCTCCGATCGTGTATGAGGACGGCCGGCACGATGCCTGGGATCGGCCACCGGCGGTGATCGGCTACCTGTGAGGGTCTGCACCGCTCCTCCACGCCTGCCGTGATCGAAGTCGGCGGTCTGGTCAAATGTCGGCGACCGCCTCAGGGCGGTAAACAACCTGGAATCGCTTCGTCGAGCGTTTAGCTTTGGTGCTCGGAGTAGAGACTGTTGAGGTGCTTCGGGACCTCTCCACCCGTCAGACTCGGACGGGGATCCACAAGGGACTGGCGCACGCTGGCCCTGATTGCGGCCAGGCGCTCCTCGTGCTCTTCCTCGTCCCGAAGAAGGGCGCGCACCGCCGCGCGCATTGCCTTGCTTGTGGAGTCGTAAAGACCCGCCTCCACGCGCGCCTTGATGGCGTCGGCCATTTCAGTGGGAAGGGTAATGCCCAGTTTTTCGGCCATACTCATGCGTCCAGCTTTGCTTGCTCTTTGTGAGAGCAGGATAAAATCCTACCGGACGCCACCTGAAACTGGCGCCGTCTGGCCGGTAAGGCAGTTGGCCAAAATCGCAGCTCCGGGTAGGACGTGGCTCGAACCGTTGCGAAATGCCAAGCGACACCCCCCGCTCACGGAACCTGGGCGCCGGTCGCGGTGACATAGATCGCGTAGAGCGACGTCGTCGCGGCGATGAAGAGGCGGTTGCGGCGAGGGCCGCCGAAGGTGAGGTTGGCGACCGTCTGCGGCACGAGAATCTTGCCGATGCGCACGCCGTCCGGTGCGAAGCAGTGCACGCCGTCGCCGGCGCTCGACCAGAGATTGCCTGCCGTGTCGGTGCGGATGCCGTCGGGGATGCCGTTGTCGATCGTCGAAAAGACACGCCCGTTGGCGAGCTGCCCGTCCAGAACATCGAAGGCGCGAATATGCCGCGGCAGCGCGTCGTCATGGCTTGCGCCGGAGTCGGCGACATAGAGGATCGTCTCGTCAGGCGAGAAGGCGAGGCCGTTTGGCTGGTTGAAGTCGGTGGCGACCGCGGCGAGCTCGCCGGTTATCGGGTCCAGCCGGTAGACATTGCGGCTCTCCTGTTCCGGCTCCGCGCGATAGCCCTCATAGTCGGAAAGGATGCCGTAGGTCGGGTCGGTGAACCAGATCGTGCCGTCCGACCGGACGACGACGTCGTTGGGTGAATTGAGCCGCCGGCCGCCAAACCTTTCGGCGAGCGTCGTGATCGAGCCGTCGATCTCGGTCCGGGTGACGCGGCGTGTTCCGTGCTCGCAGGAAATCAGGCGTCCCTGCCGGTCGCGCGTGTGGCCGTTGGCGAAATTCGACGGCTGCCGGAAGGCGGAGACGCCGCCTTCCGGGGTCCAACGCAGCATCCGCTCGTTCGGGATGTCGCTCCAGAGGAGCTGGTTGGCATCGCTGAACCAGACCGGCCCCTCCGCCCAGCGGCAGCCGGAATAGAGCTCCTGGAGGCGCGCGCTGCCGACGATCAGATGGGCGAAACGCGGATCGTCGATCTGGTAGATTTGTTCCCTGGCCATGTGGTCCGTCCCCGAACTCGAGCGCGTTTCGATCTGACTGGATCAGATCGACGCTCTAACGCTTTCTTTCTGACGCATGATCTTATCGATCGTCGTTTCACTCCGGTCGGTCCATGCTCTAACGCGCGCCCGGCTGTCGGCCGCCTGCGAGCATGATGACGCTGATGATGATGAGCCCGGTCATGATCAGGCGGATGCCCGCGCCGAGGCCGTAGGTATTGAGCATGGAGACGACGAGAAACATGAAGAGCGACGCGCCCCAGATGCCCGGCACGTTGGAATCGCCGCCGGCGACCGCGGTGCCGCCGAGAACGACGACCGCGATCGACATCAGAAGATATTCCGTGCCCATGTTGAGGGCCGCACCGCCCGAGAAGCAGGCGAGCAGGTAGCCCGCAAGCGAGGCAAGAACGGCCGAGAGCACGTAGGTGACGAAACGGGTGCCGTCGACCGGAACGCCCGCCATGCGCGCCGCCGGCATGCTCTGGCCGATCGCGGAGATCCAGCGCCCGTAAACGGTCTTTTCGAGCAGGAACCAGGCGGCGACGGAGATCACCAGCGCCACGAGGGAAACGTTGGGTACGCCGAGCGTGGTCGACGTCGTGAAATCGGCGAGGAAGCTCGGCGGTTTGATGCGCAGGCCGCGATTGGTCCAGATGGCCGCCGACTGGATGATGAAGCTCATCGACAGCGTCGCGATGATCGGCGGGATGCGCAGGGCCTTGATGAGGGCATAGTTCGACAGGCCGACACCCATCCCGATCAGGATTGCCGTCGCCAAGCCCGGCAGGATCATGGCGTTGTCGACGTCCATGAGCTTCAGCGCCACGGTGCCCGCGAGCGTCATGGTGGCGGGTATCGACAGGTCGATGTTGCCGGGGCCAAGCGTGATGACGAACATCTGGCTGATGCCGACGATGATTGAGAAGGCGGCAAAGGTCAGCGCCGCCTGGGAGAGGCCGAGCGTGCTTGCGCCGCCCGTCACCATGATCGTCGCGAACCACACCAGGAAGGCCGCGAACCATGACCAGATCCAGGGCGCGCGCGAAAGCCGGTCGACGATCCTCATCGCCGCTTCTCCCGATATTCCAGGCGGTTGATCAGCAGGCGCAAGGCGAGCACGATAATGAGGATCGCGCCCTGGGCGCCGATCTGCCAGTCGGGCGAGATGCGCAGGAAGGAGAGGAACGAGCCGGCAAGCGTCAGCGTCAGGGCGCCGATGACCGCGCCGATGGGCGAGACGCGCCCGCCTATGAATTCGCCGCCGCCGAGGATCACGCCCGCGATCGAGAGCAGCGTGTATCTAAGCGCGATGTTGGCATCGGCCGATGTGGTGAGCCCGACGAGCGCGATGCCGGCGAGCACCGCAAAGACGCCGGCAAGTCCGTAAGCCGCAGCGCGGGCGGCGAGCACCGACCAGCCCGCCCGCTCCACCGAGCGCTGATTGCCGCCGATACCGCGGATGAGTACGCCGAGCGAGGAGCGCATTACGATCAGATGCGCGACGATGGCAATGACGACGCTGGCGACGATCGCCATCGGGGCGACGGGTGGCTTCATCGTCATCAGGCTTCGGACCCATTCCGGCGCCTGTCCGCCGGGCGCCGGCAGCAGAAGCACGGCAAGCCCGGCCCAGACGAAGCTCATGCCGAGCGAAACCACGATCGATGGCAGGCCGCGCAGGTGAATGACGACGCCGAGCACGGCATAGACGGCGACGGCGCCGGCAAGGATCAAAATCCCGACAAGCGGCTGGTCGCGCAGGAAGGTCGCCGTCACGCAGGCGACGAAGCTGACGAAGGTGCCCATCGCGAGATCGAGGTCGTTCACCGACATGATGAGCATCTGGGCGATCGTCGCGAGTGCGATCGGAACCGCGAGATTGAAGAGCAGGTTGAGGCCGATATAGCTCATCGCGCGCGGCTGCAGCCAGAAGACGGCAGCAAGAAGCACGGCGAGCGAAAGGGCGGGAATGGCGAGCCGGATCGCATCAGCCGAAGGCGTCAGCTTCATGCCGCTGCCTCCCCCTTGAAGGACGCGGCGAGGATGTTTTCCTCGCTGACGGCGTCTCCCGCCAGTTCCGCGACGATTTCCCCTTCGCGGAAGACATAGACGCGGTCGCAGAGGCAGACCTCCTCCATCTCCGTCGAATACCAGACGAAGGTGCGGCCGCGCTGCGCCTCCTGCCGAATGATCTCGTAGACCTCCTGCTTGGTGCCGACGTCGACGCCGCGCATGGGGTCGTCCATCAGCACCACCGGCGCCCGGGTCGCGAGCGACCGGGCGAAGAGCACCTTCTGCTGGTTGCCGCCCGAAAGCGACAGCATGCGGTTGGCCATGTCGGGCGTGCGGATATCTATGCGGCGCCTCCACTCTCCGGCGCGCTCGGCCTCCGCCTCGGCGTCGACTACGCCGCGTGCGGCAAGATCGTGGAGCGAGGCGATGGAGAAGTTCTTGAGGACGCTCCAGAGTTCGAAGACGCCGTTCAGGCGGCGATCCCCCGCGACGAAGGTCACCGCCGGGTCGCGGCGAGGCAGCCAATCGGCGGTGCTCGCCGCATGGAGTTTCATCAGCATGCGCGTCTGGCCGTGTCCGGCGAGCCCGGCGAGCCCGACGATCTCGCCGCGTTTGGCCTGAAGGGACAGGCCGCGGCCGGTCTGCGCGATCACCACGGGCTCTTTGGCAAGGTCGCGCAGCGTGCGCCGATGCGCCTCGCCCTTGACGACGCTTCCCATGGCCTCGACCAGGCCGTGCTCGCTCCAGGCATCGGCAGGCCGTTCGGCGACGATGCGCCCGTCCTTCATGACCACGATCCGGCTCGCCGTGGCGAGGATCTCGTGGAGGATATGGGAAATCACAAAGACCGCACCGCCGCCCGCGACGAAACGCCGGACATAAGCGAGCATCTGCTCGGCGAGGCTCCCATCGAGCGAGGAGGTCGGCTCGTCCAGGATTATGAGCCGGGGCGCAATGCCGGCATCGGAGAATGCCATGGCAATCTCGACCATCTGCCGTTCGGCGATGGAAAGATCCCCGACCGTCCTGTCGCTTTCGATCCCGTGGCCCGGAAAAACCGCATCGAGGCTGCGCTCGATCACGAGCCTTGCCCGCCTGCGCCAGCCGAGGCCACCCAGTTGGCGGTGCAGAATGCGGGTATTTTCGACCACGGTGAGGTTCGGGCAGAGAGAAAGCTCCTGGAAGACGCAGCGTATGCCGCGCGCCCTGGCCGCGTTGATACCGTAGCGCTGAAGAGGTTCGCCGTCGCCCGAGATGCTGCCCTGCTGCGGCGTCAGGCCACCATTGATGACGCTGACGATCGTCGACTTGCCGGCACCGTTATGGCCGACGAGGCCGACGCATTCCCCCGGCCGGATGGCGAGCGTCACGCCGGCGAGCGCCCTGACCGCTCCGAAACTCACCTTGGCGTCGGCAACCTCGATTATCGACTTCGACATTCTGACCGTCATTTACCGCCGTCTGTTGTATTGGGATCGATTTGAACGGGGTCTGTGGCGCGGCCCCGAAGAGGACCGCGCCACATGGGCAAGACCGTCATTCCGCGGATTCGATCACTTTGATCGCATCGGCCTGCGAATATTCGACATTGGCAACACCGCCGGCCTGGGTATTGGCGAGGTTCTCTTCGAGATTGTCCTGGTCGATGCGCAGGAAGGGCACGACGAGGTCCTTCTTGACTTCCTTGCCGTCGAGGATCTGCTGGGCAACCCAGAATGCGAGCGTGGAGACACCGGGCGCGATCGAGACCGACATGGTTTCATAGCCGTTGGCATCCTTCTGCTCCTTCCACCACTTCAGTTCGTCCTCGCGGTTTCCCATGATGATGATCGGCATCGGCCGATTGGCGGCTGCGAACGCCTGGGCGGCGCCATAGCCGTCACCGCCCTGGGTTACGACGCCGACGATCTCGGGAAGGCTCGGCAGGATACCGGCGACGGCCTTCTGGGCGACATCCTGCGCCCAATCGCCATGGACGGACCCGACGATCTTGAACTGCGGGTACTGCTTGACGCCCTCGTGAATGCCCGCCGAGATCTCATCATCGACGAAGACGCCGGCAAGGCCGCGGATCTCCAGGAGGTTCCCGCCCTCGGGCAGCTTCTTCGACAGATATTCGACCTCGCTGCGGCCCATTTCCTTGAAATTGACGGCGATCCGCCAGGCACAGGGCTCGCTCACCACGCCGTCGAACGAGACGACGATGATGCCGGCATCGCATGCCTCCTTGACCGCGCCGTTGAGCGCGGTCGGCGAGGCGGCGTTGAGGACGATGGCGTCATAGCCCTGCAGGATCATGTTCTGGATCTGCGCGGCCTGCTCGGTCGCCTGGTTTTCCGCCGTCGTGAAGGGATCGGCAGCCGCAACCACGCCCGCCTTGACGGCCTCGCCCGTCACCTTGTCCCAGCTCGTGAGCATCGCCTGCCGCCAGGAGTTTCCGGCATAATTGTTCGAAAGCGCAATCTTCTTGTCGGATGTTTCGGCCGACGCGGAATTCGGCATTGCGGCGCACAGGACGACCGCTGACGCCAGAAGCATCTTGCGAAATGTCATGTTTTCCTCCCTCTGGACCCGGCTTCGGCCGGATCGCCTCATCGGCCGCTCTCTCTGCGGTCGTCTGCAAATAGGACTTGCACTGAGCTTCCTCCTCTCAGTAATGGCAGGATGCGGGAGAATTTGCCGCCTGTATAGATCGTATACGGCAACCCGTTTGCGGGCTTTTGCACAAAAGGCTGCGTGTTCGTGCAAGACGAGCACGCCCTGTCGAGCGCTTAATGGAGCTGGCGGTCGCCGCACACGGAGCAACGGGCGCGATCGCGGGAGGAACAGCGCACATGCCGCATCTGGCGCCGGCCGCCTTGGTCGATCACTATCTTGGCATATCCCGGCTGCTTGCCGGCCAGCTCGACTTCCGCTCGGCGATCCGCGCCGTCGCGGCGGAAGTGGCGCATATCATCCCCCATGATCACCTCGACGTCTGCATCCTGATGGTCGACGGCAACTATCACACCGCCTACGAGACCGGCATGGACACCGCCTGGGGCGATGCCGCCTCGGCGCCGGTCGTCAATAGCCCGATCCGTTCCCTCCTCTGGGGCGAGGTCGATTACCTGCTGACGGACGACGCCATCCAGGATGCGCGCTTCCATTTCGAGGGCGCATTCAAGCGGCCGATCATCGAACAATCGCTGCGCAGCCGCTTGCATGTCCCGATGAAGGTGCAAGGCAAGATCATCGCGGCGCTCAGCTGCTCGTCGCAGACGCCGGGCCTATACACGATGGAGGACATCGGCCGGGCGCGGATCATCGCCGACCTGCTGGCCCCCTATTTCTTCGCGCTCAGGGCCGCCGAACAGGCCCAGCAATCCGCCATCGTCGAGGCGGAGGCGCGTGCTCGCGAGGAAGGCTTGCGGCAGGGTGCGCTGAAGCTGACCGAGGCGCTCGAACAGGAGCGTCAGCGCATCGGCATGGACCTCCACGACCAGACCCTTGCCGACCTCACGCGGCTGTCGCGGCGCATCGACCGGCTGGCCCGCGCCGGCGAGCTGAGCAGTGAGGCGCTGGAACCGGTTTCCCGCGGTCTGCATCATTGCATGCAGGATCTGCGGCAGATCATCGAACAGGCAAAGCCCTCCGTTTTGCAGCTCTTCGGCCTTGCCCAGGCAATCGAAAACCATCTCGACCGGTCGGTGCGCGACAGCGGGATGCCGATCGAGTGGGCACTCGTCGACGAGAGCGGGGGTGTTCTCGACGGCCTCGAACCGACGGTCAGCGTCGCGCTTTTCCGAATTGCGCAGGAGGCGATCAACAACGCAGTCCGCCACGCCCAGCCGATGGCGATCACCGTCAGGCTTCGGTCCGAGGCCGGCGAGCTCGAAATCGAGGTTTCGGACGACGGACGCGGCCTCGCCAGAGCCCGCGGGCGCATCGGCGGCGGTATCGACAACATGAAGACGCGGGCACGGCTCATTTCCGCGAAATTCGCGATCGGACCGGGTGATAGGAACCGCGGCACGACGGTCGCTGTCCTGCTGCCGCTCGAAGAGCGCCGGGCAGACCTCGAGCCCCAGCCGCAAGCAGCCATCAAGGAGGATCCGCGATGAAGGTACTGATCGTGGAGGACGATCCACTTCACCGTTCGTATCTGCACGAGGCGGTCTGTGCCGCTCTTCCCGAATGCGACACCGTCATCGAGGCGGAGAACGGCATCGCCGGCGAGCAGCTCGCGCGCGATCACAAGTCGGCACATATCGTCATGGACCTGCAGATGCAGACACGCAACGGGATCGAGGCGGCGCGCACCATCTGGAAAGAGCGCCCGGAAACGCGCATCCTCTTCTGGTCGAACTACTCCGACGAGGCCTATGTCCGCGGCGTGTCGCGCATCGTTCCGGACGGGGCCGCCTATGGTTACGTGCTGAAGTCCGCCTCCGACGAGCGGCTGAAGCTGGCGCTTCGCTCGATTTTCGTGGAAAGCCAATGCGTGATCGACCGCGAGGTGCGCGGTTTACAGCAAAGGAGCATCGGCCACGCGAACAGCTTCACCGATTCCGAATACGAGATTCTCGTCGACATCGCGCTCGGTCTGACGGACCGGACAATTGCCAAACGCCGCAACCTGTCACTGCGCAGCGTCCAGAACCGGTTGCAGCAGCTCTATGACAAGCTCGACGTCTACCAGGCCGTCGCCGAGGAACAATCCGACGGCCAATTCAACCTCCGCGCCCGCGCCGTCACCGTCGCTTTCCTCCGGAAGCTGCTTAACTACAGCGCCTTGGAGAAAGCCGAATCCGAGCTTCAGGAGTGGCTCCAGGAACAGAAGTGAATGGGAAAGGATGGCAATTCACTGAAAAGACGACATCATCGCCAGCTTCCATCGATATCATCCCGGCAAGGACGCGTTCGCGCGCCGATGAGCCTCTTCCCGAAACACCAGCGCACCGGGACACAACTCACAATCGTCCTCGTCCGGGAGGACAGAGCGTTCGTTCCCATTTGCAGGAAATGGCGAAAGCCGATGGGAAAATTTCCCGGGCATTTTCATCGGCTGTCGAGGCGTCACGGAAGCCCGGGTATAGGCTCTCGAATCAGGCTCAAATTGTCAAAGCGGCGGACGTAACAGACGGGGCCGGCTGACGGTCGACTCAACGTTTCATCAACAGTTCGAGCGAATTGATGAGTTCGGAAGACACCCTGTCGCCGAGGTCCGCTCTCAACTTTCTGTCATAATCGTTCGCGCGGTGGCCAAGATCACGAAAAACAGTCATCCCCTGCTCGGTGAGGCTCAGGAATTCCGCGCGCCGGTCGTCCTCGCTCGGGGTTCGCAGGAGCAGGCCCGCACGTTCGAGCGCGGAGACAGAGCGGCTGACCTTCGTCTTTTCGATATGGGAGATGGTGCAGATGTCCTTGGCGGTCATGGCGCCGAACTTGCCGAGATTGGCCATCACGCGCCACTGGGTCCGCGTCATCCCATAGAGATCGCGGTAGACTGCCTGGAACGAGCGCGATGTCGCCTCCGCTGCCTGATTGAGCAGATAGGGAAGGAATTGCTCAAGGTCGAAATCCGGGTCGGTGCTCTGCTCTGCCATTCTGACATCCATGATCCTGCCGCCCACCCCTGCCCGATAGAGGACAAGTCACGGTTGGGGACGTGCCTTGTCCGGGTGCGCGGCGATGAACGGTTCTAGCGCCTCCAGACGCGATGAGATAGCGCCTGTTCTCGGAAAATTGCCCATATCCACGCCCCATCGCCGGGCATTGTAGATCTGCGGCACGAGGCAGATATCGGCCAGACTCACAGTGTCGCCATGGCAATAGCGGCCATCGGTCCCATTCGCGACCATAGCCTCGAAGTCGGCAAGGCCTTCATGCATGAAATGCTTCATCCAGTCTTCGAGTGATGTGCCACCGAGCGAAACCGCGTGGCGGGCGACACGAAGGTTGCAGATAGGATGGATCTCCATGGTAATTGCATAGGCAAGCGCCCGAACACGGGCCTTCTCCCTGGGGTCGAGCGGGAGCCACCCGGCGGCGCGCGTCTCGTCGAGATATTCGAGTATCGCCAACGACTGGGTGAATTCGCCGCCGTCGATCTCAATAGTCGGCACCAGCCCCTGTGGGTTGCGTGCGAGATAGTCCGCGCTCCGCTGGGCGCCGGTGAGCAGATCGACGGGCACACTGCGATAGGGCAGACGAAGCAGGTTCAGCCCGATGCGCACCCGGTATGACGCGGAAGACCGCCAGTAATCATGAAGAACCGCGTCTGCCTGCATTGCCATTCCTTTCTTTCCATCTGTCAAATTTAGCTTGACAAAGTTGCGTATGCAACTATTTAATCCGCGCAAATTCGAACCCGCCTTTCGGAGCCGACGATGAACCCGCATCCGCTTGATCCCGCAATGACCCGTGCGCCCAGCCTTAACGGTTCGCAAGAAGGTTACATGCCGGGTTTTGGTAATGATTTCGAGACAGAGGCCCTGCCGGGCGCACTGCCGCAAGGGCAGAATTCGCCGCAAAAATGCAACTACGGCCTCTATGCAGAACAGCTTTCCGGAACCGCCTTCACCGCGCCGCGCGGGCAGAACGAGCGCACCTGGTGCTACCGCATCCGCCCGTCGGTGAAGCACACCTCGCGCTTTTCGAAGATCGACGTGCCGCATTGGAAATCGGCCCCGCATATCCTGCCCGATGTGATTTCGCTGGGGCAGTATCGCTGGGATCCGATACCGCATGCCGATGAGATGCTGACCTGGGTGACGGGCATGAAGACGGTCACTACCGCCGGCGATGTCAACACCCAGACGGGCATGGCGGCCCATGTCTATCTCGTAACCCAATCCATGGTGGACGAGTATTTCTACTCGGCTGATGGCGAACTGCTGGTCGTGCCGCAGGAGGGCCGGTTGCGCTTCTGCACGGAACTTGGCGTGATCGATCTGGAGCCGAAGGAAATCGCCATTCTGCCGCGCGGTCTCGTCTATCGCGTGGAGGTGCTGGAAGGGCCGTGCCGCGGTTTTGTCTGCGAGAATTACGGCCAGAAGTTCGACCTGCCCAATCGTGGCCCGATCGGGGCAAACTGCCTCGCCAATCCGCGGGATTTCAAATGCCCGGTCGCGGCCTTCGAGGACCGCGAGGCTCCCTCGCGCGTGATCCTTAAATGGTGCGGGCAATTCCACGAAACCATGATCGGCCACTCACCGCTCGATATTGTCGCCTGGCATGGCAACTATTGCACCTACAAATATGACCTGCGGACCTATTCGCCTGTTGGCGCGATCCTGTTCGATCATCCCGATCCGTCAATCTTCACGGTGCTGACCGCGCCATCGGGTCAGGAAGGCACCGCCAATATCGATTTCGTGCTGTTCCGCGAGCGCTGGATGGTGGCCGAACATTCCTTCCGCCCCCCCTGGTATCACAAGAACATCATGTCCGAGCTGATGGGCAATATCTATGGCGTCTATGATGCCAAGCCGCAGGGATTTGCGCCCGGCGGCATGAGCCTGCACAATTGCATGCTGCCACATGGCCCTGACCGTAACGCCTTCGAACATGGTTCGAACGAGCCGATGGTGCCGCATTTCCAGGCAGAAACGATGAGCTTCATGTTCGAGACGCGCTTTCCCCAGCACCTGACCGAATGGGCCGCTAGAAATGCGCCGCTACAGGATGATTACATCGATTGCTGGGACAGCCTTGAGAAGCAGTTCGACGGCACCCCTGGCATGAAGTCGTGACCTGTTTCCTTCTCCGAAAAATCCCTGCCGAAGGATGCAAGCATGCCGCTGATGCGTAGCTGGGTTGAAAGCGCCAATGATGCCGGATGCCCCTTCCCGCTCAACAACCTGCCTTGCGGCGTCTTTGCCGCTGGCGATGGTGCGAAACATTGCGGCGTGGCGATCGGCGATCGCATTCTAGACGTTACGGCGCTGGAGAAGACCGGCGTGATCGCCTTCAACGGCGGTCCGCTGCTCAACCAGCCGGCCTGGAACACGCTGATGGCGGCGGGTCTCGAAGTCTGGGCTTCGCTGCGGGCGCAACTGACTGCACTCCTTGAAGAAGGCTCCGAAAGCCGCAGCTTGGTCGGGCCGCATCTAGCGCCGCTTGCCGGGGCGGAGCTGCATCTGCCCTTTGTGGTCGCCGAGTACACGGATTTCTACGCCAGCCGCCACCATGCCTTCAATGTGGGGACGATGTTCCGGGGGCCGGAAAATGCCCTGCCGCCGAACTGGCTGCATATTCCGATCGGTTATAATGGCCGCGCCTCGTCGGTGGTGGTCTCGGGCACGGATGTTCGGCGTCCCTGGGGCCAGTTGAAGGGCCCCTATGATGCGGTGCCGCACTTTGCCCCGTCGCAGCGGTTTGACATCGAGCTTGAAATGGGCGCTGTGGTTGGGCTGCCTTCCACATCCGGACGGCCGGTAACGGTGGCCGAAGCGGATGCGATGATCTTCGGCTATGTGTTGCTGAACGACTGGTCGGCCCGCGATATCCAGGCTTGGGAATATCAGCCGCTTGGACCTTTCCAGTCAAAGGCGACGGCCACGACCATTTCGCCCTGGATCGTGATGAAGGCGGCGCTCGAGCCCTTCAGGGTTTCGACACCGGCGCGCGAGGTGCCACTTCTGCCGCATCTCGCCGAGCCTGGACCGCTGCTCTACGACATTGATCTGGACGTGGCTCTGGCGCCGGAGGGCAAGGCTGAGACCATTATTAGCCGCACCAATTATCGCGAAATGTACTATTCCGCGGCCCAACAGCTTGCCCACCACACGACCTCAGGATGCGCCATGAATACCGGCGATCTGCTCGGGTCCGGCACGATTTCCGGACCGGTGAAGGAGAGCCGTGGCTCGCTGCTGGAACTCAGCTGGGGTGGCAAGGAGCCGCTGACGCTGGCCAGCGGCGAGACCCGCAGTTTCTTGCATGACAATGACACGATCACCCTGCGCGGCACAGCAGGCGGTGACGATTTCACAATCGGGTTTGGCGAATGTGTGGGACGTATCCTGCCCGCCCTTGCCGACCCCTATGCACGATAGGAATGACGAGATGAGCATGGCATTTGCCTCCCAGGGCGACCTAACCGAAAAGAAGATCAGCTTCACCGAAATCGGCGACGGGCTCTATGCCTTCACCGCCGAAGGCGACCCGAATTCGGGTGTCATCATCGGCGATGACAGCGTCATGGTGGTCGAGGCGCAGGCCACGCCGCGTCTGGCGCAGAAGGTGATCGACTGCATCCGCACCGTCACCGACAAACCCATTACCCATGTGGTGCTGACGCATTATCACGCCGTGCGGGTGCTCGGGGCCAGCGCCTTCAATGCCAGCCAGGTCATCATGTCGGAGACGGCGCGCAAGATGGTCGTCGAGCGCGGGCAGGAGGACTGGGAAAGCGAGTTCCAGCGTTTCCCGCGCCTGTTCCAGGGCCACGAGTCCATTCCGGGCCTGACCTGGCCAACCACGACCTTCAACGGTAAGATGACCGTCTTCCTCGGCAAGCGCCGGGTCGACATCCTGCAGGTAGGCCGCGCCCATACCGCCGGTGACGCAGTCATTCATGTGTCCGACCAGAATGTCATGTTCACCGGCGATATCGTCGAGGCCCATTCGGCCTGTTATTGCGGCGACGGCCATTTTGCGGACTGGGGCAATACGCTCGAAGCGATCCGCGCCCATGATCTGGCGGCCATTGCACCGGGCCGTGGCGATGCCGTAGTCGGCCGCGATGCGGTCGATGCCGCGCTCGACCGCACCAAGGACTTTGTCGAATCGACCTACAAGCCGGTGGCCCGCATTGCCGCCCGCGGCGGATCGCTGCGCGAGGCTTGGGACGCCGTGCGGTTCGAATGCGATCCGAAGTTCAAGGATTATGCAATCTACGAGCACTGCCTGCCGTTCAATGTGGCGCGGGCCTATGACGAGGCGCGCGGTATAGACCATCCGCGCATCTGGACGGCAGAGCGCGATCTGCAGATGTGGGCAGACCTTCAAGGCTGATCGTTTCCCGGAGGAGGGATCATGAAAACCCCTGTCACGGAGCGCTATCCGTTGGCGTTTCGACTGTACCCGTACGTCAAGTCGCCGGACCAAACCGCCGTAACGCCGGTTAGGCACAAGGTCGTCGTCGCCGGAGGCGGCCCGGTGGGACTCGCAACCGCGCTCGACCTTGGCCTGCGCGGCGTCCCGGTCCTCGTTCTCGACGACCAGGAAGGAGCCGGTCTCGGCAGCCGTGCCATCTGCTTCGCCAAGCGGACGCTCGAGATCTGCGACCGTCTCGGTGCAGGCGAGGCCATGCTGGCCAAGGGCGTGCAGTGGAGCATCGGCAAGGTGTTCCATGATGACAGGCTGCTTTACGAATTCAATCTCCTGCCGGAAGATGGCCATGCCTTTCCCGCCTTCATCAATCTGCAGCAGCCCTGGTTCGAGAAGTTTCTTCACGACGCCCTGATCAAAGCGCGGGGCGAGGGCGCGCCGATCGAGATCCGCGGCCGCAACCGCATCGACCATGTAACGCGGCATGCGGATCATGTGACGATCGACCTTATGACCCCGGACGGACCCTATAGCCTGGAAGCCGACTGGCTGGTCGCCTGCGATGGCGCGCGTTCACCGATCCGCTCCATGCTTGGCCTCGGCTTCGAGGGACGTGTCTTTGAGGACAATTTCCTGATCGCCGACGTGAAGATGAAGGCGGATTTCCCGACCGAACGCTGGTTCTGGTTCGAGCCGCATTTCAAGTCCGGCGACAGCGCGCTCCTGCACAAACAGCCCGATGATATCTGGCGGATCGATTTTCAGTTGGGCTGGAGCATCGACAGGCAGAAGGAACTGCAGCCGGAGAATATCCGCGCCCGGGTCAGCGCCATGCTGGGGCCGGATGTCGAATACGAACTCGACTGGTGCTCGATCTACACCTTCCAGTGCCGCCGTATGGAGAAGTTCCGCCATGGCCCGGTTCTCTTTGCCGGGGATTCCGCCCATCAGGTCTCGCCTTTCGGCGCGCGCGGCGCCAATTCAGGCGTGCAGGATGCCGACAATCTCGGCTGGAAGCTGGCCCTTGTGGTCCAGGGGCTCGCGCCCGATGCGCTGCTCGACACCTACGACGAGGAGCGCGTCCACGGGGCGGACGAGAACATCGCGAATTCGACGCGGGCAACGGATTTCATCACGCCGAAGTCCGCCATCTCGAAGCTCTTTCGCAATGCGGTTCTCGAGATTGCCGAGACCGTTCCCTTCGCGCGGACCCTGGTCAATTCCGGCCGTCTTTCCGTTCCCTGCACCTATGACGGCTCGCGGCTGAACGGACCCGATCTGCCCGGTCTGCCCGCCCGCACGCGCCCTGGCAGTCCATGTCCGGACGCACCGATCGGCGGGGAGTGGTTGCTGCGCCTGATCGGCGGCCATTTCACGGTGCTCGCGATCGATGCGAACGTCCCGGAGGAATTTTCCGCGCACGGCATTGCGCTCAGGGTGCTTCCGCTTTCGGCACGCGAAAACGGGGCGCTCGGCGAGCGTTATCTCGGCGGGGCGAAGAGCGCGGTCTACCTGATCCGTCCCGACCAGCATGTTGCCGCGCGCTTCGAGCATTTCGATGCCAACGCGATCGCTGCCGCCCTTGCCCGTGCCCTTGCAAAGGATCGAGAGGATGCTTGAAATCAAGCCCAATTTCACCCGGCCCGACGAATCCTATGCGCTCCTGATCAAGGCGCATGAGGGACTTTCGGAAGCCGAGAGCCACGCAATGAACGCCCGCCTGATCCTGATCCTGATGAACCAGATCGGCAATCATGCCACGATCAGCGAGGCACTCGATCTTGCGCGGAAGACGGCCGTCAAATCCTGACGACGGATCAATCTTAGATGTGAATACAACTAATACTACCGCCAGTTCCAGGAAGAGGGCGGCCATCGCCGGTGGCCCGGATGATAAGGGAAGTCTCTCGATGAGCGCGACCGCGATGCCGCATTTGACACCTGCGCAAGACCGCATCGCGGAGGCGGAAGTCACCCGCTTCCGCAAATGGTGCGCCGAGACATTTGCCGTTTCGTTGCCGAACCATGACCAGTTCCATGCATGGTCCGTTCGCCAGCGTGGCTCCTTCTGGTCTGCGGTGTGGGACTATTGCGGTGTGCGAGGCGATAAGGGCGAAGTCCATCTGCTTGAGACAGGCGATATCCTGGAAGAAAGGTTCTTCCCGGCGGCGAGGCTTAATTTTGCGGAAAACCTGCTCGCAAAGCGGGGCAGCGACAATGCGCTCGTTTTTCGTGGCGAAGACAAGGTAGCCAGCCGCTGGAGCTGGGACCGGCTCGCCGACACTGTCTCTCGGTTGCAGCAGGCCTATCGTTCGCTCGGAATCGGGCCGGGTGATCGCATTGCCGCCATGCTACCGAACCTCCCTGAAACTGTGGCCTGCATGCTGGCGGCGGCATCGATCGGCGCCATCTGGTCTTCCTGTTCTCCGGATTTTGGCGAACAGGGCGTGATGGACCGCTTCGGCCAGATCGAACCGAAGCTGTTCCTTGCCTGCGATGCCTACTGGTACAACGGCAAGCGCATCGATATCAGCGACAAGGTGACGTTGCTGGAGCCAAGGCTCGGCGTGCCCGTCGTCATCGTTGATTATTGCGGCGGCGCAGGAAGCCTCGCCTCAGGGCTGACGAACGGACAGACCTTTGAGGCCTTCATAGCGGCCCATCATGGCCGCGAACCCGAGTTCGAGCCGCTGCCCTTCGCCCACCCGCTGGTCATCCTGTTCT
Organism: Sinorhizobium sp. Y406; assembly: GCF_058732025.1. Lineage (NCBI taxonomy): Bacteria > Pseudomonadati > Pseudomonadota > Alphaproteobacteria > Hyphomicrobiales > Rhizobiaceae > Sinorhizobium > Sinorhizobium sp. Y406. The sequence goes on along the minus strand of NZ_CM178975.1, from coordinate 1,161,886 downwards.
CTTCCGGAACGACGGGCGTACCGAAATGCATCGTCCACTCGGCAGGGGGAACTCTGCTGCAGCATCTGAAGGAGCATCGCTTCCATTGTGATCTTCGTGACGGGGACAGGCTCTTTTACTATACGACCTGCGGCTGGATGATGTGGAACTGGCTCGTTTCCGGCCTTGCAAGCGGTGCCACGCTCTGCCTCTATGATGGTTCTCCCTTTGCTCCCGATGCAAAGGTGCTGTGGGACTATGCCGAGGATGAGCAGTTTTCAGTCTTCGGTACCTCGGCCAAATATCTCGATACGCTTGCCAAGGCCGAGGTGAAGCCGCGCGAAAGTCATCGCCTGGACCGGCTGGCGGCGGTGCTGTCGACGGGTTCGCCCCTCTCGCCGGCAAGCTTCGATTATGTGTACCGGGACATCAAACCAGATATCCACCTCGCCTCCATGTCCGGCGGCACCGATATCGTGTCATGCTTCGTGCTCGGCAATCCGGTGAAGCCTGTCTGGTCCGGCGAAATCCAGGGGCCGGGGCTGGGCATGGCCGTCGAGGTTTTCGACGACCACGGCAAGCCTCTTGAGAGCGGCAAGGGTGAACTCGTCTGCACCAGTGCTTTCCCGTCCATGCCGATTGGCTTCTGGAACGATCCGGGGCGCTCTCGCTTCCGTGCGACCTATTTCGAGCGCTTCGAAAACTGTTGGTGCCACGGCGACTTCGCGGAATGGACCGCGCATGGCGGTATCGTGATCCATGGCCGCTCGGATGCCACACTTAATCCGGGCGGGGTCAGGATCGGCACGGCCGACATCTACAACCAGGTCGAACGAATCCCCGAGATCGAAAGCTCTGTGTGCATCGGGCAGGATTGGGACAACGACGTTCGCGTCGTTCTCTTCGTCAAGCTCCGCACTGGCGTGGCACTCGATGAGGCCCTGAAGCAGAAGATCAGGCTGCAGATCAGAACCGGCGCATCCCCGCGCCACGTGCCGGCAAAGATCATCGCCGTTGCCGATATTCCCGTGACCAAGACCGGTAAGGTCGTCGAGCTCGCGGTGCGCGAGGTGGTTCACGGGCGTGCTGTCAAAAATCAGGAAGCGCTGGCCAATCCGGAGGCCCTCCGCCTCTTCGTCGGACTGGCTGAGCTGACGGTCTGAGCCAAAGCGTCATCGATCTCGGCAGCAGACGTTGCAGAGCACGCATGTAGTCCCGCCTCTTGCCTTATCCCTGATCGATGCTGAAACCGTGGTTGCGAGCGAACACAGCCACAGCATGGCGATGGCGGCGATGATGAGAGGGGGCGCCCAAGCCAGCGGCTTGATCGACGTCAGCATGCTCTCGGTGACGCCGATCAGCAGCCCGGCGATGAAGGTCACGGGGATGGATTTCACTCTGCCGGTGATGGTGCTGGCGATGATCGGAATGACTACAGCGCCGCGCGTCTTTTCAGACGCGCAAAGGTCGCTGTAACTCTTTGAATCTACGCATCGAGCTTTCCGAAAATCGGATACGATTTTCGGGCCGATGCGCCAGGAAGGTGAGACCTCAGAGAGCCGAGAAACCTGTATCCAGCGCGGACAGGATCTTTGAGACATCCGCTGCAGTAACGATCAACGGTGGGGACAGAATGATGTTGTTGCCCGAGACGCGAACCATCACGCCAGCCTCGTAGGCGACGCGATGCACCTTGCCGATGCTCGTCTTGTCGATCGGCGCCTTGGTGCCACGGTCGGAAACCAGTTCCAGGGCGCACATGAGACCGTGACCACCTCGCACGTCGCCGATCACGCCGTGCTTCGCCATCAGGGCTTGCAAACCGGCAAAAAGCTCGTCTCCGCGCGCCGCGGCATTCGCCGCAACCTGTTGCCGTTCCGTCTCCCGGAGGCAGGCTATGGCTGCCGCAGCACCGACCGGATGGCCGGAATAGGTGTAGCCCGAGCCGATGGCGCCCTTTCCGGACGTGTCCTTCTCGAACACTTCGGCAACGGCGTCGGACAGCATGACTGCCCCGAACGGGAAGTAACCGTTGGTGATGGCCTTTGCCGAGCAAAGAAGGTCCGGCTGAACGCCCCAGTGGCGCGAGCCGGTCCAGCTTCCGGTACGCCCGAAAGCCGTGATGACTTCATCGGCGACCAGAAGGACGCCGTATTTCGAGCATATCGTGCGCAATCCCGGCATGAAGCTCTTATGCGGCGGGATGACGCCACCTGCGCCAAGCACCGGCTCGACTATGAATGCGGCGATGGTCGAGGGATCCTGAAACTTGATCTCGTCTTCGACCGCGGCAAGGCACAATTGTGCAAGCCGCTCGGGATCGGTTTCGTTGAACGGGTTGCGATAGGTATAGGGCGCCGGGGTGTGGAAACAGCCCGGCATGAGGGGTTCATACTGGGTCCTGAAATTGGCATTGCCGTTTACCGACGCACCAAGCGTGTGCGTCCCGTGATAGCCTTTCTTCAAGCTGAGGAACTTGACCCGCCCGGCCTCGCCCCGGATCTTGTGGTACTGCCGCGCGAGGCGCAACGCGATCTCGACGCCATCTGATCCACCGGATGTGAAAAATGCGCGCGACAAGCCGTCCGGCGCAAAGAACACGGCGAGCATCTCGGCCAATTCGATGACATTGTCGTTCGTCGTGCCACGGAAGATCGAATAGTAGGGCAGCCTGTCGAGTTGCGCTGCAATCGCTTTTTTCACCGGTTCACAGGAGTAGCCGAGGTTGACGTTCCACAATCCCCCGACAGCATCGACCAGCCGGTGACCATCAACGTCGATGATTTCGACACCCTCCGCCTCGACGATGATATCGGGCGGATTGGCGAGGGTTTCGGCGGGATGCGCCATCGGGTGCCACAAGCGCCTCGCATTGTTTTCCTTCAGAAAATTGGACGTCTTCATTCGGCTAGTTTCCTCGTGCGAGCATGTCGAGCGCGCGGGCATAGCTTTCGCCCGGACGTGTTACATCGAAATGGACATGCGGCATGCCGACCGAGACGGCGCCGCTCAGGTTCTTGGCCTGGTCATCGACGAAAACACAGTCCTTCGCCTCGAGATTCAGTCCATCCGTCACGAAACGGAAGGCTCGGGGATCGGGTTTGAGAATACCTGTATAGGTTGCGTCAACGATCAGATCGAAATGGGTAAGAAAGGGGAGCTTGGTGCGGAAATCCTTGCCGTAGAAGAGATCCAGCTCGTTTGAGAGGATGGCGAGTTTGCAACCGGACGCCTTGGCCCGTGCGATCGCGCCAAGCGCCTCGGGGCGTATGACAGCTTGCGGGTCAGCACCTCTCAGGCGGCCGACGAACTCGGGGAATTCGGTCCACGTCTCACCGATGAGGGCTCCGGTCTCGCGCATTCTCAATGCCCAGTAGTCGCGTTCGGTCATTTCACCGGCCTGCATTGCACGCCAGGCATCGTCGCCGTCGGGGTAGAAGGGGCCGCGCCACGTGAGTGTCCCCGAAGGCAAGCCGAGCGCCGCCTCAGACAGCGCATGCGTCTCAAACAGTGTCTTGGAGATCACTCCGCCGAAATCGAGAACCAGTGCGCGCATCACAGCTTGATCCACGTAGTCTTGAGGTTGAGATACTTGTCGAAGGCATGGAGTGACTTGTCGTGTCCATTTCCCGACTGCCTCACCCCGCCCAATGGTACGGTGAGATCAGACCCGCCATAAGTGTTGATGTGCACCAGCCCGGCCCGGATCTTGCGTACAATGCGATGGGCGCGCGACAGGTTGGAGGTCCATACCGCTGCAGCGAGGCCGTATTTGCTGTCGTTCGCAAGCGCCACGGCCTCTGCCTCGGTATCGAAAGCCGTCACAGCCAAGACTGGACCGAAAACCTCTTCTTGAAAGACCCGGTCATCCCTGTCGGCATCTGCGACGATGGCGGGCGACATGTAGAAGCCCCCGGTTTCTTCCAAAATACGATGACCGCCGATCACCCTGCGTCCTTTGCTGCGCGCCTCCTCCACGAATTGCAGGTTCTGCTTGAGCTGCCGTTCGGAATTGACTGCGCCGGATTGGGTAGCGGTATCGAGCGGATCACCGACCTTGATGGATGCGGCATGGACAGCCAGTTTTTCGACGAATTCTTCATGGATCCGGCGTTCGACCAGGAGGCGTGAACCGGCGATGCAAACCTGGCCGGAATTCCGGAAAATGCCGTGGGCAGATACTCTGGCGGCCTCATCCAGGTCTGGGGCATCGGCAAACACGATGTTGGGAGACTTTCCGCCGAGCTCCAGATAGACCCGCTTGAGGTTCGACCGCGCCGCTGCTTCGAGCAGGTACCTTCCGGTCGGCCCCGAGCCGGTGAAAACCAGAACATCGACATCCATGGATTCCGCGATTCGGGCGCCAACGACCGCTCCTTCGCCGGTCACCACGTTGAAGACGCCCGGCGGCATACCGGCGTCCAAGGCCAACTCAGCTATCCGCACGAGGCCGAGGGAGGCGGTCTCTGCAGGCTTCAGCACCATGGTGCAACCGGCAGCAAGGGCAGGACCGAACTTCCAGGCACCTATCATGAGGGGGAAGTTCCAGGGAACGATGGCGCCGACGACTCCGGCAGCCTCTCGATGGACGAGACCGATGAACGCCGGATCCGTCGGGGCGACTTCGCCGAACAGCTTGTCGACGGCTTCGGCATAGAAGCGGACCGTGGCGGCCGCGGACAGAGGCTCCGCCTTCAGGGCCATGCCGATCTCGGTGCCGTTTTCGCGCACGCCCAGCACCGCAAGTTCCAACGCGTTCGCCTCGATCAGGTCGGCCCATTTGAGCAGGATCTTCTTGCGGGCCGCCGGAGCCATGTCGGACCAGCAACCGCTGTCGAAAGCCTGCCGAGCAGCGGCAATCGCGGCATCGGTATCCTCGCGCGTCCCGCGTGCCATTGTCGTCAGCACTGTTCCGTCGACGGGCGAAATCACGGACATGGTACCATGATCCGAGGCAGGAACACGCCGTCCATTCATCACATGCTGAAAGGGTACGAGGGGGACCGCGCGGAGCGCGTCGATACGGTCTTGGTTCATGATGACCCTTGGTCCATATTGGTTTATTATTTACATCGACGGTTTACATAATGCGCCGAAGAGCACTATCCGTCAACCCCGCTAGCGGCGAGGAACAACGTCGTCGCGGCCCTACCGGCCTTTGGCCTGTGGGCGACGCCGAGCCGTTTCAGTTTTGAGACCGAGCAAACCGGGAAGCCGCGGCGAGAAAGGTGGTTGGCGGTCGTCCACCCGTACCACGGTTGACCTTATCGGCCTCCCGGAACAGCGCAGCGATAGCCTGGCGACGAAGCTCGTTGGTCATTCTGTGAGCGGGGGTGGCAACAGCGATCGACCCAACCGGCGCGCCGTCGAGGTCGAATACCGGAACGGCGATCCCGTAGACATCATCCTCGTTCGTCTGATCGGCTTCGGCATAGCCGGTGAGCTGGATCTCTTGAAGTCGGGCGCGAACCACGTTTCCATCCGTCAGCGTCCGCGAGGTTTTGGCTTTCATCGGTTCACTCAGCACACGATCGACAAATTCCACCTTGGAAAACGCGAGGAAAGCGAGGCCCGATGCTGTACTGTGCATCGGCAGGATCTCGCCGGCGACCAGTGAAACCCGACTTCCGCGACTGCTCTCCGAAACGCCTATCGTCGCAAGTGCCCGACCTGAAATCAGCGAGGCGTGCGCCGTCTCCCCTAACTCCGCGGAGATGGCATCGAGAGAATGCTGGTACACCGATGTGACCGGGAAGGCGGTCTCCCGAACACGCGCCAAGCGCAAGACACCTGCACCGAGGCGATATAGGCGCGCACCACCACGCTGCTCGAGCAGGCCTTGGTCGCACATGACAACCAGCATCCGATGCACAGTCGCCTTGTCGATGCCAGATCGACGGGCGAGTTCGGATAAGCCGATTTCCGGCTCGGCCTCCGAGAAATAGTCGAGCAATGAAAGAGCCTTAGCAACCGTTGTAGACATGAGGTCAGGGAATCCGAAAGAGGTGCCGGAGCCTTTGCATCCCAAACTTTATTGACGAGAGGCAAGACAGCGGCTATATTTGAACTGATGGTGATAATAATAAACCACAGAGGGAAATGTCAATGCTCAAGTCCAAAATCGCCTTGCTCCTGTTGGCTGTTGCAAGTCTCGCCAGCCCTGCCTCCGCAGAATACCCCGATCGCCCTGTCAGTTTCGTCGTGCCCTTTCCTCCAGGCGACCTGGAAGACGTCCTCACGCGTATGATTGCGGAAGATTTCGAAAAGAAGTACGGGGTCGCTGCCGCAGTTGTAAACAAGCCCTCCGAGGGCGGACCTTTCCCCGGCGCGGCAGAAGTCGCATCTGCACCTGCCGATGGATACACGATCGGCTCGTTTGTCGTCGATATCCCTGTCGTTGGCCCCGAGGTCGGCGTACCGGGGCTCAATCCGGATCCGTTCGAACCGCTGGGAATCTTCCTCACCTATCCCTTCGTGATTGCAACGGCATCGGATTCCCCGTTTTCGACAATGAGCGAGCTGGCGGAACACTCGAAAACCGAGCCGCAGCTTCTCGGACATTTCGGTTCTTTTCTGCTCCCGACACAGGCGACGCTCGCGGCGGCCAAGGAACTGGGCTTTGAGTGGGGCGGCGAGGCTTCTGCTGCGGCACTTGACTGCAATTCGCTTGCGTCAGGCGACTTCGACGTGATCAACACGACTATCCAGCAGCTTCTTCCGTGCCTGGACAAGGTGAAGATCCTCGCGACGATCACCGATACGCCAATCGCAGTCGTCCCCGATGCCCCGACGCTGGCATCAGTCACTCCGGACCTGAACATTTCCCTCTGGAACGGGCTGTTCGTGCACAAGGACACGCCGAAAGAGGTCCGTGAAAAAATCGTTGCCTCGGCAAAAGAAACGATGGCCTCGGACAGGGCGATGGAGCTCGCCAAGAGAACCGGCGCAATCGTCTATTGGATGGACGCCGAAGCGGCAAGCGCCCGCATCGCGTCTGACATCGACGTTTCCGCGCGCATCTCGAAAATGCTCGCTCAATAGATGTTTCTCAGCCCTGCAGCCGGCCTTCGTGCGATCGATCTACGAAGCATAGGTTAGCTCGCTGTTTGTCCGCAGTGCTTTATGATTTCGAGTGTCGGTCGCATCTCACTGCGAGCGACGGACACTCGATCGCGACCAATTCGAGACGGAGGTCGGCCAGATGAGCCCCCAAGGAGACAGTCATCCGCATGTCTTCCCCGAAAGTCGGAAGCCGGGCGAAATCCTCTTTGCGACCATAACAATGATCATCGCCGTAGCACTTCTCGCGGCCGTTCCGTGGCAAACGACCTGGCTGCCGGGAAAGGGCTTCGCGTCCCAACCGCGGTTCTGGCCGGTGCTGTCCCTCAGCGGCGTGGTGCTATTCGGCCTGCTGAATGCCCTTTCGAGGGGGCGTGTCACGCGCACCCCCGGTCGTTGGCAAGAGGCGGCTGTCTGGGTCCGCTCGCTCGAATTCATCGGCTGGTACATGCTGTACGTCGTTGCAATACCGGTGATCGGATATTTGCTTGCGACCATTTCCTTCTGCACGGGTCTAGCGCTGCGCCTGGGCTATCGCAGATACACAGTTGGGATTGCCGGCCTTTTCGGTCTTTTCGTCGTCCTGTTCTTCAAGACGGCCATGAATGTGAAGATACCCGGCGGAGCGCTCTACGAATTCGCCCCCGGGACACTTCGTTACTTCCTCCTTCGCTATTTCTGAGAGCCCTATGGACACTCTTCTTTCAAGTATAGAAATCCTGGCACGCTGGGACGTGATCGCTGCCCTAATGATCGGGTCGATCGGAGGGGTGCTTGTCGGCGCGATGCCCGGCGTTGGCGCGGCCGTGGCCATCGCGATCGTCCTCCCAGTCACCTTTTCACTCGAACCGATCGTCGGGCTGACCGCTCTGCTCGGTATCTACGGCTCATCGATGTTCGGGGGCGCCATTCCTGCGATCCTCGTCAACACCCCCGGCACGCCCGTCAATGCATTGACCACTTACGACGGCTATCCAATGACGAAGCGAGGCGAGTCACGGCGAGCCCTGAGCCTCGCCTATTCCGCATCGTTTTACGGCGCCGTTTTTTCCATAACCGCGCTCATGCTTCTTGCACCTGTGCTTGCAAAGATCGCGCCGATGTTCGGCGCTCGCGAAATATTTCTCGCAGCCTTGCTCGGCATCGTACTCGTCATCGTCACCCACCGCGGCCAAGTTTTACCAGCGGCAATCTTGGCGTTCCTGGGCATTTTCCTGCAAACCATCGGGATCGAATCCACCGCCTACACGCAACGGTTCACATTTGGTCAAACATGGCTTCAGTCAGGCGTCGATTTGATCGTCGTTGTGCTCGGTCTGTTTGCCATCAGCCAGGCCCTTGTCCTGGTTATGAGCCAAGACAAACCGATCAAACTTCCCGAGGTGGAGAAGACCGGCTTCTTCACGCAGATGCGTGAATTGTGGGTCTTCAAGCGCGTGGCAACGGTGGCTTCCTCGTTCGGAGTCGTATGCGGAATGATCCCCGGCGTGGGCGAGTTCATGTCGCAGTTCATGTCCTATGCCTATGCACAGCGCACATCGAAGACCCCCGAACGCTTCGGCAAAGGCAACCCGGAAGGCATCGTCGCATCGGAGGCGGCGAACAACTCCGTGCCTGCGGCAGCAATGATTCCACTTCTGGCGCTAGGCATCCCTGGCGAGGAACTCACTGCGATGATGCTTGCGGTGTTCTATGTTCACAACGTCATTCCGGGTCCGCAATTGTTCGCCCAGCATCTGGATTTCGTCTATGCACTCTACATTTGCCTGTTCCTGTTGAACGTCATCGTCGTCACTTTTCTGTTTTTTTCCACGACCTCGCTGATGAAGGTCATGCTGATCCCCAATCGATTCCTGGGCATCATGATTCTCACTTTCAGCCTGATCGGCGTGTACACGCTGCGCAACTCGCTGACCGACATTGCCATCGCGTCAGCTTTCGGATTTTTCGGCTTCATCCTCAAACGACTCGACTTACCCACTTCGCCAATCATCCTGGGCATTGTCCTTGGCAAGCTGATGGAGGATCGATTGAGGACCGCGATGGCGCGGGTACGAGAGCCATGGGATTTCATCGACCGCCCGATTGCCTTCATCCTGTTCGCGATGATTGTTCTCGCCATCGCGGCCCAAGTGTGGACCGTCGCAAGGAGCCGGAATGCATCGAAGAGAGAAACATCGAATGTCTGAGCTAGTTGCACGGCGCCGTACGCTTCTTGGCCCGAAAGTTTCAACATTTTACGATGATCCCATTCACGTTGTGCGAGGTGAAGGGGTTTGGCTTTGGGATGCGGACGGGCGCAAGTATCTCGATTGCTACAACAACGTCCCCCATGTCGGGCATTGTAACCCGCGCGTGGTCGAGGCGATCTGCAAGCAGGCAGCAACGCTGAACACACACACACGGTATCTGCATGAAGGCATCCTCGACTATGTGGAACGCCTGACCGCGACCTATGACGATCCGTTGAAGACCGCGATCCTGACCTGCACGGGCTCTGAGGCCAACGACATTGCACTTCGGATGGCCGAGGCCATGACGGGCAAGCGTGGCATCATCGCCACCGATGCCACCTACCACGGTAACACCACGCTGGTGAGCCATCTCTCCAAGAGCAATGTGCCGGCGGTCGGCTTCGGTCTGGGCCAATATCTGCGCCACGTCGAAGCGCCCGACAGCTACCGCATCGCCGATCCCGACGGGCAGCGCTTTGCCGGCAAGGTGCAGGAGGCGATCGACGATCTGGAGAAAAGCGGCATCGGCTTCGCGGCACTGATTGTCTGCCCGCTGTTCCTAAACGAGGGGTTTCCGACACAACGGGAAGGCTGGCTGAAACCGGCGGCAGACGCCGTACGGCGAGCAGGCGGTCTGCTGATCTGCGACGAGGTCCAGTCGGGCTTCGGTCGCTGTGGCAGTCACTTCTGGGCGCATCAGAAGCAGGGCGTGGCCCCGGACGTGGTCACCATGGGTAAACCCATGGGCAATGGTCATCCCGTTGCGGGTCTCGTCACCAGCGCCGCGATCATGGCGCGCTTTCGCAATTCGTTCCGCTACTTCAACACCTTTGGCGGCAACCCTGTGAGCTGCGCAGCCGCAATGGCGGTGTTGGAGGAATTACAGGAGAAAGAGCTTCAGGCTCACGCCGCGAAAATGGGCGCGCTAGCGCATCAGCGTCTGACGGAAATGGCCGCCAAGTACTCGATCATCGGCGACGTTCGTCAGTCCGGCATGGTCTTCGGCGCCGAGTTCGTGCTCGATCATGACAGCATGGAGCCGGCAATCGCTTTTGCCGATCACGTCGTCAACCAGATGAGGCACCGCGGCATCATTCTCTCGAAGCTGGGACGTCACAAGAACACCCTGAAGATCCGTCCGCCGATGCCTTTCGCGGAAGAACATCTCGACCTGCTGATGACGACTCTCGATGAGGTCATTGACGAGGCGGCGGTGACGATATGAGCAACCCTGTAGAGGCGTCCCTTGCAATTTGGGGATTAACGGACGCCGACTGCGAGTTTGTGGCAGGACGAGAGAACCGGGTCTATCGGGTCAGGTCTGCACAAGGCGATTTCGCACTTAGGATCAAGCGGCCTGGCTATCGAGAAATGGACGAGCTTGCCTCGGAACTGCATTGGCTCGAAGCGATGGAGGAGGCAGGACTGCATGTGCCGCGGCCGCTCCCGTCGCGTAATGGGCGCCTTCTCGAATGCGTTGACACGTTCTTCGTCGATGTCGTCGGCTGGCTGCCCGGTATTCCCCTGGGCAAGAGCCGTCATCCGCTCAACCTCGAAAATCGGCGCAAGGTCTTTCACGCCATCGGTGCGGAAATGGCCTGCTTGCATGCAGCCTGTGACGCCTGGAAGCGACCCGCGGGTTTCAAGCGCTGCCACTGGGATCTGGAGGGCCTCCTTGGCGACGCTTCGCTGTGGGGACGTTTCTGGGAGAACCCGACGCTTTCCGACGACACACGCCAGTTGTTCCTCCGCTTTCGGCAAGTGGCACGAGACCGGGTGGCCGAGCTCTCGTCCGGCCTGGATTACGGCCTGATCCACGCGGATCTCGTCCGCGAGAATGTCCTGCTTGATGGAGAGAAGGTCAAGATTATCGATTTCGACGACGGCGGCTTTGGCTATCGGCAGTTCGACATGGCGACCGTTCTACTCAAGAACATGTCCGAGCCGGACTATCCCGATCTGAAGGCTGCGCTCATTGATGGCTATGTCAGTCGACGAGCGCTGGACCATACGGGTCTCGATATCTTCATCACGATACGCGCGTTGTCCTATGTCGGCTGGATCGTACCGCGAATCCACGAAACAGGAGGTACGCTGCGCAATGAGCGCTTCGTTGAGGAAGCGCGGAACCTCTGTACTGCCTTTTTCGAATAAGCCCGGATTTCAAGGGGGAACCATGAGAAAGACAATTCTGGTCATTGGCACCTTCGACACCAAAGCCCCGGAACTCACCTATCTGATCGAGCGCATCGAGGCACAAGGCGGAGCAGCGCTTGCCATGGATGTCAGCATCCTCGGGGAGACGACATTTCCGGTCGCGGTCAGCAAGCACGATGTCTCTCAGGCGGCTGGCATGACAATTTCAGACTTGATCGCACTCGGCGAAGAAGGCGAAGCCTTTGAACGCATGAGTGCCGGGGCAGCGCTGCTGACCCGTCGTCTGTACGACGAGGGCCGCTTCGACGGTATGATAGCCCTTGGCGGCACGATGGGCACGGACCTCGCGCTCGACTGTGCGCAGGCCCTGCCGATCGGGGTGCCGAAGTATCTCGTTTCGACTGTTGCCGGCTCACCGTTGATTGCCGCAGAACGAATGGCGGCCGATGTTCAGTTCATTCTTTGGGCGGGCGGCCTGTATGGCCTGAACCCGCTGTGCAAATCGTCACTCAGCCAGGCTGCGGGAGCCGTGCTTGGCGCCGCCAGGGCAGTGGAGGCACCGTCTTTCGATCGACCGGTTATCGGCATGACCTCGCTCGGTTCCTCCTGCCTGAAGTACATGAAGCGGCTGCACCCGGAATTGATGAAGCGAGGATACGATGTCGCCGTTTTCCATACGACCGGCATGGGCGGCATGGCATTCGAACGACTTGCAGCCGAGGGCGTCTTTGCTTGTGTCATGGACTTCTCCCTGCAGGAATTCGTCAACGTTCAGCACGGTTCGCTGGTGAGTGCAGGCGCCGACCGGCTCTCGGGAGCAGGCCGCAGCGGAACGCCACAACTTGTGGCCCCGGGCGCTGCTGACATTCTGGATTTGGCCGGCTGGCAGGATATTCCTGACAGGTTCAAGAATCGCCCCTTCCATCAACATAACCGGCTCATCAAGAACGTGGCGTTCAATGCGGAGGAGCGGCGAGAACTCGCTCGCTCCATGGCAGACCGTCTCGCCTCGGCAAAGGGCGCGACCCACTTCATTCTTCCGAAAGGCGGTATCGAAGAGTGGGACCGGCCCGGAGAAGCGGCGCATGATCCGGAGGGATTGGAGGCTTTCACTTCCGAGATCGAGAACGCCATGCTCGGACGCGTCGAGATGACGGTTCTGGATTGTCACATCAATGATGCCCGTTTCTGCGGGACCGTGTTGAGCAAATTCGACGCATGGGTTGCGGAAGGCGTTGTACCGGCAGGGGGCATCGCGCAATGAGCGGGCGATATATGGGCAAAGTGGCGCTGATCTCGGGCGGGGGAACCGGCATCGGGGCCGCGACCGCGCGTCGGCTGGCGCAGGAGGGTGCAAGGATCGTGGTCATGGGGCGGCGCCAGGCGCAACTCGAGGCGGTAGCGGAGCCGATCGGGGCCTCCGTATTCGTCGGCGATGCCGCAGACCCGGCACAGACGCAGGCCGCAGTCGCAAGCGCGGTAGAACAGTTCAGTGGGCTCGACGTGGTGGTGGCGAACGCGGGTGGCCACGGTTTCGCGACGATCGCCGACACAACCGACCGCGATTGGGCGGATGCCTGCCGAGCGAATCTAGACACGGCAGTCGTCTTGTTGCGCGCTGCAATGCCGGAACTGATCCGCAGGAAAGGCACTAGCGCGGTTACGGCCTCTATCGCCAGTCTCGCGGCTCCGGCCAGCGCATTCGGCTACACTGTGACGAAGCACGCGCAGATCGGGCTTGTGCGATCCATCGCCCGTGACTTCGGCCGCGAGGGTGTTCGCTGCAACGCTGTCTGCCCCGGCTGGGTCACCACCGAGATGGCGGATGCCGAAATGGATCAACTGCGAGCGCGGCTCAACCTGGCTTCTCGCGAGGAAGCCTACCGGATCGTCACTCGCGACGTCCCGCTCGGGCGCCCCGCCCACCCTGACGAGGTTGCATCCGTGATAGCCTTCTTGTGCTCATCGGAAGCATCTATGGTCACCGGATCAACCCTTACCGTCGACGGCGGCTCGTCGATCGTCGATGTCCCCACTTTGGCGTTCGGCTGACAGGCTTATCAGGGCCGCGGAGTGTATCCCACGTCCACTTGATGTTGGTGTCGCTTCAAAAATTGAGAATGCGGCAGTTTCACCCAGGTACGGGCATTTAAAGGATGAGAATCGGGTGGATGGTCCGCAACACGGCCTTCATAACCGCACGAAACCAGCGGATTGCTCTGCAGTCTGTTTAGCGCGGCGATCCAGTTCGCACCGCAGAACTTGCTTGCCTCGGCAAGCGTGCGGATGTCTGTAGTGGGTCGATCTTTCCGGTTCCACCTTCCGTCCTGGAAGGATGGGATCCGGAAATTCGCCGCAACAGCGCCGAAGGGCAAGATTGCTCGCCAGCACCGGACATTGTAGTCGCTATGAGCGGGAGCGTTGGGTCGAACCGTTCCTCAGGAGCCTCACGGCTAATTGCGAAGGGGGTCTGTGCTTCGAGATTTCGAATGTATCACCGGGACTTGGGCCGTCTTTGCGTCGCGACGGATGCCACCACGCCGTCGGCTGATGCGACGCGGTCCCCAGACAGTCAAGATTCAGAAGTCACGACAAACCTGATATACTCGCGGGGGGGCCGTCCGGAGGGAGGCAAAGCATGAGCGATCAAATCGTGCGCATATTGCTTGTCGAGGATAACCCGCTCCACGCGAAGCTGGTCCAAACACTGCTCGACACCGAAATGCAGTTGCGCTGCGAGGTGATGGCCGTGGACCGCCTGGCCGACGGGCTTTTGCAGCTCGAGCGGGGCGCGACTGACCTGGTGCTGCTCGACCTGATCCTGCCGGACAGCCAGGAGCTGGAGACGCTGTTCAAAATCCGATCGACTGCCCCGGATGTCCCGGTGGTGATCCTGACCGGCCTCGACGATGTGAAGCTCGCGGCGCACGCGGTCGAGGCAGGAGCCAGCGACTTTCTCTTGAAGACCAGGCTCAACGGCGTGGCGCTCGACCGGGCAATCCGCTACACGCTGGCGCGCAAGCGCGCCCATGGCGGCGAGTGGGACTCGCCGATGTTCCGTCTTGCCCAGCAACAGTTCCTGAAGGCCGCCCAGATCATGAATCTGGATGACAATATCCGCCAACGGTTGCTGTTCCCGCAGCGCACGCAGGTGGTGTCGTTCCCGTTCTTCCGCGACGACCGCGCGCAGGTCGAGACGGTCTTTGGCTATCGGGTGAAGCATGTCCTGACCATGGGGCCGACCAAGGGTGGCATTCGTTATCACGAAGATGTCGATCTTGGCGATGTGGCGGCGCTGGCGACCTTGATGACCTGGAAGTGCGCCCTGATGCGGTTGCCCTTTGGCGGCGCCAAAGGTGGTGTGCGCGTCGACCCGACCGTTCTTTCGAAAAGCGAACTGCAACGGCTGACCCGGCGCTATACCGCCGAGATCATCGACATCATCGGGCCCGACAAGGACATCCCGGCGCCCGACATGGGGACCGACGAGCAGGTGATGGCCTGGGTGATGGACACATACAGCCAGCAGGTTGGCCATGCGGTTCCGGCGGTTGTCACAGGCAAACCGGTGGTGCTCGGGGGCTCGCTTGGGCGCAAGGAGGCGACCGGGCGCGGACTGGTCTATGTCATCGAAGCCGCGGCCGAGGCAATCGGGCTGGATCTGGCCAAATCGACCGCCGTAGTCCAGGGGTTCGGCAATGTCGGCAGCTTCGCGGCGCGGTTTTTGGCCGAGGCGGGGATCAAGATCATCGCCGTCAGCGACGTCTCGACCGGGCTCTACAATGCCGCTGGCCTGTCAGTGGATGCGCTCTTAGAGTATGTCGCCAAGAACAGGGTCCTGGCGGGCTTTCCCGATGCGGAGCCGATCTCCAACGCCGAGCTTCTGGAACTGGAATGTGACGTCCTTGTTCTGGCGGCACTGCAAAACCAGGTGACCGCCGAGAATGCCGAGCGGATCAAATGTCGGTTGCTCGCCGAAGGCGCCAACGGCCCGACGACGCTTGAGGCTGACGAGATCCTCAACGAGCGTGGAGTGCACATCATCCCCGACATTCTCGGCAATGCCGGCGGAGTGACCGTTTCCTATTTCGAGTGGGTGCAGGGGCTGCAGAACCTGACCTGGACGCTTGACGAGATCAATCACCGGCTCAAGGCGATCCTGCTGGATGCGTTCGCGCGCACGCGCCGCCGTGCGGAAGTTGACGCGCTGGACCTGCGTACTGCCGCCCTAATCGAGGGGATCTCCCGCGTGACCGAAGCCAAACTGCTGCGCGGTCTATTCCCGTAAGGAGCCTGAACATCCCACCGGGATGCGGAGGGATCTAATGACCAAGAGAACCGATATTGCTCAAGCGTCCCGCACCGAGCACACACTTGCGGAGCAGCTAGAAGCTACCCGGGCCGCACAGGCGCGGGCAGAAGCGGCACGCGACAGACTTTTGGACGGGATCGAGTCAGCCCTGGAAGGATTCGTTCTCTATGATGCCGACGACCGAATGGTCGCATTCAACTCGCGCTTCGAAAAGCTGTTTGCGCCGAGGGTCGCGCTCGGAATGAGCTTCGAGGATCTGATACGCTCCGCTGTGGAGCACGGGTTGACCCCACTTGGCGGACTCAGCGCAGAGGAGTGGGTTGCGCAGCGCCTGGAGCGGCATCGCAATCCTGGTCCTCCATTCAAGCTCAGGCTCAACAACGGAATGTGGATTCGCATCAGTGAGGGCCGCACCCGCGATGGCGGCCTGGTCGGTGCGTATACAGACATTACCGAGCTCGAGGAGCAGCGCGAGCATCTCGAGGAGCTTGTCGCGACAACCGCGGCTGCTACCGCGCGCGCCGAGGCGGCGCAACGGCAGTTGCTGGACGCAATCGAGTCGTCCCTGGAGGGCTTCGCGCTCTACGATGCCAGCGATCGGCTTGTGGTCTACAATTCCCGCTACCGAGATTTCTTTTCAGGACCAGAGCGTGTCGTTCTTCCTGCCGGACCATTTGCCGTCGAAACGCCGGGCACGCCGTTCGAGCTGGTGATCCGTACCTTTGCGGAAAGCGGCTTGTCGCCCCTCGACGGCCAGACGGTCGAGGAGTGGATTGCCCAACGCCTCGAACGCCACCGAAATCCGCGCGGACCCTTTAATTTGATGCACAAGGATGGAACCACCATCCGCGTCAGCGAGCGCAAGACCAGCGACGGCGGAACGATCTGTGTCTATTCCGATATTACCGAGCTTGAAGAACATCGCCATCGCCTGGAGGAATTGGTTGCCAAGCGAACAGCCAAGCTGGAGCGGCGCACGGAGCAACTGCGCAAGTCGCGTGAGGAGCTCGAGCGCGCCCGCGATGCTGCCGAGCAGGCGAGCATTGCCAAGAGCGAGTTCCTTGCAAATATGAGCCACGAAATTCGAACGCCCATGAACGGCGTGATCGGCATTGCCGAACTGCTCGAAGGAACCGAGCTTTCCGAACAGCAGCGCAGATATGTCTCGATCATCCTCCATTCCGCCGACACACTGATGGACCTGATCAACGACATTCTCGACTTTTCGAAAATCGAGGCCGGCCGGTTGGAGCTCGAGACGATCCCGTTCGTGCTGCGCGATACATTGGGCGATACCCTGCAAACGCTCGCCAAGCGTGCCGCCGACAAAGGTCTTGAGCTAGCCTGCCATATTCCTCCTGAGGTGCCGGACCATTTGACTGGTGATCCGACAAGGCTACGGCAGATCATCGTCAACCTTGTCGGCAATGCCATCAAGTTCACGGAGAACGGCGAAGTGGTGGTCGATGTCACGCTGGAAGGGCAGAGTGCCAACGGGGCACGCCTTCGGTTCCAGGTGCGCGACACCGGCATCGGCATCCCGGAAGCACAGCAGGAGCGAATATTCGAGGCTTTCGCCCAGGCCGACACGTCGACGACGCGGCAATACGGCGGCACCGGGCTCGGCCTGGCGATCGCGGCGCAACTTGCCGAGAAGATGGGCGGGCGGATGCAGATCGAGAGCACGCCCGATGCTGGCAGCGTTTTCACCTTCTCTGCCGATTTCCGGCTCGCTCCGGAGGAAAAGAAGGCACGCCCCGTGCGCGAGGCAGAATTGCGCGGTCGTCGCGCATTGGTAGTCGACGACAACGCCACCAATCGCCAGATTCTCGAGGAAATCGTCGCCAACTGGGGCATGATCCCGATCGTCGCGGCGGACGGTATGGCGGCGCTCAGCGCACTCGAACAGGCATCCGGCGCGCTGCCGGACCTCGCGCTTCTCGACGTGATGATGCCGGGGATGAGCGGCTTCGAACTTGCGGCCTGCATGCGACTGCGCCCAGGGCTCAGGGAGACCCGTATTGTCATGATGTCGTCCGCTGGCCGGCCAAGCGACGACGCGCTGCTGCGCAGACTGGATGTCTCCAGACTGCTGGTGAAACCGGTGAAACAGTCCGATCTCCTGAATGCGATCACCAACGCACTCGGGGTCTCTATGCGGGAAGACGAGGGCGAAGGCCCGGCCGGCGCGGCGCGCCTGCGGAGGGGCCCGGGGCTCACCGTGCTGCTTGCCGAGGACGGGGCGGTCAACCGGCAGGTCGCCGTCGATCTTCTGACGAAGCGCGGCCACCGGGTCGTGGCCGTTGGGAATGGCCAGGAAGCCGTTGAAGCGGTCGACCGTGAAGGTTACGACCTGGTGCTCATGGACGTCCACATGCCGGTCATGGACGGGCTCGCCGCGACCGCGGCAATTCGGGCGCTCGCTCGGCCCGAGAAGGCTCGTGTACCGATCGTCGCGCTGACCGCGAGCGCGACGGCTGCCGATCGCGAGCGTTGTCTCGCGGCAGGAATGGACGGCTACGTCACCAAACCATTTCGCGCCGCCGAGCTGTTCCGTGTCGTTGAACAATATGACTCCAAGCGGGTTCAGGCGCCGGAAGAACCGGTAACCGCCGTCCCAGCGCAGCCGTTGGCTGCCGACGCCTCGGTCCTGGATTGGGAGCGTGCTCTGCGCAATCTCGATCGGAACGAGGCGCTGCTGCGCGAACTGGCGGCAATGTTCGTGATCGAATACCCGAAGCTGATCGCCGCGCTCGATGCGGCTTATACCAATGACAATGCTGCGGAGTTGCGGCGTGCAGCTCACACCTTAAAGGGCTCAGCGGACGTGATTGGCGCCGATGGCGTGGTGACCGCCGCCCAGCGGCTCGCGGACCTAGGCCGCGAAGGCAAGCTTGCACCCGTTCCAGAGGCACGGCGCGCACTGGGCGCCGAGCTGGATCGACTTGAGCCGGAACTCCAACGAGCGATATTGGACGCCGAGTAAAGTAAAGCGCTTCTACTGGATTGGCCCGCTGGAAAGGCGGGCAGTCGCTGGATTCGGCCTAAACCTTATTTGCGGACCCGGTCACATGTATATGGGTGATGGAGACCGGTAGGGCATTCGCATCCCACGTCAACGACTAACCTTGTAAGGGCTCATGAAACCTTGATTCCCCGCGCGCGCAAGCTCCTTTTTCCATCCGCCAACGATTGTACCAGTCGCTCACAAGCCGCTTGGATGTGCGATCTGGTCAGTCGTGACAAAAGTTAGCATTCTTGCTACAGGCGACTCCATGCTCACACGCATCTCGCGCATCAGCGACAGGCCGAGAAAGCCTCTCCGCATGTCAGTATAGCCTGTCGCCAGCCAGACCTTCACACCGCTCGGGACGGGGATCATCATCGCTCCAACACATCGAGGATGCGGGCCAAGGCTTCGATGTCGACGTCACTCTCGACCCGGAGACGACGGCCATTGCCAAGTTCGATCATCATCATGCGTGCCTTTTTGCGCGGCCGGGAGACCGGCGGCGGCTCGGGCGGGATCGCCGGTGCTGGCAGCGCTTCGACGACCTCCACCGGAACGAGCTGCGGGACGGACGGCGCGGAGATTTGGCAGAGCTCCTTGCGCCAGCGGAAGAGCTGGCTCACCTGAATGCCGGCCGAGTGCGCAATCTTCGAAACGCTTGCGCCTGGCTCAAGCGTCGCCGCGACCAGCCGCTCCTTCTCCTCCCGAGACCAGCGCCGACGCCGCTCGACCGACGTAATCACCTCAATCTGATGCTTCGTCATAGGACTACTCGTAGTGCTTGCACTAGGAATTGTAGTCTTCAGCCTACGTCGGCAAGGCGGCCATCACCGGAGGGGTACTCGAATCCAGTCAAGGGCGCCGGACCGAAGGGTCGGTTTTTGGCCGGCAAGGGGGCTGCTGACCGGTTTGCGCTTGCAAAGGGGGCCGCACCAGACGCCGCAGCAGAATGCGGCAATGGTGGAGGAATCGACAGCGGCGACCAACCGGCTTGCCGACGAGGCGGCAAACCTAGCGCGGCTGATCGCCAGCTTTAAGATCGAGGCCGGTATGGCGGTGCTGCGCGCCGCTGGCAGCGGCAGGAGGTCCGTCGTCTCGCCCGCCCGCGCCCTCAGCCGCAAGCTCGCCGGCGCCTTCGGGTGCCGCGGGACAGCCGCAACAGCGGTCGCCTCCAACCGAACTTAGCCCGTATTCTGGCCTGAGGGGGAGGCTTTCTCCGCAGAGGTCTTCCGCTTACGTAAGTGATGGCGGGGGGCAATTTTCGCGCGCACAGCCTTCAATGGCCGGGCGAGCTCTTCGGAAAGCGCTTCACGGACGGACTCGGCGATTGCGGACACGACAAAGTCCGCTTGTAGCTCTTCGACCAGCTCGGTCCTTGACGCACCGTCCTCGTGCCAGAGCACGATACCGATGCGCGACATTGGCGCAATGCGCTTCAGCCGCCGCACGATGAACCTGGCATGTCGCAGCGAATCCTGGTCGAGAAAGCTCACGAGGATCGCATTGCGACCGGCGAAGGGGAGCCCTCGGATAGCGCCCGGCTTCAAGTCCCTATGACTCGCAGAAGCAACTTCCGCCCCCTGGACTCGGATGACCTGTGCCAGCATCGATGCAGTTACGTCGTCGAGATCGCCCCGTCCGCCGATGCACAGCACGGATTTTCCATCTCCAAGAGGCAAGTCGTACTGCTCGTCTCCATCACCGGTCTCTTCGCCAAACCCTTCTTCCTCCTCCTCCTCCTCCTCTTCTTCACTGGCGATCTCCTCCAGATTGGAGACGAGAGTGCGCGCACTCTGGGCGATCTGAGCCACCTGCGGCTCGGCCAGCGCGCCTCGCACTCGGTCGCGTTCCGCGAGCAGCAGCGCGGGTATAGCGACCGTGTCGTAGAACTCGATGAGGTATTTCTCCTCGAGCATCTCCTCCGCATTGTCGGTCGCCTCGTCCGGATCCCCGGCCAGCAGTCGCTGATAAAGCCGCTCCTTGGGGTTGAGCACAGGTTCGTTGCCCAACAGAATTTCGAGGAACTCGAACTGCGGGACATGGCGACCGAGCACCACGAGGCAAACCGTCAGCGGCGTCGACAGCACCAGTCCGACCGGGCCCCAGAGCCAAGCCCAGAAGATCGCTGCAACGATGATCGCAAGCGGCGAAAGGCCGGTCCGCGAGCCGTACAGCCAAGGCTCGACCACATTGTTGCTGACGAGCTCGAGGACAATGAACAGGGCCGCTGTCCATACCAGCAGGGCCCAGCCCGGAGCCGCGGCAAAGGCTAGAAACAGGGGAAGGCTCGCCGCGATGACCGGGCCGATATAGGGCACGAAGCGCAGCACAATGGCAAGCATTCCCCACAGGACCGCATTGGGTATTCCGAGCAACCAGAGACCGATAGCAAGCGGTATTCCGTACGCGATGTTCACCACCAGCTGCATCAGCAGGTACTGGCCGACCCGCGCGCCGGCATCCTGCAGGGCCTCGGTCGTGCGGTGCAGGTCTCCATAACCTACGAGCCGGATGAAGCGATCGCGCAGGTCCTCCCTTTCGAAAAGCATGAAGATGACGACGACAATGACGAGACCGGTCGTGGCGAGCGGCCCCAGCAGGGGATCGATGATATTCCTCAGGGTTTCGATCGGGCGTTCTGGAGAAAAAATCTCCACGAGCAGCGGCTTTGGCTCCGGTTCCGGTTGGGGAGACAGGGCGGTTTCGGGCTTGGGCCGGCTGATTTCGGTGGTAATCCTTTCCACGACGCGGCTCAGGCGTTCGAATACCTGGCTCTCCGCTCCCGCCTCCTTCAGAACCCTGATCTTCTCGATAATGTTGTACTGGTAGGTTGGGAGATTCTGCGCCACTTCACTGACCTGCACTGCGAGGACAGCGCTAAAAACGGAGAGAAACAAGAAAGCTGTCGCGACCGTGCCGAGAACGGCCACCGAGCGCGGCAAGCCGGCCCTGCGTAGCCGCGAAACCAACGGCGCCAGAGCAAACGTAAGCAGGATGGCGATCGCCAATGGAAGAAAGACTTCGCTGGCGAAATAGAGGACGGCCACCGTTGCTGCCGTCGCTGCAAGCGTTGGAAGCCGGGAAGGCTGCGCGATTGCCGCCGCTCCCGGCGCGAGTGCGACCTGCATCGATCGGCTAGCGGCTTTGACCTGATCCTGGTCAGCTCTCCGTGAAAACCTCAGCATCTCGACCCTTTCATCCCGCCAGCCTCAGACACCCTTGTGCCTCTCCGACGGGTCTCGGGCAAGATGCTCACCGCTCCCCGCCAAACGCTGGGTGACACCTACGACTCCTCCTGACGATCCGCAGGACCGACCTCGCCAGAGGCGAGATCAGCCGAGTGAAGGTGTGATTCACGAACTAAATACGTTACGTACGACCTGGACTTCCGAGACTTCACCCGCCGCATCAGCAAGGACTATGACAACGCCGACCTCAACCGCTTCGCCGGCCAGGTAAACGAACTGGTGACTTCCGTCGACCGCGGCGTCGCCGAAACCCGCCGGGTGATCTCGGCGCTGGCCGAGGGCGACCTCACCGAAACCATGCGCGGCGAGTTCCAGGGCGCCTTCGGCGAGCTGCAGTCCAACGTCAACCAGCAGGATTTGGCTGATGCGCGCGACGCAAGGTGCCTCGCACCGTTCAATCAATTGCTGACTTGCGCAGCCAAATGTATTGCTTTTTTGGTTGAAATTAAAGCGACGTTCAACTTTCGGAGATATTGGGATGAGCAGGTCGATTTTGATCTAAGTTGGTGAGGATGAGCGAATTCCAAAACAAAGCTGTTCGACTTAGAGGCCTGGTTCAGCGGCGAGCTGGCGGTCGCCGAACGGCTGGGCAGCCAGACCTACGGCTATGTCGAAATCGGCGAGGGACAGATGCTCACCGTCGAATTCCCGCGGCATGCCACGATCCGGGTGGGCGAACAGATTCACTTGCGCGGCAATCCGGAGACATTTCATCTCTTCGACGCCAGGTCGGGCCTCCGCCTCAACTGACCGGGACCGCCACGCAACCGCCGGACCGGGCATGGGGGTTGCCGTCCTCATTGAATGTGCAGGCCTCTGAAGCCAACCTACATGTCCAGCGTGACGCTGCCGCCACGAGAGTTCGTACTCCAGAAGGGTTCTGAGGTATCGACGCAAGGCCTCTCGTTCTCTGCCTGGAATGTCGCATAATGTATCGACTGGAACCTGGCCAGCTCTGTGCAGGTGCGACATCAACTGCCCGCGCCGTCGCCGAGAATGTCCATGTATGCGCGATAAACGAAAACCCTGCCGCGGCGTCGCCCGGTGGCTTCTTCGACAATGCCAAGTTTCTGTAGTTGGTCCAGCGCTGCATTCACGGTTGGCACCGTGAGTCCGCTTCGTTTCGCCGCGGATGCGGCAGTCAGATAGGGGCTCGTGCGCATGGCTTCGTGGATCTGGAGGACCGATCCTGTCCGCTCCGATTCCCTCACAATGCGTTCCCGGTCGTCCTCGAAGAGGCGTGCGATACGGTTGGCGGTCTCAAAAGCTTGATCCGCAGTCTCGGCCACTCCCTCCAGAAAAAACTCGAGCCAGGCTTCCCACGTTCCATATTCTCGGACTTCCTGCAGAAGCCGGTAGTAATCGGCCCGGCGCGTTTTGAAATAAAGGCTCAGGTAAAGCAGAGGTTGTCGCAGCACGCCCGCGGCGCAAAGGAAGAGCGTGATCAGGAGTCGGCCGAGGCGCCCATTACCATCCAGGAACGGGTGGATGGTTTCAAACTGGACATGGATAAGGCCCGCCTTGATCAGCGGCGGAATGCTCGGCGTATCCTCGTGAATAAATCTCTCCCAGTCACCGAGGCAGGTCATGACTTCATTCGGCGGAGGAGGTACGAACATGGCGTTTCCCGGACGCGTGCCGCCGATCCAGTTCTGTGAGGTACGGAATTCGCCGGGGCTCTTTGTGCCACCGCGACCGCTATCCAGCAACCGCTGGTGCATTTCCCGGATGAGGCGCAGTGACAGGGGCAACTGCTGCATCCGCTCGAGGCCGAACATCATGGCGTCGACGTAGTTCGAGACCTCGCGGATGTCGTCGACCGGCTCGCCGCTGAATGCTTCCGTCTCGAAGCGAAGGAGATCGGAAAGCGTCGATTGCGTGCCCTCGATCTGGGACGACAGCACAGCCTCTTTGCGCACGTACATGTAAAGGAACAGTTCCTTATTCGGCAGCAGAATGGAAACGCCATCAAGTCGTCCTAGAGCGCGTTCCGCCGCACTGAGGCGCGTCAACAGGCCAGTGATTTCGATCAGGGGAGTAGGGGGGAGAGGTGGAGGTATGAAAGCCTTTACGCGCTCGCCGCCAACAGCGGTCTCCACAAAACGACCAAGGCGTTTGTTATCAGCGATGTCGTTTCTCAATGCACTTTCCAGTTCGGCTAAGTCTGTCACCTTTAATTAGCATGTCGCTTTAATAAACGAAATGGCAGTTTCGTTAATTAACGGAGTCGCCTATTTTAGTCCGGATAACAGCTTCAGTTCGAACCCTTAAAGGCAGGGGCAGCTTAAGCAGTGTTGTTTGCAGGGTCTTCGGTTAGCTTCGGCTCAAGAAGATGTTTCCGCCGCGCCACCGTCACCGTGCTCGAGCTATCAACGATCGACCAGTTGACTTTTAAGCAAATGCGGCAAAGATCGTCTGATTGTTTAGCAGAATTGAAGCATTATTCGCTCGTGACTCCATTCCGATCCATCGCAATCTTCTATCACGTGGCCACGCTCAATTCGGTGTCCGCAGCCGCCCAGCAACTGAACGTAACGCCCTCGGCGATCAGCCAGCAGATCCGCGTTCTCGAGGAGCAGCTGGGAAGCACGCTCGTCGCTAAAGTGGGCAGAAAGATCAAGCTGACGGAGGCGGGCGAGCGCTATTACGAGCTGATATCCCAACAGGTCGAAGACATCATTCGGTCGACCGAGATGATGCGTGGCAATAAGACCTCCACCCTTCTGACGATCAGGGCGACGCCCACGGTTTCCACCAAGTGGATTCTGCCACGCCTGCCACGCTTCTTCGATGTCAATCCCCAGATCGATATCCGTCTCGACGGCTCCAATGAGCCGACCGACTTCAATCGCGATCTGGTCGATATCGAGATACGTCACGGAGCGGGACGCTGGCCAGGCCTCCATGTGGAACAACTCGTCGAGGAACGTTTCCTGCCGGTGTGCTCGCCGGCCCTTGCCAGTGCGCATTCGCTCTCGGCCACGGACATTCTGCAACATCGGCTCATCCATTCGGTGAAAGCGCAGATTCAGTGGAAGTCCTGGTTCGCCCATCAGGGCGTCACCCATGATATTCCTTCAAAGCGGCTCTTCTTCGACCGGTCGCACATGGTGGTGGATGCGGCGGTGCTGGGCATGGGCATTGCGCTTGAGAGCAATCTGATGATGGAGCGAGAACTCAAGGACGGCCGGCTCGTCGTCGCGGTGGCCAATCCCCCCGAGATGCGGATTGCGACCCAGTGGATTGTCTGCCCTTACACCCATCTCAGGCGCACGCGCGTCAAGCGCTTCATCGAGTGGATCAAGCGCGAGGCTCAGATCTGGTATAACGAAGATCGATCACTGATTGATTAGCTCAGCTACAAAATCGGGCAGATAATTTAAATTGTTCTGCGGGTCTCTTTGCCGAAGGATACC
Organism: Sinorhizobium sp. Y406; assembly: GCF_058732025.1. Classification (NCBI taxonomy): domain Bacteria; kingdom Pseudomonadati; phylum Pseudomonadota; class Alphaproteobacteria; order Hyphomicrobiales; family Rhizobiaceae; genus Sinorhizobium; species Sinorhizobium sp. Y406. The sequence goes on along the minus strand of NZ_CM178975.1, from coordinate 1,136,471 downwards.
AGCGTCCGACGAAGATCGTCGGCACGTTGGGAGGAAATACCGAAATCTTCGTCTGCGGTACCACCGTAATCGGTGCCCGGAAACGCGATCGTCGGCGCCCTACCTGCGTGCGCTTTGAGTTTCCGGCCCTGTGGCCGCAAGACGGAGTCATCCACTATGAACCTTTATTCGATGCTTGCCGCGCGTCATGCCGAAGGGCGCCCCATTCGTGTCGGCCTGATTGGCGCCGGCAAGTTTGGCTCGATGGTGCTCGCTCAGGCCCGCAAGATTGCCGGCTATCACATCGTCGGCGTTGCGGATCTCGATGCCGGCAAGGCCCGTGCCTCGCTGAAGCGCACCGGCTGGCAGGAAGACGAGTACGGCGCCCGGTCCCTGTCTGATGCGATGGACACCGGCAAGACCTTCGTGACCGAAGATGCCGCCGCGCTTTGCGCCTTCGAGGGCATCGAATGTATCATCGAGGCGACCGGGCATCCGATTGCCGGCACCCGTCATGCGCTGTTGGCGATCGACGGCATGAAGCACATCGTCATGGTCAACGTCGAGGCTGACGTGATGTGCGGCCCGATCCTGGCGGCCAAGGCGCGGGCCAGGGGTCTCGTCTACTCGATGGCCTATGGCGACCAGCCGGCCTTCATCTGTGAACTCGTCGACTGGGTCCGGTCTTGCGGCTTCGAACTGATCTCCGCCGGCAAGGGCATGAATTTCGAGCCGCGTTACCGCTATTCGACGCCGGATACCGTCTGGGGCTACTTCGGTTGGACCGAGGAAGAAGTCGCCAAGGGCGACTTCAATCCGAAGATGTACAACTCCTTCACCGACGGAACCAAGGCTGCAATCGAAATGGCCGCTGTCGCCAATGGCACCGGGCTTGACTGCCCGGACGACGGACTGGCTTTCTATCCGTCTGGATTGCAGGACTTGGCATCCGTGTTCAAACCCGTCTCGGAAGGCGGTCGTTTGCCGAAGGCCGGTCTCGTCGACATCGCGGCAAGCCAGGAGCCCGATGGGCGTGAGGTGTTGAACAACATCCGTTACGGCATGTTCGTCACCTTCAAGGCGCCCGATGCATATACCCGCGACTGCTTCAAGCAGTATGGCCTCCTGACCGACAAGACCGGTTGGTACGGCTCCATGTGGCGCCCCTTCCACCTGATCGGACTGGAGACCTCCGTATCCGTTCTTTCGGCGATTCTTCGCGGCGAACCCACCGGCTCGTCGAAGGAATATCGCGGTGACGCGGTTGCGACAGCCAAGGGGGACTTCAAGGCCGGCGACATGCTCGATGGCGAGGGCGGGTACGCCGTCTGGGCCAAGGCCATTCCGGCCACGATCTCCAGTGAGATCGATGCCCTGCCGATCGGCCTCGCTCACAACGTCAAGCTCAAAAAGCCGATCAGGCGCGACCAGGTTGTGCGCATGTCCGATGTCGTACTCGTGGACGATCTCGACGTGGTCGAGTTGCGTCGTGAACAGGTGCGCACCATGGGCCCGACATCCGAGGTTGCGGCATGAGCTATGTCGTCCTGCCGCAATTTGACGTCGCCGAAGACCGCCTAGAGACCTTTCTGGAGGCCGCCAGGGACGACGCAGAGAACTCCGTTGCAAATGAACCCGGATGCCAACAGTTCGATGTCGTCGTGGACCGCCGCGTCTCGCCGATAAAGGTGATGTTCTACGAAGTCTATGACGACCGGGCCGCCTTCGAAGCGCATTTGAAAACTCCGCATCTGGCGCGGTTCAGGCAAGCCTTGAGCCTTGTCACGGAAGGGTCGGTAGGCTTCTTCGAACGCGTTGCACCTTGAGGATCAAGCGATGAGCAGAGGCAGCGTTGCGGTGCTTGGTACGGGGCTGATGGGCGGACCGATGGCGGCCAACCTCGTTGCGTCCGGTTTCGATGTTGCGGTGTGGAACCGTAGCGCCGACAAGACACAGTCACTCGCCAAAATGGGAGCCGGCCCTGCCGGCAACCCGGCAGGCGCTGTCATCGACGCCGACTGGGTCGTGGTGATGCTGTCGTCCGGTCGCGTCTGTGATGAGGTTCTCTTCGGTCCCGAAGGCGCCGCGCGCGCCATGCGCAAGAATGCGCTGTTGATCGTCATGTCCTCCATTGGCATGGCCGACGCCCAACTGATGGCTGACAAGGCCAGAAAGCTGGGGCTCCGCTGGCTCGATGCACCTGTCTCGGGCGGAACTCCGGCGGCGAAGGCCGGCACCCTTTCGATCATGGCGGGCGGCGACATCGAAGACGTCAGAGCGGCCAACCCGGTTTTGTCAGCAATGGGCCGGGTGGTGCATATCGGACCCGCCGGAACGGGAGCACTGGCAAAGCTGGTCAACCAGCTTCTGGTCGCAAGCACGATCGTTGCCATCTCCGAGGCCATGTTGATGGCAGAGGAGGGCGGCGCCGACCCGGCCAAGGTGCGCGAAGCGATGCTGGCTGGTTTTGCCTTTTCGCGAATTCTCGAGCTTCACGGTCAGCGCATGATCGCCGGCGACTTCGCGCCGGGTGGGCCCGCGAAATACCAGATCAAGGATACAAGGGCGGCGCTCGATGTGGCCGCCGCGCTCAACCTCGAACTACCGGTCCTCCGACTCGCGGACGGACTGTTCACGTCACTGGTCGACCATGGAGGTGGAGACCTCGACCATTCGGCGTTGATACTCGAACTCAAACGTCGGAACGGAAGACTGCCCCCGGGCAGCCCCCTGCACGACTGATCTTAAGTAAAGGGAGGAGACCCGATCATGAAGAAACTTAACACCACCCGTCGCGCCGTCATGCGCGGGATTGCCGTGGCTGCGATGATAGCAGCCGGTTGCGGGATTGCTGCGCCGTCTTTCGCACAGACGTCGCTTCGCCTGGCCGTACCAGATCCGGCCGACAGTTCCGTCGGTCGCGCCGCAACCCGGTTCGCCGAGTTGGTCAACGAGAAGACCGGCGGCGAGGTGACGATCCAGGTCTTCCCCGATGGCGTGCTCTTCGGCAAGGATCAGAATGCGGCCATCAATCAGCTTGGCTCGGGAGCTCTGGACGGCCTGATCCTGGCGACATCCGTCTACGCCTCCTTCGAGCCGAAGATGAATGCCATTTCCTTGCCCTACCTGTTCGCGAACTACGATCAGTTGAAGGCCTATCTCGCCGGCGAACCGGGTCAGGAACTGCTGACCTCGCTGGATCGCCTGAACATCAAGGGGCTCGGCTTCTTCCTGCGGACCTTCCGCGATGTGACCACGCGCGACCGGGCCATAACCAAGGCAGAAGACTTCAAGGGACTTACCCTGCGCACGCCCAACAATCCGTTGTTCGTTCGTCTCTTCCAGGCGCTAGGCGCCAACCCGACGCCGATGGCCTTCTCAGAGGTCTATTCGGCTTTGCAGCTCAAGGCGATCGATGGGCAGGAAAACCCGGTCGAGGTCCCGTACAACAACCGCTTGTACGAGGTTCAGGGTCAGCTCAACATGACCCAGCACCTCGCTGACAGCTTCCTTCTCGGACTTTCGTCGACTGCCTGGGCCAAAATTCCCGAAGAGCACCAGGACGCTGTACAGGAAGCGGCGGAACTGATGATTTCCGAGCACGACGCCGAGGAGATCCGGCAGGAAGAGGCGATCATCGGCAAGCTCAAGGAAAAGGGCATGCAGGTGAATGACTTCGCCGACGGCGAGCTTGAGAAGGTTCAGGAGATCGCCCGCGGCATCTATGGCGAATTCGAAGATAAGATCGGTGCCGATTTCATGAAGAAGAGCATCGACTTCGTGAAGGCGAACTGATCCGATTGCGGGGCGCTTCGGCGCCCCGGTTCGCCAGAAAGAGGACGTCATGCAACTCCTGGACAAGATCATCTGGCGGGTGGTCGATGCCGTCCTGCTTGTCGCCGTCATCAGCATGGTGGTGCTGATTGCGCTTCAGGTCGGTTCCCGCCTCGTCGGACACTCCGTGGCCTGGACCGAAGAGCTCTCGCGATTTCTCTTCATCTGGACCATCTGGCTCGGCCTTGCGGCGGGCTTCCGCAACGGTCAGCATCCCGCGCTGAATTTCCTGACCGGCCTGATCCCGGCCTCCATGCGAATCGCTTACCGGCTTATCCCGGCTGTGAGCGCAATGATCCTGTTCGGGGTTGTCACATGGCAGGGCTGGCATCTCATGATGCAGCAGATCAGGTTTGGGGAGGAATCTGCGATCCTTCAGATCGGAATGTGGCTGGCGACCCTGCCGCTCGTGCTTGGCGCCGGTCTCGCCATTGTCGGAACCGCGGTCAATGCGATCGCGCAAGGTAATGAAGACGACGTCGCTGTCGCGGTGCTCGGCAATCACGAAGGAGCCGTTAAATGAGCTACACGCTGATCGCTGTCTTCGCGCTGTTGGCGCTGCTCGACGTTCCGCTTTCCGTCGCGCTCGGTCTGTCGTCGGTCGTGACGCTCTGGTGGTTCGATCTGCCGCTTTCGATGATCACGCAGTCGATGGCGACGTCGATCAACTCCTTCCTCCTGATCGCGGTTCCGCTGTTCATCCTTGCTGGCCAGATCATGGAGCGCGGCGGGCTGTCCGAGCGGATCTTCGACGCCGCCGAGGCACTGGTCGGCCGGCTCCCCGGGGGCGTCGGCCATGTCAACATTGCCTCAAGTTTCGTGTTCGGCGGGATTTCCGGGTCTTCCGTTGCCGACATCGCCAGCCTCGGTCCGATCACCATCCGTTCGATGACGTCGCGCGGTTATCCGAGGCCCTATTCTGCAGCTCTAACCCTGATCACCTCGACGCTGGCAACACTGGTGCCGCCGTCGATCCTGATCATCGTTGCGGCCGCGTCTGCTGGCCAGTCCGTCGGTGCGGCACTCGCGGGAGGCCTTGGCCCCGGCATTCTGCTCGCTGTCGCCCTGGCGATCTACAACACGATCATTTCGCGCAAGAAGGGCTATGGTGCGATCACCAACTTCAGCATGCGCCATTCGGCGCGCTCGCTATTCCGGGCACTGCCGTCCGTCGGCGCCCCGATCATCATCTTGACCGGCATGTTCTCAGGCGTCGTGACCCCGACCGAGGCGGCCGGCTTGGCGGTGCTCTACACGATGATCGTGGCCGGCATCGTGCATCGGGAGATCGGTTTCAAGGACGTTGTCGAGCTCACCATCAGTTCAGGGAGGCTGGCAGGCTCGGTTCTTCTCATACTGATGGTGGCGAGTGCAGCCACCTTCGTGTTCACGGTCGATCTCTTGCCGCAAAAGGCTTCAGGTGTGCTGTCGACGTTCGGGGGGTCGCCGTTCATGACGCTGATGTTGATGGGGCTCATCTTCATCATCGTTGGCATGTTGATGGACATCGTTGCGGCGGCACTGATGCTGATCCCCGTCCTGATGCCGGCGGCCGTTGCTGCGGGCGTGGAACCGATGCATTTCCTGATCTACATGGTCGCCTGCCTGGCGGTCGGCCTGGCAACGCCGCCGGTCGGGACCTGTCTATTTGCCGCAGCCTACGTATCCAAGGTGCCGACGCCGCGCCTCGTCGCCGCAGCAATGCCGTTCTACGCGGTCAATCTCGTCGTGCTGGTCATGATCGCGGCCTTCCCCGAGATCGTCATGCTGCCGATCAGGTGGCTGACCCTATGAGTGCGCCGCGCATCGTCGTCATGGGCGTGAGCGGTTGCGGCAAGTCGACGATCGGCGCGTGCCTGGCGACACGGCTCGGGCTTAAGTTTGTGGAAGGGGACGAGTTGCATCCGGTTGAGAATATTGAGCGGATGCGGAATGGGCTTCCGCTCGACGACGACATGCGCTGGCCCTGGCTGGACCGGATTTCTAACAGTCTCCAGAAGCATGCTGATGGCGTAGTTGTGTCTTGCTCCGCGCTCAAGCGGACCTACAGACAGCGGCTTTCCATGGCCAATGCCGTGTTCTTTCTGCACATCGACGTCGAGCGCGAGAATCTGTTGCGACGGATGTCATCCCGCCAGCATTTCATGCCGACATCCTTGCTGGACAGTCAATTGGCAACGCTCGAGCCACTGGCGCCTGACGAGTTTGGTGCGACGCTGGACGGAAGGCTAAACCTGCCACGCCTGCTTGCGGCGGCCGAAAGTGTTCTCGGCCCAGCCATCTCGAACATCTAAGCTCTCCTGCCGTCTTGAAATCGGCATGGATGGAAACAGGATGTTGGAGGACCGTGGGGGTCTCCAGAGTCGGGTTTCCATTCTCGCGGAGTGCCGTGTAGCAGTCGCGCCGGTCCCCGCCACGCCGTCAACCAACGTGGCCGCCCTTCGGGCTCACCCGCGCAGGGCGCAACTGTGCCGATGCGTCACCATGCTGATTAATGGGGTCGATGGTTCGATCCGGCTCAAGACCGTGGTTTTGCCCGCTACTCCCTAGGTAAGGTGCGCGTCCCGTAAAGGCGCGCGACATCCGATGCGCGCCCAGTCCGTGCATTAGTCCGTGCATTAGATTGTGCGGTTAGCACTAATACACGATATGACTAGGACATGATCAGCCCGCCATCGACATTGATGGTCTGGCCGGTAATGTAGGCGGCATCGTCCGAGGCGAGAAAGGCGACGAGCGCGCCGACTTCGGCAGGCGTGCCAGCGCGACCCATGGGGATGCCTTCGACCCATTCGGTCATCAGTTCGCCCGGGCCGTAATCGCCGAGCATTTTCCCCCAGACACGATCGTTATAGTCCCACATCTCAGTGTGGATGATACCGGGGCAAATGGCGTTGACGGTGATGCCTTCTCGGGCGAGTTCCTTTGCAAGGCTCTGCGTTAGGCCGACCACACCGAATTTCGAGGCGGCATAGTGCGGGGTGTAGATGAAGCCCATGGCGGGCCTGGCCGGAGGCGGTATTGATGAGGCGGCCTTTGGTGCCGCGGGCGCGGAAGCGGCGGATTGCCTCCTGGCAGCAGAGGAAGACACCCTTGGTGTTAACATCGAGGTTGAGGTCCCATTCGCGCTCTGTGAGGTTCTCGACCTTGGCGATGGTGATGACCCCGGCATTCTGTACGGAGACGGAAATGGCGCCGAGCTTCGCTTCGGCCTCGCCGTAGGTCTCCTGTACGGCCTTAGCGTCGGTCACGTCCAGTGCAAGGCCGATCACCTCGGCGCCGGTTTCCTGTGCCAGCGCTTCGGCGGCTGCGGGCGTGTCCTTTTCGATCGCCGCGATTGCCACCTTTGCGCCCTCGTCGGCAAAACGCTTGGCGATACCGCGCCCGATGCCCTTGTTGCCCCCGGTGACGAATACCGTCTGACCTGCAAAACGCCTCATGACCTTTCCTCCATAAGCGCAGCAGGCCGAAGACTGGTTCCGAATGGATCAGGCCGTGAGGCGTGCCGCAGTGAACTTGTCGGTGACAAGCACATCGATGATGCCCAATTTCAGGGCGCCGGCGATGGCCTGAGTTTTGGATTCTCCGCCCGCCAGCGCCATAACGCGGTCGGTCTTGCGCAGGTCGTCCAGCGAGATGCCGATTACGCGGTCGTTAAGCGGGGTTTCGACCGGCTTTCCGTCCTTGTCGTAGAATCGGTAGGAAATCTCGCCGACCGCCCCGGCCTCGTGCAGCATCGCCATTTCCTGGCGGGAGAAGGTGTTGCCGGAACGGGCGAGCAGTTCGGACGGCTCCACCGCGCCGATGCCAACGATGGCGAGGCTGAGGCGGCCGAAGAGGTCCATCGTCTCGCGCACGACCGGGTCGGCGAGCATGACGAGTTTCGCCTCGCGTGAGGAGGTGATGCCCTGCACGAGGAGGAGCCGCGGCTCGCCTCCGGTCAGTCGTGCAAGGCGCGCAGTCAGCTGCGTGGCATGGGTCTGCACCGAGGCGTCACCCATGCCGCCGAGGATCTGCACGATGTACTTGGCCTTGGCGTTCTTCAGCGGGTGGATGTTGTCCACCATGCGCAGGATGGTCTGACTCCAGCTTGAGACACCGACAATCTCGTCCTGCTGCAGCGTGACTTCGAGGAAGTGCGCTGCCGCCTCGCCGATGCGCGCCATGATCGCCCCGTCACGGTCTTCCGAACAGTCGATGACGATCGCTTCGGTCAGGCCGTAGCGCTGGCGTAGCGCAGTTTCGAGTTCGGCGAAGGTGCCAGGCGGCGGGATGACCGTCGTACGGACGATATCCTCCTGTTCGGCGCGCTTCAGCATGCGCGAAACGGTCGCCTGCGACATGTGCATGATCTCGGCGATCTCCGCCTGCCGCTTGCCATCGATATGGTACATCTGGGCAACGCGGGCGATCAGTCGAAGCTCGTTGAGCCGTCCCATTGGGTCCTCCAGAGCGGTGAATTTTTATTCACTCATAGTTGAAGGACCCGGAACGGTCGAGCGGTAGATTGCGTCCTGCCAAACTAGGAGGCGATCTGTGTTGTCGGAGATACGCGGGGCGATGTCGTTGCTGGCGCGCGGCAGGGCGGCGATGGTGGAGATATCCGCCCAGACACCCAGCGAGAGACCGGCGAGATAGGCCGCGCCGAGCGCGGAGGCTTCGGGTGCGTCGCACTGGGTGATGGTGTGGTTCAGTGTATCGGCAACGCATTGCATCAGGAAGGTGTTCTTGCTCGGGCCGCCATCGGCGTAGAGGCGGCCAAGCGGCGCCGGTGACTGTGCCGACATGACCTTGAATACGTCATGGACCTGTAAGGCCATGGAATCCGTCACGGCGCGAGCCATCTGTGCGCGTGTTGTGTTGAAGGTGATGCCGGAGAACAACGCCCGCGCATCGGAACGCCAATGGGGCGCTCCGAGACCGACGAAGGCTGGCACGAAACCGGGGCCGCCGGGCTCGGCCGTGGCGGCGAGATCGGTCAATGCCTGCACGTCGGGAAGGCCGAGCATCTCGACCATCCACGGTAGCGCCGCGGCAGAAACGAGGATATTGCCCTCGAAGGCATAGGTCGGCTTTCCGCCAACCGACCAGGCGATCGTCGTGGTAATGCCCTGCTCGGGGGCGATGAAGTGCGGCAGGGTCGTCATGATCGACGAACCGGTGCCGAAGGTCACCTTGCCGTCGCCAGGATTGAAGGCGCCGTGGCCGAAGAGCGCGGCATGGCTATCGCCGATAGCCGAGGCGATCGGGATGCCGTCCGCAAGACCCGGCACGTTCTTCGTCACGCCGAAGCGGGAGGCGCTGTCACGCACCTCGGGCAGGGCGGATTTGGGCACGCCGAACAGGGCGCAGAGTTCTTCGCTCCAGACCTGCCGGTTGAGGTCGTAGAGCTGGCTGCGCGCGGCGTTGGCGGCGTCGCAGGCATGGACCGCGCCGTCGGTGAAACAATAGATGAGCCAGGCATCGATGGTGCCCATGCGGACGTCATGGCCCGAGGGTACCCGGTCCAGCAGCCACTTCATCTTGGGACCGGGGAACATCGGATCGATCGGCAGGCCGGTGAGCGCTTGGACGCGCGGGGCATGGCCCAACGCCGTCAGTTCGGCGCAGGCCGGTGCGCTGCGGCGGCACTGCCAGCTCACCACCGGGCCGAGAGGTTTGCCGGTGGCTGAGTCCCAGACGGTGACGGACTCGCGCTGGTTGGAAATCGCAATGCCGAGGATGTCGACCTCGGGGCCGGCTTGCAGGCAGGCCGCAATCGCCTCCTGTACGGACTCCCACAGGCGCAGCGGGCTTTGCTCGACCCAGCCCGGTTGTGGGTGTTCGATGCCGACCGGGGAGGCCCCGCGCGACAGGATTTCGCCGGCCGTGGAGACGAGCACGGCTTTCGAGTTCGTGGTGCCCTGGTCGATGGCGAGAATTGCGGTCGTCATGGCGGCTCCGGCAGGCAGCAATTGGGGGCGCGGCGAAAGGGAGGACTTGCCGCGCCCGGCACGGGATCTAAACGCGCACTATCATGTGCGGGAAGATTTCCGTGCAATCAATGCGACGGCTGCTTCGACGATGGCAGCAGGGGACATGCCGAATTCGTCGAGCAGAAACTCGGCGGAACCGGTGGGGGCGAAGGTGCCCGGCACGCCGAGGATTTTCATCGGCGCCGGCGCTTCAGCCACGACGATTTCGGCGATGGCCGAACCGAGGCCGCCGAACGTCGAATGTTCTTCCGCCGTTAGGATGGCGCCGGTCTCAAGGGCGGCGGCCACCACGGCCTCGACGTCGATCGGGCGGACCGTCGCCATGTTGAGCACGCGGGCCTCGATCCCCTGTTCGGCAAGGAGGTCGGCGGCCTTCAGCATGCGGTGGGACAGCGTGCCGTTAGCGATCAACGTGATGGCGTCGCCGTCGCGCAGCAGGTTGGCCTTGCCCAACTCGAATTTGTGGCCGGCCGACAGCAGGTCCGGAACCCCGACGCGCGACAGGCGGAGGAACACCGGCCCTTCGTAATAGGCCGCCCATTCTACGGCCGCAGCCGTTTCGATCGAGTCGCAGGGCGCGATCACCGGCAGGTTCGGCAGCACGCGGGTCCAGGCGAAGTCCTCGATGGAGTGGTGCGTCGGACCGAGTTCGCCATAGGCCATGCCCGAGGAGATGCCGACCAGCTTCACATTGGCGTTGGAATAGGCGATGTCGGCCTTGATCTGCTCCAGCGACCGGCCGGTCAGGAAGCAGGCGGCGCCGCAGATGAAGGGCAGGAGACCGCCATTGGCAAGGCCGGCGCCGACGCCGACCATGTTCTGTTCGGCGATGCCGACATTGACGAGGCGCTCCGGCCATTTGGACTTGAAGCCGCCCAGCTTGGACGAGCCGACGGAATCGTTGCACACCGCCACGACCTTGGGATTGTCTGCGCCGAGGCGTTCCAGTACGGCAACGAAGGCGTCGCGGCAGTCGTGCAGCTTGGCAGAAGGTGTCACGACGTTCATCACAGGGCCTCCGAAAGCTGAGCCACGGCAATCTTGTATTGTTCGGCATTCGGCACCTTGTGGTGCCATTCGACTTTGTCCTGCATGAAGGAAATGCCGTGGCCCTTATTCGTATGGGCGACGATGCAGTGCGGGCGGTTGCCGCGCTTTTCCAGCGCCGGAACGATTTCGTCCATGGCGTTGCCGTTGATCTCGGTGGCATCCCAGCCGAAGGCTTCGAGCTTGGCGGGGAAGGGGGCGAGATTGTTCGTATCCTTCAGCGCCGCGCCCTGCTGGAAGCGGTTGTGGTCGATGATCAGCGTCAGGTTGTCGAGGCCGAACTGTGCGGCCGACGCGATGGCCTCCCAGTTCGATCCTTCCTGCATCTCGCCGTCACCGGTCATCACATAGGTATGGTACTTCGCGCCAGTCAGCTTCGCGGCCTTCGCCATGCCGACCGCGACCGGCAGGCCGTGACCGAGCGGCCCGGTATTGGTCTCGACACCCGGAACCTTGGTGCAGTTCGGGTGCCCGTTGAGACGCGAATGCGGCTTCAGGAACGTGCCGATCTCTTCCTCCGGAATGAAGCCGCGCTTGGCGAGCGTCACATAGAGCGCGAGCGCCACATGGCCCTTAGACAGCACGAAACGGTCGCGATCCGGATGCTTCGGCTGATCGGGCCAGATGCGCAGCACGCGGAAATAGAGCGCCGTCAGAATGTCGATGGCAGACATTTCCCCGCCGATATGGCCGGCGCCGGCTTCGAAGACCGCCTGCAGATCGCGGAGGCGGATCTGTCGAGCGATACGGTCGAGATCGTTCGGCTGCATGAAATCCTCGTGATGAATAAATATACAGTTACACATATACTTGCACGTCGGTCCAGCAAGTCAAGCGCAAATGCGCGTCGCTCCCGCAGAATATCCCTGAGTCGGTGATATTGACAGGCCCCTGAGTTATCCTGTACGAATTAACACGCACCATTGAATAAATATGCCAAGTCCGCCGAATGAGGAGGCGGATGATGCGGGAGGACGCGCATGCAGGCTGCAGTGCAAGAGAAGCAAGGGACTGCCGTAAGGCAGCTTCCGTCATTAAAGGGCGCGACTGGTCCGCTGATCGGACTCATCGTGCTGTGCCTCTTCCTCACCTTCGCGACGGACAAGTTCTTATCGGTGCGGAATTTCCTCAACGTGCTCGACCAGATCACGGTGCTGGGCGTCATGGCCGTCGGCATGACCCTCGTCATCCTGATCGGCGGTATCGACCTTGCTGTGGGCTCCGTGATGGCGCTGGCGATGATGGTGCTCGGTTACCTCAACGTCGTGGCCGGCGTGCCGATGTGGCTCGCCATTCCCCTGGCGCTCGCTGCCGCCTCGCTCAACGGCCTCATCGCGGGCCTTCTCATAACGCGCTTCAACGTACCGGCCTTCATCGCGACGCTCGCCATGATGTCGATCGCGCGCGGCCTTGCGAACATGATCACCGATGGCCAGCAGATCATCGGTTTTCCGGCCTGGTTCAACATGATGGCCATCGTGCGCTTTGGCGGCGTCCTTACGCCGACTGTTGCCTTGATGATCGTGGTCTTCATCGTCGGCCTTCTCTACCAGCGCTACCGCCACGGCGGGCGCGTGCTCTATGCCATCGGCGGCAACGCCGAAGTGGCGCGTCTCGCCGGCATCAACGTCCAGCGAGCGACCGTGCTCGTTTATGTCGTCTGCAGCTTCCTTGCCGGCCTTGCCGGAATGGTGCTCGCGGCTCGTCTCGACTCGGTCCAGCCGTCGTCGGGTGTTTCCTATGAGCTGGACGCCATCGCGGCGGTCGTTATCGGCGGCACGTCTCTTTCGGGCGGCACCGGCGGCATTGGCGGCACCGTCATCGGTGTGCTGATCATCGGCGTCCTACGCAACGGTCTCAACCTGCTCAGCGTATCGCCCTTCATGCAGCAGGTCATCATCGGCGCCGTCATCGTGCTCGCCGTCACCGCCGAAACTTACCGCAGGCGGAAATAACGACTTTCACCCCGTTTCCGAGACGCGACGGGGTGCTGAAAACGGTCAGCAATGGTGCGGGCCGGCAAAGGAGAAGGTGACCGCCTGCGAGGTCAGGGCGTCACCGGCCAATTCGGAGGAGAAACTATGAAACTGTCCACGCTGCTGATGGCGGCAACTGCCGCTTCGGTCCTCGCGCTTCCTGCATCCGCCGCTGAGGTCAAGAAGATCGGCCTTGCCGTTCCGAACCTTCAAGCCGACTTCTTCAACCAGATCAAACTCGGCGTCGAAAAGCACGCCAAGGAAAAGGGCGTCGATGTGATCGTCGTCGACGCGAAGAACGACACCAACACGCAGGTCAGCCAGGTACAGGACCTGATGACCCAGGACATCGACGCCTTCATCTATATCCCGGCTGGCGCCGCAGCCGCTGCCGTGCCGACCCGCCTTGCCCGCGAAGCCGGCATTCCGGTGATCAACGTCGACCGCGTTCCGGACGGCGCACCGGGCGACACCTTCATCGCCGGCGAGAGTGTCGAATCCGCCTATGCCGTCTGCAAGCACATCATCGAGAAGGCCGGAGGTTCGGGCAAGATGGCGATCATCCACGGCCAGAAGGGCACGACGCCGGAAGTCGATCGCTTCACTGGCTGCAAGCGCGCCATCGACGAGAACAAGGGTGTCGAACTGGTCGACCAGCAGTGGAGCAACATGTGGTCGGCCGACGAGGGCTTCTCGATCGCGCAGAATATGCTGCAGGCAAATCCGGACATCACGATCATCTTCGGTCAGGCCGACGGTCTCGCCATGGGTGCGGCCAAGGCGGTCGATGTCGCCAATCTCTCCGACAAGGTGATTATCGGCGGTTATGACGGTGACGTCTCGGCCCTCGAATACCTCGCAAAATGCAAGGGGCCGTTCATCGCGACCGCAACGCAGAGCACTCAGAAGATGGGCGTTCTCGCCGTCGAATCCGCGCTTGCCGTCGCCGCCGGCCAGAAGATCGAAGAGCGCCAGACGCCGAACGCTGTTCTGACGACCTGCGAAAACGCACCGGAGTTCGTGAAGAGCCATCCGTAATCGGTCTTGATGCGAAAGGCAGCGCCATGACGACCCGCTCTCCCATCCTGTCGCTCCGTGGAATCCGGAAGGTCTACGGTCCGATCAAGGTTCTCCACGGTGTCGACCTCGACATCTATCCGGGAGAAGTCGTGGCGCTGCTCGGTGAGAACGGTGCCGGAAAATCGACCCTGTCGAACATCATTTCCGGCACCGTGCAACCCTCAGCGGGCGAAATGACCTGGCTGGGCAGGGCCTACGTCCCCACCGATCCCCGTGCCGCGATGGACGAGGGGGTAGGCATGATCCATCAGGAGCTGAAACTGCTTCCGAAGCTCTCCATCGCGGAGAATGTGTTCGTCGGTCGCTACCCGAAGAAGGCGGGTCGGATCGACCGTAAGGCGATGGAAGATCGGGCACGCAGCGGCCTTCACCGGCTGGGTCTCGACATCTCGCCCGATCGCCTCGTCGAGGGACTTTCGACCGGCAAGCAGCAGCTCATCGAAATCGCCAAGGCTCTGACGCTCAATGCACGCCTCCTCATCCTCGACGAACCGACCGCCGCGCTCGGTGGCGAGGAGACCCAGCTTCTCTTCCAGCAGATCGAACGGCTTAAGTCGGAAGGGGTCGGCATCATCTACATTTCGCACCGACTGGAGGAAATCCGTCAGATCGCCGACCGCATCGTCGTCATGCGCGACGGTGCGAAGGTGCAGGAATTCGAGAGGGGCGACGTGCCGGTACGCACCATCGTCGAGGCCATGGTCGGGCGCTCCCTGGAGCGCATGTTCCCGACCCTGCCTCCCGCGACCGACCAGGTGACGCTGGAGGTGCGTAACCTTTCGTCGCCGTCCAACGCATTCCGCGACATCAACTTCTCTGTTCACAAGGGCGAGGTTTTCGGCATCGCCGGCCTCATGGGGGCGGGCCGAACCGAACTCGTACGCGCCATCAGCGGCGCCGATCCCATCTCCGGCGGCGAGGTCCTGCTGCACGGCAGGCCCGTCACGCCCCGCTCCCCGATCGATGCGATCCGCAACGGTATCGTTCTCGTGCCGGAAGATCGAAAGCTCCAGGGGGTCGTGCTCGATCATTCGATCGCAGAAAACATCGGCTATGCCAATCTCGGCGAGATCTCCCGCAATGGCTGGATCTCGTCGCGCCGCATCCAGCAGTTCGCCGACGACTGCATCAAGAAGTTCGGGGTAAAGGGCCGCGGCGGGCAGAATGCGGGCGAGCTTTCCGGGGGCAACCAGCAGAAAGTAGTGCTCGCCAAATGGCTGGCGCGCAAGCCGCAGGTGGTCGTGCTGGACGAGCCGACGCGCGGCATCGACGTAGGTGCACGCTCGTCGATTTACGATCTCATCATCGATCTCGCGCGCGATGGCGTCGCGGTCATCGTGGTCAGCTCGGATCTCGAGGAGGTGCTCGGCGTCTCCAGCCGTATCATGGTCATGGCGCAGGGCAAGCAGGCCGGCATCCTGAACCGCGAGGATGCCAACGACGTCTCGGTCATGGAACTGGCAACGATTTAAGCAAGGAACAATCCATATGTCTGAAATCACCCTCGACGCGCCGAAACTGTTCGACCTTTCCGGAAAGGTCGCTTTCGTGACGGGCGCGGGCAGCGGCATTGGCCAACGCATCGCAATGGGTCTCGCCCAGTGTGGCGCAGATGTCGCGTTGCTCGACCGTCGCACCGATGACGGTCTTGCGAAGACAGCCGAATTCATCGCAAAGACCGGAAGTCGCAGCATCCAGATCGCCGCAGACGTCACCAGCGGCGCGGCGCTCAACGGCGCGGTGGCGCGTACAGAAGCGGAGCTGGGCCGGCTGACCCTCGCGGTCAACGCTGCGGGCATCGCCAATGCCAATCCAGCCGAGGAAATGGACGAAAGTCAATTCCAGACGATGATGGACATCAATCTGAAAGGCGTTTTTCTTTCCTGCCAGGCGGAAGCACGCGCCATGCTGAAGAGCGGCCGCGGATCGATCGTCAACATCGCCTCCATGTCCGGTGTCATCGTAAACCGCGGCCTCAACCAATGCCATTACAACGCCTCCAAGGCGGGCGTGATCCACATGACGAAGTCCATGGCGATGGAATGGGTCGGCCGCGGCATCCGTGTGAACACGATCAGCCCGGGCTATACGGCAACGCCCATGAACACCCGGCCGGAGATGGTGCAGCAGACCAAGCTCTTCGAGGAGCAGACGCCGATGCAGCGCATGGCGAGCGTTGACGAGATGGTCGGCCCGGCCGTCTTCCTCCTGTCGGACGCGGCGAGTTTCGTGACCGGCGTCGACCTCCTCGTGGATGGTGGTTTTTGCTGCTGGTAAATATTACAGGGCCGAAAAAAATCCGGACCCTTGCAATTTGCTGCGGAAATTTCTTAATTACGCGTGTTCTCAGGGCGGGGTGAAATTCCCCACCGGCGGTATCCGGAGCAATCCGGGAGCCCGCGAGCGCTTCCATGCACGTGGAAGGTCAGCAGACCCGGTGAGAGGCCGGGGCCGACGGTTAAAGTCCGGATGGAAGAGGACATGCCTGCATAACCGCTTTTTCAAGGAGCGGGTACGGGCCTGTTCGCCCAAGGGATGAATAGCGGCCGAGAGGCCGCGGTTTAACGCCGATACCGGCAACCCTTGAAAGGCAATGAAATGGCAATCTCGAAAGTTGAAGACGCAATTGCGGCGCTGGGGCGCGGTGACATGATCGTCGTCGTCGACGACGAAAGCCGCGAAAATGAGGGCGACATCATCGTCGCCTCGGAAGCGGTGACGCCCGAAGCGATCGCGTTCATGATGAAACACGCCCGCGGCCTCATCTGCGTGGCGATGGAGGGCGAGCGCCTCGACGCGCTCGGTATCCCTCTTATGGTTCCGCAGAACACCGAATATCACAAGACAGCCTTCACCGTTTCGGTCGATTATCTGCCGGCAACGACGACCGGCATTTCCGCCGCCGACCGGGCCGCGACAGTGAAAGCGCTCATGGATCCGGCTTCGGCGCCTGAAGATTTTGCCCGTCCTGGTCACATTTTCCCCTTGCGGGCGCATCCTCGCGGCGTGCGCGGCCGTCCCGGCCATACGGAGGCCGCTGTCGATCTTGCGCGCCTTGCGGGCAAGGCTCCGTCAGGCGTAATCTGCGAGGTCGCTAACGACGACGGCACGATGGCACGGCTTCCCGAACTGATGGCATTCGCTGAGTTGCACGGGTTGCCGCTTGTCACCATTGAAGATCTGATTGCATATGTCGAGGGACGGAAGTCGGCTGATGCCGCAGAAGCCGCGTAGACGAAGTGGGATCGGCGGCGTCTGCTCGAAGATCGCTCACGCCGCCGCCCCGCAGCAACGGGGGCCGCGGTTCGACCCTACTCAAGGCGATGGATTCGCTACAGCCTCTTAACAATGCCATCCCTCCGACGCCGGTTCCACGTTTGAGATTCGCGAAACTTTGCGATAGCGCTACAATACATGGCGATGAACAACGAAATGAATCAGACGCAGAGTTCCGCAGACGCATCGGCTACCGTTGCATTCATAGATCTTGCCGGATTCAGTGCTATTGCGGACGTCCACGGAGACGCTTCCGCGATCGCAGTGCTGGAGATTTTCGAGAGCATGGTCCGCGAGGCTCTTCGCGGCTATGAGCCTCCTATCAAATGGATTGGTGATGAGGCAATGCTCTCGTTTCGTGATCCGGAAACAGCGATCCAGACACTTGGAAGGCTGTTACAGGCATGCCGGAAAGAACCGCGTCTGCCGCTCACTCGGGCGGGGCTGAATCACGGCCCGGTTTCCGAAGAGCAGACGATCTCTTTGGATCGACCGTCAACATCGCAGCGCGCGTCGCGGCGCTCGCATCCCCCGGTCAATTGCTTGCCACTAGACCCATTGCTGAGGCGGCCGCCGCCCGCGGCATTCTGGTGCGAGATCTGGGGGCGGTGGCGGTTCGATCGGTAGCCGGCGAAATCCCCCTTTATGAGATAGAGCTTGCCCCGTCGGTTGATCCGGCCTGGATCGATCCGGTGTGTAAGATGCATGCACCGTATGCGTCCTATCGACGGGCGCCGCCGCGGGGGCCATGGTTCTGTTCGCCGGGTTGCGAAGAGGCATATCGGAAGTCGCCACAGACCTATGCGTTGCCACGATGACGTAACTCAATGCCCTGCGCGAAAGCTGGCACTGGCGCACCTTCAGCAACTATCGGCTCCGGGGCGCGAGACAATGATGCGCGCTTTCACCACCCAGCCGTCGTGCCCGCCCATGCTGGTCGGCTACGACGAATAGCCTTCTCCGCTGGCATGCTTCTTCAGTTCACTTATGAGGTCTCTGACAATTCTCGAGGGTTGGCGGTTGGGGGGCAGAAGCAGGAGAGTTCGAAAATATATGGCGGGTTCGAAGGGCCGGACGACGAGATTTTTTCCCAGATAAGGTTCCGCCGTCAGCGGGTTCACAACGCCGCAGCCGAGTCCTGCGTTGACCATTGCGCAAATGGTCGTCGAGTAGGGCGTCTCAAGAACGATCTTAGGCTTCACGGCTCGTTCATCGAATATCGCGTCGACCTGCCGACGCGTCGTGTCCTCGGGGGCGAGCGCGATGAAAGGTTCGCCGTGCAGGTCCGCCGCAAGTATGACGGAGCGTTTCGTCAGATGGTGGTTGGCCGGAAGCGCAATCGCCGTGCGGTAGTTCGCAAAAGGCCGCGCATCGACGCCGGCCAGATCGATCTCGTCCGCTGCCAAACCGACGTCGAACTGACCGGAAGCGACCAGATCCTTCACAACCGAGGACATTCTGGCCTGGAACGTAATTGCCACCTCAGGATGGCGTTGCTGAAAATTAAACAGCGCCTTGGGAACTATATTGGTGCTAAGCGCCGAAAGACTGGCAATTCGGATTTCGCCAGAGCCAAAATCGCGAATCCGGGCCGCTGCGCTACGCAGATGGATGAGCCCCGTGAAGGATTGCTCGACTTCGCGAAAGAACAGTTGGGCCTCCGAGGTCGCTATCAGCCGCCCATTAGTTCGATGGAAGAGTGCAAGCCCGGTGGTGCGTTCCAGTTCCTGAATGGCCTTGCTGACGGCCGGTTGCGAGATCCTGAGGACCTCAGCGGCACGCGATGCGGTGCCGTTGGTCATCACCGCATGGAAGACTTCGATCTGGCGCAGATTCATGAGAATGCCCTATAACCTATGCGAATAGACTACATCAATATTAATATTAGACGGAATAGGTCGCCAACTGTTTAAATCCTCTTCGAAACGAGGGGAGCAGACAGCAAAATGAAGGATCATACGAACTGTGTGGTGACGCCGATTGTGAAGGCGGATGGGTTCGATCCGCTCGGGGTCGCAGTCCATCGCGGCTCGACCATCGTCTTCAGATCGGCGGACGAGTATGCAAATCGCGCCAAGCGCGGCATGGACGGCTATTCCTACGGTCTCTATGGAACACCGACGACCCGCACACTCGAGCGCAAGATCACGCAGCTGGAGAAAGGCGCGAGGACGTTCCTGGCGCCGTCCGGACAGGGTGCAAATGTGATCGCGATGCTGGCATTTGTCGGGGCTGGGGACAAGGTTCTCATAGCGGACAGCTGCTACCCTCCCGTTCGGGATTTCGCGACCCATGACCTGAAACGCCTAGGGGTCGCCGTCGACTTCTATGATCCGATCTCGCCCTCTGCCCTCGAGCACCGCATCGACGATCGCACACGCATGGTCTGGTGTGAGTCTCCCGGCTCCACCACGTTGGAAGTCCAGGACCTGCCGAGGATCGTCGAGATCGCCCACCGGGCAGGCGCGCTGGTCGGTTGCGACAATACCTGGGCTACTCCGTTGAACTACAAGCCGCTGGGCTACGGCGCCGATATCGTCACGGAGGCACTGACAAAATACGTATCCGGCCACTCCGACGTGCTGATGGGATCGATCACCGTTTCCACAGACGCTCTCGCCGGTCCCGTGCGGGGGCTACTCGGACGCTACGGGATAGGAGTGTCGCCCGACGATGCGGCCTTGGTACTTCGTGGCATGGAGACACTCCCGGTCCGGCTGGCTTACGCATCCGAGTCTGCGTTGCAGTTGGCGCAAATCTTCCGTGACCATCCGCTCGTAGACCGCGTCCTTTTTCCGCCAATGCCGGGGTGCGCCGGACATGAGCTGTGGAAGCGCGATTTCCTTGGTGCAAGCGGCGTTTTCAGCGTGGTGTTCAAGCCAGACGTTTCGGCCCACCTGGCCGCTGCGCTCGACCAACTGCAAGTCTTTGCCATAGGGGCCTCCTGGGGCGGGACGCGCAGCCTCGTTGCGCCGATGCAGGTCCGCTCAAATCGTTCCGAGACCGAATGGACAGACGATGACTTGCTCCTACGGGTCAGCGCCGGACTTGAGGCGCGCGAAGACTTGCGCGCAGACATCGAGCGGTTGCTTGCCTCCCTTGAGGAAAAAAATCTCCCCCAGCGGCTTCCTGTGAGCGCGCTGGATGGAACCCGATACATGCTCAACAACGAACAAGGGGAATGAAGATGAACCAGAGGATTTCGTCATTTACAGTAAACCGGCGCCATTTCCTGGGCGGATTGTCAGGAGTGCTCTGCGTCACGGCGGCTGCAAGCCTGCTGCCGCGCATAGCTTCCGCTGCGGTGGACGAGGGCACGTTGAGGGTAGCGATCGCGAAGGCGGCAGGCGACCTCAATCCGCACAAGTACACCGGCCTCTTTGCCGTGCAGGATCTCTTGTTCGAGCCGCTGTTCAATTACGCCCATGACGGGAGCATTGAGCCCGGCCTCGCCACGGACTGGGCAGTCGAGGACGGCGGCAAGTTGCTCAATCTTAAGCTTCGCGAGGGGGTAACCTTCCACGACGGGACGCCGTTTGATGCCGCGGCGCTCAAATGGAATCTCGACCGTTGGATCGGCATCGAAGCCAACAACTGGATGAACTCTTCGCGCCTTTTCGCCGGTCTGGAGATCGTCGACGACCATCATGTGCGAATTCGGTTTCGCGAACCGGTTCTCGGTCTCCTACAAGAGTTCACGTATGTCCGGCCCGTCCGGTTCTTGAGCCCGAACTCCGTCGCTGACGACGGAAGCTACAAGCAACCGATCGGAACCGGCCCATGGCGCCAAGTGAGCAGCAGCAACGAGGCAAGCCTTTTCGAGCGCTACGACGACTATTGGGGCGACAAGCCGGCCTTTCCGAAACTCGAAGTCAGGGTTCTGCCGGATTCTCGAGGCCGCATGGCGGCTCTGAGAGCTGGAGACATTGACTTGATGGGCGGTGCCTTTGCGTCGCCGATCACAGCGACGGAAGCCCAAACCCTGAGTGCCGCGGGCGTTCAAGTCGCCATCGATCCCGGCACCACGACGATGGTGATGGCTTTCAACCCGGACCGCGTCGACGCTTTGAAGGATCCGAGGGTTCGCAAGGCAATCAATATCGGCATCGATCGAGCCGCGATTTCGCAGGTCCTCTATCGCGGCCTTGCGTCGTCTACCGGGAACCTGTTCTCTCCGAACGTGCCGATGTCCGGCAAGCGCTATGACACGCCCGTCCGCGACATCGAGGCAGCGAAAGCGCTCCTCGAAGCAGCAGGCTGGACCGGCGAACCGATGCGTTCGAAGAACGGCCAGCAGCTCGCGCTCGAGCTCGTCGTCAGCGAGGAGCAGATTCCTGGCTCTCGGTCTGTGGCGGAAGTCATCCAGGCAGAGCTGATGGAATTGGGCATCCAAGTGACGATCCGCTCGGTCGACCATGCGTCACGCCACAGCGATATCCCCGAACGCAAATTCGACCTCGCCTTCTTCCAGACCTTCGGCGCACCTTACGAGCCGTTCGGTACGATCGTAGGTCTCTTTCTTTCAACCTATGACAATGGCGTCGACGGAAAGCTGTTTATCGATGCGGAGCATCTTGACCCGCTTGTGACTGCTGCAATGTCGGCATCCGAAGACGACATGGGTGCAGCGCTTCAGGAAGTCTATGACTGGCTGCACGACAACGACGCGATTGCGCCGCTCCTGTTCGTACCGGGCATCTGGGCTCATTCAGAGCGGGTTAGCGGCTTCGAGGGGCCCGCGACCGAATACGACATGCCCTACGAGCACATCTCCCTGGTGGAATGAGGAGGAGACGGTGACAGGTTTTATCGTCAAAAGAGCACGCAACGCAGTCATTCTTTTATTTCTGGCGTCGCTGCTCTGCTTCACGCTGGTGGTTTCGGCGCCCGGCAACGTGGCAATTCTGATTGCAGAGCTGCGGACGCCGACGGCCACCAAGGAGGACATCGCCAAGGTGGCAGAGGAGATCGGTCTCAACAAGCCGCTCTTCGTCCGCTACGCTGACTGGCTCGGGGACGCGGCGATAGGAGATTTTGGTGTCTCCTATAAAACCGGCGAGGAGGTCGGTGCATCACTCAGAAGCCGACTATCCGTGACCGCGACGCTCGTCGCCGGGGGAGCGGTAGTCGCCTTCGTGCTCAGTCTCATTCTCGGATTTGCTGGCGCGTTCGCCGCTCACCGACTGCCGGACCATCTCACACGGGGACTGGCGCTTCTCGGCGCCTCCACGCCCTCCTTCTTCGTGGGAGCGTTACTGGTCTATGCCTTTTCGGTATCGCTGCGGCTCTTTCCCACTTTCGGCTACGACGGGTTGGCGAGCTTCATTCTTCCATGGCTCACGCTAGGCTTTCTGCCGGCCGCCGTGCTCAGCCGCGTGATCCGCGTCGGTCTGGAAGAGGTCATGGCGCGTCCTTTTGTGCAGACAGCTATGAGCAAAGGGTTCAGCCGCCCTCGGATCCTCATTCGAGATGCGCTTCCGAACATCGCACCCACCTACCTGAATGCGCTCGGCACACAAGTGGGCGTCATGGTGGTCGGAGCGGTAGTGGTGGAGCCGCTGTTTGCCTGGCAGGGAATCGCGGACCTGTTTCTTACCGGTGTGCGATTCCGCGACTTCATGGTGGTGCAGGCCTGTCTGCTGATCTTCATCACCTTCTTCATCATTTTGAACGTGATCGTCGACATTGCGATGATGCTTACCGATCCGCGTCAGCGTCGTCAGAGGACTTAACCATGAATATTGCTTCCACTCTTGGCGGAGCGCTGAAACGGATGCCGCGCGCCGCGGTTATCACGATTGGCCTCTTTGTTTTCGCAGGCGTTTTCGCGCCATTCCTTGCGCCGCATGATCCGAATGCTCAAGACTTGCTGATTGCGGGCGAAGGTCCGTCGATGGCGCATTGGCTCGGCGTCGACCACCTCGGACGCGATACCCTGAGCCGCCTTATCATGGCCGCCCGTACTTCGCTTGTTGGTGTGTGCCTCGTGCTGGCCCTGGCTCATTCGATCGGCATCGCGATCGGCACGATTGCCGGGTATCGGCGCGGCTGGACGGATGAGATCCTGATGCGCATCGTCGACGTCGGTCTCGCCATCCCTAGCCTGATCGTGTCGCTCGCTGTGATCGGCATCTTCGGGGCCAGCTACTGGAATATGATCCTGGCGCTGGCGCTTGCGTGGTGGCCGGGCAGTGCGCGCATCAGTCGCGCGGTTGCCGTAAACGTCATGAACAGGCCGCACATGGAAGCGCTGCGAGTTCTCGGTGCCAGCCCTTTGCGTATCTATTTCGTTCATTTGCTGCCGACGACCCTCGGTGCTGTGCTTGTCTATGCGACGGCTGATGCCGGCGCCGTAGCGCTTGCCATTGCCACCCTGAGCTTCCTCGGACTTGGCATTCAGCCGCCCACCCCTGAATGGGGACAGATGCTGGTCGACGCGCTTCCCTATCTCGAGGTCGATCCACGCCAAGTGATGCTGCCCGGAATTGCGCTGACCTTGGCGGTGATCGGGTTCAACATTCTCGGCGAAGCCGTTGCTCTGAACCGTGTGCCGAAACCGCTTGGCTCCGCTCTACTCGCAAGCCGCCGCCGTGTTACGGCGCTCTGGACTAAGGAAACTGTCCTATGACTACGCAACCGCTTCTCGAGGTCACGAACCTCACGGTCGATCTTTTGACAGCACAGACAGCTGTGCGTCCGGTTGATGGTGTCAGTTACAGTCTCAATCGCCGCGAAACGTTGGCAGTCGTGGGGGAGAGCGGCAGTGGCAAGACCGTGATGAATTTCGCCCCACTCGGCCTTGCGCCCACCGGCGTGGTGGCAGACGTCGCCGGCTCGATCCGATTTGATGGAATGGAGCTAGTCGGTGCTGGCGAGGAGGGCCTTCGAACCCTGCGGGGTAAGTCCGTCGGCTTTATCTTCCAGGATCCGATGAGCGCACTCAATCCTGCTCGTACCATCGGAAGGCAGATTGCCGAGATGGCGGAATATCATCTCAGCATGACCGCAAGGGCGGCCGAGGAACGGGCGCTCGACCTGATCCGCCTGGTAGGAATTTCGGATCCGTCGGCGCGGCTGAGACAGTATCCGCACGAACTATCCGGCGGTCTTCGTCAGCGCGTCATGATCGCGATTGCAGTTGCCGCGGAGCCAAAACTTCTAATCGCCGACGAGCCGACGACGGCGCTCGATGTGACTGTCCAAGCGCAAATCCTCAGGCTTCTAAAGGAGATCCAGGCAAAACTGGAAATGGCAATGGTGCTGATCACGCATGACATGGGCGTGGTTGCGAGTGCGGCCGACCGCGTCCTGGTGATGTATGCTGGACGCAATGTCGAAACAGGGCCGGTCGACAAGGTTCTGGTGAGTCCACGGCATCCCTATACGATGGGGCTCATCGACGCGATACCAAGTCGGTCGGATCCGGTCGGAGCGCCATTTCGTGGCTTGCCCGGAATGCCGCCGGTGCTCTCTGCGCCCATTCCGGGCTGCGCTTTCGAACCACGATGTCCACATGCCGTGCCGGCGTGTCGCAACAGTCGCCCCAAACTCGAACGCACCGTTGATGCGGCCATATTCGCCGCCTGTCCGGTTCTCAACACAAGCTGCAAGGAACGCCTCGGATGAAGCCCGTTTTGCAAGTTGACCATCTCGTCACAAGTTTTACCGGAACGGTGCGCGGTCGCCCCGTGAAGGCGGTGGACGACGTATCGATTACTCTTCATCAGGGGGAGATCGTCGGCCTGGTGGGCGAATCCGGATGTGGCAAATCGGCCCTTGGTCGCTCCATCGTTGGGCTCGAGACGCCCAAGTCAGGCAAGGTCGTCCTCGATGGAGTTGATCTTGGTGCCCTTTCGGGCCGGCGGCTGCGGGAGGCGCGCCGTGCGATCCAATATGTGTTCCAAGACCCCTACGCGTCTCTCAATGACCGGCAGACTATCGGCGAGGCCATTGAGGAAGCGCTGATCATTGGCGGCATGGCCTCCAGGGAGAAACGTGTCGCGCGCACAGCGGAACTGCTTGATCAGGTCGGACTCGCAGCCGCAGTGCGGGACAGGTTTACACGCGAGCTCTCCGGAGGCCAACGCCAGCGGGTAGCAATCGCACGCGCGCTCGCCGTAGAGCCGAGAGTGCTGATCTGTGACGAGCCGGTCAGTGCACTCGATCTATCGATCCGCGCGCAGGTCATGAACCTGTTCATGGGGTTGCGGCAAGACCTTGGCGTAGCTTGCCTGTTTATCGCGCATGATTTGGCGCTCGTTCGCCAGGCGGCCACGCGCGTCTATGTGATGTACCTTGGAAGGATCGTTGAACTCGGTCCCTCGGCAGAACTTTATGAGCGGCCGAGTCATCCGTACACACAGCTTCTGCTGGCCTCGGTTCCAGACGCGAACCCGATCGTGGAGCGTCAGCGCAAGGTTCCGCTGATAGCCGGGGAAATTCCCAGCCCGACCAATCCGCCGTCCGGCTGCCGTTTTCGGACACGGTGCCCCCTCGCAGTAGAAGCTTGTGGGCAGGCGCCTCCGCCGCACAAGACGGTTTCGCCGGCGCACAGCGCAGCCTGCGTCTTTGCCAAGGAGCTTTACGCCGGCCAGGTGAGCGCAATTCAACTTCCCGCGTGAGCAAATTGGGGCAGAGAGCGCGCCGGGCTTAACAGCTCGGCGCTTTCGACAGGGAGCGATCAGGATCGTCGCTGCGGTTCAAGGACCGGACAGCGAACAGTGCGATTTGTCGAAACCGCTTTTCCGATCGCAATTGTTGATTTTTTCAAAAACCGGCAGACGCTGAAATCCTCGGACGATGAATGACTCCCATTAGGCTCTGACGGGCGCCTATGAGTTACGCTCGGACTCCTGCATCCACCAGGCGACGACGACCAGCCAAATCATCCATACTAGGCTAAGGACCCAGCCCAGCACGATGGCGGCCGACTGCGCTGGCGAGAAGCCCTCGGAGCCGGCGACCCAGCCCTGCACGAGGTAAGTGAGGCCGGACAGTCCCATCAGATAGGCTATCGGCCGCGGAACCCAAGTTATCCGCGCGATGGCTGCCGCGAGCAGGAGCAAAGCAAGGCCCAGCGCAAAATCATGGTAGCTCCTCATCCCCCACTCGAGCCAACGGATTGCCTCTGCGTCGGCGAAGCGCGCCGCTCGCTCGGTATCCGGCGCACCGGCCCACGCGTTGACGGCTTGCTTGAGGGCGATTCCATCTACCGCCTGGAGAACCCCGTACAGCGCCAGCGCTGCAACCGCCGAAGCGGCACCGAAGCGCCCCGTCCATTTGGCTGCTTTAGCCTTTATGTCCAGGACAAAAAACTGGGCGAGCAGCCCCGCGATCAGCATCGCCATGCTCGCGAACTGGCCAAGATGCACGGCCGCCCAGATTTCGTCACCGGCGTATACAGCGAAGATGGCGGGATGGTTGTTGGCGTCCCCTCCCGCGTGAAATTGAGTTACCGCGATGTACAGGAGTTGCCCAACG
Organism: Sinorhizobium sp. Y406; assembly: GCF_058732025.1. NCBI lineage: Bacteria > Pseudomonadati > Pseudomonadota > Alphaproteobacteria > Hyphomicrobiales > Rhizobiaceae > Sinorhizobium > Sinorhizobium sp. Y406. Next base: position 1,109,824 of record NZ_CM178975.1, on the reverse strand, counting down.
AGGAGCAGCCCGGCCGAAAGACGTAGTGACGCGCGATCAATCATGGTACCTCCGCTCAAAATTGGTCGGCCGCTCCACTGCCGAGTGATGCCTATTGCTCTTGACATCGACCTCGTCTGATTGACCCCGGTCGGGGGTGCTCGAAGAACTGTCGTGTGCACCCGTTGGTTCTCATGCAGCGGCGACCACCGCATCTATAGGTTCCCGCCATCAGCTGCTTGAACGGAACGGCTAATCTTCCGGGGAAGTCAGCTCAAGCGAGGCCGCCGGTAACCCGAACATCCGCTGAAACGTTCGACTGAAATGGGCCGAGTCGGCAAAGCCGGCGTGGTGTGCCGCTTCGGTCAGCCGCTTGCCGCCGGCCAGTAGTTCGACCGCGCGCATCAGCCGGCGCCATAGCAGCAAGGTTCGGAACGGAAGGCCCACCTGCTCGACGAAGAGGTGGCTGAACCGGCTTTCCGACAGACAGGCAATGCCTGCAGCCTCCGTAGCGGTGAGGCCGCGTTCGCTCCGCTCGTTCAACCGGTCAAGCACTCGTTCAATCCGGGGATCGAGTTCCGACCGGTGACTACCGCAACCGAGAACAAGATCAAGTAAACGCATGCCAATAGCGACTAACGCCGCCTCGGCCGGAGGAGGCTGATCCCAAATCCTCTCGAGTGCCGCCTCTCGGTCCAACAGCTCCGGCAGGCGCGCGATCGGGGCGTTATGGAGCAACTGCTTGAGACCGGCGCCCGCCCGGCTTTCTGGATCGACGAAAAGAAGGGCAATCCGGCCCTCCGCTTCGATGGCATGGGACACGTCCGGCGCAATCAGGATGACCGGTCCGGGCACCAATCCCTGGGCCGTTCGAATGCCTACGCCGCCCCCAGCGGCGAGCGTGAGCTGGAAGGCGTGGTGGGAGTGCATTCGATTCGACGCGGGCTGGTTGCCCGGTAGAACGTCGAACGCCCAGAGGCTGGCGCCTTCCCAGAGAGTGATCCGCCCATCTTTCGTTACCTTCGCGACCATTCGCCGGTCGATCTCCATCTCAACCCTTCTGTACGACCGCGCAGAATAGCCGTTTCGTTCAAGCGCCGCATACGCGGGAATTGTATCTGCGGTTCTTCAGAACGACCTTTCTTGGAGAGCACACATGTTCCGTCTGCCGTCTCGCCGCGCCCTTCTGCTTGCAGTGCCGGCGGTCTTCGTCGCCACTGCCGTCGCCGCCGGTCTCTTTTCCCGCAGTATACCAAGCGACCTCGATCTTGCGCTAAAGAAACCCACTTCGGCGGGCTTGTACATCGCGGCCATCGCGCCCGAACAGGAGCCTGTCGCGGTTGGCCGCATGCACGCTTGGACCGTTACCCTGACCGATGCCAACGGGAAGTCGATCAACCGGGCAACGATCGGGATTGATGGCGGCATGCCCCAGCATGGGCACGGCCTCCCCACGGCGCCAGCCGTTACGAAGTCGCTGGGCGGCGGCCGATACTTGATAGAGGGCATGAAGTTCAACATGCCCGGCTGGTGGGAGATCGATCTCGCGATCGACGGCCCCACCGGTGCCGACACCATAACCTTCAATGTTGTTCTCTAGGGAGGAGGTCGCGATGCGTAAGGTCCTCCTCGCCCTTCCGCTGCTCGCAATGGGTGCTGCTGCGCTCGCCGCCGGGGCTCCCGCCACGTTCGGTTCCGGCTGGAGTGAGGATGACCTTGCGCTCGTTCGCTCCCTTTCGATCCAGGCGCTGCCGCCCGTACCGGCCGACCCCTCGAACAGAGTCGCCGACGACCCTCGCGCCGCGGAGTTCGGCCGTGCGCTGTTCTTCGACAAACGTTTCAGTTCGACGGGCGACATCGCCTGCGCGAGCTGCCACTTACCGGACAGACAGTTCCAGGACGACCGTCCGCTGGGGCAAGGTGTCGGTCGAACCGGCCGCCGTACAATGCCAATCGCCGGCATGGCCCATAGTCCCTTCCTGTTTTGGGACGGCCGCAAGGACAGCCTGTGGGCACAGGCGCTCGGGCCGCTTGAGAGCCCGGTGGAGCACGGCAGCGACCGCACCCAGTACGCGCGGCTCATTGCGAAGCACCATCGCGAAGATTATGAGGCACTGTTCGGCTCTCTACCCGATTTCGCTGCTCTGCCTGCCAACGCTGGACCAAACGCTGAGCCGAAGGCCGCCGCTGCCTGGAACGCGATGGAGGAGGCGAAGCGCGAGGCCGTAACCGTGGTATTCGCCAACATCGGCAAGGCCATCGCCGCTTTTGAGCGGACGATCGCGCCCATCGAGACACGCTTTGACTCTTGGGTCGCCTCGCCCGAGTTTCCCGCACCGGGACTCCTCAGTGAGGAGGAAGTGGCCGGACTTCGCCTCTTCGTAGGCAAGGGCCAATGCGTCAACTGCCATAACGGCCCGCTGCTGACCGACAATCATTTCCACAATACCGGTGTCCCCGCCGTACCGGGGCTGCCGCAGGATGAGGGGCGTGAGGCCGGGGTGCGGCTCGTTCGCGCGGACATTTTCAACTGCCTGGGGCCCTATAGCGACGCCGAGCCAGATCAGTGCTCCGAGTTGCGTTTCATGGCGCCGGAGGACCATTCGATGCGCCGGGCATTCAAGACGCCGTCCCTCCGCGGCGCCGCGGGCCGCCGTCCTTACATGCACGCTGGACAGATCCAGACCCTGACCCAAGTAATCGCCCATTATGTGGCCGCGCCCAAGACGCCTGCGGGCCATAGCGAACTCCAACCGCTGGACATGGACGAGCAGGACCGAAGGAATCTTGAGGCGTTCCTCCGGTCGCTGGACGAAGTGCGCTGACTTTGGACCTGCATCCATTACCAGGGCGCGTGGTCTCGTTCTATGCTCAGAAAGATCGTATTATCTATCAACAGGAATACCTGGCTAAAGCAGTCCGAATCGTCTGCTGACCACCAATCGAGCCATTCGGTGCGACAGACGCCTACGACAACAATGGATCGGAGGGAGCGGTTCTTCACGAGCCGTGTACACGCCTGTTGCGAGGATGTTCACGTTTTAGGCCAAGAAGATCGCATAATGTATCAACAGGAATTGGGGGGCGCATTCAAAGGCCGCTTGCTGCCGACTGACTGTGGACCGTTCCGCAGGCTACTATCAATCTCATTGGGCGATAAGCTGTCGTTCAACTTTCTCGAAGTGGTCCGCAACTTCCTGAGCGGTGGCAATGGAGCGTGTCCGATCGCTGGACGAGGGCGATCACGGCATGTGCGACAGGCGAGATCTTCGCGCTCAGCGGAGATACTGTAGAGCATCTCCGTGTCACCGGTTGTGGTCCTCTGGCACATGCATGAGAAATCCGGCATCGAAATCGGCCTTGACGTGAACTCGCACACTCGGCCGAGCCAGGGCGCCGCCATGTGTGCCTGGTCACCGTCTGGCCATGAAAGCCTGGAGGCGGGGTACCATAAAATCGAGGAAGAGGCGAATACGCTGGGGAGTATTTGGGCCGCCGAGGAAGACGGCATGAACCTCTTCGGTATCGTGACCGGTATCGTGCAGCACCTCCACCAGCCGGCCGGCGTCGATATCCGGGTCGATATGGAAGTCCGCAAGCCGGGCGATGCCGACGCCGGCTACGGCAAGCCGGCGGACTGTCTCACCGTTATTGGCGAGCAAATTGCCTCGTAGCATCCGGTCAACGAGACGCCCGCCCTGGTTAAGCGGCCAGACGGGTTGCGCGCGCCGGAAGTTAAAGCCGAGACAGTTGTGATGATGGAGGTCCTCGATTGTCATCGGTCTGCCTCGATTGTCCAGATAGGCCGGCGAGGCCACGATGCGGCGGCGGGCGGTTCCTATCAGGCGGGCCGTGAGACTGGAATCCGCCAGTTTCCCCACCCTGAAGGCGATATCGGTGCGGTCAAGATAGAGATCGACGATTTCATCTGACAGCGACAGGTTGATGACGATGTTGGGGTGACGTTGCCAAAATTCCGCCAACAGCGGTTCGATGCCGAATGTCCCGAAGGCAACGGACGCATTGACCCGGATCGTTCCGTGGGCCGTGCGTGCATCGCGCATCAGTGAACCTTCAATCTCGTCCAGATCAGAAAGCACTCGGCTGCAGCGCTCGTAATAAAGCCGCCCCTCGTCGGTCAGGGAAAGTTTTCGGGTCGAGCGTTCAAGCAGACGCACGCCAAGACGAAGTTCGATTCGTTGCACAAGCTTGCTGACGGTCGATGGTGTCATCAGGAGCGAGCGCGCCGCTTCGGAAAAGCTGCCGGCTTCCACCACCCGAACGAACACCATCATCTCGCCAGCCCGGTTGTCCATCAATTTTCCTCGATGTGAATTCAGCGTAAGATTGACTCTCAGCCCGTAGCAAAACCAGGCCATGCTAGTGTGCTTGCGTACACGAAATCGGGCGAGCCTTCGTTTGGCAAGCCCAGCATTTGCGAATTGGCTTCACAAGCGTTTCGATCCGCCGCGTGATTATCGCGGCATATCCAACAGCGCATATTTCGCCCCGAACTATTCCCTATCAGTAAACCCCTGCGATCTGTTCATGTGGTCGCAGACAGGAGCGGACTGTTATGCCCATAGCCATCTTTGCCTTGACGATCGCGGCCTACGCGATCGGCACCACCGAATTCGTGATCGTCGGGCTTTTGCCGACGGTCGCGAACGACCTCCACATCACCCTGCCGCTCGCGGGCCTGATCGTCAGCGTCTATGCGCTCGGCGTCACCTTCGGCGCGCCGATCCTGACGGCGCTCACCGGCAAGATCGAAAGAAAGCCGCTGCTGCTCGGCCTGATGGCCCTATTTATCGTCGGCAACACGGTCGCGGCCCTGTCGCCGAGCTATGAGTTTCTACTCGTCGCCCGTGTGCTCGCTGCCTTCGCCCACGGCGTCTTCTTCTCGGTCGGCTCGACCATCGCCGCCGATCTCGTGCCGGAAAGCCGCCGCGCCTCGGCGATCGCCATGATGTTCATGGGCCTCACCGTCGCCATCGTCACTGGCGTGCCGCTCGGCACCTATATCGGCCAGCTCTTCGGCTGGCGAGCGACCTTCTGGGCTGTTGCCGCGCTCGGCGTCGTCGCCTTTCTCGCCATCGCCGCGCTGCTTCCCAACACGCTAAAGAAGGCGCCGCCGGCGAGCCTGCTCGACCAGGTTCGCGTTCTCGGCTCCGGCCGTCTGCTAATCGTCTTCGCCATGACGGCGCTCGGTTACGGCGGCACTTTCGTCGCCTTCACCTTCCTGGCGCCGATCCTGCAGGAGATCACCGGCTTCTCCGAGCAGAGCGTCAGCCTCATCCTCGTGCTCTACGGTATCGCCATCGCCGTCGGTAACATCGCCGGCGGCAGGATCGCCAACGACAATCCAGTCAAGGCGCTGATCGGTCTGTTCGTTTTGCAAGCCATCGTGCTGGTCATCCTGACCTTCACCGCCGTTTCGCCGGTCCTAATGATCGTCACGCTAGCGGCCCTCGGCTTCCTGCAGTTCGGCAATGTGCCGGGGCTACAGCTCTATGTCGTGCAGCTCGCCAAGGAGCATCGTCCCGGCGCCGTTGACGTTGCCTCGGCGCTCAACATCGCCGCCTTCAACCTCGGCATCGCCATCGGCGCATGGCTCGGTGGTCTGGTAGTGGAATCGCCGCTCGGTCTCGGTGCGACCCCCTGGATTGGTGCGATCCTTGTCGTCGTCGCCCTGTTCCTGACCATCTGGAGCGGCGCTCTCGATCGCCGCGCGGCGGCCCCGGTCCTGCAGACTGCCTAAGCTCTTTTGACCCGGCGCGTTCAGCGCCGGGCTCCACCCTCGACCCTCACCTCGGAGAAATCTCATGTTCATGTTCAACGCCGGCCGAGCCTCTGCGCTCGACCGCGTCTGCAGGCCGGAGGGCGGCCTGACGCTCGGCATCGAGCTTCCCCTCGACAACGACTGGTCGCCAGCGCGGGAGGAACAGCGCGTAAAGGAGGGACGTCCCTTCGGCGTTCCGGATCTCACCCATTACCCCGATCTCGTCCGCCAGGTCGATCGTTCCGGCTTTGCCGCCGTCTGGATGCGCGACGTGCCGGTGTTCGATCCGAACAATTTCGGTGACGCCGGATCCGTCTACGATCCATTCGTCAATCTCGGCTTCCTCGCGGGAATTACCGAGAACGTCGCTCTGGGAACGGCGGCGGTCGTCCTGCCGCTGCGCCACCCGATGATGATCGCTAAGGCGGCCGCCTCCGTCGACAAGCTGTCGGGTGGGCGCCTGATTCTCGGCGTCGCCTCCGGCGACCGTCCGGTTGAATATCCGCTGCTTGGTCTTGATTTCGAGAGCCGGGCCGAAACCTTCCGTGACGCTGTCTCCTATCTGCGCGATGCCTGGAGGACGGGCGGCCTGCCACTTGTCGACGGCCGGATCGAGCCGAGCCTGGATCTGCTTCCCAAACCGCAGCAAACCCAGATCCCGATGATCATCGCCGGTCAGGGCCGCCAGTCGCCGGACTGGATCGCCGCCAATCTGGAAGGCCGGTTCGTCTATCCGAACGGGCTGGAGCGGCTCGCCTCCCAGGCCCGCGACTGGACTGCCGCCCGCAAGGCCCTCGGACTGCCGCGCGGCGCTTTCGTCAGCGCCTTCCACCTCGATCTCGCCGACGATCCCGCCGAACCGGCGACGCTGCGTCGCTTCGGCGCGCACATCGGTCGCAACGCCTTCGTCGATCATCTGCATGCGCTGGAAGAGGCCGGCGTCGATCATCTGGCGCTTCTCCTGCGGCCATCGCGACGGCCGCTTGATGAGGTGATCGACGAACTGGCGCGCGACGTCCTTCCCGTTCTCAAGCCCCCTTCCTTCCCAGCGAAGAGCGCTGCGGAATAACCAAAGAGTAGTACCATGCTACGGTCACCGCCAACGGCGCGGCCATCCCGGCCCTCGGTTTCGGCACCTTCCGCATGCCCGGCGCCGATGTTCTCAGGATCGTGCCGCATGTGCTGAAAGTCGGTTTCCGCCAAGCCGGCTGATTGCGCGGCTAATCGCCGATGGCGTTGGTGGAGAGTGCAATTGCACCCTCCGTCATCGACCCATCTCGATTACGGTGATGAGCGCTCCGACATCAGCCATATGGTCAGACCGCCGCACCAATTCTTGCCTCCTGTGCATGAATGGATACTTGTCGGCGGGTTTCTTGTCGTTGCCAACGGAAACGGAAAGCCAGCCTGTTCGCTGTACCCCCAGGATTAGAGAACGACTACTCGGTTCCCCGGATTAGGCCCTGCCTTCAGACGTGAAAGGGCTGCCGGCATGTTATCGAAACTTGTCGCTTCGATAACCTGCGGGTCGAAACGTCCATCGGAAATACTCCTCGCCATTCGGACGCCGGCAGCGACGAGCCTTCCCCATTGGCGATCGCATGCATAGGTGTGCATGGCGTTGAGGCCGACTTCGTGCAGCGAGATCGTGGTGGAGAAGGCCGGGAGCGGCGCGGTTTCCTGCCGGTCCTGAATGCAGACGAGATGGCCGTTCGCCGTCAGCAGGGGTGCTAGGCTGGTGGCATGGGCGCCGCTGACCATGTCGAATACGGCATGGATCGGCTGGTGTCGTGCCCGGCGTTTCCAGTCTTCCGTCCAACCATCGCTTCGATAGTCCGTGACGGTTGCCGCGCCGAGTTTCAGCAGGCGATCGGTCTGCGATGCTGAAGCAACGGCATGGACAATCCAACCCCTGTCGCGGGCCAATTGGAGCAGCGCGCCGCCGACGGCGCCCGAGGCGCCGGTGACAAGAACATGAGCTCCGGGCCAAAGGGGAACCTTGTCGATCGCCTGCTGTGCGGTCAGGCCGGGGCAGGGGATTGCAGCCGCTGCCGTGAATGGCAGGCTGACCGGGAGCGGAATAGCCGCACGCGCAGGAATGACCGTGTATTCGGCAAACGAGCCCGGCCGTGTCAGATCGTTGTGGTAGGCGATGCGAGCGCCAATGCCGATGTGGCTGACAGCGTCCCCGACGTCCTCTACCTCCCCGGCGCCATCCACACCGGGAATATGGGGCCAGGACCAGGCGTCGTGACCCCAGAGGATGAATTTCCAGTCGACTGGATTGAGGCCGATCGCGTGGTTGCGGACGAGCAGTTCGCCGCGTCCGGGGCGGGGCTTCGGCATGTCGCGAAGTTGCAGGACATCGGGGTCGCCGGCCTTATCGTGAACCCAGGCTTTCATTGTTTGCTCCTCAGCAGATCGAATAACCGCCGTCGATCGGGATCATGGCGCCGGTGACGTAACCGGCGTCCGACGACAGCAGGAAGCGCACCACTGAGGCGATTTCGGCGGGTTTCGCCCATCTCTCCATCGGGATGCGGGCGCCGATGCGTTCGGCGCGGTCCGGGTCGTTCCGCGCCTTTGCGGAAATCCGCGTTTCCACCCAGCCGGGCGCGACCGAGTTTACGCGGATGCCGCGTCCGGCCCAGGCGACGGCCTGCGAGCGCGTCATGGCGGCGACGGCACCCTTGCTGGCCGTATAGGCGGGAGCACCGGGCGAGCCGAAGATTGCCCACATCGAGGCCACGTTGACGACGGCTCCGCCTGCGGCTTCAAGCCGGTCGAGAAGGGCGGCGGTGAAGGCAAAGCCGGCTGTGACATTGACACGCATCACCTGTTCGAAGGCGTTGGTCTCCCATTCCTGCTGGTGGCGCAGCATGCCGGCGCAATTGACGAGAGCGGCGACCGGCCGCCCTTCCGGCAGCACGGCGACGCTTGCCGCCGTGTCGGTGAGGTCGACCTTGTGGAAGGTCACGCTTTCGTCGAGATCCTCTTCACGGTCGAGGCCGAGTGCCGTGACCTGGTATCCGCTTTCGGCGAGAAGCTCGGCAACCGCGCGGCCGATGCCGGTGCCGCCGCCGGTAATCACCGCCAAGGGGCACGTCTGATCCTGATTGGGCATAGTTTCCTCCTGTCTGTTCTTGGGCCTGACGTCACGCCGCTTCGGCTTCGATTGCCTGCATCGCATCCACCAGCTGTTTCGTGGTGAGCGGATGCGGGAAATTCAGCATGTGAGACACGGCGATGGACGCTTCGGCGACCGTCTCGACATGCGCCGTATCGATGGGGTATCCGGCTAGAGCTTTCAGGCTGAGGGGCAGGCCGGCATGCCGGTAAAGCGTGGCAAGGGCGGGCGGCACGCTTTCACCGAGCAGCCGGTGGTGAACCACGAGACCATAGGCGACCTGGAAACCATGTGGTCCTTTCGCGACGCCCGGAACCAGCGGCAGGCCGCGCGTGAGCGCGTGCGGAACCGACAGGCCGCCGCTTTCGAAGCCGAGCCCCGCCATCAGGATCATCGCCTCGACCGCAGCATCGAAGGCTTCGTTCGGCTCCCCGGAACCCGCTGCGTCGTAGGCCGCCGCGCCCTGCGTGATAAGCGTGTCGTAACAGAGGGAGGCGACCGCACCGGCAAGCCGCGTCGGCCGTGCGCGAAACATGGTGGTGCCGCGACCGCCAGCACAGGCGAGCGCTTCGGCCTTCTTTGATAAAGCGTCGCCCAGTCCGGCCGCGAACATCCTTTTCGGCGCCCCCGCCAGTATATTTGTATCGACGACGACGAAATCGGGGTTGCGGGCAAGATGCCGGACCTCAAGGAGGATGTCGCTATCGTCGTAGAGCACATAATTTTTGCTTGTAGGCGCATCGTTAGAGGCGACCGTCGGCACGGTGATCAGCTTGAGATCGCGCAGATCTGCCAGAGCCTTGCCCGCGTCGATGGCGCGTCCACCGCCCGCAGCAATGACGAGGTCAGGTGTACTTCCCCCCAGCGAGGTGGAGAGCTGTTGACCGGTTTCAATGCCCAATTGACCCTGAAACGGCAGGATCACGAGCGAAACCTTAGCATCGTCCAGCGATTGGCGAAGGCTGCGTTCGATGAGGGGGAGGACATGCGTGTCCGCGACCAGCACGGCGCGTTTGCCGATCTGAGCGGCAAAGCCGCCGATCCGATCGAGGATTCCGCGGCCTTGGACATAGCGCGACGGCGCGCCGAAGACGTTGAGGTGTGGATCAAAAACAGAAAGGGGATCAGGCATGTTTGTTCTCAGTAAATTTTCATATATGATATATGATTGTTTGGCACGCGCAAGCGCCTTATCTCCCGTTTTGAGGAATAACCGCATGATTTCCGGAAAGACCCGCTTCGTTCCACTGCTCGCCCATCCCACCCGTCACGTGCGAACACCCGGCCTGTTCAACGCCGAATGTGTCCGCCGGGGACTGGATATGATCATGGTCCCGCTCGACGTGCGGCCGGACATGCTTGAGCATACGATCGCCAACTTTCGGGCGATGGAGAATGTCGCGGGCATGGTCATTACCATTCCGCACAAGGGATCGGTCGCGACCCTTTGCGACCGGAAAGTGGGTGCAGCGGATCTCGTCGGCGCCTGCAACATCGTCCGTAGGGAAAGTGACGGCAGCCTGACCGGCGGCATGTTCGATGGCGAGGGTTTCGTCGCCGGTCTGAGGCATCAGGGATTTGAGCCGAAGCAGCTCCGTGCACTGCTTGTTGGTGCGGGCGGCGCGGCGAGCGGCGTCGCGCACGCTCTTCTGCAGGTCGGGGTGGCGGAACTGACGATCGCCAACCGTTCGCGTGACAAGGCGGAACATCTCGCCGGTCAGCTCGCGCGCGTCTTTCCGGATGCGAAGATTTCGACAGGCGCTCCAGACCCGACCGGCTTTGACCTCGTTGTCAACGGCACTGCGCTCGGCATGCACGAGGGGGATGCCTTGCCGGTCGCTGTCGAAAGGCTTGAAAGGGGAACCATCGTTGCGGAGGTGGTCATGCAGCCGGACATGACGCCCTTGCTGATCGATGCGGAAGCGCGCGGGTGCCGTGTTCATAAGGGCGTCCATATGATCGAACAGCAGGTGCGGCTACTCGTGGATTTTCTGAAGTGAGAAAAAAGGTCCGCATCGCCAAGCGATGCGGACCAGTTGCGCGGCCTGGGAGGAATCAGACGCGTCGCTTGGCGTGGGCGCCGATGCCCTGCATCAGCACCGCCAGAATGATGATGACGCCCTTGATGATCTGCTGCGGATAGGCCGGCACGCTCATCAGGTTCATGATGTTGCCGATCAGCCCGAGGATGAGAACGCCGATCATTGTGTTCGTCACCGTGCCCTTGCCGCCGGACAGCAAGGCTCCACCGATCACGCAGGCGGCGATGGCGTCAAGTTCGAGGCCGATACCCGTGACGGGCGTTCCGACGGCGGTGCGCGCGGTCACGAAAATTCCGGCGAGCGCTGAAAGTGCGCCGCAGAGCGTGAAGGCAAGGAACTTGTAGCGCCAGACGGGAAGGCCGGCGAGACGTACGGCGCTTTCATTGCTGCCGGTCGCGACGGTGAGGCGGCCCCAGCTGGTCCGGCGCAGAAGGAAAATGAACAGGGCGATGAAAAGGAACACGGCAAGCACCGGCCAGGGCAGGCCGATGCCGGGCATGCCCTTGCTGCCGAAGGCCGTCAGGATCTGCGCCGTCGGCAGGTCGCGGGGAAAGCGGACTGGCTGGCCGTTCGACAGCATGTAGGCAAGGCCGCGTGCCATGGTCATCATGGCGAGCGTGGCGACGAAGGACGCCATGCCGAAGCCGGCGACGAGGAAGCCATTGACCGCGCCGAGCAAGGCACCGAACAGCGCTGCGCCGAGAATGCAGGCGATCAGGGCACCGCCGCCGTCGAAAGGCAGAGCTGGCATGACCATGGCCACGCCCATGCCGCCGATCGCAGCGATGGACCCGACCGACAGATCGATGCCGCCGGTCAGGATCACCAGCAGCATTCCGACGGCAACGAGCGCGAGCGGCGCAAGCTGGCGCAGCAGGTTATAGATATTCTGCAGCGTCAGAAAATGCTCCGACAGCATGGCCGATACGGCGATCAGGGCCGCCAGCATGATGAAGATATTGTAGTTGATCAGGGTGGAAAAGAGGCTGGAAGCCTTTGGATTAGTGGACATTTTCTCGCCCCATTGCCAGTTCGATGATACCTTCCTCCGTGATGGCGTTGCCGGACAGTTCGCCAGCAATCTTCCCGGCGCGCATGACGAGCACGCGGTCGCACATGCCGATCAGTTCCAGCATTTCGGAGGAAACCATGATGATGGCGGCGCCGCCGGCCGCCAGTTCGTTGATAACGCGGTAGATCTCTACCTTTGCCCCGACATCGACGCCGCGCGTCGGTTCGTCGAGCAGGAGCACCTCGCAGCCGGAGACGAGCCATTTCATCAGCGCAACCTTCTGCTGATTGCCACCCGAAAGCGTCCCGGCTTCCGCATCGATGCTGGCAGCCTTGAGATTGAGCTGCCTGCGCAGGTCTTCGGTTGCGCCGCGTTCCCGCCGGTCGCGAAGGAATCCGTACGGCCCGAGATGGGGATTGACAGGTGTCATCATCGCATTGGCGAGGATCGGCATGTCGAGAAGGCAGCCCTGATGCTTCCGGTCTTCTGGTACCAGACCAATGCCGGCGCGCACGGCTTCGCCGGGTCGGCGGATATCCAAGGTCCTGCCGTCGAGGCTTATTTCGCCGGCGGAGAGCCGATCGGCCCCAAAGATCGCCCGCAGCACCTCGGTTCGCCCCGCACCGACAAGGCCGCCAATGCCCAGCACCTCGCCGCGGCGAACTTCAAAGCTGACGCCGGAGACGAGCGGTCCGGTCGAAAGGTTGTTCACCCTGAGGGCGACCGGACCGGCAGTGACATTGCGGGTGGGGAAGAAGTCCTTCAGCTCGCGGCCGATCATCAGGTTGACAAGGCTCTTGTGATCCAGCCTGGCGGTCTCCCAGGTGCCTACGGTCGCGCCATCCTTGAGGACAGTCACGCGGTCGCACAGGCTGAAGATCTCATCCAGCCGGTGGGAGATGTAGATGATGCAGACGCCGTTCTCGCGCAGTCGTCGCACGAGCTTGAACAGCTTTTCAGTCTCGTGATTGGTGAGCACGGCGGTGGGCTCGTCGAGCACGAGGATCGAGCAGTCGCGCGACAGAGCCTTGCAGATCTCCACCACCTGCTGGTGCGCAACGGTGAGGTCGCCGGCGATATCGTCCGGATCGATGTCGTCAAAGCCCATGCCGGCGAGCAGTTCGGCGGCGCGTGCCCGCATGCCTCTGCTGTCGACCAGAAATTGATGGCCGAGCGTTTCGACCATGATGTTTTCCGCCACCGTCAGATGACGAGCGAGCGAGAATTCCTGATAGATAATGGAGACGCCCTTCCGGATCGCATCCTGGGGGCTGACAATATTGATGGACGATCCGTCGATGCGGATTTCGCCGCTATCAGGGATATAGGCGCCTGCGAGAATCTTCATCAGGGTCGATTTGCCGGCGCCGTTTTCGCCCATCAGGGCATGGACTTCACCGGCGCGTGCGCTGAAGCGTGCGCCGGTCAGCGCGGCGACGCCGCCGAATTCCTTGGAAATCTCCCGCATGTCCAGGCGGTCCATCTGATCCTCCTTCCCGATGGGGCGGGCCTGGCTGAGGCCAGCCGTTTCACGCGATCAGCCCTTGAGTTCACCGATCGTCTTGAAGGGCGGAACGGTGTAGCGGAAGAAGGGGTTGGCCGTGTCGGAATCGATGAACTCGTCCGCGTTCTTCTGCGTGACGATCTGCGATGGGTAGTAGGAGCCGAGCGGCAGGTTGTTGGCGTCGAAGCCCTTGTCGAAGATCTGGTTGATCAGCGTCATGACGCCTTCGCCGGTATGCGATCCGGAGCACAGGCCGGTGACCAGCATGTCGCCGGATTTCACAAGATCGAGCGCAGTGCGGAAACCGTCCGCCGCATTGGCGACGGCGACCTTGCCTTTGAGGCCCTGGTTTTCGAGCGCGCGCAGAGCCCCCATGCCCATGAAGTCGTTTTCCGCAAGGATGATGTCGAGCTTGGAGGAATGGGCGGTGAGAATATCTTCCGCCGCATCAAGGCCGCCTTCCTCGGTCCAGAACCCGACCCCCATCGAGACGACGCTGAACTTCATTTCCGGATAGTCGAACGAGCCGCTCGTCTTCAACTCCTGGAATTTATGGAAGCCGACAAGCATCGCGTCTTCCCGGGAGAGGTTGAGGCCGAGCTGCTGGGAGCGCTCGTAGATGATGCCGGTGATCATGCCGTTGACGCGGCTTTCCGAAGTTGAATTGCCGACGGTGCCGAGGATCGCCGCCGCCGCGATCGGCTTGTCCGCGCCATAGTGTTGCGCGACATAGCGGCCGGCCTCGAAGCCGTTGCCATAAGGGTTGAAGAGAACGGTGGTCACGATCGGGCTGTCATCCGGCACGGTGCCGAGGGCGATCACCGGAATGCCCGCATCGACGGCACGCTGGGCATCGGCCGCCGCCGCAGCGAGATCAGTCGGGTCCACGACGATGACATCGACCTTCTTGGCAATGAAGGCATCGATATGGGCCGACGTCTTGGCCGGATCGCCGTCGGCGACCTGGACGTCGAGTTCGTAGCCGTATTCCTCAGCCTTGGCCTTTGCCGTATCGATGACGCTGACGAACCAGGGATTGCCGAGCGTGATTTCCGTCCAGCCGATCACCAGCTTTCTGTACGGATCGCGGGCAGCGGTCGGCAGCGCCTTCGCAACGCTGGCACGATCTGCCATGTCGGGGTCGATGACGCCGGACAGTGCCGAATTCGGCAGAAGCTTGTAGATTTCGTGCTTGTCGGCGGCGATCGCCGTCGTTGCCGATATGGTGAGCGCGGCCGTGCACAGCATGCGCGATGCGGATTTCAGGAACTTCATGGTCTCTCTCCCTCTGTTGTGAAGTTCGATGCGGAAGTCGCGCGCCCTCCCGGCGCGCGACACGCCTGTCAGCGGATGATCTCGCGGACAACCGTTTCGATGCCGGCCTGGTCGAGCCGGTAATGGGCATAAAGGTGCGTCGGCGGGGCGATCAGCGCGTATTCGTCGAGAATGCCGTGGCGCACCAGCCGCGCGGGGCTTCCTTCCTCGGCGAGCACTTCTGCGACGGCGGCGCCGAGACCGCCGAGGATATTGTGTTCCTCGATCGTCAGGACGACCTTCGATCGGGCGGCCGCGGCAAGGACGGCTTCGCGGTCGAGTGGCTTGACCGTTGCCATGTCGATGACGCCGATGCTGCGCCCTTCGGCCTTCAGCTTTTTGGCGACCTGCACTGAAGGGTGGACCGGAAGGCCGCAGGCGATGATGGTCACTTCCTCGCCTTGCGCATGTTCGATCGCTTTGCCGAAGATGAAATCGGCCTTGGGATCGTAGAGATCCGGCTCGCGTCCGCGTCCGGTGCGGAAGTAGATCGGTCGGTCATGGTCGGCCGAAGCGCGGATGGCGGCTTCGAGCTGCGGGCCGTCGGCCGGCGAGACGATTGTCAGATCGGCGATGGACCGCATCGTGCCGATGTCCTCGGTCGCGTGATGAGAGGTACCGTAGAAGCCCATGGAAATGCCGGTGTGATGGCCGATCAGCCGGACGGGCAGGGCGCAATAGGCGACGTCCATACGGATCTGCTCACAGGTGAGCAGGCCGAGGAAGGAGGCGAAGGTCGCGACATAGGGCATCGTGCCCGTGGTCGCGATGCCGGCAGCCGCCGAGACCATATTCTGTTCTGAAATGCCGAAGGAGAAATAGCGATCCGGGAAGCGGGCGGCGAAGCGGTTGAGGCCGTTGGAATATTGCAGGTCGGCGGAGCCGGCGACGATGTCGCGACCGGCCTCGACCAGCGAGATCAATCCGTTGGACAGATGATCCAGACCCGGATTCTTCATGTTCAGTTCGCGATAGTGCCAGGAATTCGATGAAGTCGGCCGCAGGTTGACAGTGCTCATCTCAGATCACCTTGGAAAGAATTTCTTGACGGGCGGCGTCCGCGTCGGACGGATCGAGGTAACCGAGGTGCCAGCCGGGTTCGGTCTCCATGTAGGAAACGCCCTTGCCCTTGAGGGTGCGCGCGATGATGCAGCATGGCTTTTGGCGGGACGTGTCGGCCTTGACTCGGCGCAGCAGCGCGGTCAGCTCGGCGATGTCGTGACCGTCGACGACATGCACCTCCCAGCCGAAGGCGCGCCATTTTCCGTCCAGTGGCTCGATGCCCATGACGGCGTCTACGGCGCCGTCGAGCTGGTAGCCGTTGCGGTCAACGATTGCGACGAGGCGGGCGAGCTTGTGATGGGCCGCGCCGATCGCAGCTTCCCAGACCTGGCCCTCCTGCATCTCGCCGTCGCCGAGCATGACGAAGGTGGTGAAATCGCGGCCCTGGCGGCGTCCGTTCAACGCCATGCCGAGACCGTTCGACAGCGCATGGCCGATGGAGCCGGAGGAGAAATCGACACCCGGCACCTTGCGCATGTCAGGGTGGTCGCCAAGGGGATTGCCGAGCCGGGTATAGCCGTTCAGCACTTCTGTCGGGATGTAGCCGAGCTCGGCAAGGATCGGAAAGAGGCCAACGGCCGCATGGCCCTTGCCCATCAGGAAGCGGTCGCGGTCCGGCCATTTCGGATCGGACGAGAGCCGCATCACATCATAATAGAGCGCCGCAAAAATCTCGGCGGCGGAAAAAACCGAGGTGTAGTGGCCCACTTTTGCCATCTCGATGAGCCGGATCGTCTCCAGCCGCACGAACTGCGCGCGGTCCCTGAGGTGCGCGACTTCTGCGTCGGTGGGGCGAAAATCATTTCTTATTGGCTGCGTCACGCGCTCCTCCTCTGATTTGCCAAACGGCAGCAACAACTCCTTGCGAGGCGGCGATGTAACATGATATATGATATATGTCACGGACAAAAATTGGAGGAGAACGTGAATTTTGCACTGACACATTCGGATGTGGCCGCCATTCGAAACCGGATCGCCATCAAGGGGCAGGCCTTTATCGACGGCCGGCTGACCGATGCCGCCTCGGGCGAAACGTTCGGTGATATCTCGCCGCGCGACGGCAAGGTGATCGCGCAAGTCGCGGCCTGCGACAGCGAGGACATCGACCGCGCGGTTCGGGCGGGGCGTCGCGCCTTCGAAGCGGGCGTCTGGCGCGACCGGTCGCCCAAGGAACGCAAGAAGGTGCTGCAACGCTTCGCGGCCCTGTTTGAAAAGCACATGGACGAACTGGCCGTGCTCGAAACGCTCGACATGGGAAAGCCGGTGTCCGAAAGCCGCAACATCGACGTCAATGTCGTCCTCGATACTTTGCAGTGGTATGCCGAATGCCCCGACAAGCTGTATGACGAGATTGCGCCGACCGGGCCGGGCCAACTCGCCACGATCACCCGCGAGCCAATCGGCGTCGTCGGCGCCGTCGTTCCGTGGAACTTCCCAATGCTGATGGCGACGTGGAAATTCGCGCCGGCGCTCGCCATGGGCAATTCGGTCGTGCTGAAGCCTGCCGAGCAGTCGCCGCTGACGGCGATCCGTATGGCCGAGCTTGCCGCCGAGGCCGGCATTCCCGATGGCGTCTTCAACGTCGTTCCCGGTTTCGGCCCGACCGCAGGCAAGGCGCTCGGCCTGCACATGGAGGTCGATTGCCTCGCCTTCACCGGCTCGGGCGAAGTGGGCAAGCTGTTCCTGCAGTATGCCGGCCAGTCCAACATGAAGCGGGTGTTCCTGGAATGCGGCGGCAAGTCGCCGAACATCATCCTCGACGACGTGCCGGAACTGCGCGTCGCAGCCGAGCGGGCAGCCACCGCCATCTGCTTCAATCAGGGCGAAGTCTGCGTCGCTCCGTCACGGCTGATCCTGTCCAAACGCATCCAGGACCAGTTCCTCGATATCGTCGTCAGCACGGCGAAGTCGATCCGCCCCGGCGATCCGCTTGACCCGGAAACGAAACTCGGCGCGCTCGTCGAAAGCAGCCATCGCGACCGTGTCGAAAGCTATATCGCCAAGGGCAGGGCGGAAGGTGCGCGGCTGGTGCTCGGCGGCGACCGGCCGACCGATACGCCCGACGGTTACTACGTCAACCCGACGATCTTCGCGGACGTGCGCAACGACATGACCATCGCACGCGAGGAGATTTTTGGTCCGGTGCTCTCGACGATCACGGTGGAGGACGACGAGGAGGCCGTTCGGGTCGCCAACGATACCTCCTACGGCCTTGCCGCCGCCGTCTGGACGCGCGACCTGTCGCGCGCCCACAAGATCGCCCGCAAGCTGCGGGCCGGTACGGTCTGGGTGAACTGCTACGATCACGGCGATGCGACGGTGCCCTTCGGCGGGTTCAAGCAGTCGGGCAACGGCCGCGACAAGTCCCTGCATGCGCTCGACAAATATACCGAGCTGAAGACGACCTGGATCGAGCTTTGAGATTTCAGGAGGCGGCCCCGGCCGCCTCCTTGGCTTCCAGCCATTCGACCATCACGACGCCGACGCCGATGTCGGCCTGGATCGCCCGCCTGCACGCTTCCGGATCGCGGGCGGCAAGCGCGCGAAGGACGTCATAATGGCCGTGGTCGCCGCTCGCCAAAATGCGGGTCGGCGTGTTGAGATGGTAGAGGTGGATGAGCGGGCCCATCTGTGCCCACATGCCCTCGATCGTCGCGTAGAGCAGGGGCATCTGCGCGGCTTCGGCAAGTCTGAAATGGAATTCGCGGTTGACGCGGGAGGCCTCCAGCGGATCGCTGGCCGCGGCCTTCGCGAAATCCGCCTGCAGGGCCTCTAGCGCCGCCAGTTCCTTTTTTGAAATCCGCATGGCAGCCTGGGCCGCTGCCTCGCCTTCCAGATGATGGCGGATGATCTGGATCTCGCGCAGTTCCGATGGGGTCAGGCTGCGGACCTGAATCGAGGTGGCGGCCCGCATCTCGAGCGCCCGTTCGGTGACAAGCCGGAAGATCGCTTCCCGAACGGGGGTGATCGAGACGCCGAGCTGTTCGGCGAGGCTTGCGAAGGTCAGCCGCTCGCCCGGGACATAACGTCCGTCCATCAGGGAGGAACGGATCGTGCCATAGACCTGCTCGGAGAGATTTCCCTTGTTGATCTTCGGCAGCCGGTTCATCTGGGGACCTGTGGCGTTTGGTTGGCAAGTGTCAACACACAATGTGCATCACGCGTTGGATGGCGCAAGAGGCGTCAGGCCACGTACCATGTCCGACGCCTTCTCGCCGATCATTATCGCAGTCGCGTTGGTATTTCCCGAAATCAGCGTCGGCATGATGGAGTTGTCCACAACGCGCAGGTTTCTCAGCCCATGCACCCGCAGTTCCGGATCGACGACCGCCATCTCGTCGCGGCCCATGCGGCAGGTGCCGACTGGGTGGTAGACGGTCTTGCCCTTGGAGCGGATATAGGCGCTGAGCGCCGCCTCGTCGGCGATCGCCTCGCCGGGATAAGCCTCGGTCTTTTCGACATAGCTAGCAAAGGAGGGCTGGGCGAGGATCTCTCGGGCAAGCTTCAGTGCCTTGATCGAAAGGCGCATGTCTTCGGGCGCCGTCAGGTAGCGAGGATCAACGAGCGGATGGTCGGCGGGGTTGGTCGATTTGAGGCGGATTTCCCCTCGGCTTTCGGGGCGTAGCACGCAAGGGTTCACCGTCGCGCCGGCGCGCTTGATCGATTCCTGATCGCTGTCCATGAAGACGATCGGCACGAAATGCATCTGGATGTTCGGTTCCGCTTCCATGTCGTCCACATTGACGAAAGCGCAGGCCTCCGTGACGTTCGACATGACGGGACCAGACTTGAAGAGCAGATATTGAAGCCCGTTGCGGATCGCGCGGAAGATGCTGTCCTCCCCATAATAGCCGTGCCGGCCGGTGCAGAAACGGATGGCCGGAAATTCGAGATGATCCTGCAGGTTCTGGCCGACGCCTTCGAGCCGGTGCTGCACGGCAATGCCGTGCCGGCGCAGTTCCGCCTCCGGGCCGATGCCTGAGAGCATCAGCAGCTTCGGCGTCTGGACCGCGCCGCCGGATAGGATGACCTCCTTCTCGGCATAGACTTTCTCGATCTTGCCGCCCCGCACATATTCGACGCCGGTTGCCCGGTCGCCGTCGAGAAGAACGCGCGTGACCAGGCAGCCGGTGCGAATTTCGAGATTGCCGGTCTTCAGGGCCGGGAGCAGGTATCCGACCGCGGCGCTGCAACGCCGGCCATTGCGGGTCGTCGTCTGGTTGAAGCCGACGCCGCGCTGGCGCACGCCGTTGAAATCCGGCGTGTAGGGAATGCCCGCCTCCTGCGCGCTACGCACGAAGGCGCGCGTCAGGTCAGTCACCTGCCGAAGATCCGAAACGCCGAGCGGTCCGCCTGTTCCATGATAGGCATCGGATAGCCTGTCATTGTCCTCGGCCCGGCGGAAGTAGGGAAGCACGTCGCTATAGGCCCAGCCATCGGCGCCGAGGCATGCCCAGTCGTCATAGTCGCGCCGCTGGCCGCGAATGTAGATGGCGGCGTTCACCGATCCGCCACCGCCAAGCACTGCACCCTGCGGCATGACCGGCGCCCGGCCGTTCAGCGCATCCTGCTTTTCCGTCTTGTAGTGATAAAGCAGATCGCTATCGAGCAGCTTCACGAACCCAGCGGGGATGTGGATGAGAGGATTGCTGTCGCGCGGCCCCGCCTCCAGGACGAGCACCTTGCCAGCATTTGCGAGCGCCAGTCGCCCTGCGAGCGCGCTGCCCGCCGAGCCTCCGCCTACCACGATATAATCAGCCATTCACGCCTCCCATAATGATATATCATATATTTTATGAGAGGCGATTGCCTGCGTCAACTGCAAGGAGGGGCGTCGGGCCGGGAAATAGTTTTGACTTTAGAGAAGGGCCAGCACCGTTTCCTCGAGCTCCCGCATCGAGGAAAGCGGCCTCACGCCCTCCGGTGCGGCGCTGTGGCTGTGGGGAACAAAGACCGTTTCAATTCCGGCAGCCAGCGCGGCTGCCGCGCCGCTGGCGCTGTCTTCCACGATCAGGCACTGACTGGGTTTGACGCCGAGAAGGTAGGCGGCGCGCAGATAGCCTTCCGGATGCGGTTTGCCGTGGAGCACGTCGTTGCGCGCGACGGTAATCAGGCCCGGGCGTAGCAGGCCGGCAGCCCGCAGGTTGACGTCGATAATGGCGCGGTCGCTGTTGGAGACGACCGCCTGGCGGATACCGGCTGCATCGAGCCTGTGCCAAGTCTCGACCGCATCGTCATAGCCGCGCAGCGCTTCGGCTGAGCGGAAGTAAAAATGGTGTTTGCGCCGCTCCCATTCGACCGGACCGGCCCGCAGCCCGAACGTATCGACGATATCGCGATAGATTTCGTCGGCGGAGCGGCCGACGACACGCTCCTTCAGATCTTGCGGCGGGATGAGGCCGGCTTCCTTCATGGCGAGGGCGAGTGCCTCGACGGCGATGTCTTCGCTGTCGACGAGCGTGCCGTCCATATCCCACAAGACTGCCTTGATCATTGTTCTTCACCGCTTCTGTTCTGGTCCGGGACCGCTTTCCGGAAGAAAAAGTCTCCAAGGTTGCGGATTACCAAGGGTTTGGGGGTGCTCTGCGACCTCGACGTCCGAGCAAAAAATAAAAATCATTTTTTTCTCTATTGCACAATAACAAATTTCATTCTATCAACTTCGCACGGTAGAAAATTCGATTGGAAAGGCGACCCAACATGGCGGCTGGAACGGATATTCAAAAGCGGATCGCCGCTGCGCGCCTGCTGCCTGTCGTCGTGCTGGAGCGTTCAGAGGACGCGGTGCCGCTGGCGAAAGCCCTCCTTGAGGGTGGGCTTGCCGTGGCGGAGGTGACCTTCCGCACGTCGGCTGCCGTAGAGGCGATTTCCCGCATTCGCAAGGATGTGCCTGACATGCTTGTCGGTGCCGGTACGGTCCTGACGAGGGAGCAGCTTGCCGATGCCGGTGCGGCCGGTGCGCAGTTCATCGTGACGCCCGGTTTCAACCCCGCGATCGTCGAAGCGGCGCAGGCGGCGAGTTTGCCGATCGTGCCCGGCGTCAACAATCCGACGGGGGTCGAGCAGGCGATGTCCTACGGGCTGGAAACGGTGAAGTTTTTCCCGGCGGAGCCGAGCGGCGGCATTCCCTTTATCAAGGCTCTGACGGGGCCCTATCCGGGCATGCGCTTTGTGCCGACGGGCGGCATCGGGCCGGCCAATCTCGCATCCTATCTGGCGGTGCCGGCGGTCCTGGCATGCGGTGGCTCCTGGATGGTGGATGCCAAGCTCATTCGAGACGGGAATTTCGAGGAGATTTCCAGACTGACGGCGCAGGCCGTCGCGCTCGCCCGCAAGGGGTGATGCGGTTCTCAACGGTAACGCAAACAAGCTCCGGGAGGAGCGAACACGGAGGTTTCAAATGGCCAGCAATACCCTGTCCGAGGGCCTGTCCCTCAGGGGCAAATCCTGCATCATCACCGGCGCGGCGTCCGGGATCGGCGAGGCCGTTGCGCGCATCTATGCGCAGAACGGTGCAAAGGTCGCCATGGTCGATTTCGACCGCGAGCGCCTGGAGCGGGTGGCGGCAGAAATCAAGGCCGCGGGTGGAACGGTTCTGCCGATCTACGCTGATGTCTGCGAGGAGGAAACGGTCCGTTCGTTCTTCAAGCAGGTGAACGACACGTTCGGCTCGATCGACGTGGTGGTCAATTCCGCCGGCCGCGACAGCCTCGCGCCGCCGGTCACGCGGGTCACGCTGGAAGAGTGGAACAAGACCATCGGCCCGAACCTGACGGCGGTTTTCCTCTGCTGCCGTGAAGCCTTCATATACATGGAAAAGCAAGCCGAGGGCGGTCGCATCATCAATATGGGCTCGTCGTCCACGCGTGTCGCTTCCGGTCCCGGCCACAGCCCGTATCGCGCGTCCAAGCACGGCATGCTCGGTTTTTCTAAGAACATCCTGCTGGAAGGCAAGGACAAGAAGATCGGCGTAACCGTGCTCAATCCGAGCCACGTCAAGACGCCGATGACCGAGATCATCGACAAGGGGCTCTATGACGGTGACCTCGAGGCCTATGTCGACGGCTGGCTGGACGAGAAGGAAATCAAGGAAGGCATCCACGCCTCCTGCATCGACGTCGACAATGTGGCCTGGCTGGCACTCTATGTCGCTACCCGTACGCCCGACGTCACCATTCCGACGATCTCGCTTTACCCGACCCACAAGGCGCATCGCTACGGAATGGAGGTCTGAGGCGATGAAGGCCGCTGTCTATCAGGGCCAGGGCAGGATCGTGCTCGAGGACCGGCCGCAGCCGCACCCTCGGGACGAGGAGGTGCTGGTCCGTGTTTTCGCCGCCTCGATCTGCGGCACGGACTTGAAGGTCCTTCGCGGCGGCCATTTTCGTGTCGGGGCAAACGACACGCGGGTGCTGGGGCATGAACTGGCGGGAGAAATCGTCGAGGTCGGCCGGCACGTTTCGCATTGGCGCCGCGGCCAGCGGGTCTCGGTCGTTCCGAATATCGGTTGCGGCCATTGCGACATGTGCCGCAAGGGCCTCAACAATATGTGCGCGGACTACAAGGCTTTCGGCATCGACATTGATGGCGGTTTCCAGCAGCACATGATCGTCACGGCGGGTGCCATCTCCGGCGGCAATCTTTTCGATATCCCCGAGACGATGAGCTACGAGGAGGCATCGCTGGTCGAGCCGCTGTCCTGCTGCGTCAACGCCTGGAAGGACCTTTCGGTGACGCCGGAGGACCGGGTGCTGATCCTGGGAACGGGCCCGATCGCCGGCATGTTCCTTCAGCTCGCCCGCGCCTATGGCGCTCGGCAGGTGATCGTCGTTGGTCGCCGCGCCGAACGGCTCGAGGAGATTGCCTCGTTGGGTGCCACGCATACTGTGGACTCCAGCAGCGTCGACGTGGTCGATGAGGTCATGCGCCTGACGGGTGGTCACGGCGTCGATGTGGCGCTGACCTGCGCTCCTGCGCCCGACCTACAGGTCCAGGCCTTGTCATGCCTCGCCCGCCTCGGTCGGATGAATTTCTTTTCCGGTCTGAACAAGGGAACGCGTGTCGAGCTCGACACGAACAAGGTTCATTACTGGGGCCTGAAGCTCCTGGGCTCGACCGGGTCCAGCATCGAGGACTATTCGCGCGCGCTCCGTCTCGTCGAGACCGGCCAGATCCGCGTCACCGATGTCGTCACCCATCGTTTCGGCATGGGCGAGGCGGTTGCCGCCTTCGACCACGCCTTGTCCGGCAAGGGCATGAAAACGATCATTTATCCGCAGGAGGAGAGACTGCAATGAAAGCGGCTGTATTGCATGCGCCCGGCGATCTGAGGGTCGAGGACGTGCCCGTTCCCGAAATCGGCCCCGACGAGGTTCTGGTCGAGGTCAAGGCCGCTGGGATCTGCGGCTCGGATATCGGCCGCGTCATGGTGACGGGCACCTATCATTTTCCGACCATTCCCGGTCATGAATTCGCGGGGCGGGTGGAGAAGGTCGGCGCGTCCGTCAGCCATCTGAAGGTCGGGGACCGGGTGGCCGTCGCGCCGCTCATGCCGTGCCGCAAATGCCAGTGGTGCGAGGGCGGCAAGTTCCACCTTTGCGACGATTATGACTTCATGGGCTCGCGCAGCGACGGCGCCTTCGCGCAGTATCTCTGCGCCCCGGCCACCAATGTTCTGAAAGTGCCCGACAGCGTATCCTATGAAGTCGCGGCAACCATCGAGCCGGCGGCAATCATCCTGCATGGCATTCACAAGCTTGATATCAAGCTCGGTGATGCCGTCGCCGTGGTCGGATGCGGGGCGCTCGGCTATTTCGCCCTGCAATTTGCCAAGCTCTCCGGCGCGCGGGCGTTGATCGCCATTGACGTGGATGATGACAAGCTGGCGCTGGCGCGCGAGCTCGGTGCCGATCTCTGCCTCAATCCGACGCGGGACGATGTGGTCGCCCGTGTCCGGGAGGCGACCGGCGGGCGTGGCGTCGCGGTCTCGCTGGAATGCGCAGGCTCCGAGCCCGGCCGCAACCTTTCCATCATGGTCACTGCGAAGCAGGGCGCGGTCATGCTCTACGGCACGGCCTATGGAGACGTCACCTTTGCCGAAAAGGCCTTCGCGCGCATCGTTCGCGACGAGTTGCAGGTCGTCGGATCCTGGAATTCCTATTCGCTACCATTCCCTGGAAAGGAGTGGTTTGACATCATCGGATTGCTCGGCGACGGCCGTCTGGCGGTCGAGCCGCTGATCACGCATCGGGCGACGCTGGAGGAAGCGCCGGCCATATTCAAGGCACTGAAGGAACGAAGCTTCGGCGGGTACCACAAGATTTTGTTCAAGCCGAACGACTGACGCATATCTGGGAGGAGAGATCATGGTGGAGCGCTATGTCATGGCGCTGGACGAGGGAACGTCCAGCGCGCGGGCGATCTTGTTCGACAGGGCGGGCAATATCGTCTCGCTCGCACAGAGAGAGTTCCGGCAAATCTATCCACGGCCCGGTTGGGTGGAGCATGACGCGAACGAGATCTGGTCCACCCAGCTTTCGGTCGCACGGGAGGCCATTCATAACGCCGGCATCGAAGCGCATCAGGTCGCAGCCATCGGGATCACCAATCAGCGCGAAACCTGCCTGATCTGGGATCGCAAGACCGGTGTTCCCCTTCATAATGCATTGGTCTGGCAGGATCGCCGCACCGCAGGTGCCTGCGACCAGCTGAAGGCGAGGGGGCTTGAGCCCTATGTGAAGGAGACGACCGGTCTCGTCATCGACGCCTATTTCTCCGGTACCAAGCTCGCCTGGATCCTCGAAAACACGCCCGGCGCGACCGAACGGGCCAGGCGCGGGGAACTTGCGGCCGGCACGATCGATACCTGGCTGATCTGGAACCTGACCGGTGGCCGCGCCCATGTAACGGATGCCTCGAACGCCTCGCGGACCCTGCTGTTCAATATTCACACCGGTGATTGGGACGAGCGTCTTCTGGCCGAACTCAACGTGCCGCGTTCCATCTTGCCCGATGTGCGCGACAGTTCGGAAGTCTACGGCGCTGCCGATCCCGACCTCTTCGGTGTCGAGATCCCGGTCGCCTCCTCGATCGGTGACCAGCAGGGCGCCTTGTTCGGCCAGTCCTGTTTCGCCGAAGGCATGGTCAAGGCGACCTACGGCACTGGCGGTACCCTGCTGATGAATACGGGCTCGCAGATGCGGATGTCCGAAAACGGTCTTCTCACCACCGTTGCCTGGCGGCTCGGCGGAAAGCTCGAATATGCTCTGGAAGGCACGCTGTTTTCCGTCGGTTCGGTGGTGCAGTGGCTGCGCGACGAGCTGAAGATCATCCATAGCGCATCGGAGACGGAAGCCGCCGCGCTTGAAGTGCCCGATACCAACGGCGTCTATATCGTTCCCGCCTTCAATGGTCTGTCCGCACCCTTCTGGGACCAGTATGCGCGCGGCACGATCGTCGGCATCACCCGCGGTGCGAACCGCAATCACCTGATCCGCGCCTCGCTCGAATCCATGGCTTACCAGATCCGCGACGTGATCGACCGGATGGAAGCCGATTCCGGCATCGCGCTTGCCGAGCTCAAGGTCGATGGCGGCGCGGCGATGAACAAATTCGTGCTGCAGTTCCAGGCCGACCAGCTCGGTGTGCGGGTACTGCGGCCGAAGGTCATCGACACCACCGCGCGCGGCGCGGCGTTCCTGGCGGGCCTTGCTGTCGGTTACTGGAAGGACACGGCGGACCTGCACACCGCCTTCGCGCTTGACCGGGAATTCCGGCCTTCGACGGACCGCGCCTCCGCCGATCACCTTTATCACGGCTGGTGCCGCGCCGTTGACCGGTCGCGGGACTGGGCCGAACACGAATGAGGACATTCTGATGGCATACGCCCCCGCAACCCGGCGCACGATGTATTTCATCGGGGTCACGACCGGAAAGTCGTCGATCATGAAGGTCTTTCCGGCATGGTCGGCGCATCTCGGCCTCGATGCCGAAATGAAGGGCATCGATTTTGCACCGAATTCCGATCCGGCGGCCTATCGCGGCGCGGTCGAGTTCATCAAGAACGACCCGTTGTCACTGGGCGCGCTGGTGACGACCCACAAGGTCAATCTCCTGAAGGCGTCGCGCGATCTCTTTGACGACCTTGATCCCTATGCCCGGACCCTGCACGAAATCTCCTCGATTTCGAAACGCGGCAACCGTCTCGCAGGCCATGCCAAGGATCCGATCACGGCGGGGGCGAGCTTCGAGGCGATCGTGCCGGACGGATACTGGTCGAAAACCGGCGCCAGCCTTTGCGTGCTCGGGTCCGGCGGGTCGTCGCTCGCCTTGTCACTCTACCTGCACAACAAGAAGCAGGCCGGCGGAGACGTGCCGCAGCGCCTGATCGTCACCGCACGACGTGAAGCCTCGCTTGTCGAGATGCGTCATGTGCATGGTGAGATCGGCTTTTCGATCCCGATCGAATACCGGCTCGCCGCCACCCCGCATGAGGCCGATCGCGTGGTCGACGAACTCCCTGCCGGCTCGATGGTGGTCAACGCCACCGGGCTTGGCAAGGATGGCCCCGGCTCGCCGCTGACCAACGCAGTCCGCTTTCCTGAGAACGGTCTCGTCTGGGAATTCAATTATCGCGGTGACCTCGTCTTCCTCGACCAGGCCCGCGCCGCTGAGCAGGCGCACAACCTCACGGTCCATGACGGGTGGGTCTACTTCATCCACGGCTGGACGCGCGTGATCGCCGAAGTTTTCGACATCGACATCCCCATGTCCGGGCCAGCCTTCGAGGCCCTGAGCCGCATCGCCCGTGACGCAACTGCCTGAAAGGACAAAGAAATGACCGCCGTATTCCCCAGCCTTCACGAATTCAACCTCAACAATGGCCTGAGTTCGACGCGCGAGCCCATCCGCCGCACGCTGTCCAAGATGAAGGGCATGTTTCACGATCGGGCGGCCTTCGAGGCGCAACTGGCCAAGGGTGACGTGCTGATTTACGAATTCTACGACATGGGCGTGCCGGACAGCGAAAAGGACGTCGCCTATGGCACGTCGATCACCTATCCCGGCAAGGTCGGCGACGAATATCACATGACCAAGGGGCATTTTCACACGGTCATCGACACGGCCGAGGTCTATTATTGCCTGCGCGGCCACGGCTACATGATGATGGAAACGCCGGAAGGCGACACCCAATGGCTGGAATTCCTGCCCGGCAAGGCGGTTTATGTACCGGGCCGCTGGGCTCACCGCTCGATCAACGTTCATCCGACAGAGCCGTTGGTCACCTTCTTTGCCTTTCCGGGCAATGCCGGCCATGACTATGGCACGATCGAAAGCAAGGGTTTCCGCAAGCTGATGGTCGAGCGTGACGGCAAGCCGACCGTCATCGACAATCCCCGCTGGAACGGTTGAGCGGATAGAACGATGTCTGGTCGGATCGCCGTCACACCCCGTTCTCTCTCCGGCTCCGGCCATCCGGTTCTCACGCGCCTGATGGACGAGGGGTTCGAGATCGTCTTTCCCGCCCCCGGAAAGACGCCGTCGGAGGAGGATCTGTTGCGCACGATACCCGGCTGCGTCGGCTGGCTTGCCGGTGTGGAGCCGATCAGCACGCGGGTGCTCGATGCGGCGAAGGGACTGCGCGTCATCAGCCGCAACGGCACGGGGGTCGACAATATCGATCTTCGTGCGGCCGAGGCACGCGGCATCACGGTGGAGCGAGCCATGGGTGCCAACGCCCGTGGCGTCGCCGAACTCGCCGTCGGTCTCCTCCTGTCCTCGTACCGACACATTCCCTGGTCCCACCAGCATCTTGTCAAGGGAGAATGGTGCAGGCGGATCGGCCAGGAAGTGAAGGGGCGGACGCTTGCCGTCATCGGGTGTGGTGCGATCGGCCGGGAGGTCGTGAATATGGCGCTCGGGCTGGGCATGGAAGTGATCGGATATGATCCCTATCCCGACAGCCGCTTTTCACCGTCCGGCTTCCGTTTCGCGGGGCTGGAGGATGCACTGGTCGTCGCCGATGCCGTTTCCTTTCACTGCCCGCCGGGGGAAAAGCCCATCCTCGACGACGCCATTCTCTCACGCATGAAGAAGGGCGTGATCATCGTCAACACAGCGCGGGCCGAGCTGATCGATGACACAGCGATGCTGGGGGCCCTCGAGAGGGGGCAGGTCGCGACGCTGGCTACCGACGTCTTTCATCGCGAGCCGCCGGAAAGCTCCGCTTTGCTGAGCCACGAGCGCGTGATTCTCACCCCGCATGCCGGCGGTTTCACCGAGGAAAGCGTCGACCGCGCCACAAGCGTTGCCGTCGACAATCTCTTGAAGAACCTGGTGCGGCGATGAGCATCATCGAGGTCGAGCCGCTGACATCGGTGGAAAGTCTTCCAGCGGGCGAGGGGGCGGCGCTTGCCTGGCTCGGTCAGGCCGGCTTTCTCATCCGGCAGTGCGGCCTGACGATCGTCATCGACGCTTATCTCTCGGACTCGCTTGCGGACAAATACCGGGGAACGCTGTTTCCACATCAGCGCATGATGCCGGCCCCCGTCGAGCCGGGGGGCTTGACCGGCGTCGATTGGCTGCTCTGTACTCACGGTCATACCGACCACATGGACCCGGGTACGATTCCGGCCCTGCTGGCCGCCAATCCCAAGGCTAAGGTTCTTGTGCCGCGCGCTGAAAAGGCACGAGCGCTCGAGCTGGGCGTGCCGGAGGAACGGCTGGTTCTGATCGACGCCGGCGAGAGTGTCGATCTCGGCGGTGTCGTCGCAACCGCAACGCCGGCCGCGCACGAGGATCTGCGCCGCACGCCTGACGGCTATGTTTTCCTCGGCTACGTGTTGACCGGTGGTGGAGTAACGCTCTGGCATTCGGGGGATACAATCCCCTTTCCCGGCCTTGCGGAATGGCTGATGCCGTTCCGGGTCGATCTGGCGCTGCTGCCGGTCAACGGCCGGGATGCCCTGCGCGCTGCCAATGGCGTACCGGGCAACCTGACGTTCGATGAGGCCGTGACGCTCGCGGACGAGATTGGCGCCCGGGCCATGATCGGTCACCATTTCGGCCTGTTCGATTTCAACACGCTCGATCCACTGGACGGCCTGCGGAAATTGGCGGCGATGACGCCACAAGCCGAAGTCCGGCTGGCCGACGTGTCGACGGCATTTCGGGTTCGCGCCGCCGGGCGGCCCCCGCTTTCGATACTCATTGTCTGCCGCGGCAATATCTGCCGTTCGCCAACGGCCGACGGCATCCTTCGCGCTGCCTTGCCGGGGCACCGGATCGATAGCGCAGCAATCATGGACTGGAACGTGGGCAAGCCGCCGCATGCCGAGACGATGGCGGTTGCCACCGCCCGCGGCGTCGCGCTGGAAGCGCTGGTCGCGCGGCAGATTCGGAAGACAGACTTCGAGGAATTCGACTTGATCCTCGGCATGGACGACCACAACATGCAGGCCATCCGGGCACTCCGCCCGGAGAACGGCCATGCCCGCATCGGCCGTCTCGGCGCCTATGTCGCGCCGGGCGAGGAAACGACAATCATCGACCCATGGGGGCAATCGCGAGACGCCTTTGAGGCGGTTTTCGATCAGATCAACACGGCCTGCGAACGGCTGGCGCATTTTGCGCGGACCGCGCAGGCGAGCAACCGACAAGGGAGCAGCAAACATGGACTTCGGACTTAAGGACAAGATCGTCATCGTGACCGGCGGCGCGACAGGCATCGGCCACGCGATTGCCCGCACCTTCCACGAAGAGGGGGCGACCGTCATCATCAATGGTCGTGATCAGGCCAAGCTCAACAAGGCGGCGGCATCGATCGGCCCGCGTTGCCACGGCGTCGTCGCCGACCTCCTGACGCAGGAGGGTGCCCTTGCGCTTGCGGATTTTGCCGCCGGTTTCGGCCCTGTTTCGTTCCTCGTCAACAATATCGGTGTCTTCGACGTCAACGATTTCTTCGAAGTGAGCGACGATCGCTGGATGGAATATTTCCAGCACAATCTGATGACCGCGATCCGCATCACTCGCCTGGTGATGAAGGACATGCTGGCGCGCAACGATGGCAGCATCGTCTTCATCTCGTCGGAGGCAGCAATCCGTTCGATCGGCAACATGACGCCGTACTCTGTCACCAAGACCGCGATGCTGGGACTCAGTCGTTCGCTGGCGGAATTGACGCGCGGCACTAATGTGCGCGTCAACAGTTACATGCCGGGCTCGACCGCAACGGAATCGGTCGAGACCTATTTCGCCGATCTCGCCAAGCAGCAGGGCAAGACGATCGAGCAGACACTCGCGGACTTCTACCGCGACGTTCAGCCGTCAAACCTAACGCAGAAGCTGATCGATCCCGCCCTGCACGGGCGCGGCGTGGTGCAGCTGATGACCAACGCAGCCATGAACGGTGTCTGCCATCGTGCCGACGGCGGCACGATCCGCTCCATCTTCGGCTGAATTTCGGGAGGAAGACATGGGCGGAAAACTCGGAATACACAGCCTCGTCTTCACCGACGACTGGTCGAGCGACAGGGCGGCGGAAAGCTGCCGGGCAGCGGCGGAGATCGGTTTCGAACTGATCGAGGTGCTGATGTTCGATCCGGCGGCGCTCGACATTCCGCTCACCCGGCGGGTGGTGCGCGAGGCGGGGCTGGAGCTTCGTCTCGGCATGGCCCTCGGTCCCGATGCCGACATTTCTTCCTCTGACACGGCGATTGCCCGGCGTGGCGAGGAAACGGTCGCAAGAGCCCTGGAGATTGCTTCGGAGCTCGGCGCCCCCGCCGTCTCCGGCATCACCTATGCCGCCTTCTCGAGCTATTCCGCGCCGGCGACGCAGGACGCGCGGGCGCAGGTTGCCGAGAGCCTTGCCCGGCTCGACCGCCGTGCCGGCGAACTGGGGGTCCGCCTCGGACTGGAGCCGGTCAATCGCTACGAGAGCTATCTCGTCAATACGCTGGATGAGGCCGCATCGTTGATCCGCGCGTCGGGCGGCGCCAATCTGTTCATTCATATGGATACCTTCCATATGAACATCGAGGAGGGTGACATCGCCGCCGCCATCCACCGCAACGCCTCACTTCTCGGCTACGCCCATGTCGCCGACAGCAATCGCGGCGTGCTCGGCGGTGGACATTTCGATCTGGCCGCCTATTTCAAGGCGCTGGCGACGGCGGGTTATTCCGGCGACTTTACTGTTGAGGGCTTTTCCTCCCGCGTCCTGAGCGATGCGCTTGTCGGGGGGGTGCGGTTGTGGCGCAAGGCGTGGGACGATTCGCTCGTGGCGGCACGCGCCGCCTATGACCTTGTTCGCGCCACACGCGAGAGCGCGAGGGCATCAAGCAGGATCTGGTGAAAAAAGAAATTTCATTCTCGGGCACTTGCCGGTTATAGAATTGCGACGAAACAGTCGGAGTCGTGATCGATGGATAAGGCAGCGGACAACAGGCAATCTATTCTGATCCGGATTCGCTGGAAGGCCGGTTACATGAACCCGGCCCTGCGACGCATCGCCGACCGGGTGCTGAAGGCTCCGGAAGAGATAAAATCGATCTCGATCAAGGATCTCGCACTCCAGTGCGACGTCTCGGAATCAACGGTCACTCGCTTCGTGCGCGAGATCGACGTGCAGAGTTTTCAGCAGTTCAAGATCCTGATCGCCGAAGAGCTGTCCCAGGGAACTGCCGCGGCCGAGCCACTGTCGGAACGGCACGTCTACGAAGACATCACCGGCCAGGACAATACCTCATCGGTTCTCTCGAAGGTCGCGGCCCGTTATGCGATGACGGTCTCGGATACGCGGGCGGGACTTGCCGAAAAGGAACTGGAGCGCGCCGTCGAGGCGATCGAGGAAGCCGACGTGCTCGGCTTCTTCGCCATGGGCGCGTCGCTGCTCTGCGTGGAAAATGCGCTGCTGCGCTTCATGCGGGTCGGCAAGCGTTGCCTGTTCTTCCGTGATCTGGGTATCCGGCAGATCTCGACTTCGACGCTCGGGCCGAAATCGCTGGCGATCGGCATCTCGAATTCCGGCCGCACCATTTCGACCGTGGATAGCCTGCAGCATGCGAAGCTCCAGGGCGCGGCGACGCTGGCGATCACATCCTTCCCGGATTCGCCGATCGTGCGGCATGCGGATATCTGCCTTTTCACGCCGACCATCACGGGCGTGATCGGGCCGGGCGAATATCATGAATCCATGGTCTCGAAGATCGCGCAGCTTCAGGTCATCGACACGCTCTATTCGCTCTATGCGGTGCGCAATTTCGGTCGGGCCATCGAAGGCCTGGAGCGGACTTCCGACGTGACCGCGCTGACCCGCTATTAAAGGATTCCGTGAATGCCCGATACGTCTTCCTCCGCTGCCGGGCTGGAAACCCGCCTTGCTGCCGCCAAACATGCTGCCCGTGAAGCAGGGCGCCTGTTGCTGTCCCATTACGGACGACGCAGCCAGCTGGTCATCGAGCAGAAGGGGCTGAACGACTTCGTTTCCATCGCCGATCGCGAAGCAGAGGAGGCGATCGCCGCCATTCTTCGCCCGGCCTTTCCGGAGGATGGGTTTCTCGGCGAGGAAACCGGCATGTCGGGCGCCGAGGGCGCGGAGCGCGTCTGGTGTGTCGATCCGCTTGACGGTACGTCGAATTTTCTGAAGGGCGCGCACAATTGGTGCGTTTCGATCGGTCTCTGGTCGGAGGGCGAGCCGATCCTCGGCGTCATCTATGACTCGCTCCGTGACGAGCTCTTTGCCGGTGCCGACGGGATTGCGTCAACCGTCAACGGCGTGCCGATCTCGGTCAGCACCACTGGCAGCATCGACAAGACGAGCT
Organism: Sinorhizobium sp. Y406; assembly: GCF_058732025.1. Taxonomy (NCBI): domain Bacteria; kingdom Pseudomonadati; phylum Pseudomonadota; class Alphaproteobacteria; order Hyphomicrobiales; family Rhizobiaceae; genus Sinorhizobium; species Sinorhizobium sp. Y406. Next base: position 1,076,183 of record NZ_CM178975.1, on the reverse strand, counting down.
TCGGCCTCGGGTACAATCACCGTGTTCCACCGGCCGCCTTTGCTGCAGATGCCGAACGTCTCTTCTCGTCCGGCGGCAGCTTCCGCCAGGTTGGTGCCGGTGCGCTGATGCTTGCCTATGTCGCTGCCGGCCGGGTGGACGGCTATTTCGAGCGCCATATGTGGTCGTGGGATGCCGTTGCCGGGCTCGCTCTCATCAAGGCGGCGGGCGGCCGCTTTCTGGTCTATCCAGAGCCGGGAACGGCCCTTCCCAAGGGCGGACTGGTGCTTGCCAGCGGCCCGGCGCTGTACCAGGATTTTGCGGATCTCTTCCATCTCGGTTGAACCCGACCGGCGAGGCTTAGCTGTCGCGAAGGCAGTCTTCGGATAACTCGATGACTGCCGCATTCGTCTCCATGATATTGATCCAAATGGCCTTTTCAGGGCTGCCACGGCGCATCTGCGCCTTTGGATCGATGGGAGAAAGCGAATGAAAGACGGAATGTTTGTCTTTGACGCGGCGGTGCATTGCCAGGATTTCAGCGATGGCCAGATCAAGGACGGTAGCGACGGCCGGCGCGTGCGCATCCTGCGCGAACAGCTGACCGGCTTCATCAATTTGACGGGCCGGCGCGGGCCGCCGCCGGCAACCGAAACGTTTTCCAATCCTGACCTCGACTGGGCGGTGGACATGCTGTTCGGCAAGGCCGACACGGACATGGCCTGCGCCTGCTCCGTGCCGCTGTTTTCGCATTGGCGGGCGGGTCTCGGTCCCGTGGAACTCAGCCATGCGCTCGCCCAGAAGGATCCCAACCGCATCGTGCTGACCGGTGGTGTCGATCCGGCTTATCATGGCGTCGGTTCGGCGCTGAAGGAAATGGAGCGGCAGGTGCATGAGCTCGGCGCCGTCAGCTTCAAGTTTTATCAGTACCAGTCCCGCGGGTGTTCCTGGCGGGCCGATGACCGCGATATCGCCTATCCGCTCTGGGAAAAGGCGATCGAGCTTGGCGTGAAGATGGTCCAGTTCCACAAGGGCTTTCCATTGGAACTTGGGCCGGTCGAGGCCTTCAAGCCAAACGACATCCAGTATGCGGCCGCCGATTTCCCGGAGCTGAATTTCGGCATCCATCACCTCGGCGATCCCTATGTCGACGAGACGATCTCCATCGCGAGCCGGTTCGTGAACATCTACCTGATCCTGCCGCTCTGGTTTAACCAGTATTATCTCCAGCCCTGGAAAATGCTGCAGAGGCTTGGCGAAGCACTGCTTTTTGTCGGCTCCGACCGCATCTGCTATGGCTCGGAAGCCTTCATCTGGCCGCATGTGCAGACCTATATCGATACGCTCGCCAATCTCGAAATGCCCGAGGAACTGCAGGAGCGCAACGGTTATCCGGAGATCACCCGGGAGATGAAGGAAAATATCCTCGGCAAGGCGTTTGCGCGCGGCATGGGCATCGATATCGAGGCGAAGAAGCGCGAGTTGGGGCTGGTGGCATGATCGATCGTGTCGCCCTTGACGCTGCCCTTGGCCGTGCGCGGCCTCTCATCCTCGGTCATGGCGGTGATATCGCAATCACCGATGTGAGCGAGGATGGCGTGGTCAGCGTTGCGCTGACCGGCGCTTGCCGGGCCTGCCCAAACCTCGCCATGACCTTTGTCGGTCCTGTCCGCACCTTCCTGATGGCGGTGCCCGGGGTCAGCGCCGTCGAATGCGGCCAGGTGAATGCCGGGCCGCGGGCGCTGTCACGCCTAGCCGGCCTGCTCAACGCCCATCCCTATCCCGCTGCCTGACGGCGGGATTTTTTTATTGATGCAAATAGAAGAGCGCATCGGCCGGCCGATGCGCTCTTTTCGTGAAGAGACCTCGGATGCTCTCAGGGAATGATGCGCTCCGCGCGCAGGCGATCGAAAACGTCGATGAAGGACTTTTCCGTGTCCTGGATTTCCTGGAAGCCGAGCGCCCGGCTCTTTGCCATGGAATGCAGGCATTCCATCGGTCGGCCGAGATCGAGATCCGTGTGCCAGGGGGAGGCGAGACGGTCGAGAGCGTGCGGCTGGAGGCCATGCTGCCGCACCAATGCCTGCCAGTCTGGATCGAGGCCCTGCATCCGCTCCGTCAGGGAGTTGTAGTGGCCGGGATAGGCGCCCACCTCGATGCCGAAATAGTCGGCGATACGTTTCCACAGCTGTTCCCAGCGGAAGACGTCGCCGTTGGTGGCGTTGAAAGCCTCGTTGCGCGCGTTCGGCTCCGTCGAGGCCCAGACGATGTGCCTGGCGAGTAGCCGCGCGTCCGTGATGTCATTGATGCCGTGGTAGGCCGTGGGCGTGCCGGGAAAGGTGAAGGGCCGGCCGGTCGCCTTGCAGATGGAGGCGAAGGTGGCGAGCGTCGCACCGATATTCATAAGGTTGCCGACCGCATAGCCGATGATCGTATGTGAGCGGTGCACCGACCAGCCGTAGCCGTGGCGGGCAGCATAGTCCATCGCGACATCTTCAAGCTCGTAATAGAAATTCTTCTTCGTCAGGCGCGGCGCATCCTCGCGGAAGGGCGTCACCGGCGTGACCTTGCCATAGTCCTCGAACGGGCCGAGATAATGCTTCGTGCCGGTGACGACGGCGACATGCTCCACCGTGCCGGCGGCCGCAACGCCATCCAGAAGTGTCCGCAGCATGCCGCCATTCAGCCGGATATTCTCGTCCTCGCTCTTCCCGAGCGTCCAGGTGCAGAAATAGACATGGGTCGGGCGGAGCGTCGCCAGCGTCTTCAGCGCGGCTTCGCGATCCAGGAGATCGACGGCATGCGTCTGCATATAGGATGCGCCGACGGGTGGCCGGCGCGAAAGCCCGGTTATCTCCCAGCCGCCGAGATCGCGCAGGTGTTCGGCCACGTTGAGCCCAACAATGCCGGTCGCACCGGCCACGAGTGCCCGTTTCTGATACATGTTTCAGTCTCCTCCATTGGGTCGAAGGAGAGCACTGCCATTTCCGGGTTGCGGCAGTAACCAGGGCACTGTCATAAGTGAAGTGATAACCTGTCACGAATGAGAGAAACGCAATGTCCGGTCGCATTTCCGAAATCGAGGTTTTTGTCAAAGTCGTCGAGACCGGCAGCTTCACCGCGGCTGCGGATGCCTTGCGCCTGTCTCCCTCGGCCATCAGCAAGATTGTCGCGCGCATCGAGGCGCGCCTTGGTCTGCCGCTTGCAATCCGCTCGACGCGAAAGCTGCGCCTGACCGTCGAGGGGGAGGATTATTTCGCCCGGGGCAAACAGATCCTGCAGGATATATCGAGCCTGGAGCGCGGAGTGCGGGAAAGCGCTGGCCAGATCGGTGGCAAGCTCAGGGTCAGCTGCAACGTGCCCTTCGGTATTCATCGTGTCGCGCCGCTGGTTACCGGTTTTCTCGAGGCCTTCCCGGATATATCGCTGGAGTTCTCCCTGTCGGATACGACCGCTGACCTCATTCGCGAGGGCGTTGATGTGGCCATCCGCACCGGCGTGCTGACCGACTCCACGATCCGTTTCCGCCGTCTCGCGTCATCGCCGCGCCATGTTGTGGCATCCCCCGCCTATCTCGAGCGGCATGGCGTTCCGATCGAGCCGCGCGATCTCCTGGAGCACAATTGCCTGACGCTCGGCTTCAGCCGCAGCTATGGCAAATGGCCGTTCCGCGTCGATCAGGACGGTGTCGTCACCCAGCTCGATCTGGCGGTGAAGGGCAATCTCAGTCTCGACAATGGCGAAAGCCTCCGCCGGTTTGCCCTTGACGGCATTGGCATCGCGCGTCTTTCGGACTTCCACATCGGGCACGATCTCAAGGCGGGGCGACTGGTCTCCGTCCTCGAAACATTCAACCCGGGTGATCGTGAGCCGGTTTCCATCATCTATGCGGACCAATCGCCGCTCGCGCCGCGTATCCGTGTCTTCATCGACTATCTGATCAAACACATCGCGCCGTAGCGATTTCGATTTGTGACGCTTTTTCCATAATGAAATGACTAATATTCGCAGCGGGATTCCGCCCGGTGGTGTTACTGCTTAATGACGGCTTCGGTTTCTCAGACGGAGGGCGCCGATGAAACGGCGCCTGGGACACCGGGACCGCCAGGCAAGCTGCCTGAACGGAGGGACTGCGGATGAACTGTTTGGCCGATCTCAGGATGTTTTCGGAAATCGCCCGCTCACAGAGCATGGCGCGTGCTGCAAATCGTCTCGGCATGGCGCCGGCAACGATCAGCGGACGCCTAAAGGCGCTGGAGGATCATTACGGCATGGCGCTTGTGCGGCGCACGACGCGCTCGCTTTTCCTGACGGAGGAGGGCCGTCTGTTGCTGGAGCGCGCGGAGCCCGTGCTCTCCGGGTTTGCGGATCTCGAGCGTGAAATGGGCGGTCGGCGGCGTGCGGTCGAGGGAGGGTTGGTGCTCTCCTGCGCGACGGATATTGGCCGCAGTCACGTACTGCCTCTTGTTCATGCCTTTGCCCGTACGCATCCGCATGTCAAATTCTCGCTGCGCTATGATCCACCCGGCAGCCTGAATGAAATTCATTTCGATGCTGCGCTGCGCGCTGGCCCGGTAAAGGACTCGGGTCTCACGATCCGCAAACTGTTCATGATGGAAACCGTGACAGTGGCGGCTCCCGGCTATCTGGCGGAGCGCGGCATTCCGTCATCGCCCGAAGCGCTGGAGGATCACGACTGTCTCCGCCTGGAAGGCTCGATGATCGGCGGCGATGTCTGGGTCTTCGAGGGGGAGGCTCAAAGCAGCATCACCGTTGGTGGACGGTTTCGGGCAAGCGACCCGGAGACCTTGAAAACTCTCGCTCTGCAAGGACTTGGCGTCTTGCGCGCGACGCGCGCGGACATCGAGCCGGAGCTGCGTTCGGGGCGGCTGGTGCCGATCCTTGCGCGTTTCGAGCCAGCCGCAACGCGCGTCAGTCTGATCAGCGATACGCGTCGGCGGCTTCCCGCGCGCACGGCCGCTTTTATCGATTTCTCCCTGCAGCATTTTGCGGGCGAAGGTGGCGAGACCTCGATGCGTTGGTGGCAAACCGCGGCGTAATCGAGTAAAATTTATTTTCTTGCAAAATATGTAAAAAAAAATTAGTTCTATCGGCAGGGCAAAGTCCTCGGCCCGAGAGGCTAGCGGCCGTCAGGCCGTAAGAAGAGGAGCGCGCAGGCCGCCTGGAGGGGTGGTGCGCCGGAGCTTCATGGCTCCGCAAGCCAATGGAGGTTAGGCAATGGATTACGGGTTGAAAGGCAAGCATGTGCTTGTAACGGGAGGGGCGACGGGCATTGGCCTTGCGGTTGCCGAAGCGTTTGTCGCCGAGGGCGCCCGTGCGACCGTCAGCGGTCTTTCCGAAGTCGAGGTCGATGCTGCTGTCGACCGCCTGGGCAAGCATGGCCGGGGGATGGCGTGCGACCTGACGGTTGCCGGCGAGGACAAGCGGCTCGCCGATTTCGCCGCTGCGGTGGCGCCGGTCGACTTCCTGATCAATTCGGTCGGCATTTTTGAGGTCCGTCCGTTCTTCGAGACGCGGGACGAAGACTGGTTCCGCTTTTTCGACGTCAATGTGATGACGGGTGTGCGCATGTCGCGCCTTGTCTTGAAGGGCATGCTGGAGCGCGGCGAAGGCTCGATCGTCTTCATCAGCAGTGAAAGCGCGGTAAAGCCACAGGCCTGGATGCCGCATTACGGCGCGATGAAGGCCTGCCTTCTCGGCGTGTCCCGGGCGCTTTCGGAACTGACGCGTGGCACCCGGGTACGCGTGAACACCATCCTGCCGGGGCCGACCGATACGACGGCCGTGCGCCGCTATCATGAGGAAATCGCCCGCGAAAAGGGCATCACGCGCGAACAGGTTGTCTCCGACTATTTCGACGAGACTGAACCGACCTCGCTCATCCGCCGGATGATTGCCCCCGAAGAGGTGGCCGCCAGCGTTGTCCATCTCGCCGCGTCGCCCACCCTCAACGGCATGGCGATGCGCGCCGAAGGTGGGACCATCCGCGCAATTCTCTGATTTTTGAACCGGAAAAGACCATGGCTGACCTTCAGATCGAAAACCTGGCGAAAGCCTTCAAAGGTGGCTTCACCGCGCTGAACGGCGTCTCGCTCGATGTGGCGGACCGCGAGGCGGTGTTTCTGCTCGGCCCTTCTGGGGCGGGCAAGACCACGACGCTTCGCCTCGTAGCCGGACTGGAGGACGTGACCGCCGGGCGCATCATGATCGGAGGGCGCGACGTGACCCGCTGGACACCGCGTGAGCGCAACCTCGCCATGGTCTATGACAAGCACTCGCTGTTTCCTCATCTCACGGTATACGAAAACCTCGCCTATCCGCTGCGTATTCGGAAAATGTCCGATGCGGATATCCGCCGTCATATCTCCGGCGTGGCGGAAACCCTACAGATCGAAAAGCTGCTGGAGCGCCGACCAGCCCAACTGTCCGGTGGCCAGCAACAGCGCGTGGCGATCGGCCGGGCGCTGGTGCGCGACGCGGATGTGTTCCTTCTGGACGAACCGATCTCGCATCTCGATGCCCAACTGCGAGCGCGCATGCGCGTCGAGTTCAAGCGGTTGCAGCGCGATTTCCGCGCGACGATGCTCTACGTCTCCCATGACCAGCTCGAAGCCATGACCATGGCGGACCGCATCGTGCTGATCAACAAGGGAAAAATTGAGCAGATCGCCGCCCCGCAGGAACTGTTCGACCGGCCGGCGACACTGTTTGCGGCAACCTTCATCGGCGAACCGCCCATGAATGTCATGCAGGCCGAGATTTCGGAATCGAACGGCTGCACGTTCCTGCGCATAGGCGAGGCCTACATTGAGGTCGACAAGGATTGGATGCAGGACGGCGAGGTGCTCCGGCCGGGCGATAGGTATCTGCTGGGTCTGCGACCTCAACATCTTTCCCTGTGCCACGCGGGCAGCACACATGCCTGCCGGGTCAACGGCGCGGTCTTTGCTGTCGAAACGCTCGGCTCGCGTGTTGTCTTCGATATCGACGTCGAGGGGACGGTGATCCGCGCGATGTCGACGATCGATGCCGCACTCCAATATCCCCGCACGATCGGCGCACCGATCTCGTTCCGGATCGACCCGGACTTCGTCTATCTCTTCGATGCCGACCGGGGCCGCACCGTGCGCCAGGCACGTTTCACGACGAGGGGGAAAGCAGGACACCACGCCTGACAGGGCGTGGCGAAGGGTACGCATGCATCACCAAACCTGAGGAGGAGAGAATGAACGTCATGAAAAACTCGGTCGCACTTGCGGCCGGCCTTGCGCTCTGGACGCTGTCGCTGCCGGCGCACGCCCAGACAGAGGCGCAGAAAGCGCTTGCCGGCACGACCATCCACTTCCTTGCTCCGTCCATGCCGCAGTTTGCCGCGCTCGGAAAGTTCCTGCCGGAATTCGAGCAGAAATACGGCATCAAGGTCGTCGTGGACGAGGTGCCTTTCGAAAACTACCGGCAGAAATCTCTGGTTGAGATGCAGCAGGGCACCGGCACCTACGACTTCTTCGCCGTGGACGTGATGTGGCTCGCCGAATATGCCGCTGCCGGCTTCCTCGAGCCGCTGATGCCCTATGTGAAGAACACGGAGCTGACCGACGCTGACTACGATATCGACGACTTCCTACCGCGTGTCATCAGCGGCACGGGTGTCTTCAACGACACGCTCTTCACGATCCCGATCGGCGCCGGCCCCGTCGGCACTACCTTCCGGACGGACGTAGCTGAAAACGCAGGCTTCAAGCTGCCGGAACGCTTCTCGCCGGAATTCACCACGCAATATATGTTTGACGCCGCCAAGAAAGTGAACAATCCCGAAAGCAACATGATCGGGTTCGCCAATATTCCGGGCCGATGGTTCTGGGGTGTCACCTATCTTCCATATCTCTATGCCTTCCAGACGCCGGAGACCAAGGGCGACGAATATGTCGACAAGAACTGGAAGATCTCTATCAACAACGAGCGAACTGTCGCCTCGATTGATTACTTCACCAGCTTCAAGCAGTTCATGCCGTCCGACAGCGCCAACTGGGGCATCGGCGAGGCGACGGCCGTCTACCAGGCGGGCAATGCGTTTGGAACCTGGAATTACCAGGACTTCATAAAGGGCTTTTTCGAAGACCCGGAAACGCAGGCAAAGGTGGCCGGCAAGAATGTCCACTTGCACACTCCGGTCGGCCCAAACGGCGTGATCGACCCTTGGTTCGGGGCTTGGTCGCTTGGCCTGTCCAAGGATTCCAAGAACAAGGAAGCGACCTGGACCTTCATCCAGTGGCTGACATCCAAGGACATTCAGGCCCGTGCGACGCAGTATGGCGCAGGTCCCTCGCGACACTCGACCTACAAGAGCGAGACGCTGGCCAAATACCAGCCCTGGTGGCCGGGCGTCTATGAATTCATGCTGAAGGAAACCAATCCGGACGAGCGCATCCGCGTGCCGGAATGGGCTGAAATCTCCGACATTATGGGCGAGGAAGGCAATCGTGTCTGGATCGGTGAGATCGACAGCAAGACGGCCGCCGCCAACATGGAACAGCGCATGACCGAAGCCATGCGAAAGGGCGGCTACTACATTCCGGGCCGCGACGACTTGCCGAAGCAGCAGTGGCGCGACCTGTCCTATTACGACCGCCTGCCGTCCACCTGGAACTGATCGTCGGGGCCGTCCGGGCGTGTCTGACACCCGGACGGCCAACCCGGCGCGATCTGCAACGACGCGCCGCCTTTTCTCACTATCAATGTAAAGGGACTGAGACATGTCGATCTCGGAACAAACCACTGCAGCCCATGCGCTGACCTTCGGGCAGCGGGGCTTCCTGTCCCGTTTCGGCCCCTCGAACAGGACAATCTTCCCTTGGGTGCTAATGGCGCCGACGCTGATCATTCTGTTCGCAATCGGAATCTATCCGTTCCTCTATTCGCTTTACATTGCGGCCCATAATGTCATTCTGTCGAAGCCGTATATTCCGCAATACTTCGTAGGCCTCTACCAATATCAGGCCGTCGTGCAGGATCCGGAATTCTGGCACGCCTTACGCAAAACGCTGCTCTTCACGGTTCAGGCAGTCTTCATCGAATTCTGGCTCGGACTTGGTCTTGCACTGCTCTTTCAGCGGCAATTGCGCGGCATCGCCTTCATGCGCCTCTTCATCCTTATTCCGATGATCCTGCCGCCGCTCGTCGCCGCGCTGATCTGGCGCTACATGTTCTATCCTGGCGCCGGCCTCATGACCTATTATGTCGGCGCCTTCACCCGCGCGTTGGGCGTCGGTGAAATCCCGTTCCTGTCCGATCCAGTCATTGCGTTCCAAACCTTGGTCTTCGTCGACGTCTGGGAATGGACTCCTTTCATGTTCCTGATGCTGTCGGCCGGGCTCGCCTCAATCCCGCGCCAGCCCTATGAAGCGGCCGAGATTGATGGTGCGGGGTCCTGGCGGGTTTTTTGGACGATCACCATGCCACTGCTGCGCCCGGCGATCCTGATCGCCGTGATCATCCGCACGATGGATGCCTTCCGCACTTACGAGTTGATTGTCATCATGACACGCGGCGGGCCAGGCAATGCCACCACCACGCTCAACGTTTTCCTCACGAAGACCGGTCTCGAATTCTTCGACGCGTCGAAGGCCGCAGCGCTCTCGCTGATCATGATGATGATCATAATCGTGATGAGTTTCGTGTTCATCCGCGTCTTCCGGTCCAAGACCGAAGTGGCCGAATAGGAGGTTTCTATGAAAAAATTCGGTTCCACGATCGAGTCCCCCGATGCACCGCCGGTGCAGCGCAACTGGTGGGTCTACGTCGTCCTCATCCTCGTCTGCGTCGTCAATTTCCTCCCCTATCTGCGGGTGGTAATGGTCGGATTTATGGACGGCGCGACCTCATCCTCGGCCACACCAATATGGTTCTTTACCCCTTCGCTCGAAGCGTTTGACTATCTGATCTTTGAGAAGGGGATCATGAAGAACTTCTTCAACAGCGTCGTCGTGTCGCTCGCTTCTACTTTCTTCTCGGTGACGATCGGCATGTTTTGCGCCTATGCGCTGGCACGCTATGACTTTCCAGGGCGGGATGACGTGTCCTTTTGGGTGCTCACCAACCGCATGATGCCACCTGTCGCCGTGCTGATCCCGATCTTCGTGACATTCCAGACCGCTGGCCTGCTCGACACCCTGCTGGGGCTAATCATCCTCTACACCGCAATGCAGCTTCCCTTTGTCGTCTGGATGCTGACCGGCTACTTCCGCGACATTCCGCGACGTTACGAGGAATCCGCCATGGTGGACGGTGACACGTGGTTTGCGGCATTTCGAAAGGTCACGCTGCCGATCATGGCACCCTCGATCACGGCAACCGCCATTTTCGTGATGATCCTGTCATGGAACGAGTTTGCCTTCGCAACCTTCTTGACCAGTACCCAGGCGAAAACCATGCCGCCGGCCATCATGGCCTATTCCATCGGCGCCGATATCAGGTGGAACGTTTTGGGCGCCGCGGTGGTCCTTATTACCGCGCCGCTCATCCTCTTCATACTGCTCCTGCAGCGCCAACTTATCAGCGGTCTGTCCCAAGGGGTCGTGCGCAAATGATCCTTCTCCACACCAGCAAAGGCAAGACATTGGAGCGTCACCATGGCTGAAATCGAGATCAACAGCCTCATGAAGCAATTCGGTGCTTTCCATGCGGTCAACGATGTGAATATCACCGTCAACAATGGCGAGTTCGTCTTCCTTCTCGGCCCGTCAGGCTGCGGTAAGACCACGACGTTGCGAATGATCGCCGGGCTTGAAATGCCAAGCAGCGGACGGATCGCGATCGGCGGCCGCAATGTCACGTTCCTGCGCCCGCGCCACCGCAATGTCGGCATGGTCTTCCAAGATTACGGCCTCTATCGTCACCTAACGGTCTTCGGCAATATCGCCTATCCGCTGGAAGTGCGCCGCCTGCCGCGGACCGAGATCGCCCGCAAGGTGAATGCGGTTGCTCGCACGATGCAGATCACCGAAGTCCTGCAGCGCAAGCCGGATCAGTTATCGGCAGGGCAGCTGCAGCGCGTGGCGATCGCACGCATGCTGGTTCGCGATGCCGACGTCTTTCTCATGGACGAACCGATGTCCCATCTCGACGCACAGCTGCGCGGTCAGATGCGCGCCGAACTGCGCCATATCCAGAAGAGTGTCGGTGTCACCACGATTTTCGTGACGCATGACCAGCTCGAAGCCATGACGATGGCGGACCGCATCATCGTCATGAAGGACGGCGAGATGCTGCAATTCGCCACCCCGCGCGAAATCTTCGAACGCCCGGCGACCGAATTTGTCGCGACCTTCGTCGGCGAACCGCAGATGAACGTATTCGATGTCCGCATCGGCCGCATCGAAGGGAAGATCGCTGCCATGACGGAGGATTTCGTCATCCCGCTCGATGCGACCTGGATACGGGAGAACGGTGTCGAGAACCTTGTTGGGCAAGGCGTTCGGCTTGGCGTTCGGCCGGAGCACATTTCGGTCAGCGACAAGGCCCATGGCGGTCATGGTGTTGCCGCCGAGCTTTATTCCTTCGAGCCAACCGGCGCGGAGAACCTCTACGTCCTCAAGTGTGGCGGCGTGACCATCACGACGCGCAGCTCCACGACCGAAACCGCTCATCTGGCGAAAGAGGAGGGCAGCCGCCTGTACGCCGGCTTCGATCCAAATTGGATCTATCTGTTCGAGCCTGGTTCCGGCCGCACGATCGCGCAAGCCGCTGCCAGCCAATCCGAAAACGAGGAGATGTGAGATGCAGGGAAAATTCGTTCTTTGCCTGATCCTGGCGCTGCTTCTCGGCTCTTGCACGGTCATGACCGGCAATGTGTCACACTGGCCCGCCTCGCTGACCGCCGTTGTGGTCATCGTGGCGCTGAAGCTCTGGAACGACCGCGTCAAGCTGCTTGCCTGGCCGATGGAATTCCTGCTCGCCGCCGGTGTCACGATGATCGTGATCAATCTCGCACGGCTCTACATGATGCCGGTGGTCTACTGAGAAGGGAATGGCGATGGCAACCCATGCTCTTGTCGTTGACGGTCTCGCCAAGTCTTTCGGTACGAAGCAGGCTGTCCAGCACGCAAGTTTTTCGGTCGCGCGAGGCGAGATCACCGGCTTTCTCGGACCGAATGGCGCGGGCAAGACGACGGTCATGGGCATGATCATGGGGCTTCTGGAGCCGGATGCAGGGACGATCGAGTTTTTCGGTCGCCGCGACCGAGGTGATCTCTCTATTGCCCGCTCGCGCAGCGGTTATCTTCAGGAACGGCCGCGAATCTATCCGGACATGACTGCGCGGGCCTATCTCCGCTTCTTTGCCGATCTCTATGGAGTGCCGGATGCGGCGACGCGGGTGAACGAGGTCCTCGATCGCGTCGGATTGCGTTCCGCTGCCGACCGCAGGCTCGGCGTGTTCTCGCGCGGCATGCAGCAGAGGGCATGTCTGGCGCGCGTCATGCTGCACAGACCGGAATTTCTGATGCTGGACGAACCGACACTCGGCCTCGACCCGAACGGCGTGGCCGACATGCGGGCGATCTTCCGCGAGATGAAGTCGGATCGTGTCACACTCCTGTTTTCCTCGCATCAGCTGGCGGAGATGGAGCGCGTCTGCGACAGCGTCGTCTTCATGCGCGAAGGCGAGGTGATCGCCGCGGGCCGGCCATCGGAGATTGCACCCGCCGGCTGGGCACATGGTGGCCTGCAGGCTGAGATCTTCGAACCCATAGACAGCGCGCTGCAGGCGATCTCCGCCATTCGCGAGATCGGCGAGGCCCGGCAGGCTGGGTCGCAACATTTACGGTTTCGCCTGATTGCTTCCCCGGGTGACTCGCGCGCCGCGCGCGCCAAGGCGGTCAACCTGCTGTCGGCGGCCGGTTTGACGGTTCTTTCCGTGGACGCCGACACGCCGACGCTCGAAGATGTCTTTCTCGGCCTAACCCGGCCGGAATTTTCGGCAGGCCACGAACCGGCCGCCACCCTGATGTAAGAAAGGATATGTCCGATGGACCTGGGGTATAACGACCGCCGCTGCCTGATCACCGCCTCGACCGGTGGCCTCGGCTTCGCCATAGCGCGGGCCATGGCTCGCGAAGGCGCGATCGTGGTGATCAACGGGCGCAGTGCCGAGACGATCGAGCGCGCGATCGCCCGCCTTCGCGCCGAGGTGCCGGCAGCGAAACTGGAAGCCGCCGTCGGCAATTCCGGCACGCGCGAAGGCTGCGACGAGTTGATTGCCAACTGTCCCGATGTAGACGTGCTGGTCGTCAATCTCGGAATTTACGAGGCGGTCGATATCTACAAGGCCGGCGATGACCGCTGGTATGAACTCATCGAAGTCAACGTGATGAGCGGCGTGCGCCTTGCCCGCCATTACCTGCCGAAGATGCTGGCGCGGGATGCCGGCCGCGTCGTCTTCATGGCGAGTGAATCCGGCATCAATCCCGCCCCAGAAATGCCGGCTTACAGCACGACGAAGACCATGCAGCTGTCGCTTGCCCGCAATCTTGCCGAGACGACGAAAGGCACCAATGTCACCGTCAATTCCGTGCTGCCCGGCCCTTGCAGCACCGAAGGTGTGGCCGACCTCATTGCCGGCCTCTATCCCGGCGTTCCGACGCCGGAGGCAGAGCGCCGCTTCGTCGCGGAAAACCGCCCGACTTCGTTGATCCAGCGCCTGTCCAAGCCGGAAGAAGTGGCGGATTTCGTCACCTTCCTCGGCTCGTCACGCACCGGCATCGTCAATGGATCGGCGCTGCGCATCGACGGCGGCCTCATCCGTACCGTGATGTAAGAGACCGGCCATGGAACATGTTTGCCCCGCCTTCGTCGGATTGGAGCTTAACCCTCCCGGTTTAATGCGGCAAACCGTGCTTCTGGTCCGGCGGGAGACGGCGGCGAAATTCCATGCGATCTGGTTCTGGCTGGTGGCGGCCGTGATCGCGCTGATGGCCTATGCCTATGGCTCCGGTTTCCAGAACACGTTCCAGACCGAATCCGTCGTCGTGGCTGCCGATCCCCTCGCGGGCTTGAACGTCGCTGTCGTCATCTTTCTGGGTCTTGTCTTGGGTCTGCGCCTTGCAGGTGGGCTGAGTTGGGAAAGGGAGCATGGCACTCTGGAGGTTCTGCTCGTCGGGCCGGTTTCCTGGTCGGCGGTCATCCTGGCGAAATATCTGGTCGAAGTGATCGTGCTTGGCGGGTTGATGGCGCTTTATTGTGCCTATCTCCTGCTTGCCCAACCACTCGGGGCAGGCTTGATCCACCTCTCCGTATTCTTCTCGCTTGGGGGATCTGTCATCTTCGTCCTGCCAGTGATGGGGCTGGGGCTTCTGGTGTCCGCATGGGCCGGTTCCGTGCGTGGCGCGGTCGTCGCCTATCTGTCGCTGGTATCGGCAACGGCCGTTTATGAGGCCACACTCGGCCTGCTGCGCGGCATGACGGCCGATGAAATGAGCTTGTTTGCGCTTTACCTGCGTGCCGGGCTAGAAAATACAGCGCCACTTGTCCACGTGCTTTCTCCGGTCGCGGGTGCCGGTCTGCTCGTTCAGGGTGCCTTCGAACGAACGACACCGGATCTTGCGCAGATCGCATCCTCCGTCGGGCTGACCATCTTCCTGCTGGTCGCTGCCCGGTTCACAGCGCGCGTGAAGGGAGCCGGCGCATGAGATCCGTTCTTTTTGCCCTTTTCCTTGCCGCGATGACGGCCGGCAGCGCTGCCGCAATCGAGCCCGAGCGCCGGGATGCCGTCGTCGTGACCGGGCGCGTGTGGGATGGCTTCGCTTTCCAGGAAATGTTCCTGCCTTCGCGGTCATCGGCGCTCCATCTGATTACGGGCGAGGACAGCGCGCTCTCCTTCGTCGGTACCAAGGAATACTACTGGCCGCTCTCACGGCAGGTCTATGTCGATTTGGAAGCGAAACGTCAGGACATCGATGGCGTCCTGAAGATCAACCAAGACGGCAAGGATATCGCGATCATCCGCCCGTCATCCTATGTGGTTCTCTATCCGCAGGGAGCCGTGAACGGCCGCGGGCAATTGTTGTGGGGTGATGCCGCGGTTGCCGCTTACAGGACCTATCAAGACGAGGAGCGATCGTTCAATCGGCGCTATTCCGAGGCTCTGGCGCGCCAGACCACATACGAGAAAAAGCTCGTACAAGCCGGCGCCGCCCGGATGAAGGGCGCACCCGCTGAAATCATCCCACCTCCCGAGGCCTTGCCGACGCCGAGTCTCCGGCTTGTGACGGCGCCGGTCCGGGCCTATCGGGTCGCTCTCCCCGCCGGCCGCTATGACATGGTGCTTTATGTGGATGAAAAACCCGTCGAAGGAACCGCGCGAACGCTCGATGTCGTCGATATGAGTGGTCGAAGTGTCGTGGTTGCGGATGTGGTTCCGGAGGAACGCTGGACGCGCCCGATCCAGAGCAATCATCCTGACGAGCGCATATTCGCCAAGACCGGCTCGACCTTCTACCTGACGCTCACGGCGGCCGATCGTTTTCAGGAGGCGGACTACCTGTCCGTCGTCTCGCCGCAGGCGGATGTCGTGCATGGCCGGGATATTGTGGTGAGACGGAAGCCCGCGGACATTGACATGGTCGATGTGCGTTTCGGCCGGGCTGAGGCTCATGCGTCACTGGCGCGGTTCAAGGTCGAACAGGCGGCAGGTTCCGGGTTCGGCTATCGGGTCCGGTCGGTCAAGTCGGGCGAGAAGGAAGATTTGATCGCCTTTGCCGTAACAATCCCTTCGGACACGGACATTGTCTACGGTCAGGTCTCCACGCGAACGGGTACGGCCACCGCTTTCACCCGCGACATCGTCGTGGTTCAGCCGCGCAACAGCGGTCTCGCGCTCGGCCTCGCCATTCTGCCACTCCTCGGTTGGTGCGGCGCCAGGCTCCACAGGCTGAGCAAGTCCAAAAGCAGATCGGCCGGCTGACACCGGCGATTTCAGAGAAATCTCGCAAGACACATGAACCGGCGTTGCGCCGGTAAGGGAAAGGTTTGACATGAAGATATCGACACCGCGAGAGGTGTTTTTCGGTGAGGCGCGTGTCGCGTTGACGCCGGAGAGTGCGTTGCAGCTGAAGAAGCTTGGGCATGAGGTCTTGGTGGAGACGGGTGCTGGCTTGGCGGCCGGGTTTTCGGACGAGGCGTACCGGTCGGCGGGTGTGACGGTGGTTGCGACGCGCGAGGCCGTCTATGCCGATGGCGACGTCATCGCCAAGGTTCGGCCGCCGGAGGCGGAGGAGCTGGCCCTGCTTTCGGTGGACAAGACGCTGATCTCGTTCTTCTATCCGGCGCAGAACAAAGAGCTTCTGGAGCAGGCGCGATTGACCGGCGCGAGCGTGATCGCCATGGACATGGTGCCGCGCATCAGCCGAGCCCAGAAGATGGACGCGCTGTCGTCGATGGCCAATATTGCCGGTTACCGCGCCGTCATCGAAGCAGGCAACAGTTTCGGCCGCTTCTTCACCGGCCAGGTGACGGCGGCGGGCAAGGTGCCGCCGGCGAAGGTGCTGGTCATCGGCGCCGGTGTCGCTGGCCTTGCCGCGATCGGCACGGCGACGTCACTCGGCGCGATCACCTACGCCTTCGACGTGCGGCCTGAAGTCGCCGAGCAGATCGAAAGCATGGGCGCGGAGTTCGTCTATCTCGATTTTGCCGATCAGCAACAGGATGGCGCCGCCACTGGCGGCTATGCCGCCCCGTCTTCGCCGGAGTTCCGCGAGAAGCAGCTGGCCAAGTTCCGCGAACTGGCGCCGGAGATCGACATCGTCATCACCACGGCGCTGATCCCCGGCCGCGATGCGCCAAAGCTCTGGCTCGCCGACATGGTCGCGGCGATGAAGCCGGGCTCGGTCGTGGTCGACCTTGCGGCCGAACGCGGCGGCAATTGCGATCTGACCGTGCCGGACCAGAAGATCGTCTCGGACAACGGCGTGACCGTCATCGGCTACACCGATTTCCCGAGCCGCATGGCCGCCCAGGCATCGACGCTCTATGCGACCAACATTCGCCACATGATCAGCGATCTCACGCCGGCCAAGGACGGCGTCATCATCCACAATATGGAAGACGATGTGATCCGCGGCGCGACCGTCGCCTATCGGGGAGAGATCACCTACCCGCCGCCGCCGCCGAAAATCCAGGCGATCGCGGCACAGAGCCCCAAGGAAAAGGTGAAGGAGCCGACGCCGGAGGAAAAGCGGGCCAGGGAGGTCGCCGCCTTCAAGGCGCAGACCCGCAGCCAGGGCCTGCTGCTTCTGATCGGCACGGCGCTGCTGCTTCTGGTCGGTGCTTTTGCGCCTGCTAGCTTCATGAACCACTTCATCGTGTTCGTGCTGTCCTGCTTCATCGGCTTCCAGGTCATCTGGAATGTCTCCCACTCGCTGCACACGCCGCTGATGGCCGTGACCAATGCGGTCTCCGGCATCGTCATCCTGGGCGCATTTTTGCAGATCGGCTCGAGCCACTGGCTGGTGACGACGCTTGCCGCAATTTCGGTGCTGATCGCCACGATCAACATCGTCGGCGGTTTCCTTGTGACCCGTCGCATGCTCGCCATGTTCCAGAAGTCGTGATCGGGGGGATCACAGTATGACCATCGGTATCATTTCGGCCGCCTATGTTGCGGCAGCAGTCCTCTTCATCCTCTCGCTCGGCGGGCTTTCGGGTCAGGAAAGCGCCAAGCGCGCCGTCTGGTATGGCATTGTCGGCATGGCGCTGGCGGTCATCGCGACGGTCTTTTCCCCCGGTGTTGATAGCTGGGCTATCATTCTTCTGATGATCGTCGGCGGCTCGGCTGCCGGTTATATCGTTGCCTCGCGCGTGCAGATGACGGAGATGCCGCAGCTTGTCGCAGCGCTCCATTCCTTCGTCGGCCTTGCGGCCGTGTTCATCGGCTTCAACGCCCATATCGAGGCGGCCAACATTGCCGGCCTCAACGAGACGGCGCGTTCGGCGCTTTCCGGCTTTGCCGGCATCCTCGCCCACAAGAGCCCGGTCGAGCTTGCCATCATGAAGGTCGAGGTCTTCCTTGGCGTGTTCATCGGGGCGGTCACCTTCACCGGTTCGGTCGTCGCCTTCGGCAAGCTGGCCGGCAAGGTCGACGGCAAGGCGAAGAAGCTGCCCGGCGGGCATTTCCTCAATGCCGCCGCCGCCATCCTGTCGCTGCTGCTGCTCCTGATGTATGCCAATGGCGCCGGCGCATGGATGCTGATTGCCATGACGCTTCTCGCCCTCTTCATCGGCTATCACCTGATCATGGGCATCGGCGGCGCCGACATGCCGGTGGTCGTGTCGATGCTGAACAGCTATTCCGGCTGGGCGGCAGCGGCGATCGGCTTCACACTCGGCAACGATCTCCTGATCGTCACCGGCGCGCTTGTCGGCTCCTCGGGTGCGATCCTGTCCTACATCATGTGCAAGGCGATGAATCGCTCGTTCATTTCGGTCATCCTCGGCGGCTTCGGCGGCACCACGGGACCGGCGATGGAGATTTCGGGCGAACAGATCGCCATCGACGCTGACGGCGTTGCCTCTGCGCTCAACGATGCCGACAGTGTCATCATCGTTCCAGGCTACGGCATGGCGGTGGCGCAGGCCCAGCAGTCGGTCTCGGAACTCACCCGAAAGCTCAGGGCCGCCGGCAAGACGGTGCGTTTTGCCATCCACCCCGTCGCCGGCCGTTTGCCGGGCCACATGAACGTGCTGCTCGCCGAGGCCAAGGTGCCCTATGACATCGTGCTCGAAATGGACGAGATCAACGAGGACCTCCCGAACACGGACGTCGTCATCGTCATTGGCTCCAACGACATCGTCAACCCGGCCGCCCAGGAGGATCCCAATTCCCCGATCGCCGGCATGCCGGTGCTAGAGGTCTGGAAGGCCAAGCAGGTGCTCGTCTCCAAGCGCGGCCAGGGTACCGGCTATTCCGGCATCGAGAACCCGCTGTTCTACAAGGACAACACCCGCATGTTCTACGGCGATGCAAAGAAAAGCATCGACCAACTGCTCCGGATGATCGGGTAAGGCGAACGGGAACAACACGAACGCAACGATGATGGGGCCTTAAGGCCCCATCATCGTTTGGGGGGAGAACAACCCACTTTCTCACAGGCAGTCGCGTGCCGCCCAAACCGCAAAGAGCGGGAGACCAATGTTCCCCCGCTCTCCTAATTTCTCTCTTCTACATCCCGTTCACGCAGCCTGTTTCGACAACTTTGTAACGCTACCGGCTACTGACGATCCGGGGAGGGGGGCCTGCCTGGAATGTCTGGCAGGGGCTTGAGCCGCCCGATCCTGCTCCGGCTGGGCTGCTTGTATTGGATAACGGAAGCGGCCGAGCAATTGGGCCAGGCGTTCGGCTTCCTCGGCGAGGCTGGCGCTGGCGCCATTCGTCTGCACCACCATGACAGCGTTCTGCTGGGTGAACTGATCCATCATGTTTACGGCGGCGTTGACTTCGGCGAGGCCGACGGCTTGTTCGCGCGCCGATGTGGCGATTGCCTGGATGAGCTGGTGGATTTCGCGGATATGCGTGCCGATCTCGTTCAACGACTGGCCGGCCCCCTGAACGAAACGCACGCCGTTTTCCACCTCGGCATTCGAGATGGCGATCAGTTGGTTGATGTCACGCGCTTCCTTTGCCGCCCGCTGGGCGAGCTCGCGGACCTCCTGGGCAACAACGGCAAATCCCTTCCCCGCGTCACCGGCGCGCGCAGCCTCAACGCCGGCGTTCAAGGCGAGAAGATTGGTCTGGAATGCGATTTCATCGATCGCTCCCACAATCTTCGACATCTGGCCGGAAGACTGCTCGATCCGGCTCATCGCCTCGATGGCGCGGTTGACGATATCTTCTGACCGCTCGGCGCTACGATTGGCAATATCGGCGATCTTGCGTGCATCGTCCGCTCGTCCCGAGGTCGAGGTGACATTGCCGGTGATTTCCTCGAGTGCGGCCGCAGTCTCTTCGAGGCTCGCCGCCTGTCGCTCCGTCCTTGAGGATAGATCGTCACTATCGGCGTTGATTTCCTTCGTTGCCCCGGCGATCACGCCTGCGGTGGAGGAAATGTCGGCGAGCAGAGTGCCGAGCTGGAGAGCGGCCTGGTTGAAGTCCGCCCGTAGTCCTTCGAACTCGGAGGAGAAGGCGTCGGAAAGCTCGATCGTCAGGTCGCCGGAAGCAAGCTTGTTCAAGCCGCCGGCAAGCCCACTCGTCGCCTGTTTCAACTTCAATTCTGCTGCTGCTTCCGACGCTGCCTGGATCGCCAGACGCTCGTTTTCCGCTTCGATTCGCAGCCGTGCCGCTTCCGCTTCCAGCCGCGCCTTTGATGTGGTGCTTTCCTTAAAGACTTCGACGGCGGCCGCCATGACGCCCACTTCGTCTCGTCGTGCGAGATAGGGCACCGCCAGATCCGTCCGCCCGGCCGTCAGATGGCCCATAGTCTCGCTCATGCGCAGGATCGGAGCGATCGCGCGGGTTCGCAGCATGACGAGGCCGAAGACCAGGATGGTGATGGAGGCGACGGCGGCGATCGAGCCGATGAGCGCCAAGGTGGAGGCTGTAGCAAGAGCGTGGGACTGATCGGCCAGCACCGCGGTTTTGGCCAGTTCCATCGCGGATTCCATAACGGCCTGATGTTCGGCAAAACCGTCTCGCAAATTCTGGCTGGCCATCGCGATTGCTGGCTTGTCCCGATTCCTGATCGCCGGCTTCAGCTGAGTTTCGACAATACCCCAGAATTTGTCGGTGCTCGGGAAGACGTCTTTCGCGAGTGTCTCGCGGATCTCCGCGGGAAGGGTGGAGTTCGTCCAGATCTGCTTCTTGCGTTCGTACTCAGCGCGCAGCCGGTCGAGCTGGTCGAGGTTTTTTTCACTAGTGCGATGAAAGCTCATCGACTCCAGCGCCAACGCATAGGGCTGCACGAGATTTATCGGCGGTGGTGCGACGTCGGCGACAAAGTCCTTCTTCATGATAATGTCCTGATAGGCAGGGCCGCCGACATTGAACTGGTCGATTGCGGTTGCCTGGACCCCGAGCGACCCGACCGACGTCAGGACCACGATAGAGCCCATCATTATCAAACTGGCATTCAATGTGATGCGCACGGTTGCCTCCCCGTTTTAAAAAAAAGCAATAAATTTGATTCGTTTATAATATAATAAAATGAATTATAATTTTGCATGAAGGCGTGCTTCCAAGATCGCATAATGTATCAACGGGAACACGGCTATGGCGTTGCGGCGCTCCAGAGAGGGTAGGCGGGCTCCTTCGAACCTAAAGCGAGAGAATGTGGGGCCTTAGAACGTCCACGGTTTCCGTGAGGCCGTTTGCCTCCATATCCAAAAGAAGGACCTCGGCGGCTTTTACCGGCCTTCCGAAGCGCTCTCTCATGCGTCTGATCGCTGCTACCGCTCTACCGGTATCCAAGGCAATTATATCAGCGATAAAGGCATCGGCCGACCTCGCTTCAAGGTTCAACCGGCGGAGCAATTCCTCGGGGAAGTCTCTCAGATTATCGGTCACAATTACAGCAGCCTGCGTCTTCAGAGCAGCTGCAACTACATGCGCGTCGTTTTCGTCGGGGAGACCCTCGCAAGCGGAGAGAAACTGATCAAAATCAACGACCATCGCTTCCTCGAATGCAGCCTCCATGCTTGCTCTTGCGCGCAATGCACGTAGGGTGGCGTCGGCGACGTCCTTGTCGGCCAGGATCTTTTCGATGGCCTTCTGGGTCTCATCGAGAATAATTGCGGACCAGCGGAGGCGGAAGAATTCCGCTTCCGCAAGAGTCAGCAGCAAGTTTCGCTTTAGTGCACTTGCGAGTGTGCAGGCGTCGACGAAGGCGGTGAAGCGGTTAGCGAACAAGCTTACAGATGCTCCGCGTCCAACTCGGCAAGATCTGCAAGGGCCTTACTCCGCTTCTCGTCGCGTTCCTTCTTGTATTTGAACAGTTGATCGGCCTGAATCCTTCGATGTCGACCAACAAGGGAGTACTCGATCTCGCCCTTATCGAGGAGGGATATCAGGAACGGCCTCGATACATTGAGAATATCCGCCGCTTGTTGCGTCGTCAGCATCTTGCTGACGGGAACAAGCGTCACCGCGTCACCTTTTCCGATATGACGCAACAGCTCCATTAGGAGGCTGGAAAGCGCTGGGGTGAGGGTAATCTCCGTTGGCTGCTGCGTCTCATCGTCGAGCACGCGCAATTTTGCGTCGCCGGTCGCATGAGCCGCCAGTATCTTCCGCAGGTGGTTCGCGGCAGCTTTTTCGGAGGCCGACGGCAGGCGCCCGCCCAGTTCCTGGGCTGCTGCTGGAACTGTCATTTTGAAAACCCTCCATTTGAAACCCATTTCTATCTTATATTCGAAGCAGACGCAATAGACGAAATAAATGAAAGTACCCGAAGCTCTCAGAGCAGGCTCAGCACCGGCTTTGTTGAAATCCCTGGTCTCCAGTTCGATTGCGTTCAACTGCGCCAGACGTCGAATTGACGTATCCATCCGGTCAGGGCCGCGGCTAGCAGAATGCCTCCGGCGCTTAGTCGTATCGACACGTGCCGGAGGTAACGCCGGCATCTCAATTGAATTTAATAGATGGGACAATGTTCGTTGATGACTTCGTATCCGGGCCCGAGTTCCCGTCTGATGTCCTCAACAAGCTGGTCAACTGCTTCGGCAAATTTGACATCTTCCGCTTTGGACCATGGGCTCGGCCCCGGAGGATTGTTCCAATCCAGTGCTGTATCATGCCACACTGCAATGCCATGCAATCGCTGTCGGATTTCATTCGACAAGGACAGCTTGTCTTCAATAGGCCCTACGTCAAAGCGTTGATGAGCAGCGTCATTGGCGCACCAGAGAACTCCACCGCCCCACTCAAAGAACAGTTTAATTTTTGGAACTTCGCTCATAGGGAGAACCTCGTTGTGTTTGCTGGGAAGCCAACGCTTCGCACCTATCGGCGAACGCCCCAGGTCAGGCAGCCTGACCCTGGAGGGGCATTACTGGCCGCCAATTCCACCGGAGCAGTTCCTCGAGCCTGATGATCGGCGTGTCGGCGATGCGGGCGAGAACGTCGGCAAGCCAGGCTTGCGGATCGATGTCATTGAGCTTGGCGCTCATGATCAGCGTCGCCATGAAGGCGGCGCGATCGGCACCACGATCGGAGCCGGCAAAGAGCCACGATTTTCTGCCGAGAGCGAAGCCCCGCAGCGCCCGTTCGGCGGCGTTATTCGTCAGGCAGACCCGGCCATCACCGAGGAAGGCTGTAAACCCGTCCCTCAGCATTTAGTCGATCGGCTCGGCAACCGGTGAACTGCGCGACAACTTTGTTCTCTCAGATCGAAGCCAGGTCTGAAGCTCATCAACGAGCGGACGGCCGTCCTTCTGACGTCGTTGCAGCCGGTCGTTGGCTGAAAGACCGTTGATGTCGCGCTCGATGTCGAACAGCGCGTCGATGCGCTTGACCGCCTCCAGCGCAATAGGCGAGATCGCGGCAGCATTCATTCCGCGCTTGGCGTAGCTGGCGATGTCGGCAAGCACGAAAAATTTGCGCCGCGCATGCGCCCAGCACAGCGCCTGGGTCAGCGGAACGGGATCGCGATCCACCTTGAACAGCGGATTGTAGCCGCCATAGGCGTCAGCCTGCAGAATACCGGTGAAGCACTTCAGATGGCGCTCGGGATGCTCCTGCCGCCGGTCGCGCGAGGCATAATAGAGCGCCGCCGGGGCGATGTTCCGCCGAACGGCCGGTCATCCCGGATATAAGTCCAGATGCGGCCGGTATCGGTCTTGCCCTTCGCCAGGATCGGCACGGTCGTGTCGTCACCATGCAGCCGCTCGGCGGCCAGCACATGCGCCTCGATCAGCGCATGCAGCGGCTTTAATGCCGTGGCGCAGGCCCCGACCTGGTCGGCAAGCGTCGAGAGGCTGAGGTCGATGCCCTCGCGAGCATAACGCTCGCTCTGCCGGTTCAGCGGCTGATGTTGCCCGAACTTCTCGATCATTGCCAACAGGTTCGGTCCCGCAAAGCCGCGCGGCGTCACATGGAAGGGTGCCGGTGGCTGGGTGATCTTCTCGCATTCGCGACAGGAGAACTTCTCGCGCACGGTCTGGATCACCTTCCACTGGCGCGGAATCACCTCCAGCGTCTCGGTGACGTCTTCACCCAGCTTCGCCAGTTTGGCCGATCCGCAGCACGGGCAGTTGGCTGGTGCGTCAATGACGACGCGTTGGCGCGGCAGATGCTCTGGGAAAGGTTTGCGCGATGGACGCTTGCACTCGAAGGCCCTGACAGCCGAGGAGCGTGCCGCCAGCTCCGCCGCCAGTTCGTCTTCGCCGGCGTCGGCCTCCAGTTCCTCGAGCTGCAATTCCATCTGTTCGAGAAGCCTGGCCTTGCGCTCCGAGCGGCTGCCATGGATGTCGCGCTTCAGCTTCTCGATCTCCAGCCTCAGCCGGGCGATCAGCGCATCCGAATGCGAGTTCACCGCCTGGGCGCGGGCGGCAACTGCCTCGGCTTCACGGCGAGCCGCACGCTCGGCGAGGATCATCGCATGCGCGCTGGCAAGGTCGTCGGGAAGCTGATCGGCCGCATCGGTCATGGCGGGATGGAATCATATTCGCTCGCGCCATGCCAGCGGTTTTGCTCATCCCGCCGACGTCGGACGCCAGGTTTTTTGCGGCATTCGCCAGTCGATGCCTTCGAGCAAATAGCCGAGCTGCGCCGGCGTGATCACCACCGTGCCGTCGGCCGCGGATGGCCAGATGAACCGCCCGCGCTCCAAGGCACACGCCGCTGCCATCCCAGAAGACGAGCTTGATCCGGTCCGTGCGCTTGGCCCGGAACACGTAGATCGTGCCGGAGAACGGGTCAGCACCCATCTCGGCCTTGACCAGCGCCGCCAGGCCCTCCGCACCTTTGCGGAAATCGACTGGCCGGGTGGCGACCATGACCTTTACCGCTCCCGACGGCCCGATCACGACCGTGCCTTCACGGCCTGAATGACGGCGGCGATCGTAGCGGCGTCCGCGCCGGATGCGATCCTCACGATCGCCCCGCCGATCTCCAATTCGATTGCGCCGCTACTCGACTTCTTTCTTGAGCCACGCACTCGCTCCGGTTCTTTTGCGTCAAGCATCGCAGACGGCACCAGGACCGCTGGCGCAAACATCGGAACGTCTTCGACGACAGGCGCAGCACCGAGCGGCTTGCGAGCGAGCCGACGCCAGGTGAACAATTGCTGCGGGGTCAATCCATGACGCCGAGCCACGGAGCAGACCGTCACGCCTGGCTCATAACTCTCCGCGACGATCTGCGCCTTGCGCTCGCCGCTCCACTCGCGCCGCCGGCCGCTGCCCGTGAAAACCTCGAACCGGCGCGCCGGCTCTTCATCGCTGGATGTAAGCGTAAGCTGTGAAATCGACATATGTCCAAGCCCTCGTTCGGGCTCAACATCGTCAATCAAACCGTGATACGGAAGGTGGGGCCAAAACAGCGCTCTGATGTCCATTGTCAATGCATTGGGCACGAAGAAGCTGCCGCTCTCGCGAACGGGCCTCTCATGATGATCGCGTATGGGTGGAGGCGGAACTCGAGGACGTCGGTGATCAAGCTCTGATGCGCGGGTTGGATACCGCATTCCCGATTGTGCGTCCGGGGCTGTTCCTATCTTACTGCGGGCGTCGGACAATGCCGGCCATAAAGCGTCTGACGGATGTTCCCCTGCCGTTGTCCCGCCTCCGCCCATGCGCGAGGTGCAAGTTCGCTGCAGTGACCTATGTCCTGATCGCCTGCGCCTCCCTTGCAACGGCCCACATGAAGCCGGCCAATTCTCGGGCAATTGCGGTGCAAACCACCGTCGTCCGTTTTCCCCGTGCGACCAGCAGGCGATATCGAGCCGTTAACCGACTCTGAGCCTTCCACGCGATCTCTCTGACTGCCGGCGGCGCTTCCGCCAGACGGTATAGCTTTCTCGCGCCGACTTTCGGCGGGTGCCGGTAAGTCCACGCGCTCTCGACCAGCATGTGCCGAACCCGGCCGTTGCCTGCCTTTGTGATCGAGCCCCGTCTGACGGTCTCACCCGTGGATCGCTCACCAGGGACCAAGCCGAGATAGCCCATCAATTGGCGCGGACTCTCGAAACGGCTGACGTCGCCGACTTCCGTGGCGAATGTAACGGCGACGATCAGATCAACCCCTCGCAGCGTCTGCAGAGCTCGAATGACCGGAGCCAGAGACCAGTTCGGGACGAATTCCTCAATTACCGTCTCCAGGCGTCCGACGCGCTCTTTCGAGACGCGCACCGCCTCGACCATTTCCTGCAAGGCGATCTGATGCGCCGGATGATCGAACTGTTGCTCCTGGAGCCAGCAAAGGTATCGCATCGTCCAGCCCTTCTTGCGTGGATGGATACGACCGTGTTTGAGCATGAAAGCGCTGATCTGTTGCCGGTGAACCCGCAACGTCTCGACAGCCGCAGCCCGTGCGCGGACGAGGTCGCGCATCGCCTCATGGCCCTCGTCGGGAACCCACACCGCCGTGAGCTCGCCGGCCCTCAATAGCCGGGCGAGCGCGAGCGCATCTCGACGGTTGGTCTTTACTCTGTCGCCCGGCTTCCTGGGGATCAATGATGGAGCGACGACCACACATTCATGGCCGAGCGATCGGATCAGCCGATGCAGCCCGTATCCGGTTGGTCCGGCCTCGTAGCAGAATTGAACGCGGTCAAACTTTGCAGCTATCCGCTGGATGATGCGGCGCATGCTCGTATCAGACGCGTCAACCTCACCCCAGAAGCGAATCTCTCCCTCCCGGCCGGATTCGGCGACGGCAATCGCATTCTTCAGTTTGGCGACGTCGATTCCAACGAACACTTCTTTATAATCTGCCACGACTCGTCCTCCTGTGATGAGGATCGGCTCGGCCTGTCCGAGCAACCCTCGGAAGACCAGTGTAGGGGCGAGCCACCTCAGCCACGAAGACGGACATACGGTCTTACGTAGGGCTTCTGCGTCGCGTTCCGGCGACTTAGACGATTAACCTCGCCACTCTGCCCTATTACGTGCTCGCCGCCTGCGTGACCAGCTTGTGCAACGACTGCTGCATCGCCTCGGGCAGCGGAATACCGCAATTTGCCCCCTCGGACGGATTTCGTGCCTGGCATGGTGTGAGTGCTCGATCGTGCGGGTCGGACCGCACCTGCCCTCGAATTAGCGATCCTGAGTGTGCTCATGCTCATCGGAGCTTGAGCGCTGCCTACGGGGCAGGTGACTTTCCGCCTGCGGAGCGCGGATGGCATGCCGTTCTCTGCCGGATCCGTCCGTGGGCTGCAGCAGCTGGCGAAATTCATCCCGTTTCCCGGGGATCGATGCAATCAGGCCCATCGGAATGCCGATGTCAACGAGCACCGCTTGCGAGAGCTGGAGGCCAGCTTCGATCGTCTCCGGCACTGCATCCAAATACAAACAACGCGCCGGCGTGGATCAAACCTATCGCGGGTGGCAGATTGCTGCCCTTTGGAGTACTTGCCGGATCGCGAGCCAACGGTGGAGGTGGACTCCTGACACCAGCCGTCTTGCAAGTGGATCTTCGGCTTCATTCTTGCTCCGGCCCCTTGGGCAACGGTGAGCACGCGGTCGGCAAAGTCCGTTCAAGCGTAGAGATCGAACTCGGTCTTCCAGCCAAGCTGCCATGTACCCTTGTTGAGCGCCGGGGAAAACGCAGTGGCCCGGAGCGACCGAACTGACCGCTGTTCTCAGGTGCGCAACGCCAGATCTTTTGCGTCCTAATAGGCGTCGCCAAGAAAAGTTCTGAAAATGACGCAGGGCTAACGCTCGACTGTCGGCGCTATAACACTGGCTGTCGCATGGTCCCTCCCGCTCACCCTCGTTCGGTGAGGACAAAAGGAAGAGGAGAAAGATCATGCCAGTTGAGACCGAAAAGAAAGAACGTGTCCGCGCCCTGCTAAAAAAGGCCAATATCGAGATCGGTGCCGCCCTTACCCGTGTCGATTCGATGGGTCCCTATGAGCTTGCCGAGGTCGCCGGTGCAGCGGAAGCCACACGTGCGTTCTTCGACAAGAACAACGTTTGCGCGACTCCCGAGGTCGGCGGGATTGCCTCGCTGGAAAGCGCCCGGGCCTTTTTCGACAAGAATAACGTCTGCGGCGCTCCAGATATCGGCTCCGACGCAGAGAAGGGGCTTGCCCTGATCAACGCCTTGCGCGGCGCGATCCGCTAACGCAGCCCGTTTAACGGCTGCACTCCCACCGCCTTGCCTCCCGGGCGGTGGGCCCCCTGAACCATCGGGACGATTGGATTTTCCTGTCTTAGGGCCCGATCGTTTCGATCCGTCGAGTATGCGGCAGGCCCGGAAAGGCCGATGCCGAGACATCGGAGGATGTGATGACTGTCCATTCCGCGCAAAGCGATCAGCAGGGCCTTGCCCTCTCGCGATACGTCGTCGCCAGCGAAGCATTTGTCGACTGTGGCAGCGTACGCGTGCATCGGCTGGTGCTCGCCACCCGGTCAGGCAGGATTTTCAGGTTCGACGCCGCACTCTGGGAAGACTTGTGTAAGGGTAGATTCAGCAGAGTTCCGGCCCCTGCGATAGAGCGCCTTATAGAGGCGAATCTGCTGGTCCGTGACAGGACGGGCGAGCTCGCCGAGGTCTTGAGGGAGAACGATGCTGCCATTTCAAAAACGACCCGCCTCTATCAGGTCATCCAGCCCTCGGCCTTCTGCCAGCTAGGCTGTACTTATTGCGGTCAGACGCATTCGCGGCGGCGGCTCGATGAGGCGAATCAGAAAGGTATTCTCGAACGTATCGAGCGGAAATTCAGGAACAGGCGCTATGAACTCCTTCATGTCGGCTGGTTCGGCGCAGAACCCCTTGCTGGCCTTGCCTCGCTTCGCGCCTTGAGCCCCTGCCTGAAAGAGATCGCATCCCGTCACGGCGCCGACTATTCCGCCCATATCGTCACGAACGGCGTCAAGCTTGATGTTGCGACCGCCCGTGAACTTGCCACCGAGCACAATGTACATAGCGCCGAAATCACGCTCGACGGACCGGCGCGAGAGCATGACGCGCGCCGGTTCTTCAAGACAGGCGGGCCGTCGTTCGACCGGATTCTTGCCAATCTCATCGATGTCGCTCGTCAGCCGGATTTGCCGCTGGCGCTGAGGATCCGGTGCAACGTCGATGCACGCAACGCCCACAGCGTCGAGCAACTGATCGACATCCTTGCCGACGCCGGCCTCGCGGGCCGGATCAATGTCTATTTCGCACCCATCCACGACTGGGGCAACGCGGCCTCGGACCTAGCGCTGGCACCGGAGACCTATGCCCGAAACGAGCTTGATTGGGCCGTCTATGCAATGTCCCGCGGCTTCTCTATGGGGCTTTTGCCGACAAGAAAGAAGATCGTCTGCATGGCCGTTCAGCCCGATAGCGAAGTCATCGATGCCTATGGAAACATCTTTAACTGCACCGAAACTCCTTATGTCGATGCCTATGGCTCACCGAACCGTCACCGAATCGGCACCTTGCAGCACGATGACGTGAACCGATCGGTCAACCGGTTCGGAGTCTTCAACGCAGACGTAGCCGACGGCAGTTATGGTTGTTCGAAATGTCCGATGCTGCCCGTTTGCGGAGGCGCCTGTCCCAAGAGCTGGAACGAGGGGCAGGCGGCCTGTCCGTCCTTCAAGCACAATATGCCCGATCGCCTGCTGGTGGCCCATGCCCTAAGCAAGCTGGTCGATTCCCTGGAAGAACTGGAATGCAGTGAGGAAGGAGTATGAAATATGGCCCAGTTAAACCAACATGCGCTTGCGTCCTTGCTCCTTGGCGACACGCCGCCGGAGACGTTCTGGACGGAGAACTGGAATAGGTGCACTCACCTTGTAACCGGCCGCGGTGCCGGCACATTCAATGGCTGCGTAACCCTTTCCGAACTGGAAAATCTGATTTCCAATATGCGGCTGCCGCTTGGCAATTTCGACATGGCGCATGATCAGACACCGCTGGACAAGAGCGCGTATTGCGAAAACGGGCTGGTATCGCCACGACGCGTCTACGATCTGCATGGGAAAGGCGTGACGATCATCCTGCGGGCTGCGCATTACTGGCTACCCGGCCTCAATCGGCTGCGAGTTGCCGCAGAGAAGCTGTTTGGCTGCCCCGTTCAGGCCAATGTCTACCTGACGCCACCCGACAACCAAAGCACTCCGCCGCACTGGGACACGCATGACCTCTTTGTGCTGCAGATTGCCGGCTCCAAACGTTGGCCCCTCTTCGCCAACATGAACAATCCGCGCCCGCTCGGGGGTGAACGTTTTCGTCCGGGAGTGGATCCGGTCGGCGCAATGACGCAATCAGTCGAACTGAGCCCCGGCGATTGCCTTTACTTGCCGCGCGGCGAAATTCATGCGCCAGTCTCAATTGCCTACTCGGTTCACGTCGCGCTTGGCGTCTCGTCCTATCGCTGGATCGACATTGTTCACTCTGCATTGCAGCAGAGACTGCCTCCAGACAGCATCCTCCGAGAGCCGGTTCTGCCTTCTGCCATGCCGTGTGATCTCCCAATGGAGGTACGATCCGTGTGCAAGGCCATGAAGCAATTGGCCAACGAGAAGGCCCTCTCTACATTCGCCCGGATCATGGTTTCGTCCCATGGTGATGAAGACGTGCTGCCTGCCCCCGGGCGGCTTCGCGAAATTGTCGAGCGCGGCGCTTGCTTGGGTTTCCACGACAAGCTCAAAAAGGTGGCCGGCAGTCATTTGCAAATCGCGCAACGTGATAACCGAGCCTATCTCGTGATTGGCGAAAAGATGGCGTCATTCCCGGCTAACCAGCGGAATGGCTTGCAGTGGTTGGCCGAGAAACCAACCGTGACACCCGCTGATCTTGCCGAAAAGATGGGCTTGGACGAGGAGACGGGCCTCGCTGTAGCGCAAACATTGGTCGAGGAAGGCTTGTTCTGCCGTGCGTGACATCCTCGCTGATCTCAGTTGGCGCCCCGCGATCGAGGAAGACCTATCCATGATCGCGGAGGCACAGCGGGAGACATTCGGCATCACAAAAGGGCGTGCCGCCACTCTCAAGGAAGGCGCCGTTATGGCGGATCGGACTGCCAGGGCAATCGGCAGTCCGGATGCGCATCACATCGAGGTGTTGGAACAGCAAAACCGTGTCCTCGGCTACTACTGGGTCTCACTGGTAACGTCTCCCGCGCCGATGCTTCTCGACATTTACGTCGTTGCCTCAAGCCGGGGCCGGGGGCTCGGCGATGTCATCATGCGCAGGGTTCTGGCGGTGCTGCGCGAGCGGAAAGTGGATTGCCTCAATCTTGTCGTCTCACGCGACAACCATGCCGCCAGGGCCCTCTACAGTCGGTTCGGCGCAAGCCTAGTAGAAATGTCTGGCGACCTCCTCGTACTCAGTTTACCGGTGAGCTCTACTGCTTGACTCAACGGGTTTCGATGAGCCGGATCGGCCGGCGATGATGCCAACGAATCAAAGGCCATAGAGGTCGGGAAAATGGACCTTTCCATTCCAGCTCGGCAAAAGGAAACTACCTTCGTCCGTCAGAATCTTCACGGTATTTGACAACAGCCAGCTTTTGGCTGTGACGCCGTCGCTTCTCTTCTGCAGTTTGCCGAGGGAAAAGCCCAGAGAAACAAAGCCGGCGACAAGCGCCGAAGCAGCGGACGTGCCGCCAAAACGGCAGAAATAGGAGCCGAATTCACGCATTCCTGTTTTCGGTTCATTGCTCGCGAACGGGCTGTAGGAGTAGCCGTGTATGCCGGGGACGTCCGTGGTGATGATCTCGAAATGCGAAAATTTCCGATTGTCATTTAACGGCGGAAGTCCCGTGGGGTCGTAATGGGCATTTTGCGTATCCAGGCGTATTTCGTCCCGATCGTAGGCCTCGCCGTCATTACTTGGTGCGAAGACCGTGGCATTCGTGCCCTTCGAATAGCTCGACATCATGCCTTTGGCGTTAGCCGCGCCAACGGATATGATCCCATTGTGCTCAGTTGCTAGGTTTGCCGGATAGATCGGCTGTTCCTCCCGATTGTTCCCAGCCGCGCAGATGATCGGTCTGTTCAGCGAGATGTTGATGATCAACTGGGCCAATTCACTCCACAAAAGCTTCTCCCTCGGGGAGATCTCGCACACCGACACAAGATCTACGAGCGAATGACCCTTCACGTCCACATTCTCGATTTGAGGTAGCGTGCGATACGGATCCGGAATACTGCGCGGCAACAAAATGACGTCAGCGTCGATCAGTTCGGCATACAGGAATGCGAAAATGAGCTGTTCAGGATCCGTGTCGAAGTTGGTCGAAATCGGCACGACTTCGCAGAACGGGTCGACGCCAGAGTAGGGAAGCGGGAATTCAACGTCGCGTGCGCCGTGTCCCAGATACTCCTCTGCGATTTCGACGATGGTTGGGCGTCCCGCGACCAAACCAGCGATTGCGGTGCCGTGCGTTGAAAAGACCGGCGACGCGGTTGCCTCAACACCGTTGATGAGGGGGAGACTGTTCGGGGACAGGCGGTCAAGGATCTCGTTCAGCAATACGCCGCATTCGGGCAGATCGTTTGCTGCCGCGGTTCGCGCGTTCGACACAATGTCGTCAATTCGAATTGAACTCTCGTAATACGGGAATGCTCCGAGTCTGTTTGAAAAAAAGTCGATTGCGAGCTTCCGGTTGACTGCTCCACGTAAGCAGGGGTGACCGACTGCAACTGAGGTATCGATGATTGCTACCCGGGTCTTCCGCTCATCCCGATAAGTGTTGTCCTGTCTGCCCGCCTCGATGAGCGCTGGCAGAACGCCTATAGTGTCCAGATGCCATAGCGCCGGGTAGTCCCGATAGGCTTCGCGTCCAAGCGTGCTTTGTGTCGTCTCGATTTTGTGCATGGCCTAGATCCACTCCTTTTGTGCGGCAAGCATTTGCTCCTCACACACAACCTCAAGGATCGGCATCACCATCCTCGCCAGGTCATGTCCGGCGTCGCTGTCGGAGCGATAATGGAGCCCAGCCCATTCTCGATTTTCTGCAACTCGGCGGGCACTTTTGAACAATTCCGAGCTTGCCGGGTGCTCCGGAATCACCCTCGAAATGACGAATGCGATCGCAAAGGACTGGAACGAGTGGTTGCTTGGATAAGACGCATGGGCGGGATTGGGCAGATAGGGTCGCAACCGGGGGTCGGTGAAGTTCGGTCGAGCGGCCGCGAAGCGTTCCTTGTAGCGCATGCCGATTTCATCACAGATCAGCAGAACCAGAAGCATGAGGCCAACGGTCGCGTCATAGCCATCCTTTTCCTCAATGCCGAGTGGACGCAAATAGGCGCTGAGGTCCATAGTGTTCTCGGCGACGATTTCCTCGAGCCGTCCGAGGTTTTCCGGAAGCGTCCGACGGTACTGTTTCCTAAGGAGTTCGATGCATTCGCGCCTGAGAACCTCGGGGGAGGGCGGCGGCCTCAACGGCAGTGCAGCCCATCGTTGCTCCATCGAGTAGACCAGCCTGCGCTCCTTCCACGGCTCTAGGTCTAGTCGATAACCTGCGTCGTTCGATCCGACTCGTGAATTCTGGTTTCGATTTCTGTTCCTGTTCCTGTTCCTGTTGCGATTGCGATTGCGATTGAGTGTGTTGCGGGAACTCCTGTTCAGCGAAAGCATCGTGCTGAGCGACCCGCCTCCTACAGTGAACCCGGCCTCGAAACCATCGAAGACGGCAGTCGAGTCATCTGCATCGCCGTGCTTCAGGACCAGTCCGGTTGTCGAAACCGCAAATGAGCAGCGGGAGAGCAATTCAAGGGGGGTTTTCAAAGCCGTCCTCCTAAGCAAAAGCCTTCTTGATGCCATCCAACACAAGGTCACAGGCGTGAGGGATCGGAAGCCGGAAACGGCTACGCTGAACCTCCGGATCAACGAAGTCAGGGTCCGCCTGAAGCATGCGGTTCAGAAGATCTTGGGCTTGCGATTGAGCCCCGAGGTGGCCGCACGAGACCAGTGAATAGCGGATGGCCGCATTGAAGTTGGGCTGCTTTGCAAGCGCCCGGAAACCGAGATGGACAGCACGGCGATGATCTCCGGATAGTGTGGAGATCATGCAGCACGTGGTCTCATAGGTGTAGTTGATGGGGCTGTATGTCCCCAAGTAGACCGCACGTTCCGACGCTGTCTGAGCACCCTCGAGGTCGCCTGTGTACAGTCTGTGTAGCGCGAGATGGTCCCACACAAAGGCCTGCATCGGGTTCAGGCGGACGGCGCGATTGAAAAGATCGGCCGCGAACTCATGGCGGTTGAATACGTAGCCATGGACATGTCCCAAGCAGGCGAGTGCTATGGAATTGAAGGGGTTTGCTTGGAGTGTATCGCTGGCAAGCTTCTCGACCATTTCAAGACTCGCCTGGTCGATCCTTCCCAGATTCTCGCCCAGAGCAAATGATGCTGAATATGCTAACAGAGCCTTGAACAGGCTGTTCCCGTTATCGGCTGACAAACGCTCGAGGAGACTGACCGAGTCGCGGAACTTTTGATCGTCGAGGTTGAACATTCCACTCAGAATGCTGTAGCCGACCAAGGTTTGCCGGTCATTACGGAAAGCGGTTACCCTTTCGGCATAACGTTCGACGGTTTTGGCGAGCTGATCAATATTCTGACCAATGAAGTGATTGATGGTCGCCATGTCGTCATGTTCGATCTCCTGAACGCGGAACTGTGCGGACTGGCTCATGAGCAGCGAGAGCGTATCTGCACTGTAGACCAAGAAAGTCAGCGTGACCGAGTCAGCGACGCCAAGCACCCGGGTGCGAACCAGAAAGTCGGCCTGACTCCGCTGGTCGATAAGTGCTGTCGCGCCGAAATCCATTCTGAAATCCAGGAGCTTGAGATTCTGGAACTCGGCCAGGCTGGTAACAATCGATTCGGTAATGAAATCGCCGAGGGTCTGAATTCCGCAGTTCTGGCCATGGACGATGCTCGGCAGCAATCCGATCTCGATCTGGATCTTCTTGGATGGCACCGCTGGCGCATGGCCTTGGCTATTGTTGTTCAGCGGCGGACTACCAATCCTGCTGGCAAAGTCTTCAAGTTTCTTCTGCCATGCGGACCGCTCCATCAGAAGCCAGTCTTCGAATTCCTCGTCATTGATGTCCATGCCCTCAAGGAGGTCATAGTTGAGCGCGTCAGGGTTCGGTTTCTCCGCCAGTCGACCCGGATTGTCTGTAAGCGCCCTGACATCGATCCATACACGGTCGAAACGGACACTCACGGCTTGCCGGTCGAACTCGAGAAAATCGACCGCTGCGTCACGAAGGGCTCTCTTGAGTTCGAACAATGTCTGACGCAGGCTACTGGAGGAGTGATGCTCATCGCTGTCGCTCCAGAGTTTGTTGCGAAGCCAGGCGCGCGTTCGCGCGCCACGCGGGGAAAGAGCAAGCATGGCGAGGATCGCCTGAGCCTTCTTGTTTTTCGGCGTGCAGTCACGGTCGTCCGCGGTTTTTAGTGCAAACGCACCCAGCAGGTGCAGTTTGGCATAATCTTGCACTGCGTCAGCATAGTGGGCCATACGCGGCTCTCCCCCAGATCACGAGCTCCACTGCAAGGCGTAAATCCTAATACTTATGGTGGTTGTCAGCCAGAGAATTCACCCATAATGGTTATTCGCCGTTATTTCAGCGTTAGCCGAAGCTTCGCCTTCGTTGAGGATGCGCTAATAGCGAGCCAACCAAACAGGTCCTCGGTTCAATTCCACTCAAGGCGAGGGACTCGCAGTCGGTTTGCCGCCGCGTCCCCTGGGCACATGCCAATCGTCTCGACAGGGTGGAAACCGGAGGTAGGCAAAGTGCTGAACGGCGGCGTTTGCAGACAGGAGCCGTCATTGCGCCTGCCGGAACGCCTCCATGGTGTCCCGGCAGAAGAATTCCGAAACGGAATCGCTCCGTCGTGCCGAAAGCAGGCGTTCGAAAAGACGCCCCACTGGATTGGATTGGGTACCCTTCGATGTCCAATCCGCGGGCACTCGCTATCTTCCTGCCGCGCCATCCCGATCATTGCGGTATTTTCGACGACCCTTTTGGCGGTCGTCGCTGCTGTTCAGTTTGGGGTTGTTGAACGCGCGGCTACCAGCCTCGATCGATCTCGCTGTGAGCAGATCCCTGAATTCGCTGCGACGCGCCCGAACGTCGCAAGCCGATTGACATAAATCATTCTCAATGTATAGTTTCGTATTAATCGATAGAAGAATATCGCATAGCGATAGCAAGCGGGATGAAGCTGGTGTACGATCCTCTGGTTCATGCCTATCCAAGCGAGACACAGCCGAAGCCGGATTCCTATTGGATGGCAATAAGTGGTCCGGAACCGGAGGATGATGGCCCGCTTGAGGGCGACGTCAATGCGGACGTGGTCATCATCGGCGGGGGCTACACCGGGTTCTCCGCCGCCCTGTCGCTCGCCCGCGACCATGGCATGAAGCCTGTCGTGCTGGAGGCGCGCTCCACCGCCTGGGGATGCAGCGGTCGAAATGGCAGTTTCGCCCGCATTTCCGGCGGCCGCGTTCCCGCCGCCGCCCTGGTCGAGACCTACGGGAAGGACGTGGCACGCGCCTACTTCGGCGAGATGCGCGCGGCGCTCGGCACGGTTCGGCGGTTGATTGCAGAGGGCAATATCGATTGCGACGC
This sequence comes from Sinorhizobium sp. Y406, assembly GCF_058732025.1. NCBI lineage: Bacteria > Pseudomonadati > Pseudomonadota > Alphaproteobacteria > Hyphomicrobiales > Rhizobiaceae > Sinorhizobium > Sinorhizobium sp. Y406. The sequence continues at coordinate 1,039,454 of NZ_CM178975.1, read as the reverse complement.
GCAGCCGGACGGCGTTTACAAAGTCGCTGCTTTCGCAGCGCATGAACCCAGCCTCAAGCGTGAGGCCGCGCTCTACAACGAGGTCTTCAACTACCCCGCGCGTTTTGTCCCTGCCGGCGAACTCAAGGGTGCTCATCAAGGCGCCGAAGCATTCGGCGCGCTTCATTTTCCCGACGGCTTTTCGATGAATCCCTTGAAGCTCGCCCGTGGCGTCCATGTGATGGCACGTTCCCACGGCGCCGCAATTCATACGAACTCGCCTGTTATCGGCTGGCAGAGCGAAGGCGGAGTTCACCGGCTGGTCACACCCAACGGAACGGTCAGGACACGCAAGGTGGTCGTCGCCACCAATGGCTATACGTCGTCCAAGCTCCATCCTCGCCTCTCCGCGCGGGTGCTGCCCGTACATTCGCAGATCATCGTCACGGAGCCGATGACGCCCGAGCAGATCGCGGCAAGCCTCCCCTCAGGCAATTGCATGTTCGACACGCGCAGCCTACTTTTCTACTATCGTCGCCTGCCGGACGACCGCATGCTCTTCGGCGGCCGCAGCGCCATCGCCGGCAGCGACGCGGAAAACCCGAAACATCGCCAGTATCTCACGAATGCCATGGTCCGGAAGTTTCCGGCACTCGAAGGCATCGCCATCGACTATTGGTGGGGTGGCTGGGTGGCGGTGAGCCGCAATTCGCTCCCGTTCGTCTATCGCGTTCCCGGTTTGTCGGAGGTTTTTTGGGGCGGCGGCTATGCTGGCAGTGGCGTTTCCTTCTCGCTCCATGTCGGCACCAAGCTGGCCCTGATGGCGGCCGGAAAGCCGTTCGACACACAGGCCTCGTTTCTGACCCGCGAACCCACACGTTATCCGCTCCCGCCCTTCCTGAGGCTCGGGCAGCGGATCGCCTACCGCTGGCTGCAGGCCAAGGACAAGCGGCAAGCCTCCGCAAAGTGAGGCGATCGCATTCCTAAAACGTAACGAACCCAAGCAAAACCAAGAAAGGGGAATACCTATGTTTATCAAGAAACTGGCGATCGGCGCCTTTGGCCTCGCACTCGCATTTTCTGGGCCGGCTGTCGCTGCCGACGCGGTGAAGGTGGGCGTAACCACCACCGGTGTGCCCTTCACCTTCGTCGACACCTCGAGTCAGCAGGTCACCGGGGCAATGGTCGACATTGCCAATGCCATCGCCGCCGATAACGGTTTCGAGGCAAAGTTCGAGCTCACGGCCTTCTCTGCCCTCATCCCGAGCCTCAATGCCGGCAAGATCGACGTCATCTCGGCGGGAATGCTCGCGACCGATGAACGTCGGAAAGTCGTGAACTTCAGCGACACCGTCTATTCATACGGCGATGCCATGTTCGTGGCAGCTGATAGTCCCGAGAACTACACGATCGAGGCGCTGAAGGGCGAGACGGTCGGAGCACAGATCGGCACAACCTTCGCCGACTCTCTCAAGGCGCTTGGCATCTTCGGCGAGGTCAAGCTCTATGACAGCATCGCCGATATCATGCGGGATGTGAAGCTCGGTCGCATCAAGGCAGGTTTCGGCGATCAACCCATCGTCGCCTATCAGATTAGCAAGAACCCGGCACTCGGCGTCCGTCTGGTCGAAGGCTACAAGCCCTTGAAGTCCGGCGACGTGGCGCTTGCGGTGCCGAAAGACAAGGCCGAGCTGCTCCAGAAGATCAACGCCTCGATCGCTAAGCTGAAGGAAAGCGGCGACTTGAAGAAGATTTTCGCCAAGTACGGCATTTGATGCCGTTGGCTGGCTTGGGTGGGGCTGTCGCAGCCCTGCTCGACGCGCCGAGTTGCCGACAAACGTAGGCAACCGGCGGCCCCGGCCTCGCTTCAATGATGGAGCTCTTAGATGAACACCTTCGCCACCCGCGCGGCAGAATATCTGCCACTTCTCCTTAACGGGTTGTGGCTGACGATCGCGATCACGCTCGCCTCGCTTGCGCTCGCGACGGTCCTCGGCATGACTTGGGCGCTGCTCAGGACATCCGGCATAAAGGCATTGGCACTGCCGACCCGCATTTTCGTCGAAGGCGTGCGCGGTATCCCGATCCTGGTGGTGCTCTTCTACATCTACTTCGTCATGCCGGACATCGGCATTGACCTGACGGCCTTTCAAGCGGGCGTAGCGGGCCTGGCACTCACCTATTCCTGCTATATCGGCGAGACTTTCCGCGCGGGCATCGAGGCGATCGACCGCGGCCAAATCGAGGCTGCCAAGTCGATCGGTATGAAGCATCCCTTGATGATGCGACGAGTGATCGTGCCGCAGGCCGTACGCATCGTCATGCCACCCTATGCGAACAATGTCATCATGCTGCTGAAGGACTCCTCCCAAGTTTCCGTGATCACGGTTGCGGAACTCACGATGCAGGGAAAGGCGCTTGCTTCCTCCACCTTCGACAACATGACCGTCTTCACGCTCGTGGCGCTCCTCTATCTCTGCCTCACCATCCCGCTCAACATGGTGATGCGTCATGTTGAAGTCGCGCTCGGGAGGTCGAAATGATCAGTTTCGAAAACGTCCACAAGGCCTATGGCCAACACGAAGTGCTGAAAGGGATCGACGCTTCCGTCGACAAAGGCAAGGTCGTATGCCTGATCGGCCCGTCCGGTTCGGGGAAATCGACGATGTTGCGTTGTGTCAACGGGCTCGAGACCTACCAGTCCGGCCGCGTCACGATCAACGGGGCAGTGGTCGATACGGAGGACGCGAGCATCCATGAGATCCGCACGCGCGTCGCCATGGTGTTCCAGCGCTTCAATCTCTTCCCGCACCGCACGGCCCTCGAAAACGTGATGGAAGGACCCGTCTACGTCCTGCGCCAGGACAGGAGCGAGGTCAGCGAGCGGGCGAGCGAGCTTCTGATGCGCGTCGGGCTCGGCGACAAGCTCAACGCCTATCCGGGCTCGCTATCCGGCGGTCAGCAGCAGCGTGTCGCCATTGCTCGGGCGCTCGCCATGCAGCCTGCTGCTATCCTCTTCGATGAGCCGACATCGGCGCTGGATCCGGAAATGGTGGGGGAAGTGCTGCAGGTCATGCGCGGCCTTGCCGAGGAGCACATGACCATGCTGGTCGTCACCCACGAGATCCAGTTCGCGCGGGAGGTGGCCGACAGCGTACTCTTCCTCGATGGCGGCAGAATTGTCGAGCAGGGCCCGGCGCGCGACGTGCTGCATCAGCCCCGACACGAGCGCACGCGCGACTTCCTGCGCCGCGTTACGCATCCGATGTGACAGCAATGGCCTAGAAGGAAAGCTGTGAATGGCGCGGCGCTACTGTATGGGTCCTGAAATTCTCGCCGATGTAAGGGATGAAACTTGGGGCAATTCAAAGTGCTACAGCGTTCCCTGCGCCTCTGATAAGACGACGCGCGGCGCCGTAGCGGTGGCGAGTGGTTTCGAGAAGGCGCTATCGTGGCGGTTGTTCCGCGAAGCCGGGAGTTTGAGCAGTTGTCCGATCCATTGAGCGAAGCAGAAAACTCGGCCCTTTTCATTACGTCCCTGGCAAAAGGAGTGGCGCTGCTCGCGGCATTCGGCGCGGGTCGGCCGAGCATGAATCTCGTCGAGATGGCCGAGGCCACCGGTCTCAACAAGAGCACCGTTCAACGCTCGGCCTTCACGCTCGAGGCGCTTGGCTATCTCGCCAAGGAGCCGCAGTCGAAGCGCTACCGCCTGACTCCGAAATCGCTTGAGATCGGTGCCGGCTATCTCCAGACCAGCGAGTTGATCGAGCGTGCCAATCCCTACCTGCACGAGCTGAACCGTAGCACGCAGGAGAGTTGTAATCTGCTCGAACCCTCAGGCACGGACATGGCCTACGTCTCGCGCTTCGCAAGCCACAAGCAGATCTCGATCCATGTGCCGCTCGGTCAGCGCCTACCCATGTACTGTACCTCCGCCGGCCGGGCCTATCTTTCGGCGCTCTCGCCGGAGGAGGCAGCCGCTATCATCGGCCGCTCGCGCCTCGTCGCTTATACGCAGAACACCGAGACCGACCCGGAGCGGCTTGCGGAGATCGTCCGCAAGGCGCGCAGCGACGGTTTTGGCTTCACCAACGAGGAATATTACGTCGGCGACATCGCGGTCGGGGCGGCAATCGTCAATGCGGAGGGACGCCCGCTGGGTGCCGTCAACATCGCCGTGCCCTTCAGCCGATGGACGTTGAAGGATGCGCTTGCCGACCTTGCGCCGCAACTCGTCAACACCGCCCGCTCGATATCGAATGCCGCACGCGGGTTGAAACCATTGGTGAGCCCGACGAGCGGATAGGCGGGCGCGAGCGCGCGACGACCCAAATTGCTGGACGATCTCGTTCCGGAGCGATGGCGATCCGGAACGCCGCCGAACTCTTTCTCAACAACCCAAGAAGGAGTATGCCTGATGTCCATCCAAAGATTTGAGCCGAACGGCAAGCGCTTGAGCCATGTGCTCGTCCACAAGAACATCGCCTATGTCACCGGTCAGGTCGCCGCCGACCGCACACAGGATGTCGCCGGCCAGACGGCGCAGGTGCTTGCCCGCATCGACGAACTGCTCGCCAAGGCCGGTACCGACAAGTCGAAGATCCTCTTCGCACAAGTCTGGCTGAAGCACGTCGTCGCCGACTTCGCCGTCATGAATGCGGTCTGGGAAGGCTGGATTCCTGAGGACGCTCTGCCCACCCGCGCGACCGTGGAGGCGAACCTCGCGGCCGAAAACATTCTCGTCGAGATCGCCGTTCAGGCCGCAGTCGGTGATTGATCCAAAGAAGCACGAAGATTGCCGGCTGCCGGCGCGCCCGACAGGCCCTGAAATGTTTCCTGGTGGCGGTGAGACTTCTGGGCCGCACTGAGGACCAATACGCGTTACGTGATGCGCTCCTACTCACTTCCGCTGGTGGCGATCCGGACCCGGCCTGTCGGGCGCTTTTCGCCTAATAATTGTAGCGACCCGAAAACCCGACTTTTCCACGAAAGCGGCGGATGAACTCGCCGATCTTCTGGGGCTGGCCTGACGTTCACCCCCTTAATGGTTCTTGACATCGAGAGGATCATTCATGCCATGGCTACATCTGGTGGCGCGACTGTGAAAATGGGAGCCAAGTTGTGATGGATCTCTCGTGAGATTTGCGTTGGTGTCGGAACGAGCGCGTCCGAACCGCTTTCCGGCTGGCACAATTTACTTACTCCGGCGCATCTCGGGTCCTTCGCAATGCCGAACGGGGCTATCGTCTGCTTGGCGCAGCACCCCGTGCAGTGAAAGCGAGCCCGACCCCGCTCACGTGTCGATGTCCAGGCTCACCGCCGCGCGCGGCTCAGGACAGACCTGCGACGATCCTCAGGCCCAGATCATCCCGAATTCCTGCCTGATAGGCGCTGATCAGCCTTGCGGCGAGTGTTTCGGCTTCGCCCGACTGGCGGGGCAAGGCCCGCATTTGCAGCTCGTCCTGGAAGGCCTTTCCGATCATGGCCAGTTCGGCGGGGCCGATCGGATCGAAACTGAAGACTTGAGCGGAATTCATCGTACCCCTTCCTCCGGCACCGCAGCGACGGAGACCACCATGCGCCGATTTCGGCGCCAAAGATGAAATGCTGTTTCGCCGGAGATTATCGAAGGTGCACCGTCCTCACGGCCGTACCACCCATTTCGCTCCACTCCACGGCCGCAATGGCGGAACCGAAGAGGAGGGCAGGGATGGCCAGAGCTCCCGCGAATCTCAGCATTTGAAGACGACGCGTGCGCTTTCCGTCCCAGTCGTAAGCCATCTGCCATCAACCCCTTGAAAGCATCTGAAAACAGTACGGCAGAATAAAATCAGAGAAAGACCTACAGGTCGAGTCGGTTTTTCAAGTATTACTTTTAGAAGAGTTTTTTCCGATTGATCTATATTTCGGAGTGCGAAGGGGGAACTACCGAACGAGATAGGTCTCGATCGCGCCGACGCCTCGTAACTCCAGCGCGCAGCGGGGTTGCAGCCGCCACGATCCGCGAAGCGCCTGCCGGGTCGCCTCCGAGATCTGGATATGGTCGGCAACGCCCTGGGACTCCAGGCGGCTCGCGACGTTGACGGTTTCCCCCCACACGTCATAGACGAAACGCAGCCGGCCGATCAGGCCGGCGACGACCGGCCCGGAATGAACGCCGATGCGGATGCGGAAGCGGTCGCCGTCGGGCGCCATGGTCTCGAGCGATTCCAGCATCGACTTGCCGAGCGCCACGATCCTGTCGGCGTGGTCCGCCGAGGGTTCGGGGATGCCGCAGGCGGCCATATAGGCGTCGCCGATCGTCTTGATCTTCTCGACGCGATGCTCCTGCGTCAGGAGATCGAACTTGCTGAACATCCTGTCCAGGCGCCGGACCAGGTCCGATGGCGCCAGCCGCGCCGCGATGGGCGTGAAGCCGACGATATCCGCAAAGAGAATGGAAACCTCGTCGAAACGATCGGCGATGATCTCCTCCCCGCCATGCAGTCGCGAAACGATCTGATGCGGCAGGATCGCATGGATGAGCGCGTCGGCACGGCTCTTCTCCGTTTCGATCTGCTCGAGATAGCGGTGCTCGCGGTCGAGCCAGCGCTTCTTCTCGAGCGTGGCGTTGATGCGCGCGCGCAAGAGGATCGGGTTGAAGGGTTTCGTCAGATAGTCGTCGGCGCCCGCCTCGATGCACCGAGCCACCGCCGCCACTTCGTTCAAGCCCGAGATCATGATTACGGGGACGTGCCGCCACCGGTTCTCGCTCTTCAGCCGCGAGAGCATCTCGATGCCGTTCATGTCGGGCATCAATATGTCCAGCAGGATGAGGTCGAACTCGTCTTCCGAGAGCCTTGCGAGCGCAGCGAGACCAGACTCGGCGGTGAAGACGCGATGGCCTTCGCGCCGCAGGCGCCGCGAGAGAAGATCGCGATTGCTGGCTACGTCGTCGACGACGAGTATCCTGCCGGTCGGAGCGGAACATGCCTCGTGCTCGTGGCTGAACAGAAGCCGCTCGAGCTCGGCCGCGTCTATTTCGGTTCGAACCTCCGGCTCGATCACTTCGATCGCCTCGCCGCGCGAAAAGCCGGCAAGCGCATCGACCTGTTTCAACAGGTCCGCCGCTGCCGAAAGCATTTCGGCGAGGTCTTCCTTCAGCGTGTGCGGCTGCAAGTCGCCCGAATCTTCCAAGATCATTTCCGAATAGCCGATGATGGCGTTGAGTGGCGTGCGCAGATCGTGGCGCAGCCTTGCCTCCGCATCCGGGTCGCCCGCCCCGGCGCAATCGGCCTTGCCGTCCGTCAACCGATCGACGAGGCCGTTCAGTTGCCTGGCAGCGGCGCCGATCCGCTCGAGGTCGCTCAAAAGGCGCGTCAGACCCAGATCCCGCGCCTGCTCGAGCAGCAACTCCTGGAACCCCAGGATCGCCCGCGCAGGGCCAGCCAGCCGCTGCTCGACATGGGCGGCGATGGCCTGGCGCTGAAACTCGTTTCCGATACTCATCTAAGCGGTGCTCAATGCGAAGTCTCCAGCAGTTTCTCGATCTTCCTGACAAGCTGCGAGAGATCGATCGGCTTGCTGTCATAGTCGTCGCAGCCGGCCTCGAGCGCCATCTCCCGATCACTTGCCATCGCATGCGCGGTGAGCGCGATGACCGGGATGTCGCAGGTCGCGGGATCGGCCTTGATGCGTCGTGTGGCCTCCCAGCCATCCATCACCGGCAGGCTCATGTCCATAAGGATCAGGTCCGGCTTTTCCGAGGTTGCGAGCTCGACGCCCGCCTCGCCGTTCTCCGCGATCAGCACATCGAAGCCGCGGCGAGACAGTCGCCGCGAAAGCATGTCGCGATTCATTTCATTGTCTTCCACCAGAAGGATTCTCGTCATTTCGGTTCGCCTTCGGTCATGCGCGTCAGTTGTTCGTGGTCGCCGGGGCCGCCGGTTCCTGCGATGGGATCTGCCGTTCGAGCGCTTCGACCAGCTGGGACCTGCTGTTCGCGCCCTTGTTGACGACGGCGACCGCCCGGTCGCGCAGCCATCGCAATTCCTTTGCGGACAGGTCCTTCGACGTGACGACGACGACGGGAATCTTCTGCAGTTCCGGAATTCTCTGCATTTCGCTGAGGGTCTCGAAGCCGTCCATCTCCGGCATCAGAAGATCGAGCAGAACGAGGCGCGGCAGCAGCCGCTTCATCAGTTCGAGACCGCGAATGCCGTCGGCGGCCTCGTGAACCGTCCAGTTTCTCTTCACCAGAATACGACGGAGGAAATCGCGCGATGCCCGATCGTCGTCGATGACGAGCACATCGCGATTGCCGCCGCCGCAGGCCTCGATCGTCCTGATCAGCTTCTCGGTGTCGATCGGCTTCGTCAGATATTCGACGGCGCCGAGCGAAAGGCCGAGCTCGCGATCGGCAAGGATCGTCGCCAGGATCACCGGGATCGTGCACAGTTCGGGATCGCTCTTCAACGCCCGCAGCACCGCCCAGCCGTCCTGATGTGGCATGATGATATCGAGGATGATTGCCGCCGGCCGGTGCGTCCGCGCGGCGGCTATGCCTTCGGCGCCGCTTGCCGCCTCGATCGAGGCGAGCCCCGCTTCCGCAAGCGCCCTGGCGATCAGGCTGCGGGCGGCCGGTTCGTCGTCGATGATCAGGGCCGTGCGACCCGGCGCGGCTGGCGACGCTTCCGCCGTTTGCTCTCCGCTGGTCTGCTGTCCGCATTCCGCCGGCACTTCCATCGTGAAGACCGATCCCTTTCCGACTTCGCTTTCGACGGTGACGATGCCGCCGATCATGCGGCTGAAGCTGCGGGTGATGCTCAAACCCAGTCCCGTGCCGCCGTAGTTCCGGGTGGTCGAGGCATCGGCCTGCGTGAAGGGGTTGAAGAGCCGCTCCTGCTGCCCCGGCGTCATGCCGATCCCGGTATCGGACACCTTGAAGACGAGCCAGTCCACGTCCGCCCTCGCTTCGCGCCGCACCGAAAGCGTCACCCGGCCGGCCTTGGTGAATTTTGCCGCGTTGCTGAGCAGGTTGAAAAGGTTCTGGCGCAGCTTGGTCTGGTCGGAGGTCATCACGCCTAAGTCGGCGCCAAACTCCTGGACGAACGCGTTTTCGTTCTTCGCCATCAGCGGTGCGACCGTGGCACTCACGTCGCGCAGCAATTCGGCGACGTCGAAAGTTTCGAGGAAGACCTCCATCCGGTCGGCCTCGATCTTCGACAGGTCGAGGATGTCGTTGATGAGCGAGAGGAGGTTCCGGCCGGCGGACGCGATCTTTTCGAGATCGGGCACGAACGCCTCCTCTTCCTGCTCCTGTGCTTCCTCGATCAGCATTTCGCTGTAGCCGATGATGGCGTTCAACGGCGTGCGCAGCTCATGGCTCATCGAGGCGAGAAAGCGGCTCTTCGCCTCGCTTGCCGATTCCGCGTTGCTCTTCGCCCGTTCGAGCTCGACCTGCCTGAGCTTCAGTTCGGTGATGTCGGTGTAGACGGCGACAGTCCCGCCGTCCGGAATCTTGCGCTTGGTGATGCGGACCCATTTGTCGCCGAACCGTTTCTCGTCGACGAAGCCGGCCGGATCCCGGTGCAGGCTGAGGCGTTCCACGATCCACTCTGCCGGTGATCTGCCTTCGAGGTCCACGTGCCCGCTCGCGACATCCTCCTCCAGGACGTCGCGGAAGCTCCTGCCGCGGAGCGTGTTCGGTGCGTGGCTGGGAAAGATCTCGCAATATTTGCTGTTGGCGACCAGGATCTTGTCGTCCGGATCATAGAGGACGAATCCATCGGATATCGCCTCGAGCGCCGCGGCGATCGTGCGTCTTTGCCGCTCTGCTTCCTCCTCGAGCTTCTTCTTTTCGATCGCGCTTTGCCGGAACAGCGATAGCGTCCTTGCCATTGCCCCGATTTCGTCGCCGCCCCCCTGGGGTATTTCGACGTCGTAGCGACCTTCCTTCAGATCGCCGATCACGCGGTTGAGGCGCCGGAGCGGACCGACGATCGAGCGCAGGACGAGAAGCGTGAGAACGGAGCCGATCACGACGAGGACACCAACCAGGATGGCGGCGGCCGTGGCGGTCCTCTGCGCCTGCTGCACCACCTCGCTCCGGGCGGTCTCCGCCTCGGCCTTTACCTGCTCGACGAGCGCGTTCAGGTCCTGATCGACGCTGCTGCTGTGGGTGCGCGCCTTGGCCAGCAGCGTATTGCCGATGATGCGGTTGTCCTGAGTATAGGCATCGGTCGCTTGGAGCGCCGTTTCGACATAGGCGGCGACTTCCTTGCGGATTCCCTCGACCGTCCGGGGCGAGTGCTTTGCCAGACGCTCCAGCTGCACCTCCAGGCGTTCGCGCGCCCGCTCGGCATTGCGCTGCGAATTCATCAAGAGGCTTACCGAGAGATCGGTCAGCCAGTATCTGAGGTCCCCGAAGGCGACGTGCGCCGCGGCTGCCGATGCCGCGCGGTCGAACAGTTCCGTCGTCTCGGCCATGCGGTCGGCGCTTCGATAGAGCGCCTGCGTCAGAAACAGCGAGGACAGGATGAGGCTGATCAGCCCGGCCGCCGTCAGGGCCGCAACGCGGGCGGAGATCGGTAGCCCGGCAAGGCGGTGAGCAAGCCTCTTGGGCGCCGTTATGGCCCAAAACGACCGCAGTTGCTCATCCGGCGCACTCATTTGAACAAGACGATGCTGATCGCACCGCCGAGGTCGCCCGCCTTTCCTCCCTCCTTCGGATAGCCGGTGACGTCGATTTCACCCTTCGGCGCACCATGGCACGTAAGGCAGGATTCCGTGTAGTATTCCGGCAGCAGCATGCGGAAAGCGGGGCGATCGTCGACGGTCGTCACTTCGGTGTAGCTGTCGCCCTTCGGCCTGTCGGCGTCCGAGAAAACATTCTCGATGACCCCCGATTCCCAGGCATCGGGGAGGGACTTGCGATTGCGTACCAGATCCTCGGGTGCCGTCACGCGGACCAGCGCCTCGACGCCCACCTTGGCGGCGAATTTCTCGTTCATCAACCGCGCGAATACGGCCGGGACGAAGCCCTTGAAGCCGATGCCGGGACGGTTGATGTCGGCCTGCTGTTCGTCGACGACCTCGCGCATCGCCTCGATCTGCGCCTGGATCAGTTTGCGGTCGCGCTCGGACAGGTCGGCGGTGATCAAGGGATGGCCGGTGCGCTTGGCGTAAAAGGCGATCGCCTCCGTCGTGAAGCGCTCGCCGTCGAGATGCTTGTCGCCGACGGACGGATCGTTGATCAGCGGCTGATAGTTCGAGAGCACGCTTCGCGCCGCCCGAAGGAACTCCGCGAGCCGGGTCCCGGTCGCGACATCGGCAGCCTCTTCGGCCGCCGCCGCAGGCATGAGCAGCATGCAACCGGCCAGTAAGGCCGGAAAACAGGTTCGCGCGACGGCTGCAAAGGCTTGCATTTTCCTGTTCCTCGAGCAGGAAGCACAAGCCGGAACCATATCACAGGAACGCTGGTCGCAGGAGTCATCTGTGGGGGCGGAGCCTTTCGCTACGGGCCGTGCGATGTTCCTTCTTCCCCCCGACGTCTACGTAGAATGACGTATGTGCAGTGCAGTCCCGACGTCGGATGATCCCCAACGGCCAAGGAGAACGAGCACTCCGTTGCGGCGACCAGAACTAGAGGGGTTCAAATCAGATGACTATCAAGGCACGCGTCACCGGCGCATTTATCGCTGCCGTCCTTTCGACGACTGCGTTCAACGGCGCCTTTGCCGCCGAGGACACGATCAAGGTCGGCATCCTGCATTCGCTTTCGGGAACCATGGCGATCTCCGAGACGACGCTGAAAGACGCCATGCTGATGCTGATCGACGAGCAGAACAAGAAGGGCGGACTGCTCGGCAAGAAGCTCGAGGCGGTCGTGGTCGACCCGGCCTCCGACTGGCCGCTTTTCGCCGAGAAGGCGCGCGAGTTGATCTCGGTCGACAAGGTTTCGGCGGTTTTCGGCTGCTGGACGTCCGTATCGCGCAAGTCGGTGCTGCCGGTATTCGAGGAGCTGAACTCGATCCTCTTCTATCCCGTCCAGTACGAGGGTGAGGAAAGCCAGCGCAACGTCTTCTATACGGGTGCTGCGCCGAACCAGCAGGCGATCCCCGCCGTCGACTATCTGATGGAGAACGAAGAGGTCGAGCGCTGGGTGCTCGCCGGCACGGACTATGTCTATCCGCGCACGACCAACAAGATCCTCGAGGCCTACCTGATCGCCAAGGGCGTCAAGCCCGAGGACATCATGGTCAATTACACGCCCTTCGGCCATTCCGACTGGCAGACGATCGTCTCTGATATCAAGAAGTTCGGCTCGGCCGGCAAGAAGACCGCCGTCGTCTCGACCATCAATGGCGACGCCAACGTGCCCTTCTACAAGGAACTCGCCAACCAGGGCATCAAGGCCGAAGACATCCCGGTTGTTGCCTTCTCGGTGGGTGAGGAAGAGCTTGCCGGCCTCGACACCGGGCCGCTCGTCGGGCACCTGGCCGCCTGGAATTATTTCCAGTCGGTTGACAATCCGGCCAATGCCGAGTTCATCGAAACCTGGAAGGCCTTCACCAAGAACGACAAGCGGGTCACCAATGACCCGATGGAAGCCCATTATATCGGCTTCAACATGTGGCTGAAGGCGGTCGAGAAGGCCGGCACCACCGACACCGACGCCGTGCTCGACGCGATGATCGGCGTCTCCGTGCCGAACCTTTCGGGCGGCTATTCGACGATGATGCCGAACCACCACATCACCAAGCCTGTGCTGATCGGCGAGATCCAGGCGGACGGTCAGTTCGAGACCGTCTGGGAGACGCCCGGCCTCGTCGTCGGCGACGAATGGTCGGACTACCTGCCGGACTCGAAGGACCTGATCTCCGATTGGCGCGCACCGATGTCCTGCGGCAACTTCAACGTCGCCACCGGCAAGTGCGGCGGCAAGGGCTCCTGATCCGCGAGGCTCAGGCCGGGTCTTCGTGACGAAAGAGATGTTCGAGGGGGTCGGCCGGCGTTCCGGCCGCTTCCTGTGAGACATTTTCCAAGACGAAACGACCCCCGGAAAACCCTCCGTCCGAATGCGTCCGGACGGAGGGACTTTGGCTGCCGAAGGACGCACGCACTGCAAGGCAGGACGTGATCGGTCGGGCGACGCGAAGGCGGGCGGGATGGGCAGGAGCCTACCGTTCCATCCGCTCTGAACTGACGAAGCGAGAGGCGAATGTACCGCATCTTCCTATCCATGCTGGTAGCCGTGTTCCTCATTGCCGCAGCCGCCCCGGGGGCTCGAGCCGAGGAGGGGCTGCGCGAACTGGTGAACGCCTTCGGTGAGGCCAAGCTCTCCGACCTGGACGAGCACATCGCGGCGCTGGCGAAGACCGGCGACCCGAGGGTTGTGCCCATCCTCGAAGCGCTCGGCGAGGGCGATCTCTATGTGCGCAAGGCGGATGGCCAGGTGTTCTTGACGACGGGGAGCGGTTCGAAGCTCACGCTCACCGACCCGGTGTCCGGAGAAAGTGCCGGTGAGGCGCCGAAGGCGTCCCTTTCGAAGGTCAAGGTCAACAACGGCATCCGCCGTGCGGTGCGCACCGCGCTCGGCAGCCTGACGCTCATGAGCCCCGACCGCAATGCACGCCTCAAAGCGGTGCAGTCGGTGCTGCAATCGCCGAATGCCGATGCCCTCGACGCCATCGAGAATGCGCTTGCCGCCGAGAAGGATGCCGAGGTCGGCGCCCTGCTCGAGCAGGCACGCGCCACGTCCCTCCTGATCTCCGACCGGACGGTCGAGGAGAAGCGGCGGGCGGTTCAGACGCTCAAGGAAGGCGGCGGGCGCGACGCGCTCTCCGTCCTGTCCTCGTCGCTCGGTGCGGCAGACGAGACCTTGAAGCCGGACATCGAGGCGGCCATTGCCGGCCTCGAGCAGACGCAGGCGCTGTGGGCGGCCGGGCAAAACGTTTGGTATGGGCTTTCCCTCGGCTCGGTGCTGCTTCTCGCCGCGATCGGCCTTGCCATCACCTTCGGCGTCATGGGCATCATCAACATGGCGCATGGCGAGATGGTGATGCTCGGCGCCTACACGACCTTTCTGGTCCAGGATGTCGTTCGCGGTTCCTTTCCCGGTCTCTTCGACTGGTCGCTGGCGATCGCGCTGCCGCTCGCCTTCCTCGTCACCGGCGTGGTCGGACTGGCGATGGAGCGCGGCGTCATCCGCTTTCTCTATGGCCGCCCTCTCGAGACCTTGCTTGCCACCTGGGGCATGTCGCTGATCCTGCAGCAGGCGGTCCGCACCATTTTCGGTCCCACCAATCAGGAGGTGGGCAATCCTTCCTGGATGTCCGGCGCCTTTGACCTTGGCGGGCTGACGATCACCTGGAACCGCCTCTGGATCATCGTTTTCGCGCTCGCCGTCTTCGCCGCGCTGCTCTTCCTCCTGAAGAAGACGCCGATGGGCTTGCAGATGCGGGCCGTGACGCAGAACCGACGCATGGCCTCCTCGATGGGCATCCGCACGCCATGGGTCGATGCGCTCACCTTCGCGCTCGGCTCCGGCATTGCCGGCATGGCGGGAGTCGCGCTCTCGCAGATCGACAACGTCTCGCCAAATCTCGGCCAGGGTTACATCATCGACAGCTTCATGGTCGTGGTCTTCGGCGGCGTCGGAAATCTCTGGGGCACGCTGGTCGGTGCCTTCTCTCTCGGCATCCTCAACAAGTTCCTGGAGCCCTATGCCGGGGCCGTGCTCGGCAAGATCCTCGTGCTCGTGCTGATCATCCTCTTCATCCAGAAGCGGCCGCGCGGGCTGTTCGCACTCAAGGGCCGGGCGGTGGAAGCATGATCACCTCGTTTCTCGTCAAATCGCTGGACCGAACGATCGTCATTGCCGTGGCGATTCTCATGGCACTCGCCGTTCTCGTGCCGGCGCTCAACCTCCTGACGGCGCCGGATCATCCGCTGCATGTCCCGACCTACCTCGTCTCGCTCTTCGGCAAGTATCTGACCTATGCGCTGCTGGCGCTCGCGCTCGACCTCGTCTGGGGCTTTTGCGGCATCCTCTCGCTCGGGCACGCGGCCTTCTTCGCGCTCGGGGGCTATGCCATGGGCATGTACCTGATGCGCCAGATCGGTGCCCGCGGCTCGTATGGCGACCCGCTGCTGCCGGACTTCATGGTGTTCCTCAACTGGAAGGAGCTGCCCTGGTTCTGGTACGGCTTCGACATGTTCTGGTTCGCGGCGCTGATGGTCGTGCTCGTCCCGGGCTTCATCGCCTTCGTCTTCGGCTGGTTCGCCTTCCGCTCGCGCGTCAACGGCGTCTACCTCTCGATCATCACCCAGGCGATGACCTATGCGCTGCTGCTCGCCTTCTTCCGCAACGACATGGGCTTCGGCGGCAATAACGGCCTGACGGACTTCAAGGACATTCTCGGCTTCAGCATCCAGGCGGACGGCACCCGCGCCGCCCTGTTTGCCGCCTCGGCGCTGGCGCTCGCCCTCTCGCTCGTCATCACCTCCGGCATCGTGCGCTCGAAGCTCGGCAAGGTACTGGTGGCGCTCAGGGATGCGGAAAGCCGCACCCGGTTCCTCGGCTACCGGGTCGAGCACATGAAGCTCTTCGCCTTCACCGTCTCTGCGATGATGGCGGGCGTCGCCGGCGCGCTCTACGTCCCGCAGGTCGGCATCATCAATCCCGGCGAGTTCGCCCCCGGCAATTCCATCGAGGTGGTCATCTGGACGGCTGTCGGCGGCCGCGGCACGCTGATCGGCCCGATCGTCGGCGCGATCCTCGTCAATGGCGGAAAAAGCATCTTCACCGCCGCCTTTCCCGAATTCTGGCTCTTTGCGCTCGGCGGACTGTTCGTCCTGGTGACGCTGTTCCTGCCCAAGGGCGTGGTCGGCACCGCGCAGGACTTCCTCGCGCGAAGGCGCGCCGCTCGCGCGAGGGCCCGGAGGCAGAACGGGGATGTGGAAGGGGGCCTTGCGGCCGTAGAACCAATGGCTGCGGAGTAATCGTCATGACCGAGAAGAAACCCAGGAGCCTGCTTTATCTCGATGGCGTTTCCGTCTCCTTCGACGGCTTCAAGGCGCTGAACTCGCTCTCCTTTATCGTGGAGCCGGGGGAGTTGCGAGCGATCATCGGGCCGAACGGCGCCGGCAAGACGACGATGATGGACATCATCACCGGCAAGACGCGGCCGGACGAGGGCGAGGTCTATTTCAGGGGCGACATCGACCTCACCCAGAAGGACGAGGCGGAAATCGCCCAGCTCGGCATCGGCCGCAAGTTCCAGAAGCCGACGGTCTTCGAAAACCACACGGTCTGGGACAATCTCGAACTGGCGTTGAACCGCCGCCGCGGCGTCTTCGCCACGCTGTTCTATCGGCTCACCGGCGAGGACAGGGCCTGGATCGAGGAAATCCTTTCGACCGTGCGGCTGACCGCGCGCCGGGACGATCTTGCCGCCAATCTCTCGCATGGCCAGAAGCAATGGCTGGAAATCGGTATGCTGCTCGCCCAGGAGCCGGAGCTCTTGCTCGTCGACGAGCCGGTCGCCGGCATGACCGATGCGGAGACGGCGGAAACCGCGATCCTGCTCAAGGAGATCGCCAGGACGCGCTCCGTCGTCGTGGTCGAACATGACATGGGCTTCGTCCGCGAGCTCGGTGTCAAAGTCACCTGCCTCGCGGAAGGTTCGGTGCTGGCCGAGGGCTCGATCGATTTCGTCAGTAACGATCCGAAGGTGATCGAGAACTATCTCGGCCGATGAGCGGAAGGATTTCTATGCAATGCTGAAGGTCGAGAACGTCAATCTGCACTACGGCGCCGCCCAGGCGCTGCGTAACGTCTCCTTCACGGCGGAAATGGGCAAGATCACCTGCGTGCTCGGGCGCAACGGCGTCGGCAAGTCGAGCCTGCTTCGGGCGATCACCGGTCAGCATCCGGTGACTTCCGGCACGGTCGCCTTCAATGGCACGGTGCTCGGCGGCATGGCGCCTTTCCGCCGCGCCAAGCTGGGCGTCGGCTATGTGCCGCAGGGGCGCGAGATCTTTCCGCTGTTGACGGTGAAGGAAAATCTGGAGACCGGCTATGCGCCACTGAAGCGGGCAGATCGCTCGATCCCCGAAGACATCTTCAGCCTGTTTCCCGTTCTTCAGTCGATGCTGGCGCGGCGCGGCGGCGATTTATCCGGCGGCCAGCAGCAGCAGCTTGCGATCGCCCGCGCGCTCGTCACCCGCCCGAAGATCCTTGTGCTCGACGAGCCGACCGAAGGTATCCAGCCGTCGATCATCAAGGATATTGGCCGGGCGATCAGATATTTGAAGGAATCGACCGGCATGGCGATCCTGCTCGTCGAGCAATATCTCGACTTCTGCCGCGAGCTTGCCGACCACGTCTACATCATGGATCGCGGCTCCTTCGTGCATGATGGGCCGGCGGAGACGCTGGATACGCCGCAGGCGCGCCGCCATCTGACTGTATAGTCGCGTTTTCCACAGGCCGGGATTCGAACTGCCGTTTCAATGGTTTGAGGCCCGTGCGCGTTTGCCGCGGGGCGGCTCTCCCCTTGTAATCCGGCTTTGCGGCCGATTGCGTTTGCGCCGGGGCGAGCTTTGAACCATACTGCGCACGCTTTGTGAAAGAGCATCACAATCCGTTATTGCGGACAGAATTGGCCATTCGCGTTTCCGGCCTCACCCCTTGGAGGAGACACAATGACGAATTTCCTGCCTGAGCTTTACGAAGGGCATGCCCCGATCACGCTTCAGACCCTCTTCAGGGATGCTCTTGAAGCCTATGACGATTGGGAAGAAGACATGCCGGAGCCGATCGTTACCTTCGAGGGCAAGGTTCTCCCGATCAGCGCCGTCTTCGAATGGATGAGGCCCTGCACGGATATTCTGCCCGCCAACATGCTCGGTATCATTACCGATCAGCTCACGAAGCCCTGGCGCGGCTCAGGGCCACTGGACGAGATGACCTTCTCCACCGCCGCCCGGGTCATGTCCATCCTTGTCCGGCGCCGCCTCATGCGGTTCGGCCGCGGCTCGATCGAGGCTTTCCTCGATCGATTCAACCCGCCTCAGAGACCCGGACGCGAAGGCTGAGGAGAACTCCTCGGAAGGCGCGGCCGCGGCCGCGCCCATTCAAATTCGACAGGCGTTACGCTCCGTCCTTCGTTGGCCGCAGCCGTCGCTTTACACAAGATATTGGTAGCGCTACGATTTCGCCATGACGCCCTCGGGAGGAGCCTGTCGGGCGTCACTGGACTTGCGTATCGATGATTTGCGCCGTTGGTGGAGCTTGCCTTGTCCGCTCCAGCCGGCAGACGTGTCTGCGACGGATGATCGCCGCGGCACCCGATCGATGCCGATCGCAGAATGACATAACGGGAGGGAATTCGATGACCAGAACGCTCGTCAGCGGCATTCTCACAGCCGCTGCATTCGCACTTCTATCCACCACCGTCACCGCAGAGCCTGAAATCGTCGCCGGCCCTTCGGCCGATCCGGAGTGCTTCGCTCCGTGGACGCCCGAGACGAAATTCTTCAAGTTTCCGAAAAAGGAGGGGCCGTACCGGATCGCACTCGCCAATGGCTATATCGCCAATACCTGGCGCATTCAGATGATCCAGACAGCCAAGGCCTATGCCTCACAGCCGGACGTTGCGGCCAAGCTCAAGGAGTTCAAGGTCGTGTCCACGGGCGAGGACGTCCCGGCGCAGATCTCGGCGATCAACAATTTCATCGATTCCGGCTATGACGCGATCATCGTCAATGCGCAGAACCCCACCGCCTTCGGGCCGGTCATTAAGCGGGCCAAGGAAGCGGGCGTGGTGCTGGTCGCGTTCGACAACGTCCTCGACACCGAGGACGCCATCAACGTCAATGTCGACCAGAAAGGCCTCGGCGTGCTCTGGGCGAATTGGCTCGCCAAGCACCTTCCGGAAGGCGGCAAGATCCTCGAAGTGCGCGGCGTGCCCGGCACTTCTGTCGATACCGATCGCCACAACGGCATCCAGGAGACTTTCGCCGCCACGGGCAAGAAATGGGATGTCGTCGAGGTGCTCGGCAAGTGGGACGATCCGACAGCGCAAAAGGCGACTGCGGATGCGATCGCCGTCCATAAGAAATTCGACGGCATCACCGCGCAGGGTGGCGACACCGGCGTGGTACAGGCGCTGATCGACGCCGGTCATCCCTTCGTGCCGTTCGGCGGGGAGACGGAAAACGGATTCCGGAAGTTCTGCGCCAAGCACGCGGACGAGGGACTGAAGTGCTCGTCGGCCGGCACCGGCCCGGCCCAGGTCGCGGTCGCCATCAAGACGGCGATTGCGGCCCTCGAGGGCGAGGTGGTGCCGCAGTCGATCAAGCTGCCGCTGGCGATCGTCGAAGATCCGAACTTCAAGGAGGGCCAGGATTATTATCCGGACCAGTCCGACAACTTCTTTGTCGGCAATGCCTTCCCGACCTGCGGCATCAACTTCACGGCCCAGGAGATCATGGGTCAGACCAAGGAGAACCAGTAGCTTCTCCCCTTTGAACGATGCGCATGCCGCGCCTTCTGCCGTGCGGCATGCGCTGACAATTCGGTCCGAGGCACCCGATGATCGCAGCAGAGACACCGTCCCCGCTCATCCGCATGGAAGGCATATCGAAGCGCTATGGCGGGGTCCGCGCCCTTGAGAATGCCCATCTCGAAGTTGCGCCGGGCCGAATTCATGCGGTTCTCGGCGAGAACGGTGCCGGCAAGTCGACGCTCATCAAGATCATGGCCGGGGTCGTGGCGACGGACGAGGGTCGGATGCTGCTTGATGGCCGGGAGGTCACGTTTCGTTCGCCGGCCGAGGCTGCGGCGGCAGGGATCGCCTGCGTTTTCCAGGAACTTTCATTGATCCCGGACCTGAGCGTCGCCGACAATATCATCATTTCCAACCCTCCCCACCGTTTCGGCCTGATCGACCGGCGTGCCCAGCGCGCTCTCGCGGAGGAGGCCCTGGCGCGAGCCGGCGCCGATGACATCCATCCGCGCGCAGCCGTCAAGGATCTGCCGCTCTCACGCCGGCAGATGGTGGAGATCGCCAAAGCGCTTGCCTCGAAGCCGCGGGTGCTCATACTCGACGAGGCGACCTCGGCGCTTACGGCGAGCGATGTCGCGAAGGTCTTCGCGGTTCTGAAGCGGTTGCGTCAGGAAGGCCTTGCGCTGCTCTATATCTCGCATCGCATGCACGAGATCACCGAGCTTGCCGATACCTGCACGGTCTTTCGCAACGGTCGCAATGTCGCGACCTTCCCGGCCGGGAGCCACAGCAACAGCGACATCGTCCAGATGATGATCGGGCGCGAATACAGCAACGTCTTTCCCGCAAGACACAGGCGGGCGGTTGTGACCGCGAAGGCGCCGGTGCTCGAATGCCGAAATCTCGGCTGGGGCGATCGGCTGCGCGATATCTCGTTCTCGGTCGCCGAGGGAGAGGTCGTCGGCCTCGGCGGGCTTGAGGGCCAGGGCCAGCGGCTGCTTCTTCTCGCCCTCTTCGGGGTTTTGCGCGGAATGAGCGGCTCGGTGCTCGTCGACGGTCGGCCGGTGACGATCAGCAGTCCGACGCAGGCGCGCAAACCGCCTCTCTCCATGGCGCTCATCCCCGAGGACCGCAAGACGGAGGGCTTGATGTTGCCGATGACCGTGCGGGAGAACCTTTCCTTCGCGGCGCTCGACCAGATCTCCGCCGGCGGCATCATCGATCGGAAGAGGGAAGGGCAACTGATCAACGACATGGTGCGGCTGCTGGAGATCAAGACCGCCGGCCTCGACGTGCCCGTCGGCGCGCTTTCCGGCGGCAATCAGCAGAAAGTTGTGATTGCCAAATGGCTGATGCGAAAGCCGCGGATCATTCTGCTCAACGACCCGACGCGCGGCATCGACGTGGGCACAAAGCAGGAGCTCTATCAGCTGTTGCGGCGGCTGGCGGAGGCCGGGGCGGCGATCGTCTTCTATTCGACGGACTACGACGAGCTGATCGGCTGCTGCGACCGGGTGCTGGTTCTTTACGACGGCCGCATCGTGCGGGAACTCAAGGACGGTGAGATCAGCGAACGCGCGCTTATCGCCAGCGCCCTCAATGTCGACGAAGGTCAGGAGGGAACAGCGGCATGAACGAGTGGCGCTATTGGCTGAACGAACAGCGCGGGACGCTGACCGGGCTCGCGCTTTTCCTTGTGATGTTTGCCGTCTATGTCGCCAACCACCCGGCCGGGTTCACCGCGAATGTCGTTCACACCGCTGCCAACAAGGGCGTGCTGCTTGCCTTTGTCGCCATGGCACAGGCGCTGGTGGTGATCACCGCCGGCATCGACCTGTCGGTCGGCATGATCTTCGTGCTCACCAACTGCATTGCCTCCTGGATCGTCGTCGGCGCGGCCGTGCCTACGGCTCTCGGCGTCGCAGCGGTGCTGATGGTCGGGGCGCTCTGCGGCGCGATCAACGGCCTTCTCGTGATCTACGGACGTCTGCAGCCGATCGTCGCGACGATCGCGACAGGAGCCGTCTATTTCGGCCTGGCGCTCCTGCTTCGGCCTTTTCCAGGCGGCTCCGTCAACGAGACTCTTGCCGACGCGCTGACCGGTCGGCTTTTCGGGGTGGTACCCTCGAGCCTGGTTGCGCTGACCGCCGTCGTCCTCATCGTCTGGCTGCCCTTCAAAAGATCGATCGTGGGCCGGGCTGCCTATGCGGCAGGCTCTTCCGAGCAAGCGGCCTTCATGTCCGGCATGCCGATCCGGCGCGGCAAGTTTGCCGCCTATCTCCTGGGCGGACTGCTCGCGGGAATGGGGGGATTGTTCCTCACCTTCTTCACCTATACTGGCGAAGCGGCCTATGCCAGCGGCAATGCCTATACGCTGTGGTCGATCGCCGCAGTCGTGCTCGGCGGGGTGTCGCTCTATGGCGGTCGCGGCAGCGCGGTGGGGGCGATCTTCGGCGCCTTTGCGGCGCGCACCACTGGCGACATGCTGTTTGCCTTCGACGTCGACCCGCTGTGGCAGCCGCTCCTTCAGGGCATCGTGCTTTTGATCGCGGTCAGCATCGGCTCGCTCGCGCTCCTGCGTGTCCGTAACCGGCTGGACTGGTTCCAATGAGCGAGACGTCCGAAAGCCGAATTTCGATCCGGGCGCGCCTTCCCGGTCTTCTTCGGCGCGCCGATCCCGCCGTGCTGACTGCCTTCGGCTGCATCCTGCTTCTCCTTTCGCTCGGCAGCCTCTATTCAAGCAACTTTCTATCACCGGACTATCTGCTGCAACAGCTCAAGGTCGCGTCTTTTCTCGGCGTCGTGGCCGCCGGGATGATGGTCGTCATCCTTCTCGGGCATATCGATCTGTCGGTTCCTTGGGTGATGACAAGCGGCGCCATGATGGCCTGCGCCGCGGCCGGGCTCGGCAGCATGGGAGCCGTTGTCGCCATTCCCGCCGGCGTTCTCTGCGGCGTCGCCTTCGGTCTCTTGAACGGCGTCGGCGTCGCCTTTCTGCGCATCCCTTCGATGATTGTGACGCTTGCGTCCAATGTGGTCGCACAGGGGCTGATGGTCGTCTACACCGGCGGCTTCTCGCCTCAGGATTCGGCGCCCCCCGCCGTCAGGTGGCTTGCAACCGGCGCAATCGTTCCGGGCCTGCCCAATGCCATCCTCGTCTGGCTCGCAGTCAGCATGGCGATGGTGTTCCTGTTGACGCGGACCGCTTTTGGTCGCGCCGTCTACGGCATCGGCAACAGCGAGCGCGCAGCCTTTCTCTCCGGCATCGGCACAAGGCGGGTGGTCATGATGGCTTTCGCCTTGTCTGGCGCCTTGAGCGCCTTCGGCGGCGTGCTGCTCGCGGGCTATGCGTCCAAGGCTGCGCAGGCGATGGGGGATCCCTATCTGTTGCCGTCCATCGCGGCGGTCGTGCTCGGCGGCACGTCCATCCTCGGCGGCCGCGGCTCCTACTACGGGACGGTCGCAGGCGTCATCTTGATCACGCTCCTGCAATCGATCCTCTCCGTCATGCAGATGCCGGAGGCCGGCCGTCAGATCGTCTACGGCGTTGTCATCATCGTGATGCTGTTGCTATACGGCCGCGCGCCGCCGAACCGCTAGCGCATCAGCTCGAAATTCGGGCCTAGAATTTACAGCGGTCTTTGCGCGTCCGAAAAGACGCGGCGCTGCAAACGTCCAATCCTTGAGAAATGGCTTGACGCGAATCAGAGGATGAATCATTCCTCTAACGGAACAGATCGCATATTCCGAAACTCAGCGTAGCTCAGCGATTGCACTGTAAGGAATGGCGGCGGGCGCAGTTGTGCGGCCGGCGAAGAGGCTTCGTCGTCTTTTGCCACTGCGCCGATTCAAAGAGTTCACGGCGGCCTTCGCACGTCCGAAAGGGTGCGCGGCGCCGTAGGTATGGGGGGATTTGGCGATGGACATGACGGGTTCGACGGCCGAAGCCGCAAGCGCAATCGGCGAGTTGGCGACGGCCGGCCAGGGCCTTCGCAGGTCAGCGGACGAGGCGATTGCGGCGGATGCGCGGGCGCTTTCGGAGCAGTTGAAAGCCATGCGCGACCGGCTGTTCCCGCCTTTGGCGAGGAAGACGCTCAGAAGCTTCACCTCCGGCGAGGCCGCAAAACTCATCGGCGTTTCTGACGGCTATCTCCGGCAACTCTCGCTTGCGGGCGAGGGGCCCCAGCCTGATACCGGCGCCGGCGGGCGTCGCTCCTATTCGCTTTCCGACATCAACGCGCTGCGCCGCCATCTTGCCGAACAGGCGATTGCCAAGGGCAACGGCGCCAAGGCGCGCGGCTACCTGAAATGGCGCGATACCAGGCGCGGCGAGCATCTGCAGGTCGTTTCCGTCACCAACTTCAAGGGCGGTTCCGGCAAGACGACGTCGTCGGTTCATCTGGCCCAGTACCTTGCCTTGACCGGCCACAGGGTGCTGGCCGTCGACCTCGATCCGCAGGCCTCGCTCTCGGCGCTCTTCGGCTACCAGCCGGAGCTGGACCTGACCGGCAACGACACGCTCTACGGCGCCATCCGCTATGACGCCGAGGCGCGGCCGCTGCGAGAGATCATCCGCGAGACCTATTTCGACGGGCTCGACCTGGTGCCGGGCAATCTCGAGCTGCAGGAATTCGAACACACGACGCCGCAGGCCTTGAGCGCCCGTCAGAGCGGCTCGGATGCCGGGCCCCTGTTCTTCGCCCGGGTGCAGACGGCGCTCGCAAGCGTCGCCGATGATTATGACGTCGTCGTCATCGACTGCCCGCCGCAGCTCGGCTATCTGACGCTCTCGGCGCTCTGCGCCTCGACCTCAGTCATCGTCACCGTGCATCCGCAGATGCTCGACGTCGCCTCGATGAACCAGTTCCTCTACATGACCTCGGACCTGCTGAGCGTCGTGCGCGAGGCCGGCGGCGAGCTCAATTTCGACTTCCTGCGCTATCTCGTCACCCGCTTCGAGCCGAATGACGGGCCGCAGGCGCAGATCGTCGGTTTCATGCGCTCGCTCTTCGGCGATCGGGTGCTGACCTCGTCGATGGTCAAGTCGACGGCGATCTCCGATGCGGGGCTCACCAAGCAGACGCTCTACGAGGTGGGCCGGGAGAACTTCACCCGCGCCACCTATGACCGGGCAATCGAGTCGCTCAATGCCGTCAACGGCGAGATCGAGGCTCTCATTCACGCGGCGTGGGGGCGCTAAAAGATGGCAGGCAACAACCGGAAGAACGAATTGCGGGCGCTGTTCATGGGTGGGGCTCCGGCCTCTCCACAGGCCGCGGGTGAGCCTTCTGCGGACCCGGCCGAGTTGACACCTGTCAACAGAAGCACGCCCGCCCCGACTCCGCCACGCGCGGCCTCCGGCGCGGTCAAGGCCATGGGGCTTTCACTCGGCAGCATCACCCGCGAGGCGGAGGAGGCGCGCGCACTTCGCGAGGCGCTGACGGCGGGCGAGCGCGTCGTTTCGCTCGATCCGGCGCTCGTCGAAGCCTCCTTCATCGAAGATCGCCTGACCGACGGCGAAGTCGACGATCCGGATTTTGTGGCGCTCGTCGAGAGCATTCGCGAGAACGGGCAGCAATCTCCGATCCTTGTCCGCCCGCATCCGGACAAGCAAGGGCATTACCAGACCGCCTATGGTCATCGTCGCCTGAAGGCGGTGCGCCGGCTCGAGCTCCAGGTGAAGGCGATCGTCCGGCCGCTTTCCGACGACGAATTGGTGCTGGCCCAGGGCAAGGAAAATGCCGAGCGGCGCAACCTCTCCTTCATCGAGCGGGCGCTTTTCGCTGCGGCGCTTGCCGCACGCGGTTTCGACCGCAAGGTGATCGGCGATGCGCTTGCGGTGCAGAAGAGCGAGCTCTCCCGTCTCCTACAGGTCGCCGACAGCGTACCGCACAACGTCGCGCGCGCCATCGGTCCGGCACCCAGGGCCGGCCGCGCCCGCTGGATGGCGATCGGCGCACTGCTTGATAAAGTGGACGCGCGCGTCGCGGCAGAGGAGGAGATCGCTTCTTCGGAATTCCGCGCCGCCGACACCGACCAGCGCTTCCAACTGGTCTTCGATCGGCTCTCCGATGGGGACAGGCCGAAGCCGGAAATGCCGGAAGAGTTGAGGGACGAAGCCGGACGAGTCTACGCGCGCCTGAGGCGCAACGGGAAGTCGCCAACAATCGAGTTCGTACCCGAAACGCATCCTGTCTTCGTCAACGAGGCGGTGAACATGCTGGGGAAATACCACGCGAACTTCATGGATCGTCAGAAGTCGCTGCTCCGTCGCTGATTTACCCGTAGTCCACCCAGACGCCGCCCCGATCGGCCGAGCGGACGCAGTTTTCGACCCAGCGTACGCCCTCCAGCCCGGCGTCGATGCCGGGAAAGACGAGGTCCTTGCTGCTTTCCGGCGCCAACCCGCGATGGCCGTTGATCGCCAGGCCGAAGCGGCGGTAGAGGTTGCCCCAGGCCTCGAACAGGCCTTCCGGATGGCCGCCGCCGATACGATCGTCGAGGCGGGCTTGCGGATAGAGATAGTCCATGCCGCGCTCGAGGATGCGGACGGGTTCGCCCTGGATCTCGTAGGAGAGCTGGTTCGGCCGCTCGTCCCACCATTCGATGCTCGCCTTCGATCCGACGATGCGAAGCTTCTGACCGTGCATGGAGCCGGCATTGACAGCGCTCGACCAGACATTGGCAATCGCGCCGTTGTCGTATTCCATCAGGGTCACCGCATTGTCCTCGAGCGGTGCCCGGCTCTTGATGAAGCTCTGGCGCACGCACATCAGCCGCTTGATCTTCATGTGCGGCAGGATGACCTCGGAAAGATAAAGCGGATGCGTGCCGACGTCGCCGAGCACATAGCTGGGTCCGGCGAATTTCGGGTCGACGCGCCAGCGGGTCGACGGGTTCCGTTCCTCGACGGCGGCGCTGTGGAAACCGTGGGCGAATTGCAGGTTGACGATGCGGATTTCGCCGAGATCGCCGTTCTTCACCATGGCGCGGGCCTGCTCGATCATCTGATGGCCGGCATAGCCATAGGTGACGCCGACGATGAGGCCGCGCGCTTCTGCCAGTGCCTTCAGTTCCTTCGCTTCGGCAACGGTGAAGCAGAGCGGCTTTTCGCAGACGACGTGGATGCCGTGTTCGAGCGCCGCCTTGCAGATCCCGAAATGGGTGTTGTTCGGCGTTGCGATCGAGACCGCTTCGATGCCGTCGGCGCGCTTCGCCTCCTCCGCGAACAGCGTCCGGTAGTCCGGGTAGCTCCGCTGTTCGTCCAATCCCAGGTCGATGCCGAAGGTGCGGCCCCGCGCCGCATCGATATCGAAGGCGCCGGCGACGAGTTCAAATGTGTTGTCCCTCAGCGCCGCCGAGCGATGGATGTAGCCGATCTGGCTGCCGCGCCCGCCGCCGATCATGCCCCAGCGGATCGGTTTCGTTCTCTTCTCTGACATTGTGGTGTTCCCAAGTGTTGCTTCAAAACCCGACCGAGCGCAGATAATCGCGACTTTCCTTCACGTCGGTGAGGCTTCCCGCCACACTCAAGGGATCGCGTTCCTGCTCGACCGTGATGAAGCCCTGATAGCCGATCTCGTCGAGCGCCTGCCTGATTGCCGGGTAGTCGATGATGCCGCGCCCGATCGGGCACATGACACCTTGCGCGCAGGCCTCGAAGAACCGGATATTCTCGCCAAGCACCCGGCGGAAGACCGTTTCGTCGATGTCCTTGAAATGCACATAGTCGAGGCGACCGCCATATTTCTTCAGCGTCTCGACCGGGTCCATGCCCGCGTAATAGGTGTGGCCCGTGTCGATGCAGAAGCCCGCAAGCGCCGCCGGCACGTCGTTAGCGATCCGCTCGATCTCGTCGGCGAATTCAATATAGCCGCCGGCATGCGGATGGATGACGGCGCGCACGCCGTATTTGTCGCGGGCGACCGCGGCAATCGCCTTGATATTGGCAACCATGCCGCGCCACTCCTCGTCCGATAGCCGCGGCGCACGGTCGTAATGGCCGGCGGAATAATCCCGCTCGTCGTGGCCCCAGTCCATGACGGTGAGATAGGGCGTCCTGAAACGCTGACCGGATAGCTGCTGCGGCTGCGGCAATCGCGTGATGACGGCGCAGATTTCGTCGGTCTGGCGCAGCAGGTTGGCCTGGTTCTCCGGCGAGACGAGATCGTCGAAGATCGTGCCGGCGACGATGAAGAGCTTGCGTTCGTCAAGCGCCCGGGCGACCCGTTCGGACTCGAGCGGCACATAGCCGTAGGGGCCGAGTTCCAGACCGCCATAGCCGGCGGCCGCCGCCTCGTCGAAGACGCGCTCCCAGGCGGGCAGGTTGGGGTTGTTGACGTCGTCAACGCCCCAGCAGCAGGGGGCGGTCGTGATGGTGATGGTCATGGGAGTCGTCCCTGTCGATGCTCGGTAAGTGAACGCTTACGCGCGTTCGGCCGGCCAATATTTGTCCACGTATTTCTGAATTTCCTCCCGCATGAAACGGCCGGACTCGTCGGCGCGCTCTTCCCAGCCGAAGACGCAGGCCGTGACGATGCCGTCGAAGCCGACCCCGGCGAGCGAGGAAAAGAAGACGTCCCAGTTGATCTCGCCCTGATACATGTCCATGTGCTGATGGATGGTCACCTTCGCGCCGGGCGGGTTGATGATGTAGCGCAGACCGGACGAGGCCTTGTGGTTGTAGGTATCGGCCACGTGGACATGGGCGATCAGCGACCCGGCCTCGCGGATCATCTCCGCCATGTCATTGCCGAAGTAGAAGGTATGCGGCGCGCAATAGAGAAACTTGACGTTCTTGGAACCGATCGTCTTCAGCATGTCGACGGCCGGCTGCAGCGTCTCGCACCAGTCTTCCGGATGGGGCTCCATGTTGAGCGTTACGCCTTCCTTCTCGAAGACCGGCACAAGTTCCTCCATAGAACGCCACCACGCGGCCTCGCTGTGCTCGTGGCTATGCATGCCGCCACAGCAATTGGAGCGATGGCCGCGGTCCGGCGAGGGACCGCGGCCGAATTCGGAATTCATCGTGTCGCAACCCATCTCGACGGCCGCCTGGATCGCTTCCTTCCAGTAGCGCACCGCCGCCTGGCGCTCGTCCTCATGCGGGCTTGCCCAGCGATACATTGGCAGGATCGATGCGAGCTTTACGCCGTGGTCCCTGAGCGCCGACTTGAATTCGGCGATCCGCTCTTTGTGCGCGCGCGGTCGCACCCACCAGGGGAGAAAATCCTCGCGCGGCGAAAGCTCGATATGGTCGTAACCAAGCTCGGCGGCCTTCCGGCATAGGTCGCGCAGGCCGAGGTGGCGATGCATATAGGGGTCGAGTGCGATCTTCATAGCTGCTCCTCCGTCGCACCAATCGCTGGAAGCGAGCGGCGCCCGATCTTCGAGTTGTGGTTCGGATCGAGAGATCCTCCCGAACTGTCGGAGAGACTAGCTCCGGCCGCTTCCGGGCCCTAAATCTACTTTGATCAAATTTGATCATTGACGAGGGTTCCTCTCGCCGGTTGAACTGCGTTTCAGGAGGGAGTGCCATGGTGAGGATCACCCTGAAGGATGTGGCGCGGGAGGCCGGCGTCGGTACAGCGACGGTCGAGCGCGTCGTCAACGGCCGCGGCGGGGTTCGGCCGGAAACGGTCGAAAAAGTCTTTCGCGCTGCGCGCAAGCTCAACTATCGCCACAGTTTGCCGGAAGCGCATAGGGGGATGATCCGGATCGAGGTCATTCTCGTCCGCCCCGAGACGAGCTTCTACTCGCGTATGAACCACGCCTTCGAGCGGATCGCGGCGCTACTGGACAAGAGCATCGTCGTGCACCGCACCTTCGCCCGCGAGAACGATCCGAAGGAGTTCGCCCATCACATTGCCCATCCGACGGTTCGCCGCTCGGCGCTGATCGTGGTGGCGCCGGACCATCCGGATGTGGTGAGGAGCCTGAGGACGGTCGCCGGCGAGGGCACGCCGGTCGTGCAGATCATGACGAGGCCTGCTCCGGAACTCGCCTATGTCGGAATAGACAATTACGCCGCGGGACGAACGGCTGCCTTCTACATGTCGCGGATGCTCGTCGGGCGGCGGGGCGCTTTCGTAGCGCTCTGCCACAGCGGCGCCTATGAAAACCACAAGGAACGCATCCGCGGCTTTTCCGCCTATCTCGCCGAACACGTCGGTGATCACTTCTTCAGCCAAGTGATGTTCGATTATGACGATGACATCACCTCGATGGAACTCCTGCGCGCGGCGCTTCGCGACGATCCGGATATCATCGGCCTCTACACCGCCGGCGGCGACAACCGCTCGGTGGCCGCGATCCTGAAGGAGCACGCGGCGCGCGACGTCTGCTGGGTCGGCCATGAGCTCTCCGAGCAGTCGCGCAAGGCGCTCAACGAGGGTGTCATGGCAATCGTGCTCGACCAGGCGCCGGAGATCCAGGCGAGGCGGTCGATCGACCTGATCCTGCGCTCGCTCGAACTGATTGACGTCGACGTCGGCCCCGAACCGGTACGGTTCCTGACGGTTACGGCGGAAAATGCGTGACTCCGCCAGCCGTGCCGCTCAGGCGCGCCCGGCTCGTGCATCCAGACTGAAGCCGCCAGCGCCGAATGCCATCACCTGCAGGAAACCGCCCGTAATTGCGATGTTTTTCATGAAATGAATCGTCTGATTCTGGTCCGCGAAGTCCATATGAAAACCGAGTGCCGATGCGAGGGTGAAGAGTGCCAGGACGAGTGCCGCCAGCCTCGTTCGGTAACCGAGGACGAGAAGGATGCTGCCGCCGAGTTCCACCAGCAGGGCAACCGCATAGGCGAACCACGGCAATGGCAGATTGGCCGCGCTTATATAACCGACTGTACCAGAGGGATCGACCAGCTTTTCCACGCCGGAAGAGACGAAGATAGCCGAGAGAAGCAGTCGGCCCAGGAGCGCGAGGGAACTTGAAACTGCAAGATTGTTACCCATGTCGGTTGCCCTTTCTCCACGAGTGTGGCGCCTCCATGCTCCCATGGACCGGGCTCTGATTAAATGGAGACGCCGGCCAGCCGGAGGCCGTCCGCCAGCCGATCGAGCAGGCCGGGATCCCGGTAGGGCAGGGCGCGCTTGAGATGATCGATGGAAAAATTCGGGTTGACCTCCAGCACCTCTCGCCAATAGCGTCGTGCTTCTTCGTGTCGTCCAGTGCGACCATAAAGGCAGGCGAGATAAAAGCGCGTCATGTCCGATCGCGGCGCAAGCGTCAGTCGACGCTTGAAGGCGATCTCGGCCTCGTCAAAGCGTTCGAGGCTCAAGAGAGCCCTCCCGAGAAAATGCAGCGACAAATCGAATTGCGGATCGAGCCGGTTGGCCCGCGTATACAGCGCCAGGGCGTCTTCGTGCCGCCCCTGGAAATCCCTTATGCTGCCCAGTGCGGTATAGGCGGTGGCCGAATTTGGGTCGAGCTCGAGCTCCCGCTCGGCAGCGCGCTCCGCCTCATCCAGACGTCGCATCCAGGCAAGGGCAAGCGAGAGTGCGTGTAGGCCTTGCGGCTCGGTTTCGTCCGTTTCGATTGCCTTTTGGGCCAGTTCGAGGGCCTGCGAGAGATTGTCGGGGGTCGCGCCGTTCCACTGATTAATGAAGTCGGTCAGGGCGACGATCGAGAGTGCGGCGTAGGCCGCCGCCAGGCCCGGATCGATCGTGATGGCGCGCTTCAGCATGCTGCGCGCGTCCATGGACGATTGTGCGTTGAACTGCAGGGTGGACCGGCGGGAGCGAACGAGCAGATCATAGGCTTCCGGATCGACCTTGCCGCGGCTCTCGCGCCGCTCCTCTTCGCTCGGGGTCAACTTTACTCGCAGCGCCTCGACGATCGTGCGGGTCACTTCGTCCTGCACTGCGAATATGTCTTCAAGTCCGCGATCGTAGCGTTCGGCCCACAGATGGCCGCCGGTCGTCCCGTCGATCATCTGGGCGTTGATGCGGATTCGGTCGGCGGCCCGACGCACACTGCCTTCGAGAACATAGCGGACACCCAGTTCCCGGCTCACTTTGCGGATGTCCGGAGACTTGCCCTTGTAGGCGAAAGAGGAGTTCCGGGCGATCACGAAGAGCCCGGATACCTTCGAGAGATCGGTGATGATGTCCTCGGTGATGCCATCGGCGAAATAGCCCTGCTCCGGATCGCCGGACATGTTGTCGAACGGCAGGACGGCTATCGATGGCTTCCGTGGCAGCTGCGGCGTGGTTTTGCCCTCGGTTTCGACCGGATCGATCGCGCGACCTTCCGGCGACCACGTCCAGATGTGCACCGGGCGCTCGATGTTCTTGACGTCGTGATTTCCGCCATCGATGAAATCGAGCCCGACGCGACCATGCACGTATTCATGAATACCGTCCGAAATCGCCACACCACCGGGAGCGGCAAGCGCCTCTATGCGGGCAGCCACATTGACGCCGTCGCCGAAAAGGTCGCTGTCGTGGACCATGATATCGCCGAGGTTTACGCCGACGCGCAGGACGATGGCGGGGGTCTCCGACGCCGCCCGGTTTGCGGACGCCATGGCCTCCTGAAGTGCTGCGGCGCATTCGACCGCATTGACGGCGCTGCCGAACTCGACGAGCACACCGTCTCCGGTCCTCTTGAAGACGCGACCCTGATGGCTGGCGACGAGCGGCTCCAGCACCTCTGTCCACCGCCCCATGAGCAGCGTATGGGTGCCCTTTTCATCCCGCTCCATGAGCCGGCTGTAGCCGACTACGTCCGCCGCCAGAATGGCAGCAAGCCTGCGTCTGATGGACTCGTTGGCCATGTGCGATGGCACCTTCCCAAGCATACGCTCGCGCGTGGGCCGTCGAAATATATGCTCAGTTTGCTTTGCCGCAGGTATTCTGATCGGAAATCATAGGGCACTTTGCCGGACCAGCTTCGCGCCCGATCATGAGATTTTACCGGCGACCAGCTTCGATGTCTATTCAGATGAGGCCAATCCGTCGGCGGTGCTGATTCGGCTCCGCACCTGAAGGGCGTTCAAGGTCCGGTGGCGCGCAGCTCTTGCCCCTTTAAGGGATGATCGCTTTCTTCCGGGCCGTGCAGTTTTTCCGCGGTTGAAACAGAAATTGATGAGCGGTCAAAGCCGGCGAAGGCGCGGGGTTCAATTACCGGAAAACTCCGGCTGCGCGGTCTCGTTGGGCCCTCGAAAAGCGGGCATTGGGGGGCTCAGGCGCATCCGGCGGGCTCCCCCGGGAAGGAACTTGTTAACCTTCATTTCCTATTCGCTAGGAACAGCCCCTTCGATGATGAATTTCGAGTTTTCAGGCCATGCGTATACCCCGGACAAACTTCTCGACGGCAGCTTTGCATGAGGCAGATCAGGCGGATGAATTCGGACATCCGCGTCTGGAGATGCCGGGACACACACACACCCAGTCGGAAACGCCCGCCGCTCACGATCACCTGTTCGAGGCACCGGAAGCGCCGCGCCGAGTTGGCCGCCGCGAGGCCGACGATGCGGGCTATGTAAACCGGGCGGCACGGCTCTATGGTCATGGCTCCGCCTATGCGCCAGCGCAGGTGACGGCGCTGACGCGCGACCCGCTGCCGACGCTTGCCGACATTACCGGCCAATCGGAGGGGCCGAGTTGGGAAAGCCATTTCTTCCTCTCGCCGAATGTCCGCTTCACCCGCACGCCGGAGCGCGAATTCATGAAACGCCGGGCACCCGCGGTCGAGGAAGAAGAGGCCGAGGAGAGCGCGGTCGTAGAAAACCCGCCCGAAGACCAGGCAGTGCCGCTCGCGGCCAATGATCTCCCGGAAGTGCGAGCGGCGGAACCGGCCCCGGCCGGCGTCGCGCCGCCCGTCGCACCCGAAGCGGACGCGCCGGCTCATAGCCCGTCGGAGCTCTTGCGCGTGCTGATGCGGCAGTTGCCGCACTGGTCGCACATGCAGTCCGCGGATGCCCCGCGGGCCCCGCGGGCCATCCCGGAAACCCTCTCCGCGGAGGGGATACCAACCGTCGCCAAGGCCGAGGAGCCGCAATTCGCGCAGCCTCAAGCAGCGGCAGAGGCCGCCGTCGACGAGACCGTTCTCGGTTTCACCCCCATGCTCAAGGCCGGCGCCGAGCTTGCGCACCTCTCCGATCATGCGTTCTTCGAATTCATACCGCTGGAGATGCCTGCGACCGGCACCTCCCGGGTTTCCGTCGGTCCGGCGGAAGCAACGGTGGAGACCCCGAAGCAGAGCCATGCCCCGAAGCAGACGCAAGTCTCGGCGGCGGCCGTGATCCCTGCCAAATTTCCGGCGATGCCGCAGACCGCGCCCGCCGCGCCGGCGGAAGAACTGCCGGCAGCGATCACCTCGCTTTTCCGCATCGTCGAATGCCGGCGACCGGCGACGGTCGATCATCTGGAACAGACGGAAGCGGCCGATGTCGTGCCGGTGGCCGCGCAGACCGCGGCACCGGCTGAGCCCGATGAAACGCCGGTGGTCAAGGAAGAGGAGACGCAGCCTGCTGCGACCAAGGCCGCGGTAACCATGCCGGCCGTCGTCGAACGGGCGGCCGCGCCGCTCCAGCCGGTCGTTCGAAGCACCCGGCTCTCGGGCGCCGATTCCTACGAATATCCGTCCGCGGAGTTGTTGCAGGAGCCGCCTGAGGGCCAGGGCTTCTTCATGACGCAGGAGCAGCTCGAGCAGAATGCGGGGCTTCTCGAAAGCGTGCTCGAGGATTTCGGCGTCAAGGGCGAGATCATCCATGTGCGCCCCGGTCCGGTGGTGACGCTTTATGAATTCGAGCCGGCGCCCGGCGTCAAATCCTCGCGCGTCATCAACCTTGCAGACGACATTGCGCGCTCGATGTCGGCGCTCTCGGCGCGCGTCGCGGTCGTGCCCGGCCGTAACGTCATCGGCATCGAGCTACCGAATGCGACGCGTGAAACCGTCTATTTCCGCGAACTGATCGAATCCGTCGATTTCCGCAAGACCGGTTGCAAGCTGGCGCTCTGCCTCGGCAAGACGATCGGCGGCGAACCGGTAATCGCCGAACTCGCGAAGATGCCGCACCTGCTCGTCGCCGGCACCACCGGTTCGGGCAAGTCGGTGGCGATCAACACCATGATCCTGTCGCTGCTCTACCGGCTGAAGCCGGAGGAATGCCGGCTGATCATGGTCGATCCGAAGATGCTCGAACTCTCCGTCTATGACGGCATCCCGCACCTGCTGACGCCGGTCGTGACCGATCCAAAGAAGGCGGTGATGGCGCTCAAATGGGCGGTGCGCGAAATGGAGGACCGCTATCGCAAGATGTCGCGCCTCGGCGTCCGCAATATCGACGGCTACAACCAGCGGGCCGCGGCCGCCCGCGAAAAGGGCGAGCCGATCATGACCACGGTCCAGACCGGTTTCGAGAAGGGGACCGGCGAGCCGCTCTTCGAGCAGCAGGAGATGGATCTGGCGCCGATGCCCTATATCGTCGTCATCGTCGACGAGATGGCTGACCTCATGATGGTCGCCGGCAAGGAGATCGAAGGCGCCATCCAGCGCCTCGCCCAGATGGCGCGCGCCGCCGGCATCCACCTGATCATGGCGACGCAGCGTCCTTCGGTCGACGTCATCACCGGCACGATCAAGGCGAACTTCCCGACGCGCATCTCCTTCCAGGTCACGTCCAAGATCGACAGCCGCACCATTCTCGGCGAACAGGGCGCCGAACAGCTTCTCGGCCAGGGCGACATGCTGCACATGGCCGGCGGCGGCCGCATCGCCCGCGTTCACGGCCCCTTCGTCTCCGACCGCGAGGTCGAGCTCGTCGTGGCACATCTGAAGACCCAGGGCCGTCCCGAATATCTGGAAACGGTCACGGCGGACGAGGAGGAGGAAGAGGAGGAGGACCAGGGCGCGGTCTTCGACAAGAGCGCGATCGCTGCGGAAGACGGCAACGAATTGTACGAGCAGGCGGTGAAGGTGGTGTTGCGCGACAAGAAGTGCTCCACGTCCTATATCCAGCGCCGCCTCGGCATCGGCTACAACCGCGCCGCCTCGCTGGTCGAACGCATGGAAAAGGAAGGCCTGGTGGGTGCCGCCAACCATGTCGGCAAGCGCGAGATCATCTACGGCAACCGCGACAATGGGGCCGGCGACGATATGGATTGAATGGGCGGCTGCTTCGGGCACACGCTCGACGTTGACATTGAGCTCGCGGCGACACCCCCTCTGGCCTGCCGGCCTTCTCCCCCACAAGGGGGGAGATCGGATGTGGCACGCGCGTTGCACCCATCAAGCGGCTATGCATTGCCAAGCCTTCCCGTTGGGGCGATTGGCTCGCCGCGAGTCGATCTCCCTCCCCTTGTGGGGGAGAAGGCCGGCAGGCCAGAGGGGGTATTGCGTCCGTCCCCTGATTGTTCTTACGGCAACATGGCTGTCTTGCCGCCATACCTTAGTTTCTGATGAAAATATGGGCAATTGTGACAAATCCATTGCCGATAACAGCCTTGGCAGAGCGTAAGTCCTTGATAAAGATCAACTGACGGCCTTGGCACGCGACTTGCTTGCCTGTCTTGTATGCAAGATTTGTCGCCACAGCAGAATGTCCAGGCAAGCATAGACGAGGCCGTCCTTTCCGGGATCCTCTCGGCGCGCATCCGTCCCGGCACGCGGCTGAGCGAGAACGAGGTCGCGAGCCTCTTCAATGTTTCCCGCACGCGGGTACGCGAGGCGATGATGCGGCTCGAGCAGCGCGGCATCGTCAAGGTCAGCCCGCGGCGCGGCTGGTTCGTTGTGGAGCCCTCCGCCGAGGAGGCGATCACCGTCTATGCAGCGCGCCGGGTGATCGAGGCGGGGCTGCTCAGCAGCATGAACCATCTCTCGGAGAACGGCCGTGAAACGCTTCATGCGCATCTGGCCGAGGAAAAGGCGGCGATCGCCGCGCACGACCGCCAGAGGCTCACCTGCCTCATGGGCGATTTCCACATCCGCATCGCCGAACTCTCCGGCAATCCGATTCTCGTCGAGATCCTCCGCGATCTCACCGCGCGCACGATCCTGATCTCGCTCATCTACCAGTCCGACTTCCATGCCATGCAATCGCATCTCGGCCATTGCCGCATCGTCGCGGCGATTGAGGAGGGCGATTTCCAGAAGGCGGCGGCGCTTGCCGTCGAGCATCTGGACGAAGTGGAGACGGGGCTGGACCTGTCGCGGCGCCCCGACCCGCTCGCCGATCTGAGGCGCTCGCTGTCGCTCCCACCGCAGGTGCCCGCATCTTCGAATGCATCCCACAAAACCAAACCATGAAATCAACAGAGGAGAATGACCCGATGCTTTCCAGAAGACTCTTCGTCGCCGTGGCGGCGATCGCCACCACGATCGGCTTTGGCTCCGTCGCCAAGGCCGATGCGCTCGGCGACATCGAGGCGCGCGGCACGTTGCGCGTGGCCGTACCGCAGGATTTTCCGCCCTTCGGCAGCGTCGGCACCGACATGGCGCCCGTCGGCTATGACATCGACATGGCGAACCTGATCGCCGAGAAGCTCGGCGTGAAGGTCGAGCTCGTCCCGGTCACCAGCGCCAACCGCATTCCCTACCTGCAGACCAACAAGGTCGACCTCGTCATCTCGAGCCTCGGCAAGAACCCCGACCGTGAGAAGGTGATCGACTTCTCGACCGCCTACGCGCCGTTTTACAACGGCGTCTTTGCGCCGGCGGATGTTGCCGTCACCAAGGCCGAGGAGCTTGCCGGAAAGACCGTCGGCGTTACCCGCGGTGCCGTCGAGGATCTGGAACTGACGAAGGTCGCGCCGGCCGATACCGTCATCAAGCGTTACGAAGACAATAACGGCACGATCTCGGCCTTCCTGTCGGGCCAGGTCGAGGCGGTCGCTACCGGTAATGTCGTTGCCGCGGCGATCCTTGCCAAGAACCCGCCGAAGCGGCCGGAGCTCAAGTTCCTGATCAAGAACTCGCCCTGCTATATCGGCCTTTCCAAGGAACAACCGGCGCTGCTCGAGAAGGTTGACGGCATCATCGCCGCCGCCAAGGCGGATGGCAGCCTGAACGCCATCGCGCAGAAGTGGCTCGGCACGGACCTGCCCGCCGACCTCTAAACAGCCCGACATCGGCGCCATCCGGCCACTGCATGTCTCAACAAAGACATGCAGAAAATCAAAGTGCTACAGCGACCTTTGCGCGTCTTATAAGACGCGCGGCGCTGTAGGGCCGGATGGCGCTCTCGCTCGTCCAACAGGAGTGCGCCCTTGAATTACCAATTCGAATTCGGCTGGCTCTTCGAATACTACCCGCAGATCGCGAAGGGCATTGCGATCACGATCGAGCTGATCGCCGTCGGCGCTGTGGCCGGGATCCTGCTCGGCATCGTCTGTGCCTGGGTGCGGGCACTCGGGCCGGCCTGGCTGAAGCCCTTCGTCGCGGGCTATGTCGAGCTGATCCGCAACACGCCCTTCCTGATCCAGCTCTTCTTCATCTTCTTCGGGCTGCCGTCGCTCGGACTGCAGCTCAGCGAGCTCAAGGCAGCCAACCTCGCCATGATCGTCAATCTCGGCGCCTATAGCTCGGAGATCATCCGCGCCGGCATCCAGGCGACCCCGAGGGGCCAGTTCGAAGCGGGCGCGAGCCTCGCCATGAGCCCTTTCGAGACGTTCCGCCACGTGGTTCTCGTGCCATCGCTTGAGCGCATCTGGCCGGCGCTCTCCTCGCAGGTGGTCATCGTCATGCTCGGTTCCGCCGTCGTCTCGCAGATCGCCGCCGAGGACCTGACTTTCGCCGCCAACTTCATCCAGTCGCGCACCTTCCGCGCCTTCGAGGCCTATATCGTCTCGACCGCCGTCTACCTCGTCTTGGCGATCCTGCTGCGTCAGGTGCTGTCGATGGTCGGCTGGGCCATTTTTCCAAGGAGGGCGGCGTAATGATCGAGTTCACGACCTGGGACATCCTGCGCAACCTGCTGCTCGCGACCCGCTGGACGATCGTCCTGTCGCTCGTCTCCTTCGTCGGCGGCGGGATGGTTGGGCTCGTCCTGCTTTTCTCGCGCATCAGCCGGCGGAGATGGACCCGGACCTTGGCTAAATATTATATCGAGCTCTTCCAGGGCACGCCGCTCCTGATGCAGCTCTTCATCGCCTTCTTCGGCCTCGGCCTCTTCGGCATCGACGTGCCGGCCTGGCTGGCGGCGGGTCTGGCGCTCATCCTGTGGACCGCCGCCTTCCTGGGCGAGATCTGGCGCGGCTGCGTCGAGGCGATCGCCAAGGGGCAATGGGAGGCGTCCGCCAGCCTCGGCATGGGCCGGCTGCAGCAGATGCGTTACGTCATCCTGCCGCAGGCGATGCGGATCGCGGTGCCGCCGACCGTCGGTTTTTCCGTGCAGGTGATCAAGGGCACGGCGCTCACCTCGATCATCGGTTTCGTCGAACTGTCCAAGGCCGGTACCGTCGTCACCAATGCCACTTTCCAACCGTTCACCGTCTACGGCCTCGTCGCCCTCATCTATTTCGCGCTCTGCTGGCCCCTCTCGAAGAGCAGCCAGATCCTCGAAAGGAAGCTCAATGTCGCTCATCGAAATCACTGACGTCCGCAAGAGCTTTGGTCCGAACGAGGTGCTGAAAGGCATCAATCTCGATGTCGAGCCGGGCGAGGTGATCGCCATCATCGGCAGGAGCGGCTCCGGCAAGTCGACGCTCTTACGCTGCATCAACGGGCTGGAGACGATCAGCCAGGGCTCGATCACCGTTGCGGGCGCGCAGCTGATCGACGACGAGGTGCACCTGAAGGCGCTCAGATTGAAGGTCGGCATGATCTTCCAGCAGTTCAATCTCTTCCCGCACCTGACCGTCGGCGGCAATGTCATGTTGTCGCAAATGGTCGTCAGGAAGACGCCGAAGGCGGAGGCCGAGACGATGGCGCACAAGATGCTGGAGCGGGTCGGGCTCGAACAGAAGTTCGACGCCTATCCGGACGAGCTCTCCGGTGGCCAGCAGCAGCGCGTGGCGATCGCCCGCGCGCTCGCGATGCAGCCGATCGCGTTGCTCTGCGACGAGATCACCTCGGCTCTCGATCCGGAACTGGTGGCCGAAGTGCTCGCGGTCGTGCGCGAACTCGCCGCCGAGGGCATGACGCTCCTGATGGTGACGCACGAGATGAGATTCGCCCGCGACGTCTGCTCGCGCGTCGTCTTCATGCATCACGGCCGCGTGCATGAGATCGGCCGACCGGACGAGGTATTTGCCAATCCGCAGACGCCGGAGCTGAAGCAGTTCCTCGGCGTGCACTGAGGGCGGATCAGGGGCGCACGACGATGCGCCCCTTCATGTTCGGATGGAACCGGCAGATGTAGTCGAAGCTGCCGGGGTTTTGCAGCCGAAGGTGACCCGTCTTGTGCGCGGGGATCAGGGTTTCGCTGCCCCCTTTCACCGTTGCCGTGTGGTCAAGCCCGTCCTCGTTGATCCACTCGATCGTATCACCGACTTTCGCGTCGATTCTCGCAGGCGAGAAGGCGAGCCGTTCAATGGCCACCTGGATGGTCCTTGGCTGCATGGCGGCTGCCACGGTCACGGCCCCTAGAAAAAACAGAAAAAACGCGAATGGTGTTCGGGTCATTGCCGTGCTCACTTCAATTCGGTCGCTACATGTTCGGCGTGCTGTTCATGACCCTGAAACAGCTTCAGCCCTGTCTCGAGCAGAGATTTGAGCTCGGCATTTTGAGCGGACGGAATGAGTTGCGTTTCCAGTGCCTCATTGACCTGCTTGTGATAGGCAATCTCGTTGTCGATATAGGCCCTGTCGAACTGCACGCCTGAAAGCTTCGCCAGCTCCTCGCGCTTCATTTCGGCCGCCCGCGACAGCGCCTTGCTGGTGTCGTTGTCTTCAGGCGTCACGTTCAGCTTCTTCACCAGATCGAGCGCCTGCGTGTTCACGGCCTCGTGGTCGCGGACCATGCCCTTGGCGAATTCGATCACGCTCTCGTTCTTCGACATGGCAATGGCCTGCTTTGCTGCTTCGATATCGAGCACGCCGGCGGTATAGGCGATGTGCGCGATTTGCGGATCCGTCGGCTTGCCGGCGCCGAGGGCGCCGGTGGCGCCGATCAGCAGAGCGATTGCCGCCGCCGCGGTCGTCAGTCTGATGGTCATGGGATGTTCCTTTCCTCGAAGTTCAAAGCATTAAACACAACGCGCTTTGGATGCTCCGGCGGGTGAAACGTTCCCATTTAATCACCGCCGCCTTTAGCGCGGGCTGAGGAAAAGTGCGCGCGGTTTTCCGCCGCATCCCGCGCTAAAGCGCGTTGCGTCTAATCGTATTCGTGCAACGCGCTTTCGTTCTTTTTCTTGTCGTTGTCCCAAAACCGCGGCGCACTTTTGGGCGACATGCATTAACCTGTTATCTGGGGAATTGCTGGGTGAGACGAGCCAGAACGGCTTCCGTGAGGCGCTCACAGCGCTTGCCGGCAAAGGGAAAGGCGTCGAGCAGGACAGGACCGATCTGCCGCTGCAAGTGCTCCATCAGAAGTCGGCGCCCCCGATGCAGTCTCGAGCGGACGGTTTCGGCGCGCAGGCCCAGCAGGTCGGCGGTTTCCTCATTGCCAAGGCCCTCGATCACTCTGAGGACGAAGACGGTCCGATAGATGTCCGGGAGATGGTCGGTCGCCTTTTCGACGAGGTCGAGGATCTGTCGTTGGGCCATCGTCTTTTCCGGATCGTTGGTGGCTGCAAGCGGGAAGGCGATGATCTCCGCCTGGTGCGATAGGTCGTCGGCCAGCCTTTTCTGGCGCCGGCTTTTACGCAGGCGTCCGAGCGCCTCGTTGATGACGATGCGGGCGAGCCATGTCGAGAGGGCGGAGGCGCCGCGGAATGCCGCGATGTGGGAGAAGGCGCGGACATAGGCCTCCTGTAACACGTCTTCCGCATCGCTGTCATTCCGCACGATGCTCCTGGCGATGCGATAGAGCCTGCGGTTATGCGTCTGCATGATTGAGCGCAAGGTTTCGAGATATTCCGGCGACGGACGGTGTTCCTGGGGTTCGGCGATGGGCATGATCGGCTCCTTGTCGCACCGTGGATGGTCGCACCTTGGATGCTCGGTCTCGCGAAACGTTCCCGATTATCGCCACGAGCGTCCCGGACATTATAGTGCGTCCGATCCAGTGCTTCGAGCTGCGAAACACATATTCCATTTCGGGAAGGAAAAAGAGAAAGCCCGGCGTGGGAGGAGGTACGCCGGGCTTTCGATTCCGACCGGCAATTGGGAGGAGGAGGATTGCCGATCCGACGATAGAGCTTGGGAGGAGGTGTGCTTTATCGTTAAGTCATACAATAATGTTGCGGCGCAGCAAATGCAAGCCCTTTTCGATGAAATATTTATTCCATAGGCCGCGAACGGCGCAGAATTTCACGGTGGCTGCGGCCTTGGCGGACGCAATAGGGGCGGCCCCCGTCCCTTGCCCCGGGGTCGATCCGCTTGCTTTTGGCGGGATTTGCGCCAGATTCGAAAAGGGCAGATCAGGGAGATAGCCATGGCGGAGGATCGCAAGGCGGCTCTGGTGCGGATCACCGGACGGGTGCAGGGCGTGTGCTTTCGCGCCTGGACGCGCAACGAAGCTCAAATGCTTGGTCTTTGCGGCTGGGTCCGCAACGAGCGGGACGAATCCGTCACGGCCCTGATTGCCGGACCAACGGC
This sequence comes from Sinorhizobium sp. Y406, assembly GCF_058732025.1. Taxonomy (NCBI): domain Bacteria; kingdom Pseudomonadati; phylum Pseudomonadota; class Alphaproteobacteria; order Hyphomicrobiales; family Rhizobiaceae; genus Sinorhizobium; species Sinorhizobium sp. Y406. Next base: position 997,332 of record NZ_CM178975.1, on the reverse strand, counting down.
CGCCGTCGACACGATGCTGCACCGGTTCTGGGAGGGACCGCCGGGTGCCTCGGTCTCCACCGTCGCGAGCGAGGATGCTCCCTCGATTGAGGCGCCGACGGGTTTCCGCATTGCCGGATAGATGCAGGACAAGACCCCTCCCCAACCCCTCCCCACAAGGGGGAGGGGCAGGTTGCCGCGCCCTCCGCAACACTGCCTTTGCTCCACCACTTGTGGACCCGGTGGAAAGGCGCGGGGCGGTGCCGCCATGCAGCCCCTCCCCTTGTGGGGAGGGGTTGGGGAGGGGTTACCGCAAGCCCCATAGGGAGCGCAGGGCCCGGCGACCTCGGGCTGAGACCGCGCTACACCCGCTCCAGCGCCACGGCGATGCCCTGACCGACGCCGATGCACATGGTCGAGAGCGAATAGCGCCCGCCGGTTTCGATGAGTTCCAGGGCCGCCGTACCGGTGATGCGGGCGCCCGACATGCCGAGCGGATGGCCGAGTGCGATGGCGCCGCCGTTGCGGTTGACGCGGGGATCGTCGTCGGCGATCCCGAGTTCGCGCAGCACCGCCAGGCCCTGGCTCGCGAAGGCCTCGTTCAGCTCGATGACGTCGAACTGGTCTTCAGCCATGCCGAGCCGCGCCATGAGCTTCTGAGAGGCGGGCGCCGGGCCGATGCCCATGACGCGCGGCGGCACGCCGGCGGTCGCGCCGCCGAGAATCCGCGCGATCGGAGTCAGCCCGTGCTTTTCCGCAGCCTCTTGCGAAGCGATGACCAGCGCCGCCGCTCCGTCATTGACGCCGGAGGCGTTGCCGGCGGTCACGGTGCCGCCTGCGCGGAATGGCGCCTTCAGCTTGGCAAGCGCCTCGATGGTCGTGGCGCGCGGATGCTCGTCCTTCTCGACGATGACCGGCTCGCCCCTCCTCTGCGGAATCGTGACGGCGACGATTTCCCGGGCAAGGCGGCCGTTCGCCTGTGCCGCGGCGGCCTTCGCCTGGCTTAAGAGTGCAAAGGCGTCCTGGTCCGCGCGGGAGACCTTATAGTCCTCGGCGACGTTCTCGCCGGTCTCCGGCATCGAGTCGACGCCGTATTGCGCCGTCATCAGCGGATTGACGAAGCGCCAGCCGATCGTCGTGTCGTGGATTTCCGCCTGGCGCGAAAAGGCGCTCTCCGCCTTCGGCAGCACGAAGGGCGCGCGCGACATGGATTCGACGCCGCCGGCGATGATCAGCTCCGCCTCGCCGGACTTGATCGCCCGGGCGGCGCTTATCACCGCATCCATCCCGGAGCCGCAGAGCCGATTGATCGTGGTACCGGAAACGGAGACCGGGAGACCGGCCAGCAGCAGCGACATCCGCGCAACGTTGCGGTTGTCCTCGCCCGCCTGGTTGGCGCAGCCGAAGATCACGTCGTCGACTGCTTCCCAGTCGACGGAACCATTGCGCTCCATCAGCGCCTTCAGCGGGACGGCGCCGAGGTCGTCGGCCCGCACCGCGGAGAGTGCGCCGCCGAAGCGGCCGATCGGCGTGCGGATATAGTCGCAGATGTAAGCGTCGCGCATCAGGCGGCCTCCTTCCCGGAGCCGGTGCCCTCATGGGCCTTCTTCGTGCGGGCGTTGATGTCACGCAGCACCGCGAGTTCGGTCTCGGTCGGTGCCGGCGTCTCGATGACGGTGTCGGCGAATTTGATCGGCCAGCCGCAATTCTCGACGATCCGGTCGCGGCCGACGCCGGGATGGATGGAGACGACGGTCAGTTCCTTCGTCTCCGGATCCGGCTCCAGGATGCAGAGATCGGTGATGACGCGGGTCGGCCCTTTCGTCGAGAGGCCCAGCCTTTCGCGATGGTTGCCGCCTTCGCCGTGACCCATGGAGGTGATGAAGGGCAATGTCCCGACGAAGCCGCGCCTGGTCAGGGCCATGGTGATGAAGATGCGGCCGCAATTCGACGCGATCTCCGGCGCTCCGCCGCCGCCCGGCAGCCGCACCTTGGGATGGTCATAGGGCCCGACGACGGTGGTGTTGAGGTTGGCGAAGCGGTCGATCTGGGCGCCGCCCAGGAAGCCGGTGGTGATGCGGCCGCCCTGCAGCCAATAGCGGAACATTTCCGGCACCGAAACGGTAAAGAGCGCCGTGTCGCAGAGCTCGCCGTCGCCGATCGAGAGCGGTAGCACATCCGGCTTCGTGCCGACCGTGCCGCTTTCATAAATCAAAGTAATATCCGGCGCATGCGTCAGCCGCGCGACATTGCAGGCGGCCGAAGGGGCGCCGATGCCGACGAAGCAGACGTCGTCGTTGGAGAGCGCGCGCGCGGCGGCGATCGTCATCATTTCATTAGGGGTGAAATCCGTCATCCTCGTCTCCTCATGCAGCCTTGGACGACTTCTTCGCGGCATGGCGTGCGAAGTCTCCCGGGTTCGCGTCGAGTACGTTCTCCTTGATCCAGGCGGTGAAGCTTTCCCGGTCGCGGGCGATCTCGTCCCAACGGATGTAGAAGGCGTTATTGCGCGGATAATAGCCATGCGCATAGGAGGGGAAGGCGCCGCCGGGCACGTGGGCGACGGCGGTCACGGCCCAGCCTGGCAGCACGACGGAATTCGGGGAGGGCGGCGAGAGCTCGTCGACGATCTCCTCTACTGTGACGATCGAGCGCCTGGCCGCAAGCACCGCCTCCTTCTGCACCCCGACGATGCCTTCGATCAGCACGTTGCCGCTACGATCGGCGCGCTGGGCGTGAATGATGGTGACGTCCGGCCGGATCGCGGGCACGGCGGCCAGCACCTCGCCGGTAAAGGGGCAGGTGATGCTCCTGATGTTGGGGTTCACCTTGGGCAGGTCTGCGCCGATATAGCCGCGCAGCATGGCGAAGGGCAGGTTTGCCGCGCCCGCCTCGTAAGCATTCGCCATCGCCGCATGCGAATGTTCCTCGATCTCGAGCGGCCGGGGCCATTGGTTCTCGACCGCATCGCGGAAGCGGTGCAAGGAGCCAACACCGGGGTTGCCGCCCCAGGAAAACTTCATGCCCCGGGCGGCGCCGACGCCGATCAACTGATCGTAGAGGATATCCGGCGTCATGCGGATGAGGAATAGATCCTTCTTGCCCTGGCGGATCACCTCGTGCCCGGCGGCATAGGGGATCAGGTGCGTAAAGCCTTCCATGGCGACGGTGTCGCCGTCGCGGACATTCTCCGCCACGGCTTCGGCAAGCGGCAGGATGCGAGCCATTCTTCCTCCTCCAAGATTTTCCGGGCCTGTTTTCCCCGGGCTAGGGCCCATTCGTCAGCGGCACTGCCGGGAATAAGCGCCTGTTTGCTTCGTCCGTCAATTTCTTTGTGCGATATTTGACTTTTGTTCGCATATCGCACACAATGGCACGGAAATGAGAGGGACGGAGCAATGCGGGAAACGGATTTCGTCAGCGGATTTGCGCGCGGCCTCGCGGTCATCGAAGCTTTCGGCGAGGCACAGCCGCGGCTCTCGATTGCGGAGGCCGCGAAGATCACGGGGCTTGATCGCGCGACCGTGCGGCGCTCGCTGCTGACCCTTTCGCAGCTCGGCTATGCGGATTATGACGGCAAGTTCTTCGCGCTGACGCCGAAGATCCTGCGGCTCGGCCATGCCTACCTCTCGGCGACTCCGCTGGCCGCAATCGTGCAGCCCCATCTGGACCAGCTTTCGGAGAAAGCCGGCCAGAGCGCCTCAGTCTCGGTGCTCGACGGCACCGAGGTCGTCTATGTGGCGCGCGCCTCGCAGCGCCGCGTCATGTCGATCAACCTGATGCCCGGCTCCCGCCTTCCCGCCTATTGCGCCTCGATGGGGCGGGTCCTGCTCGCCGCGTTGCCCGAAGCGGAGGCGCGCGACATTCTGCGCCGCACGGAATTGAAGGCGAACACGCCGCACACGAAGACTGACCCGGAGGAACTGGTGGCGGAGCTACGGCGGGTTCGCGACCAGGGCTATGCGGTGATCGACCAGGAGCTCGAGCTTGGCCTCTGCTCGATCGCCGTGCCGCTCATCAACGCGCGCGGACGGGTGGTCGCGGCGCTCAACATCGGCGCGCCGGCCGCCCACGTGGCTGCCGGCGAATTGGCGGAGCGCTATCTGCCGCTGCTTAAGGAGACGCAAGCGGCCTTGCGGCCGCTCGTGCAATAGTGGCGACCTCAGCCGTGACAGTTTGGTGCTTGGTGCCCAAGGTAATGGCTTTCTACAGCGCCGCGCGTCCCATTGGACGCCATGGTCGCCGTAGGGCTTTGAATTGCTGCATGTCTTTGTCCTTGAATAAAGGTCGATCAAAGGAGACATGCAGTAGGTGTAGCGGACGGCAGACATCCGCGTCTTGAACGGCAAACATCGACAACTTCCGGACGACATTAGATGCGGGATTCCGACCTGCCGGATGCCGACACTCGTGCGGCACGCCGCCTCAAGTGCTCCCGAAACAGAGTTCGAAGATCTCGAAAGTTCTGGAAGCCGAGGAAGCCTGCGAGCCGGACCACGGTCGTCGGTGACACCGAGCAGGCAAGTGCCACCGAATTGGAGCTACCAAAGGCGATTAGTTCCGGCGTGACGAGCGCGCAGCGAACAACCCGTTCAAGCTGATCTGGGAATTCGAGCTGTCTCGAGGCGATCATCGACTTCAGTTCCGAAAGACTGCTTGGTGGTGCATCTTCATTCAGGCCTCGCATTCTCTACTGTCCTCCAGATGTGAGCCGCCATTACGGGTGTCCATGTGAATTCGGGCGCACCGTCGTCGACCCTCAGATTGCCTGCGGCTTGAAGTCACTCTGCGCGACGGGCATCACCGCCTTGAGCAGGGAGACGGATTTCTCCAACCCTTCGAGGCTATTGAGCAGCACGTCCTCATGCTCGATCGACAGCCAGCCATCATAGCCTGCCATCTTCAGGCGATAGCAGAACTGTCGCCACCACTCCTCGCCGTGGCCGAAGCCGAGGGTGATGTAGGACCAGCTGCGCGCCGAGATGTCCATCAGCGAGCCGTTCTCCAGCAGTGAGGTCGTGGCCTGGACCGGCGCGTTGAGCATCGTATCCTTGGCGTGGACATGATAGACGGCATCGCCGAGGGCTTCGGCTGCGACCAGTGGATCGGCCCCCATCCAGAACAGATGTGATGGATCGAGATTGGCGCCAATGACCGGACCGATCGCAGCGCGCAATTTGAGGAGCGAAGGGACGTTGTAGACGCACTGGTTGCCGTGGAGTTCAAGTGCGATCCGCTCGACACCGTTCTCGCTGGCGAGCTTGGCGATCTCGGTCCAGAATGGCAGAAGTTTTTCTTCCCACTGGTAACGCAGGATCGCTTGCGTTTCCGGCGGCCAGGATGAGACGACCCAATTCGGCATCAGATCGCCATTACGTCCTGCCGGCAGTCCGGACATGGCGCAGACGGTTTTGATCCCCATTTCGCCGGCGATGCGAATCGTGTCCTTGAGGCACTCGCCCTGCTCGGGTTGGGTTGGATGCAAGGGATTGCCATTGGCATTCAGCGCAATGATCTCGAGCCCGCGGGTTTCGAAGGCGCGAGTGAAGGCGCGGCGGGCATCGGCACTTGCCTTCATAGTCTTCAGGTCGAAGTGGGGAGCTGTCGACCAGCCGCCCGTGTTGACCTCCACGCCCGAGCCTCCAAGGCGCGCAGCGCTGTCGAGTAGCGCATCGAAGGTCATTCCGCCGAGGCTGTCGGAAACGAAGCCGAGTTTCATTTCTTTAACCCTTTACTGCTTGTAGAGGGACGGCTTTTCCGTCCTTGCGATCATAACGCGCTCGCCCGTGCGCAGCGCCTCGACGCCGGCTTCTGCGACCAGCGCGGCGCAATAGCCGTCCCAAGCGTCGGAGGCGATTGCAGGGAAAACGCCGGTTCGAACGAAGTTCAGGAACGCCTTGTTCTGCAGTCGGTAGGCCTCGGCAAAGCGCGGGCGCCAATCGGGTGCATAGCGCTCGTAGGCCATCAGTTCGCCATTGTGGCGCGTGTAGACAGGTGCGTTCAGGGCAATTGATCCCTTCTCGCCGATCAGTTCACCGCGAACGTCGTAGCCATAGGCGGCGTTATTGTTGATCTCGATGTTGACGAGCTGTCCCTTGTCGGTTTCGAGAACCATGAATACCGGTGCTCCGGATTTCGATGCGTCGATGCCTGCGGGCTGGAAAACCGAGATCGCCTTGTAGTCGGCTCCGAGTACGAAACGCGCGACGTCGAACTCATGCGGTGCCGAATTGGTAATCGCCATCTGACCGGTAAAGTTCGCTGGCGCTTCGACGTTGCGGTGGAAGTTATGCATCATGATCGCGCCGCCAAGGGAACCGTCGTCGAGCAATGCCTTCATGTCCCGGTATGACGGATCGAAGCGCCGCATGAAGCCGAGCTGGACGAACTGACGGCCCTGCGATAGTTCCGCCGCGATTACGCCGAGGCATTCCTCAGAACTCTGGGACAGGGGTTTCTCGCAAAGGACCGGCTTGCCCGCCTCGATCGCGGCGAGCGATAGCGGCGCATGGGTTTCGTCCGGGCTGGCGATCAGCACGGCATCGACATCGCCGCGCCTGATGGTCTCGACCGCGTTGGTCGCGACATCGGCCGCGCCGCATTCCTCGGCCACCTTTCGGGCGCGCTCCGGGGAGGCGTCGCACACCACCTGAAGACTTGCCCCCGGCAGGTCTTCGGAGACAATCCGGGCGTGGTCGGCGCCCATGATACCCGCGCCGATGATCGCTAATCTGACAGACATTTGAGAACCTTTATTTCCGTAGTGCCCATTGACGCAGGGATCGGTCGCCATAGGCGGCGATCACCACGATGAGGCCCAGGATCAGTATGAACCATTGCGGGCGAACGCCCGTGACGACGAGATAGGATTGAATGGAGGACAGCACGAAAGCGCCCATCAGCGCCCCGATCAGGGAAACGCGCCCGCCGGCGAGCAGGCAGCCGCCAAGCACGCAGGAGGCAATCGCCTGCAGCTCCATGAGCCGCCCCATGGAGCCGTCGGCGAAACCGAGCTTGCCCGCCTCCAGCGTTCCGGCGAAAGCCGCAAGGACACCGCAAAGGATGAAGGCCGACAGCTTCACCCGATCGACCCTGACGCCGCGCGAATGGGCGCTCTCGGCCGAACCGCCGACCGCCAGCAACCGATTGCCGAACGGCATCGCCTTCAGCATGACGGTTAGGATGACGAGCCCCAGCATCAGCCAGTAGAGGGCGGTATTGAAACCAAGGAATTCGCCGCCGCCGAGCAGATGGTAGCTCCAGCCCTTGCGGGCAGCATAGGGAACGGAAAAGGAGAACCCTTCCGTCAGCGCGATCGCGATGCCGCGAAAGATCATCAGCGTGCCCAGTGTGATGATCAGCGAAGGCGTCCCCGTTCGCGTGACCAGCAATCCGTTGACCAGGCCGATTGCAGCGCCAACGGCAATCGCGGCGAAGGCGGCCAGGGCGGGATCGACGACCGGGGCGATCCACAGATAGACCAGCGCCCCCATTCCGAAGGTCGAGCCCACGGAGATGTCAATCTCGCCGGTCCCGATGACGAGCGCCACGCCCAGGCTCATCAGCCCGAGCGTCGCGGTTACCTGCAAAATAGTGCCGATATTGTAGAGATTGGCCCACCGGCCGTCGGAGGTCGTCGCAAAGAGGACGATCAGGACGGCCCCAATCAGGAAAATGCCGATCTCGGCATGCCGTCGGATGAGCGGTTTCGCAGCGGCGAGAGTCATCACACCGCCTCCGGCTTTTCCACCACGCGACCGCCCTGGCGGATGACTTCCTCCAACTCTTCAGCCGTCATTGCATCCGTGGTCGCGTCGGCGACTTTCGCGCCGTTCTCCATGATCACGATACGGTCAGCGAGCTTGTGGACCTGGAAGATGTCATGGGTGATGTAGACCACCAGAAGACCTTGCTCCTTGAGCTGCACCGCCAACTCATTGACGTGCTCGCGCTCGCGTACGGACAGGTGGTTCGTCGGCTCATCCATGATGACGACGCGGTTCTTGAACTCGACCGCGCGGCCGATCTTCACCGACTGGCGCTCGCCGCCGGAAAGGCGCTCCACCTCGTCATCGGCGGAGACGTTGTCCCGCAGTCCGAATTGCCGGATGACCCCGCTCGACTTCTCGCGCATCTTGGCGAAGTCGAGGAATGGGATGCCGAGAATGCGCTTCACGGGCTCGCGCCCCAGGTAGAAATTCCGCGCGATCGACAGGTTGTCGCAAAGCCCGACGGACTGCTGGATCGTTTCGATCCCCTTGTCGATGGCGAGCTTCGGGTGAAATTTCTCGACCTTCCTGCCGTCGAAAAAGACCTCGCCCGAACTGGGCGCATAGATGCCGCAGAGAACGCGGATCAGCGTGGTCTTACCGGCGCCGTTGTCCCCGACCAGTCCGATCAGCTCGCCGGCACGAAAGTCCACCGAGACGTTCTTGAGGGCATGGAAGGCGCCGAAGTGAAGGTCGAGGTTCTTGACCTGAATGAGGGGGTGTCTGTTCGTCATTTGAGCGTCCTCCCGCGTCAAACGCTGTGCCCGAGGAAGCGGGCCAGTTTCTGGTTGAAGATGACCGCGAAGATGAGCACGACGCCGACAAAGGTGATGTACCAGGACGACGGCGCGCCGAGCGCAATCAGTTCGTAGCGGAAGCTGACGACGATCAGCGCGCCGAGGATGGCGCCGAGGATCGAACCGCGTCCCCCGGTCAGCAGGCAGCCGCCGATGACTGCCGCGGCGATCGCCTCGAGCTCCATGTTCTCGCCGAGCGTCACATGGGTCTGCGGCTGGTTGCACAAGGTCAGGATTCCGGCGAAGCCTGCCAGCAGCGAGCACTGGATGAAGGCAGCGATCTTGATGCGATCGGTGCGCACGCCCCGCGATTCCGCGCTCACGCGGCTCCCGCCTGTCGCCAGGAGCCGGTTGCCGAACGGCGTTGCCCACAGCATAAGGCTGAGGATTGCGGCGACGGCGATCAGCCAGAAGATGGCGGCTTCGATGCCGAAAATCTCGCCGCCAAACAGGCGTGTCATCGGATGGCTGCGTGCCGCCGGCGAGAAATTGTGCACCGAGCCGCCGGTCCAGACATAGATGATCCCACGCGCGGTAAAGAGGCCGCCGAGCGTGACGATCATCGATGGCAACTGCCCCTTGACCACCGCGATCGCCTGAAGCAATCCGGCGAGCGCCGCGATTGCAAGCGCCAGGATAAGCGAGCCGGGCACGCCGAGCGCCGGTTCCATCGTGATGAAGGCGACACCGGCCAGCCCGTAAACCGACCCGACGGACAGGTCGATCTCCTTCGTCATGATGACCAGAGCCTGGCCCATCGCGACAAAGGCGAGAATGGCCGTGAACTGGGCGACATTGGCGACGGTCTGGATGGTCCACCAGCCGTAAAAATCGATCAACGTGAAGACGACAAGCATGGCGACGACGCCAATGATCGCGCCGAAGCCCTGACTTCGCACAAGCTGTTTCATGAGACTATGCCCGCTGCTTTCAAAGCGCGATGTCAGACACGCGCAAAGGAATGAGAGCAGCCGGATCCGACGGAACCCGGCTGCCCTGCCCGGGAGGAAACCCTTACCAGGTGTTCTGTTCGTCGTAGGCTTTGTCGCCGAAGACGCCGCGGACCAGCTCCGCCCACTTGTCGGCATTGTCTTTGTTGATGATGACGGGGCCCGTCAGGATGTCAGATTGCGGTGCGTAGCCGAACTCCTTGTTCCAGTAGAGCCATTCCATCGGGGCATAGCCCTGCAGCCAGAAGCCTTGGCTGTTCGTGGCCAGCACGTGCCCGGCGCGCACGCCTTCGATCGAAACCGGGCCTTCGTCCACGGTCAGGACCGTCACGCCCTTGTCGTCGACATCCGGATCGAGCTTCATCTCGTTGGCGACGCCCCATGCCCAGGGTGAAGACCAGCCAGCAACCGTGAAGATGTAGTTGGTGTCCGGGTTGGCCTGCAGGAAGGACTGCAAGGTATTGCGTGCCGTCGCCGGTTCGGCGCCGATGAAGAGTTCATCGACCTTGGCGCCGGCCTTCTCCATTGCGTCCTTCATTCCGGCGCAACGAGCCTTGAGACCCTGGTGGGCGGTGTCATGGCTTGCGCAGACGACATGGGTCGGCTTCGGAATTTCGCCTGCCTCGGCCTTTTCGAGCGCGTATTCGCCGAGCTTCTTGCCGGTGAGGTACTCGTCGCCGCCGACATAGGTCAGGTAGGGGATGCGCTCGCCTTCCGGCCGGCCGTCCGGAATGTTGAAGGCGACGACCGGAATGCCGGCCTCGATGGCCTTGCGCAGCGGCCCTTCAAAGGCGTCGGAACTGACGATCGGGACGGCGATGCCATCAGGTTGAGTCGAGATCGCCTGCTCGAGAAGGCGAACGTGTTCCTGGACCGAATAGTTGTTGGTGGAGATGTAATCGGTTTTGACGTTCGGATATTTCTTTTCGAACTCCTCCATCGACTTCGTCAGCCAACCCATGTTCGGATCGTTCGATCCGATGTGTGAGACCATGACGAAGCGATATCGCTTTTCGCCGTCCTGCGCATTGGCCATGCCTCCGAGTGCGGTGGCGGCCATCAAGGCAGAAAGCAGAACTGAATTTCGGAAATTCATGGGGTTCCTCCTCCGTTAACGATGTGATTATCTGGATTGGAATCACATCATACAAGGAAGACGAAGCGCGATTTATGATGTCGAATACATCAGGAAATCCGCGTGGCGCAAAATTGTGGCAAACCGTTCAAAAATTTGGCGTTGCAATGGGCAATGACTTCCGAGATGATGCTTTTACCATCAGTTTTAGGCGGAAACTGGAGAAAGCTGTGGTCGATCACCTGCAAAATCGGACATGGAAAGGCCCCAAGGTCCATGAAATTGCCCAGCTCGCGGGAGTCGGTCCTGCGACGGTCGACAGGGTCCTCAACAACCGCAGCGGCGTCCGAGAACGAACGAGAGCCCGCGTCCTGGCGGCGCTCGAAAAGCTGAAGAACGAAAGCGCGGACCGCGACATCCCTTTGCATATTCGTCTATTCTGTGACTCTGGCGAAAGCTTCAATGCAGCAATGGCGGCCGCTGTAACCGAGGTCAACCGAACCGTTGCCGGGATCGAGATTGAGGGAGATTATGTAACCACGAGCGAAGTCGAGCCCTCATCTTTCGCGCGCCGGATTGAGCAGCAAGGCAGCGCAGCGGATGGCGTCGTGGTCATCGCTCGCGAGCATCCGGCGATCAATCGCGCGATACGAAAGCTTCGGACCATCGAAATACCGGTCGTTTGCCTGACGACCGATCTGCCGAGTTCCCGTCGAAGCGCCTATATAGGCAACGACCAGTATTCCGCCGGCAGCGTGGCAGCGCTATTGATCGGCAACGCGCTTCCGAAGCAGCGTAACAATATTCTGATCGTCATGAGCGTGGCGTTCCGCTGCCAGCAAGAGCGTGAGATGGGCTTCCGCAGGGTGCTGCGCTCCGATTTTCCCTATTTGAAGATCGAGGAACGTGTAATTTCGGACGACAGGCCGGAGAGCACTTGTGAGCAGTTGACCCGCTATTTCGAGGCACATGGTTACCCGGCAGCGATCTACAATGTCGCCGGCGCCAACAGGGGCGTGGCAAAGGCACTGGAGGACGCCGGAAGGGCCCGCGACATGGTCTTCGTCGGCCACGAGCTGACCAACCATTCGCGAAACCTGCTGGAATCCGGCGTCATGGACTATGTCATTTCGCACGACTTCAGCGGCGAGCTGACGGCGGCCGCCAAATGGATCCGTGAAAACGTCAGCGGCGTAACGGTCGAGCCGTCCTATTCGCAGATCCTGGTGCACACCCGATACAATTGCGGTCTGTGACGCCGGCGAGCTGCGCTTCTCGCTCGAGCCGCCGGCCGTCCAGCTTGCCCCCAAGGATCCGGATTTCCGGCCTGCCGGATGAACTGGACCGGATTGTTGCGGACATCGTCGAGGTCGTAGACGTCAGGCCGGTAGCCCGACCTGCTTGCGCAAGCTCTTGTCGAATGCGGATTCGGGGACGAAACGGCGCAGCAAGCGAACTTGGCCGGCGAGTTTTCCCGCGGTGTAGCGTCTTCTCGGCGCCTTGGCCGTTGCCGCTTTGACAACCGTCTCTGCTACGATCTCGGGGTCGTCGCCGCTTTCAACGCTCTTCCGCATCTGCACTTCCATGTCAGCGCGCACCGCATCGTAGACGGCAAGGGAACGATCGGGTTTTGTCAGGTTTTCCTCGAAGGTGGTGCGGGTATAGCCGGGCTCGACCAGCGCCACCCGAATTCCGAATGTCCGCAATTCGTGATCGAGCGATTCGGAATAGCCCTCGACGGCGTGCTTGGTTGATGCATAGAGGGCATTATAGGGGGACGGGATCAACCCGAGAACGGAACTGATGTTGATGATCCTGCCCTTGCCCTGACTCCGCATGGTGGGCAACACCGCGTTGGTGACGCGGAGCACGCCGAAGACGTTCACGTCAAAGAGCGCCTGTGCCTGGGCGGTTGAGGACTCCTCCGCGCCGCCGAGCAGTCCGATGCCGGCATTGTTGACGAGCAGGTCGATACGCCCTGTCTCGGCGAGCACCTTCTCGACCAGTTTCGTCACGGATGCGTCATCGGTCACGTCACAGGTCAGCATGGTGATGCCGTCGGATCTTTCGGGGATCGCGCGGCGGCTGGTTCCGAAGACGCGTAAGCCCGCCTTCTGCAAGGCTCTAGCCGTCGCGTATCCGATGCCGGTCGATGCCCCAGTCACCAGGGCGACGCCAAGATTGGTCTTGTTCATTGCAGTTACTTCCTTCTTTGTGCTGGATTTCGTGTGGAAATGGCGTAAGCGCTCTCGTTCATGCCGCCGGGCCAAGCTTCAGGCACGGGCGGCAAGCTTGTCGGTCCATCGTCGGAACACGGCGCTGGCGTTGACGCCTCCAAAGCCGAAGCCGTTGGAGATCGCGTAGTCCATCTCCGTTGGCCGGGCCTGGTCCGCAACGAAGTCAATCGCGTCGCCGGCCGGATCAGGAGCGCTCAAATTGAGCGTCGGCGGGGCCGTCTGATCCCTAAGCGCCAGGATCGTGAAAATGGCTTCAAGCCCGCCGGCAGCTCCGAGCAGGTGTCCGGTCGCCGACTTCGTTCCGCTGACGGCCACGCTGGATTCTGCGCCGAATACCCGTTTGATCGCCTCGATTTCTGCCAGGTCGCCGACTGGCGTCGAGGTCGCGTGCGCATTGAGGTGGCGGATCTCGCGCGGCGAAATTCCGGCCTGGGCAATCGCGATCTCCATGGCGCGGCGCGCGCCGTCGCCGTCCTCGGGACCGGAAGTGACGTGGTGAGCGTCGGCAGTCGTGCCGTAGCCGACGAGCTCGGCTAGCGGTTTAGCGCCGCGTGCGAGCGCGTGACTCAAAGCCTCGATGACCAGGACGCCGGCGCCTTCGCCCATGACGAAGCCGTCGCGCAACATATCGAAGGGGCGCGAGGCCCGATCAGGTGTGTCATTGAAACTGGTCGAAAGAGAGCGCGCCGCGGCAAAGCCACCGAGGCTGACAGTATTCATACATGCTTCCGTTCCGCCACATACCGCGATGTCGGCTTCATTGCCGCGGATAAGACGAGCCGCGTCACCGATCGCCTGAATGCCGGCCGCACACGCTGCCACCGGGGCGCCGAGCGGACCTTTGAAGCCGTAGCGGATGGAAATCTGTCCCGCTGCCAGGTTCACGAGGAAGGAGGGCACCGTGAACGGTGAAAGACGCCGGACACCCCGCTGATCGACCGTTCGCACCGCTTCCGTAATGGCGGGGAACCCGCCGATGCCTGAAGCGATGATCGTGGCTGTGCGCAGGCGGTCGGTTTCGGAGTCAGGTCGCCAGTTCGCCTGCTCGAGTGCCTCTTGTGCGGCTGCCAGCGCGAAGAGAATGAAGCGGTCGACCCTGCGCTGATCTTTTGGGGCAAAGACGGCATTCGGATCGAAGCCCGCCTGGGGGTCTTCTTCCAGCGAGGGCACGGTTCCACCGACCTTCGCCGGCAGGTCTCCCACCACTTCGTCCGGGAGCCGTCGGATGCCCGAACGCCCAGACAAGAGCCGAGACCAGGAAGTCGTCACGTTGGCTCCGAGGGGGCTGACTGCTCCCATGCCTGTAACAACGATACGGCGCATGTGTTCTCCGTTGTATTTTGTTTGGATCCGTCCGCGAAACGGCGTGGGTGATCTTCAGAAATCCAAGGATCAGGCGGCTACAGTTATGACCTCCGCGAGGAGATCGCGGGAATCTCATGCTTTCCCGGCGGAGGCGGCGATCCGCCGAACTTCGTCGGCCGCTACGTTGAGAAACCGCTCCGACATCTCTTCATCATTCAGGATACGCGAGATCGTTACAGCACCGACCATGAGCGACAGCATTGCCATGGCTTTGCCACGGGCCTCTGGACCTTCCGCCGCCGGCATCAATTCGTCGAGGATTTCAAGATGAGCTTGAATTCCGTCCTGGAATGAAGCGCGCACCTCCTCGCTTTGACGCGCCGCGTCAGCGCCAAGCGCCACCAACGGACAACCGTCGCTCTTCTCTTCGCGATGTCCCGTCGACAGGTAGAGCTCGATAACGGCCTTGAGGGGATCAGGACTTTCGGCGGCAACGGCCGACCATCTGCGTGTCGCGTGCTCCATCGCCCGCCTCGATGCCTGTGCCGCAAGATCTTCCTTGGATTCGAACTGCTTGTAGAACCCGCCCTGGGTCAGGCCGGCCCCCTTCATCAGATCCTTGAGCCCGATGCCGTCGAAGCCGCGCTCTCGAAAAAGCCGGCTCGCTGCGTTGATGACGGCTTCGCGATTTGCCTCCGCCTGGGCGCGGCTAACTCTCATGATCCACCTCCAATTAGATTTCAGTTGACATCTATAGCGCTTTTAGATTTAGATTGCAATCTAATTATGGCGACGCCTGTCAACAAGGGGCATCTGGCATGAAGCGCAAATTCATTTTCACAGCGATCGGCCTCGTGGCTGCAGCCGGGGGCGCGGCGTATGCGTTCGTTTTCGAAACGCCTGCACGAGACGCAGAGGTTGCGGATCCCCGCATCGCATCGTCACTTGTAAGGGTCGTGGAAGCGACGAGACCCGAACGAGCCGAGCGAGCCTTCACAGGTACGATCGCCGCGCGAGTTGTGAGCAATCTTGGTTTCCGGGTGCCGGGCAAGATCACCCAGCGCCTCGTGGACATCGGTGAACAGGTGACGGCCGGGCAGGCGCTTCTGAGGATCGATGAGACCGATCTACAGCTTGCGCTCACCGCCAGGCGCAACGCTGTCGCTGCAGCACGCGCTGTCCTGGTCCAGGCGCGTGCCGACGAGGAGCGCTATGCTGTTCTCGTAAAGAATGGACTGGCGGCAACGCCGCAGCGTTACGAGCAGGCCAAGGCAGCGCTCGATACCGCCTTGGCGCGGCTCGCCGCCGCCGAAGCGGAAGCAAGGGTTGCAGAGAACGAGGCGACCTATTCTGTCCTGGCGGCGGATGCGGATGGAACGGTGGTCGAAACGCTCGGCGAGCCGGGGCAGGTTGTCGCCGCCGGTCAGCCGGTGGTTAGACTTGCCCACGCCGGTCCCCGCGAGGCCGTCATCGCACTTCCCGAGACGCTCCGGCCGGCGCTCGGCTCTAAGGCCGAGGCCAGCCTGTATGGAGGCGATGAGCGTCGCTACACGGCACATCTGCGGCAGTTATCGGACTACGCCGATCCCCAGACGCGTACCTACGAGGCCCGCTACGTCCTCGATGGCGAGGCCGCGGCAGCGCCGCTCGGCTCCACGGTTACCATTCGGATTGCAAACCAGGTGAGCCAGCCGGAAGTCCAGGTGCCGCTCGGAGCCGTGCTCGACGATGGCGAGAAGACCGGCGTTTGGGTCTTGGACAGAGCCAGCTCGAGCGTGCGCTTTCGACCCGTCAAACTTGTCCGCGTCACCAGCGAGACCGCCATGATCTCCGGATTGAACCCTGGCGATCCGATTGTTTCGCTCGGCGCTCATCT
This sequence comes from Sinorhizobium sp. Y406, assembly GCF_058732025.1. Taxonomy (NCBI): domain Bacteria; kingdom Pseudomonadati; phylum Pseudomonadota; class Alphaproteobacteria; order Hyphomicrobiales; family Rhizobiaceae; genus Sinorhizobium; species Sinorhizobium sp. Y406. Next base: position 981,344 of record NZ_CM178975.1, on the reverse strand, counting down.
CCTACAGGAAGGTGCTAGCGTCAGAACTGCATCCGAAAGTGGGGGCAACTGAAGATGAACCTCAATCTTTCCGCGATAGCCGTTCGCGAACGCGCCGTCACCCTGTTCTTCATCCTCCTGCTGGTGGCCGCCGGCGCCTACGCCTTCGTTATGCTTGGACGGGCGGAGGATCCGAACTTCACCATCAAGACCATGACCGTCACGACGGCATGGCCCGGCGCGACGGCACGCGAAATGCAGGACCTCGTCGCCGAACCGCTGGAGAAGCGGCTTCAGGAGCTGACCTGGTACGACCGGGTGGAGACGACCACACGGCCGGGCTATGCGTATATGACGGTCACGCTGAAGGACAGCACCCCGCCATTCGTCGTGCACGAGGAGTTCTACCAGGCCCGCAAGAAGCTCGGGGATGAAGCCCGCAATCTGCCCTCCGGCGTCTACGGTCCCTTCGTCAACGACGAATATTCGGACGTGAGCTTCGCCCTTTATGCGCTAAAGGCAAAGGGCATGCCGATGCGTGAGCTGGCCAGACAGGCCGAGGTGATCCGCCAGGACCTCCTGCACGTGCCCGGCGTCAAGAAGATCAACATCCTCGGTGAACGCCCCGAACAGATCTTCGTCGAGTTCTCCTACGCCAAGCTGGCAACCCTCGGCGTCTCGGCACAGGATATCGTTGCCGCCCTGCAGCGGCAGAACACCGTTACACCGGCGGGCTCGATCGACACAAAGGGGCCGCAGGTCTTTATTCGGGTCGACGGCGCTTATGACAGTGTCCAGGCGATCGCCGACACGCCGATTGCGGCTGCCGGGCGGACGCTGAAGCTCTCCGACATCGCCGAGGTCCGCCGCGGCTATCAGGATCCTCCGACCTACCTGATCCGGCGCCAGGGTGAGCCGACCATCATGCTTGCGGCTGTGATGCAGGAGGGCTGGGACGGCCTCGCGCTCGGCAAGGCGCTGGAGGACAGGACTGCAGCGATCGCATCGGCACTGCCGCTCGGGATGACGATCGACAAGGTAACCGACCAGGCCGTCAACATCACCTCTGCGGTCGACGAATTCATGATGAAGTTCGCGATGGCGCTCGGCGTGGTGCTGATAGTGAGCCTCATCAGCCTCGGCTGGCGGGTCGGCATCGTGGTGGCGGCTGCCGTCCCGCTGACGCTTGCGGTCGTCTTCCTTATTATGTTGGAGACGGGTCGGTTCTTCGACCGCATCACGCTCGGCGCCCTCATCCTGGCACTCGGCCTTCTCGTCGATGACGCCATCATTGCCATCGAGGTGATGGTGGTGAAAATGGAAGAGGGCATGGGCCGCATCAAGGCGGCGGCCTATGCGTGGAGCCACACTGCTGCGCCGATGCTCTCGGGAACACTCGTGACGATCGCCGGCTTCCTGCCGGTGGGCTTCGCGCGATCGACCGCGGGCGAATACGCCGGCAACATCTTCTGGGTGGTGGGGTTCGCCCTCATCGTCTCCTGGGTCGTCGCGGTGGTGTTCACGCCCTATCTCGGCGTCAAGATGCTGCCCGCGATCAAACCGGTCGAGGGCGGTCATGAGGCGATTTACAACACGCCGAACTACCGGCGTCTGCGACGGCTCATTACCTTTGCGGTGCGCCGCAAGTTTCTGACCTGCGCTGTCGTTGGCATCGCCTTCGCGCTTTCCGTGGTCGGCATGGGCGCCATCAAACAGCAGTTCTTCCCGACGTCCGACCGCCCGGAGGTGCTGGTGGAGGTTCGGCTGCCGGCAGGCGCCAGCATCGAGACGACGACGGCGGCAGTCGAGAAGCTCGAACAGTGGCTGGACGAGCAGTCCGAGGCCAAGCTCGTCACGAGCTATGTCGGCCAGGGCGCTCCTCGCTTCTTCTTCGCGATGGCGCCGGAACTGCCTGATCCGGCCTTTGCCAAGATCGTCGTGCTTACGCCGGACGCGGAGGCGCGCGAGGCCTTGAAGCACCGGCTGCGCGAAGCGGTGTCGCAGGGGCTCGTACCTGAGGCCTATGTACGCGTCACCCAGCTTGTGTTCGGACCCTACACGCCGTTCCCGGTCGAGTTTCGGGTGATGGGACCTGATCCCGCTCAACTGTACAGCATTTCCGAGAAGGCGCTCGACATCATGCGCGGCGTCCCGGACGTGCGGCAGGCCAACCGCGATTGGGGTAATCGCACGCCCGTGCTCCGCTTCATCCCGGATCAGGAGCGATTGAACCTCATCGGCCTTTCGCCAGCCGAGGCGGCCCAGCAACTGCAGTTCCTCCTCACCGGCATCCCGGTTACGCAGGTGCGCGAGGACATCCGTAACGTTCCGATCGTCGCACGCAGCGCCGGCGGCGAGCGGCTGGATCCGACGCGTCTGGCGGATTTCTCGCTGATGAGCCGCGACGGGCGCCCGATTCCGCTCGACCAGATTGGCCATTCGGAGATCCATCTGGAAGAGCCGATCCTGAAGCGCCGCGATCGCACGCCCGTCATCACGATCCGCTCGGACATCAATGAAGCGACCCAGCCTCCGGAGGTCTCAAAGCAGATCATGACTGCCCTTCAGCCGCTGATCGCATCGCTTCCGGCCGGCTATCGCATCGAATTGGGTGGATCGATCGAGGAGGCAGCGAAGGCGAATACCGCGCTGGGCAAGGTTTTCCCGGCCATGATCGCCGCGATGCTGATCGTCATCATGCTGCAGGTGCGATCCTTCTCGACGATGGCCATGGTCATGCTGACGGCACCGCTTGGCCTCGTCGGCGTCGTGCCGATGTTGCTCACCTTCAATCAGCCCTTCGGGTTCAACGCCATACTGGGCCTGATAGGGCTGGCGGGCATCCTGATGCGCAATACGCTGATCCTGACCGAACAGATCAAGGAGAACCGTGCTGCCGGCCTCGACGCCTATCACGCCGTCATCGAGGCCACGGTGCAACGCACGAGGCCCGTGATCCTGACCGCACTCGCCGCCGTGCTGGCCTTCATTCCCCTCACACACTCGGTCTTCTGGGGGTCGATGGCGTATACGCTGATCGGCGGAACGGCGGTCGGCACGGTGCTGATCCTGCTGTTCCTGCCGGCGCTCTATGCCGCCTGGTTCCGGATCAAGCCGACTGCAGATGAAATCCATGAGGATCCGACGGAGGAACAGGTAGTGCGACTGGCAATGGCTGCCGAGTAGCGTGCGTTGCGGGCTGGCTGGCCTTGCCTGAACACGAGGCCGGGCCAGCCACGCGATTTTGCCGTTTGCAGATGATCGCAGGGGCGAGCCAGGCCGATACGCTCATCCAATCTGGAGTCACCCATGGATGATCCAGTCCGAGCGGGACTGGTATCGGCTTTCCCTAACGGTTTCTCCCGCCAAACGTGTGCTCTCCGGCGGACGGCAAACGCCTTCCGGCCATGAATTCACCAAAACTACGCGACAGAACCGCGGTCGCGGGACTTTCCGTCCGGTGCGGGAGCATCCTGTATTGGGCGAGCCGGCCGGCATGACCTTCCACGTCCGCAGGACCTTTTTCACACGGGGATGACGAAACATGAAAGTTGTAGTCGAAAACACCGTCTGCTTGAACACGGGCGACGCGGCGATCCTGCTCGCGATCAGGCATATCCTGAAGACGCTGTTGGGCGAGGGCGTGGAATTCCTGGTGTTCGATAGCCAGCCGGAAGTGGCGAGAAGGCTCTATCCGAAGGAGCACTATCCGGATATCGAGCTTCGCAAGCTCCCGTCGGAATCCTTCTTCAAGTACAAATATGACGACAACACCCTCAAGAATGCGCTGAAGCAGGTCTATAACCAGGCGGTCTTCCAGGCCCTCAGCCATGTCGGCAGCGGCAATTATCTCGACCGGCGTTTCTTCAGCGACGACGACCGCAAGAGCCTGGCGCTCTACAGGGATGCCGATCTGGTGATCACCACCGGCGGCACCTATCTCGTGGAGAACTATTCGCTCGAGCGACGCATCAACGAATTCAAGGTGGGCGAGATGCTCGGCAAAAGGCCGATCTTCTTCACCCAGTCGCTGGGGCCGTTCGAAAAGCCCTATAACCGCCGGATGCTGCAGCCGGTTTTCGCGCTGAGCCCACTGATCCTGCTGCGTGACGAGCGTTCGCGCGAGCACATCCTCGATCTGGTCGACGATCCGGGGAAGTGCCATGTGATTGCCGATGCCGTCTTCGCGCTCGCCGATGTTGAGCGGGTCAAGGCGCTGCTGATCGTCGGCCGCCCGGCGCCGAGCGGCCGCGTCGGCATTTCGGTGCGGCACTGGCATTACGTGAAGGACGGCGCCGGCGGCATGGACCGCTATATCGACTCCGTTCGCGAGATCGCCACGCGTCTCGTGCGCGATCATGGCAAGGAGGTCACCTTCATTTCCACCTGCCAGGGCGTGCCGGAATATGCCCATGACGATTCGAAGACGGCAGAGGTGATCGTCTCCGGTCTTGCCCCCGAAATCGCAAGTCACGCGACGGTCGACGCGTCCTTCCATACGCCCGAACAATTGATGGCGGTCGTCAAGGATTTCGATTTCGTCGTGGCGACGCGGATGCACATGATGATCATGTCGCTGTGCGTCGGCACGCCGGTGCTGCCGATCGCCTACGAGTTCAAGACCAAGGAACTTGCCAAGCGCATCGGCGTTGCCGACGTGCTGCTCGATATCGACACGGTGACGCCGGACGAGGCGAGCGCCAGGCTCGACCGCTTCGCCGGCAGTCTCGATCACTATCGCGCGGTGAGCCTCGAGGCGGTTGTCGAGGAGCATGCCTCGGCCATGTCGGCGGCGGATCTCATCCGCCCGCTGATCGAGGGTTCAACTGCGAACAGCGCCCAGCCCTCGCCTGAGGACGTCGAGCAGGACCTGGCGCGGCGGGCGTAGGACGAGCGCAAAGACCAGCGCTAGCCCGTAGTTGAGGGCGATGGCTGAGCCGAGTGCAAGCATGTCGGAGGTTCCGGTCAGGGCCTCCGGCAGCAGCCCGTAACAGAGCCAGGCGACGAGCGCCGATCCGAGAAAAAGGCCCTGCACCAGCAGGAAGTCGCCTGCCGACACCGGACCGATGCGCTGCAGAAGCCATGCCAAAACCGGCACGCGCAGCAGGTAGCCGCTCACCGCATAGGCGGCGGCGACACCGACCGCCCCCCATTTGAGGCCGACAGCGAAGGCGAGCACCGTCGTCAGCGACGAATAGATGCCCCAGCGGAACATAGTCTTCGTTTCGCCCTGGCAGATGAAGATCCAGCCGGTGGTGCTCGAAACCGGCTGCATGAGACCGGCGATGCCGAGCCAGGCGAAGATCGGCGCGACCGGCAGCCACTTTTCGCCGAAGAGGATGCCGACCGTCGGTTCGGCCGCCAGGGTGAGTGCTGCGATACCGGGCATGGTGACGATCGCCAGCAGCCAGTTCGTTCGCAGATAGATGTCGCGGAAGCGCGCCTTGTCTTCCTGGATGCGGCTCATGAGCGGGATCATCACGCGCGACAGCGGCTGCGTGATGTTCTGCAGCGGAAACAGCAGGAGCTTGTAGGCGCGGTCGTAGTAGCCGAGCTCGACGGCTCCGGCGAACTTGCCAATCAGAATGTTGTCGAGATTGCGCGAGAAGAAGTTGACGAGATTGAAGCCGGTGAGATTGGCCCCGAAGGAGATAATGTCGCGGTCGATCCAAAAATCCGGCCGGCCGGGTACCCAGCGGGTCGACAGCCAGGCCGCCAGCAGCGCGATGGCGGCCGAGGCGGCGGGGCCGATCACCAGCGACCAATAGCCCATGCCGAGCCAGGCGGCTGTGGCGGTGACGAGGAGGCCGACGACCGCAGCATAGACATCGTTCAGCGCCAATTGGCCGAACTTCAGATGCCGGTTCATCAGCGCCAGTGGCAGGGACGCAAGGCTGCCGAGAAGCAGCGGCAGGGCGGCGGCAACGGTGATCGCCGTCATCCGCGGATCACCGTAGAAGGTGGCAACGGCCGGGGACAGCGCGACGACGACGAGCGTGCAGGCAAACCCGATGAGGGCGCTGATCCAGAAGACCTGGTTGAGTTGGCGCTCGCCGATCTCCTTGCGCTGGACGACGGCCTGCTGCAGCCCCAGATTCTGAAACAGTCCGACGAAGGCGACGATTGGGCTCACGGAGGCGACGAGACCGAAATCCTCCGGCGCCAGCAGCCGGGCGAGCACGACGACGGAAATGAACTGGATCGCCATGCGGACCGCTTGCGCGCCGCCGGTCACCAGGCCACCGCGCAGGGCGAGGCGTCCGAATTGAAGGTTTTCCTGGTTCAAGCGGCCTGTCTCTTTCTGGCGCAGCGGCTGACGATGCCGGCGAATTCCTCGTCGAGACGCTCCGCGTCGAATTCCGCCTCGACCTTGCGCCGCGCCTGCCGAGCAATCAGTTCGCATCGCTCCGGATGCTCGGCGACGAAGCGGAGCCGGTCAGCGAGCGTCTCGAAATCCCTTTCAGGAGCGAGAAAGCCCGTCTTCTGGTCTTCGACCAGCTCGGGAATACCGGAGTGATCGGTGCTGACCACCGTCAGGCCGGCAGCCATCGCCTCCATCAGCGCCACCGGGATGCCTTCGACGTCGCCGTTGCTGGCGGTCACGCTCGGCAGGACGAAGGCGTGCGAGCGCCTCAGCCATTGCTTGACGTCCTCATGAGCTAGGCTACCGAGGAAGGAGACGCGATCGGCGATCCCAAGTGTGCGGGCGAGCGCTTCGAGCTTCCTGCGCAAGGGACCGTCGCCGATAATGCGATAGTGCCAGGCAAGCTTCGGCGCGTCGATGGCAAGCCGTCCGAGGGCGCGGAGCGCAAATTCCACACCCTTCTTCTCGGCGAGCCGGCATACCGAAACCAATTGCAGCGACGCGTGGCGCCAGGACTTCCAGGCATAGGAGATGTTGTGCAGGTCGATGCCCATATGATGGACCGCGACCTTCTCCTTCGGGGCGCCGGCCCCGATCAGGGCGCGGCGGAAGAAGTCGTTCACCGTCAGGTTCAGCGTGCCGTGGCGGAAGAGGTCGCTGTAGCGGTCGAGATCGCCCTCGTGCATCGGCACGCCGACATCGTAGCCGTGAAAGATGGTGACGATCGGAGGAGTCAGCCGTTTCCATTTCTTCAGCCGGGCAGCACGGGCGCCATTGTGGCCGAAATGGGCGACGACTGCGTCGCAGCCATTCAGTCTCGCAACCGAGGTGAGGTCAAGGGCGGTGGAAACCTTGTCGTGGAGCTTCGGCGGCAGGCGCCGCAACGCGGGCCGCGCGCGCGCCGCCGCGCCCCACCAGTCGCGGGTTCGCTCGAGAAGCGTCGCCAGGGGCTCCCGGCCGCTATTGGCGAGATGGCAGTCCGTGATGCCGTTGCAGACGACCTCGACCTCGAAACCGCGCTTGAGAAGGCCGACCATCTGGCCGATGACGAACGTTTCCGACAGTTGTGGAAATTGCCCGACTACAAAACCGATGCGCATGCCTTGCCTCAGGAAGCCTTGCGTTCGGCGGAGCGGCTCAAGGCGGCCCGCTCGAGGACTTCGAGGAAGGCGGCGAACTGCCGCGCCGGCTGCATGAGCGGGCGCCCGGCGAAAGCCAAAGCGGCTTTCGACAGCCGCTGATATTCCGTCTCGTCGCTCCAGAGACGACGGATGGCGCCGGTCCATTCGTCGAGCGGCGCATCGTAATCGAGGACGATGCCGCCATCGCCGATCGCTTCCGGCAGCCCGCCGCGGCGCGAGCCGACCACCGGAATGCCGCTGCAATGGGCTTCGGAGGCGACCCGACCCCAGGCCTCCTCCCATTTGCTCGGCGCAAGCAGAATCTTCGTGCGACCATATATGGTTTTCATGTCGCTGGTGCGGTTTTCCAGCCGAACGTTCTTGAGTGGCGTGATGATCTTCTCGATTTCGGCACGATGGTCGTCGGAAAGCTTCCAGCTCTCGACGAAGAGAAAGGGAATGTCCGGGCAATTCGCGGCGATCTGTACCGCCAGCTCGAAGCCCTTTTCCTTGTACGGATTGATGAAGGTCACATAGTCCCGGGTCGTCGGTGTCTTGTAGGTTTCGGGATTGATCGTTGGCGGGATGACCACCGAATCAATGCCGAATTTCTGCTTGTAGGCCCGGGCGGTGAATTCCGAATTTGAGATATAGAGCGCAAAGTTCAGTTCGCGCAGGTCGCCGGCAAGCTCATGGAACTCGACATTTCTCAAATAGACGACCAGAGGCACGCCATGCGCCTCGAGCGCCTTGCCGATCGGCACGGATTTGTGACACTGCACGACCGCCACATCCGGCTGAAGTCTCCTGACGGCAACGGTTGCCGCCTCCCAGGGAAACCAGCCGCGAACGACCGGATAACCGGGAAAGCTGTCCATGACGCCGCGCTCGCCGGACAGCTTGAGCTTCAATCGCGCCTTGAAGCCGAAGAAGCCATCGCCGAACAGGGCGGCCAGCACACCTGCCTGGTGGCCGCGGTCGCGCAATTGCTGGACGAGATGGTGCGTGCTCGACTGAACGCCGCCGCTGAATTCGGGATAGTAACCATTGCCGCCGGCAAACAGAACATTCATACCGCTTCTTCTCCTTCATAGAGACGTCTTGCCGTGCCCGCTTGCACCCTCCCGACAGCGAGGCGACATGCACAAACGCCACAATGACGGCAATTGTTGGGTCGCCCGACGAGCGGGGGGTGCAACTTGCGATTTTGGAATGAATGCATCAGGCGATCGACCGGGAGGCCGCGGGTCTCGGGATATTCGGAGACCGGTTCATCCAGCCGCATGTGCTCAGTCCTCGATCCGGGTGACCGTAGCAAAGGGTGGTGCCGCAGTGCTGCACCGCACAAGAGAGTGTCACGGCAGGCCCGGACAGTCAATCGAGTGTACTCCTTTCGGATTAGCCCAAAAGGATTGATACGCATGGAGGCATTGACGCGGCGGACAAGCCGGCCCCAAATCAGGCAAGGCGATAACGGGGCAACGACGAATCGCCAGCGGAAGCGGAGCCGAAGGCCGGCAGACGGAGCGTGAAGTACTCGCTTTCGCGACTGCATTTTTTGGTGCTACAGTCCACGGTTGAAGAGACGATCTGAAGAGCCGGGCGCAGACGCCCGCGCGAACTGGGAGGTGTGCATGCGCAGTTTCACCTGGAAGAGCCTGTCCTTTGCGCTGGTATTCGCGCTCGGTTCGGTCCCGCCGCAGCCGGGATGGGCAGCCTCGCCCGCTCCGGTCGAGGCCGAGCATGGCATGGTGGTAACCGCCCAGCACCTCGCCTCCGATGTCGGCGTCGAGGTGCTGAAGAAGGGCGGCAATGCGGTCGATGCGGCGGTCGCCGTCGGCTATGCGCTTGCCGTCGTCTACCCGACCGCAGGCAACATCGGCGGCGGCGGCTTCATGACGATCCGCTTCAAGGATGGCCGCACGACCTTTCTCGACTTCCGCGAACGCGCGCCGTTTGCCGCGACCAAGAGCATGTATCTCGACGACAAGGGCGATCTCGTCAAAGGCCTGAGCACCGAAGGCTATCTTGCCGTGGGCGTGCCGGGGCCGGTCGCAGGCTTCGAATTCGCCCGCAGCCGCTACGGCTCGCAACCGCTCAAGGAACTGGTCGCGCCAGCGATCCGGCTTGCGCGCGAGGGCTTCGTGCTGGAGCAGGGCGATATCGGCGCGTTCGAGCGCGCGGCCAATCGGTTGGCAAAGGATCCGGCCGCCGCCGCGATCTTCCTGAAAGCCGACGGCAAGCCATTCGCCGTCGGCGAACGCCTGGTGCAGGTCGATCTGGCCGCTTCGCTCGCGAGCATTGCGGAGGATGGGCCGGACGCCTTCTACAAGGGGCAGATCGCCCACTTGATCGTCAAGGCGAGCGCGGAAAGGGGCGGCATCCTTTCAAAGCAGGATTTCGAGCGCTATCAGGTGCGCGAACTCGCGCCGGTCAAATGCAATTACCGCGGCTATGACATCGTCTCCTCGCCGCCGCCCTCCTCGGGCGGGGTGATCATCTGCGAGATACTGAACATTCTCGAGGGCTATCCGCTCACCTATCTCGGCTATGGTTCCGCCGGGACGGTGCATGCAATGGTGGAGGCGATGCGCCACGCCTATGTCGACCGCAATACGGCGCTCGGTGACCCGGATTTCGTCCAGAACCCGGTCGCGAAGCTCACCGACAAGGCCTATGCCCGCGAGATCCGGGCGAAGATCGACCCCTTCAGGGCGGGCATTTCCGAGGCGCTGACGCCGGCGGACTTTGCCGAAAGCAAGGAGACGACGCATTATTCGATCATCGACGACGAGGGCAATGCGGTTGCAGTCACCTATACGTTGAACGGCTCCTTCGGCGCCGGCGTCGTCGCGCCGGGAACCGGCATCCTGCTCAACAACGAGATGGACGATTTCACCGCCAAGCCCGGCGCGCCCAACCTTTATGGTCTCGTCCAGGGAGAGGCGAACGCGATCGCACCCGGCAAGACGCCGCTTTCCTCCATGAGCCCGACCATCATCTCCAAGGACGGCAAGCCCTTCATGGTGATCGGCAGCCCGGGCGGAGCCCGAATCATCACCATCACGCTGGAGGCGATCCTCAACGTGATCGATCACGGCATGAACATTCAGGAGGCGGTCGATGCGCCGCGCATTCATCATCAGTGGCTGCCGGACAAGGTGTACATGGAGCCCTATGCTCTTTCGCCCGATTCGCTGAAGCTGCTTTCGACCATGGGTCATAATGTTCAGGTCGATGAGAACTGGAAGATCTGGGGGCAGGCGACGGGCATCCTGGTCGGTGGAGGCAGCGTGAGCGAAATCGAGACCGGCGGCGGCGCGCGCTACAACGGCGCCGTCGACAGCCGCATCGGCGCCGGGGCGGCGAGGGGGTATTAAGGAGCCGAACGCACGTATGCGCCAATGACGCAAAAGGCCAATCAGTGGAACCTTTTAGATGTGGCGTGCTTTTTTCGACAAGCAGGGGCTTCGGCCCGCTGCAAAGTCCTGATCGTGATCACGGGGTGACCTTCTTCTCCACCGATCGTCGGGCGCGAAGCCGTGGTGCTCCGGATGAGCTTTTGAAGGCGGCGGAGGAAATCTGCGATGCAGTTCGCCCGTATCAATGACAACACGTTTCATTACCGATTGATCGGCGCCGTCACGGACAAGCCGGTGATCGTCTTCGTCAATGCGCTCGGCACGGATCTCCGCATCTGGCGCGATATAGTCATCGGGCTCGCCGGCGCCCATACCATGCTTCTCTACGACAAGCGCGGCCACGGCCTTTCCGATATCGGCCAGGTTCCCTATTCGATCGAGGAACTGGCCACCGACCTTGCCGGTCTTCTCGATCGGCTCGGGGTGAAGAAGGCGATCGTCTGCGGGCTCTCGGTCGGCGGCCTGATCGCGCAGGCGCTCTATCAGCGCCGCCCCGACCTGGTGCGGGCGCTCGTGCTTTCCAACACCGCCCACAAGATCGGCACGGCCGAGATGTGGGACGAACGCATCGCCGCTGTCGAGGCAAAGGGGCTTGCGGTGATCGCCGACGGCGTGCTCGAGCGCTGGTTCACGCCGGCCTTCCGCCGGCCGGAAAACGCGGCCTTCGCCGGCTATCGCAACATGCTGGTGCGCCAGCCGGTGGCGGGCTATGTCGGCACCTGCGCGGCGATCCGCGACGCCGACTACACCGACGCGGCCGGCAAGATCGCCGTGCCGGTGCTCTGCATTGCCGGCGACCAGGACGGCTCGACGCCGCCCGACCTGGTGCGCTCCACCGCGGCGCTCATCCCCGGCGCCCGCTTCGAGATCATCCGCGACGCCGGGCATATCCCCAGTATCGAGCAGCCGGAGGCGCTGCTTGCGGTGCTGCGCGGCTTTCTCGCGGCAGCCGTGCGCGCCGCCCGAACGCGCCCGTGATGTGACGAGATTTCGGCACTACTGCACCAGCCGTTCCCGCTCACTCTCGTAATAGCGTGCGAGCGATGGCAGGGCTGTCTTGAGCTCGTCGAACAGCCCGTCATCTACCGTGATCTCGCCGCGATACTTTGCCTCGAGATAGGCGCGATGTCGGGCAAGCGCCACTGCCGTGACATTCTCGGCGACGGTGAAAACGGGCGAAACCGCGCTCCGACCCTTGACGCTGATCCGGTCGAGCTCGGCGATCGTATATTTTGAAGCGGCAAGCGCCGCAGTGCGTTCGCCGAGCAGGAGGGGGATGCCATAGTGCTTCGATGCGCCTTCCAGGCGAGACGCAAGATTAACGGCGTCGCCGAGCGCAGAATAGTCGAAACGGCGAGCGGAGCCCATGTTACCGACAATGCATTCGCCGGTATTGATACCGATGCCGATGCGAAGCCGGCGCGGCACGCCCCCGACGGCCCTGGCTTCGGCTTCGAGTTCGGCGTTGACCCGGGAGAGCGCGGCCAGCATGTCGAGGGCCGCGGTGACGGCATGAAACGCATGGTCCGGATCGTCGAGCGGGGCGTTCCAGAAGGCCATCAGGCAATCGCCGATATATTTGTCGATAGTGCCGCCCTGGTTCAGCACGGCGTCGGACAGCGGCGTCAAAAGGCGGTTGACCAGCGTCGTCAGGCCCTCCGGGTCGTCCTTCATGTCCTCCGCGATCGTCGTGAAGCCGCGAATGTCGCAGAAAAGAATCGTGAGCGTGCGCCGTTCGCCGCCGAGCTTCAACTGAGACGAGTCCTGCGCCAACCGTTCCACGAGAGTCGGCGAGAGATACTGCGAGAAGGCGCGCGTGATCGCCCGCCGCCGTCGGCGCTCTTCGGCGTAGTCGAGGCCCGCCTGGCCGACCGCAACGGCGAAGAAGGCGAGTGCGGGGCCGATTGGCGAGACGAACAGATGCCTCAGACGGAGAAGCGCATAGCTCCCGACGATCATCAGGGCCAGGGCGAGGGTGCCGCCGCCGAGCGTTTTCCAGCTTGTCGCCTTGAAGACGGCAAACGCGGCCGCGAGCGCAGCGAAAACGGTGGCCGGGATGGCAATGCCGGTACCGGCCTGCCGGACGAACAGTCGGTGGACGAGATTGTCGTATATGGTTGCCTGGATCTCCGCACCCGCGACCAGGCTGCGCGAATGGACCGTGTCGGAGGTGGCGAAAGCGTCTATTCCGCCGCCGGCGATCGACGGAGCATTCTGGAGACTGAGGCCGACGATCACGACGCGGTCGCGGAAAACACCTTCGGGCAGGAAATTGGGTGGGTCCAGAGCTTGGTAATAGGAGAAGGTCGGATAGGTTCGCGGCGGACCGAAACTCTGTATCAGAGCATTTTCCGGAGGCACGGCGGTTTCGCGCCCGGCGACACCGGCGAGGGCAAGGGCGAATCCATCCGGATAGGTCGGAACCTGCCGCAAGGTGCCGTCGCCGCTGAGATGGACCGAGGCGATGCCTACTTTCGCGCCCCATTCGATGAAGAGCGGCAGGGGTTCGGTGCGCACGAACTGTTCGGCCTGCGGCGTTTCGATCAGCGATTGGTCGCCGGCAAGCACGACGTCCGGACCGAGAGCGGTGGCGAGCGCCGCATCATTCTCAGCCGCCACCGCCGGCTCGGCGAAGACGATGTCGAAAGCGATCGCCCGCGCGCCCGCCTCCCGGAGCGCTTCGACCAGCCGGGCGTGGAGCGCGCGCGGCCAGGGCCATTGACTGCCGATCTCGGCCATTGACGGCTCATCGATAGCGACGATGACCGGTCCATCCGCAGGCAAGGATGGGCGTCCGAAGGTCGAGAAATAGTCGTAGACTCGAAGGTCCGCGAGCGTCCAGGCGCTGGTGAGCGAGGCAAGCGAGACGAGGACTGTGACAAAAACCGTGAGGGCGCCGAGCTTCACTCTCCGGGTGGCGGAAAGCCGATCGGCACTTGTCTGCCTGGGTGCAGCTCGATCGGTAAGGGCCGGTCGGGGATTGTTCATCAGAACCGCACTCTGGCCGTGCCCTTCACGGTCGGTCCCCAGCCGGGCAAGCCGTTTCGGAGTTCGAATTCCTCGTCAAGCAGGTTGAAGCCGGCGAGCTCCACCTCGATGCGTTTGTCGAATGGTTCCCACTGCAGTGCCGCGTCGAGCGTCCAGAAGTCGCCAAGCGTCGTGGCAAGATCTCTGCGCTCGCCGACATAATTAGCAGCGATTGTTGCTTTGACATTCGCGATATTGACCCAGGTCAGTGCCACTTGGGCAGCATTTTCCGGCAGAAAGGGAAGATCGCCACTGCTCCCCGTCGAGAGGTTTTCGCTTGCCATGCGGGCCAGGGTCGCAGAGAGCCCGAGGCCGTGGCCGAGTGCAAGGTTTGCGGTCAATGCCAGGCGCTCGGCTCTCGCTTTATCGAATGCAAATTCCGTCGTCGAGAATGGAACATTGACCGAGCCTCCGCGAATTTCCTGATGCTGATAATCGACCGCGGTGAAGAACCGCTCGTCCCATTCGGCGTCCCAGTGGAGTGCCAGCGTGTCGGCATATCCGGTGGGGCCAATCAGGAATTGGTTGGGCTGCAGACCGACGATGCCGATCGGCGCGAGCGTCGCCGCGCCGAAGCCATAGCCTTCGCGTTGGACAGCCGCACGCAGCCAGTGGCCTTCGATCGGCGCCCAGGCGACCCCGAGTTTCGGCTCAAGTCTGGTATGGTTGTCATTGACGTCCTCGATGTAGCGGGCAAACAGTGCGCCTTCGACCTTGAGGTTGGGCGCGATCTCGTAAAGCCCATCCACATAAGCCTTCGCCACCGCCCGCACAGATGACTCGAAGGAAGGTGGGAGTGGCAGTACCGGTGGAAAGATGAGGCTGGCACGAGTCGCGGTGTCGGTCCGGACGCTTCCACCTTCAGCGCCATAACGCCACGTCAGGTCTCCAACGCCGTACATGTGATTGACCGCGGCGACGTATGTTCGCTCCTTTGCATCGACATCAAGGCTGCTCCCGGCGCCGACCGCGTCGCGAATGGTGACGCTATCGTCGGTACGAAGTTCCTTGAAAAACAGGGCTGCATTGCCGACACTGCGGTAGTCGAATGTGTGACTCCAGGCGAGGCCGGAAATGACCCCGGAGGAATTGTCGCCTATGTTGACGTCCGGCGGAGCGGGCAGAAATTCCTGGAACTCGTCCACGTCCGAATAATTCGCGAAGCTCACGATGCGGTCGTCGGGGGTCGGACTGGCGGTGACATAACCATTGCCACCGACGATTCGCAATTCGCGCTCCATGCGCCCTCCCGCGAGATCTACCGTGTCCCTCGGCTCCTCCCATTGGAACGTGCCGTAGACGCTGATCGGGAACGGGGATAGCGTCAATCCGCGGATCGCCGCTTCTCCTACCCAGCCGGTATGATCTTCATTGGCGATGAAGCCGCCGCCAAGCTCCGCCTCCAGGAACGGCGACCGCAGCAGGTTGGCCGTGCGCTCGCGGCTTGCCAGCATGTGCGGCTCGATCAGCAGCCCCTGGACGAGTGCGGAGAAACTGGTGGGATTGACCGTGTTGGCGATCGCGTCCGTGGCGAAGTCGTAATTGTTGAAGAACGGATTGACGCTGCCGTGCACGGCCTGGTCCACGTAGCTTGCGCCGGTGAAGGGATCAAAGACAACATCGCCGTAATACTGGCCCCAGGCGTCGAGACCCTGCAGGCGGAAGGCATCGTTAAGCGTCGATCCCGCTTCCTGGTTGGCACCAAGGGCCGCCGTGTCGCCGCCTTGCGCCCGGACGCGTCTCATGAAGTCCTGGGCGTTGTGGATCGCTGCATCCGCGTCATAGGCATCGATGGCGATGGCCGTGCGGACCTGCGCGACGACGGGATCATTCGGATCGAGCCGGTCGGCGTTGTCGAGTGCCTGGGCAGCAGGTATCCGCTCGCCCCTCTCGTAATGGGCCGCCGAGAGCAGGAGTTGGGCATTGGAATAGGCCGGGTTGGCGGTCGAGCCGGCGAGCAGATCTTCAACCGCCCTGTCCATGTTCCCGTTCTGCATGTGATATCGCCCACGCGCAACCAGCATCACATCGAAGGAAGGATCGATCGCCAGCGCCGCATCGATCTCGCGTTTGGCTTCGGCGAGCCGCAATTCGTCCAGGTACTGGATCGCAAGATTGGCGTGATAGAGCGGGTCTGCCGGATCGAGTTCCATCGCCTTCCTGAGCGCCCTTTCAGCGGCGCGGCGGTCACCCCGCTCGCCTTGGACGAGGGCGATCGAATTCCAGATCGACGGAGAACCGGGCGCGGTCATCAGCGCCCGCTCGAGATCGGCAAGCGCGCCTTCCTTGTCGTTTTCGATGTGGAGTCGATAGTTCGCGCGCGCTTCGAGTGCAGTCGGATCGTCCGGATCGATCGCCAGCGCCCTGTCGATGCCGTCGCGCATCTCCTCACGATCGTCGAGCAGCATCGCAAATTGCGCTCGGGCGGCGGGTAGAGTGGCATCGTCCGGGTTCTGCCTTTCGGCTCTTTTGAGCGTCTCGATCGCGGCACGGATATCGGCCCGGAACCCCGCCGTCCAAGCCGCGGCCAGCGCGCCATAGGCGCCGGCCGCTTGACGGGGAGGGTCCTCGACCCGGTCGGGATTGGCAAGCGCGCGGGCGAAATATCCGCCATAGTCGGCGATGGGGCGGCGTTTGGCGTCGAGGCCGGGCGCTGCCTCTGCAAACAGCCTGGCCGCATCGTCCTGGCGGTTCTCGGAGCCGGCTATGAGCGCCTCTATCAGCGTGGCACGCGCGGTCTGCGACCGATCAAGGCCCCGTCGCCGCGCCTGATCAAGTGCAGCCAGCGCCTTTTGTCGCCCGTCGAGCGTCAGGTGGATTTCGGCCAGGGTCAGCCTGTCCTCGGCGGTCCGGGAGGACTCCGGTTGCGCCTCGATCCGCCCGCGTTCCCGACGCATATCGGAGACCTTAAGTGGCGAAGGCGGCATCCAGACGAAGGCATCGCGCAGGGACAGATGGAAGAGCATCTGCTCGCGGTCTTTCGGGGTAACGATGACGATCTTGGTCGGCGCGCTGCCGATTGCCGCGACCGCGCCCTCGCCCTGCCCAACCGTTACGCTACCAAAGGCGTTTTTCAGTTCGACCACGCCTTCAAGAACGATGAGCGAGGTCTTGCCGTCGGCGCCGACGGTCAGCGTCCAATCCGTGCCGCGAATGGCAGCGGTTGCGGCGGGCGTGTCGACCGCAAGGCCGTCGCCGCCGCGTTCGGCGCGTGCCCAGATCGTGCCCGACTGCAGTTCGAGACTGGTGTCGCCCTGGCCGATCTCTTTGACGCGGAGGGCCGTGTTCCGCCCCAGCCGGATCTGCGTCCGGTCCGCAAAGAGCACGGCGAGCGCACCGGTGGTGTTGGTTCGCAGAACGTCTCCGGCCAGGAGGTCCTGGGCGAGATCGACGATCTGCCAGTTGGATACGTCGACGAAGCGCACTTCCTCGCCGGCCTTGCGGGAGATGACGGAGCCGGCGACAGGCGTCGGACGCGGCAACCGCTCGGCAGACGCCTGCCCTGGCGCAACAAGTGCGATTGCGGCCAGGCATGCCCCTTTAAGTGTCGCCCGCATCAGCGATTTATCCCCTCGTTGCATGAATCCAGTGGAATTCGGCGAGCGAAAAGTCAAGATCGCTCTTTTGGGCAGGATTGTTTTATTGCGACGGTGTAATAAAGCTGAAACAGCACATAAGGGGTTGTTGGCGATGAGCGCGGGCGGAAACCTGCTTAAACTGGACGGCGCGGCCGAATGTCTGAGTACCCGCGATGCGGGGCCGGAATATTACGATCACATCCGCAAAATCAACGACATTTTCTATGATCAGATCAAGATGTCAGATCAGAAAGCAGCCTATATCTTCACTTTCATGTTCGCTTTTTTAATTTCTTCGCAAGAAGGCAGGGGTGTCTTTACATGGCATCGCTATGTAGGGGGCGATTCATTGCCGATGGTATTGTCGGCCGTCTTGGCGCTAGCATCGATCTTTACAATCATATCGGCAATTCTCGTCGTCTTGCCGCGGAAGAGCGCCACGTCGACCACTTTGTTCTGGGGTGCCTGGCCGGCCCATCGCGCCGGTTTTCTGGAGGCCGCGGGTGGCGGCGACCGATCCTATCTCCTGCGCCAGTACGTCGAGAATGCCGATGTGCTTTCGGCGATCGCCTGCAGCAAATACCGCTGTGTGGCTTTTGCCTTTCGCGCCCTGCTCGTCACCGTCATCTGCTATGTCTGTCTCCTCGCCGTGAATTAGCCCAAACGGGTCACCCGTACCGCATCAAAAACTCTTCAGCCGAGAGGTGCCGGAAATCGTCGAGCGCGCGCCGCAGCCTGGCATGGTCCCAATCCCACCAGGCAACCCGGTCCATGGCCTCGCCGATCTCCGCGGTAAAGCGCGCGCGGATGAGTTTGGCGGGCACGCCGCCGACGATCGTGTAGGCGGCGACATCCCTGGAGACGACGGCGCCGGCGCCGATCACAGCGCCATTGCCGACCGTCACGCCGGGCAGGATCGTGGCGCCATGGCCGATCCAGACGTCATGGCCAATGGTGACGTGGTTCTGGCGACGCCAGGCGAAAAGGTCGTGATCCGGCTCGGCGTCGTCCCAATACATCGGGGCACGATAGGTGAAATGATGCAGCGTCGCGCGCCATGTCGGATGGTTGGTGGCGTTGATACGCACGGCGGCGGCGATGTTGACGAACTTGCCGACGGTCGCGCACCAGATCGAGCCGTCCTGCATGATATAGGAGTAGTCGCCGAACTCGACTTCCTCGAGCCGCGAGCGCTCCTGGATTTCCGTATAGCGGCCGAGCGTCGAGTTCACGACACTCGCGGCCGGA
This sequence comes from Sinorhizobium sp. Y406, assembly GCF_058732025.1. NCBI lineage: Bacteria > Pseudomonadati > Pseudomonadota > Alphaproteobacteria > Hyphomicrobiales > Rhizobiaceae > Sinorhizobium > Sinorhizobium sp. Y406. The sequence continues at coordinate 962,605 of NZ_CM178975.1, read as the reverse complement.
TGGACGAAAGGTTCGATGCCCAGCCTCTTGCTCATGCGGCACTCTTTCTTGGTGAGAATTGCGACACGTCGATGATCCGGTCGGCGACGGCGTCGCGCACTTCCTCGTCGTGGAAGATGCCGACCAGCGCCGTTCCCTCGGCCTTCTTCGCGGCAATCATCCCAAGAACAACGGCACGGTTCTTCGCGTCGAGCGAGGCGGTTGGCTCGTCGAGCAGCAGGATCTTGTGGTCGGTGATGAAGCCGCGGGCGATGTTGACGCGCTGCTGCTCTCCGCCGGAGAAAGTGGCGGGCGGCAAGTCCCAGAGGGCCTTCGGCAGGTTGAGTTTCGACAGCAGCTCCGCCGCCCGTTCGCGCGCCTCCTCGATCGCGATCCCGCGCCCCTGCAGGGGTTCGGCCACGATGTCGAGGGCGGAGACGCGCGGCACGACGCGCAGGAACTGACTGACATAGCCGAGCGTGATTCGGCGGATTTCAAGCACCAGGCGCGGCTCGGCCGTGGCGAGGTTCACGAGCCGACCATCATGCTCCACCAGGATCTGGCCATGGTCGACGCCGTAATTGCCGTAGAGCATCTTCAGGATCGAGCTCTTGCCGACGCCGGAAGGGCCGCCGAGAACCATGCATTCGCCGGCCCTCACGGAGAAGGAGACGTCATCCACCACCGGCAGGCGGGCCCCATCGCGCAGGTGCATGGTGAAGCTCTTCGAGACTTCTGAAACAACGAGCGGAGTAGCCATGACTCTTATTCTCCTTGCCGCATGATCGTGGTTCATCCGTCAGACCTGCAGGATCGATGAGACGAGAAGCTGCGTATAGGGCTCGCGCGGGTCGTCGAGGACCCGGTCCGTCAATCCCTGTTCGATGACGGCGCCGTCCTTCATCACCATCATCCGGTGCGACAGGAGCCGAGCCACGGCGAGGTCGTGCGTGACGATGATCGCCGAAAGCCCCAGATCGTGCACGAGCCCGCGCAAGAGGTCGAGCAGGCGTGCCTGCACGGAGACGTCGAGGCCGCCTGTCGGCTCGTCCATGAAGACGAGGCGCGGTGCGGTCACGAGATTGCGGGCGATCTGCAGGCGCTGGCGCATGCCGCCGGAAAAGGCGCGCGGCTGGTCGTCGATGCGGTCCTCGCCGATCTCGACGCGCCTCAGCCAGTCGGTGGCGGTGGCGCGGATCCTGCCGTAGTGCCGGCCGCCGACCGCCATCAGCCGCTCGCCTACATTGGCACCGGCCGTGACCGTCATCCGAAGCCCGTCGGCCGGATTCTGGTGGACGAAGCCCCAGTCGGTGCGCATCAGGAAGCGGCGCTCCGCTTCGCCCATGCGCGCGAGATCGCGGTACTGCCCGTCGCGCATGCGGTATTCGACAATGCCGGAGGTCGGCGTCAGCCGCGTAGACAGGCAGGAGAGCAGGGTCGTCTTGCCGGAGCCGGACTCGCCGACGATCGCGAGCACTTCGCCGGAATAGAGCTCGAAGGAAACATTTAGGCAGCCGATGCGGCTCCCGTAGAATTTCGAGACATCATTGACCTTGAGGAGCGGTGCAGCGCTCATTGGGCGGCCTCCTTTCCTAGATGCTCGGGACGAGCGAGCATGGGGCCCGCATGACCATGCGCCTGTCTGTCCTCGCAATGGTCGGTGTCGGAGCAGACGAACATGCGTCCGCCTTTGTCATCGAGCACCACCTCGTCGAGATAGACGTTTTCGGCGCCGCAGAGCGCGCAGGGTCTGTCGAAGGCCTGAATCTCGAAGGGATGGTCCTCGAAGTCGAGGCTGACGACTTCGGTAAAGGGCGGCACGGCATAAATGCGCTTTTCGCGGCCGGCGCCGAAAAGCTGCAGCGCTCCCGACATGCGCATCTTCGGATTGTCGAATTTCGGCGTCGGCGAGGGGTCCATGACATAGCGGTCCTCGACTTTGACCGGATAGGCGTAGGTGGTAGCGATGTGGCCGTTGCGGGCGATATCCTCGTAGAGCTTCACATGCATGAGGCCGTATTCCTCGAGCGCATGCATCTTGCGCGTCTCCGTTTCGCGCGGTTCCAGGAAGCGCAAGGGTTCGGGAATCGGCACCTGATAGACGAGCGTCTGCCCCTCTTTCAGCGGTTCCTCCGGAATGCGATGCCGCGTCTGGATGATCGTCGCCTCCTTCGTTCTCGTGGTGACCGCGACACTGGCGACCTTCTGGAAGAAGGCGCGGATCGAGACGGCATTGGTGGTATCGTCGGCGCCCTGGTCGATGACCTTCAGCACATCGTCAGGTCCGAGGATCGCGGCGGTGACCTGCACGCCGCCGGTGCCCCAGCCATAGGGCATCGGCATTTCGCGCGAGGCAAAAGGCACCTGATACCCGGGAATGGCGATCGCCTTCAGGATCGCCCGTCGGATCATCCGCTTCGTCTGTTCGTCGAGATAGGCGAAATTGTAGGTGGCGAGGTCGTTCATTCGGCTGCCTCTTTCCTGTCGCCGGCATTGCCGGCGTCCTCGTATTCACGGCGCATGCGACGCACCAGGTCGAGCTCCGCCTGGAAGTCGACGTAATGCGGCAGTTTCAGATGCTCGACGAAGCCGGTCGCCAGGACGTTGTCGGCATGCGAGATGACGAATTCCTGGTCCTGGGCGGGCGCGACGATATCCTCGCCGAACTCGTCGGTCCTGAGTGCCCTGTCCACGAGCGACATCGACATGGCCTTGCGCTCGCTCTGGCCGAAGACGAGGCCGTAGCCGCGGGTGAATTGCGGCGGCTCGCTCGCCGATCCCTTGAACTGATTGACCATCTGGCATTCGGTCACGTGGATTGTCCCGAGCGAAACGGCGAAGCCAAGTTCCGGCAGGTCGAGTTCGACCTCGACTTCGCCGATGCGGATCTCGCCGACGAAGGGGTGGGTGCGGCCGTAGCCGCGCTGGGTGGAGTAGGCGAGCGCCAGGAGGAAGCCCTCGTCGCCGCGGGCGAGCGCCTGCAGGCGGAGATCGCGCGCCATCGGGAACTCCATCGGCTCGCGCGTGAGATCGCCCGCGACATGACCCTCCGGCATTTCCCCGTCACCCTCGATCAGACGCTCGTCGTCAAGAATATCGGAGACGCGCATGACCGCTTCGCCCGGCTCCTTGCGGGCCGGTTCGGCGACCGATTCGTCGCCGATCAGCGAGGGGTCGAGCAGGCGGTGGGTATAGTCGAAGGTCGGCCCGAGGAGCTGGCCACCAGGCAGGTCCTTGTAGGTTGCCGAGATGCGCCGTTCGATCTTCATCTTCGCCGTGTCGATCGGCCGGGAAGAAGCGAAGCGGGGCAGGGTGGTGCGGTAGGCGCGCAGGATGAAGATCGCCTCGATCATGTCGCCGCGCGCCTGGCGCACGGCGAGGGCGGCAAGCGACCGGTCGTAGAGCGAAGCTTCCGCCATGACGCGGTCGACGGCCAGGCCGAGCTGCTCGATGACCTGTTCGATGGTGATCGCCGGCAGCGCGCGATCGCCGCGGCGGCGGTCGGCGAGCAGGCGGTGGGCATTGGCGATGGCGGCTTCCCCACCCTTGACGGCTACATACATGCTCTCACTCCTCGGTTGACAGCCTGGTCGTGCGCGGCAGGCAGAGAACGCCTTCTTCGGTCGTCAGCACCAAATCGACCCCGCGGGGGAAGATCGCCCGGTTGGTGGCCCAGAGATCGAGAAAGACGTTGGGCAGCCCTTTCGGCGCAACGACGGCCTCGCCCTTGATACCCGGTCCGCGCGCGGTCATTCGGCGCCCGCCCGTCAGGGCCTCGACCTCGATCACCAGGGTCGTCGAGCGATCGGGATATTCCTGCGAACCGAGCGCGTACTGGTCGAAGCCCGGAATGGGGCCGCCTTTGTCGATGAAGGCGAAGCGGGCCTCGGCCTTGATTTCCGTGAGCCCGGCGCCCGTGTGGAAGGCGATCCATTGCGGCACCGCGGATCTGGAGAGCGCCGGAGAGAGCCAGACGGGGGTATCGTGGTCGCAAAGCGTGAGCGCGACCGCACCGCTGACCTGGCCGAGCGGAGACGGCGGTTCGGCGGGCGCCGAAAGGCGTCCGATGGAGCCGGGCCGGGCGAAGCAGTCCATCAGCATGCGAAAGACCGATTGTGCCGAAAAGACCGGGTCGGCAAAGGCGCCGGCATAGATTTGCGACTGGGCGCCCATCAATCTTCTCCGCGGACCATGGTGAAGAAATCGACGCGGGTCGCAGCCGTTTCCTCGGCCTTGCGGCGTTCCTCTGCCAGAAGGCGCGCCGCGATCTGCCGGTGCAGTGCTTCGACGGCGGGTTTGGAGGCCGGGTTCTGATAGATCGCGTCGAAGATCGCCGCAAGGCGGGCGCGCTCCTTGTCGGTTCCGAGCAATTGTCCATGACCGATCTCGCCGCTCGAAAGCCGGACCGTCGCACGGGTCACCGTCGCCTCGCCGAGGTTGAACGGGTCGCCGCCACCGCCGATACGGCCGCGCACCATGACGAGGCCCGTTTCGGGGCCGCGCACCGCCGCCACTTCCGGCTTGTCGGCGATAGCCTGCCAGGCGGCGGCGAGCTCGGCACGCGTGGCGCGAGCGAGAAGCCGCATGGCTTCGCGCCGTTCGGCAGCCGGTTCCGCAAGTCCGTCATGCTTTTCTGTCGCGTTCATGTTCATACCCTTAAATGTCTATTGATCTAGACAAATATACATCTTATGCCTTTCCTTAGCCTTCGCAAGTGACAGGCCTGTGACATCGGGGAGGAAAATGGTGGCAAGGAAGACCGTGGAGCGGCAGACGGGGGTTGCGCTCTGGCGGCAGATCGCCGACCGCGTAAGACTTGCGATCAGCAATGGCGATTACGACGCGACGGGAATGGTGCCGCCGGAGACGGCGCTGGCGCGCGAGTTCGGCGTCAACCGTCACACGGTGCGCAGTGCGTTGGCAGCGCTTGCAGAAGAGGGGCTGGTGCGCGCCGTGCAGGGGCGCGGCACGCTGATCGAGCGCAAGGGCCGGGTGACGTATCCGATCTCCCGGCGGACCCGTTTTTCTGCAGGGCTCGGCGGTCAGGTAAAGGAAATCGGCTCACAACTGCTCGCTCACAGGGAGGTGCAGGCAAGCGGCGAAGTCGCGGCCGCTCTTGCGCTTCCGCCGGGCGCCTTCGTGGTGGAACTGCAGTCGGTCAGCAGCGGCGACGGGCGGCCGCTCTCGGCGACCATCGCCTATTTTCCGGCCGGCCGGTTTCCCGAGATGGCGCAGCGATACGCGCGCCTCGGTTCCGTCACCAAGGCCTTCGCGGCACAAGGGCTAGACGACTATGTTCGCGTCTCGACGGAGATTGTCGCCCGGCACGCCGATGCGGAGGAGCTCAAGCTGCTCAACCTTTCGGCCGGCGCAATCGTCATCGAGGCGCTCTCGGTCAATGCTGACCTTGAGGGGCGGCCCATCGAATACTCGCGCACGCGCTTTGCCGCCGATCGGATGAAGTTCAGGATCGAGACCTAGATCACTGATCCTCGCTTTGCCGGCGGCCGATTGTGGCACGGGCGCCGCATTTCCGACGAGTTTTTGCCGCATCTATTAAATCCTGCATCAGGATCCACGCATTGTTTTCTTTTGGGGGAGAACAGAAATGGCGACGTGGCGACCCGATCCTTCCTTTTATCCATCACCGCGCATGGCTGCAAAGGCACCCAAGGAGACCCTTGCCTATGTTGCCGCCTTCGACCCGGACCGGAAGCGGCCGGACGCGATCGCGGTCGTCGATGTCGATCCGGCGTCGGCGACCTACTCACAGATCGTCGGGCAGGTCGAGATGCCGAATGTCGGGGACGAGCTTCACCATTTCGGCTGGAATGCCTGCTCGTCCTGCCTTTGTCCCAATGCGCCGCATCCGCATGTGGAGCGCCGCTATCTGGTCGTACCGGGATTGCGGTCGTCGCGGCTCCACATCATCGACACCAAGCCGGACCCCAGGAAGCCTGAGATCGTCCGCGTCATCGAGCCGTCGGAGATTGCCGAAAAGGCAAATTATTCACGACTGCACACGATTCATTGCGGCCCGGAGGGCATTTATGTCAATGCACTCGCCGACCGCGACGGCAACGCGCCCGGCGGCATCTTCCTGCTCGACCACGACAGTTTCGACGTGCTTGGGCAGTGGGAGATGGATCGCGGGCCGCAGAAGCTCGCCTATGATTTCTGGTGGCATCTCGGCCACGACACGATGATCACCAGCGAGTGGGGAACACCAGACACTTTCGAGAACGGCCTCGTTCCCGAGGTGTTGCTCGCTTCGAAATATGGGCGGAGGCTGCATTTCTGGGATCTCACCAGGCGCAAGCACGTGCAGGAGATCGATTTCGGCGAGGAGCACCAACTCGTTTTCGAACTGCGCCCAGCCCACGATCCGACCAAGGCCTATGGCTTCGTCGGCTGCGTCATCAGCCTGAAGGACCTCTCCGCCTCGATCTGGACCTGGTATCGCGAGGGCAATCAATGGGCGGTGAAGAAGGTGATCGAGATTCCGGCGGAGCCCGCCGATCCGGAACTCCTGCCGCCCGTGCTCAAGGGGTTTCAGGCCGTCCCGCCGCTCGTCACCGACATCGATCTCTCGATGGACGATCGTTTTCTCTATGTCTCCTGCTGGGGCACCGGCGACATGATCCAGTACGACGTTTCCGATCCTTTCGCGCCGAAGGAGGCCGGCCGTGTGCGGATCGGCGGGATCGTAGCGCGCGCGAGCCATCCGAAGGCCCCGAATGGCGCGCTCAACGGCGGGCCGCAGATGGTGGAAATCAGCCGCGACGGCAAGCGCATCTATTTCACCAACTCGCTCTATGGCGCGATCGACCCGCAATTCTATCCGGAAGGCATCGATGGCTGGATGGTGAAGCTCGACGTCGGCGACAGTGGCGGCATTGCGGTCGACGAAAAATTCTTCGTCGATTGGCCGAAGGGTCATCGGCCCCATCAGGTTCGATTGGAAGGCGGCGATTGCTCTTCGGATTCCTACTGCTATCCTTGAACGGAACTGGGTAGTGTGAAGGCAGGCGGCGGCCCCTCGCGTGCAGCCACCTTCTCCCCGCTGGCGGGGAGAAGGGATATACCGCGCCGCCGAAAGACTCCTTCTCGCCGCGTGCAGGGGGAGGGGCAACCGGCCTCCGACAGTTCGATTTGAAGGATGAACTCTGAGGAGTGTGGGACTGTGCGGCCGCACCGGAGCAAATGACGAATATCTGGCCATGGCTTTCGCTGGCGGGCCTCGGGGCGTTCCACGGCGCAAACCCGGCAATGGGCTGGCTCTTCGCCGTGGCGCTCGGCCTTCACCGGCAAAGTGCGCGGATCGTCTGGTTGTCCCTCGTGCCGATAGCACTCGGTCATGCCGTTTCCATTGCGATGGTGTTGGCCGTCGTCACGGCATTCGGGGCCGTCCTGGACTTGCGGAACCTGCAACTTGCCGCCGCCATCCTCATTCTCGGCCTCGCCGGCTATTACGGCATATACGGGCACCGCCACCGCGTGACGGTCGGTATGCGCACCGGCATGGCCGGACTTGCGCTCTGGTCCTTCCTGATGGCGACGAGCCATGGTGCCGGGCTGATGCTGGTGCCGGCGGTGATGAGCCTCTGCCTCACGGATCATGCCGCGATCACCGGGATGAGCAGTTCGCTACCCATCTCTCTTGCCGCAGTCGGCGTTCATACGGGCGCGATGCTCACCGTGATCGCTGCGATCGCGCTCATCGTTTTCGCCTGGGTCGGTCTTGCCGCCCTGCGGACAGCCTGGATCAATTTCGACCGCCTCTGGACGCTGGCGCTCGGGGCAACCGGAATCATTCTGCTGATTTCATGAGCGTTCAGGCGGTTCCCGTGAGTTCCTCTTCCCGCTGGGCCTTCACATAGGCGATGTAACCGCGCACGTCGGCGGCCGGTTCGGAATAGGCCGTCCCGAGCGCCTTCTCCATCGCTTCCATATGGGTCGTCGCCCAAGCCGGCAGCGGGTACTCGATCGCCTCCAGGAATTCGAGCGTCGCGGCCAGCCTGATGTCGGCGATCGACGGCTGGTCGCCGCCGATAAAGGGCTTGCCGGCCATGTAAAAGGTATGGAAGACCTCCAGCGGTTCTGCAAGCGCATCCGCGGCGGCCTTGCGGGCCTGCTCCTTCGTGTCATGGTCGGCATCGGTATAGCCGACCTCGCCCGGATATTGCGGGAAGTGCAGAGCCGGATAGGTGGCCCGTGCGAGATAGGGATAGAAGGTGCCGATCAGGTAGAACATGGCGCTGTCGATCATCGCGCGCCTCTCCGGATCCTTCGGATAGAACTGGTCGAGACTGTGCTTGTTGCAGAGATATTGCATGATGGCGCAGCTTTCCCAGAGCGCGCCCCTGGGCAGGTCCGCCGTTTCGATCATCGGCGTCAGATGCGAGGGGGCCTTCGCCAGATATTCGGGGGTACGCGTCTGCCCGTAGACGTCGTGCTCGGTGAAGTCGAGACCTGCTGCCCGCAGGAACACGCGAACCGTCATGTTGTTGACGCTGGGCTTGATCACATTGAGTATTATCTTCGACATGATTGAACCTCCGTTCCTCAGTAGGGATTCTTCGGGGCGCGATCGGCCGACAGCGTCGGTCGCGAGCGTTGCATGAGTGCTTCGATCGCATCGGCGAGATGCACTTCGGCAATGGCGTAGTCGCCGCGCGCCACCCGGATTTGATGCGCCTCCATCAGCACCGCGGCATGGGTATGGCCGGCCGGCGGTTCGAAACGGTAGGAGGCAAGTTCTATCAGGAGGCCGAGTGGGTCCTCGAAATAGATCGAATCCATGAAGCCGCGGTCCTTGACGCCACTGTGGCTGATCTCCCGCTCGTTCAGCCGCTCCACCGCCTGCTGGAAGGTGGCTCGCGAAACGGCGAAGGCGATGTGGTGGACGCAGCCGATATCCGTCGGCGTGCGGCTCGGATCGGGCTTGCGGTTTTCGTCCGTGAATATGGTGATCAGCCGGCCGTCGCCCGGGTCGAAATAGAGGTGACTTTCCGATGCCCGGTCGAGGTTCGGCTGTTCGAAGATGAAGGGCATGCCGAGCACGCCTTCCCAGAAGTCGATCGATGTCCGGCGGTCCGCGCCGACCAGAGTGATGTGATGGACCCCTTGCGATTGCAGCTTTCGCATTGCCCGTCCTCCCTGTGGAGCCCGCGCATCGCTGCGGTAGTTCGCTCGTCCGGCGCGGCTCAATCCTGATTGTCCCCCATGGCGGCCGGAACGCAAGGCCGAATTCCGGAGCGTGCGGGATCAGATGTTGCGCCGCTTTCCCTCGATCAGGTCGAGCACCGCGCGGGCGGCATCGAGCACAGGGGTGCCGGGGCCGAAGACGGCGGAGACGCCGTTGTCCATCAGGTAATCATAGTCCTGCCGCGGAATAACGCCGCCGCAGACGACGATGATGTCCTGGCCGCCGCGCGTCTTCAGTGCTTCCGCAAGCTGCGGCATCAGCGTCTTGTGGCCGGCCGCAAGCGAGGAGACGCCGATGACGGTGACTTCTTCCGCAAGTGCCAAATCGGCGGCCTCCTCCGGCGTCTGGAACAGCGGCCCGGCGACGACGTCGAAGCCGATGTCGCCAAAGGCAGACGCGATCACCTTGGCGCCGCGGTCGTGACCGTCCTGACCGAGTTTGGCGACCATGATCTTCGGCTTGTGACCGAGCCGCTTCGTCACCTCGCCGAGCCGGTCGGCGAGCACGCCGAGTTCCGGATCGCCCTGATAGGCCTTTCCATAGATGTCGGTGACCACTTCCGGCACGGCGGTGTAGTCGCCGAAGGCCTGGCGCATCGCTTCCGAGATTTCGCCGACGGTTGCGCGTGACCGTGCAGCCTCGACGGCCGCGGCTAGCAGGTTCCCCCTGCCGCTCACCGCCACTTCGGCCAAGGCTTCCAGCGCTGCCTTTACCTTCAGCGAGTCGCGGCGCCGTTTGGTCTCCTCGATCCTCTTGATTTGCGCCGCGCGGACCGCAGCGTTGTCGATCTGGAGGATGTCGATCGGATGCTCGTTCTCGAGGCGATACTTGTTGACGCCGACGATGACCTCCTCGCCGCGGTCGACCGCCGCCTGGCGGCGGGTTGCGGCCTCTTCGATCAGCCGCTTCGGCAGCCCGGCATTGACCGCCCTCGTCATGCCGCCGAGCGCCTCGACCTCATCGATCAGGGCCCAGGCCTTTATCGCAAGCTCGTTCGTCAGGCTTTCTACGTAATAGGAGCCGGCGAGCGGATCGACGACCTTGGTCACGCTGGTCTCGTGCTGCAGGATCAATTGCGTGTTGCGGGCGATGCGGGCGGAAAATTCCGTCGGCAGCGCGATCGCCTCGTCGAAGGAGTTGGTGTGCAGCGATTGCGCGCCGCCGAGCACCGCCGACATCGCCTCGAAGGCGGTGCGGATGATGTTGTTGTAGGGATCCTGCTCGGCAAGCGACACGCCAGAGGTCTGGCAGTGCGTCCTAAGCATCAGCGATGACGGCTTTTGCGGATTGAACTCCTTCATGATGCGGGTCCAGAGCAGCCGTGCAGCACGCAGCTTCGCTGCCTCCATGAAGAAGTTCATGCCGATTGCGAAGAAGAAGGAGAGCCGGCCGGCGAAATCGTCGACGTTCAACCCCTTGGCAAGCGCCGCCCGCACATATTCGCGCCCGTCGGCGAGCGTGAAGGCGAGTTCCTGGACAAGCGTCGCGCCCGCCTCCTGCATGTGATAGCCGGAGATCGAAATCGAGTTGAACTTCGGCATCTCTCTCGCCGTATATTCGATAATGTCCGCGACGATCCGCATCGAAGGCTCGGGCGGGTAGATATAGGTGTTGCGGACCATGAACTCTTTCAGGATGTCGTTCTGGATGGTCCCGGAGAGTTTGTCGCGCGAGACACCCTGTTCCTCGCCGGTGACGATGAAATTGGCGAGGATCGGGATCACCGCCCCGTTCATCGTCATCGAGACGGAGATTTTTTCGAGCGGGATGCCGTCGAACAGGATTTTCATGTCCTCGGCCGAGTCGATCGCCACTCCTGCCTTGCCGACGTCGCCGACGACACGTGGATGATCGCTGTCATAGCCGCGATGGGTGGCAAGGTCGAAAGCGACGGAAACGCCTTGCTGCCCGGCGGCGAGGTTCCTGCGGTAGAAGGCGTTGGATTCCTCCGCCGTAGAAAAGCCGGCATATTGCCGGATTGTCCAGGCGCGCCCTGCATACATGGTGGCGCGCGGTCCGCGCACGAACGGCTCCAGGCCAGGCAGCGAGTCGAGGTGCCGGAGATCGGCGAGGTCGTCGCGCGTGTAGAGCGGTTTGACCGCGATACCCTCCGGCGTCTGCCAGACGAGGCTTTCGGGGGAGGCCTTCAGCTCCTTTTCAGCGACGGCTTCCCAATCCTTGATGGTCTTCTCAGTCATCGCATTCGCTCCGAATTACGCTTCGTCGGTCATTGGTATCCGGCTGCCGCCAATTGTGGGCAGCCCCTCATCCGGCTGCCGCCACCTTCTCCCCGCGCGCGGAGAGAAGGGAGATGCCGCGCCGTCTCATTCCCCTCTCCCCGCGTGCGGGGAGAGGGTCAGTCCTCGGGTTAACCCGAGGAGAGGGGCAATTTGCCAGGGTCGCGGTGCTGGGCGAGTGCCATCACTCGAACTCCATAATCAATTCGTCGACCGCCAGGCTCGCACCGGCGGGGATGGCCACGCGCTTCACTGTGGCGCGCTTCTCCGCCCTTAGGATGTTCTCCATCTTCATCGCCTCGACGACGGCTAGCGACTGTCCCGCCTCGACCGTGTCGCCTTCTTTCACCGCGATCGAGGTTACGACGCCGGGCATCGGGCAGAGCAGCATCTTCGAGGTGTCCGGCGGCTGCTTCTTCGGCATCAGACGGGCGAGCTCGGCGACGCGCGGACTTCGAACGCGCGCGACCACGTCGACGCCGCGCCAGCGCAGCCTGATGCCAGTTCCGGCGAGTTCGACCTTCACGGCCATTGGCTGATTGTCGATGTTGAAGGTGGCGAGCGTGCGGCCCGGAACCCAGTCGGTGGCAACGGAAATGATGCTGTCGTCGGAGAAGCGGATATAGGCACCGTCGGCGGAGGTGCCGCAGGTAACCTGATACTCCCGATCGGCGAGGCTTGCCACCCACTCGTAGCCAACGACCCGGCGATGGTTGCCGATCGTACCGGAAATCTGACTGGCGCGCTCCTGCAGTGCCTGGTTGACCGTCACCGCGACGGCGGCCAATCGCTTCACGGAAGCCTCGTCCGGCGCGACGCCCTGGAAGCCGTCCTTGAATTCCTCTGCGATATAAGCGGTGGTCAGCCGCCCTTCTCGAAAGCGCTCCTGCTGCATCACGGCGGAGAGGAAGGGCAGGTTATGGCCGATGCCCTCGACCTCGAAGGCGTCGAGTGCGTCCGCCATCGCGTCGACGGCCGTTGCCCTGTCCGGCGCCCAGGTGCAGAGCTTGGCGATCATCGGATCGTAATGAAGCGAGATCTCGCCGCCCTCGAAAACGCCGGTATCGTTGCGGATGATCTTGCCGTCCTCCCGCCGGCCCTCCGCTGGCGGACGATAGCGAGTCAGCCGGCCGATCGAGGGCAGGAAGTTGCGGTAGGGATCTTCCGCATAGAGCCGGCTTTCGATTGCCCAGCCCTCGAGCTTCACGTCTTTTTGGCGGAAAGCGAGCTCCTCGCCGGCGGCAACGCGGATCATCTGCTCGACGAGGTCGAGGCCGGTCACCAGTTCCGTCACCGGATGCTCGACCTGCAGCCTTGTGTTCATCTCCAGGAAGTAGAAGTTGCGGTCCGCGTCGACGATGAATTCGACGGTGCCGGCCGAATGGTAGCCGACGGCTTTTGCGAGCGCGACCGCCTGCTCGCCCATGGCGCGCCGCGTCTTCTCGTTGAGGAAGGGCGAGGGCGCTTCCTCGATCACCTTCTGGTTCCGCCGCTGGATTGAGCATTCACGCTCGCCGAGATGGACGATGTTGCCATGCTGATCGCCGAGCACTTGAATCTCGATGTGGCGGGGCTCGGTCACGAATTTCTCGATGAAGATGCGATCATCGCCAAATGAGCTCTTCGCCTCGTTCTTCGAAGACTGGAAACCCTCGCGCGCCTCGCGCTCGTTCCAGGCAATGCGCATGCCCTTGCCGCCGCCGCCGGCGGACGCCTTGATCATCACCGGAAAGCCGATCGATGCGGCGATACGCGCGGCCTCGTCCGCGTCCCCGATCAGCCCCATATGGCCGGGGACGGTCGAGACGCCCGCTGCCGCGGCAAGCTTCTTCGAGGTGATCTTGTCGCCCATCGCCTCAATGGCGCGAACCGGCGGCCCGATGAAGGCGATGCCCGCCTTCTCCAGCGCCGCGGCGAAGGCGGCGTTTTCCGACAGGAAGCCGTAGCCCGGGTGGACGGCATCGGCGCCGGTCTTGTGGATAGCCTCGAGGATGTTCTCGATGGCGATATAGGACTGACTGGAGGGCGACGGGCCGATATGCACGGCCTCGTCCGCCATGCGCACATGCATGGCATCGCGGTCGACATCGGAATAGACGGCCACAGTCGCAATGCCGAGCCTCTTCGCGGTTCGGATGACGCGGCAGGCGATTTCGCCGCGATTGGCGATGAGGATTTTGTTGAACATGCGTTTCTCTTTGAATCCTTTGTGTCGCATCAGCGCCTGAACTTTCGTCGGTAGGGCAGAAGCGCAATGGAAGAGGCCGCCACAGCGCCGCCGAAGAGAAGGGCAAAGGGGCTAACCACCATAGCCGTGGCCAGGAAGGGGTTGGCCGAGCGGGCGATGTGCGTACCGACCGCGCCGACGTTCAGCCAGATCAGCGCAGTGGCGACGGCAGTGCCGACGAGCACGCCGTAAAGGGCGTTTAGGGCCAAGTAGCGCAGCATCTGCCAGTGGTCGCGGCGGGCGGCCTCGGGCGTCATTTCCGGGTTCGGCTCGTGGCTCATGGCGGGCTCCGTCAAAGCGGGATCGTGTCGTGCTTCTTCCAGCGCGTCTCCATCTGCTTGTTGCGCAGCGACGCAAAGGCGCGGGCGATGCGGCGGCGCGAGGAGTGCGGCATGATCACCTCGTCGATGAAGCCGCGCTCGGCGGCGACGAAGGGATTGGCGAAGCGCTCCTCGTATTCCTTCGTGCGTGCGGCGATCTTCTCCGGGGCTCCGAGTTCGGAGCGGTAGAGGATCTCGGTCGCACCCTTGGCGCCCATTACGGCGATCTCGGCGGTCGGCCAGGCATAGTTGATGTCGGCGCCGATGTGTTTCGAGGCCATGACATCATAGGCGCCGCCATAGGCCTTGCGGGTGATCAGCGTCACCATCGGCACGGTCGCCTGGCTGTAGGCGAAAAGCAGCTTGGCGCCGTGCTTGATGACGCCGCCATATTCCTGGGCGGTGCCGGGCAGGAAGCCGGGTACGTCGACGAGCGTCAGGATCGGGATCGAGAAGGCGTCGCAGAAGCGCACGAAGCGGGCGGCCTTGCGTGAGGAATCGATGTCGAGGCAGCCGGCGAGCACCATCGGCTGGTTGCCGACAACGCCGACCGTCTCGCCTTCGAGCCGGATGAAGCCGGTGATTATGTTGCGGGCGAATTCCGGCTGCAACTCGAAGAAGTCGCCCTCGTCGGCCACCGCGAAAATAAGCTCCTTCATATCGTAGGGCTTGGCGGCGCTCTCCGGGATGAGGCTGTCGAGCCGCATTTCGATGCGCGCCGGGTCGTCATGGAAGGGCCGGACCGGCGGCTTCTCGCGGTTGTTGAGCGGCAGGAAATCGAAAAGCCGCCGGACCTCTTCGAGCGCTTCGATGTCGTTCTCAAATGCGCCGTCGGCCACGGAGGATTTGGTGGTATGCGTGCGGGCGCCGCCAAGTTCCTCCGCCGTGACGATCTCGTTCGTCACCGTCTTAACCACATCCGGGCCGGTCACGAACATGTAGGAGCTGTCACGCACCATGAAGATGAAATCGGTCATCGCCGGCGAATAGACGGCGCCACCGGCGCAAGGCCCCATGATCACCGATATCTGCGGGATGACGCCGGAAACCTCGGCATTGCGGCGAAACACTTCGGCATAGCCGGCAAGCGATGCGACGCCTTCCTGGATGCGGGCGCCGCCGGAATCGTTGAGGCCGATCACCGGCGCGCCGTTTCGGACGGCCATGTCCATGATCTTGCAGATCTTCTGCGCGTGCGTTTCCGAAAGCGAGCCGCCAAGCACGGTGAAATCCTGGGAAAAGACATAGACCTGCCGCCCGTTGATCGTACCCCAGCCGGTGACGACGCCGTCGCCCGCGATCTTCTGGTCCGCCATGCCGAAGTCGACGCAGCGATGGGTGACATACATGTCGTATTCTTCGAAGGAGTCCTCGTCGAGCAGCACCTCGATGCGCTCGCGCGCGGTCAGCTTGCCCTTGCCATGCTGCGCTTCGATGCGGCGTGCGCCGCCGCCCGCACGGGCCTGAGCCCGGCGGGCTTCCACCTGTTCGAGTATCGCGCGCATCGTCTCTCCTCCCGATTTCTTGCTGATTGTGCAGAGGCTTCGCCTCCTTCGCAATAGCGCGACGGGCCCGATGGCAAAACGGTCGAACATGTGCAAATGTGGAATTTGGAAAAATGTGAAACGTAAATTGCAAAGTTGCAAAATGGCGATCGGAAAGCTCTATATCGGCCGCAAGGTCAGGGAACTCCGGGAAGCAAACCGGGCGACGCAGGGACAGTTCGCCGAGCGCATCGGCATCTCGACCAGCTACCTCAACCAGATCGAAAACAATCAGCGGCCGGTCTCGGCCGCCGTTCTGCTGGCGCTTGCGGAGAAGTTTCAGATCGCCATTGCCGAGCTTTCCTCGGGCGAGGGCGACCGGTTGCTGTCGGCGCTCTCGGAAGCCTTGAGCGATCCCCTGTTCGAGGTCTATTCGTCGAGCCTGCAGGAATTGAAACTCGTCGTTCAGAACGCGCCGGGACTCGCCCATGCGCTGGTCAAGTGCCACCAGGCCTATCGCCGCAACAGCGAACAGCTTGCCAGCATCGACGACACGATCGGCCGCGATGCCGCCGTCGTCGAGACCACCCCGTACGAGGAAGTGCGCGACTTCTTCCACTTCGTCGACAACTATATCCATGAGATAGATTTGCTCGCCGAGCATTTGGCCGGCGAGCTCGGCCTCGGCGAGGGCGACAACCACGCTGCGCTCGCCAACTACCTCGAGCAGCGGCATGGCGTGCGTGTCGTGCGCGGTGCCGCCGGCGACGAGGCGATCCGCCGTTTCGACTCGCGTGCCCGCACCTTGACGCTCAATCCTTACGCGCCGGCGCCGACGCGCGACTTCCAGCTCGCGCTGCAGGTCGCCCAGCTTCATGGCCGTGAGGAGATCGACCGGGTGGCGGGTAGCGCCGGCTTCCGCACGGAGGAGGCCTATGAGATCTGTCGGATCGGGCTGCAGAACTATTTCGCCGGCGCTCTCATCCTGCCCTACCAAGCCTTTCTTAAGGCGGCGCGCGAGCTGCGCCATGACATCGAGCTCATCGCCGCCCGCTTCGGCGCATCGCTGGAGCAGGTCTGCCATCGGCTCTCGACGCTGCAGAGGCCGGGACAGAAAGGTATCCCGATCTTTTTCGCGCGCATCGACCGGGCCGGCAACATCACCAAGCGCCACAGCGCCGCCAAGCTGCAATTCGCCCGTTTCGGTGCCGCCTGCCCGCTCTGGAACGTACATCAGGCCTTCGAGACCCCGGGCCGGATCATTCGCCAGCTCGCCGAGACGCCGGATGGCGTGCGTTACCTTTGTCTGGCGACGCAGATCACCAAGGGTGGAGGCGGCTATCGCGCGGCGCATCCACGCTATGCCTTGGCGCTCGGTTGCGAGATCTCCTATGCGGACGCTTTCGTCTATGCCGACGACATGGACCTCGGCAACCGCGCCGCCTTCGACCCGATCGGCATTTCCTGCCGCATCTGCGAGCGCACGAAATGCGCCAGCCGCGCCGTGCCGCCGCTCAAGCGTAAGCTCATTGTCGACCATGACATGCGCGCCGCTCTGCCGTATCGTTTGAGCGAGAACTGAGCGTCGCTCATGCGATTTCTGTTCGTTTTTGAACAGATACTGTGAGAATTTGCCTCTGTGCCTGTACGCAATTTGGTGTAACACCACGGCACATGGTCAATATGCGGGTCAGGGAGGGCATGCATATGGATTTTCGCCTGTCGGAGGAGCAGGAGGCCATCCGCGCGATGGCGCTCGATTTCGCGCGCGACGAACTCGCGCCTCGCGCGATCGACTGGGACCAGCAGAAGCATTTTCCGGTTGACACGTTGCGCGCCGCCGCAGCGCTCGGCATGGCCGGCATCTATGTGCGCGACGACATCGGCGGCACGGGGCTCACCCGTCTCGATGCGGCAATCATCATCGAGGCGCTGGCGACCGGCTGCCCGGCGATTGCCTCCTTCGTGTCGATCCACAACATGTGCGCCGGCATGATCGACCGCTACGGCACGGACGCGCAGCGCCGGCAATTCTTGCCGCGGCTTCTGACCATGGAGGCCCTGGCGAGCTATTGCCTCACGGAGCCCGGTTCCGGCTCGGACGCGGCGGCGCTGAAGACCAGGGCCGTGCGCGAGGGCGGCGCCTATCTGCTGACGGGTCAGAAGCAGTTCATTTCCGGTGCCGGCGAATCTGGCCTCTATATCGTGATGGCGCGCACCGGCGAAGAGGGGCCGAAAGGCATTTCCGCCTTTATCGTCGAGAAGGACACTCCGGGACTCACCTTCGGCGCCAATGAGAAGAAGATGGGCTGGCATGCCCAGCCGACCCGGGCGGTGATGCTCGACAATGTCCGCGTGCCGGCCGAGAACCGGCTCGGTGCCGAGGGCGAAGGTTTCAGGATCGCCATGGCCGGCCTCGATGGCGGACGGCTGAACATCGCCGCCGCCTCGCTCGGCGGCGCCCAGGCCGCCTTCGACAAGGCGCTCGCCTATGTTGAGGAGCGGCGCGCCTTCGGGCGCGCGATCGGCGAGTTCCAGGCGCTGCAGTTCCGGCTCGCCGACATGGCGACCGATCTCGAGATCGCCCGCACCTTTCTCTGGAGGGCGGCCGCGGCGCTGGACGCGGCGGATCCGGAGGCGACCAAGCTCTGCGCCATGGCCAAACGCTTTGTCACAGACCGCTGCTTTGCCGTCGCCAATGACGCGCTGCAATTGCACGGCGGCTACGGCTATCTCGCCGATTGTGGCGTCGAGAAGATTGTCAGGGACCTGAGGGTGCACCAGATACTCGAAGGGACCAACGAGATCATGCGGCTGATCGTCTCGCGGGCGATCATGGGCCGCAAATAGGAAGGATAGTTGATGGAGATGCAGACCGCTCTTCCGGCAGTCATCGTCGAGCGCGACGGCGCGATCGGCAGGCTCCGGCTCAACCGGCCGCGGGCGCTGAACAGTTTGAACCGCGCCATGATCCGCACCATCGACAAGGCTCTGACCGAATTCGAGCGCGACCCGGCCATCGCCGCCGTCCTCGTCACTGGGGAAGGGGAGCGTGGGCTTTGCGCCGGCGGCGACATCCGCATGATCTATGAGAGCGGCCGCGAGCGCCCGGAGGAAGGGGCCCAGTTCTGGCGCGAGGAATTCATCGTCAACAGCCGCATCTCCGCGTTTCCAAAGCCCTACATTGCGATCATGGATGGCATCGTCATGGGCGGTGGTGTGGGTATATCCGCCCATGGCAGCCATAGGATCGTCACGGAGCGCACCAGACTCGCCATGCCGGAAACGGGGATCGGCTATTTCACCGATGTCGGCGCGACCTGGCTCTTGCCGCGTGCGCCGGGGGAGTTCGGCACCTATCTTGGTTTGACCGGCCGCGACATCGGCTCGGCGGCGGCAATCCACGCGCGGCTCGCCGACAGCTTCGTTCCGTCGGAGAAAATCGACGAGCTTCTGGTGGCGCTCGGCAAGCTCCCGCCGTCGGCCACGGCCGAGGAGGTTTCCGCGGCGATCGATGCCGTCTCCGGCGAGCCGCCGGCCTCGGCGCTTCTCGGCCACCTATCCCTCATCGAGCGCTGCTTCGCCTTCGACACGGTGGAGGAAATCCTCGAGGCGCTGAAAGGCGAGCGTTCGGATTTCGCGCAGGAGACGCGGAAGCTTTTGAAAACCAGATCGGCGATCAGCCTGAAGCTGACGCTCAAGATGCTGAGAGCCGGGCGCATCAGCGCGACGCTCAACGAATGCCTGGAGCGGGAATATGCGGCGACGGTCGGCATGCTTTCCAACCCGGATTTCTACGAAGGCGTGCGCGCCGCGGTGATCGACAAGGATCGCAATCCCAGATGGTCGGTCGGGCTTGAGGAGGTGACGTCGCAAGTGCTCGCTCGGTTCGAGCGACATGAGGGCGCGCCGCTTTTTGCCGGCGGGTGAAGACGACCGCTAGCGTGGCGCGACGCGCCGCCGAAAAGAGGACGTTGAGGTGAGGAGGAGAGGATATGACGAAGATCGCCTTTATCGGGCTTGGCAACATGGGTGGGCCGATGGCCGCCAATCTGGTGAAGGCGGGACACGCGGTCACTGGATTCGATCTCTCGGAGGCCTCGCGCAATGCGGCGGCGAAGACGGGCGTTTCCGTAGCCGGATCGATTTCCCAGGCGGTACGCGAAAGCGAATGCGTGGTCACCATGCTGCCGGCGAGTTCGCACGTGCTTTACGTGTGGGATGAACTGCTCGGCTTCGTTGATCCCGGCACGCTCTTGATCGATAGCTCGACGATCGATGTGGAAAGCGCGCGCAAGGTCCATGGCTTCGCCAATACGGCCGGCTGCCTGTCGCTCGATGCGCCGGTATCCGGCGGTACGGCGGGTGCCGCTGCCGGTACGCTCACCTTCATGGTCGGCGGCAGCGAAGGCGCCTTCTCCCGCGGCAAGCACATTCTGGAGGCGATGGGCAAGAAGATCGTGCATTGCGGCGACGCCGGCGCCGGCCAGGCGGCGAAGATCTGCAACAACATGATCCTCGGCGTCTCCATGGCCGTCGTCTGCGAAGCTTTCGTGCTGGCCGAGCGGCTGGGCCTCTCGCACCAGGCGCTCTTCGACGTCGCCTCCACCTCCTCCGGTCAGTGCTGGTCGCTCACGAGCTATTGCCCGGTGCCGGGCCCCGTTCCGGCATCCCCCGCCAACAACGGCTACGAACCGGGATTCATGGCGAGCCTGATGCTGAAGGATCTGAGACTTGCGCAGCAGGCGGCAAGCGCCGCCGGCGCCGCAACGCCAATGGGTGCGCAGGCGGCACAGCTCTACAGCCTTTTCGAGAAGCTCGGCCATGGTGACGAAGATTTCTCCGCACTGATCCGTATGCTGCGCGGCGCGCAGGAGGCAAAGGCGGGATAGGGTCAGGACCTGTTAAATTCATCCATTCTGCGCGGCGGATTTCGCGCCTGACTGCGTCGGGAAGATTTGAAGATGTTCGGCATTTCCCGCATCTTCCCTCCTAACCAGACACGAAATCCGCCGCGCAGAATGGATGAATTTAACAGGTCCTGACCCCTAGGGTCTCGCGTCCCTCACATCTGGACGGTCATGCCGCCATCGACGGTGAGCGTGGTGCCGTTGACGAAGCTTGCCGCCGGCGACGCGAGGAAAACCGCGGCCGGGCCGATCTCTTCCGGCCGCCCCCAGCGTTTCAACGGGATGCGGACCTCGACGAAGGCCTTGAGGTCCGGGTCGACCGCGAGATGGGCATTGGTCTCGGTGGCGAACCAGCCTGGCGCAATCGCGTTGACCGTCAGGTTCTCCGCGCCGAATTCGACCGCCAGCGAGCGCGTCAAAGCCTCGAGCCCGCCCTTGGCCGCCGTATAGGCAGGGTCCCCGGCTCTGGCCGCGAAGGCTGCAATCGACGTCACGAAGATCAACCGACCCGCCGAGGAGCGCTGAAGCAGCGGCAGGGCTGACCTCGCGACCGAATAGGCCGCCGTCAGGTCGGTGTTCAGCAGGGCGGCGAAATCCTGCGGCGCCATCGCCTCCGTGCCGCGCCGGTCCCGCTCGCCGACGGCATGGACGAGGATATCGAGTTGCCCGGTCTCGTCGGTCGCGCGTGCGAGAATTGTCTCGACATCCTGTGTGATGTCGCCCGGTGCGATCGCGACCGAAATCCCGTCGGCGGCAAGGCTTTCGCGTGTTTCCTCGAGATTCTGGCGGCTGCGGCCGTTGATCACCGTCCAGGCACCGGCCCTGGCAAGCGCCTTTGCCATTTCAAGGCCGAGGCCGCGCCCGCCGCCGGTGACCAGCGCAGTCTTGCCTGTGAGATCGAACATGATTGCCTCGCCGCCGCCTGTTTCGGTGGTGGAGACATTTGCAGCGAAGGGCGCCCGGCGCAAGCACGCCCGGGAGAGAAATGACGATTACAGCGCCCCCTTAAGGCTGCGCCGTTTACCGGGATTGTCTTGCGGCCGCCGGGGAGGAGCGACGGCCGCGGCTGACGAGATCAGCTGGAGCTCAGTACGTAGCGGCGGTTGGCGGAAAGTGCCGGGCGCGCGTTCATCGAGTAGAGCGCCGTGAATTTCTCGATGTCCGAGGCCGCCGCTTCGATCGGGGTCTTTGCCACCATCCAGTCGACGATCTCGCTGCAGGGCGGCGTGGTGAGCGAGCCCTCATAGGCCCAATAGTCGAGCGAGGCGGGCAGGAGGCCGTGCGGGTCGACCGCGTCGAGCGCGGCTTCCTCACCGGCCTTCTGTGGGAACTTCGCGGCGAGGCTCGCGAAGGTCGCGTTTTCCGCGCCGGGGGTAATGAAGACGCCGAAGACGCCGAGCGCGCCGGTCTCGGCGTGCTTGTGAACGAAATGCGCCTCCATGGCGAAGCTCTTGCCCTCGGCCAGATGTTCGCTCGGCGCGTGGAAATGGTATTGTACCAGCTCGTAGGTCTTGTCGCCGCGCTTCAGCGTACCGCCGGGTGCGGCCTTCACCTGGATCGTATGGCCGTTGTTGGCGATGCTGCCGCCGCTCTTCCAGTCGAGCCCCAGATCCGGCAGATCCGCCTTGATCGCTTCACGGATGTCGATCGGCGACTGCTGCGAGCCGGCCGAACACGCGGCATTCTCCTCGCTCAGCGAACCCCAATTCTCGGGCCCTTCTTCGCCTTCATAGCTCCAATGCACGCCCTCGGCGGCATAGGCGGTCTCGAGGCAAAGCGGGCAGGCGGCAAGCAGCGCCAGACCCCTGAGGAAATCACGTCTTTCCATTCTTTTTCTTCCTTCTCGAATGCACGCTAAGCGGGTATCGCCCGCGGGGACGGATGCTGTTCTTTCGAACCTGTCCAACAACTGTCGGGCCTGACAAAGATCAAGAAAAGGCTGCGCAAAGTGGATAGAGTCTGCGGAAACGTGCCTGTCCGATCTTATGGCCTATCTGCGCCTCGCGCATCGCTAAAGATTTACGGGGAAATGGGCAGGGTGTACTCTTTTGCCGGGAATGACGGTGGAGACGGGACCATGAGCTTGACGCGCCGCCACATGGTGACCGGGACGATCGGAGCCTTCGCTTGTGTACTGGCTCCCGGCATGAAACGCGTGCGAGCCGCCGACGCGGTCGAAAGCTTCGTCGAGGAATGGACGGGGCGAAGGGCGACGCTTTCGGAACGAGTTCATCTGGACATGCCGGCGGAATTCTCGACCGGCTACACCGTGCCGATGGACATCTTGGTCGACAGCCCGATGACGGAGGCCGACCATGTCAAATCCGTGCGTGTGTTCGCGCCGCAAAATCCGCTCGTCGAAGTCGTGCAGTTCAATTTCGTTCCGGGACGCAGCCTGCCGCGCGTCTCGACCCGCATTCGGCTTGCCGCGCCCCAAAATGTCCTGGCGATTGCCGAGATGAGTGACGGCAGCCTGTTGATGGCGAAGACCTGGGTGGCCGTTGCCACCAATGGATGTCAGTGACACAAGGAGGCGGGCCGTGAGCACCCCCATACCCCGCGTGATGGTTCCGGGCTCGGTGGCGAGAAACGAGGTCTTTACGATCAAGGCCATCATCCAGCACCAGATGGAGACTGGGCTCCGCGCCGACGACACCGGCGCGACGATCCCGCGCAAGATCATCAACCGCTTCGTCTGTCGCCATGGGGGCGTCGAGGTCTTCCGCGTCGATCTGCACGAGGCAGTTTCAGCCAATCCATTCTTCGAGTTCCATCTGCGTGCGACGGAAAGCGGCCGGCTCGAATTTTCCTGGGAGGAGGACGGCGGCGCCACCTATTCGCTGTTTCACGACTTAGTGGTCACCTGACAGGAGGGGGGATCTTGGCCAATATCGTCTCGCTTGCGACGAAGATCGCAGCCGGAACAATGCTGCTCCTTTTCTCTGGAAATTCGGCCGCGGAGGATATCAATGAGGGTTCCCGGATAGCCGCCACCTGCGCATCCTGCCATGATCCGGCCGGGCGTGGACAGGGCATTCCGCCGATCGTGGCACTGGGCGAAGAGGCGATCGTCAAGCGCATGGTCGCCTACAGGGCCTCCGAAAACCCCAGCCATGTGATGCACGCCGTCGCCCTGTCGCTCAGCGATGAGGAAGTCCGAGCGGTGGCTCGCTATCTCTCAGAAAAAGCCAACGCCGGGAGAAAGCCATGACGGATTGGACGCGCCGCCAGATCGGCCGCCTGGTGGGAGGAGCGCTGCTGGCGGCGGCCGCTCCGCATGTCGCGCGGGCGCAAGCGCGGCCGAAGGTCGTCGTGATCGGCGGCGGCATCGGCGGCGCGACGCTCGCCCGATATCTCGGCGACATGAAGACCATGGATGTCAGCCTCGTCGAACCGAACGCCACCCACGTCACCTGTTTCTTCAGCAATCTCCACCTCGCCGGCCTTCGCTCGCTCGCCTCCTTGACCTTCGATCTGGGGACGCTTGCCAAACGGCATGGCATTGCCGTCATCCGTGATGCGGCGGTGGCGGTCGATCCTGCATCCAAGGCGGTCGCACTCGAGAGCGGCGCGAAGCTCGATTACGACCGCCTCGTGGTCGCGCCGGGGATTACCCTCGAATTTGGCGAGATCGGCGGCTATGGCGAGGCGGCAGCACAGCGCATGCCGCATGCCTGGATCGCCGGGCCGCAGAGCACGCTTCTGCGCCGTCAGCTCGAAAGCATGGAGGATGGCGGGGTGTTCGTCATCGCGGCGCCTCCGAACCCATTCCGCTGTCCGCCGGCCCCTTACGAGCGCGCCTCGCTCGTCGCCTATTATTTCAAGCAGTTCAAACCGAGGTCGAAGATTCTGATCCTTGACGCGAAGGACAAGTTCTCGGGACAGGAACTCTTCCAGGACGCCTGGTCGCGCCACTATCCGGGCATGGTCGAATGGCTGCCGGGGCAGTTCATCGGGAAGATCAAGGCGGTGGATACGGCAACGTTTTCGGTGGTGACGGAAGGCCAGACCTTCAAGGCGGCGGTCGCCAATATCATCCCACCGCAGAAGGCCGGACTGATTGCGCAAAGAACCGGCCTCGCCGATGCCACGGGCTGGTGCCCGGTCGATCCGGCGACGTTCGAGTCGACATTGCAGCCCGGCATCCATGTGGTGGGCGACGCGATCATCGGTGGCGATATGCCGAAATCCGCCTTCTCCGCCAACAGTCAGGCAAAGGCCTGCGCCTTCGCGATCGCGGCCGCGCTTACGGGCTCGCCACGTTTCCCGCCGCATCTCTTCAACTCATGCTACACGTTCCTGGCGCCCGACGACGCCTTCACCAATGCCATTACCTTTGCGGCTGAGGACGGGAAGATAAAGACCAAGGAAATGTTCATCAACAAGGTGGGCGAGAGCGCAGAGGTCCGCCGCAAGGTCGCCCATCAGGCGATTGGCTGGTACTCGGCCTTCACGGCGGATGTCTTCGGCGGCGCGTCCTGATCGTCACGCGGCTGCCGATCGGCAAACACCGGATCCGGGTCTGGCACACGGGCGAGCCTCAGGGAATTCATGACGACGAGAAGACTCGAACCCGCCATGACGGCGGCGGCGAGGATCGGCTGCAGCAGCCCGAGGGCGGCGGCCGTGAGTGCGACGAGGTTGTAGCCGAAGGCCCACAGGAGATTGGTGAGAATGGTGCGCCGCACGGCACGGGCGATGTCGATCACCCATGGCAGCATCCAGAGCCCGCCATCCGGAAGGGTAAGCGCGGCGGCCTCGCGGGCGAGATCTGTGGCCGAGCCGACCGCGATCCCGACATCGGCATCCGCCAGCACGGGGCCGTCATTGAGACCGTCGCCGACCATCGCCATGGTGCCGTGGCGGCGGCGGATACGCGCCAGCGCGACGCGCTTGGCTTCCGGCGACAAGGAGGCTTCGATTTCGTCTATGCCGACAGCCGCGGCAACACGTTGGGCCGGTTTCATCCCATCGCCGGTCAGAAGCGCAAGATGCGAGCCGCGGTCCTTGAGCGAGTCGACGACCATCTGCGCCTCCTGGCGTGGTGTGTCGTCAAGCGCGAGCACGCCATGGACACGCCCGTTCCAGCCGACATGGACGAGCGTGCAGCCATCGACCCCCAATCGGCGCGCCCGTTCGCGCAGTGGCGGGGGACACGACCAGCCGAGATCGCGCATCAACGCTTCATTGCCGACCGCGACAGGTTGCCCGCCGATCACACCACGGATTCCTCGGCCCGGGTCGACGCGAACGGCCTTGGCCTCGGGTGGTCGAATGCCGCGTTCGACAGCGGCCAAGGTCACGGCCTTCGCCAGCGCATGTTCGGAATAGCGCTCGAGGCCGCTCGCATGGGTGAGCACGTCCTCCTCTGCCGCGCCGTCGGTCTCGATGGCGGTCACCTGCGGTCTGCCGACCGTCAGCGTGCCGGTCTTGTCGAAGGCGACACATCTGAGCGTCGCGAGCGTTTCCATCAGGCCGGGATCACGAACCAGGCAGCCGCGGCGCGCCAGCCGGCCGATGCCGAGCGTGGTCGCAAGCGGAGCTGCGAGCCCGACCGCGCAGGGGCAGGCGACGACGAGAACCGCAAGTCCGGTGATGAGCGCCTGGTCGAGGGGTTGGGATTGCGCCCAATAGGCGATCGTCAGGCCACTTGAGACGAGGACGATCGGCACGGCGAGGCTGACGATCCGGTCGGCGATGCGCTGGGTCGGACTTTGCCGTGAAAGGGCATCGCGCACCGAGCGGCAGATGCGGGCCCAGCGCGTGTCGGTGCCCGCGCCGCTGCATTTGACGAGCAAGGGTCCGTCGAAATTGATGCTCCCGGCGATGACCGGCAGGCCGACTGTCTTCGTGACCGGTCGGCTTTCGCCGGTGATCATGGCCTCGTCAACGCTGGACTCTCCATCCACAACGATGCCGTCGACCGGAACGAGCTCGCCCGGGCGCACCCGCACCAGCATGCCGGTGGCGACCGAGCCGACCGGGCGCCGCATCTCGATGCCGTTCGCGACGATCGTCGCAGTTGCGGTTTCCGCGGCGAGAAGCGGTTCGAGATCACGCGCAGCCTTGGCGCGGCTTTCGGCCTCGAGATAGCGGCCAAGCGTGAACAGCATCAGCACCATCGAGGCTGTGTCGAAATAGACATGGTTCTCGCCCTTGAGGACAGCGAATGCCGAGTAGAGATAGGCGGCCGCGACGCCGATGACGATCAGCGCCGAGGATGTCAGCCGGCCCTCGGCGGCGCCGCGCAGTGTTTCGCCGAGGAACGGGCCGCCGAGGATCAGCACGGCCGGCGTCGCGAACAGCCACATCAGCGCGTGAATCCACGGCAGCATATGGGCCTCCGGACCCGCGAAGGTGCCCGTATAGACGAGGAGGCTCAAGAGCATGATGTTCATCGAAAGGAAGGCGCCGACGCCAATGCGGACGAGCAGCCACGCCGCCTCCGACTCCTCGCCTCGGCCGTGCCTGACCTCATAGGCGATCCGACAGCCGTAGCAGCAGAAGGCATGATCCTTGCCCTCGAGCCTGTATTGGACAGGCCGCCTGCCCGCGGGCAGCAGGCAATGGCTGCAGAGGGTGGTCTCGCGCCCGCTCATGTCAGGTGCTCCCCATGCAGGAGACCGGCCGGCAGGAGCCCGCGGCCGAGGGTGACGAGCCCGAGGAGCAGAATGAAGGAACCGGCCAGGCGCACGCCACGCCGTCGCCAGAGCGGGCCGAGAGCGTTGCCGACGCCGCCCATCATGAACATTGCCGGAAAGGTCCCGAGCCCGAAAGCCAACATCGTCATGAGGCCGGAAAGCGCGCCCGCCGTGCTCGCCGCCTGCGCCAGGAACGCATAGACGAGGGGGCAGGGCAGGAGCCCGTTGAACACGCCGAAGGCCAGCGGTGCGGCGCGTCCCGGCGCACCCAGAAGCCTGCGCAGGGCACTCGCGAACCTGGCTCCGCCAGTGTCGGCCGCGAAGGGATGGAGTCGCTTGATGAGGCCGAAGAATTGTAAGCCGATGATGACCATGATGACCCCTGCGACGATCGCAAGCAGGCGCTGGGCGAGATCGAACGGTGCGTCCAAAAGCGGCGCGGAAGGACCGGTCGAGGTGCAGATCGCCTGGCCAAGGGCGCCTGCGAGCACGCCGAGGAAGCAATAGCTGGTTAGCCGGCCGCTATTGTAGAGCAGGTGCCGTGCGAGGGTGGCCGCGGTTCCGTGCGGATCACGACCGAGTGCGCAGGCAAAGCCGCCGCACATGCCGATGCAGTGGAAGCTGCCGGCGAAGCCGGCGATGAACAAGACGAGATAGGGAGTCATCTCGGACATGCCCCGCTCCCGCTCCTATTTCCAGACGAGATAGGCCACCCAGACGAAGAAGCCGATATGGAAGATCGCTCCACCGACAAAGGCAATGGTCTGGAGCGTGCCGGCATCGCTCAATGAAAAAGCCGTTTCCGGAAGCATGGAACGCCCTCCCGTCAGCCGAAGTAGCTCAGATAGACGTTGAGCGACAGTTCGGAAAACAGAAAGAGCAGGTTCAGCACCGCGACGGCGAGGATGATCCTGGCTGGCAACAATTTCGTTCCTCCTGCTGAGCAGGCGTTCACGGGAAAATCCACGAATGTCTGCTTGGATGCCTTTGTTTGCTGCAGGTTCTGATCGCAAAACCGTGGGACACTTTTGCGGAACCTGCTAGATGCGCCCGGGACCCACTCCGCCCCAATACTGATAGGAGTAGTAGAGTGCCCAGGCGAAGAGCACGAAATAGACGACGAGCAACCATAGGGGGATATAGCCGTGCCGCCCTTCGATGGCTCCGCCGCCGTATTCCTCCATATCGTGACCGGTTTCGTCAGGAGACTTTGCGCTCTCTGGATTGCCGGGCTGGACGTCTGTCATTTTCCATTTCCCTTTCGTAGAATTGCCGTGAGGCCTCCTCGGTGTTGCGCAGGGCGCCGGAGAACACGCCCCAGATGAAGAGGCAGAGGGCGCCGAGGCTCATCATCAAAGCGCCGACATAGGGGCCGGTGATTTCGAAATCGGGCATCGTTCAGTCTCCCTGGGCGATCTGGCGCGCGCCCGCGGCGCCGACTTCCGCGCCGCTTCCGGGCTCATAGGCCTTGTCCGGCGTGTGGGCCTGCAAAGTCAGGTCATCGAGGGCCTTGCGGTCGGCCTCGTTGATATTCAACGGTTCGAGCGTGAGCGGATCCTTGTAGGCGGAAAGCGAAAGAATGTAGTAGGAAAGCGCCCAGCGGTCCTCGTCCGGGAAAGCGTTCCGGTAGGATGGCATCGGCGTACCGCTCAAGCCGGTCGAGATCGTCCGGTAGATGTCCTCGACCGTTGCGCCTGACTTGAACTGGCCGCTGGTGAGGTCGGCCGGCACCATCGGAAAACCGAGATCATCCTTGAGGCCCGGTGCCTTCTCGCCATCGCCTTTGCCGCGCTGGCCATGGCATTCCCAGCATTTCGCAGCCTGCCAGATCTCCGCGCCACGAGCAAGCAATTGCTGAGAAGGCTGCGGCGGCTTGCCGATGATGAGCGGCGGGCCGGGCGGTTCCTCGATGAAGAAGGCGTAGGGCGCGGACGGATCGGAACGGTCGACGGCGAGTTCATATTTGATGTACTGGATGACGGCGAGGCGGTCGTTGATCGGCAATTCGTGCCAGGCCGGCATCGCCGTGCCGCGGACGCCGCGCGTTATCGTGCGCAGGAGATCGCCATCGGTCGGCAGCGGCTCCCTGGTCAGCCTGAACTTGAAGACGGCGGCGGTGAAATCGCGCGGCCGCTGCTTGTAGAGGAATGTCGCGGCCGGCCCGTTGCCGTCGCCCCTGGCGCCGTGGCAGCCGAGACAGCGCCGCTCGTAGACCGTCTTGCCATAGCCGATCCACTCGTCGGACCGCGGCAGCGTCACGTCGATCGTCTCAAGTTGCTGCGGCTCGAACAGATCCCGCCATTTGCCGCGCCGCGTGCCGAGTTTCTGGAGATAGGCGATGAGGGCATGAAGCTCTTGCGTCTCGGCCGCGATGTTGACGACGTCGCCGCCGAACTCTTCGCCGGGGGTCAGGACAACCAATTTCTTGTCGCGCGCTTCGAGGGGCACGAAGAGCAGGCCATCGGCGTTCGGTGTCAAGGAGATCGAAGTCTCGCTGTCGAAGTCGAACAGGGCTTCGGTCGCCGGCGTCCTCTCCAGGGTGCGGCCGCCCGCTCCGTCATCGACGATCCGCACGCCGTTCGCCGATCGGTCGAATAGGTCGCGATAGGGGGCCATGATCGAGTCCGGCACCACCATCCGCGGATCCCAGAAATGCGCCAGGTGCCACTCGTCGCCATATTTCAAGCCGACCCGCATCAGGTCCGGCCCGATGCGTCGCGTGCCGAAGAGGTGCGGCACGTCAAAGGCATATTCGCCGGCCTCGGTCACCGGCCCCCAGCGGCGTGTCTCGCCGGTGACCGGGCGGACATATTGCGAGTGGCAATACCAACAGCCCTCGCGCAGGTAGACCGCACGGCCCTCCTTTTGCAAGGGCGTGTAATCGGTCGCCTCGGCGACCATCCATTTGAGTTGCCCGAGATTGGTCCTCACGACCGAGGTCACTCGCGTCGTTCGTGCCGACGGCTCGAAGAAGGGCAGGACGCCTTGCGTGATCACGGCGAGGAAGAAGAAGCCAATGCCCGCCACCAGGGCCACGAACCGCGCGGTCATTCGGCAGGCTCCCCGGCAGGCTCGGCACCCGGCCGCAAGGCGGTTCGTCTCTCGGTGACGGGCTCACGGAGCGCCGTCAGCATCAGGTTGATGACCAGCAGCGACATGCCGATATCCATGCTAATGCCGGAAAGCGTGCGCACGAACCAATAGGGCTTCATCGGCACAACCGTATCCAGCCATTCGACACCGCTCATCCATTGGAAGCCCTGCTGCAGGCCGCCGGCGGTCAGTACCAGCCCCATGGTTGAGATGCCGACGGTGATCAGCCAGAACGACCAATTGCCCATGCGGAAAGACCAGAGCTCACGGCCCCAGACACGCGGCCAGACATAGATCAGGCCGCCCATCGCCCAGACGACGAAGGTTCCGAAGACGGTCAGGTGCGAATGCGAGATGACGAAATCGGTAAAATGCGTCGGCTGCTGGATGCTGCGCAGCGCCTCCGTGGAGCCCTGGAAGCAGCCGATGAGATACATGATCGAGCCCATGATCAGGAACTTGGCGGGCAGGTTGCGGCCGAATTCGTGCCACTTGCCCATCATGGTGCCGAAGAAGTTCACGAGCACCGTCCACACGGGAATGATCAGCAGCATCGAGGTGACGATGGCGATCGTCTCGGCCCAGTCGGCGATCGGGCTGAAGAGATAATGATGGATGCCGACGAACGGATAGAAGAGTGCCAGAGACCAGAAGCCGACCAGCGAAAGCTTGTGCGAAAAGAGCGGATTGCCGGCGCTGATCGGAAGGAAGTAATAGATGAGCACATAGCCGGCCGGCGTCAGCCACAGGCCGACGATGTAGTGGATGTAAAGGCCGTGAAAGGCCGCGCTGTTGATTCCGGCGATCGTGTAGGGCAGGATGAAACTGCCGAGAACGAGGTTCATCGTCGTCCAGATGAAGGCGCCGATCAGATACCAGAGCGCGACGTAAAGCGGCGGCTCCAACCGCCGGGCGATGGCGGTCAAGAATTGCAGGGTGGCGATCGCCACGACGGCGAAGATCGGGATTTCGGCGAAGAGCGGCAGCTCCCCTGCTTCCAGGCCATGATTCTCGCCAAAGGCGAGAGAGACGAGCGCGGCCGCGAGCGCGAGATTCCAGAGCCAGGCCAACGGTACGCCCAATTGCGGCCAAGGCACTCGCACGCCGCAGAGACGCGGCACGAGATAGTAGCATTCGCCGATGAACAACGCCGAGAAGGCGCCGAAGATGACGCCATTGACATGCACCGGGCGCAGACGGCCGAAGGTCAGTTCGATATTGCCGGTGCCGAGATAGTCCGGGAAGGTGAAGAGGCCCGAGATCGCGACGCCTACGGAGGGCGTCACCATCAGCCAGAACATGCCCCAGTAGAGCCAGGTGCGCACGGCCGACCATTCGACCAGAGCGTCCAGGTCGACGCCGGCGAACCTGCCACGCAACACGGTGCCCGTCTCCGCCAAGACATCCCTCCCCTCATCATGCCGGCCGGGCTGCCGATGCCGGCCATCTCGCCCATGCCCCCCGCAAGTCGATCAGGCCCGCGGGGCGGGTTTCAGAATTTGCCTGGTTGCAGCACTGAGCCGGTGTTGGACCAGGTGATGTAGGCTTCGAGCGCCTTCATTGCCTCCGATTCCGGATCGATCTTCACGCCCTGGTTCGGTTTCTCGATGCACCAGTTGATCATGTCGCGCAGCGTGGCGAACTCGGCCATCTGCGCCTGGAATTTCGGGAAGGATTGCGGATGCGTATCCGATGCCATCGGATGACACATCGCGCAGGCCATGCCGGTCTTCGAAAGGTCTTCCGCAACGCCCAACTGCTCGGCCATCGCCTGGTCGCCATGGAAGAGAAGATCTCCCTTCCTCACCTGTTCCATGAAGACGGCCTCGTAGGCCTTTAACTGCTCCGGCCTTACCGGATCCTTGTGGGCGCTGCTCGGCCCTGCGACAATGGCGGCAATGGCGATCCCCCCAAGCAAGGCGAAACGCCGCAGTGACAAGCGGAACTTCGAGCGGGTTGTCATGACCATTCCTCCGCTGAGATCGCGATGATTTTGGATCAGATCGCTCCAAAATCACGAGCGCGATCGATTCCCATGGGACAGGGCGGGGGCGCAGCTTCCTGCTCTCCCCGCCCTGAAATGCGGCGCGCCCTAGTACGGCCACATATTGTCGGCGATCCTCGGCCGGATAACCTCCGAAACATGTTTGTCGTAGTCCGCGGCGGACTGGACGAAGACTTCCTTGCGGCCCCACATCACATATTCCGTGTTCACCTCGTCGGTCGCCGCCACGTCGATTTTGCTCCAGCCGACGCCGTCGAAGGGATCGCCGGGGTCTACACGGATCATCGGCTTGGTCAGTTTGGGCACGCCTTCCGGCGCATAGGGCCACGGCCATGAGGTCGCCAGCATGCCGATCGACCGCAACGTTCCGATCTCGTTGTAGAGCACCTGATGCACATGCCCGTGAATGTTGGTGACCTTGGTGTACGGTCTCAACACCTCATGCACCTGGCGCCAGTCGCGCACCCAGAAATTCCACGGCGGATAATATTCGTAGAGCGGATTGTGACTGAAGATAATCACGGGCCGGTCCTTGTCCCAGTCGGCCAGCGTCTTTTC
This sequence comes from Sinorhizobium sp. Y406, assembly GCF_058732025.1. Taxonomy (NCBI): domain Bacteria; kingdom Pseudomonadati; phylum Pseudomonadota; class Alphaproteobacteria; order Hyphomicrobiales; family Rhizobiaceae; genus Sinorhizobium; species Sinorhizobium sp. Y406. The sequence continues at coordinate 929,943 of NZ_CM178975.1, read as the reverse complement.
CATCCAATCGAGCTGGTCGCGGCCGACACCGGCCCAGGGCCCGGCGACCGTACCGTCGAGCGTGGCCATATGGCCCATGCGCTCCTCCGGGGTCATGTTCTTTGCCGTCCAGTAGTCCGGTGCGCGGCTGACGGTGTCGAGGCCGATGAAGCGCACGCCCTTGTGGTCGAAGGTCCAGTTGGGCTGCCCGAACAGCTCGCCCCATTTCTTGCCCATGTCGAGATACCAGTCGTGCTCGCCGGGGATATAATGTTTCGGGACCGTGATGTCTTTCAGCAGGTCGACGCCGAGCTCGAGTTCCTCGATCTTCCCAAGCTGGGCGAGATCGCCGCCGAAGATCAGGAAATCCGCCGGCGGATCCATTGCCTGGACCTCCTGCGCCGCACGCACGACCTTGTCGACGAAGCGGGTGTTCAGCGATCTCGGATAGAGATGGGTGTCTGAAATCCAGGCGAATTTGAACGGCGCCTCGGCGGCATGCGCGATGTCGAGCGTGTTGAGCAGCGGCCACCACGCGAAGGTCTGGCCGACAGTGGCCGCGCCGAAGATCAGCGATCCGTGGATGAAGGTGCGGCGGGTGATTTTCAGCGTATCGTCGGGGCGAACCCCTTCGGGCTGCAATACGGAATGCATTTCGCGACGAATGCGATCAAGTTCGTCAGACATGACGTTTCCTCCTCTCGGCCGAAAGAAGGGCTCGGCCCCACAGAGGCAGACATGGCGCGGGCCACGTCGTAACTTTTATTGTTCTTCTTTACTCGGGTACTATTGCTTCTTCAGCTCGATATCGAGCGTTGTGGCCTTTCCACCCTCAACGCTGACGGACATTTCCGTCGGCCCGGTGAATGGCTGTACCGCGACGAGCTTGTACTCGCCGGGGGGAATGTCCGTTATCGAGAATTTTCCGTCGGGGCCGGTCACGGCGTAGTATGGATTGTCCGCGACGTAGATCCAGCCCTCCATCCAGCCGTGGGCGTCGCAATCGATGCGGACGGTGCCTGGACGGGGTAGCTCGGTGGGGATGCGCTGGCCCTGGTTCGGCAAGGCTAGGTTAAAGGCCGTGCGCCTGCCGTAATAGCCATGCGTATTGTGCAGCACCGGGTCGGAATTGATGACGTCAAGCGGCCCTGGCGCGATCACCTGAACCTCGGGCACGAAACGGCATTTCTCGTTGTCGAGTTCGGGTGTCTTGCCGGGCTCCGGCCAATCCTTGCCGGATGCCACATCGACGAGGTAGACAACCGCGCTTTCAACCGCCTGGTTCGCATCGACGCGGATCAGCGGATCCTCGCGCGGTTGGCCGCAAACCTCGACGTCCTTGGTCGGGATGATCGTTTTCATCGGAACGTTGCCGCGATAGACGATCGTGCCCTCGATCGACCCTCCTCCGCTCACGGCACTCACGTCGTAAGCAAGGGCCGGGGATGCGATCGTCACGGTTGCGGCAACGAGAAACTCCAATAAGAAGCGGCGCCTTCCCACAGCAAAGCCTCCCTCCTCAAAGGAAAGTTGCATTCTTGTTCAGAATGATTCTAATATCAAGCCGAAAATGCGAATTCGGTTGGGCTGGCGTGCTGGTAGGCCGGCGGGAACGCTCGATCGCGGTAATCTCATTGACTCTCTTGTAATTCCGGTTTCGGTCCAACCCGCCAGCCTCGCGACGCAGCCATTGGCCTTGACGGCGCAACGGCGATGTCTGCTTCGCCGGAAGGAGGCGCGGGATGGAGGGACTGAACGACCGTCGTCGAGCATCGGTCTTCCATTGGGCGATCCTCTTCGACTTCATGGCGGCGGCGCCGCTTGTTGCGAGCCCGCCTGCCTCTGCAGCGCCTCCGGTGACGGTCGGCGGGCCGTTCAGTCTGGTCGCGCGCGATGGAAAGGCCGTCACCGACGCCGACTTCCGCGGGAAGTGGATGCTGGTCTTCTTCGGCTATACCAATTGTCCGTACATCTGTCCGACCACGCTCAGCGAAATGGCGATAGCGCTCGACAGGCTCGGCCGCGCGGCGAGAAGCGTCCAGCTGGTGTTCATCACCGTCGATCCCGTCCGCGATACACCCGACGTGATGGGGCAATATACCGGCGCGATCGATCCGCGGATCGTGGGCTTAAGCGGTAGCGAGCGGCAGATCGCCGCCGTATCGCGCGCATATGGCGTCTTTAGCGAGCGGCATGACTCCGGATCGGATGGCGATCACGTCGTCGATCACAGCACGTACATCTACATCATGGACCCACAGGGCGTGTTCGTGCGCGGGATGGAGGCGAACGCCTCAGCCGATGAGATAGCGAGTACGCTGCGGCCCCTGATGGCGCAGACCAAATAGGGGACGCCGGCCGCTACGGTTTGCGCCATGGCGCAGGCAAGGGAGGACAATATGACCGCAAAGAACATCAAGCTCGCCTTCGGCGCGCGCGACAGCATGCTCAATGGTGTCGACACCCTCGCGCACGCCGTCGGCGTCACCCTTGGGCCGCGCGGCCGGAACGTCGCGATCAACCGTTCCTTTGGCACCAAGATCACCAAGGACGGCGTAACGGTCGCGCGGGAGGTCGATCTGGAAGACAGGTTCGAGGAGATGGGCGTTCAGCTCTTGCGCCAAGTCGCGATCAAGACCTCCTACCTGGCCGGGGACGGAACGACGACGGCGGTCGTGCTTGCCGATTCGATCTTGCGAGGCGGCGTGCGGGCGGTTGCCGCCGGCATGAACCCGATGGACATCAAGCGCGGCATCGATCGCGCCGTCGAGGCCGTTCTGGCCGAGTTGCGCCGGAATGCAAGGCCCGTTACCTCGAATGCCGAGATCGAGCAGGTTGCCACGATCTCGGCCAACGGAGACCGGGAGATCGGCCGCATCATCGCCGATGCGATGGCGAAGGTCGGCACGGACGGCGTTATCATGGTCGAGGAAGGCCGCTCGCTGGAGACCGAGTGCGAAGTGACGACTGGCATCCAGTTCGACCGCAGCTACATTTCTCCCCATTTCGTCACCGATAGGCGCAAGATGCAGGTGGAGATGGAGGATGCTTTCGTCCTCGTCTGCGATCGCAAGCTTGCAAGCCTCAGCGAGATACTGCCGCTTTTGGAAAAGGTGATGCAGGCCGACAAGCCTCTGCTCATCATCGCCGAGGACGTCGAACCCGAGGTCAGGGCCACGCTGATCATCAATCGGATTCGCGGCGGCCTCAAAATCGCGGCCGTTAAGGCGCCGGCATTTGGCGAACTGCGCAAGGCCATCCTGCAGGACATCGCGCTTGTGACCGGGGGGACGGTGGTTTCGGAGGATCTCGGCCTCAAGCTCGAGACCATGCCGCTCGAAGGCCTTGGTCGGGCGGGAAAGATCAAGATCGACAAGGAGAATACGACGATCGCCGAGGGCGGCGGTTCGCGGGCGGAAATCGCGACGCGCGTCGCTGTCGTCAAGGCGCAGATCGAGCGCACCACCGACGATTTCGACCGCGATAAGCTCGAGGAGCGGCTGGCGAGGCTCTCGTCCGGGATCGCCGTCGTCCGGGTTGGTGGCGCGACCGAGTCGGAGCTGCGAGAGAAGAAGGACCGCGTCCGCAACGCCGTGCACGCCACCCGCGCAGCCGTGGAGGAGGGACTCCTGCCGGGCGGCGGCGTCGCCCTCTTGCGAGCGAGCGAGGCGCTGAGGACACTCAAGGTCGACAATGCCGACCAGCAGGCGGGGATCGGTATCGTGAGGGAAGCGATCGCGTGGCCGGCGAAGTACATCGCGGCCAATGCCGGTGAAGACGGCTCGCTGATCGCCGCCAGGATCCTGCAATCGGATGATTACGGCGCCGGCTATGACGCGCAGACCGGAACGTTCCGCGATCTGGTGGCCGCGGGCGTAATCGATCCGGTGAAGGTGGTGCGCACGGCACTTCAGGGTGCCGCGTCCGTTGCCGGGTTGATGATCATGACGGAGGCAATGGTGGCCGAAGTGCCGGGCCCTCCGCCGCCGGAACTTCCGGGCCACCATGACCATGAGGATAACCTCGACATCGAGTTTTAGACGACGATCCCGGAGACACCGGAGTCGCTCAAGAAATCAAACGAATGGGAGGAAACCTTCGGCGCTTCTCTCGACAAAAGCCCGAATGGCTCGCCCTGGCAGGAGGAGGAACCGATCATGAGGCGAATTTTGCTCTCCGCGGTGTCGGCCGCGGCCATATCACTTGGCTTCACATACGCATTCGCACAATCCGGCAGCGTCGAAAGGGCGGTCGGCGGTTATGATTTCGAGGAGGCGGCCAAGGAGGCCCCCGAAACGAAGGACTTCCATTCTGCCGACGGTCATCTGACCTTCGCGATCGTCACCCACACAGCCGGCAACGGCTTCTTCGACCCGGTCTATGTCGGCGCCAAGGTGGCCGGTAACATGATCGGCGCCGAGATTTTGCTGCTCGGCTCGGAATCGCCGGTGGACGACCCGGCACGCGAGATCGAGATCCTGAACCAGATCGTTCGCGACCCCAAGATCGACGGCATCATCATGACGACGCCGCAGGTCGGCGCCTATAACGACATCGTCAAGGCGGCGGAAGCCGCCGGCATTCCGGTTGCGACGACCAACTCCTACGATGACACGCTGCTCAATCGCAGCAACATCAGCCATACCGGTCAGGATGCCTCGGCCGCCGCGATCGGCGGCGAAGCGCTGGCGAAATGCGTGCTCGACAGCGGCAAGACCAGCGGCTCTATCCTGCTGCCGTCGTCGACGGCGATGGGCAATATCGAGGTGAACAACCGCGTGACGGCCGCCTTCAACGCGATCGTCAAGACCCTGAAGGATGCCGGCAAGCTCGAGGCCTTCAAGGTCGACGCCGGTCCGGAGAATGTCGGCATCGATACGAACCCGAACGATCCGGTCAATGCGCTCGTCTCGCTGTTCGAGTCGCGCGGTGACGTGGTCGGCGCCTTCACGGCTAACAACGTCTTCACACCGCCGCTCGTCAAGGCGGTCGAGCAGATGGGCTGGACGAACAACTTTTGCGCCTTTGGCTTCGATCTTGGCCCGGCACAGCAGGAAGGCATCGTCGCAGGCAACCTGACGGGCTCGCTCGGACAGCAGCCTTTCCTGCAGGGGTTCTGGCCCGTCATGCAACTTTACCTGCAGATCGACCGCGGCATCTCCGCTGCGAACCTCGATACGCGCGCGCAGCTCGTGACCAAGGAGAACGTGGAGAAGATCGGCAAGCGATTCGAAAACTGAGCGCGAAGCCCACCCCCTCTGGCCTGCCGACCGGAGGGGGATGGGCTTACCCGTCGTGCGAAGAGCAACCGGGATGACGTCCAAATGACCCCGAGCAAGACAATATCACTCGGCCGCGCCCCGTCTCAAATCGCAGGCGGCTGGGAGGCGGGCCTTATCGTCTTCCTCTTTCTGCTCTATCTCGCCGGCGTAATCGTCAATCCCGGCTTCTTCGGCTCGACGGAGGCCCTGCACGCACTTCTGCGCGATACGTCCCGTGTTGGCATCATCGCCGTTGGGATGACCTTTGTGATCGCCAATAAGGACCTCGATCTTTCGGTGGGCTCCACCTACGGGCTGATCGCGGTCGTCTTCGCGCGCCTCTTCGCGTCGAATGTGCTGGATCTCGGGGTTGTCGGGACCGTCCTTCTCTGTGTCCTTCTCGGGGCCGCGATCGGCCTCGTCAACGGCGTGCTCGTCACGCTCCTGAAAGTGCCGGCCTTCATCGCGACGCTGACGATGCTCTTCATAGGGCGTGGCTTCGTGCTCGCGCTGACGCATGGGCAGGCGATCTACTATTCCGGCAAAGCCAAAGATTACCCGTTCTTCTTTCATCTGGGCGAAACGAATACCCTCGGTTTCAACAACCAGATCGCCGCTTTCGCCGTGGCCGGCACCCTCGGGGCGCTTGTTCTCGCCAAGACCCGCTGGGGCTATGAGACCTTCGCAACCGGTGGCAACGAGCAGGCGGCTGTCTATGCGGGCATTCCCACGAACTGGGTGCGCGTGCGCGCCTATCTGATCTCATCGCTCGCGGCAACCCTTGCCGCGCTGATGGCGGCCGCCCAGGACAAGGGCGCGACACCCCTCTACGGGGTCAGCTGGGAATTGACCGTCATCGCGTCGGTCATCATCGGCGGCGCGTCGATCCTCGGTGGCCGCGGCCGGGTGATCGGCTCGTGCCTGGGCGCGGCGGTCGTCGTTCTGATCGACAAGGTGTTGCGCCAGGGATGGCCGATCACGCGAACCGTGGTCATCGACGGCGAGAGCATCGAGGTCGGTGCCCGCTATACGCTGCCGGCGGGAGCGGTTCTCGTCTTTCTCGGCCTGCTGCTCATCATCGCCGTCCTGATCGAACCCTATCTCATCCGCCGCCAGGCTGCGGCCCGCTTCTGGGCGTGGCTCACGGGGCGCCGACCGCCCGCAGCCCGGGAGGTCGGGGGGATTGCCCTTGCCGGCGCCCAGACCAGGGGTGCGACGGCGAGCGAAATGGTGTTGTCGGCGAGGGGCTTCGGCAAGTTTTTCGCCCGCCGCGACGCGCTCGCGATCATGCTCACGCTTGTCCTGTGGCTGGCCGGCCTGGCGCTCAGGCCGGACTATTGGTGGAATCTCTCCAACACGTTTGCAATCCTGCTCAACTATTCGGAACTGGCGCTGATCACCATCGGGCTCACCTACGTGATCGCCGCCGGCGATATCGATCTCTCGGTCGGTGCTGTGCTGGCGCTCGCCGGCAGCACCGCGGCTTATTTCCTGAAGGTGCTCGGCGCCGATCCGATGACGGCGATCGCAATGGGGCTCCTCGCCGGCATGGCGGCCGGGCTCGTCAACGCGACCGTTACGGTCGGCTTCAGGCTTCCTTCCTTCATCGCCACGCTCGGCATGTTTTACATGGCGCGCGGCCTGGCCGCCTGGTTCGTCGCCGGTCAGCAGCTGACCGGCTGGACCGAGGCCTACAATCTCATCGGCCGCAAGGTAAACGACGTGCTCCTCTATTTCGGCCTGGTGCTGCCGCCCGGCATCCTGCGCGCGGTCGCCCAGGTCGTCAGCATCCAGACCATCTGGATGTTTTTCGTCGCGGTCATTGCCGGCGTCGTGCTGGCCTACACGCCGCTTGGGCTTAAGATCTGCGCCACGGGGGGCAATCTGCGCGCCGCCGCCTACGCCGGCATCAACACCAATCGCGTCCGCTTCCTTTCGCTGATGTTTGCGGCGCTCTGCGCAACCATGGCCGGTCTGATCAACATCGCCTATTTCCGCAGTTTCAACCCGGTCGCCGGCCAGTTCCGCGAACTCGACGCCATCGCGTCGGTGATCATCGGCGGCGGCTCTATCTTCGGCGGTTTCGGCACCATGATCGGTTCGCTCGCGGGCGCTGCGGTGATCACGTTGATCCGGGCGCTGCTGCAGCTCAACGTCCAGGGCTTCAGCATGCCGCAGCACTGGATCAACGTCTTTATCGGCGGCATTCTCATCATCGCCGTGCTGATCGACATATGGGTGCGCCAGGCCAATGTCTTCGGGCGGTTGCGGACCAGGGTCGCAAGCGGCGCGCGTATCGGGGGAAGCGTCCATGGCTGACACGGCATTATCCCAACCGATCGTCGAGATGCGTGGCATCGACAAGGCCTTCGGGGCCGTGCAGGCGTTGCGCGATGTCGACCTCGTCCTCTATCCCGGCGAGATCCTCGGTCTTGTCGGCGACAACTCGGCCGGCAAGTCGACGCTCATGAAAATCCTTACCGGCGCCTATCAGCGCGATGCCGGCGAGATACGGGTGGCAGGCAAGGCCGTTCACTTCAAAAGCCCGCACGAGAGTCGCGATGCCGGCATCGAGATGATCTACCAGGACTTCGCTCTCTGCGGCAACATGGATGTCGGCCAGAACATATTTCTCGGCCGCTGGCCGCTGAAGGGGCCCTTCGTCGATCGAAGGAAGATGTATTCCGAAGCGGACCGCGTGCTGAAGCGGCTGAAGGTTGACGTCAATTCGGTCTACCAGAAGGTCGAAAGCCTCTCGGGTGGGCGTCAGCAATCGGTTGCGATCGCCCGCGCCATTTCCTTCGAGCCCCGCGTCGTCATCCTCGACGAGCCGACCGCAAATCTTTCGGCAATGGCGACGGAGCGGCTGCTCGAGACCATGCTCGAGTTGAAAAGGCAGGGCGTCGCCCAGATCATCATTTCCCATCGTCTCGTCGACATCTTCGCCGTCGGGGATCGCGTCATGGTGCTGAAGCGCGGCGAATTTGTGGGCGATCGCTATATCCGGAATACCGACGAGCATCAGGTGCTCGAGATCATCGTTTCCGGTACCCGTGAGACGGCGCTCAGCGCTGACGAGGCGACAGTGCGTCGGCCGCAATGAACGCTGCCGAGGCAATGCTCTCATGACAGCGCCCTTTGCGCGTCCTCAAGAACGCCTTCCCGCACGGCTATCGAAAACCATCCGTCATGGGGTAGCGGGTCGCATCTACTAAGTAACTACGAATACAGCGTTCTCTAAATATGGCGTGATGTGCTAGATTTGGTGAAGAGCAACGTCGGCTTGTGGAGAAGCCCCTCGTGATCTCCGACCTCGCCTCGAGGTCGGGTCTCACGCTCGTTGCGTTACTGTAGCATCTCCGCCAGGCCGGATCGCGCGGGACCACCGGGAGAAGTGGTTCCGCGGTGGGCTCGGATTGGGAGGTACATCATGTTGCGCAAAGTGTCTCTTGCGCTGGCCGTCGCCACAGCAGTGCTGGCGGTCAACGCGTCGGCCTGGGCCGATATCACGATTCTCGTACCCTCGGGCAGTGAAGGCGACGGCTTGAGAGCTGCCGCTGCCGACTACGCCAAGCTGAAGGGCACCAAGGTGGAGATCGTGCAGGCCCCCTACGCCAATGTCTTCGAACAGGGCGCCAATGCCGGCGCGACGCGGTCCGGCGTGTTCGACATCATTCTGATGGATGATCCGTGGATCCCGTTCTTCGCCGAGAACGGGCATCTCGAGGATTTGACCACCTACTTCAAGAACGCCGGTGTCGAAGGGCCGGACGACGATTTCCTGTCGAAATCGCGGGCCATCTGCCGCAACCCCTATGATGAGGGTCCCTATGTCTGCCTTCCCTACGTCGGCAACGCCCAGATGTTCTTCTATGACGCCGCCAAGTTCAAGGAGGTTGGCGTCGAGGCCCCGGAGAGCTGGGACGATGTGCTGAAGGCAGCCAAGGCGCTGACAGAGCAGGGAGGCGGTCGCTATTTCGGCTATGTCTTCCGCGGTGGCCAGGGCAATCCCGTGGTTGCGGACTTCATGCCGATCTTCTGGTCCTATGGTGCCGATATGTTCGACCAGGGCCGTACCAAGGTGACGATCGATACGCCGGAAGGGGCCGAGGCCATGAAGATGTTCATGGCGTTGCGCGACGTCTCGCCGAAGGGCGTCGAAAGTTACAATGCCAATGAAGTGGGCACGGCGATGGCCGCGGGGACGGCCGCATCTTCGATCAACTGGCCGAACTGGGTAGCGACCTTCGAGGATCCAAGTCAGTCGAGAATGGTGGGCAAGATTTCCTACAGCCCGATACCGGACGGCACCAAGCCGGGCAGTTCGGAAATCGGTCATTGGACGATGGGCATCATGTCGGCCGCAAAGAACAAGCAGGAAGCCTTCGACTTCATGATGTGGGCGACCTCGCCCGAGCAGATCAAGATCTCTGCCGAGCGCGGCAACCCGCCGGTCAGGCGATCGGTCTTCACCGATCCGGAACTGGCCAAGCAGGAGAAGTTCCGCCACTATCCCGTGCTGATGGAAGCGATCGAAGCCTCGACGCCACGGCCGCGCCACCCGAAGTGGCCGGAAATCGAGAACGCCTTCGGGATCGAGCTCTCCAAGGCTGTCGCAGGCACGATCACGCCGGAAGAGGCGCTGAAAAACTCGCAAGCCGCGGTCGAACAGATCACCGGGCTGAAATAGCCGGTGCCTCGCGGCAAGCGGGGCATCATGCCCCGCTTGCCGCGGCCACGCTGGAGTTCCCCAGCGCGGCCTCCGGTGAAAGGCTCCGTCGGAGGATCCATGCGGATGAAAGGCACCTCTGCCGCGTCGCTCGAAATCGGAGGTGGATTTGAGCATTGGGCGGAACGCCGCCTGCGCTATCTGATGCTTGCGCCGGCGGTCGTCATCCTTTTGGCGCTGACGATCTTTCCAAGCCTCTACATGTTCTATGCGGCTGTCCACCGGATCAGCCCGAATCCCGATCTGCCCTGGCAGTTCGTCGGTGCCGCCAACTTCACCCGTCTTCTTTCCGACGGCCAGTTCCAGGTGGCATTGCGCAACACGGCGATCTTCACGGTCGTTGCGGTCTCGGTCGAGTTCCTGTTCGGTCTCGGCCTCGCCCTGCTCCTGGACAAATATATCCGCAGGCTGACCTTCCTGAAGACGGTGCTGATGGTTCCAATGATGCTGCCGCCGATCGCGGTGGCGATCACCTGGAAGCTGATCTACGAGCCGCAATTCGGCGTGCTGAACGAGATCATGTTTCGCCTCGGCCTTCCGACCCAGGCCTGGGCCGGCGATGTCGATCTGGCGATGTTCTCGATCATAGTCGCCGATGTCTGGCAGTGGACTCCCTTCATCTTCCTTCTGATGCTGGCCGGGCTCGCGAGCCTTCCGATCGAGCCCTACGAGGCCGCCGAGCTCGACGGCGCCTCGTCCTGGCGGCAGTTCTGGGACCTTACCATTCCCTTCCTGAAGCCGGTCATCGCCATTGCGCTGCTGCTGCGGGTCATGGATGCGCTGCGGCTGTTCGACCTTGTATTCATCCTTACGGGGGGCGGCCCGGCGGACCGTACCAAGGTGCTGAGCCTCTACATCTATCAGGTCGCCTACCGTTTCGCCGATCCCGGCTATGCGGCGGCGATATCGCTCTTCGTGCTGTTCGTGACGATCGTCCTCAGCACCTGGTTCATGAAACGCATGCGATTGGTGGAGTGAGATGGCGATGAGGTTCAAGACGCGCAGCCGCACTCGTGAGACGCTGCTTCGCCTTGCGGCCCATGGGACGATTCTCGTCGCGCTGATCCTCACGCTTTTCCCCGTCTATTGGATCGCCGCGAACTCGTTCAAATTCGACATCGACATCTTCGCCGTGCCGCCCGAATGGGTGCCGCGCAACCCGACGCTGAAGCATTACGAACAGGCCTTCATCGAGCGCCCGTTCCTGCGCTATGCGCTGAACAGCTTCCTCGTCGCGGTGGGGACGACCGCAATCGCCGTGGTCTTCGGCACTATGGCGGGCTACGCGCTGGCGCGGTTCACCTATCCTTGGCAATGGCGCAAACATGTCTCCTTCTGGATCCTGTCGACGCGCATGATGCCGCCGATCGTCAGCATCATTCCGCTCTACCTTTTCTTCAACTACTTCGACATGCTCAACACGAAGGCGGCGCTGATCATCGCCTATACGGCCTTCAACCTGCCCTTTGCGACCTGGATGATGAAGAGCTATTTCCAGGACCTTCCGGTCGAGCTCGAAGAGGCGGCGATCGTCGACGGCGATACGCGCTGGGGCGCGTTCCTGCACGTGGCCCTGCCGCTCGCGCGGCCCGGCCTCGCGGCAACCGCCATCTTCTGCCTGATCATCTCCTGGAACGAATTCCTGCTGGCACTGGTCATCACGCTCACCGAGCAGTCGCAGACGCTGCCGATCGGCATTGCCGGACGTGTGACGCAATACACGACCTACTGGGGCGAGATCAGCGCCGCCGGTTTCATGGCCTGCGTGCCGATCGTCATTTTCGCCTTCATCGTCCAGAAACATCTCGTCCGGGGTCTTTCCCTCGGCGCCGTCAAGGGTTGAGACTGATGGCCTCCGTCAGGTTCGAGAACGTGACCAAGAAATTCGGCGACTTTGTCGCCGTCGCCAATTTCAACCTTGAAATCAAGGACAAGGAGTTCCTCGTTCTGCTCGGGCCGTCCGGCTGCGGCAAGACGACGACGATGCGGATGGTGGCTGGTCTCGAAGAGCCGACATCGGGCGACATCTACATCGACTCCGACCGCATCAACGACGTGCTGCCGAAGTACCGCGACGTCGCAATGGTCTTTCAGTCCTATGCGCTCTACCCGCACCTGACGGTCGAGGACAATATCGGCTATCCATTGAAGATTCGCAAAGTGCCACCCGACATGTACAAGCGCCGCATTGCCGAAGTGGCGCGCCGCGTCGAGCTTGATACCATGCTGAAACGCCTGCCCAAGGAACTCTCCGGCGGCCAACGCCAGCGTGTGGCGCTCGCTCGCGCCATCGTGCGCACGCCGCGCGTCTTCCTGATGGACGAGCCACTCTCCAACCTCGACGCAAAGCTGCGCACGCAGATGCGCGCGGAACTGAAGCACCTTCAGCACGAATTGCAGGTGACGACGATCTATGTGACGCACGACCAGATTGAGGCGATGACGCTTGCCCACCGCGTCGCGGTCATGAACAGGGGCGTCATCGAACAGCTTGGGACGCCGAGGGATATCTATAGCAATCCGCGAACGCTGTTTGTCGCCGGCTTCATCGGGTCGCCGGCGATGAACCTCATCCCCGGGGAGATGAGGGGCGGTGTTTTCGCGAGCGCCGGCTTGAAGGTTGGAGGGGCCGGCCGCATCGATCTCCATCGTGCGGTGCTGGGCGTGCGTCCCGAAGACATCCAGGTGACGAGCGCCGGGGCCCCGGACGCCAATCTCGTCGCGCCGATCTATTCGGTGGAACTCACCGGCGAGAACACGCTGGTCAGTCTGCAGCTTGGCGGCGAGCTCATCACCCTGCGCGCCGACAAGAATTTCCCCGGTCAGATCGACCAGCCCGTCGGCGTCAAGATCGCCGCGGATCGTATGTTCCTGTTCGATGCGGAGACGGAGCGGCGTGTGGACTTTCAGCCAGATCGCTAAGGTGTCGGATGCGAATTGGTTTCGCGCGGCGGCTGTAGATGCCCCCCTTTGCCTCGCCCGGCAGGGCAGAGGGGGGTGCAAGTGGAGACGCGGCTTTCGACGACATTGGATATGGCGTGATCCGTTCGGATGCCGACTGACCGCCGCGAACGCGGCAGTCATTTTGTTCATGGCGTCCGGCGCAGTTGCCGGAGACCTCGGCCCGATCGCCGGTAACCCGCTGGTTGAAGTTCCGGCCGGCCCTTTCGTTTTCGGTCGTGACGACGGCCCGGAGAATGAGAGCCCGCGCCGGCTGATCGAGGGGCAGGCCTTCGCCATCAACCGCACCGAGATTACCAATCGGCAATATGAGCGCTTCGTTGCGGCGACCGGACATCGTCGTGCCTTCTACGCCGATCATCCGCTGCTGGGTATCGCCGATCGGCCGGTTGTCGGAGTCAGTTGGAGCGACGCCGACGCATTTTGCCAGCACTACGGCCTGGTTCTGCCATCCGAGCAGCAATACGAGCGGGCTGCGCGCGGCACGAAGGGGAGAGTCTTTCCCTGGGGCGAAGCACCGCCTGACAAGATGCGCGCGAATGCCGGCAGTGATGTCTGTTGCACCGGCGACGATCGCGACGGCTACCTGATGACCGCACCGGCGGACGCATTTGCCGCAGGCGCCAGCGAGGAGGGCGCACTCAACCTCGTCGGCAATGTCTGGGAATGGACGGGCGATGCCTACCGGCCCTATGAGGGGACATCCGTCGCCGGCGACGAGCGCCATCGCGTACTTCGCGGCGGCGCCTGGAACAGCGATCCGAACCACCTCACGACCACCTATCGGCTCGCATACGATCCCGACTTCCGTTTTGCAGCCAATGGCGGTTTCCGATGCGTGCGTTCCTCGCCCTGATCGCTGCTGCCTGGCTGTTCTTTCCGGTGAATGCGCCTGCCGGACCGTCGGCGGCGGCCGGCCATCGGCTTGAGACAGTCCACTTACCGGGCGCAGCTCTTGGCGGCCTCGAGCGCGATGGCGATGCGCTGCTCGTGACGGATCTCGCGAGCGGCCGCCTGCTTCGTCGGGGCTCGGGAGGCGGCTTCGTCGCCTTCGGTCCGGTATTCCCGCACGGGCTCGACGTGATCGGCGACCCGACCGGACCCTATCGCGTCCTGCGCCATCGCGGCGCGTTCGTGATTGCCCAGGGGTGGACACCGGTCAATTCCAACGAGGGCCCCCTGGATCACAGTCTGATTTATCTAGACGCGGCCGGAAAGACGCGAGTCATCAGCAATGAATTCTGGAATCCCTTCGATTTCGTCACGGCAGAGAGTGGCTTCTATGTGGTCGATGCGGCTCGCAACAGCGTCGACTATGTCGGGCCCGACGGCGCGAAGAAAACAGTTGTGACTTTCCGCCGACTGGCTCGAGGGGCGAGCGCAATGGAGAGCCTATCGCCGACGGAGTTCCGGGCAGGTGGCGAGTACGAGATCGATGCCGTGCCGACCGGCATTGCCCTTCGCGACGGACGCCTCTATGTCGCGCTCTTCGGCGGCTTCCCGTTTTTGCCGGGTGCCGGAAGGATCGTCTCGTTTCCAATTTCGGGCGAAGACCCCGAAGTGAGGCTCGAGGCCGACGATCTCAATGCTCCCGTCGCGATTGCCTTCGACCGCGCCGGGGCGATGCTGGTGCTCGAACACGGAAACTATGACCAGGAAGAGGGATTCCGAAGGGGGAGCGGCCGATTGCTCATGCTCGACAGGAAGACGGGCGAAAGGAGCGCTCTCGTTGAAGGGCTGACACGACCGGTCTCCGTCCTCCCATGGGATGCGGGCGAGGTCGTGATCTCCGATCTCTCCGGCAATCTTCATTTCCTCCTTCGTGAATAGGCATCACACGCCTGGTCGTACAGAAAGACGGCGCCATATTCTTAACGTCACGAAAACGTCGGAAAACAGGAGAAGCGGCATGCGCATTGAACCGGTGTTCCTGTTCGATCTGGACGGCACGCTCGTCGACAGCGTTTATCAACACGTGCTCGCCTGGAAAGAGGCGCTCGACGATGAAGGCATCGATCTTTCCGTCTGGCGAATCCATCGCAAGATCGGCATGAGCGGCGGCCTCTTCACCAACCAGTTGCTGCGGGAAACGAACGTGGAGTTCAGCGAGGAGCGCGTGGCGCGGCTGCGCCAGCGCCATGCCGAGGCTTACAAGCGGCAGGCGGACCGCATTCGGCCGCTGCCCGGCGCGCGCGAACTGCTGGCCTGGCTCACCGATGCGAAGATATCCTGGGCCATCGCGACCAGTGGTCGCCTGGAGACCGCCGCCGTCAATCTCCTGGCCCTTGGCGTCGATCCGGCGGCGGTCCCGGTGGTCACGAGGGATCTCGTCAAATATGCCAAGCCTGATCCGGACCTCTTTCTCGCCGCTGCAGAGCAACTCGGCGCGCCGATAGAAACGGCGGTGGTGGTCGGCGACAGCATTTGGGACATGCTTGCGGCGGTGCGCTGCCGGGCGCTCGGTGTGGGGCTGTTAAGTGGCGGCTACGGTCGTGATGAACTCAGGGACGCCGGCGCCTACCGCATTTTTGAAGATCCCGCCGACATGCTTCTTCATATCGATGAACTCGGCGGGAGACGTTGATCGCGGCAGATGTCCAGACTCGCGGCGGCGATCCACCAATCAGTGTTTGGTGGCGTCTTCCTGAAGCGCCTCTTCGTGATACCAGCAGCCATCAACTGCCACGCATACGTCCGACGGAATAGCATCCATCTTTCCCTTGGGCTCCAAGCGACGCTCATCGAGCTGTCGGGATACTCTCTTCGGAAACTGCAGGATCGTCGCGGATTTGCCGTATAAACTCGTGGCCATGCTCTGGTCTCCCGTGAGTCCTGTCGAGAAAGATAGTCTGTCGCACAACAAATTGCACATGATTTGCGCGCAATGCCGAAAAAATATTCAATCTGATGCCAGAATTGAGAGCACTCCTGGTTGTTTGCCATTGTGGCGCAAGCTCGCAGTGTCTTTTTTAGGCAATCGATTCCATTTGATGCATTTGTGGGCATGGCGATGGGCCGTTTCTCGGCGGCTGGCGTGTAATCCTTCAGGAAAATCAACGCCGTGACAGGATGCCGTGGCCAGGGAGCCGGGCGGATTCCAGCACCTATGGTCGCCCGGAAGGCCCGGCAAACCGGCGTGAATCCGGTTCGAAACCGCCTATTTGGCGAGAAAATGTCCAGTCGGGCCGCGAATTGGCACGCTTGATGCTTAGAGAGGATCGATCCCTGGCGGTCGAGCTGCGCATGCGCGTCGAGGCCGCTTCAGGATTTGCTCACCCTCGAAGCACCACGTTAGAGAGATTCGCTAATGACCAAGTATAAGCTCGAGTACATCTGGCTCGATGGCTACACGCCCGTACCAAATCTCCGCGGCAAGACGCAGATCAAGGAATTCGACGCGTTTCCGACGCTCGAACAGCTTCCGCTCTGGGGCTTCGACGGGAGCTCGACGATGCAGGCCGAGGGCCGTAGCTCCGACTGCGTCCTGAAGCCCGTTGCCGTTTATCCGGACCCGGTCCGCACCAACGGGGTACTGGTCATGTGCGAAGTCATGATGCCGGACGGCAAGACGCCGCATCCGTCGAACAGCCGCGCCACGATCATCGATGACGAAGGCGCCTGGTTCGGCTTCGAGCAGGAATACTTCTTCTACAAGAACGGCCGTCCGCTCGGCTTTCCGGAGCAGGGATATCCGGCACCGCAGGGCCCCTACTATACGGGCGTCGGCTACAAGAACGTCGGCGACGTCGCGCGCCAGATCGTCGAAGAGCATCTCGACATCTGCCTTGCCGCCGGCATCAACCATGAAGGCATCAACGCCGAAGTGGCCAAGGGCCAGTGGGAATTCCAGGTCTTCGGCAAGGGCTCCAAGAAGGCGGCCGACGAGGTCTGGATGGCGCGCTACCTGTTGCAGCGCCTGACGGAAAAATACGGCGTCGACGTCGAATATCACTGCAAGCCGCTCGGTGACACGGACTGGAACGGCTCGGGTATGCATTGCAACTTCTCGACCGCCTTCATGCGTGAAGTCGGCGGCAAGGACTATTTCGAAGCGCTGATGGCCGCCTTCGAAGAGAACCTGCAGGAACACATCGAGGTCTACGGTCCGGACAACCACATGCGCCTGACCGGCAAGCATGAAACGGCACCGTGGAACAAGTTCAGCTACGGCGTTGCCGATCGCGGCGCATCGATCCGCGTTCCGCACAGCTTCGTCAACAACGGCTATCGCGGCTACCTCGAAGACCGTCGTCCGAACTCCCAGGGCGACCCCTACCAGATCGCTTCCCGCGTTCTGAAGACGATCGCCAGCGTTCCGGTGGAAGTATCCAAGGTCGCCTAGCGCATTGGCCCGAAAATCGTACCCGATTTTCGGAAAGCTCGATGCGCAGATTCAAAGCGTTACAGCGACCTTTGCGCGTCTGAAAAGACGCGCGGCGCTGTAGGTCCTAATCCTCCCAGGATGTTTCATGGCGTCGGCCTCGCAGCCGGCGCCATGATTCTTTTTCAGGCACACCGTTGCGCAAGGATCCAGTCGACGGCGACGGAAATATCGCGCACGACGGCGGTCGGCGATGGCTCGAAACGCGTTTCGTCACCCACCCGATACTTGCCCGTGCGCACCAGGAGCGCCTGTCCCAGACCGGCTCCGAGCGCGCCGGCGACATCGGTCTCTGCATCGTCGCCGACCATGACGGCATGCTCCGCCGGACAGGGGATGGTGGCGAGCGCAGAACGGAAGAATTCGGGCGCAGGTTTGCCGAGCACGAAAGCCGTTGTCTGGCTTGCATATTCAAGCGCCGCGACGAACGGGCCCGCATCGAGGCTTAATTCTCCGTCTCTGTCCTTGAAGGCGCGGTTCGGCGCGAGCGCCAGCAATTCGGCGCCGCCGATCAGTTGCCGGAACGCCTCGTTCAGCAACCGGTAGTCGAAGGCGTCGCCCGCGTCGCCGACGACTACGGCCTTTCGGTCGGCCGCCGGAACGTCGCGGAAATCGGACTTGAGATCCGGGTGAACGAGAAGGTGCGGCGATCGGCGGTGATCACGAAGCCAGTTGCACGCCGCCTCGGCGGGCGTGAACAACTCGTCGCTCGAAACGGGAAGCCCAAGGCTTGCGAGCCGTTCGAGAACCGCATGCT
This sequence comes from Sinorhizobium sp. Y406, assembly GCF_058732025.1. Classification (NCBI taxonomy): domain Bacteria; kingdom Pseudomonadati; phylum Pseudomonadota; class Alphaproteobacteria; order Hyphomicrobiales; family Rhizobiaceae; genus Sinorhizobium; species Sinorhizobium sp. Y406. Next base: position 911,875 of record NZ_CM178975.1, on the reverse strand, counting down.
TTGTCGAGCGGGTGGTGTTGCTGACGAAACGGAGTGGGAGACCGGAGGCGCGCAGGCGGGAAACGGCAGCCGCCGCCCCGGAAACGGCCCTGTTGCCATCATAGACGACCCCGGCAAGGTCCAGAAGCACAGCATTGATCATCTGGCGATGATCGCACTCGGGTGCTGCGGGTCAAGCCTCGCAGACGGAGCATGTCAAGCGATCTATGGGAGGAGAACCGGCTGCCACCTGGCTACGAGTCGCCGCTGGTTTATGGACGTCGGCTTAACGATGCGGCAACTCAAGGACAGTGATCTTTGCGCGTCTGATACAATTGGCGGCTTTTCGCCGCGCGATTTCGTGCGTTCTCAGCCCCGGCGGGTATCCGGGAAGCTTGCCGGGTCGATGCCGAGCGTGCGGAGATCCCGTGCATGCGGGCGGCGGTTGCCCTCGACAGCGGCGGCGGCTGCGGTTGCTGCGCTCAGCACGGCGAAGGCGCGGCCAATGAAACCCATGCGGTTCTTGCTCATCTCTTTGCTCACTTTCATTGCTTTGAAGAATTGAAGATGGGCGTCCCGTGCGTCTTTTGCAACGCACAAAACCTCAGCTCAGCCATGCAATGCAAGCAGGCCCGGCCGGGTTTGCCGGCCGGGCCTGCACATCGCTGAGAGCGTGGATCAGTCTTCGCTGGCGGCGAGTTGCGTCAGTACGTCCCCGCGCCCGCGCGCCCGCATGATCAACGGCACGATGAAGGCGAGCGCAGCAATCCCCAGCAGCACCGCCGCGATCGGCGAGGTAAAGAGCACGGTGACATCCCCCTGGCTGATCGACAGCGCACGGCGCAATTGCTGCTCGGCGAGCGGCCCGAGGATCAAACCGACGACCACAGGTGCGATCGGATAGCCGAAGATGCGCATGAGGTAGCCGAGCAGGCCGAAGGCGAGCAGCATGCCGAGTTCGAAGACCGAGGGGTTGGCGCCGATGGTGCCGAGCGTCGCGAACAAGAGGATACCGGCGTAGAGCCACGGCTTGGGGATCGTCAAGAGCCGTACCCAAAGGCCGATCAGCGGCAGGTTGAGGACCAGCAGCATGAAGTTGGCGATGAGCAGGCTGGCAATGAGGCCCCAAACCAGTTGCGGATTGGTGGCAAAGAGCAGCGGCCCCGGCTGAAGACCGAATTGCTGAAAGCCGGCCAGCATGATCGCGGCGGTCGCCGTGGTCGGGAGCCCGAGCGTCAGGAGCGGCACCAGCGTGCCGGCGGCCGAAGCGTTGTTTGCCGCTTCGGGCCCGGCGACGCCCTCGATCGCGCCATTGCCGAATTCCTCCGGGTGCCTGGTCAGGCGCTTTTCGGCCGCATAGGAAAGGAACGTGCCGATTTCGGCGCCGCCCGCCGGCATCGCGCCGATGGGAAAACCTATGCAGGTGCCGCGTAGCCACGGCTTCCAGGAACGCGCCCAGTCCGAGGCATTCATCCAGACCGATCCGCGGACCGCCTCGACCTTATCGGGGCCGCGGTCGCCCTGGGCGGCGATGAAGAGGCTTTCGCCGATCGCGAACATGGCAACGGCGAGCGTCGTCACTTCGATGCCGTCGAGCAGGTCCGGCACGCCGAAGGAAAGACGCGCCTGTCCGGTCAACTGGTCGATGCCTATGATGGCGAGGGTGAGGCCGACGAAAAGCGAGGTGAGCCCGCGCAATGCCGAATCTCCAAAGGCCGAGGACACCGTGACGAAGGCGAGGACCATCAGCGCGAAATATTCGCGGGGGCCGAAGACGAGCGCCAGTTTGACGATATAGGGGGCAATGAAGGCGAGCCCCAGCGTGGCGATCAGGCCCGCCACGAAGGACCCGATTGCGGCCGTCGCAAGGGCAGGTCCGCCGCGTCCGGCGCGGGCCATCTTGTTGCCCTCGAGCGCCGTCACGATCGAAGCGCTCTCGCCTGGCGTGTTGAGCAGGATCGAGGTGGTCGATCCACCGTACATGCCGCCATAATAGATCCCGGCAAACATGATCAGCGAGCCGGCGGGATCAAGCTGATAGGTGACCGGCAACAGCAGCGCGACCGTGAGTGCCGGGCCGATGCCCGGCAGCACGCCGACGGCGGTGCCGAGCGTAACGCCGATCAGCGCGTAGAGCAGGTTCATCGGCTGGGCAGCGACCAGCAGACCCTGCAACAGGAAATCAAAAGTACCCATGGGCGTCGGCCTTCTTTAGAAGAACAGGCGTTCAAGCGGCCCTGCCGGCAGCGACAGTTTCAGAAGCTTGGCGAAGATCACCCAGACGACGAAGCTGAAGGCAATGCCGATCGGCACCGACAGCCACAGCTTGCGCTTGCCGAAGCCGCGCGCCGCAAGCGCGAAAAGCATTCCCGTGGCGATTGAAAACCCGAGCGTGTTCAGGAGCAACATTTGCGCCGCAAGCCCGCCGACGATCCAGGCGACCGGGCCGAGGTCCTGGTGGTCGCGTTCGGGGAAATCGCCCCTCAGCGCTTCGATCGCGGTCCAAACCGCCAGTACGAGGAGACAGAGGGCGATCGCATAGGGCACCGTGGTCGGGCCGATTTGGGAATAGCCGGCGAGACCTGTCAGGCGGGACACGTCCCAAAAGATGATGCCCGCAATGACCGCCAGCACGACGGCGATGGTGAGCGCCGCCCAATCAGGGCGGCGCGTCTGGGACGAAGGGTGATCTCCCTGACTCATTTTACCAGTCCGATATCCTTCAGCACGGCTTCCGTGGCGGCAGTGTCCTTGGCGAGCTGTTCCTTGAAGGCGTCACCGGCGAGATAGGTGTCCTGCCAGCCTTTGGTCTTCAGGACCTCCTGCCAGGCGGCGGATTTGGCGACCTTCTCGATATCGGCCGTAATGGCGGCTTCCTGCTCCTCTGTGAGACCGGGGGCGGCGGCGATCATACGCCAGTTCTCGACAACCACGTCGAGACCGGATTCCTTCAGCGTCGGAGCATCGACGCCTTCGATGCGCTCGGGGCTGGAGACGGCAAGCAGCCGCAGGGCACCGGCCTTGATCTGCGATTCGAATTCACCATAGCCGGAGATGCCGGCGGTCACCTGGCTCCCGAGGATCGCTGCCAGCGCTTCGCCGCCTCCGGAATAGGCGATATAATTGATCTTCGTCGGATCGACACCGGCAGCCTTGGCGATCAGCCCCACCGCGATGTGATCGGTGCCACCGGCCGAACCGCCGGCCCAGGAGACCGCGCCCGGATCTTTCTTGAGCGCCTCGACGAGATCAGCCATCGTCTGGATTTCGGACGAGGCCGGAACGACGATCGCCTCGTATTCGCCGGTCAGGCGCGCGATCGGCGTTACGTCCTTGAGGGTCACCGGCGAATTGTTGGTCAGAATTGCGCCCACCATGACGTATCCGCCAACGAGCAGCGCATTCGGGTCGCCCTTCTGCTGGCTCGCAAACTGGGCGAGGCCGATGGTGCCGCCAGCGCCCGGCACGTTCTGTACCTGCACATTGCCGGATACGCCTTCTTGCTGCATCACGGTCTGCAGCGAACGGGCCGTTTGGTCCCAGCCGCCGCCGGGATTTGCCGGCGCAATGATCGTGTAGTCGGCTGCGTAGACCGGCAGCGCGAGGGCGCCGGCGAGAATGGATGCCAGGAAAAAGTGCTTCAAGGTCGGTCCTCCTCCATGTGCGCGGTTCGTCCCACGCGTTGATCGTCATTGCGAACGGGAGGAACGGATGGCCGATATCACCGGCAGCCTCTGAGCGGAATGGCGCCTTCCTCCCGATATTCCGCTGGCAATCCGCCTCCACGGATCGCCAGCGATTCAGCCCGTTTAAGAGGCCGACAATAACCTGACATCAACTCGGCATCGCGTAAATGGTTTGTTTCGACTGGCGAAATATCACAACAGCTGCGGCCGCTGCGTTTCGAAGCGGAAAGCCGTTCCACTGATAACGTTGGGAGGAGATAAATCGCCCATCACTCTGAAGGCAGCGCAATAAAAATGCCGGGATGAATTTCTTCATCCCGGCCAGGCACTGCGCTGGGAGAGCAGAAAAGCGCTTACGCCTTCTTGCGGCCTTTCTGGCGATAGACGTCGGCAACGACTGCAGCGACGATGATCATCCCCTTGACGATCTCCTGGTAGTAGGCGTCGACCCTGAGGAAAGTGAAGCCGGAAGTCATCACGCCGAGGATGACGGTGCCGATGACCGTGCCGGTGACGCGGCCGACGCCGCCGGTCAGCGAGGTACCGCCAATGACGGTCGCGGCGATCGCGTCGAGTTCGTACATGACGCCCATGCCGGCCTGTGCGGTTTGGGCGCGGGCGGCCGTGACGACGCCTGCGAGGCCCGCCAGCATGCCGGCAATCGCATAGACCTTGACCAGGTGTGCCTCGACATTGATGCCCGAGACGCGCGCCGCCTGGACGTTGGCGCCGATCGCATAGGTGAACTTGCCGTAGCGGGTATAGCGCAGCGCTATGTGGAAGATGAAGGCGACGACGAGGAAGACCACGACCGGCCAGATGCCCGTACCGATGAAGTTGAACTGCTCGGTGAGGCCGGAAACCGGCTGGCCCTTGGTGTACCACTTGGAGATACCGCGCGCCGACACCATCATCCCGAGCGTGGCGATGAACGGCGGAATCTTGGTCCTCGCGATCAGGCTTCCATTGATGAAGCCGGCCACCAGACCGATCCCGACGCCGAGGCCGATCGGCACGATCGCCGGCAGGTCGGTGAGCGACGGATAGAGGGCTCGCGGCCAGGTGGATGCCTGCGCAACGCTCGCCGAAAACATCGCCGTCATGCCCACGACAGAGCCGGAAGACAGATCGATGCCGCCGGTGATGATAACCTGCGTGACGCCGACGGCAATGATGCCGATCACCGACACCTGCAGGATCATGATCGTCAGGCGCTGCGAATTCATCAGGAAGCTCTGGCCGACGAATATCCAGCCGAGAATTTCATAGACAAACGCGATCCCGATCAGCACCAGGAAGATATTGAACTCGGGGGGCATGCGCCGTCGCGTTCCGGCGAGCGGCGAAGTTGTCCCCTGTGCGGCAATATTGGTGTCCATCTTTCGTTCCTCCCTGCGGTCGGCAGCGCGCTTAACGCGCGGCAAGTTCCATGACCTTGATTTGGGTGGCTTCCGCCCTGTCGAGAAAGCCCGTGACCCGGCCTTCATGCATCACCATGATCCGGTCGCTCATACCGAGCACCTCCGGCATTTCCGACGAGATCATGATGACGGCGACGCCGTTGCGGGCGAGTTCGGTGACGAGCCGGTGGATTTCGGCCTTAGCCCCGACGTCGATACCGCGCGTCGGCTCATCGAGGATGAGAATGCGCGGATTGGTGAGCAGCCAGCGGCCGATCAGCACCTTCTGCTGATTGCCGCCCGAAAGGTTTTCGATGCGCTCGTGCAGGTTGGGCGTCTTGACGCGCAGCTTGCGGCTCATGTCATCGCAGGCGGCCGTAACCTCCTTTTCGCTGACGAAGCCACCCTTGACGAACCTGTCCTGCAGCACGGCGATCTGCATATTCTCGAGAATGTCGAGGATGAGAAGGCAACCCGTGTCCTTGCGGTCCTCGGTCAGGAAGGCCATGCGGTTGCGGATCGCCGTGTTGGGGGTGCCAATGACAATTTCCTTGCCGTCGATGGAGATCGTGCCGGAGCTTGCCGGGGTTACGCCGAACAGCGTTTCGGCGACGTTCGAGCGGCCCGAGCCGACGAGGCCGGCAAGCCCGAGGATTTCACCGGCCCGCACGTCGAAGGAGACGTCATGGAAGACGCCGTCGAGGGTGAGGTTCTTGACCGACAGCACGACATCGCCGATCGGCACGTCCTCCTTCGGGAACATCTGGGTGATCTCGCGGCCGACCATCATGCGGATGATGTCGTCGCGGGTCACCTCGCTCGATGCGTGGGTGCCGATAAATTTGCCGTCTCGGAAAACCGAGAACTCGTCGGCGATCTCGAACAGCTCGTTCATCTTGTGGGTGATGTAGACGATGCCGATGCCCTGCGAGCGAAGGTCGCGGATGATCTCGAAGAGATGCGCGACTTCGCGCTCGGTCAACGCCGAGGTCGGCTCGTCCATGATCAGGACGTCGGATTCATAGGAGACCGCCTTGGCGATTTCCACCATCTGCCGGTTGGCGACGGAAAGGTGGCGAACTTCGATGTCGGGGTCTAGATGAATCTTGAGGCGCTCGAAGAGCTTCGCCGTCATCCGGCGCATCTCGCGGTGGTCGACGAAACCGAAGCGGTTCTTGGGTTCGCGGCGGATCCAGATGTTCTCGGCGACCGTCATGAAGGGCATCAGGTTCAGTTCCTGATGGATCATGGCGATGCCGTTCTCAAGGGCGTCGAGGGGCGACTTCAATTGGATGTCGACGCCCCTGAGCTTCACGGACCCCTTGTCCGGGTGGTAGATGCCGGCGAGAATTTTCATCAGCGTCGATTTGCCGGCGCCATTCTCGCCCATCAGCGCGTGCACGGTGCCGCGCTTCAGCTTGAACTCCACGTCGTCGAGCGCGACAACGCCGGGGAATTCCTTGCGGACGCCTTCCGCAGCCAGCAAATAGTCGGCATTGGGTATGGCACCGCTGGCGCGCACGGCTGCCATCGTCGTGGGACTGAGCGTCATCTCATTGCCTCCCATTTTCCGGTTTCGACCGGACCGTCCTCGGGGCGGGCGGAAGTGCCTTCTAATGGGCTCTTTCAGAGCCTCGGCCGGGACTTGTTTCTAGGGGGAGCGCGGCGCGGCCGCGCTCCCGGAAGAACGATCAGTTCTTTGCCTGGTAGTCGGCGAGGTTGTCCTTGTTCACGAGTTCGAAGGGAATGTAGACCTTCTTGTCGATTGACTCGCCCTTGGCGAGCTTGAGGGCGGCATCGACCGAACCCTTGCCCTGACCGGCGGCGTTCTGGAACACGGTCACGTCGAGGTCGCCGGCAGCCAGGGCGGCGAGCGCATCCTGCGTGGCATCGATGCCGGCAATGACGACCGAGTCCATCGAGCGGCCGGAGGCCTTCAGGGCCTGGATGGCGCCGATGGCCATTTCGTCGTTGTTGGCAATAACGGCGTCAAATTCGATACCGGCCGAAAGCCAGTTGGTCATGAGGTCGGAGCCCTGGGTACGGGACCAGTTCGCGGTCTGCTCCTCGACGATCTCAATGCCCTTGCAGGAATCGGTCTCGATGACATCATGGATATCCTTGGTGCGCATGCGGGCCGCCTGGTTGGACAGTTCGCCCATCATCACCACGGCCTTGCCCTTGCCGCCGAGCAGCTTGCAGACTTCTTGCGTCTGAAGCGTACCGGATTCCCGTTCGTCGGAAGCGACGAAGGCCTGCTTTTCCGGCAGCGTGTCGATGTTCACCGGCTCGCGGTTGACATAGACCAGCGGAATGCCGGCGTCTTCGGCGATCTTCGACATGGCGGCGGTGGCGTCGGTGTCGACCGGATTGACGATGATGGCGTCGACGCCGGCAGCGATGAAGTTCTGGATCTGGCTCTGCTGCTTGGCGACGTCGTTTTGAGCGTCTTCGACCTGCAATTCGACGCCGTCGATCGTCTTGGCATAGTCCTGCATGCCGTTCCGCAGAACCGTCAGGAAGTTGTCATCGAAGAGGGCCATCGAAACGCCGATGGTTTCCGCATGCGCGGCCGTCGACATCATGACGGCCATTGCGGTGCCCAGGATAAACTTCTTCATGCTCTTCTCCTCCACATTCGGTGCCGGCGACACCTTTCTCTCGTTGGCCGGAAATTCGATCCATTCAGATCAAACTCATCCCACCCGGAAGCAGTGTTCCACTTCACTTCATTCCCGGCGAAAACGGAATAAACAAACTAGTTGTCTACCATTACGGAATATGTATTCCATTTTATCCGAGCGTCGTCAAGTCCGTCTTGCAACGCCCGGATCGATTTCCGCTCTCGACCTCGCGCGTGGCAATCAGGCCTGCGACTGCAGATAAGTCATGCTCTCGCGTATGGCCTTCGCCGGGTCGCCGAGGTCATGCACCGAGGGAGCGAAGGGTTCGAAGGAAAAGGGCCCTGCATAACCCTCTGCGCGGAGCCGCCGGATCTGGCCCGCATTGTCCAGCCGGTCCGCCGCGTCGACCAGCTCCCGGTGCGGATCGCGCATATCGGCGACGGCAACGGCACCGTCCGCTACGCCGGAGATGTGCACCAGACCCGTCAATTCCGGGAAGACGGCGTCTTCGCCGGCAAGGTGGTGATGGAAAGTGTCGTGCACGAGGCGGAAGGTCGATCCGCCGATCTCGCGAATTGCTTCGGCCGCTTCTGTTTTCGAGCGCAGTGAGCAGATTTCGAAGCCGAGCGGCTCGACGAGACCAATGATTCCGGCCTGATCGAGAAGCGGCTTGAGGGCTTTGAGCGCCGTCCTGAGATTTGCCTGGCGCTCGCCCTCCGCCCGGCCGCTGCCATCATTGACCGGGACCAGCACCAGCGCCTCGGCGCCGCAATCGTGGGCATAGGCGATGAGCTCGCGCGCCTCGGCTTCACGCGCCGCGTTCCACTCGTTGAAGCGCTGCAGGGCGTTGATCGAGATGATCTTCACGCCGTGCTTCTCGGCGAGCGCCTTTACCGCCCCCGGCTTCGTTCCGTCGAGAATAGCGTTGCCGGCAAGGTCGTTGCGAATCTCCACGGCCGAAACTCCGAGCGTTTTCGCCAGTTCGAAAAAGGCGCCGAGCGGCAGTTTCGGCGCCGTCATATGGTTGAGCGCGAAGGCAAGGGCGGTCATGATGATTGTTTCCTCCAGGAATGTTTCGATTGGCTGCCGGGATTGATCGGAACATTCGTTCCATTTTGAGAAATGGCACAATTGCCATTCGAGCGCGGGCAGTCAAAGCCGCACGCGGTCGGCGGCCTCGCATTTCTGCGAGATAATGTTTCCGCGATGATGGTATTCTCTCATTGCACGGGCGACCGCGATGGCGAGCGGCAAGCGCAGCGCCGATCGAGGCGCTTCACCCCTGCTTGGGCAAGCCGTTCGCCTCGGCGACGAAGTCCGACAGCATCGGCACATAGTCTTCGCCTCGTCCGGCGCCGACCGCCTGGGCAAATGAGTTGCGCACGGCAGCACCGATCGGGTTCGCTGCGCCGCAGGCATTGGCGAAGCCCGAGAGATAGCTCATGTCCTTGAAGCCGTTGCGGATCGCGAATTTATGCGCGTTCGGATCGCGCTCGAGCACCCAGCGGAAAAAAGTCTGGTAGAAGGGGCAGTCCATGCGCCCGCCGCGAATGACGCTGTCGAAGATTTGCGGCGTCAGCCCCGCCTTGCGGCCGAGCATCAGCGCCTCCGAATAGAGCGCGGCATAGCCCATCGACAGGAAGTTGTTGAGGAGCTTCATCGTATGGCCGGTGCCGGTCGGGCCCGTATGGACAATGCGGCCGGCAAAACATTCGAGCACCGGCCGAACGCGGCGCAGGTCCTCCTCCGCACCGCCGACCATGACGTCGAGCGTGCCGGCGGCCGCGTCCGCCGGTGTTCGGCTGAGCGGCGCATCGATGAGCGTGATGTTCTTGCGGGAGAGATCCGCGGCAAGCTTCATGGTGACGGACGGATCGGAGGTCGAGCAATCAACAATGGTGACCGCCCGCGCAGCGGCCGCAATGCCATCCGCACCTTCGATGACCGCAAGCACTTCCGGCGAACCGGTGACGCAAAGCACGATGATGTCGCAGCCCTGCGCCATCTCGCGCGGCGTCTTAACCTCGCTCGCGCCATCCGCGACAAGTGCTTCGACCGGCGCCCGGTTGCGGTGCGCCATGACCGAGAGCGACCAACCCTTCTTCAGGATGTTGGCTGCCATGCCCTGGCCCATGAGCCCGAGCCCGATGAAACCCACAGTCGCTTTCGTCATCGTGTGCCTCCCTGTCGCTCTCTTCCTATGGTGCACGATTGGCGCGGGATCGCCAGACCCAAATAGTGGCCGGTCCAAATCGAGGTCGATTTCTGCGGCATGCGGTAGGCCTAACTCCGCAGCGTGATCGAGACCGGCGCGTGGTCGCTGGCGTTCTCGCGGCCGCGGACAGCCCGGTCGATGCCGGCGGCGGTAAGCCGGCGCGTGAGCTTGCGGCTCAGGAGGATATGGTCGAGGCGAAGGCCTGCGTTGCGCTGCCAGCGGTTGCGGCGATAGTCCCAGAAGGTGAAGAGCTCGTCCTGCGGATTAAGTTTCCGCAGCGCATCGAGCCAGCCCTGGTCTAGCAATGCCCGGAAGGCTGCACGGCTTTCTGGTTGCACGAGGGCATTGTCGTCGTAGGAGCGAGTCGGGTAGATGTCGCGCGGCTCTGGAACGATATTGTAGTCGCCGGCGAGCACGACCGGCAGGCCGGCTTCGAAGAGCGTTGCCGCATGACGGGCGAAACGCGCATGCCAGGATAGTTTGTAGTCGAATTTTGGTCCCGGCTGCGGATTGCCGTTCGGAGCGTAGAGCGAGGCGACCAGGATTCCGTTGACGGCCGCCTCGATATAGCGGCTCTGGCTGTCGGACGGGTCACCGGGCAATTCGGCACGCGTCAGAATCGGTTCGGCGTCCCGGGCGAGGATCGCGACACCGTTCCAGGCCGACTGGCCGCGCCAGACGGCGCCGTAGCCGGCGCTTTCGATCACTGATCTCGGGAATTGTTCGTCCGTCGCCTTCAGTTCCTGCAGGCAAACAACGTCCGGCTCGGCTTCCGCCAGCCAGGCGAGGAGATTTTCGAGCCGCTTGTTCACACCATTGATGTTGAAGGTGGCGAGCTTCATAACGGGCCGGCTCAGCGGACGAGCGTGCCGACCCAGCCGGCGACCGCTTCGGCGACGTTCTTCAGGTGATCGGCGGTCGAGAAGCCGGATATGCGCTTGCGCGGTTTGAGGTCGTGGTCGCCGTCCTCCAGCCAGAGGATATCGATCCGGTCGGAGAGTGTGTAGCCCTCTACTTCTTGCCTTGTGCCGAACTCGTCACGGGTTCCCTGACAGATCAGCGTCGGCGTCTCAAGGTTGACGAGGTGCCGTGTCCGGAGCTGCTCCGGCTTTCCCGGCGGATGGAAAGGATAGCCGAGGCAGAGCAGACCGACGATATTTCCCTCGGCGTAGAGGTCGTCGGCGACCATGCTGGCGACGCGCCCGCCCATCGATTTGCCGCCGATGACGAGAGGGCCCGTGGCGGTGAGCGCGGCCACGGCGGCCTCATATTCCGGCTTCAATGTCTCGGCGCGCGGCGGGGGCTTGCGTCCGTCGGTCGTCCGGCGCGCCGCCATGTATCCGAATTCGAAGCGGGCGACGCGGAAGCCCGCGCCGGCAAGCGCCAGGGCGGTGGCCGTCATGGAAGCCGAATCCATCGGCGCGCCGGCGCCATGGGCGAGAAGGATGGTGGCGGGCGCATCCTCGGGACCGTCGAACAGGAAATTCAAGCCCATCTCAGCCAACCGTTTTCGACCTCAGATGAAGGTTCACGAAGTGCACGCCACGCTCGGCCGTTCGGGCCCATTCGGAGTCCCTGTCGAGTTCCAGATAGCGGATCCACCAGCGCCGTGCTTCGCCGAGATCGCCGGCATCGAATTCGAGCTTTGCCAGATTGAAGACCGCGTCCGCATACTCGCCGTCGAGCGCGATCGCCTTTGTCAGGTGCCGGCGAGCGGCGTTGACGTGGCCTCGTGTCCCCACGAGCCCGGCAAGGTTGAACCAGGCCTCGGCAAAAGCGGGATCCAGCTTGAGCGCCCGGACATAATCATGCACAGCCTCCGTTTCGCGGCCGGCCGCTCTCAGGCAATTGGCGCGGTTGAAGGCGGCGACGGAATCCGTGCGATCGATGGCGAGGTAGCGCCGGTAGATCGCCGCCGCCTCGTCGTAGTCGCCCGCCTCTTCGGCCGCTTCGGCTTCGGCAAAAAGCTCTTCGAGCGCCAGTTCGTCCGGGGCATCGAGGTCAAGCAGCAATTGCCCGTCGAGCTCGCTCAAGCCCTCGGCGCGACGCGCGTAGATCGCATCGCTGCCTTTGTGGTGAAGCGAGAGCGCAGTCAGAGATGCGATTTGCCCGGAACGGTGCACGGAGCGGACGATTGCGCTCCACCCGGCACCGCTCGCGACCAGCCCGGCATATTTGCGGGCAAGGATCAGGTCGCGGAATGAATAGGGCTCGCTGTCGTGCTCGAAGGCGTCGAACAGCGAGAGGAGGTGGAAGAGGCGCGGCGGCAGGCTCGACTGATCGATCAGCGATTGCCGCGTCAGCGCCGATGTTTCCGTCGCCGTCGCCAGGCCGAGAAGCCGCAGCAAGCCGTTCTCGCTGAGGAGGCGCCGGCTCTCTCCGGCTTCGCGTTCGACACGCGCCTGAATGTCCGCTTCCGTTGCCTTTGCCAGCAGACCGCGGCCAAAGACCACGCAAGCCGTCTGACGCGTGACTCCGCGCCGTAGATGCCCGCCTTGCCGCTCGACCTCTTTCGCGAGCAGCCGTCGTGGGAATGAGGAAATCGCGCCGACTGTGCCGAATATCTGGCCTGCGACCACCATCAGACTTTCTTCTTGGCGGCGGGCTTTGACACGGTCCGCCGGGTCGGCGCAGGCTTAGCGGCCTGTGGGGAGGCCGGCTCAGCTTTGGCCTTGCTCTTGCTCGGGGCGGGCGGTTTCGCCTGCGAGAGGCTCGCCTTCAGCGCGTCCATGAGATTGATGACGTTGCCGCGTTCGGGCGCGGCCGCGATGATCGGCTTGTGGCCCTTGAGCTTCTCGCGGATCATCTTCATCAGCGCCACCTCATAACGATCTTCGTAGTTCTTCGGATCGAAAACCGTGGCTTTCTGCTTGATGAGCGCCTCTGCAAGCTCGAGCATTTCCGGATCGGGATTGCCGACGGGGATGTTGCCGAAGTAATCGGCCGTGCCGCGTACCTCATTCGGGTTGCGCAGGGTGCAGACGAACATGCCGGTCTCGCGCGGACCGATGGTGACGACGCGCTCGCGGCTCGAGAGCACGAGGCGTGCTATTGCGAGCTTGCCGGTCCTGCGCAGCGCCTCGCGCAGAACAATGAAGGTCTCCTCCGCCATTGCCCCGTCCGGGGCCAGGTAATAAGGCGCGTCGCGGTAGATGACGTCCACGGTCTCTTCCTCGACGAAGGCCTCGATATTCATCGTGTGGTTGGATTCGATTTTGACGCTTTCCAGGTCGGAATCCTCGATGATGATGTATTTCTTGTCCTCGTATTCGTAGCCCTTGACGAGATCGGAGCGCTCGACGAGTCCCAGTTCCGGATCGACCGGTTTCATATTGATCCGGTTGTGCGTGTCTTTGTGCAATTGATTGAAGGCGATGCGATCGCTCGTCGAAGTGGCCGGGTAAAGCCGTACGGGACAGCTTACGAGGCTCAGTCTCAGATAGCCTTTCCAACTTGCCCTGGGTGCCATGATGGTCTCCTGCTCGGCAACGCGCTTACTTCCCGGAAATGAGCGGCAAGTCCCTGGCATATGCGTCGATTTCGGCCCAGGGGTCGCCGGAAGTGGCCAGAAGGCCGGGAAGCGAAGAATAGTTTAAATCCTCGGGAGCGTCGATAGTTTCAAGATCGTTCCAGCTGAGCGGGGTGGAGGCGGGCAAGTTCGTGCGGGCTCGAAGGGAATAGGGCGCAACTGCGGTATGCCCGCGGGCGTTGCGGTGGATATCGATGAAGATTCGGTTGGACCGTTTTCCCTTGCTCATCGTGGTGATGAAGGTTTCCGGCGCGGTGGCGGCGAGCCGGGCGGCCATGTCGCCGGTCGCCTTGTGCACTTTCTTCCAGTCGAGCTTCGGTTTGACGGGCACGACCACATGGATGCCCTTGCCCCCCGACGTCTTGACGAAGGGAACGAGATCGAGCGCTTCCAATTCCTGCTTGATGTGGACTGCCGCCTCGACCACCTCACGCCAGCCGATGCCTTCGCCCGGATCGAGGTCGAAGACGACGCGGTCTGGTTTTTCCAGCCGCTTTCGCGTCGATCCCCAGCTGTGGAATTCGACGACGCCGAATTGCGCGAGCGCCAGGTAGCCCTTGGCGTCCTCAACCGACAAATAGGTTTTCGGCTCTCCCTCCGAACTCATGGCCTCAAAACCGGCCACCGAAGCCGGCATGCCGGTAAAGGGGTGACGTTGGAAGAAGCAGTCCTGGGGCCGCCCCGTCGGGCAGCGAACGAGTGAGGCCGGGCGACCGAGGATGTGCGGCAGCATGAAATCGCCGACAGCGGCGTAGTAGACGGCGACATCGAGCTTCGTGGGCCCGGACTTTCCGAACAGGCGGCGCGTCGGATTGGTGATCGATATGCCAGCAAGGTCGGCGTCGGAGATGAAGCGCTTGCGACTGGTGGCGGTCGGCGTTGAAAGTTCGACCTCCCGAAGCCCCTTGAAAACCGGGTGGCGAAGCACGTTGTCCGTCGTCCGGTTGCCATAGTGGATGCGCGCCGTCAGCACGGGCCGAACCCAGATGATCTCCTTCGGCGCTCCTTCGAGTCGGGTTGCGCCGGAACGCAAGGGTTCCAACCGCTCTCGCAAGTGTTTGAGCATCGCCGTGTCGAAGCCGGTGCCGACCTTGCCGCGATACTGCAATTCGCCATCCATCCACTCGCCGAGCGCCAGTGCGGCAATGCCTTCGGCGGCTTCCGAAACGGTATAGCCGGCGATGACGAAATCTTCCGCCGTGAGCGCCTTGGTCTTGGTCCAGGTCTTGGAGCGGCCGCTCCGATAGGGCGCCGATGCGCGTTTGGAAATGATGCCCTCAAGCCCCAGTTCGGAAGCCTTGTCATAAAAGGCGCGGCCTCCGCCGCTGACATGATCGCTGTATTGAATGGCAGAGCGGCTGGAGACATGCGGTTCAAGCAATCGTTTCAGCAGTTCCTTGCGTTTGTCGAGAGGCGCGTTCACCAGGGTCCAGCCGTCGAGGTGGAGGAGGTCGAAGGCATAAAACACAAGCCGGTTCTCCACGCTGGTCGACAACGCCTCCTGCAGCAGCGCGAAGCGGCTGACCCCGGACGCGTCGAGCGCGACGATCTCGCCGTCGATGACGGCGTCGCGGCAGGCAAGGCGCCGGAAGGCCTCGGGCAGATCGCCATAGCGCTTCGTCCAATCGAGACCGCCACGGGTGATCAGGCGCACATCGTCCCGGGCCTTGTGCGCCATCGTGCGGTATCCGTCGAACTTTATCTCGTGCAGCCAATCCTCGCGTTCTCCGGCGCCTTCCGGTGGTGTGGCCGTCGGCGTCGCGAGCTGCGGCTCGATCCGTGTGGGCAGCGGGGCTTTCTCGGCGCCCGGGAGAGCCGCGGCATTGAGCTTGAAAGGCTTGGCGGGAGGGCGCGGCTTCTCGACCAGGTCCTCGATCCGCCGGCCCGATTTGACGCTCTCCGGTCGGGCGGCGAGGATGTCCATGGAGGCATCGGCGGCCGGGTCTCGCTCCTTGAAGAGAAGCCAGTTGCGCTTTTCCTCTTCGCCGGGCTTCGGTTTCAGCCGGGCCAGCATCCAGCCGCCCTTGAGCTTTTCGCCAGCGAGGCGAAACTTGAAAGCGCCTTTGCGCAGGCTCTCGTCGACGTCTTCCATCGGCGCCCAGACGCCCGTATCCCAGACGATCATCGGCCCGCCGCCATATTCCCCCTCGGGGATCACACCCTCGAAATCGACATAGTCGAGCGGGTGATCCTCGGTCTCGACCGCCAACCGCTTGTCGGCGGGGTTGAGCGACGGGCCCCTGGGCACAGCCCAGCTTTTCAGGACACCGCCGACCTCAAGTCTCAGGTCATAGTGGTCGGCGGTGGCGTGATGTTTATGCACGACGAAGCGGTTGCCGTCGCCGGCAAGGCCGCCGGCCGGTTCCGGCGTCTTCGAAAAATCCCGCTTCTTGCGGTAGGCCTCGAGCTTCGATGTCGCCATGCTTCAAGGCTAAGTCCGATCCGCGGAAGTCGCAATATCGCGGGCGGCGGTTGTCCGGCCGGTTCAGGCGAAGCGGCCGGGCGTGCCGAGTGCCATATGGCGGTTGACGTCCTTGTAGAGCAGGTAGCGGAACTTGCCCGGCCCGCCGGCATAGCAGGCCTGCGGGCAGAAGGCTCTCAGCCACATATAGTCGCCGGCTTCGACCTCGACCCAATCCGAATTCAGCCGGTAGACCGCCTTGCCTTCGAGGACATAGAGGCCGTGCTCCATGACGTGGGTCTCCATGAAGGGGATGACGCCGCCGGGCTCGAAGGTGACGATCGTCACATGCATGTCATGGCGCATGTCGGACGGATCGACGAAGCGGGTGGTGGCCCAGCGACCCTCCGTGTCCGGCATCGGCGATGGCGTGACCTCGCGTTCATTGGTGACGATCGGATCGGGAAAGGGCAGTCCCTCGACCTTCTCATAGGCCTTGCGGATCCAGTGGAACCGGGTGGCCGTACCGCCGTCATTGTGCAGGCTCCATTCACTGCCGGGCGGAATATAGGCATAGCCGCCGGGCTGCATCCGGTACGACTGGCCGCCGATCGTCAGGCGGAACTCGCCGTCGACGACGAAGAGTACGCCCTCGGCGCGCGGGTCGGCTTCCGGCCGGTCGCTTCCGCCCGAGGGACCTACTTCCATGATATATTGCGAGAAAGTCTCGGCGAAGCCCGACAGCGGCCGCGAGAGCACCCAAAGCCGCGTGTTCGTCCAGAACGGCAGGTAGCTCGTGACGATGTCGCGCATGACGCCCTTGGGGATGATCGCATAGGCCTCGGTGAACACGGCCCGGTCGGTCAGGAGATTCGTCTGCGGCGGGTGCCCACCCTCCGGAAAAAAGTAATTGCTCTTCATATTACTCGCCTGTCGAAGTCGCTGTTGAGGTCTGGTTGAGGGTTGAAACGTATGGCCGTCTACTGCCGGTCCTACTGAAAATCGATTGATCAGCGCTCCTCCGGCCTGTGGCCGCCGATTGCGCGAGTCAATTCATCCGCGATTCTGCGGACGAGGGGGCCGAGGCTTGCGAGCTTCGCGTCGTCGATGCGAACGCTCGGGCCGGAGACCGAAATGCCGCCGATCGCCTGGCCATATTCGTCGAAGACCGGAGCGGCGATGCAGCGCATGCCAAGCGTATGCTCCTCGTCGTCGACCGACCAGCCGCGATCGCGGGTTTCCTTGATATTGGCCATGAGCGCCGTCGGCGTGTCGAGCGTGCGGGCGGTGAAGTGCGCGAGCGGTCTGTCGTTCAAGACCTTGGCGATCTCCGTGTCCGACCAGGCCGAAAGGATCGCCTTGCCGATGCCCGACGCGTGGATCGGCCCCCGCCGGCCGGGACGGAAGAAGGCGCGCATCGGCGCGTGGCTTTCGACTTGCGAAATGAAGACCACGTCACCACCGTCCTCGATGCCTACGTTTGCCGTTTCGCCGCTTTCCTCCATCAGATGCTGCAGGAAAGGCCGGCTGATCGTGCCGAGCTTGCGGAAACGCAGAAAAGCATTGCCGATCTCGAAGGCCCTGACGCCGATCGTCCAGGTGCCGGTGTCGCCCTCATGCGTGACCACGCCGTGGCCGGCAAGCGAGGTCAGCAGCCGGTGTACCGTCGAAGGCGCCATGCCGGTGCGTTCCGAGAGTGAGGTGAGCGTCGATCCATCGCCCTCGGCAACGATAGCAAGGAGCGACAGGGCCCGGTCGAGGACCTGAACGGAGGAGGGAGCGGCATTTGCCGCCGCCTTGCGCCCGCGCTTTCCCTTCACCGTCAATTCCATGGACCTCTCCAAATCACTGGCGTCCATAATGCTCTACAGCGATTGCGTTCGATTTTCCCAATTTTCTTGAAAATCATTATTTCCATAGCATGGGAATGATTTCCATAATGGCGTTGAACAAGTCTCCGGATGGTTTAGCATCTCACTCGAACAGGAGGAGTTGCCATGACCAAGATGCGCGCCGTCGATGCGGCGGTTCATGTTCTGGAGAAGGAAGGCATTAATTGTGCTTTCGGCGTGCCGGGTGCCGCCATCAATCCGCTCTATTCGGCGCTGAAAGCGGGCGGCTCGATCCGTCACATCCTGGCGCGCCATGTGGAAGGCGCCTCGCATATGGCGGAGGGTTACACCCGGGCGAAGCACGGCAATATCGGCGTCTGCATCGGCACCTCGGGGCCGGCCGGCACCGACATGATTACCGGCCTCTACTCGGCCTCGGCGGATTCGATCCCGATCCTCTGCATCACCGGCCAGGCGCCCAGAGAGCGCCTCGACAAGGAAGACTTTCAGGCGGTCGACATCGCCGCGATTGCGGCGCCCGTGACGAAATGGGCAGTCACCGTCAAGGAACCGGCGCTCGTCCCCTTCGTTTTCCAGAAGGCGTTCCACCTGATGCGATCGGGCCGGCCCGGACCGGTGCTGATCGATTTGCCGGTCGATGTCCAGCTTGCCGAGATCGAGTTCGATCCCGACACCTATGAACCGCTTCAGCCCTACAGGCCCGCCGCCACGCGCGCGCAGGCCGAGAAGGCGATTGAAATGCTGAATGCGGCGGAGCGGCCGTTGATCATTGCCGGGGGCGGCATCATCAATGCGGATGCCTCCGACCTGCTTGTCGAGTTCGCCGAGATCACCGGCGTTCCGGTCATCCCGACGCTGATGGGCTGGGGCACGATCCCGGACGATCATCCGCTGATGGCCGGCATGTGCGGGCTTCAGACGGCGCATCGCTATGGCAATGCGACGCTGCTTGCCTCGGATTTCGTCTTTGGTATCGGCAATCGTTGGGCCAACCGCCATACCGGCAGCATTCCGACCTACACGGAAGGCCGCAAATTCATCCATGTCGATATCGAGCCGACGCAGATCGGCCGCGTCTTTGCGCCGGATTTCGGCATCGTCTCGGACGCGGGAGCCGCCCTCAAGCTCTTCCTCGACGTCGCGACTGAATGGAGGACCGCCGGCAAGCTCAGAGATTGGTCGGCCTGGGCGGAGGAATGCCGCGAGCGCAAGGGCACCATGCTGCGCAAGACCCATTTCGATGAGACACCGCTCAAACCGCAGCGCGTCTACGAGGAGATGAACAAGGCCTTCGGCCGCGACACTTGCTATGTCTCGACGATCGGCCTCAGCCAGATTGCCGGCGCGCAGTTCCTGCATGTCTACCGGCCGCGCAACTGGATCAACTGCGGCCAGGCCGGCCCGCTCGGCTGGACGCTGCCGGCAGCACTCGGCGTGCGCGCCGCCGACCCGAACCGTCCGATCGTGGCGCTTTCCGGCGATTATGATTTCCAGTTCCTGATCGAGGAACTGGCGGTCGGGGCGCAGCACAAGCTCCCCTATCTCCATGTCGTCGTGAACAACTCCTATCTCGGCCTCATTCGCCAGGCGCAGCGCGGCTTCGAGATGGACTTCGAGGTGAGCCTCGCCTTCGAGAACATCAATGCGGGCGAAGGCGCGGAAAAGGGCTACGGCGTCGACCACGTGGCGGTCGCGGAAGGGCTCGGCTGCAAGGCGATCCGGGTGAGGAGCCCGAACGAGTTCGCCGACGCCTTCGAGCGCGCCGCGGCGCTGATGAAGCAATATCGGGTTCCGGTCGTCATCGAATTCATCCTGGAGCGCGTCACCAACATCGCCATGGGGGCGGATATCGACGCGGTCGTCGAGTTCGAGGACCTCGCCGAGCGGGGCGAGGATGCACCGACGGCGATCGCCGCCGCCCTGCTCGACTGATCAATGAGAGCGGGATGAGGAAAAGTGTATGCGGTTTTCCGCCCGCATCCCGCTGCAACTTCCAGGAGGAGTAACCGCAATGCCGAAATTCGCGGCAAACCTGACAATGCTCTTCAACGAGGCACCGTTCCTCGACCGCTTCTCGCTCGCCGCCAGGGCCGGCTTCGAAGGGGTGGAATTTCTCTTTCCCTACGAGTTCGAGAAAATGGCGCTGCGCGCCGCGCTCGATCGCCATAGACTCGTCCAGGTCCTGCATAACCTGCCGGCCGGCGATTGGGCGGGCGGCGAGCGCGGCATCGCCATCCTGCCGGATCGCATCGACGAATTCCGCCGGGGTGTCGCCAGTGCCATCGACTATGCGACGGCGCTCGATTGCAGCCAGGTAAATTGCCTTATCGGCATCGCGCCCGACGGCGTGCCGGACAGCGTGTTGCGCACGACACTCGTTGCCAATCTGAAACTTGCGGCAAGCGAACTTGGCGGGCACGGCATCCGGCTGCTGATCGAGCCGATCAACCGCTTCGACATTCCGGGCTTCTATCTGAACACGGTCGGACAGGCGGCCGCGATCATCGAGGAAGTCGACAGCGACAACATCTTCATTCAGTACGACCTCTATCATCAGCAGCGCACAGAGGGCGAACTGATCGGCACCTACAAGCGCCATTCGGACCGGATCGCGCATATCCAACTCGCCGACAATCCGGGTCGCAACGAGCCGGGCACCGGCGAGATCAACTACCCCTTCGTCTTCGACGCGCTTGAGGCCGCCGGCTACGACGGCTGGATCGGCTGCGAATACAAGCCGCGAACGGCCACCGCGGACGGGCTCGGCTGGCTCGGGTCCGAACTCGCACGCCGCCAATCCGCAGACATCATCAAGATCAGGAGCTAAGTAATGGCATCTATCGGTTTCATTGGACTGGGCATTATGGGCACGCCGATGGCGCGTCACCTGCAGGATGCCGGCCACAGGATCATCACCTCGAAATTCGTCATCCCGCCGCGCCAGGAGCTCGTCGACCACGGCCTGGAACTCGTCGAGACGCCGAAGGCGCTTGCCGAGGCCCTCGACACGATCATCCTCATGCTGCCGGACACGCCGGAAGTGGAAGATGTCCTCTTCGGCGAGAACGGCGTCTATTACGGTCTCGGCGAGGGTAAGCTCGTCATCGACATGAGCTCGATATCGCCGATCGACACGAAGGAATTCGCCAGGAAGGTCCGCGAAACGGGAGCCGACTATATCGACGCGCCGGTCTCCGGCGGCGAAGTCGGTGCGAAGAATGCTTCGCTCAGCATCATGGCCGGCGGCACGCCGGAATCTTTCGAGCGCGCTCTGCCGCTCTTCAAGCTGATGGGCAAGAACATCACGCTGGTCGGCGATTGCGGTGACGGGCAGGTGACCAAGGTCGCCAACCAGATCATCGTCGCGCTGACGATCGAAGCAGTCTCCGAGGCGCTGGTCTTCGCGTCCAAGGCGGGCGCCGATCCGGCGCGGGTGCGTGAGGCGCTGATGGGCGGCTTTGCCTCCTCACGCATCCTCGAGGTGCACGGCGAACGCATGATCAAGCGGACATTCGAACCGGGCTTCCGCATATCGCTGCATCAGAAGGATCTGAATCTCGCCCTGCAGGGGGCGAAGAGCCTCGGCATCTCGTTGCCGAATACGGCGGCGACGCAGGAACTCTTCAACATTTGCGCCGCCAATGGCGACAGCGGACTCGACCATTCCGGATTGGTCCGCGCGCTGGAGCGGATGGCGAACCATCCGGTCGCGTGAAGTGCTGCGAAGCGCATGATCCGCCGGGCGGGCTTCCCCATCCACCATTGGCGATCGTGCATCCGGGCGGCGGAAGGAGGAGCCGCCGCCCGGGTCTTTTTCGAAAGGGAGGGATTTATGGCCGTTATCGCCAATCCGCGTGCATTCCTGGAGACCTTATTCACGGCGGCGGTCGCCGCCGCCGACCCGGCGGGCGTCATCGCGGCCAATCTGCCGAAGCGGCCGAAGGGGCGCACCGTCGTCGTTGGTGCCGGCAAGGGCGCCGCGCAAATGGCGCGCGCCTTCGAACGGCTGTGGGACGGGCCGCTTGGCGGCGCCGTCGTGACCCGCTACGGCTTCGGCGTTCGCTGTGAGCGCATCGACGTACTCGAAGCCGCCCATCCCCTGCCGGACGAGAATGGTCTCATGGCGTCGCGCCGGCTTCTTGCCGAGGTCGACGGCCTGACCGAGCACGATCTCGTCGTCGCGCTGATCTGCGGCGGCGGCTCGGCGCTGCTGCCGGCACCGCCGCCGGGGCTGTCACTCGAGGATGAAATCGCCGTCAACCGCGCGCTGCTTGCCTCCGGTGCGCCGATCCGGGCGATGAATGCGTTGCGCAAGCAGGTCTCCCTGATAAAGGGCGGCCGGCTGGCTGCGGCCGCCCATCCGGCGCGCGTGGTTTCGCTCGTCGTTTCCGATATTCCCGGTGACGACCCCGCTCTCGTCGCCTCCGGTCCGACGATTGCCGACCATTCGAGCCGCTTCGATGCCATGAACACCATCGAGCGCTACCGACTATCTCTGCCGGGCGCGGTCATGCGGTGGTTGGCGTCGATGGCGGCGGATGCGCCGACGCCATTCGATTCGCGTTTTGCCCGCAATGAAGTGCGGCTGATCGCGTCCGCTGGCGTTTCGCTGGAGGCCGCAGCGGCAAAAGCGCGGGCGACGGGAGTTGCGGCAGCCATTCTGTCGGATTCCATCGAGGGCGAGGCGCGCGACGTCGGGCTGGTCCATGCCGCCATCGCCCGCGAGGTGGCGACGCGTGAACGCCCCTTCCAGAAGCCAGTTGTCCTTCTTTCCGGCGGCGAGAGCACCGTCACCATGCGGGGCACAGGCAAGGGTGGCCGCAACGGCGAATTCCTGCTGTCGCTCGCGCTCGGCATCGACGGCGTTCAAGGCATCTCGGCCCTGGCCGCCGACACGGATGGCATCGACGGTTCCGAAGACAATGCCGGCGCATTCGCCGACGACAGGACGGCCGGCCGGCTCCTCAAGCGCGGGGCCGGTGCAGCGGCGCTGCTCGATGACAACGACAGCTGGACCGCTTTCGACCTGCTCGGCGATCTCTTCAAACCCGGGCCGACCGGCACTAACGTCAATGATTTCAGGGCGATACTGATCCAATGAGCGAGATAGAAGCAAAACTGCATGGCAGAGTTCAAGCGATGTCCCTGCCGATCCGGCCCCTGACCCCTGCTGCCTTCGCGCCCTTCGGCGATGTGATCGAAATGGACGCGGCAAAGAGCTTTCCGATCAACGCCGGCAAGTGCACCCGCCACCATGATCTTGCCCAGGTCGAGGCGACCGGGCCGGGCGCGCGGGTGCTGATTAGCCGGTTGCGCGGCGAGCCCTATGACCTGCCGCTGACGCTGACCATGGTCGAGCGCCATCCGCTCGGCAGCCAGGCTTTCGTGCCGCTGACGAAAAACACATTTCTCGTCGTCGTTGCGCCGGATCAAGGTGGCCATCCGGGAACGCCGATCGCCTTCGAGACCGCGCCCGGCCAGGGCGTCAATATCGCACGAAACGTCTGGCACGGCATCCTGACGCCGCTTCATGGGATTTCCGACTTCGTCGTCGTCGACCGCGGCGGCGAAGGCTGCAATCTGGAGGAGCATTTCTTCACTGCCCCCTATCGCATCGAGCACGGGTGACGGCATTCACCCTTGTTGTAAGGCGGTCGAGCTCTTAGGTTCCGCGGATAGTGTCCGCGGACTTTCGAGCAATGCAACGCGTCATCAGGAAAATGTGGGGGGAAACCGGTTGGGGCATACCGACCTCGGTCGCCCTGCATCTGGCCCTGGCGTTCTTGCTGCTGGTCCGATTGCCAGAGCATGGCCCGCCGGCGCAGGAGAAAAGCGTGAATGTCGAGCTCGTTCCACCGCCGTCGCAAGCGGAGGAGAAGTCGCCGGAAGAACGTACGGAGCCGAGTCCGGAGCGAGCGCGTGCGCAGCCGCAGGCATTCGAGTCCGCTTCCGCGCGGCTCGACAAGGAAAAGCCCACTCAGCCGCAATTGCCCCCGGCGGCACCAAAGACGATCGATCTTGCACGGCCGAAGCCGGAGAGTGCCGCGAAAGACGAACCGTCCGTTATCAGGACGGCACCTGCGGAATTGCGCGTTGAAGCTAAGGAGGCTGTCAACGCGGCCGCCGATGCCGTAGCGCCGCCGAGCGCGCCCGTTCCCGAGGCGAAGCCCACGCCGCAGGCCGCCAAGGCGGATAAGGCCGCAAATCCCGAGCAGACAGCACCCGAGCGTCAGGCGCCAGCGCTCCAAGAAGCACGGCAACTCTACTCCAAGGATGCGCTGTCCGATCCGCGCGTCAAGCAGGCGATCGGTCGGCTGCCGCCAAAGAGGCGTATCGTCCAGCTATGCACCATCGAGGCGCTCGAGCAGATCCGTCGGCAGAGACCCGATGCCTTTCCGGACATGCTCGTGCCGTTCGGCCCGTCGGGAGGGTTGGTTTCTCCCGATGGCATGAGTGCCAATGGCGGCGCCTTCCGCAGCCAGCGGAAATGGTACGCGGTTGATTTCAAATGCGAGGTCAGCTCCGAGACCACGGCGGTCGTCTCCTTCAGTTACGCCATTGGCAAGGCGATCCCGAAAAGCGAGTGGGCAGCGCGGCAATTGCCGAGGGACTAGCCTATAGCCAAGCAAGTCCTCTCAAGCAGATACGAATTTCGGGCCGATGCGCCCAGTGACGAAAACCTAATCTAACACTTAGTACCGGAACAGAATACCGCTCTCGACCCGTTGCTGTCGTTCAATCATCTCGCTGTGAACAACAGCTCCGCCGCGCTTAAGCGGACAAAGAGTCTCATAAGAGGCTACTCTAGGGAGCGCGTCTCGCGCTCCGCCACCGCCGTACCCTCGGCCACCCGGTCGCTTGGATGCAGCAAGACCCTGTCCCCTGGAGAAAGCCCCGACAACACCTCGACCAGTTTGCTGTTTCGCTGTCCAGTGCGCACGATCGTGGCACGGGCACGACCGTCCTTGACCGCAAAGACGGCCCAGTCGTCGCCGCGCCGGAACAGCGCGCTCACAGGTATGGTCAGGGCGTCTGCCGATTCCCAAATGGCCACGTGAACGATGACCCGGAAGTCGTGACCCAGTCGGGCCCAGGATTCGGGTGGATCGACGAGATCGATCACGGTGCCGACGCGCTGTTCCTCAATGCCGAGGGCCGAGACCTTGACAAAACCGGCGGGGTCGACTCGCTTCACCCGGCCGCGCACGATCGGTCCACCCCAGCCGTCAATGGTGACCGCAGCACCGGTCTTGATCTGTACGGCCTCGGTCGAGAGAAAATCCGCGACGATCTCGAGGTCCTTCGGATCGCCGATCTGGACGAGCGGCGCGCCGGCCTGAACGACTGCTTCGTCCTCCTGGACGATCCTGAGCACGCGGCCGTTCACGGGTGCGCGGATTTGGACGCAGCAGCCTTCGCCGGCGCTTGCATCCGCTTCGGACGATCCGGTGAGGTGCGCCGATGCCACCGCCTGCTCTCGCCGCCGGACCTCGAGCTGTGCCTTCGCCGTCGCGAGTTGGGCCTCGATCGTCTCGAGATCGAACCTCGCCTTTTCCAGGTCCCGCGCGGAAATCGTGTCGCTGCGCGCAAGCCCCTCCGCGCGCGCAAGCTCGGCACGAGCGAAACTGACTGCCGCTTCGATGCGGCGTATTTCGGCCTCCGCCAAGGTCACCACGGCGTTTGCCGCGACGAGCGCCGCCTCCAGTTCCGCGCGAGAGCGGACGTCGAGCAGGCCGGGAGTCACTGGCTCCATGACCGCGACGATCGTCTTGCCCACGATCACCTCGTCGCCGACATGCAAAGAGGTCTGGTCGTGACCGTCGGGCCGAGAGATACGGAGGACCTTTCCGGTAACGGGCGCGGATACGGTGTAGACATGCCGGACCCGCGTTCGTGCCTCTTCGTCGACCGTCACGGCCATCGGCACCCTCGCCGCCGGTGCCGTGTCGACGGGCACCGGCCGCGGCCAGGCGAACCAGATGGCGGCAGCAGCCGCCGCCCCGACAGTGATAAGCCATCCGGCCCGTTTCAGCCACTTCCTTTGCACGGCCCTATTCCCTGGTTTTGAGCACGGACACCAGGTCCAACTCGTAAACGCGACGCCCGACAACAAGCGCCGAAATCAATGCTGCGAAGAAGACGATCGCTGTCGCCAGCACATAGGTGGCATTCTCGACGACGAGGGGCGCGCGCATGAGCTCCCCGGCAAGCTGCTTGTTCATCACCCATGAAAGGCCGTAGCCGATTGCCCAACCCGGCGGCTGGGCAAGGGCGACAATGACGGCCAGTTCGAGTAGCAGAATGCGCATCGTCTCGCCCTGGCTGAAGCCAAGGACTCTGAGTGTTGCGAGTTCGCGCGCATGCTCCGAAAGCGAGATGCGGGCGCTGTTGTAGACGACGCCGAAGGCGATCACGACGGACAGCCCAGTATAGATTCCGGCCATCGTCGTGACGATGATCGCCAGGCTCTGACGGAAGTTCACGAGGGACACACGCTGCAGCGCGACCCCCGCAACCGTCGGTATCCGCTTTATGGCCTCGTAGAGCAGATCAAGCTTGCCGTCATCCACACTGAGATGGACGCCATTCACCGTGGGGGCTTCGCGCAACAAGCGGGAAAGCGCTTGCGCGTCCATCATCGCGGCAATGCCGAAATAGTCCTCCACGAGGGCGGTCACCGTCAGCGGAATTGTCCGCCGCCGGCCGTCGAGCAGGTCCACTTCGACTATGTCGCCCACGCGCGCATCCAGAAGGCGCCCGAGATAGGCGGAAATTGCCACCCCCGCCTCCGGCAAGCTGACGGTGCGCAGATCGACATCGATAATCCGGCTGAGGTCTGCGCCGGCGGGCCTCCCGGACAGCAATGTCCTGCGCTCGCGGCTTCCCTTTCGGACGCGGATGGGGACCTGACGATAAGGTTCGACCGCAAGCACGCCGGGCAGTCTGCTCAGATTGAACAGAACCGTCTCCGGCCGCTTCTCGACGAAACTGACCGTGGCGTCCTGGCGATCGGCCATGAAGTAGGTCACGTCGATCAGTTCCTCCATGGCATTTCCGACGAACAGCGAGACGACGAGAATGCCGGTCGCAAAGGCCATGCCCAGCGTCGCCAGGGCTGCCCGGATCGGCTTCCGGGCGATGTTTCTGAGCATCATCATCGTTCGCCGCGAGATGAGCGTACCGAATGTAGGCCATCCGAGCAGCAGGCGTCGGAACGTCGGGGGAGCCGGCGGCTGCATCGCGACCGCCGCCTGCAACGAGGTGATCTCGCGAAGGGAGCGGAGCGCGCCCCCCAGCGCAGCCGCCGTGCTGAGAACAGCCGCAAGGACATAGACGTTGAAATTCTCGGAGAAGACGAGGAACGGGAAGCGGTAATACTCGCCGAAAAGCCGCGTCACATAGGAACCCAGCCAGGTCCCCGCCGCACTGCCGATCATGATGCCGATGAGGGCGGTAGCGGCGACGAATTTCAAATAGTGCACGACAATGCTGGTGTCTCGGTACCCCAGTGCCTTGAGAAGCCCGATCTGCTCCCTTTCGAGCGCCACGAGTCGGCTGAGCGTCAGGTTGACGAGAAAGGCGCTGACGATGAGGAAAATCGGCGGCAGGGTGCGGCTCATGTTCCTGAGCATGTCGAGGCCGTGATCGAGATAGGCATGGGACGTCTGATCCTTGCGTCCGTAGGCTGCGCCGCCGCCATAGCGCTCAAGCAGGTCATCGATCGCATCGATGACGTCGGTTTCCACCGCATCCGGCATCAACTTGAGGCTCACCGACGAGAACGCGCCATCGAGATCGCAGGCCTCGGCCAGGGCGCGCTCCGACATCCAGATCACACCGAAGCGGCGATCGTCGGGCATGCGATCGCCGGGCCCGATCGCGTAGACAAATTCCGGCGACAGTGCGATGCCAACGATGGTAAGCTCGCGCTTTCGGCCGTTGAGCGTAGCCGAGAAGCGGTCTCCCGGTTCAAAGGAGTGCGCCTTCGCAAAGCTCTCATTGACCATTACCTCGTCCGGATCGTTCGCGTCCGGCAAGCGCCCGACTCGCATATAAGGCCGATTGAGAAGCGGCGGACCATTCTCCGGAAGAGAAATCAAACGGCCGGTCGCCGGCTCGCGAAAGTTCGGTATGTCTAGCAGTGCGAATTCGGCGATGCGGGCCTCGACCGCGGCGACGCCGGAGATCTCGGCGATCCTCGCGACAAGCGTTTTCGGAGCCCGCGTCACTTCCGCGAATATGTCGGCGAACTGGTGCCTCTCGTAATAGGCCGTGCGCGTCTCATCCAGCGATCGGAACGATCCGGTCGACATCACCAACGATGCGACACCACCAGCGACCACGAGGGCGATGGCGAGGACCTGCCCCCAAAGTCGCCGCAAATCCCGCTGCAATTTGGTATCGAGCGTGCTCATGCGTCACCAACCGAGCGCCCCGGCGCCGAGAGGACCAATTCAGCCCTCAGCATGGAACCTGCCGCGCGCGCCATGCCTCCCGCGAAATAAGAGGAGGAGAGCGTCGCCTCGGCCGGCTCAATCAGCCCTCGATTTCTCCCCCGCTCCCGACTGCCACTCGTGCTTGTGCGCTCCATGGCTTCCATAACCATGGTGAAACAGGTGCAGGAGTGGGCAGGCAAGGACAAGCAGATAAGGCAGGTAGCTGAATGCGTGCAGGCGATGCTCCGAGAGGAGGAGAAAGCCACCGATCAACAGGAAGCCGCTCAGCACGATCCCTGTGTTCGATCGCCAGAATCCGGCTGGCTCCGCACCTTCGCGATCATGTCCGCTGTGCAACTCCGGCGCCGGTTGCCCAGCGCGGTCTTCGCTGCTCATCGCGATGGCCTCCCCGGCCGTTCGTTCACATCATTCCCATCATCGGCGGCAGGAGCAGCCTGTCCGCCATCTGTTTCTGCGTTCCGTCGAGCGCCTGATAGAGAGGAGCGAGAGCTCCCTTCAGCTTGCGCACTCCGTCGAGCCGGTTTGCGAGAGCGCTTTCCCGGAACTCAATGCGCTGCAATGGGGTCGCCGCGGGCCCACCCGGTCCCATTGCGCCCGGCATTTGCATCATGCCATCCTGCACGCCGCGGGCGTTGGCGCGCAGAACCTCGGCGAAGGCGTTCCACAACGACTCTTGCTCGGGTTTTATCTTGAGTTCCGTCTTCAGGAACGCGAGACGCCCCTCGATGTGTTCGGGGGCCATCATCTTGGCCATCAGTCCCATATCGGGTGGGCCCATCGGCCCTTGACCCGCGCCCATCATGCCCAGTGGCGCCTGGCCGCCGCCCATCATCCCCATCATTCCGCTCATCATGCCACCGGACATCATGCCGTGCGGCATCATGGCGCTCGGGCTGGTGGCGGGGGCTTGCGTTTGCGTCGTTTGCTCGCTCATCTGTCCGGCTGTCGACTCCGGGTGATGTGCGTCTTCGGAAAAGCCCGGCGTTCCGAGCACAAACAGGGAACTCGCCAGCAGGATCGTTCGCGGTGTCGCCATTTTCGTTTCTCCCAACTCATCCGGCTTGGCAGTCACCTCGCAGCAAGGTGCCCGCAATTCTTCTGAAAATACCGCTAGCGCGAAAATCCACCTTGATGCGGATCAGCTCGACTTCGAACAGACGGTCATAGCGCGCGCTGCGACCACCCTAAGCAACATCAACCAGCATCGGCGTCCGCGTCCCCTTTCCTGAAGGAAGGCGCGGCACGCGTTCGCCAAGGATCCGATCCGCGGAATGATGGTCGACAAGGCGACGGCGCTAATCGCCGATCGTGGCGGGCGCATAGACTGTTTCCGCCGTCAGAATTGTCTGCGGAATTCCGAGGATCGGAGCGAATCATCCGGACGGCAGGCGCGTCCGGCAATGCGAGCTGTCGACGATCGACAATACCTTCCTCTTTGCCGGGGCACTCTGGGACGACGTTCATCAAGTTCGGCCAGGCCCTCAGCATTCGCCGCGACATACTGCTCGACGCCGAGGCTCTAATCGCCGCTGGATGAAAACTCAGTGGCAGGTCACCTCATTTTTTTGGAAGGATTATCTGACGGTGCGGTGGCAATGGGAATCGCTCCGATGACTGCATTGACACAGATCGAAAAATCCTCACTTCAGCACCAGTCTCCACCGAACTTCGGCATCGAAGGCACGACGTGCGCCTCCTGCCTGCGACATGTCGAAAAGACCATCTCGTAGTGCCCGGCGTCTTCTCGGCGAACGTCAATCTGGTCGAATCTGCCGGCAGGCATTGCCGTACTGATCACGACGACCGTGCTCTCAATCTGCAAGCCGCGGTCTGATGCGATACGGTTGGCGCAAACAGCACAGAAAGCTCGGGAAACGGCTATAACGAAGCAAACTCGGCGCCTGTGACTACTCGGTCTGGAGGCGAAACTTGGCGTGGCAGGAGGTGCAAGTCTGCAGCATCATGTGAAACGCGTGCTCTGCGGGGATCGACGCGACGTCCCGCGTCGCCTGCGGCTTCCTCGCAATCGGCCCACCCATCATCGCATCGCCGCCCTGCATTCGCATTTCAGGACCGAGAACATCCGGGTTGCGATTGGCCGCGATCGAAAGCGCCGAGGCGTAGACGCCAAGTTCGGCCGCCAGGTCGTGGAACTTCGGTCGCTCAGTTTCGATGTTTGAACTGGCCTTCGAGCCGGCGGCAGTGACGGAGCCGTCAAACAGCGAAGACAGCCTTTCCCCAGAATGCGCCCTGATGGATTCGGCGGCCGCTTTGAACGCCTTCGCATCATAAGGTGACGTGCCTTTGAACATGTCGTTGATCCTTTTGGCCGCGGCCGCCATCGCTTTCATGTCCCGTTGCCTTTCCTGAACCAGTTTGTCGGATGAAACCACCTGTGCCGCCGCTGCCGAAATGGCCGCGGCGGCAACCGCGGCCGCCACAAGGATGGGGGCAGACCATTTCACCGCTTTCGAACACATCCAGATGCAATCCTTCCCAAAATATTCGTCGGGCGCCGCGCTCCGTGAGCGCTCGTCGCCGTCCGGAGACGCGCAAGAGAATTGCTGGCCATCTTGGTCGTAATTATGTTTCTGTCCGCGTCACTACGGCCTGCAAGGCACGAAACCTGGTAGCCCTTCTTGGTGGAACGAACGTGCTATGCTGTCGATTGATGGCAGCGAGCGGAGGATGGCCTTGACGTTCAATTGCCGACCGACCAAAGCAGTCGCCGACGCTCGCGGCGACGAGAAGCCGGGCCGTTGAGAATTGCCTTGACGCAAGCAGGTCGGCACGGGTTCGGACTGGAAAGGCAGCAAAGGTCGCAGCGCCGAATGCGACGAGTGAAAGGCTGAGATACGTGCTCAGATTTGTCATCGGACCTCGTGCGGATCGAGGAACGGGAACGGCGATGCGCCCTTCCATGCCCGGCCATTTCTTGCTTGGCCCTGCCATCGTTGGAACCATGACATCCGTCTTCAGCCAGATAGATTCCGCGGCCGTTCGTTGCGGTGCCACATAATAGACGCGAATCGCGTGTCTGCATGAACTGGCAATTGACAACTTTGGGACCGATGCTCGTCCTCGGTTGGATGAGTATGTTTCGAATCACATTGCAGAAGATGCTGGTTCTGCTCCGCTTGGCGATTGTCATGTCGCTGACGGGTTACTCATTGCCGACGGCTTCTGCCGCAATGCATGGCGCTTCGTACAATCCTGAAATCGCGCAGTCCGACAACCATCATCGTGAGATGGCGAGCGGCGGGCATACGCATGGCGACCACAAATCCTTCCCGAAAGATGCCCAGAAGCTTGTGAAGCAGTAATGTTTGCAAGGGCTTCTGCGTCAGCATGGCGATCGTCGGGGAGGCCGAGGCCGTCGGCGGACCGCGCGTAGCCTCCATTCGCCGATTCATCGATGACGCCCGAACCACGGGCGAGCTTCCTGCACTGCACCGTCCCCCGAACATCGTAGCCGTGCACCGGCAGCCAGCCCAGCGCTCGCCGGATGCTCTTTATCGAGCCTGCCCGCTCCCGATTTGGACGGCGCTGAAAACGCCTGCTACTGCTGCTGAAGTTCCGGCATCCTCGCAGCTCTCAATGCATTCACCGGACTCGAAAATTCAGCGCGTCGGGCATGCCCGGCAGTGTTGAATATGAACAAAAAGCCAACTTATCCGTTTAGCGCCTGAACCGGGAGGTCGCGGCGATGGATCAGCATCAAATGATGAGTATGGGGTGGGGACGCTTCGCGGCGATGATCGCCACATCGACGGTAATCATGTTCTTTCTGATGTACCAGCTCGTTTACAGTTGGGACCATGCGCTGTTCAGCTTGACCCGGTTCATTTCCTCCCTGGTGATGGGCTGCGTCATGACAGCGGTAATGCTGGCTTTCATGTGGCGGATGTACCGACCAGAAGTCGCGAAAATTGCCGTACTTGCGGTGGCGATCATCGGAGGCTGGACGCTGCTGACTGTGAACCGCAGCCAAGCGCTAATCGGCGATGTCGACTTCATGAGAGCGATGATTCCGCATCACTCCATAGCCATCAGCAACGCGCGCCAGGCTGACATTCGTGATCCGCGTGTGCGCTATTTGGCAGATAGGATTACTCGCGATCAGGTGAAGGAAATTGCCGAAATGAAAATGCTGATCGAGGACATCGAGCAGTTCGGCAGGCGCGCCAACGAACCGCTGGCCGCCGGTCCTGCGACTTTGAAGAGCGAGGGTGCGAGCGAAGCTCGGGATTTGTTGAGCGGCAAATTACTGACGGAAAAGCCGCTGTAGTCGAGAGGGCCAGTGTTGCTTCCCCTCAAGCTCTTGTGAGCCGGAAGTGTCGAGATGTCGGCTTCTCGCATGGATTGCCGCCACCCAAGGGGTTGCTGTCCAAGCTCCGCTTTCCACCACCCAATTCGGCCATTTATCACGGGCACCAAGTCGCAGGTTCTGATCGCACGACCGTGGGCTATTCCGGAACCTGCCTCAGCATCAGTGCATCTTCGCCAATGCCGCAGCAAAGAAGTCCTCGCCGCCGAAATTGCCTGATTTCAGAGCCATCAGCATCTCGCCCTGCTCATTGCCAACGGTGCGGAGCACCGGTACGCCGGGCGCGATCTCCGGGCCGATCAGGAAAGCAGGAATGGCAAGCCGGTCGACGGTGGCGCCGGAGGTCTCGCCGCCGGCGACGACGAGACGCTTCACGCCGCGCGCCACAAGCTCGCTGGCAATCGCTGCCGTCGCAGCTTCGATGGCGTGACCGGACGCCTCCCGTCCGTATTGCGCCTGCAGCCGTGAGACGATGTCGGGTGCGGCGCTTGCGGCAATGACGAGGGGCCCTGCCGCGATCCGCTCGCCGGCCCAGGCAATTGCCGCGGCAATCTCGTCGGATCCCGTGAGCAGCCTTTCCGTGTCGAGCCGCAAGACCGGCATCGATCGTTCGGCGACCTCGATCTGCCGCAATGTCGCCGCCGAGCAACTGCCGGCGACGATTGCCGCCAGACCACCGACGGGGCGAATGGCGTCGGTCGCCGTACCGCCCGGCGGGGATGCGCGGCCGGACCGTGCGATCGCCCGCGCAAGGCCGAGCCCAAGGCCGGAGGCGCCCGTCGACAGGGCCGTCTGCCACGCCACTTCGCCGAGCGTCTCGAGGTCGTTTTCCGCGACCGCATCGGCGATCGCC
Organism: Sinorhizobium sp. Y406; assembly: GCF_058732025.1. Taxonomy (NCBI): domain Bacteria; kingdom Pseudomonadati; phylum Pseudomonadota; class Alphaproteobacteria; order Hyphomicrobiales; family Rhizobiaceae; genus Sinorhizobium; species Sinorhizobium sp. Y406. The sequence continues at coordinate 878,551 of NZ_CM178975.1, read as the reverse complement.
GTCGCTACGCCCGTCGCATTCATCGCCCTGATCCGTGCCATCACCGCGTCAGGTCCTGCCATCACGGTCGGAAGGTCGACGAGCCCAACCGCGCCGCGCGACTGCCGCGCCATTACTCGCACCAGATTGGGATCATGCATCGGGTTCAGCGGATGGTCCTTGAGCGGACTTTCGTTGAGCGGCTGACCGTTGACGAAGAGATGGCCGAGATAGACGGTGCGCCCCGTTTCCGGGAAGGCCGGGGTGATCAGGACGGTCCCGCCGCCTGCGGCCTCGCTCAGCGCTTCCGTCACCGGGCCGATATTGCCCCGATCGGTCGAATCGAAGGTCGAACAGACCTTGTAGAGCACATGCGCGGCGCCCCGGTCACGCAGCCACCTTTCGGCCTTCAAAGCGGCCGCAACGGCCTCACCGGCGGCGACGGACCGGATCTTGAGCGAGACGACGACGGCGTCGACGTCCGGCAAGGCAAGAGCGGGGGAGGGGATGCCGACCGTCTGCACCGTGCTAAGCCCGTTCTTCGTCAGCGTGTTCGCGAGATCGGAGGCGCCGGTGTAATCGTCGGCGATCGAACCGAGGAGTATGGCCATCTTTCAGCTCCTTGCGAACGGTTTCAACCAGCCGAGGCCGTCGAGCGTCGACCCGCGGGGCGTGTATTCGCAGCCGACAAAGCCGCTATAGCCGAGCCTGTCGATTTCCCCGAAGAGAAAAGGATAGTTGAGCTCCTCCCCATCCGGCTCGTGCCGGGATGGCACACTGGCGATCTGGATATGGCCGATGATCGGCATTAGGCGGCGAAGCGCCATGGTTACGTCGCCATGGATAATTTGGCGGTGATAGATGTCGAACTGCAGCTTCAAATTGGCGTGGCCGAGTTCCGAGATCACCCGCTCGGCGCTGCCGAAATCATTGAGGAAGTAGCCCGGCATGTTGCGGCCGTTGATCGGCTCGATCACCAGGTCGAGCCCCTTGTCGGCAAGGCGCTCTGCCGCGTAGGCCGCCGAGCGCCGATAGGCGATCGTTGCCGCCGCATCGGCAGGATCGGCAAGCCCCGCCATCAGGTGCAGCCTTTTGACGCCGGTCGCTTCCGCATAATCGAGCGCCCGTTCGACATCCGCCTTCATCTGGTCGAAGCGGCCGGGAAGGGCTGCGATGCCGCGCTCGCCTGCGGCCCAATCGCCCGGCGGCAGATTGAAAAGCGCCTGCTGCAATTCGTTGCGCGCCAGCCGCTCGGCAACCGCCTCTGGCGGCGCCTCATAGGGAAAGAGGCATTCGACGGCGGTGAAACCCGCCGCGGCGGCGGCGTCGAAGCGGTCGAGGAACGACCACTCGTTGAACATCATCGTCAGATTGGCGGCAAAGACCGGCATGGCTGCGCTCCTAACTCTTGCTCGGCAACGTGGTGCCGGAAAGCTGGGCATAGAGGCGCGCGAGCGAGGAATCGTCGTCGCGGCCCATGCCGGCGCCGGACGCAGCGAGATACATCTGCAGCGCGGCCGCCACCAGCGGCACCGGATAGCGCTCGGCGCGCGCCATGTCCTGGACGATGCCGAGATCCTTGACGAAGATCTCTATGGCGCTGAGCGGTGTGTAGTCGCCTGCGAGCACGTGCGGAACGCGGTTCTCGAACATCCAGGAATTGCCGGCCGAAGCGGTGATCACTTCATAGACCTTTTGAAGATCAAGACCCTGCTTGGCCGCAAAGCTGATCGCTTCGCAGGCGGCGGCGATATGCACGCCGGCAAGCAGTTGGTTGATCATCTTGAAGGCGGCGCCGATCCCGGACACGTCGCCCAGTTCATACACTTTGGCGGCCATGGCATCGAGCGCCGGACGCGCCGCGGCAAAGGCCTGGGGCGAGCCCGACGCCATGATCGTCAGCTCGCCTTTCGCGGCTCTAGCAGCGCCGCCCGAAATCGGTGCATCGAGATAGTGGAGCCCGAGCGCCTCGAGCCGCTGAGCCAGCCTGCGCGCGACAGCTGGGTCCATCGTCGCCGATGAAATGAAGACCGACCCAGGCTTCATTGCCCTCGCGATCCCGTCGGGGCCGAAAAGCACCGCTTCCGTCTGTTGCGCATTGACGACGACCGACACCACGATATCGGCACCCTCAACCGCATCCGTCAGGTTTTGCGCAGCGCGGCCGCCCTCGGCGAGGAAGCGCTCCACCGCGTTCTCGGTGATGTCGTAACCGACAACCTCAAGGCCGGCGCGCACCATCGACTGCGCCATGCCGAAGCCCATGGAGCCGAGACCTATCACGGCCGCACGGGGGTCGTGATTTTCACCATTCAATGACATGACAGTATCTCCCGTCGTGAGTTTGGCGACCCCTCCGGATTGACGGCCGGGAGGGGTTTTTTGGCTTCCAAGCAGGTTCCGCAAAGTGTCCCACGGTTTTGCAATCAGAACCTGCGGCAATCCTAAGGAGTCTAAGCAGATACTCGTCGGTCAACCGATGGATTTCTGCTTAGCGGTTGACGCTTTTGGCCGGCACCGCCAACACCGCGAGCGCGCCGACAACAAGAACGGCGGCCAGGAAATACATGCCTGCGCTGTTGCTGCCGGTGAAATCCTTCAGATAGCCGACCATAAACGGTCCGAGGAATCCGGCAAGGTTGCCGACCGAGTTGATCCAGGCGATGCCGGCGGCGGCGCCGCTCCCGGCGAGGAAGGCCGTCGGGAGCGACCAGAACAGCGGCGCGCAGCTGATGGCGCCGGCGGCGGCAAACGAAAGGCAGAGAATGGCGACAGTCGTGCTTCCTGCCATGGTCGCGGTGACGAAGCCGCCCGCCGCGATCAGAGCCGGGACGATCAGATGCCACCGGCGCTCGCGCAGCCGGTCCGAGGAGCGCCCGAGCGCCAGCATGGCGACGAAGGTGAATATATACGGAATGGCGGAGATCAGGCCGATCTGCAGGTTTCCGGCCACGCCCGAGGCTTTGACCATGGTCGGCATCCAGAAATTCAGTCCGTATTGCCCGAGAACGAAGCAGAAATAGATGAGGCACAACAGCCAGACGCGCGGATCAGTCATGGTCGAGGCGATGTCGTGCGGGCTAGAGGCTTTCGCTCGGTTGTCGGCGCTGATGTTCACGATGAGTACGTTCTTTTCGACGTCCGTGAGCCATTTGGCGTCGCCAATCCTGTCGTCAAGGTAAAACAGGGTGACCATGCCGAGCAGGACGGCGGGGATTGCCTCGATGAGGAACATCCATTGCCAGCCGGAGAGGCCATGGGTCCCATGGAAACTGTCGATGATCAGCCCGGACAGCGGATTGCCGAAGATGGCCGAGATCGGAATCGCCGACATGAAGGTCGCAACAATTCTGGCGCGACGGTGTGACGGGTACCAGCAGGTGAGATAGAGGATTATGCCCGGGAAGAACCCCGCCTCGGCCACCCCGAGCAGAAAGCGCAGGACGTAGAATACCGTCTCCGACGTCGTGAACACAAAGGCGGCGGAGATGGCGCCCCACGTGATCATGATGCGCGCGATCCATACGCGGGCACCGACCCGGTTGAGGATGACGTTGCTCGGTACTTCGAACAGGAAGTAGCCGATGAAAAAAATCCCCGCGCCGATGCCGTAGGCCGCTTCCGAAAGGCCGAGCTCGCTCGACATCTGCAGCTTGGCGAATCCGACATTGACGCGATCGAGATAGGCGACCATGTAGGACAGCATCAAAAACGGGATAATTCTCCAAAAGACCTTGGCATAGGCGCGGTCTTCGACTGCCCGATCCAGATATGCGCCATCGACCGGCACCGGTGTTTGCAGCGTCATGATTTCCTCCACTTCTTGAATTGCCATGCAATCGCCCGACGAGGCGCGTCCCACAAAAGTGGCAGCGCTGCCATAATTATCTACGACAGTTTGGCAGCGCTGCCAAGAGGAAAATGGTAGCGCTGCCAAAAAAACTGATGTTGAATGGAACGCGGCTGGTTCTTGATGTCACCGCAATCAGGCCGGAGCAGGGTTCTAATGAGTGTGGATTTCAAGCAGCAGGGGACGGTAACACTGGCAGAGGTGGCGGAAGCGGCCGGCGTCGGCGAGAGTACAGTTTCACGTGTCCTGCGAAACGAAGGTTCCTTTTCTCGAAAGGCGCGGGACCGGGTGATGGAAGCCGTCGAGCGGCTCGGTTACGTGCCGAACCGGATAGCCGGGACGCTCGCCTCCGCCGGCTCGCGTCTCGTCGCCTTCGTCATACCCTCGCTCTCGAACATTGTTTTTCCCGACCTGTTGCGCGGCGCAAGCGGCGTGCTGGAGGCAAACCAGCACCAGGCTGTTTTCGCCGTTACCGACTACGATCCGGGGCGTGAAGAGGCGCTCGTTGCGGCGATGCTCGCCTGGCGGCCGACGGCGGTGGTGCTCGCGGGCTTCGAACACAATGAGGGCACGCGCAAGATGATGCGCGCGAGCGGCCGCCGGGTCGTGGAGGTGCTCGACGTGGACGGCGAACCGGTGGATATCGCTGTCGGCTTTTCCAACCGCGCGGCCGGCCGGGAAAGCGCTGCGTTTCTGTTGAAGCGTGGCTATCGCCGGATCGGATATGTTGGCCATGATGTCGAGCGCGATACGCGTGCCGGAAAGCGTTACGCCGGCTTCTGCGCGGCGCTGGAGACAGCCGGTTTCCCGCTCGTGGATCGGCAGATCAGTCCAGGCCCCTCGTCGGTGGAAAGCGGAAGACAGGGCTTGGAACAGCTGCTTGCCCGTTCGCCTGGCCTCGATGCCGTCTACTTCTCGAACGACGACATGGCGATCGGTGGCTATTTCCACTGTCTCGCGCGAGGAATTTCGATCCCCTCGCAACTGGCGATCTTCGGCTATAACGGCCTCGACATCGGTCGGGCAACACCGCAGCCGCTCTCGACCATCCGCACGCCCCGGGTGATGACGGGGCAGGTGGCCGCTGAGCTCGTCGTTTCGAACGCACCGTCGCAGGTCGTCGACCTCGGTTTCGAACTTGTCGAAGGCGCAACCGCCTGAACTCGAAAGGACCGCCCCCATGTCCGAGACGCGTCTGCGCGAGGAAATCTGCCGCTACGGCCGTTCGCTATTCGAGCGAGGGCTCACTCCAGGCTCCTCCGGCAACATATCGCTGCGCCTCGACGATGGCGGCTGGCTGGTGACGCCGACCAACGCCTCGCTCGGGTTCCTCGATCCGGCCCGCATTTCCAGGCTCGACGAAGAAGGACGGCTCGTTTCCGGCGACAAGCCCACGAAGGAGATCCCGCTGCACTCCGCCCTCTATGAGACGCGCGGCAGCGCGCGGGCGATCGTCCATCTGCATTCGACCCATGCGGTGGCGCTCACCATGCTGCCCGAAATCGATCCGCGCGCCGTGTTGCCGCCGATGACGCCTTATTATCTCATGCGTGCCGGCGAAACGGCGCTCGTGCCCTATTACCGCCCCGGAGATCCCGCGGTCGCCGATGCGATCCGAGGCCTGGCCGGCAAATATTCCTCCGTGCTGCTTGCCAACCACGGCCCGGTGGTCGGCGGCGAAAGTCTCGAGGCGGCGGTGTTCGCGACCGAGGAGCTCGAGGAGACCGCAAAGCTCTACCTGCTGCTGCGCAATCTCAATCCGCGCTATCTGACCCCGGCGCAGGTCGAGGATCTCGTGAAGACCTTCGGGCTCGAACTGCCTTCGCATCAGAACCGTGAAGACCACGATCACGGGTGACCGGGTCGTCCCGTCATCATGCACTGCAAACGAGAGCGCGGAATTTTTTTTGTGCGGCGCGGCAACGAAGAGGGGTTGACCCGACGCCCGCTTTGCTCCCTACTCATCATACTGATCCGGTGGACCAACCAGTTGATCAGTCGGAGGCGGTGAGAGTGAACGGCAGTCCAATCCTCACGCAGATGCCGAAGGTCGGCCGGAGCCTTGAGCGCCGGACCGCGCGCGAGGTGATTTCCGACAAGCTAATGGTGCTGGTCGCGACCAACATGCTGCGGCCGGGCGACGAACTGCCGGGCGAACGGGAGCTGGCAAGTGTGCTCCACGTCAGCCGAGAGACTGTACGCGGCGCAATCCAGACGCTCGCAGCGCGCGGCATCATAGAGGTTTCACAGGGCAGCCGCAGCCGCGTCGCCAACGTCGACCTCAGTCATTTGCCCGTGACGATCGCTTCGCCCAATGCCATCGACAGCTACGATCTCGAAGACGTCCACGCAGCCCGACTTCACATAGAGCTGAAGGTGGTGGGCGACGCCGCCGAGAACATGGATGAAGAAACGCTGCGCAAGCTCGAAGCCTTGCTGGAAACGCAAAGGCTCTGCGGCAACGACGCAATGCGCTTCCTCATCTGCGATCGCGAATTCCATGTGGCGATCTACCGAGCCTGCGGTAATCTGCTGCTGTCGGACTTCGTCACCGACCTGTACACCTATATGATGGATTATCGCCGCAGCGCCATGTCCCGGGCGGGCGCCATCGAGGCGAGCTATCAGGATCACAGCGAGATCGTCGAAGGCCTCCGGCGAGGGGACCGAGAGGCGGTCGTCGCGGCCTTCCGCCAACACTTGATGCGCATCTATCAGACCACGAAGGACCTGCTCGTCAAAGGCGCTGCGGGCGGCAAGAAGCAGAAGCACAAGGGAACGCTCAACCCGGATTGATCCGGACGGTGGCCGAACAGGAGGAGGTTCGCCGCGAATGCACGTCATGATCATCGGTGCGGCCGGCATGATCGGCCGAAAACTCGTCGAACGGCTGGCCGCGGAGCCGGATGCTCTCGGCCATGGGATCGCGCTGCTGACTTTGGTGGACGTGGTCGAACCGGTGGCCCCGGCAGCCCTTTCCGCGATTTCGGAGACGTTTGCGCTCGATCTCGCGTCGGAGGGCGGAGCCGAACGGCTCGTTGCTGCGCGGCCCGACGTGATCTTCCATTTGGCGGCAATCGTCTCCGGTGAAGCAGAGGCAGATTTCGACAAGGGCTACCGCGTCAATCTCGACGGCACACGGGCGCTGTTCGAGGCGATCCGCCAGGAAGGCCAGCGCGAGCGCTACACACCGCGCGTCATTTTCGCCTCGTCGATCGCCGTTTTCGGCCAGCCGTTCCCGGAGAAGATCGGCGACGAGTTCTTCACCACGCCGCTGACGAGCTACGGAACGCAGAAGGCGATTTGCGAGCTGCTGCTGACCGATTATACGCGGCGCGGCTTCTTCGACGGGATCGGCATCCGCCTGCCGACCATCTGCGTTCGGCCCGGCGCGCCGAACAAGGCGGCCTCCGGTTTCTTCTCCAACATTCTGCGCGAACCGCTCGCCGGGAAAGTGGCCGTGCTGCCGGTCGACGAAGACGTCCGACACTGGTTTGCAAGCCCGCGCTCGGCCGTGGGGTTTTTCGTCCACGCGGCACGCATGGATACCGACCGTATCGGGCCGCGGCGCAACCTCACCATGCCGGGACTATCGGCGCTGGTCGGCGAAGAGATCGAGGCGCTCGGGCGCGTCGCGGGAGCGAAGGCCGTCGGCCTCATCCGCCGCGAGCCGGATCCCGTCATCCGCGCGATCGTCGCCGGCTGGCCAACCAACTTCGATGCACGCCGGGCGCGCGAACTCGGGTTTACCGCCGAAACCAGCTTCGACGAGATCATCCGCATCCATATCGAGGACGAACTCGGAGGCAAGATCTGAGATGGCAGAAGGCAAGAAATCGGGCGAAGGCAAGATCGCCCTCGTGACGGGCGGCGGCACTGGCGTCGGACGCGGCATGGCAACGGCGCTGAGCGCCGAGGGCTACGCCCTCATCATCACCGGGCGCCGTTTGGATGTACTGCAGAAAACGGCAAACGAGATCGCGGCGGAAACCGGCGGCACCGTCCGGGCGGTTCCCTGCGACGTCGGCGACCCCAATCAGGTGGCGGGCCTTTTCGAGACAATCCGCCGTGAGTTTGGCCGGCTCGACCTGCTCGTCAACAATGCCGGCTCCAACGTGCCGCCGGTGCCGCTCGAGGAGATCAGCTTCGAGCAATGGAGCGGGATACTCGCCGCCAACCTGACGGGTGCATTTCTCTGCACCCAGCAGGCTTTTCGGCTGATGAAGGCGCAGGAACCGCGCGGTGGGCGCATCATCAATAATGGATCGATTTCGGCGACGACGCCGAGACCCAACTCCGCGCCCTATACGGCGACGAAACACGCGATCACGGGGCTCACCAAGTCGACCGCACTCGATGGGCGGCCCTTCGACATAGCTTGCGGCCAGATCGACATCGGCAATGCCGCAACGGACATGACGCAAAAGATGAGCAGTGGTGTGCTGCAGGCCAATGGCGAGATAGCGTCCGAGCCGACCATTCCGGTCAAGCACGTCGCCGAGGCCGTTGTCTACATGGCCGGCCTGCCGCTCTCGGCCAATGTTCTGACGATGACGGTGATGGCGACGAAAATGCCGCTGGTCGGCCGCGGATAGCGGTCAATGCTCTCCGCCCGCCCTATATCTCGCAGGGGCGATAACGTTGGCGTCCGGGGAGAATGAGGTTCTGGGAGGAGTGTAAATGGCAGGCGTGGATTTTGTCGATGTCAGGAAGTCCTTCGGTGCTTTCCCCGTCATCAAGGGCGTGAACATAGAGATCGAGGATGGCGAGTTCGTCATTCTCGTCGGTCCGTCCGGCTGCGGAAAATCGACTTTGCTCCGGATGCTGGCCGGGCTCGAAAACATCACCGCCGGCGAAATCCGTATTGGCAACCGTGTCGTCAATCGGCTGCCGCCGAAGGACCGCGACATCGCCATGGTGTTCCAGAACTACGCCCTCTATCCGCATATGACGGTTCGGGACAACATGGCCTTCTCGCTGATGCTGAAAGGATCGGCGAAGGACGACGTCGATAAGCGCGTCGGGGCGGCCGCCGACATTCTCGGCCTCTCAAGACTGCTCGACCGCTATCCGCGCCAGCTTTCCGGCGGTCAGCGCCAGCGCGTCGCGATGGGCCGGGCGATCGTGCGGGATCCGCAGGTGTTCCTGTTTGACGAGCCGCTGTCTAACCTCGACGCGAAGCTGCGCGTTGCCATGCGCGCCGAAATTAAGGAGTTGCACCAGCGCCTGAAGACGACCACCGTCTACGTCACCCACGATCAGATCGAGGCGATGACCATGGCCGACAAGATCGTCGTCATGCATGACGGCATCGTCGAGCAGATCGGGGCGCCGCTCGATCTCTACGACCAGCCGGCCAATCTTTTCGTCGCCGGCTTCATCGGCTCGCCGGCGATGAACATGCTCAATGGCCGGCTCGATGCGAACAATCCCAACGCCTTCCTGTCGGTGGACGGCACGGCTCTGCCCGTGGCGCGCCCGGCCGCCGCGGCACGGGGGCGCAATCTCATCTATGGCCTCCGGCCCGAATACCTGTCCCTCGATCCGAACGGATTGCCGGCCGAGGTCGTGGTGATCGAGCCGACCGGCTACGAGACTCAGATGATCGTCAAGCTCGGCGGCGCGGAGGTGACCGGTGTTTTTCGGGAACGCGTCAACGCCAGGCCCGGCGAGACGATCCGTCTGGCGATCGACAGCCAGCATGTTCACCTGTTCGACGCCGAAAGCGGCCGGCGACTGGTTGATTGAGGCCGCGCGGCAGACGGGGAGAGGGAGGAGCCCTCCTTGAGCCGCCGCGCGGACGATCGTCCGGCGACCTGCCGGGCATCGGGTGCATTCGTCAAGCGGGGCGGCGAATGCGGGAAGAAGATGCTCCCGCTGTTTGAAGGAGGAGTACCAATGCCGATAAAGAGACGTGATTTCCTCGCGGGTTCCGCGGCGCTCGCGGGCATGGCCGGGCTTCCGCTCAGCCCCCGACCGTCCTTCGCGCAAGCGGAGCCGACCTACACGCCGGAGGAGGGCGCAAGCCTGAGGCTCTTAAGATGGACCCCATTCGTCCAGGGCGACGAAGACGCCTGGCTTGCCAATACCAAGAAGTTCACCGAGACGACCGGCGTCGAGGTCCGTATCGACAAGGAGAGCTGGGAGGACATTCGCCCGAAGGCAGCCGTCGCAGCCAATGTCGGTTCTGGACCCGATATGGTGCTGTGCTGGTTTGACGACGCGCATCAGTACCCGGACAAACTCGTCGATCTGACGGAACTCGCCAATTATCTCGGCGAAAAATATGGCGGCTGGTATGACGGCTTGAAAGGCTATGCGACCCGTGACGACAAGTTCATAGCCATGCCGCTGACGGCGATCGGCAACGCGGTCTGCTACCGCGACAGCCATATGCATGCCGCAGGCTTCAGCGAATTCCCCGAGGATACCGCAGGCTTCCTCGAGCTCTGCAAGGCACTGAAGGCCAAGGGAACGCCGGCTGGCTTCCCGCACGGCAAGGCCGTCGGCGACGGCAACAACTATGCCCATTGGCTGCTCTGGAGCCATGGGGGCAAGATGGTCGACGAGAACGGCAAGGTCACCATCAACAGCCCGGAGACGCTGGCTGCGATCAACTATGCCAAGCAGCTTTACGAGACCTTCATTCCCGGGACCGAAAGCTGGCTCGACATCAACAACAACCGCGCCTTCCTCGCCGGCCAGGTATCGCTGACGGCGAACGGCGTGTCGCTCTACTACGCGGCCAAGAAGGATCCGGCGCTTGCGGAAATTGCGGCCGATATCCGCACGACCAACTTCCCCGTCGGGCCGGTCGGGCAAAGCGTCGAGCTTCACCAGACGAGCTCTATCCTGCTCTTCAACCACAGCAAATATCCGGAAGCGGCCAAGGCGTACATCAAGTTCATGATGGAGGGTGATCAGATGAACGCCTGGATTCAGGGCTCCAGCGCCTATTGCTGCCAGCCGCTGAAGGCCTTTGCCGACAATCCGGTCTGGACGGCCGATCCGATCCACGCGCCCTATGCGAAGGCCTCCGCGACCTTGCGGCCAAACGGCTATGCCGGTCCGCTTGGCTATGCTTCCGCGGGTGTCATGGCCGATTACGTGCTAGTAGACATGTTCGCGACCGCGGTCACCGGCCAAATGACGCCGGAAGAGGCGATGGTTGAAGCGGAGCGGCGGGCAAACCGCTACTACCGCGTCTGAAGCTCGGGGCGGCGGTGAAACCGCCGCGGCACGCAAGGCGTCGGCGGCTGTTCCTGCCGACGCCATTCACTTCAGCCGGAGAAGACCGATGTCCTACACGTCGTCCGAGAAGCCGCCAGGCGCCATGGCGTCGCTGATGCAGAACAACAATGTGCTCGGCTTCCTGTTCATGCTGCCGGCCGCCGTCTTCCTAATCTGTTTCCTGACCTATCCTTTGGGCCTCGGCGTATGGCTCGGCTTCACCGATACGCGGATCGGTCGCGACGGCATCTTCATCGGCCTTGAGAACTACGAATTCCTGGCACGGGATTCGGTCTTCTGGCTCTCGGTCTTCAATACGCTTCTCTACACCTTCGTGGCGTCAATCCTGAAGTTCGTGCTGGGCCTCTGGCTGGCCCTGTTGCTCAACGAGAACCTACCACTCAAATCCTTCTTCCGCGCGATCATTCTTCTGCCCTGGGTGGTGCCGACGGTGCTTTCGGCGCTTGCCTTCTGGTGGATCTACGACTCGCAGTTTTCGATCATTTCCTGGTCGCTGATGCAGCTCGGCCTGATCGACGGGCCAATCAACTTTCTCGGCGATCCGACCAATGCGCGCGCTTCGGTCATTGCCGCCAATGTCTGGCGCGGCATTCCCTTCGTCGCGATCTCGCTGCTTGCCGGCCTTCAGACGATTCCGCCGTCGCTGCAGGAGGCGGCTTCGCTCGACGGGGCCACGAGTTGGCAGCGCTTCCGCTACGTCACGCTCCCGATGTTGACGCCGATCATTGCCGTGGTGATGACATTCTCGGTGCTTTTCACCTTCACCGATTTCCAGCTCATCTACGTGCTGACCAGAGGCGGACCGGTGAACGCGACGCACCTGATGGCGACACTTTCGTTCCAGCGCGGCATTCCGGGAGGCCAGCTCGGCGAAGGGGCGGCGATCGCAGTCGCGATGATCCCCTTCCTGCTCGCCGCGATCATGTTCAGCTTCTTCGGGCTGCAACGGCGCAAGTGGCAGCAGGGCGGCCAGGATTGAGCGGGAGGGGACAATGAATACCACCGTGACGAAAATCGAAGACGAGGTCCTCACCGATACCGCCGAGGGCATGAGCTATCTGAACCGTTTGCCGCGAAGGATCGTCGTGCTTTACCTGCCGATGGCGGTCTTCGTCTTCGTGCTGCTCTTTCCGTTCTATTGGATGGCGATCACCGCGATCAAGCCCAATGCGCAGCTGACCGATTATAACAATTACAGCCCCTTCTGGGTGGTGAGGCCGACGCTCGAGCATATCAAATACCTGCTTTTCGAAACCTCCTATCCCGGCTGGCTTTGGAACACGATGCTTGTTGCCGTGGGTTCGACGATCCTTTCTCTCGCCGCCTCGATATTTGCGGCCTATGCAATCGAGAGGGTGCGTTTCACCGGCGCGCGGCCGGTCGGGCTGATGATCTTCCTCGCCTATCTGGTGCCGCCGTCGATCCTCTTCATCCCGCTCGCCTTCATCGTCTTCAAGTTCGGTATCTACGATTCCAAGCTGGCTTTGATCTTCACCTATCCGACCTTCCTCATTCCGTTCTGCACCTGGCTGCTGATGGGCTATTTCCGTTCGATCCCGTTCGAGCTCGAGGAGAGCGCGCTGGTGGACGGCGCGACGCGATGGCAGATCCTCGTCAGGATCATCCTGCCGCTTGCGGTACCGGGACTGATTTCGGCCGGCATCTTCGCCTTCACGCTTTCCTGGAACGAGTTCATCTATGCGCTGACCTTCATCCAGTCGTCGGAGAACAAGACCGTACCTGTCGGCGTGCTGACGGAGCTCGTGCGCGGCGATGTCTTCGAATGGGGCGCGCTGATGGCGGGCGCGCTCTTCGGCTCGCTGCCCGTCGTCCTCCTCTATTCGTTCTTCGTCGACTACTACGTGTCGTCGATGACGGGTGCGGTGAAGGAGTGATGCCGCTATCGGTCGCCTGCCAGCAAGAGCGTGAGCGTTGCGACAATGGTGGCGAACGGCGCCCAGGCGCCGGCATCCTGCAGCGCCCACAGCGTGAGCCCGCTGAAGGCACACCAGAGGAGCGGAATCGGCAGTAGAAGCCAGGGCGGTTTGGGCGAGAGCGCCAGCACGCCGCCGAGCGTCGTCGCCACGGTTGGATCAGGCATCAGGCCGAAGACTTCGGCCGAGGCGAGGGAGCGGCCGGCAAGGGGAGCCAGTAGAGGATAGGCGACGAGCCCGAAGAGCATCAGGCCGATGCCGCCATAATACCGCTTCGCCTGCGGTGCCGGCCCGCCCGCCCAGCGGCTACTCACGATCAGCAGGCCCGCCTGCAGGAGGAAAGCGGCGGCGGCATAGGACGCCGGCCAAGTGATGACGGCATAGCGCGCCCACAGCAATTGCCAGGCGCAGAAGACCCAGGCCACCGCCAGCGCGGGCAGGACGATAGCCCGGTTACGCGTCATCGCGAGGACCAAAGCGAGCAGGCCCCCCGCGATGAAGACGACTTGCAGCGGCCAGACCGCCTGATTGTAACTCTCGACCAGGCGAACGTAGACGCGCGGCGAGAACATCAGGAAGTCCGCAAGATCGTAGGTCGTCCAGATCACCATCAACAGGCATCCTAAGGCCAGACGTCAGAGTGATTCCACATAGCTGGCCATGCGCCGGCGCAAGCCGTGATCCGGCAGGATCCCTGTCGCCGCATCGAGGTTGTCGCGCACATGGTCGACGCGCGTGGTGGCGGGAATGGCGCAGGTGACCGCTGGATGCGAGATGATGAATTTGAGCAGGAACTGCGCCCAGTTGCGCGCGCCCGTCTCGGCAAGCCAGGGCGGCAGGGGCTCGTCTTCGAAACGCCGAATAAGCCTTTTCTGCCGGAAGGGCCGGTTGACGATAACCCCAATTCCCCTCTCTGCGGCCAGCGGCAAGATCCGCTGCTCCACTTCGCGATCGAGAATATTGTAGGTGATCTGAACGAAATCGACCGGCTCCCTTGCCATGATGCGTTCGATCTCTCGATGCCGGCGCCCTTCCGACGTGGTGATCCCGACATAGCGCAGCCGCCCCGCAGCCTTCATGTCGAAGAGCGCCGGCAGGTGCTCCTCCCAGGACACGAGATTATGCACCTGCATCAGGTCGAATGCCGAAACGCCCCAATAGGCTCGCGACGCCTCAATCTGTGCTGAGCCGTGCTGCGGATCGGAAGTCCAGACCTTCTCCGTCGAGAACAGCCTCTTCGGGTGGCCGAGCTTCTTGAGGCCGTAGCCGATCGTTGGCTGTGAAGAGCCGTACATGGGCGACGAGTCGATCATCCGGCCGCCGTGCTCGAAGAAGGCCGCCATCACGGTGGCGCATTCGTCCTTCAGCACCGGGTCGTTCCCGACGTTGAAGGTGATCCAGGTGCCGAGGCCGACCACCGGCATCGCCTCGCCGCTGGACGGGATCGGCCGAGTGAGGACATTGCGCTGCCCGAGCGCGCGGCCTGGCAGAAGCGGCAGCAGGGCACCGAGGCCAAGCGCCTGCAAGGCGATGCGCCGGGTGATTGCCATGGAGCCGCTCCTTCCTGCGCCGAAGACTTGGAAGTCTATCCCGCTTATCGGGCGAGATCATGAGATCCTGCGGCGGGAGCGGCCACGAAGTCGTGAACGGAAGTTCTCAGCCCTTGCCCTGGAACGCGCGCTGGAGCGCGGCGATGTCGAGCTTCACCATGCCGAGCATCGCTTCCGTCGCACGCTTGGCGCTCTCGCGATCGGCACTCATCATCATTTCGCCGAGCACGCGCGGCACGATCTGCCAGGAAAGCCCCCAACGGTCCTTGAGCCAGCCGCATTGTTCCGCCGTGCCGCCATTTCCCAGAAAGGCATCCCAAATGCGGTCGATCTCCTCCTGGCTGTCGCATTCGACCACGATGGAGAAGGCGTGGTTGAAGGCATCGAGAGGTCCGGCCTCGAGTGCGATGAAATTCTGGTTGTCCAGCGTAAACTCGATCACCTTGACGCTGCCGGGGGGGGCGCTCGGCGTATCCGCCGGAACGGTGGTTGCCGAGGCCTGATGCGAGTTCGGGATGACCGAGACATAGAAATCCACGGCCTGCTGTGCGTGCTCCGGAAACCAGAGATGGGATATGATCTTGGGCATAGGAAGCTCCTTCGATGCCGTGGGTGCTGCTGCATGTCTGCTCAAGTCGTTCCGACTTGAGGGACGTCCGCTAGGACGTTTCCGCTTCCTCGGAGCCGACAAGCCCTAGACGAATTTCCACGCCGCGGCAACGCGGATGGGGAGTCGCATTTTGCCGCTGCGGCCGGATTGACCGTGACATCCGGATGAATGACAGTCTCCCATTATCCCGGCGGTCGCGGTACGGTGAGCCTGCCTCCACTTGCCAACGTTAACCGAATATGGGGGCCGGCCTGTGACGCCCGTCTATGTCAATCCCGCGACGGTTCGCTCCTTCGAGGATGCAGAGAGCTTTTACCATTGGCTCGGGCAGAATCATGACAAGCAGGATGAAGTCTGGATCAAGATCCACAAGGCGGGCTCCGGGCTCCGATCGATCGCGCCCGAGGAGGCCATCGAAGTCGTTCTCTGCTGGGGCTGGATCGACAGTCTGCGAAAGGGCTTCGACGAGAGGAGCTATCTTCAGCGCTTCACACCGCGGAGGCGCAAAAGTATCTGGAGCCGGATCAACGTGGAAAATGTCGCGCGCCTAATCGCAGCGGGCCGGATGACGGAGCATGGGTTGAAGCAGGTCGAAGCTGCCAAGGCCGACGGGCGCTGGGACCGTGCCTATGAGAGCGGGCGGCAGATGAAGATTCCCGACGATCTGCAGGCCGCCATAGATGCCGAGCCGAAAGCCAGCGAAATGCTGGACAAGTTGACCGCTCAGAACCGCTACGCTCTGGCCTTCCGCCTGCACCACGTGAAGACGGAAGCGGGACGGCGAAAGAAGATCGAAGCTTTTGTCTCGATGCTCAAGCGTGGAGAGACGTTCTATCCGCAGCGTGGGAAGTGAATTCGTCGTGTCTTCCTGCGGGGGCGGCCGGTTCCAATCCGGTCCTGTCGGACTCTGGCCGCTCGGCCTCGAGTTCCAGATGACGTTCGGCGTGGCGCATGTTTTGCCATTCTCTTTCGAGGCGCAGGAACACCTCCGTCGGAATATATCGAGACTGCATGTGAACCCTCCGTGGCGGCTCCCCAGGAACACGCAAGCGCAGCTTTGGTTCCATTTTGCGAATGCTTGGCCGTTGGGGCCGACTGTATGCGGTGGCTACGGCGGCCTCGCAGTTGCAGCGACTTGGCCGAGAGTTGTCGGGCTTTCGCTCGCCACCCGACAGGTTGCTCGAGTGGTGAGGCCGCCGCTGCAGAAACTGCGTTGGCGGCAGCCTCAGGCTTGCGCCTCATAGTGGATTCCACTCCTGGAGTGTCCACTGGTCAAGGTTCAGGTCTTCATCAATAGGTGCGCTGTGGATTACATTTGATGGGTGCGCTTGCCGCAATCGGGCAGCGTATATTTCTGCCATCCATCGCAGGGGTTAACTCGACAGGCCGACCCCATGCATCATCAGGTGATTGCCCAAGCTTCCTATAAGGCGTGCAAGGTCACCGACGCCGCGCCTAGCAGCAGGCATAGGGCCAGGACGGCGGCAATTCCGTATCTCATCATCTTGATCCGGCGTGTGCGTATGCCGGTCCAGTCGTAGCTCATCATGCGCTCCGAGCGATATTGCGCTTCGATGACGAAGATTGAACCGATTTTGTTAAGAAATTGGAAACCAGGGCATCCATTCCATCTGCCTGAGACAGGTGCGGTGTTAAGTCAAGCAATGCACTTGGCTGTGGTCACACAGTGCGATCTCCAATGGCTGGGGGTATAAAGTCAAAGTTTAATAAAATGAATGTTGTCTTTGGCGGGAAGTCCGCCGCTTCATCATTTCCGTTCTTTCAGTCTGATTTTAATGATTTACCATCATCGCAGGTTTCTTTCGCGATTAACTCTTGCTGCTTCCATTCCGTCTATAGTCTCGGCGCGATTGGGGTGTGAGAGCAAATCCGGCATGTGCGGTATCAGCGGTTATTTTGGTTCAATTCGAGACGGAAAAACCCTTCTCGAACGGATGACGGCAGCGATTGCCCATCGCGGCCCGGACGAGCAGGGGGTTTTCACCACGCCGCAGGCCGGCCTTGGCCATGTGAGGCTGTCGATCGTCGGACTTGGCGACGGCCAGCAGCCGATGTCGGATGCAAGTGGCGAACTGACGATTGCCTTCAACGGCGAAATCTTCAACTACGTCGAGCTTCGAGACGAGCTAAAGGCCCGCGGCCGGCGCTTTCGCACTTCTAGCGACACCGAAGTGATCCTCCACCTCTATGACGAAATGGGCGAGGACTGCGTCTCATTGCTCAACGGCGACTTTGCCTTCGCAATCTGGGATGGAAGGCGCCGCCGGATGATGCTGGCGCGCGATCGCATGGGCGTGCGGCCGCTGTTCTACACGACACAGGGAGGCACGCTCTACTTTGCCTCCGAGGTCAAGGCTCTGCTCGCAGTCCCCGGTGTGACCGCTGATATCGATCCGATCGCGCTCGACCAGATTTTTACGCTCTGGGCGCCGATCGCACCTCGCACGCCCTTCCGCAATATTCTGGAACTTGAACCGGCCCATCTAATGATCGCCGATGAGCGCGGCGTCGTCACGCGCGCCTACTGGACACTGGAGTTCCCCGAACAAGGCCAAATGCCGGCCTATACCAATGAGGGACTCGCCGCCGACGACCTGCGCGCGCTGTTGAGCGATGCGACCCGCATCCGCATGCGTGCCGACGTGCCGGTCGGGGCCTATCTTTCCGGCGGGCTCGATTCCTCGATCGTCTCGACCCTTGCGGCCGGCATGACGCCACAGGGGCTTCGGACATTCTCGGTCACCTTCGACAGCGTGGAACACGACGAGAGCGCATTTCAGCTGGAAATGGCCGCAGCCCTCGGAACGGAACACAGCGCCGTTGCCTGCCGGGCGGGGGACATCGCCAGCGTGTTCCCCGAGGTGATCCGCTTTGCCGAACGTCCGATCATCCGCACGGCCCCCGCGCCGCTCTTCCAGTTGTCCGGGTTGGTGCGCGAGGCGGGACTGAAGGTGGTGCTAACGGGTGAGGGCGCCGACGAGGTGTTCGCCGGCTATGACATCTTCAAGGAGGCGCGCGTGCGCCGTTTCTGCGGGCGCCAGCCGGGCTCGCGCCTCAGGCCGCACCTCTTCCGCAAGCTCTATCCCTATCTGCCGGGCCTCAAGCAACAGTCGCCGGAATACCTCGCCGCCTTCTTCGGGGCCGGCGATGAATTGCTGGACGATCCGCTTTTCTCGCACCGGCCGCGTTTCAAGGGCACGGCGGCCACGAAACTCTTCTTCTCCGCCGGGCTGCGCGCGGAGCTCAAGGACTATGATGCGACGGAAGAACTGATCGATCGCCTGCCAAGGGATTTCGGGCGTTGGCATCCGCTGCACCAGGGGCAATATCTCGAAAGCCGATTCCTGCTGCCGGGCTACATCCTTTCGAGCCAGGGCGACCGCATGGCGATGGCGCACGGCATCGAGGGCCGCTTTCCTTTCCTCGACCACCGCCTGGTGGAGTTCGCCGCGAAATTACCGCCGGAGATGAAGCTCAAGGGCCTGACCGAGAAGCACATTTTGCGCGAGGCCACCAAGGATCTCCTGCCGCGCGCGATCGGCAAGCGGACGAAGCAGCCATATCGTGCACCGGACAGTCATTCCTTCGGCGGTCCCGGCGCTTTCGATTACGTTCGCGAGGCGCTGAGCGAGGAGGCGGTCGCCTCCGGGGGCCTCTTCAATGCCAAGGCCGTGGCGAAGCTCCATGATAAGTGCAGCACGCGGCCGGCTTCGGGCTTCCGCGACAATGCGGCCTTCGTCGGCGTCCTCTCGACGCAATTATGGCTGCAGACATTCACCGGTGCCGGCCGCAAGGCGGCAGCCGCTTGAACCGACAGAAAGGAAAACACATGGCGCAGACGATCAATGACAAGGTCAAGACCTTCATCATCGAAAACTTTCTCTTCGGCGATACCTCCTACGACCTCACCGATACGGCATCGCTGATCGAAAACGACATCATCGATTCGACCGGCGTGCTGGAACTCGTCGCCTTCATCGAGGACCAGTTCGGAATCGCCATGGCCGATGCCGACATCGTGCCGGCCAACCTCGATTCGCTGGCACGCATCACCGGCTTCATCCAATCCAGGGCCGCCGTGCCGGTCACGGCCTGATGCGGCGGCAGAGCGGGGCTTTAAGAGCATGAGGTTCGAGCAATTCCTCTCGAAGAACGCCGCGGCGAATGGCGCGAAGGCGGCGTTGGTCACCGACCGGAGAAGATTGAGCTACGACGAGCTCGACGATCTTTCGAGCCGGCTTGCCGCGGCGCTTTCCGCAACCGGGGTAAAGCGGAACGATCGTGTTCTCGTCTTCATGGACAATTGCTGGGAAGCGGCGGTCTCGATCTTCGCGGTCCTCAAGGCCGGCGCGACCTTCAGCCCGATCAACGCCTCCACCAAGGCCGACAAGCTCGCCTATATCGTCACCGATTGCGAGGCGGCGGCGATCCTGACGCAAGCTAAGCTGATGCCGGTTGTTGCCGAGGCGCGGACGATTTCTTCCGGCCATACTCCCTTCGTCGTCTCGACCGCTGGACCCGGCGGCCGAATGCCTGATGGGGCTCTGTCATTCGAGGAGTGCCTGACGACGGCACGGCCGCCCGCGGCGCATGGCGGCATCGACGTCGACCTTGCCATGCTGATCTACACCTCCGGCTCGACCGGCCGCCCGAAGGGCGTGATGATGACCCATCGCAACATCGATGCGGCGTCGGAGTCGATCACCACCTATCTCTGCAACCGGCCGGACGACGTCATCCTCAACGTCCTGCCGCTCGCCTTCGACTACGGTCTCTATCAATTGCTGATGGCGATCCGTCTCGGCGCCACCCTCGTCCTCGAAAAGTCCTTTGCCTTCCCGCAGGCGATCTTCGAGCGCATTCGCGCGGAAGGTGTCACCGGCTTCCCGCTCGTGCCGACAATGGCCGCGATGATCCTGCAGATGCGCGATCTCGAGCCCGGGTTTCTGCCGAGCCTGCGCTATCTCTCGAACACCGCCGCCGCGCTCCCGCCGGCCCATATCGCGCGGCTCAGGGAACTGTTTCCCTCGGCCCGGCTCTATTCGATGTACGGCCTGACGGAGTGCAAGCGCTGCACCTACCTGCCGCCGGAGCAGCTCGAGCGTAGGCCGGGCTCGGTTGGTATCGCTATTCCCAACACGGAAGCCTTCGTCGTCGACGACGAGGGCAAGCGCGTCGCCCCGGGCGTGGCCGGAGAGCTTGTCATCCGCGGCCCGCATGTCATGCAAGGCTATTGGCGCAATGATGCCGCGACCGCGCAAATGCTGCGCCCGGGCCCGAACCCGTGGGAGAGGGTGCTCCATACCGGCGATCTCTTTCGCACCGACGAGGAGGGCTTCCTCTATTTCGTCGGGCGCAAGGACGACATCATCAAGACGCGCGGCGAGAAGGTCGCACCCAAGGAGGTCGAGACCGTTCTGCACGCCCATCCGGGTATCGCGGAAGCCGTCGTCATCGGCGTTCCGGACCCGGTGCTCGGTCACGCGATCGGGGCGCTCGTGGTCCTCTCGGACGCCACGCTCACCGAAAAGGACATCATCCGCCACTGCGCCCGTCATCTCGAAGATTTCATGGTGCCGAAGATCGTGGAGTTCCGCACCGAACTGCCGAAGACCGACACCGGCAAGGTCAGCCGCAGGCTGGCAGCCGAAACATTGGAGCCCGCCGAATGAATATCCGCCCGGATCAGGAGCGATTTGATTTCTCCGCCGAGACCCTGGAAATCGATGCGGCGGCAGAGGCCGATCGCATCGTTGCGGGACTGCGCGCGCAACTGAGGGGCATGCGCAAGCGCGGCCTCGTGCTCGGCCTTTCGGGCGGCATCGATTCCAGCGTCTCTGTGGCACTTGCGGTACGTGCGGTCGGCGCCCAGAATGTCTTCTGCCTCTTCATGCCGGAAAACGATTCCGATCCGGAAAGCCTGCGCCTTGGCCGTCTGGTGGCGGACACGTTCGGCGTCGAGGCGATTGTCGAGGATATCGGCCCGACGCTTGCGGCGATGGGCTGCTACGAGCGCCGCGACGCCTTCATCCGCGAACTCGTGCCCGACTACGGACCGGGCTGGGCGTCGAAGATCGTCATCGCCAATGCACTCGAGGGCGAGGGCTACAATATCTCCTCGCTGGTGGTGCAGGACCCGACGGGCAATCGTACCAAGCTGCGCATGCCGCCATCGGTCTATCTCGGCATCGTCGCCGCGACGAACATGAAACAGCGCACGCGCAAGCAGATTGAATATTATCACGCCGACCGGCTCAATTTCGCCGTGCTCGGTACGCCGAACCGGCTCGAATACGACCAGGGCTTCTTCGTCAAGAACGGCGATGGCGCGGCGGACGTCAAGCCGATTGCCCATCTCTATAAGTCCCAGGTCTATGCCCTTGCAGCCTATCTAGGCGTGCCCGAGGAAATCCGCCGCCGTCCGCCGACGACGGACACCTACTCGCTCGAGCAGACGCAGGAGGAGTTCTATTTCTCGCTCCCCTACGACCGCATGGATCTCTGCCTTTATGGCCTTAACAATGGCTTGAGCGCCGAGGAGGTCGGCCGCGCCGCGAACCTGACGGCAGTTCAGGTCGAACGCGTATGGGCAGATGTTGCCGCCAAGCGCAAGGCGACCCGGTTTCTGCATCTCGGGCCGCAACTCGTGCAACCGGTCGCAGAGATCGGCGACTGATTCGGACTTGCCGGGCGCTCGTCAAGCGCCCGGCGCGGTCCCGCGACGTCGTCGGCGCGACACTTCCCGAGCATGATTAGCCGGTGATTTCAAGAAACCGGTCGACAAAGTCGCCAAGGGCATCCCAGTCGGTGAATTCGTGATCGCGCTCGGAGATCGCCTGATTGTTGCGATTCATGACGATGAATTTGACGACCTGCTCCTGGAAGTAGTCGTATTCCGTATAGCGCAATGCGCCCCCGAGAAGAAGCGTTGCCCGTGGCTGCCATGCCGTCACGGAGACGAAGCGATCCACGTATTCTTGCGCCTCCGCTCTCCCCTCTTCCAGGGCGGCCGACAGGCTGACGGATATGAACGCCGAGGGCTTCTCGTTCAGTAGGTCGTGATGGGCGAACGCGAAGTTCACCACGGTGTCCTGGTGGTGCTTTTGGTGGACCGACGCAGCAATGATGATCGCTTGAAATTCGTCCAGCTTCAGATCAGGCCCGAGTGCCGCGCTGTTAAGGATTTCGACTTGATGCCCGCGCTCGCGAAGATGCGTTTCCGTCCATGTTGCGATCTTCCGCGTCTGGCCCTCGGTCGTTCCGTACACGATCAGGATCTTCATGATTCCCTCCCAATTCGAAGAGATGTGCGTCCAACCGGCAGGAAGCATGCCTCCATGCACTGCAAGACCCGACGCAACCATATTAATCCATAACGCCTTTGACTTGGAGCAATCTCCACGAAGCGGCGGCGCCGATGGCGTCGACAGATACGAAAGCGAGCGGTTCGGCCCGCTTTTCCAGCCCCGTGCAGGGTAGCGAAATTAACGCTTTGTTAACCGTGACTCGCCTACATCTAGGCAACGGAAAATTAACGTAGATGACCAAAGTGCTAACAGACACCCGCTCCATACGCATCAAGGGCCGCTCGTTCCTTGCACTGGTGCTCTCGCCAGAGCCGCCGCTCGAAACGTGGCTCACCCGTCTCGACGATCTGGCCTCGCGCTCTGCCGGATTCTTTCTGGGTCGCCCAGTGGTGCTCGACGTCGCGGGCATCGAAATCGATCGGGGGCAATTGAAGAAACTGATCGATGAGCTCGGCAAGCGCAATGTCCGAATCATGGGCATCGAGGGCGGGCGTCCGTCACTGTTCGAGCCGGGCATGCCGCCAGCGATGCGCGGCGGGCGACCGGCTCCCGATGTCGAAATTCCCACAACTGAGGCAGGCGCCGACGCGAAGATGGCGGGCGCCAACGAGATGGCGTCAGCGTCCCCTCAGGCGGAGCAGCAAGCGGCGCGGACGATCTCGTCGATCGTCATTCGCGAGCCCGTGCGATCCGGACAGTCGGTGATCTTTCCCGAGGGCGACGTCACCGTTGTCGGCTCGGTCGCGTCTGGCGCGGAGATCATCGCCGGCGGCTCGGTTCACATCTATGGAACGCTCAGGGGACGGGCGCTGGCCGGCTCGGTCGGCAACGCGTCGGCGCGGATCTTCTGCCGCCGGCTCGAAGCGGAGTTGTTGGCGATCGACGGCGTCTACAAGACGGCCGAAGACATGGCCCCAAACCTTCGCGGCCAGGCGGTGCAACTCTGGCTCGAAGGCGATTCGATCATGGCAGAAAGACTTAACTGAGCCGGCGGCCGGCCAGCAGACAGGAGCGGGAAGATGGCGAAAGTAATCGTTGTGACATCAGGCAAGGGTGGCGTCGGCAAGACGACATCGACCGCCGCGCTCGGTGCGGCGCTGGCGCAGAGAAACGAAAAGACCGTGGTGGTCGACTTTGATGTCGGCCTGCGCAATCTCGACCTCGTCATGGGCGCCGAGCGCCGCGTTGTCTATGACATCGTCAACGTCATCCAGGGTGATGCCAAGCTGCCGCAGGCGCTGATCCGCGACAAGCGTCTCGATACGCTCTTCCTGCTGCCTGCTTCGCAGACGCGCGACAAGGACGCTCTGACGGCCGAGGGCGTAGAGCAGGTGATGGGCGAACTCAAGAAGCATTTCGACTGGATCATCTGCGACAGTCCCGCCGGCATCGAACGTGGCGCGACGCTCGCCATGCGCCATGCCGACATCGCCGTTATCGTCACCAACCCGGAAGTCTCCTCCGTTCGCGACTCTGACCGCATTATTGGCCTGCTAGATGCCAAGACCGAACGGGCCGAGCGCGGCGAACGGGTGGAGAAGCACCTGCTGCTCACCCGCTACGACGCGGCCCGCGCCGAGCGGGGCGATATGCTGAAGGTCGATGACGTTCTCGAGATCCTTTCGATACCGCTCATCGGCATCGTTCCTGAAAGCACGGATGTGCTGCGCGCTTCCAACGTCGGCGCGCCAGTCACCCTTGCCGACAACCGCAGCGCCCCGGCGCTCGCCTATCTCGACGCCGCCCGCCGTCTCACCGGCGAGACCGTCCCGATGACCATTCCGGGCGAGAAGCGCGGCCTCTTCGGCAAAATATTCGGACGGAGGGCAGCATGAGCATATTTCGCTTCTTCAGTAAACAAACGTCGGCGCCGACGGCGCGGGAGCGACTGCAGGTTCTGCTCGCTCATGAGCGGGCGTCGGTGGGGCACTCCGACCTGGTGGCGAAGCTCCGGGAAGAGATCCTCGCCGTCATCGCCAAGCACGTCCAGGTGGATGGCGACAAGGTGAGCGTTAAGATGGACCGCGGCGAGAATGTCTCGACGCTGGAAGTCGATATAGAGATCCCGTTGAAGGCCGTTCGCGCAGCCTGAGACATCGAGCGGCCGGACAGAGTGCCGGCCGTCTTTGCTCGCCCGGATACTGCAACATCAGAGAATGCAGCCGCACCGCGCTGAATGGGCGTAGGACGTTAGTTCGGCTCGCCGGCCGCAACCGTCTGCAAGGAACGCGTCGACGACCGCCAGGACGTGGTCCGGCCGTTGACGTGCCCAATGGCCAAGTCCGTGGAGGGCAGCCTCCTGGCACGCAATCGAGTCGAGCTGCAGCGTTCGGCGCATGACTTCTATCGCGGTCCGGTGCAGGTTGTCGCAGTCCGGATCTTCGGGCAGCGCCAAGCAGGGGAAGACGTCCCACCACATATAGCAGACCATATTCAGCGGCTTTGCGCCGGGTTCGTCTATGTGACCCAGTACGGCGGCACATCTCGGTGCGAACAGGTCGGTGAAGATATGCTCGATTGCCGCGACGCAGGCTAACCGTTTCTCAACGGGAATCGACTCGCTCAAGAACCAACCATTGTCACCCGAAGCGCTGGTGTTCAAGAGATAGGTAAGGCCCTGCGCGATCTGCGCATCGGAAAAACCGGCGAGCGACTGCTCAGTCGTTGAAAAGAGCTCGGTGAAATACTCGATTGCTCGAGGCGGCTGCGGATCCCACCATGGTGGGTCCTCGTCGAAGTACCACGGATTGCCGTGCGCGCGGACCGGTTCTCCAAAGCTGTGCCGAAGCCAGGCATCATAGCTCATGTCCCGCACGGCTGGCATCGTGGTCCTCCAGCGATCAATCCTCGAACGCGCGTCAGCGCCAGCCAAGAGCCGGCGCGACGTGGGTGAGGATAGATTCGATCACATGCGCATTGTAGCCCACGCCAAGCTGATTGGGGACCGTCAGGAGAAGCGTATCGGCTTCTGCGATCGCTTCATCCTTCGCCAGTTGCTCGATGAGGCGGTCTGGCTCAGCGGCGTAGCTGCGACCGAAAATCGCCCGCGTCTTGTCGTCAATGAAGCCGATCTTGTCCTCGTCCGGGTTGCCGTGGCCGAAAAAGGCGCGGTCGTGGTCATTGACCAGCGCGAAGATGCTGCGGCTGACGGACACGCGCGGCTCGCGCTCGTGGCCGGCAGCCTTCCAGGCTTCGCGGAATGCCCGGATCTGATCGGCCTGCTGGACATGGAAGGGAAGGCCGGTCTCGTCGTCCTTGAGCGTGGAACTTTGCAGGTTCATGCCACGCTTGGCAGCCCAGACCGCGGTGGCGTTCGAGCCGGCGCCCCACCAGATTCGTTCACGTAGTCCCGGTGAATGGGGCTCCAGGCGCAGCAGCCCCGGCGGATTGGGAAACATCGGTCGTGGATTGGGCTCGGCGAAGCCTTCGCCGCGAAGAAGGTCGAGCAGGACGTCCGCGTGCCGCCGGGCCATGTCGGACTCGTTCTCGCCTTCCGGGGGCGCGTAGCCGAAGTAGCGCCAACCGTCGATCACCTGTTCGGGAGATCCACGGCTGATGCCGAGCTGCAGGCGGCCGCCGGCGATCAGATCGGCCGCGCCCGCGTCCTCCGCCATGTAGAGCGGATTCTCGTAGCGCATGTCGATGACCGCGGTACCGATCTCGATGCGGCTCGTTTTCGCGCCGACGGCGGCTAGCAGAGGGAAGGGCGAAGCGAGCTGGCGGGCGAAATGGTGCACGCGGAAATAGGCGCCGTCCGCTCCGAGTTCCTCTGCTGCGACAGCAAGGTCGATGGACTGCAGGAGCGCGTCTGAGGCAGACCGCGTCTGCGACTGGGGAGAGGGCGTCCAGTGCCCGAACGACAGGAAACCGATTTTTTTCATGGTCATGCCTTTCAACTGTTCGAACGGTGCGCCATGGCGCGATGGGATCGTGGATATTAACGCGTTATCTCTGGTGCCTCTGAGGACAGCTGATCAAATGTGTTCGATTTCGACGACGCGAACGCCCCGGCGCCAAGAAAACCTGGCCAGTGAGTATCAAGGTGCCCGCGGAAGATATCACTATCGCGCCAGGCGGTGGGCAGCGGAGGCGAATACGCCGACGATGCCGGTCGAGTGCCCCCTTCGCCTGTCACTTGTCGAACCGGCCGCCGATCAGCCGGCTCCAATGTTCGCCGGCGAGCCCGTTGATGAAGCCCTGCGAGTGTCGGAATGCCTCGAGGAGTTTCTCGTCACGCGCGTGAATGACCGTCGAGGCCGCGTGGACGAAACCGATCCGACGTCCCATCATCGCCTCGAGAAGCGCGGGCTGGGTCCTCCCGTTCACGGCCGCGGCGCCGCGAGCGGCGGCATGGTCGATCAGGCAGTCGAGCACCAAGCCGGCTTGCCCCGGTAGCGCGAGAACCTGGAGGACTCGGGCAATTCTCCAGGGGCGCAAGTGGTAGAAGAAGGCACCGACGGGCGCGCCGGTGCGCGCCTTGACGACGGCAAAATGGGCTTCGCCATAGTCCGGCTTCTCGGTCGCATCTGCAAGAATGTGGGCGAATTGAGCTCCGGTCCAAGCCGGCTGCACGGCGAACTGTCGGGTCAGGATCGGGAAGAGTTCGGCGAAGCTTTCCCGATCTATATCTGCGACCTTCAGGGTGCCATTCGTATTCGCCTCCGCCGACACAGCAGACCAGCGCAGGTCGCCCCGGGTCATCTTGCCGCGGTATCGCCCGTCGAATGCGCGAGCGAGCGGAGCAAGGCTACGGGCTAGGCGCAGCCTGCGGGTAACGAGTTCCAGAGTGAAGGCGGCCGGGCGAATGACACGCACCCAATCGAGGCTGTATTGCGGCAGCACAAGGCCACGCAGCCGCGTCCACATTTGCGTCGAGATCTCGCTGGCGGTCTCGCTAAAGGAGAGATCCTGCGGGCCGGCAAGAAAGGCTTTCAGGAGCCGGGCGCCGGCCATCGGGTCGCTGTCGCGATTTTTGACCATCAGAGATCCGCAGATCGCGGCGCGTAGGCTCCGGCCATTGTGACGCATGGGTAGTGCATTGACTCCGACGAAACCGGAGATCCGGCCTGCGTCGTTGACATGCACGAGCGGCGCAATTTCCGGATCGCAGCCGGGGGCCTCCAGGTAGAGGTGGCGCAGATAGGCGGTGAGCGCCTGAGGTGGCGCCTCGTCGCTTTTGCGGAAGATTTTCTGGAAAAGGCCGGCGACGGCGGTGATGTCTTCCGACCTCAGCGGACGGATGTCGCTCATCGATTGCCCTCGACTCCGGCGCGCTTGCACGTAATGGCGACGCGGGGCTTGCCCGCCGCGTCCTCGGCAAAGCGCACCGCCTCGTAGGCTTTCGTGCGGGCGAGGAGGGCGGCCGCCTGCCGATCCTGACCTTCTCCGAATTCGAAGAGCAGCCAGCCGCCGGGTTTCAGAAAGGCGCCCGCCTCGCGGATCAGCCTTTGGTGGATGGAGATGCCATAGGGGCCGCCGTCGAAGGCTTCGCGCGGCTCCGCGTCGAGAAGGTGGGCGCTGTCGCCCTCTAGGCGGGCGGTGGAGATATAGGGTGGGTTGCAGACGATCATGTCGACCGCGCCTTCGAGATCTTCCCCAGAGAGGGCGGCGAAAAGATCTCCCTGCCGAATGAAGACGCGATCCTGGAGCGAGAGGCGCTCGGCATTGCGGCGGGCGAGGGCGACCGTGCTGTCGGTCAGGTCCGCACCCCAAACCCGCGCCGCGGGCACTTCCGCAGCAATTGCCAAGGCGAGATTGCCGGATCCGCAGCACATGTCGACGATCGATGCCGGCCCCGCACGGTCTCGCAGGATGGCGACAGCGCTGCGTCCAAGCAGTTCCGTCTCTTCCCGCGGCACGAGCACGTCTGGCGCAAGCTCGAGTTCGATCTCCATAAATCGGACAAGGGGCGGTCGGCCGTCGGCCGGGCGGGTCTCATTGTCGTCCTGCAGCACGAATGCTCCTTCGATCGTCGGATGGCTTCGCGGACCCTAGCGCAGCGAGGTAAACGGAAGCTGAAATGCAAATGAGCTGCTCCTGTTAACCGCACAATCACCTCTAAGCGCTAAGTTGCGCGGCAACCGGCAAAAGCGGGCGGCGAGAAGCCACTCCCACGCCGAGTATTGTTACGGGTGCAAGGCTGATTGGATGGCTTCGGAAGGCGCGACGGAACCGAAAGGCTACAGGGCCCTTCTGCCGATGCTTCTCTCCTATGCTGCATCGGGCGGCAGCCTCGTCATCAGTTCTGCGGCCCAGCTCCTTACCTTTGCCATTCTCGCGCGTTGGCTCGGCGTCGACGAGTTCAGCGTCTTCGTCGCCATGACAGCCGTCGCCAATATCGCCGTGCACCTCTGCGGGCTCGGTGCGATGGAATGCCTCGTGCGCCGGGTCGCTCGCGACCGGACGATCTATCCCGTGATGCTCGGTCACAACATCATTCTGACGGTCGCCAGCGGTACGGTTTTGATACTCGTGGGCACGCTCATTCTGCCCTTCTTCTTCAGCCTGTCGCCGGATCCGGTCACGAACATAGCTATGGTGATGCTGATGCTCGTCACCAATATCGTGCTGGTCCGGGTGATCGTGCTCGCCGAACAGATCTTTCTCGCCCATTCCGACTTCACCTCGGCCAATACAGTGGTCGTCGGCTTTGCCGTAGCGCGCACCGCGGCGGCCGCTCTCGCCTGCATCGTCTTCAGCGTGTCGACGGTCGCCGACTGGGCCGTCTGGCAGTTCCTCAGCCACGTCCTCGTCGCACTGCTCTGCCTGCAGGTCCTCAAAGGCCTCGGAAGACCGCGCTATGCCGTCGTGAGGGAGGAACTGCCGCAGGGGCTCTACTTCGCCATCCCCTTCATTCTGCGTGCGCTTCGCCAGAATGCGGATCTTCTCGTCCTGAGCCTCGTCGCCAGCGCTGAGCTCGTTTCGAGCTATAGTGTCGCCCGCCGAATGCTGGAAAGCAGCTATCTGTCGGTGGAGGCGCTCAACCGGCTCATCTATCCCGGCTCTGCCAGGCTGTCGGCTGCAGGGCTGCACCACGCGCTTGAGCGCGTGCTGCGTGTGCTCGCCGCTGCGGCGGTCATCGGCGTTGCGGCGGCGGTAGTGGTCTTTCTGCTGGCGCCGGCGTTGCCCTATCTTTTCGGCAGGGAATACGTCTCACTCGTCGGCTTCGTTCGAATTCTCTGCTGGGTGGTCGTGCCGCTGGCGATCTGGTCCGTGGCCGTGGAAGCACTGGGCGCCTCCGGCTACCACGCTCCGCGTGCGACGGTGATGGGTCTTGGCAGCATTGCCGGCGCCGGTCTTGCCGCCTGGGCAAGCTGGTATGCACCGCCGACCGGAACGCTCATCTCGTTCTACGTGATCGAGACTGCCATGGTGGTGGGTGCCTGGGGCGTATTCCTGCACTTCGTGCGGCGCGACCGCGAAAGCGCCGCCCGGCGGGTGCTCGCTCCCGGCGAGGCTGGCGTATGACGATCGAGTTGTCGCAGGCGCGGTCTTTCGCGGCAGCCGAAGGCTCCAGTGACCGCATGACTTCGATCCGGGCGATGGAACGGGCCGACCTGCCGGCCGTTGCAAGATTGTTCAACAAGGTCTTCCGCCAGCGGGATAGCGAAGCCGGCGACGATCTGATCCGATATCTCGAAGCCGTTTTTTTTGGCAGCCCGCATTATGCACCGGAACATGGCAGCGTCATTCATGAAGATAGCGATGGCCGTATGGACAGTGCCATCCTCTCGGTGCCAATGGAGTTCACCGTGAATGGCCGGCGCATGGTGGCCCGCCTTCTCTGCGCCTTCATGGTCGACGGCAGGGGTGGCGCCGCAGGTGCCGCGCGGCTTGCACGCACAGTGCGGGCGGCGCGGCAGGAGATGTGCTTCTCCGACAGCTCCTCACCGGTGAGCGCTGATCATTGCACGGCAGGCGGCGGCATCATTCTGCCGATCCAGAGTCTGGAGTGGCGGCGCGCCTTCCGGCCGCTTGCCGCTGCGGCGCTGCTCGCCGCACGCCAGATGCCCCTCCTTGCCTCGGGGCCGGTGATTGGCGCGCTTGGATGGGTCGATCGGGCGCTCCGCCGGTGGCGGTCTTCGCTCAAAGCCGAATTCACTGCGGGATGCCGCGCGGAAGCCGCGAGCCTCGACGCATTCTTCGAGTGCGCCGCGCCAATGCTGGAGCGGTTTTCGGTTCGTCCAAGCTGGTCGAAGCGCGAATTCGACTGGCTGGCCAGCGTCGCCTCGCGGAACCGGAGCCTCGGGACGCTGCAAAGCAGGATCGTCCGCTCCGACGACGGCAGGGCGATTGGCGCTTTCCTCTTTTTCGGAAGGGCGAAGCGGGTTGCCCATGTGCTCAATGTTCTATGCGAGGCCGGAAGGGAACTCGATGTCACCACCGCGATGTTCGCGAGCCTCGACGAGGACGGTTACGCGGTTGCGGCCGGCATGGGCCAGCCATTCTTGATGAACGCCATTTCGCGCCAGCGCTGGCTTTCTTTCCGGCATCGCGGCTACTTCTGCATGGTGACCCGCCATGCGGAAATCAAGGAAGCGGCCCTCGGCAACGACATCTATATCGGCGGGCTTGCGTCGGAAAGCTGGAGCAGGCTGCTGACCGATTTCTGATCGCCGGCCGTCGGCGGGGCTTTCGATGAAAGGTTACCGGCCGCCGGCGCGTTTAACCGAATGTTCACTCTGCGAGCCTAAGTCTTAACAATCACTGCGCGCAGCAGGGGCCGTGCTCTTTGGCGAGCACGCGTGGGGAAAGACGACGGATGTACCGGCCGAGCGAGCCCGAGGGACAAACATTGCGCCTTGAGACGCGCTTTGAGCGGCCGCGCTCGCGCGGCGGTTCGCTGCTCGATCTCCTGCCGGATCGCCCCGAGCCATCCAAGATTCCCGCTCCGGCGCCGGTCGCTCCCCGATCTGCGAGCATATCGCCCCGCCCACGAGTTAGCGATTATTTTCCCGGGCTTCCTCTGCTCGGCAGCATCGGGATCGATCACATCGTCGCCTGGCTGCGCGACGGCTTTCGCTGGATCGTTCTTGCACTCTTCGTCTGTGTCGCCGGTGCCCTCGGCTATGCGATGACGGCGACTCCGCGCTACACGGTCTATACCGACATTGTCGTCGATCCCGCGAACCTCAATGTCGTCAGCGACGACGTCTTCATGAACAATCCGCAGCGCGATGCGCAATTGCTGGAGGTCGAAAGCAAGCTCAGGACGCTGACGTCGAGAAACGTCTTCGAACGCGTCATCAGTAAGCTGCGGTTGACGGAGGATCCGGAATACGTCAAGCCGACGTCGCTTTCGGCGCTGATGGCTCTCTTTTCGTCGCAGGATACGAAGGCCGGCAAGGAACTGGCCGCCATGCGGGCACTCTCCGAGCGGGTCGAGGCGCGCCGCGAGGAACGCTCCTTCGTCGTCGTCCTGAAAGTCTGGAGCGAGGCACCGGACAAGGCTGTGACGCTCGCAGATGCGATCGTCGATGCCTTTGAGGCGGAACTCTTCCAATCGGCCGCCGAGAGTGCCGGCCGCGTCGCGGAAAACCTCAATGCGCGGCTCGATCAACTGCGCCGGAGCGTGACCGAGGCGGAAAAGAAGGTCGAGGATTTCCGGCGGGCCAATGGACTGCTGTCGGCCAATGGCGAACTTGTCAGCAATCAGCTGTCAGGCGAACTCAACACCCAGGTCCTCGAAGCGCAGCAGCGCTTCATCCAGGCGGAAACCCGTTACAAGCAGATGAGCGCGGCGATCGCGCAAGGGCAGACCGCCAGCGCCTCGGTCTTCGAGTCGGCCGACATGACCAATCTCCGCCAGCAGTTCAACACCGTGCAGCAGCAGATCGGCGCAATGCAGCTTACCTATGGCGAGAGGCACCCGCGTCTCGCCGCGGCGCGCTCGGAGCGCACGACGCTCGAGGCGGCGATCAATCAGGAGGCGCGGCGCATAGCGGAACGCGCGAAGGCCGATTTCGATCGGGAACGCTCATCTCTCGATGCCTTGCGGGTGAAAGCGAACGACGAGAGGTCGAACGTCTTTACCGACAATGACGCGCAGGTCCATCTTCGCGATCTCGAACGCGACGCGCGCACCAAGGCGGCGGTGTATGAAACGCATCTCGCCCGCGCGCAACAGATCACCGAACGCCAGCAGATCGATACCACAAACATCCGCGTCATCTCGCGTGCGCTGCCGCCGGAGTCGCGAAGCTGGCCACCGCGCACGGTCATCCTGCTGATCGGCGGCGCCGTGGCGGGCCTTGGGATCGGCGTTACCCTGGCTCTTGGCCTCGGCCTGTGGCGATATCTTCGCGCCCAACAGCGCGCGACCGCCTAGGGCTGCGGGCGCCATGAGCGACACCGGCTTCGCGGAGATCAGTGCGCAGGCCGTGAGGCTGCGCGTTGCCGCCTTCCTTTTCATGGCCCTCTTCCTGTTCCTGTGGGTCTCGATCGATCCTTATGTCGACCTCACGGGCGAGGCCGTGCTCGATCCCTCCGCTGGAAACTCCAACCGGCTGAACCAGATTCTCGCGCTGTTCCTGACCGCCGGGATGTTGGGCTACGGACTGCTCCACCCGATGCGCGGCATCATCCTGCAGCCTCGGGTGCTGCTGGCACTGCTTTATGCCTGGTTCTTCTTCGTCTCCGTGATCTCCGTCCACCCGATGCTGGGGATCAAGGGCATTATTCTTTCGACGATGATGACGCTCAATGCCAGCATCTATCTGCTGCTGCCGGCCTCCGAGCGCCACTTCGCCAAGATGCTCGGCATCGGCACACTGATCATGCTCGGCTTTGCTTATTATGGCGTTCTGTTCAAGCCGACGCTGGCCATCCATCAGGCATCGGAACTGCGCGAGCCGATGAATGCGGGGCTTTGGCGCGGCCATTTCCCGCACAAGAACAGCGCGGCCGCGGCCATGGTGCTCGCCGCCTTCTTCGGGCTTTTCGTCATGAACAGCTGGTCGCGCGTCGCGGGGCTTGCGATCGTGGGGCTTTCCTTTCTTTTCTTGGTCAATACCGGCGGCAAGACGTCGACAGCAATGCTGCCGGCGATCCTCTTGCTCGCCTGGCTCTTCGAAAGACTGCGCTTTCTGCGTGTCCCGATCGTTATCGGTGGTGTCGGGCTGTTCAATCTCTTCGCCGTCGGCTCGGCCGTCTTCAGGCCGCTTGGCGAATTCATCGCCGGGCTCGGCATCGATGCGACCTTCACAAACCGTGCCGACATCTGGCGTTTCGCCTTTTCCGCGCTCGCCGAACGGCCTTTGACCGGCCATGGCTTCAAGAGTTTCTGGCAGACGGAGGAACTGGTCTATAGCGGCGGCACGATCGAGACCTGGGCCGTGGCCGCCGCCAACGGCCACAATTCCTATCTGGATATTGCGCTGACCACCGGTTTCCCAGGGCTCGTTCTGACGCTGACCTGGCTTATCGTGCTGCCGCTGCGCAATATCTCGCGCATCGCCCCTGATCGTGCGCATTCGCATCTGACGCGACTCTTCATTCGTATCTGGCTCTATACGATCTTCCACGCCGGCCTCGAGAGCCTCTTCTTCGAGGGCGGCAGTCTGCTCTGGTTCACCTTCATGTTTGCACTTTATGGTTTGCAATTGCAGTCGAGCGCCGCGCTGACCGCTGCGCCTGCTGCCGTGAATAGGAGTCGAGTTGCTCATGCTTGAATGGCAGGGACGGATCGGTTCGCTCGTGGACCGCGTGGCAAACCGGCTGATCTGGAACTTCGCCCGTGGACGGCGCGAGCTCGAGACGGATGTGCCTCTTGTCTCCTTCACCTTCGACGACGTGCCGGATAGCGCGCTGAACGAGGGCGCGTCCATTCTCGAGCGGCACGGCGTTCGCGGCACCTTCTATATCGCGGGCGGACTGGCTGGAAAGATCGAGCCGGACCGGACGCTGATCACACGGGAAGGATGCGGCGAGATTCTTGCGCGGGGCCATGAAATCGGTTGCCATACCTATGCACATCGCCGGATACGCGACATTCGCCGCCTCGACGACGATCTCGATCGGAATGCGCACTATCTGAAGAGCTTCGGTGTCCCGGAGCCGGCGCGCAACTTCGCCTTCCCCTATAATGCTGCCTGGCCGCCGGCCCGGGCCGTGATGCGCCGGCGCTACCGGACCTGTCGCGGCGCCGGCGAGGCGATCAATCGCGGCGTTGTCGACCCGTTGATGATCAAGGCCGTGGAAATCCGGCAGCCGGAACAGCATGCAAGAGACCTGACACGGTGGATCGACGATATCGCCGATCGGCCCGGCTGGCTTGTCTTCTTCACCCACGACATCGCACCGCGGCCGACGCCCTACGGCTGCACGCCGGAAACCTTCGACCACCTCGTCCGCTACGCGGTCGGCAAAGGATGCCGTGTGCTCCCCGTCGATCGGGCGCTGGACGCGCTCAACTGGTAGGGAGCAGTACCGTGTCCAAGCCTGACGCTGCCGGAAAACGCCTGCTGGCGATCAACAACTATTACTACCGGCGCGGCGGGTCCGAGGCGGTGTTCTTCGATCATATGCACATGTTCGGCGAGCTCGGATGGGACGTCGTTCCCTTCGCCATGCAGCACGACATGAACGAAGCGTCGCCCTGGTCGGACTATTTCGTTTCCGAGATCGAGTATGGCCGCAGGACCGGCCCCTTGCGCAAGTTGGCTCAGGCAGCGAGTGTCATCTATTCAGTGGAGGCCCAGCGAAAGATCGGCCGATTGGTAGACCGCACCCGGCCGTCCGTCGCCCATGCCCACAACGTCTACCACCATCTTTCGCCGGCGATCTTCTCCACGCTGAAGGCCGCGGGCATTCCGGTCGTAATGACGGTGCATGACCTGAAGCTCGCCTGCCCTTCTTATAAGATGCTGCGCGCCGGCAAGGTTTGCGAAGACTGTCGCGGGGGCAGGATCTACAATGTGCTCCGTCACCGTTGCGTCAAGGATTCGCTGCCGTTGAGCGCGGTCGTATTCGCGGAGAGCATGCTGCACCGGATGCTCGGGCTCTATCGAGACAAGGTGGACCGGCTGGTGGTGCCGAGCAGCTTCTATCTGGAAAAGCTCGTCGAATGGGGTTGGCCGCGCGAGAAGATGGTCCATATTCCGAATTTCGTCGATGTTTCCGGCTTGCGCAGTGACTGGCAGGAGAGCAACTATTTCGTTTTTGCCGGGCGGCTCGCTCCGGAAAAGGGGATCGAAACCTTGATCCGGGCAATCGCGCTTGCGGGAGAACGGCTCGTCATTGCCGGGACCGGGCCCGAAGAGGAAAGCCTTCGGCAACTGGCCGGCGAACTCGGTGCTGACGTGACCTTCGCAGGCTATCTCTCCGGCGAGAAATTGCATCGGCTGATCGGTGAATCCCGCGCACTCGTGCTGCCGTCGGAATGGTACGAGAACGCACCGATCAGCGTGCTCGAGACCTACGCGCTCGGCCGACCTGTCATCGGCGCGGCGATCGGTGGCATTCCCGAAATGGTGCGGGAGGGAACGGGGCTCCTGGCGCTCTCGGGAGACGTCGAAGACCTCGCAGGTGCGCTGCGCCGGATGGCAGCACTTTCGCCGGAGGAGCGCGCGCGCATGGGTGCCGAAGGCCGGGCCTGGATCGACCGCGACTTTTCCGCAGCCGCCTATCGGTCGAGGACCTTGGAGCTCTACGCGACGCTGGGCGTCGCCTGACGGTCGAGCAGTACGTCCGATTTTCGGCCATCTCCGTAAAAATTTAGCGATGTTCTTACGCCGACCGAAAGTGCTCAGCCTTTAGAGGGAATGTTCATCAGGGAACCTCCCGGGGCGTTACCATCATGAGCAGTAGGTCTGCAGTGCAGCGCGTTGAAAATCCGCAACAGGCGCCGCTTGCGGTGAGTTTGAGCGGCCAGGGGTTCTCGGACCAAGAGCTCGACAGGTTTTCGCCGCGCCTGCTATCCGCCGCCAGAACAGGCGCACGGCAGCGGGTGATGATGCTCGGATTGCGCGGAATTCCGAATGTGCAGGGCGGCGTCGAAAAGCATGTCGAAATGCTTGCGGCCAAGCTGGCGGCGCAAGGCTGGGAAATCGAGGTCGTGGGACGGAACCGCTATCTGGCGCAGTCCCCACTTTCGTCCCGGGACGGGGTCCGCGTCTTTCCGATCTGGGCGCCGCGGAGGATGGCCCTCGAAGCGATCGTGCACACCTTCCTCGGCGTGTGTTTCGCCGCACTTCGGCGTCCCGATATCCTGCACATCCACGCGATCGGCCCGGCTCTGATGGTGCCGCTCGCGCGGCTGTTCGGTTTGAAAGTTGTCGTCACCCATCACGGCTATGACTACGACCGGCAGAAATGGGGCGGCTTTGCCAAGAGCATGCTGAAGCTCGGTGAGCGCCTGGGCATGAGGCTTGCGCATGGACGCATCGCGATTTCGAGAGAAATCGTGGAAGCAATGGGTGCGCGCTACCGAGTGCCTGTCTCCTTCGTGCCAAATGGCGTCGCCGTCCCGTCACTGTGCGGCGAGAGCGGCATTCTCGAGGAGTTCGGACTGGCGCGACGCCGCTACGTGCTGCTTGCGGCACGGCTGGTGCCGGAAAAGCGACAGATCGACCTGATCCAGGCTTTCGCAAAGCTTCGCGATGCCGGCTTCAAGCTCGTGCTGGCGGGCGGTGCCGAATTCGAGACGCCCTACGCACGAGAGGTGAGGGTGGTGGCGAGCAATGTACCTGGCGTCGTCCTTACGGGCTTCCAGGCCGGCGACCGGCTAACGGATCTCTTCGCCAACGCGGCGCTCTTCGTCCTGCCTTCAAGTCACGAGGGCATGCCGATCGCGCTGCTGGAGGCGATGGCCTATGGTTTGCCGGTGCTGGCGAGCGACATCATTGCCAACCGCGAGCTTGGCCTGCCGGCAGAAGACTATTTTCCCCTCGGCGATATAGAGGCACTCTCCGCGGCCATTGCCGGCAAACTCGAGAATCTGCCGGGCGAAGAAGAGGTACTCGCTCGCATGGCGCATGTCGAAGCGACCCATAGCTGGACGAGCGTCGCGCAGAAGACGCTTGCTGTCTATGGGGCGCTGAATCGATAGGGTAGGCAGTCGAATGATGAATTTCAGGCGCGCTGTCTCCCTGGTCGCATGGCTCCTGCTTGCTGTGGTCGTTTATTCCACGCTGTCGCCGGTTGGCATGCGGCCGCATATCGGCAACTGGGTGCAATTCGAAAGGTTCGGCGCCTACGGGGCGCTCGGGCTCAGTTTTGCCATTGCCTATCCGAGGCGGAGGGGGCTCGTTCTGACAATGCTTCTGGCCGGCGCGGCCGGTCTTGAGCTGCTGCAGATGGTTTCGCCCGACCGGCACGCGCGGTTCGGCGACCTTGCGGTCAAGATGGCGGGCACGGCATGCGGCGTATGCGTGGCGTGGCTCTCTGTTCGCTATGCGCAGCGATTCCGGCCGGCCGAGTCTGGAGCGGTGCGGAATGTAAACCCTGACGGATCGTGAGCCGAGGGGGCATCTTGACAATATCCGTTATTATCAAGACCTTGAATGAGGAAAAGCGCATTGCCGCGACGATCGAAAGCGCGCTCGTGGCGCTGAAGGGCAAGGGCGGCGAGATCATCGTTGCCGACAGCGGCTCGGCCGATCGCACGATCGAGATCGCCGCGCGCTATCCCGTTATCATCGCGCAGATTGCTCCGCCTGCGCGGCCGAGCTGCGGGATCGGTCCGCAACTGGGCTTTCAATATTCCCGTGGCGAACATGTCTGCCTCATCGACGGAGACATGCTACTCGATGACGGCTTTCTCGACGACGCCGTCCGCTTCCTTGCCGACAATCCCGCGATTGCCGGCGTGACGGGGCATGTCGAGGAGATGCACGTCGCCAATCTCGAATTCGCGCGACGTGTCAACCGCAACGCACCCGAGAACCGCACGGGAGGGATAGATCGCATGAACGGCGGGGGCCTCTATCGGCGTTGCGCGATCGAGGAGGTGGGCTATTTCTCGGATCGGAACCTGCATGGTTACGAGGAATTCGATCTCGGCATCCGGCTGCGTAACGCTGGTTGGGGGCTCCATCGCCTCGACCGCCGTTTCGTCCAGCACTTCGGCCACAGCGTGAATTCCTATCGGTTGCTGGTTCGCCGCTGGAAGAGCAAATATCTCTTCGGGATCGGCGAGCTCCTGCGCGCCTCGCTCGGGAAGCCCTATTTCCCTGAGCTTTTGAGGGAACTGCCGGAGCTCAGGCTTTGGGCACTCGTCCACCTCTGGTGGCTCTTCTGTCTTGGGCTTCTTCTGTTCCTGCCCGATAAGATCATGGCGTCTACTGCTGTCGCCGCCATGCTGCTTGGCGTCGTTGCGCTGGCGAGCGCCAAGAAGCGCAGCCTCGGCATGGGGCTTTATACCGTCGTCGCCTGGTTCTTCCATGCCGCCGCTCTGCCGGTTGGCTTGCTTCGGAGCCGTCAGCCGCCGGACGCGCCGATCGAGAGCAGAATACTCGGAAAGCGGGCATGAAGATCGCCAGCCTTGTCGTCGCGACGGCGATCGCCTGCGGCTGTTGGGCGCCCCTGGCAGGCGCCTCGGACGATTGGGTACCCGTTCGCGAAATCTCGCTTGAAATGAAGGCCGGAAGCCCGCTCGACTTTTCGTCCTTCCTGCCGAATGGGCCGATCGATGCCGGGCATCGCCTCGTCGCCGGAGCCGGGGGACGGCTGGCCTATGCGGCCGCGCCGAAAGAGCCGGTCCGGATGTTCTGCGCATCGCTTGCCTGGAGCCCGGCGTCCGGCGGCTTTCCGGATCATGACGGCGCCGACCGCTACGCGCGCCAGCTTGCGCTCCATGGCTATAATGTGGCGCGGCTTCACTTCACCGATGCAAGCTTGATGCACGATCGCCGGAAGGATTTCGATTTCGATCCGGGGACGCTGGACCGCATCCATTATCTGCTCGCGGCACTGAAGCGCAACGGCATCTACTGGATCATCGACGGTCTTTCATCGTCGCGCGGCGCCTATGGTGGCCACGACGACCGCTGGGAGGCGAATGGCGACCTCAAGCTCCGCCTGCATCTCGACGATGAGGCGTTCCAGCACTGGAAGACGCTGCAGGAGAGATTTCTTGCGGTGGTCAATCCCTATACCGGGACTGCGCCCATTCGCGACGACGCGCTGGCGCTCGTAATCCTCGCCAATGAAAACGGCATCGAGTTCGACAGCGTCGTGCACGAGCGTTTCGGCGAACCGCATTACGACGCGGCGCTCGCCGCTCCCTTCAACCGTTGGCTCGCAAGGCGCTACCGGTCGACCGGCGCCCTGGCACAGGCCTGGGGAGACCTCAGCGACGGCGAACAGCTTGAAGCGGGAACGGTGGAACTCCCGGCCGACCGCTATAGGGATGGCGCGCGCATGCGCGACCTGCAGGCGTTCTTCATTGAAATGGAACAGGCTTCCGTCGCGCGAATGAGCAAGGTATTGCGCGACTTCGGCTATCAGGGCCTGATCAGCAGCTACAACAACTGGCCGACGGTACAGACGGAGTTGACCCGGCGTGATCTCGATGCGGTCACAATGAACACCTATCACGATTGGGTTGGCGGCTATGCGCCGGGCAGCGCCCTGTTGCAGGCGAGTTCCATCGACGACGGAGCCAATTACATGCGGATGGCGGCCGCCGCGCGCTGGTTTGGGAAGCCGTTTGTCGTCACTGAATACGACCACCTCTTCTGGAACCGCTACCGCTATGAGGCCGGCCTTGTCATGCCGGCCTATGCCGCTCTTCAGGGCTGGGATGCGCTCTGCCGTCACGGCCACGGACCGATCGCGCTCGCCTACGGCGAACCCTATCCGCACAAGCGTGCAATGCTTCCCTATGCGATCGCTCTCGATCCGGTCGCCCGTGCCGGCGAGACGCTGGCCGCGCTCCTTTATCGCCGGGGTGACATCGCCGAGTCGGGCATTACGATTCCCTTTGCGGTGCGCGGCGAGCCGGATCTTTCAGAGGACATGCAGGCACGGGAGCCGGAGCGGCTGACGGATTTAGCGCTGATCGGCAGGATCGGATTGCTCCGGGAGGACGACTTGGACGAAGAAGTCGGTGTCGGCCAGCCGCGCCCTGACGATGCCGGGGGCGTTATGGAGCACTTGCGCAGAAGCGGGCGCCTGCCCCCTGGCAATCGCACCGACATCGCACACGGGCGCTACGAGAGCGATACCGGAGAGATTCTGCTCGATCGCTCGACCGGACAACTCCGGATCTCGACGCCAGCGACCGAAGCGGCGGCGTTTTCCTCGCTGCGCGAGCCGATCGATCTCGGCACGCTCCGTATCGAACAGGCGGACGGCAATGGTCTTGTCGCGCTTTCGGTGATCGACGGCGACAACATCCTTAACGAGAGTCGTCGGCTGCTTTTGATCTTCGCGACGGATGCCCAGAACACCGACATGGTCTTTCGCGATAGCGAGGAGCGCATCATCGAAGACTTCGGCAGGCTGCCGGTCCTGATCCGCAAGGGCCGCGTCGACTTGGCCCTGTCGAGGACGGCGGCAAAGTGGCGCGTCTCGCCCGTTGGTCTCGACGGAACCGTCTATCCGCCGGTGCATGCGGGTACCGGTGCCGTCACCTTCCGCCTTTCCAACGACACGCCCTATGGGCCGACGACGTACTTCCTTATCGAGCTCGACGGTGGCTGATATCATGGGCAAGAATGCTGGCTGAGCCCGAAACCGGATCCGATTTCCGGAAAGCGACCATTGCGCGTCTGAAAAGACGCGCGGCGCTGAAGGCGATTGCATTTCCATGCCTAACCTGATTTCTGATGCGGCGTCGGCCGGAGGGTCGATGAGAGGCGGGTATGGGTGAGGCAACTGATGGATGATTTGCCCGAGATCATCGGCAAGGCCTGGTGGCCGAAGCAGAGCATGAGGCTCGGGGCGACGTTCTTCGTGCGCCGGGCCTTCCCTTGGCTCGGCCGCTATTTTGGAGATAAACCACTTGTCTCGACCCTGTCGCCGGGGATCGAGGGCATCGTTTCCTGGGGTGGGCGCATTCCTGCAAAGACGGCGATGGCGATCGCCGGCGCCCGACGGCTGCCGCATTGGCACCTGGAGGATGGCTTCCTGCGTTCGGTCGGCTTGGGCAAAGACGGTGCCGCTCCGGTTTCGATCATTGCCGACGACCTGGCGCTGCCGGTCGACGGCGGACGGGCATCGCGCCTTGAACTCTTGATCGCCGAGGCGGCGGGTGGCGGGCACGACGCCGCCGGAAAGCAGATCCGCGAGCGTATGGTTCGCCATAGGCTTTCGAAATACAACAACCTGCCGCATCGCCAGCCGAAGATCGAGCGCGGCAGCCGCCGGCGCATCCTCCTCGTCGATCAGGTCCTGGGCGACGTCTCGGTCGAACGGGCGCTTGGCAGTCGTCGCTCATTCGAGCGGATGCTCGAAGACGCGCTCACGAGCGGTGCGCAGTGCATCGTTCGCACGCATCCGGACGTGATGGCCGGCTATCGGAAAGGCTACATGACAGAACGCGCAGCCCGCACGCCCGGCGTCATCCTGCTCGCGGACAAAATCTCGGTTGCCTCCATCCTCGATGTCGTTGACGAGGTCTGGACAGTCTCGAGCCAGGTGGGTTTCGATGCCCTGCTGCGGGAGCTGCCCGTCCGCTCCTATGCAGTGCCCTTCTATGCCGGTTGGGGACTGACGGATGACCGTGCAGGGCCGGCCGCGCAAGCGGCACTGGCGCGCCGGGCGGCGGCCAGACCATCGATCGATGCGCTGACTGCCGCAGCGCTTGCGCTTTATCCGAGCTACCGCAATCCGGCGACTTGGCAGCCGGTGGACGTGTTTGGGGCGATCGATCTCCTTGTCGCCGCAATCGAGCGAGCCTGACGAGCGCCCTCAATATCCGATTTGCGCAGGGAAATATCCGCTGGGGGCCACCAGACTCGGCGTCTTTACGATTCCGCAACCATCGGCTGCGCTATACTTCTAAGCAACTATATGTCGCCAGGCAGAAGATGCGCATGGGCAGCATCTGCACGCGACGGCTGCTTTCTGCGCTGGTGGCTAACTTGGATCGTTGCTTTTTTGTTTGACGGGCGGGTTTCCCAAGCGGAAGAGCATTTTCGGGGCAAGCTCATGAAATTCAATATTGCGCGCGGCATGATGGTCTTCGGAGCGATCATCGCGATCGGTCTACTGGTCTCCATCGGTATCAAGACGTACGCCTTCAACAAACTGCGGGTGAACGGTCCTGTCTACACCCAGATCGTCTACGGCAAGGATCTGGTCGCCGATATCCTTCCTCCGCCCCTCTACACGGTCGAGTCCTACATGCTGGCGATGGAGGCCATTGCCGATCCGGCACTTGCCCCCAAGGACATGGAGAAGATAGCCGCGCTCAAGGGAGCCTATGACGAGCGGCGGGATTACTGGAAGAAATCGACTGCACCCGAGAGACTGATGGCCAAGCTGGAAAACGAGGTGCTCGCCAGGGCCGATCTCTATTGGGCGGTCATGGAACAGAAGTTCCTCGCCCCGATGCGTGAGGGCGATGTCACCGCTGCGGAGCGCGCCCTAGCCGAATTGAGGACGGGCTTTCATCATCACGAGGTCGCCGTCAACGAACTGGTGTCGATGGCCGTCGCCTTCCAAAGCGAACAAGAAACGGCTGCGGACTTGGAAACCGAACGCCTTTCGGCCGCCGCCGCGACAAGTTCGGTGATCTCGGTCGGCCTGCTGGCAGCCGGCCTCTGGTTCTTCCGCCGCAGGGCCGTCCGGCCGCTGGCGGCGATGTCCGCCTACATGGAGACGCTGGCCGCCGGCGACTATAGCAAGGCCGTGCCCTATTCGGACCGGACGGACGAGATCGGTGCGGTGGCGAAGTCGGTCGCCGTCTTCCGCCAAGCCGCGATCGAACGGCGCCATGCGCGCGAACGCGCGGAAGGAGAGCGCCGGGAGCGGGAAGAGCAGGAGGCGATTCTGCGGCAGCAGAAGGAAACGGAAGACCAGAACCGGCTGATGGTGATCGAAGAGCTCAGCAGGGGACTGGGCCGTCTTTCGTCGGGCGATCTCTCGACCCGCATCGACGTGGCCTTCACGAGCGAGTTCGATCAGCTCAGGACCGAGTTCAACGGTAGTGTCGAGCGGCTTGCCGAAACCATTTCCGGTGTACTTCAGGCGACGGCACACCTTGGGTCGAGTTCGTCGGAAATCGCCGATGCCACCAACGATCTCGCAAAGCGCACCGAGCAGCAGGCGGCCTCGCTGGTGCAGACGGCAACCGCCTGCGACGAGATCACGGCAGCCATGCGCAATTCACTGGAGCGTGCACGCGAAGCAAGCCTCGTGATGGGCATCGCCAAGGACGGGGCGCAACGATCCGCGGCCGTCGTGCGCGATGCGGTCGCGGCGATGGAGCGGATCGCCGGATCGTCGGCGCGCGTTCAGCAGATCATCAATGTCATCGACGAGATCGCGTTTCAGACCAACCTCCTGGCCTTGAATGCAGGCGTCGAGGCGGCCCGGGCCGGGGAGGCCGGCAAGGGTTTCGCCGTGGTCGCGCAGGAGGTACGCGAGCTCGCCGGCCGCTCTGCAAATGCCGCCAGGGAGATCAAGGCGCTGATCGATACGTCGACCCGCGAAGTCACCGATGGCGTGCAGCTCGTGAACCAGACCGGCTCCGCACTGACCGGAATCGAGGATCACATGCTGCAAGTCAGCGGTCTGATCGGCGCGATCGTCGCAGCCTCCGATGAGCAATCCTCGGCGCTTGCCGATATCAACGCAGCGCTGCAGCAGATGGACGGTGTTACGCAGCAGAACGCCGCCATGGTCGAGGAAACGAATGCGGCCTGTCGCGCGCTGAGCGAAGAGGTGCAGGATCTCGGTCGGGTCGCTGGGCGGTTTCGGACAAGGCCGACTGCACCGGGACGTCTTGCCGCATAACTACGGGACCTGGAGACGGCCGCATTTCCGCATTCTGGACAAGCCGCGTCGGTAGCTTGAACAGCGCTCTCTAGCTTCTTGGATGGCAACGTGCCAGCGGCTGGGAGCCGCTGGCACGTTAACCCAGGGCATCATGCCCGAGGCTGCCCTGCACCCACGCACAGACTGTAAGCTGTTCCGTCCGTTTTGGGCTACCACTTTGCGGTTGATGCCGTATCCGCTCTGCGAAGTTCCTATACGCTGGGCG
The DNA here is from genome assembly GCF_058732025.1 of Sinorhizobium sp. Y406. Classification (NCBI taxonomy): domain Bacteria; kingdom Pseudomonadati; phylum Pseudomonadota; class Alphaproteobacteria; order Hyphomicrobiales; family Rhizobiaceae; genus Sinorhizobium; species Sinorhizobium sp. Y406. The sequence goes on along the minus strand of NZ_CM178975.1, from coordinate 833,902 downwards.
CAAAATAGCGAGTGCAGCCTGTCTCAGGTCACCGCGAGGGCAGGGATGCAAAGCTTCAGAAGGTCGTCTAGCCATATGTGATGGTATCGCTATTTCTCGGCCGAATGAAGAAATGCTGATCATAGTTGTAGGCGCCGCCACCGGTGAAGCTTTCGAACAAACCGGAGAAGATCGTGTCGAGCTTGTATTGGACGCGGGTCACGACCATTTGGACGCCCTTCTCCTTTAGTTTCTTCGGCACTTCTACCGGAGACTCCTCGCCCGCGGACATCGGTTGAGTGCCGTAGGCGGCTGACCAACTGACGGTCGCCTTGCCGTTGTTGGCGATGTCGACGACGCATAAGAGGATGGTCAAATCGCCCACCTCATAGGGCTGCAAGATGGAACTGACGCCCGAAAGGATGGTACTGACGCTCGCCTTGGTCCAAGTGCTCTGCATGGCAATGATTTCGCTGGTCGTCGTTGAGACCTGAGCGACCTTGCGGCGAACCGTCAGCCCCTGTCCGAGATCGACGAGACCGGCAAGCAGCAATAGCATGAGCGGCAGCAGCAGTGCGAACTCGATTCCCGCGGCGCCCTCGCGGCCCATGCGGAAGCGCTTGAACAGGATGGCGGAAGGTCTGGGGGATTTCATCCGGCGTCCTCAAAACGGTTCGTTGCGGAGCAATGCGGAAGCGCCAAGCAGGTAGCTGCCGTCGGCAAGGGTATGACTCGAGAGCGAATAGAGATTGACGATCGGCGACCAGGGCAGGAAGGCCTGGACGAGAACATAGTCGCTGCCGCGGCCAATATCGAAATTCTCCGTAATGGTTACCGTGCCGCTATTGCCAATGGTTTTCATCGCCCCGCTGGACGTAGCGTCGGTCACCGTGTTCACGGCGACGAGGAGGTTCTTCTCGCAGTTGAGCACATAGGCGAGATTGCTGCAGATCTCCGCCTTGAATCCGGAAATGCCCATTTTGCCCTCTGTCGCCTGGCCCGTTCTGATCAATCGCGCGGACTTGTGCACCGAAGCGTCAAGCGCCGAATCGATAAAGAAGATCGCGCCGAGTTCGAGAATGCCGAAGATGAGAATGAAGAGAGGCAGCGCCACCAGCGCAAACTCGATCGCAGCGACTCCCCCTCTGTCGTGCAGCAGGCGACGCAGAAGGTGCATGGTTGGACACCTTTTCATTGGGTGAGTCGAACCGACGTAAGGTACTGAGTGAACAGTGTGGAGAGCCCGGCGGCGATGTCTTCTTCGGATGCGGCCGGGATATAGAGGTTGGCCGAGGAGGCGCAGTCCTGCAGCGCGATCGGAATGTAGTCGTGGCGGCTGGTGCCGCTGCTGACGCCGCCACGCAACTTGCCGCCCCAGGTCGACGTCCATTTGCTGCTGGACATTGTTGCGTCCAGCGTCGCGTTGTATCCCCAATCAAGCGGGATAGAGAGGTATTCCGTGTAAAGCACGGCCACGGTTGCGCCATTGTCTTTGAGATAGCCGCACCAAGTGGGATTGAGCGGTGTAACGAGTCCCCAATTTGCACCACTCTTAAACCGAAGGCAGATGTTGTTCTTATATTCCAGGCAGGTCCAGTTTACGCCGGTGATCACCCAGTCGCGATGTGACTGGACGCCATCCGTAAGCAGAAGGACAAGCTTGAGCGGCGAGTTTGCCGACGTCCCGTCCCCGGCCTTTCCGGTTTTCTTTTGTAAAGCCGTAAGCGCCGCACGGAAATCCGTCGAGACGGTGGACGTCGCGCTGGTGAGGCCGCTGCTGTCGTCGGAGAGCTTCTTTCGCGCGGTACTGGTCGAATAGGTCGGGGCGAGGACCTCGGAGATGGTTTCCCCGAGGCCGTAGAGGCCGACCTTGATGCGCTTATGGTCCTCGTCGGCCTTGTCGATCATGTCGAGCACTTCTTCGACCGCGTCGAGTGCGACGTCGGTGCGAAGCTTCACCCCGAGGCTCTTGATGTAGTCGTAGTAGGTTGAAGCGATCACCGGGCCCGTCTTGTTCTTTTTGACGGGGTCGCCCGCGCTGTGGCAGGCGAATTCGCAGCTGATATTGGCGTCGGCGCGCAATTGCGCCTGTCCCTCGGACGTGGCGGCCAGCAGCATCGAGGGCGATTTGTCGAGGACGATATAAACCTCGAGATAGGAGGTTGCGGGTCCTTCGATGGCGCTGACGACGCCGACGGGGACGCTCTTGATATTCGCCAGGGTCATCAGGGTTGTGGGTACCGTGCCGCTGGCGGAGGCCCTGATCGTATGCCCGTCCTTGTCCACCGTGATGTCGGTGAGGTCGTAGGTGGAACCGCTGCGATCGGACTGGGCTTCGAACCACTGCTCGATCTTTTCGACGAGTTTGTCTTCATCGTAGTCGTCGACCTGCTTGATGGCGGCGACCAGCGCGGCGTCGAGATCCGACTGCATCTTGCTCTGGACATTGTAGGCGCGCGTATAGTCCAGGCTGGCGCCCACCGCGAGCATCATCGGCACGAGACAGACCGCCACGGTAATGGCAACGTTGCCGCTCCTGTCGCTGAGGACTGCTCCCGTTCGCCCGCCGATCTGCCGCAAAAAGCCGAAACCAAGATGCATGAATTTGATGCCCAATAGTGTTTCTTTGCGAACGGATGGTTCACGGCAAAACATTATTCATGGGTAAATTAGGGGTCACTTCCTCTGGCCGAATGACGCAGGGATATCCAGATCACGCGGGAAAATGCCATTCGCTTGGATTGGCAGTGATGGCAGGAGGCGAAGCAGCCCGCCCGTTCGGCGACGGAACCGCGCGTCTTTCAGCCCCTTGCTCTGTGCGACGAGGTCCCGAGTCCCCGCACATTGTGTTGCTTGGCCGTCTCGGACGGTGTTTGGCCAAAGGCATCATGATAGATCGCGGAAAACCGGCCCATGTGGGTGAAGCCCCAGGCACGCGCGACCTGCGCAATCGAGAGCGAGTTGCCGGCGTCGGCAAGTGTCTTGTGCGCGCCCTCGAGCCGCATCTGGCGCAGATAACCGAGAGGGGTGGCCCCTTTGAACTGTTGGAAAGCCGCCTGCAGAGCCCGCACGCTCGTCCCGGCCTCCCGGGCAATGTCGGCGACGGTCATGGCCTGCGAAATATTGGCCACCATAAATTCGATCGCCCGCTTCAGATTACGCGGCATAGCGGGAGAGATTGGCCGACTCAATCGCGCGCTGTAGTTGTGCGGCACGGTTTCGAGGATCATGGCCATGGCCGCGCGGAAGAGGTTGGAGGTTGCGCTCGATGAGACACAGTCGTCGGCTTCGGTGTCGAAGCAATTCCAGAGCAGGTTGCCGAGAGACGCTAGCCGCGAACCGGCCGGCGATGCCATGTCGATCGTGGCGCACATGTCGATGTCGTCCAGGATGGGGGAATCGAGCATTTGGCTCAATTGGCCGACCATCGCCGCCTTCTCGAAAGCAATGCCTATGTGGCCCCGGTTTTCGTAAAACGTAAGCTTGTCAAAACAACCTACGTTGCCGACCATCGCCGTCCCGGGGATGGAGATCAGCTGCCTTCTGCCGACATCCACCGCCAGTGCGCTCGCGACGGGAAGATAAAGGACATAGAGCTCCGGTGGCTCAGAAAAGCTCACGCGCATGCCGGAATGACACTTGCCGGACCAGATGCTGAAAGGTCCGGACTCATAGTGCCGGTCCTCCACCAGGATCCGGCCGCTCTTCTCCAAGGGCTCAACCCTGGCGGGCGACAGCGTCCTTTCGCAATGTTCCGTCGTCTCGTCGGCGTCTGCCTCGACGATCCGGAACCCGAAGCGTTGATTGACGTACCTCATTCGAGCACCGATGAACAGAAGAGCTCTCTGGATGAGCGCTCCGGATGGCAGGGCGCCGAAATGGACATTGGACTCACGCCACCTCCCTTCAGCCAACATCCCCTGCGGCCGAAATTGTCATACGAAATAAGCGTATATTAGTTCGGCCGTAAACTATCCTTTGGTGTAGGTCCTATCCGCAACGCGCAACAAACAGCCGGAATTGGCAAAAGCCGCGGGCAGCGACGACAAAATGCATTCGTTAATATTACACGGCATTGGTGTGGGCTGCGCTGCGACCGAGGACACGACGAGCCTCATGAGCGGCGAGGTTCACGGGTGGTCCGGCGAAGATAGGACGCACGATTCGGCGGCCGACCCGCGATGATTCTCGATCAGCGCGACAAGTCCGGTGGCGCGGCAGGGAGCATTGGCGCTCACCGGTGTTACTATCGCTCGATCGGAATAGTGACGTCTTCGGGATATGACATGCGCTTACCGGATAGGCGCCAGGTTATTTTCGTATGTCATTTATTTCCAGTCCGACATATTCAAGAGAGGCGTGATTTAAAGTTGAAAAACTAGTCTCGCCTCGACGGGTTGTACTGAATCCGTCGTCTGGGGAGGCTTTCCATTGCCATTTGTGTCTCGAGCATTGAGCTCGAAACCGTCAAACGAGGTAATAATGCAGGGGCGACCGAATAAGAAAGAACCGCGCGCAATCGACATCCACGTCGGCAATCGCATCCGTTTGCGCAGGCTGGCGTTGGATTGGAGCCAGACCAAGCTCGGCGAAGCGCTCGACGTAAGCTTCCAACAGGTTCAGAAGTACGAAAAGGGCCTCAACCGCGTGGGTGCCAGCCGGCTCCAGCGGGCGGCAGAGGTGCTCGGCGTCACCATTTCCTACTTTTTCGAGGGCGGTCCCGAGGGGACCAGGGAGAGCCAGCAGGATCCGGCAATTGCCTCCAGCGACGAGATGCTGAAGTTCCTGGCGACGGAGGAGGGCGTCGCGCTCAACCGCGCCTTTGCCCGGCTGAGCGATGGACAGGTGCGCCGGAGGATCGTGGCGCTCGTCAAGGCGCTCGCGCCCACGGAACCCGAATTCCTGCCCCGCGAAGCAGCGGAATAGGACCGGCAAAGCGCTCCTGCCTGGCGCAAACCGCGCCCGGCGGACAGCTGACCAAGGTGTTGGCACCACGCGATCACTTCCTCAGGCCGGCGTGGCGTAGCGTGCTTCGGCATTGAGCATTTCGTTGAGGATTTGCGCGCCGGTATTGGCGGCAGAAGCAATGTCGGCGAGAAGCAGGCTTGCTTCCTCGATCACGCCGCCATCGGGCGCTCGTGCGTCAAGAGCGCTCAAATCCGGAAGCAGTTCCAGGAGTGCGGCAATGGTGCATTGTCGGTCCCGGATCATGAGAATTCGCCGCCGGTTTTCCCGGTGCCGCTCGAACTGCTCGAGCCGGGCGAGTGCCTCCTCGACCCTGGCACGGCAGTCGCAATCGAGCGCGGCGGCGAGAATGATGTTGCGTACGCGGTTGAGCGCCTGCCCTATGTCGCCAGCGCCTTGCGATCCGGATGGGGACCCGGATAGTGGACCAAGCAGGCGCCCGCTCATGCGCTCGCCCGATGCTCGATGTTGCGGGCGCGGGCGACCCAGGCAGCGCCTTCCTGTCCATGATGGAAGCCATTGGAGAGCGGTGCGTCCGGATAGACTTCCCGTAGCCTTGCAACACCGTCTTTGGCGTCCATGCGACCGGAGAGAACGTCGTCGTAAAGTCGCGCGACCGCCACCATGTCGCAGTTCTGCGGCGAAAGGCGGAAGCGCGCAATGCCGCGTTCGGCAAGCTCCTCCAGTTCAGGGAGCAGGGCCTGGCAGGTAAAAGAGACCGTCTGCACGCCGTTGAGCGTGAGGAAAGATTGCCCGTCGAGTGTCTTCAGCGGCAGACCGTCCGGATCCTCTCCGCAGACGAACTGGCAATTGTCCTTGATGTGCCCCTTGGCGCGGGCATGGGCGCAGCGCGCCGAAATCGCGAGCGGCAACCGCCCGAAGGCGAAGACTTCGAAAACGGTACAGGGCGTTTCGGAAGCGATTGCGAAGGCCGATGCGGCCGGAAGTTCCGGCGGCAGGCAGATGTTCGTCGCGCCCCTCCTTGCCAGCAGCTGGGCGGTTGCCGCATTGTAGACGTTGACGAGCGGCCCGACGGAATGCGGCCTTCCTTTGAGCAAGGCGAGTGCCGAAACGTCGTTCGCCTCAAGGGGATAGGCGCTTTCGGCGGTGAGCGCGCGGACGTACTGGCTCTCCCGTTCGAGCGTCACGAGGGCCAGGGTCGACAGGACGACGCGCTTTCCCGCAGCCTCCAGTCGTTCGATGACGGAGACGAGATAGGGCTCGGTGAAGTGTAGCCGCTTAGAGCAGATGGTCTCGCCAATCACCACGTCACTGACCGGGGCCTCGTCGGCCACGCGAAAGTAGAAGTCCCGCCATTTCTCGCTGTCCCAGAGATAAAGGACCGGACCGAGTGTGAGCGTGGGAGTGGTGGCGTTCATCGGCATCTACCTCCAGCGTTTCTCATAGGCGCCGCGCGTGGTGCGCTGGCCTTCACTCAACAGCCTGAGCCGGGCGAGCAGAGCTCGGCGCTCGTCCGGCTTCGCATCAATCGCCCGACGCAATGTCGCGACCACTTCGGCGACGTAGGCCTTGCCGCGCTGCCTGCCTTCGATCTTGAGTGCGCTGACGCCCGCCTCGCGCAGGGCGTCGATCTGGTCCATGACATCGAGCGAGACCGGGTCCTCGAAGGCGTAGCCGCGTGCGTCGGCGATATCGAACCGGCCCTTGCAGAGCGTTGGATAGCCGGCCGGCTCATCACCAGGGAAGCGATTGATCGTGTAGGCGCCGAGTTCGGAAACGAGATCGCCGCCGTCCTGGCGATAGCGCACATGGCTTGCCGGCGAACAGACCCCGTTCATATTGGGCGACTTGCCGGTGGCATAGGAGGAGAGCGAGCAGCGCCCCTCGGCCATGACGCACAGCCCGCCGAAGACGAACACCTCGATTTCGCAGTGAACCTGTCGGGCGAGCCGGGCGATGTCGGAGATTGTCAGCGTGCGGGGCAGAACGACGCGTTTGGCACCGAAGGCCTCGACCAGGAAGTTCACCGCATCCGGGTTCGATGCAGTGGCCTGCACCGAGACGTGAAGCCTCTGCTCGGGATAGGTCTCCGCGACATGGGCCATAAGGCCGAAATCGGCGAGGATCAGAGCGTCCGCGCCGAGCCGGACCGCATCGGCGGCGGCCTGATACCAGAGGCTCTCATGGCCGGCACGCATGAAAGTATTGAGGGCGACGAGGGTCTTGGTTCCCTTGCGCCGGGCATAGGCGATCGACTCACGCAATTCCTCGCGCGAGAAGTTGAGGCCGGGGAAATTGCGTGCGTTCGTTTCATCCCTGAAGCCGCAATAGACCGCATCGGCGCCTGCATCGACCGCCTCATGGAAGGCGGCCGGCGTGCCCGCCGGACAGATCAACTCCATGAGACATTCTCCCCGGCGAGAACACGGCGGCGGATTGTGGCTGCCACGCGGCTGACGACCGGCGCGAGAGGACCGGCGGCGTCGCCGAGATCGCGTGGCAGGTCGATCGCCATGCCATCTAGCGCATTTCTCAATGCAAGCATTGCTTCCATATCGCCGACAACGGTGAGTTCGCGCGAGAAGAAAAGAGCGTCGGCGTCGCAGCGCCCTTCGAGAAGGGCGAGCAGTCGGAAGAGCGGACCTTCGACCACGGCGTCCGCTCGCGGATCGGCAGGCTTGCGCATCAGCGAAATCGCGGGGCGGGCCGGCTCCACCAGGAAGACGAGCGGCAGGTCGGTTGGGCTGAAGGCATAACGCTTGCCTTTATATTCCCCGAGCCTGTCGAAAAGCATGGGATGCCGCCTAAGCAGGCTTTTGAACATGAGCCGCACCGCGCTTTCCATGAGCACGATCGGCAGGACGACGAGGGGTGCGGCCAGCGGACGCGGAAACTCCATATCTCTCGCCTTTGCGAAATGATGGTTCGGCGGTTTCGGCGGACCCTAGCGACAAGCGCCGCGGCACAATTTGAGCTAGAGCAAAGACAGAAGTCTTTTCGCGGGCGAGAGACGCTCGCATGAATCGCGCAATCCCCACCATTCGCCGTTTTGCCGGGCTCCAGGATTTCGCCGCTATGCTGGAGCGGCACGGCCGCCTGAAGCGCATTGCGAGACCCGTTTCGCTCGTGCATGAGGTGACGGAAATCCACCGGCGGGTTCTCCTGGCGGAGGGGCCTGCGTTGCTTTTCGAGCGACCGGTGGATGCCTCGGGTCGCGCCTGCGATATACCGCTTCTCGCCAATCTTTTCGGCACGCGCGAGCGGATCGAGTGGGGCCTCGGACTGGCTCCCGGCGGATTGCCGCAACTCGCCGAAAGGCTTGCGGAACTGCGCGAACCGCGCTCTCCACAATCCCTGAGGGACGCCTGGAGCAAGCTGCCGCTGCTGAAAGCGGCGCTCGCGATGCGCCCGCGCAGCATTGCGAGGCCACCGGTGCAGGATGTGGTTTGGCGCGGACTGGACGCGGACCTGTCGCGCTTGCCAATCCAATGGTGCTGGCCGGGCGAGCCGGCGCCGCTTGTCACATGGCCACTCGTGATCACGCGGGCGCCCGACGACCCCAGCGACGTCAATGTCGGGATTTATCGCATGCAGGTGCTCGGCCCTGATCGCCTCATCCTGCGATGGCTGGCGCATCGCGGCGGCGCCCGGCACCATCGCCTCTGGCAGCAGCGCGGCAAGGACATGCCGGTCGCCGTCGCCATCGGCGCAGATCCGGCGACGATCCTGGCCTCCGTAATGCCGCTGCCGGAAGGCATGAGCGAGCTGAATTTCGCGGGGTTGCTGAGGGCCGAACGGCCGCAGGTCGCCGCGGCGGTCAGCGTGCCGCTCACCGTTCCCGCAACGGCCGAGATCGTGCTCGAAGGTGTGGTTTCCGCCGAGGAGACGGCGGACGAGGGGCCCTATGGCGACCATACCGGCTATTACAATTCCGTCGAGCGCTTTCCGGTCATGACACTTTCGGCGATCACCATGCGCCGCCAGCCCTTCTACCTATCCACCTTCACTGGGCGTCCACCCGATGAGCCGTCCAAGCTCGGCGAGGCGATGAACGAACTCTTCCTGCCGCTCGTGAAACGGCAGTTTCCGGAGATCGCCGATCTCCACCTGCCGCCGGAGGCGTGTTCCTATCGGGCGATGGTCGTTTCGCTCGATAAGCGTTATCCGGGGCAGGCGAAGCGCATCATGATGGGTCTGTGGTCGATGCTGCCACAATTCAACTACACCAAGCTCATCATTGCCGTCGATCCTGATGTCGACGTCAGAAACTGGGCCGATATCCTCTGGGCGCTCTCGACCCGCTTCGATGCCAGCCGGGACGTTACCATCCTTCACGACACGCCGATCGACTACCTCGACTTCGCCTCGCCGAAGCCTGGGCTCGGCGGCAAGCTCGGTCTCGATGCGACCGGCAAGATCGGCGCCGAGACGCAACGCGAGTGGGGCCGCGTTCTCGCGATGCCGGCGGAAGTCGTCGCTCGGGTCGATCAGTTCTGGACGGAATTGGGCTTGGGGGAACGACTATGAACAAGACGCGGGTCATCGTCGGCATTTCGGGTGCGTCCGGCGCTGCGCTTGCGGTGAGGACCGTCGAGCGGCTTTCGGAAATCCCGGCGGTCGAAACGCACCTTATCGTTTCGAACGCGGCCCGGCGCACGCTGCTGCACGAGGTCGGGCCGGATGCGCTGCACCGACTGCTGATGCTGGCCGACCGGAATTATCCGGCAGAGGATATCGGGGCGGCGCCGGCGAGCGGCTCCTTTCCGACCACCGGAATGATCGTCATACCCTGTTCGATGCGCACGCTGGCGGCGATCGCCGCCGGGCTCGCGGACAATCTCCTCGTTAGAGCGGCGGACGTGCATCTCAAGGAGCGGCGGCGATTGGTGCTGATGACCCGCGAGACGCCGCTCAATCTCGCTCATCTTCGCAATATGACCGCCGTCACCGAGATGGGCGCCATCGTGATGCCGCCGACCCCCGCCTTCTATCATTGTCCGAAGACCATCGATGATGTCGTCGACCACCTGGCGTCGCGTGCGATTGACCTTATCGGATTGCCGGTCGGGCCGCTGGCGAAGGCGTGGGATCCATAGGTCGAGACGAAGGCCCCGGGGCATTTCCAGCGCGCCGATGGAATGCTGCCCCCAAGCCTTCCCTTTGATCCACAAAGAGAGAGGCCAGACCCCGGATCCCCATAATCTCAGATTATCGCGACGATTGGTAAATCCAACTTAATTCTATCACCTGCTTCCGATATGTACGATGGCAAGGGAGGAGGCGTATCGACACCCGTGTCTGCGTCTTGACGGTATTGCAGTCTCACTGCGCGGCAAACCCCGTGCGGACGGCAGAAGTGCTCCTCCTTTGAATGGCAGACATATGGAGCAACAGGAGAATATCATGGACAAGGAAACCGAAAGCGCGAGCAAATGTCCCGTTGCGCATGGCCAGAGGGGCAGCGGTAGATCGAACCGCGACTGGTGGCCGAACCAACTGAACGTCCAGGTTCTTCATAACCAGTCTGGTCTCGCCGACCCCTTGGGCAACGAGTTCGACTACGCAGAAGAGTTCAAGAAACTCGATCTCGACGCGCTGAAGAAAGATCTTCATGCGCTGATGACGGATTCGCAGGACTGGTGGCCGGCCGACTTTGGTCACTATGGCGGCCTGTTCATTCGCATGGCCTGGCACAGCGCCGGCACCTATCGCATCACCGATGGCCGCGGCGGTGCCGGTCAGGGCCAGCAGCGTTTCGCGCCGCTCAACAGCTGGCCGGACAACGCCAACCTCGACAAGGCCCGGCGTCTGCTGTGGCCGATCAAGCAGAAATACGGCAACCGGATTTCCTGGGCGGATCTGATGATTCTCACCGGCAACGTCGCGCTCGAATCCATGGGCTTCAAGACCTTCGGTTTCGCCGGCGGCCGTGCCGATGTGTGGGAGCCGGAGGAACTCTACTGGGGACCGGAAGGCACCTGGCTGGGCGATGAGCGCTACAGCGGCGAACGGGAACTGGACGATCCGCTCGCCGCCGTGCAGATGGGGCTCATCTATGTCAACCCGGAGGGCCCGAACGGCAATCCGGACCCGGTCGCGGCCGCCCGCGACATCCGGGAGACATTCGCCCGCATGGCGATGAACGACGAAGAGACCGTGGCGCTGATCGCCGGCGGCCACACCTTCGGCAAGACCCATGGTGCCGGCGATCCGTCCTTCATCGGCCCAGATCCGGAAGGCGGCGCACTCGAAGATCAGGGGCTTGGTTGGAAGAGCACGTTCCGCACCGGCGTTGGCGCGGATGCGATAACGGGCGGACCGGAAGTGATCTGGTCTCAGACGCCGACCCGGTGGAGCAATTATTTCTTCGAAAACCTGTTCAATTATGAGTGGGAGCTGACCAAGAGCCCTGCCGGCGCCTATCAATGGAAGGCGAAGGATGCCGAGGCCTCTATCCCGGACGCCTTTGACGCATCGAAGAAGCGTGTTCCAACCATGCTGACAACGGACCTGTCGCTCCGCTTCGATCCGATCTATGAGAAGATCTCGCGCCGTTTCCTCGAAAATCCGGATCAGTTCGCCGACGCCTTTGCCCGCGCCTGGTTCAAGCTGACCCACCGCGACATGGGTCCCAAGGTCCGTTATCTCGGCCCTGAGGTACCGGCCGAAGACCTGATCTGGCAGGACGTCATTCCGGCCGTCGATCACCCGCTGGTCGACGGGAAGGACGTCGCCGCTCTCAAGGCCACGGTTCTCGCGTCCGGCCTCACGGTGCAGGAACTGGTTTCCACCGCCTGGGCGTCCGCCTCGACCTTCCGCGGGTCCGACAAGCGCGGTGGCGCCAATGGTGCGCGCATCCGTCTCGCACCGCAGAAGGATTGGGAGGTCAACCGGCCGGCGCAGCTTGCCAAGGTGCTCGCAGTTCTCGAAGGCGTCCGGAAGGACTTCAACGCCACCCAGAGCGGCGGCAAGAAAATCTCGCTTGCCGACCTGATCGTGCTTGCGGGCGCTGCCGGTATAGAGAAGGCGGCGAAGGCCGGCGGTCACGACGTGATCGTGCCGTTCACGCCTGGTCGCATGGATGCCTCCGAAGCACAGACCGATGCCGCTTCGTTTGCAGCGCTGGAGCCCCGTGCCGACGGATTCCGCAATTATGTGAGCAGTCGGCGGCAGTTCATGAAGCCGGAAGAGGCCCTGGTGGACCGCGCGCAGTTGCTGACGTTGACTGCACCGGAAATGACGGTTCTCGTCGGCGGACTGCGCGTGCTGAAGGCGGGCGAGCCGGAACACGGCGTCTTCACGTCGCGTCCCGAAGCGTTGACGAACGATTTCTTCGTCAACCTGCTCGACATGAGCACGAAGTGGTCTCCCGTTGCCGGCCAGGAGGGCGTCTACGAGGGCCGCGACCGCAACACCGACGAAGTCAAGTGGACCGGTACCCGCGTCGACCTGATCTTCGGTTCGCATTCGCAGCTTCGCGCCTTGGCGGAGGTCTATGCCCAGTCCGACGCAAAGGAGAAGTTCGTGAAGGATTTCGTCGCGGCCTGGACCAAGGTGATGAACGCCGATCGCTTCGATCTGGTTTGATCGACGAACTCCCTTCGGGTGTGGCTTTCGGCCATACCCGTCTCGACTGGTGCGGGAGCTCAGCTCCCGCACCAGTTTCGTCAGGACTACATGTTGCGGACGATATTGCAGAGCTGCGCGACTGACATCACGCCCCCTGCACTCGTCGATGCCGATGTGTCGGCGGTGCCGGAGGATGATCCGGTAGCCGTGCTGGCTGTAGTCTCGCCCGAGGTCGAGCCTGCAGCGCCGCCGGTCGTCGTGTCGGTGGTGGTGCTTGCTGTCGTGTCGCCCGACGGCGTGGTCGTGCCTGTCGTCGTGCTCGTGTCCGCCGATGCACTTTGGACGGTATTGCAGTCCTCCTTCACTTGGCTTTGCTGCTCTGCCGAGAGTTGAGACCAGTTGGACCGGATTTCCGCTTCGCTACGCAGCGACGTCTTGGATTGATCGGTAAACAGCGCGTCCGCGATCGGGCCTGTCCAATCTGCCGTCGCGTCCCTTTCGGCCTGCGTCATCTGCAACATATCGGTGCTGGTGGCAGCGGTTCCCGAGGCGGCGCCGGACGCCGAGCCGGAGCTGTCCTGAGCAATGGCGGCCGAGGCCATGGCCATGGAGACTGCGCCAACCAGCAGGTGAATCCTTCTCATGTTGATGTCCTTCCTTTTTGTTGCACCGTGATCACGGTTCGCTCCGAACCGGCCGAAGCGTGGAAGGTTCCGCTTTCCCCAAACGATTTTTTTATCGCTCGCTTGGGAGCACCAGATTCTGATCGCCCCTGCGCTTGGGATGAGCGCTTCGTCGCGTCATCGACCGGCAGGTTTCTCGCGCGGATGCCTGCTCACGGGATTGCTCATGTCGAGATTGCGGAGCCATGGCAGCGGCCGCGTGAATTCCACGCCGATCTCCGAGCCGTTTTGCCAGACAACCCATGCGGAAGCAGTTACATGTTCCGGAATGAAGAGCAGTTGGACCTCTGGCCCGGCAGCAACCGGAGCACCGAATCGCAGGCGTGCTCCCCGTGAATTGATGTCCACGACTAGGCACTCGATGCCTATGCCTCCGCTGCCTTCACGTATCAGACGGGCGCGTTTGAGAGATTTCCTTCTCGCCACTTGGCGATCTTCGGCGTGGGCCATGGTGGTTTCCTTTGACAAATCCCGCCATAGAATGCGGCAGGGCAGGCGCTTGCACACGACTTTGCGAAGCCGTCCTACTCGATCAGCTTCACGGTCTGGTCTGCCAGGAGCTTCCTGGTACCCGCCTTGTCACAGGCCGACTGCATCGTCGAATTGCCGGTGAAGGTGATCGTGTCCGCGATCAGTTGCGTACATCCGCTCGTCGTCGCCGAATTGCCCTTGTATTCGATCGACGACGCTGGTGTGTAGAGCGCGCCGGTCAAGACTGAGCTCGAAGTGCCGTTGATGACATGGCTCACGCCCGTCTGGCTGCGGCTGCCGAAAAAGAGAATTCCGGAATAAGGTCCCGAGGTCGGAGCCTTCAGATCGACCGTGACGTTTCCTCTAAGATCCAGCCGAGCATCGTTCGCAAGGAAAAAGGTAACGCCGTCATACCCGTTTACCGGGGGGCCGACCTGAACTCGCGCGGCGGAGGTCGAAGTCACGTTGCCGCCGTTCGCGGAGAAGGTGCCGCTCAGTATGATATAGAGGCCGGGTTCGAATTCGACCGTTCCCTTGATATCAAGTCCGTTCGGAAAGCATTTGACTCTGACCCCGCTGGGGTGCGTCTGGGTTGTCCCCACGAGCGTCTTTTGGCCCGGGTTGCCGATGTTCCTGGTGCCGGAAGCGTCGCAGGCGAAGCCAGGCCAGGGATAGGGCTCGGCTACGCTCGCATAGGGATCCATGCTCACCGGCGCGTTTTCGTGAACCTTTTCGCATTTGCTCAACGTCAAGCCCGCCGTCGTCACGGCCCCACCGACCGCATGGACGCAGTCGGCCTTCATGGAGCCGGAGCCGGACATGAGGAATGAATTGGCCGCGTCCGAATTCGAAGCCACATCGCAGCCCGTCACGTCGACCGAAGTCGACCCGGAGACAGTCACGGCGCCCGATTTCGTCTGCGACAGCGCAAGCACACAGGCGACCGCACCACCCTCGACCTGGGCAACCGCACGGGCTTTCATCGTGATGGGTTCCTTGGAGAAAATCGAGGAAAACAGCCGTGGCCGCGTTTCCGTCAGCACGACTTCGAGCCTGTCATGTGTTCCCGCACTTGCCTTCGGTGACGAAGATGGGCCTATCGCCAGGGTACCGACCGTCGGCGAGTAACCGCTCTGGGAGGCGATGAGTTTGGCCGTGGCCTCGAGCGCCGGTTTTCCATCTCCGGCACGCAGGCGCACCGCAGCCGCATGCGCCGACACGTCGGCAGCGTGCTGGAGCTTGCGGTGTTTCAGATACCAATATCCGGTTTCCGCACCAAGTCCCATGGCGCCGACGAGAACCGGAAAGCTGATTGCGGCGATCACCGCCACCGTGCCGCGCTCGTCCCTGCGCCATCGACGCGGAAGACAGGCAGATTGTTTCTTGTCTTCTAGAGTGTCGTCCATTCGCGGAAATCCCGAGTGTCGTTGGAGGGACGATATATCCCGGTGCGCCAGCTCTTGCGATTCGGCCGGTCGGTCTAGTTCGCTTCGGGGCTTCGTTGCGGCCCGAACTCAAGCTTCGGTCTAGGCCATCAGGCCGAATGGTGATTTCGCTGTTGAATCGGCACATTTCGCAGGCCTTCAAACCGGCCCTCGGGCCCCCGCGAAAGGATAAAAGATGATCTCCACGTCCGCAGCTTGGCTCGCCTTCTTCCTCTTTGCCGGACTGGTGACCTATGCAGGTGTCCGGGACGTGGCGACAATGACGATATCGAACCGACTGGTGGGTGTGCTGGCAGTCGCCTACGCGGTCCTTGCACCGGCCGCCGGGGTCGACCTCACCACCATTTCCTCAAGTGTCCTCGTCGCCTCCGGCGTGCTCGTCTGCACCTTCACCTTCTTCGCCTTCGGCTGGATCGGCGGAGGTGACGCGAAGCTTTTGCCCATGGCCGTGCTCTGGCTTGGCGCGGACCTTGCGTTGCCGTTTCTCCTCCACGTTTCGGTGATCGGCGCCGCCCTGACGGTTGCGCTCATTCAATTCCGCCGGGTGCCCCTGCCGATCGCCCTGAAGAAACGCGCCTGGTCGAGCCGACTGCACGCGCGCGAAACCGGCATTCCCTATGGGGCGGCCATAGCGCCGGCGGCCTTGCTCCTGCTGCCGCAGAGCCATTGGTTCTCGGCCCTGCTCTGACACTGCGCACGAAACGACACATGAACGAGGTAAGCTGATGATCCGTGTTGCCATTCTCCTGATCGCGCTCCTTTCCGGCGGTGCTGCCTCGTGGCTCGCGCTCGGCGTAGCGGACCAGCCGCCGGCCGCCGCCGTCGAGATCCCGCAGGCGCCACGCGAGGAGGTGCTCGTCGCCGCTGCCGAGCTGGCACGCGGCTCGGCCATAGAGGAGGCCAGCCTGCGTTGGCAGACATGGGAAGGCGAGATCCCGCCGGTGTTCATCAGCCGCAGTTCACGCCCGGATGCGATCGAAGCGTTCAAGGGCAAGTTTACCCAGAGCGGCTTCGTCACGGGGGAGCCGATCCGTGAAGACAAGCTCGCCGATCACGGCGCCGGTTTTCTCTCCAGCATGCTGCCATCAGGAAAGCGGGCGATCGCCGTCCGCGTGACGGCGGAAAGTACCGCCGGCGGCTTCATCCTGCCCAACGACCATGTGGACGTCATCCACACGGTCGCCCGCCAGGACCCGTCCGGCGGGGACAGCAAGATCATCAGCCGGGCCATCCTTTCCAACATCCGCGTGCTCGCGGTCGACCAGACCGTCTCGGAAGGCGCCGACGGCACCTCCGTCGTCGGAAAGACCGCGACGCTCGAAGTGGATCCGCAACAGATCGCAACCATCGCGGCCGCGGAAGCCTCCGGCACGGTTTCGCTGGCGCTCCGTGCGGTTACCGACAATCACGAACCGCCGCTCATCGAAACGGACGGAAACCGGAGGGGCGTGGTGCGCTTCGTCAGCGGCGGGCAAACGTCGATAATTGAGGTCCCATCCCGCGCGGCCGCGCCGCGCGCCTCCTCAGATGCGCAGAATGTCGCTGTAGCCTATTGAATTTGCAGCATGTTTGATGCCTGGCCTTGGCTCAAGGAAACATGCGGTTGATCGATTTCAGGGAAATCTCGGACAGATGAAACAGCTCGGAAACCAAACCCACGATATGTCGCAAGCGGCGGTCGGGCCCTCGGTCACGCCTGTTCCCAAGGTGGAGATCGCCGTCTTCTGCCGGTCGGAAGAGGTGACTGAGGCGATCCGCGCAGCAGCGAGCGACCGCCGCATGGCCCGTGCCACCGTAGCGATCAAGAAAGGAGGCATAGAGGACGCGGCCGCCCTTTATGGCGGCGTCACGTCGCCGAACCTCGTGGTCGTCGAGAGCCATGACGACGAAGCCCGGCTGATGGCCGCGCTCGATGCTTTAGCCATGGAGTGCATCACCGGCACCAAGGTCATCGTCATCGGTCGCTCCAACGATGTCGGCCTCTACAAGAAGCTCATGGACGCCGGCGTCAGCGACTATCTCGTCCTGCCTCTGGCGCCGATGGAGTTCGTCGCTTCGGTGCATCGCTGCTTCCGCGACCCGGGCGGAGAGAAGCTCGGGCGCATCGTCGCCTTTGTCGGGGCAAAGGGGGGAACAGGCTCCTCCACGGTCGCGCATAACGTGGCGCTCGCTATGTCGAAGCGCGTCGATGCCGACGTACTGGTGGCCGATCTCGACCTCCAATCCGGCACGCTCGGCCTGAACTTCGACGTGGAGGGGCTGCAAGGCATGGCCGACGTGCTCGATGGTACCAAGCGCCTCGATGACGTGCTATTGCGGCGTCTGGCAGTGCCTTATGCGGATCGCCTGTATCTCCTTCCGGCGAGCGCCGACTTCAGCCAGCCCTTCACTCCGAAGGAAGAGGATGTCGATCGTCTGCTGGAGGTCGCTCGCTCAAGCTCCTGGCACATCGTGGTCGACCTGCCGCATAACTGGGCGCCATGGACGCGGAAGATCCTGCTGGAGGCCGACGAGATCGTGGTTACTGCGACGCCGGATCTCGCCAGCATGCGCAACGCGAAGAACCTGATCGACTTTCTGAGGAAGGCGCGACCGAACGATCCGCCGCCGCGACTCGTGCTGAACAAGACCGAGATCCCGAAGCTTGCCGAGATCAAGCCGAATGATTTCGTCGCGGCAGTAGGGCTCGATGAGAGCATATGCATTCCCTTCGATCCGCAGCTTTTCGGCAAAGCGGCAAACGACGGTCGGCCGGTCATCGAGCAGGCACCGGACTCGAAGGTGGGCCGCGCCGTGACGGCGCTTGCCGGTCAGGTCGGCGGCAGAGGCGAGCGACGAACCCAGAAAAAAGGTCTCAAGGCCTTGGTACAGCGTGTTTTCGCGCGCGGTGCGCCGAAGGCCCGTTCCACCCTCCTCAGGAAGGTGGGCGATCTGAAGACAGCCGAGGCGGGCGTTTCCGCCGTGGAATTTGCGCTGATTGCTCCCGTCTTTGCACTTGGTCTCGTGGCCGCGGCCGATCTCGGACTTGCGCTCTTCGAGCGGATGACGATTGACCATGTGCTGCGCGCCGGCGCGCAGGCCGCCATGGCCGATCCCGGCGCGGCACAGGTCGACAAGGTGCTGCAGTCGACGCTTGCCGAAAGCGCAACGCCCGCCGCGGTCATGCTGGCGCCGGTGAAGCGCTACTGCGCCTGCCCGGAAAACGCCGATGTCACGCCTGACGTGGCGCCGGGCTGCGGGACGGCGCCTTGCGCCAACGCGGCCGCTCAGTTCGTCTTTTATCGCCTGGAGGCAACGAAAACCTTTCGGCCGATGTCCGTGCCGGAGGTGCTTCCGGCCTTTCAGCTCAGTTCGGCGATGCAGGTGCAGGTGCGATGACGAGACGTTCGCGTGTCCTTCATCGCGCCTGGACGAGCCAGTCGGGCGCGACGGCGGTCGAATTCGCGCTGGTGTGTTTTCCCCTGCTTCTGCTGGTGCTCGGGATCATCGAGTTCGGCCGCGCGCTTTATGTGCAGAACGATCTCTCCTACGCCGCCGACATCGCAGCGCGCAGGGTCCTCATCGGACAGGTCGCCAAAGACGCGCCCGACAGCGAAGCACAGGCGAAGCTGGAAAGCGCGGTGCGCGATCATTTCGACAGCGGGGATCCGCAGTTGCTGCAAATTGCCGTCGGCAAGGAAACCGTGGACGGCATCGCATTCCGCGTGCTGTCGATCCGCTATCCGTTCACGCTCCTGCTTCCCGGGTTGGCGCAGAGTCCCATCAGCCTTGGACTGTCGCGGCGGATCCCGATCGGATAACCGCTCTCCCGTGTTGCGGGGCGGTCATGGCTCGCCGGCGCCTGCCGAGCCGGCGCCCTCTATGACTTGCGGTGGCGGAGCAGATGGGGCCGGATTTGCCTCGCCAGGTCGCACCCGATCACAGCGATCGGAGCAGCTATAGGTCGCCCGTCCATCGCCCTGGTCCACGGTGACCAGGCGGCCGCCGGCGGCGACGACGTCGACGACGAGGTTGGCGACCTCGCCGCCATCCGCGTCCATCACGATCAGATTGGTCGATCCCGGGGTCTTGCCGGTCAGGACTACGGTCTTGTCGTCGCTGAGCGTCGCTTGTGCGATGGCGGGATTGCCGATGATGACGGTGCTGGCCGGCCGGGCAAGCATCAGCGGCCTCGCAAAATCGACGATGACCTTGACCACGCCCTCCGCCTGTCGAACGGCGCCTTGCGCGCCGGCGGCCGCGGGTGGGTCTTCCGCCGCGTGAGCCGCACCGATCGCGGCAAACGCCGCCATGGCGAGAACAGACCAGTTGACGCCCATGCGCATCGGACCACTCCAATTCCAGTACACGGACGGATCATCCGTCCGGCTGATCAACGTAGAATAGCATTAATCGCGTGCTGGTCGATCGGACTAGACCGACAGGCCGATTTCATCCGGAAGCGGTATCGGCCATCAGGCTGAATGGATCAAAAGGGTTAACAAAGTCTATATGGAAGCCACACAGCAAGCGGGAAGCGAGGGCAGAACCCGGCCCGGCCCTGTGATGCCGAACCCTATGTCGGCGCAACCTCAACCCACTTGAAGGATCGACCCCATGAAAAATCTTCTCGTCCGTTTCGTCCGCAACGAATCCGGTGCCACCGCTATCGAATACGGCCTGATTGCCGGTCTCATCGCCGTCGCGATCATCACCGCGGTGGGGCTTGTTGGCACCGACGTAACCGCCGTGTTCAACAAGATAGCGACTGAGCTCACCATCTAATCGAGCCGCCGGCCGCGAAGCGGAAGGCTCCATTGCCTTCCGCTGTCGCATCCATCGATGACGAATACCCTCAACGACAGACAGAGCGACGACGATGTTCGGCAAGAAGTCCATACTGGATCAGAAGCTCATCGAAACGGCAGTTGAGCCGGAGGCCGTGCGCGAACCACACCTCGTTCCGGCGGCAAGCGAGATTTTAAAGTTTGCCGCTCCTGCTGCTGCCAAGACCGAAACATCCCAACAATATTACGGCCTGAAGAAGGAAATCTTCAGCGCGCTGATCGCCACAATCGACGTGGCCGCGCTGTCGAACATGGACGGCGAAGAGGCGCGTCGGGAAATCGGCGTCATCGTCGACGACATCGTCGCGGCCAAGAAGGCCGGGCTTTCCAAGTCCGAGCAGGAGGGACTGCTCGAGGACATCTGCAACGACATTCTGGGTTACGGCCCGCTCGAGCCTCTTCTGGCGCGTGACGACATCGCCGATATCATGGTCAACGGAGCCAGCCAGGTCTTCATCGAGGTCGGCGGGCGGGTGCAGGAAACCGGCATCCGCTTCCGCGACAACGAGCAGCTCTTGAACATCTGCCAGCGCATCGTCAGCCAGGTCGGCCGCCGCGTCGACGAGGCAAGCCCGATCTGCGATGCGCGGCTCGCCGACGGCTCGCGCGTCAACGTCATAGCACCGCCATTGGCGATCGATGGCCCCAGCCTGACGATCCGCAAGTTCAAGAAGGAAAAGCTGAATCTCGACCAACTGGTGCGGTTCGGCTCGATCTCGCCGGAGGGCGCCGAGATCCTCAAGATCATCGGCCGCGTGCGCTGCAACGTACTCATTTCCGGTGGCACCGGCTCCGGCAAGACGACGCTGCTCAACTGCCTGACGGGCTATATTGACAATTGCGAGCGCATCATCACCTGCGAGGATGCGGCCGAGCTTCAGCTCCAACAGCCGCATGTCGTGCGGCTTGAAACGCGGCCACCGAACATCGAAGGGCTGGGCGAGATCACCATGCGCAGTCTCGTGAAGAACTGCCTGCGCATGCGGCCGGAGCGGATCATCGTCGGCGAGGTACGCGGACCGGAGGCCTTCGACCTGCTTCAGGCGATGAATACCGGCCATGACGGCTCGATGGGCACGCTCCACGCCAACTCGCCGCGCGAGGCCATATCGCGTGTCGAAGCGATGATCACTATGGGTGGAAATTCGCTGCCGGCGAAGGCGATCCGTGAAATGCTCGTCTCCTCGGTGGACGTGATCGTCCAGGCGGCGCGGCTGCGCGACGGTTCGCGCCGCATCACCCACATCACCGAAGTGCTCGGCATGGAGGGCGACGTGGTCACCACGCAGGATCTCTTCGTCTACGACATTCTCGGCGAGGACGCGAAAGGCAACATCATCGGGCAGCATCGCTCCACCGGTATCGGCCGCCCGGGCTTCTGGGACCGCGCCCGCTATTACGGCGAGGAAGCCCGGCTCGCCCGGGCGCTGGATGCCGCCGAGGTAAAGGCGGCCGCCTGACGCACACGTTGCTTGGGCATAGAACGGAAGAATGGCGGCTTGCCCCAAGAGATCATGGATTGAAGTCACATGCTGAGCTCTTCGCTGTTTCCCATTGTCGTATTCTTGCTGGCGTCGACCTCCGTTGGCGGCCTGATGTTGGCCGCGCTCTATCCGCGCGCCGCCAAGGCCGGCGCTTACCGGCAGAGGTTTGATCGCGTGGCGGGCGGGGCAGAGGCACGGCGGATGGAAGCTGTCGATGAGGACGCCCGCGACCGTCGCCGCTCGGTGGAAAAGACGCTGCGCGAAATCGAAGAGAAGCAGAAGGCGAACGCGCGCAAGAACAGCAAGCCGACGCTCGCCGCCAGGCTTCGCCAGGCCGGACTCGACTGGTCGACCAGAACCTATTGGCTCGTCTCGGGCGGCGCGGGCCTCGCGACATATGTAGTGATGCTGCTTGCGGGATATGGCGCCTTGACCACTGCGGGCTTTGCACTCGCGGGCGGTCTTTTCCTGCCGCATCTCTATGTAAATGGCAAGCGCAAGGGGCGGCTGAAGCGGTTCGCCGACGAGTTCCCGAACGCCGTCGACGTGATTGTCCGCGGCTTGAAGGCAGGCTTGCCGATGACGGATTGCCTGCGAGTAATCGCGGCCGAGACCGAGGAGCCGGTCAAGGGCGAATTCGTGACGATTGCGCAGGACCAGACGCTGGGCATTCCAGTCGATGAAGCGGTCCAGCGCATGAGCGAACGCATCCCGCTCCCCGAGGCCAATTTCTTCGCCATCGTCATTGCCATCCAAAGCCGCACCGGCGGCAGCCTCTCGGAGGCGCTTGGAAATCTGTCCAAGGTGCTGCGCGAGCGCAAGAAGATGAAGGCCAAGATCAAGGCCATGAGTGCGGAGGCCAAATCCTCCGCCGGCATTATCGGCGCGCTGCCGTTCTTCGTCGCCGGCGCGGTGTATCTGACCAGCCCGGATTACATGGCGCTGCTGTTCACCACCCTTGCTGGAAAGATCGTGCTTGTCGGCTGCGCGCTGTGGATGGGCATCGGCATTCTGGTGATGCGCAAGATGATCAATTTCGACTTTTGAGGAACCGGCATGAATCTCGGCGCCCACATCCCCGATCCGGAGCAGCTTTCCGCGATGATGGCTGGCTTCGCCGCCTTCTCCGCCGTCGTTGCCGTCTCCTGGCCCTATATCTTCCGCGATACGCTTGCCGAACGCATGCGCAAGGTGGAGAGCGAGCGCGAACGCATCCGCATGCGCGAGCGTACCCGCCTCAACGCCGAAAAGAGCAAGGTCTCCCTGCGGGCCGAACCCAAGCGCTTCTACAAGGCGATCGTCGATCGCTTCAACCTCGCCAGGCAGGCGGAGGACGGTGAGATCGTCCGCAGGCTGAGCATGGCCGGCTATCGCGGTTCGGCCGCGGTGACGACCTTTCTTGCCGTCAGGCTGATCGCGCCGTTCGTCATTTTCGCCGCCGCTCTCCTCTATCTCCTGCTCGTCATCCGGCCGGATATGCACTTGGTCATGGTTGTCGCCATGACTGCCGGTGTCGGCTCGGTCGGCTATTTCGCCCCGGCGCTCTACATCAGGAACAAGACAGCCAAACGGCAGCAGGCGATCCGCCGATCCTGGCCGGACGCGCTGGACCTGCTGCTGATTACCGTCGAATCCGGCATGGGCATTGAAAGCGCCCTCCGCAAGGTTGGCGAGGAAGTCGGCGCGCAATCGCCGGAAGTCGCCGAAGAGGTCCTTCTGACGACGGCCGAGCTTTCTTATCTGCAGGACCGGCGTCAGGCCTTCGAAAACCTGGGGCTCAGGACCGGCGTCGAGGGCGTGCGCGCCGTCGTGACCAGTCTGATCCAGGCGGAAAAATACGGGACCCCGCTCGGCCAGGCGCTGCGCGTGATGGCGCAGGAGAACCGCGATATGCGCATGAGCGAGGCGGAGAAGCGCGCGGCGGCGCTGCCGCCGAAGCTGACGGTGCCGATGATCCTGTTCTTCCTGCCGGTTCTCTTCGCCGTGATCATCACGCCGGCGGCCATTCAGATCGCCGGAGTACAATGATTCGGGGGAGGGCAGATTGCGGCGCCGCGCGCAAGGGTCGAGCGTCCGCGGCGCCGCAGTCGCCTGTGCTTTTGTAATAACGCCGCGCGTCTCATCAGACGCGCAACGGCCACTGTAGCTCTGAATTGCTGGGCATGAGACCGTCACGGCCTATGAGCCGTCCGCTTCGCCTTGCGCCAGGGCCATGATCTTCTCGCCTATGGCCTCGAGCGGCAGTATTAGATCGACGACGCCTGCGCCGATCGCCGACTTCGGCATGCCGAAAACGACGGAGCTCGTCTCGTCCTGGGCGATCACCCTGCCGCCCGCCCTGCGCAGCGCCCGAAGACCTTCCGTGCCGTCGCTTCCCATTCCCGTCAGCACAACGGCAAGAGACCGGGCCCTGAAGGCACGCGCTATGGAGGCGAAGAGATAGGAACCTGATGGCTTGAAGCCGTCCACCGGCGCATCCTCGGAAACGCGGATGCGTGTTCGACTGGAGACGCCGAGTTGGAAACCATCCGGCGCGAGATAGGCTGTCCCGGGCCGCAGCCGCTCCCTGTCGGCCGCGATCTTGACCCTCAACGGGACATTCGCGTCGAGCGAGGCGGCGACACCATCTATGAACCCGTTGGACATGTGCTGAACGATCAGGATTGGGGCCGGGAAGGCAGCCGGAAGACGCATCAATATGGATCGGATCGCCGCCGGACCGCCGGTGGACGCGGCAATCCCAACGACACCTACCGGAAGATCGCCGTCGCCATTGCCTGCGTCGCTGCGGGCGGCGGCGCCCTTTTTCGGCCACTGCCGCACCACCTTGACCTGCGCCATCGCTCTGATCGTCGCCAGGAATTTCTCCGCCGCCGCCTTTTCCGGGCGCGCTTCGAACGCCGGCGGCGCCGGGGTAACGGCGAGCGCGCCCGCTTCCAGTGCGCGTGCGGAGACCGCTCCGAGCGCCGCGCTGCTTTCGCGCGACAACAAAAGGATTGGGGCCGGCGCCGAAGTCATGATTTCCCGGACCGCCGCGTCGCTGTCCTGCCCACCGAGCCTCAACTCCATGGTCACGATGTCAGGCGAAAGCTCCCGTGCCAGCCTGACCACTTCGGCATTGCTGCGCGCCACCCCGACAAGCATGGCCGCTCCATCTGCGCCGATAGCATTCTCCACCAGTTCCTGGAGGTCGAGTCTCCCTGTGGCGAGCAGGATGCGAACCATGGATGCCTCAGCCTACCCGACGCACGGTCTCGAGAAAGTGCTGCGCATCGAAATGGCTCTTCGTCACATAGGCGCTGGCACCGAGCTTCAGGCCGTGCAGCCTGTCTTCCGGCGTTTCGCGGCCGGTGAAGAGCACGATCGGCACGGCTGAAAGCCGTTCGGAACCCCTGATGGCCTCGGTCAGTTCGAACCCATCCATATTGGGCATGTCCACATCGGCCACCACGATGTCGGCGCCGCGATCGCTAAGGTGCGCCAGGGCTTCCGATCCGCTTGCCGCCATCGCCACCTCATATCCCGCTCCATCGAGAATGAGTCGGACGAGCGATCGGATATATTTCGAATCGTCGACGACCAGCACTTTACGGCGCATTGTCCGGTTCGCCGGCTGCGGGAATGTATCTGGCGCCGCAGTCCTTTCCACCGCGGCCTCGATCAGCAGGGCCGTGTTGAGGAGCAGCGCGACTTGACCATCCGGCAGGATCATGCCGCCACAATAGCGGCGAACATTTCTCAGGCGAGCCCCGAGCGAGCGCGCAAGCAGTTCCTGTTCCCCCGCGACCTCGTCCACGAGAACGGCAGCCTGCCGGCCTCCCGTTCCGATAATCACGGCTGGCACCGACGCCTTCGCTGATATAGCGGCCGTCGGCCGCAATCCAAGCCAGCCGGCGAGGTCGATCACCGGGAGTTTCCCGTCCCTGGTCGTGGCGACGACCCGTTCCTCCTCCACCGCAATTTCGTGTGAAGCAAGCCTTATGACGCGCTCGACGGAGGAGCTGTCGATCGTGAAGACGTGACCTGACGCCACCACTTCAAGTGCGCGCACGGTGGCGAGCGTCAGGGGCAGGGTGAGCGTAAATGCCGTTCCAGCTTCTGCGGGACGTGCCACGGTCGCGGTGCCGCGCATTCCCTCGACGGCGCTTCTGACGATGTCGAGCCCGATGCCGCGGCCCGAGAGTTTGGTGACCCTGGGTGCCGTGGATATGCCGGGCTTGAAAACGTGCTGAAGGAGTTGCCCTTCGCCGTTCGGTCCATGCGACTCCGTGTCACCAACAAGCTTGTGCAGTGCTGCCGGATCGAGGCCGCGGCCGTCGTCCTCGACGACCACCTGAACCCGGTCTCCCGTGACCGTTGCCGAGACGGTCACGAGACCCTGTTCCGGCTTTCCGGCTGCCCTTCGCTCCGCCGCCGGCTCGATGCCGTGGGCGATGGCATTGCGGACCAGGTGCCGGAGCGAATCCTGCAGGCCGGCCAAGATCGAACGGTCAATCTCGATGTCTCCGCCTCTGACTTCCAGCCGTGCCGCCTTGCCGGTCGCCGCCGCCACGTCTCTGATGACGCGCGTCAACCCCTGGCAGGCTTCCGCAAAGGGCTGGGTGCGTGCGTGCCGCACCTCCTGGCCAAGCGCGACGAGGGCGCCGTGCATTAGCCGCGCATCCCGGCGCATCGAAGCAGTAAGCGCGCGCAGGCCGCTTTCAATGCTTGCAGCTTCCCGTTCGGGACGGGCCTTGTGAGCGCGGAGCCTTCTTGCCGTTTCTCTCAGAAGAGACGCCTGCTCGGCATGCCGGCGCATGGCCACATTCCAAGACAAGAGTTCGCCGCTCCTGTGAAGCAGGGCGTCCAGCCGCTCGGCGGAGACGCGCATCGAGCCATCCAAGTCGGTCGAGCGGATCGGAACGGCAAGCTCCGCCCGAGACACTGACGGCGCCGCCTGCCGATCCATGTCGTCATCGGCAGGCGGCAATGTTGTTCCCAAATCGAGAACATCGCTCTCCAACTGTTCGGTCGCGGGCTTTTCGCCGCGGGCCAATTGCCGTGCGGCTTCCGCAATGGCGTCCGCGGCCTTGAGAAGCTGATCGAGTTGGCGCGGATTGAGCGAGCGGTCCTCGTTCCCGGCGGTGGCGAGCACTTCCTCCATCCAGTGGCAGATCGTTTCGACACCGCGCACCTGCACGAGGCCAGCGGCGCCCTTGAGGCTGTGAACGGTCCTTAGAAGCCTCTCCTGCAGGGCGCGCTTGTCGCTTGGCTCGGTGGCTTCCTCAATGCCGATCAGCATCCGTTCGATGTCGGCGGCACGTTCCCGCACCTCCTGCGTGAACAATTCCAACAACTGACGGTCGAGTTCTTCGGGTTTCATCATCTGAAATTGCCATGATCCGCGAGCATGTGCTTCAATCTGGACCCAAGCTCGTTCAAGTCCTTTGCAGCTTCTTCCGCCTGGCGAATGGCCGAGAGGTTCTGGCTACTCGCCTGGTCGATGTAGTGCATTGCGTCGTGTATCTGCTTCATGCCCGCTTTCTGCTGGCCGGCCGAGGCGGCGATCTGCGCCACCGAGCGGGCGGAATCGGCGATGATCGACTCGAGCTGCCGGATCGTATCGCCGGCCTCGCGCACGGTATCGAGCGCACGGCTGACGCTTTTCGTTCCTTCCTCGGCGCCGACTACGGCGGCATTGGTCGACTTCTGGATCTCGGTCAGAATCCGCCGAACGCGCGTGGTCGCGGACTTGGACTGGTCAGCAAGCGCCCGGATTTCGCTCGCGACCACGTTGAACCCCCTGCCGTGTTCGCCGGCACGCGACGCTTCGATTGCCGCGTTGAGGGCAAGAAGATTGGTCTGGTCGGCGATCTCGGCCACGACCGAGACGATCTCACCGATTTCGAGACTGTTTTCAGCGAGCGAAAGAATGTCGCCGGCAATCGCTTCCGTCCGGGCGTTCACCGTATTCATCATGGTGACCGTGTCGTCGAGCGCCTTGCGGCCCTCACTGCTGACGGTCACGGCCGTTTCATAGGAGGCCGACACCTGCTGTGCCCGCTGCGCCGCCTGCTCCGCCGTTTGAAGCACGTCATCGACACTTGCGACGGTTTCGGCCACGGCGGAAGATTGCTCGCGCATGCCTTCCACCTGCTGCGTCGTTCCGGCCAGGATCTCGGCCGCCGAGGAGGAAAGGTGCTGCGCGGTCTCGGAAATGGTGGCGAGCAGCTCCTCCAGCCTCTCCCGGTCGTCACGCTCATTTTCGATCATGCCCGACAGCTTGCTCGTTACGTGGTTGAAGGAGAGACCCAGGATCGCCAATTCGTCGCGGCCCTCATAGGCAGCTCGTCGCTCGAGGTCTCCGGCGCTCACTTTCCTGGCGACCTCCACCAGCGCACTGGTCCGGCGGGCGAAGTGCCGCAGCACGGTGAGGACGAGGAGCAGCAAGATCACGGCCAATCCCGACAAGACGAACTGCAGCAACTGCGATTTCTGCAGCCGGGTCGTCGCGGCGTCTTCGATCGAGTCTATCTTTTCGTTGACAGCGGCCGAGTAGGTTCGGATCTGCCGGTCGAGGTCGTCGAGTGCCGCCGGGCCGGGCGGGGTCCGGTCAATCGCACGCTCGATTGCGGGGCGCACTTCCTCTGCCCAACGCTGCTGAAGCTGCTTCAATTCGGCGAGGGCTTGCCGGTCGGCCTCGGCGGCAATTCCCAGGGAAAATTCCCCGGCGACCAATCGCGCGAGCATCCGTTCATTACGCTGCAACAGGTCGCGAAGCTCGGCGACGGTAGCCGCGCGATCCGGGCCTTCTGCAGTCGCCAGGCGGCTCACTAGATAGAGCATCTGATAGAAAGCGCGTTCCCTGCTGAGCGACGCCGTTGCGGAAAGATCCCTGCGCACCCTCTCCAGGGCGAAATAGCTCGAGCCGACCAGAAAGGCGGAGACCGCCACAAACATCAGCATGGCAAGACCCAGCTTGCCGTAAAGGCTTCGCGTCCAGGAAATGCTCATGGCGCGTCGTCCTCCGCCTCGGGGTTGGCTTGATCGTCGCAAGGAAAAAGCCGGCGATCGTCGAAGAGAAGCGAAGCGTCGATCACCACGGTCCCATCCGTCGCCTGCGCCAAAGCGAGTTCCATCGCCTCCGTCTTGGCGGGCGCAAGCGTTTCCGGAGCGACTTCTTCCAACTCCGGCATGGTCTCGGCCACAACCAAGAATTCGGCCTGCTCCCTGCCGCAGACCAACGCCCAAGCCATATCCCTCGGCTGTATGGGCGAAAGGCCGAATAGATCGGATAAATCGAACACCGGAAGCAATTGTCCGCGCAGGTCGTAAACGCCGCTAACATGGGGCGGCAATCCCGGAAGCGGGCTCAGGCGCCCGATCGGGACGACCTCGCAGGTATAGTGCACATCAAGTGCGAGGCGGCGGCCCGACAGCACGAAAGTGGCGACTTTCAGCACCCGCGACGGACCACCATTCGGCGCCCCGTCTGAAACGCGTGCGGGGGGAAACGGTACCTCGCGGTCGGCCCCAGGGCTGGCAGAGTCGAGAAGTGCCTCCGTCTGCGCGATGGCTGTGGCTATGCGCCGCTTCACATCCTCCCAATCGATCATGCGGGGGTTGGAGAGTACGGGGGCCGTCATCGGCGTGCTTCCTTGGAGTACCGCGTTTCATAACCGGCTTCGCGAGCAACGTGCATGGGCTTTCGGTAAACGAGACCGGCACCGGTCGTCGCGGTTTGAAAGGAGGCGTACCTCCAGAGCGGGGGATCGGTCGGAGCCGTCAGCAGCCATCCACCCTCGGCGAGGCAGGTGAACAATTCCTCCGCAACCCGCATGAGGTCGGCGGCGTCGAGATAGACGAGCACATTGCGGCACAGGATGAGATCGAAGCCGGCCAACCCGCGATCGGGCGCAGGCAGCCTGTCGAAGCCGAGGTTCACTTGGGTGAAGCGGACGCTGCGTGCCACATCCGGCCTGAGCCGGTATCGGTCGCCGCGCTGCAGGAAATAGCGGCGCTTCAGATATTCGCCCATTTCCCGGAACGACCACTCGCCGTATTCCGCTTCGGCAGCTTCTGCGAGCGCCTTCATCGATATGTCAGAGGCCGATATCCGCACCGGGTGCCCATCCTCCGCGCAGAGAATGGCGAGCGAATAGGGCTCTTCTCCGCTTGCACAGCCAGCGCTCCAGATCCGCGCTGGCGCGCTCGCTCGCGGCCGGCACAAATGCGGGAGAATCGTGTGGCGCAGCAATTCGAACTGCTTCGAATCGCGGAAGAAATGCGTTTCCCGTACGGTGACTTCGTCGAGAACCTCCTCCCGCAGCGCGTCATCGGCTGCAATGCGATCCCGCAGACGATGTGGGTCGGTGATGCCGTGCCGGCTCATGACCCGCTGGACCGCTGCAACGAGGGCGGGACTGCGTGACGTTGCGACGCTGAGGCGCATTTGGCGTGCGATTTCCGCGGCGACGACATCGCTGATGAATGCGTCGATGGTGCCTTGCGGGCGGACGCTCCGGGCTGCTTCGGGGGCTGACCGGGCCTCACTGATTCTCGTTCCGCCTCGCTGCATTTCCGACTCACATCGATTTTCGTTGCTACCTAACTACGTCGTCACATTCATTCAGGCCATTCGACCACATGGCCGGCAAAGGTCTATCCGGATGGTCTACCGCCCCTCGGCCACTGGTAGCAGCCGGGCACCGGCCGCGGCGGCCTCCTGGCGGTTTCTTACCCGCAGGCTGCGAAAGAGCGCCGCCATGTGGATCTTCACGGTTCCTTCGCCCAGGCGAAGCTTGCGGGCGATCTCCTTGTTCGACAGCCCGTCGACGAGCAGGAAAAGCACCTCCCGTTGCCGCGGCGTCAGGAATTCCATTGCCCGTTTTGGGGGGATCTCCAGCGGGGCGGTGGCTGGTGCCGCAGGCTCAGGCTCAGGCTCTGCCGGGCTGCTTGGCCGGCCGGCAAGCGAAGGAGGGACATAGATTGCGCCATTCAGGATCGTGCGCAGCGCGGCGGCGAGCTCCTGCGCACCAAGGCTCTTCGGCACGTAGCCGTGAATGCCGGCCGCCAAAGCGGTCAGAATGTCACTTCGGCGCGAGGAGGCCGAGACGACTGCCACCTTAATGTCCGGGCGAACCTCGCGCACCGCTCCCAGGTTGGCGGCGCTCTCCATACCGGGCATGGTGAGATCGAAGAGCGCGACGGAACAGTCGTCCCGATCCGCAAGCCGTTCGATTGCTTCATCGAGAGAACCGGTCTCCACGACCTCGGCAAAACCGAGCTTATTCTTCAGGATCGCCGAGAGGGCTATTCTGAAGAACTCGTCGTCATCTGCAATAAGTGCGATGCCATGCGAGTTCATCGATGCTCTCCCCCATGGTCGGGCAGTGTTCGGCGATAGCGGCAGGCGGTCGGTCCTGCGACAAAAGCTGCACGATACATCGCAACCAACGAACGTCCCATCGGGTCAACTCCCTAGTCAATAGTCGCAGCCGCCAAAGGCCTATGGCGGCGGCGATTGCCGGATCAACTCCATGATTTCCGAGGCTGACAGCGGTAGCGCAAACAGAAAGCCCTGGGCCTCGTCGAATCCCTCCGAGCTGACGATGTTGAGCTGATCCTCTGTCTCGATCCCTTCGACCGTGGTGGTGATTCCGAGGCTATGGCCCAGCCCGGCAACCGCCTTGACGATTGCAAGCGATTCCTTGCCCCGCGGCAGGTCATGGATGAAGGAGCGGTCGACCTTGATCTTGTCGAAGGGGAAGCTGCGCAAATAGCCGAGTGACGAATAGCCGGTACCGAAATCGTCCATGGCAATCTTGACGCCCAAGTTGCGCAATTCCTGGAGAAGCTCGAGATTGTGCTCGCTCTCGTCGAGCAACACGGTTTCGGTGATCTCGATCTGCAGGCGAGCGGGATCGATGCCTGCGGACTTGATTGCCGTCGCGACCGCCCCCACCAGCCTCTTGCTTTTGAATTGGACGGGCGAAAGATTGACGGCGATGGCGACGTCCGCCGGCCAGCCGGCTGCATCGCGGCAGGCTTGCTGCAGGGCCCATTCCCCGATAGGCACGATCAGCCCCGTCTCTTCTGCGATGGGGATGAAATGATCCGGCGCCACCAGGCCCCGCTCCGGGCTGCGCCAGCGCAGCAGAGCCTCGCAGCAGCTGACTTTCTTCGAGTGCAGGCTGATCAGCGGCTGATAATGAAGCTCCAGCTCGCCGCGGCTCAGCGCCTCACGCAGGGCCAGCTTCATCTGCTGGTGGGCGTGCAATTGCGCACCCATCGTCGCCTCGAACTGCCGATAGGTGCCGCGCCCAGCTGCCTTGGCGCTGTAGAGCGCAATGTCGGCGGCTTTTATGAGTTCGTCGGCCGTCGTCCCGTCCTCTGGAGTCGTGGCGATGCCGACGCTTGCACCAACTGCAACGTTGATATTGTCGATGGTGAAGGGCTCGCTGAGTGCCTGGATCACACGCTCCGCAAGAATCGATGGCGCGTCGGCTTTTGGCGACAAGGGTCGGATGATGGCGAATTCATCGCCGCCCAGTCTTGCGACCGTATCGCTCTCCGCGACTATCTGGGCGAGCCGCGCGGACACCTGACGCAACAGCGCATCACCGGCGGGATGACCGAGCGTGTCGTTGACCAGTTTGAACCCGTCCAGGTCCAGGCAGAGAACGGCAATCCTCCTCTTGCCGCGGCCGGGATCGAGCGCCCTGTCGAAGCACTCGCGGAAGGACAGGCGATTGGGCAGCCCGGTCAGCATGTCGTGTCTGGCCATATGCGCGATCTGCTTGTGCGCCAGCAAGCGGTCTTCTTCCGTACGCCGGCGTTCAGTGATGTCGCGGAAGAATATGGAGATGCCGTCCTGGGTCGGCGAGGCGTTGACCTCGATCCAGATGTCGAGCGACGGCAGATAGTCTTCGAAGGCGGCGGGTTTGCGCAGTTTCATGACCTTTCGGCAGCTCTTCGCGAACACGCCCTTACGCTCGCGTGGAAATAGCCGCCACAGAGGCAGGTCCAAAGCGTTGTCGTCGAGCCGAAGCAGGCGCTTGGCGTTCTCATTGAGATAGCGCAGCCGCCAGAGTTCATCGACCAGGATGACACTATCCATCGTGCTTTCGAGCACCGCCGACAGCCGGTTCGCGGCGGCCTCGGCCGCGTCGCGGGCGGCCTGCAGGTCAGCGCTTGCCCGTTTCGCATCGGTGATGTCGCGCCAGATGGAGAGCATACGGAACGGTTTGCCCTGGGCATTGAGCACCGGCGTGGCGTTGACGTCCATGGAGTGCTCTCTTCCCTGGACATCGCGAACGATTATCTCGAATCGCGCGCTTTGCCCTTGCCGCACCGCCTCGAAGCCAGCCTGCACCTTTGGCGCGTCCTCCGGCAAGCCGATAGAGCGCCACGTCTGATCTTCGATGCAGGCGTCCTCGGAAATGCCGAAGAGCTCGCGTCCCGCCCTGTTCATCATCAGCGGCCGGCCGTCGAGGTCGAGCACGCGCACACAATCGACGCTGCTGTCGATGATGCTTTTGATGAATGCCTCTGACTCCCGCTGCGCGATCTCGGCGGCGCGCCGCTCGCTGATGTCGAGGGCGGAGCCAACATAACCGAGAAAGCGTCCGTCGGAGGAAAAGCGCGGCTGCCCCACATCGAGGATCCAGGCCCAACTGCCGTCGGCGCGCCTTAGGCGATACTCGGTCCGGACCGGCGCGCGCGTAGTACCGGCACTGAAAAATGCAGTCTCCACCGCCTGTCTGTCATCCGGGTGAATCACGTCGACCCAGCCGAAACCCAGGGCCTCCTCTTCACTCTGGCCGGTGGTCTCCAGCCACAGGCGACTGAAGAAGCTTGTGTGACCTGTCCTGTCCGCCACCCAGATCATCACCGGTGCGTTGTCGGCGATCGCCCGAAAGCGCGCCTCGCTTTCCTTGAGCGCATCCGTCGCGCGACGCCGATCATCGACGTCCTCGAGAATGCCATACCAACGTAAGATGCTTCCCGCCGCGTCCCGCCGGGCAGCGGCCCGTGCACGGAACCAGCGATAGTCACCGGTTGCCATCTGTACGCGGTATTCCACGTCGAGCGGCTCGCCTGTCGAGAGGGCGTGCTGCCATTGCCGATCGACGCTGCCGGCGTCATCGGGACAAAGCGCCTTCATCCAGCCGCTGCCGAGCGTTTCGTCTTCGGGAATTCCAGTCAGTTCGGCCCATCGTGGCCCGACCTCCAGGATGTTGCCATCCGGATCGGCCGTCCAGGGGATCTGCGGATGAAGATCGATGACGGCGCGGTGGTGCTCTTCCTTTGTCCGCAGCACCTGTTGTGTGTTGCGCAACTCGCTGACATCGGAAAGGGAGGTGACCAGGAACGTCTCGCTGAAACCCGCGGGGTCTTTCAGCACGAGGCGCCGCTTGGTCATCAGCAGCACACTTTCGCGACCATCGGCAGATACGTGTTGTTCCTCGCAACTGCGCTCCCTGCCCGTAGCAAGCACGGCCTGGTCGAGCGCCCGCAGGCGATCGGCCCGTTCTTTCGGCCAGATGTCGCCATCGGTGCACCCGATGAGTTCGTCCCTTGGCCGGCCGAGCAGGGCGCAGGCGCCAAGATTGACGAACAGGATTCGCAAGGCGCTGTCTTTGACCACCAGAGGCGACGGGACCCCGTCGAGCACCTGCGCGAGGGCCGTTGAGAAACCTTCCTTTTTTTGACCGGCCAAAAGAACGTTCATTGTTCTCCTCTGATCCACGGGGCTGACCTCACAATGACCGGCTGGGCCGGGAGTCTCTCCTCTGGATCGGCTAAGGCGTGTCGCACTCCAAGGGTCGTGCGACACGGATCGGCCTCTTGCACGCAATTAAGCGTGCACAGACCAGAAATTGTATTCGATTTTCCTCCGCCGTAAACAACGAACAGCGGTATTGCTCTGTTCCGTGCATCCATAGGGCGAAATCTAGCCTAAACCGAGACGGGCGTGATGACCCCGCTGCAATATTGCAGTGTATATGTTGACAATTATAGTCATGTTATTTTACACCCCGCTCGCACCAACGACATTCGCTCCTGCCGGGGCCGTCAAATGGTCTTGGTCAATGGGATACAGGGGATGTGCATGGAACTGCGTGTCGGACTGCTGGCTGTTCTGCTAGCGAGCGTAAGCCGCGCCGCGTTGGCACAAGATGCAACGGTGTTGGAGCGTCTGGAGGTGAAGGCGGGCACCTCGACTGCGACAATAGGTACTGAGCCGGAAGACTACGCGGGGGGCCAAGTGGCGCGCGGCGGTCGCCTGGGTCTGCTCGGCAACCGCGATTTTATGGATACGCCGTTTAACATCACGAGCTACACGGCAGAGACGATCGAAAACCAGAACGCGACAACCGTGGCCGACGTCCTCGCCAACGACCCCTCGGTGAGAAGCACGCACGCCTCCGGCGGTATGCTGGACTCATTTTACATCCGCGGCTTCCCTTTGAACGAGGGGAACTTCGGCGAAGTCGCCTTCGATGGCGTCTTCGGTGTTGCACCGACCTACCGCCTGTTTACGGACTACATCGAGCGCGTCGAGGTGCTCAAGGGACCGACGGCGCTCCTCTACGGCATCTCGCCGAATAGCAGCGTCGGTGGCACCATCAACATCGTGCCGAAGCGCGCGTCGGACGTCGATCTGACCCGTGTCACGGCCGATTATGCTTCGGATCTTTATGGCGGCGGACATGTCGACGTCAGTCGCCGGTTCGGCGATGAGCGCCAATTCGGCGTTCGCTTCAACGGCAGTTATCACGGCGGCGATACGGCAATCGACAATCAGTCACTTGACGTGACGGTCGGCGCTCTTGCGCTCGACTATGAGGGAGAAGACTTCAGAGCAACGCTGGACGTCATCGGTCAGCGGCAGGACATCGATGCCCCGCATCGCCCCTTCTTCCCCGATAGCAGCAGCTTTAATATTCCCGATGCGCCGGACGGCCGGTCCAACGTCCAGGAGCCGTGGGAATGGGCGAGGACGGACGACCTGTCGTGGCTCGGCCGCGTCGAATACGACGTGAGCGACGCCGTCACTGTGTTCGCAGCCGTCGGCGGCGGCGAGTCGCGCGTCGAGCGGCTCTTCGGCACACCACTGCTTCTCAACTCCGCAGGCGATGTCAGCGTCACGCCGCAAAATTTCATTTTCGATGTCGACCGGCTGACGGCCGAGACCGGTGTACGCGCCGAGTTCGAGACGGCCGCTGTTGATCATTCGGTTACGTTCCAGGTCAGTGGACTGCAGCAGCGCCTTGCCCGCGGCTCGAACTCAGGAACCGCGCAGCTAACCAATATCTACGACCCGCTTCCCCGCCCCAAGCAGGATGTGCCGCAGCCGACGCATGTACCAAGACTCTCGGAAAACGTCTTCTACGGCTTCGCGCTTTCCGACACCATGTCGGTGCTCGATGAACGCGTGCAGCTGACCCTGGGCGGGCGCTGGCAGCACATTGATACTGAAAATTACAACACCACGGCCGGTGCGGTTTCTTCGTCTTCCGACGAGAGTGCCTTGACACCACTCGCCGGCATCGTCGTGAAGCCGTGGGAGAATGTCGCGTTTTACGCCAACTACGTCGAGGGCCTGAGCGTCGGCGACACCGCTCCGTCGACGGCTGTCAATTCGGGCGAAACGCTCGCGCCTTACCGATCCAGGCAGTACGAGATCGGCACGAAGGTCGATCTCGGGCGAGTGGCGGTCACTGTCAGCGCCTTTCAGATCGAGAAGCCCTTCGGCGTGCTTGAAGCGCGCGGCACTGATCTCGTCTTCGTCGAAGGCGGCGAGCAACGCCACCGCGGCGTGGAGTTGAACGTCTTCGGCGAAGTGACCCCCGCGATCCGAGTACTCGGAGGAGTGACCTTCATTCACGGCGAGATCACGAAAACAAGCGTCGACACAGAACGCGGCAATACCCCTATCGGCGTGCCCGCGCTGCAGGTCAATCTGGGGGCGGAGTGGGACACGCCCTTCTTGCCCGGCCTGACGCTCACCGGCAATGTCATTCACACGGACGAGCAATTCGTCAACACGGCAAATACCCAGGAAATCCCCTCCTGGACGCGACTTGACCTCGGCGCCCGCTACCTGACCGAAATCCACGAGAGGCCGATCACCTTCCGCGCCGACGTAGAGAACGTCTTCGACCTCGACTACTGGTCCGGCGTTGCAAGCTTCGGCACGCTGTCGCAGGGTGCGCCGCTCACTGTCAAGGTTTCCATGACGACCGACTTCTGATGGCAAGGTGCGTGTCGACGCCCCAGTGACGACCTGTCTCGGTGACATTCATGAAGGCGCTGGCCAAAGGCCGGCGCTTTCTGCCGCTTGGCAGCAATAACAAGCTCACCCATCGGATCGAGGCCAGCAGCGAACTGATAAGAGAATGCGAAGGCGAGGCTCTCGGTTTGAGAGCCTCGCCCGCTGACGACTACTGGTTCCGTTTGTTGAACTATCCCCAATCCGGCTTGAGCTCCGCCATCGCCGGTTCGCCCCGTGGCTACCCGTCAATCCGCACTGCCGGTGAGGCTGACGGCATAGCCGTGCCGATAGGGAATGGGCAGGAAACGGCGGTGATACTCCGCAAATGTCGCGTCCGGATCGAGATCGGCAAACAGCTCCGGGTGAAACCATTTCGCCAGCTGCTGGACGGCAAAGAACTCGTAGGGGCTGTTGTAGAACTGGTGCCAGATGCCGTGGAAGTTCCGCGCCTTTTGGGCCGCGATGTCGATGTAGGCGCTGCGGCTGGTGAACCATTCGAGCTTTTCGCGGGTCACCTTTGGATCGGCGCCGGGGCCGAGCGGGATCCAATGTCCACCGGGCACATAGGCCTCCCAGTCGGCGCTGGTGACGACGACATGTTCCGGATTGGCGGCGATCACCTGTTCGGGATTGAGCTGTCCGAAGGTCGTGGGAAGAATATCGCTGCCGATATTGTGGCCACCGGCAAGCTCGACATATTTGCCGAAGTTTTCCGCGCCGAAGGAAAGGCAGCAATCATCGGCATAGCCGCCGATCCGCTCGATGAATACTCGGGGGCGCTCCGGTTTCGCCCGGGCGATAATTTCGATGACGCGCGCCATCGCCTCGCGACGGAACGCGATGATCTCTTCCGCGCGCGCCTCGCGCCCCATGATCTTGCCGAGCAGGCGAATGGTCGGCTCGGTGTTCTTCAGCGGATAGTGGCGGAAGTCGATGTAGAGAACCGGAATATTCAGCTCAGCCAGCTTCTCGACATATTTGGCATCCTCGTTGGCGCGCATGGCCTCGAGATCGAGGAGGACTACATCGGGCTTCTGGACGATGGTCGATTCGATGTCGATCAGTCCGTTCTCCTTGCCTGCGAAGGCAGGAACTTCTGCCAATTTGGGATAGGCCTCAAGATACTGCTGATAGGTGGCAGGGTCCGCCTCGATCAGGTCGTTGCGCCAGGCGACGACGTGCGCCAGTGGATCGTCCGGCTCGAGCGAGGCAATGAGGTAGAGCTGCCGGCCCTCTCCGAGAAGAATGCGCTTGACGGGCGCCTTCACGCTCACCTGCCGGCCGGCAATGTCGGTGACGGTGATCGGTGCTTGCGGGGGTGTTGTCTGTTCGCCGGCAAAGACGTTTGCCAGGCCGAAGATCATCAAGACAAGAGCTGTCAACATGGCACGCGCCAGCAAACAATGTTTCGACACAATATTTCTCCTTTACCGAAGTGATTGGCGCGACTTGAGCCACAGGCCGAGCGCCACGAAAAATGACAGGCCATAGAGGCCCGAGACGAGCGGAAAGGCAGCTTCGAGCCCGAAATATTGCGTGGCGGCGACCCCCGCAATGATGCCGATGACGGAAGCACCTTGCTGGCAGGTCTGCGCCACCCCCAGGACGGAGCCCTGCTTTTCACTTCGCGTGGCTGCCGAAACGAGCGACAGGAGAACCGGCGTGGTTCCTCCGAGGAGCGCGCCCCAGGTGAAATAGAGCGCTGCGAAGAGCCCTATGACGCGCGTCGAGTCCGCCAGCCCGGTAACGATGGAGCATCCGCCGGCGATCACCACGCTCCATCCCAACACAAAGGACGGCGCTCGCCCTTCGAAGCTCCATGCCCACACCGGCGCTGCCACCACGAAGCCGAGCGCAAGAAGGCCATAGCTCAAGCCGGTGATCCAATGCTGGGCGCCGTAAACCTCAGACATATAGAGGGAAAAGGGCACCTGCAGCACCATCCTGCTTGCAAGCAGCATTCCCATCAGCCAGAAAACTCCGATCAACGGGACGCCGGTAGAAGGCGGGTGTGATACCGCTGTCGCCTTCGCCGCCACCGTGAGACCTCTTCCTTCCGGCAAAACGGGCAGGCTCACCCAGGCGACGGCGGCACAGAATGCGCAGATCATGCCGGCGGTGAGGTTGACGGTCGCGAAAGGCAAGGCATCGAGAATGATCCCGCCGAGAAAGGCGCCCGCGAGCGAGCCGACATTCGTCGCCACCTGCAGCCAGGCGAAGAGGCGGGCGCGATCCCGCCCGCCGGTTACCTGCACCCCATAGGCCTGGGCCGGTGCGATATAGCCAGCGCAGGCACCCTGCAGGAATCGCAGCACCAGAATGGTCCAGACGTCGTCGGCAAAAGCGACGAGGAGTTGCGTCACCGCCAGGCCAGCCAGCGCGCGCACCATCATGAGGCGATTGCCGTAGCGGTCGCCCATCCGCCCCCAAAAGGCACTCGTCAGGGACACGCCAAGCATGGGGCAGACATAGACGCCAATTCCCGCCAGGCCGAAAACGCTATCGGAAGCGCTCAGCGCCTTTATCTGGATCGGCCAGAAAGGACCGCTCATCTCCATGGCGCCCATGGAGATGAATTGAAGTCCGAACAGCAGCGCGAAAACGGGTCCGAAGCCGCGCAGGGCCGCGACTGCACCGGTCATTCTGTACTCGCCAGCGGATTAGGCAGTTGGTGCTCGACGCGATAGTCGCGATAGCCTTCGAGATGCATCCGCAGGACTGACCGTGTCGGCCAGGGCCGCTCGAGGAAGGCCTGGCGTTCCTCGAGCCAGAACGCATCCGACAGCATGCGCGATCGCAACGTATCGAACGCCTCTTCCGTCTCCTCCCTGAGGATGCGCCAAAGGCGGTCACCCGCAAGCGAATATTGTTCGGTCAGGCAAAGGGCGATCTCGTGAAGATGGCAGACGAAGCAGGCATCGATGACAAAGGAGCGCACGAGGCTGATATCATCGTCGAAGGTGGTTGGCAGAATGCCTTTTCGACTGAACGGTTGCAGCTCGTAACCGCGCTCCTTGAAGAGCGGCGCAAAGCTGCGGCCGTCGCCGAAATCGCGGATCAGGAGCTTCCGTGGCAGACCGCGATCGTCGAAAAGGACCGTGCTGTTTTGCTGATGCGCCTCGAATGCGAGGCCGTAGAGGAGATACATGGCCAGAGGCGGGCGGACAACGGTGCGTGCATAGAGCCGGAAGAATGCGGCGATCGCCGCTTCGCTCTCGTCGCCGCTTCTTCCGATGAGCTCGCAGATCAGTGGCCGACCGTCGACCGGGCCAGCGGTCAGAAGCGCGGCGACAGTCACCGGCAGCAGGCCGTCTCGACGGGCAAGAGCATCGGTGTTGCGATAGACCACCGACAGAAAGCGGCCCGGATGTTCGTCACCGGTATCGGGATGACGCAGAATCGCGCCCAGTTCCTCGGTGAATATCTCCAGCCCGCTCCTGAGGTCATCCTCCTTCGCCAGCATGTCGGAAATCAACGTGCTGAGGCGTGGCCCCATATGGATCGACTTGGCCTGCAGCGTCCGCTGCTCGCTCGTCATCCAGATCGCGACCGGCAGCTTGATGAAGGGCCTTGGGTCCCGCGTTTCCGGCAGCATCGTGCGGAAGGACATTGACGGCAGCGTTTCGATTTCCGGGCCTTCCGGATCGAAAACGTCAGCCTCGATCTCGGGCGCGAATTCCTGACGGACGAAGTTCTCCAGATGCCAGGCATGCACGGGCAGAGGCAGCCAATCCGCAGGCGATTTACCACGCTCTCCCAAGGCTTTCTCCCACTCGCGCCAGAGGTCCGGGAAGTTCTCGGCGAACCATTCCGAATAGCCATCGACATGCGGCATCTTCTCTATGTAGGCCCAGCCGCTGCGCAACGCGGCGACCCGCAGGCGCACACGAGCGCCGAATTCCGGCGACAAGGCAACGACATCGTCCGGCGCCAGGCCGGGCTTGGCTTTCCATGTCGGATAGAAGGGATGTCCCTCAAGGGCGCCCCATTGGTCAAGCGTCATGGCTACCAGGTGCGGCGGCAAGGTCTCTTGAAGGTAAGCAAGGAAACCGATTGCGTCTGCCTGGCCGATCTGCTCGCGTAGTTCGGCACTCCAGCGTTTCCGATGTCGCCGTGCAAGAACGTCGTTGCGCATGCTGTTGTCCACGTCGCGGACGAAGTGCTCCAAGCCGTCGGCCGCAGGGGCAAACGCGATCGATGGCGCAACCTCCCGCATCAGGACGGACGGGTCCTCGATCCGACGCCGGGTACCGCTTGCGTCCAAGGCCTCGATTTGCCCGCGGTTCTGAAACGTTCCGGCGGGCGCCCGGCGAAGATCGGAAAAATGCAGCACGCGGCGCGTCTGCCAAAGCGGCAACCAGGCCTGGCGGCCGTCGCGAGCCCGTAGCAGTGCATCCGGATCCAACAGGCGTTCCGCGAAGAGGCAACGGACCAGACGGCTTATCGCATTTCGTGCCGCGTTCGCTAGAAGCTCTGTATCGTCTGAGTGGATCTGAGCAGTTGCGGAAGAAATCTTATCGTCCATTAGGCTGCCTCCGGCCAATCTGAGGGTACATAGGCGGGCACTCCGGTGGCCAAGCCGCCGTGATAGTCGCGCGCCCATTGATAGGTCTTGGCAATGGCCGGTACGGCCACATCGAGCCGCTCGGCCATTGTGACGAGCAGCGCCTGTCCGAAGGCTAGGTCCTCATGGAAGGCGCGGCTTTCGCGATCGACGACCAATCCCGGGCCGGACGGGTTGGCAACCAGGGGGGCTCGGATGTCCGCATAGGCGCGATTTGTGCGTAGAAGCGTGTACATGGTCCGGGCGTCCGCGATCTGGTTGCCATAGGCTTCGACCAACTCCTGCTGAAGTGGTTTTACCGAGCTGAGGTCGATGCCGAGACGTGCCTCGCTTGCACGGCGGATCGCCTGGTTCTCGGCATCGCAAGCCTCCAAGAGCTCGGCGCCTGCCTGCGGGCAATCGCTCCACCAGCACAGGGGCTCGTCGAACGGCCTGTTCTCCCAGGGTGCTCCGGGGCCGATGAGCGCATAAAGGACGGCGGGGTGCATCAGTGCGTTGCCGGGCGTCAGCGTAATCTCGAGGTAGTCCCGCAGCAGGGTGACGGGAGCCTCGTAGAGGCGATTCAATATTGCCGCGAGCGTGGCGCCGCTTGCCGCGCTTTCACGGCGATGAAGAGCGACGAAGATTTCCGCCTTCGCCCCGCCCATGCGCACGCGCTGGCCCGCGATCAGGTCGAAGGCGATGTGGGGCACATCCTTCATGCCCCAGATGACCGCATTTTCGCGCCCCGAGAGAGCCTTTGCCGCGAGCCAATCGAAGCCGCAAAAGCCGGGGATTGCTCCGACATGGACGCATTTATTCTGCGGCAAGTGCGGCGCTATTCGATCCAACAGGGCCGGCCTCGCCTGGGCGGGCTGCGTAATGACGACGATGTCGGCACTCTCGAGCGCTTGGGCCGGATCGGTTCCAACATGGTCGGGTCGAGCGCTCAAGATGCGACCGTTTCGAGCCTCTGCCTGCCAGACGTCGTCGCCCTCTGCCCATCGCTCGGCCAAAGCTGTGGAGTTGGTCAGGACAGAAACCTCGACGCCTGGAACCTGCTTGAACAGTACCGCGTTCAAGTGCCCGGTACGGCCTGCGCCACAAATGGTCACCTTCATGCCGCGCACGCCCTGGCGGCGAGCCAGCCGTCCAGTTGGGCGGCGATCGCTGGATCGAACAGGCGGCGCTTGGCCATCCATTCGTCGTCGAATATCGTGCCAAGATACTTCTCTCCGCCATCCGCAACCGTCGTCACGATCGTGCCGGTCAGCTTGCCAGCGGCGATGAATTCCAGCGCCTTGTAGATGGCGCCACCCGTCGAGCCGCCCACCAGCAGCCCCTTGCGCCGGGCCATGTAGCGCGCCGTCTCGAAGGCTTGGGTATCCGTCACCTGGACACCCTCGTCGATGCAGCCGTAATCCAGCACTTTGCCCACTTCGTCTCCCGCCGGCGTGCCGGTGCCCGATTGGTAGTAGGGATGCCCCGGCTTGCCGAAGACGATCGAACCAGCCGGCTCGACTGCGATCGTATACACAGACGGGTTGTGGTGCTTCAGCCGCTGGGAGATCCCGGTCATGGAGCCACCTGTCCCGACGCAGCCGATAAAGGCATCAATTCCGTCCGGGAGTTGGGCCAGCAACTCGTCGACGAAACCGGCATAGCCTTCCGGGTTCGCCGGATTATCGGATTGGTTCATGAAAAGCGCGCCTGGAAGCTGAGCGCCTAGCTGCGCGGCTAATCTTTGTCGTTCGACGACCGCAACCTCGTCCTCGCGGAAATCGCCTTCTATGTAGCGGATCTCGGCGCCGAGCGCCCGCATCATACGGATCTTGTCGGGTGCCGCGTGGTGATCCACCACCGCGATGAAACGCAATCCGAACTCCAGGGCCGCCAACGCCAAGCCCGTTCCGGTGTTTCCGGAGGATGATTCGACGATCGTGCCGCCCTGTGCGAGGCGCCCGTCTTGAAGCGCGGCGACCACCATGCTGCGCGCCATGCGGTCCTTCATCGAGCCGCCGGGATTGTTCTTCTCGATCTTCAGCACCAGAGTGGCGTCCCGGTTCGGGACCGCGATCGACATCACCGGCGTCTGGCCAATCAATTGCGTTACGGTCGTATGCAGCATCTAAGCCTCCTCAACTGTGTCGGGAATGAGATAGGGCTGCCCTTGCGCATCCCCTGCGACACAGAGGCGGGCGGGCATCGGGTGACGGTGGAATTCGTTTTCGAGAAGATCCATTTGGTAGCCGCCGGTATTGGCGAAGACGAGCAGGTCGCCGGCTTGCGGCGCGACGGAGAAGGACAGCCACCTGTTGCTGAGCACGTCCTCGTCGAGGCAGCTGTGTCCGGCTAGATAGGCGCGACCTGGAGGCGTCGCGGAAAGCGACGGCCTCGCTGCCGGCACATGAGCTGCCGGGACATGAATGGGATCGATCAGGAATTCGGAAGCAAACCAGGTTTCGCAGGCGCTGAAGCTGCTGCCCTCGACGAAAATGACGTGCGTATCCGGGCCGAGAGCCTTTACACGCGAGATCTTGAAGACAGAGATGGCTGTCTGGTCCGCCAGCGCGCGGCCCGGCTCCATCGCAAGGCAAAGC
The DNA here is from genome assembly GCF_058732025.1 of Sinorhizobium sp. Y406. NCBI lineage: Bacteria > Pseudomonadati > Pseudomonadota > Alphaproteobacteria > Hyphomicrobiales > Rhizobiaceae > Sinorhizobium > Sinorhizobium sp. Y406. The sequence continues at coordinate 790,117 of NZ_CM178975.1, read as the reverse complement.
CCCTCCCGCGTGAAATAATCGGCAACGCTTCGGCCTTGCGCCATCTCTGCCAGCAAGAGCAGGTGCAGCCAATCGGAGGCGGAAAAACTGCCGCCATAGGGATAGAAGGATTCCGGTATTTTCCCGGTGCGATAGTCGTCGGTCGTCTGGGCGGCGAGATGGTCCCGGTATTTGATCGGATCGACGTACTGGATGGGCAGGCCGCCGCCAATGTCGATCATGCGCGGAGAAAATCCCATTCGCCGGGCTTCCGAAATGAGGCCGGCAGCCTCGCTCAACGCTGTGGCGCGGCTCTTCCAACGGTAGCCGTTGAGGTGGAAATGAAGCCCGTCGAATCGCAATTGCCTTTCGCCGGAAAGCCGCGCGAGGCACTGAGCGATGGCGTCGGCCGGCATGCCGAAGCGGCTCTTGCTCTGGTCGCTCGGTCGCAGCCGCAAGAGGACCGGCTGCGGGCTCGTCCTTGCCGGCAGAGCGCCGATCAGGTCCTCCAACTCTTCGGGGGAATCCACCGATATCAGCGCACCGCAGCCGACGAGTTCTCTGTGGAACGCACCCGTCTTCGCTGGTCCCGTCGCCACGACCCTTGCACCATCGGCCCCGAGCCGCCTTGCGTCCCGAAGTTCATAAAGGCTGGAAACGTCAATTCCAGCGCCTACGCCGAGTGCCGTTCGCATCAGCCCGGCGGACTTGTTGACTTTTGCCCCATAGTAGATCGCATGCCGGACGCCGTTCTCCGTCAGAACGCCTCTCAGGGCGGCAAGGTTCTCCTTAAGGGCTTGCGGCCAGATGAGGTTTAGCGGCGAGCCGTAGCGGTCGACCCAGTCGAGTAGAAGGGAAGCGTGCCGGGTGAGGAGGTCCGCGGTTGCCGGTCGGAGCATCGGTGGCAGCTCGCGGCCGATTTTCTGACAATGAAGCATCATGACAATGCCCCCGCGGAAGGGCCGGGGGCCATGCCCGTCGGAACGGGACCGTACAAGACTTCAAGTGGCACATCGCATGCCGGCAAACCTTTGGCGAAAACGTGCCGCGTTGTCTTGTATGGAAATTTACGGCCACTGCGCGCCATGTCGAAGATATCGCCCGGCGTGACCGTCTCATTAGGACGCCAGCTCTCCACGCGCACCGAATCGTAGTCGAGAAGAACGACCGGGATAGCTGTGAGCCCGAGGCGATGCGCAACCGTCAACCGGTGATGGCCGTCCATCACGAACAAGGCATCCTTCTCTGCCGTGATTGGCGCTGTCCAGGAGCCCTCCTGCAGGATCTTGGCCTGCAGGGCATCGACTCTTTCGGGGTTCACCTCTTCAGTCGGAATCAAACGTGCTGGGGAGAGAAGGCAATATTCCATGCAGATAGGCCCTCGCGCTTGTTCTTTGCACTGCTTATTTATCTTGAGTAATTGAGTCAAGATTTATCCGCTATAGCCAGCCATGATTGTGGCGTCAATAGCGTTCGCAATGATCGATTGCTTGAAGAGCTCAGCAAACAGAGGCTGCGTTACCGCTCTTTTGCGCGCGACGTTTCACGCCGTGCGGGCGAGCAGCAGACCGGTTCACAAGCGAGGCGTCTAGCGCATCGGCCCGAAAATCGTACCCGATTTTCGGAAAGCTCGATGCGAGATTCAAAGAGTTACAGCGACCTTGGCGCGTCTGAACAGACGCGCGGCGCTGTAATCGAAATAAGGCTAGCTACCGCCCGGGCGGGGAGCTGCGGATCAGGGAAGCGGCGTGACGCCAAACAGCCATTCGTGCAGTCGCCACACGAACAGCACGTAAAGCGCCACACCCGCGACCACAGCCCCGATATCCCATGTTGCCGGGCCCGGCGCCGCCACTCCATTGCCGCGGCGTTTAGCCGAAATGCGATCGGCTACTGCCCAGGCCAAGAATGCACCGAAGAGCAGTAGCGAGGCGAGATCGCCATTGGCGAGCAGATGCGCAAGAGCCCAGATCTTTACCGACACGAGCATTGGATGCTTGAGAGCCGGCTTCAGGCGACCCGCTGGGAAGGCAAACACCATGAGGCTGATGAAGGCGAAAAGCATCAGCGCAAGAGCGATGTGCTTCATCCATACCGGTGGCTCGTAGAGGATCGGAGCATCCGGCCTGGCAATAGAGAAGCCCCAGATGATCAGCACGAAGCCGGCCAGGGAAACGAGCGAATAGAGCCCTCTCCAGGGGCCGTCCCCCATGTCGGCAAGGCGTCGGTCGCGCCAGCCGGGCGCAAAGATGCGAACCGAATGGACACCCAGAAAGATCAGCAGGCCGAGTATCAGAACAAACATCGTCGCCCTCCGAAAGGATCGCCGCAATCAAAACGCCGCGCGGACGCACAGATCGCTCGTTCAATTCCTGCATGTTTCTCCAGTTTGGTTACGATTTAAAGAAGACGTGTGAGCCGGGCAGCGAACAGGGTACATGTTGCCGCTCCTCCGATCAGCCCCGCTACGCTACCCGGTCGCTCCGATCCCTCCAATAGCGAGCCAGTTTGTCGCTTGGGAGCGGGTGTTGCGCCAGTGCCAGCCTTGTCCGGAACATTGTGCAGCGGACATTCGTTGTCGAGGCACGGTGAACGGAGAAGTTCAATGAGCAATCATCTGGACGAACGGGGCGACCCGCCCTCAGCCACACATGAGTCAGACAGAAAGACCTTCACGACGACGGAGACGCGCCAGGGCCGTTTGGGCTTTCCCGTGTTTGTGGTGCTCGCGACAAGTCTTGTCCTGGCGATGCTCGTCTGGGGAGCTATCGCCCTATGGGCCGACGACACGGATGCCGACGCACCGACTGCGGCGGTGGAGGAAGTTCAGCCTTCGCCTTCGAACGAACAAACCGGTAGTGTAGGAAGTCCGCCGCGCACGGAAGAGGGGATACCGGCCCCGACGGACCGCGATCCCACCTATCAGACTGGGACCGGCGGCCCCAGCCCCGCAGTAACCCCGGACGGCACCGTGAAATAGGTAACACCGTTCAAGGGCGGGCCTGAGAGTCTGGTCATGCCCGCGAAGGCCGCGCCGAGCATTTCGCCGGAAACGAATGTCTTTGCCCGCTTCAACGTCAGCGGCAAGACGATCAGGCTCAATGTCGGTCTGCAACGCCGAGGATGTTGTTGCCGACCTGCGTCACGCGCTCGCTGCTTTGCCGGGTTGATGTTCAATCGAGCGCCGCATAGTCGGCGCTCCCGCCCGCGTCTGCATCGGTTGAGTCCTTCGGTCGCGCCCTTCCTCGAATGGTCATGTTATTTCCGACGGGAGCTTGGCCGCGATTGCGGGTGCCGAGACGCGCGGTGCGTCCGGAAGCGTCCTGAAAGATGCACAATGCTGCAGGCGGCGCCCGGTAGCAGGCTCGTCAAAACGCCGTCGCCAGAAGGAGCGGATCGGCATGGAACAGCACGGCGTGGCCGCCGGAAAGCAGCCAGGTAGTTGTGACTACGGTAGCCAGGGCGGCGACGGCGAGCGGAGCATCGGCAGTTATTCGGGCGCGTCCGCGAAGAAGTGCTGCCAAGGGCAGGATGGATGTCTTTGCCGCCTCCCTGTGCCATGCGTCTTTCAGTCTCCGGCGCGCGCGCTTTTCCAACATCGGCATGGCCCCAAGCGCGAAGAGGGCGAAGCCGCCGAAGAGGATCAGCGAGCGCAGGTCGCCATTGGCGATGAGGTGGCCGAGTGCCCAGAGGGCAAAGCCCGATAGCACCGGATGACGGGTGATCGCGACGACCGCTCCCGGCTCATCGCCCTGGCGGATCGAGATCGAGAGCGGATTGATGCTGAAGAGGCCGGCGAGCACGAGGAATACGCCAATGGGCGCGGCGATCAACGTCGCCCAGGCCTGCCAGGGCGCCGGCTCCCACAGCGGAACGTAGTCGACGTTCAGCGCCGCATAGAAGACCCAGCCGAGCAGGACGATCGACACGGCGGAATAAAGCGAGAAATAGATTGCCCGACCGAGGTGGCTTATCAGCCGCTCGCGAATGGCAGGCAGCGCCGGTATCGAATGGAGAGCGAGGAAGGCGCCGAGCGCCAGCAGGAATTCAGTCATTGTACTCAGTGGACGGCTTTCGCCCCCTCCATTGCTTGGAGCAGAACCTGCTCGGCTGCGACGTGTCGCCGAAGCTCGTCGAGAAAGACGCGCAGCATCGCATCGACCGCGCTCCAGGAATGCACGCTTCGTCCCGCAACCGCTGACTGGAGAGTGGCCGCAAGCAATGGCTGCGGGTCCGGTGACGTTGTGCGGGAATGTGGCGGGGCCGCGACCGGCCCGCCGGGCTTCGAAATCTTGGCTGCGGTTGCCAGACAAAGATCGGGATCGATCCGACCGGCGACCGAGTCGATAATCGCTTCAACGGAATCGCACAGCTGGAGGAGTTCGCCATATCGTTCCTGAAGGTTTTTGAGGGGCGAGGGCGTCATTATCCGGCCCTCTACTTGTCGATGAACAGCACTGCGGCGCAAGCGACCGACGCCAGCACCGCGGCGATTGCGCCGGTCCGCTGGAGAACCCCCATGCGATAGAGCACGAGGGCGAAGATGATGATGATCGGGGTGGCGACCGAGAGGCCGATCTGCGCGTCGTTCATGGTGGTCTCCATTTCCTCACCGACCATAGCGAGCGGGCCGCTTTGGTCTTTGATCGGGCGCAAAGAAGCGGCGGTGCCATTCTCCTATGCGCTTTCCTGGTTTCCTGGGGAGATGCGGCATGCAACGAGCAATGGCGGCCGGCGCGACCGGCGAAATGGGATCTGGCGAAGAGGAAGAAGACACGCTGCTTCTCTGGATTCTCGTCTGGAGCGAGTTGGCCGCCTTCGGCATTCTGATCGGCGCCTTTCTGGTAGCCTCGGTGATCGCGCCGGGTGATTTCGCTGTCGCGCGATTGCATCTGAAGCCGGGGATTGCCGCCATCAACACGCTCGTGCTGTTGACAAGCGGATGGCAGGCGGCGGTCGCGGCCGGCAAGGGAGCGAGGCTCGCCACGCGCCGCCGGGCACTGGTGCTTGCGGCGCTGCTCGGTTTCGCCTTCGTCGCCATCAAGCTCTACGAGTACGGCACGGAAATCCGATTCGCCGGCGAGGCAGAGTTTCGCTCCTTCTTCGAGCTCTATTTCATCCTGACCGGCTTCCACCTCGTCCATGTGGCCTTCGTCGGCATAGTGCTCATCCTGGTCGCCTGGAGGCCGCGACCGGCCAATGTCGAACTCGTGACCACGCTTTGGCACGTGATCGATCTCGTGTGGATCGTCATGTTCCCCATTCTCTATCTGGTTTGATCCGATGAACGGCAGTGGCCCCAAACAGTTGAAGAAAACCTGGATATGGCTCGTTGCCATGGTCGGTGCCGGGATGCTCCTCGTCCGCGAGGTCAGCGATCCGGCGCTCTCACTTGCCCTCGCTGCGGCGCTTCTGACGATCGCGGTTTTGAAGGCCCGTCTCGTCGTGCTTGACTTCCTCGGCCTGCGTTTCGGTTCGCGACACTTACGCATCGCCCTCCTTGCCTGGCCGATCTTCTTCGCTCTTGCGGCTGCGGCGAAAACGCTCATCGCCGCCTTTCCGTCGGGCGGGTGAGGCCCTCTTCCCAACTATTTGCCGAAACGCAAAGAACGCCCGTTCGGAATCCCTAGAAAGGATCGCGTTTGCCGGTGTTTGCGGATGTCGATTCCGCAGCCGACCGGCGGGGAATCGTTCAGACCGGTCCGCTGCTTGCGGCCTCCCGGAATCGAAAGGACCATGGGATGGCAGAACGCCTTACCAAGACAGGGGCCCGCAACGTCTTCTATGGCGGCTCCATCTTCTTCTTCGCGATCTTCGTCGGGCTCACGGCCCACAGTCATTATTACATGAAGACGGAGTCGACGGACGAAACGACGCTGACGGCTTCGGTCGCCCGCGGCAAGCACGTCTGGGAAAAGAACTCCTGCATCAATTGTCACACGCTTCTTGGCGAAGGCGCCTATTTCGCTCCGGAACTCGGCAATGTCTGGAAGCGCTGGGGCGGCGAAAGCGATCCCGAGGGCGCCCGTGAGACGCTGAAATCCTGGATGGCGGCTCAGCCCTCCGGCGCCGAGGGTCGGCGGCAGATGCCGCAGTTCAATCTGACCGAGCAGGAACTGAACGATCTCGCCGATTTCCTCGAATGGACGAGCCGCATCAAGACGCAGAACTGGCCGCCGAACGAGGCGGGTTGAGCTTGGCGGGAGAAGGAGAAAAGACATGAAATATCAAACGCAGAAGGTCGCGATGCTGTATTTCTACGGCGCGCTCGGCCTGTTTCTCGCCCAGGTCCTGTTCGGCGTTCTCGCCGGCACGATCTATGTCCTGCCGAACACGCTCTCGGAACTCTTGCCTTTCAACATCGTGCGCATGGTCCATACCAATGCGCTGATCGTCTGGCTGCTGATGGGCTTCATGGGCGCCACCTATTATCTCCTGCCGGAGGAGGCGGAGACGGAGCTTTACAGCCCCAAGATCGCAATTGCGCAGTTCTGGATCTTCCTCGTCGCCGCGGCCGTTGCCGTGGTCGGCTATCTTTTCCACATCCATGAGGGCCGCGAATTCCTCGAACAGCCCTTCGCGATCAAGGTCGGCATCGTCGTCGTGGCGCTGATGTTCCTCTACAACATCACGCTGACGGTGCTGAAAGGGCGCAAGACAACGGTCACGAACATCCTGATCTTCGGTCTCTGGGGTGTGGCGATCTTCTTCCTTTTCGCCTTCTACAATCCGGCCAATCTGGCGCTCGACAAGATGTACTGGTGGTATGTCGTCCATCTGTGGGTCGAAGGTGTCTGGGAACTGATCATGGCCTCGGTTCTGGCCTTCCTGATGATCAAGCTCAACGGCATCGACCGCGAGGTGGTCGAGAAGTGGCTTTACGTGATCGTCGGCCTGGCGCTCTTCTCCGGCATCCTCGGTACCGGTCACCACTATTACTGGATCGGCGCGCCGGGCTACTGGCAGTGGATCGGCTCGCTCTTCTCGACGCTCGAGGTCGCACCCTTTTTCACCATGGTGGTCTTCACTTTCGTGATGACCTGGAAGGCCGGCCGAAAGCACCCGAACAAGGCGGCGCTCCTCTGGTCGATCGGCTGCTCGGTCATGGCCTTTTTCGGCGCCGGCGTCTGGGGCTTCCTGCACACGCTGTCCTCGGTCAACTACTACACCCACGGCACGCAGGTCACCGCCGCGCATGGACACCTCGCCTTCTTCGGGGCCTATGTGATGCTGAACCTTGCCGTCATGGCCTATGCCATTCCGGAGATCCGTGGACGGGCGCCCTATAACCAGTGGCTGTCGATCGCCAGCTTCTGGGCCATGTGTACTGCCATGTCGGTGATGACCTTCGCGCTCACCTTCGCCGGTGTCGTCCAGGTCCACCTGCAACGAGTTCTCGGCGAGAGCTTCATGGTGGTACAGGAGCAACTCGCGCTCTTCTACTGGATACGCCTCGGCTCGGGTGCGGTGGTGCTCGTCTCCGCGCTGATGTTCGCCTGGGCGGTGCTGGTCCCCGGCAGGAGCCGCAGCCTTGTCGTTAACCGGGCCATTCAGCCCGCCGAGTGAGGGTGGAGGGCCGGCCTTAGCAGCCGACCCACCGCTGCCCCGCAACCGACTTCGGAGATCCTCCATGAATATCGCCCTGAAAAACCCCTCGCTTTCCGGTTATGAGATCCCCGCCTATTCGCCCTCCGGTCAGGAATGTGCGCTCTTCGAGAGCGCCTGGTTGCGCCAGCTTCCGCTGCTGTTGAAAGGGCCCACCGGCTGCGGCAAGACACGCTTCGTCGCTCACATGGCCGCCAAACTCGGCTTGCCGCTTTCGACCGTGTCGTGCCACGACGACCTCGCGGCCGCGGACCTGACCGGCCGTTATCTCCTGAAGGGCGGTGACACCGTATGGGTGGACGGGCCGCTGACCCGTGCCGTGCGTGAGGGCGGCATCTGCTATCTCGACGAGATCGTCGAGGCAAGGAAGGACGTCGCCGTCGTGCTTCATCCGCTCACCGACGACCGGCGCATCCTGCCGCTCGAGCGCACCGGCGAGGTGCTCGAGGCGCCGCCGGGCTTCATGCTCGTCGTCTCCTATAATCCTGGCTATCAGAATCTCTTGAAGAGCTTGAAGCCGAGTACGCGCCAGCGTTTCGTCGCCATCGAGTTCGATTTTCTGCCGCGGGCGCGCGAGATTGCCGTGGTGGCGGAGGAAAGCGGTCTCGACGCGGCCCGCGTCGCGCCGCTCGTCGATCTTGCCCACCGGCTTCGGGCGCTCAAAGGGCATGATCTCGAGGAGGGCGTCTCGACGCGCCTCCTCGTCTACTGCGCCAGCCTCGTCGATAGCGGCCTGTCGCTGCGCGACGCGGTGATCGCGACGATGATCGAACCGTTGACGGACGAGCCGGACGTCAAGGCCGCGCTGATCGAGGTCGCCGACGCGATCGTCCGTTGAAGGGGCCGAGATGCTGGATTTCCTCGAACTCGAAGAGACTGTCGGCCGTGCCTGGCACCGCTTCATCGGCAACACGCGCAGCTGGCCGCGTTTTCCGGAGGAAGCCGTCCGGCTCGAAGATGTGCAAACGGTGCTTGCCGTCTACTTCCGCGGTCTCGGCGGAGAGCAGGCGGTGCAGATCGCACCGGCGCGCGGCCGCACCTCCACACATCGGCTGCGGCTGCGCCAGCGCATGGGGCTTGGCGAAGAGAAGCTGGTGCAGCCGGCGCGCGACCAGGCGACGCTGATGCTTCCGGCGGAAATAGACCTCTTCCCACTCAGGCGCCTCAACCGCGATCTCTATTTCTGGCTCGCCGCTATGATGGCTGTCATGCCGCTGTCACCGGTCGGCGCCGGCGATCCTCTCGCTCTTGACCTCGCCGGCCTCGCGCGCGCGGAAGAGACGGTGAAAAGGGTGCTTGACGCCTTTCCGGCGTTGCGCCCGCGCTATCGCCGCCTGTGCCGGGCGGTGCTGGAGGTGCGGCAAGGGCGGACGTTGCCGGCGGTCGAGCAGCACGTCGAGAACCGAGTGCTACGCATGCTGAGGGCCGGCACCGGCCGGGACGACGAGATCGTGCCGGTCATCTTTCCACGGCGTGCACCACCCGGTTACCTACCCATGCTTCCCGTGCCGCTCTGGCCGGAGGCGCTGCTCAGGCAGGAGACAGAGAGACGGGAGGGTGGCGATGAGCCTGCCCGTGGCGGCAGGGCGGAAGGGGTCGAAACGACCCGCCATGTGGCGACCCGCGAGGCGCAGCGACAGAAGGAACGTAGCCCGTTCATTCTCAATCGTTTCGAGAAAATCCTCGCCATGGCCGAGATGGTCAATGTCGACCGGCCGTCCGACGACAGCGACGAGCACGACGCACAGGCTGCGGACGAACTCGACGAGATGACACTTGGCGAGCGCCAGGGGCGGCCTGCGGCGCGGTTCCGCTTCGATCTCGACCTGCCGCCGGAAGCGCTTGACCGCACGGCGCTGACGGCGGAGCACAGCTATCCCGAATGGGATTACCGCAGTGGCAGCTATCTTCGGGATTATTGCCGCGTCGTTGCCGCGCCTGCATCAGGCGAGGGGATCGTCGGCGAGACGGATGCGGCGACGAAGAGCCTGATCCGCCGCGTCAGGCGGCAATTCGAAGTGCTGCGGCCGCGGCACGAGCTCTTGAGGGCGCAGATCGACGGCGCGGATCTCGACCTCGACGCCGTGGTGCGCGCCCGCACCGACCTCAAGGCCGGCGGCCAGGGCAGCGACCGCATCCACATGATGAGCCGACCGCAGGCCCACGACCTCGCCGTGACCATCCTCGTCGACGTTTCGCTTTCCACCGATGCCTGGTTCGACGATCTCCGCGTTCTCGACGTGGAGAAGCAGGCGCTCCTGGTATTGGCACATGGGCTCGCGGCCTGCGGCGACTCCCACGAAATCCTGACCTTCACCTCGCGCCGGCGCGACTGGGTGCGCGTCGAAACCGTCAAGGCTTTCGACGAGGCGATGGGGTCCGCCGTCGAGGCACGCATCGCGGCGCTCAAGCCGGGGTACTACACCCGCATTGGCGCGGCAGTCCGCCACGCCGCCAGCGGTCTCGTCAAGCGCCCGAACCGCCGGAAGCTGCTGATCGTCCTGACGGACGGCAAGCCGAACGATGTCGACCATTACGAAGGGCGCTTTGCGCTTGAGGACAGTCGCCGCGCCGTTACCGAGGCGCGACGCTCCGGCATTCATGTATTCGGAGTGACGGTCGATCGCGAAGCGAAGTCCTATGTGCCCACGATCTTCGGGCAGAACGGATATGCCGTCGTCAGTAGTATCGGCAGGCTGCCGGCCGCCCTGCCTTCGATCTATCGCGGCCTCGTGAGATAGGCGGGGGAGGCCGCGATACGGAAGGCCCGGCAAGTCTACTGCATGTCTCCTTTAATCGACCTCGATTGAAGGACAAAGACATGCAGCACCCTAAAGTGATACAGCGACCTTTGCGCGTCTGATAAGACGCGCGGAGCTGTAGGAGCCGGGCCTTCCATCCATTTCTCGTCGCGCACGATCATTCCGCGGCGATGGGGGCGGGATAGCGCTTTGCATCCGCGTCAGCGCCCCCGTCCGGCACTGCCTCATCCCTGTCCGACTTCCGCACCTTCGGTTCCTTGCCGAAGAACACGGCATAACCTGCCGGCAGCACCAGGATCGTCAGCACCGTCGCGACCAGGATGCCGCCCATCATCGCGTAGGCGAGCGGCGCCCAGAAGATGCTGCGCGAGATCGGTATCATCGCGAGCACCGCGACGAGCGCCGTTAGCATAATCGGCCGGAACCGACGCACGGCAGCGCCGACGATCGCCTCGGAGCGCTCCATCCCGCCGGCGATGTCCTGATCGATCTGGTCGACGAGGATGATCGAGTTTCGGATGATGATGCCGAGAAGTGCTATGACGCCGAGAATGGCGACGAAGCCGAAGGGGGCGCCGCTGACAAGGAGCGCCGCAGCCGCACCGATGATGCCGAGCGGACCCGTGGCGAGCACAAGTATCGACTTGCCGAAATGCTGGAGCTGCACCATCAGCAGGACGAGGATGACGAGCAGCATGATCGGCGCCTTGGCGGCGATCGACGCCTGGCTTTCGGCGCTGTCTTCGGCGCCACCCTGGACCTCTATCTTGTAACCGGGTGCAAGCCCGTCCCGAAGCCCCTTGAGCTCGTCGTAGAGCTTCATCGTGACGTCGTTCGGTTGGACGCCGTCCGGCAGCGTCCCACGCACGGTAATCGTCGGCAGGCGATCACGCCGCCACTCGATCCCCTGCTCCATGACCGGCACGACCTTGGCGATCTGGGCGACGGGCACGAAGCCGCCGAAATCCGTCGGCACATAGACCGAATTGACTGCCGACAGCAGGTGCCGGTTGCCGTTCGGCTCGCGGGCGACGATCGAGACCGTTTCCTCGCCGTCGCGGAAATCGTCGAGCGGGACACCGGACATCGCCGCCTGCAGCATTTGGCGGACGCGCTGCGAACTGACGCCGAGCGCGCGGGCGCGGTCCTGGTCGATGACGAGCTTCATCGCCGGCACGGGCTCCAGCCAGTCGTCATGGACGGCCCCGAGCAAGGGATTCTCGTTGAACTTCGCCTTCACCTGATCGGCGATGCGGCGCAGTTCCTGGCGATCGGGACCCATCACGCGGATCTGAACCGGCCAGCCGGTCGGGGGGCCGAGAAACAGGCGGTCGACCTTGGCGCGGATCGAGGGGAAGTCTTCGGCGAGGATCGTACGCAGCTTGAGGATCAGCCGTTCGCGCGCGGGCTCGTCCTTCGCCATGACGAGCAGTTGCGCAAAGTTTGGATTGCGAAGCTGCTGGTCGAGCGGCAGGAAGAAGCGCGGGATGCCTTCGCCGATATAGGTGGCGATGAAGCGCTTGTCCTCGTCGTCCATCATGCGCGCCTCGAGGGCCCGGGCCTGACGCTCGACCTCGCTGATGCTGGTGCCTTCCGGCAGCCATAAGTCGACGAGAATCTCCGGCCGGGACGATTGCGGAAAGAAATTCTTGGGAATGAACTGGAAGGCCCAGAGGCTGGTCATGAAGGCTGCCAGCGTCATGACGAGCACGATGACGCGGTGGCGCACGGCCCAGCCGACGGCCGACCGGAGGCGGCGGTAGAAGCGCGTGTCGAAAACGTCGTGATGCCCGCCGGCATGGTGGCGCTGCTTCAGGATCATGTATCCGAGCCAGGGCGTGAAGTAGACGGCCACGAACCAGGAGACGACCAGAGCGATGCCGACCACATAGAAGAGCGAACGGACATACTCGCCCGCAGTGGATTGCGCAAAGCCGACCGGAATGAAGCCGGCGATGGTGATCAGTGTGCCGGTGAGCATCGGGAAGGCGGTCGAGGAATAGGCGAAGCTCGCCGCATCGATCTTCGCCAGGCCTTCCTCTAGTTTTCGCTCCATGAGTTCGACGACGATCATCGCGTCGTCAACCAGCAGGCCAAGCGCGATGATGAGCGCGCCCAGCGAAATGCGCTGCAGGTCGATGCCGAACTCGTACATGATGGCGAAGGTGGCGGCGAGCACCAGCGGTATGGCGATCGCAATCACCAGGCCCGAGCGCCAGCCGATGGACAGGAACGACACCACGAGAACGATGGCCAGCGCTTCCATGAGAGCGTGCATGAATTCGCTCATCGCCTCGGTCACGACTTCCGGCTGGTTGGAGATCTGGTCGACCGATACGCCATGGGGGAGCGAGGATTCAAAACGTTCATAGGTTGCCTCCACTGCCTTGCCGACATCGGTGACGTTGTGACCCTTGGCCATCACCACGCCGATCTGCACGCTGTCATGGCCGTTGAATCGGAATTTGCGCGCGTAAGGGTCCTCGAGCCCCGCAGTAATCGTCGCTATGTCACCGAGGCGGATCGCTTCGCTGCCCGTCCGCAGGCGCAGGTTGCGGATGTCCTCGACCCGCGTCACGTCCCCGTCGACGGAAATGCGCACCGACCGGGTGCCGGTATCGACGCTGCCGGCAGGGTCGACATTGTTCTGGCCGGCAATGGCGTTTTGCAGGTCGGCAAGCGTGAGCCCGCGCGCGGCCAACAGTTTGGAGGAGACGTCGATATAAATCTTCTGCGGCTGGTCGCCGAGGATCACCACCTTCTCCACGCCGGGCGTCGTCAGGAGCATGTCGCGGCCGTCTATCGCGAACCGCTTCAGTTCGGGATAGGTGTAGCCTTGCCCACTGATGGCGTGCATGGTGATATAGGTGTCGCCGAACTCGTCGTTGAAATAGGGGCCGAGCATGCCTTCGGGCAGTTCATTGGCGATGTCGCCCACCTTTTTGCGGACCTGATAGAAGGCGTCGGCAACGTCGTCCGCATCCGTATCGCCCTCGATCTGCACGGTGATGATGGTGCTGCCCGAGCGCGTATAGGAGCGGACGAAATCGAGATGCGGCGTCTCCTGCAGCTTGCGCTCTATCTTGTTGACGACCTGATGCTGCATCTCCTCGATCGAAGCGCCCGGCCAGACCGCTTGGACGACCATCGTCCGGAAGGTGAATTCCGGGTCCTCTCGCTGCCCCATGCGCACGAGCCCGAGGGCGCCGGTGACAATGATCAGCGCGAAGAGGAAGCGCGCGATGCTCGGATGGCCGATCGCCCAACGCGACAGGTTGAACGGCTTCTTCTCCCCCGTGGAGGCGTGCATGATCGGTATTCCTGTCTGGTCTGTGTGGTTAGCGGACGATCTGTGTTCCGGCGCTGGCGGATTGTTGCGCGTCGGGCCGCAGTTTTACTTTCAGGTCCTCGGTCATGAACTGCGTGCCGGCTGTGACGACGAGGTCGCCCGGTGCGAGGCCCTCCGCGACCCGCACCTGATCGCCGGTGAAGTCGGCGAGCCTGATGGCGCGGGCGTGAACCGTCGATGCGTCGCGATCGACGGTCCAGACGATGTCCTTGTCGTCCTTTCGGGCGAGCGCGCTTAAGGGAATGGAGATCAGGGTCTCTGACTTCGCTGCAGCCGCCTCGACCGTTGCGGTCATGCCGAGCAGGACGCGCCGGTCATCGGGCAGGCTGATACGCACCGAGAATGTCCGGGATTGCCGTTCGGCGCTGCCGGACACCTCCCGCACCCGACCCTCGAGGGTCAGCATGTCGTTGGACCAGAAGCGCGCTTGCACCTCCTTGCCCGGTTTGAACTCCGCAATATCGAGTTCCGGTACGGCGACCTCGATCTCCTTCTCGCCGTCGATTGCAACCGTCACGACCGGTGTGCCGGTGCCGACGACCTGGCCGATATCGGCATTGACGGCGGTGATGATGCCGGGCTGGTCGGAGAGTAGCCTCGTGTAGGTCACCTGGTTTCTTGCCTGGCTCAGGGCGGAAGCGGCGGCATCGCGCGTGGAGACGGCCTGATCATAGGCGAGGCTTGCCTGATCGAGCTCGGCCCTTGAGGAGAATTTCCGCGCAAAAAGCTGCTCGGCCCGCGTTTTCGTGAGCGCAACCGTCTGAACCTGCTTGTCGGCGGCGAGAAGGTTGGCTTCGGCGCTCTTGACCGAGAGCTCGTAATCGGTCGGATCAAGACGGGCGAGAACGTCGCCCGGCTCTACGCGGTCGCCGATGTCGACGAGCCGCTCGGTGATCTTGCCGCCGACGCGGAAGCCGAGATTCATCTCAGTGCGTGCCTTGACCGCTCCGGCATAAACGAGCCGTCGCGTTTCGCCCGTGCCGGCAATCTCGACCACCTTGACCGGCCGGATGATTTCCTTCGTCTCGGCCTTCTCCTCCGAGCAGCCGGCGAGTAGGGCGGCAAGAGCGGCCACACCTAATAGGCGGCCAGCAAAGGGCTGTTTGAAGACGCTTGTGAAGGACATCGTTTGTGTTCCTGGTACGCTGCCGCAGCGGCGGCATTTTCGTTAATACTTCAAGGCCTTGATCGCGAATTCGATCAACGCGTCCGAGGTTGGGCGGTTTTCCTTCGCAAGACATTGCGCCACCATCTGCGGGTGGCAGAGCGTCAAGAGAGAGGCAGTGAAGCAGCGAGCGGCGGTCTCGGGATCCTGATTGGCGAACTCGCCCGCGCTGATGCCCTCTCGGATGATGCCGGCGATGAGCCCGTCAATGCGATCGATGTGCTTCTCGATCACGTGCCACTCTCGCTCGATCGCAACGACGACCATCTCATGGACCTTCTGCTCGTCGAGCATGGTTTCGACGGTGAGCCTGTGCTGCCCATGCGCGTAGCGGCGCAGGCGCTCGGCGGCACTCAGGGGAAGGCGGGAAATCTCCAGCGCTTGCTCATAGCTCGCGGCCAGCATGCGCGCGCATAGCGCCTGATGGATTTCGGTCTTGGAGGAGAAGAAGCGATAGATATTCGCCGGCGACATGTCGAGCTCGCGAGCGATATCGGCCACATTCGTCTTGCTGTAGCCGTAATGGCGAAAGAGCCGCTCGGCGGCATCGAGAATCCGCGCGATGTTCTCCTGCCGGCTTGCTTCGATACTGTCTGATGTCTGCGGCATTGCTGGGGGCTTCTGATGAGTGACGATTTTTGGATTTCGTCACTCATAATCCGATAACCGCGATGTGTCAACGTCCCGCAAACTTGCCGGAGTTCACCCAGCGATTGTATCTGGCTGCCTGAGCGCGGTGCGCCTGGGGTTCTGTCGTCGAGGGGGATGAATACGGGGCCGACGAAGCGACCAACGCATGGCACCAGTCGAAACACCAGTCGAAAAATCGACGCCGACCGCCGTCATGACCCTTGCGGCTGCGAAACATTTCGACTCATGAATGTGCTAAGTATCCCGTCGTTCATGAAAAGAATGGTTCTGCCCGGAAAGGAGTGAGCCGAGATATTTTGACATAGATCAATTCTATTGGTGACGAACGGAGTTAAGTTTATTTTCCTTTCTTTCCCGAAAATGATTGTTACTATTCCAACAGTTGCATGGGGAGATGCAGCATGTCGGAGTTGTCTTCCGGTGGACCGGCGACGCCGCTCCGCTCCGAACGGCGTAAGGAGCTTTTAACCTTTTTCGTGCTCGCCTTTGGCATATGGCCATTGGTTGCAGTCGGCGTCGTGGGCGGTTACGGCTTTATCGTGTGGATGCTGCAGCTTGTCTTCGGGCCTCCCGGCCCGCCGACGGGGCATTGAGGTGGCCGTGGCAGGCGCGAGCAACATCTCCAGACGGGGCGTGCTTCTCGGGAGGGGCTCCAAAGTGGCGCGCATCTGTCCCCCGGGCGCAACGATCGAGACACTCGCCGCATGCACGGGTTGCGGCGCATGCGTCGATGCCTGTCCCACGAATATCGTTCGTCTCGACGGCGGCTGGCCGTCGCTCGTTTTTGCGCATGGGGAGTGCCTATTCTGCGGCGATTGCCTGCGCGCTTGCCCGGAGCCTGTCTTCCAGGCAACGAACATCCGCCGTTTTCCGCACATGGCCGCGATCGGCGCTTCTTGCCTGACGCGAAACGGCGTTGCCTGCCAGTCATGTCACGATGCGTGTCCGCAGCAGGCGATCCGTTTCCGCCCCCGCATGGGCGGGCCATTCCTGCCCGAAGTCGATGATGATCTTTGCAGCGGTTGCGGTGCCTGCATAGGCCTCTGTCCGGTCGGGGCGATCCGGGCCGGCGAGCGCAGGAAGGAGGGCGCCCATGCCTGATGCGAAAGCGCAATGTCACATCTCCAGTGCCGTCATCGCCGCCGTTCCGGCGAAGTTGGACGGCGTTCTCGCGGCGCTTGCGCAGATGGAGACAGTGGAGGTCTACGGCCATCAGGGCGGGAAGATCGTGGTGGTGATCGAAGGCACGAGTTCCGGCATGCTCGGCGAATGCCTGTCGCGGATTTCCGGTCTCGACGGCGTCGTCGCCGCCAGCATGGTGTTTGAGCATGTCGATGCGGGTCACGGATAGGCGCGAATTTCGCACCGACCACGCTCGAACTTGAAGAGGAGGCACGCAGACATGAGCGGCGAACTGACGCGGCGTGACATTCTGAAGGCGCATGCTGCCGGCATTGCCGCCGCGGCTGCCGGCATTGCGCTGCCGGTCTCCGCGCAGCCGGTTCCGGGCGGAGTCGAGGCACTCGAAATCAAGTGGTCCAAGGCTCCTTGCCGTTTTTGCGGCACCGGCTGCGGCGTCATGGTGGGCGTGAAAGAAGGCCAGGTCGTCGCCACCCACGGAGATATGCAGGCGGAGGTCAATCGCGGCCTCAACTGCATAAAGGGCTATTTCCTGTCGAAGATCATGTATGGCGCTGACCGGCTGAAGACGCCGCTCTTACGCAAGCAGAACGGCCGTTTCAGCAAGGACGGCGAGTTCGAGCCGGTCAGCTGGGATGAGGCCTTCGACGTGATGGCCGAGCAATGCAAGCGGGTGCTGAAAGAGAAGGGGCCGACGTCCGTCGGCATGTTCGGCTCGGGGCAATGGACGGTCTTTGAAGGTTACGCCGCGACGAAGCTGATGCGCGCGGGATTCCGCTCCAACAACCTCGATCCGAATGCACGACACTGCATGGCGTCGGCAGCCTATGCCTTCATGCGTGCCTTCGGCATGGACGAGCCGATGGGCTGCTACGACGATTTCGAGCATGCGGATGCCTTCGTGCTCTGGGGCTCCAACATGGCGGAAATGCATCCGATCCTTTGGACGCGGCTTGCCGACCGTCGGTTGGGGCACCCGCATGTGCGGGTGGCGGTTCTCTCCACCTTCACTCACCGCAGCATGGATCTCGCCGACGTGCCGATCGTCTTCAAGCCGGGCACTGACCTCGCGATCCTGAATTATATCGCCAATCACATCATCACGACCGGTCGCGTGAACCGGGATTTCGTCGACAGGCACACGACCTTCATGCAAGGGGCCGCCGACATCGGCTATGGCCTCAGGTCCGACAATCCGATCGAGGTCAGAGCGGCGAATGCCAACGACCCCGCGAAGATGGAACCGATCGATTTCGAGGCATTCAAGATCTTCGTTTCGGAATACACGCTGGAAAAGACGGCGGAGATCACTGGAGTCGACCCGGGCTTCCTGGAGGAACTCGCCGAACTCTATGCCGATCCTGACCGCAAGGTGATGTCGCTCTGGACCATGGGCTTCAACCAGCATGTGCGCGGCGTCTGGGCCAACCACATGGTCTACAACATCCACCTGTTGACGGGGAAGATTTCCGAACCCGGCAACAGCCCGTTCTCCTTGACCGGCCAGCCCTCCGCTTGCGGCACCGCCCGCGAGGTCGGCACCTTCGCCCACCGGCTGCCGGCCGACATGACGGTGACCAATCCGGAGCACCGTAAACATGCCGAGGAGATCTGGCGCGTTCCCCACGGCATCATCCCGGAGGAGCCAGGATACCACGCCGTCGAGCAGGATCGGATGCTGAAGGACGGCAAGCTCAACTTCTATTGGGTGCAGGTCAACAACAATGTCCAGGCCGCGCCCAATACGAAGAACGAGACCTATCAGGGCTATCGCAACCCGGAAAACTTCATCGTCGTCTCGGACGCCTATCCGACGATCACGGCCATGAGCGCCGACCTCATTCTGCCGGCGGCCATGTGGGTTGAGAAGGAGGGAGCCTACGGCAATGCCGAACGCCGCACCCACGTCTGGCACCAACTCGTACATGCGCCGGGCGAGGCACGATCGGACCTGTGGCAGATTGCCGAGTTCTCGAAGCGCTTCACGACGGAGGAGGTCTGGCCGACCGAGATTCTGGAGGCCAATCCCTCCTATCGCGGCAAGACGCTCTTCGATGTTCTGTTCAAGAACGGCGCGGTCGATCGCTTTCCTTTGAGCGAAGTGAACCGAGACTATGCGAACAACGAGGCCGACGCCTTCGGCTTCTACATCCAGAAGGGTCTCTTCGAGGAGTATGCCTCTTTCGGGCGCGGCCATGGGCACGACCTGGCGCCTTACGACCGCTATCACGAGGTGCGCGGCCTGCGCTGGCCAGTAGTGAACGGCAAGGAGACGCTCTGGCGCTACCGCGAGGGCCTCGACCCCTACGTGAAGGCGGGCGAGGGCGTCAAATTCTACGGGCGTCCCGACGGCAAGGCCGTCATCCTTGCCGTGCCTTACGAGCCGCCGGCGGAGCCGCCGGACGAGGAGTATGATCTCTGGCTCGTCACCGGCCGCGTACTCGAGCACTGGCATTCGGGCTCGATGACCATGCGGGTGCCGGAACTCTATCGCGCCTTCCCGGGGGCGCGCTGCTTCATGAATGCCGATGATGCCAGGAAGCGCGGCATCAATCAGGGGGCGGAGGTCCGTGTTGTTTCGCGCCGTGGCGAAATACGCTCGCGCGTCGAAACGCGCGGCCGCAACCGGATGCCGCCGGGCGTGATCTTCGTGCCCTGGTTCGACGCCAGCCAGTTGATCAACAAAGTGACCCTCGACGCGACAGATCCCATCTCCAAACAGACGGATTTCAAGAAATGCGCGGTCAAGATCCTACCCGTCGCCTGATCCGGCGACCAGAATTCGTGGCCGTCCTTGCGGGGCTCGCTCTATTTGCCGCGACGACGGCAGTTGGCCAGGTCGTGGAGAAGATGGTTCCCGAGCTTCAGGGGCCGACGCCGCCGATCGCCACGGGCACGGCCGCGCCCTTGCCGAAATGGGTGGTCGACGACAAGCGCAAGATGCGCGCCTATCCCGACCAGCCGCCGGTAATCCCACATTCGATCGAGGGTTATCAGCTCTCCGTCAACACCAACCGCTGCCTTTCCTGTCACAAGCGGGAATTCACGCAAGATTCCGGCGCACCGATGATCAGCGTCACGCACTATATGACGCGTGAGGGACAGATGCTCGCGGACGTTTCTCCGCGGCGCTATTTCTGCACCGCCTGTCATGTGCCGCAGGCCGACGTCCAGCCGCTCGTCGGCAACACCTTCAGGGACATGAGCGAAATGGGTATCAAGAAGGCGGGGAGCGAGTGACGAGATGGGCCCAATCCGCAAACTCGTCCTCTGGGCGTGGCGTCTTGTCAGCACGCCCGCGGCAACGCTGAGCCTCGGCTTCCTGACCCTCGGTGGCTTTGTCGGAGGGGTGATGTTCTGGGGCGCCTTCAACACGGCGCTCGAACTTACCAATACCGAGACGTTCTGCACCTCGTGCCATGAGATGCGCGACAATGTCTATGAGGAGCTGACGCGGACCATTCACTTCTCCAACCGTTCCGGCGTCAGGGCTTCCTGCCCGGACTGTCACGTGCCGCATGAATGGACGGACAAGATCGCCCGCAAGATGCAGGCGTCGAAGGAGGTCTGGGGCAAGATCTTCGGCACGATCAATACGCGACCGAAGTTCCTGGAAAAGCGGCTGGAACTTGCCCAACACGAATGGGCACGCTTGAAGGCGAACGACAGCTTGGAATGCCGGAACTGCCACTCCTCCGTTGCCATGGACCTGCAGAAGCAGACGCAGCGCGCCGCCGAGATCCACACGCGCTATCTTCTCGCCGGCCGCGCGACCTGTATCGACTGTCACAAGGGCATTGCCCACGAGCTGCCGAACATGCAGGGCATTGATCCCGGCTGGAAGATGCCGCCCGAACTGGAGGGCGAAGTCCTGCCTTCGGCTTCGGCGATCGACGACCTCCGCCGGGCAGTAGACAATGCTCACGCCGCTCTCTTCTGAGGCCACAGCCGAGTTGGCGGCGCGTACACCCGGCACACGGCTCAGAGCACGAAATAGCCCTTCTGCAACGTGACGGCGTCGTCCAGGTGGATGGCGAAGTCGGCCTTCTTGTCGCCGTTCACGTCGCCGTAGATATAGGTATCCGAGCTCGTCTTAACGTAACTGAGCTCGCCCTTCTTGCCTTTGAAAGCGGCCGTACCGACGAAAGTGAACGCCTGATCGCCAGATGTGGACGTGTTTGCGTCGATCGCGGACAAATCGATCCTGTCGCCCTCGGAAGGGAGGAAATCGTAGATCGTATCGCGGCCCGTGGAGGCAACGGTGCTGTCGTTTATCGATCTGAACACGAAGGTGTCGGCCTCAGTCCCGCCGGTAAGCTTATCCGCTCCGGTTCCGCCATAAAGCCGGTCGTTGCCTGCATCGCCTCGAAGCGTGTCATTGCCGCTGCCGCCGGTCAGTTGATCAGATCCACTACCGCCATAGACGAGGTCGTTTCCAGCGTCGCCATAGAGGAGATCATTGCCGCTGCCGCCAGACAGCCTGTCATGGCCGCTTCCGCCGTAGAGCCTGTCATTGCCGCTCTCGCCGTAGAGCTTGTCGTTGCCGCCATTGCCCCACAGCCTGTTCGCTGCCTGATTGCCGATGATCGAGTCGGCGGCCGAGCCGGCCTTGACATTCTCGATCAGCGAGCGGGTGTCGCCGCGATAGAGCAGCGCGTTGAAGATGTTCCCTGCCGCGTATCCGCTGTTGGGACCACCGCCGAGATAGGCGAGTTGGTCGGCGCTGAATGTCGATGCCTTCCCCGGGCGCAGATCGACCTTGAGTCCGGTCTTGTAGCCAGTGAGGTCGAAGGTGTCGTTGCCTCCGCCGTCCCAGATGGTGGCGAAGATGCGGTTGGCCCCCGGAGAGATGCCCACCTCCCCGTTGACCAGGGTTACGCCGCTGCCGGGCGTCCATTTGTAGACCGTGTTGCCGCTGTTGGTCGTAAAATCGGCGCCGTACATTTCCTGCAGCCCGGCGATATCGGCCATCATGAAGGTCTGCGGCGCGCCGTAGCGCTCGTAATGGTAACCCGTGCCGGCGCCGACATAGCCGCGATAAGTCATGATCGAATATTCGATCGAATCGTATTGCTTGGGCAGCGCTTTGAACGCGCCTTCCGTCTCGTGACCGTGTTTCAATCCGAGTGCATGGCCGATTTCGTGGAGCAGCGTGTGCCAGGCGTAATTGCCGGCGACGGGCTTGCGATAGTCGTAAATGGTGCCGGCATAGGCGGTGCCAAACCAGACGTCGCCGGCGTCCGTATAGGTGTCCGGCATGTAAGCCCAGGCGGTCTCCGGCATGCGGGACTGGGCAAGGCGAATTGTCGCGCTGCTCGCGTTTCCGGCGCTGAACGTGGCGTTGGTAAACCCCTCGACGGAAAAGCCGTCATTGGCGGCCGTGCCGTAGGATTGCTCCAAGGCGAAAAGTGCGGCGTTCTTCTGTGCCGTCGATATGGCGCTGAAACCGTAATCCGGCTCGCCGCCATAGGCGTAGCTGCTGGCGGAGGTGGGAAACGCATAGGTGATGGTGCCGCTCCACGCCGAACCAGAAAGCACGCCGTTGATCATGCTATTGCTGGTCACGCTGACGGTCTTGACTGTTTTACCGGTACCACTCATGCGAAATTCCCGATTGCGATGCGCGAGCACATTGCTCCACGATCAAATAGACAGATCGTATGGGGACGGTAGGCGCCGAATGCCTACGATTTCCATAACGGGTTCGTGAAGATTGGAGAGAATCGTGCCGTTCCCTAAGTTGCTTACGTTTTATGCCCTGATGATACTGGCAGCAATGTGTACGCCTGTTACAGCAGCCGGCGTCCCAAAGGCAATCGGAGTGAACATGCAGAAGCCTCCGGATCACGAAGCCGCCGTCAGGTCGGAGTTCGAGCGGGTGCGTGCGGAAAATACGGTGGAGGCTTACGAGCGCTTCATCCGCCGGCACCCGGACCACCCCTTGGTGGAAGAGGCCAGAAAGGCCTTGCTCCGGCTGCGCAAATAGCAGCGTCGCTAATGCATGTCGCCCAAAAAGTGTGAAGCGGTTTTGGGCCAACGACGTGCATGAAAACAAAGAACTAAAGCGCGTTGCACGAATACCATTAAACGCGACGCGCTTTAAAAGCCTCTACCATCGTTGGGGAAGATGGAATCGGACGTTTCCCTGCCGGTGTCATCGAAGAGTTGCACGTGGAGTAGGTGTCCGGGAATCATGTTACTTCGCGCGCTGCAGCATTCCGAACAGGTCGCGTGGATCGTCCGGATCGGCGATCATGTCGAGGTTCTGGTAGAAATCCGTGCCGGACAGCCGCTCGCGCACATAGCGCAGCGCCGAAAAGTCCTCGATCGCGAAGCCGACGCTGTCGAACAGCGTGATCTGCTTTGCGTCACGCCGGCCCGGCGCCGCGCCGGTGACGACCTTCCAGAGCTCCACCACCGGAAAGTCCGGTGCCATCTGCTGGATCTCTCCCTCGATGCGGGTCTGCGGCGGATATTCGACGAAGACGTCCGAGCGCTTGAGGATGTCGCGGTGGAGCTCCGTTTTGCCGGGACAGTCGCCGCCGATCGCGTTGATGTGGACGCCGGCGCCGACCATGTTGTCGGTGAGGATCGTTGCGAACTGCTTGTCGGCCGTGCAGGTGGTGATGATCTCCGCCCCCTCGATAGCCTCTTGCGCCGAGCGACAGGCGACGACCTTGAGGTCGAAGCCAGCCAGATTTTGAACGGTTTTCTCGGTCGCCCGGGGGTCGATGTCGTAGAGGCGAACTGTATCGATGCCGCAGACGGCCTTCATCGCCAGCGCCTGGAATTCAGCCTGGGCGCCGTTTCCGATCATCGTCATGGTGCGCGCGCTCTTCGGCGCCAGATGCCGTGCGGCCATCGCCGAGGTCGCGGCCGTCCGGAGCGCCGTCAGCAGCGTCATTTCCGTGAGCAGTACCGGATAGCCGGTCGAAACCTCGGCAAGCAGCCCGAAAGCCGTCACGGTCTGCAGTCCGTCGACAGTGTTCTTGGGATGGCCGTTCACATATTTGAAGCTGTAGACGCTGCCATCCGAGGTCGGCATCAGCTCGATCACGCCGTCGCGTGAATGGCTGGCGACGCGCGGCGTCTTGTCGAAGCTCTCCCAGCGGCGAAAGTCGGCCTCGATGGCGTCCGCGAGTTCCGCCAGAACGGTCTCGACGCCCAGGTGATGAACGAGACGCATCATGTTCTCGACGCTGACGAACGGCACCATTGCCTTCGCGGACGGGAGCGGTGAGAGCATCGATGTTCCTCCTGCATGAGATCGGCATCCAAGAGCGTAACGATTGGCGCTGCTGGTCGAAAGCGCAAAGCTGTGCTATTTTCGCCATAGAATCGAGCAGTTTGTTCAGGATGATTGTACAATATTGTCAAAATGAATTCGAGAGACACGACCATTGCAAAATATACGCCGGATGATCTGGATCGCCGTATCATTGCCCACCTTCGTGCAGACGGTCGAGCGTCGCTCTCCAGGCTTTCGGATGCACTCGGCGTTGCCCGCGGCACCGTGCAGAACCGGTTGGACCGCTTGATCGAAACCGGGACGCTCCTGGGCTTCACGGTGCGTGTCAGGGAGGATTACGATGTCAATACCGTGCATGCGATCATGATGATCGAGGTCATTGGGAAATCGACGACGCAGGTCATTCGCAAGCTACGCGGGATCCCCGAGATCTATTCACTGCACACGACGAACGGAAATTGGGATCTCGTCGCCAATATTCGCGCGGCCAACCTTTCCGAATTCGATCGGATCCTCCGCGAAGTGCGGATGATAGACGGCGTCGCCAACAGCGAGACCAGCCTTCTGCTGAGCAGCGTGTGATGCGCGCCAGCCATCGGCAGGCATGGAGGTGATTGAAACCGCCGCGCGTCCCTCTTAGTTTCTGCGGCCATCAAAAGGTGTTTGTGAGGGATTTGCGTGAAGACGGGCCATCGATTGTGTGTGTTGCTGGTCTGTCTTGTGCTAGCGCCCGCGGCCGCGCTCGGCGAATGGCAGGCGGTCGAGAAGGTTCAAACCTATCATATTGCCGGCCTGTCCGGCCCCGAGCTCTATGCGTCGATCGGCGAGCGGGGGCCGAAGGTCGGTGGGCTCTCGCGCGCCATTGCGCTTACGAGCTTCAAGCTCACCTGGACCCGGAAGTATGAGGCTCAAGGCGATGCTTGCGTGCTGGTTTCGGCGGTGCCGAGACTTGCCATTACCTACACGCTGCCCGAGCCGGCCAAGCCGTTGCCGGTCGGGACGAAGGAGCGCTGGCAGGTGTTCATCTCCGGCGTGTATCGCCATGAGCTGGTGCATGGCGAGTACATCAAGGAGATGGTGCGGAAAATCGAGGCGACCACGGTCGGCCTTACCGTCCCGGCGGACCCGAAATGCCACAAGATCAAGGCCGAGATGACGAAGCGGCTGGGCACGCTTTCCAACGCCCAAAGACTGCAAAGCCGGCAGTTCGACCGGGCTGAGCTCAGCAACGGCGGCAATGTGCACCAGCTCATTCTGCAACTGGTCAATGGCGGCTAAACGGAGCCCGCAATTAGGGTCAGGCCCTATTAAATTCGTCCATTCTGCGTGGCGGATTGGACGTGCGTCAAACACCGAAATGTCACCGGGCACTCGCGAGCTGTCGAGCAATTTCTCCGGTTGAATTGACGCATCGGCAACACTGCGCTCCAAAAATCTCCCCCTAGGCCGGTTCGCCTCTGAAATGTCTCAATACGCCCGAACGGTGCGCCCGTCTTCGCAGGCAAGGCCCTCCATGCGGCGCGCGGTCGCGGCACTTCGCCTGGAGCGGGTCCGTTCCGTTCTGCCTGCGACGATGCGATAAGGAGAAAATAAATGAAGTCGAATCTTGCCATCGCAGTTTTCACCGTCTCGCTGACCTTTGTAGCCGTGTTCGCCCATGCGGCGGACCTTGCGCCCTATCGGGAACCGGCGCCGCCGGTGATCCAGGATGCGCAGAACGGCGTCAAGATCGGTTATCTCGAGTGCGATATCGGCGGCGGCGCTGGATATGTGCTCGGCTCTTCCAAGGAAATCGAGTGCGCCTTTCGCTCGCTCGGCGGCGCTGAGATCGAGGACCGCTATACCGGGGAGATCCGCAAGCTTGGTATCGATGTTGGCTTTACCATGCGCAGTCGTCTCCTCTGGGCCGTGTTCGCACCGACGGCCGGCTATCATCACGGCTCGCTGAGCGGCCTTTACAAGGGTGCAACCGCCGAGGCCACGATCGGCGCTGGCGTCGGTGCCAACGTGCTTGTCGGCGGCACTGCGGGATCGATCCACTTGCAAACGGTGAGCGTGACCGGCCAGCTCGGCCTTAATGTCGCTGCCGCCGGCACGTCGATGACGCTCAACTCCGTCGACTGAGGGCGCTCTTCGAATTTCCAGGACGAAGCCCGAAAAGGACCGCTTTCCTGCGCGCGTCGCCCTCGCAGGGAACCAAAGTTGGTCGAGCCGGTTGAAGAGGCGTGAGAAAGGAGAATAGATCATGAAGAGAATTGCTCTGATCTGTGCCGCCCTGCTTCTGCCGGCATCGGTAGTCGCCCAGACGACGGTCGTGCTGCCCGACCCAGTCAGGACTTATGTGCTCGAGCAGCAGACCCCGTCCGTCACCATCGAGGGCGAGATCGTCGCCGGACAGCCGCTACCCGAGACCGTGGAGATCCACACGATTCCGGACCAACCGGACTACGCCTATGCGATCGTCAATGATCAGCGCGTTATCGTGAAACCCGCGGACCGAACCGTCGTTCAGATCCTTCAGTAGTCGGCACGTGTTCGGCTTGTGAGAGTTGGCCGGTTCGGTCGGTGCACAGCGACATGTCGCCGACAGGGTAGAACCCAGCGGAGCGCGTCGCAAGCCCTGGCGGGCGGCGCGCTTTAAACGCGCTGGGCTCGCGAAATTAAAGGATTTGGGAGGCGAATATGGAGAAGCTCGAGTTCCGACTGGCGGCCCATCGGGAGATCCTGGTCGCCGTCCTTTCGGGTCTGTCACGCCATGAAGACCTGTGGGCGGAAATCAGCCGCACCATCGATGAGGCCCGGATCGTTCAGGATCACGAGGAGGATCCGGGGGTGGTCCCGTCAGAGGCCTTTGCCAGGCAGAACGCGATGACCGCGGAGATAACATCCATTCTCCGCGATGCAGCGCTGCGTGCCAAGCTCGATCCGGAGGCGGCGCAGGAGCGTTGACGCCGGTGCATTGGTCGGTCAGGCGCCGCTGTCGGAACGATTGCGTCCGACGGCCGGCTGCTGGTAGCGCCGCGCCATCGCGGCCTGCACTTCCACCTGGAAGCCTATAATCTCGCGGCGGATCTCTTCATCTCTCAGTCCAAGTGCCGAAAGCCGCTCGGCGAGCTTGCGGCACTCCGTTCTCCAGTAATAGACGGCGGCATCGCCATGGACACGGTCGAGTTCCCGCGCACAGCGATTGACGTCGCCCGCCCGAGCCGCCAAGGGAAATGCGAGGATTTCTCCACCTTTGCGCCCCATCATCCGTTCGTCCAAGTTTCTTGCCATCGAATCACTCCGCATTCGCCTGAATGTCCCGTCTATCGGCAAGATGGTTAATGATTCCTTCGTCCGGCCCGACCGTGCCGCATGCTGGGCAGGCCGCTGAAGCCCCGACTGGGGCTTGTCCTCCACGAGGATTTGCATGTGGCTACCGGAACAAATCGTAGCCAGAGAGGTTTGATGGCCGGAACGCGCAGATATAGTTCCCTCTCCGCAAGCCCTACGGAAACTGCGCGCTCCGGCTTTACTGGTACAGGATAGGCTCCGCCCACCGGGCGGAGCCGCTTTGCGTCTTGGGCCGGACCACCGTCAATGGCTGCTGATGGAGATATGCGCCTCTTCGGCGGCCTTGATGAACGCCTTTCGGGCCTTCTCCGTCCTCACCTTGCCATCCAGCGCCTGAATGCACGTCCGCTTCGCAGCCGCAAAGGCGCGTCCATCCTTCTGAGGCCAACGCAGCAGCAGAAGTTCCACGGCTTCCCGCGTGCTTTTTCACGGAGCGGTGTCCGCCCGATTCTCCAAGTTCCAACTCGACGGTTTTATCCCACCAGAAACAGTGCATGACGCTTCCTCACAGCATCTACTATCGAAAGCCACACCTATCGGCCCCGTTTTGGTTCCCGCGGGCCGCGCAGGCCTGCATGTTTGTCGGTAAGTGGCGTCCGCATCCTCTTGACGCGGCGCAAAGCCTTGCTAATTAAAGGGTCGCTCCCGCTCTCAGGCATCAGATCGCGGGATGAACATTGGTGCCGGGCCCCTCTGGCGAGAGTTTACGGCGCTCTCGTGATGTCGGTACCGCCAGCAAATCAGGCCGGCGGAATAGCTACCATGAAAATCAATCCCATGCTCGACGCATGTGCCCTTTCGGCTATGCGTTTTTTTCCCGCAACCAATCTCCCTTCTGCCTACGCAACTGCATATGCAGGGGAGGTTCGCCATGATTGACGCTCATTCGAACAAGGGTGCGCTCGACTATTTCCGGTGGGCCTTCATCTTCACGGCCATCGGTCTTCTCCTCGGCGCCTGGGTCGGGTGGCAATCGACCGGTACCATCAGCGGCACGGCAACAGTCTTCTTCATTTGCTCCGTGCTCGCCGTTCTCGAAATCTCCTTGTCTTTCGACAACGCAATCGTCAACGCCAACAAGCTCAAGGACATGAGGCCGGAATGGCAGCACCGGTTCCTGACTTGGGGCATCATTATCGCCGTTTTCGGCATGCGCATCGTCTTCCCGCTGTTGATCGTCGTCATCGCGGCGAATATCGGCCCGGTCGAGGCGATCATTCTCGCCTCAGTGCGGCCCGAGGAATATGCCCGCATCATGCACGAGGCGCATCTGCCGATCGCGGCTTTTGGCGGCACGTTCCTCATGATGGTTGGGCTCAGCTACTTCTTCAATCAGGAGAAGGATGTGCACTGGATAGCGTGGATCGAGCGGAAGATGGCGCGATTTGCGACGGTGAAAGGGATCGAGATCGCCTTCGTGCTCAGCTTGATTCTCGGCTTTTCAGCCCTGCTCGAGGGTGAAGAGGCGAATGTCTTCGTACATGCCGGGGTCTACGGTCTGTTGACATTCCTCCTGGTGGAGGTCGTCGGCGGTCTGCTCGACGCGTCGCAGCAGACCATGAGCGCTGCGGCCAAGGGCGGATTCGGCGCCTTCCTCTATCTGGAGGTGCTTGATGCCAGCTTCTCCTTCGACGGCGTGATCGGCGCCTTCGCCTTGACGCAGAACCTCTTCATCATCGCCATTGGACTCGGCATCGGTGCGATGTATGTCCGCTCCATGACGATCATGCTTGTGGACAAGGGAACATTGAGCGCTTACCGCTATCTGGAACATGGGGCATTCTACGCGATCCTCATCCTCTCGGTGGTGATGTATTGCCAGACTTTGGTGCACATTCCGGAGGTCATTACCGGCCTCGGCGGGGCCGGACTTATCGGCCTCTCGCTCTGGTCGTCGATCCGCTACAACCGGCGGCACGCGCAAGCGCATGCCGATCTGGAGGCGGAAAATGTGAAGCAGGGCGCTCACGAGCGACTCCACGCAGGGGTCTGAGCACTGCCGCCATTGCAGGTAGATACAGGGCCCGGCGAAATCTCCGGGCCCTTTTTCTTGTGGTTGGCGCTCTGTTGATCTGCGTCAATGCCGTTGAGACTGGTGCGAATAGCCTGAAGTGGGGTTCAACGGAGGCTTTCATGTTTCGCAACATCCTTATCCCCACCGACGGATCGCCGCTCGCCACGCTTGCCGTGGACGCCGGCATTGCATTCGCCAAGGAGATCGGCGCCAAGATCACGGTGTTCACGGTGATCGAGCCGTTTCACCTCGTCTCGATCGACGCGGAGCAACTGGCCAAAACGCGAGAGCAATATGAGGCGCTCTCCGATGTACATGCCGCCGAGATCCTTTCCGCTACGCGCGCCAAAGCCGAGACGGCTGGCGTTCCCTGTAGGACCGATCAGACGCGAACCCATGACATCTATCGTGCCATCATCGGGAAGGCAGAGGAGATCGATGCCGATCTCATCGTGATGTCTTCGCATGGCCGCGGCGGTTTCGGCGCGCTGGTCATCGGCAGTGTTGCCGCCAAGGTGCTGACGCATTCGACCATTCCCGTGCTTGTCTACCGTCAGAAGTAGTGACGGATCGCGATAGCGGCCGCGGCCAGGTTTCCCTCGTGCTCGAATCGGTGACGCGGTTCGGCGCCGCGAAGCCGCGTCGCGCTGCGAACATGACTTTCCCGAGGCCGCCGCCGGAAAAGTGCCAAAGTTTCGCGCGATGGCGATCCTTCCTTGGCCCGAATGTTGAT
This sequence comes from Sinorhizobium sp. Y406, assembly GCF_058732025.1. Classification (NCBI taxonomy): domain Bacteria; kingdom Pseudomonadati; phylum Pseudomonadota; class Alphaproteobacteria; order Hyphomicrobiales; family Rhizobiaceae; genus Sinorhizobium; species Sinorhizobium sp. Y406. Next base: position 760,134 of record NZ_CM178975.1, on the reverse strand, counting down.
ACTCCCTTCGACCAGCAGCCATGAAACCACGCGGAGGAACGCCCTTGGATGCGAGCCGAAACGACCTAGCATTGATTGAAGTCATGCGTCGCTATTTCAAGGCGAAAGACGAGGCGAACGCATTGAAGTCGAGGCTGGAAGCCGCCCGGAACGAGAGCGGCGACGAGATCGGTCGGTTCTACGATCTCCGTAGCAACGCCTTGCACGCGCAAGACATTCTCACCTGGCACCGGCTCCGCAAGGAGATGGAAAAGCTGATGAGCCATGCTGCTCTATGGGCAAGAGGCGGCAACATCGAGGGTTGCGATGCCGCCCAGGAGGAAGAAGCGTCTGGTACGGCCCACTTGCTCGGCATACATGCCGTAGCCGAGTGAATTGCGCTGCGGCGGGGCGGCATTATCGACCCAAGACGGCGCGAAGATCTTCGACTACCGGCAGCGCAGCGATGACCGTCAGCGGCGCGGCAAGGAAAAGTGCCGCGGCCATGCCGCATGCGCTGAAGAATATTGCACCGCAAACACCGCCTGTAAGAAAGAGGCCGATCAGCGACGTCAGCAGCCTCAGCTTTTGACGGTCGGCTCGCACGGGTGCTCGGTCCCCTCCGGGCGTGCTGCCATTCCAATAGAGGAGCTTGCCGAGTTCGATGCCCGCGTCGGTGACGAGACCGGTCACATGGGTCGTTCGGATTCGGGCGCCCGAAAGCTTTGTGATGATGGCATTCTGCAGGCCCATGATGAAGCACAGCAACGCAATGGTCACCGAGACGATGACGTCTTCCTGCGAATCGACAAAGGGGCCGATCGTTGCAAATCCGATGAGCAGGAGCGCCTCGACCATCAGGGGCAGTGCGTATTCCGCCTGCAGTTCCAAGCGCCGTCCCCAATTGATGAGAATCGCGGAGGTAGCCGCGCCGGCGACAAATGATGCCAGTGCCACAAGCCCGGCTGCGACAAGCGCCAATTTGCCGAGCACGATATTGTCGGCTATCGCCGAAACAACGCCCGACATGTGTGAGGTGTATTGTTGCACGGCCATGAAGCCGCCGGCATTGGCGGCGCCAGCGACGAAAGTGAGATAGAAGGCGAGATGCCGGTCTGTCGTTGCGTTGCGCTCTTTTGCAGTGAGATTCCTCAGATATTGCCTCATCGGTCGCCGATCTCGTGTAGATGATTTCAGTAGTGCAAGCAGAAGATGCAGCTTTTCTGCTATAGTTAAATCGACCATGTCCGCCGCCGGACTTTTCGGCATGTCGGTAACAACTTGGCAACTCCGTACGGAGAAGCTGCAGAGGCCGGCAGGAAGCCGCGGGTTCGGCGGTCAAGGTAAAGGATGGTGGTCAACCGGGAGCCTTTCCATAAACCGCTGGCTTCAGGTAGACAACTCCAGGCCCATTGGCAGCAGCCGGCATAGTCAACGAGACCAAGCATGAGCGAACACAGCAGAACTTTGAAACGTGTCTGTCGGAATCGACTGGAAAGGTCCGCATCGTTCACCGACCGCGTCGACAGGGAGAATGCAGCCAGTGCCTGAGCCCGGTTCGAACGGCAGGAACATCGATCCCGCCTCCGCCCTTGGCGACTGCCGAACGGCCTTCATCGGCGTCGGCGTCGCCAGTGCGCTCGTCAATATCCTCTATCTGACCGGCTCGTTCTTCATGCTCGAAGTCTATGATCGGGTTTTGCCGAGCCGAAGCATTCCCACGCTGGTCGCGCTGAGCCTCCTCGCCTTGCTGCTTTATGGCTTTCAGGGCGTCTTCGAACTGATCCGCGGGCGCATGCTGGTGCGCATTGCCGGAGCGCTCGACGAAAGCCTCAGCGCTCGCATCTACCGGGCGCTCGTCAAGGCGCCGCTGAAGCTTCGGATGCAAGGGGACGGCCTCCAGGCGCTCCGCGACTTCGAACAGGTCCGCTCTTTTCTCTCGAGTGCCGGGCCAGCGGCGCTGTTCGACCTGCCGTGGCTGCCCTTCTATGTCGCGATCTGCTTTCTGTTCCACCCGGTGATCGGCTATGTCGCGATCGGCGGCGGCCTCATCCTGACGGTTCTGACCTATCTCACCAATCGTAATACGCAGGCGCCTTCCAGGAAGGCATCCGAAGCGGCAGGCCTGCGCAACGCCTTTGCCCAGGCCTCGCAGCGCAATGCCGAAGTCGTCCAGGTCATGGGCATGACCGGCCGGCTGACGAGCCTCTGGGAGGAACGCAATTCGGAGTTCCGTGACCAGAACAGGCGCACCTCCGATATCGGCAACGGTTACGGCGCGCTCTCGAAAGTTTTCCGCATGGCGCTGCAATCCGGAGTGCTGGCGGCGGGCGCAATACTCGTCATCGAGGGCGAGGCCTCGCCCGGCATCATTATCGCAGGCTCAATCCTGACCGCCCGGGCGCTCGCTCCGGTGGAACTTGCGATCGGCAATTGGCGCGGCCTCGTCTCGGCGCGCCAAAGCTGGCAGCGACTGAAGGACCTGCTGGGCGCACTGCCGGAAACGGAGGCGCCACTGGCACTGCCCGCTCCTCGGGAACGCTTGAGCGTGGAGGCATTGGCGAGCGGTCCGCCGGCGGCACAACGCCTGATCTTCACCGATGTCGGTTTCACCGTGCATGCCGGCAGTGCGCTTGGCGTCATCGGCCCGAGCGGTTCCGGAAAATCGTCGCTGGCACGGGCCCTGATCGGCGTCTGGCCCGCCTATCGCGGCTCCGTTCGCCTCGACGGGGCGGCACTCGACCAGTGGGACACCGACGCGCTCGGCAGGCACATCGGGTACCTGCCGCAGGACGTCGAGCTCTTCGCTGGAACCGTGGCGCAGAACATCTGCCGGTTCGCCGCGGATGCGCCGCCCGAAGCGATCGTCGCTGCCGCCCAAGCCGCGCGCGTGAACGACCTAATCCTTCGGCTCCCGAATGGCTACGACACCGAAATCGGTGAGGGCGGTGTAGCTCTTTCCGCCGGCCAGCGTCAACGCGTCGCACTTGCGAGAGCCCTCTATGGCGATCCCTTCCTCGTGGTGCTCGACGAGCCGAACTCTAACCTTGACGCGCAAGGGGAGCAGGCCTTGAGCGAGGCGATCATGAACGTGCGCGCGCGGGGCGGCATCGTCGTCGTCATCGCCCACAGGCCGAGCGCCCTTGCCAGCACCGATCTCGTTTTGATGATGCACGAGGGGCGCATGCAGGCTTTTGGTCCGAAGGACGAGGTGTTGAGCAAGGTGCTTCGGCCACAACCCGTGGCGTCATCGCGGTTCACGGTCGCGACGGAGGGCCAGGAGGCGGCACAATGAGCAAACGTAAGGAACAGATGAGTGCGCAGCGCTCGCTCGGGCGGCACCTGGTCGGAGTCTCCGTCCTCGCGCTCGCGCTCGTCGCCGGCGTCGGCGGCTGGGCTGCGACGACGGAACTTTCGAGCGCGATCGTCGCCGGTGGCGTTGTCGTGGTCGACGACAATGTCAAGAAGGTCCAGCATCTGACGGGTGGCATCGTCGGCGAACTCAAGGTCAAGGAGGGCGACCGCGTCGAAGCCGGACAGGTGCTGATCCGCCTCGACGGGACTACTGTTCGCGCCAACCTGGCAATCGTCGAAGGCACGCTGGCGCAGCTTTATGCGCGTCGCGCGCGGCTTCAGGCCGAGCGCATCGGCGTGCCGGACTTTGAAATCGACGCGGATCTCGAGAGTTTCATTTCCGGTGCGGCGGCGGCAAAACTCGTGGACGGCGAGAGGAGGCTCTTCGCAAGCCGCCGCTCGGCGCTCACCGGGATGAAGAGCCAGCTTGCCTCGAGAAAGGCGCAGCTTGCCGACGAGATCGAAGGACTGACCGTCCAACTGAAGGCGATCGAGGATGCACTGAGGCTCATCGATGAGGAACTGACGGGCGTCGATTCCCTCTACGGCCAGGGGCTGGTGCCGATGCAGCGCGTGACTACCCTGAAGCGGCAGCGGGCGGAACTCGAGGGCGACCGCGGTCGCCACATCGCAGGGCGCGCACAGGCGCGAGGAAAATCGAGCGAAATCGACTTGCAGATACTTCAACTCGACGAAGACCGGCGCACCGAGATTTCCAAGGAACTGACGGACGTCGAGGCGAAGATCGCCGAATATGAGGAGCGCCGCACGGCCGCGACCGACCAATTGCGGCGGCTCGATATCACCGCACCGCTCTCCGGCCGGGTCTACCAACTGGCCATTCATACTGTGAACGGCGTGATTAATCCCGGCGAGACGCTGATGCTCGTCGTGCCGGAGGCGGACGACCTCACAGTGGAGGCGCGCATCGCACCGAACGACATCGACCAGGTCCAGGTCGGCCAACCGGTCGAAATCCGATTCAGCGCCTTTAATCTACGAACGACGCCTGAAGTCGAGGCCGAGGTCGTGACCGTGGCGCCGGATCTCGTGACGGACGAGCGTAGCGGCGCCAGCTACTATCCGTTGCGCATCCGTCCGAAGCCTGAAAGCCTGGCCAGGCTGGCCGGACTGTCTCTTTATCCGGGCATGCCTGCGGAGGTGTTCATCAAGATCGCCGACCGCACGGTCATCTCCTACCTGACGAAGCCGCTGACGGACCAAATGCGGCACGCATTCCGCGAGGACTGAAAGGCCTCACTGCCGACGGTTATCTCAATTGTAATTGCCTCACGGCGAGGCGACCCCGCCGGCGCGCAGCTTTGTTGGTGCCGCCTCGCGAGTTTCTGATCGTTTAATGCCGAAAGGCACTTTCGTGATTGGACTTCGCGGCCGGTTGGAGTCACGCTGAGTAGGCCTATGAGGCTGAAAAGGGGGACCAACTATCGTCTGAGTAGGAGGTCACAATGAAGCACCATGCAATCGACGAACTGCAAATCGTCGCCGAGGTCAATCAGGACTTTCCCCGTCGGGCTTTGTCGCGCAGCGAGCGTCTAGAGCGCTGGGCAGAGCTTCTGGAGCAGAACCCTCAGAGACGGCTTTCGACGCTGCACGAGACCGAGTATCAGCCGGCACGCGTTCGCGCGACCATGCGCGGCGACGGTACGCCGATCTCCGTAGCGTTCGAAGATCCCGTTCTGCGGGCGGCTGGGCTGGATAATGATAGCTACGGCGAGGCGAAGCGGTTCTTCGAATTGAGCGACGAGCAATTGCACAAGGTTATTTGCTATTGCCATTTCGGTGCGACGGTTAGTGCATCGACCGCAGCGCGTCACATCCGCACGATGCTGGTCGAGAAACAGCCGGGCCTGTTCGCTCGCCTGCGCCAGATATTCCTCGGCTAAGCTGGCGGCGTCTACAGGCAGGTGGTCAAGGCGGCGATCAAGTCGGCCGCGAGGAAGCTCTTTGCGAGCCATCGACCGAGGATGACCTCTGCCCGGACAGCGTCATAGCGGGGGAGGCACTTCGTCGCTACAGCGCCGGTGTCTTCAGAGGCATGTGGTCTGCGGTAGCGGCGAAGTGTAGTGCTGCGCCACGTATCGTATAGCGCTCGAGGCTCGCGGCAAGTCGGCCGCGGCAGTGGCGCCTGCCTTCATACATCATGAATGCTCCAGTTCAGGTGTTTCGTCGCCTCTTTTGATCGGGAAGCGAGCACTTCGCGTGTGACCGCTTTGCAAAGCGGGTTGATTCGGGCCTCGGATGACACGATCTTCATGTGACATGAATGCGGAGGCTTTCGATGAATGAGGAAGCGCACCACTATTGCGTCTTCGAAACCGCCGGCGGATTCTGCGGCATCGCCTGGAGCGGGCGCGGCATCGCCCGCTTTCAGCTGCCGACGAAAACCGCGGCCATGACCGAACGGCTGCTGTTGCGCCGCCTTTTCAAGGGCGAACCGCACGCGTCGCCGCCCAGAGTGCAGGAAACGATCACTGCCGTCCGACGATATTTCGACGGGAGCGAGACGGATTTTTCCGCAGTTGATCTCGACCTCGAAGGGCAGGACGCATTCTTCGTGAAAGTCTATGCAGCGGCGCGACAGGTCCCATGGGGGCATACCACCACCTATGGCGCGTTGGCGAAGGCCCTCGGAGGCGGCCCCGAGACCGCGCGCGATGTCGGCCTGGCGATGGCCGGAAATCCGGTAGCCCTGATCATCCCCTGCCATCGCGTGCTGGCCGCCGGCGGCAAGATCGGCGGCTTCTCGGCGCCCGGCGGTGTGTCCGCCAAGCTGCGTATGCTCCAACTGGAAGGCGTTCATCTGAACGCGCGGGAACCCGCTCAGCGATCCCTGGCATTTTGAACGATGGCAGATTGTGCCCGGCAGTGGCGTCGTGCATGCTTGTATATATCGGCTCCGATTCAAGGATGCCGCAAGCGGAGGTTGCTATGCAATCTTTATCGGATGCACTTCTGAATTCAACCGATGGCAGCGAAGGAAGGTGGCCCGTCCAGCGGAGGCACGTCCTGGATTGGCTGGTGAACGAGACGCGCGGCGAGCGCTACATCGACAATATCTTTGTCGAGATGTGCATGAAACTGGCGGAGGCCGGTGTGCCGGTCGCGCGCGCGACGCTGCATTTCCGGATTCATCATCCGCAATGGATAGGCGCGCGGATCCTGTGGCGGAAGGGATTGTCCGAAGCCGAAATCGACCTCTACAATTACGGGACCGAGGACAGTTCGCAATACCTGAACAGCCCACTTTACGAGATCAACAACGGAGCGTCCGAGGTGCGGCACTCTCTCGAAGGTTCCTCCCGCGATGGAGCGGAATACGCGCTTTACGACGATCTGCGGGCTGAGGGCATCACCGAGTACATCGCCTGGCCGCTGGAGCACACGCTCGGCAAACAGCACGTCATCACCTTCGCCAGCGACCGGCAAGGCGGCTTTCGCCCGGGCGACATAGAACTCTTCAAGGACGTGTTGCCGGCCTTGTCGCTCGTCAGCGAGATCAGGCTGAAGAACCGTCTCGCACGTACACTTCTCGAAACCTATGTCGGCCCGCATGCGAGCGAACAGATCCTGGCGGGAGCGACGACGCGCGGCACTGGCGTGACGGTTGGCGCCGCCATTCTGATCTGCGACCTGCGCGATTTCACCAGGTTGTCGGATCTCTGGCCGCGCGACGACGTGATCGACCTGTTGAACGGTTATTTCGACGCCATGTCGGAGCCGATCGAGCGCCATGGCGGCGAGATTCTGAAATTCATGGGCGACGGGCTCCTGGCAATCTTCCCGCTCAGTGACCCGTGCGCCTGCAGCAACCTGCTCGGCGCCATCGCGGAGGCGCAGGCAGCTCTTGCCGAGCTCAACGAGGAGAACCTGCGCAAAGGTCGTGAGCCGCTCGGTTACGGCATCGGCGTCCATGTGGGGGACGTGATGTATGGCAATATCGGCTCGCGCAAGCGCCTCGACTTCACCGTCATAGGACCCGCAGTCAACGTCGCCTCGCGCCTCGAGAGCCTGACCAAGGAACTCAAGCGTCCGGTTCTTCTTTCACGCGCCTTCGTCGAAAGGGCGGGATGCGCCGCACAGTTGGAAAGTCTCGGCTCCCATGCGTTGCGCGGACTCGACCACCCGGTCGACATCTTTGCCTTTTCCGGCAGAAGATAGCGCAAGGCTCCGTTCTGCAAAGCGCGGGGCCTTCGATCGCGAAATCGGCGGGTTGTCGCGTGCTGCCGTACGCTTCGATCGACGTCGATTTCGGCGCGGCCGAGATCCCGAAAGCGTACTGCGACTGTGCAAAACCGCTTTACATCCACGGCACTGTTTGATTTGTCAGACACAGTCATTCGTCACGATTGCCGGGGAGAAGCTGGATGAGGTTTTTGCGCTATGGACCTGAAGGGGCGGAGAAGCCGGGCGTATTGGATGGCGCCGGCCGAATCCGCGATCTCTCCGGCGTAATCGCCGATATTTCAGGTCCGGCCATCGCCGATCTCGCATGGGCGGACGGACTCGAGATCGAGAGCCTGCCGGCGGTCGATAGTGCGCAGCGCCTCGGCGCCTGCGTCGCCGGCACCGGCAAGTTCATCTGCATCGGACTCAACTATGCCGACCATGCTGCCGAGTCCGGCCTGGAGGTTCCGCCCGAGCCCGTCATCTTCATGAAGGCGACCTCGGCGATCACGGGGCCGAACGACAATGTCATCATTCCGCGCGGCTCGGTCGCCACCGATTGGGAAGTCGAACTCGGCGTCGTCATCGGCAAGAAGGCAAAATATGTTGACCAGGCCGAAGCGCTCGATCACGTCGCCGGCTACTGTGTCGTAAACGATGTCTCGGAGCGCGATTTCCAGGCGAGGCGATCGGGCCAGTGGACGAAGGGCAAATCCTGCGACTCCTTCGGCCCCATCGGTCCGTGGCTCGTCACCCGTGACGAAATTGCCAATCCGCAGAACCTGAAGATGTGGCTCACCGTCAATGGTGTGACGAAGCAGAACGGCACGACCGAGACCATGGTCTATGGCGTCTCGTACCTCGTCAGCTATCTGTCGCAGTTCATGACCCTGCATCCGGGCGACATCATCTCTACCGGCACGCCGCCCGGCGTGGGCCTGGGGTTCAAGCCGCCGCAATATCTCAAGCCCGGCGACGTCATCGAGCTTGGCATCGAGGGGCTCGGCACACAGAAGCAGATGGTGGTCGCGGACTGATCGAGCCGATAGCGCCGCGGTTCAGGCGTGCAAAGGTCGCGGCGAGAAGAAGTGTGGAAGGCAATACAGTGGGCGGAAAGGCGCGTCGCCCTCTACCTAATCCTTCAATTTTCCCTGCCGCTTCAGTTGCTGCTCCCGGAAGAAGATGAACAGGCCGGAGGCGACGATAAGGCCGGCGCCCAGCACCATCGACAGGCGTGGGCTGTCGCCGAAGACCAGCCAGCCGAAGACGATCGCCCAGAAGAGCAGTGTATATTGCAGCGGCGCGACGGTCGCTGCATCGGCGAGCTTCAAGGCCCGGTTGACGAGAACATGGGCGAGCATGGCGACGACGCCGAGGAGGCCGAGCAAAGCGGTGTCGAGTGGGTTCAGCGGCGTCCAATCGAAGGGCGCCCAGAGGAGGCCGGCAATCGCCGCGCCAACGACCTGCCAGAACGCGAGGGTCGTGTCCGGCGTTCCGCGTAGCGAGCGTCCGGAAACCATCATGAAGGCGAAGCACATGCTGCCGAAGATGGAGACCAGCGCCGGCAACGTCAGGGCTTGCGAGGAGGGCTCGAGCGCAATGATGACGCCGACGAAGCCGATGGCGATTGCTGTCCACCGCCGCCAGCCGACGGGCTCCTTCAGCACCAGCGGCGAAACGGCTGCCACGTAAATCGGCGCGGCCAGCCAATAGGTCATGACATCGGCGAGCGGCAGGGAGATGACGGCGAAATAAAAGGCGAAGACCTCCGCTGTCGAGGCGAACACGCGGGCAAGCTGGAGGCCCGGCCTTTCAACCGCGACAAGCCTTTTCGGTCCGCGGGTCCAGAGGAACGGAAAGAGCACGAGACCCGCGGCGATGCTGCGGATCAGCACCACCTGTCCGACCGAATAGGTTGCCACCAGCCATTTGCCCATGACGTCGTTCAGCGAAAACATCAGCATGCCGAGAAGCATGATCAGCACGCCGGCGCGAGCGGTGCCGGGCGCGGCGGAAACGGAAGCGGTATCGACGGCCATAACGAGATCCTCGTGAAACCCAGCCATTGGCACATTCGGGCGCTGCGATCCATGCACGGTTTTTGATCAATTCATCAGCTTCGCGAATGAATGCATCGGCGTGAATTCCTTCGCTTTGCATTCAAGGCCTCTCCTCCGATCGCCTGCCGCCGGTAACGCGGTTGAACGATGCGACGATCCGCTTCTCGGCCTCCACAACAAAGAGCAGGGCGACGCCGATGGCTACGATCATCATTCCATCGGTGAATGAGACGGCCCGGCTGCCGAAGATCAAGTGCATCGGTGGCAGGTAGGTGAAGGCGAATTGTGCTGCAACGACAGTCGCGACGCCGATCAGGACCGCACGGGTGCCGAGGACGCCCTGCCATGTCAGGGACGTACCGTGCACATAGCGGACACTGAACAGGTAGAAGATTTCCATGACGACCAGCGTGTTCACGGCCATGGTGCGCGCGGTTTCGACCGATAGCCCGCGCGAGACGGCCCAGGCGTAAATGCCGAAGGTGCCGGCGACCATCAGCACCGAGACGAACAGGATTCGCCATAGTAGTCGCCTGGAGAGGATTCTCTCTCCTGGGGGGCGGGCCGGCCGTTGCATGGCGCCGGGTTCCGTCGGTTCGAAGGCCAGGGTCAGGCCGAGGGCGACGGCCGTTACCATATTGATCCAGAGGATTTGCACGGGGGTGACGGGCAGGGCCAGCCCGAACAGGATCGCCAGCACAATGGTGAAGGCCTCGCCGCCATTTGTCGGCAAGGTCCAGGCGATCACCTTGGTGAGATTGTCGTAGACCGTGCGCCCCTCGCGCACGGCCGAGACGATCGAGGCGAAATTGTCGTCGGCGAGCACCATGTCGCTCGCCTCCTTGGCGGCTTCCGTCCCCTTGCAGCCCATGGCGACCCCGACATCCGCGCGCTTCAAGGCTGGGGCGTCGTTCACCCCATCGCCGGTCATGGCGACGGTCGACCCATCCGCCTGCAGCGCCTCCACCAGGCGCAGCTTCTGCTCCGGACTGGTGCGGGCGAAGACCGTCGCCTCCCTGGCGTGTCTGCGGATTCCGGCCTCTCCCGCATTGTCCAGATCCTGCCCGGTGACGCACTTTGGTGCGTCCGCGAGCCCGAGTTGCAGGGCGACCGCGCGTGCCGTTGCGGCATGATCTCCGGTAATCATCTTCACCCGGATGCCCGCGGCCCGGCATTCGGCGACAGCAGCGATGGCCTCGGGACGCGGCGGGTCGATGAGCCCGACGAGACCGAGCAAAATGAGATCGTGCTCCACATCCGCTGGCGCGATTTCGCGGGTGCCATGCCGCATCGGACGGTGCGCCAATGCGATCACCCGCTGACCGGCGTCGCCCATCGCCTGTATCCTGTCGTGCCAGTCGGCGGTATCCAGCGATTGCTCGCCGTCGAAGCTTGCGACGCGGCTGCACATGGCGAGGATGCGCTCAGGCGCGCCCTTCGCGTAGACCACGGGCGGGCGACCATTGCGGGCATTGAGCGTTGCCATGTACCGATGGCGGGAATCGAAGGGGATCTCGTCGAGGCGGACAAAGCCGGTCCGCGCCGCCGCGGCGTCGTGCCCGGCCTTTATCGCCAATGTGACGAGCGCCCCTTCCATCGGGTCGCCGTTGACCGTCCACTCCTCGCCGCGTTCCTCGAGATGCGCGTCGTTGCAGAGAAGTGCGGCGAGCGACAGTTCTTCAAGAACCGGATCGGCGGCCGGGTCCAGCGCCCTGCGCCCGCCGATCCGGAAGCTGCCTTCCGGCCGGTAACCGGCTCCGTCCACCTCGATCTCGCGGTCGGCCGTGCGAATGGCGCTCACAGTCATTTCGTTGCGTGTGAGCGTGCCGGTCTTGTCGGAGCATATCACGGAGACGGAACCCAGCGTTTCGACGGCGGGCAGGCGGCGAATGATGGCGTTTCGGCGCGCCATGCGCTGGACCCCGACGGCCAGGGTGATGGTCATGACCGCGGGGAGACCTTCGGGAATTGCTGCGACGGCCAGGCCGACCACCGTCATGAAGGCGTCTTCCAGCCGGTAGGAGCGGATGAGTACGGCATAGGCGAAGACGAGGGTGGAAAGGCCGAGGACGGTGATCGTGATCTGCCTGGCGAATTGGCCCATCTGTCGGACAAGCGGGGTGGCGATACGTTCCACCGCGCCAATCAAGGAACTGATCCGCCCGAGTTCGGTCTGCGCACCCGTCGCGACGGCAACACCCGCCCCCTGTCCGGCGGCAACAAAGGTGCCCGAGAAGGCCATGGAAAACCGGTCGCCGAGCGTCACGTCGCCGGCGACAGGCCTGATCGACTTGTCGACGGGCACGGACTCGCCGGTGAGAACGGCCTCATCGATGCGCAGATTGCGCGCCTTTATGAGCCTGAGGTCGGCGGGCACACGGTCGCCGGCTTCGAGCAGAACGATATCGCCCGGCACCACTTCGTCTGCCCTGATGGTGGCGCGATGGCCGTCGCGGACGACGGAAGACTGTGGATCGATCATGGCCCGGATCGCATCCAGCGCCCTCTCCGCGCGACCTTCCTGAACGAAGCCTATGACGGCGTTGATAAGTACAACGGCGAAGATGACCAGGGAGTCCGGCCCGTGGCCGATGGCGGCAGCAATCAGGCCGGCGGTCAGCAGAACGTAGATGAGCAGGTCGTGGAATTGCAGCAGGAAGCGCCTCAGGACGCCCCGGGGCGGGCCAGCCGGCAGGCGATTGGGGCCGCAGGTTTCCAACCGGTGGCCTGCTTCCTCCGCGGAGAGACCGCTCGCATCCGTGCGAAGCACGTCGAGGACGGCTTCCGGCGCGACGGCGTGCCAGGCGAGCTCGGGCGCGACCGTCCTATTGGTTGTGGCGGATGTATTCTCAGTTTCGGTCGAGTCCGATGGCTGGGACGCTGTCGTCGACGCCGCATCATGCATAGCTGCTGGACTCCTCGGAATGCAGTCGTTGGTGCTTACCGGTCGATGATCGCCTTTCGCGGAATATCGTGTGTTCGAGCGAGCCTGACCACGTTTAGTGCCGGCGCTCTTGAGCATCGGCCAGTCAAGCCTATCTGATGCGCTGTAGGCGATCCTTGAGCGAGATCAACGCTCCCGCACCAAACGGCTTGGGGGATCGCCACGACCGTTCGCCCATCTCGATGCGGACATATGAAAGGAGGCAGGCGATGACCTTCAGTTTGATCAGCCCCGCATTCGCTGACGGCCAGCCAATTCCCAGCAAGCATACCCGTTTCGGAGAGAACCTGTTCCCGCCTCTGAAGTGGACGGGCACGCCGGCGGGCACGCAGAGCTTCGCCCTCGTCATTGAGGACCCGGACGCCGTGAGCGGCCTTTTCCGCCATTGCGCGATCATCAACATCCCGGGCAATTGGACCGAACTTCAGCAGTCTGTCGATACCGGCCCTGAACACGGTATCAAGTTCATCAAGAACGATTTCGGCAATGCGCGCTACGACGGGCCACAGCCACCGCCCGGAACCGGCACTCACCATTATAAGTTCAGGCTGGCGGCTCTCGACGTCGGCAACCTCTCGATACCAGAGGAAGTCGGCGCCGCCGAGGCCTGGAAACGGGCTAGCAAGCATAGGATCGCCGAGGCCACGCTCGTCGGTACCTGCGAGCGTTGATGGACGCGGCGTTCAGAGGCCCGGTTCGGCGCTTCAGTTGGTTAGAACTTCCGGCTGAGGAACGTGGAGTTCGCCAGGCCGAAACGCCAGGGCTGCTCGACGGCTTTCGAAATGCCAATGCGAAGGCCGGCGGAGATTTCCGGCCTTGATTCGGGAACACGCAGGCGAAAAGGCTCCTGCCGGAGCGGCAGGCCGTTCTGTTCCCGGGTGATCGCCAGGGCTTGGCCGACACGGCCCGGTCCCGAGCACAGAAGCCGGTCCCGGGAAACACCGCGTCTCTCACGCATCGCCTCCAGCCCCCATTTCGGTTCGATCGCCCGGATCAGCACCGCGCTGCCGGGCAGGCAAACGAAGTTCAAGCACCAGTGAAGGCCGTAGGACAGATAAACATAGGCGTGCGCGGAGGGACCGAACATGGCGCGATTACGCTCGGTCGTGCCGCCGAAGCTGTGCGACGCCGCGTCGTCCCGCAGGTAGGCCTCGGTTTCGACGATAATGCCGCCGGCGCCAGACACTGTAAGTTCCGCGCCGATCAGATCAGACGCGACTTCGACGGCGTTCCGCGAAAAGAATGTGTCGTCCCATACCAATGAATGTTCCTTCCAACTGTGCCGCCCTTATGTAGGCGCATCGGCGCTTCTCGCCAATCTTGTAGCGCTGCGCGGTCCTTGAGAACTTTCCGAGAACATCCGAAGCAAGTAATGTGTGCGTCGGTGGCGATGCTTGCCTGACGGGCAGGGATGGCAAGGTAGAAAGGATCGTGGTGCGATGGCGCAAAGATCAGGCAATGCGGATCTGCCGCTGCATGGTGGGCGCGTGCCGAAATGGCTCGGCGACCGCATGACACGTCTTGGCGTGCTTATTGCCGAGGCGATCGTACACCACTATGGCCGCGACGAGTTTCTGAGGCGGCTTGCCCAGCCCTTCTGGTTTCAGTCTTTCGGCGCCGTCATGGGCATGGATTGGCACTCGTCCGGCATTACCACCAGCGTGATCGGCGCGATGAAACGTGGATTGACGCCGCGTGCCGGCGAACTCGGCATCCATGTTTGCGGCGGCCGTGGTCAGCATTCCCGCAAGACGCCGGCCGAACTCTCGGCAATCGGAGATCGTGTCGGCTTCGATGGCCTCCTGCTTGCCGATGCAAGCCGGCTTGTCGCCAAAGTCGACAGTGCCGCCGTGCAGGATGGGTTCGATCTTTACCTGCACGGTTTCATCGTTACCGACGACGCCAAGTGGGTCGTCGTCCAGCAAGGCATGAATGGGGACCGGCGGCAGGCACGCCGTTATCACTGGCTCTCGGAAGGACTGGAGAGCTTCGTGGATTCTCCCCATGCAGCAATCGAAGGGAGGGGGCAGGGCGAGATCGTCAATCTTGCGGACCGGCGCGCCGCCGCTTCGCGCCAGGGCCAACTCGCGCTCCTCAGTTCGCTCGGCCCCGACGGGCTGATCCGCGAAGTTGCGAGAATCGAGACGCGCGGGGCTGTGCCGATCGCGCAGAGCCAGCCGACCTTGCCGCATCTGATCATGCCGGCCCATCACGATGTGCGCGAGAGCGACGTCAATCTCCGGCGCCTGCACGGCAATCTTGCGGCTGCCGCCGATCGAGGGCCAAAGGACTTCGAGGAACTGCTGATGGTGCCGGGCGTCGGGGCGCGCACGGTCAAGGCGCTCGCCTTGGTCGCCGAGGTGGTCCATGGCGCCCCCTTCCGGTTTTCCGATCCCGCCCGATTTTCGCTTGCCCATGGGGGCAAGGACCGCCACCCCTTTCCGGTGCCGCTCAAGGTCTATGACGAAACCATCAATGTCATGAAGTCGGCGGTAAGGAAGGGCCGGCTCGGGCGGGATGAGGAGCTTGCGGCTCTGAAGCGGCTCGACGACCAGTCGCGCCGGCTGGAGCGCTACGCCACCGGGCCGGACCTCAAGGAAATCGTCGCCGGAGAGTTCAGGGACTCGCCACGTTTCGGCGGGCGAAGCGTCTTCGGCTGGGAGCAAAGCCGCGAGGGCCGGAAGGCCGAATGTGACGGGTCCGAGGTCGCGCCCGGGACTGGTACTGACCGGTGCAAATATCCGGGCTGACAGCGCCACCCCTCGCTTGGCGACAGCCCGAAGAACATTCTGCCTTCCGGAACTTCCTTGCCCGGTCGCCGTTTCCACGAGGGTAAATGTTTCTACTCAAAAATAGGTATGTGGACCGTTCTAAAGAGTGAGAAAACCGCGCATAATTCCCCAGTTCCAAGATCGATCAGGGAGGCTTCCATGCAAACGCAAGAGTGCCTGCAGCTTCATTTCGATGTTCGAAGCGGCCGGGCGCTACTGACCTATGGTGACAGGGAATATCTCTTGCCGGAAGTCTATTCGACCAAGGAGAAGGCGCAGACTGCCGCACAGCATTTCGCTTGGGAAGAGCTTGGTTGGAAGCATCGGGCATCAGACATTCGGGGCGCTTCCGAGGTACCGGTGTGGTTGCGCTGACGACAGCCGACGCGGGTGAACGGCCATGGGTAAGAAGCCAGAGACCAAAGCCCATTGGTCCAAGAAGTTCAGAGCGACGCGATGGACCTCGAGCCGGGGGTCTTCACACTCGACGATCCCAAAGAAATCGCGCATTCTTTGAAGCGGTCGGCGGAGGCGAGCGATCGCCGCAAAGCAAGCCCCTTCCGCTCGGCCATCTCCATGTTGACGTTCTACATCAACAGGGCGGGTGCGGGGCTGAACGGCGACCGGCGTCATATTCTCGAAAGGGCGAAGAACGAACTGCGAAGAGATTTCGGTCGGGCGCCCAGGTGAGGCGGAGCTTGCCGAATATTGGCGAAGGGGGAAGCCTTTCATGCCCTACAAGCTTTACTATTGGGGCGGGATACCCGGGAGAGGCGAATTCGTGCGCCTCGCATTCGAGGCGGCGGGCACCGACTATGTCGATGTTGCCCGCCTGCCGGGCGGCTTACAGGAGATGCTGGCACTGATGAAGGATCCGGGTGCCGCTTCCATCCCTTTCGCGCCGCCCTTTCTGGTGGATCGCGATCTCTTGATCTCGCAGGTTGCCAATATCCTGTTTTATCTCGGACCGCGGCTCGGTCTCGCACCGCAGGACGAAGGGCTGCGTCACGTCGCCAATGGTCTGCAGTTGACGATCACCGACCTGCTTGCCGAAATTCACGATACGCATCACCCGATCAGCGTGTCACTCTATTATGAGCAGCAGAAGCCGGAATCGCTGCGGCGGTCGGCGGAGTTTCTCAACAATCGGCTGCCGAAGTTCCTCGGCTATTTCGAACGCATTCTCAACCGGAACCCCGCGGGGCGGGAGCATGCTGTCGGGAAGGAGCTGAGCTATGTCGATCTCTCGTTGTTTCACCTCGTCGAGGGACTTCGCTATGCATTCCCGAACGCCATGCGGGTGCATGAGCCGCGCGTACCAGCCTTGGTCGCCCTGCATGACTCCGTTGCGGCCCGACCGCGAATCCACCGCTATCTGGCGTCGGATCGCCGTCTTGCGTTCAACGAATCCTGCATCTTTCGTCGCTACCCGGAGCTCGACCAGCAGGTCTGAGCCGGAAGCCAGTTGAGCCGACGGAACAAACAAGCGGCGCCTGTCGTTACAGTTAAACCAGTAGTGCAGTCCAACGGAGAGGTGACCATATGGAAAATCACGAGGAAGAGCTGATCAGGCGCCGAGCCTACGCCATTTGGGAGCAGGAAGGCTGCCCCGAGGGCCAGCATATGCGGCATTGGGAGCAGGCCTTCCGCGAAATGCTGGGGCAAAGCGGTTCGGCGCCGAATCTCGGGAATGGCGGCGCTAGGCCGTCTAAACGGTCGCCGTCGCCCCGGCGCAAAGCCCCTAAAAGCGGCGCCGGAAGTCAGTAGAGGTCATTGCAGGATGCCGGTGCCCGCGCCGGCATCCTGAACGTGCCGATCGTGCGGACGACTGATCTTCCGTTCCCGGCTTTGCTGCTCATTCGGGGCAGCGAGTTCCACGAAGTGTTTCCGGAGAGCGAGATGCAACAAACACAGTCAAATGGCGGAGACCGCGCGAGGGCACCGGAGATGCCGCCCTCCGCGCAGGACCATGGCAGTGACGAAAGGATCGGGCACCACCATCCGATCGATGCACGGAGTGAAGATTGGGAGGCGGTGGGCGATCACGCCGTCCGCTACGACGACGGCGCTGGTGGCGAGGCCTGGAACAGGACCCTGGGCGGCAATACCAATTCCGGAATGGCCCGGCTGCTTGCGATTATTGCGCTCTTTATTGTGGTTGGTGCGTCATTGTTCTGGCTTTTCGCCGGATAAGCCAAGCGGGCAGGTCCGCCGGCGCGAACACCGCCCGTAAGGGCCGAAACGGCTTATTGCTGCGCCGGCTGGGAACTTTGAAGTTTCTCCTGCACCTTTTTGGCGAGTGCCGGATCGTTCTGCGCGGCGGTCAGGATGCTCGTATATTCCTCGACGGAAATCGGCGAGGCTTCGACTGCCTTGACCATCTCCTGATTGGCCTCGGTCTGCAGCTTCTCCTTTGTCGACGCGTCCGTCTCAGAACCAATCTTTGTCGAATATGCCTGCCTGACTTTGTCGACCTGGAGATAGGCGACGGCGAAGGCCTCGAGCTTCTGGTCGCTGATAGGCGCGCTTGTGGCGCCGGTCTGGCCTTGCACGGGCTCGGCCTGCTGCGCTTGGGCGAGTTCCAGTGCAACTGCGGGACTGAAGACCATCAAACTGAAGGCTGCAGCGGTCAACGATGCAACGGATGTGCGACGAGTGAGCATGTTCATTCCTCTCTAACCTGCATGACGTGATCGGCAGCAAAACCGCCTGCTTATCGCTCCCGAATCGAATTCGAACGGGAAGCGAGCGGGACCATGCAGGGCGCAAGAGGGCTCGATTGGGCGGTGGCGGGGCAATTTGCTGACCATTGAGCGGCAGCTTTGTGGCCCACATCGCAAATGATATGGGCGGCATCGTGCATTGCGCGTGTCATACTGCGCAATGCTGCACGCGAGGCAGCCTTTACGGCTCCTGTCTTACACTGCGGGCAAAGGCTTGCTCGCACGGATCGCATAGCGGTGCTGGCTCTTGCGCGCGAGCCCTTTGAAAAAGTTCCAGTTCTTCGCCTGCATACGGTGTATCTCGCCGAGATCGGTGTCGACCTCGATATCCGTGAAGCCGGCCCTGCGCAGGAGATCGACGACTGCCTCGGCGCGTGCGCCATTGGCAAAATGGACGCGCGAAAGAATGCTGCGGTGCGCTTCCATCATCTCCCGCGAGTGCATCGGCGTGTCTGGCCCGAATATCCTCGCGCGCTGGCCCCAGGCGCTCAGCTTTCCGAAGAATCGCTCGAGCGCATTCGTGTTGACGAAATCGCCGTCGACGATCAGCACCCGGCCGCCGGGTTTCAATACGCGCAGCCATTCCGCGAAGGCCGAGGCCGGATCGACCAGCGTCCAGACGAGATGCCGGTTGACGATGACGTCATACCGGTCATCCGGCTCCATCGTGTTCTCCGCGTCGCCGATGCGGAAGGAAATCGAACGTTTTCGGTCCTTCGCCTTGCGGCGGGCGCGCTCGAGCATAGGCTCGGCCCAGTCGAGGCCTGTCACCTTGAACCCGAGGTCGTCCAGCAGATGAGAGATCACCCCGGTTCCGCTCGCCAGGTCCAGTGCCGGGCGTCCGCCGCCGTGCCCGAGGTGCCGCAGGAAAAGACGGTGCCAGGCGGCGCGCTCCTCCTCGGAGAAGATTTCATGCCCCGGAGAAAGATCGAATGTGGCGGCGCGCTCCGACCAATAGGCCTTGATCTCGTCGCGAAGATCGTAATTTCGCCGCTCTGCCACGTCGCTCATGTCTGTCACTGCTCCTTCACGTTTGGAAGCGTTCTAAAAGATAATTGTTGACTGATAAAGTCATGAAATATTAGATCGCGTCAAAATTTCAGCGGAGCGACAAACAATGAAAGTTTTCAACAGGGCGGCTGCGGCTGCCGCGGGTCTTTGCGTGCTTTTTTCGAGCCCGGCACTCGCTGAAACGGTCAAGGTGACCGACGTCACCGGTCGTGAGGTCGAAGTCAATGTGCCGATTGAGCACGTGATTCTCGGAGAGGGACGCCAGATCTACTTTGTTGGCGCCCTCGACAAGGAGGAGCCTTTCAAACGCGTCGTCGGCTGGCGTGACGATTTCACGAAGGCCGATCCCGAGAGCTACGCCGCCTTTCTCGCCAAGTATCCGCAGATCGCCAAACTGCCCACCTTCGGCGGCATGAAGGATGGGACCTTCGACATCGAGCAGGCGGTCGCCCTGAAGCCCGACGTGATGCTGATGAATATCGACGCCAAGACGGCGACGGAAGAGGCGGGCCACATTGAGAAACTCGAAAAGGTCGGCATCCCGCTCGTCTATGTGGATTTCCGCGAAAAGCCGATGGAAAACACCGAGCCCAGCATGCGCCTGATCGGCAAGCTGTTCGGCAAGGAGGAAAAGGCCGAGGAATTCATCAGGTTCCGCGCCGAGCAGATCGCCAAGGTGACGGATGTCCTGTCGAAGGCCAATCCGGAGAGGCCGCTCGTCTTCATGGAGCGCGCCGGCGGCTATTCCGACGATTGCTGCATGTCTTTCGGTGACGAGAACTTCGGCAAGATGGTCGAGTTTGCCGGCGGCAGAAACATGGCGAAGGATATCATCCCGGGCACCTTCGGCACGGTCAATCCAGAACAGATCATTGCCGCGAACCCGGACCAGGTGATCATCACCGGCGGCAACTGGGAAGGCTATGTGCCGGGTGGCAACTGGGTTGGCGTCGGCTATGGCGCGGATGAGAAGGAAGCCCTGCGCAAGCTCGAAAACCTGACAAAGCGTCCGGCGTTCACCGGTGTCAAAGCGGTCAAGGAGGGTAATGTCCACGCCATCTGGCACCAGTTCTACAACAATCCTTATCAGTTCGTGGCCATCCAGCAGATCGCAAAATGGCTGCATCCCGACCTGTTCAAGGATCTCGATCCGGAGGTGACGTTCAAGGAACTGCACGAGCGTTTCCTGCCGCTGCCTTACGAGAGCGGCTACTTCGTCTCGCTGAACGTCAGCCAGTAAGCAATGGAACCGGAGGGCAGGGCTCTCCGGTCGTTCTTCCGTCGAGGTTTGCAGATGCCGGCATTAAAGAAAGTTCTCCTGGCGATCTTTGCTGCGCTCATCATCGCGGCGCCAGTTGGTGCTGCAGAAATAACCGATGTCGCCGGCCGCAAGGTCGAGATCGACATTCCGGCAAAGCGGATATTGCTCGGCGAGGCGCGACAGATTCACATCGCCGCGGCGCTTAAAGGTGAACATGTCTTTGATCAGATCGTCGGCTGGCGCGACGATCTGATCAAAAAGGACCCGGATTCCTATGCCGGCTATCTCGAGCGCTTTCCGGAGATCGAGAAGCTGCCGCGCTTCGGCTATGTCCCGAGCGGGGACTTCAGCCTCGAAGCGGCGATTGCGCTGAAGCCTGACGTGCTGACGCTGAACCTCGAGGCGCAGGAAGCGGCCGAGGAATCGGGACTCATCGAAAAGGCTGCGGCAGCCGGTATTGCCGTCATTTTCCTCGATTTCCGCGTCGATCCGGCAAAGAACAGCGAATTGTCCACCGCAATCCTCGGTCGGCTCTTCGGGGCGGAGGGACAGGCGAAGGAATTCATCGGCTGGCGGCGTTTGCAGATTGCCGTCGTTACAGATCGCCTCGCCAAGGCCGGCACTATCGCACGTCCGAAGGTCTTCATCGAGCGTGCGCCCGGGATTTCCGGCGACGCCGCCTGCTGCCGCACCTTCGGCCCGGCGAACTTTGGGCAGATGGTGGAACTTGCCGGCGGTCACAATATCGGCTCGGACGTTATCTCATCGACCTTCGGGGACCTAAATCCCGAGCAGATCGTCGTCGCCAATCCGCATCATGTGATCGTCACCGGCAGCAACTGGTCGGCCGAATCCGACATCAGCCAGTTCGTTCCCGTGGGTCGCGGGGCCAGTCCGACGCTTGCAATCAAGCGGCTGAAGGGACTGATGCAGCGTCCCGCCTTTTTAAACCTCGATGCGGTGAAGGCGGGCAGGGTCCATGCAGTGTGGCATCAGTTTTACGGCGCGCCTTATGAATTCGTGCCGATCCAGCAATTCGCCAAGTGGTTCCATCCGGAGCTGTTCGCCGATATCGATCCGGATAAGACGTTCCGCGAGTTCCACGAGAAGTTCCTGCCGATCGCCTATCGGTCCGGTTATTTCGCTTCGCTTTCGAATGGAGGTGAATGATGGTCGCGTTCGCGGGTGAGGCTTCCGGCATGGAAGGGCACGGGCGCTATCGTGCTCTTGCGGCGCGCCGGCTGCTCATGCTCTCGGCTATGGTCGCGGCGCTGTTTTTCTCGGTGTCGGTGGATATGGCGCTCGGCCCTGCCAATTATCCGCTGTCCGATGTCCTTACGGCGCTCCTTGACGCCGGCAGCGTCAATGACCAACTGCGCGTGGTGATCTGGGACATCCGCATGCCGATCGCGCTGATGGCCGTCACCGTCGGCGCCTCGCTGTCGCTGGCAGGTGCGCAGATGCAGACAATCCTCGCCAATCCTCTGGCGAGCCCCTTCACGCTCGGCATCTCGGCAGCGGCAAGCTTCGGCGCAGCCCTCGGCCTCGTGGCGGGCATTGCAGTCTTCCCCGTCGCGGTTCAGTACATGGTGCCGATCAACGCCTTCCTGATGGCGATGGCCGCCGCCCTCTTTATCCATTTCGCCTCGACCATGCGGGGCGTCACCGTCGAGACGATCGTGCTTCTCGGCATTGCGCTTGTGTTCACTTTCAATGCGGCGCTCTCGCTGCTCGAATATCTCGCTTCCGAGCAGGCGCTTGCCGCGGTCGTCTTCTGGACGATGGGAAGCCTGACCAAGGCGACATGGCCGAAAGTCTGGATTACCGGCGCGGTGCTCCTGATAGCCGTGCCGCTCTTCGCGCGCCGCGCCTGGGCGCTGACGGCGCTGAGGCTCGGCGACGACAAGGCGGCGAGCTTCGGCATCAATGTTCGACGCCTGCGGCTCGAAACCATGATGACCGTCAGCTTGCTGGCAGCGATCCCGGTTTCCTTCGTCGGCACGATCGGCTTCGTCGGTCTCGTCGGCCCGCACATTGCGCGTATGCTCGTCGGCGAGGACCAGCGCTTCTTCCTGCCGGCGTCGGTTCTGTGCGGGGCGCTGCTCCTGTCTTCGACATCCGTCGTCAGCAAGATGTTGATTCCGGGCGCCGTGCTGCCGATCGGCGTCATCACGGCGCTCGTCGGCGTCCCCTTCTTCTTCGTGCTGATTTTCACCAACAGGAGACGGTCATGGTAGCCTTGGCGCTCACGGAGGTCGGCGCGACCTATGGTCGGCGCATCGTGTTATCCGACATCAGCACCGGGACGTTGAGGGGTGGCCGCCTGACGGCTGTCATCGGTCCCAACGCGGCGGGAAAATCGACGCTCTTCAAGCGTATCGCCGGCCTTACCGCCGGACCGGGCCTCGTCCATCTCTCCGACACGGCCAATGGCCCGGGGGCGATCTGCTACATGCCGCAGGACACCGGCGCCAATGCGGTTCTGACGGTTTATGAGTCCGTGCTGCTCTCGGCCAAGCAAGGCTCCGGCTGGAAAGTGAAGGATAGCGAGCTTAAGGAAATCGACCGTGTCCTGGCGGCGCTGAAGATCGACGACCTGGCCTTTCGCGGCCTCGGGGAGCTTTCCGGCGGCCAACGCCAACTCGTGTCGATCGCGCAGGCGCTGGTGCGGAAGCCCGAAGTGCTCCTGATGGACGAGCCGACATCGGCGCTCGACCTCTTTCGTCAGATCGAGGTGCTGGGCTTCATGAAGCGCCTGGCTGCGAAATCAGGCATGGCGGTGCTGATCGCACTGCACGACCTGAACCATGCACTGCGCTATTGCGACGATACGATCGTCATCAGCGGCGGCTCGGTGGCCGCGAGCGGCCCGACACGGGAGGTTATCACGGCGGACATGCTGAAATCCGTTTATCGCGTCGACGCACGGGTCGAGGCCTGCTCTCTCGGCCGACCCGTGATCATTGTCGACGATTCCATCTCGGAATTTTTGTGATCGCCCGCATGGAGTCCACTCTGAAGGCATTGCGCGACCGGGCGGAACCGGCCGCGCTTCTGCAGTCAAAGGAACAGTGAGTCGTCATACCGCGTAACACCGGTTAGAACGATCTGATCGGCGTCGCCATCGAGGGTGAGGACCAACGATCCGAACAGGCTCTTGTGGTTGACGACGTCGGCGCCGCCGAGATCGATCACGTCGATGCCGACTTCGAAATCGCCGATTACCGTACGATCGCGATGACCGTCATTCGTTTCCGATGCGAACAGGAAGACATCGGCATCCGTGCCGCCCCAGACTCGGTCGAGTGCGCCCCCGCCGGCGGCAATGATGTCGTTGCCGGCTCCGCCGTGGACCCAGTCGCTGCCGCCGCCGGCGCGCAGCATGTCGTTGCCGGCTCCGCCCTCAATCCTGTCGATCTTGTCGCTCCCCACGATCACGTCACTGCCACCGCGACCGTCGAAGCGCAGCGCACCTTCGGCCCCCTCCCAGGCGGTCAGCAGATCGTTGCCGTCAGTCCCGATATAACTGCGTGGCGCCTGTTCCTTCCCGTCCTCGGTCGAGAGCTTCCAGATGTCGAGATCTGCCGTCGCAGTGCCGCCCTCGGCAAAGAGTTCGACGCCGAGGCTCTCCGGATCGGGGAAGATCTGGTCGGTGATCGTGCGCAGGCCGTCATTGGCGAAGAGCTCGACCGAAGCCGCATCCACGAAGATGTGGAGCTTGATATCGCCCTCCGGCGTGATCTCGATCGGTGCGGAATGGACGGCTGCGAAGCTGTCGGCGGGGATAACGCCGGACTGGGTGCGGTCGATAAACACCTCGCCGGTCGTGGCATCATAGCCCACCAGCGTCTCCTGGCCGTCTCCCACGCGCACCTTGACGCCGAAGCGTGACGCATCCGCGTCCGCCGCTTTGAACGTGGCGACGATCTCCAGGGCGTTGCCCTCGAACGGTGCCTTTAGCAAGCCGTCGCCAACCATAACGTCCTCGACCGAAATATGCTCGCGCCGCAGTTCCTGGAGTTGCTCGACCGGCGTCTGGATCAGCCGAATCTCGCCATCGACCTCGCGCAGCGAATATTCGCGCGGGATCGTCATCGAGCCGCGGAAGTCGCCCGTCGGGATCGAGGCCGCGTAGGCCCAATTGTTCATCCAGCTGATCGCGGTCGGCCGCTCGCCATCGGGCAGGTTGTGCCAGGAAATCGTGGCATAGTGATCGGCGCCGTAATCGATCCAATCGGCCAGGAACTCCGAGGTCGGATAGGCGCTGTCGGCGAAGGTGATTGCGTCGACGTTGATGTGGCCCCAGGCGCCAGTGTTGTAGTCGATGATCTCGATCTGCGCCTCTCTCCCGACATATTGTGAGACGTCCCAGCCCTTCCAGTCGAGGACCTCGTCGAAGTTGCCGCTTGCGGTCGCGACCCGTTCCCCATCGACTATCAGATTGATTGCGGTCGGGCTGAGCTGGGTCGGCGTGAAGGCCTCGTCGGCGAATTCGATGCGGTCGACGAAGATATGGCCCCAGCTACTACTGCTGCTCGCATCGCGGATCCGGATCTGCGCCTGCTGGCCGACATATTCCGACACGTCCCACGAGGTCCAGTCTAGGATGCCGCTGAATTTGCCCGTCGCGAAGTCGACGACCTGGCCATCAATGATCAGATCGACCGTCGTGCCGAACTCGCCGGTGTGGCCGCCGCCACCCATGCGGACATTGATGTAGTCTTTGGTGACCGTGAAGGCGTCCGAGGTGAGCTCGCCCGTAGCCGGGTCGCCACTGTAAAAGGTATCGAGAACCCGGCCGACATCGGAGCCGAAACCGCTGCCGGAGGAAGTTCCGATCGGGCCGAGGCCGCCCGAGCCGGCGAAATCGCCAGAGGCCGTCCAACCCGGCGGCGGACCGTCGACTTCCCAGTCCTCGAATATCTCGCCGGTTGCAGGCAGGGAGTCGTTCATCTCTATCGAATCGACCATTATGTAGCCGAACCCGCCCGAATGCTCGTCGACGATCCTTATCTGGGCAGACTTGCCGATGAATTCCTCGACGTCCCAGTGCTGCTGGCCGAGCGCCTCGCTCCATCCGCCTGACATCGTGCGGACGACCTGGCCATCGACGATGAGCTGCATCTGGGTTAGCGGATCGGGCGTATCGACGCCGTTGTGGTTTCCGCCGCCGATCTTGAAGTTGATGTACTTCGCATCAATCACGAACTCGGGCGAGGTGATCGTCCCCGTGGGGCTGTCGTAGGTCCCGTCAGGCACGTTGAACGTGCTCAGCAGCCCGACGCCGTCCCAGTTCGCCAACTGGCCGGGACCGTTGGAGTTTCCCGCCACGACCGGGCTGGTCGTGACAAAGTGACCCGTGCCGACCCAGCCCTGAGGCAGTCCGTACTCGAAGTCGGCGATGGTCGTGCCGCCAGGAGCGCCTGGATCGCGGATCACGTCGAGGTTGATGGCATGGCCCCCGCCGCCGATCTTGAAGTTGATGAAGTTCTTCTCGATCGTGAACGTATCGCTCAGCATCCGCCCGGTACCGGAATCGCCCGCATTGCCCTGCGGATCGCGGAAGCTGTTGACGAGCCCTGCGCCGTCGAAGCCGACAACCGGGGACTGAAAGCCGATGACTCCCGAAGCGGGGCCGGAGCCAAAGGCGGAACCCTCGACCGTCCAGCCATCATAGCCGGACTCGAACCCGTCGAAAACGACGTCGTCAGCGTTTCCGGCGGTGTTGATGTTATCGGCAGTGAACGTCACTCCATCCCAATCGCCAATGAAGTATTGCGCCGCCGATCCGCCCGCGATGCCGCCGGGATTGAGGTTCTGGATCAGCAGATATTTGGTCTCGCCGGTATTCTCGACCGTCATCTTGATGAGGTCGGGCACCTCCCAAATGCCGCCGACGGCGTTGGCCGGTCCGAAGGAAGAGAGATAGCTCCAGTCCTTCAGGTCGTAGGATTTGTAGAACTCTGCCTCGCGGCTGAGCGGGCGGGCGACGCCCATGACCCAATAGTCGTCGTCACCGGGATTGTCTTGCCAAAAAACCTTGGGGTCGCGGAACTCCGGGTCCGGAATGTCAAGGACCGGATTGCCCTCGTAAAATGTCCAGGTCATGCCGCCGTCATGGCTGTAGGCAAGCGCCTGCTCCTGATCCTGGGGTTCGCCGTTCTGCGGCGGGATATTGGCGGTGTAGATCGCCACCACCGGCGGCTCGCCGTTCGCGCCATAACCGAAGCCGCTGGTGTTGTTGTAGTCGACCACGATGCTTCCGGAAAAAATCTGCTGCTCGGCGCCGTAGGGAAGGGCAACCTCGTGCTCGGTCCAGTTGACAAGGTCGGTGCTGGTGGCGTGTCCCCAGGACATGTTGCCCCACTGGCTGCCCTCCGGATTATATTGGAAGAACATGTGGTAAACGCCGTCGAGATAGAACAACCCGTTCGGGTCATTTATCCAGTTCGTTTCCGGGGCAAAGTGGTAAGTCGGCCGGTAGGGCTCCTCGGCGGACCCTGTCTCCTGGACAGGTGTAGGCGACAAGGCAACGGCGACAGAAGCGGGTTCAGGTCCGCTATGGCCGGCATCTAACCCTTCGGTAGCTGCGTCGTCTCGCCCGACAAACTCAGGAGAGTTCGGTCCAATTCGGAGATCATCGAAGGCGTCGGCCGGCCCACGGAGCGAGAGAAAGCTCCACTCTTTGGGAGCGAACTTATAGACCTCTGCCTCGCCGACTAGCGAAACGGCGGCACGCACGTCCCAATGGTCGTCGTCACCGGAATTGTCCTGCCGGAATACGTTGCGGTCGTGGCGGAGTTCGGGTTCCTGGAGGATCGAATCGCCGTCGTCGGATCTCCCGAGCGACTGCTCCTGATCGACCGGTTTGGCGTCCGGTTTGTCGCCGACGCCGCTGTTGTTCGTGTCTTCGGTCTGCTCCACGACACGGTGAGGCAGCGCAACATCCTCAGTGATCCACTGTACGAGGTCGGCGTTCGAAGCCTTTCCCAAGGGCGTCTCGAGCTGGAACGATCCCGGGGGGGCACTGACCCAGTGTGCTTGTGACGGAGAATTGTAGGTAGGCCGCTTCGCCGCGCTTGAAGTCATCTTTCCCTCCCGATTGCCAGGAGAGAGCAGTCATCGCTCGCTCCTGTCGCCTCCAGATCCACATACCTCGTCGGACAACGCCCGCATTCCCATCGGTTCGCACAGGCTCCCCTCCCGGAAGTCTTTTCAGGTGTTGCAAATGTCTCACGATGTCATATGCGCTTCTTGCACTGTCCATGCATTGTCTCACGTTGTCAATATCCGTCCTATGAGATTGCCCCGCTGGCCGATCGTCCGATATAAGTGGCCGAAGAAACTTGGAGGGGTCGTTGATTACGCAGCGGGAGATTGCAAGGCGTGCCCGGACGTCGTTGAAAACCGTATCACGGGTCATCAATCGTGACCCGCTGGTGAACGCGGAGACACGTGCGCGGATTGAAGCCATCATCGGCGAACTCGGCTACACGCCTTCTCAGGCGGCGCGCATGATGCGATCGCAGAAGAGCAATGTCATCGGCTTCATATCCGACCGGGTCGCCACCACCTCCTCCTCGATAGAACTCATCCGCGGCGCCCAGGATGCCGCCTGGAAAGCCGGCAAGCAGATGATGCTGTTCAACGTCGAACGAAACAGCGAGACGGAACGGCACGCAGAAGAGCAGCTTGCCGCTTTTCGGGCCGAAGCGGTGATCTATGCGACCCCCTATCACCAGTCGGTCGATCGCACCGCAACCCGCATTCCCTGCGTGCTGCTGAATTGCTTCGACGCCGTTGGCGGGTATCACGCCATCGTGCCGGACGACTATCGGCTCGCATACGAGTTGACGTCGATCATCCTTGATCGCAGCTACCGGCGGCCAGTATTCCTGAACCTTCCCGAAGATATCGTTGCGGCCCCGCTGCGAGCGCGCGGCTTTGTCGAAGCGGGCGCGGCGCGCGGCCTCGATCTCTCGGGTGCCGTCCACACCGCCGTCGTTCGGGATAGCGCAGGTGCCCCGGTGTTCATTGCTGATCACATCCTTCCGGGACTCATGGCCGCGGCCGCTCGCCCAGACCTGATTCTCTGTGGCCAGGACATGCTCGCGATGAACGTCTACTTCGCGTTAGCGGATCTCGGGTTGAAGGTCGGCCAAGACGTTGGCGTGGCAAGTTTCGACAATCTGCACCCGATCGCGAAAATGCTGCAGCCTGGCTTGTCGACCATGGCGCTCCCATACTACGAGATGGGTGCCGCGGCGATGTTCGCCGCGATCGAACCGGACACGCACCCGCCAGGGATCGTGCGGGTGTCCGGCCGTTTTGTCGAGCGAGCGTCGTTCTGAGGTCACGCCAGTTGCCCGGCGGCGCGTCAGTTGAGGCGCACTCCTTCTGAAGAGAATAGATGGATCTTCGAGGGATCCGGGGCGATCGTGATCGGCTGGCCCGGGTCCAGGTCGACCCGGTCGCGCAGCACCAGCGTCATCTCCGCTGATCCGAGTTTCACGATCACATGCGTTTCGGACCCCGTCGGCTCCACGACCACGACGGTGGCGGGGGCGCCGCTTTCGGTAATCGTCAAATGTTCCGGTCGAATGCCGTAGATGCCGGCTGCATCGCCCTTGCCGTCGCTCGGCAGCGGCAAGGCCACGCCGCCGCTGGTGACGAATGATCCGTCCACGATCCTACCCTCTAAGAGATTCATCGCTGGTGAGCCGATGAAACTCGCGACGAATGTGTTGGCCGGCCGGTCGTAAAGCTCCAGCGGCCTGCCGATCTGCTCGACCTTGCCGCCGCGCATCACGACGATCCGGTCCGCCATGGTCATCGCCTCGATCTGATCGTGGGTGACGTAGACGGTGGTGGTTTTCAGGCGCTGGTGCAATTCCTTGATCTCTGCACGCATGGTGACGCGCAGCTTGGCGTCGAGGTTCGACAGCGGTTCATCGAACAGGAAGACCTGCGGGTGGCGGACGATTGCACGCCCCATTGCCACACGCTGGCGCTGCCCGCCGGAAAGTTGTTTCGGCAGCCGGTCGAGCAGGGGGCCCAGCGCCAGGATGTCGGCCGCCTCGCGCACGCGCTCGTCGATCGTTGCCTTATCCTGGCCCTTGAGCCTGAGCGCGAACCCCATATTCTGTGCGACCGTCATATGGGGATAGAGCGCGTAGCTCTGAAAGACCATGGCGATGTCGCGCTCCTTCGGCGCCACATCGTTAACGACGCGGCCGCCGATGCGGATGTCGCCGCCGCTGATATCCTCAAGCCCGGCAAGCATGCGCAGAAGCGTTGACTTGCCGCACCCCGAGGGGCCGACGAGGGTGACGAATTCGCCATCCTCAATGTCCATGGAGACGCCGTGGATAACCGGCACGGCGCCGTATTGCTTGCGAACCTGTTCGATCGAGACGGATGCCATGAAGTTCTCCCTGTTGACTTGTCAGAGCGCGAGTTGCCATAGGCGGGCGGCTGCGACATTGCCCTGGTGCGCGATGAGGCGGGCGGAGCGGATTCCGTCGAAACCGGGCAGGCGCTTCGTGCCCGTCCAGCGGCCATTGTCCGCAAACACTTCGATCGAGCCCATGTCGAGGAAGATGCGAAGCGTCGAGGGCCGAGCCCCGGCAGCGATGTAGCGGGGCGGAAATTTGCCCTCAGGCGCGTCATAGAGGATGCTCAAACCCTGCTCGTCGAGTCGGAGCCCGAGTTCGACCTCGGGATGGTCGAATTCGAGATCGAATGCAGCGCCCGGTGCCGAAAGATCGATGACGATCTCGACGGCGCCGTTGCCGAGATCCACCGCCTCGCCGGAAAGCAGCCGGTGATCGTCGATGAGTTGCCGACGCAGGCTCTCGGCGCCCGCGACCGGCGGCGTCCGCAACGCGCCGTCTTCGAGCAGGAGACGGCGCGGCAGCGTCATCGCCGTCGGGAAATCGGTCTTCTTCGATACATCCGTCCAGTTGGCGAGCCAAGCGATGCCGACTGGGCCGGCACGATCGACGAAGGCCTGGAATGCATAGGCGTCGGTACCGAAATCCAGCTCCTGCTCGAACTCCCTGAAGAAGGATCGGCCGTCGAAACGGCCGACGGTCGCGACCGTGAGGTTGCGCCTGCCGGTCGCCGGATCGCGGCTGGTGAGCAGCCCGAAAATCAGCGCCCAGCGGGTTTGCGGATCGTCCTCCGCCCCGTCGAGCGGTATGATGCAGGGACATTCGGCAGCCGTCATCCCGAAACGGTCCTCGCGGTGGAGAATGCCGATGTAAGTCCAACCGGCGGCTGCATCCGGATCAGCAGTTTCGTAAATGAGGACGACGCCCCCCGCCTGATCGCGGCTGCCGACAAGCATCTTCCAGCGGCCATCAGGGGCCTTGAACACGTAGGGGTCGCGGAAATCGAGTGTCAGATCCAGGCCCATCGGGCGCTCGGCAAGAACGAGTTCGGCTGGGCCGGCGGTCATAAGGTCGTGGCTTACCGCGGTCAACTGGATCTGTTCCTCGGGCTCACGGTCCTTGACCTGTTCGGTGAAGAAGACGCGGATGCCCGGTTCTTCGCCGGAACGCGGAATGGCCGAACCGGAAAAGGCGCCGCCACGGCCGTCGGCTCGTGCCGAAAGCTCCGCGGAGGGAAAGAGAAAGACCGGCAGATGTCGCCAGTGCAAATAGTCTTCGGAGACCGCGTGGCCCCAATGCATGGTGTTCCAGCGAAGGCTGTGCGGGTAGTGCTGATAGAAGAGATGCACGTGGTCGCTGAAGCGGCCGAATCCGTTCGGGTCGTTCATCCAGCCGAAGGGGGGCCGGAAATGGTAGCTGCCCGGAACGGCGGGCGGCGCATTACCCTCGCCGTACAAGAGCACACGGATGCCCTCCTTGAAAACGCTCGCTTCTGAGAAGGCATAGACAACCGAGACAGCGGTGGTGGTCGGGTCGTAGGTGAGCACGGTCTTGCCGCCACCCTCAACGACCAACGTCCCGTGCTCGAATTCCTCGGCATTTCCCGCGGAGAGCCGGCCAATTTCCTTTCCTTCCCGGCTCGCCGTCATCTCGGCCGGTGCTCCGGCCCCAACTGCCTTCAGCCACGCATGGATGATGGCGCCAGCGGGGAGGTCGGCGTTCAGCGATTCAAGGCTGCCGACAAGGGAAGAGGGGTTTGCATGGCTTGTCATTGATCAACCTTTCACGGCGGAACCAACGAAGGAGCTTACGAACCAGCGCTGGAAGGCAAGATAGAGGACGAGGATCGGGATCATCATCAGGACGGAGGCGGCCATGGCGCGATCCCAATAGATGCTGTCCTGACCGAAGAAGGTGGCGATGGCGACGGCGATCGGCCGGGCATAATCGGTCTGCGTCACGAGAATCGGCCAGAGATATTGGTTCCAGGCCTCGATCCCCATCAGGATCGACACGGTTGCCAGCGCCGGCAGGCTGAGCGGCAGGAAGATCGACCGGTAGATGCGGAAAACCGAAGCGCCATCGATCTGAGCGGCTTCGAACAGTTCCTTCGGCAGTTGCGCGAAGAACTGGTAGAACAAGAAAATGTAGAGCGGGCTTGCGACCCACGGCACGATCTGCACGGCGAAGGTGTCGGTCATGCCGGCGCGAGACACCATGATGACGAGCGGCATGATGATGCTCTCCTGCGGGATGACGTAGAGCGCGATTACCAGCGACAGGATCAGCGCACGGCCGCGCAGCGACCCCCAGGCGAGCACGAAGCCAGCCATGGAATTGACGATGAGCCCGAAGCCGACGGTGCTCGCCAGGATGATCAGCGAGTTCACGAGATAGCGGCCGAAGGCAAGCTGGCCGGAGAAATTGCCGACCTCCTGGAAGTTCGAAAGCGTGGGATCGGACACCCAGAAGGCCCGGAAACTACCCATATCCGCCAGGATCTGGAACCGGTCGTCCTTGAGGCTCGCCACGAACAGCATCAGGAGCGGCGAAACGATCACAAGGGCAACAATGAGAATGCAGGCGGTTTGGACGGTGCGCAGCGAGCCGATTGCGGAGCGCGCGGGCTTTACCTCCACCTGTGCTGTGGAAAGGACGAGATCAGACATCGTAACGCCTCAGGAGTTGGCGCTGCAGGAGCGCGATGACGAGCACGATCAAAAAGAGAATGACCGAGACGGCCGAGGCATGCCCGAGCTTCTGCTCTTCGAAGCCGGAGCGCACCATGTAGTGCACCACGGTTTCGGTGCTGCTCTTCGGACCACCCTGGGTCAGGATCGCGACCTGGGTATAGAGCTTGAAGGCCTGGATGGTGGTGATGACCAGGACGAACACATGTGTCGGCCGGAGCCCCGGCATGGTCACGTGCCAGAAGCGCTGGAAGGCGTTGGCGCCGTCGATCCGCGCGGCATCGTAAAGTTCGTCTGGAATGCCCTGCAGACCGGCGAGATAGATGATCATCTGAAAACCGTAGGCCTGCCAGGCCGAGAGAAGCACGATCGAGAACATCGCCCACTCGGGATCGCCAAGCCAGTCGATGGGCTGAATGCTGCCGCCGGAAAGGAAGCCGATTACCTGGTTGAGCGGTCCTGTCGGATACTGGAAGAGCGTGCCCCAGATGACGCAGACGACCACCATTGAGGTGATAGCGGGCAGGAAGAAGAGCCCGCGGAAGAAATTGCGGAACGGCAGCTTCTGGTGCAAGAGCATTGCCGTGGCAAATGCCAGTCCGCATTGGACCGGCAGTATCCAGAAGGTGAAGCGCGAGACATTCCAGAGCGATGTCCAAAAGAGATCGTCCCTGAGGATGCGCAGGAAGTTGTTGAAGCCGATGAAGCGAACGGGCGTCGGACGCGGCACCAGCGGCTGGTTGGTCATGGCCGTCCAGAACGACAGGAGGAACGGCACGATCAGGAAGATCGTCAGGAGGATCACCGCCGGCGCGAGCATGCCGATCTCCTGGTACAGCCGGCTTCTGTCCCGCCGCGAAGCAGGGTGGGTCGCGGTCACAGTCGTCGGCAGCGCCGATTGCTGCAAGGTCATGATCTCCTCCTTTTGAGTCGCGTTCAGCGCCGACTGGCGTATCGCCCGGCAGTCATTTGGCCGCGTGGTTGCCTGCCCTCTCAGATCAATCACGAGCTGTGATGCCTGACGGGCCGCGCGGCGCCGTGGGGCGCCGCGAAGCTGTGATCACGTCATGGCTGCTCGTCGAAGGGCGGGTAGCCGTCGTTCTCGTCGATATCCTCGTCGATCTTCTCTGCTGCGGCCGTGAGTGCGGCCTTGACGTCACCGCCATTGAAGATCTCGTCGACGGCTCCCATGAAAGCGGAGGTAATAATCGGGTAAGCCGGATGCGGCGGTCGTGCAACCGCGGTCTTGGAGGCCTGCTCGAAGGCCACGGCCATTGGGCCGCCGGCGTCGTAGAGCGGTGAATCGGCGGCAAAGCTCTTCAGGCCGGGATAAGCGGAGTCGTCCCGGGCATAGTCACGAAACTGCTTGTCCTTCAGCATGAAGCTGATGAACTTTCCGGCGATGTCCGGATGCTCGGACGCGGTCGTGATCCCCCAGATCCAGGTTCCGTTCGGGCTTGCTCCCTTCGGTCCGAATTTCGGCAGCGGCATCACCACGACATCGTCCTTCATCGAAGCGGCGGCTTCGGCATAGAACCAGTGACCACCCATCGCCAGGGCCGCCGGGTGTCCCTCGGCAAAGAACTGATTGGTGCCCGACGATTGCGGCACGACCCACCCGTTCTTCACCCATGTCTGCATCATAGCCATGGCATCGACGCAAGCATCGCTGTCGAGCGTTCCGACGGACTTCCATGTCGAGCGGTCGATAAGGTCGCAACCCGCCGATTGCAGGACCGGGCCATACGCATAGGTGATCCACTCGGTTTTGATGCCATAGCCGCGGAAGGTGTCGATCGGCCATTTGACGCCGTCGAGCTTGGAGAGTTTCTCGAGGTACCCCTCGAACTCTTCGCGCGTCCAGGCGTCGTCCACTCCCTTGGGGATGCGAGCGCCGATGGCTTCCAGGTATTTCCGGTTGCCATAGAGGACGACGGACGAGTCGGTAAGGCCGACGGCGTAAAGATCCTTGTCTACCGGATAGGTGCCCTGTGCGATGTTGGATTCGGTCATGTCGTCGAGGACGTCCTGGTCGATCAGCGGCTTGATCGGCTGCAGGTAACCGGACCAGACGTAGTTTGCCAGGAACGGTGCATCGAGTTCCATGATATCCGGCAATTGCCTGGACATGACGGCCGCGCTGAACTTCTCATTATAGGCGTCATGCGGCGCGTAAATGAGCTCGATATCCACATCCGGATTGGCCGCTTCGAACCGCTTGGCGACATCGCCATAGGTCGCAACCCAGCCGGGATCGCCTTGATGCATCACATGGATCACGGTCTTCGCCTCTGCGAAGCCACTCAGGGCGGCGGATGCCATCAGCAGTGAAAGTAATCGTTTACCCATCATAGTCTCTCCTCCTCAAATAACTTCACGCTGCACGAAATCAGACGGATGCTCGCTCCACCAATTGGAACGACAGCTTGCGCACTTCGCCCCGCGCAGCATCGCCGGCGAGCAGGATGTCGGCAGCCTGCCGCCCCATGGCGCGATGTGGCAGGGCCATTGTCGTCAGGGGCGGATCCAGACGCGACGCGATGTCGACCTGGTTGTCGAAACTCGCAACGGCGACATCGTCCGGGATCTGTGCGCCCACCCGACGCAGCGCCGCATAAACCTCCATGGCCACGCGGTCGTTGCCGCAAAGGATGGCATCGGGCGGATTGGGGCCGCGCATCAACTCGGTGACATGGGAAAGGACGAGACTAGGCGCCCTGTCGCTGTAGACGGCGCGACGGACGGCAGGCAAGACGCGGGTGCAAGTGCTGTCGAGGCCAGCATCGGTCATTGCCCGCCGGAAGCCCGCTTCGCGCAATTCGCCGGCAAGCAGACCAGGCAGGTTGATGAAGACGATATTGCGTCGCCCGGCATCGATCAAGTAGCTGGTGATCTCCTGCGCGGCGCCCACCTCGTCAGGCACCAGCGAAGTGACACGGTCATTGGCTTCGCGGCAATTGATCATCACGCCGACGGTATCCGCAAATTCCTCCGGCAGGGACACGGTCTTGTGGTACATGGCCGCGTAAGCGATCGCACGCGGACGGAAACGGCGTACCTCCTCCAGTACAGAGGCTACGTCCCGCCGGCCGCTCAGGGTCATTGCGAAGACTGCCATGTCGGATGCACGCGCTGCGCCGTCGAGGCCGCGTATGATTTCGGTGGCGAAGGGCGAGGTGATCAAGTCATCGGCGACGACGCCGATCAGCGGCATCCAGCCCTGGCGCATGCTGCGGGCGGCAAGATTGGTGACATAGCCGAGTTCCTCGGCGATCTCCTTGACGCGTTGCCGCGTCTCAACGGACATGCGCGCCGATCCGCCATGCAATGCGCCGGAGACGGTCTTGACGGAAACGCCCGCGCGCTTGGCTATGTCGGTCAGCGAGGCTGTCACGGATGCGGTCCTGTGGGTTAACGTTTACTCAGCATAAATACCATCGGTGGCGCATCAGTGTCAATCCCGTTGCGTGTCAGTGGCGTTGTCGATCTGGAGAGGCAGCTAGCTGCCCTTGCTGAACGTGCAGCGTCAATGCAACTTCTGCGGCAGGCTCCGAGGCCATCTCTTACACTTTCTGCCGTTCTGGCCTATATTAGGGAAGTCGAATTTCGACGAAGGGTAGTGGCATTGGAAAGCGCGATGCCGCGCGCTTCACGCGCCGAGACCAAGAGGCTTTGACGGCGGATGTCTAGAATCCTCGCCCTGGTGCTGTTGTTCCTGGCGGCGCTTGCGCTGCCGGCGCCCCGTGTGTCCGCACAGGAGCGTGTCGCGCTCGTCCTGCATGTGGACGGTGCCATCGGCCCGGCTACGGCGGAATATGTGACGAAAGGTCTTCAACGTGCCCGTGAACGGGGCGTCGCACTGGTCGTTCTGCAGATGGACACGCCGGGCGGTCTCGACACCTCCATGCGCGAGATCATTCGTGCCATCCTTGATTCCTCAGTGCCCGTGGCGAGTTTCGTCGCGCCCAGCGGGGCGAGGGCGGCAAGTGCCGGGACCTACATCCTCTATGCAAGCCATGTGGCTGCGATGGCGCCGGGGACCAATCTTGGCGCTGCCACGCCGATCGCCATCGGCGGAGGGCTGTTCGGCGGGGACGAGGGGGACAAGGAAACACCCGGTGACGCAGACGAGCAGAGTGCGGACAAGCGTCCGGCCAGTGCCGCCGAAGCGAAGCTCCTCAACGATGCGATAGCCTATATTCGCGGGCTCGCCGAACTGCGCGGCCGCAACGCTGATTGGGCGGAACGCGCCGTCCGGGAGGCGGCAAGCCTGTCTTCGGCTGCGGCGGCACGCGAGAATGTCATCGATTTTGTCGCTCCCACCATGGAGGATCTTTTAAGGCAGGCCGACGGTCGTACGGTCCGCGTCGCCCAGACGGATGTCCGGCTCGACATGGCGAACCTGGTCGTCGAGGATCTGGCGCCCGACTGGCGGACACGCTTGCTCTCCGTCATTACCAATCCGAACGTTGCTCTCCTGCTGATGATCGTCGGCATATATGGGCTGATTTTCGAGTTCCTGTCGCCCGGAACGATGGTGCCGGGCACGATCGGCGGCATCAGCCTATTGGTCGGCCTCTATGCGCTTGCCGTGCTGCCGGTGAGCTATGCCGGCATCGGGCTCATCCTGCTCGGGAGCGGGCTGCTGGTCGGCGAGGCGCATTCGCCGTCCTTCGGCGTGCTCGGAATCGGAGGCGGCATCGCCCTCGTGCTCGGCGCTGCCATCCTGTTCGATACCGACGTGCCGGGGCTGCAGGTGTCCTGGCGAGTTCTCGGCGGCATTGCGATCGCAAGCCTCGCCTTCAGTTTGATCGTCGCGCGCCTCGCCTTCCTCTCGCACCGGCATCGGGTCGTCACCGGTTCGGAACAGATGATCGGCTTATCGGGCAAGGTCGACAGCTGGGCGGGCGCCGCCGGTTACGTAATCGCACATGGCGAACGCTGGAAGGCGGTGAGCACGGAGCCGCTCGATCCGGGTGAGGAGATCAAGGTCGTCGGCCGCGACGGCCTGACGCTCAAGGTCGTGCGCCATGCGCAAGGCAGTTGGAGCGGCGGGTAAGGCAGAGCGTCCATAGTCGCCCTCCCATCCCGCACGATGTCGTGCAGCCGATCACGCGGTCTGTGGATCGGTGTGCCAAGACTCGCCAGGCGGGAAGAGGAGGATCTCGATGCCCTTATTTGGAAGTCTCGCCCCTTTGGTGGCGGCGCTGTTTCTCCTGCTGATCGTTATCGCCTATGCGATCCGGATACTCAGGGAGTATGAACGCGGCGTCATCTTCACGCTCGGCCGATTTACCGGCGTCAAGGGCCCGGGCCTCATCCTCCTCCTTCCTTATGTCCAGCAGATGGTGAGGGTCGACTTGAGAACCCGCGTTCTCGACGTCCCGAGCCAGGACGTCATTTCCCATGACAATGTTTCCGTCCGCGTCAGCGCCGTCATCTACTTTCGGGTGATTGATGCGGAGAAATCGACGATCCAGGTCGAGGATTTCATGGCGGCCACCAGCCAACTCGCCCAGACGACCTTGCGCTCTGTACTCGGCAAGCACGATCTCGACGAGATGCTTGCCGAGCGCGACCGTCTCAATGACGATATCCAGAAGATCCTCGACGTGCAGACCGATGCCTGGGGCGTCAAGGTGGCGACCGTCGAGATCAAGCATGTCGACATCAACGAATCCATGATCCGCGCGATCGCCCGCCAGGCGGAAGCCGAACGGGAGCGGCGCGCCAAGGTCATCAATGCCGAAGGCGAACAGCAGGCGGCAGCGAAACTGCTCGAAGCGGCAGAAATTCTCGCCCGGGAGCCCCAGGCGATGCAATTGCGCTATCTGAGCACGCTGAACGTCATCGCCGGCGAGAAGAATTCGACGGTGATCTTCCCCTTCCCGATGGAGCTTGCCAGCATACTCCCCAAGGCAAGGGGCTCGTCCGAATAATGCAGCCGCTATTGCGCATCAGGTACTGATCTCAACCTTGTTCCCCGTCCGTCGGCGGCTTTGACTTCGGTCACTGCGGGCCGTCCGCAAACAAGAGAGAATGTCGTCGCCTGTAATGGCGACTGTTCTCGTCATTGCAGCCTGCTGAACAAAACCAGGGGTCTGGACATCCTGATGGAATCGCTCATTCCGAGATTCGGCCTTGCTCTTGCGATCGGCCTTCTTGTCGGCCTCGAACGCGGATGGCGCGAGCGGGATGCACCGGAGGGTAGCCGCACGGCGGGCATCAGGACCTACGGGATCTCCGGCCTGCTTGGCGGCGTATTCGGCGCTCTGGCGCGAGAGCAAGGCGGCGGCTTCATTTTCGCCGCCGGGTTCTTAGGCTTCGCCCTCGCTTTTGCATGGTTCAAACTGCGTGAGGCCCGCCATGACGCCGACTTCAGCGTCACCGGCGTCGTCGCCGCGCTTTGTGTGTTTGCGCTCGGCGGATTAGCGGTTGCCGGCGACTTCCGCGCGGCGGCGGCCGGCGGGGCTGCCGTTGCCGCTGTGCTTGCTAGCCGCGAGGTCCTTCACAAGCTTCTGAAACGCCTGTCATGGATCGAGTTGCGCTCCGCACTCGCGCTTTCGGTCATGACGGCGATCGGTTTGCCTTTGATGCCCGACCGCGCCATTGATCCGTGGGGCGGCTTCAACCCCTGGGAGATATGGTTCTTTACCGTCCTCAGCGCCGCGATTTCCTTCCTGGGCTATATCGCCGTGCGTCTGTTCGGTTCGACGCGCGGGCTGCTCGTCAGCGGACTTGCCGGCGCTTTGGTCTCCTCGACCGCCGTCACCGCGAGCTTCGGGCAGAAGGTCCGGAGCGGCGAGAGCGCAAAGGCTTTGGCCGGCGCGGCGAACCTGGCTGCCGTTGTATCGCTTCTGCGGACGCAGGTGATCATCGCCGTCATTTCCCCGGCGGTCCTTCCGCAGGTCGCGCCCGCAGTCTTTGCCGGCGCCGCAGTCTTCGCGCTCGTTGGTGCCGTGTTGATGGGGCGTGGATTAACGCCGAATGGCCGGGCGGTGAGCGCACGAAATCCCTTCGACCTCATGCCGCTGCTCATTTTCGCAACGCTTTTCGCGTTGACCGCGACCCTGGGGGCGGCTCTGGTGGTGCATATCGGGCACGAGAGTCTCATTGCCGTCTCGGCGCTGTCTGCAGCCTTCGACGTGGACGTCGCCGTCCTCAGCGCATTGCGGACAAGCAGCCAATCCCTGCCGTTGACGATCATCGGCGATGCGGTGCTCGCAGCCATCGCCGCCAATGCCGCCGGCCGGGTTTTCGTCGCCGCAGTTTCGTCCGGCACCACGGCCTATTGGCTTCCGCTGGCGATGACCTCGGCATTGGCCGTCGGCGTCGGCTGGGCGGTCCATCTGACGATCGGATGAGAGCAACCGCGAAAACGGCCGTTGCGCAGATTCTATGAGGTAAAGCAAGCGCCGCGCGTCTGAAAAGTCGCGCGGCGCTGTAATATTCCCGTGCCGGAGCGCTCCGGCTGCTACATGACCATCCTCGTCGCGACTTCCTCCGTCAGCTCTTCCTGATCGTCGCGAACCTGCCTGGCCGTCTGCGCTGCCATTTGCGAGCCGAGCCGCGTCAGGCGCTCGGCCTCGTCGGAATAGTCCTGAAGTGCCTCCCGCCAGAAGCTGCAATAGAGATCGAAGCCGTCGCGCGCGTAATCCGACGCGAGCAGTTCCTCCAGGAATTGTCTGTCGTGTTCGCTGCGGTTTTTGATGAAGGTCAGCACTTCGATCTGGTAACGCAGCATTGCCTGCATCGCCGTCGCCTGGAAATGTCCCATCGACAGCAGAAACATGCGGCCGTCAACCGCTGCCGGAACCTGGGGCCAAAATGTGGATGCGAACTTGTCCGTGGTCTTCTTGGGCATGAAGGCAACTCCTCTATTCGCTGCTTCTTGTCGCCCTGTTCGACAATCGGATTTGCGAACGACGCTCAATACGTCTCGCCTAGGGCTCAATTCCGACGCCGTGTCACTCTCATCAAAAACATTATCAGGCAGCGATGCTTACACTCTTTGATCCGCGTCAATCACCGGCCCACTGCATGTCTCCTTTGATCGAGCTCGATTTGGGGACAAAGACGCGCGGCGCTGTAGGTGACCACCGAGGTGGATGAAGCTCAGCCCTTGAGCTATCTCAATGCAGCTCGAGCGGTCTAAGATATAAATCATTCTGGCCGCAGGATGAAGGGATAGAACCATGTTCGTCAGGGAAATGTCCGAGCACGAATGCCTCGCCCTCGTTTCGTCGCATCGCTTGGGGAGGCTGGGCTGCGTCAAGGGCGACAGGCCGTATGTCGTTCCCATCTACTATGCTCATGCCGGCCAGTGTCTCTACAGCTTTTCGATGCCTGGGCAAAAGATCGAGTGGATGCGCAGTAATCCGCATGTCTGCGTGCAGGTCGACGAATTTCTGGACCGGCACCAGTGGAAAAGCGTGGTCGTGCACGGACGATATCAGGAGCTTCCGGAGAGGGGGCAATGGCATCAGGAGCACCTGCATGCCTGGTCGGCGCTCGAGGCATATCCGAATTGGTGGGAGCCGGGAGGGCTGAAACCGGCACCACAGGAGATCCTCGCCACGTCGCCGCATCTCTTCTATTGCCTCGTCATAGATGAAGTGACCGGACGGGCTGCGGTGGTGGAAGGCTAGCGCATCGGGCTTTCCGCAAATCGGGTACGATTTTCGGGCCGATGCGCTACCTTTAATGGACCATGAACACCGGCGCCGCTGCCGTGTCGATCATTGATTTCGTGACACCCCCGAAAATCCGCTCGCGCATGCGCGAGTGGCCATAGGCGCCCATGACGATAAGGTCGGCGCCGATCGCAAGCGCATGCCGGTTGATGACGTCCTCGACACGATGGCCGGAGCTCGGCAGACGGTCAACGGTGACCTTGACGCCGTGGCGGGCGAGGTAGGCGGCGATGTCGGCGCCCGGCTCTTCACCGCTCTTTACGGGCGAATCCTCCGGATCGACCATGGTTACATGGACGAGATCGGCGGCGCCCATCAACTCTAGGGCCCCGCCTACGGCGCGCGCTGCCTCGATGTGGGAATTCCAGGCGAGCAGCACCGTTTTCGGGGCCATGGTCGCGCGTCGGCCCTTCGGCACCAGCAGCACGGGCCGGGCCGAGTTGAAAAGGGCACCGTTGACAGTGCGAGCCCGCAATTCGGGATCGGCGGCGAGCCCGGTGCCGATCAGTGTCAGATCGGCATAGCGGGCGCGGTCGCCTATTTCGTTGTCGGCCCAGGCAAATTCAGAATAAATGCTGTCGACTTCAAAGGAGACTCCCGTTCTGGACAGCACGGCCTTGGCCCCCTGCACACTCTTGCGCAGATCGGAGAGATCCCGTTCCCGTTCATCGAGCCACGCGACCGACATCGTGGCGGCATAGTCGCCAAGCGGGGGCGGTGCGGCCAATTTGACCATCAACGCCGTCAGATGGGCTTCGCTCTCCGCGCAGATATCAGCCGCCGCCTGCAGATCATCTTCAAAACCGTTGACGCCGATCACGCTGAGAATGGTCTTGTACGTCATCAGGAATCTCCTTCGCGGGTTGATCCAGGTCATGTGGCATGATCGTAGATTGTCGGCGGTTGCGATCATTGATCCGTGTCAACAAGCTGAGCGGGGGCGGCAGCAAAGGCGGCCATCAAGGCACCAACACGGCGGCGCCGCTCAGTCTGCCGTTGCGAAGGTCATCGAGGGCGGCATTCGCCTCATCCAGGGGATAGACGCTTGTGCGGGTGTGCACTCCGGCGCGCGCGGCGATCTCGAAAAATTCGCGCGCGTCCTGACGCGTCAGATTGGCAATGGACAGAAGCTCGCGCTCCCCCCAAATGAGCGCATAGGGCATGGCAGGAATGTCGCTCATATGGATGCCGCCGCAGACGACGCGGCCTCCCTTGCGCACCGCCTGGAGCGCTCTCGGTACAAGAGGTCCGACCGGTGCGAAAATGATTGCTGCGTCCAGCAACTCGGGCGGGGCTTCGTCCGATGTCCCGGCCCAGACCGCACTGAGCTCGCGCGCAAAGCGCTGCGCCGTCACGTCGCCGGGACGCGTGAAGGCATAGACCTCCCTTTCCTGCCAGGTACAGATCTGGGCGATGATGTGCGCGGCGGCGCCGAAGCCGTACAGACCGATACGCCGGCCTTCTCCTGCCCGCTTCAGCGAGCGCCAGCCGATGAGCCCGGCGCAGAGCAGGGGCGCGAGCGCCACCGGGTCGCCCGCAGGATCGAGATCGAATGCGTAGTCGGCGTCAGCGACGACATTCGTCGCGAAGCCGCCATCCCGGGTATAACCGGTAAATAGCGGCGCATCGCAGAGATTTTCCGCTTCGGAGCGGCAATAGAAGCAGGTGCCGCAGGTGTGGCCGAGCCATGGCACGCCGACGCGGCGGCCGATCCGTGCCTGATCCACGCCGGCGCCGACCGCCTCGACCACACCGACGATCTCGTGGCCG
This sequence comes from Sinorhizobium sp. Y406, assembly GCF_058732025.1. Taxonomy (NCBI): domain Bacteria; kingdom Pseudomonadati; phylum Pseudomonadota; class Alphaproteobacteria; order Hyphomicrobiales; family Rhizobiaceae; genus Sinorhizobium; species Sinorhizobium sp. Y406. The sequence goes on along the minus strand of NZ_CM178975.1, from coordinate 717,301 downwards.
GGGACAAGCGGCAGCCTGGGCTGCGGCAAGTCGCCGTCTACCACATGCAGATCGGTCCGGCACACGGCACAGGCTTCGACCCTTAGGCTTATCTGTCCGGCAAGCGGATCGGAAAGCGGGCGTTCAACCATTACCAACGGTTTGCCGATTTCCTCTAGCACCATCGCTCGCATAGCCGAGCCTTTCGCGGAGAGCAGGTTGGCCACATGCTGAGCTTCCGACTATAGCGTATGGTTTTGACAAGAGTGCGGTTTTTCGAAAGCCGCGCGCAGAGCGTCCCTTCACAGCTGTGTCGATCACTGCGACACTGGCGTTTTTCGGCAGCAACCGAGGATAGCAAATGTCGAAGAAGAGCGCGGGCATTCTGCTTTACAAACATGAAGCCGGCAGGATTCTCGTCCTGCTCGTACATCCTGGCGGACCCTTCTGGAACAACCGTGATCTTGGAGCCTGGTCGATCCCGAAGGGAGAATACGGTCCCGATGAGCAGCCGGAGGCCGCGGCAAGGCGCGAGGTCCACGAGGAGACGGGTATCGCGGTGACCGGCCGGCTGACGTCTCTTGGCGAGGAGCGCCAGAAAGGCGGCAAGCTGGTCGCAGCCTATGCGAGCGAGAGCGATTTCGACATCGACCGCCTCCGGAGCAACAGTTTCGACATGGAATGGCCGCCGCGCAGCGGCCGCACGCAATCGTTTCCGGAGGTCGATCGCGCCGGCTGGTTCACGCTGGCAGACGCGCGTGCGAAGATAAACCCGGCGCAGCGGCCGTTTCTCGATCGACTTGAGGCGTTGTGCCCCAAGGACTCCGAGCCCTGAGTCTCGTACTGCACGTCTCCGTAAGTCGACCTCGATTAAAGGGCAAAGACATTTGCTACCGCGATCTTTGCGCGTCTAACAAGACGCGCGGCGCGGTAGGGTGGAATCGATTAACCGAATTGCCATTGCCGCGGCATTGGCGTCGCCGTTATCCGCATTCACGCCTGCGACAAGCTCCACGGCGATGCCGAGCCGTTCAAGCCTTTCCGCTTCCTCGATGCCCGCGCTCGTCGCCCTCGGATTTCCGGGTTGAAGCCGAACGACGCGCTTGCCCGCTTTGGCGAGCGCCGCCACTTGCGCTCCATCCTCAGCCCTCGGTTTGCCGCTTGCCGTAGGGTTCAACTGGCTGACGAGGATGCGCTTGGCCTCACGGCGGGCGAGTTCCAGGACGTCGCTGGAAATCTGCTCGTCATAGATAATGACATCGGCGGCTTGCAGGGCGCGCACCGCCTTGAGCGTCAGCAATTCCGCATCGCCCGGACCGGCCCCGACGATGGTGACGCGGCCGATGGCGGGGCGTGGCGTCGCCAGACGCCCCAACTCCGCCATCAGCCGCGTCTCCACACCCTCCTCCGGTGTGTCCTGGAAGGACCGATCGACGAAACGCTCCCAAAAGATGCGGCGCGCGGCACCCGGCTGCAGCCGCGCATTGACCCGTTCGCGGATCCTCTGGGCGATCGTTGCCCAGTGCTTGATCGCCGGCGGCAGCAGCGTTTCGATGCGCCGACGGATCGCCTGGGCAAGGATCGGTGCCGCTCCGTCGGTCGAGATCGCCACCACGACCGGGGAGCGGTTGACGATTGATCCGAACTGAAACTGGCAGAAGGCGGGCTTGTCGATGACATTCACCGGAACGCCGGCCGTTCGTGCCGCCTTGAAGAAGGCTTCCGCTTCGGTACCGTCCTCGCAATCGCCGATCGCCAGAGCTGCGCCTTCGAAGACGCCGTCGTGCCAGCTGTCGTCGTGATGGACGAGACGGCCACATTCATGGGCAGCCCGACGGGTGATGAGGTCGAGAAGGCCTTCGCTCGCTTCGGAACGCCGCGCGTAGAGATGGACCTCGGCGCCGCAAGCCGAAAGCAGTTCCGCTTTCCAGGCGGCCGCATCGCTGCCGCCGGCGACGACCACCCTTTTGCGCGTCAGCGACCAGAAAAGCGGCAGCGTCGCCAATGTTGCGACGCGATGCTTTGGACTCACGTCATTCGGCAGCGGCTGCAAGACAGGCATGGATTATCCCTCTGATCTCGGCGCGGCAGGAGCCGCAATTGGTGCCGGCACTGAGTTTCTCGCCGATCGTCTCGACGTTGTGGCAGCCGTCGCGGATCGCGGCGGCGATCTGGTTCACGCCGACACTGAAGCAGGAACAGACGGTTGCGCCCGGATCGGGCTTGTCGGCGCCGGGCCGCCCCGCCGTCACGGCGAAGCGCCTGCTGAGGTTTGCGTGCGACGCGCCAAGCTGCGACACCGCCCAATTGCGCGCGACGGCAACCGGCCGGGTTGAAAGGAAGAGCGCCGCAAGCAGCCGGTCTTCGTCGAAGAAAGCGAGGCGCAATTCGCCTGAGGTCCGGTCGGTGTAACCAATCGGCTCAATATCGGCAGCGATGGAGAAGACCTGCCGACACCAGTCGATCCAATCGGGGCCATCGCCCCTGAAGGCGAGTTCCATGCGCCATCCGCCTTCGGCCTTGGCGGCCGCCCAATAGGGCGCATCGAACACCTCGGGCTTTTGTGCGGAAACGGCGAAGCCGTAGGTCTTGGCCGCGAAGCGCGTGGCGCGGACCGCCACGTTCTTCGAGGCGGGCTGTCCGGAGAAAGGGTCCGTGACGGGTGGCACAAGTGCGTCGACGCGGCCCTTCGCGGCGAACTGATTGTTCCAGTGCATCGGCACGAAGAGATTGCCTTCCGCCTGCCGCTCGGTGATCAGGGCGCGCACGACCACGAGTCCGTAGGGGCTTTCGATCGTCACGAGATCGGCATCCGCTATGCCGAGCTTCTGTGCATCGCGCGGATGGATCTCGACGAAGGGCTCGGCGAGATGGCTGGAGAGCCGGGCGCTCTTGCCGGTGCGCGTCATGGTGTGCCAATGGTCGCGTACCCGGCCGGTGTTGAGCGTGAAGGGGAAGGCGTCATTGGCGGGTCTTGCCTTCACCGCTTCGACCGCGATGAAATTGGCGCGGCGGTCCGGATGGTAGAACCCGCCCTCGGCGAAAAAACGCCTCTCCTCAGGCGCAGTGCCTTTCGGCTGCGGCCACTGGAAGGGCGGGAGATCGTCGTAGCCCGCCTCGTCGATCGCGGCATGAGCGCTGATGTCGAAATCACGGCGGCCGTCGTTCTCGAAGCCGGAAAGGGCGGCGTGTTCGGCGAAAACCTCGGCCGGAGAGGTGTGGCCGAAGGCTTCCGCAAATCCCATTCGCCGCCCGACTTCGGCCAGTTGCCACCAATCGGCGCGTGCTTCTCCGGGCGCAACGAGGAAGGCGCGCTGGCGCGAGATTCGTCGCTCGGAATTCGTCACCGTGCCGCTCTTCTCGCCCCAGCCGAGCGAGGGCAGAGTCACATGGGCGTGACGGGCCGTATCTGTCTCCCGTAAGACGTCTGAGACCACGACGAAGGGACAGGCCTTGATCGCTGCCTCGACCGCATCGGCGTCGGGCATCGACACGACTGGATTCGTAGCCATGATCCACAACGCCTTGATGCGCCCGTCGGCGACAGCGCGGAACATATCGACTGCCTTGAGGCCGGGTTTGGTCGCCAGACCCGGGGCGTTCCAGAAACGCTGCACAAGATCGCGGTGGTGCTGCTTTTCGAGATCCATGTGGGCGGCGAGCATGTTGGCGAGCCCGCCGACTTCGCGCCCGCCCATGGCGTTGGGTTGACCCGTCAGCGAGAAGGGGCCCATGCCGGGCCGACCGATGCGGCCGGTGGCGAGATGGCAATTGAGGATGGCATTGACCTTGTCGGTGCCGGAGGCCGATTGGTTTACGCCCTGGCTGTAGCAGGTCACGACCTTCTCGGTCGTTTCGAACAACCGATAGAAATCACCAAGCTCCGCCAGCGTCAGGCCGGTCGCCCTGGTGAGTGCGGGAAGGTCCAGCGCCGAGGCGGCGGCAAAGGCTTCCGGGAAGCCACGCGTATGCGCGGAGATGTAGTTCTGGTCGATCGCGCCGCTTGTCACGAGATGGCTCAGGAGGCCGTTGAAGAGTGCCGTGTCACCGTCGGGCGCGATCGCCAGATGCATGTCGGCGATGTCCGAGGTCATCGTCCGCCGCGGGTCGATGACCACAACCTTCATTTCCGGCCGGCTCGCCTTTGCCGATGCGAGGCGCTGATAAAGGACCGGATGGCACCAGGCAAGGTTGGAGCCCGTCAGCACGACGAGGTCGGCAAGCTCCAGGTCCTCATAGGTTCCCGGCACCGTGTCGGACCCGAAAGCGCGGCGATGCCCCGCCACCGATGAGGACATGCAGAGCCGCGAGTTCGTGTCGATATTGCCCGAGCCGATGAAACCCTTCATCAGCTTGTTGGCGATGTAATAGTCTTCCGTCAGCAATTGCCCCGACACGTAGAAGGCGACTGAGTCCGGGCCATGTTCCGCGATGCTTTGCGAAAAGCGCTCGGCGACGAGGTCAAGGGCTTCGTCCCAGCCGGCCCGCCGTCCACCGATTTCCGGATAAAGGAGGCGGCCGTCCAGATCGAGGGTTTCGGCGAGCGCCGATCCCTTGGAACAGAGCCGTCCGAAATTGGCCGGATGCTCGGGGTCGCCCGTGATGCTGACACTACCGTCGTTGCCGACGCGGGCAATGACGCCGCAGCCTACGCCGCAATAGGGACAGGTGGTCTTCGTGCTCTTCTCTTGGACCGGTTCTGGCATTCGATCGTACCAATTCCTCGTTTGACCATCGGGTCAGGTGGGATGCGCCGCTTGAGAACGCTCCCTTATCGTGAGCCTGCCCAAACGAAAAAAGCGCCATGCAATTCAGCCAGTCTCCCTGCGGGAAACGGATGAGTTACACAGCGTCGATGCTGGCGCCTGGATGTAAGGCTGGCGGTGGGGCCGCTCCGTTGCGGATGCACCGTTTCTAGGAAGACCAAGGCAACGGAGTCGCCTGACTGCCTGCCTATACTGGCAAAAAAACCGCGAGTGCACAAGATTTAATAGTTTGCATTTTATGCCTACAAAATAGGCAATATGCCTTAACCGAAGTCTTTCAGGAGCAGTCCTATGGTCACCAGGCTCAAGAGGACGGTCAGGCACTTCCAGAACAACAGAGGGTTGCGATCCATCAGGGACTGCGGATCAGTCGCGACCATGTTTGGGTTCGGATGCGAGAGGTCGTACACGAACTCCGATAACACCTGATACCGCTTGGCGGGATCGGGATGGACCGCCTTGCGGATCGCCCCCTCCACCCAATCCGGCACATCCGGGCGGATTTCCCGCAAGCTGCTGAAGCGCAGCTTCTGTTGCTGTCGCCGATTGCGAGTCCGCGCGACTGCCGCGCCATAAGGCAGACGACCGGTCAGCATCTGGTAGGCGATCACGCCGACCGAATAGAGGTCGGATTGCTCGCTCCCATGGTCCCCCACGAAATATTCCGGGGCCGCATATTGGACTGTGCCGAGTATGTCGCCGCGGTCGATCCCTGGCGCTGCCTCGTTGAGGCCAGCCACCAAGGCCGAACCGAAGTCGATGATTTTCACGGTCCCGCTCCGATCGATCATGAGGTTCTCGGGGCGCAAGTCCTGATGGATGATTTCCTTGCGGTGGAGCGCGCGAAGACCGTCAGCAATCTGGCCGATGATATCGCGCACTGCGCGGAGATCGGCTTGCGGCCGGTCTGCCATCCATTGAGCCAGGGTCTCGCCTTCGACGAATTCGGTAACCAGGTAGAGGGATCTGCGTGGCTTTAGCGGCTGCCGGCTCTTCAAGACGTGCACGCTCGAGAGGCGGCGCGCGATCCATTCCTCCATCGCGAAGCGCCGAAGGTAGTTTTCGTCTTCGCGCATGTCAGCCGATGTAAACTTCAGAGCCACGCGCTCACCCGTTTCCGGTTCGGTGGCCAGAAAGATATGGCTGCGGTGGCTCGCGTGGATCTGCCGGTGAAGCTGGTAGCCCTCGAACTCACAGGGCACGCGAGGCAATGGCGCCGGGGGCAACGAATCTGCCTTGTCAAAGACCGGCTCCAGGTCGTCTTCAGGCAGGCCCTCGATCCGGACGATCTGAATCGTCAGATTGTCGCTGCTTCCCGCTTCATGGGCCGACGTTGCAATAGCGGCCGCTGCGGCGGAAAGGTCCGCGTTCGAAGTGATGCATGCGGCAATAGTCCGGAGAGAAACGCTGTCGTGAACGCCATCGGTTGTCAACACGAAGACGTCCCCGGGCTGGAGATCCAGCCGGCGATAGTCGATCTCGACGGAGGGGAGCAATCCAAGCGCTCTGCCCAGATAGCTCTCGCCATGTGAAGGCGCCAGGCGATGATCGGTCGTCAGCGGCTCAAGGCTGCGGCCGGAAAGCCGCCAGATGCGGCTGTCGCCGACATGGAAGAGATGAGCCCTCCGGCCTTTCAGAACGAGCGCCGAAAACGTTGTCACATGGGCGTGATCGCGATCTTCGAGGCCCCGGTTCTGGGCACTGAGCCATGAATTGGTCGCGTCGATCACGCGGCTTGCGGCGGTTTTGACCGTCCAGGCATCGGAGGTGCAGTAATAGTCGGTCAGGAAGCTCTTGACCGCTGTCTCCGCGGCGATATGGCTGACCGGGCTCGAGGAAATGCCATCGGCAATGGCAAGAGCGATACCCTTCACCGTGAGGGCGGCACCGGCCGGAACGATGGCGCCATGGAAATCCTGATTGATCGTCTTGCGACCCGCCGACGAGTACTGCCCGAGATCAACCGTGAGTTTGCCCGGGGTGAGCGACTTCAGCATCAAACCTTCCCAAAAAGGAAACGGTCCCGCCGCGAGGCGGGACCAGATAACTGCTGTGTCAGTTTATTCGGCGGCAACAAGGCGCGTGGCGGGCTTTTCGGTCGAATTGCGGCTCGGCGAGGTCTTGTAATGGGTCGCGTAGATCATCCCACCGACGAAGGTAACGCCGCCGACGAGATTGCCTGCCACCGTCGGGATTTCATTCCAGAGGAAATAGTCCATCCAGGTGAACTGGCCGCCGAGCATGATGCCCGATGGGAAGAGATACATGTTGACGATCGAGTGCTCGAAACCGAGATAGAAGAAGACCAGGATCGGCATCCACATGGCGATGACCTTGCCGGAAACCGAGTTCGACATCATGGCCGCGACGACGCCGGTCGAAACCATCCAGTTGCACATGACTGCCCGGATGAAGAGCGTCAGCATACCAGCGGCCCCGGCAGCGGCGTAGCCCAGCGTACGCGATTCACCAATCGAACCGATCTTCTGCCCGACCGCATTGGGTTCCTGCGAAAAGCCCATGGTGAAGATAATCGCCATGAACACGGCGGTCGTCAGCGCGCCGGCAAAATTACCGACGAAAACCAGACCCCAGTTCCGTAAAATACCGCCGATCGTCACGCCCGGACGCTTGGCGATGAGCGCCAAGGGCGCCAGCGTGAAGACGCCGGTCAGTAGGTCGAAGCCCATGAGGTAAAGCAGACAGAAGCCGACCGGAAAGAGCAAGGCGCCGATCAGCGGCTCTCCCGTGTTGACGGTGATCGTGACCGCGAATGCTGCGGCAAGCGCGAGGATGGCACCGGCCATGTAGGCGCGGATCAGTGTGTCCTTTGTGGACATGAAGACTTTGGACTCGCCCGCATCTATCATCTTGGTGGCGAATTCCTGGGGAGCTACGTAGGACATCGCGGTTCCTTTTCGCGTTCGGCAGCGACTCAGCGAGCTGCAAAATTGGTTGTCAGGTCGAGGTAGATTTCCCGACCCTCGATCCGGACCGGGAAGGTTGATGTCCTTCCGTCGTCCGCGCCTTGGGCCTCCCCGGTTTCGAGCGAAATCACCCAGTTGTGGAGCGGACATGTGACGCAACCGTCATGTACGATCCCCTCGCTGAGTGGCCCGTTCTTGTGCGGGCACTTGTCTTCCAATGCGAAAATCCGGTCATCGATTGTCCTGAAGACCGCGATCTTTGTTTCGCCATTGCGGACGCGGCGCGAACCCTGGCGTGGGATGTCGTCGACGGTGCCGACCAGAATCCACGCGGCTTCGGTTGCAAGATTATGAGCGTTCATTCCGCTGCTTCCTTCTGGATGACGGCCATCGGCTTGAATTCGTGCTTGTCCTTGCCGGAGACGCGCTCCGACCAGGGGTCGACCTGGGCGAACTTCTGGCTGAAGACGAAGCGGTCGAAATAGGCTTTCCGCTTTTCCGCATCTTCCATGATCTGCCGGCGGATCTCGTCGAGGCCGATGCGCTTGGCCCATTTGTAGATGCGCTCGAGGTAGCGGGCCTGCTCGCGATACATCTGCGTGAGCGCCACGATATGTTCGAGCGCCTCCTCCTCGGTCTTGACCAATCCCAGGACCTCGGTGCCTTTGATGTCGAGCCCCGCCGCCCCGGCGAAGTGGATTTCGTAGCCGGAGTCGACGCAGATCACACCGACGTCCTTGCAGGTCGCTTCCGCACAATTGCGCGGGCAGCCGGAGACGGCCATCTTGACCTTGGCCGGTGTCCAGGAGCCCCACATGAACTTCTCGATGCGGATGCCGAGGCCGGTCGAATCCTGGGTGCCGAAGCGGCACCAGTCGGAGCCGACGCAGGTCTTCACCGTTCTCAGACCCTTGGCATAGGCCTGACCGGAGACGAAGCCCGCTTTGCCGAGATCCGCCCAGACGGCCGGCAGGTTTTCCTTCTCGATGCCGAGCAGGTCGATGCGCTGCCCGCCGGTCACCTTGACCATGGGCACATTGAACTTGTCGACGACGTCCGCGATAGCGCGCAGTTCCTTGGAGTTGGTAACCCCGCCCCACATGCGCGGCACCACCGAATAGGTGCCGTCCTTCTGGATATTGGCGTGGACGCGCTCGTTGATGAAGCGCGACTGGTAGTCGTCGGCATATTCGTCCGGCCAATCGCAGACGAGGTAATAGTTGAGCGCCGGGCGACATTTGGCGCAGCCGCAGGAGGTCTTCCACTCGAGCTCCTGCATCACCGCGGGAATGGTCTTCAGCTTCTTCGCCTTGATGAGGCGGCGCACGTCGTCGTGTCCGAGATCGGTGCAGCCGCACATCGGCTGCACCGCGGCCGGGTTGTAAGCAGCGCCGAGCGTGGCGGACATCAGCTGTTCGACCAGCCCCGTACAGGAGCCGCACGACGCAGACGCCTTGGTGTGGGCACGCACCTCGTCGAGCGAGGTTAAACCCTTGCCCGTGATGGTCGAGACGATCTTGCCCTTGCAGACGCCGTTGCAGCCGCAGATTTCCGCATCATCCGGCAAGGCTGCAACGGCCGCCGTAGGGTCCAGCGGGGATCCTCCCTGATAGGCCTGGCCGAAGATCAGGGTATCGCGCATTTCGGAGATATCGGTGCCGCGCTTCAACAGGTCGTTGAACCAGGCGCCATCGGCGGTCTCTCCATATAGCACCGTGCCGATGATGCGGTTGTCCTTCAGCACGAGCCGCTTGTAGATGCCGGCGGTGGCATCGCGCAGCACGATCTCTTCGCGTCCGTCGCCATCGGCGAAGTCGCCGACCGAATAGAGATTGATGCCCGTCACCTTCAGCTTGGTCGGTGTATCGGAATGCACGAAGGCGGCACTGCGGTCCCCGGCGAGATGGGATGCGGCTACCCGCGCCATTTCGTAGAGCGGCGCCACCAAGCCATAGACCATGCCGCCGACCTCGGCGCATTCGCCAAGTGCCATGATGCTTCCGTCGGAGGTCTGCATGCCGGCGTCGACGACGATGCCGCGATTGATGGCGAGGCCCGCTTCCTTGGCAAGCCCGACATTCGGCCGAATGCCGACCGCCATCACCACCAGCGTCGCCGGAATGATCCGGCCATCTTCGAGTTCGATGCCCTCGACCCTGGTCTCGCCATGGATGCGCTTGGTGTTCGCCCTCGTGAGGACCTTGATGCCGCGCTCCTCGACGGCCTTCTGCAGCAGATAGCCGGCGGCCGGGTCGAGTTGGCGTTCCATCAGCGTCGGCATCACATGCAGCACGGTCACGTCCATACCACGCGACTTGAGACCGGCCGCCGCCTCGAGGCCAAGCAAACCGCCGCCGATGACGACTGCCTTTTCGCGCGATTGGGCCGCAAGCAGCATCGCCTGAACGTCGTCGAGATCGCGGTAGGTGATCACGCCCTGTAGGTCTTTCCCGGGCACCGGAATGATGAAGGGCACCGAGCCGGTGGCGATCACCAGTTTGTCGTAGCTTTCCGTGACGCCGTGGTCGGACGTCACCGTCTTGGCAGCGCGGTCGATCGCGATGATCTTGTGGCCCTTGTAGAGCGTAATGCCATGCTTGATGTACCACCCGTCGCCATGAATGATGATCTCTTCATAGTCCTTTTCGCCGGAGAGCACCGGCGAGAGCATGATGCGGTCGTAATTGACGCGCGGCTCGGCGTTGAAGATCGTCACGTCGTAGCGCCCAGACGCCTTTTCGAAGAGCTCTTCCAGCATGCGCCCCGGCGCCATGCCATTGCCAACGATCACCAGTTTCTCGGTCATTCCATCACTCCGCGGCTTGTGTCTTGAGGGTTTGGGCGGACAGCATCGTTCGGGCGGCGCGCTTTGCCCGGATCGCTTCGAGATGCTCGGGAGCGGGGTTTGCGCCGCCTTCATAGGCCTCGAGAAAGTCCAGGAGTTCCTCGCGATAGGCGTAGTAATCGGGATGTGACAGGAGCTCCTTGCGCGAGCGGGGTCGCGGCAGGTTAACCTCCATGATATTGCCGATCCGGGCGTTCGGCCCATTCGACATCATCACCACTCGGTCGGCGAGCAGGATGGCCTCGTCGACGTCGTGGGTAACGCAGATCGCCGTCACCTGCGTGCGCTTCCACACATCCATCAGCACTTCCTGGAGTTCCCAGCGGGTCAGGCTGTCCAGCATGCCGAAGGGCTCATCGAGCAACAGCAGCTTCGGTGACAGCGCGAAGGCGCGGGCGATGCCGACCCGCTGTTTCATGCCGTTCGACAGATCGGCCGCCAGACGGTGCATCGCATCGCCCAATCCGACGCGCTGCAGGTAATATTCGACGACGTCGCGGCGCTCGGCAGGGGTCGCGTCCGGATAAACACGGTCGACGCCCAGCGCCACGTTCTCCCGGGCGGTCAGCCAGGGAAGCAGCGACGGTGCCTGGAACACCACCGCCCGGTCCGGTCCGGCGCCCGAGATCTCCCGACCGTCGAGAATGATGCCGCCGGAGGAGATCGGGTTGAGGCCGGCCATCATCGACAGTACGGTCGACTTTCCGCAGCCGGAATGGCCGATGATCGAGATGAATTCGCCCCTGTTCATCTTAAGGTCGAAGCCGTCGACGACGGTCAGCGGGCCCTTCGGCGTCGGATAGACCTTGCGAACCTCGAAGAACTCGACATAGCTCTTCTCGATCGCCGAATGCGCCTTGCGGGCATAGGCATCGGGCAGCTTGGGCGTCTTCTGCGTGATCGGGACCACGTTCGGCAGGGAAACGGCGCTGCCGTCCTCGGATTTGCGCTCGGTGCCGAGATCCATCAGATATTCGGTTACGGCAGCGCGCAGTCGGATGAACTCGGCATTGGAGTTCATTTCCGCGCGGTCGCGCGGCCGCGGCAGGTTCACCGCGAAGCTGGGGCCGAGCGTCGCCTTTGGGCCGGGCGTCAGCGGAATGATCCGGTCGGCGAGCAGGATCGCCTCATCGACGTCATTGGTGATGAGGATGATGGTCTTCTTCTCTTTCGACGAGATATCGGCGAACTCGTCTTGCAGCTTGGAACGGGTCAGTGCGTCGAGCGCCGACAGCGGCTCATCGAGCAACAGGACTTCCGGCTGCATCGCGAGGGCCCGGGCCACCGCGACGCGTTGGCGCATGCCGCCTGAAAGTTCCGCCGGTCGGCGTTCCGTCGCGTGAGAGAGACCGACCATGTCGATGTAATTCTGGATGATCACCTTCCGCTCGGCCTTGGATTTTCCGCCATGCACCGCATCGACCGCCAGGGCGACATTGGCGCGAACCGAGAGCCAGGGCATCAGCGAATAGGACTGGAAGACGACCCCGCGCTCCGGACCGGGACCGGTCACCTCCTTGTTGCGGAAGAGCACGGCGCCGCTGTCAGGTGCTGACAGGCCGGCAAGGAGGGAGATCAGCGTCGATTTCCCCGAGCCGGAAAAGCCGACGATCGCAATGAATTCGCCTTCCTCGACTTTGAGGTTCGCGCACGCAAGCACGTCGTTGCGAGACTTTCCCTCGCCAAAGGATTTCGAGACGTCGCTCAGTTCAAGAATGGTCACGCGTGCCTCCTACCGGTTCGACGAGAAGGTGAAGGCGGACTGCAGCGCGTACATCACGCGGTCCAGGATGAAGCCGATGATGCCGATCGTCAGCACCGCGACGATGATCCGCGCGAGCGAGTCGGAGGAGCCGTTCTGGAACTCGTCCCAGACGAACTTTCCGAGACCTGGATTCTGGGCGAGCATCTCGGCGGCGATCAGTACCATCCAGCCCACGCCGAGTGACAGCCTCAGGCCGGTGAAGATCAGGGGCAGGGCGGACGGCAGCACCAGCTTGCGGATGGTGGTCGCGGTCGAGAGCTGCAGCACCTTGCCGACATTGACCAGATCCTTGTCGATCGAGGCGACGCCGAGCGCCGTGTTGATCAGCGTCGGCCACAGCGAACAGAGGGTCACGGTCACCGCCGAGATCACCAGCGACTTCGGCAGGAGGTCCGAGGGATTTACGTAAAGGGCGGAGACGACCATGGTGACGATCGGCAGCCATGCCAGCGGCGAGACAGGTTTGAAAATCTGGATCAGCGGATTGATGGCGCCATTGATCGTTTTCGACAGGCCGGAGGCGATGCCGAGCGGCACGGCTACCAGCGTCGCGATCGCGAATCCGAGGCCGACGGTCAAAAGCGAGGTGGCAATCTGATCGAGATAGGTCGGCTTGCCGGTGAAGATGCGATGTTTCACCTGACCGGACTTGCCTTCGGCCACGAGCTTGGCGTTGCGCTCGTCCTGTCGGGCATAGAAGGCGTCGGCCTTGCGCCGTTCCGCGATATGGTCCTTGAGAAGCACGTTTGCCTGCGCCAACACCGCGGTCGGCCCCGGAATGGCGCCGAGCGATGTTTGCACTTTCGGCGCGAGGACGGCCCAGAGAGCGAGGAAGAACAGGATGCCGGCAAGCGGCACCAGAAGCGCCTTGCGGATCTCCGACATCTGTTCGGCGACGTTGTCGCCGGCCGCGATGCGCAGGATCGGGGTCACCCAGCCGAGGCCGAGCACGTTCAGCCAGCCGGCGGCTCTGTTGATCCGCTGGAACAGACGCTCTCGTCGCGCAAGTCGCGGGTCAGCTACGGTGATCGCTTGAGTCATGAATTCGTCTCATCTGTTGAAATTTGTGGGTCCAAGGGATGGCGGGCGCACCCCAGAAGGTCGCGCTCGCCCGCCGCATGTCAGCCGCCGACGACCTCCGAACCGGAGACGGTCTGGCCGCTCTTCAGCCCGATCTTGAGGGAGTCGATGTAGGCGTTCGGGGCCTTGGCATCGAAAGTGATGCCGTCGATGAAGTCGGAGGTCGGTGCCTTGTAGCCGTCGGTGCCGAAGGGGAAATCGGCCTTATCGGCGTTGCCCTCTTCGACCAGCATCTCCGCCGCCTTCATATAGACGTCCGGCAGGTAGACGGATTTGGCGGTCTCGGCGTACCACGCGTCGTCCTTGTGCTCGGCGATCTGGCCCCAGCGGCGCATCTGCGTCAGGTACCAGATGGCGTCCGAGTAGTAGGGATAGGTCGCGTAGTGGCGGAAGAAGACGTTGAAGTCCGGAACGTCGCGCTTGTCGCCCTTTTCATATTCGAAAGTGCCGGTCATCGAATTCGCGATGACCTCCGCGTCGGCGCCGACATATTCGCTGCGCGACAGGATTTCGACCGCTTCGGCCCTGTTGGCATTGTTGTTCTCGTCCAGCCACTCGGCGGCGCGAATGAGCGCCTTGGTCAGGGCGAGCGTCGTGTTCGGGTACTTCTCGGTGAACTCCTTCGTCAGCCCGAAGACCTTCTCCGGATTGTTCTTCCAGATCTCGTAGTCGGTGATGACCGGAACACCGATGCCCTTGAAGACGGCTGCCTGGTTCCACGGTTCGCCCACGCAATAGCCGACAATGGTGCCGGCTTCGAGGGTTGCCGGCATCTGCGGCGGCGGGGTCACCGAGAGCAGCGCATCGGCCTTGATCTGTCCCGAAACGTTTTCCGGCGAATAAAAGCCCGGATGGATATCGCCGGAAGCAAGCCAGTAGCGAAGTTCGTAATTATGAGTGGAGACCGGGAAGACCATGCCGAGATTGAACGGCTTGCCCTCGGCCTTGAACTGATCCACCACAGGCTTCAGCGCATCGGCCTTGATCGGGTGGACCGGCTTGCCGTCGTCGCCGAACGGAATGTGCTCCTTCATCATCGCCCAGACGTCGTTGGAGACGGTGATGCCGTTGCCATTCAGATCCATCGAGAAGGGCGTGACGATGTGGGCCTTGGTGCCGAAGCCGATCGTCGCGGCGAGCGGTTGGCCGGCCAGCATGTGCGCGCCGTCGAGTTCGCCGGTGATCACCCGGTCGAGCAGCACCTTCCAGTTTGCCTGCGGCTCCAGCGTGACGAAAAGGCCCTCGTCTTCGAAGAAGCCCTTTTCATAGGCGATCGCCAGCGGCGCCATGTCGGTGAGCTTGATAAAGCCGAGCTTCAGTTCGTCCTTTTCAAGTTCAAGCATTTCCGCTGCTGCGACAGAAGCCGTGCCGCTGTAGAGGCCAGCCACCATCGCGGCAACGATCGAACACTTCGCGAATCTGTCGATGGAACGTCTGCTCATGCTATTCTCCTGTCTGGCGGCGATGGGAAGTTCGCCTGTGGTTGCGATGTTTCAGGGAGCAAAAGAAAAGGCTGCCAAACCGAATCCAACGCTCCCCCTCGTTCAGAGCGTGATCCCGGTTTGGCAGCCTTGCCTTTAGCGCCCCTCATTGGACGCAAACTTTTTCGAGCCCCGCGGGGCACTATGCTTTTATCCATGCACGAACCGTGCCAGTTTCGCCAGCCAGCGGATTATCGCGGATTTTCAAAGGATTATAGGGTAGAGCCAAACAGAGCTCGGATGTTCTATAAGTCAGCGCTTGAGTAAATTTTGCGCAGTGCACAAAAATGGGGCAGGGAACGTTGGGCGGACTCAGCTTTGGCTCGCAAGATAGGCGTCGAGCCGGTCGGGGTCGAATATACGCCCGTCGAAAAAGCCATCGGGGCCGAGTACCAGTCCTTTTTCGGAGGCGCCGACGGGTGCCGCCGCGGTCAGCGCCCCTTCGACCTTCATGTTGGCGCCCGGCATTGGCGCGGAAATCGGCTTCAGTGCCTGTCGATAGATATCGGGCCGATAAGTGTCGCGCGCGCGCTCGGCCTGGGCGGGCGCGTGCTTTGCATGGCCCCAGCGAACCATCTGACTGTAGAACCAGAGTGCATGGCTCTGCCAGGGAAAGGTTGCCCCCTTGGCATGCGGCACGAAGAACTCCGGTATCGCATCGGTGGCGCCGTCGCCAAGCGCCAGATGCCCGGTCAGGATCGGCATCAGCCTTTCGCGTGGAAGGCCCAGGTGCTCGGATCCGCTCATCAGGGCGGCGAGTTCTTCGTGATTGGCGCTGTCGCCGCACCAGATCGAACTGCGGTAAAGCGCCCGCAGCAAGGCGTCCAGCGCCGGGCGGTTTTCCGCGGCGAATCGCGCCGAGACGCCCAGTACCTTTTCGGGGCTGAGGCGCCAGATCGACGCCTTGGTTGTGACAATGCGCCCCGCGCCGTCTGCAATGGCAACGCTGTTCCAGGGTTCGCCGGCGCAAAAGCCATCGATGGCTCCGGTTGCCAGCGCGTCTGCCATCAGGGGCGGTGGAACCACAACGATTTCGACATGCGTTTCCGGGTCGATACCGCAGGCCGCAAGCCAGTAGCGCAGCTCATAATTGTGGCCCGAGAAGGGGTGGACGACGGCAAAGCGCAGCGGCAACTCGCCTGCCGCACGGCGGTTCTCGACGACATGGCAAAGAGCTGTGCCGTTGGCGCTCGGATCGGTGCCGGGTCCGGCACCCTCGGCAAACATGCGCCCCCAAAGCTCACGTGAAACCGTGACCGCATTGCCCCCGAGACCGAGCGCGAAGGGTGCGACAAGCTCCAGCGACAGCGGTGTCAGGCCCAGGTTGGATGCAATCGGCATGGGTGCCAGCATATGCGCTGCCTGAAAGTGACCGACGGCGATCCGGTCGCGGATGTTCGCCCAGGACGTTTCCCGAACGAGTTGCACTGACAGGCCCTCGTCGCCGGCAAAGCCCTTCTCTACGGCGGCGATCAGGACCGCGCTGTCGAACAGCGGCATGTAACCAAGAGTGATGTCGGCGGTGGCAGCCATTCAAGGGTCCTCCAGCAATCCCGCCGCAAGCACAAGACTCTGTGCGATCTCGGCAATTTTGCGATTCTGGTTCATGGCGGTCGTGCGCAGGAGCTTGTAGGCCTCTTCTTCGCCGATGCCGCGCGATTTCATCAGGATACCCTTGGCGCGGTCGATCACCTTACGGTCCGCGAGCTCGCTGCGCGCTTCCGCGAGTTCACGCTCCATGCGAGAGAAGGCGTTGAATCGGCCGATCGCCATGTCGAGGATCGGCTTCACCCGCTCCTGCCGCAGCCCGTCGACCACATAGGCGGAGACGCCGGCATCGATCGCCGCCTCGATCATGCTGCTGTCGGAGCGGTCGACGAACATGGCGATGGGGCGCTTGACCGAGCGGGAGAGCTGAAACATGCTCTCCAGCAAATCGCGATTGGGGTTTTCCAGATCGATGACGATCACGTCCGGCTGCAGCCGTTCGATGACGCGCCCGACGCCATGGACGTCGTGAACGACGCTGACCCGGCTGTGGCCGGCATCGCGCAATCCGGCCTCAATGATCGAGGCACGGATGGCATTCTCGTCAATCACCAGAATGGTCAGGTCGCGATGAGTCATGCCGCATCATCATGCGGTGCAGCAATTTTCGCAATATGGCTGCCTAAATTATTTGCGTTTCCGAATATTGCATCAATTTGAGGCGAAATAGATCGGCGGCGACACGCAGGAGATGCGCGGTTCGCGGCCGATCTCCGGCGAGCGTGGCCAGCCTTATCGGTTCGTCGGTCTCACGCTGGCGTCCTTGTCCAGGGTTCATATCAAAGGGTCGCCAGAGTACGGTTTGGCACCCGGCCGCCATAGAGTTCCTGGATGTGAAGCTTGTGCTCCAGCGCCGCGATGACGGCGTCGCTGAAATCCACACCGACGATCGCCGCAATCTCGGGGAATCCGCCGGGTGTGAAGACGTTCACCTCCAGCACCTTGTCGCCGACAATGTCGAGACCGACCAGGAACATGCCGTCCTCTACGAGCTTGGGACGCAGCTTTTCGGCGATTGCCAGAACCTCCGGTGTGATGGCGGCGGCTTCAGGCGTTCCACTGGCATGAATGTTCGAGCGAACATCGCCCTTGGCCGGGACACGCCGAAAGCCGGCATACACGCCATCGCGCTCGAGGGGCCGCCCGTTCATGAGGAAGAGACGGATGTCACCGGCGACGGCATCCGGCAGAAAGCTCTGCGCTATCAGATATCCCCCATCGCTGGCGACCTCGAAGATCTGGTTCAGGTTGACCTCGTCCTTGGAGCCGATCTTGAAGACATTCTTGCCGCCGGAGCCTTGCAGGGGCTTCAGAACGACGCCGCGCGAATGGCTGTCGAGAAACGCCCGGATTTCCTCGATACTCCTGGAGATCAGCGTCGTCGGCCGTACGGCCTCAGGAAAGCCCTGGAAATAAAGCTTGTTCTGGGCAAGCGCCAGGCCTTCGGGGTCATTGAGGACGATGACGCCGCGCGCCGCCGCCAACCGTCCAAAGTTCGTGCCGACATAAACCGCCCAGGGGCGGCTGTCCGCATCTTCGGAGGGGTCGTTTCGCAGAAAAAGCACATCGATTTCGCGCAGGTCGATCGTGTCGATTTTCGCTTGTTTGCTCTGCAAGGCGCCAAGCAGTGTCTCCGGCTTCTTCGGTTTCGAGCCTTCCAGGGTCGTCGCGCGGATCAGCATGCTGTCATCCGGGCGCAGCACGAAATCTCCCGGCGTGACGTAGCAGACCTCGTGGCCGCGCGCGAGCGCGGCAAGCGCCAGCCACGTCGTCGTATAGTAAGGCGCCTCACCTTCAATGGAATTGACAAAAAAGGCGATGCGCATTAGCGGCTCCTATTGTTGCAACATGTCGAGCGGAGCCATTCCCGCATGCGCTCTGGCAAGCCGGGACGATGCTTCCGGATAATCGAGGAATATGGGATCGACCGACGGCGCCCCGAGCAGACCGCGTGCGTGCAGTTCCTGCATGACGCCGAAATGTGAAGCCGCGATTTTTCCCATCCAGAAAGGCTCCAGCGTTCCGCCGTCCGCCAGGTGGTCGAGAAGCTGCAGCAGTCCGCGCAGGTAGATCGCGTCCTTGACGAAACCCCCACCCCGATAGACGCGTAGGACGATGTTGAAGGCCTCCGTTTTCCGGAATCCATAATCCGCGACGAGGGCGCGATAGACTTCCGGCAGGGAGGCGCCGTCGAGCATGGCGGCGCTGGCAACCACGCGGGCAGCGATGAGACGAAGCCGTTCACCCGTCATGCCGCCCGACAGATATTCCGCAAAGACTGCAAGCCCCTCTTGCATGCCCTCGTACCCGGCGAGGCCCGAGCGAAACAGACGCAGGCCCTGAGCTGATCCGTTGACATAGGTCAGGAGGTGAACGCCGATCTCATGGCTGAGGAGAGGCTCGACACGGCCTGCAGCCATGACGGTGCTTCGGGCGATCAACAGCCTCTTGCCCGAAACCAGCAGTCCGGAGGGAAGGTCGTCCCGTACCTCGACGCAGGCTTCGAAGCCGTCGTAACGCCGCGCGTATTCGGCGATCATCTCGCGCGCACGCTTTTCGACGACATAGCAGTCCGCGCGCTGTTCGGCCCTTCGTGCGACATCCGAGACGACGCCCTGGCTTCGGGCGAGAATATCTCGCGCGGTCAGCAAAAGGCCAGGCTCCACCGGGCCATAAAGGGCACGGCCGAACTCAACGAACTTCGCGGTGTCCCGCGCCGACAGCATCGATAGTTGCAGATCGAGCTCCTGCTGCTTCTCGCGATAGAGCTGATAGAGCACGGGATCCTCGAGGTGCTCGAACGGGATCGAAAAGAGCTTCATTTTCGCGGCATCGACTTGCAGGACCAAGGGTCGGTAGAGGAAGCGCGGCGCGCGCTCGCAGTCGCTGGCCGCAAATTCGCTCCAGGCCGCTTCCGCGTTGATCGGTGTCACTGCCAGGAGGAAATCGAAAGTGGAAGCGACTTCATCGATACTCCGGTCAGTCCGGATCACTGCATCGACGAAGGCCTTCCTCCCAAGGGCGCGATGTGTCGAAAAAGTGAGGCTGCTCGTCGCTTCGGCGAAGGCCGCAAAGGCATGCAGGATAGCATCGTACACGTTGGCGATCAGGCGCTCGCGCACCTCCGGATAAATATTGCCGGATTCGCGTTGGCGGTAGATCGGTGCAAAGCACACGCGCATCATCGGGAAGGGGACCTCAAGCGTGTCATTTGCGTCGCTCCCGTATTCCGGCCAGTCGCGGAACTCGACCTGCGGCGTGCGGAATTTACCCTGGATGACCTCCACGGCATCGATAAATGCTCTCGCGGCTGTCTGGATGCTCCCTTTACTGCCTGCGACGACTTCGATCTTGAAAGGGGGGAGCAGCGGCGCCTTCTCGGTCAAGAGTTGATCGCGGGCGAACTCACCGACTTCGAGCACCATGAAATCACCAAAGCGGCGCTCGAGCAGCTTTCCAATGGCCATTACGACGGGCGTGGCGGCGGCGACATCGGGCGCGAGCAGATAGGACGCGTTCGCCTGGACTATTTCACGGGCGACGGGCTCTTCGTCTCCCGAGATATGGACGCAGAGAAAGGGCAGTGCCCGGTCGATATGGAGGCGGCCTCCGTCGGCAAGTTCCTTGCGCACGGCTTTGCCCGCTTGGATGGCGCTCAAGGCTTCATCAAGCCATTCCGGAGCGTCCGCACCCCTCGCGGCATTTGCATTCGCCAGCTTCATCGACGCGCCTCCAATTCGTCGAGCAGTATCGGCACGGCCGATCGAACGAGTCGCCTGAGCGCCGTGAGGACATCGCCCCGCGGCTCGCCGGTCCACTCATCCATGAAGACTTTCTTGAATTCGACCGCAATCGCACAGCCCGTGTTTGGAAAGTGCTCGTGGATGAAGCGTGTCTGCTCGCCCCGGCCCTGAAATGCGATGTTCTCGCGGACGTCCAATCGGCCGCCGGGAAAGTCGGAGGCGCGCAGCGCCTCCACCAGGCGATCCACCACAAATGACCATCTTCGCCGGTCCATGGAGAACGTGCCTATATTGATGTCAGGCGCCTCCGCCGGGAGCATAGGTTCCGATCCCGGGCCCGCCCGTCGATGATTGTAACTGTGCACATCGAGAACGACGAACCGTCCGTGGCAGCGCTCGACCCCGGCAAGGAACGAATGCAGCATCGCATAGTACTCGTCGTGCATGGCGAGGCATGCTTCGACGAGATCCCGCGGCGGTTCCGTCTTCCAGACCCTGAGGCCCCAAGCCTGTTCCGGACGCAGATAGACGGCGCCGCTTCGCGCCCGGTTGATGTCGACTTCAAACCGCGAGCGGTGAACGACGATCCGGTTCGGGATGTCGCGGATCAGGAACTCGGTGAACGGATCTTCCTCACGCCGACGTTCTGCTTCGGAAAGCGCAAACAGGCTTCGCACTGCGTCGCGAGCCATGTGCCCATTGTGAATGGCGGTTGCGACGACCGGCCAGTCGCCGCGGTGCTGCGTCCACCATTCGCTGGTGGCGGGCAACGCGAAAGCTGTTTTCGAATCTGCGGATGTCCTCGTCGCCATCGCAACCCCGTATCCGTTGCTGCACGGTTGGTCATGCAGCTACAATTCAAAACGGAGTTCTTCGGTTCCGAACGTCAACGGAGAGCGGTGCCGCTCTTCGCCAATACTGGAAGGCCCGGGCGGCACGCCGTTCTCCTCACGAGATTTCGATTTTACGGCCGCCGACTCCGACAATACACTGAAGGCTCGAATATCGCGGGAGGGTTGTCATGAAACGTCGGCTAGTATTCGTCGCAGCCGCATTAGCCTGTTCGGTCCTCGCAGCCCGCGCCCAGGACACGTCGATGAGCTTCTTCGTCACCAGCGTCAACCCAGGCGAGGGCGGGGACCTCGGAGGCCTTCCGGGCGCAGACGCCCATTGTAGCGCGCTGGCGGCGGCCAGTGGTTCGACAGGCAAGACCTGGAGAGCCTATCTCTCCACTGACCGTGAGAATGCCAAGGATCGCATTGGCACAGGACCCTGGTACAACGCCAAGGGTGAAAGGATTGCCGATGATGTTGCCTCGCTGCATGGCGGTGGCAACAACATATCCAAGCAGACGGCACTCAACGAAAAAGGAGAAGTCATCCCCGGCCGCGGTGACAACCCGAACCGCCACGACATTCTGACGGGCTCACTGCCCGATGGAACGGCGGCGCCGGAAACGTGCGGCAACTGGACGATGGGCGGCGCGGAAGGCGCAGCGATCGTGGGCCACAGCGACCGCACCGGCTTGGACGACTCGGCTGCCGCCAAGTCGTGGAACTCGTCCCATTCGACGCGTGGCGGCTGTACGCTGGAAGCGTTCAGGAGCACCGGCGGAGACGGTCTATTCTACTGCTTCGCTGCCAATTAAGATCTTACCATCGTGGGAACCACCCGAGCGGTAAAACCGCCGCCGCGAAGCTCCAAGTCCAATGCGCAGCGTCAACTACATTTCCTGAAGTCGCGTCCAGAGACTTGTCGCATTGAACGTCCATCCCTGCCTCGAGGCGTCCGCTCCCGACAGAAGAGACAGCTCCTTCAACAGCTCCAGAGCGTCCGCGTGCTTCTGGTCGACATATCCGGCGCGCAGCAACGCTGCCAGAGCTTCGCGATCCGCATGCGGGAGGCTTGCGCCTGCGATGATGGTGGGCCAGGTTCGCTCCTTGTAGAAGAGCTTGGCAGCGGCGTCTTCGATCGCCGATGCGTGCTTTGCCGAAATGGTCTGCCGCTCTGCGAGGCGCCGCAGTGTCGCCCGGACGTTGACGAGGGGAAGGGTGAGCGGCGCGTAGCCGAGCTCTTGCGGAGCATGCAGCAACGCCACGTCGGAATCGTCCACAGTCCCGCCCGCTGCGTATTCGCCGTAAATCGCGCCGATCCCAATCATGCCGAAGGCGGCGCATTCGGCAGCGCGCAGGGCTCCCATGCTCGCTGCGCCAAGGACGGCAATGCCTTGCGACAGAGCGAAAAGGATCTCCTTGTGCCAGACCGGCGCGACACGCTCGAAAATGCCGTCGATAATGCCGATCGCGGTGGTACCGTCGCGCACGGCGCGCAATATGTCGCCCTGCCGGGCAGGCGGACGAATGACGAGCGCCTCACCGGCCATTTCCGAGGCATCGGGAACCGTAGGACCGACGAAGACGACTTTCATGCGGGCAACGGCGTCATGCCGGTTCGGGCATATGCTGCAACGTATCGTTGATGCGGCAGTCGCGTGATGTCGAACGGCAAGGCACGAGGTGGCCCGACTTGTCCGCGCCTTGCGTCGGCGGTACTCGGTCCTTTCCAGGCCGCCACAACCGACGACCGTCAGCTGTGCAGGGATTCGCTGTGGTGCGCCCCGGGTGGAAGTTGCTCCGCCTCCGGCGTGTTCGCCATAGCGGCAACGAGCGAGATGATCTTTTTCCGCAGGACCGGATCGGCGATCTTCAGGAAAGCTCTGTTGAGGGCGATGCCCTCGCGCGATGCGACGAAAGAGGAAATCTCCTGCGATTCCTGGATATCGGCAGGGGCTTCGCGCGCCTGGGTCTTGTCGTCCTCCTGGAAAAAGAAGCTCGGATGCACGCCAAGGATGTCGGCAATCGCCTGCAGCCGGCTTGCGCCGACGCGGTTTGTGCCCTTCTCGTATTTCTGCACCTGCTGGAAAGTGATGCCCAGGCCGTCGGCAAGTTTTTCCTGGCTCAGTCCGACCATCAATCGGCGCATTCGCACGCGCGAACCGACGAAGACATCGATCGGATTGGGATCCTTCTTCATCTGCTATTCTCCTTGCAAGCTCGATTACCTACTCGATTACCTATAGGTGTAGTCTTGAATCCAAATGTGCTTGAATCGCGGCGACCATGCAATCTTTGCGCGCCAATTTCTGCAGCTGAAATGCCTTTTTCTTCCGTATTGCCCAGCATTTTTCGCGCGACCACCATCGGTTGCTCGCGCCATAACCGGTTTCGCTGCCGTCGCGCGGTTCGCCGAGACAAAGGGCGGAGGTCGTCTGTCAGCGGCGGATGAGGTCGGCACCTGCCGAAGCAAGCGCGGCGACGCCGAACCCGATCAGGATGAGCCCTGAAAACCGAGACGTCCACGCGGCGAAACGCTCGGGCAGCTTCGCTCGAGCAAACGCAACGCCGCCGCTCAAGGCGAACCACCAGGCAAGCGAGCCGAGAAAGACGCCGGCCACAACGATCGCCGTATTCATTCTGTCGCCGATCGCGGCAAGGCCGAGACCCGCGAAGATCGCAGCGAAGGACAGGATGGTGGTCGGGTTTCCCATCGTCAGCAGAAAGGTTGCCGCCACCATGCGGGCGAGACCGCGGCTGCCCACCTCGACAGCCGTGGCCGTTGGCGTCGGCCTCAGACCGCGCCAGCCGAGCCAGAGCATGAAGAGGCCGCCGATGAGTCCGAGCGGAACCGAAAGCGTCGCAAGCGTCGCTGCGAAGGCGGCAAATCCTGCCGCCGCGAGCATGGCATAGGTGGCGTCGGCGAGTGCGGTACCAAGTCCGCCTGCTACGCCGGCCCAGAAGCCGCGCTCCAGCGTACGATTGATGCAGAGCAAGCCGATCGGGCCAAGCGGCGCGGCGATCGCAACTCCAAGCACCAGCCCTTTTACGAAAAGCATGAGGGTCATGTTCACCCTCGCTTCGGGTCTTCGCCGCCCGGTAAGGTGAGGGTGTTTTCCGCGACGGTTGAGAGGGCGATCACCGTTTCGCTGCGGCCGATGAAACGGCGCGCCTTCAATTCCCCGAGAAAGGGTTCGATGTCGCCAAGCGTCGGCATGCGGACCTTGACGCAATAGGACCATCCGCCGGTGACATGATGGCACTCCGCGACCGCCGGATGGCCAGCTATGAATCTGCGAAATTCAGTCTCGTCGGCGTCGGCGGAAAGAGCGATCCAGACGAAGGCAAGCACGTCGAACCCCAGCGACCGGTGATCGACTTCGAGCGTGAAACCGCGGATGACGCCGCCAGCCACGAGGCGGCGGATGCGCTCGTTGACCGCCGAGGGGGAAAGGGCGACCGTCGCGCCGATTTCCGTTAACGAGGTCCGCGCATCTGCGCTGAGTATGCCAACGATTTTTCTGTCAGTTGCATCCATTGCCAAAAAATAGTTGGTTTCTCCCCTATTGTACAGAAGATCTGACGGGCGACGATCGGTGGCCCGGGCGCTGGCGGGCACTGAAGCAGGCGACGGCGGAGCAGCGTCTTGCTGTTGGCGCCGGGTTCTTCTTTGCAGATCGTGCTTGGCGGGCCAGCTCTTTGGAAGGAAATTAGCCGTCAGCGATGTTATCGTTCGCGACAAAGCCGCGCGGCGTTATCATGGACCGCTGCAGCATGTTGAATTGCAGCACGGTTCGGCCACCCGGGTGAGGAGATTATCGCCGGGTTGCCAAAGGAGGAGGACGGGATGTTTCAAGGTGGATTGAACTTCGCACTCGGCGAGGAGATCGACGCATTGCGCGACAGCGTTCGCCGCTTCGCTGCCGAGCGCATCGCACCGCTGGCGGACGAGGCCGACCGCAACAATGCCTTCCCTGCCCCGCTCTGGCGCCAGATGGGCGAGATGGGGCTGCTCGGTATTACGGCGGACGAGTCGTATGGCGGTGCCGGCCTTGGCTACCTTGCCCATTGCGTGGCGATGGAAGAGATCAGCCGCGCTTCCGCCTCGGTGGGCCTGAGCTATGGCGCCCATTCCAATCTCTGCATCAACCAGATCAACCGCAACGGCACCCCGCCGCAGAAAGCGAAATATCTGCCGAAATTGATTTCGGGTGAGCATGTCGGGGCGCTGGCCATGTCCGAACCGGGCGCCGGTTCGGATGTCGTATCCATGAAGCTTAGGGCCGAAAAGCGCGGCGACCGCTTCATTCTGAATGGCAGCAAGATGTGGATCACCAACGGCCCCGACGCCGATGTGCTGGTGGTCTATGCCAAGACCGATCCGGCGGCCGGACCGCGCGGCATCAGCGCCTTCCTGGTCGAAAAGACCTTTCCCGGTTTCTCGACCGGCCAGAAGCTCGACAAGCTCGGCATGCGCGGTTCGAACACTTCGGAGCTCATCTTCAGGGACTGCGAGGTTCCGGAAGAAAACGTGCTCGGCAAGATCGGTGAGGGTGTCAAGGTGTTGATGTCGGGCCTCGACTACGAGCGGGTTGTTCTCTCAGCAGGTCCGCTCGGCATCATGGCCGCTTGCCTCGATGTCGTCGTCCCCTATCTCCATGAACGCACGCAGTTCGGTCAACCGATCGGCGAGTTTCAGTTGATGCAGGGAAAGCTTGCCGACATGTATGTGACACTGAACGCCGCACGCGCCTATGTCTATGCGGTAGCGGCCGCCTGCGACCGCGGCGAGACGGCGCGCAAGGATGCCGCGGGGTGCATTCTCTACGCGGCGGAGAGGGCGACTTTTATGGCGCTTGAGGCGATCCAGGCGCTTGGCGGTAACGGCTACACCAACGACTTTCCGGCCGGCCGGCTGCTGCGCGACGCGAAGCTTTACGAGATCGGCGCCGGCACCAGCGAAATCCGCCGCATGCTGATCGGCCGGGAGCTCTTTGCCGAAACGAAATAGCGGGGCGGAGCGAAAGGATAGGTCTGGGGGGACCATGACAATATTGCGATCGCAAATCTCGCCATCCTCGGATGTGTTCAGGGCAAATCGCGCCGCCATGGCGGAGGCGATCTCGACCGTCGAGGAGGCGGTGCGGCTCGCCGCTGCCGGGGGCGGGGAGGCGGCGCGCGAACGCCATGTCAGCCGAGGCAAGATCCTGCCGCGGGACCGGATTGCATCGCTGATCGACCCTGCGACGCCCTTTCTCGAGATCGGCGCGACCGCCGCGCACGGCATGTATAACGGCGACGCACCCGGTGCCGGGCTGATCTCCGGCATCGGCCGTATCTCCGGCCGCGAATGCATGGTCGTCTGCAACGATCCGACCGTCAAAGGCGGCACCTATTATCCGATGACGGTGAAAAAGCATTTGAGGGCGCAGGAGATCGCGGCCGAGAACCGTCTCCCTTGCGTGTATCTCGTCGATTCCGGCGGTGCCAACCTGCCGAACCAGGACGAGGTCTTTCCCGATCGCGATCACTTCGGCCGGATATTCTACAACCAGGCGAACATGTCTGCGGCCGGCATTCCCCAGGTCGCAGTGGTGATGGGCTCCTGCACGGCCGGGGGCGCTTACGTGCCGGCCATGTCGGACGAGACGATCATCGTCGAGGGGCAGGGCACGATCTTTCTCGCTGGTCCGCCGCTTGTGCGCGCAGCAACGGGAGAGATTGTCTCAGCCGAGGATCTTGGCGGTGCCGATGTGCATACGCGTCTCTCCGGCGTTGCCGATCACCTCGCCCGCGACGACGCGCATGCGCTGGCGCTTGCGCGCCGCGTCATTTCCGCATTGAACCGCGAAAAGCCCTGGACGGTGGAACTGCGCGCGCCTGAGCCGCCGCTCTACGATCCGGGCGAAATCGCCGGTATCGTCCCCGCCGATGTGAGGACGCCCTATGAGATTCGCGAGGTTATCGCCCGTATCGTGGACGGTTCGCGCTTCGACGAGTTCAAGGGGCGTTTCGGAACCACGCTCGTCTGCGGTTTCGCCCATGTCCACGGCATGCCGGTCGGCATCATCGCCAATAACGGCGTCCTGTTCTCCGAATCGGCACTGAAAGGCGCGCATTTCGTGGAACTCTGCGGGCAGCGCCGCATTCCGCTCGTCTTCCTGCAGAACATCACCGGCTTCATGGTCGGGCGCAAGTACGAGACCGAGGGCATCGCCAAGCACGGGGCCAAGCTGGTGACGGCCGTCGCGACCGTCAAGGTGCCGAAGATCACCATGCTCGTCGGCGGCTCGTTCGGGGCCGGCAATTACGGCATGTGCGGCCGGGCCTTTTCGCCGCGCTTCCTCTGGACCTGGCCGAACAGCCGCATCTCCGTCATGGGCGGCGAACAGGCGGCGGGAGTACTCTCGACCGTGCGCGGCGAAGCGTTGCGTCGGGCCGGCACCCCTTGGAGCGACGAGGAGGAAGCACGTTTCCGCAAACCCGTTCTCGATCTTTTTGAACGCCAAAGCCATCCGCTTTATGCCTCGGCGCGTCTTTGGGACGATGGCGTCATCGATCCGCGCAAGAGCCGCGAGGTTCTGGCCCTGTCGCTCTCGGCGGCGCTGAATGCGCCGATCGAGGAGACGCGTTTCGGCTTGTTCAGAATGTAGGTTATGGAAGGGTCGGGGATGAAACGGGACAATATCAATGCCATGAATGCGCCGCAGCCTCGCGGCGGCTATTCGCAGGCGGTCAGCATCGAGAACTTCCGCCGGCTGCTCTTTGTCAGCGGCCAGATCCCGATGACATCGGACGATGCCGTGCCGGAGGGGTTTGACGCCCAGGCGCGCCAGGTGTGGCTCAACGTTGATGCGCAGTTGAAGGCCGCTGGCATGCCCAAGACCGATGTCGTGAAGGTGACGACCTATCTCGCCGACAGGCAGCACACCGTCGAGAACCGGGAGATCCGCAACGAGTATCTCGGCACCCTGGCGCCGGCGATGACGGTCGTGGTCACCGGTATTTTCGATTCGGCCTGGCTGCTCGAGGTCGAAGTGGTGGCGGCGCAGTGAAGCGGAAGAGAGACGCATGGTTTCGAAGCTCCTGATTGCCAATCGCGGTGAGATTGCCTGCCGCATCATCAGAACTGCTCATCGCCTCGGCATGCGCACCGTTGCCGTCTATTCCGATGCCGACGACGGGGCGATGCATGCGGCACTGGCGGATGAAGCGATACGGATCGGGCCGGCACCCGCCGCCGACAGCTATCTCTCGATCCAGCGGATCATTGCGGCGGCGAAAAGCGTTGAGGCGGACGCCATTCATCCAGGCTACGGCTTCCTTTCGGAAAATGCCGACTTTGCCGAAGCCGTCGAGGCTGCCGGCATGATCTTCATCGGCCCGCCCGCGCCTGCGATCCGCGCCATGGGTCTCAAGGACGCGGCCAAGGCCCTGATGGAGCGCGCCGGCGTTCCGGTCGTGCCGGGCTATCATGGCGATGCACAAGAGGCGGACTTCCTCGCAGGGCAGGCGGCGGAAATCGGCTACCCGGTGCTGATCAAGGCACGAGCCGGCGGTGGCGGCAAGGGTATGCGGCGCGTCGAGCGGATGGAGGATTTCATCGAGGCGCTCGAATCGGCGCGGCGCGAAGCGAAGGCCGCCTTCGGCGACGATGCGGTCTTGATCGAGAAATACCTGACGCGGCCGCGCCACATCGAGGTGCAGGTGTTCGGCGACCGCCAAGGAAATATCGTTCACCTCTTCGAGCGCGACTGCTCGCTGCAACGCCGTCACCAGAAAGTGATTGAGGAGGCTCCGGCGCCGGGCATGACGGCGGAGGTGCGCCGCGCCATGGGCGACGCCGCGGTCAGAGCGGCGCAGGCGATCGGCTATGTCGGGGCTGGCACGGTCGAATTCATTGCCGATGTGACGAACGGGCTATGGCCGGACCGGTTCTATTTCATGGAGATGAACACACGCTTGCAGGTGGAGCACCCGGTGACGGAGGCAGTTACCGGGCTCGACCTCGTCGAATGGCAATTGCGCGTCGCTGCCGGCGAACCGCTACCGCGAAGACAGGCGGATATCGGCGTCGATGGCTGGGCCTTCGAGGCACGAATCTATGCGGAAGATCCCGCCAGGGGCTTCCTGCCGGCAACGGGTGAACTGAAGCACCTGAGCTTTCCGGACGAAGGCGTGCGGATCGACTCCGGCGTACGGCAGGGCGATGCGATCACTCCCTATTACGATCCTTTGGTCGCCAAGCTGATCGTCCATGGCGGCAATCGAGCGGCGGCCCTCGCGCGTCTGCAGACCGCACTCAAGGAAAGCCGCATCGGCGGGACGGCGACCAATCTCGACTTTCTCATCCGGCTGACGGAGGAGCATGAATTCCGCTCTGGGAGGCCGGACACGGGACTGATCGACCGCGAAATCGAACGACTCACGGCACCGGTCGCCCCGGACGACGAGGAACTGGCATTGGCGGCGATCGTTTCGACCGATGTGCTCCGGCCGATCACCGCCAACGATCCGTGGCTATCGCTCGGCCATTGGCAGATCTGGGGCGACGCGGACCGGACCGTCATGATCGACCATGCGGGCGGGCACTCGGTCGTGACGCTGAAGGCGCGCGGGCGTGATCAGTTCGCGGTTCATGCGGGTACGAGCACCTTTCCCGTGCTAGTGCTGGAGCGTTTCGAGGATGGCGCCAGTGTCGAGGTATCGGGCCGGCGGCGGGCGCTGCGCTTCGTTCGCCAAGGCGAGACATTGACCCTGTTTGTCGACGGCCGCAACCTGACGTTCCAGTTGCCGGACCATTTCGCTGGCGGACACGGCGGAGAAATCGCCGACGACGAACTCATCGCGCCGATGCCGGGACTGATCAAGCTGGTCCGGGTCGGGGCGGGGGAGGCTGTGGCCAAGGGCCAAGCGCTCGTCGTCATGGAGGCGATGAAAATGGAATTGACCCTTTCGGCTGCGCGCGAG
This sequence comes from Sinorhizobium sp. Y406, assembly GCF_058732025.1. Taxonomy (NCBI): domain Bacteria; kingdom Pseudomonadati; phylum Pseudomonadota; class Alphaproteobacteria; order Hyphomicrobiales; family Rhizobiaceae; genus Sinorhizobium; species Sinorhizobium sp. Y406. Next base: position 687,364 of record NZ_CM178975.1, on the reverse strand, counting down.
GGAACTGTCGCGAGCGTGCTCGTGGCCGAGGGAGCGCAGGTCAGCGAAGGTACGGTGCTCGTGACGCTACAAGAGGAGGCGGCTGAGTAATGACCTCGCAGCGGGCAGGACATGTCACGATCGTCGAGGTGGCGCCCCGCGACGGGCTTCAGAACGAGCCGCGTCTGGTCGACACGGCCGACAAGATCAGGCTCGTCGATCTCCTTTCCGATTGCGGCTACGAACGAATAGAAGTGACGAGCTTCGTCAGCCCGCGCTGGGTGCCGCAGATGGCCGACGCGCCGGCCGTCCTATCGGGCATAAGACGGCGGCTGGGCACGCGCTACGCCGCATTGACGCCCAACATGCAGGGGTTCGAGGCGGCAATTGCCGCTGGTGCCGACGAGGTGGCGATCTTCGCCTCCGCCTCGGAAACCTTTTCGCAGAAGAACATAAATTGCTCGATCGCCGAGAGCATCGAGCGATTTCGTCCGGTCGCGGAGGCGGCCCATCACCGTCGAATTCCGCTCCGCGGCTATGTGAGTTGCGTCATCGAGTGTCCCTATGAGGGCGCCATCGCGCCGACGGCGGTTTTGCGCGTCGCGCGGCTTATGGCTGACCTCGGCTGCTATGAGATCAGCCTCGGCGACACGATCGGACGCGGCACGCCGAAAGCCGTCGATGCGATGCTCGCGGCAGTGCTCGGCGAGATTGCCGCGAGCAAGCTCGCGGGCCATTTTCATGATACGTCCGGTCGGGCGCTCGACAATATCGCCGCTGCCCTCGATCACGGGCTGAGGGTGTTCGACGCCTCCGTGGCCGGCCTCGGCGGCTGCCCCTATGCTCCAGGGGCGGCGGGCAATGTCGACTCGCTCGCGGTGAACGCCTTCCTGCTGACAAAAGGATATTCGACGGGTCTTGATGGGGAGAAGCTCGATCACGCCGCAGCCTTCGCCCGGTCCTTGTTAGGTGCCGCATGACCTATGACACGATTCGACTTGTCGTCGAGGATCGCGGTATCGCCCGGCTGACGCTTGCCCGCCCCGAAAAGCACAATGCCCTTTCCGCGGTGATGATCGGCGAACTCACCGACGCAGCCGTCAGGCTCTCTGCCGATGCGGCAGTGCGCGCGGTCGTGCTCGATGCCGAAGGGAAGAGTTTCTGCGCCGGGGGCGATCTCGAATGGATGCGCGAGCAGTTTGCCGCTGATCGGCAGACGCGGATCGCCGAAGCGACGCGGCTGGCGATGATGCTCAAGGCGCTGAATGAACTGCCGAAACCGCTGGTCGCGCGCGTGCACGGCAATAGCTTCGGCGGCGGCGTCGGGCTGATGAGCGTCTGCGACGCCGTCATTGCGGCGAAGGGGGTGAAGTTCGGCCTGACGGAAACGCGGCTCGGTTTGATCCCAGCCACAATCAGTCCTTATGTCGTTGCCCGGATCGGCGAGGGAAGAGCCCGGCCACTGTTCATGTCCGGGCGGCTTTTCGAAGCGCAAGAGGCGACGACCGCAGGGCTGGTGACGGCGGTTGTCGATGCCGCCCAGTTGGACGCCACGATCGAAGCCGAAACCCTAACCTATCTTGCCGCCGCTCCCGCAGCAGCCGGGCGGGCGAAGCGGTTGGCGCGATCGCTAGGTGCTCCCATCACCGATGCTATCATTGCCGCGACGATCGAGCGACTCGCCGATACCTGGGAGACGGACGAAGCGCGGGAAGGGGTATCGGCCTTTTTCGAGCGCCGTGAGCCGTCCTGGCGCGCTTGAGCTCTGCTTGCGCTTGAACTAATCAGAATTTGATCCTATTTTAACATCAAGCTGATCAAAACAGGATCGAGATTGGTCATGATCGCTGTCGATTTCGACATTACCGCTGCGCGCTTCGGAGAGGACCACTCGCCGTATCTGTCGGCCCGCCTGGTTGCCGACCGGCTGGGCGTGACGCTCGCGGAACTCGCCAAGCTGATCGGCGTCGCCCGCAACACCTTGACCGCCAAGTCCGGGGTGCGGAAGGTCGACAGCGCGCTGAGCCAGGTCGTGCGCATCCTTGCAATGGCATCGGAAATGGCGGGGGACGAGACCCGTGCCGTCATCTGGTTCAAGCATCAGCCGATCCCGGGCTGGGCCGGGAAGACGGCCCATGACCTGGTGGGCGAAGGCAAGGCCGACAAGGTGCTTGCCTATCTCGAGTCCGTGCGCGCCGGCGTCTATTCCTGATGACGCCAGCCGAGCCGACGGAGCTCTGGCGCGCCTTCGTGCCGCGCTGGGCGCATATGCCGCTTTCCGGTGAGGGTGCCGCCCGATTCGGCGGCCGATGGAATCCGATCGGCACGCCGACCATCTATGCGGCGCGCGAGCTTTCCACCGCCTGGGCGGAATACAATCAGGGTTTCGTCCAGCATCCGGCACTTATCGTGAAGCTGGAACTGCGTGACGCGAAGCTTGCAGACCTTACCGACGCCGGCGTGCTCGCCGAGCTTGACCTTGAGGAGGCCATTCACCGCTGCGAATGGCGCGAGGAACTCGACCGCGGAGTGGCGCCGCAGACGCACACCGTGCACGCGAACCTCCTCGCCCGCGGGTTTCACGGCGTGATCTACCCGTCCTTCATGTCGCCCGGCGGCACCTGTGCCGCGCTCTGGCGCTGGAATGGCAAGAATGGACCGAGGCTCGACGTCGTCGATCCCGAGGGCCGGCTGCCAAAGTCGCCGGCGTCGTGGATTTAGTGCCTGCGTGACGACCAAGGCAGCGCCGCACGAAGGTGGTCGTTGCCGCCCGGGCGCCGGTGTCGAGATACTCTTCCAAGAACATCCGGGAAATTCTTGCCGGCCCTGGAGCTCAGCCTCCGATCGCTCACGCTCAATGATAGAGTTCGGCTACTCACTGCGAAACAGCCTCCACTTAGTGGGGCGGAACGCGATACGGCTGCGGTCGGCCGAGGACGCGCGCTCGGGCGGCAACTCAATCTCGATCGAAGGCTGCGTCTTGCCGAGATCGAGTTCCAAGTGGCGCGTGCCCGCGACGCGCCGGCTCGCTGTGACGCGGCCGGCGAGGCAGCCGCTGGAGCCCTCGATGAGCTCGGCGTCGTGGGGGCGGAAATAGAGGGTTGCCGGCCCGCTCGGTTCGTTTGCGGCGCGCAGACCGATCGGGCGGTCCTCGAACCAGATCTCACCGCTCGCAAGCGTCACCTCCAGGCAGTTCGACTGGCCGATGAAGCCGTAGACGAAGGGAGAAATTGGGTGGTCGTAGATCTCGTCGGGCGTGCCGACCTGCTCGATCGCGCCCTTATTCATCACGGCCAAGCGGTCGGCAAGCTCGAGCGCTTCCTCCTGGTCATGGGTGACGAAGACGGTCGTATAACCGGTGCGGTCATGGATTTCCCGGAGCCACTTGCGCAGTTCCTTACGCACCTGCGCGTCGAGCGCGCCGAAGGGCTCGTCGAGCAGCAGCACGCTCGGTTCCACCGCCATGGCGCGAGCAAGCGCGACCCGCTGGCGCTGGCCACCGGAAAGCTGGGCCGGATAGCGCTTTTCTAGTCCGGAGAGTTGCACCAGTTCCAAAAGGTCGAGCGCCCGGCGGCGGATCTCGGCGGGCGGCGGGCGGCGGGCGGCGGACTGCACCTTCAAGCCGAAGCAGACGTTGTCGAGCACCGTCATGTGCCGGAAAAGCGCATAGTGCTGGAAGACGAAACCGATGTTGCGTTCCTGCACGGTTTTCTTCGATGCGTCCTCGGCGCCGAAGAAGATCGTGCCCTCGGTCGGGCTTTCGAGACCGGCAATGAGCCTGAGCAACGTCGTCTTCCCGGAGCCGGAGGGGCCAAGCAGCGCGATCAACTCACCGGAGCGGATATCCAGGGAAACGTCGACAAGCGCCGGGAAGCGGTCGAATTCCTTGCGTAAGCTCTGGACGCGGACTTCCATGGATCTCTGGACCTTTCAATGCCTGCGGCTCAAACGCTCGGCTGCCAAGGGCCATGCAATCTTACCGCCCCGGCTTGTAGATCTGGTCGAAAACCCCGCCGTCGGCGAAGAACTTCCGCTGAGCTTCCGTCCAACCGCCGAATTCGTCAATGGTGACCAGTTTGAGATCGGCGAAGCGCGCGGTGTCCTTGGGGTCGGCGAATTCCGGCTTGAACGGCCGGTAATAATGCTTGGCCGCAAGCTTCTGTCCGACATCGCTGTAGAGGTAGTTGAGATAGGCTTCCGCCACCTTGCGCGTGCCCTTGCGGTCGACATTGCCGTCGACCAGCGCCACCGGCGGCTCCGCCTTGATCGAAATCGATGGCGTGACGATCTCAAACTTGTCCGGGCCGAGTTCCTCGAGGGAGAGGTAGGCCTCGTTCTCCCAGGCAAGCAGCACATCCCCAAATCCGCGTTGGACGAATGTGGTCATCGCCCCCCAGGCGCCGGTGTTGAGAACGAGTACGTGCTCGAACAATTGCGCCACATATTCCTGCGCTTTGGCATCGTCGCCGTTATTTTCCGCGCGCGCCCAGGCCCAGGCGGCGAGGAAGTTCCAGCGGGCGCCGCCCGATGTCTTCGGATTGGGCGTGATCACCTGGATATCGTCACGGACGAGGTCGCCCCAGTCCTTGATACCTTTCGGATTATCCTTGCGGACGAGGAAGACGATCGTCGAGGTGTACGGGGCGCTGTTGTTTTCGAGGCGGGTTCTCCAATCGGCTGGGATCTTGCCGGTCGCCGCGGCGATCGCATCGATATCGGCCTCGAGCGCCAGCGTCACCACGTCCGCCGGCAGCCCGTCGATGACGGAGCGCGCCTGCTTGCCCGAGCCCCCATGGGAGGTCCGGATCGTCACCGCCTTGGCTGTATCCGCCTCCCATTTTTCAGCGAAGGCGGCATTGAATTCTTTGTAGAGTTTCCGCGTCGAGTCATAGGACACGTTCAGGATCGTCGTATCGGCGTGAGCGAGGCCGATAGAGCCGAACTGCAGGATTCCAATCACAAGAGCTCGGCTCACCACCGGGGCAAGTCTATCCGCTTCCATATCGACCTCCAACCTCGGCCAGAAGAAACTACACTCTTCGAATACCAGCCGGATAGCCTTAAGATATCGGCGAGGAAATGAGCGCTTCTTTGCCAAGTTCACGATCGGCTGCCTACAAAAGTATGCGATTGGTCATGCTCAGGTGCTTCCGCTGCAGGCGACCACGTCAAGAAATCATGATTTCTTTCCGGGCCAGTCGACTGGCGGACGGCTTCATGCGAAATTCACTTGCACTGATCATGTGAAAGCCCGCAAAACGGGCTTTCATTCTCGCCGGGTCTCTCTGGCGACGAAACCATCAGGCTCAGGCTATGCTCGCCCACTACAGAAAGCGAGGTCATTTACAACTGTAGTACTAAGCGAACCGTTGAATATCCTGTTACGTCCCGGTTTGTGCGCGTTCTACCTGTGCTGGTTCCGCCGGCATCGGCGCGACAGCCAAATCGCACTCAGTGCGGTAGAGCTGCCATTTCGTCGGCCGGAAGGCGATGCGGGTGTGGTCGGTCGAAGAGGCGCGCTCCGGCGGCAACTCGATCTCGACCGGAGGCTGGGTCCGGCCGAGGTCCAGTTCCAGGTGCCGTGTGCCCGCCACGCGCCGGCTGGCGGTAACGAGTCCGGCGAGGCAGCCACCGCAACCGTCGATCAGTTCGACGTCGTGCGGGCGGAAATAGAGGGTTGCCGGTCCGTCCGGTTCGTTCGCCGCACGCAGGCCGATCGACCGGTCCTCGAACCAGATCTCGCCGCTTTGAAGCGTGACATCGAGGCAATTCGACTGACCGATGAAGCCATAGACGAAGGGCGAGATCGGGTGATCGTAGATCTCGTCGGGTGTCCCCACCTGCTCGATCGCACCCTTGCTCATCACCACGACGCGGTCGGCAAGCTCCAGTGCCTCCTCCTGGTCATGGGTGACAAAGACGGTCGTGTGGCCGGTACGGTCGTGGATGTCGCGCAGCCACTTGCGGAGTTCCTTGCGGACCTGCGCGTCGAGCGCGCCGAAAGGCTCGTCGAGCAAAAGCACATTGGGCTCCACCGCCATGGCGCGGGCGAGCGCCACGCGCTGGCGCTGGCCGCCGGAAAGCTGGGCCGGATAGCGTTTTTCAAGGCTCGATAGCTGCACGAGGTCCAAAAGCTCGAGCGCGCGGCGGCGAATCTCGGCGGCCGGCGGCCGCCTGCTGGCGGGTCGGACCTTTAGCCCGAAGGAGACGTTTTCGAGCACCGTCATGTGCCGGAACAGCGCGTAGTGCTGGAAGACGAAACCGATATTGCGCTCCTGCACGCTTTTCTTCGACGCGTCCTCGTTTCCGAATAAGATCACGCCGTCGGTGGGGCTCTCGAGCCCGGCAATCAGCCGCAGCAGCGTCGTCTTGCCGGAGCCGGAGGGGCCAAGCAGCGCGATCAATTCGCCGGTACGGATGTCGAGCGAGACGTCTTCGAGCGCGGGATAGCGGCCGAATTCCTTGCGTATGTTCTGGACGCGGACTTCCATGCCTTATGGACCTTTCAATGCCTGCGGCTGGCAGCGATCTCGTCGCTGTAGCGAAGTTCAAGCGCCGTCTTCAGGACGAGCGTCACCAGCGCCAGAAGCGCAAGGAGTGCTGCGACCGCAAACGCGGCGACGAAGTTGTATTCGTTGTAGAGGATCTCGACCTGCAACGGCATCGTGTTCGTCTGGCCGCGAATGTGGCCGGAAACGACGGAGACGGCGCCGAACTCGCCCATGGCCCGGGCGTTGCAGAGCAGCACGCCGTAAAGCAGGCCCCATTTGATGTTGGGCAGCGTTACATGCCAGAAGGTCTGCCAGCCGCTGGCGCCGAGTGACAGCGCCGCCTCCTCGTCGCTCGTGCCCTGTTCCTGCATCAGCGGGATCAACTCGCGCGCGACGAAGGGGAAGGTGACGAAGACAGTGGCGAGCACCAGTCCCGGAACGGCGAAGAGGATCTGAAGGCCGAAGCTCTGGAGAAAGGGCCCGAGCACGCTGTTGGCGCCGAAAAGCAGCACGAAAACCAGACCGGAAATGACCGGCGACACGGAGAATGGCAGGTCGATCAGCGTCGTCAGGAAGGCCTTGCCCTTGAACTCGAACTTGGCGATTGCCCAGGCGGCCGCCACGCCGAACGCGAGATTGAGCGGAACGGCGATGCCGGCGACAGTCAGCGTCAGGAAGACGGCGGAGATGGTCTCCGGATCGGCAAGTGCTGCGAAGAACTCCGCCGGCCCCTTGCGGAACGCCTCGATGAAGACGGTGGCGAGCGGCAGCAGCAGGAAGAGGGCGACGAAGCCGAGTGCGAGCGTGATCAGCACCGAGCGGGCGAGCCGGCTCTCCGACGTTGCCGCGCCGACGAGCAGGGAGGGTGCCGTGGCCGGTGCCGGGCTGAAATCATGAACCATGGCCATATCTCCGTCTGCTCCAGGCCTGGATCATGTTGATGACCAGCAGCATGATGAAAGAGAGGAGCAGCATCACCGCGGCGATCGCGGTCGCCGCCGGATAGTTGAATTCCTCGAGCCGGATCACGATCAGCAGCGGGGCGATCTCCGATACATAGGGCAGGTTGCCGGCAATAAAGATGACCGAACCATATTCGCCGACGCCGCGGGCGAAGGCGAGCGCGAAGCCTGTCAAGCCGGCCGGCAACAGGCCCGGCAGCAGCACGCGGCTGATCGTCTGGAAGCGGTTGGCGCCGAGGGTCGCGGCCGCTTCCTCGACCTCCTTGTCGATTTCCTCCATGATTGGCTGCACCGTGCGGACGACGAAGGGCAGGCCGACGAAGACGAGGGCGACGATGATGCCGGCCGGGGTGAAGGCGATCTTGATGCCGAGTGGTTCGAGGACCGCGCCGATCCAGCCGTTCGGCGCATAAAGGGTCGTGAGCGCAATGCCGGCGACGGCGGTCGGCAGCGCGAAGGGTAGATCGACCATGGCGTCGATCACGCGCTTGCCGGGGAAGCGGTAGCGCACCAGAACCCAGGCGAGGACGACGCCGAAGACGAGGTTGACGATCGCCGCGATGAACGCGGTGCCGAAGCTGATCGTCAGCGCGTTGACAGTACGTTCGTCAAGTGTCAGCGCGATGAACTTCGACCAACCGAGGCCGCTCGAGCGCCAAAGAAGACCGGCAATCGGAATAAGAACGATGAGGGTGAGCCATGTCAGTGTGACGCCGAGCGCCAATCCGAACCCCGGAATGACGCTCGGCTGCCGAAACCGCCATCGCATGCGTGTGCGAGAGGCCATCGGATCTTATCGTCCCGGCTTGTAGATTTGGTCGAAAATCCCGCCATCGGCGAAGAATTTCGGTTGCGCTTCCTTCCATCCGCCGAAATCGGCGATGGTGACGAGCTTCACCTCGGGGAAGCGCGCAGCGTCCTCGGGATCGGCGGCTTCCGGCTTGAAGGGGCGATAGTAGTGCTTGGCCACGATCTTTTGCCCGGCGTCGCTGTAGAGATAATCGAGATAGGCTTCGGCGACCTTACGCGTGCCCTTGCTGTCGACATTGCCGTCGACGAGCGCCACCGGCGGCTCGGCCTTGATCGAAATCGATGGCGTGACGATGTCGAAATTGTCGGGGCCGAGTTCGTCAAGCGAAAGATAGGCCTCATTTTCCCAGGCGAGCAATACGTCGCCGAGGCCACGCTGGACGAAGGTGGTCGTTGCCCCGCGCGCGCCGGTATCGAGAACCGGAACATGCTTGAAGAGTTCGCTTACATATGCCTGCGCCTTTGCCTCATCGCCATTGTTCGCAGCGCGTGCCCAGGCCCAGGCGGCGAGGAAGTTCCAACGGGCACCGCCCGAGGTCTTGGGATTGGGCGTGATCACCTGGATATCGTCGCGGATGAGATCGCCCCAATCCTTGATGCCCTTAGGATTGCCCTTGCGGACAAGGAAGACGATCGTCGAGGTGTAGGGTGCGCTGTTGTTCGCGAGGCGGCTTTTCCAATCGGCGGGGATCTTGCCGGTTGCCGCGGCGATCGCGTCGATATCGGCTTCCAGCGCAAGCGTCACGACATCCGCCGCCAAGCCGTCGATGACTGAGCGGGCCTGCTTTCCCGAACCGCCATGGGAGGTCTGGATCATCACCGTCTCCCCAGTATCGGCCGCCCATTTCTCGGCGAAGGCGGCGTTGATGTCCTTGTAGAGTTCCCGCGTGGGATCATAGGAGACGTTGAGGATCGTCGTGTCCGCCTGAGCGAGGCCGATCGAGCCAAGTTGCAGGCTTCCAACCACGAGCGCTAATTTCAGCATTCCGGCAAGTTTATTCGAGCTCATCCCGACCTCCATCCTTTGCCGAATAAAACTATCAATTTAGTCGACTACTGCAACGCAAACCTATGATGCTGGAACTATCATTCGCGAAATGTCCTGTCGTCTTTGCAGGATTTTGGGGAATTTCGTGCCCGCCTGATCCTCTGCTGTTGGGTCACACCGCAATATGCCACAGCACAGGCAAATAGAGGAGTGCCGACGCGGGCGGGCGGGTCAGCGCTTCAGAGCACGTGCCCTCGCGCGACGACTGTCCATTTCGTTTTCGGTGCGCCGCCTTTAAGGACATGAATGGTATCCACCATATTGGTCACGACACAGGCGTGGTTCGGGACGATCCGGACCTGCTCGCCGACCTCAAGGCCAATCGCACCATCCGAGACCAGCCGGCCGTGCTCCTCGGAAAGCTGATCGATGCAAATGTCGTCTCGGCCGAGCACATGGCCGTAGCCGGTGAGGCCTAGCAGGTCGGAGGTCAGCACTTTGCTGCCGGCGTCGATAATCGCCCTGTCCTGCGCCGGCACGGAGACGACGGTCGCAAGCACGGTAAGGGCGCAATCCTCCCACGTTGCCACGCCGCGGGCAACAAGCGAGCGGTCGTTGTAAATGTAGGTGCCTGGCCGGTATTCCGTGGCGACGGGCGCCTCCGCCGCCCGCATCATGCCTGGAGTGCCGCCCGATGTAATGCTCGCAACCACCAGCCCGTCGGCCTCGATCAACCGCTTTGCCTCGCTCATGAAAGACTGCACCTGTGCCGCGGCGCCGGCCGGCGGATAGGTCATCAGGCCGCCGAAGCGCAATCCGGGAGCGTCGGCGATACGGCGGGCAAGGTGAGCGGCCTCGGCAGGCGTCGCCACGCCGCAGCGATCCGCACCGGTGTTGCATTCCACAAGCACTGTGAGCGGCTTTTCCGTGCGGGCGAAATGGGCCGACAGGGCATCGAGGACGGTCTGATTGTCGCCGACCACGCTGAGGGTCACGCGCGCGTTCAGGCTTTCGAGCCGCGCCAGCTTTTCTGCCCCGAGAATATTGTAGGTGATCAGCACATCTTGGATGCGGGGGCTGCCGTCGACCATCGCCTCCGCCTCGCTCACCTTCTGGCAGGTAATTCCAACCGCTCCCGCGTCCAGCTGCAACTCGGCCATCTGCGGCAGCTTGTGCGTCTTTATGTGCGGTCGCACGCGGATCCCGTGCCTGTCGGCATAGGCCTGGAAAGCCCGGATATTGCGCCGGGCAACGTCGAGATCGACGAGCACGGCGGGCGTCTCGATCGGCAGGGTCATGCGGCCTCCGTTCCTCCGATGATCGAAAGCGAAAACGGCGAATCTCGCCGAGCCCGCTTGACAAGTTATGAACCGAGGCCTTTGATAGGTCAATCCGATATTCGGGACTAGTGTCCGGTATATTGGAATACACAGATACCGGGAACAAAAAAAGGGGAGATCACCGATGATCAAGACGTTGACTATGGCGGCGAGCTTTGCCGTCACGGCATTGGCAGCCATGCCGGCCGCTGCACAGCAACCCTCCAGCAAGCTCGACGAGGTGCTGTCGCGGGGCCATCTAATACTCGGCACCGGCAGCACGAACGCGCCGTGGCACTTCAAGAGCGCAGAAGACAAACTGCAGGGATTCGACGTCGACATGGGGCGCATCATCGCCAAGGCGCTCTTCGGCGACCCGGAAAAGATCGAATTCGTCAATCAGTCATCGGACGCGCGTATCCCCAACATCACCACCGGCAAGGTGGACATCACCTGTCAGTTCATGACGGTGACCGGCGAGCGCGCCCAGCAGATCGCCTTCACCATTCCCTATTATCGCGAGGGTGTCGGCCTGATGTTGAAGGGCGACGGCAAATATGCCGATTATGAGGCGCTGAAGGCCGGGGGCTCCTCGGTCACCGTTTCGGTGCTGCAGAACGTCTATGCGGAGGATATGGTTCACGCCGCACTCCCCGAGGCGACCGTCGACCAATACGAGTCCGTGGACCTGATCTATCAGGCGCTCGAATCCGGCCGTGCCGATGCCGCGGCCACGGACCAATCGTCGCTTGCCTGGTACATGACCCAAAATCCGGACCGCTACAAGGATGCCGGCTATGGCTGGAACCCGCAGACCTATGCCTGCGGGGTGAAACGCGGCGACCAGGACTGGCTGAACTTCGTCAACACGGCGCTGCACGAGGCGATGACGGGGGTCGAGTTCGATTTCTATGCCAAGTCCTTCAAAACCTGGTTCGGCAAGGACCTGACGCCGCCGCAGATCGGCTTCCCGGTCGAATTCAAGTAAGGCCCGAAACCACTGGCAGTTCCCGTCAAGCGACGAAACTGCCAGTGGCTCGGTCCCATCGGGCTATCGCTCATGACCTATACTTTGAACTTTTCGGCCGTCTGGCGCTCCTTCGACCTTCTCCTGCAAGGGCTTGCACTCAGTCTCGGTCTGGCGGCACTGGCGATCCTCGCCGGGTGTGCGATCGGCTTGATTACGGCCTTCGGCCTGGTCTCGAAGAGGGTTCTCTTGCGAAAGCCGGCCGGCCTCTACGTGACGATGATCCGTAACACGCCGATCCTGGTCCTCGTCCTCTTCAGCTATTTCGCCCTTCCCGAACTCGGAATCCGTCTCGGCAAGATCGAGAGCTTCGTATTGACGCTTGCGATCTATTCCGGCGCCTATCTCGCCGAGGTCTTTCGCGGCGGTCTCATCGCCGTGCCGCCGGGGCAGCGCGAAGCTGGGCTGGCGATCGGACTGACTGAGTTGCAGATCCGCATCTCGATCATTATCCCCCTGATGCTGCGCAACGTGCTGCCATCGCTCGGCAGCACCTTGATCTCGCTCTTCAAGGACACCTCGCTCGCCGCTGCGATCGCGGTTCCGGAACTCACCTTCGAGGCGCGCAAGATCAACGTCGAAACGTTCCGGGTCATCGAGACCTGGATCGTCGCGAGCTGCCTCTATGTCGCAACCTGTTCGCTGCTGGCCGCGCTGATGCGGGCCGTCGAGCGGCGGCTCGCCGTGCCGAGGTGACGCCAATGGACTTCTCCTTTCTCGATCAGCTCTGGGTGGCGCGGTTTCCACTTCTCAAGGGCCTTGGCGTGTCGATCTCGATCTCGCTATCGTCGATCGTCGTCGGTACGGTGCTGGGCGTTTTTGTCGGGCTGGCGCTCACCTATGGCGTGAGACCGCTCAAATGGCTGGTCCGCGGTTACACGGATTTCATCCGCGGCACGCCGGTGCTCGTCCTCGTACTTGCGAGCTACTACGTCCTGGGCACTGTGGGCATCAATCTCGGCCCGTTCCAGGCGGGCGTTCTGGCGCTTGCGGTCTTTTGCAGCTCGCATGTCGGCGAACTGGTGCGCGGGGCGCTGCAATCTATCCCGAAGGGCCAGACCGAGGCCGCGAAGGCGATCGGGCTCACCTTCCCGCAGACCTTCGCCTATGTGCTGGGACCGCAGGCGCTGCGCCAGGCGCTGCCGGCCTGGGTCAACACCGCGGCCGAAATGGTCAAGGCTTCGACGCTGCTTTCGATCATCGGCGTGGCCGAGCTCTTGCTGCGCACGCAGGAAGTGATCTCCCGCACCTTCATGAGCCTCGAATTCTATTTCTTCGCGGGCTTCCTCTATTTCGTCATCAACTACGGCATCGAGCGCTTCGGCCGCTACGTCGAGCGCAAGACCGCCGTTCCATCGTGAGGCCCCGATGAACAATCTTCTCGAAATCCGTGATCTTCACAAGCGCTACGGCACGGTCGAGGTCCTGAAGGGCGTGGATTGTACGATGCGCCAGGGCGAGGTGATCAGCATCATCGGCTCGAGCGGTTCCGGCAAGACGACAATGCTCCGCTGCATCAACATGCTCGAGGAGTTCCAGGGTGGCACCATCACCCTCGATGGCGCGGAAATCGGCTACGAGACGGTTGGCGGCGTGCGCCGTCGCAAGCCGGAGCGCGAGATCGCTCGCCAGCGCGCCCTGACTGGCATGGCCTTCCAGCAGTTCAATCTGTTTCCGCACATGAGCGCCGCGGCAAATGTGATGCTGGGGCTGATCAAGGTGAAGAAGATGGGTCGCGACGAAGCAAGGGCGCTTGCCGAGAAATGGCTCGACCGGGTGGGGCTCCTCTCCCGTATCGACCATTACCCCGGTCAGCTTTCCGGCGGTCAGCAGCAGCGCGTCGCAATCGCCCGCGCCATCGCCATGAATCCGAGGCTGATGCTCTTCGACGAGGTGACATCCGCGCTCGACCCGGAACTCGTCAACGAGGTGCTGCAGGTGATCAAGGGGCTCGCGGAAGACGGCATGAGCATGCTCATCGTCACGCACGAGATGCGCTTTGCCTACGAGGTGTCGTCTCGGGTCATCTTCATGAACCAGGGGCGGATCGGCGAGGAGGGCGACCCCCGCGAGATGTTTGTGAAGCCGAAGACGGAGCGGCTGGCGGAATTCCTGAAATCCTCGGCGTTCAATTGACATTCAGCTGAAAAATCAAGAAGTGGAGTGACGTGTGACGATCAAGCGTTATGGGACGGGCGAAACCGGTGCGGGCAAGCAGGCCTTGCCCTTTGCGCGCGCCGTCGAGGCGAATGGCTGGCTCTATGTCTCGGGCCAGGTTGCCATGGAGGGCGGCGAGATCATCGGCGGCGGCATCATTGCCGAAAGCCGTAAGGCGATCGAGAATATGATCGCCATCCTTCACGAGGCGGGCTACGGGATCGAAGACGTGGTCCGGGTTGGCGTCTGGCTCGATGACCCGCGCGACTTCTGGACCTTCAACGGTGTCTACGCCGAATATTTCGGCATGAACCCGCCGGCACGCGCCTGTGTGCAGTCGCGCATGATGGTCGACTGCAAGGTTGAAGTTGACTGCGTGGCCTACAAGGCTAAATGAAGTGATCTTCCAAGTGGCCGGAGCGGGATGGGACCTTCTCGTCGCGTTCCGATCTAAACCGAGGGTGCGATGACGGACGCAGCAGACACGATCAATCGCCGGGCACGGGGGCTCGACCGGGCCTTCGAGATCCTCGACTTCCTGCGTCTTCAGCGCCAGCCGCTCCGCCCGAACGAAATCGCCCAGGGGATCGAGGCACCGCGTTCGTCGGTCTATGAACTCGTCAATCTGCTTCTCCGTCAGGGCGTGCTCGAATATCGGGGCGACGACGGCCGCGTGTTTCTGGGCCGCAGGCTCTATTTTCTCGGCGCCGCCTATGCCGAGCAGTTCGATCTCATCCGCGAGTCGGAGCATCTGCTCGCGCGGATTGCCGAAGAGACGCGCGAAACCGCGCAGATGTGCCAGTTGGAAGGCAATAAATATGCCGTCGTTCTGATGAACGAGGGCAGCCGGCCCTTCCGCATCTCGACGAATATCGGCGAACCGGTCGCCATTCCGTGGACTGCTTCTGGCCGCTTGCTCGTGGATCATATGAGCGACGAGGAGCTACTGGCCTTCATCCCGCAGGAGGATTTCCTGCTGCCGAACGGGCATCGGCTCGACCCGGCCGAATTCATCGCGCAAGTCCGCGAAGCCAAGAAGAACGGCTACTTCACTTTCAACAGCATCGTAGACAGTTTCACCCATTGCTTCGCCGTGCCGGTCTATGATGCGGGCGAAATTTGCATCGCTACACTCTGCCTTGTCGCCCCCAAGGAGGACGGTTTGCGCAATCGCGATGCCTATCTCCGTGTCCTGATCGACGCGGCGAAAGAGCTCTCGGAAAAGCTCGGCCATCGGCATGATTCCGGAGAGTTCGTCCGGGCCGCGGCAGCAGGCTGAGTGATTGATCCTGCGAGCACGAGAGTGCTCGTGCCTGCTGTTGACATGGGGTCTGGAAGGCGGGATAGCTCGCGGCGCAATGAAAATCGCGTTCCATGCGCCTCTGAAACCCCCTGACCACCCAGTCCCCTCGGGCGACCGGCAGATGGCGCGCATGCTCATCGAAGCGCTGCAACTGGCAGGGCATGAGGTCGACATCGCTTCGCGCTTGCGAAGCTTCTCGCGCGAAGCCTCGCATGCGGATTTCTCGACGCTACGCCTGCAGGCAGATCAGGAGATCGCGCGCCTTCGCGCCCTCTGGCGGCAGGGCGGCGCACCCGATGCGTGGTTCTGCTACCATCCTTACTACAAGTCCCCGGACCTGATCGGTCCCCGCCTGTCGGCGGAGTTCTCCATTCCCTATGTGACGGCCGAGAGCTCCTATTCGTCCCGTCGCAGTCACGGGCCCTGGAAGCTTGCCCAGGACGAGGTGGCCGCCGGTGCGCGGCAGGCCGCCGTCAATGTCTGTTTCACTCAGCGAGATCGGGAGGGACTGGAGAGCGCAATCCCGGACGGGCGCTATGCGATGCTCTCGCCCTTCATCGACGTAGCGCCTTTCGAGAAACTGGAAAGAAGAAAGAGCGGGAGCTTCCGGCTGATCTCGGTTGCCATGATGCGGCCGGGCGACAAGATGGACAGCTTTCGAATGCTGTCGCGTGCTTTGCAGCACCTTGTCGATCTGCCCTGGACGCTGACGGTCGTCGGGGACGGTCCTGCCAGCGCGGAGGTTTCTGATGCCTTTTCCTTCCTCCCGGCAGAGCGGCTCGACTGGGCCGGTGCGACGCAGCCGGGGGCGATCGCCGGAATTCTGGCTAGCGCCGATCTCTATGTCTGGCCCGGCTGCGGTGAGGCATACGGGCTTTCCTATCTCGAGGCGCAGGCGGCGGGCTTGCCGGTCGTAGCGCAAAGGACGGCAGGCGTGCCTGCGGTCGTCAAGGATGGTGAGACGGGAATTCTGACGCCGCCCGGGGACGTCGCGCTTCTCGCTGCGGCAATCCGGAGATTTCGCGATGACGAGACGCTTCTGGCCGAATGCGGCGAGCGTGCGCGCCGTTTCGTGTTCGAAGAACGCTCACTTCCGGCTGCCGCTCAGCGCCTCGGCGGGATATTCGACCATTATGTGAGGAGCAAGCCATGACCGGGCATTCCGCTTGGCAGGCGCTGATCGACCGCCTCGACCATTTGCAGGACGCCGGGCAAAGTGTCGATTTCTGGCTGCGCGACGACGATGCGGTCGAACCCACCGCGGCGCTTCACCGGTTGCTCGACCTGACGGAGCGCTTCTCCGTGCCGGCGACCTTGGCCGTCATACCCGCCTATACCGACGAACGCCTCGCGCGCTGCGTCGCCGGACGCCGCGGCATCAGCGTTGCGGTTCACGGCTGGTCGCACGAAAATCACGCCTCGGCGGGAGAAAAGCGGCAGGAACTCGGAGCGCACCGGCCGAGCGGCGCGATCGTCGGGGAATTGAGCACCGGATATGCGCGTCTGCGCATGCTCTTTCCCGCGGCCTTCGTGCCGTTGCTCGTCCCGCCGTGGAACCGCATCGATGCCGGGGTAGTTGCCGAACTCTCCAATATCGGATTCAGGGCGCTCTCGGTCTTCGGCCCGGAGGCCGCCGGCAAAGCCGCCGCCCTTCGCCGGCCGGAGCTCGCTTTCATCAATACCCATGTGGACGTGATGGATTGGCGGGGGACACGCGGCGGTCGCGATCACGCGATGCTCGTCCACGAAATCCTGCGGCGGTTGGACGAGGTAAGTGATGGCGAGGGAACGGTCGGAATCCTCACCCACCACCTGGTTCACGACGAGAGCGTCTGGGCGTTCCTGTCGAAGCTGTTCGAAATCACCGCGTCGCACCCCGCCTGCCGGTGGCGCAGCGTCGCCGATCTCATAGGTCGATGATCTGGCGGTCGCGAGCGGCGAACGCACCGGGAAAGAAAACCTGCACTTCCTGTTCCATCGCGGCAAGCGCCGCATCGGTGCGCGAAGGGTCGTGATGGAACATGGCAAGCCGCGGAATGCCGGCGGCCTTTGCCAAGCGTGAACCGTGCATACCTGTCGAATGACCGAAGCCACGATAGGTCGGAATTTCCGATTCCAGATAGGTGCAGTCGTAGACCATCAGGTCGGCGCCGGCGATGAAATCGAGGAGCGCGGGATCGAGGATGCCCGGCTCGTGTTCCGTGTCATAGATGAGCGCGACAGCGCGGCCACCCCAGTCGACCCTGTAGCCGACGCAGCCGCCCGGGTGAACAAGGCTCATTGTTCGGACGGAGACATCGTCTCGGGGAGAAAGCGTATCGCCAGGACCGAAGTCGACGCAGTCGAGGCTGGCTTCGCATATTCCCGTGCCGACCGGGAACCACGGCGGCCGCATGAACTCGTTGATCATCTCCCGGGTCGACATCTGCCCGTGAAGGTGCCCGGACCAGAAACGCACCGCCGTGCTGCAGCGGTAGATCGGTTTAAAATAGGGCAGGCCGATAATATGGTCGTAATGGCTATGGGTGAAGAAGACATCGAATTTCGATATGCCTTCCCGCATCAGTGACAGCCCGGCTTCCCGTATACCGGAACCGGCGTCGAAGATCAGCACCTCGTTGCCGTAGCGGACTTCGATGCAGGAGGTATTGCCGCCATAGGCCAGGAATTGCTCACCGGAAACCGGCAAACTGCCTCGTACGCCCCAGAACCTCACGCGAAAGGTTTCTTCCTGCATTCCAATCCGGCTTTATCCTGCCCGCTTCGAGCCCCTTGCCTAAAGCGCGCTGACTAGACAAGCACACATTATCATGGTCCTGCAAGGCATTCGCGCCTCGCGGCCGGACTGCATCTCTGGTGCGGCCGACCGGAGCCCCCCTTGAAACTCTGTTTTGGCGCACCAACGTGTTTGTCCATCGGCGGGACGCGATAGATGTTGATCGGGCGCTGATCCGGTAGCGGGCCCGCTCGCGCGATCAGTTGAAGGGTATGGATATCCATGGCTAACGCGGCCGACATGCAGTTCTACGCGAACCTACCGCTTTTCGAGGCGTTCGAAGGCGTTGCAGACGAGGCCAACTACAGGCCCCTGCCTGAAGGCTGGCTGCTCGCCGTTGCCGACATTGTCAATTCTACCGGCGCGATTGCGGACGGGAAGTACAAGAGCGTCAATACCGCCGGTGCCAGCGTGATATCAGCGCTCATGAATGCGCTTGACGAGCGAAACCTGGCCTTCGTCTTCGGCGGCGACGGGGCGCTTGCCGCCATACCGGCGGCGGTGGCGGTCAAGGCGCGATCGGCCCTCGCGGCGGCCAAGACCTGGGTGGCGGAGGAACTCGGCCTCGAGTTGCGTGCTGCGCTGGTGCCCGTCTCCGACATTCGGGCACAGGGGCTCGACATGCGCGTGGCCCGCTTCAAGGCGAGCGAGCAGGTCTCCTACGCCATGTTTTCCGGCGGCGGCGCAAGCTGGGCGGAAGCCGAGATGAAAGCAGGCCGTTACCAGGTCGAGGCGGCGCCGCCTGGCACGAGGCCCGACTTGACCGGCCTCTCCTGCCGCTGGAGCCCGATCGTCTCAAGACACGGCGCCATCGTCTCGATCATCGCCCTGCCGGGCGAGCGTGGCAGCGGCCCCGAATTCCAGGCCTTGATCGGCGAGATCGTGGCCTTGGCCGAGGGCGAGGAGCGGGCGGCGCACCCGGTGCCCGAAGACGGCCCGGAGCCGCGTCTGTCGATCAACGGGGTCACGGTCGAATCGCGCGCCGTGGCTTCGAGAAGCTGGCGGTTGCTCGCCTGGTCGTGGATCGCACTGCAGAGCCTCGTGCTCTTCCTGTGCTTCCGGCTAGGCCTCAATCTTGGCAAATTCGATGTCGCTCAATACAAGCACGATCTCGCCAGCAATTCCGATTTCCGCAAGTTCGATGACGGGCTCAAGATGACGATCGACGTCAGCGCCGATCGGTTGCGCCGCATCGAAGAGCGGCTGGAGCGAGGGGTGGACGCACGCGTTTGCCGGTACGGACTGCATCGGCAGGACTCGGCACTGATGACCTGCATCGTTCCCACACCCATGAGCCGCGATCACATGCATTTCATCGACGGTGCCGCCGGCGGCTATGCAATGGCTGCAAAGAACCTCAAGGCGATCTTTCCGGGACGGTTCGCTAGCGCGGGATGAGGAAAAGTGTGCGCGGTTTTCCGCCCCGCATCCCGCGCCAACTCTTTAGAATCGATCACGTTTATGAATTTAGGTCCATCCGACCTAAAATCATCGTGATCTAGTGGGGTCGCCGGTTCTTCCGTCATGCCTTGAGGATGTGGTCCGCCGAGTGTCCTCGGCGCGCAAAGACGTTGCGCGTGTCGATGATCAGCGGCGCCCAGCGGACGAGGGCGGCATAGTCGACGGCGTCATGGTCCGTCGCGACAAGCACGGCATCGAAACGGCGGATTGTGTCTTCGTCGAAGGCGACAGACCGGCGTCCCTTCAGCGAAGGATACTCTCGCGTCGAGGGAATTTCGTCCACATGCGGATCGTGGAAGGAAGCCTTGCCGCCCCGTTCCTCGATCAGTTCGATCAGCCTCAGCGACGGGCTCTCGCGAATGTCAGGGACGTTCTTCTTATAGGCAAGGCCGATGATGAGCACGCTCGAGCGGCTCAGCGCCTTTCCCTGCCGGCGGTCGAGCGCCTCGGCGAGCCGTCCGACCACATGGCGGGGCATGGCCGAGTTGATCTCGCCTGCGAGTTCGATGAAGCGGGTCGGCAATTCGTATTCGCGCGACTTCCATGTGAGATAGAACGGATCGATTGGGATGCAGTGCCCACCGAGTCCTGGGCCGGGATAGAAAGGCATGTAGCCGAACGGTTTCGTCTTGGCGGCCTCGATCACTTCCCAGATATCGATGCCCATCGCGTCGTAGACGACCTTGAGTTCGTTGACGAGCGCGATGTTGACCGCACGGAAGATATTCTCCGTCAGCTTCACCGCCTCGGCCGTCGCATTGGATGAGACCGGCACGACCGACGCCACCACGGCGCCATAGAACCGCTCCATGAGCGCCGCGGCGAGTGCACCGTCGCCGGCGACCACCTTGGGGATACTGGCCGTCTCGAAGGCGCGGTTGCCGGGATCTTCCCGCTCTGGCGAAAACCCGAGGAAGAAGTCAGCGCCCGACTTCAGTCCCGTCTCCTCGAGGATCGCGCGCACAACGCCATCGGTGGTTCCGGGATAGGTAGTCGACTCCAGCACGATGAGCTGACCCGGCCGCAAGGTCTTGGCGATCGCGTGAGACGTCTTTTCCACGAAGGAGAGGTCGGGATCGCGGTGCTTGGTGAGCGGTGTCGGTACACAGATCACGATCACGTCGCAGAGGCCGAGGCCGGCGAAATCGGTCGTCGAGCGGAAGCGCCCGGCTTCCGCTTCGCGTCCGAGAGCGTCGTCCGTAACTGCCTCGACATACGAGCGCCCCTCATCGAGTGCGACGATCTTCGCAGGGTCGATGTCGAAGCCGGTTACCGAAAAACCAGAGCGCGCGACGGCAATGGCGAGCGGCAGGCCAACATAGCCCAATCCGATGACGCCGACATGGGCGGCGTGCGCTGTAATCGATTCGAGGAGCCGGTCGTGATGAGGGGAGGTCAAGTTAAGTTTCCAGTGTTCTCAGGCGGTCGATCTGACCATGGTGCGGCTGCCATTTCGATTCCGTTTTGTTGGCGATAATGCAGCCTCAAGTCAAGCACGGGCCGTTCCGCTCCACGCAACCCCGGCAATTCGAGGGTGCAAACGGAGCCGACGTTTCGTGTAAGAGTCGCTCTGCGATCGAAAATTGCGGAGGTCTCTGGAAATCCTGCCCGACCGTGAATATCTGCGGAGGGCAGGCGACACCCGGTCGCCGTACGAGTCTGCCGCAATGCGGCGTGAACTTTTCTAATTCGACGGTGCGAAACTTCTGATGCTGCCCCGGTCAGGCGATCCCTTTTGCCGTCCTGCCGTAGCGGGAGCGGACGCCACCGCAACGATGAGGACATCCAATGAGCCAATCCGATGGCAATGTTTCCGAAATCCTCCTGGACAAGGTTGCGGATTGGCTCATGCGCACTTCGCTTAGCGACGAAACGCTGGAGACGATCGTGCGCGGCTTCTGCGAAAGGCTCGCGGCGGCGGGCCTGCCGCTGATGCGCGTCCATCTGTCTTTCTCGATGCTGCACCCGCTCTATGACGCACTCGGCTTTACCTGGTGGCGCGGCAGGGGCATCGAGGTGACCGGATTGCGCCACGAGGAATTGGCACGCAATCCGCAGCGCTTCCTGGAGAGCCCCTATTATTACCTGCTCAGCAACAATCTCGACCATGTGAGACGGCGCATCGACCCGTCTGAACCGTCGGAGTTTCCGATTTTTGACGAGTTGAAGGAGCAGGGCGCAACCGACTATATCGCGTTCATGCAGCCGCTCGGCGCAGAATCCGAGCATGGCATGGTCGGCTCGTGGACGACGGATCGCCACGGCGGCTTCAGCGATGACGTCATCGCGGCCTTGTTGCGGCTCCAGAACCACTTGGCGATCGCCGCAAAGGTCGCCGTGCTCGGCAAGCTCGCCGACAATATGCTGACGACCTATCTTGGCGCCAATGCCGGACGGCGAGTCATGAGCGGACAGGTTCGGCGCGGCGATGGCGAGACGGTTCGCGCTGCCCTGGTGATGGCGGACATGCGCGATTCCACCATGTTGGCGGAGAAGGAGGGGCGGCAGGCCTATATCGAAACGCTGAATGGCTTCTTCGACGCTATCGCCACGCCGTTCAATCGCAACGGCGGTCAAATCCTGAGCTTTGTCGGCGACGGCTTCATCGCCGTCTATCCCTGCGGCAGGCACCGGGAGCCGTCGGAACTGGCCAGCCGAGAGGCTTTCGCGGCCGTCGGCGCAGCGAGCGCGCGCATGGCCGCCCTCAATGCCGAGCGGAAAAAACTTGGCCGCGATCCGATCGGCTTTGGCATCGGTCTGCATGTGGGCAATGTCATGTTCGGCAATGTGGGGCTTCGGGACCGGTTGACGTTCTCAGTCTTCGGCTCCGCAGTGAACGAGGTGCAGCGGCTGCAGAGCCTGACGAAGAAATATGGCCACAGCGTTGTCGCCAGCGAAGCCTTCGTCAACTACTGCGGGGGCGACTGGCTGACCCTTGGCGAGGAGACCTTGCGCGGGGTGCGCCAGAAGTTCACCGTGCTTTACCCGCGCGATACTGCCCTTGCCGCGATCGTGGACGAGAATGCAGAGCGCGCGGTTGAGGATGGACTCTCCGAAGCCGAGCATGTCATGTTGCTCTATCGTAACAAGAAACAGGTGTCGGGGCCGCGCGGTCTGATCGACAAGATGCTTCAATGAGGAGTTCAATGCTTCGCGTCGTTTTGCTGGCTGCCATTTTCATTCTGCCCGGCGTTGCGGGTGCTCAATCGTCGCAGCCGCCGACGGAGCGCAAGCTCGTCGACGGCTTCGACGGCAAGGATTTCGCCCCGGAGGGCGGCCTTTATTACCGTGAGAACTTCGAACAAAGTGCTGGATCGGTCGAGTTTCAAAGCCTCGTCAAAAGAACGGGCACTGGGGGCCTGAAGCTCAGCGTGGTACCCCATTGCCCAAGCCTGAACGACGGGTGCAGCGAGCGGGCGGAAATCTGGGAAAAGACAGAGCTGCGCGTGCCTTACGACGAGGGCGTCTGGTACGGCTTCGCGGTAAAGTTCGACGATCCCATCCCGAACGGCGATCACCGCTACCTCATCGCGCAGTGGAAACGCGAGATCGACCCCGGTGCGGATGGCGATTTCAGTCCCTTCCTTGCGCTGCGCATGGATCTCGGCAAGCTTTTCGCGACCGTAGAGACGAATTACCTGCCGCCGGCTTCGACCGGGCCCGACAATGTCCCCGCACGCTGCGGCGCCGGCGAGACGCCCGTTTGGCTCCGCCCTGACGTTAACCAGATGCGCATTCTGGTTGCGGCAGACAGCAATTGGGAGCCGGAAGACGGCAGCCTCTTCAATTCCTGCACGACGGCCGTGAGGGTTACCAATCATGGCAACCCGCTGCCCCATCCCGACTCCGGCTGGATCGATTTCGCCGTCTACACCAAACCTGGCCCCGACGGTACCGGCCACATTGAGCTCTATGCCAATGGTAAGCCGATCGTGACGGTGAAAGGCCATATCGGTCATGCGGACAAGGGTCTTGGTGAAAACCAGTATTTCAAATTCGGTCCCTATCGCGCTGCCGATACCACCGACTGGACGCTCTACTACGACGATTTCCGTCGCTCGCCATTTTGCACCGACGTGTTGACGAACGGCACTTGCCCCTTTTAGGCGAATTCACCCGCCTTCCGGTCTGCTGGACAGCCTGTTGAACCTAGGCTACTGTTTTTGCTTGACGGCCGCCGCGGATGCGCGAGCGGCGCTGATAACACTTTGGGGTTGCTTGCATAATACCAAGCCGGATTATGCGAGGAGTGGCGCGAAGGAAGCGTGTTGCAATGAGCTTGGGAGCGGACCTGCTGCGAGTTGAGGGTCTGCGGATCACGTTTTCGGTTCTTGGGGGCGAAGTGCATGCGGTCCGGGGGGCCAACTTCAGGATTTTGCCGGGCAAGGTGACCGCGCTCGTCGGTGAGTCCGGCTCGGGAAAATCGGCGATCAGCCAGGCGATCATGGGCATTCTGCCGAGCGTGGCCAAGGTCAGCGGGCGGGTCCTGTTCAGTGACCCGAAGGCGGTTGGAAAGCCTGTCGACCTTCTGGCGCTGGAGCCCGATGGACGCGAGATCCACGAGATTCGCGGTGCGCGCATCAGCAAGATCTTTCAGGAGCCGATGACGTCGCTGTCGCCGCTCCATACGGTCGGAAACCAAATTTCCGAAGTGCTGACGATTCATACGGATGCGGACAAGGCCGAGCGGCGGCAGCGGACCGAGCAGCTTCTGGGATATGTTGGATTTGCCTATCCGAAGCGAGCATACGACATGTACCCGTTCGAGCTTTCCGGTGGAATGCGGCAGCGCGCGATGATCGCGATGGCACTGATCTGTCGGCCGGCGCTGCTGATTGCCGACGAGCCGACAACCGCTCTCGATGTCACGGTGCAGGCTCAGATTCTCCAGCTCCTGCGTGAGCTCCAGGCCAAGATGAACATGGCAATGCTGCTGATCACGCATGATCTCGGCGTCGTCGCCAACATGGCCGATGAGGTCGTGGTAATCTATCATGGGGAAATCGTCGAGGCCGGCCCGGTCGATGCGATCTTTCGCAATCCCCAGCACCCTTATCTGAAGGGGCTGATGGCCGCCGTGCCGCATTTCGACATGAAGCCCGGCGAACGGTTGAAGGCGCTTCGCGAAGTGCCGGTCAAGGCGGACACGCTGATCGGCAGCCAGCAGGCGAAACGAGCGGCCGGACCGGATGTCCTCGTGTCGGTGCGCGATCTTTCGAAGACGTTCACGACCCGCAGTTCCGGCTGGTTTGGTGGCGACGACGGTTCGCGTCACCGGGCGGTCGACAATGTCAGCTTCGATATTCGCCGCGGCGAATGCCTGGGTCTGGTCGGCGAAAGTGGCTGCGGCAAAACGACGGTCAGCAAGATTCTTATGCGAGCCGTGACTCCGGATAGCGGCTCTGTCGCCTTCGACGACGGTGACGGGCCGGTGGATGTCCTGAAGCTCCAAGGGGCGGACCTCAAGGCGATGCGCACGAAGATCCAGATGGTCTTCCAGGATCCCGTGTCGTCGCTCTCTCCGCGCCTGACGATCAAGAACATCTTGAGCGAACCGCTTGAAATTCACGGCCGGGGTACGCCGCGGTCGCGGGTCGAAACCGTGCGCTCCCTGCTACAGGCGGTCGGCCTCGACCAGCGTTTCATCAACCGGTACCCGCACAGTTTCTCCGGCGGCCAAAGGCAGCGCATCGGCATTGCGCGAGCATTGGCTCTCCTGCCGCAGCTGCTGATCTGCGACGAGCCCGTTTCGGCACTCGATGTGTCGGTGCAGGCGCAGATCCTCAACCTCCTGAAGGATCTGCAGAAGGAGCTCGGCTTGACGATGCTGTTCATCTCGCACAACCTCGCCGTCGTCGACTACATGGCGGACCGCATTGCCGTCATGTGCGCCGGCCGCATCGTGGAACTGGCGCCGCGCGAGGTGCTGATGCGCGACCCCGTCCACCCCTATACGAAATCGCTGCTGGCGGCCGTGCCCTATCCGGACCTCGACCGCAAGCTCGACTTCGAGTCGCTCCAGGCGAGCGGCGGTTCGGATCAGCGGCAATGGGGCGCACAGTTCGTCGGCGGCGGCGAGAGGGATGCGCTGGTTCCCGCCGATCTCGGCGGCGGTCATTTCGTGCTCGCCCGGAAATCGGTGGATGCAAGGGAGTTACGACGGTGATCACGCGAAGAACCGCGCTCGGCATGCTCGCCTCGACGGCGTTGCCGAGATCGCTGCTCGGCGCCACGCGCGAGCTCGACGCTCTGGCGCCGCTCGTCGCTGAAGGCAAGGTGCCGCCGCTGAATGAACGACTGCCGAAGATCCCGCGGGTAATCAAGGTCGCTGCGATGGGACGGGAACCGGGCCGCCATGGCGGCAGGCTCCGTATGCTGATCGGCAGCGCTAAGGATATTCGCCTAATGACGATCTACGGCTATGCCCGGCTGGTCGGCTACGATGAGAATCTCGACCTTCACCCCGATGTTCTCGAGGGCTATGAGACGGAAGAGGATCGCATCTTCACCTTCCGCCTGCGTGAAGGTCACAAATGGTCGGACGGCACGCCGCTGACGGCGGAGGACTTCCGCTATTGCTGGGAGGATGTGCTGCTTAACGAGAAATTGTCGCCGGCTGGCCTGCCAACGGCACTGGTCATCGATGGGGAGGCTGGGAAGTTCGAAACCCTAGACGAGCGCACCCTGCGCTATTCCTGGTCGGTGCCCAACCCGGATTTCCTCCAGAAGCTTGCCGCGCCGCAGCCACTGGTCATTGCCGTGCCGTCCGCCTACCTCAAGCAGTTCCACGAGAAGTACCAGGACGAGGAAAAGCTGAAGGCGATCCTCAGGCAGGAGCGCCTGAAGAAGTGGAGCCAATTGCATATGCGCATGGCGCGCTCCTATCGCCCTGAAAATCCGGATCTTCCAACGCTCGATCCCTGGCGCAACACCACGCCGCTGCCGGCCGAACAGTTCATCTTCGAGCGCAACCCGTATTTCCATCGCGTCGACGAAAACGGCCTGCAATTGCCCTATATCGACCGGTTCGTGCTCAGTGTCAGCTCGTCCGCGCTCATTCCGGCAAAGGCCGGCACGGGTGAGAGCGACCTGCAGGCGACCGGCATCGACTTTGTCGACTACACTTTCCTCAAGGATGCTGAGAAGCGTTATCCGGTGAAGGTCAAGCTGTGGAAAAAGACGCAAGGTTCGCGCCTTGCGTTGCTTCCGAATCTCAACTGCGCAGATCCGGTCTGGCGGCCGTTGCTGAGAGACGTGCGCGTCCGCCGGGCCCTGTCGCTGGCGATCGACAGGCGCGAAATCAACATGGCGATGTTCTACGGCCTGACGAAGGAAAGCGCCGATACCGTCCTGCCGGAGAGCCCGCTCTTCGCGCCTGAATTCGCCAGTGCCTGGATCGCTCACGATCCGGATCGCGCCAATGCGCTGCTTGACGAGGCCGGTCTCGTCGAACGCGACAGCGACGGCATCCGTTTCCTGCCCGACGGGCGCAGGGCGCAAATCGTCGTGGAAACGCCCGGCGAAAGCACGCTCGATACGGATGTGCTCCAGCTTGTCGCCGACTATTGGCACAAGGTTGGCATATCGCTCTTCATCCGTGCCT
Organism: Sinorhizobium sp. Y406; assembly: GCF_058732025.1. Taxonomy (NCBI): domain Bacteria; kingdom Pseudomonadati; phylum Pseudomonadota; class Alphaproteobacteria; order Hyphomicrobiales; family Rhizobiaceae; genus Sinorhizobium; species Sinorhizobium sp. Y406. The sequence goes on along the minus strand of NZ_CM178975.1, from coordinate 660,488 downwards.
CGCAGCGCGATACCTTCCGCAGCCGCGCCGTCGGCGGCGAGATCATCATGTCGCTGTGGTTCGGCATCGACAACGGCGTGCCGACGGCAGACATGAATCCCGGCCAGCTCGCGCCGACTGCGGATGACCAGTTGCAATGGCCGGTCTGGGGGCTCAACTACATGTCCCACGGCGAGATGGGTGAGGCGCCCGATATGCCGTCGGTCGTCGAGCTTCTCAAGCTTCTCAAGCGCTGGAGGCTTTCCTCCGACGCTGCCGAGCGGGAAGAGATATGGAAGGAGATGCTCTCCATCTACACGGACCAGGTCTTCTCGATAGGACTGGTCAACGCATCGCTACAGCCGATCCTCGTCACGGAGAAACTGCGCAACTTCCCGGATGAGGGGCTCTATGGCTTCGATCCGACGAGCTATTTCGGCGTCTACAAGACCGATACGTTCTGGCTGGAAGAGGGCAACTGACATGCTTCGCTACATCCTCTGGCGTATCGCTGTCATGGTGCCGACCCTCATCATCATTTCCGCGCTCGTCTTCGCGATCATAGAGCTGCCGCCGGGCGACTATTTCGAAAGCTACATTGCCGAACTGCGCGCCCAGGGCGAGGGTGTCGACATGGAGCAGATAGAGGCGCTGCGCAGAGAGTACGGCTTCGACAAGCCGGCAGTGTTGCGTTACGTTTACTGGGTCGGGGGCATGCTGCAGGGCGACTTCGGCTATTCCTTCGAATACCAGCTGCCGGTGAGCGAGGTCGTCGGCGACCGGTTGTGGCTGACGATTCTCGTCTCCTTCCTCACGATCGTGTTTACCTGGATCATCGCCTTTCCGATCGGCATCTATGCCGCGACGCATCAATATAGCTGGGGCGATTACGGCCTGTCGCTGGTCGGGCTCATCGGCATCGCAGTCCCGAACTTCATGCTGGCGCTGATCCTCATGTATTTCGCCAACATCTGGTTCGGCACCTCGATCGGCCATCTCATGGACCAGAAATATTTCGCGGAGCCGATGAGCTGGGAGAAGGCGAAATCGATCCTCGAACACATCTGGATTCCGGTTGTCATTATCGGCGCCGCCGGTACGGCCGGCATGATCCGGCGGCTGAGAGCCAACCTGCTTGACGAGCTTCAAAAGCAATATGTCGTCACGGCGAGGGCCAAGGGGCTTTCGCCGACGAAGACGCTGCTCAAATATCCACTGCGCATGGCGCTCAATTTCTTCATCTCCGACATCGGCTCGATCCTGCCGGCCATCATCTCCGGTGCGGAAATCACGGCGATCGTGCTCTCGCTCGAGACCACCGGCCCGATGCTGGTCAAGGCGCTGCAGAGCCAGGACATGTATCTGGCCGGTTCGTTTCTGATGTTCCTCGCCTTCCTCACCGTCATCGGCGTGCTGATTTCCGATCTGGCGCTGGCCGTCCTCGATCCGAGAATTCGCTTGCAAGGCAGGAGCACCAAGTGACGTCCCCCATTCCGGCGCCCGGCGAGCCCCTGCCGCATTACGTTTCGACCGCTCCCTTCGATCCCTATTCGGTCGAGGAGATGACGGAGGAGCAAGTCCGCGTCAACCAGGCATCGCAGTTGCGCCTGATGTGGTGGAAATTCAAGCGTCACAGGCTGGCGCTTGCGTCCGGCATTTTCCTTGCGGTCCTCTACGGAATGATCCTCATCTGCGAGTTCCTGGCGCCCTACAATCTGCATACGCGCAATGTCGATTTCATCTATGCGCCGCCGCAGCAGATCCATCTTTTCCATGAGGGCGAATTCGTCGGCCCCTTCGTCTATGGCCGGACCATGACGCTCGACATGGACACGCTGAAGCGAAACTATGCGGACAACCCTGCCGACGTGGAGCCGGTGCGTTTCTTCTGTCGCGGCGACAGCTATCGCTTCTGGGGTCTCTTCGAAAGCAATGTGCATCTCTTCTGTCCGGCAGAAGGTGGTCAGCTCTTTCTCCTCGGCACGGACAGGCTTGGTCGCGACGTGCTGTCGCGCATCATCTATGGCGCGCGGATTTCGCTCACGATCGGTCTCCTCGGCATCACCGTCAGCTTCGTCCTGGGTATCATCATCGGCGGACTGGCCGGCTATCACGGTGGGGTCTTCGACCTCGTCGTCCAGCGGCTGATCGAGGTCCTGCAATCGATACCGAGCATTCCCCTGTGGCTGGCGCTCGCGGCGATCATGCCCGCAACATGGAGCCCGATCCTGATCTATCTCGGCATCACCGTGATCCTCGGGCTGCTCGACTGGACCGGGCTTGCGCGCGCCGTGCGGTCGAAGCTGCTTGCTTTGAGAGAAGAAGATTATGTCCTTGCCGCGCAGCTGATGGGAGCAAGAAGCAGCCGTATCATCGGGCGCCATCTCGTGCCGGGCTTCATGTCCCATTTGATCGCCACGGCCACCATCTCGATCCCCGGCATGATCCTCGGCGAAACCGCGCTGAGCTTCCTTGGTCTCGGTCTCCGGCCGCCGATCACGAGCTGGGGCATCCTCCTGACGGAGGCAAGAAGCGTCAGCGTCATTGCCTTCTACCCATGGCTGCTGTTACCGACCATACCTGTTATTCTTGTGATATTGGCGTTCAACTTCCTGGGAGACGGGTTGCGCGACGCCGCCGATCCCTACAAATAGCCTCGGTATCACCTCACCTCCCGGGCCATCTCGCGCTGCAGCGGGCCGCGGTCTCAAGAAGAGAAAGGTTCTGGCATGACACGGCGTTTCGAAGATGCCCGAATCCTGATGTACAGCCATGATACCTTCGGCCTCGGTCACCTCAGGCGCTGTCGTGCGATTGCGCATGCGCTGGTCGAGGACTATAGCGGTCTGCAGATTCTCATCATTTCCGGCGCGACGATCGCCGGCGCGTTCGACTATCGCGCCCGCGTCGATTTCGTGAAGATCCCGAGCGTCATCAAGCTTCGAAACGGCGAATACACCTCGCTCGACCGGCACATCGAGTTGCACGAGACGCTGAAGATGCGCCAGTCGATCATTCGCTCCACGGCGGAGACCTTCAAGCCGGACATCTTCATCGTCGACAAGGAGCCGATGGGCCTGCGCGGCGAGGTAGAGGACACCTTGACATATTTGAAGGCGCACGGAACCCGGCTGGTCCTCGGTCTGCGCGACGTCATGGACGCGCCACACCTGCTTGAGGTCGAGTGGAAACGCCGCGACACGATGCGTAAGATCGAGCAGTTCTACGATGCCATCTGGGTTTATGGCCCGCCGGACTTCTATGATCCGTTGGTGGGACTGGATGTGCCCATGGCCGTTCGCGACCGGATGAACTTCGTCGGCTTCCTGCAAAGAGGCGTTCCGCGCGACAATATGCCGAGCCACAGGCCGGAGGGGGATTACATCCTCGTGACGACCGGCGGCGGCGGCGACGGCGCCGATCTGATCCATGATGTCATCCATGCCTATCAGCAGGATCCCGAACTGACCTACAATGCGCTTGTCGTCCTCGGACCCTACATGCCTGCCAAGAAGCGCAACAAGCTGACCCGCAAGGGCAGCAGCATACCCTTCATCAGGATGATCGAGTTCGACAATCGCATGGAGGAACTGGTCGCCGGCGCCAAAGGCGTCGTGTCGATGGGCGGATATAATACCTATTGCGAGATCCTTTCCTTCGACAAGCCAGCGCTGATCGTGCCGCGACTGGTACCGCGTGAGGAGCAGTTGATCCGGGCGCAGCGTGCCTCCGCCCTCGGCCTCGTCGACATGCTGCTGCCGCAGGAGTCCGAAGATCCGTTGCGCTTCGCCGCCGCCATCAAGGCCCTGCCGCATCGCGCACCGCCGTCCCGCAGCGCCCACGGGCTGAGGCTGGAGGGCCTTATGCACATTTCCGACATCGTCGGAGATTGGCTCGACCACCGGTCGCAACAGCACTTGAGCATCGTAAAGCAGACAAGCTGATATCCGTGTCCTCGAATCGAAAAATCGCTGTCGTCCTGAAGGGCTATCCGCGCCTTTCGGAAACATTCATCGCGCAGGAATTGCTTGGTCTCGAAAGGGCGGGACACGAGCTCGTGCTTATCGCGCTCCGCCGACCGACCGACCTGAAGCGCCACCCCGTCCATGACGAGATCCGCGCCGCCGTCCATTATCTGCCGGAATATTTGCACGATGAACCCCGTCGCGTGCTGCGGGCGCTTGTCAGGTCGGTGCCGAAAGCCGGTTTTTGGCGCGCGCTCGGGCCCTTCCTCCGCGACCTCCTGCGTGACAGGACGCGCAACCGCTTTCGCCGCTTCGGCCAGGCGCTGGTGCTCTTCGCAGAGTGGCCCGGAGACGCAGGCTGGCTGCACGCGCATTTCATCCACACGCCAGCATCGGTCACGGCCTATGCCAGCCTCATGGCCGGCGTTCCCTGGACCTGTTCGGCGCATGCGAAGGACATCTGGACGTCTTCCGACTGGGAGCTTTCCGAGAAGCTGGGGCGCGCTCGCTGGACCGTGACCTGCACCAGGACAGGTTTCGAGCATCTCAAGGGCCTCACGGATGCCGAATCGCGTGTGCACCTGAGCTATCATGGCCTCGATCTCGCCCGCTTTCCGGTGTTTGCGGGTGATCATTCGAGCCGCGACGGCTCGGACCCGGACGATCCCGTTCGGATCGTCAGCGTCGGCCGGGCGGTCGCAAAGAAGGGATTCGACGTTCTCTTGAAGGCGCTGTCGCTGCTGCCCCCCGACCTCAATTGGCGATTCGACCACATCGGTGCCGGTGATCTGACGAGGGAACTTCGCGCACTCGCCGGCGAGCTTGGCCTAGCCGAACGGGTGAGCTGGAACGGCGCGCTCGATCAGAAGGACGTCCTTGCCCGTTACCGCGAAAGCGATGTCTTCGCACTCGCCTGCCGGATTGCCGCGGATGGTGACCGCGACGGTCTGCCGAACGTCCTGGTCGAGGCGTCGAGCCAGAGGCTCGCCTGTGTCTCGACCGCTGTCTCCGGCGTGCCGGAATTGCTCGATGATGGGGAAAACGGTCTCGTGGTGCCGCCCGAAGACCCTCGCGCGCTTTCCGCGGCGCTCGAGCGCCTGATCCGCGACCCCGATCTTAGGCGGCACCTCGGGGCGGCCGCGGAAAGGCGCGTGCGCACCGAATTCGATCATCACTCGAGCGTCCGCCAATTGATCGGGCTTTTCCAAGAAGAATGGAGAAAGGTTCCTTGAGCAAACGGCGCGTCTTCTTCTATGTCCAGCACCTTCTCGGGATCGGCCATCTCGCGCGGGCGAGTCGAATTGCCAAGGCGCTTGGCGAACGGGGCTTCGACGTGGCGATGGTGATGGGCGGCTTGCCCGTGCCGGGCTTTCCGGGAGCGGGAATAAAGACGGTTGCCCTACCGGCGGTGGCGGCGGGCGATCATGGCTTTTCCGGTCTCTGCGACGCGGCCGGCGATCCGGTGACGCCGGCATTCCTTGAGCACCGAAAGGACCTGCTTATCGATGCGTTGCGGCGTGCCAAGCCGGACGTTGTCATCATAGAAGCTTTCCCGTTCGGGCGCCGGCAGATGCGCTTCGAACTCCTGCCGCTGCTCGACGCCATTGCGGCCATGGAACGGCGTCCTCTCGTCGCGACTTCGCTGCGCGACATCTTGCAGGAGCGGCTGAAGCCAGGACGCGCGGAGGAGACGGTGGCGCTCGTCAGGGAGCATTTCGATCTGGTGCTCGTCCATGGCGATCCGGCCTTCGCGCGGCTTGAGGAGACCTTTCCGCTCGCAGGCGAGGTCGCGGACAGGGTCGTCTATACGGGCCTCGTCGCACCGCCGCCGCCAGCGCAGTCGAGCGAAAGATTCGACGTCGTAGTCTCCGCCGGCGGCGGTGCGGTCGGCAAGGAATTGATCGCCGCCGCGCTCGCGGCTGCGCGGCTGCTGCCGGACGCGCTTCGCTGGTGCCTGGTGACCGGTCCCAACCTGCCGCAAGGCGATTTCGATGCGCTCAGCGCAGCGTTGCCCGCGGGCGTCGGTCTGTTTCGCTTCCGTCAGGACTTTGCGAACCTGCTCGCCGGTGCCCGCCTTTCGGTTTCTCAGGCCGGCTACAACACCGTCTGCGATGTCCTTCGCGCCGGATGCGCTTCGTTGCTCATTCCCTTCACCGCGGGCGGGGAAACCGAACAGAGTACACGTGCGGAGAGGCTTGAAAGGCTTGGTCTTGCGGCCGTTCTGCCAGAAGAGGGCATCACGCCCGAGGACCTTGCGCATCGCGTCGAAGCAATGCTCGTGCGGCCAAGATCGGCCATGCCGCCGCTCGACTTAAACGGTGCGGCGCAGACCGCAATGATCCTCGAGGATCAGTTGTCGCGAGATAGAACGATCAGACCGTTCCGATCAGCATGAAGCGCGTGTATTTCTTCATCGGCAGTGCGCCCGCGAAATCGATATGCGCGAGAGCGGCTTGGGCACGGAATTCGTCGAGCGAGTGAACACAGCTGATGTGTGTGGGTTCGCTAAAATAGTTATTCGACTGGAGAAGAACGCGAGTTCCGGAGGGCAGGAGGCGAAGCCAACCGGCAAGGTCCGCAATGTGTTCGCAACTCGTGTTGACGATCAGATCGGCCCCGATCGCCCGATAATCGAGGGCATACATGTCGGCGGTGACCGCGCGAAATCTCTCGCCAAACCCGGCACCCAGCGTGCGCGAAACCTCTTCAACCGCGGGATCGATGTCATAGCTTACGGCAGTCGCAATGTCGAAGCGTGGGTCTTCGAGGAGCATGGCAGGCAGTACGCCGTACCACCCGCCGAGAACTGCAATCTTGCGATAGCAGGGGCCGGCGCAATCGAAGAGCTTCTCGCGTGCCCAGAGCTTGCAGCCGACCTGCTTGTAGTTGAAGGCGTTGGCAATGTTCGCATGCGGATGCTTGGCTATCACCCTTGCGATGCCGTCCGCCAGCAAGCTTCCGGAATAGGCGGCGAGTCCCCGCACAAGATCGTAGGCGTTCTCGTGCCAATCTGCATCGGAGCGGGGGGAGTGGCTGGCATGCGTCATGCGGGTGTTGTAAGCTCACCCTGTACCAAGCGCAAGCAGCGCGCGAGAAGCCCTCGGCTCGGGCGATGGGGAGCTCACCATATTTGAAGTCCGTGGCGCAACGGCAGCCTGCGCTCGTGGCGAGCGGTCACAGTTGGTTGAAGGGAAGCCATTGAAGATCAGATGTAGAGAAACCATGTGCGGCGAGCGTCTGCCATCAAGGCGGCCGCGCGATCCCGTATTATAGTTCAGGTTTCATTGCCGACCCATGGAAACACGTCTTTCCCGCTACATATGGACTCATACCCGCAAGCAGCAGCTTTGGATCCTGCTGGTCGTGGCACTGTCGATGATTCCCTATTTCCTGTCCTTCGACCTGCCGAAGCAGATCGTCAACGGGCCAATTCAGGGTGACGGCTTCGAAACACCCGGGGCTACCCAGCCCTTCATGCCGATTTCCTTCGATTTGCCGATCGTTGGTCATGTCGATTTGTTTTCCGGCTTGGAGCTTGGCCGGCAAGGTACGCTGCTGGCGCTCAGCCTCGTGTTTCTCTTGCTCGTGATCGTCAACGGTCTCTTCAAGTTCTACATCAACACCTACAAGGGCCGCCTTGGCGAACGGCTCCTCAGACGCATCCGTTTCGAACTGATCGATCGCGTCCTGCGCTTCCCGCCCAACTATTTGAAGCGGGTAAAGCCTGCCGAAATCGCAACCATGGTCAAGGACGAGGTCGAACCTATGGGCGGCTTCACGGGCGACGCCTTCGTGCAGCCGGCGCTGCTCGGCGGGCAGGCGCTGACTGCGTTGGTCTTCATCCTTCTCCAGAATTTCTGGCTCGGCTTCGTTGCGGCGCTCGTCGTCGCCCTGCAGGCGATAATCATTCCGCGCATGCGCAAGCGGCTGCTGGTCCTCGGCCGCGAGCGCCAGCTGACCGCCCGTCAGCTCTCGGGCCGGGTCAGCGAAATCGTCGACGGCATTCACACCATCCGCGGTCATGATACGTCGAACTACGAGAGGGCCGATATCGCCGCGCGCCTTGGCTATATCTTCAAGATCCGCTACGACCTCTACCAATGGAAGTTCCTGGTGAAGTTTCTCAACAACTTCCTCGCCCAGGTGACGCCATTCCTCTTCTACTCGATCGGCGGCTATTTCGCGCTGCAGGGGCGGCTCGACATTGGCCAACTCGTCGCGGTGATCGGTGCCTACAAGGATCTGCCAGGTCCTTTGAAGGAACTGATAGACTGGGATCAGGCCCGCCAGGACGTCCAGGTGAAATACACGCAGGTCGTGGAACAGTTCAGCGTCGAACCGCTGATCGATCCGAAGGTCCAGGAGGTCTCGGTCGAGCCGGCTCCTCAACTGAGCGGCGCGCTTGCGGCGGTCAATCTGTCGCTCGCCGATGACGGCGGGGCGAAGCTCGTCGAGCACGTGTCGCTCCAGATCCGTCCGGGCGAGACGGTTGCGATCACCGGCGGCACCGGCAGTGGCGGCGAGGCGCTGGCCGAGGCTCTCGGCCGGTTGACGTGGCCCGCAAGCGGGAGGATCGTCGTCGGTGACAACGATATCCGCGAAGTGCCGGAAGCCATCGTCGGGCGGCGGATCTCCTATGCCTCTTCCGAGGTCTACGCCTTCCAGGGCAGCCTAGGCGACAATCTTCTCTACGGGCTGAAGCACGCGCCGTTGACCGAGGTCGTCTATGAGGGTGACAGGGCCGCCCACCGCAGATGGGAGTTGCTGGAAGCGAAGCTTGCCGGCAATCCGTCGCTCGATATCAACAGCGATTGGATCGACTACGCCGCCGCCGGTGTGACCGGCACGGAGGATCTCTTTGCCAAGGTGAGGGCGGTTCTCGATGTTGTACTGCTGACCAATGACGTCTTGGCGCTGGCCGTCCGCTCAACCATGGATCCGGTAGAACATGCGGACTTCGCAGGCGAGATCGTCGATATGCGAGGCGCCCTGCGCCGGCGCCTGGAGGACGAGAAGCTAAGCGATCTGGTCGTGTTCTTCGAGCCTGGCACCTACAACATCGAGGCGACCGTCGGCGAGAACCTGCTTTTCGGAACCGTAACGGACCGGGCAAGGTGGGAGCAGGCGCTTGAAAACCATCCGTTCTTCAAGACGGTGCTGAAGCGCGCGGGTCTGCACGAGACCTTTTATGAAATGGGGCTGGAGATCGCGGAAAACGTCGTCGAATTGTTCCGCGACCTGCCTCCGGATCATCCGTTCTTCCAGCAGCTCACCTTCATGACGAGTGATGAGATTCCCGTCTATGAAGGGCTCCTGCAGAGGCTGAGAGGGCGGCCGCTCGAAGAGGTCTCGGAAGATGACGCTATTCGCATCATCCGCCTATGCTTCGGCTACATCGAGACGCGGCACCGCTTCGGTCTCTTGAGCGATGACTTGATGAAGAAGATCGTCGAGGCCCGGCGCGAGTTCAGCGACGGCCTGCCCGCCGATCTCGTGGGTATCATCGAGCATTACGAGCCGAGCCGCTACATGGCTTCTGCGAGCATCATCGACAACGTGCTCTTCGGCCGCATTGGCCACAAGCACACGGACGGTTCGGACAGAATTCGCGCGATCGTGCGCGATCTTTTCGAATCGCTTGGGCTTGACGGCAAGGTGCTGGCCTTCGGCCTCGATTTCGACGTCGGGGCGGGCGGCAAGCGCCTGACGGCTGGTCAGCGACAGAAACTCAATCTGGCGCGCACGCTCATGCGCGTCTCGGACTTCTATGTGTTCAATCAGCCCCTGCTTGCCCTCGATCAGCGGACGCAGGACCGAATTACGCGGAATGTCTTTGCGTTCCTCCGCGATGAGAATCGCAATCCAGCCATCGTCTGGGTCATTTCCAATCCGGCCCTTTCGGAACTCTTCGATCGCGTTGCGCATTTCGAGAATGGGCGCCTGTTGAGGGATGAGAGCGCGCAAACGCCCGCAAAGGACAGCGACTACAAGGAATTGGCATCTTGATGTAGTATTTGTGTGAGGAGGCAGGCATATTTCCCGAACGTGGGGACGGGAGGTGTATGCGCCCGTGAGAGATGCGGAGAGAAGCGGACTGACATGCTCCTAAAAGATGAAGTGGAAATGCTGCGACGGATTACGCTGTTTGCCGGTCTGCCACCTGCAAAGCTCAAGCTCCTGGCCTTCACCTCAGACCGAGTGCTCTATGGCGCGGGAGAGAACCTGTTTCATCAGGGGGACATCGGCGATGCTGCCTATGTCATCCTGTCAGGCAAGGCCGACGTGCTGGTCTCGACGCCCAGCGGCGCGGTGAAGGTCGCCGAGGTGGAGGAGAATTCGATCATAGGCGAGATCGCCATTCTCTGTAATACGCCGCGCACCGCTACGATCACGACGACGACGCCGCTCGAAGCCCTGCGCATCCGCAAGGACGATTTCCTGAAGCTATTGGCCGATTTTCCTGAGATGGCTGTGGAAATCATGCGCGTTCTTGCCGATCGCCTCAGCCAGACGACGTCGGAACTGACAGAGGCCCGCAGCCGCGCCCAACGCGTCGAAGCCTGAGGTTTTTCGTTTTCTGCCAGATGCCGCGGTCGCTTTGGCTTGGTGATCTTGTCGTGAGCCGGTTCCGATTCCCCAAGTCATGCGCACGGTGCCGCGCGTCTCTTCAGACACGCTGTATCTCTTTGCACCTACGTATCGCGCTTTCGGAAAAACGATTTCGATTTTCGGGTCGATGCGCTAGAGAAGCGCCATGCGCGCGATAACTTATTTCCAAAAAACCGTATACTTTCCCGAGAAACCGGAAAAGAAGCGCTTCTTCGCCCGGCTCCAGGCCGGGGAGTGGGAGCCCGGCACGTTCCGTAATATCGAACGCCTCGTGGACGACAGGACGACGTTCATCGACATTGGCGGCTGGATCGGCGTGACCCCCTATTGGGCTGCGCAGATCGCGCACGACGTCATTGCCGTCGAGCCCGACCCGGTCTGCTTCGATGTGCTGACGCAGATGCGGGCGGGAAACGTCGGCCGGGTGGAACTCATCGCTGCCGCGCTCTCCGAGGATGAGAGCCTAGTGCTCCACTCCGTCGGCGGCGGCTTCGGTAGCTCGGAAACCTCGGCGCTCATTGCCGACGAAACGGGCATGGCGATTACCGCCAGGACCGTCACCATCCCGGAACTCCAGGCGATGGCGAAGAGCGAACGGCTTTGCATCAAAATCGACATTGAAGGCTACGAGTATAAGGCGCTCAACCAGTTTCGCGCGATCGATCGGAGGAGGACCACGGGCGTGCTCCTTGCGGTGCACCCGCAGATCCTTGCGGCCACGCTGTCCGGCCCCGCCGCGCTACGGGTGCTTCGCACCGTCGCGGCGACGATCCGCCTCGTCCGGAGCTTCCGCGGCTTTCGGCTTGAAAATCCCTCCGCGATGTGGGTGGCGCTCCGCAAATCTGTCGCTCGGCGCGAAATTAGAGGCTTCGACCTGCTCTTCGTCGCGAAATAATTCATTTCCGCCAGCGCATCGGCCCGAAAATCGTCCCCGATTGTCCGAAAGCTCGATGCGCAGATTCAAATAGTTGCAGCGACCTTTGCGCGTCGGAAAAGACGCGCGGCGCTGTAAAGCACAGCGCATCGCATGCACTCCGGTGAATGCAAGCTTCAGGGCTCGGTTCGCGGGCGCACGCTGTGGAAAATTGTCGGCATCCCCCCAGCCTGTCGTGGAATCACATAGACTTCATAGCTGGCTTCGGGGTCGTCACCCATGCCGGTCGAGCCTGCAGGCATGCCGGGCACGGCGATGCCCGCGATGTCCGGGCGCTCGGCTAGAATCTTTCTCACCGCCTCCACGGGCACATGCCCCTCGACGACATAGCCGTCGAGAACGGCGGTGTGGCAGGCCTCCAACTCCGCCGGGATGGCGAAGCGACGCTTGATCGCGGTCATGTTGCTTTCGTCGTGAATGCTGACTGAGAACCCCGCTTGTCTCATTGCTGCGGCCCAACTCTCACAACAGCCGCATAGCGGATCCTTGTAGACGTCCATGCGCGCATCGCCCGCCGCAGCGGTGCGCAGAGCGGGAACAAAGACGAACGAGCCTGCCAGTGCGCCAGCGAGGAATTTCCGGCGAGGCATGGTCATAGGTTGCTCCTTTCCGCTTCGATGCCGCTATGCTCGCGATCGCTGTGCACCCTGCAGGGGATTGATGTCGGTGCGTCCGAACCGGGCCGGCTCGCCTGACGTTTCCGGCTCGCTGACGCCCCCTGAAAGATCGTCGAGGATCGGGCAATCCGGCCGGGCGTCGCCGTGGCAATGCGCGGCCAGATGCTTGAGCGTGCGGCTCATTGCCTTCAGTTCGTCTGCCTTGCGCTCCAGGATCTTCACCTGATCAAGCGCGATTTTCTTGACCTCGGCGCTGGCGCGTGACCGATCCCGCCACAGTGCCAGGAGATCGCCCATCTGCTCGACGGTGAAGCCGAGATCGCGTGCCCGGCGAATGAAGCGCAGCGTGTGGACGTCATTGTCGCCGTAGGTGCGGTAGCCGGATTGGCTGCGGCTCGCAGGCGGAATGAGGCCGATCGTTTCGTAGTAGCGGATCATTTTCGCCGAGACGCCCGAAGCGCGTGCGACATCGCCGATATTCATGCGATTACCTTTCGATTCCCGAGCCAAGATATAGGCCCTGTGGCAGCCGGATTCCATGTCTCTACAGCGCCGCGCGTCTTATTAGACGCGCAAAGGTCGCTGTAGCACTTCGAAATGCTGCATGTCTCCTTTAACCGAGGTGGATTAAAGGTGGGGCGGTTGCCGCCCTCCCCAGACGGCATTGCGATGTGCCAAGGTTGTCACGCTTGCGCCCTTGCGGCAGTTCGCGAGACAATCATCCGCTCCGCTCTTGCCAATCGCCTGATCTACCAGGCGAAGTCGCCGATGGTGTCTCCTCCAGACGCAAACGCGGCAACGCGTTCGGAAATTTCTGCTGCACGAAATCGATGATCTGCTCGCGCAGCTCGCAACGCAGATCGAAGGCGCGGCCAGAGTCGGCAGCCGAGGCGAGGACGCGGATCTGCATCACATTTTCGCGCAAATCGGTTACCGCCACATTCAGAACCTTGCCGTCAAAATTGACCGACCGCGACGCAATCTCCTCCACCTTCCTGCGAATGACGCCAACGGGCATCGTGTAGTCGAGGTAGACCATCATCGAACCGATCAGCGGAGCGCTCTCGCGCGTCCAGTTCTGGAAGGGATGCTCCATGAAATAGTTCAATGGAAGAACGAGACGGCGCCAGTCCCAGAGTTTCACGACGACGTAGGTGGAGGTGATCTCTTCGACCCGTCCGAATTCTCCCTCGACGAGGATGGCGTCGTCGATGCGGATGGGCTGTGTGATCGCAAGCTGTACGCCGGCCAGGAGGTTCTTCAGGACCGGCTGCAAGGCGAGACCCACGACGATACCGGCGGCGCCGGCGGACGCAAGAAGGCTCACGCCATATTGTCTGACGTTCTCGAAGGTCATCAGCACAGCCGCTGCCGCCAGAACGATGAGCAGAGAATTGGCGATGCGGCGCATGATCCGGAACTGGGTGACATGCTTGCGTGCGAGGAGGTTGTCCTCGGCATCGAGCTGGAACCGTCTGAGATAGACGACGGACCAGATATGTATGGCAGTGTGGACGATCCACGCCACCAGGATGATGCAACAAACCAGAAGCACGTGGCGTAGAGCGCCGGCCTGGCTCGACGTGAGCGGTGCCACCGACGCGCCGGCATAGAGGCCGAACACGAGCGCCACCATTCTCGCCGGCCGTTCCGCGCGCGCGACGAACGAGCGCCAGAATAGATCCTTCGGGCCGACGAGCCGTCGCAATAGGCCGAAAGCGAGTCGATGGATGAGAAGTCCCGCGGAAATGAAAACGGCAAGCACTCCCACGCTCACGACCCAGTCCGGCAGTAGCTCGATTTCGCGTTCCATCCTGGATAGAAAATCCATTCGCTCACCTCCCGGATCGAGTATTGAGGGAAGACCCTGCCAGTCTGCGATGATTGCAGGGGCATGTTGCGGAGCGGCGACAGGTCGCCGAACCCCAGATACGAACGACGAACTCAACGAAATGTTTCCGCACCGGCCAGGCGGGAACCGTGCGGCTACCACTCTATTGCGGGCCGAGCGATCATTAGCCAGAAGATCCCGAGCACTGCGGCAAAGGCGGGAAAGCCGAAGGCGAACCACAGATGAAAGAGCCTGTGATAGCGTTTGGGCAAGGGCTTCCCGTCCTTGTCGGCGGCCTCCGCGAGTCTGCGCATCTCCATCTGCATCCACACCACCGGCAGCCAGAATGCACCCGTTAGCAGGTACAGGAGGATCGACAACACAATCCACCCCTCCGCCAGCGAATAACCCACATGCCAGGCAAGAGCTACTCCCGTGATCGGCTGCAGGAAGACGGCGGTGGCGGTGAACAGGAAGTCCGCCAGGACGACGATGCGCGCAACGGCAGCGACGGTGTCGGCGCGCCCGGTGCGATGCGCCACAAGCATGAAGAATGCGATTCCGGCTCCCGTGCCCAACAGCACGGAGGCGCCGATGATGTGGAGGTACTTGAGGACGAAATAGAGCATCATCGCTCCTTGATGATCGCCAAAGCGGCGAGGTGAAGCACGATGATCGGCCAGATCTTCATGAGCGGGCCGAGCGGCTCGTTCCACAATTCCGGAAGCAGAATCGTCCCGGCGACGGCATAGAAGAGGGAGAGGCCAATAGCAGCATAGAGACCCGTGCGGCTGGTTCGACGAACCGCAATGGCAAGTCCGATGACGATGTCTGCGACCGCTCCGGCAATGACGCTGGGACCGGCGAGGACACCAGCGCCGGTGCGTTCCATGAGATCGATGCCGATCTGGTATCCGGCCGTTAGCGATATGGTCCCGGTGCTGATCCAGAACAGTGACAACACGACGAAGACGACCGGCTTCAGGAGATACAGCTTGGCAAACCATCTTTCCTGAACAGAGACCGGCGTATGCGCCAGCGCTGCCGAGAGCGCTGTCGGTTCGACCTGTATGGCCTCCGCCCAGGCGCGGTTGTCGCCCGTGGCGCCGCGGGTGATCTCTTTTTGGGCCGTACTCCGCGTCGGCGGACGCCAGCCGAGCGCTCCGGCAAGGTCGCTGAGCTTGTAGAGGAGGTGTGCGAGCGGCGCGGGGATGGAGAGCGTGCGGGCTGGGGGCCAGCCGAACCAGCGCCGGTAAGCGCCCACGATTTCTTCGAAGGACAGGGTCTCTGGTCCCGCAACTTCGAGGACCAGCCGCTTGGGGGCACTCGGGTGAACGAGCATCTCGACGGTGCGAACAACGTCTTCGAGGCGCACGACCTGCAGGCGACCGGTATCCGGCATGAGCGGCAGCACAGGAAGTGCCGCGAGGCCACGGAAGAGCGCACTGGCGCCAAAGGCGCCCGGGCCGAGGACGACGGAGGGGCGCAGAATGATCCAGTCCAGGTCGCGGGCCATCAACGCCTGGTCGCCCTCGAACTTGGTGCGCGAGAACGGCGACGGTTGCTGCTTTTCGACACCCATTGCGGAAAAATGAATGACGCGGCGCACGCCTGCCTTTTCGCAAGCCTCGAACAGCGCCGAGGGACCGCGGACGTGGACGCCGGTTGTATCCTCGCCCGGCCCGTCCTGAAGCGTGCCTGCACAGTTGACCACCGCCGCTATGTCCGACAGATGAGGCAGCCAGTCTGCGGGCCAGACGGCGCGCGCAAGATCGAGTTCCACGGCTTCGCCGGTCCATGACCGGGAAGTGCCCGGACGAACCACGCGCACCACCGTCATGCCCCGCTCGAGAAGCCTCGCGCAGACGGCCGAGCCGATCAGGCCGGTAGCCCCTACCACAAGCACTCTCATCACCTCTCCTTCAGTCGCTGACGAGAACGCGTTACCGCGATGCCCGCGTTCGCTTCACGTTGCGGTTTCAACTGGGCCGGACGGAACATGTTCCTCGGACAGCGAATTGGGAGTGGCCCGGCACGAGGACGAACTCGCCATTTTCTCCCCAGGAACTATTTCTTCGGGAACACCTCGAGGGTTCGGCAGTTTGGCCGCATCCGGGCGTCAGCGTCCGGGTCGAATTCCATACAGAACCCAGCAAGCGGGAGCGCCCGGCCGATGTACGATTGCGTCATTCTGGGCGGAGGCCCCGCCGGGCTCGTCGCGGGCATCTACCTCGCGCGGCTCAACCGACGAGTAATCATAACCGACGGCGGACAAAGCCGCGCTTCCCTTATCCCGAGATCATTCAATCATCCGGCGTTCCCCGACGGGATTCCGGGTCGAGACCTTCTCACCAGAATGGGTGCGCAGGTCCAAAAGCTTGGCGTCGACTACATCGCCGGCTGCGCGGATCGGGTCGAGCAGGCGAGTGCCGGTTTTCAGTGCATGGTCGCGGAACGCACGCTCGACAGCCGTGCCATGATCTGCGCGACAGGTCTCGTGGACATTCTCCCGCCGTGGCGGGATGCAACGGAGCTGGTGCGAAAAGGCAATCTGCGGATTTGCCCCATCTGCGACGGTTACGAGATCAACGGCGCTGCTGTCGTCGTCATCGGTCACACCCGGCGGGCACTGAAGGAAGCAAAATTCCTCCTGTCGTTTACGGATGACGTGACGCTTGCGACCCTGGGTGTTGAATTGCAGGGGGTCAGTGCCGCCGATGTGCGCGAGCCGGTGCGCCTCGCCACATCCCCATTGCTGTCACACGGTCCGACGGCGGACGGTCGCCTTATGCTTGAACTGGCGGAGGGTAGGCGGCTGGAGCCCGTGGCGGTTTATTCCGCGCTCGGCTGCAGGCCACGCTCCAACCTTGCTGCCAGTGTCGGAGTGAGACTTGACCAAGAAGGGCGGATCCCCACCGACGCTCACCAGCGCACCAATGTAGAGCGGTTCTACGCGGCCGGAGATGTCGTGACCGGTCTTAATCAGCTCGGCGTGGCCATGGCGCACGGAGAGATTGCCGCCGTTGCGGTTCATAAAGATCTGCTGGCTGGCGTCGCTCCATGAGCGCCTAGTCTCTTTGGAGAAGGCGCCGCTACTCTAACGAAATGAAATGTTCTCGACGATCGGGAGCGCCAAGGGCGAGCATAATGCAGGGCGGGGCGGCACTCCGGCTCATGTCGCCGGCGCTTCCGCTCATCGGCAGACGCATCTCTTTAACAATCGACTCGCCACGAGCGACGAAAAAGCCCCGCACGAGGGCGGGGCAAGTCCCGCCTCCAGTTGCCTTCGTTGGGAGCGGGGACGTAGCTTAGAGATGTAGCTACGCTGAGACGCTATCTGCGGTTTGATCAGAGAGGAAGGTCTTATTCCGGGATTTCGGTACTCCGTTTAAGAAAACGTCCGTAAGGGTAAACGCTTTTGCGCAATTATGGAGCCTGTCCCCGCAAGCCGGAGATTGCGCGTCCGCATCTTTGCCGGGCATGGTCCTTCGACTTGAATGACCGGCTGAAGGCCAGTGCGCGGAAAAACCGCGCATGTTTTCCCTCAACATGTGCGGGGGACGTCGGCTACAAAAAGTCTCCGGCGACTTTCGCCCTATCGAGCCGAGCTGCGCTGATTCGAGACGAGCGGAACATACTCAAGTTCTCGAATGTTCTCGTAGGAATTCCTTCGCAGGAGACGAGAATATGGCGAGGTCATCGCAGCAGAAATCCTCTCGCCGCGCTCAGCCTCCGCTGGCGCTGCCGCGACTCGCCGGCGCGGAGGCTGAGGACTTCGTCGCGACCGCCATCGCCGATCTTGTGAAGTCGAAAATCCCGTTCCTGATCGCTGGCACGTTCGCCGTCAGTGCTTATACGGGCATCTCGCGGCTGACCAAGGACCTCGATATATTTTGCAAGGCAGGCGATTTCGCCCGCATACTCAACCATTTCCAGTCACTCGGCTATACCGCCGAGATCGAGGACGAGCGCTGGCTGGGCAAGGTTTACAAGGGCAAGCATTTCTTCGACGTCATATTCTCCTCCTCGAACGGAACGATGCTGGTCAGCGATGCCTGGTTCGAACATGCGCTGAAGGTGAAGATCAATGCCAACGCAGTCTCGATTGTCGCACCGACGGAACTGGTTTGGTCGAAATCCTTCATTCAGCTTCGCGAGCGCTACGATGGCGCCGACGTGGCTCATATGATCCTCAAGTCCCACGATCAGATCGATTGGCGCAGGCTGCTCGACTACATGGACGCGCATTGGGAGGTTTTGCTGATTCATCTCCTCAACTTCCGGTGGATATATCCTTCCGAACGCGACCGGGTCCCGCCATGGCTGCTCGACGAGCTGTTGCGTCGGTTGGCCGCGCAGGGGGAACTTCCGCTGTCGCAGACGAAGATATGCCGCGGACGAATGTACTCGCGAGCGGATTACGAAGTCGACGTCACGGAATGGGGCTTCGCCGACGTCGGCGGCGATGTCGAGATGCGTACGGGAACCAAGGAGTAGCGCGATGAGCAAGACGAAAGTGGCAGCGGTCGCGGATCTTCATGTGAAGGAGGACGGCTCGGCCTCCTGCACGGAGCTGTTTTCAGAGATATCGCGCGTGGCGGACGTGCTTGTGATCGCCGGCGACCTCACTGATCTCGGCAAACCCGTGGAAGCCGAACTCCTCGCCGCCGACCTGAAGTCCTGCACGGTTCCGGTGGTGGCGGTGCTCGGCAATCACGATCACCAGTGCAATGCCGTCGACGAGATATCGGCGATCCTGATGAAGGCCGGTGTGCACCTCCTCAACGGACAGGCGGTTGAGGTCGCCGGCGTCGGCTTCGCCGGCACAAAAGGCTTCGTGGGCGGCTTCGGCCGCCACATGCTCGGCTCCTTCGGCGAGCCCGCGATCAAAACGATGGTATCCGAGACGGTCGATGAGGCGATGCGCCTGGAGAACGCCCTGCGAAAGGTCAGCGCGCGGCACTCCGTCGTGGTGCTCCACTATGCCCCGATCGCGGAAACCGTCGCCGGAGAGCCGGAGGCGATTTATCCGTTTCTTGGTTGCTCGCGGTTTGCCGAAACCATCGACCGCTTTCGGGTGAGTGCGGTCGTTCATGGCCACGCGCACAGGGGCACCTACCGAGGAAATACACCCGGCGGCGCGCCCGTTTACAACGTCGCCGCCCATGTCGAGAAGCCGTCCGGGCGGCCCTATGCGATCCTGGAGTTCTGATATTGCTCCCGGCCGAACGCCTTGTTCAAGTGGTGAGGACCAGCTTTGCGCATCGTTCTAGGGTCAGGACCCTAGCAGCGAGCATATGATCCTGCGGCACCTCGAACGCCATGCAGCATTGAGATCGGCAATCGCTGCGGAGCGCCCTGACCGAACTGATCCGATCATGCTGTCAAATCGTTGAGAAAATTACGACACCAGCGCGAAACGTCGTGTTCCAGCAAGTGGTCCATCATCAGCTGCCAACGCTCCTTCCGCTCTTCCAGCGGCATGCTGAGCGCGCGCGCCATGGCGTTCGCGGTCCCCTCTATGTCGTATGGATTGACGAGAAGCGCGCCCCGCAGCTCGCGGGCAGCGCCCGCGAAGCGCGATAGCACAAGCACGCCCGGATCGTCCGGATCCTGCGCGGCCACATATTCCTTCGCGACGAGGTTCATGCCGTCTCGAAGCGGCGTCACGAGGCCGACTTTGCCCAGCCGGTAAAG
This sequence comes from Sinorhizobium sp. Y406, assembly GCF_058732025.1. NCBI lineage: Bacteria > Pseudomonadati > Pseudomonadota > Alphaproteobacteria > Hyphomicrobiales > Rhizobiaceae > Sinorhizobium > Sinorhizobium sp. Y406. The sequence goes on along the minus strand of NZ_CM178975.1, from coordinate 640,856 downwards.
CCCTGCAAGAATGCGACGGCCGACGGAGCGGGTGATATAACGTATAGGCACCCAATCGACGGCGCCGAGTGCGCCGTTCACCCGGCCGGCCTGTTCTGCAACCGTGCGTTGCATAGCTTCATATTCCGGCACTTCGGAGCGCGACTTCGGCGTGATTTGCAGATAGGTAACGCGCCCCCTGTAGGCCGGATTGTCCAGGACGAAGCGTTCAAATGCGTCGATGCGCTGCGTGATTCCCTTGGAATAATCCAGGCGATCGACACCGATTATCAGACTGCGGTGTTCAATGCTTTCCCGTGCCTTCTTGACCGTGCTGTTGGTGGATGCCTTTTGGGCGAATTCGGCGAAGGCGGCAGTCTCGATGCCGATCGCATAGACGCCGCCCCTGAATACGCGGCCATAGGCACTGAAGCGGCCTCCGCCAATTTCGTCGCCGATGCCTTCCCGCCTGAGGCAGCTGGCGAAGTTCTCGAGGTCGTGATCGGTTTGAAAGCCGACGACGTCGTAGTGCGACAGGCCACGCATGATCTCCTCGTGAACAGGCATCGTGAAGAGCACGTCCGCAGGCGGCCAGGGAATGTGAAGAAAAAAGCCGATACGGTTCTTCAGGCCCATCTGACGCAGTTCCGCGGCGAGAGGGATCAAGTGGTAGTCATGCACCCAGAGGACGTCATCGGGCTTGACAAGCGGCGCCAGGCGATGGGCGAAGAAGCGGTTGACGCGGAAATAGCCGGCCATTTCCTTGCGACCGTATTCGGCGAGATCAAGCCGATAGTGGCAGATCGGCCAGAGAACGCGATTGGCGAAGCCGTGGTAGTATTCCTCTACGTCGGTATCGGTCAGATCGGTCAGCGCATAGGTGACATTGCCCTGCTGGAGATGCGCAAGCGGCGCCGGCTCGTGCTTGCCGCTCGACGTTCCCGACCAACCCATCCAAATGCCGCCATGCTCTTCAAGCGCGACTTTCAACGCGACCGCCAGCCCGCCAGCGGGCGCAACGCCGCCCTTGTCCGGAACGGGCACGCGGTTGGAGACAATAACGAGGCGGCTCATGCTCAATGCCTTTCATGCAGATAATATGTCAGGTGCTCAGGAGACCAACCTGGCGATGATGGCGCGCAAAGCCTCGGAAGAAGGGGTGGTGCCCAGCGCTTCGCTCGCAGGCAAAGGCGGACCGATGCGGATCGAATAGCCGCCGAGCCGGTTGACCGTGCGAAACATCGCTTCGTCGGTCACATCGTCGCCGATCGCGATCGCGCGTCTGCCGGCAAAGGTTGGCTGCGCCAGAAACGCCGCCACGGCCTGGCCCTTGTCGGCGCTGGCCGGACGAATTTCGATAACCATCTTGCCGTGCTGGATCGTCCAGTCTGGTCCCGCTCGGATCAATGCCCGCTCTATCAGCGGTTCAAGTGCGTGCTTTCGGTCCGGCGCAAGCCGGTAATGGGCGGCGACTGCCGCTCCCTTGTCTTCGATCAGAACGCCCGCCCAGTTGGCCGTATCGGCGATCAGATCGGCCTTCAGTCGCTCAAATTCCGCCGTCGCCGCGGCTTTGTACATCCGGCCATCCGCATCGCGGCGCTCGGCACCATGAAGTCCGGCGATGGGAAAACGGAACGGCGAAAAAAGCTGCCCCGCATAATCAAGCCCGCGACCGGTCACAAGTGCGAGCGCGCCTCCGAGTTTTCGCGACAAGGCCTCGAGATGGGCGGGCAGCGAAGGCGGAACCGCTATGGCGTCCGGCGTTTCGGCAAGGTCAAGCAACGTACCATCGATATCGAGGAACAGAGCCCAGCTTTCCGGATCGGTCGAGAGAGCGGCGACAAGGAAGTCCTCTCCTGAAACTGCATCAGCTTTTTTCCGGTACGACATGCGGTCATAACTATATCAGATGCCGTGAACGACCACCCCAGCTTTGCATTTGAAGCGGCTTTATGTCGACGTCCAAGCAAACCTCACCTTCGGCGGGCCGGCCGCAGCGGTGTGATCTTTAACCTGGTGGGCACGGGTATCCGATCACATGGACATCTTCCACTGGACAATTGCGTGTTCCCCGCCGCGCATGACACTTGATGAGTGAAACTCGTATTCGTTTCTTTCCACTCGTCAGGGATGACAAGCTTTTCGCGGCTTTCCCCCGTATCCACCTCGCCACAGTCATACGCAGAGCGCAAGAAGTGCGAGAAATGCGGGCCAGGCCCGCTGCAAAGCGGCGGCCTTTATTCCGCCCGCTTCTTCATTCTTTGTTAAGGAATACATTCCTTTGCGGAGATTTCGCTCATGACGCTCGGAGCATCCCAACGTTTGCACGAGGGCGTCGCGGCCGTCGAAACCATGACGCGTTTTGCGCTGGCAGTGCTGGCGCTCGCCTCGGGCGTCTACACCTACCTCGGCGTGCGCAGCCTTCTGGACGGCTCGCCGACCGCGGTGTTCTTTGCGGCGATCATCTACTCGGCCTCGGTTTCGGTCGGCATATACGCCTTCTGGTCCTATATGGCGCGCTTCTATCCGCATGTGACCACCCATGCGGGCCGAGTGGCGATGCTGGGTGTGATGGCTTTGGGTGCGGCGATGATCATCGCCATGTCGAGCTGGCTCAATGCGGCGGCGCTGGCCGGTTCGGCCGCGCTCGAACAGCACCTTGCGGAAACGGTGGAGGACTACAGCGGCGACCTCGACCAGGCGCATCAGAATGCGCTTGCGGCCCAAAGCCTGCTTCCCGATATCCAGCGTGCATCCGAACGCTTTGCCCAGCTCGCCGTCTCGGAGCGGCAATCGGGCGCGCTGACGGGGACGCAAGGATCCGGAAGCGTGGTGCAACTTCTGTCGCAGATGTCGGCGCAGATGAGGGAGCTGGAGAATGGCGTCCATGCCTCCCGTGAACAGGTCACGAAACTGTTCAATAACGGGCAGAAGCGGCTCGAAACCATGCGCAGGCTCGTCTCGGCGCCGGGCGCGGTGTCGCCGCGTGCCGACCAGTTCTCCTCCGAAGTGGTGGCGCTTACAGGCGTAATAGCCTCCCTTGGGCAGACTTCGATCGCGCCATCCATCCGCCGCGCCGCAGATGACCTCTCCCTCGGTTTCATCGCGCCGGTCGCCGATGGCGGCAATGCCGATCTCGTCAACCGCCAGGACACGGTGATGGAAACGGTACGGTCCTCCGTCGCGGCGCAGTCCAGGGTCCTTTCCGAAGCGGCCGACGAAATTCTCGCCCGTGCGCCCGTGGCGGAGCGCCGCTTCGTGCCGCTCTCCTCCGCCGAAGCCGTATTGCGCTACGCGGCCGATTTCATACCGGCTTGGGCCGGGGCCATTTCCATCGACCTGCTGCCGGGCGTGCTGGTCTTCATTCTGGCCACGGTGCATGGCGTCATCCGCAAACAGGAGGAGAAGATGCCGTTTGCCGAGCGCATTACGGCGGCCGAGCTCCTGAAAGCGCTTGAGGTACAGCAAGCCGTGACGGCAAGGGGGGTGAGCCCTTCTGAGATTGACGCCCCTCCGGAAGGCGAAGAGCTGAACAACATCACCAGCCTGGAGGCGAGGGCGCGTGCAAAGGATCGGTCGCATGAGGATCGATGAGGCATGCAAGGCGCTGGCGCGGCTTGACGACGGCATGCTGATGCGCGGCGCCTTCTTCACCCTGTTGTCGGCGGCGGGGATCTTCCTCTGGATCGATATGCGCGAAATCGCAGCCATGAACGCCGAATTTCCGGGCATCGACCCGAATCGCCAGGACCAGCCGGTCCTGCCTCCGGCGCTGACCGAAGGCGCGCCAAGCGCTCCGCCGGTGCAGCCCGCCAGCTCCAACGAAGTGCTGCGCCAGCCGATGAAACTCGAGCTCAAATCCGGTGGCGTTTTGCTCGCCGAAGGTACGATCGACCTCGGGGCCGCGGCGCGCTTCGCCGAGGAGATCGGGAAGCGCGGTGAATATGTGAAGACGGTGGCGCTCAATTCCCCGGGCGGGTCGGTGGAGGACGCGCTCGCCATGTCGAAACTGATCCGCGAAAGGCAACTCGATACCAAGGTGGCATCACGGGCGCTCTGCGCCTCTTCCTGCCCGATCGTCTTTGCCGGCGGCGTGGCGCGCATCGCCGAAAAGGACGCCGTCGTCGGCGTGCACCAGGTCTTTAGCGGTAGCGGACAAACGACGGCGGAACAGGCCATGTCGGCCGCACAATCCACCACCGCCCGCGTGGCCCGTCACCTTCATTCGATGGGCATCGGCGCCGGGCTCTGGATCAATGCCCTCGAAACGCCGCCGGACCGGCTCTACTACCTCACCGCGGAAGAGATGGCGGATTTCAATTTGACGACGGAACCGGTCGCAACCGCCGAGAAAAAAGACTGAGCCATTGCTGCGATCCGCCTACAGCGTCGCGTGTCTTATAAGAACCGCGGCGCTGTAGCACTTTGACTTGCTGGCGGCGGGGAAATTGGCCTTAAGCTCGAATCCAGATTCGCCTATCGGCTGGGCCCTCTCACCCCCCTTTTTGAAATCGATGCTCAATGACACCATGTCCTTAGTGCGGATCGCCGCCCGTGAGGCATCAGGTCTTCCACCGGGGCCATTGCGCTGCGGCTGGGCTGCTGGCGCGGTTTGGAAAGATCGAGGCTGCCGGATGGTTGCGGGATCCGTGGATGAAGTCGATGGAGGGCAATTGGTGAGTGACGATCCGTATCAGGTTCTTGGTGTTTCGCGCACCGCCACGCAGGATGAGATCCGCAAAGCATATCGCCAGCGTGCGAAGCAGTTGCACCCCGATTTGCACCCGGGCGACAAGGAGGTGGAAACGCAATTCAAGACGCTTTCGGCGGCCTACCAGCTGCTGAACAACCCCGAACAGCGCGCCCGCTTCGATCGCGGCGAGATCGATGCCTCGGGGGCGGAGCGACCGCAGCAACATTACTATCGGCACTACGCCGACGCAGACCAGGCACGCCGCTACACTTCCTCGGCCGGAGCGGGCGAATTCGAGGATATGTCGGACATTTTTTCCGATCTTTTCGGTCGGGGACGGGGCGGGGGACGGTTCAAGGCGCGCGGTCAGGACCTCTACTACCAGCTTGAGATCGAGTTCCTCGAGGCCGTCAACGGTGCCCGCCGCCGCATCACCTTTCCCGACGGAAACACGCTCGATCTCACGATTCCCGCCGGCACGCGCGACGGCAGTACTCTGCGGCTCAAGGGGAAGGGCACGGCCGGGATCGGCGGCGGCGAGAACGGGGACGCCCTGATCCAGGTGAGCGTCCGTTCTCATCCGGTTTTCCGTCGCGACGGCAACGACATCGAAATCGACCTGCCGATCACGCTGTACGAGGCGGTGCTCGGCGCCAAGATCGAGGTGCCGACGATTTCCGGCCGGGTATCGATGACCGTTCCCAAGGGGTCGAACACCGGCAATGTCCTTCGTCTCAGGGGCAAGGGCGTGAAGCCTCAACAGGGCTCCTCGGGGGATCAGCGCGTCGTCCTGAATGTTGTTCTGCCGGAGAAGGTCGATCCTGAGCTGGAGAAGTTCATGGAAGGCTGGCGCGGGGCGCATGCCTATGATCCGCGCGGAGCACTACGGAGGGCCCAATGAAGCTGCGTGAAAGGGAAGTCCTCGAAGTCTTCGGTACAATCACCCTCAGGCAGTTGCGTCAATGGGTGCAGCGCGGCTGGATCATGCCATCGCAAGGCGAAGCAGGGCCCGTCTTCGACGAGGTCGATATCGCTCGAATTCGCCTGGTCTGTGAACTGCGCAGCGACATGAACGTCAATGATGACGCCGTGCCGATCATTCTGACGCTGCTGGATCAGCTCTATGGGCTGAGGTGCGAGCTCAGGACGATCGCGACGGCATTGGTGGATCAGCGCGATGACGTTCTCCAGCAATTGAGGCAGGCCCTCTCGGCGCGAAGCGGCCGGCGGCTATAGCCGGCTTCGAAGCAACGCAATAGTTGCAAAGTAAGGCATTCGGAGCCTCGGACGTTTGCTACGGGGATCGGGTGCAGCATGCCGACTGCCCTGGAGATTCTTGAAAGTGTTTCGTTTTCCTTTGGGAAATAGGCGGCTAGCGGTCGCTCGCGCGACGAAGCACAATCAGCAGGCTGCGAATGAGAGGCGAGAGCGCTCGTGCGCCGCGGCCAAAGGGCCGCCGTGAACCTGGATCGTCCAACGACCGGTCAGAAACAGCAATGGTCGGAGCCGGAGGAGCGGTTGCCGGCCCCTGTCTCGCGGCGGTGCGCCTGCCGGAGCGGGTCGAGGAGAGGCGGCCGGATTCCACGAGTCCGCGTCCTGCCATGAGGATCGATCACGTCCATGAGCCGTGATCCAAGGGAGGAACAATGTTCGAGCGACTATTCAAACTGAAAGAGCATGACACCACAATCCGCACCGAGCTGGTGGCGGGTCTCACGACATTCCTGACGATGTCGTACATCATCTTCGTCAACCCGGATATCCTTTCGACCACCGGCATGGACCGCGACGCGGTCTTCGTCGCGACCTGTCTTGCGGCGGCCCTTGGTTCCGCCGTAATGGCGCTCGTCGCCAATTGGCCGATCGGCATGGCGCCGGGCATGGGGCTCAACGCCTTCTTCGCCTTCACCGTGGTGGCAGCACTCGGCTTCACTTGGCAGCAGGCGCTTGGCGCCGTGTTCATCTCAGGCATCATCTTCCTGTTTTTGACCGTGACGGGCGTCCGCAGCTGGCTGATCGCCGGTATTCCGCATTCGCTGCGCAGCGCCATTGCGGCCGGTATCGGCCTGTTTCTCGGCATCATCGCGCTCAAGAATGCCGGCATCGTCGTCGACAATCCGGCGACGCTGGTCGGCCTCGGCGACCTGAAGCAGACCGGGCCGCTGCTGGCAATCCTTGGCTTCTTCGTCATTGCTGTGCTCGACTCGCTACGAGTCCGCGGTTCGATCCTGATCGGCATTCTCGTCGTGACGGTCCTGTCGATGGTTCTCGGCGTTTCCGAATTCAAGGGCGTCGTCTCCGCACCGCCGAGCATCGCACCGACGTTCTTCCAACTCGACATCATGGGCGCCCTGCATGGCGGTCTCGTCCATGTGATCCTCGTCTTCGTGCTCGTGGAAGTCTTCGATGCCACCGGTACGCTGATCGGTGTTGCCAAGCGGGCGAAGCTGGTGGAAGAAGCCAAGCCCAACCGCCTCGGACGTGCGCTGCTTGCCGACAGTTCGGCCATTATCGCCGGATCGATGATCGGCACCAGCAGCACCACCGCCTATGTCGAAAGCGCCTCAGGCGTGCAGGCGGGCGGCCGCACCGGCCTGACCGCGCTCACCATTTCGGTATTGTTCCTCGCGGCCCTTTTCGTCTCACCGCTCGCCGCCGCCGTCCCGTCCTACGCGACCGCGCCGGCGCTGCTTTACGTTGCGGGGCTGATGATGCGCGAACTGACGGAAATCGATTGGGACGACCTGACCGAGGCGGCGCCGGCTGCGCTGACGGCGCTCGCCATGCCCTTCACCTACTCGATTGCCAACGGTCTTGCCTTCGGCTTCGTGAGCTATGTGATCCTGAAGCTGTGCACGGGCCGCTGGACCGTCATCCACCCGGCGACGCAGATCGTTGCAGCGCTGTTCATCGTGCGCTTCGCCTTCTTTGCCGAGTGACGATCTACGTTTCAGACGAAACAGCCGGACCCGCAGCGATGCGGGTCCGGCTGTTTCGTTCTGCTTTTGCTGTCTTCAGTCCGGTAGCATCTGCTCGAGGCGCAGCACCGCGATCCGCTCCACCTGGCGGCATGCCGTCTCGAATTCGGTATCGCGGTCGTTGCCGATCCGCTCTTCGAAGGAGGCGAGGATTTCGTCCTTGCTGCGCCCTTTGACCGCCATGATGAAGGGGAAGCCGAAGGTCTCGACATAGGCGGCGTTGAGCGTCGCGAAGCGTTCCCGCTCACGATCCGTCAACGCGCCGAGACCGGCCGAAGCCTGTTCGTTGGTCGAGCTCTCGGTCAGGCGCTTCGCCTGGGCGAGCTTGCCCGCCAGATCCGGGTGGGCATTGAGCACCCCAAGGCGTTCCGCTTCGCTCGACCCGCGAAAGACCGCCGTCAGTGCCGCGGAGAGACCGGTGGCCGTGTCGTGGGCAGGCGAGAGCTCGCGGGCAAAGGCGCGCCGGGCGATCCAGTCCGAATGCTCGAATACGCCGCCAAAACGGGCGACGAAGTCCGCCTCGGAAAGCCGCGAGGGGCGATCGTCCGCCGGGCGGAACGGGTAGGCGTCGGCCCAGTAGCGGGCGATGTCGATACGGCGGGCGAGCCAGACTTTTTCATGGCTCTTGACGTAATCGATGAAGCGGGCGAGGGCAGCTGCCCGCCCGGGCCGCCCGGCGAGACGGCAGTGAAGGCCGATACTCATCATCTTCGGAGAGCCGGCCAGCCCTTCGGCATAGAGCATGTCGAAACTGTCCTTGAGGTAACTGAAGAACTGATCGCCGCTGTTGAAGCCCTGCGCCGTTGCGAAGCGCATGTCGTTGGCGTCGAGCGTGTAGGGGATGACGAGTTGGTGCCGGTCGGCATGCTCGTGCCAGTAGGGCAGGTCGTCCGCATAGCTGTCGGAAATATAATCGAAGCCGCCGGTCGCGGTGACGAGATCGAGCGTGTTCTCCGAGCAGCGGCCCGTATACCAGCCCCGCGGCGGCTCGCCGGTGACGATGGTGTGCAGCCGGACCGCTTCGGCAATTATCGCGCGCTCTTCCTCGGCAGTGAAATCCCTGTGCTCTATCCATTTCAGCCCATGCGAAGCGATTTCCCAGCCTGCACTTTGCATGGCGGCCACCTGTGCGGGTGATCGCTGCAAGGCGGTTGCGACGCCATAGACCGTAACCGGTACGCGCCGGTCGGTAAGAATCCGGTGCAAGCGCCAGAAGCCGGCGCGTGCGCCGTATTCATAGATCGTCTCCATGTTCCAATGGCGCTTGCCGGGCCAGGGCTCGGCGCCGACGATTTCCGAGAGAAATGCCTCGGAAGCCGCATCGCCGTGCAGCACGCAATTTTCGCCGCCCTCCTCGTAATTGACGACGAATTGCACGGCGATGCAGGCCTGGTCCGGCCAGGCCACATTCGGATCGGGGCCGTAGCCGTGGAGATCGCGCGGATATCTCATGTGAAGCAAATCCTCCTGTTGTTTTTTCGAGGAAGGATTCGTAGCGAGGAATATCGGGTCCAATTCCCCTCGAAAAATTTGAAAGTCTCGAAGCCTATGCGCGCTACACAAGGCGGGCAGTCCTCCGGATACTCGGCCATCGACTGCCAGGAGCGAGTTGGGAGGAGGAAAGGCATGCAAACTGAGAGCGGCGGCGCCGGGCGGCTGACCACCCACGTGCTGGACACGGCAAGCGGCAAGCCGGCGGCGAACCTGAGGATCGACCTTTACCGTCTCGACGGCGAATGGCGCGAGCATATTGTGTCGGTCCGTACGAATGGCGACGGCCGATGCGATGACCCGCTCATCAGCGGAGAGGCGATGGAATGCGGGATCTATGAATTGCGGTTTCACGCGGGCGAATATATGGGCGCCGAAGGCGCTGCCGCTCCATTCCTCGACCTCATCCCGATCCGCTTCGGAATTGCCGATCCAGGCGCGCACTACCACGTGCCGCTCCTGCTCTCGCCCTTCGCTTATTCCACCTATCGCGGGAGCTGACAAGCAATGATAATCGAGATCCGCAACACGATCCGCTTCATCCTGAACGATCGGCTGGTCGAGCTTGCCGAAGTCTCGCCGGTCCAGACTCTGCTCGACTTCCTGCGTATCGATCGCAACTTGCGCGGCACCAAGGAAGGCTGCGCCGAGGGCGACTGCGGCGCCTGCACGGTGCTCGTCGGTCGATTGTTCGAGGGCCGGTTGAAATACGAATCCGTCAATGCCTGCATTCGCTTCGTTGCTTCGCTCGACGGCTGTCATGTCGTGACCGTCGAGGCGCTTTCGCAGCCGAGTGGTCCGCTGCATCCGGTGCAGCAGGCGATGGTTGAGACCCATGCCTCCCAGTGCGGCTTCTGCACGCCCGGTTTTGTGATGTCGCTTTACGGGCTCTGGATGGGGAACGCGCAACCGAGCATCCGGGAGATCGAGAAGGCGCTGCAGGGCAATCTCTGTCGTTGCACCGGCTATGCCGCCATAATCCGCGCGGCGGAAGCGATTTCGTCGATCGGTGAGCTCGGAAAGGATCCGCTGGTTGCCGAACGCGACAAGATCACCCGACAGCTCGTCTCGCTCAAGGATGGCCGTCGCGTCGAGATCGGCGGCGAGGACGAAAGCATCGTGCTGCCGGGCTCGGTCGACGATCTCGCTGCGGTGCTCGAAGCCAATCCGAACGCGACGATCGTTGCCGGCTCGACCGATGTCGGCCTGTGGGTGACGAAGTTCATGCGCGAGATCGCGCCGGTCGTTCACCTCTCCCCTCTCGACGAGTTGCGACGGATTTCCGTAGACGAGAGCGGCATCACGCTTGGCGCAGGTGCCAGCTATTCGGAGGCCTATCCGGTAATCGTCCGTCATCTGCCGCAACTCAGCGAGCTCTGGGACCGGATCGGCGGCGAGCAGGTGCGCAACATGGGCACCATCGGCGGCAATATCGCCAACGGCTCTCCGATCGGCGACACGCCGCCGGCACTGATCGCGCTCGGCGCATCGGTGACTTTGCGCAAGGGAGAGAGGCGGCGGACGCTGCCGCTCGAAGGATTCTTCATCGAGTACGGCAGACAGGATCGCGAGCCCGGCGAATTCGTCGAGAGCATCCGGGTCCCGTTCATCGGCAGGGAGGAGCGTCTTGCGGTCTACAAGGTTTCCAAACGGTTCGACGAGGATATCTCGGCTGTTTGCGGCGCTTTCCGCGTGAAGTTCGAGGAAGGTAGGGTTGCCGATGCGGTCATTGCCTTCGGCGGCATGGCGGGCACGCCGAAGCGCGCCAGGAGCGTGGAGGCGGCGCTGAAGGGGGGCATCTGGAGCGAAGCCGTAGTCGAGGCGGCCGCCTCGGCCTTCGAGCGAGATTTCACGCCTCTCAGCGATTGGCGGGCCTCGGCCGACTACCGGATGCTCGTCGCCGAGAACCTGTTGCGTCGCTTTTATCTGGAAACCCAGGGGACGAGCAATTTCCGCATCGACCGCGGTCTCGCGGTCGCCGTTTAGGAGGCTTGAGCACATGAATGTGATGCAGCCCGTCGATCGCATCCGCGGTGGCGTCCATGAGCAGGAGCGGCACGAATCCGGCCATAAGCATGTCACCGGAACGGCCGAATATATCGACGATATTTCCGAGCCGGCCGGGACGCTGCACGGCTATCTCGGCCTGTCTGAGCGCGCCCACGCCGAAATCCTCTCCATCGATTTCGGCGCGGTGACGAGCAGCCCCGGCGTTATCGGCATCGTGACGTCCAGAGATATTCCCGGCGAGAACGACATCAGTCCGGCGCACAAGCACGACGATCCCGTGTTCGCAACCGACAAGGTCGAGTTCCATGGACAGCCGGTCTTCGCCGTCATCGCCACCACGCGCGACGCAGCCCGGCGTGCGGCGGCAAAGGTCAGGATCGAATACCGGGATCTGCCGCACGTCACCGACGTTGTGGAGGCCGCGGCTGCGAATTATCCGCTGGTCGTCGATCCGCTGAAGCTCGAACGGGGTGATATCGAAGCCGGTTTTGCCAAATCGCGGCATGTCGTCGAAGGCGAGATGCGGATCGGCGGCCAGGATCATTTCTATCTCGAAGGTCACATCTCCCTCGCCATCCCCGGCGAGGACGACGAGGTCACGGTCTTCGCCTCGACGCAGCACCCGAGCGAGACGCAGCACATGGTCGCCCAGGTGCTCGGCGTTCCATCCAATGCGGTAACGGTCAATATCCGCCGGATGGGCGGCGCCTTCGGCGGCAAGGAGACGCAGGCGAACCTGTTCGCCGCCGCCGCGGCGCTTGCGGCGAAGAAATTCGGCCGCGCCGTCAAGCTGCGCCCGGACCGCGACGACGACATGACGGCGACGGGCAAACGCCACGATTTCCATGTCGGCTACAAGATCGGTTTCGACGACGAAGGCCACATTGAGGCGGTGGACGCGGTGTTCGCCGCGCGCTGTGGCTTCTCGGCCGATCTTTCCGGGCCCGTGACCGACCGTGCGCTCTTCCATGCCGACAATTGCTATTTCTACCCGAATGTCAGGCTGCGCTCGCGGCCGCAGAAGACCAATACGGTCTCGAACACCGCCTTTCGCGGCTTCGGCGGTCCGCAGGGCATGGTCGGCGGCGAGCGGATGATCGAGGACATTGCCTATACGCTCGGCAAGGATCCGCTCGAAATCCGCAAGCTCAATTTTTATGGCGGCGAGGGGCGGAACCTGACGCCGTACCACCAGACGGTGGAAGATAACATCATCGGCCGGATCATCGGGGAACTGGAAACCTCAGCCGATTACGCTGCCCGCCGGCGGGCCGTGCTTGCGTTTAACCGCGAGAACCACGTGGTCAGGCGCGGCATCGCTCTGACGCCGGTGAAGTTCGGCATCTCCTTCACCAAGACGGAATACAACCAGGCCGGTGCCCTGATCCATGTCTATACGGACGGGTCGATCCAGCTGAACCATGGCGGCACGGAGATGGGGCAGGGGCTCCATACCAAGGTTGCCCAGGTCGTGGCGGACGAGTTCCAGGTCGATCTCGACTGCATCAAGGTGACGGCGACCTCGACCGGCAAGGTGCCGAACACGTCCGCGACCGCGGCCTCCTCCGGGTCCGACCTGAATGGCATGGCCGCCGCCAATGCGGCCCAGCAGATCAAGGCGCGGCTGGTGCGCTTCGCGGCGGATCGCTACGGCCTCAGCGAGGCCGACGTGGCTTTTGAGCCGAATATGGTCCGCGTAGGCGCAGAGCGCATCGCCTTTGCGGATCTCATCAAGTCCGCCTATGCCGCGCGCGTGCAGCTCTCGGCGGCCGGCTTCTACAAGACGCCGAAGATCCATTGGGACCGCTCGGAGGGCAAGGGAAGGCCGTTCTACTACTTTGCCTATGGCGCCTCCTGTTCCGAGGTCTCCGTCGACACGCTGACCGGCGAATACCAGGTCGAGCGCACCGATATCCTTCATGACGTCGGCCGGTCGCTCAATCCGGCGCTTGATCTCGGCCAGGTGGAGGGCGCCTTCGTCCAGGGCATGGGATGGCTCACGACCGAGGAACTCTGGTGGGATGCAAAGGGGCGGCTGCGCACCCATGCCCCCTCGACCTACAAGATCCCGCTCGCCTCGGACCGGCCGCGTGTCTTCAATGTGCGGCTCGCCGAATGGTCGGTCAACCGCGAGGAGACGATCCGTCGCTCGAAGGCAGTCGGGGAACCGCCCTTCATGTTGGGCATTTCAGTTCTCGAAGCGATATCCATGGCAGCGGCGAGCGTGGCGGGCTATCGTATTCCGCCGCGCATCGACGCGCCGGCGACGCCGGAGCGTGTGCTGATGGCAATCGAGCGACTGCGCTCGGCAGAAGCGGACGGATGATGGAGATGGCGACAAGAAAGGACATCCGCGATTTTCTCGCCCGGGAGCCCGCCTGTATCCTCATCGAGGTGACGGGCGCGGCAGGCTCGACCCCGCGCGATACGGATGCCTGGATGCTCGTCTCGAAGGACCGCATCTTTGCCACCATCGGCGGCGGGCAATTGGAGTTCATGGCGATCGACCACGCGCGCGACCTGCTTCGGGGCGCGACCGCCGAGCATCGGCTGGAAATACCGCTCGGCCCGGAAATCGGCCAGTGCTGCGGCGGTCGAATGGCGCTCTCCTTCGCCGCCGTCGACGGTGATACCCGCTCTAAGCTGGTGGAGCGCTGCGACGGTGAGCAGGCGCGCCGCCCTCACGTCTATATTTTCGGCGCTGGCCATGTCGGAAATGCGCTCGCCATGGCCTTGTCGCTTGCGCCGGTCCGGGCCGTGCTCGTCGATACGCGGGAGCTTGAACTCGCAACGGTCGACGTGCAGGGCGTGGAAACCTGTCTCACGGCCATGCCGGAGACGATCGTTCGCAAGGCGCCTCCGGGCAGCGCCTTCGTCATCCTCACCCATGATCATGCACTGGATTTCCTCATCGCCGCGGAGGCGCTCGCGCGCGGGGACGCCTCCTATGTCGGCATGATCGGCTCGAAGACGAAACGCGCCACCTTCAGGAACTGGCTCTCCCGCGAAATCGTGCGGCCGGGACTTTTCGACCAACTCGTCTGCCCGATCGGCGGTGCGGCGCTGAAGGACAAGCGCCCGGCGGTGATCGCGGCCCTTACCGCCGCCGAGGTTCTTACGGCAGTGCTCACTTATGAGCACCCGAAGCAGCGCCACGCCGCTCCCGCGAATCAATTCAATCGTTGACCACAGCCCATTTGTCGTCCGGATCGAAACGGTCGATGAACGGCACGATCGCCTCGGTGCTCGGTCCGAGATCCCGCTCGTAGACAATGCCTTGCTGGTTGACGACGAAGGTCTTGACGCCGGTCTCGGCATAGGAAACCGGCCAGGCGATCAGTCCAAAGCCGCCGATCATGTTGCCGTTGATGACATAATCGTACCTTCCGCCGGCGACATTGTCGCCCTGCGAAGTCAGGATTCGGAAGCGGTAGCCGAAATAGCCCTCACCCGCCTTTGCCTTTTCCAAGGCCGCCTCGCTGATGGCATCTCCGACGGGGCTTTCGCCGTCGCCCTGGTCGGCGGGCCAGTATAGCCCGTCGGTCTGGCCGGGGCTGCTGATCAGCTTCTGCGCATATTCGAACACGCCATCCGCATCACGGTCCTGAAAAGAATAGTCCTTCTGTGCCTCGATATAGGCGCGCGCGGTATCGATCGCCTCAAGCTCGTTCTCGCCGACCCGGCGGTTGACGATCTCCTCGAGCCCGACATAGGTGTCGAAGGCCCACTTGCCGTCCTCCCCCTTGGCAATCGGGAAGGGCATGGGCCAGAGCCTGTCGCCGATCTGGAGGATCTTGCGCTCCTCGAGATCGCGAACGACGACATTGCGGGCCGCCCCCTCGCGAATGAGGGCGAAGGTCTCCAGCGCGTCTTCGCCTTCCTTCAGCTTCGCCGCATCAAGCCCCAGGAGCCGGGCAAGACCATCGAAGTCGTTGGCGGCGAGGCTGGCTTTGAATGCCTCCACGGCCATTGCTGGATCGTCGAACAGGGGAGGATCTTCGTCTGCGGCATAGTCGTCGATGCCTACCGGTCCTTGGGTATCGGCTGGCTGCTGCGCCTGGGCAATAGCGACGTAGGCGACCGCAGGCACGGTCGCCAGCGTGACCACCGATCCGAGAAGGAGAGTATGCAAATACTTGGTCATCGCCGTTCCTCTCCGCTCAGCGCCTGCGCCCGCCACCGCGGCCACCGCCGCCGCGGGCCATTGGCGGCCTGCCGCCGCCGCGGCTTACATGCTGCCGCCCGCCGCCGCGATGGCCGCCGCCCATGCTGTGGCCGCCGCGCCGTGACGAGGCCACCTCGCGCCGGCCGGAATTGACATTGCCGAGGCCGGACGGCTTTTTCGACCGTTTCTGCGCCTTGGAGGCCATCTTCTTCTTGCCCGCCGGCCGGCTCGCCTGCGAGGGCTTCTTGCCCTTGGAGCGGTTGAGGCTCTGCTTCGATCCTCCGGATTTCGCCTTCGCCACCTTCTGCCCGCCTGCGGCCTTCGCCTTCGGCTGCGCCTGAGCCTTCAGTCCTTCTAGCGTGCTCTTGCGCACATCCGTGATCTTGCTCGTGCCGCCCCCAGGGCGCGCCCGGTCGCGGTTGACCTCTGCGGCGCGGTTGCGGATATTGTTGTCGCCGTTGGCCTTGATGCTGTTCTTGATGTTCGTCCGGTCGAACTTCTGAAGCTGGTCGCGGTCGAACTTGAGCTTGCTGCGGTCGACATTCTTCCAGTCGATGTCATTCAACTTCAGCTTGCCGTCGAAATCCACGTTGTTGAAGCATTTGTTACAGTCGACATCGATGTCGCCGTCCCAGCGGCCGCCCCAGACACCCCAGTCGTCCCAGTCGATGATCGCGCCGAAGATCGCGCCGGTGACGGCGCCGGCGAAAAAGGCCGCCCCAGGGTACCAGTAGGCGGGGTAGGCTTCGTCGTAATAGTCGATCGGCGCCGGCGCATAGCCTGGCTCGTAGAGCATTTCCGGCGGGTATTGGGGGACATAGATCGTCTCTGGGTTCGCCGACTGGATGATGATGTTGTCACCCTCCTCGACCACCTTGATCTTGTCGTCCGTCTTAATGATGTCCTTGGCGACCGCCTCGTCGCGCAACTGCTGGATCGCGATCAGCACGTCCTTCTGCTGATTGGCGATCGCCTCGCCAAAGCTCTGCGTCCATTCGAGATCCTCGCTCATCATCTTGACGATCTCGGGATAATTGAGCAGCGAAATCACGCTGCCGTCCCAGCTTTCCTTCGGCTTCAGATCGGCCTTTTTCGCACGTCTCTGGAGAAAGCGCTCTGCCTCGACGATCTGCAGCGGGTATAGCGAGGCCGCCGAAACGAGTGCGATCAACTCGTCCGGATAGAGCGCGATCCGCGCTACAAGAACCTCGAGTTCCTCGTCGGTGAGCGGCTCCGGCGTGGCGGCCGGCGCTTCGGTCGCTGCCGCCGTCTTTTCCTGCGCGAAGGTGCTGGAACTCTGCATCGCCAGCATGATCGCCATCGCGCCGCCAAGTGCAATTGCAGCTTTTCTGATCATCAATTGCCCCCGTGGCGCTTGTGCCGAGCTCCACGACGTCTCGGCAACCACTCGGGAAAGGTTACCCGCTTCACGCGGCCGCGTCGTTGATTGCAATCAAAGGCAGGAAAAGTTCCCCTGAACGGTATGTCAGGACGCGCCTTTGTCCTCCTCCGGCGATCGCTGGCCGGTGAAGAACATCGCGCTGCGCTCAGACTCTGGTTCGACGGGCTTTTCCCCAAACTTGAATTGCCCGACGATCCGACCAATCAGGATCGCAATGTAAAGGGTCCCGATTGCGGCTTCGAGCACAGACAGAACTTGGGCGGTTGGGGTGGCCGGTGTGATATCGCCGTAGCCGACCGTCGTGATGGTCACGAGGCTGAAATACAATAGTTGCATGTCGAGATCGCCGCCATTCGGGATTCTGAATGATCCTGCCTGCCAGGCTTCGAGCCGGAGATAAAGCAGCGCCCAGGCGGTGGCGATCATGAAGTAGCCGAATATCGCGCCGGCGAGACTGTCGGTGGTCATCTCGCGGCTTCCCACGAGCTCTGCAAACGTCGCGATCAGTGCACTGACAACGATGACCAGCATCAGCCCCAAGAGCGGACCATCCAGACCGGCAATCCCTAAAGTGCTGAGAACTTGAAGCGCCAGAGCCATCGACAGCAGCGCAATCACACCGACCGCAGACGTTGCTCCGATCCGGCCGGCATGGACCGCGCCTCCGAAAACCAGAAGATAGAGCGTAACATTCGCAAGTTCGCCGAGCCTCGTGTGCGACCAGAGGGGCTGCAACAAGAACGTCGCAATCAACAGGGTCAGCAGGAGGCTCCATCGCCACCGCTCCACGAGACGAAGATAGGCATTGATGATCGACATGGCCGAATTGACGATCATGAGGAGCCCCGAGGCGGCAGAAAGAAAGCCACTTTGCAAGTCGCGGCGAACAGCATACTTCCGACTGTGAAGGGCGGCAGCACGAAGCGGCGGCCAAGTCCCGTATGTTCGAGTATCTTACGGTCAAGCATTGATCCAGCTCAATTTCATCGAGGCGGTTTTGCTGTTTTGTCGACCGGCCGGCCCGTGTGAGCATGCGGCCGTGGAACGATGAGATTGTCTCTCGGCGGCGCAAAACGGAATGGAGTATTGAATCGCGTCATTTTGCGATAGCGCATTAAGTTTGCGTAATATTAATACAATATATCTCATTAAAATACGAAATATATTGAAGATGTGGCCAATGTTGTCTTAATTTTGCAGTATATCATCTATAGATATTTTGCTTGGTTGATGCGTGCTTGTTGCGGCATCCGACGATCATTCGTTGGGTACTGATCGAGATCCGCGAAGATGCGGCGACACGAACATGCGATGACACTGGCACAGGGGACGGTTATGGAAGATTCTGCAAAAGGGCGAGACCGCGCAAACGCCGGGCTTTGGCAGGCTCCGCCGTGGCAGGAATCGTGGCAATACGCCATCGATGCATGGCAGCGCACGATCCTCTTCTGTGACGTTCTGCGCCGCCGGGGCAATCAGTATGCCGAGCACAATTCGAGCCCGGTGCCGCATGTCTTGCGCTTCGATGTAAAGCTTGTGTTGAGCGGACGGATGTTGCCGCGCCCGGTCAACTATGGCCTGGTGCGCATCGTGCCGCCGGCGGATGTCATTGTCGATCCGGGCAAGCGCCCCTTCGTCGTTGTCGATCCGCGCGCCGGCCACGGTCCCGGCATCGGGGGCTTCAAGGCCGACAGCGAGATCGGCGCCGCGCTGCAAGCGGGACATCCCTGCTACTTCATCGGTTTTCTCCCGGACCCGGTGCCCGGGCAGACGATCGAGGACATCATGCGGGCACAAGCCGCATTCCTCGAAAAAGTGATCGAACTCCATCCAGAGGCGGACGGCAAACCTTGCGTGATCGGCAATTGTCAGGCCGGCTGGGCGGTGATGATGCTCGCGGCAACGCGGCCCGAACTCTTCGGACCGGTCATCATAGCCGGATCCCCGCTTTCCTATTGGGCCGGTGTCAGAGGCACAAACCCGATGCGTTACACCGGCGGGTTGCTCGGCGGCAGCTGGCTCACGGCACTCACCGGCGACATCGGCGGCGGCAAGTTCGACGGGGCCTGGCTGGTGACGAACTTCGAAGGCCTGAACCCTGCGAACACCCTTTGGGGCAAGCAATACAACGTCTGGTCAAAGGTCGATACCGAGGCTGAGCGCTATCTGGAATTCGAGCGCTGGTGGGGCGGACACGTCAATCTCAACGCCGAGGAAATGCAGTTCATCGTCGATAAGCTGTTCGTCGGCAACCGACTGGCAACGGCGGAGATCGTTACCTCGGATGGCATGCGGATCGATCTACGCAACATCAAGTCGCCGATCCTCTGCTTCTGCTCCAAGGGCGACAACATAACGCCGCCGCAGCAGGCGCTGGGTTGGATCCTGGATCTCTACCGGAGCGTGGACGATATTCGCGCGCACGGACAGACGATCATCTACGCGATGCACGAGACGATCGGTCACCTCGGCATCTTCGTCTCGGGCAAGGTGGCGATCAAGGAGCATGCCGAATTCGCCAGCAACATCGATCTGATCGACACCCTGCCGCCGGGGCTCTATGAAGCGGTATTGATCCCGCACACGATCGAAAACATTGCACCGGACCTGGAGCTCGGCGAGTGGATCGCCCGTTTCGAGCCGCGCACGTTTGATGATCTGCGGGAGATGGGCGGCAACGATCCGGAGGACGAGCGGCGCTTCGCCACGGTGCGGCGCGTCTCGGAGATCAATCTCGGCCTCTACCGCACCTTCGCGCAACCGTTCGTTCAGGTCATCGCCAGCGAGCATGCCGCCTCCTGGCTTGCCCGTCTGCATCCGGCGCGCCTGCCCTTCGAGTTCTTCTCGGACAGCAATCCCCTCATGGCGTCTATCGCGACTCTGGCGGACCAGGTCCGCGAGGAGCGCCAGCCGGTCGGTCCGGACAACATGTTCGCTGCATTGCAGGATTTCATGTCCAAGCAGATCGAAACCACTCTCGACCTTTGGGGCGCCTGGCGGGACCAAGCTCAGGAGCAGGTTTTCCTCGCCGTTTACGGTTCTCCGATGCTGCAGGCCGCCGTGGGTCTTCATGCGACGGACGAACTGCCGCGGCACTACCCCGGTGAACAGCCGGAGACCTTGGCCTTCATCCGTGCACGGATCGCCGAACTCAAGGCGCGCATCGGCGAAGGCGGGCTGCGCGAAGCCAGCATTCGGGCTCTCGTCTATGTCGGCCGCGGCTATGGCCTCGACGAGCGCCAGTTGGCGGTGCTGCGGCGCATCCGGGCACGGCACCGGGAGGGTCTTTCACTCCAGGAGTTCAAACGAATTCTCCGGGAACAGTCGCTGATGCTGCTGGTCGACGAGCCGGCGGCTCTCGCCGCGCTCCCCTCCATGCTGCCGTCAAGCCATGAGCAGCGGACGGCGGCGCTGGCGGCGGTGCGTGAGGTCATCGAGAGCACCGGAGATATGAACGAGGACGTTCAGGCTCGTATGAGCTGCGTCGAGGCACTCTTCTCCGACGGCACGGGCAAACCGGCAATTGTGAGGGAAACTCCGGTGAGAGCATCGGTACGTGCGCGCCGCACTTCGTGACCGGAGGCGGAGCAGGAGGCGACGGGAAAAGGCATAAGGAGAACGGCGATGCCCTTGACGAGCCCCGCAGAAGCGGATCGTCCGCATGTCAAATATGAGCGCCTGATCGAGCGGACCCATGGTGTAGGGCCGATCCCGACGGCGGTTGCCCACCCCTGCGACACGAGTTCGTTGCAGGGCGTGGTCGAGGCCGCGCATGCAGGTATGATCGATCCGATACTCGTGGGTCCGTCCGCCAAGATCCGTGCCGCCGCCGAGGGCTGCGGCGTTGATGTTGCAGAATACCAGGTCGTTGATGCCCCGCACAGCGACGCCGCCGCCGCTGGGGCTGTCGAGCTTGTTCGCGCGGGTAAGGCGGAACTGATCATGAAGGGCAGCCTCCATACGGACGAACTGCTGCGGGCGGTCACCGCCAAGGATACAGGTCTTAGGACGCAAAGGCGGATCAGCCACGTCTTTATCATGGATGTGCCGACCTATCCCGAGCCGCTGTTCATCACCGACGCGGCGGTCAACATCTTTCCGGACCTCGAGGCCAAGCGCGACATCGTGCAAAACGCGATAGACCTGCACCTCGGTCTCGGTCTCGGCGAACCTCGCGTCGCCATCCTCTCGGCGGTGGAGACCGTCACGACGAAGATCCCCGGAACGACCGACGCTGCCTGCCTCTGCAAGATGGCCGATCGTGGCCAGATCACCGGGGGCATTCTCGACGGCCCGCTGGCGCTCGACAATGCGATCAGCGAGGAGGCTGCCCAGATCAAGGGCATTCGGTCCCCGGTGGCCGGGCGGGCGCAGATTCTCGTCGTCCCCGATCTCGAGGCCGGCAACATGCTCGCCAAGAATCTCACCTTTCTCGCCAATGCCGATGCCGCCGGCATTGTCCTGGGTGCCAGAGTGCCGGTCATTCTCACGTCGCGGGCGGACAACCTGCGCGCACGGATGGCCTCCTGTGCGGTAGCAGTGCTTTATGCTGCTGCCAGACGCCAGACCCTGGCCGTCCCCGCGGAGTGACGGACATGGACAGCATCCTGGTGGTCAACGCCGGCAGTTCGAGCCTCAAATTCCAGCTTTTCTCGATCGACGAACGCGACACGATCGAGCGTCTGTTGAAGGGGCAGCTTGACGGGATCGGCACCAGACCGCGTTTGATGGTCCGTGATGCGAGAGGGCAAGTTGTTGCCGAGAAGGCATTTTCCGCGGACGAGGTCGAAGACCTGGCGGCTGCGCAGGATATCGTCGGCACCTGGCTGGTCGGCCATATCGGCACACCGCCGACGGCGGTCGGCCACCGAGTGGTGCACGGCGGACCGTTGTACAGCGAACCCACGGTCGTCGACGACCAAGTGCTTGTGACACTGGAGAAACTGATACCCCTGGCGCCACTCCATCAGCCCAACAACCTGGCCCCGATCCGTTCGATACGCCGACAGCGGCCGGACCTTACCCAGGTTGCTTGCTTCGATACCGCCTTCCACCGCGGCCACCCGGAAGTCGCCGATCGATTTGCGATTCCCGAAGCATTCTATCGGGAAGGCGTGCGGCGCTATGGTTTCCACGGCCTGTCATACGAATATATTGCCGGCCGGTTGAGGGAAGTTGCGCCCGATCTGGCAAAGGGGAGGGTCATTGTCGCTCATCTCGGCAGCGGCTGCTCGATGTGCGCGCTCGTCGGCGGCCGCAGTGTCGAAAGCACGATGGGCTTTACCGCCCTCGATGGCTTGCCCATGGGGACTCGTCCGGGTCAACTCGACGCTGGCGTCGTCCTTTATCTGCTGGCCGAGAAACAGATGGACGTCAAGGCCGTCGAGCATCTGCTCTACCACGACTGCGGTATGAAGGGGCTTTCCGGCATCAGCAGCGACATGCGCGAGCTGATCGCCAGTTCGGACGAGCGGGCCAGGCTTGCCCTCGAATATTTCGTCCATCGCGTCGCCATGGCCGCTGGCGCGCTCGCCGCGGCCATGGGCGGACTTGACGGTCTCGTCTTCACGGCGGGCGTCGGCGAGAATGCGCCGGCTATCCGCCAAGCGATCGTGGAGCGGCTGGCATGGTTGGGCATCGAGGCCGATCCGGTGGCGAACGCGGAGGGAGGGCTGCGCATATCGAGCGCCCGGAGCCGCGTTGCGGTGCTCACCGTGCCGACGGACGAAGAACGAATGATCGCCGGCCATACGCTCGCGATCCTCCGCCAAGTCACGCGCTGAATTCGTTGTCGGCCCGGGTCAAGATCGTCGGCTGGCCTTTTCGTGGAAGTGATCCTGGTCCGACCGTTTGCGAGGAGAATCCCATGTCGTTTAATCCACGTTCCGTTTCGCTCGAAGGCCGGCGCGGCCTCGTGACCGGCATCGCTAACGATCAATCGATCGCCTGGGGCTGCGCCAAGGCTTTCCGCTCGCTGGGGGCGGAACTCGCCGTGACGTATCTCAACGAAAAGACACGGTCCTATGTCGAGCCGCTCGGCCGAGAACTCGGGGCGACGATGATGCTGCCTCTGGACCTTGGCGTCGGGGGGCAACTCGAGGCAGCCTTCGATGAGATCGGCGCCAGATGGGGCCAGCTCGACTTCGTCCTGCACTCGATCGCCTTCGCCCCGCGGGAGGATCTCCACGGTCGCGTGGTCGACTGTTCGAAGGTCGGCTTCCTGCAGGCCATGGAGATATCCTGCTGGTCGTTCATCCGCATGGCAAAGCTCGCCGAGCCCCTGATGCGTGACGGCGGAACGCTGTTCACCATGACCTATTACGGTTCGCAGATGGTGGTCGAGCATTACAACCTCATGGGCCCGGTGAAGGCCGCGCTGGAAAGCGCCACGCGCTACCTGGCCGCAGAGCTCGGCCCCCAGGGCATCCGGGTCCATGCCATCTCACCGGGCCCGCTCCAGACGAGGGCGGCCTCCGGTATCGCCGAATTTGACGAGCTTCTCGACAAGGCGCAGTCCAAGGCGCCGACGCGCAGCCTGGTGTCCATCGACGACGTCGGGGCCGCGGTGGCCTTTCTCGCAACCGACGCCGCGAAGTTGATCACCGGCGAAACCCTGTACATCGATGGCGGCTATCACATCATCGATTGATAGGAGGGCTTCCGCCCCTTTTGTCTCAAATCAATGACAGATCCGCTCGCCATTTCTAACATGGATGCGATTGCACAAAGGCTTCGGGGCGCCGTTGCCGCCAAGGGGCATCGCACTTGGGTCGGACCGCATCCTGTCCGTCAAGTGGGTCGGGATGATCGGGGTTTGGCCGGATCGAGAGCGAATCGTGACCTGCAAGAGGTGGAAATGACCACTGAGATCGAGCGGAAATTCCTTGTTCTGGGCGATCGTTGGCGCAGTCACGCATGTAAGGCGTCTGAGCTGCGGCAAGCCTACGTCGTGAGTACCAGGAATCGAATGGTTCGCGTCAGGATCTCGAACGCAACGCAAGCGACGCTGACGGTAAAGATCCGAACCGGCCGGCTGCGACGTGAAGAGTATGAGTACGAAATCCCTTACTCGGACGCGATGGAGATGTTCGAGCACGCTCTGGGGATCGTAGAGAAGACCCGTTACGAGGTGATTCATCAGGGCCATCGCTGGGAAATAGACGTCTACTCCGGCGCAAACGACGGCCTCGTCATAGCGGAGATTGAACTGAAAAAGGGAGACGGCGATCCACCAAAGCCCGTCTGGCTAGGTTCGGAGATAACGGGGAACCGGTCATATTCGAACCGGGCGCTGGCGATGGGTGCGCGCCGTCTCGAGGGGCGTGGTCACCCGTCCGAATCCCTATGTGCCTTTCGAGATGAGAAGCGAGCCATAACCTAACGCCGATCTGAACTGGAGCAAAGCGATGGCGGAACAGAAGGACCTGAATACGAAGGCACCCCCAAGTGCAAAAGAGCTTCGCATGCAACTCCTCCAGCGCGAGATGGACGAGATGGAGAAAGAGCGAAAGCTCAAGACGATACAGCAACAGAAACTCGCCGATTTCGCTGCCGAATTCCTCGAGGAACGTGTCACCGAGGAAGAAATAGCCATGGTGCGCCGTCTCGTAACGAACGCCGTCAAGGACGGCAAGTTCGAGGCGATGGTCTACAGCTTCCCGTCCGATCTGTGCACCGATAGCGGCAGGGCAATAAACAGTGGCGACCGGGACTGGCCGAATACCCTCCAGGGAAAGGCGAAGGAGTTCTTCGACCGCTACCAGTCCTTCGGCAAGCCGCAGGGCTACAAGCTAAAGGCGATGATCATCAATTTCCCTGGCGGCATGCCCGGCGACGTCGGCTTTTTCCTGAACTGGGCGCCGGACGACGTCTGATCACCCCGACGTTGCGCTTTTCTGGACGCGCAAAGCCCGGTCGGAAGGCTTCACGGCCAGATCATCGGCTGCACCTCCCGCGAGGCGGCTCGCAGCCTGCATCCTTTCAATAGATATTCGGCACCAACCGACGAACATGCCTGACTTCGTCGAAGTCGTCCGGGCGCTTCTGGCGCTTTCCGAGATCGGGTTCCTGGAATTTCACACGCTCATACGGAATCGAGTTCAAGAGGTGCGAAATGCAATTGATGCGCGCTTGCTTCTTGTCGTCGGATGGGACGATCCACCAGGGAGCATATTCGGTGTCCGTCATTCGGATCATTTCGTCGTAGGCGCGGGTGTAATCCCACCACCGGCGATAGGATTCGACATCCATCGGGCTGAGCTTCCACTGCCGCAGCGGGTCGCCGATGCGCTGGCGGAAGCGGCGCTCCTGTTCCTCCTCGCTGACATC
This sequence comes from Sinorhizobium sp. Y406, assembly GCF_058732025.1. Lineage (NCBI taxonomy): Bacteria > Pseudomonadati > Pseudomonadota > Alphaproteobacteria > Hyphomicrobiales > Rhizobiaceae > Sinorhizobium > Sinorhizobium sp. Y406. The sequence continues at coordinate 615,810 of NZ_CM178975.1, read as the reverse complement.
GAGAAAATATTTGAGCAGAATTACGCCGCTTTCGACGATTGCCGCTTCAAAGCGCGGTGCGAGCTCCAAGAACCGTTTCGCCTGTGCTTCGGTGCAGTAACCCATGACGCGCTCGACCCCGGGACGATTGTACCAGGAGCGGTCGAATATCACGACCTCGCCTCCGGCCGGCAGATGTGCGACGTAGCGCTGCATATAGATCTGGCTCTTCTCGCGGTCCGTTGGCGCCGGTAGTGCCACGATGCGGAAAACGCGCGGGCTGACCCGCTCGGTGATGCGCTTGATCACGCCACCTTTTCCCGCCGCATCGCGGCCCTCGAAGATGACGACGATGCGCGCTCCCGACTTCTTCACCCACGCCTGCAGGTGGGCGATTTCGACCTGCAATCGTGCGAGTTCCTTGGCATAGTCGCGGCCCGATGCGCCGCCGGCGAAATCCGCAACGGCGCCATTCTTGTTCTTTTCCTTGTCTCTACCCTTGTCCTTGCCGTTCTTGGCCATGGCTCTTCCTCCCTCCTTGCCCCGGATCTCGAGGTCCAAAACCGCGCGCACTCTTGGTCGACATTTGCTAAGCCGCGTTCACGGAGCGCTGCTCGAAGTCGTCGAGTGCGTCCTCCATGCCCGTGAAAACCATATCGACACCGATCCTGTCGATGACGCCTGCTCGATGGAGCATGGCGCGCGCATCACCGTGCAGTTCCGCCAGGCCCAGCGCGATGCCGCGCCTTTTCAACTCCTCGCAAAGCTCTTCGAGCATCGCTGTCGCCGTGCTGTCGATTTGCGGAATCGCGCTTGCATCGATCACCAGCCAACGCGTTCCCATAGGCAATGCCTCGGCGATCTTGAGCAGGCGCGCCTGTACGTAGTCGGTATTGAAGAAGAGCAGGCTCCCCTGGATCATGCACGCCCCAAAGCCCGGCACCGGGCGTGCTTGCGGTTCGCGATGCAGCTTGTAGAAGCCGTCGCGGCCGGGAATGCGGCCAAGCAGCGCGTCATGCGGGTACATGCTCTTGCGAAGGATGTAGATCAGCGTCGCGGCGATCGCGATGACGACGCCGTTGAGGACGCCAAGTCCGATCGGTCCCCACATGGCGATCAATGCAAAGATGAATTCCATACGGCTGACGCGCCAGATCTGCTTCAAGGCGCCAAGATCGATCAGGCTGAGTGCCGTGGCCGCCAGGATCGCGCCAAGCGCCGGGATCGGCAAGATACGGAGAACGCCTCCCAGGAACATGAGTACCGCCATAAGAGTCGCCGCCGCGACCAGACCGGCGATCTGCGAACGGCCACCTACGGCGAAGTTCACCGCCGTGCGCGAATCGGAGGCCGTGACCGGGAATGTACCGAAGAGACCGGCGGCGATATTCGCGGCACCGAAGCCGGAGAGTTCCCGGTTTGGATCGACCTGATAGCCACCGAGCGCCCCGAAGCTGCGAGTGGTTATGATACCCGCGCCGAAGCTGACGAGAAAGATCGCGGCACCGCCGACGAGCAATGTGTCCAAGGGCATGCTTCCCATCTGTGGCAATGACATCGACGGCAGGCCCTCGGGGATGTTGCCGACCACGGCGATCCCGCGCCCTTCGAAATTGAACAAGAATGAAAGCAGCACGGAGAGGACGACGACGATTACCGGACCGGGAATAGGGGAGTTCACCGCCCGGGCGACCTGCAGCAGCACAAAGCAGCCGAGTGCGAGCACAAGCGACGGCCAGTGGATCGATGCCGCCTCCCGCGCAAGCTCGAGCACGGGCGCGACAAGACCCTCCGTGTCGATATCGACTCCGGTGAAACGCTTGATCTGGCCGATCAGGATGGAAAGCGAAATGCCCGCGAAGAAGCCGGTCAGGATCGGGCGCGAAAGAAAGGTCGCAAGCACGCCAAGGCGGACCAGCCGTGCGACAAGACACAGCGCCCCCACTGTAAGTGCCAGGAGTGCTGCCACCGCGACCCGGTCGGCCGTGACGCCCGGCGTGGCGAGAATTGTCGTCAGAACAGCGGCAAGCACGGTCATTGTTGCCGCATCCGGCCCGACGATGAGTTTCCGCGAGGGACCAAAAAGCGCATAGGCGACCAGGGGTGTGATGCTTGCGTAAATTCCGGTTTCCGGCGGAAGACCTGCAATTGCCGGATAGGCGATGGCGCTCGGCAGGCCGACCGCGGCGATTGCCAGACCGGCGGAGACATCGCTGCGCAGAGCCTTCCCATCATAGCCGTCGAGACTGGCGAGAAGTGGAAGGCGAGGGATGGTCGCAGTCATCCGGCGGCCCTCCGGTTCAATGTCCGGTCAGGACAAGCGTCTGCACCGGCAGGAGCAGCGCCTGCAGCCTGAGGATCATGGCATGCACCAGGCCCACGGCATCGACCATGTGCAGGAACATCCAGCGCGACGTGCTGATGCCGGGCGAATGCAGTTCGTCATGATTGCTGGTATAGGCATTGGCGATGCAGCTGCTGCCGGGCGGAATGCCGGTGAATTGCCCCTCGTAGAGCGGCTCCAGGAACGTCGTCAGGGTCCCGGGGCGGGCGAACTGCTGCGCGTCGGCGAGCTGATCCGTCGGGCGCACCTGGCCGGTGGCGATCACCTCCTGGACCTCGGTGACGACCATCGGGATGACGGCGAAGGGTTTGCCGACGCAGGTCGCCTCGGCGATCATGCCGGGCTTCATGACTTGCGCCTCGATCTGGCCGAAGCCGGCGACCAGCCCGATGCGGCGATCGTCCGGCACGAGGATGCCGGCCGAGCGGATCATCGGGTTGACGATGTCGCCGGGCCTGAGCGAAAACTGCTGGACCATGCCGTCGGTGCCGGCGCGGATGACGGTCTTGTCGAGCTCGACCTTGGCCTGGGCGAGCGCCGCTTCGGCGCTCGCCTTCTGCGCCGGCAGCAGCGAGGCGATCTTCGCCTCGAGCGTCTGCTTGTTGGAGACGGCGGCGTCGCGCGCACCCTTGCGGCCGTCGGCCGCCACCTGGCGCCGCTCGATCTCGCGCCTGGCCACCACGTTCGGATTGAGGCGGTTGAGTTCGACCTGCGTCTCGAGCTCGTCCACCGCCTGCCGATAGGCGCCCTCGGCCTGGGCGATCAGCCCGTCGGCGGCCGCCAGTTCGGTCTCGGCCACCGCCGTTTCGGCGTCGATCTCGGCGACGCGGCGGCGGGCGGTCTCGAGCGCGGCCCGCTGTTCGGTGTCGTCCAGCCGGAACAGCGGATCGCCCGCCGCGACCTTGTCGTTCATGCCGACGAACACCTCGGCCACCCGCCCGGTTGCCTCGGGCAGGATGGTGACGGTGCGGAAGGCGGCCGTGACCGTCTTCGTCGAGGGGTGGAAGTAGAAGATCAGGGTGATCAGCGACAGCGTGAGGATGACGCAGGCGGTGATGCCCCAGCGGAGCTCGAACCACATGGAATAGAGATTGATCTCCCGGCCGATCCGCTTGCCCTGGACGTAGCGGCGGAAGAGGAAGTCCGGAAAGATCGTCAGCAGCGAGCAGATCATGAATTCGAGCATGGCTCAGCCCCTCCGCTCCGACCGGTTCTCGCCGGCCGGGACCTCCGGCGCGACTGCTGCCCATGGCGGCTCGGTCTCGACCGGGTGCGGCTTTGCCGCGACGACGTGGATATCCTCCGGCGCCGCTTCGGGGAGCGGCCGCTCCTCCCGATCGGCAATCTTGCGCAGCGAGTCGGCCATCGAACTCACCGGCGTGGAAAAGTCCGGGAACTCGATCAGCGCCAGCAGCAGGGCCGCGATCCAGAAGAGATGATTGTGGGTGAAGAGCGCGATCAGCGACAGCACCGCCACCAGCTGCAGCTGAACCTTGCTGGCGCCGTGCGCCATATGCTCCGGCAGGGCGTGCAGGCGCAGATAGAGAACGCCGACGAGCAGGACGAGGAGCAGCACGAAGACGATCATGACGTTCATCAGAACGTCCGTCTCCCCCGGGGCCGTGATGAACGCCGGCACGTGGGCAATTGCGGCCGGATGCAAGGATTCTGCCATCTCCGCCTACCTTCAAAGAGCGGCCAGACATACCTGCGGCTCGCTCCCCGTAGGTTATCAGAAGAAATCTCCCGGAGTTGTATGCTACGGTATTTTACTGGGGATCGCCGGTAGCCGGCCGTACAGTGCCTGAAACGCAATCGGTCCCTTTCAACCGGCATCGTCGAGAATAGTGGCGCTGGCGAACGATCGGCGCCGCGGAGTTCGCGAGAATGGATGACGACAGTCTGCTCAAGAATGCCTCCATCGAACTCGCCAAGATCGACCGTTCCTCCATCGAGGCCAGGATCACAGATGCGGCACGCCTGGGGATTGTCGCACTTTTTGCATACTGGTCCCTGACACTGGTCGCTCCCTTCGCGATCATCGTCATTTGGGCCGTCATCCTCGCCGTCGCCCTCTATCCCGCGTATCAGGCGCTGAGCGCGGCACTCGGCAATCGGCCGCGTTTGGCAGCAATAGTCCTCACGCTGGCGTGCCTTGCGATCATCGCCGGCCCATTGGCGGCCGTCGTCTTCAGCTTCGCCGACGGCGCGCAGGCCCTTTTCAACAAGCTGAACGCAGGTTCGGTGCTGGTACCGGCGCCTGCAGAAAGTGTTCGGGACTGGCCGTTTGTCGGCGAGCGCGTCTATGCCGCCTGGAGTCTGGCCGCCAGTAACCTCGAGGACACGCTGAAAAGGCTGGAGCCATCGCTGCTCCAGGTGACGAGCAGGGCCCTGACCAAGGTCGCCAGCATCGGCGTCGACCTGTTGAGCTTCGTCGTTTCGGTGATCGTAGCCGGCTTCCTCTTCGGGCCGGGGGCGCGACTGGCGGAGATCCTGCAAGGCTTCGCCCGCCGGATGGCCAGCGATAGAGGCGTCGGATTTGTGCGGCTCGCCACGGCCACGATCCGCAATGTGGCCCGGGGTGTTATCGGCGTTGCTGTGTTGCAGGCGCTATTATGCGCGTTGGTTCTCCGCGCCTTCGATGCTCCTTTCCCCGGTGTCATCGCCTTCCTCGTCCTCATCCTGTGCATCATCCAGATCGGGCCTCTGCTCGTGGTGTTGCCGGTGGTGATCTGGGCGTGGACCGAAATGGAAGCCGGTGCCGCCACGCTGTTCACCATTCTCCTGGTGCCGCTCGTCGTAATCGACAACGTCATGAAGCCTGTGCTCGTCGCGCGCGGCCTGTCGACGCCGACGCTCGTCATACTGATCGGTGTGCTCGGTGGCACGCTTTCCTATGGTCTGATCGGCCTGTTTCTGGGGCCCATCGTTCTTAGTGTCTTCTATGAGTTGTTGATGGTGTGGATGCGAGCCGATGCGAGAGTGCCGGAAACCCGTCCTCAGCTCGATCCTGCTGGCACTCAGGAGCCGATGTAACGTCTCTTCTGCGTGCGTTTCAGACGCGGAAGCTCGCGTTTCCCGGGCTGTCTTGTCGGCGCAAAGGTCCCGTATCCCTATTAGTCTAATTTTCGGGAACAGAGACGCCTGCCTGGCGCAGCCCTTCAATGAAGTGAGATTGGTCCTCGGAGCGCTGCATGCGCATTTCGACTTCGCGCAGGACATCGCTGAGGAACTCCGGCGCGTTGTTCTCCAACCAGTGCAGTTCCCGGCTCGCCTCTTTGGGCTTGCCGAGCTTCCCGAGTGTCGCAAGTAATATCAGGTGAAATACCGGATTGCCGGACAGGTCGGCCGAACGGGACCATCGCTCAGCGCTGAGATAGTCGCCTTTCATATAGGAGCAGACCGCCAGTGCCGCTTCGAAATATCCGAGGAGCCCGGGGTTTTGCGCAATGGCGTCGGATATCGATTTGCAGCCGGGATTCCATTGACCGGAAAGAGCAAGACGGAACCCGTATTCGGCAGACAATTCCGTGTCGTTGGGATTGATCGAAAGGGCGCGTTTTCCGACGGCCAGCGCCATATCCACCTCACCCCGGAAGTACCGGACAAGCATCTCGGCCTGGAGGCCGCGAACATTCTGCGGGTCAAGCTCCACCGCCCGCCTCGCCGCATTCATCGCCAGGTCAAGCGCAGGGGGCGACGACCGTTCGGGACCATATCGAAAGCGAAGCTGGTCAATGTAGGTGAGGGCCAGGAGCGCCCAGGCGGTTGCGTATTTTGGAAATTGCTCCGTCGTATTCTCGAGACAATCTTTGACAGTGGAATGGGCTTGAGGATTGAGGTCGGCGCGGTATCCATAATAGGCCAAGGTGCAGGCATAGGCATTCCAGTCGTTGGGAACCTTACTCGAAACCTGCGGGGCGTCCGCTTGAAAGATTATCCCGTATGGCTGAGCAATGGCGGTAGCAACGGCGGCGGCGGCGTTTGCCTGCAGATCAAGGATCGAGAGAGGATCCAAATCCTCATCATAGGTATTTGCCCATAGGACGGAGCCGTCGTCGCTGCGAATGACGCGCACTCCGAGACGGAACCGGCCACCCTCGAGCCGCACGCTCCCCTGAAGGGCGTAAAGCGGTGAGATGTCGCGCCCGCCGCCTGGTTGGGCAGAGGTTGCATCCGTCAGTACGACGATCTCCCGGAACTTCGCGACCTTGCCGATGACTTCATCGGCAAACCCCCGCGTTATCATTTTCGATTGCGGCGTTCCGGACAGGTCCTCGAAAGGCATCACAAGAAGCCTTGGAACACTTGGCTGGTCTTCGTCGGCGTTCTGATCACCGGTTCCCACCATTTTCCCGGGCTCGAGCACCGAGAATACCAGGCCGGCAACCAACGTCAGCGCGGCTGCACCGAGCCACGTCCACACATGCCGGCCCTGTGTGAACAGGCGGCGCGCGGTGTGGCTTGGCGATGATGCGCGCACCCCCGTCGCCGCCGCCTGGGCACGCGGTGCGAATGCCGGAACGTAACCGCCCTTGGGTATGGTTATCACCAGCTGGTCGTCTCCCCCTGCAAGCAGATAGTAGCGCTCGAGGGCGCGACGAACGCGACCCGCCTCGATGCGCACGACAGGATCCAGCTGCGCATCGAAGGATGCATCCCTGCCGAAGACTTCGGTTGCGATGGAATAAGCCTTGATGCGGTCGGCACGGCCGGCGATCGTCTCTTCGATGACATATGCCAGGAACTTCCGGGCGCGTTCCGGCGCGTCGAATTCCGCGCTCGACCGGATGCGGTCGAGTTGAGCACGTATCTCCGCAGCGGTTTGCAGCATCTCTGCATCTGGGCCGAGACGCTTCGTGATTGTCATGTCGGCGCCCCCAATGGCCTCAGGAGTCGCATGCAGTTTACGCGCTACTGTAAGCTTCCGTATTTTACGTCCCGCTGCGTGCCCGTTGCAATCTATACATTAGAAATATCTTCATTCTCGACCCGTGGGGAGGATGGGATGCGCATAGGATCCGAGAGGGCAGAAGAGGGAGACGGCCTGTCGGCGGCATTGCGCCGGTTTCCGGAACTATCGTTACAGATCAAAGAGCGACTGATGCGGGACGAGAGTTTCAGGGGCATGTGCGAGGATCTCGCTGCCGCCGAGTACGCCCTCGCCTGTGCCGATCAACTCCCGCCGCATATTCGCGAGGAGCGCCGCGACGAGTTCAGAGGCCTTATTGAGAGCCTTGCCGCGGAGATCGAGCAGGCACTCGGGTAGCCACGATACCTCTCGATCGACGGTGGAGGAGAGCCGGAGGCGCTGCGATTGGAGTGAAGCCATGAACATGCCTGCATTCGAATTTTCACAAGGGCAGATGAAGCCTATGCTCGTGACGTCGGCCGCACTCGGCGTCGTCGAGTCAAAGCCAGTCAGTAACTTCGTTGACGGACAGAGCATCTACTCCGACGGAGAGCGGGCCGGCCAAGTCTACCGGGTGGAGTTCGGCGCCGTGCGCGTCTATCGAGTGCTTGCCAGCGGCCGGCGGCAAATTCTGGATTTCCATCTCGGTGGAAACTGGTTCGGTCTGCAGAATGAGGACTTTCGCCGCTCTTCGGCCGAAGCGATTGGGACCACCGGCATAAAGAGTATCAGCCTTCGGGAGACGAGATATATCTGGCAGGGATTGCTGCCGGTCGTTCTCGAAAACTTCTCATCGGCGCAGGAGCACCAATTGGTGATTGGCCGCCAGAGCGCGCTCGAGCGTGTGGCTGCATTTCTTCTCGAAATGTCAAACCGCGCTGGTGGCACCTGCAGGTTCGATCTGTTCATGCCCCGCATCGACATTGCCGATTATCTCGGGCTCACGATAGAAACCGTTTCCCGCGCGCTCACCAAACTGAAGAACGGCAGCATCATCCGGTTGCAGGGCACTCGTGGCGTGGAAATCGTCAATTACAGGGCCTTGCAGAACCTGTGTCTGTAGTCGGTTGATCGAAATCCGCCGCGACACGGTGCCTTGCGGAGAAACCGATGCAAGAGGCGGAACTGAAGCTCGAGCTTTCCCAATCGGGGGCGAGGTCGCTCCTGAAGACCAATCCCTTCGTATCGCCGCCCACCATTCTTCAGCAGAAATCGGTCTACTTCGATACGAATGCGTGGGACCTGACGAAGCGGGGGCTGTCATTGCGCATCCGCCAATCGGGAAACGAGCGGATCCAGACCGTCAAAGCAGGCGACGGCGCTGCGGCCGGTTCGTTCGTGCGTGAGGAATGGGAGCGGCCGGTCACCGCCGATGCGCCGGTTATCGACGATCCGCAGATTGTCGCCTTGCTGGCGGGAGCCGGGCCGGAACTGGCGCCCCTGTTCGAGGTGCATGTTACGCGGCACCGTTGGAACGTGACGGCCGGTGAGGCGCAGATCGAGGTTTGCCTCGACGTCGGCAAGGTCGTGGCTGCCGATCGCGAGGCGCCGCTTTGCGAAATCGAGCTGGAAAGAAAAGCCGGCCAGCCGGCGGCGCTCTTTGATCTCGCGCGCAAGGTCGACCTGATCACCCCCGCCCGTCTAGGCGTGCTGAGCAAGGCGGAGCGAGGTTACCGGCTACTTGCGGCCGCGCAGGGCGCCGTCAAGGCTAGTCCGGCGCCACTCACGTCCGAAATGAGCGCGGCCACTGCATTCGCCCGCAGCGCCGCCGTGTGCCTCAGGCAGTTTCGGCTCAACGAAATGGCACTGTCCTGGTCCCGTGACGCGGAAGTCCTGCATCAGGCCCGCGTCGCGCTCAGACGGCTGCGCTCGCTGTTCTCCATCTGCACGTCCCTGTTTCAGGACAGCCGCTTCGATCATCTGCGCGAAGAATTGTCCTGGCTCGCCGCGGAGACAGGGCAGGCGCGCAATATCGACGTCCTGATCGGCCGCGCGAGGGATGAAGAGCTTGCAGGGCGCCTGAAAGCGATGCGCGGCGACGCCTATCGGACACTGGAAGCCACTCTTTCGTCCGCGCGCGTCCGCTCCCTCATGATCGACATTGACGAGTTCATTTCCGGCTCGATGGCCGATGCATCAGCCATGCCGATGCACGGTCGATCCGCCCGAGATTTCGCCTCGACGGCGCTCGACCGGCTCTGGAAGAAAGTGGCACGTGGTCGCCGTCTCATCGATGCGGATGACGCGGCGCGTCACAGGTTGCGTATTGCGGCAAAGAAGCTGCGATACGCGGCCGAGTTCTTCGAGCCGCTTTTCCGGAGCAAGATCGAAACGAAACGTCATCGCCGCTTCATCGCGGCAATGGCAGGCCTTCAGGACCAACTCGGCGACCTCAACGACCTCGCGGTTGCGCCCGGCATGTTATCGTCGCTCGGCCTACTGGGAGTGGCTGGCACGCAGGATCTGTTCCGAGCCTACGACAAGGCGGAGCTTTTGCGCCGGGCGGCTGAAGCACACGACGGCTTGGTCGACATCAAGCGCTTCTGGCGAAGTCGCTGATGGAGCGGGCCGCATTCGGTCAAAAAATGGTGCGCCGAGCGGCAAACGGGGTTGCGGACACCGCGGAACAGGCGTCACGCGCCTTCTTTCGCGGTCGGGATATGGCCTATTGCCCCGCTCCGGGCGGCAGGATAAACAGCGTGAACCCGAAGATGGCATAGACCGCCAGCGCCATGACACCCGCATACCAGGCTGCATGCCCGCCATTGGACAAAAGCGTTGCCGCCATTGTCGCAATCAGCATCATCGCGACCGCGCCCGGCCAGAACTGAAGGGACATCGGTTCCGGACCAATGAAATAGCTGAGCAGCACCAGCACAGGCGCGACGAAGAGAGCGATTTGCGCCGCGCTGCCCAATGCGATGCCGACGCTCAGGTCGAGGCGATTTGCGCGTGCCGCCGAGAAGGCGCTGGTCATCTCGGCTGCTCCTCCGACCAAGGCGACGACGATGAAGCCGACGAAGGCGGGCGTCATCCCGAGATGTTGCGCGGCGACTTGCACCGAGCCGACGAATATCTCGCTGACCATCGCGACGAGCAGCGTGACGACAATCAGCACGGCGACGCCCACCGAGAGCGGCCACGATGTCTCGGCGTCCTCGCCGTGCGCCACACTGGCAAAGAGCTCTCGGTGCGTCCTCAGGGAAAACAACATTCCCAGTGCATAGACGGCGATAAGAAGCACAGCCAGCCCCAGGCTCAGCTGCTGCGAGAAGGCGCCGGTCGGCGTCTGATCCGCTTCGCTGACGAGTGAAGGAACCAGGATTGCGATCGTCGCCAGGAACAACAGGCTCGCCTGAAAACGCGCGTTCACCCTGTTGAACTCCTGCAGGTGGTGTTTCAGCCCACCGACGAGGAAGGCGCCGCCCAACATGAAGAGGGTGTTGGTGACGATGGCGCCTGCGATCGACGCCTTGACCAGCAGGTATTGCCCGGCCTGCAGGGCCGCGAGTGAAATTACGAGCTCGGTGAGATTGCCAAGTGTGGCGTTAAGCAAACCTCCGACGGCATCGCCGGTCTTCGCAGCCACCGACTCGGTCGCGCGGCTGAGCATCGCCGCGAGGGGGACGATCGCCACAATCGACAGGAGGAAAAGCCAAGTGTGCGCCTCGGGCGATATCTGCTCCAGGAGAATAACGACGGGCACGAAGACAATGAGCACGAAAAGAGGCGTTCGCCGAGCCTCTGTGAGGATCGTTCCAACAGCGGAACGCGGCAACGCACCGGTGCTCGTTTCCTCGAGATTGCGCATCGAATCGTCCTCAGTGGCGTAAGCTTACGCTCAACACTTTCTTGCGTCGTTGATTGGGATCAAAGGCTGAATCTTTGCGGTCCATAGAAACTGATCGAGAGTCTTGATGGGCGTCCCCTGCCGCGATCACAAGGAGGCGCCATGGCGAAATTCTTCCCCCAAAATTCCGGCCAACATGCCTCCGGGCTGGTCCTTCGACGCCTCGCAATTCCCTCGTTCAAGGACGCGTCAGACAAGCCAGGATCCGACCCCTGGCCCGACCCGGTCATGCGCTGTGGTGGCCTGAACAACCACTTGCCGACTATTGCGGCAGTCCTGCCGCCCGTAGGCTCTCGATCAAACGGGCCAGGGCTTCCTCGTCTTTGTAAGGCTGGCTCTCGGCATACCTGCCAAGTGAAAACTTAGGCTCGATGGCAACGATCTCCTGAGCCAATTTTCCGGCCTGCTGATGCTGCCCCAGCAGACTGTAGTCACTGCACAGAACCAAGAGAGCGTCGCAGTCGCCGGGGTTCAGCTTAAGGCTATGTCCGGCTGCGGAGATCGATTTTGCGATTTCACCGGTGTCTCGGTAAGCCGCTGCGAGCAATGTCATATACCATGGTGGAAAGACGGGGGTGATGCGCATCGCCTCCTGGACCTTTGCGATCGCTTCTGAAGCAGTAAGCGGTGTTCTCAGGCCACGGGCTTGGGTTCTGGCTTATCGGCGTAGGCCCAAGGCAGTAGGTCGTCGAGCTGGCTGTTCGGGTGGCCATTGACGATCTTGGTGATGACGTCGGTCAGATAGGCAAGTGGCTCAACGTCATTGAGCTTGGCCGTTTCGATGAGCGAGGCGATGGTCGCCCAGTGTTCGGCCCCAGCGTCGGAGCCGGCGAACAAGGCATTCTTCCGATTAAGGGCAATCGGCCGGATGGAACGCTCGACGGTGTTGGAATCGATCTCGATACGGCCGTCATCGATGAAACGGGTCAGCCCGTCCCAGCGTGAGATCGTGTAGCGGATGGCTTCGGCGAGCTTGGTCTTCTGGCTGATGAGGGAGAGTTGCTGGGTCAGCCAAGGCGCGAGACTGGCGATGATCGGACGGCTCTTGTCCTGCCGGACGGCGCGACGGTCCTCGTGGGTGAGACCGCGGATATTGTCCTCGATTTTGTAGAGCTCGGCGATACGCCTGAGCGCTTCGCTGGCAATGGGTGCAGGACCGGCGGCGGCCAGTTCATAGAAGCGCCGACGCACATGGCTCCAGCAGAATGCCAGGGACACGCTGTTGCCGGCGGCGAGCGCTCGATAGCCAACGTATCCGTCCACCTGCAGGACGCCGACGAAGCCATCAAGATGCGCCATCGGACGTTCGCTCTTGCGATCGGGCGCATAGACATAGACAACACCAGGCGGGTCGACTCCCTGCCATGGCCTGTCGTCGCGAGCATAGGCCCAAAGCTGCCCGGTCTTCGTCTTTCCCCGACCCGGATCGAGTACCGGAGCGGTCGTCTCGTCGGCGAAGAGTTTGGACGAGGCCTTCAAATGCTCGAGCAGCCTTTGGTGAACCGGGCGCAGGTGCCAGGCGGCTCGACCGACCCAGTCGGCGAGTGTCGAACGGTCGAGATCGATCCCCTGTCGCTTGTAGATTTGCGCCTGCCTGTAGAGCGGCAAGTGATCGGCATATTTGGAGACCAGTACCTGGGCGACGGTCGCCTCGGTCGGAATGCCGCCTTCGATCAGCCGTGTGGGAGCCGGAGCCTGGACGACGACTTCCTCACAGGCGCGGCAGGCATATTTGGGACGGCGCGTCACCAGAACGCGGAACTGGGCCGGCACGATGTCGAGCTTCTCGCTGACGTCCTCGCCGATCCGGTGCAGGCCGTTGCCGCAGCAGGGGCAGTCATGGCTCTCGATGTCGATGACCACATCGATGCGCGGCAGATGGGCAGGAAGTGAGCCGCGGTTTATCCGCCGCTTGGCGACCCGCTCCCGGTGCAGATCGCTCGCTGCATGTTCCTTCTCCTCCAGACCGTCCGCCTCGACCTGTTCGGCTTCCTCGAGCCCAAGGAGAAGCTGATCCTCTGGAAGCGTCTCGGCTCTGCGGCCAAATCGGTGGCGCTGCAATTCCTTGATGATCTGCCGCAGCCGGGCATTCTCCGCCTCGCGCGAAAGCACCATGGCTTTGAGCGCGTTCAGGTCGTCGGGAAGCTCGTCGGCCGTCATCGTCATGGAGCGACAACAGCATAATCCGGCGACCAAAACGAGGGCGTGGGTGAGCCTGATTCAATTGGTCGCAGCGGCTAACCAGCCTTCTCCGGGATGCGCGTCTCGAAGGGCGCATGGACGCGCTTCCAATCCAGTCCCTCGAACAATGCCGAGAACTGCGCGGCCGTCAGGCGCATCGCACCGTCCTGCATCTTGGGCCAGTGGAACTCGCCATCCTCGAGACGTTTGGACACTAGGCACACCCCGCTGCCATCCCAGAAAACCAGCTTGATCCGGTCTGCGCGTTTGGCCCGGAACACGTAGATCGTGCCGGAGAAGGGATCAGCACCCATCTCGGCCTTTACCAGCGCCGCCAGGCCCTCCGCACCTTTGCGGAAATCGACAGGCCGGGTGGCGACCATGACCTTTACCGCTCCCGACGGCCCGATCACGACTGTGCCTTCACCGCTTGAATGACGGCGGCAATCGTGGCCGCGTCCGCGCCGGATGCGATCCTGACGAGCGCCCCGCCGATCTCCAATTCGATTGCGCCGCTGCTCGACTTCTTTCTCGATGCACGGGCCGGTTCAGGCTCCTTCGCCACCGCCTTCGTCGGCACATCCAGGACCGCCGGCGCAAACATCGGAACACCCTCGACATCAGGTACAGCTTCCAGCGGCTTGCGGGCGAGCCGACGCCAGGTGAACAATTGCTGCGGGGTCAATCCATGACGCCGCGCCACGGAGCAGACCGTCACGCCCGGCTCATAACTCTCCGCGACGATCTGCGCCTTGCGCTCGTCACTCCACTCCCGCCGACGACCGCTGCCCGTGAAAACCTCGAAACGGCGCGCCGGCTCTTCATCGCTGGATGTAAGTGTAAGCTGTGAAATCGACATATGTCCAAGCCCTCGTTCGGGCTCAACATCGTCAATCACGCACTGATCCGGAAGGTGCGGTCAAAACACCGCTTACCTGAAGCACGGCCGCAGTAGCAGAGTATGTTTGCCAGATAGCTGTTCGCAGTCGGGCAGTTCGGGCGCAGTTCGACAGCCTTGTAGCATGTCGCAAGCGCTTCCTCGTGACGACGATTCAAGAGATGGACGGATGCCAAGACAATATGCGCAAGGCCGTTGGACCCCCGCAGCTTGATGGCTTTATCTGCCCACAGCGCCGCTTGAGCGAGCGATTGCTCCTTTGACGCCGCCCATCCCCTGAACGCGTCCACCCAGAAAGTGAAGCACAGATACGCAGGTCCCACCGGCGAATCGGGCTGGAGGCGGAAGACCGTTTCGAACATCTCCCGCGCCGCGGCGTTAGCTTCTCTCGACCCGGCGTAGAAAAGGCTGAGCCCGCGATAGAAGGGATCGAGCGCTTCAAGATTGCTTATCGTGCTGTGGAGCAGCCATTTCTCGCCGCTCGCGAGCTTCACGTCGAGCGCCTTCAGAACCTCGGCCGTGATTTCGTCCTGCCTGCTCGGCCGTCACATCAGCATTGCGATATCTATTGCAAGTTGCAGCGCCAATCAGGAACAGGCCGGAAGCATGAATCAGCGCCGCCTGGATGTTGAGCCGGAGCCCGTCTGCCAGATAGTCGTGATCCGGCTTGCCGGTGAAATCGGCGAACGGCAAAACGGCAACGGAAGGTCTCTTCGGAATCGGCATGTCCTCGGTCGCCCGGGGGATATGCCGAGGCGCTGGTCCACCAGCCGTTGGCACGATCCGATAGATGTGGACCGGGTCGACGATATTCTTCAGTGTTTGCGCTCCGAGGTCCTCGAATCGCAGTTTGACGCGGTTTTTCACCTCGCTGAAAACAGCGCCGGAAACACAGATCATCCCGGGCTCGGCGATGCTTTCCAGCCGCGATGCTATGTTTACGCCATCGCCAAAAATGTCTGTGCCCTCGACCACAACCTCTCCCAGATTGACGCCGATGCGGAATTCAATCGTGCCGTGCCCGGGAACGTCGCGATTGCGCTCAACCATGCCGCGTTGTATCGCAGCTGCGCATTCCACCGCTGCAACCACGCTTGAAAATACGACCAGAAGGCCGTCGCCGATCGTTTTGACAATGTGCCCGCCATGCTCGGCGATCTTCGGATCAATAAGATTGTCTCGGTGAGCCCGGAGATCGGCCAATGTCCCGGCCTCATCCGTCCCGACGAGGCGGCTGAATCCGACAACGTCAGCGGCAAGAATGGCGGTGAGCTTGCGTTCCATGGATGCTCCAACCATTCGGAGCAAATCGATTGCTGGGGTGAAAGACTGATCTGATTCTGCGGGAGTGCACCGTCAAAGTCCAGTGCGCGCTGCCAAGAGGGACGGTGAACAAAATTCGATCGTTGGCGCTCGTCCGCTATATTCCACTTGAAGCCAGATAGGTGCGAAAAAGCCGGCATGCCTGGACATTGTCATTCAGTGCCGCCGGTCACGAAGAGTGGCCCCGACCTATACGGTCAGGGCCTTCTGCCAGGGTCAAAGCTTGCCGAGTGCGGCCTCGACCCGTTCCTGGGCCTTTTTGGGATACTTCGCTGCCTTGACCTGCTCGACTCCTACAGCTCCCGTGCTGCATAGAGGCAGCGAATGACATCGCTGGCGAACGTCTGCATCCGGGCCCTGGCCGAATCCGTGGCTTCGCGTTCCGCAAGGTCCAGGTAACAATCGAGCAGGAATTCGCAAAGCGGAACAAGGCGTTCGGTCACGCTGTTGGGGACGTGCTGCAAGAGAGGCGTTTCGCCGGCTGGCACGTCAGATAAAGCGCTTGCCCGCCCCAGCGCCTCTTTCGCAAAGCCGCGCACCCGCTCCGCACGCTCATCAAATGCCGACGCCGGAACGCGCGACAATAGTTCCGAGAGCCGCTGTTCGAATGCCGGCAAGTCGCCCTTCATGGAATCGGGATCGCCGCGGCGCATTTCATGAAATGCCCTCCGTCGCTCGCGGCGCAGCGTCGCCACATGGCCGAGTTCCTCCCTTGCCATTCGCTCAGCGGCCTGTCTGATTTCCTCGGAAGGCGCGTGCGCCGCCGCATAGGACCAAAACACAAAAGCCCGTTCCTCGTTGCGCACGGCCATCGAGAAAGCGCGGTACGACGTCAGCAGCTCGGGAGAAACAACGCCTGCCCCCTCATCGTCGAAAAGCGGCTCGGCGAGGCTGACGGGCTCCGGCTTCCTGTCTCCGAGCCATTGGTCCACCTTCCCCAGATGTCCTTTTTCCTCCGCGATCAGACGCTCGAACACCGCGGCGAGGTCGGGGCGGTTTTCTGTTCGCATGCGCGCGGCCAGGGCGACGTAGCCGTCGATCGCCTCCTGCTCCATCGCTCGCGCGAGCGACAGCAACTCCCCCATTGACGCCAATGCCCATGGTTCGGTCCCTTTTCCCGGCATTCCTCTTCTCCCGGTGTAGCACGTCTAAGTTGTGCATTCGTGGGTTGGTCCTCGGACCTGATACAGATTGGCCCTAGTTGAATTTGGTCAAGTTGATTTGGCGCAAAGAAGCCCCTTCGAAATCGTGCGAAACCGCCGCTATGCAGCGGCAGAACTCCCCTCAAGTGTCGGCGTTCAGACAGTGGTCGATGAAAATGCGTTTGCCAAATTCCCTCGGACTCGCCGCTTTCTGCATCGCGCTGCTTCTCGCAGTTCAGACCGTGGCTGCGGGCGAATTGCCCATCTACCTTCAAAAGGTGCAGCCAGAGGAGATTTTTCCGGGCGCGACCCGTTTCGGGGACTTGAGCGGAGATCCACCGCTCGCCCCCGTTTTCCGCGGCGAGGAGCTATTGGGCTATGCCTACCTCAATTCCGACATCACAAGCTCGGTCGGCTATTCCGGCAAGCCTATCAGGATCGTGGTCGGCATTGATCTAAAGGGAGTAGTGCGGGGGCTGAAGCTGGTCGAGCACAAGGAGCCGATCGTTCTCATCGGCATCCCGGAAGCCAAGGTGGTGGCCGCTGTCAATGCGCTCATCGGCAAGGACCTCGGGCGGGTTTCCTCAGGCGCCGAGCGGCCGCCCCAGGTCGACATCGTCAGCGGCGCCACGGTGACCGTCCTCGTGATGGGGGACAGCATCGTCCGTTCCGCTCTCAAGCTCATTCGAAGCCACAGGCTCGGCGCGGATGTCGCCGCTGCGGCTGGAACTACTTCGGAAATCCGCAAGATCAACCCTAGCAAGACAGAGACAAGCGACTGGCAGACGCTGATCGGCGACGGCTCGGTGAAAAGTCTTCGGCTTACCGTCGGCGAGGTCACAGAGGCCTTCCGGCAGGCCGGCCAGGAGCGCGCGGCCGAGCGGCCTGAGACCCATAATCCTGGTGATCGCTTTATCGACCTGTATATCGCTCCAGTCAGCGTGCCGGGCATCGGAAGATCGCTCCTCGGCGATACTCGCTATGAGCAGATGCGCGCCAAGATGAAGCCCGGAGAAGAGGCGATCGTCGTGGCGGGAGACGGGGCCTATTCCTTCAAGGGATCCGGCTATGTCCGCGGCGGTATTTTCGATCGCATCGAACTGCTTCAGGATGGTCAGGGATTGCGGTTCCGCGACCGCTTCCACACGAGGCTGCCGACGCTTGCGGCCGCCGGCGCGCCGCGTCTTCGCGAAATCGCGTTGTTCGTGGTTCCGGCCGAGTTCGGCTTCGATGTGATCGCGCCGTGGGAACTCCAACTGCTGGTCCAGCGTAGCGCCGGTGGGCGCGAAAAGGCGGTGCTGCCCTACAATCTGGGCTACACACTGCCTGATGCCTACGTGACCATCGAGGCCGCGCCGGCGCCGGCGGTCGAGCCGAGCGTCGCGCAACAGGCAGCACCCGCCGAGCCGTTGGCGGAGGGGCAGCCCCTCTGGATGAAGATGTGGGACATGAACCGCGTCTCGGTGGCGATCACCATCGCGGCCGTGCTTGTCCTGACCGTGATCTTCTTCTTCTTCCAGGACTGGCTGGTAAAGCGGCCGGTGCTCTTTGCCTGGGTGCGGCGCGGCTATCTACTCTTCACGCTCGTCTGGCTCGGCTGGTACGCCAACGCCCAGCTCTCCGTGGTCAACGTCCTGACATTCGTCAACTCTCTCGTTACCGGCTTTCAATGGGAGTTCTTCCTGTCCGCTCCGCTGGTCTTCATCCTGTGGGGAAGCGTGGCGGCCGCGCTGCTGTTCTGGGGGCGCGGCCCATTCTGCGGCTGGCTGTGTCCGTTCGGTGCCCTGCAGGAACTGACGAACAATGTCGCACAGTGGCTGAAGGTGCCTCAAGTCCGGTTGCCCTGGGGCCTGCATGAACGGCTCTGGCCGATCAAGTACGTGATCTTCCTCGGCCTCTTTGGTTTGTCGCTCTACTCCCTCGCACTTGCCGAAGTGTTCGCGGAGGTTGAGCCTTTCAAGACCGCGATCATCCTCAAGTTCGTCCGTGATTGGCCCTTCGTCGTCTTCGCTCTCGCCGTGCTTGCCGCCGGCCTGTTCATCGAACGGTTCTATTGCCGCTATCTCTGCCCGCTCGGGGCCGCTCTCGCCATACCGGGACGAATCCGCATGTTCGAGTGGCTGAAGCGATGGCCGGAATGCGGCTCGCCCTGTCAGAGGTGCGCGAAAGAATGCCCGGTCCAGTCCATTCACCCGGAGGGCGGCATCAACGTCAACGAATGCATCTACTGCATGCACTGCCAGGAGCTTTACCACGACGACCAGCGCTGTCCGCACATGATCCAGGTGCGGTTGAAACGCGAGAAGTTCATGGCGCTTTCGACCCCGGTCTCGCGGGGGGAAGTGCCGACAAAGACCGTCGTGACCCATAAGGGCGCCCCGATCAGAAAAGCTGAGAAGGCCCCGGAAAATCCCGTCTGACGCCAACATCCAAGGAGAGGCACCATGTCAAGCGAAGAAACCAAGATGCGTCTGAACAGACGACAGATGCTCGGCACGACCGCATTCGTAGCGGCTGCCGGCGCAGTGGGCGCCGGTGGCGCTCTAACGCTCTCGGGCGGCGCGGCGACGCCTGCCAAGGCGCAGGAGGCGTCTGGCGGAAGCTACGAGGTAAAACCCGGCGAACTCGACGAATACTACGTCTTCTTCTCGTCGGGGCAGTCCGGCGAAGTCCGCGTCGTCGGTGCGCCATCGATGCGCGAAATGATGCGGATTCCCGTCTTCAACCGGTGCAGCGCCACCGGCTGGGGCCAAACCAACGAAAGCCGCAAGATCTTGACCGAAGGCCTGCTGCCGGAAACGGTCGAGTTCTTGAAGGACCAGGGCGGTCTCTATATGAACGGCGACCTCCACCATCCGCACCCGTCGTTTACGGACGGCACCTATGACGGGCGCTATCTCTATGCCAACGACAAGTCCAACTCCCGCGTCTGCCGCATTCGGCTCGACGTCATGAAGTGCGACAAGATCATCCAGCTTCCGAACCAGCACACTGTTCACGGCCTTCGGGTCCAGAAATATCCAAAGACCGGATACGTCTTCTGCAATGGCGAGGACGCCGTGCCGATCCCGAATGACGGCAAGACCATGGGCGACAAGGACTCCTACCAGGCGATATTCACCGCCGTGGATGGCGAGACCATGAAGGTCGCTTGGCAGGTGATGGTCGACGGTAACCTCGACAACGTCGACGCCGACTACCAGGGCAAGTACTGCTTCGCCACCTGCTACAATTCTGAGGAGGGCTTTACCCTGGCGGACATGATGGCAAGCGAGCAGGATTGGATCGTCATTTTCAACCTGAAGCGGATCGAGGAGGCGGTTGCAAAGGGAGACTACAAGGAGATCGGCGGCGTGCCGGTGCTCGACGGCCGCAAGGGTTCGCCTTACACGCGCTACGTGCCCGTGCCGAACAGTCCGCACGGCATCAACACAGCGCCTGACGGTATCCACGTCGTTGCGAATGGCAAGCTCTCGCCGACCGTGACCGTGTTCGACGTGCGCAAGTTCGATGACCTGTTCGACGACAAGATCCAGCCCCGCGATACCGTTGTCGCCGAGCCGGAACTCGGTCTGGGCCCCTTGCACACCGCCTACGACGGCAAAGGCAACGCCTACACGACGCTGTTTATCGACAGCCAGGTTTGCAAATGGAACATCGAGGACGCCAAGCGGGCCTATGCCGGGGAAAAGGTCGATCCCATACGCCACAAGCTCGATGTCCACTATCAGCCCGGCCACAACCACACCTCCATGGGGCAGACCAAGGAAGCCGACGGCAAGTGGCTGATTTCACTGAACAAGTTCTCAAAGGACCGGTATCTGAACGTCGGCCCTCTCAAGCCGGAGAACGATCAGCTGATCGACATTTCGGGCGACGAGATGGTGCTTGTGCACGACAACCCGACCTTTGCCGAACCCCATGACGCGACGATCGTTCATGCCTCAAAGATCAATCCCGTGCACGTCTGGAACAGGGACGATCCGTTCTTCGCCGATGCAGTCGCCCAGGCGAAGGCCGACAATATCGATCTGCTGGTCGATTCGGAGGTGATCCGTGACGGCAACAAGGTCCGAGTCTACATGACGTCCGCCGCGCCGGCCTTCGGGCTGGAGGACTTCACCGTCAAGCAGGGCGACGACGTCACCGTCTACGTGACGAATATCGACGAAGTCGAGGACCTTACGCATGGGTTCTGCATCGTCAACTACGGCATCAACATGGAGATTGGGCCGCAGGCGACTGCTTCCGTCACCTTCAAGGCCAGCAAGCCGGGGGTCTACTGGTACTACTGCACCTGGTTCTGCCATGCGATGCACATGGAGATGAAAGGCCGCATGCTGGTGGAGGCACAGGGCGCCTGATGGCTCGTCCAAACATACCGACTCTCGGGATGGCGGCGCTTGCCGTCGTCATCCTCGTTTCTCCCGCATCGGCGGCGACGATCCGGAAGTCTGCCGACGGGTCACCGCTGCAGCCATTGCTCGACGGCGCAGCGCCCGGGGACGTCATCGTGCTAGAAGCAGGCGAACACCAGGGACCGGTCACTATCGACAAGACTTTGACGCTCGAAGGCGAACCCGGGGCTGTCGTCATGGGCAACGGCAAAGGCAGTGTAATAACCGTGACGGCGCCGCGGTCGATCGTCCGCGGGTTGGAGGTTCGAGGGTCGGGCAAGGACCTCTACGGAATGGACTCCGGCATCTTCGTGGCACAGACGGCGACCGGCGCGACGCTGGAGAAAAATGCGATCATCGGCAATCTCGTCGGCATCTATCTGCACGGGGCAGAAGATTCCCAGGCGCGAGGCAACCGGATCATCGGCTTGCGCGAGGGCAGGACCAGCGAGGCGGGAGACGGCATATCGGTCTGGAACGCGCCAGGCGCGCGGGTTCTTGACAATGACGTCAGCTACGGGCGGGACGGTATTTTTACCAAGGCGAGCAAGCGGAACGTCTTCAGCGGCAACCGCTTTCGTGACTTGCGGTTCGCAGTACATTACATGTACACGAACGACAGCGAGATCAGCGACAACGTCTCGACAGGCAACGCTGTCGGCTATGCGATCATGTACTCCAACCGCCTCGAGATAGTGGGCAATCGCTCGGACGGGGATCGCGACCACGGACTTCTGTTGAACTACGCGAACAACTCCCGAATCACCGGCAACATCGTGGTCGGCCGCCTCCAGCCGGCCGAGCGTTGGCTGAAGTCGCGACCCTCCGGACATGGCGTTCCGAAGATCGACGAAGAGAACCAAATCTCAGGTGACCGCCGCCTCGGGCCGGAAAAATGCGTCTTCATCTACAACGCCAACAAGAACCGTTTCCGGAACAACACGTTCGAGGGCTGCGCGATCGGCATCCACTTCACGGCAGGTTCGGAGGGCAACCTGATCAGCCACAACTCCTTCATCAAAAACCGGAATCAGGTCAAGTATGTGGGAACGCGCCACCTCGATTGGTCGTCGGAGGGACAGGGCAACTACTGGAGCGACAATCCAGCCTTCGACCTGGACGGCGACGGTATCGGCGACAACCCCTATAGACCGAACGACCTCATCGACAAGGTGTTGTGGACTTCCCCTCAGGCAAAGCTGCTGACGACCAGCCCCGCGGTCCAGGTCATCCGCTGGGCCCAGGCGCAGTTTCCGGCACTGCTGCCCGGCGGTGTCGTCGACAGCCACCCGCTGATGGTTCCGACGGCGCGCGAGGGAGTCTTGCAATGAGCGAGACCGTCAAGATGGCGAGCGTCAGCAAACAGTATGGAAACTCCACCGTGGTCCGAGACGTCTCCTTCGTGCTCGGCGAGGCTGAAACAGTCGCACTCGTCGGTCACAATGGTGCCGGCAAAACCACGCTCATCAAGCTGATGCTTGGGTTGATCCGGCCGACGAACGGACGAGTGCGGGTGCTGGGCGAAGACCCTGCGACCGGCGACTTCGCCGTCAGGCAAAGTCTCGGCTACCTGCCGGAAAGCGTCTCCTTCAACATGGCCCTAACGGGGCGCGAGACATTGCGCTTCTATGCGCGGCTCAAGCGGGTCGGCGGCGCCCCGACAGGTGACCTTTTCGACTGCGTGGGGCTCGCCCAGGATGCCGTCGACCGGCCAGTCCGGACCTATTCCAAGGGCATGCGGCAGCGACTGGGACTCGCGCAGGCTCTGCTTGGCAAGCCGCGGGTCCTGCTGCTGGACGAACCCACCAGCGGTCTCGACCCCGCTCTGCGCCGGAGCTTCTACGATCTGATCTCAGAGCTGCAGGCAAGGGGCACTACGGTACTGCTCTCGTCGCATGCCCTCACAGAACTGGAAGGCCGGGCCGATCGTGTGATCATCGTCGACAAGGGCGTGAAGATCGCCGACGGCTCGCTCGAGGCGTTGCGGCGAGTGGCCCGACTGCCGACGCGCATCAGGGTAAAGCTCGCACAGACCGCGGCCTCGCCGGCCTGGCTCAATGGCGGCATGAAATGGTGCCGCGGCCCGGAGGGGGTACTTGAGGCGGAGGTCTCTTCCGACCGCAAGGTCCGGCTGCTGCATGACATCACCGCGGACGCGGCGATGCTCTCCGGTCTAACGATCACGGAACCGACGCTGGACGACCTCTATGCACATTTTCTCGGTGGTCAGGTGACGAAATGAGGAACATTCTCACCATCGCCGGGAAAGAGATACAGGAAGGCATGCGCAACAGGTGGGTCCTGGCAACCACCTTGCTGCTGGCAGCGCTTGCCCTGACATTGTCTTTCCTGGGCAGCGCGCCGACCGGAAGTGTGGGCGTCAACAAGCTCGACGTAGTCATCGTCAGCCTTTCAAGCCTCACCATCTTCCTCGTGCCGCTGATCGCGCTCCTCCTGTCGCACGACGCGATCGTCGGCGAGATGGAGCGAGGCACGATGCTGCTTCTCCTCAGCTATCCGATCGGACGTCGCGAAGTCGTGTTTGGCAAGTTCCTGGGCCATCTGGCGATACTCGCCTTCGCGACTCTGCTCGGCTACGGCGTGGCGGCTGCGGCGCTGGCGGCGACGGGAAGCAATATCGGCCCGGAAAGCTGGAAGGCCTTTGGAACTATGATCGCAACCTCGGTGCTGCTCGGCGCAGTGTTTGCGGCGATCGGCCATCTGATAAGTGCGGTCGCAAACGAGCGCGCGACCGCCGGCGGCATCGCCATCGGGATATGGCTGTTCTTCGTACTGATTTACGACATGGCGCTGCTCGGGGCGCTTGTCGCCGCCCAGGGACGGGCGATCCCGACGGGGCTGCTCAACGTGCTCCTGCTTGCCAATCCCACGGACGTCTATCGCCTGCTCAATCTTGGCTCAGGCGGGGCCGGCGCTCTTTCGGCCATGGGAGGCGTCGCCGCCCATACCGGCCTGTCGTCGCCCGTTCTGCTTGCTGTTCTCGGGTTCTGGACGCTTGCGCCGCTCGGATTGGCCACACTGGTTTTCTCTAGGAGGGAATTATGAGGTTGGCAGCCATCACGGCAACACTGGCCGCGTCTCTTCTCCTTGCAGGCTGCGAAAAGGAGGAGGTGGCGACAATGCCCGCTCCCTATTCGCTTACAGCCGACGCAATGGGGCACTATTGCGGCATGAATGTCCTCGAACATCCGGGGCCGAAGGGTCAGGTGATCCTCGAGGACATCCCGGAACCTATCTGGTTCTCTTCGGCGCGCGACACAATCGCCTTCACCATGCTGCCGGAGGAGCCGAAGGATATCGCGGCCATCTACGTGTCGGACATGGGGGCAGCGCCAAGCTGGGAGGAGCCGGGGGCGGAGAATTGGATCGATGCACAAAAGGCGTTCTACGTCATCGGCAGCAAGGTCAGAGGGGGCATGGGGGCGGAGGAAGCAGTCCCGTTTTCCGACGAGGGCGCAGCGCGTGAGTTTGCCGCTGCGAATGGTGGCGACGTGGTCGAATTTGCCGATGTGCCGAAGGAGTACGTACTGGGCACCGGCGCCGAACCGCAAGGGGCGGACCTGCAAGGTGAACCCGATGCGGAAGGAGATACTCATGGCTGACCACGTTTCCCGCCGCAGGGCCATCTGCATCCTGGCTGCCGCCGCCGGGCTCCCGCTGCTGGGTCTTGGAGGAGCCAGGGCAGCGGCCGCCGCCACGGTCACCTGGACTGGTCAAGCGCTGGGCGCCCCAGCCACATTGATCCTGAACGTCGAGGACCGGTCCGAAGCCGCAGGGCTGGTGGACCGGATCGTTGCCGAGGTGTCGCGCCTCGAGAGGGTGTTCAGTCTTTACCGGCAGGATTCCGCCCTCTCCGAGCTGAACCGCACTGGAGCCATCGCTGCTCCGCCGGCGGATCTGGTGAGCCTGCTCGCTGTGAGCCGAGATGTGTGGGAGACGACGGAAGGCGCCTTCGATCCCACTATCCAGCCTCTGTGGATGCTCTATGCCAAGCACTTTTCCGCCAGCTACGCCGATCCCGCAGGGCCCTCCACGGAGGAGAGACAGCGGGCATTATCCCTCGTCGGTTTGGACGAGATCAAGTCCAACCGCGACCGCATCGTCTTCGCCCGATCGGGAATGGCTTT
Organism: Sinorhizobium sp. Y406; assembly: GCF_058732025.1. NCBI lineage: Bacteria > Pseudomonadati > Pseudomonadota > Alphaproteobacteria > Hyphomicrobiales > Rhizobiaceae > Sinorhizobium > Sinorhizobium sp. Y406. Next base: position 590,636 of record NZ_CM178975.1, on the reverse strand, counting down.
GACGCTCAATGGGATAGCCCAAGGGTACATCACCGACTGCGTCGTAAGACTGCTCAAGGACGCAGGCGTTGAAAACAGTCTCGTCAGCATGGGCGAGACGCGCGCGATCGGGGCGCAACGCAGCGGACTGCCGTGGCGAGTCGGGCTTGCGACGAGAGAAGACATGGGCAGGCCCGACAGCATTCTGAGCCTCGTCAACAGGGCGGTCGCGACCTCGAGCCAGGAAGGCTTCCATTTCGGCGCCAGCGGTCGATTCGGGCATATTATCGACCCGCTGAGCGGGGGAACGCCGAGAATGCACCGCAGAGTGAGCGTCGTTGCCCCCACCGCGACGGTTGCCGACGCCTTCTCGACGGCTTTCAGCCTGATGAGCACGCCGGCTGTCCGGCGCGCCTGCGCGAAACGCCCGGAGCTTGCGGTTGACCTGATCTCCACGGCAGGTGCTCATGTGCGTTTCGGTCAGCCTATCTAGACTGGGGGCCGCAGAACGAACGCCCCGGCCTGTCCGGCGGTATCAATGCGCTTTCTCAGGGTTCCACGACGTTCGTCAGCATGCGTGAACTCGCGCGATAGAAAACCGTCTCTTCGCTCACCACCCGACACTCGCTGTTCACGATCGCCCGCCACACCCGGTTGCCAAGCTTCACGCTCAGGCGACAGGTACCGGCATGGTTTCCCTCTCCGCGTTCCACCATGCTGGTTACCAGACCCTTCCTGAAATAGCGGCGCAAGTCGTCCATGGATATTCCGAAACGATTGGCAAGTTCGGTGGGGTCCACAATCAAATCCCCATTTTGAGTCCTCTCCACCTTCATGGCTTCCCTCCTGCTCATGTCTCGTCGTTGGGGGTCCGGGCGGATCCGACTTCGTCCGACGTCTCGAAGGTCGGGCGCCTCGCCTTCAGCGACACGAGCCATCAGGTCCTATTGATCGCCGCGCTGAACACCGGTCTGGGCACCGGACCGATCATCGCAGGGATATAGTCCGTCAGGAAGAGCGCCCAAGCCGCTATCCAGCAGATGGCGGCAGCAGCGACGGGATTAAAATGCGTCTGGCCTACCCAAGCACCGAAAACACGCAGCAGCGCCGAGAGCGGCACGAGCGAGAATGCACAAGCCATGGACCTGCTCAGGATCAGGGTCTCTCCGTGGCGGTCCATGGCCGGCCGCATCATGAAGGCGGCCATCATTGTCCCCATCGCGCCGATGGTCAGCGCGTGCAGGGCGACATCCGGTGGAACCCGGCTGGGAAAAATCGCTGAAAGGCCGCTCAGGACGAGGGCCGCTGGCATCCAGGCGAAAGCGACATGCAGGATGAACAAGGCTGGGTAGCGGGCGGTCCTGAGGCTCTGCCACCCCATCATCTGCAACAAAAGCAGAGCGCCCGAAAACACCAGCACATAGCCTGACGACATTGTCGGCCAAGCGCGATCGAGAAAGGCCGCGGCAAGAATACCCACGATCGCCAGGTGCGACATCTTTCGCCGATCACAAAAAGGCCTCCCACCCGCCGTCCGATCCAACCATGACCGAGTCAAGGCGGGTACTGCGCGTCCGCCTATCAAAACCACCAGCAAGGCATAAACCGTCGGCGTCGGACCCGGGCCCGCGCCGATATCAGCCAAGGCACTTATGCCGAGAGCACCTGTCCCGAAGGGAGCCCAGCACCGATCCCACGCGCGGGAGGCCACGACGCCATGCGTCAACACCACCGTCAAGAACGCGAAATAGGCGGAAACTCCGATCGCGGCAGCGATAAAGGGCAGATGCCCTGTGAGCGCGCCAGTCAGGCGGGCGGCACACCACAGGCAGGTAGCCACCAAGGTGACGGCCGAGGTGACGGGACCCCGCTTCGTCCAGGCCGGCAGGGCTGTGAGGAGATAGCCGCCTGCTGCTGCGCCGGCCATGCCGAAAAGGAGTTCGCGGCTGTGCCACGTGACCCGCTCCGGAGCATCTTGCTCGGGAAGAAGCCAGACCATGGGCGAGACAAGCGCCCATAGCCCTGCGAGAAAAAACAGCGGTCGATATGGCGCCCGCCAGATGGATCTCCAATCGGCTACCTTGTGCGTCAAACGGCCGCCTGGGACTGAGTTTCGAAACGAGGGAACAAGACTGCGTTCTCGAGATGCATGTGCATCACCAGGTCGTCGGTGAACTTGCGCAGTCCTGTATAGAGCGCGGTCCACGAGCCGCAGGCGCAAGGCGGCAGCGAAAGTCCATGCGTCACATGCTCGATCGCCCGGAGATGCTCTGCCTCCTCCTCATGCTCATGGCCCATCTGCGCGATCGGATGGCCGATCACCGGGCTACCGCCGCGCCGCATCATCGGGAACAGGACCTGTTCTTCCTTCATCATGTGGCTTTCGAGTTCGTCCCGCAGGCGATCAAGCGCCTGGGAGAGGCCGACCGGGGCCGCAGGATGGTCTCCGTGCACCCGCTCCACCTTCTGGGCGAGCGGGATGAGCCAGGCGAGCTCCGCGCGGTGCGTCTGGTGGTATCTGTCGAGAATATGTTTGATGAGATCCAATGTTTCTTCGGGCGCATCTCGTCTTGCAGACTCGGCGAGGGCCTCGAGCTCTGCAAGTAGCGCCGACGGCGCGAGACCCGCCTTGACGGCGGCTTCCGAGAGCCGGATATTTGCCGCCGCAACAGAAGCTGATGTCATGCCCCCGGAAGAGTTCCGCGGCTCCGGGCAACTCTGCTGCGATCACTGCCACCGTGTCGTCGAGGCCTAGTCCCGTCATGGTTTGCTCCTTGTCTGGTGTTGACTGCCAGGCTGTCCTTGGCTCGCTGAAACGGCTCGCGAGCGCCCCTGAACTCGACACGTCTTTTGTAGAACCGTGGCGATGGCGTCTTTGTGCCTGCGCAAACAGGTCAAAGCCGGGGCCAGGAAGACCTATCCTCGCCACGACCTGTGCCGGAACAGCAGAAACCACCCAGTGTTGGAGGTCAGCAGGATAGCTGGGTCAGTGGGGCGGCTGGCCGACAGTGGCGTTTGCTTTGCCATCTCTTAGCAGTGGAGTTGTAGGGCCAGAGTGGAGACGCACGAGCATCGCTTTGCGGTGTGCTCCTCACCGGACATCCGCACCCGGTCCCACGCAGTCGGTCAATATCGGTGCAGGTTGGTATCAAGTCATATCCGAGCACTCCGCAACCTGAGAGCATTGCCGATCACGCTGACTGACGAGAGCGCCATGGCGGCTGCCGCGATGATCGGCGACAGCAAAAGTCCGAGGGCGGGATAGAGCACGCCCGCCGCAACCGGGACGCCAGCCGCGTTGTAGATGAAGGCGAAGAACAGATTTTGACGGATGTTCCGCATTGTCGCGTGACTGAGCTGCCGCGCCCGCGCAATGCCCTGCAGATCGCCCTTGAGCAGCGTCACGCCAGCGCTCTCGATTGCCACGTCTGTCCCCGTTCCCATGGCAATCCCGACGTCGGCGGCGGCAAGCGCTGGGGCGTCGTTGACGCCGTCGCCCGCCATGGCGACGATCCTGCCGTCTTTGCGCAGGCGCGCGACGATCTCGCTCTTGTGTTCCGGCAATACCTCCGCCTCGACCTCCTTGATATCGAGCTTCCGGGCGACTGCATTGGCGGTGGTTTGGTTATCTCCGGTGAGCATTACCACCCGCACGCCGTCCTTCAGCAATGCATCCACTGCGGCGGGCGTCGTCGCCTTGATCGGATCGGCTATTGCGAACAGTCCGGCCAGACGACCGTCGATGGCGGCGAAGATGACGGTCGCTCCTTCACTGCGCAGTTCTTCCGCTTCTCGCAAGAGGACTGAGATGTCCACCTTTTCCTCGGACATGATCCGGTGGCTGCCGATGATGAGGCTGCGTCCCTCCACGGTCCCGGTCACTCCCTTGCCGACGGGGCTGTCGAAGTTCTCTGCCGTGGCGAGTGCCACGCGGCGTTCCCCGGCCGCCTCGACGATGGCCGCCGCGAGGGGATGTTCGCTCGACCGTTCCAGCGTCCCCGCCAGCCGAAGGAGCTCGTTTTCCGAAACGCCATCTACCGCGACGATAGACGTCACCTTCGGCTTGCCCTCGGTCAGGGTGCCGGTCTTGTCGACCACCAGCGTGTCGACCTTTTCGAAGCGTTCCAGCGCTTCTGCGTTCTTGATCAGCACGCCTAGGCTTGCACCCTTGCCGACGCCGACCATGATGGACATTGGGGTTGCGAGGCCGAGCGCGCAGGGACAGGCGATTATGAGCACCGCGACTGCGGCGACAAGTCCGTGCGTGAAGCGGGGCTCCGGGCCGACCGTCATCCATGTCGCGAAGGCAATGATGGCTATGAGGATGACGGCGGGCACGAACCATCCCGACACTTCGTCGGCGAGGCGTTGAATTGGGGCGCGAGAGCGCTGAGCCTCGGCGACCATGCGGACGATCTGCGACAGCATGGTGTCGCGGCCGACCTTTCCTGCTTCCATGACGAAGCCGCCGGTCCTGTTCATGGTGCCGCCGATTAGTGTCGCGCCAACCTCCTTCGTAACCGGCATCGACTCCCCGGTGACCATCGATTCATCGACCGAGCTGCGGCCTTCCACGAGGGTACCGTCAACCGGAACCTTCTCGCCCGGGCGGACGCGCAGCCGGTCGCCGACGGCAACGGCTTCCAGCGGCACGTCCTCGTCGGCGCCATCGCTGCCAATGCGACGGGCGGTCTTCGGTGCCAGGTCCAGGAGGGCACGGATGGCGCCTCCGGTCTGCTCCCGCGCCCGCAGTTCGAGGACCTGCCCAAGCAGCACAAGCACTGTGATAACGGCCGCCGCCTCGAAGTAGACCGCAACGGTCCCCTCGTCGGATCGGAACGTCGCCGGAAACAGGCCGGGGGCAACCGTTGCGACCACGCTGTAGGCCCAGGCGACGCCTGTGCCCATGGCGATCAGTGTGAACATGTTCAGCTTCCGGGTGAGGATCGACTGCCAGGCCCTCTCGAAGAAGGGAGCGCCGGCCCAAAGGACGACCGGGGTCGCGAAGACAAGCTGCAGCCAATTTGAAACCTGGGGACCCAACAGCATGTGAAGGTTGGTGAGGTGACCGCCCATCTCAATCGCCAGCACGGGGAACGTCAGAACCAGCCCGATCCAGAACCGCCGCCGCATATCGACGAGTTCCGGGCTGGGACCGGTATCGGCGGATATGATCTCCGGTTCAAGCGCCATGCCGCAGATCGGGCAGTTTCCGGGACCGATCTGTCGTACCTGCGGATGCATCGGGCAGGTGTAAACCACGCCCTGCTGCTGCATGTCCCCTTCGTCCTCGTCGCGAGGGGGGTTCACATGTCCATGGTGGTGATCGTGCCGGTGATCCTCGGGTCGGTGATGATGTTCATGCTCTTCCATTGGGGAGTGTCTCCATAATGGTATTCGTCGACGACGAAGTTCGCCCGCCCGGCATCTCCGGACCAACAGGTCGCGTCTTTGCCGGGCGGGCAAAGTCTCCGTCATGTATAGGCGACGAAAGACATCATTCCCGATGCCATGTGATAGAGGTGATGGCAGTGCAGCGGCCAACGCCCCGGATTGTTGGCGTCGAAGGCGAAGGTCGCGCTTCCCATTGGCGGCACGAGGACCGTATCGCGCAACGCACCCGGGAAAGCCCTCCCATCAATGGCGGAAACCTGGAAGTGATGCCCATGCAAATGCATGGGGTGGGCCATCATCGACATGTTTCGCATGACGATCTCGATCCTTTCTCCTTCTCGGACATTGAGGCTATCAGCGCCGTCGATCCTCCATTCATAGCCGCTCATGCCGCCCGTCAGGGTCAATTCGAAACGCCTGTCAACCCGACGCGCGGCAAGCGATGCGGTGGCTGCCAGTTGCTGCTCGAGATCCAGGCCAACGACCGGACCGACTTCTGCTCCGCGGGTTGCAAGCTTGCCCACCCTGGCTCCAGACGGAGCAAGGATGATGCCGGTGCGATGATCCGAGCCTTCTCGCAATGCAAGAACCGGACTGGCCACGGCAGTCTTGGGGAGTTCCAGACGGACATCCAGCCGTTGTCCCATGGAGATCGGAAAGCGCGTTGCGGAAACCGGCCGGATCAATTGCCCATCGACGGCGACCAGCTGCCCGGTCAGCGCACCCGTATCAATCGTAAAGGCGGTCGCCGTCGCCCCGTTGATAATGCGCAGGCGAACGCGGCCCCCATTTTCGACCGCAACCACTTCCGGATCGTCAAGGGTGCGGTCATTGGCGAGATAAGCGTCGTATTCGATGTCGTTCAGGTCCATGGGGACCATGCCTGGCGTCGCCATGCCGGACATGTGGCCTCCGTGCATATTGGCTGCCATGCCCGACATCGCATTGTGATCCATTGCGTGCCCGCCTGCCGGACTTTTCAGCCTGGCGAACAACTCCTCGGCCGGTGTGAAGGAGAAGTCATGAAGAAGAATAACCACGTCCTGCTCATCGCGCTTCTTGTCTTCGGCGGTTTGCACGATCAAGGGCGCGGCAAGCAGGTTCTGCTCCTGGAGCGTATGGGCGTGCATCCAATGGGTGCCGCCGGAGCCGACCGGAAATGTGTAGTGCCTTGATTTCTTTGGCTCCAGAAGTGCGGCCGGGTTATCCGGCACGCCGTCCATATCCCACGGCGGAACAAGTCCGTGCCAATGGATGAGCGTCGGCTCACCGCCTTCATTCGAAAGGGCGACGTCGAACAGGGTGTCCGCGTCGAGGGTCAAGCCCACGGTGCCATCCGGTTGAACGAGCCCGAAGACCTCTGCGGCTCTCCCGTTCACCTCTATCACGCGCTTCTTTATCGACAGGGGCCTGGTCCCGGGCCGCGGAGTGAGTCCATTATTGCCGGGCATCGTCTCCGGCCATGCGGCGGTGGGAAAAAGCAGAGCACCTGAGGCGGCGACTGCGACGCCTGACATCAGTCCGCCCAAGAATTCACGACGTTTCATTTGTTTGACCTCTCGTTCAGCGCCGGCCGTTGCCGGCGAATGCCGCTTCCCTGGGATGCGACCATGGTAGGGCTGCCGTTCTGATGGCAGCCGCGTTTCATCAGGCAGATCGGGGAGGGCCAATGTCGGGGCGCGAGTCGACGCCGATGATGGCGCCCTGCGGGTCGAGGACTTGGTGACCGTTGGGCTTCAGGGCAATTTCGAAAAGGACTGGTGCCGGGAAAAGCGCGTTGCACAGGCTGCAGTCGCTTTTGCAGCACGCCTTCTGGTCGGCGGGCTCGAAGTCGCCATGATGTGCCGGATCACCTTCCGGAGAGACGATATGTTCGCTGCTAGCGATGTGTGGTTCACACTTGACGAGGGCGGCCCCAGCCGTCGGCGCGAACAGAAACATGAGTACGGCCATGATGCCCAGCAATTCTGTTGCGCGTTTCCGGACGATCTGGCTGGCGGCGATCATGTTTCGCTCGACCCTTCGTGCTTTATTCAAGCACATTGCTCAGTGGTTGCAGGCTGTGCCTTGATCTTGATCAAACGGCCGCCGACGGTCACGCGACCGAGCCGCAGCAGGAATTCTTGGAAGACGCATGATAGCCAGCGTCTTTAATCGCTACAATGAACGTGTCAGAGCCGACTTCAGAGTCGATGGATGCGGTCTTCGCCTCGAGATCCACTGTGACCTCGGCATGAGGATCGATCGCTTTTGCTGCCCTCTCCACCGCCGCGGCGCAGTGCCCGCAGGTCATGTCGGGGATATTGAAAAGATGCATCTGGAGGTCTCCATTGATCCGACTTAAGTCAATATGGACCTTCCAACGATGGCAGGGTCAAGAAGCTCTCCGCGAGATTTTTTCGACGATGTCGACGTCTTCGCCTGCGGCGTTGTCGTTACTGTCGCGGCTGCTGCCGAGGACTCTGGCATGGTGAAGTGCGGCCCGCCACCGCAATCTCACGGCCCGATCTATGGCGACGACCCTCGCGTGTCCCGCAATGTCTTCGCGGTGAACGCGAACGGGTTGAGCACGGCGGCTGCCGTCAGCGGCCTTGACCGGCGATCTTCTCGATGGAAACTTCGTGATTTGCGCAGCCACATGCTACGAACGCACTGATATTCGCGATGGTCGTCTCGGCGATATTGGTGAGGGCCTCTCTCGTGAAAAAAGCCTGATGGCCTGTCACGAGGACGTTTGGGAAAGTTAGCAGACGCGCGAAGATGTCATCCGGAATGAAACGGTCGGAAAGATTTTCATAGAACAAATCGCCTTCCTCTTCGTACACGTCGAGCCCGAGGCTGCCGATCGTTCCGTCCTTTAATCCCCGGATGACGGCGCGCGTTTCAACCACGGCGCCGCGGCTCGTGTTGATCAACATCACGCCGCGCTTGAGACACGGCAGCGTCTCGCTCCTGATCATGTAATGAGTCTCCGGCGTGAGGGGGCAGTGCAGGCTGACAATGTCGGATCGCCTGAAGAGCTCCTCTCGCGAAACGTAGGTCGCCCCCAGGGCCTCGCAGGCCGGATCCGGCCTGAGGTCGTTTGCAAGCAACGAGCAGCCGAATCCTGCCATGATCCGCGTGAATGCCTGGCCGATCTTTCCGGTGCCGACTATGCCGACCGTCTTGCCTTGAAGGTCGAACCCCAACAATCCGTCAAGGGCAAAGTTGCCTTCGCGAACCCGGTTGTAAGCTCGATGGATTTTGCGGTTCAGGGCGAGGATCAAGGTCGCCGTATGCTCTGCGACGGCGTAGGGGGAATAGGCAGGGACACGCGCGACTCTGATGCCTAGATTACAGGCGGCTTCAAGGTCGACGTTGTTGAAGCCGGCGCAGCGGAGGGCAACGAGCTTCACACCGCGTTTTGCGAGCTCCTGAAGGACAGGCTCGCCGAGATCGTCGTTGACGAAGGCGCACACGGCCTCGGCACCCGTTGCCAAGGTCGCCGTTTCGGGGGAAAGCCGAACATCGAGAAACCGTAGCTCGTGCGCGGCGCTGCTGTTCGCTGCGCAGAGGAATTCGCGGTCATAAGACTTGCTGCTGTAAACTGCGACTTTCATGGTCTTCGCGTCCGACACCTACTCCGGGGCGAGCCGCGCCAACGAAAACGCGACTGCCGCTCATGTCGTCGTCGGAAAAAACGCGTTGCAAGCGGCCTCTTCGAAATCGTACCGCAGAATTCCTTTCACAGGAACCGATCAGGGCAGTTCATCCAGCCAGCCTCCGTCGAAGCCGGCGCGCCGCAGTCCCGTGACCACATAGGGGCACGCGCGCATCAAACGCCACAACAGGCCGCTCCAATGATTCTCGATCATCAGCACGATCGGCCCCTGATTGAGTCCGAAGTGCCAGGGTGACACCCACCAGCCGTAGGGGTTGCCTGGTTCACCTGGGTGGGTCGGATTGAAGGCTGCCTTGAAGCCGTATCTGTTGAACTTCGTCAGCTTCGCCTGGTGGACGCAGTAGTCAACCGCCTGCAGGACTATTTCAGGCGCGAACGGCAAGGAGGCGACCACCGACCAAGGCGCGAGCGTGCCATCGTCCGGACCGTAAGGAACGCCGCGTCCGACATAGTCGTAGAACTTGCGCTCGACGCCCTTCAGTTTGAGCGTCGCGGGGCCGGGACCCTCGCTGGCGGTGATCCCCCAGCAGCATTCCCGGTATCCATCGAACTTGCGGGGGTTGTCGATCGCATAGGCTCGCTGTACCTGAGTCGCCCGGCGGCTGTTCTCGAAATAATCGATGCCCTTCTCGCGCATGTAAGCGTCCTGTATGCCGCGAAAGTCGATCCAGACATGGGATAATTGGTGGGTGAACAGCGGTCCCGCGTAGAGGTACTCGTAACCGTAGCAACTCTCCCAATGATAAGTGGAGGTCCAGGCGGAGTAGCTCGATTCCGGCAGCGGGTGGGTCGGCGACCCCAGTCCCAGAATATAAAGAAGCAGCGCCTCGTTGTAGCCCTCCCAATGGTACTTGAGGAAGCCGGCCTCCGGTGTCCACCCGTGTGTTACCGTCGCTGCGCCATTCAGCGCCCACTGCCAATCCACCCGGCGGTAGAGCGCGTCTGCGATCTCCGTTATCTCCCGTTCGCGAGCATCCGACGCGTCGAAATACGCGGCGGCCGACAAGGCCCCGGCTAGGAGCAGGGCGCTGTCGATCGTCGAAAGCTCGCATTGCCAGGCGCGACGCCCGGTCGCCATATCGAGGAAATGATAGTAGAAGCCTTTGTATCCCGTGGCATCGGGTTGTGTCCCCTGAGGACTGCCCAAGAAGAACCGGAGTGTGGTCAACGTTCGATCGACTGCGGCTGCGCGACGCATCAGTCCACGCTTCACGGCGACGGGATAGCAGGCGAGCGCAAGACCTGTCGCGGCGATGCTGGACGGCCAGTTGGTGGCCGTCTTGTCGAGGATGAGACCGTTGGCGGGGCTCACTTCGTTGAGAAAGTAATCAAACGTCTGCCGCTGAAGTTGCTGCAGCTCGTCCAAAGAACTGGCCGCTTTCATGGCTTCCTCCTGCTTTCTGCTGCCGGGCGCAATGGCTGTGCATTCGGCAAAAAGACACGCGTAAGGCCGGACGAATGCCCGTACTCATCTCGTTGATTTCCCGCCTTCGGCATCTCAGGGAAGCCCGTGAATCGGGCATAATATACCCGTTCAGGAGTCACGACGCCCGGAAGATCAGTTGCGCAGCTTGAATGGCCTTGTCGTCCATATTTCGCCGGGATGGCCGATCGACGTCGATTCTCCCGGACGAGACAGGTAGTTAGACCGACCCGGCTTGATCCGCATCAAGGCGATCTTTCGCCGCCGCAATATCATTTTCAATGGTTTCGACTGCTCAATTAGAGCCGGGAGATATGAAAATGACCCCTCTGCAAACAATGCTGCTGACGAGTGCACTGCTGTTGGTCGGGACGCCGGCCTTTGCCGAAGACGCACATCACCCCGCGGCCACGCCTGTGCAGGCGAGCGAAGAGAGCACGCAGCCGCAAGCATCCGCCGCAAACCCAAGCGCCATGATGCCGTCCGGCGGCATGATGCCCGGCGATATGATGGGCGGAATGATGGGAATGATGGGCGGTGGTCAAGGACCTATGGACATGATGGCCACCGAACAGGGACCAATGGCGCAGGGCGGCATGTGGGCGATGGCCCAGATGATGGCGCCTGCACACATCGAGGGACGCATCGCGTTCCTGAAGACGGAGCTCAAGATAACGACCGAGCAAGAGTCGTTGTGGAACGCCTTTGCCGAGGTTCTGCGCGCTAACGCCCGCGGCGCACGGGAAGGCATGACGCAGATGCCAGGCGCGATGGATAGCACGGGCAGGGCCGCGGCGACCCCATTGCAGCGGATCGAGTCCAGGGAAAGCGCCCTCGCCAGCCGGCTCGAGAGTGTGCGCAAGCTGAAGGCAACTCTCGCCCCTCTCTATCAGGCGCTCGACGGAGCGCAGAAACAGATGGCCGACAGGCTACTCGTGCCGCCGATGATGGGAATGATATGAGCGTCACGACGGCGTTTGTCTTGGCAGCGCGTCATGCCAACAGATGATGTGTAGCCACCGCCGTGACCTCGCGCGTCAGGTCCACCAGCCGGTCAGCGGCGAGACGGTTCATCTGCCAGTAGAGCGGAACGTCGAGCGGCGTATCGGGGATCAGCTCGACCAATCGCCCGGTTGCCAGGTGCTCGCCGACGAGGAGTGCCGGGTTCATGCCCCAGCCCATGCCGGACAGACTTGCCTCGACGAAGCCTTGCGTCGACGGAAGCCAATGGGTGGGAGGGTTGAGGTCTTCTCCAAACACCTGGTGCATCCACCGGCCTTGAAGCCTGTCCTTTTGATTGAACGTCAACAAAGGCGCCTTGCCAATGGCCTCCTTCATGACGCCCTGCGGGAAATGGCGGGCGACGAAATCGGGGCTCGCGGTGGCGTGATAGCGCAGGGCTCCGAGTGACACGCGCCGGCAGCCCTGAACCGGCTTTTCCAGGCTGGTGACGGCAGCGATGACCTGTCCTCGCCGCAGCCACTCGGCGGTATGGTCCTGGTCGTCGACCGCGATGTTCAGGAGATAGGGGGAGCGGCTGGCGAAGCGCGACATGGCCGTCAGGAACCATGTGCCGAGACTGTCGGCATTCGTCGCAATATGCAGCGTCACGCGCAGTTCGGGTTCCGTCGGATCGACAAGCGCGGGCAGATGATTGAACAGTTCGGCTTCGAGCATCCCGACATTTTCCATGTGCCGGCAGAGCCATTCTCCCTTTTCGGTGGCGGTGCAGGGATTGCCCCTCGCGATCAGCACGATGCCGAGGCGTTCCTCGAGCTGCTTCACCCGTTGCGAAACCGCCGAAGGCGTCACGTTGAGCAGGCCAGCAGCTTTCTCGAAGCTGCCGGTCTGGATGACTGAGAAGACGGCACGGAGCGCTGAATAATCGAGCATGGATTAGTTTTGCTTAATTGAAGTTAGTAGAATTAACTAGCCTGAATCCCTGAGCTGCGATAGCAAAAAAGCCCATCACCGTTCGGGAGCTTTGAGGTATGAATTTTCCGGTTTACGGCACGGGCTTGGTGATGGGGCTCAGTCTCATCGTCGCAATCGGCGCGCAGAACGCTTTCGTGCTGAGCCAGGGCCTTCGCAACGAGCATGTATTTGCCGTCTGCCTCACCTGTGCCCTGTCGGACGCCGTGCTGATCACGATGGGTGTGACCAGTTTCCAGCAGATCGCGGCGCTGCTGCCCTGGCTCGATCCGGTCATGCGCTATGGCGGCGCGGCCTTTCTGGCCTGGTACGGTGCAAAAAGCCTTTATTCCGCCTTTCACGCGTCGGGAGCGTTGACGGTGCAGGAGGCGGGCTCATCGAGCCTTCGGGCGACCCTTTTGACCTGCCTTGCTCTCACCTGGCTCAATCCGCACGTCTATCTCGACACGGTCGTACTGCTTGGTAGCATCTCGACCCGGTCTCCGGGATACGAGGCCTCCTTCGCGGCGGGCGCCGCGACCGGCTCTTTCCTGTTCTTCTTTTCGCTCGGTTACGGCGCGACCTGGCTGAGGCCGGTCTTCGCCAAGCCCGCAGCCTGGCGAATTCTGGAAACGCTCATCGCCCTGACGATGTGGTCGATTGCCTTGAGCCTGTTGGCGAAGATGTAGCTGCCGTTCATTTCCGCGACGCTTGCGTGGAAGTGATGGCGACGGCAAAGATAGAGACAGCGCGTCTCATCGGTCTATCTGCAGCAAACAACACAGAACAGGTTTTCGAATTGTCGTCCGAATTCCACCATCTCCTGATTGTCTACAGCGCCTATGTGATCGCAGCCGGAAGCCCCGGGCCCAGCACCATGCGGATCATGGGGGTGGCGATGCATAGCGGAAGGCGTGCAGCCCTCATGCTCGCGGCCGGCGTCGTCAGCGGATCGCTCTTCTGGGGGGCGATGGCCGCGACGGGCGTTTCCGCAGTCATGATCCGTTATTCGGAAATCCTGGTGCTTCTCAAGATTCTGGGCGGCCTATATCTCCTCTATCTGGCCTTCAAGGCCGGCAAATCCGCGTTCGCCCCAGAGGCAGATGCTGCGCATGCGGGAGCGAACGGTGCCGTCCTGACTGGGGCAGAGCTCTATCGGCGCGGATTGCTCATGCATCTCAGCAATCCGAAATCGATCCTTGGCTGGATTGCCCTGGTCACTCTTGGACTTGGACCGGATTCGTCATGGCAGACACTTGCAGCGATCCTGGGCGGCTGTGCGGTGCTGAGCGTCGCGATCTTCGGCGGCTACGCGATCATCTTCTCGACGGCACCGATGGTTCGCCTGTACCGCCGGGCGAGGCGCTGGATCGAGGGGCTTCTCGCCATATGCTTTGGTCTTGCCGGACTGCGGCTGGTGCTGTCGCGCGCATAGACAGGCAGGCTTTCGAAGAGTCCTTGTTCCGGCGCCGACTATTCCACGGGCTCCTGCACCTGTGCCGTCGCCGGCTCGGCGAGAACCTTGCCGATCAGTCGCTGGCAGCGTTCGGCCATGAAGTCGATGATTAGTCGGACTTTCGGGTCCTGGAAGCGTTTGTGCGGATAGATCGCGGCAAGCTGGGCGCCGAGCGGCGGGGTCTCTTGGAGGATCGACAGCAGCCTGCCCTCGTCGATATGGTGCTTCACCTCGAAGAGCGGCTTGTTGATGATGCCGCGCCCGTCGAGCGCCCATTCGGTGAGCACGTCGCCGTCGTCGGAATCATAGGGGCCGGCCACTTCGAATTTGCGCACGCCCTCCGGCGTCTGCAGCGTCCAGTAATATTCCTTGGAGCCGGGATAGCGCAGCAGCAGGCAATCGTGGCGCCCGGTGATGAGTTCGTCCGGTGTCGCCGGCACGCCGCGCTTCTCGAAATACCGGGGCGAGCCGCAGAGCACCCGGTCGCAATTCATGATCCCGCGCATGCGCAGGTTGGAGTCTTCGAGTATGCCGAGCCGGAAAGCGACGTCGACGCCCTCCGCCAGGATGTCGACATTGCGGTCGGAAAGGCGCAGCCGCACCTCGATATCCGGATACTTGTCATGGAACTCGGGGATGCCGGAGGCGATCAGGCGGCGCCCCATGCCGAGCGGTGCGGTGATGCGAAGCGCGCCCTTGGGATTGCGGGAAAGATCGGCGACGGCGCTTTCGGCCTCGTCCACCGCTTCGAGGATCTTGACGGCGCCGTCATAGAAGACGCGGCCATGTTCCGTCGGCGTCAGCTTGCGGGTCGTGCGGTTGAAGAGGCGAACACCCAGTTGCCGCTCCAACTCCTTGATTCTGTTGCTCGCAACCGCGGGGGTCACGCGCTGGTCGCGACCGGCGGCCGACAGCGTTCCAAGTTCCACCACGCGCACGAACACGCGCACATTATCGAGATAGGACATGCTCCGCCTCAGGTTCTTAGGAACTGAAAATACCGTACCGGCACCATCTCCATTTTATAGTTTTTTTTGAAAGAGTTGGTCATCCCTTGGACGTTCCCGCTTGCTCCAGCAATGGCACATAATGCGGCCCAATGCATGTCGCTCCAACATGGGCAGCGGTTTGGGACTACGACATGCACAAAAACAAGAAATCCAAGGCGCGTCACGTGAACGCGTTGAAGGCGATGCGCTCTGGAGAAATGGGAGAACCCGCATGTACGAATATGCCATTGTCTGGGACTGGCTGACATTTGCCGTAAGATGGCTGCATGTCATCACCGGGATCGCCTGGATCGGCTCGTCCTTCTATTTCGTTGCGCTGGACCTGGGCCTGAGGCAGCGTTCGGGCATGCCTCTCGGCGCCTATGGCGAGGAGTGGCAGGTGCATGGCGGCGGGTTCTATCACATCCAGAAATATCTGGTGGCGCCGGAAAACATGCCCGAGCACCTCACCTGGTTCAAATGGGAGTCCTACGTCACCTGGCTCTCCGGCTTCGGCATGCTGGCCCTCGTCTACTATGCCGGCGCCGATCTCTATCTGATCGACCCGAGCGTGCTCGATGTCTCGAAGCCGGCCGCGATCGCCATTTCGCTTGCTTCGCTTGCCTTCGGCTGGCTTGCCTATGACGCGATCTGTCGTTCGCCGCTCGGCAGAGACAATACGCGGTTGATGGTGCTGCTCTATTTCGTGCTCGTCGCCGTCGCCTGGGGTTACACCCAGCTCTTCACCGGCCGCGCTGCTTACCTGCATCTCGGCGCCTTTACGGCCACGATCATGTCGGCCAATGTGTTCTTCATCATCATTCCCAACCAGAAGAAGGTAGTTGCCGACCTGATCGCCGGCCGAGCGCCGGAGCCGGCGCTCGGCAAACAGGCGAAGCAGCGTTCGACGCACAACAACTACCTGACGCTGCCCGTCCTGTTCCTGATGCTGTCGAACCATTATCCCCTGGCCTTCGGCACCGAATACAACTGGATCATCGCCTCGCTGGTGTTCCTGATGGGCGTCACCGTTCGTCACTGGTTCAACACCCGCCACGCCCGCCAGGGCAGCCCGACCTGGACATGGCTCGTCACGGCCCTCCTGTTCATCGTCATCATGTGGCTCTCGACGGTTCCCAAGGTTCTCTCGCAGGGTGGGGAGGCGAGGGCCTCGACCAGGGAACAGGCGGTCGTCGCGACGGCGGACTTCTCCAAAGTACGCGACACGGTGCTCGGCCGCTGTGCCATGTGCCATGCGCGCGAGCCCGGCTGGGAGGGGCTGGTCGTTCCGCCTAAGGGCGTCGTCCTCGAAACCGACGGCGACATCATCGCGCATGCCCGCGAGATCTATCTGCAGGCGGGACGGTCGCGGGCAATGCCGCCCGCCAACGTCACCGGCGTCAGCGAAGAAGAACGGCAATTGCTCGCCTCTTGGTACGAGACGGCCGTGAAGGAAGGAAAAATCCAATGAACGACCTCTTGATCCGCGGCCGGGTGCTGACTTTCGTCCGGGAGCCCCAGGGCATGGAGGACAGCGAGTCCTACCGCTTTTACGAGGATGGCGCGGTTCTCGTCGGCGGCGGCAAGATTACCGCCGTCGGACCTTACGGCGACGTGGCGGCCGCTGCCGGAGAGCGCGTGCAGTTGATCGATCATCGTCCGCATCTCGTCCTGTCCGGCCTCATCGATACGCATCTCCATTTTCCCCAGACCCAGGCGATCGCCTCCTATGGAGCGCAGCTCCTCGAGTGGCTGAACACCTATGTCTTCGTCGAGGAGCAGAAATTCAGGGAAGGCAAACACGCGGCCTTCATTGCCGGCCGGTTCATGGATGAACTGCTCTCCAACGGCACGACCACCGCCGTTGCCTATTGTTCGGTGCATCCGGAAAGCGTCGATGCCTTCTTCACCGCGGCGGAAGAGCGAAACATGCTGATGATCGGCGGCAAGGTGATGATGGATCGCAATGCGCCCGAGGCCCTGCGCGACACGCCGCAAACAGGCTATGACGAAACCAAACGGCTCATCGGCAAGTGGCATGGTCGCGGCCGCGCGCATTATGCGATCAGCCCGCGATTTGCGATCACCTCGACCCCGGAACAGATGGAGATCGCCCGGGCGCTCGTCGCCGAGCACCCGGCCTGCTACGTCCAGACGCATCTTTCCGAAAACAGGGATGAGATCGCCTTCGCCACTTCGCTCTACCCCGAAGCGCGGGACTATACCGATATTTATGCCCGCTATGACCTCCTTGGCCGCAAGACATTGCTCGGCCATTGCATCTATCTGAGCGACAGGGAAATATCCGTGCTCGCCGAGGCGGGCGCCGTCGGGGTCTTCTGCCCGACCTCCAACCTCTTCCTCGGCAGCGGCCTCTTCGATCGCGACCGCTTCGACCGGCTCGGCGGCCGCTATGCGGTAGCAACGGATGTCGGTGCAGGCACCAGCTTTTCGATGCTGGAGACCATGGACGAGGCCTACAAGATATTGCACCTGCAAGGCCAGCGGCTCTCGCCGCTCAATTCTTTCTACAGGATGACGCTCGGCAATGCCCAGGCGCTTGGTCTGGAGCATCGAATCGGTTCGCTGCATGTCGGCGCGGACGCCGACATCGTCGTGCTCGACAGCCGTGCGAAATCCGCAATGGAGCTGAGGATGCAGGTCGCGTCCTCACTTGCCGAAGAGCTCTTCGTTCTGCAGACGATGGGCGACGACCGCTGCGTCGCCGAAGTCTACGTCGCGGGCAAGCCGATGAAGCGGGCGACGGGACGGGTCGTGGCCGCGCGGGAAAGGGAACTCGAACTAATCTAAGATCCTTGGCCCGAAGCGAGCCAAGGATCTGTTCGCAGAGGCGCTATCAGAAGTCCATTCCGCCGGGTGGCATCGGGGGAGGGGCCTCCTTCTTCGGCTTCTCGGCGATCATTGCTTCGGTAGTCACCAGAAGGCCGGCAATCGACGCGGCATCCTGGAGCGCAGTGCGGACCACCTTGGCGGGGTCGATGACGCCCATTGCGAAGAGGTCGCCATATTCTCCGGTCTGGGCGTTCCAGCCCCAGGAGAAATTCGTCTTCTCGCGCAGCTTGCCGACGATGATCGACCCCTCGGCGCCGGCATTCTCGGCGATCTGCCGGACAGGAACTTCGATGGCGCGTCGAACAATCTCGACCCCGACACGCTGGTCGTCATTGGCCGTCTTGACGTTCCCGAGCACGCCGACCGAGCGCAGCAACGCCACGCCGCCACCGGGCAGGATGCCCTCCTCGACGGCCGCGCGCGTCGCATGCAACGCGTCGTCGACGCGATCCTTGCGTTCCTTGACCTCGACTTCCGTCGATCCGCCGACGCGGATCACCGCGACGCCCCCGGCAAGTTTCGCAAGCCGCTCCTGCAGCTTCTCGCGATCGTAGTCGGAGGTCGTTTCCTCGATCTGCGCCTTGATCTGGGCAATGCGGCCATCGATGTCGGCCTTTGCACCGGCGCCGTTGACGATCGTCGTGTTTTCCTTCTCGATCGAGACCTTTTTGGCGCGGCCGAGCATGTCGAGCGTCACGCTCTCCAGCTTGATGCCGAGATCTTCGGAGATGACCGAGCCGCCCGTCAGGACGGCAATGTCCTCGAGCATGGCCTTGCGGCGATCGCCAAAACCCGGCGCCTTCACGGCTGCCACCTTCAAGCCGCCGCGCAGCTTGTTGACGACCAGGGTGGCGAGCGCTTCGCCCTCGACATCTTCGGCGATGATCAGCAGCGGTTTGCCGGATTGGACGACGGCTTCGAGCACTGGCAGCATCGCTTGCAGATTGGAGAGCTTCTTCTCGTGGATGAGAATGTAGGGATCCTCGAACTCCGCCCGCATCTTGTCCTGATTTGTGACGAAGTAGGGCGAGATGTAGCCGCGGTCGAACTGCATGCCCTCGACGACTTCGAGCTCGGTTTCGGCGGTCTTGGCCTCCTCGACGGTGATGACGCCCTCGTTGCCGACCCGTTCCATCGCCTCGGCGAGATAGCGGCCGATTTCCGCGTCACCGTTGGCCGAGATCGTGCCGACCTGCGCGATCTCCTCATTCTTGGAGACCTGGCGCGCCTTGGTCCTCAACTCGGAGACGAGCGCATCGACGGCGAGATCGATGCCGCGCTTCAGATCCATCGGGTTCATGCCGGAGATAACGGCCTTGGCTCCTTCCCGAACGATGGCCTGGGCGAGGACTGTCGCGGTCGTCGTCCCGTCCCCGGCAATCTCGCTCGTCCGCGAGGCGACCTCGCGCAGCATCTGCGCCCCCATGTTCTCGAACTTGTCCTCGAGTTCGATCTCCTTGGCGACGGAGACGCCGTCCTTGGTAATCCGCGGTGCGCCGAACGACTTGTCGATCACCACGTTTCGCCCCTTGGGGCCAAGCGTCACCTTCACGGCATTGGCCAGCATGTCCACGCCGCGCAACATGCGTTCGCGGGCGTCGGAATGAAATCTAACGTCTTTGGCAGCCATGGTTCACTCCTTCTCAGACTGCAAGTTTCGATTGATGCCGGTGCCTGCAGCGCCGGGCGTTCCTCCTGGCACACAGGGCACGCTGCGCCGATGCGCTAGGCGACCTTCCGTTCAGTGCCCGAATCCTCGATGACGCCAAGTACGTCGGCTTCCTTCAGGATCAGCAGGTCCTCGCCGTCGATCTTGATCTCCGTGCCGGACCATTTGCCGAAAAGAACCCGGTCCCCGACCTTCACGTCCAAGGCGACGACCTGGCCCTGCTCGTTGCGGGCGCCGGGGCCGGCGGCGATCACTTCGCCTTCCTGCGGTTTTTCCTTGGCGGTATCGGGAATAATGATGCCGCCCTTGGTTTTTTCTTCGGACAATAGGCGGCGCACAAGAATTCGATCGTGGAGCGGTTGGAATGTCATCTCTTCCTCCTCAAGTTCCTGGTTCCCATCCACGCTGACCCGGGGAACGGCTGGTCGGCATGCATCGGGAGAGCCGAGCAAACGCGTCCGCCGGAGGAATCCGGCGGGGCAGCCCTCCTGCGAGCGCTCGGCAAAAGTGATCTGGTTTTGCCGGGAAATGATTTCAAGAGGGCTGGAGCGGGATTTTAGCACTCTTGGTATAAGAGTGCTAATGCATTGGAAATCGGGCCTGATCGCACGGCGAGCGGCCTGCCGGCGCGGGTTGGCGCCGGCAGGTACGCCATGGCATGTCCGCCTACTGGCTGTTGATGGCGATACGCTTCGCCTTGGACTGGCCTTGCTCGCTTTTGGGAAGCGTGACTGTCAGGACGCCGTTCCTGAAGTTCGCGCTCACCCTGCCTTCGTCGATCTCGTATCCTAGCGGAATGCGGCGCTCGAAGCGGCCGTAGAAGCGCTCGGAAAACTGATGCTCGGTGTCTTCTGTTTCGGCCCGTTTTTCGCCTCTTACGGTCAGCACGTCGTCGGTAAGGGTCAGTTCGACATCCTTCTCCTCGAGCCCGGGCAATTCCGCCGTCACCTTGATCTCCTTCTCGCCGTCGGTGACCTCGACGCTCGGCCAGCCGCCGCCAAAGCTGGAGAACGCGCTCTGGGGAAGGCGCGTATCGAGGCCGCGGAAGACGTCATCGAACAGCCTGTTCATTTCCCGGTGGAGTGCCAAGAACGGGTTGCGGTCTTCGTTGCGATAGGTTGCAGGGGTCTGTCCGCGACCCCAGGGGATCAGTTCACGTACATTCATCTTTCAGTTCCTTTCCGTGCCGATGAGGCGGGAAGGAGCCCCCAGCGGTTTCCATCCCGCCCTTTGTGGTTGCAATGATCGCGCTGCGACAGCAGTTGGTCCTGACCATCCTACGCAGCGTTCTTTTCGCCCTCGATCTGCTTCTTGGTCGTGGTGGGTGTGTCGGCCTGGTGGATCTCGATGCGGCGCGGCTTCATCCGTTCCGGAAGCTCGCGGACAAGATCGATCGAAAGCAAACCGTTGGCGAGTTTGGCGCCGGTGACCGTCACGTAGTCGGCGAGCTGGAAGCGGCGCTCGAAATTGCGCGTAGCAATGCCTCGGTAGAGGTATTCGGCGTCGTTCTCGCCGGCGGTTTCACCGCGGACCGTCAGCAACTGCTGCTCATGCGTGATGGTGATTTCCTCCGGTGCAAATCCGGCAACGGACATTGCGATGCGATATTCGTTTTCGCCGACGCGCATGATGTCGTAGGGCGGCCAGTTATCGTTCGGGGCCGTACGGCTTGCCGAATCCAGCAGGTCGAAGAGATGATCGAAGCCGACGCTGGAGCGCGACAGGGGTGAGAAGTCGAAGCTTGTCCTCATAGCCATATCCTCCTTGAGCAACATGGACACGAGAAGCGCCGAAGAGGCTGGCGCTCCTCGACAGGCGAGTCCCTTTAACAGGCAACTCATGCACTGGATTTAGTCAGTCCTGGAGGCGATTCAAGGGGGAGAAAGCGGCTGATGCAGGGGCAAAATGACCTGCCAAAATGCATCTCGCGGGCTAGCGAAAACCCGGCGCAGATCGCTGCGCTGCGCGATGTCCGGAGCTTCTTGAATTTGCCTTTCGGCCCCCAATATCTGTTGCGCAGCAACCCATTATGGCGTGGAAAGGAGGAAAAATGCTTCTCAACGAGATTCCCTGGACGATCCCTCTCACCGTCCGCCTTTCGAATGGCCTGACGCGCACTTTCGGCTCCGTCTACGAGGCGCTCGACTTCCTCGAGAACGAGTGGCCGCTTCGCAAGGGCGAGCGCTATGAGCGGGCCGTGCGCACCTGCCGGCGGGCGCTCAACCGCATGACGCCCGCAGCCGTGGCGCGGGAGGCCTTTATTGCCGCCTGCCTCGAAGCGGGAATGCCGCTGGTCATGGCGGCGCCGGCGCGCAAGCCACAAGGCACCGAGCCAAAGTCCATCCTGTCGGCCTGAAGGGCATCATCGGTCCGGTGTGCGGCACCGCATGCCGGCCTTCGCGCGTGTGATAAACGCGCGGCATAGGTGCTCGCCTAATCGACGAACACGCGAACGGTGGCCGCGCGTCCCAACGAGTCGATCACGGTCAGCGTCGAATAGCCGCCACCGTCCGGACTCCACTGGCTCACTCTCCGACGCGTCATCTCCGGCAGCGGCCGGCCATTCACCAGCCAGCGGAAGGGTGCGCGGCCGCCCTGCAGCTTCAGTGTGAGAGGCATGATCGTTTCGCCGGCCCTGGCGCCGAGCTCCACCCGCGCGCCCTCCGGCGGAAAGACAATCGTTGGGGCCGCTTCCCGGATCGATGATTGAGGCAATCCGCTTGCGGTTGTCGAAAAGCGCCGCTGGCCGACCGGCAGCTCGGCCTGAGAGATGCGAAGGGCGCCGGCCGGCGGGTCTGGCAACGGAGTCACCGGAATGCCGGCTTTGGCGAAGGCCGCAAACAGGATCGGCGCCGCTGCACCATAACCGGTTAGTCCGGGCACGGCACCATTGTCGGGCCGGCCGACCCAAACCCCGAGCACGTAGCGGCCGTCGAAGCCGATGGACCAGGCATCGCGATAGCCATAGCTGGTGCCCGTCTTATAGGCGATGCCCCGTTGACGATTGCCCGCCGGCGGCAGTACGCCGGAGAGAATGTCGGCAACATGCCACGCGGCGACGTTGGACAGCAGCGGCTCGCCGTCGATCAGGCCTGCCTTGCCCTCGACGCCGTCGCCGAGGCGAACCGGCCAGCCGCGATTGGCAAGCCCCGCATAGAGCTGGACGAGGTCGCGAAGCGTGATGCCGGCGCCGCCGAGGCCGATTGCGAGCCCCGGTGCTTCGTTTGGCGGAAGGGCGAGACGCACATCCGCCCTGCGGAAACGCACCATCAGCCGCGCAGGGCCGATGGCGTCGAGGAGCCGGATTGCCGGCACGTTGAGGGAGAGCTGCAGCGCCTGGCGAATGCTGACATCGCCCTGGTAGCTCATGTCGAAATTGCGCGGCCGATAGCCGAAGAAATCCGCCGGCCGGTCCTCGATGATCGTTTCCTGGGCAACCAGCCCCTCTTCGAAGGCAAGTCCGTAAATGAAAGGCTTCAAGGTCGAGCCCGGCGAGCGCGTGATCCGCGACATGTCGATCCAGCCGGAGCGACTGGCGTCGAAATAATCGGCCGAGCCGACTTCTCCGACGATCTCACCGGTTCGGATATCGGCCATGACCATTGCGACCGAGACCTTCGGGCCCAGTCTCGTTGCACCCTCGCGAGCGACGCTTTCCAGCCCGTGCTGGATGTCGCGGCGAAGCGTCGTGTGATGCCGAAGTGCCTTCGGTTCCTTTCGAAGTGCCGCCTCGGCCAGATGCGCCGCATAGGCCGGAAGCTGGAGGCGGCGGTTTGGAAGGGGCGCCGATGCGGCGCGCTCGGCCTCGCCTTCGCCAAGGACCTTGGCGACGGCCATGCGGGTCAGCACCCGTTGGCGAGCCGCTTCAGCGGCCGCGACGTTGCGGTCCGGCCGGCGTTTTTCCGGAAGCTGGGGCAGGGCGACGAGGAGCGCGGATTCGGCGACCGAAAGCCGGCGCGGCTCCTTGCCGAACCAGGCGAGGCTTGCCGCGCGCGCGCCCTCGAGATTGCCGCCATAGGGCGCATGGGTGAGATAGAGATCGAGAATTTGATCCTTGCTGAGCCGTCGCTCGATCTGGATTGCACGGGCGACCTGCCTGAGCTTAGCCGCAAGCGTGCGGCTCTCGCGCGGTTCGATCAGCCGCGCCACCTGCATGGAGAGCGTCGAGGCCCCGGATACGATCCGGCCGTTCGTTAAGAATTGCAACGCCGCCCGCCCAAGCGCCAGGAGGTCGACGCCGCGGTGTTCGCGAAAACGCTGGTCCTCATAGGCGATCAGCATCTCGACGAAACGCGGGTCGACATCCTGGACGGTGGTCTTCAGCCGCCAGAGGCCGTCCTTGGTGGCAAAGGCGCGCAGCAAATGTCCGTCTTTGTCGAGCACCTCGCGCGAAAAGACCCGAGCCTGCTCAATTGGCGGTGGAAAAGCCCTGTCCGCCCAGGTGAGCACGAGGACCGCCAATGCAACGACGAGGCTGCTTGGCAGCACGATCAGGGCGAGCGCTCGAAAAAGTCGGGGGCGCCGCGAAATGGCGAATGTCGCGCGCCATCGCCGACGCAACCGCCTTGTCAAGCTAACAAAGTGCCTCCACAAGAGCGACATCTCGCTTCCTACCGGGCTGCCAGAACCTCCATGCGACCGGTCGCCGTGCGCGCCGAGAATTGTGGTCGATACATGTCCTCGACGCTTGCGGCGGGGTGGTCATAGATACCGGGCGTCACGGCGCGTACGACATAGGCAAGCGTGATTTCCCGATTGTCACCGGCCGCGCGATCAAAGGCCGCCAAGAAGCGGTCGCTGCGGAACTCCGTATGGGCGGCTTCCACCGCGCCGATCCACTCAAAGTTCGAAAGCTGCGCGCTGTCGACGAGGCTCGGATTGTCGATCTCGAATCCGGCCGGCAGCAGGTCGGTGATCAGCACGCGCGACGGCCACGCATTGCTTTCGGTGACTTTGAGCACGGCCACGTAGCGCTCGTTCTGCCGAGCCTCGCTGACATTCGCCTCCGCCCCGTCGAGCGTGTAATAGGTTCGCTCGATGGAGAAGCCGTCGCCGCCCGCCGAAAGCGGTTGGGCGGGGGCCGCCACGGTCGTCACCACGGCGGAAACGGCATCGGATCCATTGTTTCGGATCACCACCGGATGGGTCATCAGGGCATCTCCGCCGATGCGGGCGGCATAGCTGCCGGAGCGTTGGGCGCCGTTCACTTCCAACCGCATGTCTTCGTCGCCGCCCTCGATGGCGCGCGCGGCGAGCAGCATCCAGGTCTGCTCCTGCGTGCTGGTATATTTCGCCTCTTGCCATTTTCTGGCGACGATCCTCGAAAGCTCGGGAATGATCGGCGGGACTGGCCGGCTTTCGGCCGCAAGCGCCAGCACCGCAGCATCGTCGCGCAATGAGGAGCCGTAGTCCGAGCGGGCGAGGCTGACATTGATGAGGCCAGTCGACATGTTGACGGCCGCCGCGAAGATGTCCTGCGAGCGCTGGGCATCGCCATAGAGCGCAAGCGCCGCGGCGATATGGGCCTTGGCAAGCGGCGTCGGGAAGTCGTTCAGCATCGTGTCGGCGTAATAGCGCAGATCGCTGATCGCTGCCTTGCGGTTGCGCGCAAGCACATAGAGGGCATAGGCGATCTCGTTTCCACGCTCCTGGACATTGGTCTCGTAGCTCAAGGCGTTCTGCAGGTTTTCCAGCGCCTGAACCATCGCCTGCTCGGGGACTTCGTATTTCTGCTCGCGCGCGCGGGTCAAGAAGTCGGTGACATAAGCGTCGAGCCACAGGTCGCCGTAACCCGGACCCCACAGCCCGAAGCTCCCCGAAGAGGACTGATAGGACAACACCCGGTATATTGCTTCCTGAACGCGCTTGCCCACGCCTTCGTCCTCAGGGAGGCCGGACTGTTTCGAAAGCTCGCTCAAATAGAGGAGCGGCAGGGCGCGGCTCGTGGTCTGCTCGGCGCAGCCATAGGGGTAGCGGTCGAGCGTCATTAGGAGCGCAGGGATGTCGAAAGTAGCCGAGCGGGTCACATTGAGGCTGACGGAGGCGCCCTGCAGCACGCTGTCTGCGAGCAGCTGATCGTCTATGGTCAAGCTGCTGCCGGCGGCGATCGACACCACCTGCCGCTGGGCGACGGGTAACGCAGCCGGGCGAACCGGAACATGCAGAACCTGTTCGAGCGATTGGCCTGCAGCGTCCTTGAGCGCCACCGTGACAAGGCCCTCGCCTGGATATTGGCCCTCGATCGGCAGGGTGAGGGTGGATCGGCCTCCGGCCTCGAGCCGGAGGGTGTCGGCTGTCAGCTGCTCGACGGTGAGCGGTCCGTTTGTCGCCACCTGCAACTGATAATCGCCGGGCAGTCCGTCCGTATTGGCGACGTCGAGTCTGAGTTCCGCCCGGTCTCCGGGTGCAAGGAATTTCGGCAGGCTGGCAGTCACGACCACCGGGTCGCGGATCACTACGTCCGTTGACGCGTGCCCGACGCCGGCCTTCGTCCAGGCGACGGCCATGACACGCGCGGTACCGTTGAACTGCGGAATGTCGAAGCTGACGTCTGCCCTGCCATCCGCATCGAGTTTCACCGGTCCGGAGAAGAAAGCGACGAGCTTTTCAGTGGGTGGACTCGCCTGCAGCGCCATTTGTCCGCCGTCGCCGCCGGTGCGCAGTCGTCCGGTCGCGCCAAGGGATCCGTCGATCAGCCGGCCGTAGAAATCGCGGATTTCCAGGCCGAGCCGCCTCTGGCCGAAATACCAGCCATCGGGATCGGGCGTCTCGTAGCGCGTGAGATTGAGAATGCCGACGTCGACGGCGGCGACCGTGACATAGGCGTCTTCCCCGGCGCCGGCACCTTCGACCTTGAGGCCGATACCGAGCGGCCGGCGCGGCATCGCCTTCTCGGGCGTGTCGAGGCTGACTGCGAGCTTGCGCCCGGCCGGATCGACGGCGAGCCACTTGATGCCGATTGCGCGCATCGGCATCCGGCTTTCCTGAGCATCGCCCGGCCGATAGAGGGTCGCGGTGACATAGGCGCCTGCACCCCATTCGGCGGTGACCGGCAGGTCCACCTCGCCACCCGCCCCGGCAATCGTCGCCGACTTTGTCGCGATCAGCCTTTCCGTGCCGACGGTTACCAGCAATTCGCCGGCAAAGCGTGGCGAGACCTTGAGCTTTGCGGTCTCGCCGATCGCATAATTCTCCTTGTCGAGGGCGATCTCGAGCCCGTCAGGGGTCTCGGTCGAGGCGGCCTCGACATACCAGCCGGCGTCGAACTCGACGCTCGAAGCGGGTCCATCAACGGCTGCCGCTTCGATCTCGAGCCTGTAGCGGCCCCAGCCGACCGGTACCGAGATCTCGCCGCCGTTCTCGGTCGCGTCGAGCGTGCCGTTCGCCACCTGCTTGGTGGAGATGATCGGCTCGTATTTCCAGGCGGTGCCCTCGCGATACCACTGATAGTTCCGCTCGACGCTAAACAACCGCCAGAGGAGGCCAGGCATTGCGATCTTGGCGCCATCCGGACCAACCGCGATTACGTGGAATTTGCCGACCGAATTTTCGGCAAGGTCACCGGTAAATTCCGGCATGATGCCGATCATCGCGCCCTGCGGCCTCACCGGCAGCGTGAGCGAGCGCTCGATTGCCCGTCCACCGCCCTCGCGCATGCGCACGGTGACTTTGGCGTTCAGCAGCTGGGTTGTCGCGGGCACTTCGCCAAGATCGACGTCGAAGACGGCTCGCCCGTCAGCGTCGAGCGGTTCGAGCCCCTCGATCGGCGCGCGTGCTTCTTCGCCCGTCTCCTCATCGGCAAAGCCGAAGAAATATCCCTTGAAGGCCTCGCTTTCCCGCGTCGGCTTGACCGACACCTCGCCCTCGAGCGTGAGGCCCGCGGCCGGCGCGCCGTAGAGGAAACGGCCGTCGACGGCGACCTCTATCGGTGTTCCGAGTTCGATCTCCCTGGCGTCGCTCGTCAGGTCGAATTCGGTCCGGTCCGGCACGAAATCGTCGACGAGAAACTGCTTTTCGCCCATGGCCGAACCCTTGGGATCGGTGAAGATCTGCATGGTCCAGGTGCCGCGCATGGCGTTTTCGGTGAGCGGCAGGTCGAGCGTGTGGCCTCCAAGCTTGCCGCCATTGCTGACCAGTCGCCGGTCCTCGACCCCATCGGGCCGCAGGAAGACGAAGGTGAGCGGCAGATCCTCGATCGCCTGGGCATCGACGTCGCGCGCAAGCGCTGCGGCATGCACCGTCTCGCCGGCGCGATAGATGCCGCGTTCGGTCCAGGCGAATATGTCGATCGTCCCCGGTGCCGGCCTGCCGGTAACGCCGCGGTCGGAAAGATCGAAGCCGGCGCGCGTCATGTCCAGGAAGACATAGTCGCCATCACCTTTGCGGGCGGTGATGACGGCCGGCACCATGCTGGCGGTGCCGCGGATCAGCCCGGCGTCGAAGGCAGCGCGCCCATCCGCATCGGTGACGGCGGTTCCGAGCACCTCGTTGTTCCTTGCGACGAGCTGCAGTTCGACGCCGGCGAGCGGCTTGGCGCTGGCCAGCGAACGCACGAAGACCGAGAGCCCATCTGTGCCGGCGAAGGTGGAGACGCCGATGTCGGAGACGATGAACCATTGCGTGGCGCGGGCATCCCATTCCTGGGTCAGGCCCGTGGCGGAGACTGCGGTGAGCACATAGACGCCCGGCTTGCGTTCGGGCAGCACCTCGTCGACCGGCAAACTCGTCACCACTTCTCTGTTGAGGTCGGTCTCGACGTCGATGCTGCCCTGCCAGACGAGTTCGCCATTGTCGGCCGCGATGCGGTCTGCGCTATAACCGTCGAGCTGGACCAGGAATTGAGAACCGGCAAGCAGCGACGCGATGCTGCGGTCGCCGATGCGGTAAAGCTTGAGATTGGCGCTTTCAGTATTCACCGACACGATCGGAATGCCGCGCCGCGCCGTCGACGGCAGCACGAAGCTGTCGCCGGTAAAGCGCACCATCGGTGCCCGATCCTTCACATAGATGTCGAGGCTCACGGGGGTTTCGATGATCTCGTCGACGGCGGAGGGCAGGCCGGTGCGGAGCGCCAGCTTGTACCGCTTGCCATGCGCCAGACCCTCGACGCAAATCTCGCTGCCCTTGGCCTCTACGGCCTTCGGCGTGGTGCCGTCGAGCGTCACGAAGGAGGCGTAGTCCGGACCGTTCTTCAACAGCTGTTCGGAAAATTGAACGCAGGCGCGCGGGCTGGCGCTGTCCGCGTCGATGGTGTGGCCGGTGACCCGGAAACCCTGCCTTGCCCTGAGATCGAGATAGGCTGTCTCGACGGTCTTCGCCTGCACGAGCTCGAGGCTCGCCTTGTAGGCGCCGAGCGCGGCGCGGTAGTTCTGCAGGTTCTCGAGCGCCTGGGCGAGAACGGCGAGTGCATCGGCGCGGCTTTCCGTCGTGCGCGTCAGCTGATAGCCGTTGAGCGCGGCGAGCGCCGCCTCGCTCGCCAGGTCCATGCCGCCGGTGAAGCGGTTCGCGGCGCGGGCCGTTTCGAGCCACAGCTGAGCATCGTCCGGGCTGATCGCCAGGGCGCCGCGAAAGGCTTTGAGGGCGCCCATGAAGTTGCCAGCTGTCAACTCGCCGCGCGCCGTTTCGATCAGGCCATTGACGCCGAAACCGAGTTGATCGTCGGTCAAGGCGAGGCCCGCCTTGACCTCGCGCGCCTGCCGCAAGAGGTCGTCAGAGACGAAGGAGAGGCGTGGCGGGGCGCCGATATCGCGCTCGCCGCTCGCGGTCTCCAGGATTTTTCCGGCGATCGCACCCTGGAACGCGTTCAACTGATTGAAGTCGGACTTGAGGAAGCACCACTTCGCCTTGGGATTGTAGGTGAAGGCGCGGCAGGAGCGGTCGGCGATGCAGGCGCTCTGGCATTCGTCGAGAGAGACGTTCTGCTCCGTGCGCAGGTCGAAGCCGAAATAGTCGGCGTCGTTGACAATTTCGATCTCGCGTTCCGTCTCAGCCGCCGCTGCGGGCGTTCCAAGCGAGACAAGCGCGAGAAGAAGGGTGGAAAGGCCGAGAAACGCGCGCACAGACATGATGTCCTCCCAAGGCTGCCCGCTTCGAGTGAGCATCACTCTTCCAACCTTCCCCGAGCCTTGTCAACCGAGCATTAAGCCAGCCGGCTGTTGCAACCATAGGCACGCGTCGGCGGGGGTTCAGGAGCCGCTCGGTGCGAAACCGCGCATGGTGCCGGTATAGAGTTTGTGAAGCGGTGCGGCATAGGAGCTGCGCTTGCTGGTTTTGAGCCCTTGCGCGACCAGTGCTTCCGCTTGTTTGACCGCCGCCGCCACGCCGTCGATGACAGGCACGCCATAGTCCCGCTGGAGGGAACGGGCGAGGTCGGCCATGCCGGCGCAGCCGAGCACGATCGCCTCGGCGCCGTCTTCCTCCAGCGCGCGCTCGATCTGGCGTCTGAGTTTCTGGATCGCGCCGGAGGCTTCATCCTCCAGTTCCAGAACCGGAATATCGGCAGCGCGAACCTTCGCCCGGCCGCCCATGCCGTAGTGGCGGATGAGGTTTTCTATCAGGACGCGGGAGCGCTCGAGTGTGGTGACGACGGTGAAGCGCTGGGCGAGGAGGGCGGCGGTCATCACCGCGGATTCGCAAAGCCCGAGGACCGGAATGTCGGCAAGCGCGCGCGCGGCGTCGAGCCCCGTATCGTCGAAACAGGCGATAATCGCGGCATGCGCCCCTGCCGCCTCGCCGTCGCGGATCTCCGTGAGGAGGCCGGGCACGGCAATCGCCCCGTCATAGTGCCCCTCGATCGAGGTCGGCCCGGTCTTCGATGTGGCGGCGATGATCTCCGTGCCGTGGCCGGCGACTGCCCGTGCGGCTTCTGCTGCCTTCTCGGTCATCGAGACGGTGGTGTTGGGGTTGACGATCAGGATGCGCATGGATGTCAGCCTGACTTTGCTTGCCGGCGCCGCAGCAGAAGGATGACTGTGACGGTGAGGAGGATAACGGTGAAGGAGAAGAGCGTCGTGACCGTGCCCAGCGCATAGAGCACCGGCGTGGTCACATTGGTTGTCATGGCGTAGATTTCGAGCGGCAGGGTATTGTAGGTGCCGGACGTCATCAGGGTGCGGGCGAATTCGTCATAGGAGAGGGTGAAACCGAAAAGGCCGACGCCGATGAGGCTCGGCGCGATCATCGGCAGCACCACGTGGCGGAAGGTCTGCCAGGGCGTGGCGCCCAGATCGCGCGCGGCCTCCTCATAGGCCGGCGAGAAACGGTTGAAGACGGCGAACATGATCAGCACACCGAAGGGCAGCGTCCAGGTCAGGTGCGCACCGAAGCCGGACGAATACCAGGCGGGTTTGAGCCCGAACTGCTGGAAGACGACGCCGATGCCGAGCGAGATGATGATCGAGGGTACGACGAGGCTTGCGACCGTCAGATAGAAGAGAGCGGTGGAGCCGCGAAACCTGTTTCGAAAGGCGAGGCCCGCGAGCAGTGCGACGACCACATTCGCGACCATGACCATAAGCCCGAGCGTGAAGGATCGACGGAACGAAGCGCCGAAATCCCCGACCGCCTGCTTCTCGAAGAGATTGTAGAACCAGTGCAGCGAAACGCCGTTCAGCGGAAAGGTGAGGCCGCCATCCGGCCCCTGGAAGGAGAGGATGAGGATCGCCGACAGCGGACCGTAGAGGAACAGGACGAACAGCGCGAAGAAGATCGCGAGAATGTAGAATTCCTTGGTGCGCGATTCACGGTTCATCTCAGAGCTCCTTGCGGATATCGACGACCCTGAGGATCGCGGCGACCATAAGCAGCACGACGATCAGGAGGACGACCGCATTGGCGGCTGCAGCCGGATATTGCAGCAGCGACATCTGGTTCTTCATCATCAGCGCGACGGATGCGCTCTGTCCGCCCGACATCACCTGGACCGTCGAAAAATCGGCCATCACCAGCGTCACCACGAAAATCGAGCCGATCGCCATGCCGGGCTTGGCGAGCGGCAGGACGACGTTCCAGAGGACCTGCCAGCCGGAGGCGCCGCAGTCGCGCGCCGCCTCGATCAGCGATCGGTCGATGCGCATCAGCGTGTTGAAGATCGGCGTCACCATGAAGAGCGTGTTCAGGTGCACCATGGCAAGCACGACGGCGAAGTCGGAATAGAGCAGCCACTCGACCGGTTCGGGAACGATGCCGAGCTCGATCAGCGCGGAGTTCACGAGACCGTTACGGCCAAGGACCGGGATCCAGGAGATCATCCGGATGATATTGGAGGTGAGAAAGGGCACGGTGCAGACGAGAAAGAGCACCATCTGCATCGTCGTCGTACGGACGTGAAAGGCAAGAAAATAGGCGACCCAGAAGCCGATAACGAGCGTCAGCGCCCAGGTGAGGACCGTGAATTTCAGCGTGTTGAGATAGGTCTTCCAGGTGACCCAGGAGCCGAGTGTGTCGGTATAGTTCATTGTCAGGAAGTCGGGATAGAGGCCGGCAAAGTCATAATCCCAGAAGCTGACGACAATGATCATCAGGATCGGCAGGACGAAGAAGAAACCGAGGATCAGCAGGAGGGGCGTGGCCTGGAGATAGGTGGTGAGCCGACCAAGCGCAGCGAGGGAGCGGCGGGGATTGCCGGTCCTGATCTCTCCTGAGGTTGCGACTGCCGTCATTCTCAATCCTCTTTCAGTATTGCCTTGGAAACTGCCCCTCTCCTCGGGTTGAAGCCGAGGAGAGGGGCAAAAGGCCCGTGCCGAGGGCGCTCATTACGCCGCGATGAACTCGTTCCAGCGGCGGACCATGTAGCGGTCTTCGTCCATCACCGAGTTCCAGCAGGCGACCTTGCCCATGCGCTCCTCGAAGGAGCCGCCGTCGCGAACGGCGCCGGCCTTTTCCATGATCTTGCCTTCCGGCGAGAGGATGTCGCCCTTGGCGGGCTTGCCTTCGACCCAGAAGCCCCATTCGTCCTCCGACATGTGGGCCTTGGCAGTTTCCATGGCGGCGGAGTAGTAGCCTTGGCGGTTGAGGTAGGCGCCGACCCAACCGGAAAGATACCAGTTGATATATTCATAGGCCGCATCGAGCTGTGCGCCCTCAAGGTGG
Source organism: Sinorhizobium sp. Y406 (assembly GCF_058732025.1). Taxonomy (NCBI): domain Bacteria; kingdom Pseudomonadati; phylum Pseudomonadota; class Alphaproteobacteria; order Hyphomicrobiales; family Rhizobiaceae; genus Sinorhizobium; species Sinorhizobium sp. Y406. The sequence continues at coordinate 558,212 of NZ_CM178975.1, read as the reverse complement.
GCGGCGAGGCCGAGGCCGCCGCCCCAGGCACGGTAGCCCTCTTTGAGCGGCTGGTATTTGCAGGCGATACCCTTCGACCGCACGGCGGCGACGGCCGGCGACCACATGGACTGGATGACGACCTCGCCGGAGGCCATGAGATTGACGCTCTCGTCGAAGGACTTCCAGAAGGCGCGGAACTGGCCGTCCTGCTTGGCCTTAATGAGGAAGTCGATCGTCTGGTCGATTTCCTCCTTGGTCATGTTGCCCTTGTCGGCATATTTGATGTTGCCCAGGGCCTCCATGATCATCGCGGCGTCCATGATGCCGATCGACGGGATGTTGAGGATCGCCGTCTTGCCCTTGAAGGCCGGGTCCATGATGTCGGCCCAACTGCTGATCTCCCGGCCGACGAGGTCCGGGCGGATGCCGAGCGTATCGGCATTGTAGATGGTCGGGATCAGCGTCATCCACTGCGTCGGTTCCTTGGCGAAGGCCTTGGAGTCCTGCGCCTCGACGAAGCCGACCGTGTGCGGGGCGGTGCCTTGCGCGATCACGCTGTCCGGCTTGAGCTTGCCGTCGATGAAGAGCGGCACGATCTTGTCGTAATACTTGATCTTCGAGACATCCATCGGCTGCATGACGCCGGTTGGGAAGACCTTCTTGGCGATCCAGTATTCGATGTCGGCGATGTCGTAGGAGTCCGGCTGGGTGACGGCGCGCTGGGCGGCGGCGTCGGAATCGGTCGCCGTCATTTCCAGCGTGATGCCGAGGTCTTCCTTGCACTTCTCGGCAATCGCGTTGATGTTGGAAACGCCGGTGCCGAACTGGCGGAGCGTAATCGGGTTTTGCGCCCAAATCGTCGGGAAGCCGGTGATCGCGCCCGAGCCGGCGATCGCACCGACGGCGGCCGCTCCGGTCTTCAGTAGCGAACGCCGCGAAATGCCTTTTGCGGGCGTGGCAGTCTTCGTTTCAGTCGTCATGCTTTCGTTCCCCTTTGGTGGTGCATGGATCGGATGGAGCGGGACAGGCGCAATTCGCAGCTTCTTGTCCCCGCATCAGGCTGACACGCGGCCGAGGGGGATTGCATCCTCCAGGGCCCAGCTCAAGGAAACCGCATCGCCTGTCGATACGGGCTTCCTGAAATAGTCGGCATCGGAGACGACCACGGTGAAGTCGTCGCTGCCGGCGCCGATGACGGTGATCTTTACGGATGCGCCGCGATACTCGACATTCGAGACGGCGCCCTCGAAGCCGAGCGACTTGTTCGACGCCAGCTCGAGACGCACGCGGTCGGTGCGGATGCCGATATCGATCGATTTTCCGACTTCCTGGGCGGTGTTGCGGACCGTGAAGCTCTGGCCCTCCGGCCCTGTCAGCGTCACGATTCCGTCATCGATCGAGGTTACGCGACCGGAGAGCACGTTGTGGTCGCCCATGAAGCGGGCAACGAAGGCGGTGGCGGGCTTTTCGAAGACAGTCCGCGGGGCCGCCGCTTGCTCGATGCGCCCGTTGTTCATGATGACGATCAGGTCGGCGAGGGCCATCGCCTCCTCCTGACTGTGCGTCACATGCACGAAGGTGATGCCGAGGGTCTTCTGCAGCTTCTTGAGCTCCGCGCGCATGCGGATCTTGAGGAACGGATCGAGGGCGGAGAGCGGTTCGTCGAGCAGCAGCGCTTCCGGGTCGGTGATAAGCGCTCGGGCGAGCGCCACGCGCTGTTGTTGTCCGCCCGAAAGCTGCGCCGGGCGGCGCGCCGCATAGGCCTCCATCTGCATCAACTTCAGCATCTCCAGCGCCTTGGCGCGGCGCTCGTCTTTCGCGACTCCCTTCATTTTCAGGCTGAAGGCGACATTGTCGACCAGGTCAAGATGCGGAAACAGCGCGTAGGACTGGAACATCATGGCCGTGCCGCGCCTGGCGGGCGGGAAATCGGTGACGACGACATTGCCAAGGCGGACATCACCGGAGGTGATGCTTTCATGTCCGGCGATCATGCGCAGCGTCGAGGTTTTGCCACAGCCGGACGGGCCAAGGAAGCAGCAATAGCTGCCCGCCGGAATCTTCAGGCTGATCTCGTGGACGGCGGTCGTTGCGCCGTAGACCTTCGAAACGGAAGCAATATCGATTTCTGCTGCCTTGGACATGGGGCCCCTTTCGTTACAGCAGGGCAGAAGCATCAAGCGTGCCAGTTTGCAAAAGGCCCGAATTCGCGGGCAAGTTCATCCCGCCTCGGCTCGGTCCCCGGAAAAGGCGACATTGGTTGCACATTTAATAGGCGTTTGTCGCCAGCGAGCGCTTATATTGTATACAAAACAAAATGCGGATTGCGCGCAGTTTGCGGTTAACTTCCATGCGACCACGCGCTAGGGTCGAATGCCCGCAATTGTATCGGTCGGATTCGCAGCCTTATGACTCCACCCAATTCGTCTCCGGCGGAAACCGCCATCGATGTCGACGCCCACCATATTCGCGATGCGATTCGCGAGGCGATCGTCGAGCGCCGGCTAGCGCCGGGAACGAAGCTGTCGGAGACCGACGTCGGCAGCCTCTTCAATGTCAGCCGCACTCTTGTTCGCGCCGCCCTTCAGGCGCTCTCCTATGAGGGGCTGGTCAATGTCGAGAAGAACCGCGGCGCATTTGTTGCCCATCCGTCGATCCTGGAGGCGCAACAGATCTTCGCGGCGCGTCGGCTCGTCGAGCCCGTGATCCTGCGCGAGGCGGCGCAACGCATCGGCCAGGCCGAGATCAGGCACCTGCAGCTGCATTTGGCGGAGGAGGAAAGACTGCGAAACGAGCGCGGTGCCGCCGCCCGCCGCGCCGAGATCAAGGCCTCCGGCGATGTTCACCTGGCGATCGCCGAAATCAGCGGCAACGCCATCCTCAAGAGGTTCATGGACGAGCTCGTCGCCCGATCCTCTCTCGTCATCGCACTCTATGGTCGCTCGGTGGCTTCAAGCTGCGGCCACGACGAGCATCAGCAGATCGTCGACGCGCTGGAGAGAAGGGACGTCGACGCGGCCTGCGCGCTGATGGTCGAGCACATTAATCACATCGAGGCCGATCTTGACCTCAGGTCGGCAGAGAAGGGAACCGATTTGCGCTCTGCCTTGCGCCTGTGACGGGCAGCGCAGGCGCGCCGAGACTCCGCGACCAGCGGCAGGCCTCAGCCGTTCCAATCGACAGCGCCGCCTCCGCTCTTGCCGCTGGAGCACGATTTGTGATAATTATAACAGAATCTGACGAGGCCATTTGTAAGGGATCTGGCGCTGCCTGCACCACGAGGGATGATGACCAATCGCAAGACGAAGCGCATTGCCACCTTGGCGGATGCCGTCACTGCGCGGCGGGTGCTGCATCTGAAGGAGGCGGCCGCACTTCTCGGCGTATCGGAGATGACCGTCCGCCGCGATATCGCCGACAATCCCGGCCTTTTCGGCTATCTCGGCGGTCACATCGTTTCGGCCGCGGATATCGAGGGCGATGCGCCTTACGAGCTTGCACGCGCGGCCGACAGCCACGCCGCGGCCAAACGGAATGCCTGCGCCCACGCGGCCAGACATATTCGCCCAGAGGAGACGATCTTCATCGATTGCGGCACCACGCTCGAATATCTGGTCGACCTGATCCCGGAAAATTATCCAGTAACAGCCGTGTGTTACTCGATGAACACGGCGGAACGGCTGACGCGAAAGCCAAATGTCCGCATGGTCATGCTGGGCGGCGTCTATTATCCATCCTCGGCTTCATTTTCGGGCGGGGCCGGACTGGAGACGCTGGAGCAGCTCGGCATCAACGTCGCCTTTCTCTCGGCCGCCGGCGTCGATAGGGCAAGGGGCGCAAGCTGCGTGCATTTTCATGAGGTGCCGGTCAAGCGGAAGGTGATTTCGCTCGCCCGCGAGAATTACCTTGTGGTCGACAAGAGCAAGATCGGCAAGTTGAAGCCGGCCTTCTTTGCGCCGATGGAAGCGTTCCGGTCGGTGATCACCGAGGATGGCGAGTCCGCGCTTCGCGCGAACTGATGTATGCTGGGCGGCAGACCGGCCGAACCGTCTCTTGACTCGGGCGAAAAATGATGGAAATCTAACAAAAGGTAGAAACGTAACAATGCCGGTGCGTGCCGAGAGCGGCTGCCCGGCGAACCTCGGCACCAGGGAGTAGTCGCTTGGAAGAGCTTGCTGTGAGGGGCGCCGCTGCCGCCCCTCCCGTGGGCGCGGGCCATAATTGGCCGCGCAATGACGGGGTCGACCTTGATCTGGGCTGGGTGCTCGACCAGCGCGTCAATCTCTCGGCGGCGGAGCGGCGCGTGGCGACGTTGCCCGGCCGACGCACGGTCAAGAAGGACGCGCAGGCCGCGTGGCTGTTGAAGGCGGTGACCTGCATCGACCTCACCACGCTCAATGGCGACGATACGACGGAGCGCGTCAAGCGCCTCTGCGCCAAGGCGCGTCACCCCATACGTCTGGACCTCCTCGATGCACTCGGCATGGGCGATCGCGACATAACGACGGGTGCCGTCTGCGTCTACCATCGCTTCGTCTCGACGGCGGTGGAAGCGCTCGAAGGCTCCGGCATTCCGGTCGCCGCCGTTTCGACCGGCTTTCCGGCGGGGCTCGTGCCGCATGACGTCAAGCTTCGCGAAATCGAAGCATCGGTCGCGGATGGCGCGCGGGAGATCGACATCGTGATCACCCGCGAGCATGTGCTGACCGGCAATTGGCAGGCGCTTTATGACGAGATGCGCGATTTCCGGGCCGCCTGCGGCGATGCCCATGTGAAGGCGATCCTCGCGACCGGCGATCTCAAGACGCTTCGCAACGTCGCCCGCGCCTCGCTCGTCTCAATGATGGCCGGCGCCGACTTCATCAAGACCTCGACTGGCAAGGAAGGCGTCAACGCCACCCTGCTTGTCACCCTCGTTATGCTGAGGATGATCCGCGCCTATCAGGAGCGGACGGGGATCAAGGTCGGCTACAAGCCGGCCGGCGGCATCTCGGCGGCGAAGGACGTGCTGAACTACCAGTTCCTGATGAAGGAGGAGCTCGGGCGGGAATGGCTCGAGCCGGATCTCTTCCGCATCGGAGCATCAAGCCTGCTGGCCGACATCGAGCGCCAGCTCGAACACCATGTCAGCGGCGCCTATTCGGCCCTCCACAGACACCCGATTGGATAAAGCGATGAGCGTCGCCAGGTTTTTTGACGAAATGTCCTACGGTCCCGCACCCGAAGCCGACGCCGAGGCGCGCCAATGGCTGGCGCGGCACGACGGCGAATTCGGCCACTTCATCAATGGCGCATTCGTCGCCGCAGCGTCGGGCAAGACCTTCGACAGCTTTGAGCCCGCGACAGGCACGCTGCTGGCAAAGGTGGCGCTCGGCGGATCGGAGGACGTGAACGCCGCGGTTGCCGCCGCCCGCAAGGCGCAAGCGCCTTGGGCGAAGCTGCCCGGCCACGCCCGTGCGCGGCATCTTTACGCGCTTGCCCGCATGATCCAGCGTCATGCGCGCCTGATTGCAGTGGTCGAGGCGCTCGACAACGGCAAGCCGATCCGCGAGACGCGCGACATCGACATTCCGCTGGCAGCCAGGCACTTCTATCACCATGCCGGCTGGGCGCAGCTGCAGGAAACGGAATTCGCCGACCACGTTCCCGTCGGAGTCGTTGGCCAGGTGATCCCCTGGAACTTCCCGTTCCTGATGCTGGCCTGGAAAGTCGCGCCGGCACTGGCCCTCGGCAACACGGTTATCCTGAAGCCGGCAGAGTTCACGCCGCTGACGGCGCTGCTCTTCGCCGAGCTGGCGGGTGCGGCCGGGCTGCCGCCGGGCGTTTTGAACGTCGTGACGGGCGAGGGCGAGACCGGCGCGCTGATCGTCGAACACGAGGACATCGACAAGATCGCCTTCACCGGCTCGACGGAGGTTGGCCGGCTTATCAGAGAGAAGACCGCCGGCAGCGGCAAGTCGCTGACGTTGGAGCTCGGGGGCAAGTCGCCCTTCATCGTCTTCGACGACGCCGACATCGACGCGGCCGTCGAAGGCGTGGTGGATGCGATATGGTTCAATCAGGGCCAGGTCTGCTGCGCCGGCTCCCGTCTGCTCGTGCAGGAAGGCGTGGCGCCGCTCTTCCATGAGCGCTTGAAGCGACGTATGGCGATGTTGCGCGTCGGCCTTCCACTCGACAAGGCGATCGACATGGCGGCGATCATTGCGCCGGTACAATTGCAGCGGATCGAAACTCTGGTCGCAAAGGGTGTTTCCGAGGGGGCGTCCATGCACCAGCCGAGGATCGAACTGCCCAAGGGCGGCAGCTTCTACCCGCCGACGCTGCTGACGGACGTCCAGCCGACCTCCGTCGTGGCTACGGAGGAGATTTTCGGGCCGGTGGTTGTGTCCATGACCTTCCGCACGCCGGAGGAGGCGATCCAGCTCGCCAACCATTCCCGCTACGGCCTTGCCGCCAGCGTCTGGAGCGAAACGATCGGGCTTGCCCTGCACGTGGCGGCCAAGCTCGCGGCCGGCGTCGTCTGGGTCAACGCCACCAATCTCTTCGACGCCTCGAGCGGCTTTGGCGGTAAACGCGAATCCGGCTTCGGCCGCGAGGGTGGCAAGGAGGGCTGCTACGAATATCTGAAGCCGAAAGCCTGGCTCGGCCGCAAGCTGAGACTGGAGCCGGTTCAACCGGCTCTGAAACCGGTCGCCGGCGATTTCGGCTTGCCGGCGCTCGACCGCACCGCCAAGCTCTTCATCGGCGGCAAGCAGGCGCGGCCGGACGGAAACTATTCGCGCCCGATATTGTCGCCCAAGGGCAAGCCGGTCGGCGAGGTCGGTGAGGGCAATCGCAAGGATATCCGCAACGCCGTCGTCGCCGCGCGAGCGGCATCCGCCTGGAGCTCGGCAACCGCGCACAACCGGGCGCAGATCCTCTATTACATTGCCGAGAACCTGAGCTCCCGGGTGGCGGAGTTTGCCGATCGCATCGTCGCGATGACCGGTGCATCCGCAGCCAACGCGAAAGCCGAGGTCGAAGCGTCAATTGCGCGGCTCTTCAGCTATGGCGCCTGGGCGGACAAATACGAGGGTACCGTGCACCAGCCGCCCTTGCGGGGCGTTGCGCTGGCCATGCCGGAGCCGCAGGGCGTCGTCGGCGTCATCTGCCCGCCAGAGGCGCCGCTCTTGGGCTTCATCAGCCTGGTTGCGCCGCTGATCGCCGTCGGCAATCGTGTTATTGCCGTTCCGAGCGAACCGCATCCGCTTGCCGCGACCGATTTCTACTCGGTCCTCGAAACCTCCGACGTCCCGGCCGGCGTCGTCAACATCGTCACCGGCTCGGCGGTGGAACTCGCAAAGACGCTTGCTGCGCATAACGACGTCGACGCGCTCTGGGCTTGCGGCTCGTCGGAACTGTCGACGCTCGTCGAGAAGCTCTCGACCGGCAATCTGAAGCGCACCTTCGTCGACTACGGCAAGGCAATCGACTGGATGGATCGATCCGCCGCCGAAGGCCCGGCATTTCTGCGCAGGGCCGTGGACGTGAAGAACATCTGGATTCCCTACGGCGAGTAGCGCCGAAGCTCGCAGCAGTGGAGAAAGCGGAAAGGCCGTTGACGACGGGCGGCGGAAACGGCCTGATGCCGCGAGGCTGCCGTCGGCTTCCGCCCGCGGCGCATTGGCAGGAGGACAGGAATGCTCAAGAATATCGACCCGGCTCTAAACGCGGATGTGCTGCATGCCCTGCGCTCGATGGGGCATGCCGACACACTGGTGATTTCCGACACGAATTTCCCGTCGGATGCGATTGCCCGCCAGACGACGCTCGGCAAATTGCTGCACATCGACAATGTCTCGGCCGCCCGGGCGATGAGGGCCGTGCTTTCGGTTCTCCCGCTCGACACGCCGCTTCAGCCCTCGGTCGGTCGGATGGAAGTGATGGGAGCACCCGGCGAGATCCCGCCGGTCCAGGGCGAGGTACAGGCCGAGATCGACCGTGCCGAGGGAAAACCGGCGCCCATGTACGGCATCGAGCGTTTCGCTTTCTACGAAGCTGCCAAGAAAGCCTATTGCGTCATTACAACGGGCGAAACCCGTTTCTACGGCTGCTTCCTTCTCACGAAGGGTGTCATTCCTCCGGAGTCGGACTGAAAACACAATCGGCTGAAGGTACATGCCAGCAGGACGCTGGTGGAACCGCGTCTTTGCTGGAATACTGTCTTCGTTTCGAGGATGGGAGCCGACCATGATGGAGCTGAATCTTACGAGCCGGCATACGGGCGCCACCGCCGTGGTGGGGCGAACGGGTTTCCCGAATGTGGCCTCGATGTCGGGCGGGGTGCTCGACGTCGTCACCAGCCCGTCGCAGCCGGGCTTCGATCCGCTCGACCTTCTCTATGCTTCGCTTGCGAGTTGTCTTGTCCTCGGCGCTCGTGACGCTGCAAGCCGATTCGGCGTCCTCGACCGGCTGGACGAGGTCTCTGCCAGGGTCACCGGCGAGAAGGCCCACGATGAGCCCTCTCGCATTGCGCGCTTCGATATCGAGTTGACCATCAAGGGCGAACTCGATGATGTGGTTCGTCAAGCCATCGCCGTGGCGGCGGAAAACGAGATCTGCACGATCAGCAATAGCCTGCGGGGCAACCCCGAATTCGTGAGCAGGGTTTCGGGCTGAACGGGGAAGAGGGCGTCCCACGGCATTCCGACAAAACAAAAGGTGAGCAGGACGTCGGCGAAGCCGCGCAATCTGCTTGGGAAACAAACCATGGAGGGAACAGATTTGATTCCGGCTGCCGTCTTCGAGTTCAATTCGGTCATTGTCCGTGAACCTTCGCTCAGCGTCGTCAATGGGTTGCGTGCGGAGGATCGCGGCAGCCCAACTTACGAGGGCGTCAAGGCGGAGCACGAAGCCTATATCGAGGCGATGCGCGGTGCCGGCGCAAAGGTCACCGTCCTGCCGCCGCTCCCCGCTTTCCCCGACTCCGTTTTCGTCGAGGATCCGGCGCTTGTTTTCTCGGAAGGCGCAATCCTCCTGCGACCGGGCGCTCCGACGCGCCTGAAGGAGGTCGACGCGATAGCGCCGACCCTGCACGACATGTTCGATGTGGTTCTCAGACTAGCGGACGGTTATGCGGACGGCGGCGATGTGCTGACAACGGCGCGTGGGGTCATGATCGGCCTTTCCGCCCGCACTGACAGGGTCGGCGCCGAGGCGCTCAAGGCCAGTCTCGAAAAGCTTGGTCGCAAGAGCGAGGTCGTCGCGACGCCCGAGGGCGTGCTGCATTTCAAGACCGATTGCTCGCTCCTCGACGAGGAGACGGTACTTACGACCAGCCGCCTCACGCGTTCGGGCGTATTCAAGGCATTCCGGCAGATGATCGTTCCGGAGGGCGAGGAGGCGGCGGCGAATGCGCTCCGCGTCAACGATGTCGTCATGGTCGGTTCGGATTTTCCGCGCACGATCGAGATGCTCGACAACGCGGGCTATCGGGTCGCGCCGTTGAAGACCACGGATATCGGCAAGATCGATGCCGGGCTCTCCTGCATGTCGTTGCGGTGGTTCAATGACAAGATGTGAGTGTGCGCCGTTCATGCATCCGGCAGGGTGAAGACGGCGCAGGGGGATGAGATGCCGCGCAGCGCATGCTCGCCGAGCGGCAGCAGCGGCGTGGCTGTTTCGGCGGCGACCGCCCCCGAAATCAGCACCGATCGGCCGAGAGGCCGGCACAGGCCCTCCAGCCGGCTGACAAGGTTGACCGCGGGGCCGATGGCGGTGAAATCCAGCCGGTCTACCGCGCCGATATTCCCCCACAGGATATCGCCGAGATGCAGCGCCGTGCCATAGGGGAGCGGCGGCAGGCCCCGCGCCTGCCGCCGCTCATCGAGATGGGCCATGCCGGCGCGGGCGGCGACGACCGCACGCAATGCCGCCTCGCAGGCTTCGGCCGGCCCATGCGTGACGGGGAAGATTGCCAGCACGCCATCGCCGATAAACTTCAATACCTCGCCGCCGAAAGCATGTATCGCTCCGGCGACCCGGTCGAACCAGGCGTCGAGGTCGGCGATCATCGCAGCCGGTTCGCTCGCCTCCGAAAGGGCGGTGAAGTTGCGCATGTCGGCGTAAAGCAGGGCGGCCCGGATCATCTCTCCCGTGCCGCGGTTGAGCGCGCCGGCTTGCACCCGGGCGGCACTGCGCTTTCCGAGATAGGCCTCCAGCAGCCCCGTCAGTGCCGCCCGCTCGGTCAAGGCGGCCAAGGGCGCTGCGGCAAAGCGCGCGGCCTGGCGCAATTGACCGGCTTCGGCAGGGGCGAATGGTCGTGTTCCGGCCCAGCCCAGAACCGGCCCGTCCGGCGTCCGGCCGATCGCAACCTCCTCAACCGGACCAAGCCCGGTCAGCCAGTTTCGCCCATCCTCAGTGGGTAGAGCACCGGCAAAGCCGAGCGCCTCGATGACCGCCCCGGTCTCCGCCCGCCACAGCCAGGTGCGGCGGGCAATGATCGGATGCGGCACCGCCAGCGTCAGGGCCCCGCCGGCCAAAGGAAGTCCGTCGGCCAATAGTCGTTCGCCGAGCTCGGCCAGAAACCGGTCGGGGCCGATCGAGCCACTGGCCTCGTCCAGGAGCCAGGCGAGAGGTGCGGGCAGATCCATGCCGGCGATCATAGCGTGACGGGCACAGGCCTGTCATCCGCGCGAGGTGGTGGAGCGTTCGGCTCCGGCGGTCTGGATCGATGCGGGTTTCGCTGCGGAGCTCGGCGCGGCGCCTGCTGCCCGTCTCCTTAAATTGACCTCGTTTTTAGGACAATGACAGGCAACAAATCGAAGCGCTGCAGCGACCATCACAGGTCAGGTCGGCTGAAGTCGTTCATTGCCGTCATCACCATAGGGGGAGACCGATGCAAGAAGCCCTCGTCGTCCGCCGCGAGACGCACATTCCGGCGCCGCCCGCCGCGGTGTTCGCCCTGCTGACCGATCCGGAGAAGATCCTGCGTTGGATGGGAACGGAGGCCGAGGTCGAGCCGCATCCCGGCGGTCTCTATCTCGTTAATGTTACCGGCGCACGCTGTGCCCGTGGCTCCTTCCGCGAAGTGGTGCCGGTGCACCGGCTGGTATACAGCTTCGGCTGGGACGACAGCGATATCGTGCCGCCGGCCTCGAGCCTGGTCGAGATCGACCTCGTCGAGCAGCCGGACGGCACACTTTTGCGCCTGACCCATTCGGGCCTGCCCACTGCCGAGCAATGCGCCGGTCATGCGGAAGGCTGGGCCCATTATCTCGACCGGCTGGCCGAGGTCGCTGCTGGACGCGATCCCGGCCCGGACCCCTGGCACGGTCGGACCGGCAGGGAATGATCGGGCCGATGCGCTAAAGCGCGTCGCGTTTAATCGTGTTCGTGCAACGCGCTTTAGTTTGTTTTCATGCACGTCGTTGTCCAAAACCGCTGCATACCTTTGGGCGACGTGCACTAGGTCGCCGGCGAAAGCTCGCCCAACACCGTCGGGATCAGCTCCGTGACTGTCGGGTGGATGTGCATGGCCCGTTTGATCGTGGTGTAGGGCTCCTTTGCATACATCACGTCAAGCACGCTGTGGACCGCCTCGTCGCCGCCGGTTCCGAGAATGGCGGCCCCGAGGATCTCCTCGGTGTCGGCGTCGACAATCACCTTCATAAACCCTTCCGTCTCGCCTTTCTCGACCGCGCGGGCGACCCGCGTCATCGGCCTCGTGCCGATCAGCAGCTTACGGCCGCTCTTGCGAGCCTCGCTCTCCGTCATGCCGGCCCGGCCAAGCGGCGGATCGATGTAGAGCGCATAGGTCTGGATGCGATCGCTGACTTTGCGCGGGTCGTTGTCGAGGAGGTTGGCCGCGACGATCTCGAAATCGTTATAGGCAGTGTGGGTGAAAACGCCGCGGCCATTGCAGTCGCCCAGCGCGAAGATATGCGGCACATTGGTTTGCAGGACGTCATCGACCTCGATATAGCCGCGCTCATCGGTCTTGACCCCTGCCTTGTCGAGGCGGAGATCGTCGGTGTTGGGGCGGCGGCCGGTGGCCAGCAGCACGTCCGAGCCGACGACTTCCGGCGCGCCCGAGGTGCAGTCGACGCCCGCGGAAATGCCGTCTGCCTGTTTGGCGAAGCGGATGCATTCCGCATTGAGGCGGATATGGATGCCCTCCTTCTCGAGAATGGCACGGATTGCGTCGGAGACCTCCGGGTCTTCCCGCGAAATCAGGCGCGGCCCCTTCTCGATGACGGTGACGTCGGATCCGAAGCGGCGGAACATTTGCGCGAATTCCAGCCCGACATAGCTGCCGCCGATGATGACGAGATGTTTCGGCAGATGATTGAGCTCCATGAGCGAGCTGTTGGTGAGATAGGGGATGTCGTTGATGCCGGGGAGATCGGGGACCGCGGCGCGGCCACCGACATTCAAGAAGATCCGCTCGCCGGAAATTTCTTCGTCGGCGACGCGCATTTCTCGCGGGCCCTCGAATTGCGCATGGCCTTCAAAGACGGTGCAGTTCGTCATGCCCTTGAGCCATTTCTCCACGCTGGAGCGGGAATCGAGCCGGATCTTATCTTTTCGCGCCATCACGCGGTCGAAGTCCACGGACACGGGCGCGGTCGTCATCCCGTACTCCGCGCCGCGTCGGGCCGTATGGATCGCATAGGCGCTGGCGACCATGGCCTTGGTCGGCGTGCAGCCGGTATTGACGCAGGTGCCGCCGAAGAACTTGCGCTCGACGAGCGCCACGGTTTTGCCGGCTTCCGTCAGCCGGCCGGCGAGGGACGGCCCGGCCTGGCCGGCGCCGACGATGATTGCGTCGAAATGCGTGCTCATGACGATACCACCCAGAATGCCAGGAGAATGGCGACCAGATCTTCGAGGAGGGCGACGGGGAGGTCCCTGCCTCCAAGCCTCGCAGCCAGGCGCTTGCGGAACTCAAAGCCGCCGAACGTACCAATGACGGCGCCGATCACGCCGGCAACCGCGCCGCCAAAGAGTGAGCCGTCGACGGTGGCCATCGCCGCCCCGCAGAAGCCGCCGCTCACGATCCGCGCCCCGAACTGCTGCGGAACCGTGCGGCTCGGCGTGTTCGGGAGCTGGTCGGTGACATATTCGATAATAGCGAGAAGGCCGAACATGTAGGGTGCAAAGCGGAACCCCATGAAGGCGGCCCAGCTATTGGCAAGGGGCAGCCAGCCGGCCGTTGCCGCGATACTCACGGCCGCCGGTGCTGTCATCGTACGAAGACCCGCCACAATGCCGATGAGAAGAGCAAGAGTATAGAGCATCTTTGAGCCTCCACGCGGGCTTCGAGCGGACCATGCGAACGCTTCAGAAATTGCGTGGCTTTTCAGCCGTCCCGTATCATGCTTGCCTTGCAAGAGCAGGAATGGACCGGCTCGTTGCGGCCGGGAGATCGCCGCGACGGCGGACCCCGCAAGAGTGACCGACTTCAACGGCGTTTGCAACCTTGCTGAAGGGGGGATCGTCGGGCAAATTCAACCTCAGGTCCGGAGGGGAAGCTTACTCTATTTTTCGCCGAACGCTGACCTATATGGCAGCTCGAACGGACGCAGCCGAGAATCCATAATCAACACCGTGGGATCAAATCGAGGGAGACAATCATGCGCCTGACTTTGGTGAAAACGCTTATCGGTACTGCTCTAGCCCTTGCGCTCACCTCCGCCGCGGCCAAGTCCGACGTCGTGGTCTCCTCCAAGATCGACACGGAGGGCGGCGTGCTCGGCAATATCATTCTCGCCGTCTTGAATGCCAATGGCATCGAGACGACGGACCGTGTCCAACTCGGCGCCACGCCCGTCGTGCGCAAGGCGATCACCGCGGGCGAGATCGACATCTATCCGGAATATACCGGTAACGCCGCCTTCTTCTTCGAGAAGGCGGACGACCCGATCTGGAAGGATGCAGCCAAGGCGTATGAAGAGGCCAAGAAGCTCGACTATGAAGCCAACAAGATCGTCTGGCTGACGCCGTCGCCGGCCAACAACACCTGGGCGATCGCACTGCGCAAGGAGGTTGCCGACGAGAACAACCTCAAGACCCTGTCGGACTTCGGTAAATATGTGAGCGAAGGTGGCGAGGTCGTGCTTGCAGCCTCCGCCGAATTCGTGAACTCGGCCGCCGCGTTACCCGCCTTTCAGACCGCCTACAATTTCACGCTGAAGCCGGAACAGCTCATCACGCTTTCGGGCGGCGATACGGCGGCGACGATTTCGGCGGCCGCGAACCAGACGAACGGCGCCAATGCGGCAATGGTCTACGGCACCGACGGCGGCATCGCCCCCTCGGGCCTCGTCGTTCTCGAGGACGACAAGAACGTGCAGCCGGTCTATCAGCCGGCGCCGATCATTCGCGAAGCGGTCCTGAAGGAGAACCCGGAAATCGAGACGCTCCTGAAACCCGTGTTCGAGAAGCTCGATCTGGTGACGCTGCAGGAACTCAATGGCCGCGTGCAGGTCGGCGGCGAGCCCGCCAAAGCTGTCGCAGAGGATTTTCTGAAGAAGAACGGTTTCCTGAAGTAATACCAAGTCTCGATGATAGGATCATAGTGGTGAAAATCTGATGCTTGGTACCGAGTGCGAATTACCTGTTCCGACCCATTGCGGACCTCGCTAGCATTCAGTCAGAACGGCCGGCTCCCGAACCGGAAACGGCTATTGACCGCGACCGCGCATTTCGCGGACATTTGCACCCGCGCTTTACTTTAGTTCTCGCCGCGACAGGCGAAGATCCGAGGCTGCGCGCGGCGAACCGACCGGGGGCCACAGGCTAGCCGGAGCCGCCTTCGACGGCCACGAACGTCAGTCTGACGGAAGCTCGCGGTCGAACCGGCGCCGAAGCCTGTACCGCAGGCCCGCAAAACCGACCGCTACTTTAGGTAGGCGCGCAGAACATCGATCAGTTCGGCAGCGCCCTCGTCGCGTTCCTTCTGGGATAGCCCCTCGGCGGCGACGTGCATCAGGACATGGTCCTCGATCACCTCGCCCATGAGGCCGTTGACGGCGCCACGCACCCCGGCGAGCACCTGCATGACTTCGGCGCAGTCCTTCTCGTCGATGAGCATACGCTCGACAGCCTCCATCTGGCCGCGAATGCGGCGCACGCGATTAATCAGCTTTTGTTTTTCGCGGATGGTGTGGCTCATGTGCAGTTCCTTGTCGCCCCGGTTTAAGCCGCGCGAGCTTCAATCTCGACGGTCACATGCGACAAATCCTGAATAGCTGCAAGCTTATCCCGATAATAGGAGGGCGCACGGGGCTTGTCCGTTACGATCGAAACGATGGCGCCGTGATGGCCCGGTCCGAGTTGCCATACGTGCAGATCAACGATGTCCGCACCTTCGCGCGTGATGATCCCCTCGATTTCGTCCGGCAGGTCCTCGTCTTCCGGAATGTAGTCGATCAGCACCGAGCCGGCATCGCGAATGAGCCCCCATGACCAGCGCGCGATGACCAAGCCGCCGACGATGCCCATGGCGGGGTCCAGCCAGGTCCAACCATAAAGGCTACCACAGGCCAGCCCTGCGATCGCCAGTACCGACGTCAGTGCATCGGCCAGGACATGGAGATAGGCTGCCCGAAGGTTCTTGTCCTCGCCCGCATGGTCATGATGCGTGTGATGACCGGGATCGTGCCCGTGGTGGTGATGATCGTCTTTCAGAAGCCATGCGCAAAGGAGATTGACAGCCAAACCCACGACAGCAACGGAAATCGCTTCATTGAAGTCGATGGCGACAGGACTTCTGAGACGCATGAGGCTTTCCCAGCCGATCAGCAGAGCAATCAGGGCGAGCACGACGGCGCTGGCAAAGCCGGCAAGATCACCGAGCTTGCCGGTGCCAAAAGAAAAACGCCGGTTATGGGCGTGTTTGCGAGCATAGAGGTAGGCGAGCGCCGTAATAAGCAGGGCGGCGGCATGTGTCGACATGTGCCAACCATCGGCCACAAGCGCCATCGACCCAAACAGGTTTCCTGCGACGATCTCCACCACCATCATAGTGGCGGTGATGGCAATGACGAGCCAGGTCCGCCGCTCGTTGCGAGCGTGGCTGTCGCCGAGGAAAAGATGATCATGAGCCGCGTTGAGCGCCCGACTGGACTCGTGGCGATGGCCGTGATCCTGGCTGTGAGGGTCGGAATGACCATGCAGGTTGCGGGATGGCATCATGAAGTTCCCAAACTACCCGGATAATGATATAGGGGGATATACTATCATGGACGACAGAGGGCAACGCCTGTCTGCTGAATGCAAGCTAAGAATGCCCGTGACGAATGCCGTCGTCGGTGTCTGATCAAGCCGCCGACGAGAATGCTGCGGCAATTGCTCCCAGCTGGGCGGAAAGCGTACATAGAACAGTTTGCTCAGCAGCTACCCGAGTGTTTGGGTCACGATCACGGCGGGGATGAACAACTGGGCAGGAGCATCGCCGACTACTGCTAAGCCGAGGCCGAGAGACAAGGGGTTGGTTTGTTGCGCGGGAGCTGGCCCAGGTTCAGCACCCTTCGCTACCAATCAGGTTTGACACGCGGTTAGAGGATTGGTGTTGAAATTGGTGTCAATGTAGATCAATTTGGTTGCGGAAAATATTTGGCGAGGGCCCATGAGCGCGGTCTTGAAGGATTTCATCGAGGCGGAAGGTCTGGAGCCGGGGGACCGGTTACCGCCTGAGCGCGACCTAGCGCTCAAACTCGGGCTGCCGCGCACCGCACTTCGACGGATGCTTGCTTCTCTGGAGAAGGAGGGCCGGCTCATCAGGCATGTGGGCAGGGGAACATTCATCGCCGGCAGCGGGGTTACCTCGACGGCGCTGCGTCGCCCGCCAGGCAGCACGGGAGATGCGTTGCGCACCTATCCGGCCGAAGTTTTCGAGGTTCGGCTGATCATGGAGCCCAAGATCGCGGCGTTGGCGGCGTTACGGGCTACCAGGCAGGAGATCGACGAAATGCAGAAGTCGATCGATCGGGGCAGCGCGGCGGAAACCCTGGTCGAATTCGAGAAATGGGACGCTGTCTTTCACCGCATCATTGTCGGAGCCGCCCGCAATGGTCTTCTCGCCTCGCTCTATGAAGGCATTCACACGGTACGGGCGGGAAACCTGTGGGGGAAAATGAAGGAGCAGTCCCTAACCCCTGAGCGCATGAAGGCCTATATCGCAAAGCATCAGGCCACTCTTGACGCCATCAAAGATCGCGACAGCAGAGAGGCCGAGCGAAACATGTACGACCACATTGTCGAAGCCAGAACAAACATGCTTGGCCCGAACACCTGAGCACCTGATTTGAGCGGTCTATTTCGAGCGTGTTGTCCGTTACGGTCGACAGCGATTCGCTCGACGATGACCGCTCCGGCAAGACTGCCGCCGAGCTGCGCGAGACTGTTGCATGCGGGTGGCGCCAGAAGGTCCCGCATCCGGCAGGATGAACTCGTACAGGAAGCTCTCGCCGGGCCTGATCGGCGGCTGCGTCAGTCTGGTACCCCGCCCACGGCGTTGGGGAAGTCTGATGCCGCGGCAGAGAACACTCGTCTCCTGGTCGAGTCCTCAACCATCAGACTTGCGGGCTCACCCTGGCAGCCGCACGACTCCATTCGATTATACGTCCCGACCCTTGGTTTCCACCGATCGGGTTCAGATAAAAAGGAGACTTCCAAGTGCACCACATCGACGTCCCCGACATGACCTGGGGGCATTGCGTTAGTGCAGTGGAAAGCCGTGAAAGCCGTCGATCCGAATACCAGGTCCCGTGAGACACGGCCGCTCCCCAGGCGCACGCCTCCGAGACCCTTCGATGTCGGAGCCTCAGAGGTTTGCCTTGATCACTGCCGAGCGGCTGCTCTCGTGGTTCAGCCGATCGGCTGGGGCTCGTAGCCGGCTGTCCGAAGGGTCTCTGCGGCTGCGGCCGCGTCTCCCGCTACCGTAACCTCCCGAGACGCCAGATCAATGGAGATCTCGGTCCCCGGCATGGTCGTCGCGAAGGCCTTGCGTATCGTACCCGCGCAATGGTCGCAGGTCATGTCGGCTACCTTGAAGCGGACCCCCGAAACGGCAGGTTCGCTGGCGCTGGAAGCATGATGCTGATGTTCTCCGCACATAAATTTCATCTCCTGGGTAATCATTGATGCACACGCATCCTGCCGTTTCCAACGGTTGGAAGGTCAAGAACTTTTTTCACCCTTATGCGGCCGAAATAAATTTTTTTGGGGGCTTGACCTTCCGACCGTTGTAAGCCTTACAAACAGATGCAGTCGATTTTTCGGAGGAGCAACATGAGCCCGGCGACTGCTACAAATCCTGCTCTTCTCGGCATCTATGTCGAAGGAATGAGCTGCGCTTCCTGCGTCAATCGAATCGAGAAGGCTATTCGAACCGTACCTGGTGTGAAGTCCGCCGCCGTGAACCTGGCGACGGATCGCGCCGATGTGGCGTTCGCAGGCCCGGCGGATTTGGGTGCCATTTTAAAGGCGGTTCAGAACGCCGGCTATTCCACGAAAACGGACAGCATAGAACTCGCAGTCGAAGGCGCTACGTGCGCCTCCTGCGTCAATCGCATTGAAGCGGCGCTAAGAAGGGTGCCGGGTGTCCTCGACGCCACGATGAACCTTGCCACCGAGAGGGCCTTCCTGCACGTGGTTAGCGGCGCTGCCAGTATCCAGGACCTGATGGCGGCCGTCGAGCGGGCGGGTTACACCGCCCGGGCAGTCGCTGCCGAAAACCCCGAGGATGCACAGGCAGAGGCTCGCGATCGCGAGGCGCGCAGTCTCGCGGGTGCCTTGAGCCTCTCGGCCGTGTTGACGCTTCCCATTTTCGTGCTTGAGATGGGGTCGCATTTCGTGCCGGCGATCCATGACTTTGTCATGACCAGTATTGGCATGCAGGAGAGCTGGTATTTGCAGTTCCTGCTGGCGACGATCGTGCTCTTCGGACCCGGCCTCCGCTTCTTCCGCAAGGGCGTGCCCGCTCTCTTGCGTGGGGCCCCCGACATGAACAGCCTCGTGGCCCTCGGCACGGCAGCGGCATGGAGCTACTCCGTCGTCGCCACCTTCGCATCTTCGCTCCTGCCCAACGGCACGGCCAATATTTATTACGAGGCTGCTGCGGTGATCGTTACCCTCATCCTGCTCGGCCGCTATCTGGAAAACCGCGCCAAGGGCCGCACTTCGGAAGCGATCAAGCGCCTCGTCGGCCTGCAGGCCAAGACTGCCAGAGTTGTGCGCGATGGCGAGACGGTCGAGGTCCCGCTCGATCAGGTGCAGATGGGAGACCTCATTCTCGTGCGACCGGGCGACAAGGTGCCAGTCGATGGCGAGGTGGTGGACGGCTCGTCCTATGTCGACGAATCGATGATCACCGGAGAGCCCGTGCCCGTTGCAAAGGGCTTGGGGGCAAGCGTGGTCGGCGGCACGATTAATAAGACAGGCGCCTTCACCTTCCGCGCCACCAAGGTCGGCGCCGATACGGTGCTCGCCCAGATCATCCGCATGGTTGAGCAGGCGCAGGGCGCCAAGTTGCCGATCCAGGCGCTTGTCGACAAGGTCACGGCATGGTTCGTTCCGGCAGTGATGCTGGCAGCCGCCGCCACCTTCCTCGTCTGGCTTTTCTTTGGTCCGACGCCGGCGCTCAGCTTCGCGCTCGTTAACGCGGTGGCCGTGCTCATCATCGCCTGCCCGTGCGCCATGGGCCTTGCTACTCCAACCTCCATCATGGTCGGTATGGGTCGCGCCGCCGAAATGGGTATTCTTTTCCGCAAGGGCGAGGCGCTCCAAACGCTTAAAAGCGCTGATGTGATCGCCATGGACAAGACAGGCACCCTGACCAAGGGCCGTCCCGAACTCACGGATCTCATCCCCGCCGGGGGGTTCGACAGGGACGAGGTGCTAGCCGCTGTGGCCGCCGTCGAGACACGGTCGGAGCACCCCATCGGAGAAGCCATCATCGCGGCGGCGAACCGTGCAGGTCTTACTCTGCCTGAAGTGGAAGGGTTCGACGCCATTCCCGGATTCGGCGCCAAGGCGCTGGTGTCGGGACGCACCGTCCAGGTGGGCGCTGACCGGCTGATGACGAAACTCGGCCTCGATGTCTCAGCCTTCGCAGGCGAAGTCAATCGGCTTGGCGATGAAGGCAAGAGCCCGCTGTTCGCGGCCATCGACGGCAAGATCGCCGCGGTGATCGCCGTATCGGACCCGATCAAGCAGACAACCGTCGAGGCCGTCAACGCGCTGCACAAGCTCGGGCTTAGAGTTGCGATGATCACCGGCGATAACCGAAAAACCGCCGAGGCGATTGCTCGCCGGCTGAAGATCGACGAGGTGGTGGCCGAGGTGCTTCCGGACGGA
The DNA here is from genome assembly GCF_058732025.1 of Sinorhizobium sp. Y406. Classification (NCBI taxonomy): domain Bacteria; kingdom Pseudomonadati; phylum Pseudomonadota; class Alphaproteobacteria; order Hyphomicrobiales; family Rhizobiaceae; genus Sinorhizobium; species Sinorhizobium sp. Y406. The sequence goes on along the minus strand of NZ_CM178975.1, from coordinate 537,890 downwards.
AAAGTCCAGGCGCTGGAAAACTTGCGCGCCGCTGACCGCAAGGTGGCGTTCGTGGGGGACGGCATCAACGATGCCCCTGCTTTGGCGGCCGCTGATGTCGGCATTGCTATCGGCACGGGGACCGACGTGGCCATCGAAAGTGCCAATGTCGTGCTGATGTCCGGCGATTTGCGCGGCGTGCCGAATGCCATCGCCCTTTCGAAGGCGACGATCCGCAACATCAAGGAGAACCTGTTCTGGGCCTTCGCCTATAACACAGTGCTAGTACCCGTTGCGGCCGGAGCGCTGTTTCCCGCCTATGGGCTGCTGCTCTCGCCCATGATCGCAGCCGGCGCGATGGCGCTGTCCAGTGTCTTTGTCTTGGGCAACGCGCTGCGGCTCAAGCGCTTCCGGGCTCCCATGAAATTCGACGCAGTGCAGGCTGACGTGAATGGCCGCCTCGCGGCAGCGCAATAGCAATGGGCAAGGGAGGAGTACTCGTGGGAAAGTCAGTCCATATCCGCCAGGTGGACCGGGAGATTGCGGTAGCGGACGAGCGCACCATCCTGGAAGCGGCCCTGGAGCAGGGTATCGCCTATCCCCATGGCTGCCGCTCAGGTCGCTGCGGCTCCTGCAAGTCGCGCCTGATAACAGGTGAGGTTGAGTTGTTGCCGCACACGCCCTTCGCTCTGACGCCCGAAGAGCGGGCCATGGGGCTGATCCTTGCCTGCCGGGCGCAGCCGAAGACGGACGCGACGGTCGCCTGGCTGGGCAGAGAGGAAGACCGGGCGGACCATCCGGTTGAGACGTTCCAGGCACGAGTCATTTCGCTGGACAACGCCACGCATGATATAAAGCGCGTGAGGATCATGCCGGAAAGCGGCCTGCCGCTCTCCTTCAGCGCAGGGCAATATGCGCAGCTTTCCTTTCCGGGAGCGCCGACGCGTGACTATTCCATGGCAAACAGGCCTGGCGAAAGGGAACTCGAGTTCCACATACGCCGCATCCCCAATGGCGCGGCAAGCGAACGGGTAGCCAGCACGCTGGCCGTCGGAGACGAGGTGACGGTGCGCGGCCCCTTTGGGAGCGCTTTCCTGCGCCACCGCCATACCGGGCCGATATTGGCCGTTGCCGGCGGGTCCGGCATGGCGCCGATGAAGGCTGTCGTGGAGACGGCGCTGAACCACGGATTCCGCCAGCCTATCCGCTTGTACTTCGGCGTGCGCCAGGAGCGGGACCTCTATCTGGTCGATCACTTCGCGGCCGCTTGCGAGCGCCATCCGAACCTGACCTTTATTCCGGTTCTTTCGCAGGTCGAGCGCTCCGCTGCTTACCGCACGGGCACCGTTACCCAAGCCATTGCGGAGGATCTGCAGGATCTCGATGGTTGGCAAGCCTACATGGCGGGCCCGCCGGCAATGACCGACAGCGCGACACCGATCCTGCTCGAACGCGGACTTCAGCGCGACGAACTTCATGTCGATGTGTTTTTCACACCGGAAGCGGCGTTCGAGCCGGAGCAGAAACTGGAGGATGTGAAATGAATATCGGTGATGTTTCCCGAGAGTCGGGCGTTTCCACAAAGATGATCCGCTACTATGAAGAGATCGGGCTCATTCCGGCCGCTCATAGGACTGAGGCGGGCTACCGCATCTACTGCGAGAAGGATGTGCACAAGCTGCGCTTTATCCGGCGGGCGCGGGATCTCGGCTTCTCCGTGACGCAACTGACCGAGTTGCTGGCCCTTTGGTCGGATGGCCATCGCGCCAGCGCAGACGTCAAGCGTATAGCCCGCCAGCACATCGCGGAACTGGAACACAAGGTCCAGGAACTCCGGGCGATGACAGACGCACTGAAACACCTGGCCGAACATTGTCATGGCGACCACCGCCCGGAGTGTCCGATCCTCGAGGACTTGGCCGGCGCGATTGAGGTTGAAGCCAGGCACATGGACCTCACGCGCTTTGGGGCGGGCGGTGTCGACCCCGTGCGCCGAAAGAAAGAAATCCTGTGAGCGGCCGCTAGGGAAAAGAGTTGGAGACGAGAATGCCAGACCTCTCACGTCGTCAGTTTCTCACTTCCTGCGCCGCCGCCGCTATGGCTGTAGCCAGTCCGTCATTGCTGGTCCCCGCGCGCCACGCTTCCGCAGCGCCGGCAACGTCGATCAGGGCCGGAACCAGAACGATCGAGGTCAACGGCCGGGCCGCCACGGTTTACGGTCTGATGCAGGCTAACGGCACGCACGGGCTTATCGCGGAGGCAGGCGGTCCATTCAGGGTGCGGTTGGAAAACGGGCTCGACGAGGAGACGCTGATTCATTGGCACGGGCTTACCCCTCCGTGGAAGCAAGACGGTGTTCCGAATGTCTCTCAGGCGCTGCTTTCCCCCGGCGCCGCGCACGACTATGACTTCTTGCTGAAGCAGGCCGGCACCAACTGGATGCACTCCCATCACGGTCTGCAGGAACAGCGCCTGCTTGCCGCCCCGCTTGTCGTGCGCGACCCGGCCGAAGCTCGGGAAGACGTGCAGGAAGTGGTCGTGCTCTTCCACGACTTCACCTTCCGCGATCCGGCCGAGGTGCTGGCCGGCTTGCAGGGTGGCGGGCAGGCTGCCCAAGCAGCTGCCCAAGCACAGGCTGCGCCCATGGATCATGCCGCAATGGGCCACGCCGCGATGGGTCATGGGGCTCCGGCGCCCGCAGCAGGCGGGCATTCTGGCGGAGGTGGTGTAGCTGCGCCCGCAGGTGCGCACCTGAACGACGTCGAATACGACGCATTCCTCGCCAATGACCGTACGCTTGACGATCCCGAAGTCTTCCGGGTGGAGCGCGGTGGGCGGGTGCGCCTACGGCTGATCAACGGCGCTGCCGCGACTAACTTCTGGATCGACCTTGGCGGGCTCGAGGGGCGGCTGATCGCGGTCGACGGAATGCCGGTCGAGCCGGTCCGCGGACGGCGTTTCGAATTCGCCATCGCGCAACGCCTCGATATCGCGCTGGAATTGCCGAAGAACGAAGGCGCATGGCCGATCTTTGCCATCCGCGAGGGAGAGCGTGCGCGCACCGGTTTCATACTGGCCACCTCGGCCGGCGCCGTAGAACGGACCGGCGGAGAGACAGACGAAGCCGCCGACGCGGTAGGGCTCGCCCTCGAAGGAAAGCTGCGCGCTGTGCAGCCACTGGCGGGACGACCGGCCGACCGCGAGCACACGGTCACCATCACCGAGGCGCCCGGCTATGTCTGGATGCTGAACGGCAAGAGGAGCGGCGAAGACGCACCGCTCTCTGTGTCCGAGGGAGAGCGCGTCGAGATCACCTTCCGCGATCAGACCACGATGGCGCACCCCATGCATCTGCACGGCCATCACTTTCAGGTGGTCGCCATCAACGGCAAGCGGATCGCGGGAGCGGTGCGCGACACCGTGCTCGTCCCGTCGCAGGGCAGCGTGACAGTCGCTTTCGATGCAATGAACCCAGGCAAGTGGCCGCTTCACTGCCACCACCTCTACCATATGACTGGAGGAATGATGACCACGGTTGAGTATCAAACCTAGGTTCTTCTACCACTTTCCAGGTGCGTTTATGTTAATTCAGTATCTCGATGAATATTTCTCGGGAGGTTGTTACACTTGGTATTCGGACTATGCTTCGAATACCCGAAAAATGTCTTAGAAACGATAGCAAATGCTTTTAGTGTTCGTAATTTAGCATATTCTTCTTTTTGAAATGCAGTACACTTTATTTGACCGAAGTGACGAGAGATGAAGGAATGAACGGAAGCGAAGGTCCAGTGTGACCTTTGCGACAGCCAACCGCGGTGGGGAGCGCAATAAGCCAGAGGGGGCAGGCGCTCGCCGGAAATGGGAGGACTGAGATGTCCGCATCTTGTTCGAGCTCTGCAGAAGTGGAGCCTCGGCGGAGCTTAGACTCCCTCTGCACGGCGTCCTGTGGTGGCGAGGCGACTCGCGGCCGCGGCGCGAAAATGGGAGAACGGGCATGTGGACGACGTGGCTTCAACGTTTCTTGATCTTAGGCCTGATGCTTCTTGGCGTCTCGCTCATGGCTTTCCTCGTGCCGTATGTGAGCGGTGGCGATCCAGCGCGGACGATACTGATGTCACGGGTTCGCGACCTTGCTGTCGATCCTGCCGCCGTTGAGGCGATGCGCGTCAATTTAGGTCTCGACCGGCCACTGCCGGTGCAATATGGCGCCTGGCTGTGGCAGGCGGTCCAGGGCGATCTGGGCTATTCGTTCGCGAGCGGCAGGCCCGTTGCCTCCGAGATCGGACGGGCGCTCGGCGTGTCGATAACCTTGGCGCTGACGGCGCTCGGCATTGCCGCTGCCGTCGCCATACCGCTAGGAACCTTGGCGGCAACGCGGCCGGGCGGGAAGGTCGACAGCGCCACGACGCTGATGGTCCAGACCTTCGTGGCAACGCCGGAATATTGGCTGGCGCCGATGGGCATCCTCGTTTTCGCACTTTACCTCGGATGGCTACCGTCCGCTGGCTGGACGAGCTGGACCGCATTAGTGCTGCCGGCCACAGTGCTGTCGCTGCGCCCGATGGCCTATTTCACGCAGGTGACCCGGGCCGCCATGATGGATGTGCTACAGGCCCCTTATATCACCGCAGCGCGCAGCCGTGGCCTCAGCATGCGCCAGACGGTAATGCGCCACGGCCTGCGCAACGGCTCTTTGCCGATCGTCACCTTCTTTGCACTGTGGCTGGCCGGGCTCCTCGGCGGGTCGGTCGTGATCGAGGTTATCTTCGCGATCCCCGGCATGGGGCGGCTGCTCTATGAGGCTGTCATCAATCGCGACGTCCCGATGCTGCAAGGCGGTTTCGTGTCCATCGTGGCGCTGTCGATCCTGATCAACACAATCGCCGACATGCTCTATGTCGTGCTTAACCCGGCAGTGAGGTCCGGCCATGCGCATTGACAACACTTCACAAGGTGTGTCTGCCAGCTCGCTTGCGCCGATGCGGCTTAGGTATACGGCCGCACCGCGGCTGTGGCAGTTCCTCCGCCGGCGCCATTGGACGTTCCGCACAGGGATCGTGATCCTGGTGGCGCTCGTGATTACACTCATCCTGGCGCCGTGGATCGCTCCTTATGATCCGGCCGTGCAGAACCTGATTGCACGGCTGTCGCCGCCGAGCGCGGAGCACTGGCTGGGTACGGATCATCTCGGGCGCGACCTCTTCAGCCGCCTCCTTGTCGGCGGTCGCTTCACCGTAACCATCGCCATGGTCACAGTTTTGCTGTCTTTTGCCATTGGCACGCTGATCGGCGTCGTCGCCGGACGCGTCCAAGGCAGTCTGGTCGATGAGATATCAATGCGCGTCATCGACGTTCTGATCTCAATCCCGGACGTCGTGGTGGCAATCTTCCTGGTTGCCATTTTCGGCCCCGGCTATGCGACGCTGATCGCCTCTCTCACGGTTATCGGCTGGACACCGTTTGCGCGGCTCGCCCGCGGGCTGACCCTGGCAATCAATGCTCAGGGTTATATTAGGGCGGCGGAGGTGCTGGGATGCAGCCGGTCCTTCATCATCCTCCGCCACGTCATTCCGAACATCATCCGTCCGATCGCGGCCGTCAGCTTCCTGCGCTTCGGCCACAAGCTGATCACGGTCGGAGCGCTCTCCTTCCTCGGGCTCGGCGTACAGCCGCCAGCGGCCGACTGGGCACTGATGCTCGCCGATGCACAGCCCTATGTGGAGCGGCTGCCGATCTTGATGATCGCGCCGGGCCTGGCGATCTTCGTGGCGGCGCTCAGCGTCACCTGGATCGGGCACGGGCTGGAGATCGAAGCCAGAGATGGAGACTCAGGCGATGAATAAAAATAACGAACCGTTGCTGGTGATCGAGAACCTCAAGGTCGCCTTTCCGGGCCAATCGGCGCCGGTGATCGACGGGCTCAGCCTGACACTCGACCGTGGCGAGGTTCTGGCGCTGGTCGGCGAATCGGGCTCGGGCAAGAGCATGACGGCGCTGTCGCTCATGCGGCTGCTGCCAGCTGGCGGCGCGATTACCGGCGGGCGCATCCGCTTCGACGGCGAGGATGTCCTGTCGCTGGCTGACCGGCAGATGAATCGGTTGCGCGGCGGGCGCATGGCGATGCTGTTCCAGCAGCCACAGGCGATGCTCGATCCAACCTCGCGGGTCGGCGCCCAGATCGCCGAACCGATGCGGCTGCATCGTGGCCTCGGGTACCGGGCGGCCATGAGTCGGGTGCTCGACCTTCTGCGCGACGTTGGAATCCCTGACCCCGCGGTGCGGGCGCGGTGCTTTTCGCACGAACTCTCCGGCGGGATGGCGCAGCGCGTGATGATGGCGGCAGCACTGAGCGGCGATCCGGATATGCTGATCGCAGACGAGCCGACGACCGCGCTCGACGTCACCGTGCAGGCGCAGATCCTGCGGCTTATCGACGAGGAGAGACGCAAGCGCAACCTGGCGACGCTGCTCATCACCCACGACCTCGCCGTCGTCGCGGCGCTCGCCGACCGGGTCGCGGTTATGTATGCCGGGCGGATCGTCGAGGAGGGACCGGCGAAGGCGGTTCTCGAGTCGCCGCAACACCCGTATACGCAGGCGCTAATGCGCTGCTCATTGCTTGTTCCCGATCCAAGGGGGCAATTGCTGTCAATCCCCGGCTCGGGGACACACGCACGAGAACTGACCTGCGGCTGCCGCTTCCATCCGCGTTGCAGTGCGGCGTCGCAGCACGGCCTCACCGGCCGGTGCATGCGGTCCGAGCCGGCGCTCAAACCCGATCCGGATGGCCATGTAACGCGCTGCTGGGCCGTCGAAGCCGAAAAGGAGACGGCAGCATGAACAGCCACACGCTTTTGCAGGCCGTGACGAGGAATGCCCAGCCGCCCGCCCGCCAGGCCATTCAACCACCACTGGTGGAGGTCGAGCACCTTGCGAAGTATTACTTCCTCAGCCGGTCGTTCTCGATCAAATCGGTCGACGGTGTCTCTTTCGCTATAGGACAAGGGGAAGTGCTTGGCCTTGTCGGCGAGTCGGGCTGCGGCAAGAGTACGATCGCTCGCCTATTGACACGCCAGACAACGCCAACGAGCGGCGAGGTAAAGATAGCGGGGCATGAGATTGCCGAGGCAAGCGGGAAGGATCTGAAGCGCCTGCGCCGCACCGTGCAGCTCGTCTTCCAGGACCCGTTCGGGGCGCTCGACCCGCGTATGCGGATCGGCACGAGCATGGAGGCGCCGCTGGCGCAGCATCGCATCGGAACGCGCGAGGAGCGCCGTGTGAAAGTCATGCGCATGCTCGCGGAAGTCGGCCTGGACGAAAGCTTCTATGAACGCTACCCCAGGCAATGCTCGGGCGGACAATTGCAGCGCGTCGTCATCGGTCGGGCACTTCTCCTCGAGCCGCGCTTCCTGATCTGCGACGAGCCGACATCGGCGCTAGACGCCTCGATGCGCACGCAGATCCTCAATCTGTTGACGGATCTGAAGCGCCGCCACGGCCTGACCATGCTGATGATCTCTCACGATCTCAGGGTGGTACGCCACATCTGCGACCGCATTGCCGTGATGTATCTGGGTCGGATCGTTGAGGTCGCCGACCGTGATGCGCTCTTCAAGACGCCGCGCCACCCCTACACGAAAGCACTGATTGCCGCTTCCATGCTCGATCGGACCGGGCTCTATGCGCCGGAGATTCAGTTGCGCGGCGACCTTCCGAGCCCCCTCAACCCGCCCCGCGGCTGCCGCTTCCACACCCGCTGCGCCCACGCGCAAGCGAAGTGCTCACAGGCCGAGCCGGAATTCGAAGCGGCGAGCGAGAGCCATCAGGTACGCTGCCACTTCTGGCGGGAATTGCAGCCCGGAAAGTCACCAGAGGCGGGCCCAGCCCAAGGGAGGGCGAAATGAAGGGAGGTGCGCTGTCATGCCGAATGGCAGCGCATTGCTGGCTGCCCGTCACGTTCGACATGACGGTTACAGGTCGATACGAAACAAAATAGGAGGAGGAACAGGAAATGAAGAGATATGCACTTGCGGCGTTATGCGCGACGACATTGACCGCCAGCGCCATTGCCCAGGAAGACAAAACGCTCACCTATGCCGATTTCCAGCCGGTTCAGACGAATTGGCAGATGGCCAGCGACGATTCTTACCTTGGTAGCCGCGCCGGCTGTTTCGAGACGCTTGTGCGCCTCAATTGGCAACTGCAGCTTGAACCGGGTCTCGCCACGTCGTGGGAGCAGGTCGAACCGACGATATGGGAGTTCACGCTGCGCGATGGCGTACAATTCCAAGACGGTTCGCCTCTGACAGCCGAGGCCGTGACCGGCGCGCTAAAACATCTGCTCGCCGCAGAGATGCCGGCGCGGCCCTTCTCGCCGAAACTGATCAAGTCCGTGGAACCGGTCGGGGAGAAGGTCGTCCGCATCACCACCCATACCCCTTCGGTCCTGCTTCCGGCGCAGCTCGCTGCACCCAACACGACAATCCTGTCGCCGGCCGCCTACCAGGGCGCATCGATTGATCCTGTCGGCCGATGCACCGGCCCCTTCGAGATCGTCGAAGTCAAACCCAAGGAGTATCTGAAATTCAAGCGCAATGACAATTATTGGGGCGGCAAGCCCACGCTCGAGGGAGGCATGGTGGTGTTCATTCCCGATGCGAATACCCGCATGACTCAGGTTCGCAGCGGTGAAGCCGATATCGCTCGTCTGATCCCGCCCCATGGCGTCAAGCAAATGGAAGGGGCGCAGGGGATCGAACTGATACAGCTGAAAACTCCGCGCGTAACCGAATTGCTGCTCAACAACAAGAAGGAACCGCTCAACGATGTCCGCGTTCGCCAGGCCATTCAGGCCGCAATCGACGGCGAGGCGATTGCGGCAAGCGTCTATGAAGGCACGGTGACGGCTGCGGCTTCTGCCTTCTCGCCTGACGATCCCTGGGCGCCAAAGGGCATCAAGCCGATCTACGATCCGGCTCGTGCGAAGGCGTTGCTGGAGGAGGCCGGAATCCGGCCCGGGCAATTGCAGCTCGAACTTCTGGCCTATACGTCAAGAACCGAACTGAGGGACATTGGTGCCATCATCCAGGCACAACTTGGTGAGATCGGCATCAAGGTCAATCTGCGCGTGGCCGAGTATACGGCGATCGAACCCCAGATGATCTCCGGCGACTATGACATGGCGCTGATGTCGCGTGGATATCTCACCGACATTGCCGATCCCTTCGGCTTTCTGACGGCGGATTATTCCTGCGGTGGCAGCTACAACATGTCACACTACTGCTCGGAAGAAGTCGATGCGCAGATTGAGAAGGCATCTTCGCTCATCGATTCGAAGGCGCGGTACGAGATCTATGCGCAGCTTGCCAAGAAATTGTTCGATGAGGCAGTTACCGTCTATCTGGTGAATGAGACGTCCTTCGATGCTCGTAGTGAGCGGGTGAAGAACTACGATATGCATCCTCTGGTCTATTACCTGATGACCAAGGATCTTTCCGTCGAATAACTGTCATCTCGGGATCGCGCGGGCTTCTGTTCCGAGCGATCCCACAGCGACGCAATCTCTCCCCGCGCATTTCAGTCCAGGCGTCGGCAGGCGCAGCCATGCGCGTGAACCCTCGGAACGGCCGGATTCCAGAACCTGCAGGCGCGTCAGATGCTCAGTGTCCTCTCCAATCCAACCTTCCGTGCCTTCTACCTGGCACAGATCGCCTCGCTCGTCGGGGCGGGGCTGGCGACCGTGGCGCTCGGGCTCATGGCCTTCGAGCTGGCCGGCAGTGCGGCCGGCGCTGTGCTCGGCACGGCGCTTGCCCTGAAGACGCTGACCACGGTCGGACTTTCTCCCTTCGTCACCGCCTGGCTTGAGCGGTTCTCCCGACGCAGCGTCCTGATTGGGCTCGAAATCGCCCGCGGGGCGGTGATTTTCCTCTTCCCATTCGTCACGGAAGTCTGGCAGGTCTACGTACTGATCGTGCTGCTGCATTCGGTCTCTGCCGGACTCGTGCCGAGCGTGCGGGCCACCATTCCCGACATCCTGCCCGACGAGAAGGATTACACCCGGGCCCTCGTACTCACCCAGCTCTCCTACGATATGGAAACCGTGGCGAGTCCCCTGCTTGCCCTCCTCCTCCTGAGCCTCGTCCCGCTCGATGGGCTCTTCATCGTTGCTGTGGCAGGGTTTTTCGTTTCGGCGGCCCTGATAGCGTCCGTGTCTCTCCCGGCGCAGAATCCCGCCGTCGGCCTCGGCGTGGGCGCGCGCGCGGTGAAAGGTCTTCGGATTTATCTCGGCACGCCGATGCTGCGATGTCTTCTCGCCCTAACCTTCTGCGCGGCTACCGCCAGCGCCATGGTGCTCGTCAACACGGTTGTCCTCGTCCAGTCGGAACTGGGACTCGAGCCGAAAGCCACTGTTCTGGCAATCGGTGTGTTCGGCGTTGGATCCATGTCGGCGGCCGTCCTCATACCGAGGCTGCTTGACCGCTTTCCGGAGCGTGTCGTGATGCTGGCGGGCGCGTGTCTCTGCTCGGGCGGCTTGGGGGCCGGGGCTGCGATCACCGGCTATGCAACTATGCTGCTGCTCTGGTTGAGCCTTGGATCGGGTTATGCACTGATCCTCACGCCGGCCGGCCGATTGGTCGCGCGGGCGGCAGGCAGGTCGGACCGGTCCGTTCTCTTTGCCGCCCAGTTTGCCCTGACCCATGCCTGCTGGTTCATTGCCTATCTGACGGCCGGGATGGCGGGTGCGACTGTCGGCATCGCATTCACCTTCGCAATTCTCGCCGCCATGTCCGCGGCCGGGCTGCTCGTCGCCGCGCTCGTCTGGCCCGCTGATCATGCCGCCGTCGCGGCTGTCGTTAGCGACGATCGCCGCGAGCAATGAGGTGTCGCTTTTTTGAACGCACTCTCTCCCCAAATGTTCGAAGTGAACGGGCTCAGCGTTAAGGTGAAGGAAGGAGCGGCCGGATGCCCGCGCCGGCCACATGACGCCTCCAGTCACACGTAGCATCGACCGTGTACTCTGCCCTCTGACCACGGGGGCAGGCGCGATTGTGGCCGGGGAACGACATTCCAGGCTTCAGTGAGGTCCTCAGCGACGAAAAACGGCCGATCCGCTCCAAACGCATTCCACTCGAGCGTGCGTCAGACGCTGGTGAATTCAGCCTAAAAAGACCGCGGCGGCACAAGAGACATATCGCTCGGGAGCGAACCTTACTCGGTTGCATGCATACATGAAACTCGCCATCCGGAGACGATTTCACTCTAGAATCGCGGTAACGTATGACCTCGCCCGTTTCCTCCACCACATATCCTTCCGGTCCTTCCGTGATGGCGGCACCATGGACCGGTTGGCAGTCCCGATCGCTACAGCACAATACCGTCCCGACGGGGAGCTGTGCGCCGACGTTTGAGAAAAGCAGCCATCTGGCACTTTCGCTGCGAATTTCCGGATCCCACCCTGAGCGGGCTTACGACTCCGGTACCAAGCGTCAGACCTTGAACACTGGCGGTTCCCATCATCGAGACTTGGTATAAGCTCGCAAAAAGAGCGTTACCCGACTTCGGGCGACGCTCGCCGGCTTTCGGCATTGAGCGGACGAGTTTATGGCGATCGATACCATTCCCGATACAGAGCAGCGCAGGGCCCTTGCTCTCGACAAGCTCGGCGTGATCATTGCGGCTCTCGCGGTCTACGGCGCTTTCCTTGCGCCCTTTGCAACGTTCCGCGCCAACCGTATCGTGCAGGGCGAAACGAGGGCGATCCTCGAGGCATTGCCGCCATTGCTCGGCTATGGGCTGCTCTTCGTCCTGATAGCCGGCGCCGCCATCGCGCTCTTGAAAACCCCCGCGGCGGTTCGCATGGCTGCCGCCGTTGCGGTTCTGGTTGCGCTCGCACTTCTCGTCGGGATCTCCGCCGACCACCTGATGCCGGCTGACAATGCCTATGCCCGCATCTCGCCGGCCTCCGGATTCTGGATACTGATCTTCGCGTTCGCGCTGCTTATCGCCGATGCGCTGACGCGGCTCGCCCCGGGGCCGGGTATCCGGCTCCTTTTCCTCGCCGGGGTTCTGGCGCTCATCGGTGCAATGCTGGTGACCGGCCGCTGGGACGGGCTCTCTATCCTCAAGGAATATGCAAGCCGCGCCGACACGTTCTGGGCGGAAGCAGGCCGACATCTGACGCTGGCGCTCGGCTCCCTCGCTGCCGCGGCTCTCGTCGGGCTGCCGCTCGGCATTCTCTGCCATCGCGTCGATCGACTGCGCAACGCTGTTTTGAGCGTGCTCAACGCCATCCAGACGATCCCGTCGATCGCCCTCTTCGGCATCCTGATCGGCCCGCTCGGCTGGATTGCCGCTCATGTCCCGGGGGCGATGGCGATCGGGGTGCGCGGCATCGGCTTCGCTCCGGCGTTCGTCGCGCTGTTTCTCTATTCCCTCCTTCCCATGGTCGCCAACACGGTCGTCGGTCTCGCCGGCGTACCGCGCGCCGCCAATGATGCCGCACGCGGGATCGGCATGACGGACCGGCAGCGGCTTTTCGCAATCGAATTGCCACTGGCCCTTCCGGTGATCCTGGCCGGCATCCGCATCGTGCTGGTGCAGAATATCGGCCTTGCGACGATCGCCGCCCTCATCGGCGGAGGCGGCTTCGGCGTTTTCGTCTTCCAGGGCATCGGCCAGACGGCGATGGATCTCGTATTGCTCGGAGCGGCCCCGACCGTGCTTCTGGCCTTTGTGGCGGCGATCGTGCTCGATTGCCTGATCGAAATGATCGCCGCGGATCGCGGCCGGAGCCAGGCGCCATGATCGAATTCGAGCATATCAGCAAGTTCTACGGTGATGCCGAGGTGGTGAGCGACGTCTCGCTCGCCGTCGCACCGCACACGGTCACCGTCGTCGTCGGGACCTCCGGCTCCGGCAAGACCACCCTCATCAGAATGGTCAATCGCCTGGTCGAGCCCTCATCCGGCATGATCCGGATTGACGGCGAGGACAATCGGTCCGTGCCCGCTTTCGAGTTGCGCCGCCGCATCGGCTACGCGATCCAGGGCCACGGCCTCTTTCCGCATCGGACGGTCGCGGAGAACATCGCCACGGTCCCGACACTGCTCGGCTGGAAGAAGGCGCGGATCAAGGCCAAGGTCGAGGAACTGCTGGAGCTCTTCCAGCTCGACCCGGACTTCTTCGGCGCGCGGTATCCGCACGAACTCTCCGGAGGACAGCAGCAAAGGGTCGGCGTCGCGCGGGCGCTGGCAGCCGAGCCCAACCTGCTCCTGATGGATGAGCCCTTCGGCGCGCTCGACCCGATCATCCGCGCAAAGGCGCAGGACGATCTGGTGGCAATCCAGAAGCATTTCGGCACGACGATCATCCTCGTGACGCACGACATGGAGGAGGCTTTCCGTCTCGCCGACAGGATCGCGGTCATGGACAAGGGTGAGGTCGTGCAATATGCGTCGCCGGCCGAGATGCTGGTCCGGCCGGCCACCCCCTTTGTGCAGGCGTTGATCGGTGCCAGTGAACGGCCCTTCCGCCTGCTTGCGATCGAGACGGCCGGCGATGCGCTCGAGCCCGGTCACGCCGAGGGCGAACCTATACCGGCGACGCTCAACCAGCGCGATGCGCTTTCCGAACTCCTCTGGTCCGGCCGTGCCGCGCTGCCCGTCGCCGCAGCGGACGGCAGGATTATCGGCAGGATCAGTCTCGAAAGTCTCGTGCGGCGCGCGGCGAGGCCGGCGTGATGGTTTCCCCCGCCAATCTCCTGCGGTTCGGCGGCGCTGTCATCCTGCTGGCATTCCTGCTGCAGCCCGGCTGGTTCGAAGCGCTGCTGAAGCCGCTGGTTCAGGAAAACGCGCCGGCGATCTACAATCGCGGCAGCCTCCTCTGGCTGACGGTCCTGCATCTGAGGACCGTGCTCGTCGCGACGCTCGCCGCCATCATTGTCGCCGTGTCACTGGCGATCCTCGTCACCCGCGAGGCGGGGGCGGAGTTTTTGCCGCTTTCGCGCAGCCTCGTGAATATCGGCCAGACCTTCCCGCCGGTTGCGGTCCTGGCGCTGTCCGTTCCGATCTTCGGCTTCGGCGAGAAGCCGACGCTGATCGCCCTCTTTCTCTACGGCCTGCTGCCGATTTTCGAGAATGCCCTGACCGGGCTAACGACCCTGCCGCCGGCAGTGATCGAGGCGGCGCGCGGCGCCGGGATGACCGAGCGCCAGCGCCTCCTGAGGGTCGAACTTCCGCTGGCGCTGCCGGTGATCCTGACCGGCGTTCGGCTGTCCGTCGTGATCAGCCTGGCCACCGCGACGATCGGCTCGACGGTGGCGGCAAAGACGCTTGGCGAAGTCATCATCGCCGGGCTGCAGGCGAACAACCTCGCCTTCGTGCTGCAGGGAGGGCTTATAGTGGCGGTCCTTGCCGTGCTCATCCATGATGCGCTTCAGGCCGTGGAGCACGCACTCGCGCAGCGCTCCCACATCTGAAGCACCACGGATCAGGGCATCCCATTCCCACGAAAGATCAGCGTTTTGCTGCCTATCTCTCAAATCGGATAAACGCTGCTGCTTATGAAAATGAATTTCACTAATTCATCGATTTCGTGATTTGCGGTTGACGGAATGGAGTTTCTATCTCAGTCTAAGAAAATAAATTACGAAAGAACAGGGGACAGCATGAAGGTCGGAATGATCGGACTCGGATTCCGTCTCGGTTACCTCGGCTATGTCTTCCGGGCGATCGACGAGAGCTTCGAGATCGCCGGTTATGTTGATCCCGACCCTGCGGGACTTGCGGGTATCGAGGAAAAGGGCATTTCCGCCGGCAAGGCCTATGCCACTCCCGAGGAACTGATCGCCAGCGAGAAGCTCGATCTCCTGATGATCGGCTCTCCGAACCACCTGCATCTCGGCCATATCCGCATCGGCCTCGAGGCCGGCCTCAAGGTCTTTTGCGAGAAACCGATCGTCAGCACAGTGGAGCAGAGCCTCGAGCTTGCGGCGCTGCTGGCGAAATATGGCCATGACCGGCTGATGGTTGGTCTCGTGCTGCGCTACGCGCCGATGTATCGCGACCTTCGTGCCGCGCAGGCTGCCGGCTCGCTCGGCGAGATCGTCTCGATCGAAGCGTGCGAGCATATAGAGCCCTGTCATGGTGCGTTCTTCATGCGCGACTGGCGGCGCTATGGGCGCTATTCGGGCAGCTTCATGCTCGAGAAATGCTGCCACGACCTCGACCTCTATAACGGCGTGGTCGGTGTCCGGCCGGAGCGCGTCGCAAGCTTTGGCGGTCGCAAGAGCTTCGTGCCGGTCAACGATCCTGCCCGCGAGGGCGTCAACGACCTGCAACTCTTTCATCGCAAGCCGAGCGGCTGGCTCGGCTCCGACAAGGTCTTCGACAGCGACGGCGATATCATCGACTACCAGGTCGCGATCGTCGAATATGCCAACGGCGTCGCCATGAATTTCCACACTAACCTGAACGTGCCGGACCAGTTCCGCCGTTTCTGCGTCATCGGTTCGCGCGGCATGGCGGAGGGTGATTTCATCCGCGGCTATCTCGACGTGCACGAGGTGCTTTCGGGCAAGAAGGTCGTCGAGAAGCGCTATGCAAAGGAGACGGAGCTCTCGCAGCATTACGGCGCCGACGAGCAGATGGCGGCCGAGATCATTGCCCATGTGAGGAATGGCGGGCCGCTGCCGGTCTCGCCGCTCGATGCACTGGAAGCGGGCATCCTGGCGCTTTCCATGGACGAAGCGCGAACGAGGCGCACGGTCGTTGACCTGAGGCCGTTGTGGGATCGCTTCGACGAAGCCCTGCAAGCCCGCGCGGCCTGAGCGGAGAAAGAGGCATGAGCGTCCGCCGCAGCACCCTGATCTTCGCCTGGACCCTGCTGCTTCCGGCCGTGCTCTATGTGACGGTGATCGTCGCCTATCCGCTGGTGGATACCTTCATCCTGTCCTTCACCGATGCCTCGCTGAAGAAGACGACCAACTGGGTCGGCGCTGCCAATTACGAGAAGATCTTCAACGGTACCTTCGCCGAGGTGATCATCCGCACCTTCGTGTGGACCGCCTTCTCGGTGGCGATCAAAATGATCATAGGCACCTTCGGCGCGGTGATGCTGAATGCGGCCGTGCCGGGACGGGCGCTCTTCCGCGTGCTCACCATGCCGCCCTGGATCGTGCCGATGGCGATCGGCATCTTCATGTGGGGCTGGATGTATAACGGCCAGTTCGGAATGATCTCCGGCCTCCTGCAGAACTGGGGCCTGATCGACGGGCCAGTCGCCTTTCTCGCGCACGGCTCCACCGCCTTCTGGGCGACGATCGTCACCGATGTCTGGATCGGCGTGCCGATGGTGACGCTCTATATGCTCGCCTCGATGCAGGCGGTTCCGCAGGACCTCTACGAAGCGGCATGGACCGACGGCGCGGGTCGCTTCTACCGCTTCCGCCGCATCACCCTGCCGCTCCTCGTCCCGGCGATGATCACCATGTCGATGCTGTCGCTGATCGCCACCTTCAACTCCTTCGACATCATCTGGATCCTCACCCAGGGGGGCCCGAACGGCGATACGACGACGATGATCATCGACACCTATCGTACCGCAATCGGCTCCAAGAAATACGGGGAAGGGGCGGCGCGCGCCGTGCTCATCTGCATCTTCCTGTCGATCTTCTGCATCGCCTATTTCCGTGTCACCCATCGCCTCGCCTCGGAGGAGCACCGATGAGCCAACCGACCATGATCCACCGCTATCGCTGGTACGAGCTCGTCGGCATCTATGCGGGCATTCTCCTCTTCCTGACCTTCATCCTCGCGCCGTTCGTCGAAGGGTTTCTGGTGTCGCTGAAGCCGCTCGCGCTCCTGTTTTCGTCGCCCTATCGATTTTGGCCGGAGAACGGCTCCCTCGCGGCCTATCGCACGATGTGGGTGAGCGTGCCGGGCTTTGCCCGTTATATCTTCAATTCCTTCTTCATCTCCACGATCATCACGGTCGCGGTGCTTCTGCTGGTGGTGCCGTCGGCCTATGCATTCGCCCGCTTCAAATTCCGCGGCAGCGGCGCCCTGCTGGCGGCCTTCCTCGCGGTCAACATGTTCTCGGGCGCCGTGCTCCTGATCCCGCTCTTCCGGCTGATGCGCAGTTTCGGCGTGCTCAACACCTATTTCGCCATGATCGTGCCGGGCGTCGCCTTTCTCATCCCTTCGGCCATCTGGCTCCTGCGCACCTATATGATGCGCATCCCGCGCGAACTCGACGAGGCCGCCTTCGTCGACGGGGCCAGCCATGTCTACACCCTTCGCCGGGTGATCCTGCCGATCGCCATGCCGGGCATCGCGGTCGTCGCGATCACCACCTTCATCGGTTCCTATGCCCAGCAGTTCATCTTCGCCCTGACCTTCAATTCGAAGACCGAATACATGCCGTTGCCGATCGGTCTCTACGCCTATTTCGGCCGGCAGGAAGTCGTCTGGAACGAGTTGATGGCGGCGAGCTTCGTCGGCATTGCACCGGCCGTGATCGTGATTTTCTTTCTCCAACGTTATCTCGTCAGCGGCCTGACCGCCGGCGCGGTGAAGCAATGAGCAACCATCAAAAAAGGGGAGTTCCATCAGTGACCATGGCCAGTAAAGCTGCACTTCTTACGCTTGCCCTCGTCGGATCGACCGCGCTCGGCAGCGTTGCCGCACAGGCCGCCGACCAGGAGATCGCCTGGATCTATTGCGGCGACAAGATCGATCCCATCCACGAGAAATACATCAAGGAGTGGGAAGGCCGGAACCCCGGCTGGAAGGTCTTGCCGGAAGTCGTCGGCTGGGCGCAGTGCCAGGACAAGGCGACGACGCTCGCGGCTGCCGGGACACCGGTCGCCATGGCCTATGTGGGGTCCCGCACGCTCAAGGAGTTCGCCGAGAACGATCTGATCGTTCCGGTCCCTATGACCGAAGAGGAAAAGAAGAGCTATTACCCGAATATCGTCGACACGGTGACATTTGGAGGCACGCAATGGGGCGTTCCGATCGCTTTCTCGACGAAGGCGCTTTATTGGAACAAGGATCTCTTCAAGCAGGCTGGCCTCGATCCTGAAACCCCGCCGAAGACCTGGGCCGAAGAAGTCGCCTTTGCCAAGCAGATCAAGGAAAAGACCGGCGTCGCCGGCTATGGTCTGCCGGCCAAAACCTTCGACAACACGATGCATCAGTTCATGCACTGGGTTTACACCAACAACGGCAAGGTGATCGATGGCGATAAGATCGTCATGGACAGTCCCGAGGTGTTGGCCGCGCTGCAGGCCTACAAGGATATCGTGCCCTACTCCGTCGAGGGGGCGACGGCCTACGAGCAGAACGAGATTCGTGCCATCTTCCTCGATGGCAAGGCTGGCATGATCCAGTCGGGCTCCGGGGCGGCTGCGCTGCTCAAGGATACAAAGATCGACTGGGGCATCGCGCCGCTGCCGCTCGGCCCTTCGGCCAAGGGGGAAGGCACGCTGCTGATCACCGACAGTCTTGCGATCTTCAAAGACACGGGAGTCGAGGAAAAGGCGATCGAATTCGCCAAGTTCATTACATCTCCCGGTCCCCAGGGCGAATACGAGTTGCAGGGCGGCGCAGGGCTGACGCCGCTACGCCCGTCCCCGAAGGTCGACGAATTCGTCAAGGCTGACCCGGCCTGGAAGCCATTGATCGACGGCATCGGCTATGGCGGTCCGGAGCCGCTCTTCACCGATTACAAAGGCTTTCAGAACGCAATGATCGAAATGGTGCAGTCGGTCGTCACCGGCAAGGCGGAGCCAGCCGATGCCTTGAAAAAGGCTGCCGGCGAACTCGAACAGTACAAGTAAGCTCATCGTGGACCGCGGGTTCTTCCCGCGGTCCTTCCTATTTCGGAAGCGCTGCGGCGGCTGGAGACAGAGTTTTGGGACAGCTCAATCTCGACGGAGTTCGAAAATTCTACGGTACGTATGAGGTACTGAAGAGCATTCAGCTTGAGGTGAAGAACGGCGAATTCGTGGTCTTCGTCGGACCGTCCGGCTGCGGCAAGTCTACGCTTCTCCGGATGATTGCCGGTCTCGACGAGACGACGGCCGGCGACATCCTGATCGACGGCAAGCGGGTCAACGATCTGCCGCCGGTCAAGCGCGGCATAGCCATGGTCTTCCAGTCCTATGCGCTTTATCCGCACATGACGGTCTTCGAGAACATCGCCTTTCCGCTGCGCGTCGAGAAGATGCCCGAGGACAAGCTGAAGGCGAAGGTGGAGCATGCGGCCCGCATCCTTCACCTCGAGCAGCGGCTTGAGCAGAAGCCCGGCATGCTCTCGGGTGGGCAGCGGCAGCGCGTCGCGATCGGCCGGGCGATCGTGCGCGAGCCGAAGATATTCCTCTTCGACGAGCCGCTGTCGAACCTTGACGCGGCGCTGCGCGCCGACATGCGCATCGAACTTGCGAAGCTTCACCGGCAATTGAAGGCGACGATGATCTACGTCACGCACGACCAGGTCGAGGCGATGACGATGGCGGACCGGATCGTCGTACTGAATGCCGGCCGGATCGCACAGACCGGGGCACCACTCGAGCTTTATCATAAGCCGGCCAACATGTTCGTGGCCGGCTTCATCGGCCATCCCAGGATGAACTTCCTCCCGGTCACCTGCAAGGGCGTGAGCGATGCCGGTGTCGAGGTGGACTACAGGGGCGAGAGGGCGACGATACCCGTGGAGCCGCGCGACGGGATCGTCGGCGGGACGTTGACACTCGGCGTTCGGCCGGAGCACATTCACACCGTTCCAGGAGACCTGACGTTGACGATCACGCCTTCCGTCATCGAGCGCCTCGGCGCTCATACCGTTGCCTATGCTTCGCTCGGGGGCGAGGGCGAGAACTATTGCGCCATGCTCCCCGGAACCGTCTCCCTGCGGACGGACGAACAGGTGAGGACCGGCATCAAGGCTGCCGACTGCCATCTCTTCGACGAGAACGGCATTGCCTTCGAGCGTCGGGTCGAGATGACCGACATCGACGCGGCGCTCTTCAATCCGGCAGCGGCCTGACATGCCCGTCGGCATCCGGCTGCTCGTCCCCGACGACATCGAAATCTTCCAGCGTATTCGGCTGGAGGCACTGCGTGCCGAGCCCGATTGCTTCGCCAGCAGCGTCGAGGACTGGGAGAAGTTGAGCGACGACGAGTGGCGGAGGCGACTGGTCGACGGTTCCGTATTCGCCGGTTTTCGTGGCGAGGATCCGGTCGGCATCATGGGTTTGCTGCGCGAACGGGCGAAAAACATGGCGCATCGCGCAACGCTGGTGATGGTCTATGTGCGCCAGGATTCCCGCGGGACGGGGCTCGCGACCAGCCTTCTCAAGGCCGTGACCGATCACGCGCTCGCCCAGGGAATCCGCCAATTGGAACTGGCGGTCAGCGCCGAGAATCCGAAGGCGATCGGCTTCTACCGCCGGAACGGCTTTGCACAGATCGGCTGCATTCCCGGCGGTTGCATCCGCAACGGCCGGGAAGTGGATGACATCCTCATGGCGCGACGCATCGTGGCGTGAACCGAGCAGATATTTGCGGGCGGCCGCTCAGAAGGTCGAGTTGAACGCTCCGCCATCGATCAGCAGGTTCTGCCCGACGATATAGCCGGCATATTGACTGCAGAGAAATGCCGCCGCGGCGCCGAATTCTTCCGGGGTGCCGACGCGTCCCGTCGGATTGTGCGCATATTCCTCGGCGCGCGCCTCGTCGAGCGATATTCCCCGCGCCTTGGCCGTCTTCTCGAGCAGTTTTTCCAGCCGTTCCGTGTCGTGCGAGCCCGGGAGCAGGTTGTTGATGACGACGCCGTGACGGGCCACCTGGCGCGCGGTGCCGGCGACAAAACCGGTCAAGCCGCTGCGGGCGCCGTTCGAGAGACAGAGCTGCGGGATCGGCGATTTGACCGAGGCGGAGGTGATATTGACGATCCGGCCCCATTTCCGCGCGATCATGCCCGGGAGCACCGCTTTCATCAACAGGATCGGGGCGAGCATATTGGACCTTATCGCCTCCTGCCAATTGGCCTCGGTGACGCTCGACCAATCGCCGGGCGGCGGGCCGCCGGCATTGGTGATGAGAATGTCGGGCTTCGGCTCCTGGCGAAGGAGCGCATTGCGGCCTTCCTCCGTCGTCACGTCTGCAGCGACGATCTCCACCTGCGTGCCGTAGGTTTCGCTGATGGCCCGGGCCGTCTCGCGAAGCTGCTTCGGCTCGCGGGCATTGAGCGTCAGGATGACGCCCGCCTCGGCGAGCTTCTCCGCCACGCCTCGCCCCAAGCCCTTTGAACCAGCGCAAACGAGTGCTCGTTTTCCTTTGATACCCAAGTCCATTATTGCGTGCTCCACTAAATTCTTTGCCAATCTGGAAGCCCGGACGAGCCGACAGCGCATGCGAGCCTGTCCGATGAAGATGGCGGCCTCATGCTCTTGCGGCCAGCGCTGCGACTGCATCGGAAAGCAGGGCCACCTCGGATGGAGTGTTGAGATAGCTGACCGACGCGCGCGCGACCTGGTCCAGCCGGCGTGCCGTCATGTCGAGCGGCGTGTAGGGGACGCCGTTGGCGCCGGTCGCAATCTGTCTTTCGGCAAGCGCTACGCGGATTTCGCTCGCCGGTACGCCATCAATAGTGAAGGAGACGATGCCGGAAAGATCCGTGCCGAGATCGCGGACGGTCACTTTCGGAATGCTGCGCAGGTTGTCCCGCAGCGTGCCTGCGAGCGTTGTGATCCTCTCGTGAATTATGTTGATCCCGATTGCCTTTGCCTGACGGATTGCAGTGCCGAGGCCGAGAAGCAGGGCTGGTGAATTCTCGCTGGCTTCGAAGCGGCGCGCATCGTTGCGCATGGCCACTACGCCGTCGACGATCGGGCCGGAAACGACGTCCAGATAAGACGGAGTCAATCGCTGCAGGAATGCTCGCCGAACATAAAGGATCGCCGTGCCACGAGGACCGCGCAGGAACTTCCGCCCGGCCGCCGTCAGGGCGTCGCAGCCGAGGGCGCCGACGTGGATGGGGATCTGGCCAAGAGCCTGCGCCGCGTCGATGAAGTAGGGAATGCCTGCCGCCTTGGTGACACATCCGACCGCTGCGGCATCGTTGATCAAGCCACCATTCGCCGGAAGCCATGTCAACGAGACGAGACGCACGCGATCATCGATCAGGTTTGCGAGCGCGGAGGCGTCGATGCCCCCGTCTTCGCGCGCCGGAATGGTCTCGACGCGTGCTCCGGTGCGCGCGGCGGCTGCCTGCATCGTGGCAAGATTGCCACCCCATTCCTGACGACCAACCAGGATACGATCGCCGGCGGCAAGCGGCGGCAGCGCCGCGAAAGCAGCGCCCCAGGCGGCACTTCCGCTGCCCATGAAGGCCATCTCGTCGGGTGTGGCGCCGATTAAACTAGCCGCATCGGCTCGAACATCCTCCAATAGCGGACCCGCATCGATCGCAGTTTCCATCGGTCCATCGACCGCTTCCCTGTGCAGGTAACGCCAGATCGTCTCGAGGGTCGGCCGGGAAGGCAGCGAGGCGCCGGAGTGATTGAAGTGCACGCCAAACTCGCAGCCAGGCGTTTCGGAGCGGAGCTCTTCCACGTCGAATGTGTTCATGCCGCGGGCTCCAGTTCCACAAGCGCGTCGACCTCCACGGTCGCGCCGGCCGGCAAGGACGCGACGCCGACCGCGGCGCGGGCGTGCCGCCCCGCTTCCCCGAAGACACCGACGAACACGTCTGAAGCACCATTGGCGACTTGCGAATGGTCCGAGAAGTCCGGGGCCGACGCGATGAAGACACCGAGGCGAGCGATGCGCCGGACGCTTGCGAGCGATCCGTCGGTTGCGGCGGCGATCTGCGCGATGACACCGACCGCTGCGCATTCTGCAGCGAGGCGACCCTGCTCCGGCGAAACGCCTGCTCCGACCGCTCCCGTCAGCACCGCGTCATTCCTCACGCTGATCTGACCCGAGACGATCAGCAAGTTACCCGCTCTGACCGCAGAGACGTAGTTGGCCACGGGGGACGAAGGCTCCGGCAAGGAATGGCCGAGTGCTGCAAGTCTGGATGCAAATGTGTCTGACATGGCGATCTCCCTTAGAAGTAGCGGGAGAATGCACGGCTGAGCGCGTTGCTTCCAATTCAAACTTCGCTATGGTGCGATCGAACTGGCTAATGTCTCCGGGGAGACCATGCGTGCATCGACTACCATGCCGCCGCTGCAGGCGCTGCGCGTCTTCGAGGCGGTAGGCCGACTATCGAGTTTCCGTCGCGCCGGTGAGGAGTTGCTCATTACGCAAAGCGCCGTGAGCCACCACATCAAACAACTCGAGGACACGCTCGGCTTGCGCCTGTTCATCCGAAGGGCCAAGAGCATAGAATTGACGCCCGAGGGTGCCGCCTACCTCGCGCGTACGAACGAAGCATTCGGAATCATCACGAGCGCCACCTACCAGATGCGCCGGCAGGCGGGAAGGAGGAGGGTGCGCGTCAGCGTTCTGCCGTCCTTTGCGGCCAACTGGCTCGTTTCCCGCTTATCGCGATTCATGCACGAGTATCCCGATATCGAGGTCGAACTCGAGCCGACGTTGCGCCTCACCGATTTCGCTGCCGACGAGGTTGATCTCGCCATCCGCTTCGGCGCCGGCAGATGGCAGGGGGTGAGGGCCGAGCGATTGATGAACGAAGAATTGAGCCCGGTGCTCAGCCCGGATCTTTTCGGTGACGGTTCGCGCTTCGCCGACCCGGCGGACCTGCTATCCGAGACATTGCTCGACTCCATGAATCCGTTTGAATGGGAGCTCTGGTTGGACGAGGCCGGCCTCGATCACCGGCAGGCCCGCGTGCTGCAGTTGACGGATTACAACATCGCTCTCCAGGCAGCTCTCAATGGTCAGGGCGTGGCGATCGGCCGTTTGCTCCTCGTTGGCGATCATATCGCGGCGGGGCGGTTGCTGCGCCCATTCCCGCTGATCGTCCGATCCGAGAATACGGCCTATTGGCTGGTCATCCCCGAAAACGGCCGGCTTAGCGCTGCGGCGGAAGTCTTCGCATTATGGCTGAAGGGAGAGGCCGGCTATCAGCCCCAAAAATAAACGATGGGACCTGTTCCTCCAGATTGGTGTTAAAGCGTCTCGACATCCGTCCGCGAGAAGTCCTCTCCGAGGTTGAGCAGCAAAGAGGCATGCTCTTTAGCAACTGCATGGGCAAGGCGATCGCGCAAATTCAGCGAGGCAGGATTCACAGGGTCCATTCCAGTAGAGGTCAACCACGCCCTCAAGCCGCGCCTCGCTTCGCATGAGGATCGCTGGCGATCGGCCAAATGTCGCGGGGTGCGCGGCGGTAGGGCGTTCTGGTCGGGTCGTTGGGGTAGGGACTTCCCGCCGAGCAATAAAGGATCTTCGCGGCGATCTTCGAAAACGAGGCGTAGAAATGGTTCGTGGACTTGATGACGAGTACTTTCTTCGATCGCGGATCGATGCCCATGACCGAGAAGAGGCTGGGGTCGAAACCCTGGGCGCGGGTCGAATTCAGGATGATGTCGATGCCGCGATAGCGGATGTGCGCGGCGTCCCCGAAGGGCGCCAAGCTCTCGCCGAAGCGCATTTCAGCGTTGCGGACTAGACGCACGACGTTCACGATACCGTCGATCGGATTGCCGGTTCCCGGCGCGGATTTTGCCCCGAAGCGCAACGGAATCTCCGCCCCTTCGCCGGCGGCCATGCAGATCCGCACCGCCATCGGATCCCAGATGGTGCCAATCGCCGCATCGGTGACGCCGCTGGCGAGCAGTTCCTGAAGCACGACAGTGGCATCGCCGGCCGTGCCGCCACCGGGATTATCCCACATGTCGGCGATCACCACCGGTCCGACGGGCGTTGCGATTGCCTCGGCGACCGCCTGGCGCGCGTCGATCTCGGGCATGCGGAACATTCCGCGCTTGGCGAAGAGCTCGAGACCAAGGTTCCTGGCAAGTTCCTGGCCCTTGTCCGGGCGGGCATTCGTCACCGCAACTATTTTCGTGCCCATCTCCGGCACATCTCCGGCCATGAAGCCGTGCACCACCGAAAGCGACAGCACCTCCGGATCCTCCTTCTCGATCCGCATGAGCTTGTCGACGAAGCTGCGCATCGGTTCGCGGGACGTCGGAAAGACGTCGATCATCCGGCAGTCGAAAACCGACATGACCGGCCGCACACGGCCTTCGAGCGTGTCGACGGCAATGCGCCAGAGATCCTCGGCGCGGTCGACGAAATCCGTGTGCGGGAACTCCTTGAAGAAGACGAAGAAGTCGGCCGCCGCAACACGGCTTCCCGTCAGGTGGCTGTGCGGGTCGAGCTCGGCGCAGACGAGCACGTCGGGGCCGACGATCTCGCGCACGCGGGCAAGAAGATCGCCCTCCGTGTCCTCGTAGCCGTCGGCGACCATTGCGCCGTGCAGACCGAGCACGACGGCGTCGACGGGTTGTGCTGCGCGCAGCTGCCCGAGAATTTCGTCACGCAACGTCTCATAGGTGACACGGTTGACCAGACCGGCGGGATCCGCCCAGGCGGCCGTTCCCTCGATCAGGCGCCAGCCCCTTTCCGCGGCCACGCGTCGACCGACGGTGATCGGCGCCGTGCAGAGCGTCGGCGTCTCGGGATGCTTGCCGGGCGGCGCATAGAGCGAGGCTTCAAAGGCGCGCCTGTCGATGCAGATGGGGGAGAAGGTGTTCGTTTCGGTCGCAAGCGCCGCCGTGAAGATCCGCAATGCCGTCGCCTTCCCTCAATCCACGCCCATGGGGTTCGGCAGGTAGCCGGTGAAGCCGCAGATCTTCCAGCGGCTCTCTTGCCGGCGGCAATAATAGACCGTTTGCCACCTCAACACATCGAATTGGCCGTCCGCCCTCCTGATGCGCCCGTCGAACTTCTTGCGGGCAAGCGCCAGATCGCCATTTATCTCGATGTCCTCGAGCGTCGTGGCGGAAAAAATCGCCGCGCGCGGATCCTCGACAAAGGATTGCCCGGCAAAATCCCGTGCCTGCCGCAGCCACTCGTGCCGGTAGGCGGCGAGAGTGGGGAAGGCGAGGCGCCATTCGTCCGGGTTCGCTTTCCGTTGCCCGTCGATGGCGATGAATTCCTTCTCAAGGAAATCGTCGGCCACCATCGACCAGTCGGCGGCAAGGAAGGCGTCGATGTCCCGGCTGACCAGCATTTCCCAGATCGAATGTCGGGCGTGGTCGCTCGGCGCGAACGGATTCTCAACAGGATTCCGCATCTTCCTCCTCATTATTGAAATAATTTTCATAAGTTGCGTTTTCTGCTAGCCAAAATCCCCGTTGTGTGGTGATTTGTCAATCAATGACGAAAATAATTTGCATAAAGAGATGTCGCGCCGCCTTGCCGCGATGCGGGCCGCGCCGGTTGAATGAGGGTCGACCTCCGCCTAGCATGCCTGCTTCTTCCTTTGGTTCCCGTTCGAGGATAAAAACATGTAGAAATTCAAAGCACTACAGCGCCTTCGCCGTGTCAGAAACAGGCGTGGCGCTGTGGGACGCCGGAACCGGGGAGTGGCCGTTCGGGATGGACATTTTTGCGACATTGCAGGAGGAAAAGGAGCGGCTGTCCCAGTCGGAAAGCCGCATCGCCGAAATCCTGTTCACGGATTTCGAGTTCGCCGTAAACGCATCGATCATCGAGCTGGCGGGCCGGGCGGACGTCTCGCCGCCGACCGTCACGCGTTTTTGCCGGCGTTTGGGCTGCGAGAGCTTTTCCGATTTCAAGGTTCAGCTCGCCCGTACCGCCTATGTCGGCATGAGGTATCTCAAGCCCGAGCCGAAGAGCCAGGAGCCGGCCGATGTCGCGCAGGATATCATCGGCAAGGCGCAGAACGCGCTGTTCCTCTTGCACCGGTCGCTCGACGTGGCGGCGGTCGCCGAGGCGGCCGACCGGATGGCCGCCGCCGAGATGATCTATGCCTTCGGTTCCGGAGGCAATTCCTCGATGATCGCGGGCGAGTTGCAGAACCGCCTCTTCCGCCTCGGCCTGCGCATCACGTCGAGTTCCGACCACAGCATGCAATTGATGATGGCGGCAGCGGCGAAGCCGAGAGACGTGATTATCGGCTCTTCCTTTTCGGGGCGAAATGCGGAACTTGTGCGCGCCTTCACGCTCGCCCGCGAGGCGAAGGTTTTGACGATCGCGCTGACGCAGAGCGACAGTCCGGTTGCCGCTTCCGCCGATATCGCCGTTCCGGTCGATCTGCCGGAGGGCAACAACATCTATCGTCCGACATCCACCCGCATCGCCTATCTGGCGCTGGTCGACATCCTCGCAAGCCTCGTCGCCTACCGGGTGCAGCCGCAGGCGACCGAGACGCTCAGACGCATCAAGCAGCAATTGGTGACGCACAGGGATGGCGACGACCGCCAACTTCTTGGAGATTGATATGCCAGGGCAAGCCCGCTCGACTAGATCCGTTGCGATCGTCACCGGCGCCGCCGGCGACATCGGGCGTGCCATCAGTTTGCGGCTGAGCGACGGCCACGATGTTATCGTGCTCGCCGACCTTGACGGCGAAGCCGCCGGTGGGCTTGCCCGTGATCTCGGCGAGGGCCGTTTCGTGGCGATCGCCTGCGATGTCACCGAGGCCGCGAGCGTAGCGGCCATGGCGACAGCGGCCGCGGGTCTCGGTACGGTGACAACGCTCGTCAACAATGCGGGCGGCGCCCGCGCCGTCAGCCTGCAGGAGACGACGCCGGAAGTCTGGCGGGGCGATAATGCGCTCAATCTGGAGGCCGCCTTCCTCTGCTTCCGAGCGGTCGAGGACATGCTGAAGGAGAGCCGCGGCTCCGTCGTCAACATCGCCTCGGTGAACGCTGTCGGCGTCTTCGGCCATCCGGCCTATAGCGCCGCCAAGGCGGGCCTTCTGCACCTTACGAGGCTGATCGCCGTCGAATATGGAAAATTCGGCATACGGGCGAATGCCGTGGCGCCGGGCACGGTGCGCACGCACGCGTGGGAGGCGCGTGCCCGGGCCAACCCGCAAGTCTTCGAAGAGGCGCAGCGCTGGTATCCGCTGCAGCGCATCGTCAATCCCGAGGACGTCGCCAATGCCGTGCACTTCCTGGCAGGACCGCAGGCGAGTGCCATCACGGGCGTCTGCCTGCCGGTCGATTGCGGGCTCACCGCCGGGCAGGCCGAGCTTGCCCGCACATTTTCGCAGTCCAGCCACTATTGAACCTACTGGAGGATGCGCATGCAGCCGGTCTCTTATCGCCTCGAATCTGCCTGGCAGCCGGAAGGCGGCGCCAATGGACGCTTCACCTTCACCTTTTTCAATCTGTCGGAGGCGCCGCTCAGCGGCTTTCGTCTGGTCTATACCTCACTCACCCGCGTCATCGATCCGAGCGCTTGCGAGAATGCGATTTTCCTGCGCCGCAATGCCAATTTCCATGAATTCGCGCCGCCGGACGATCTGACGCTGCAGCCGGGAGAAGCCTGGTTCTTCACCGTCGGCGGCCTGCACCGGCAGGCGAAACATTGCGTGGACGGGGCGAAGTCGGCCTATCTGACGCTTTCGGATGGCCGGCATCTGCCGGTCGCGGTTTCGGATCTGCAATTGGACGGAGCGAAAAGCGAGCCCCCGCCTGCACGGCTGCCGGAAGGGCGGTTGGAGCTCCCGTTTTCGCTGCAGCCCTGGCCGGCCGCAATCGACGCGGAGCCGGGGGAGGGACTGCCGGTGGTTCTCTTTCCGGCGGAGGGCAGCCGCTCGCAGGACATCGCGGCGATGTCGGACGTTCTCGCTCTCTTCCATCGGCTGTTTCCCGCAGGGCATGCCCCCTTCAGTCTCGCGCCCTCGGCACAGGGGCGGTCGGTTGCGTTTGCGCAGAAAGAACATCTGGGACAGGAGGCCTATGACCTTGAGTTCTCCGGTGGGGAGATCCGGCTCGGCTACGGCTCACCCGCAGGCCGCCAATACGGGTTGACGACACTGGCGCAGCTTCTCGACGGCGCGCGCCATCACCCGGGGACGTTCCGTTTTCCGGCTTCCGGCACGATCCGCGACGCTCCGCGCTATGGCTGGCGCGGTTGCCATCTCGATGTCTCCAGGCAATTCTATCCGACGGCAGACGTGCTGCGGCTGATCGACATTCTCGCCTGGTTCAAGCTCAACATCTTCCATTGGCACCTGACGGACGACGAGGCCTGGCGGCTGGAGATCAAGGCCTTTCCGACTTTGACGACACTCGGGGTCTTGCGCGGGCCGGACGAGCCGCTGCTGCCGCAACTCGGCAACGGCGCCGAACCGGTCGGCGGCTATTATGGCCAGGAGGATGTCCGGGAAATCGTCGCCCATGCGGCGGCGCTGAATGTCGAGGTCGTTCCGGAGATCGACATTCCCGGCCACAGCACCGCCGTGCTCGCCGCGCTTCCGGAACTCGCCGACGGGCAGGAGGCACCGGAAAGCTACCACTCCGTCCAGGGTTACCCGAACAATGCGCTCAACCCTGCGGTCCCGCTGACCTACGAGTTCCTCGCGAAAGTCTTCGATGAAATGGTCGATCTCTTTCCGAGCCGCTATATCCATATCGGCGGTGACGAGGTAGCGGACGGATCCTGGCTAGCCTCCCCGAAAGCCCGCAGGCTGATGGAAGAGGAGGGCATTTCCGGCACTTTTTCGCTGCAGTCCTTTTTCCTGAAGAAAGTGAAACAGATGCTGACGGCGCGCGGCCGTAGCCTCGTTGGCTGGAACGAGGTCGCCCATGGCGGCGGCGTCGGTGCCGAGGACACGCTCTTGATGGCCTGGGAAAATCCGAAGGTCGGCATCGATCTGGCGCGCGACGGCTATGATGTCGTCATGACCCCGGGCCAGGCCTACTACCTCGATATGGCGCAGGCGGACGCCTGGCAGGAGCCAGGTGCAAGTTGGGCGGGAACGTCAACGCCGGAACACACATATGCCTACGAAGCCGAGGGCGAATTTCCCAAGGAACTGAGGAGCCGGATGAGGGGCGTGCAGGCCTGCATCTGGTCCGAGCACTTTCTTTCGCGCGGCTATTTCAACCGGCTGGTCTTCCCGCGCCTGCCGGCGATTGCCGAGGCGGCCTGGACGCCGAAGGACAAAAAAGACTGGCTGCGTTTCGCGGCGATCGCGCCCTTGAGCCCAATGCTGTGAGGCGGCCATGCGGATCGCCGTCGGTGGTATTCATACGGAGTGCAGCACCTACTCGCCGGTTCTGATGACCGTCGACGATTTCCGGATCCTGAGGGGTGAAGAATTGCTGCAGGTCGGTGCCTTCAGCTTTGTCGAGGCGGATGGCGTGGAGCCTCTTCCACTCCTCCATGCGCGGGCCGTGCCCGGCGGCCCGGTATCCCAACCGGCCTATAACGTTCTCAAGAGGGAGTTTCTGGACCGGCTTCGCTCTGCCCTGCCGATCGACGGGCTCTATCTCGCCATGCATGGCGCAATGAACGTCGACGGCATGGACGATGCCGAGGGCGACTGGATCACTTCCGCTCGCGCGATCGTTGGCCCCGATTGCCCGGTCGCGGTCAGCTACGACCTGCACGGCAATGTCAGTCAGCGGGTCGTCGATGCGATCGACATTTTCGCAGCCTACCGGACCGCGCCGCATATCGACACGGTCGAAACCATGGTCAGGGCCTGGTCGATGCTGGTCAAGGCGTGCGGCAAGGGAATGCGTCCCGGCGTTGCCTGGGCGCCGGTGCCGGTGCTGCTGCCGGGCGAGCGCACCTCGACAGAAGACGAGCCGGCGGCAAATCTCTATCGTGCGCTGGCGGAAATCGACAGGCGTCCTGGCATCCTCGATGCCAACCTGATGGTCGGCTACGTCTGGGCGGACGAGCCGCGGGCGACCGCCTGCGCCGTCATCACCGGTCTCGAGAGGGTCGCGGCCTCGAAAGCGGCGGAAGAAATCGCCGCAAGCTATTGGAATGCACGGAAGAAGTTTCGTTTTGGGCCTGTCACAGGCCCGCTCGAGGATATGCTCGCCATCGCCGAAAGGTCGACCAACAGACCCGTCATTCTCGCCGATTCCGGCGACAACCCGACCGGGGGCGGCGTCGGTGACCGCACCGATGTGCTGAAGGCGCTTCTGGCTCGCGACTGGACGGACGCCTTGATCGCCGGCATTGCGGATCGGCCGGCCGTAGACGCCTGTTTCGCAGCCGGCGAGGGTGACTGCCTGAACCTGAGCATCGGCGGCAGTCTCGATCGATCGAGCGCGAGCGTTGCGGTGACGGCCGAGGTCGTGCGGCTTGATAATCCGGGCGCTTCGGCGGAGCGGCAGGCGGTGATCCGGGTCGGGGGAATCATGGCCGTCCTGTCGGCGCGGCGCCGGCCTTATCACGCGCTGGAGGATTTCCGGCGTCTCGGCCTCGAGCCGGAGGCCATGCGGCTGCTCGTCGTGAAGTCCGGTTATCTCTCGCCGGAACTGGCGCCGATTGCCAAGCCCAACCTGATGGCGCTGACGGACGGCGTCGTCAATCAGGACATAGCGAGCCTCGCCTGCGAACGCCGCCGACGCCCGATGTTCCCTTTCGATTCCGAATTCGAGTTCGTGCCGAGGTCGCGCCTGTCGAGACGGTGGAGCGAGAGCTGATTCCCGCCGGCCGTCAGAACACGGCGAGATATCTCAGCAAGGAAAGAATTCCGATGATGATCACGATGGCCTGGACGATCTGCTTGGTGCGGCCGTCCAGCGCCAGCCGGTTGACAAGGTAGAGCACCAGGACGACGACGAGAAACGTAATCAGAATGCTGATCAACACGGACATCTTACCCCCGCTTCCATGGATGAATGCTTTGCGGCCATAAGGCTTTAACTATGGAGCGTATGTCGAAAGGGAAGATCCTCCCGCAAGAATTGCATTGAACCGCCGGTGGTTCCGCCAGGCCGCAGAGAAGGAGGCCGCTGCGGCGGCCTCCTTCTTCCGTCAGTTCCCGAGAATGGCGGGCAGGCGCAGTCCCTGTTCCTTGGCGCAGTCGATCGCGATGTCGTAGCCCGCATCCGCGTGACGCATGACGCCGGTCGCCGGATCGTTCCAGAGTACCCGCGCGATGCGGCGCTCCGCCTCCTCGCTGCCGTCGCAGCAGATCACCATGCCGGAATGCTGTGAGAAGCCCATGCCGACGCCGCCGCCATGGTGCAGCGACACCCAGGTTGCCCCGGAGGCGGTGTTGAGAAGCGCGTTGAGCAGAGGCCAGTCTGACACCGCATCGGATCCATCCCTCATCGCTTCGGTCTCGCGGTTCGGCGATGCCACCGAGCCGGAATCGAGGTGGTCGCGGCCGATGACGACCGGGGCCTTCAATTCGCCCGTGCGCACCATCTCGTTGAAGGTGAGACCGAGGCGATGGCGGTCACCGAGTCCGACCCAGCAGATGCGCGCCGGAAGCCCCTGAAAGGCGATGCGTTCGCGCGCCATGTCGAGCCAATTGTGCAGGTGCTCGTCGTCCGGCAGCAGTTCCTTGACTTTTTGATCCGTCCTGTAGATGTCCTCCGGATCGCCGGAAAGGGCAGCCCAGCGGAACGGTCCGATGCCCTTGCAGAAGAGCGGGCGAATATAGGCGGGCACGAAGCCGGGGAAGTCGAAGGCACGCGCCAGGCCCTCGTCCTTCGCGACCTGACGGATATTGTTGCCGTAGTCGAGCGTCGGGATACCGGCGTCCCAGAAGGCGAGCATGGCTTCGACATGCTCCCTCATCGAGGCGCGGGCCGCCTTTTCGACTGCCTTCGGGTCGCTTTCGCGCCGGGCCTTCCATTCGGCCATGGTCCAGCCCTTCGGCAGATAGCCGTTGATCGGATCATGCGCCGAGGTCTGGTCGGTGACCATATCGGGACGAATGCCGCGGCGGACCATTTCGGGCAGGATTTCCGAAGCATTGCCGAGCAACCCGACGGACTTCGCCTCGCCGGCCTTCGTCCAGCGCTCAATCATCGTCATTGCGTCCTCGAGCGTCTCCGCCTTCTCGTCGAGATAGCGGGTGCGCAGGCGGAAATCGATCGAGTCCGGATTGCATTCGACCGCGAGGCATGAGGCACCGGCCATGACGGCCGCCAGCGGCTGCGCGCCACCCATGCCGCCGAGGCCGCCGGTCAGGATCCACTTGCCCTTGAGATTGCCGCCATAATGCTGGCGCCCGGCCTCGGCAAAAGTCTCGTAGGTGCCCTGTACGATGCCTTGCGTGCCGATATAGATCCACGAGCCGGCCGTCATCTGGCCGTACATCGCAAGGCCCTTCTTATCCAGGTCGTTGAAATGATCCCAGTTGGCCCAGTGCGGCACGAGGTTGGAATTGGCGATCAGCACGCGCGGCGCATCCTTGTGGGTGCGGAAGACGCCGACGGGCTTGCCGGACTGCACGAGCAGGGTCTCGTCCTCGTTCAGGTCCTTGAGCGTCGCGACGATGCGGTCGAAATCGGCCCAGGTCCGGGCAGCGCGGCCGATGCCGCCATAGACGACGAGTTCGTGCGGGTTTTCCGCAACGTCCGGGTCGAGATTGTTCATCAGCATCCGGAGCGGCGCCTCCGTGAGCCAGCTCTTCGCGTTGAGTTCGGTTCCGCGCGGACTGCGCACCTCGCGGATATTGTGGCGCGGATTGTTGATGTTCATGCCTCACTCCTTGAGCGTTTGAGGTCGAATGCCTTTGTCTCGATGCGTTCCAGTATGGCCTTGAGATGGGCGCGAAGCCGTTCGGCCTTGGCCGCGTCGAGCGCGAAGGGCGGCGCCTCCATTGCAAGATGCGTCGACTGCGCCAGTTCCATCTGGATCGCGTGTACACCGTCTTCCGGTCTGCCATAGTGTCGGGTCGTCCAGCCGCCCTTGAAGCGTCCATTCAGGACATGGTTGTAACCGATTGCGTTTGCAGCACATTCGTCTGCCGCAGTCTCGATTGCCGGGTCACAGGTCCGGCCCATATCCGTGCCGATATTGAAGTCCGGCAGCTTGCCCTCGAAGAGGAAAGGAATATGCGAGCGGATCGAGTGGCAGTCGTAGAGGACAGCGATGCCGTGGATCGCCTTGACGCGGGCGACCTCTGCCGCAAGGGCCGCATGATAGGGCGCGTGAAAGTCGCGCAGCCGCGCGGCGATGTCCGCGTCTCGCGGGCCTTCGCCTTTCTTCCAGATCGCCGCACCGTCGAAATCGGTCTCCGGCACAAGGCCGGTCGTGTTCTGTCCCGGATAGAGGCTGACGCCTTGCGGATCGCGATTGGCGTCGACGACGTAGCGATGGAAGGTCGCCCGCACTGTCGTCGCTTCCGGCAGCAGGCCCTCGTAGAGCTCGTGAATATGCCAGTCGGTGTCGGCAAGAAGCCGGCCGTTGTCGTTCAACCGCTGCCAGATCGGCGGCGGCACGTCTGTGCCCGTATGGGGAAAGCCGAGGATGACGGGCGAGGTGCCGCGCCGGACTTCGAAGACGGCCATGTCAGCTCTCCAGGTCCGGCAGGATGCCGTCGGAGACGGCGGCGGCGAGCCGGCCGGTGGCGACGAGTTCGCCGGCCGCCCGCAAGTCATCGGCCATGTAGCGATCCTCGGCGATCGTCGGCGAAACGGCGCGCACGGCAGCGGCGGCCTTCTGCAGTTCGGGGCTGGTCGTCAGAGGCGCCCGGAACTCGATGCCCTGCACGGCGGTAAGGGCCTCGATGCCGATGATCGAGAAGAGGTTGTCGGTCATCTGCCCGAGACGGCGGGCGCCGTGGCAGGCCATGGAGACATGGTCTTCCTGGTTGGCGGAGGTCGGCGTCGAGTCGACCGATGCGGGATGAGAGAGCTGCTTGTTCTCCGACATCAGCGCGGCCGAGGTGACCTCGGCAATCATCAGGCCGGAATTGAGCCCGGGGTTTCTGGCAAGGAACGCGGGCAGGCCGTAGCTCAGCGCGGGATCGACGAGAAGCGCGATCCGCCGCTGCGAAATGGCACCGATCTCGCAGACCGCAAGCGCGATCTGGTCGGCGGCGAAAGCCACCGGCTCGGCGTGGAAATTGCCACCGGAGACGACGGAATCGTCCGAGAGCACCAGCGGATTATCGGTCACGGCATTTGCCTCGACCGTCAGCGTGGCGGCAACGGAGCGCAGGAGATCGAGACAGGCGCCGTCAACCTGCGGCTGGCAGCGGATGCAGTATGGATCCTGCACACGCTCGTCGCCTTCGACATGGCTCTGGCGGATGGCGGAGCCTTCGAGCAGGCGGCGAAGCGCGGCGGCGGTGTCGATCTGACCGCGATGGCCGCGTAGCGTGTGGATGTCCGGGTGGAAGGGGGCGGATGAACCCATCGCGGCATCCGTCGAGAGCGCGCCCGTGATGAGCGCTGCCTGCGCGGCGCGATGGGTGCGGAAGAGGCCGGCGAGTGCCAGCGCCGTCGAGACCTGTGTGCCGTTGATCAGCGCCAGGCCTTCCTTGGCGACGAGCGTGACGGCGGAAAGCCCGGCTGCCCGCAGCGCCGCCATCGCCGTCATGCGCTCGCCCTGGAAGAAGGCTTCGCCTTCGCCCATCATCACTGCGGCCATGTGGGCGAGCGGCGCGAGATCGCCCGAGGCGCCGACCGACCCCTTTTCGGGGATCAGGGGAACGACGCCGCGCTCCAGCATCGACTCGATAAGACGCACGAGTTCCAGCCGCACGCCGGAGGCGCCGCGCCCGAGCGAGATCAGCTTGAGCGCCATGATCAGGCGCACGATGTTCTCCGGCAGCGGCTCCCCCACGCCGCAGCAATGCGACAGGATGAGGTTGCGCTGCAGGGTCGCCACGTCGGCGCTGTCGATCTTGATCGATGCCAGTTTGCCGAAGCCGGTATTGATGCCATAGACCGGGGCCTCGCCGGCAGCGATCTCGGCAATCCGGGCGGCTGCCTTCTCTATCGGGGCGTCGGAGGCGCGATCGAGCCGCGCCGGCTCGCCGGTCCAGAAGATCGTCTGCAGGTCCCTGAGCGGAACCGAACCGGGTTTGAGGATGATGCTCATCGGAGGGTCCTTTCACCCTTGAATACGCGCTCGTGCAGGGGATTGAAGCCGATGCGGTAGATCAGTTCCGCCGGTTCATCGATGTTCCAGATTGCAAGGTCGGCGGACTTTCCGGCTTCGATCGTGCCGGTCTCATCCAGAATGCCGAGTGCACGCGCCGCTTCGCGGGTGGTACCCGCCAGGCACTCTTCGACAGTCAGTTGGAAGAGGGTGGCCGACATGTTCATCGTCAGCAACAACGAGGTCAGCGGTGAGGTGCCCGGATTGCAGTCCGTGGCGACGGCAATGCGTGCGCCGGCAGCGCGAAGCGCTTCGATCGGCGGCAACTGCCTTTCGCGGAGCGTGTAGAAAGCGCCTGGCAACAGGACCGCGACGGTTCCCGCCTCCGCCATGGCGGCGGCCCCTTCGGCATCGAGATACTCGAGGTGATCCGCCGAGAGGGCGCCATAGGAGGCGGCAAGCTTGGCTCCTCCGAGATCGGAAAGCTGCTCAGCATGGAGCTTGACCGGGAGTCCGAGCGCCGTCGCCCGGGAGAAGACGCGTGCGATTTCCGCCGGTGTGAAGGCAATGCCCTCGCAGAACCCGTCGACCGCGTCGACGAGGCCCTCGGATTGGGCACGGTCGAGACCGGGCAGGACGACCTCATCTATGTAGGCACCGTTCCGGCCCTTGTATTCCAGGGGCGTGGCGTGAGCGGCGAGATAGCTGGTGACGATGCGTACGGGACGGCGTTTCTCCAATTGCCGCGCCGCACGCAACATCTTCAGCTCGGCATCGATATTGAGGCCGTAACCGGATTTGACCTCGACCGTCGAAACGCCTTCGCAGAGCAGGGCGTCGAGCCGTGGAAGCGCCACGTCGACGAGTTCGTCGACCGAGAGTGCATTCGTCGCCAATACGGTGGAAGCGATGCCGCCGCCGGCCTTTGCGATCTCCTCGTAGGTCGCGCCCTCCAGCCGCAGCTGAAACTCGCGGGCGCGGTTGCCGCCGTGAACGATATGCGTGTGGCAGTCGATGAGGGCCGGCGTCATCCAGCGGCGATCGCAATCGACGACGTCGTCGGCTTTGAAAAGGTCCGATGGCAGCTCGCCTTCGGCGCCCGCAAAGACGATCCGGCCTTCCCGAACAGCGACGGCGCCATCTTCTACAACGCCAAGCGGACCTAGATCCTCACGAAACGTCGCCAGGCGCAGATTGCGCCACAGGCTCGTCCGTTTCGTGCCGGCGATTTCGCTTGCATTCATCCGTTCCGCCTCCCTGATGCAGCATAATGTATATACATAACGCGAGGGCTGCAAGAAGAAAATCGCGCCCTCGGACCGGAGGTAGGATGGCGCGGGGCAGGCGAGGAGCCAAAAGGAAAAGCCCCGGAACCGCTTGGGTCCGGGGCTTCGAAATCAGACTTGTTGCGGCGAGCGTCGGAGACGGCGCGGCGCCGTCGAGGGCCGACGCATTTCTCAGGCGGGATGATGCATCTCGGACAAGCAGCGCTCGATAAGTGCGACGAAGCGGTTTCCGGCGACCTCAAGCCGGCCGCTATTGTCGATCACCGTCACGTCTGGGCCAGCGATGATTTCGGGCGCCTGGCGCGTCAGGCGGCGCAGCACGTCCGCCTCGCTTTCGCGTCCCCTCTCTGCGAGGCGCCGGGCGAGAACCGGCGGCTCCGCCGTAACGAGCACCACCGAAATCTCACCGAATGCGGCGCGGAAGGCCGGCAAGGCCGTGCGGCTGCCGTTGACGATCGCGATCATGCCGCTTGCGACCTTGGCGGCGATCTCCCGCGGAACGCCATAGCTCAAGCCATGCGCCTGCCACGAGACGGCGAATGCGCCGCATCGGTGCATCTCCTCGAACTCCGCGGCAGAGACGCTTTCATGCACTTCGCCGCCGGCGTCCGAAGGCCGCGTGATCACCCGCCGGACGAAGAGGATATCCGGCCGATTTGCGAAATGGCTGGCGGCAAAACCCATGACGCTGTCCTTGCCGGCCCCGCTCGGACCGACTACGGCAATGAGAGTCCCGCGACTTTTTTCTTGTCCAATCATGCGACACGCCTCCCTTCACGCCAGACGGAGCGGACCACCGGAACACCCTCGCGCCGATGGACGCGGGCGATGTCGGCCCGCAGCCCGATCGCAATCCGGCCGCGGTCGTCGAGCCCCACGGTACGCGCCGGCGTTGCGGTGACCATGGCGATCGCCTTCGGCAGGTCGATCGTCTCGATCTCGTCGGCGAGCACGAAGGGCGCATGGATCAGGCTGAACGGCACATAATCCGAAGACAACACGTCGAGCACGCCGCACTCGGCCAGGTCTCGTGCGGCAATGTTGCCCGAATGCGACTTGCCCCGTACGACATTCGGCGCGCCCATCAGCACGCTGAGGCCGGCGCGGTGCGAGGCTTCCGCCGCCTCGAAACTCGTCGGAAACTCCGCCAGGCGGACGCCATAGCCGATCGACTCCTCGACATGATCGGTCGTCGCGTC
The DNA here is from genome assembly GCF_058732025.1 of Sinorhizobium sp. Y406. Taxonomy (NCBI): domain Bacteria; kingdom Pseudomonadati; phylum Pseudomonadota; class Alphaproteobacteria; order Hyphomicrobiales; family Rhizobiaceae; genus Sinorhizobium; species Sinorhizobium sp. Y406. The sequence continues at coordinate 499,445 of NZ_CM178975.1, read as the reverse complement.
GTCATGACTGGCGATGGCGATCCCGCGGAGTATACAGGCCTCGGCAAGCGCCGTGCGGTGGGGTGTGGCATAGCGGGCGGAGAGCGCCAGCTGGCGCTCGACGAAGGCGGCAAATGCCTCGTCGGACAGTCCGCGCTTGGTTTTGTAATAGAGCGTGTATTGATCCATCGTCTGGAATTGGCGCTGGCCGGGCGCGTGGTCCATCAGCGATACCAGCCTGACCTGCGGATCGTTCTGGAAGTCCTCGAACTGATCGAGAACATCGGCGGTCGACACCTCGCAGCGCAGGTGGATCAGGTGGTCGGCTCTGAGGCGCCCCTCGTCCTTGGCCTTTGCCAGCGCATCGGCCATGCTGCGCATCTCGCCCTTCGGGAAACCGTTGTCCTCGTCGGTGCCGAGCCGCAGGCAGTCGAATACCGTGGTAATGCCGGAGGTGACGACCTGCGCGTCATGGGCCTGGAGGGCGGCGATCTTGAGCCATCGCACGCCCGGCCGCGGCGAATAGTGCGCCTCCAGATGGTCCGTGTGGAGCTCGATCAGGCCGGGCAGCAGATAATCGCCCTCGAAATCCTCGCCGGCGCGGCTTGCACCTTCCGAAATGTCGGCAATCCGACCGTCTCGGATCTGCACCGAACCGTCGACGATGCGATCTTCCAGGACGATGCGGGCATTGGTCAGAACCTGTTCATTGCTCATGTCATGCGATCTTTCGTGTGGATGCGCTGCCGAGCGGCAGCAGGGAATGAACGGTAAAGGGCGTGCCGCGGCTGGTCTCGGCAAAAAGCGCAATCGTGTCGATGGCAAGCGGCCTGCCGATGAATTCGGCGAAAGCGGCTTCGAGCGTTTCCCGCACGAGATCCTGCATCTCCTCCGGCACCGGTCCGGTGAGCGTGAGATGAAACTGGAACTCCTCGAAAACATATGGGTAACCCCAGGCAGCGAGGTATTCCCGCTGGCGCGGTGTCAAGCTCTCCGGGTTCCGCCGCGCGATATCCGCTTCCGAAAGCCGCGCCCTGAAGGGCTCGAAGCGCCGCACGGCCTGTGCAGCCAGGTTGCGGAGCGGCGGGCAATCCTCCTTTGCGATCAAGGCGAAAAAAGGCCCGAGCTGGTGAAGCGCGATTTCCGGCACGACGAAGGACTCGGTCTCGGCGGCAAATTCGTCGAAAGCGGCAATCAGCTCGGCCTCGCTGCGGCCCGGCGCGAGTGCGAAAGGCGCCTTCAACGTGCCGTGGAAACCGTAGCGGCGCGGTTCGGCCGTCAGGGCAAGCTGCCGCTCGGGCGTGAAAACAGGGTCTTCCGGCCATGCCAGGGCGCCACCGGTGAAGGCGTCTCGGCCGAGCCAATGGGCTGCCGTCAGCGACAGCCGGTCATCGGCCGGCGGCGCGAAGTAGATTGCGTAACGCACGGGCTTCACTTTCCGTATCGAATTGCCGCGACCTGCGGCAATGAGCTATTCGCGGGGTGAGTTGCGCAGCTAGCTGATTTGCGTGACAACATCCTGATGCCAAAGCGCGAAAGCCTATCAGTGCACCTTGCCTCCCACCAGCCGCGAGCGGCACGCGTTCGAGATGCTGTCGAAAAAGAAGACAACCATCAAGATCAAAAGCACCATATAGGCGACATTTTCCCAATCCGAATTGGTGCGCATCGCTTCCCAGAGCTTGAGCCCGATTCCCCCGGCGCCGACGGCGCCGATGATCGTGGCCGAACGCGTGTTCGACTCCCAGAAATAGAGCGCCTGGCTGGCAAACACAGGCAGAACCTGCGGCAGTACCCCGAAGCGCTGCACCGCAATCGGCGCGGCGCCGACGGATTTGACTCCTTCGCGCTGCCTGTCGTCGATGTTTTCGAGGGCCTCGGAGTAGAGCTTGCCGAGGGTGCCGGTGTCGGTGAAGAAGATCGCCGAGATGCCGGCGAGCGGTCCGGGTCCGAAGGCGCGGGTGAAGAAGAGCGCCCAGATGAACATGTCGACCGAGCGCTGGAAGTCGAAGAAGCGTTTGACGAGTTGATTGGTGACGCGGTTTGGCGTGATGTTGCGCGCCGCCAGGAAGCAGAGCGGAAAGGCGACCAGCGAGGCGAAAAGGGTGCCGACGAAGGCCATGACGATCGTCTGAAGGAGCTTGGTCCAGACGTCGAGATGCTGCCATTCGGCATTATAAAGAATGTTGTCCCAGGCGAGCCCGAGATTGGAGCGCGTCGGGTCGATCCGGTCGCCCGACAGGATCAGTGATACCACTTCGCCGTAGGGCTTCCCGAAGAACGGCGACTCGGTGTCGAACAGGAAGTTCGCCCAGCCGAAAAAGCGGTTGCGGATCGAGACCTCGCCGCCTTCGACCTCCGCCCAACCGGTCAGACCGAAGGAGAGCGTGATCTTTTCGCCCGGCCGCTTCTGTTTCGCCCAGCCTGGTAGTGGATCTTGCGGCGTCACTACGTCGGCGCCGTCGACCGCCATGGTGAAGGTCTCTCCGGCATGGGTGGCCCGCACCAGCCTGTCGGCGACCTCGATTCGCGTCGAGCGGTCATAGGTTATGACCGCTCGTGTAACGACCTCTTCGGTGCGGGTCGTTTCAACAGGCTGCTCGGCATCGTTCTGGCTTCCGCCAAGCGACGCGTTCGGCGCCATGAAACTGAAGGAGGAAGTTGTCTTCGGCTTTGGCGCCTGCGGCACGGCCGCCGGCGTCTCGACGCTGCGCGTCACCGTCTGCTTGTCGAGCGAGACCCATTCCGGGTTCGGATTCTTTCCGAGCGGCGAATTGCGCTGATACGAGACGCTCATCGTACCGTCACGCGCTATCGTGATATCCGGGCGAATCTCGTAGGATACCCAGTCGGCGAGATAGGTTCCGGCGATACCCCAGTTCGCGTTGGCAAGCACGTGGCCGATCGAGAAGAACCACCAGCTGAGAACCAGATACAGTACCAGGCCGGCACCGATCAGAATGGCTTTCCAACGGGTAGTCGGCCGCAAGAGATGCGGGTGACGGGCCGCAATTGCTTCCATTTCACGCGCGCCGGGCTTGGTCGAGGCAATCATGGCGCGCTCCTATTGCGTAAGCTGGAAGGCCTGGTCGCCAACGAGGCGGCGGCGAAACCATGCGGAAAACTGATCGACGGCGCAGATCGTCGCGAAGAGCAGGATGACGATCGCCAGTGTCTTTGCCTGATGCCCCTGGCCGATCGACAGACGCAGGACTTCGCCGATGCCGCCCCCACCGACCGCACCGATGATCGTCGAGGCTCGAACATTGATCTCGAGGCGCAGCAGAAAGTAGCTCATGAAATTCGGGAGAACCTGCGGCACGATGCCGAACCAGACGCGCTCTATCCAGTTGCCGCCGACGGCACGCAGACCCTCCTCCGCCTTCATGTCGGCATTCTCGACCACCTCGAAGAACAGCTTGCCGAGTGCACCGATCGTATGGATCGAAACCGCGGCGATGGCGGGAATGGGTCCGAGCGAAAGGATTGCCAGGAAAAAGCCGGCGATCACCACCTCGGGAAAGGCGCGCAGCACCTCCATTATCCGGCGCACCGCGCCGCGGATCCATGGATTGGGCATGAGGTTTCGCGCGGCCAGAAAGCACAGGATGAAGCCGAAGAAGGCCCCGATCACCGTCGAGAAGATGGCGATGTTCACCGTCTCGAGCATCTTGTGGAAGTATTCAGGGATGTAGATGCTGTCGGTCAGATAGAGCCGGCCGTCCGGATAGTTGTATTTGAAGCTGCCGTCGTCATAGGGCGACGGCAGATCGAACATGGCCCGGACGACCTCCATTCCGTCGCGCGGCATCAGATCGCCAACGAAATCGAAGAAATGCGGCAGGCGTTCGAAGAACTTGCCGGCATTCGAGCCGTTGGCGAACCAGAGTGAGGCAAAGAGCGCCACCGCAAGCGCTGCAAGGCCGGCCCAGGTGTAAAGGCGCCGACGGGCGTTGAGCTCTTGCCAGTGACGGTCCACAAGAGCGCCGTTTTCGCTTAACTGGCTGGATAGCATGGAGGTGGCCATCGGATTCTCGGCGAACGCCGGCCTCTGGATAAGTTGAGACGCGGAAGGCTGGGCGAAGAAACCGCCCGCACTCCCTCTTGCCCCGCGTTGAGCGGGATCCCCAAGGCCGGCTGGATAATCGACTGCCGGCCGCAGATGCGGCCGGCCCGGCGTGGAAGGATTGACGATCAGCCGCCGATCGTCGCCTTGCGAGCGTCGATGATCGGCTTGTAGAAGTCGCTATTGACTTCGACAAAACCGGTGAAGTCGCCGCCCTGGATGGCGGAGAAGCAGGCGGCGTCCGTCTTCGGCAGGTTCATCATGAACTGCTTGAACTTCGCCTTCATGTCGTCGTTCATCGAGGAGCGCACGACGATCGGGCCGTTCGGGATCAGCGGGGACTTCCAGAGCTCGACGAGGTCGTTCATATCGAGAATGCCCTTCTCGACCATCTTGTGCAGGTTGCCCGAAGTATAGCCGTCCTTGAATTCGCCGACGCCCGAACCCCAGGTCGTGCCGGCATCGAAATTGCCCTTGACGACTTCGAGGACGAGGTTCTCATGGCCGCCGCCGAAACCGGTCTCGCCGAAGAATTCCTTCACCGGCGCGCCGATGGCTTCCGGCAGGGTGACGAGGGGAACGAGGTAGCCCGAGGTGGAATCCGGATCGGCGAAGCCGAGCTTCTTGCCCTTGAGGTCCTCGAGCTTGGTGATGCCGGAATCCTTGCGGGCGACCATGATCGAGTGATAGCCGGTCGAGCCGTCGGTCTGGACCGTCGTCAGGATCGGCTCGACGGCATCGGCCTTGGCCAGGTAGATCTTGGCATAGCCGGACGCGCCGAGTTCGGCATAGTCTAGCGTGCCGCCGAGCAGACCCTGGATGACGCCGTCATAATCGGCGGCCGGGAACAGCGAAACCTTTTCGACGCCGATTGCCGCCGGCAGCTTGTCGATCATGCATTGGAAGTTGCGCAGGCGGTCCGCTTCGTTTTCGCCGCCGAGTATGCCGATGCGGAATTCCTTGAGATCTTCGGCCCGGGCATGGCCGACGAGGGCAAAGAGCGCTACGGCGCCAAGAAGAGCTTTCTTCAACATGAGGTTCGTCTCCCGTTTTTCCGGCCGCGCCGGATGACTATCGGTTTTATTGAGGTGCCCTTGACGCGGGCGCTCGATCCTGGCGGGCGTCAGGTGCCGGCCAGTGCCAGCGGCTTGAAGCCGGCCGATGCCGTTTGTTCCTGCGGAACCGCCGCGGGAATATTGATGCTGGTCGAAGTCATCGACTCCTCGATCGGGGTGTCTGCGCCATAGATCTCTGCGACGGCCGCGGCGGTCAGATCGTTCGGTTGCCCGTCGAACACGACGCGACCCTGCGCCATGCCGATGATGCGCTCGCAATAGTTCCGCGCCGTATCGAGCGTGTGCAGATTGGTGACGACGGTAATGCCGTCCCGTTCGCTGATGTCGCGCAGCGCGTCCATGACGATCTTGGCATTGAGCGGGTCGAGCGAAGCGATCGGCTCGTCGGCGAGCAGCACCCTCGGCTGCTGCATTAGCGCACGGGCGATCGCCACGCGTTGCTGCTGCCCGCCGGAAAGGGTGCCGGCCTGCTGCAGAGCCGTCTGTTCGATGCCGAGCCGCTCGAGCGCGCCGATCGCCATGATGCGTTCTTCGCGGCTGAACAGGTTGAGAATGCTCGATACCGTCGAGCGGTGATTGAGCCGGCCGAGCAGCACGTTGGTCAGCACGTCGAGGCGCGGCACGAGGTTGAACTGCTGGAAGATCATCGCGCAATCGCGCTGCCAATTGCGCAGGGCCGCACCCTTGAGCGAGGACACCTCGACGCCGCCGAATACGATCGAGCCCGAAGAGAGGTCGACGAGACGATTGATCATGCGCAAGAGCGTCGACTTGCCCGCACCGGAACGACCGATAATGCCGACCATTTGGCCTTGGGGGATGTCGAAACTGACCGAACTGACGGCGGTTTTCTTGCCGAACCGGCGAGTGACATCCTTCAACTGAAACATGGGCGTGCAGGTCCTCTTGTGGGGAGACCGATGATCGGTACGACCCTGCGATAGCCGCGTTTCGTGAAGGCGAAATGTCAGTTTGGTGTAGGTTCTGTTAAAGTACGGGAAATCCCTTCGACGCGTGGGGGGCTGACCGTGCGGTTGGCCACATTACAGCGCCGCGCGTCTTTTCAGACGGTTTCAGACGGGCAAAGGTCGCTGTAACTCTTTGAATCTGCGCATCGAGCTTTCCGATAATCGGGTACGATTTTCGGGCCGATGCGTTAACGTTTCACGGTCGGTAAAGCGCGCTGGCTGCGCGCGTGTTCGGCGATGAGCGGCCGGCTGGCCCGGCGGGTGCGGCAGGCGCAGGGCGGCTAAGCTGCGGAACGCGCAAGCGTGCATCTCTCTCCCTGCGCGCATGAACCTTGCTCACCGAGATGACCGCAAAAGCAATAAAGAAGAACATGCCTGGATCGGCAGTCCCGGAAATCAATGTGCCAGAGAGGGCAGACGCCAAAGCGGAAGCCCGTACGCCTGAGACGACGGCGTTCGTCTCGGGATCGAGGTAAGGCTTGAGACGGCCCATGCCCCGCACCAAGATCATCAGCAGCGTGGCCATCATCACCCCGCCGACGAGGCCCAGTTGCGAAACCACCGCGATCGGCCAGCTCGACGCGCGCGAACTGCCAAGGCCGACGCCGAAACCGCCGGTGTCCGCGAAGGCTTGCAGACTCTTGATGTTCCAGTAGGCCCGTTCCTGGCCGGAGGCAGAACTAGCCTTGTTGAGAACCATGGAATCAATGAGGCGGACGAACAGAGCAAAAAATTCACTGTGGTAAAGGATGACTGCCAGGATTGTGACAATAGCAACACCAAGCAACGCGATGATCAGGATCTCGTCGCTGTCGATGCGGTCCGACAGGAAGGACCGGAGGATGGAAAGCGCAACGGGCATGGCCAAAATCGTCAATCCCACATAGGCGGTGGACGACGTGGAGAGGAGGGCGAGGACGAGCAGCAGCGCGGCCAGTCCCTGCGCCAGTCGCGATTTGGTTTCGCGCCAGTAGACGTAACAGAAGGCAAGGCAGATGAGCGAGACCCCTGCGAAGGACGACGCCTCCGAATTGGCGCCTGTGATGCGCCAGAAACCACCCTCCATGACCTCGGTAAGCATGGCGTAATTGGCGGTACGGATGGGCCAAAGAATATCGCCGGCGCCTGCGACTTTGCCGATCAAATCGAGCAACCCCATCCCGGCGTGAAAACCACACAAGAGAAGAAAGCTGCGCCGAACAGCGTCCATCCTGTCTTCCTTCAGAAGCAGGACGCACAGAGCGATGGCGGTGAGCCCCCCCAGAACGAAATATCCGGTTTGCGTGATGTTGCCCGAAACAGGCGCAAGCGAAGCCTCGACGATGCCACGACGCATCGTGGACTGAACGAAGACGCTCGTCTGTCCCGCGAAAAGGCGTGGAAACAACCACGCACCGACCACGGAATATGTCATCAGACCGCAAAGCACCCAGAGCGGTCGAATCTTTCCGAATGTGTTGCCGATCTCCCGCGGAAACCGCCGTCTGGTAATGACGGCGGTTATCAGAAGGGCAGCAAAGAAGGTATAGATCAGCGGCGACGACCCCCCGATTGCGACGAGCGTCACAAATGCTGTCGCGCCGAAAGCCAGCGAAACGATCAGTCCGATGATCAGGGGGGACCGGCAATAAGCTCCGATTAGCAATATCCCCACGCAGATCAAAATACCGACGATCGAGATATGCATGGGGCCATGGTTCCAAATACGCGGAGCAAAACACTCTATAGGCAGTGCCGGATGGTAACCATGTACCCAAAGGCGGTGATCGTGCCGGGCTCCGGCGGAAAATTGGATAGGAATGACCAACGAAAGAGGTAGCGGGGCGGCCCGTTCGGCCATTTCGGCAAACTGCCGCAGATGGGCGGCAAGCTGTGCCGCAGCGTACACGATGCCCCGCTTGGTCAACGCCGCTACGGTCGTCGAGCGGCGGCGATATGGCAGAGGCTGCGCTGCGGAACCCCGCAGTGATGCCGATAAAATGATCCGGCAGTCACTGTCCGTACGAGCTATCCAATGGGTCGAAAGTGGTAGCAAAAGCGGTCGGATTCTCAATTCCGGCAAATTGCCGCGCCGGGTGAGAGGCGGCATGCTCCAGGCTGCGCAGCGAGAGGGAGACGAGTATGTTCGCTCGACTGGCAGTCGGAACAGTGTGTCTGTTGGCTACGATCGCCCCGGCCTCCGCGGACATTCTCTGGGGCGTCAACGGTCATCCGTTCACCGCCTATCCCGGCGTCGGAATTGAACGGCAGCTCGATATTGTCAGGGATCTCGGGATGAAGTCCTACCGCGTGAACATTCCCGATGTTGGGAAGGCGCGGGACTTGGGCCGACTTGTGAAGGAAGGAAAGGCCCGCGGGATAGATATTCTTCCTGTGATCACCCCGAGCAATGTCGATCTCGCTAAGGACAGCGCCGACGAGCTCTACAATAAGGCCCGCGCGTTCGCCGTCACACTCGCCTCACAGTTCAAGGACGACATCCGCGTCTGGGAGCTCGGCAACGAGATGGAAAACCATGCCATCATCAAACCTTGCGAAAAGCGCGACGACGGCAGCCAGTATCCCTGCGAGTGGGGCCCTGCCGGCGGCGTGGCACCCCTGGACTACTATGGGCCGCGCTGGGCGAAGGTCAGTGCGGTACTGAAGGGTTTGTCGGACGGCATGACGGAGGTCGATCCACAGATCCGCAAAGCGATCGGCACGGCCGGTTGGGGACATCTCGGCGCCTTTGAACGGATGCGGCAGGACGGAATCAAATGGGATATTTCCGTCTGGCATATGTATGGCGAAGACCCGGAATGGGCCTTCAAGGAACTCGCACGTTACGGCCACCCGATCTGGGTCACCGAGTTCAACAATCCCTATGGAAGCCAGCGCAGCGAACAGCAGCAAGCCGACGGACTGAAACAGGCGATGATGCGCATCCGGGAGCTTGAGGGAAAGTACAAGGTGGAGGCCGCGCATATTTACGAACTGCTGGACGAGACCTATTGGGCTCCCGGCTTCGAGGCCTACATGGGCCTGGTACGCCTGGTCGCGAAGGGCGATGGTGGCTGGACACTAGGGGAACCAAAGCCGGCCTACATTGCGGTCAGGGATCTTATCCGCGGGAAACGCCCGATACCGGTTCCGCGCAGAGACTGTGACATGGCGGAAAGCAGGACGTCCGATCCGCTGGCGGTCCGACAGGCGCGTTTTGCCTTCTGCCTTGTGCTTGGGCGGCAGGGCGACCCGGAAGAGATGGAGCGCTGGGTGGACGCATTGGAGAAGAGCGAAACAACTGTCGCGGCCATGACCATCGCCTTGATGAAATCCGACGAGTTCAACGGGCGATATGCAACCTTCGGTCTGACCGACCGATCCTACGTCAGCTTCCTATATCTCCTGATTCTGGGCCGCGCGGCCGACCCAGACGGCCTCGACAGCTACGCCAAGACGCTAAGCGGAGGCACGATAACCCGGGAAAGCGTGGCCTTGGGCATGATACTCTCGAGCGAGTTCCAGCTCAAATACGCGTCCCACCTCGGCTCCGATACCGGGACAGCAGAGCCGCCCGGCTAGCGGATCGGCCCGAAAATCGTACTCGATTTTCGGAAAGCTCGATGCCAGATTCAAAGAGTTACAGCGACCTTTGCGCGTCCGAGAGGACGCGCGGCGCTGTAGAGCGATAGCCAGGCAGAGATGAATCGTTGAGTGCGGGCGGAATTCGCCCGCATTTCCGCATCAATGCTTCAAAGCCCGATCGAACACGCGCGACAACCGCTCGGCGAAGGCGCGCGGATCTTCCGGTTTGTCGCCGTCGAGTACACGTGCCTGATCGAAGAGCAGCTTGACAGCGTCTTCACGGAAGGTCTGGTCGTCCGACGGGCCGGCGGCGAGGGCGGCAATCAAGGCATGGCCGGGATTGATTTCGAGAATGGGCTTTGCCGTATCGTCGATGCGACCGGCGCCCTGCAGCATCTTCTGCAACTGGCGGTCCGGTCCATGTTCCGGCGCCACGAGGCAGACGGCGCTCTCCGTCAGGCGGTCGGAGATCCTGACATCCGAGACAGCCTCGCCGAGCGTCGCCTTGGCGAAAGCCACGAAATCGGTGACCGACGGGCTCGCCGCAGGCGAGGCGGCGGTTGTGTTCTCCTTGGCCACGGCTGCGAGGTCGGCCGCGCCCTGCGTGATCGACTTGAAGGGTCTGCCGTCGAAGTCGGGCGCCGTCGTCACCCAGAAGCTGTCGACCGGATCGGTCAGGAGCAGCACCTCGATGCCGCGGGCGCGGAAACCTTCGAGCTGAGGCGATGCCTTCAGTTGCGCGAGGTTTTCCCCGGTCAGGTAATAGATTGCCGCCTGGCCGTCCTTCATGTCCTTGACATAGTCGCTCAAGGCGCGCGGCTTGTCCTCGGCAGCGGTCGTCAGGAAGCGGGAAAGCGCCAGCAGTTGGGCTCGTCGCTCGAAATCCTCGTAGATGCCTTCCTTGATGACGCTGCCGAAGTTTTCCCACAGCTTGGCGAAGGCGTCCGGATCGCTGTCGATGAGCTTTTCGATGCTCGTCAGCACCCGGTTCGTCAGGCCCTTGCGGATATTGGCGAGCAGCGGGCTTTCCTGGATCATTTCACGCGAGACATTGAGCGGCAGATCGGCCGTGTCGACCAGTCCTCGCACGAAGCGCAGGTAGCGCGGCAGCAGATCCGCCTCGTCGGTGATGAACACGCGCTTGACGTAAAGCTTCATGCGGCCCTTGCGGTCCGGGTCGAAGAGATCGAAGGGCTTCGAGCCCGGCACGAAGGCAAGCGCTGTATATTCGTGGCGGCCCTCGGCGCGGAAGTGCACGGTCAGCGCCGGCTCGTCATACTGCCCGGCGACGCCCCGGTAGAAGTCCGTATAGTCTTCCTTGGAAATCTCGCTCTTCTGCTTCGTCCAGAGCGCCGTGCCGTCGGCGACCTGCGCCGGCTCCGCACCGGGCTTCTCCATGATCGAGATCGGCACCGGCACGTGACCCGATTGATCCTTGACGATGCGCTCCACCGTCCAACGCGAGGTATAGGTCTTGGCGTCATCCTTCAGGTGCAGGGTGATCCGCGTGCCGCGGGCCGGCGCATCTGCGAGGTCGACGGCGGAAACCGTGTAGCTGCCCTTGCCGTCCGATGCCCAGTGCCAGGCTTTGTCCGAGCCGGCGCGGCGGGAGACGACGTCGACATTGTCGGCGACCATGAAGGCGGAATAAAAGCCGACGCCGAATTGGCCGATCAGCTGGGCGCCATCCCTGCTCTGGGCGGCTTCGATGCGCTCCATGAAGGCGCGCGTGCCGGAGCGGGCGATGGTGCCGAGGGACTCGACGAGTTCGTCGCGGCTCATTCCGATGCCGTTGTCCTCGACGATCAGGCGGGCGTTCTCCTCGTCAAGGGTCAATGCGATGCGCGGAGCCGGATCGCTGCCGAGGAGGTCGGGTGCGACGATCGCTTCGTAGCGCAGCTTCTCGCAGGCGTCCGCCGCGTTCGAAATCAGTTCGCGGAGAAAGACATTCTTGTCGGAGTAGACGGAGTGCACCATCAGGTGCAGCAGTTTCGCCACGTCGGCTTCGAAGACGTGCTTCTCTACGGACATTTCGACTTCACTCATCGCGTTGCGGACCTCCGGAAATTGCGTTTGAAGTTGCGAGGGCGGCATTCAGCTGGCTGATCCCGCTCCATCGTTTGCGGCCCCAATTGGCAAGCCGCAGCAAGAATTTCAAGGGGGCGTGCGAGAGGATCGCCGGCTCAGATATTGCCCATGCAGAGATACTTCATCTCGAGATAATCCTCGAGCCCATGGCGTGAGCCTTCGCGGCCGATGCCGGACTGCTTGATGCCGCCGAAGGGGGCGGCCTCGGAGGACATGCGACCGGTATTGATGCCGACCATGCCGTATTCCAGCGCCTCGGCCACATGCCAGACGCGCTTCAGGTTCTCCGCGTAGAAATAGGCGGCGAGGCCATAGATCGTATCGTTCGCCTCGGCCACCACCTGCTCGGCACTTTCGAAGCGGATGATCGGGGCGATCGGACCGAAGGTCTCTTCCTCCGCCACGCGCATGTCGTGCGAAATGCCGGTCAGCACCGTCGGCTTGAAGAAAGTTCCCGTCGTGCCGATCCGTTTGCCGCCGCAGCGCAGTTCGGCGCCCTTGGCGAGCGCATCGGCGACATGCGCCTCGATCTTCTCGATCGCGTGGCTGTCGATCATCGGGCCGATCGTGACGCCGGCGGAAAAACCGTCGCCGACGGTCAGCTCGCGCACCTGTGCGACGAATTTCTCGGCGAAGGCGTCATGTACCGCCGCCTGCACATAGATGCGGTTCGCCGAGACGCAGGTCTGGCCGGCATTGCGGAACTTCGCCTGGATGGCGCCATCGACCGCCGCGTCGATATCCGCATCGTCGAAGACGATGAACGGAGCATTGCCTCCGAGTTCGAGGCTGACCTTCTTGATCTGGTCGGAACACTGCCGCATCAGCAGCCGTCCGACCTCGGTCGAGCCGGTGAAGCTGATCTTTCGGACCTTCGGATTGCTGCAGAGCTCGCGGCCGATCGGCGCACCCTCGGCGGCATAGACGAGGTTGAGGACGCCTTCGGGGAAGCCCGCCTTCTCGGCGAGCAGGAACATCGCACCGGCGACGAGCGGCGTCTGTTCCGCCGGCTTCAGGACAATGGCGCAGCCGGCGGCGAGCGCTGGCGAGATCTTCCGGGCGACCATCGAGGCCGGGAAGTTCCAGGGCGTAATGGTGCCGACGACGCCGACCGGCTGCTTGATGACAAGCATGCGGCGGTCGTTGGCGGGCGCGGGAAAGGTTTCGCCATAGACGCGCTTGGCTTCCTCCGCATACCATTCGACATAGGAGGCGGCATGCAGGACCTCGCCCTTCGCCTCGGCGAGCGGCTTGCCCATTTCGGCGGTGAGGATCGACGCGAGATCATCGGCGTGCTCGACGATCAGATCGTGCCAGCGCCGCAGGAGGGCACTCCTGTCCTTGGCTGGCTTGGACGCCCAGAGCGCCTGCGCCGACTGGGCCGCGTCGATTGCGGCGCGCGCCTCGTCGGTGCTCATGTCCGGCAAAGTGGCAAGCAATTCGCCCGTCGATGGGTTGAGGACATCGAAGGTCGGGCCAGTCCACGGCTCCAAAGGGCAGGCTAGATGGTCGAGCCTAGCGAACAGGTCTGACGCGTGGAGGTGTTTGGTAAGTGCAGGTGTCAGGGCCATGACGTATCCTCCCGCGTGCCTGCCGCCGCCACAAGCGCGCTGTTGTTCTGCTTCCGGGCAAGCCGATGGCCCACGCCTTAAAGCGCCGCGTACTTTTCAGACGCGCGGCGCCGTAAGGAAAGCGCAAGTGGCCGCCGCTTTGCCAGCCGGACGACCGCGATAGCGGTCGCCCGGCGTCAGGTCAACTGCGCGCTTCGAGGATCGAAGCTTCGAGAATATCCAGAGCCTCGGCGAAGACCTCATCCTGGATCGTGATCGGCGCCAGGAAACGAATGACATTGCCGTGGACGCCGCAGGTGAGCAGGATCAGACCCTTCGCAAGGGCATTGAGCCGAACCTTGTTGGCGAAGTCTGCGCTCGGCTGATTGGTATTCGTGTCGTTGAATTCGACCGCGTTCATGAAGCCCGGGCCGCGGATATCGACGATTTCCGGGACTTTTTCCCGGATCGCGGCAAGCCGCTGCTTCAGCCGGTTGCCGAGCTGGTTGGCCCGGTCGCACAGATCTTCCTCCTCGATCACGTCGAGGACCGCATGGGCTGCGGCGATGCCGATCGGGCTGCCGCCATAGGTTCCGCCGAGCCCGCCGGGGCCCGGCGCGTCCATGATCTCGGCGCGGCCGGTGACGGCGGCAAGCGGAAAGCCGCCGGCCAGGCTTTTCGCCATGGTCATGAGGTCCGGCGCGACGTCGTGATGCTCCATTGCGAAGAGCTTGCCTGTGCGGGCAAAGCCGGTCTGGACTTCATCGGCAATCAGGAGAATACCATGCTGGTCGCAGATTTCGCGAAGCGCCTTCATGAAGGCCGTCGGCGCCGGATAGAACCCCCCTTCGCCCTGGACCGGCTCGATGATGATCGCGGCAACGCGGCCCGGATCGACATCGGCGGCGAAGAGCTTTTTCAGCGCCGCGAGCGATTGCTCGACGCCGACGCCGTGCAGTTCGATCGGGAAGGGGGCGTGGAAGACGTCGGCGGGCATCGCACCGAAGCCGACCTTATAGGGAACGACCTTGCCGGTGAGCGCCATGCCCATGAAGGTGCGGCCGTGAAAGCCGCCGCCAAAGGCGATGATCGCCTGGCGTCCGGTCGCGGCGCGGGCGATCTTGATGGCATTTTCCACCGCCTCGGCGCCGGTGGTGACGAAGATCGTCTTCTTTTCGAAGTCACCGGGGGCCAGCGCGTTCAGCCGTTCGGCGAGATGCACGTAGTTTTCATAGGGCACGACCTGATGACAGGTGTGGGTGAAGCGATCGAGCTGCGCCTTGACGGCGGCGATGATCTTCGGGTGACGGTGGCCCGTATTGACGACGGCGATGCCGGCGGCGAAATCGATGTAACGATTGCCTTCCTTATCCCAGATCTCGGCATTTTCCGCGCGATCGGCATAGATCTGCGTGGTCATTCCCACGCCACGGGATATGGCGGCATTCTTGCGGTCTGTCAGGCTGGTCATTGCAGTCGTCCCTTGGCTTTGTGAGATAAATTGCATTTTTTCTGCAACTTCGGTCGGGAAGTGGTACATCTTTTGAAAGGGAATGCAAATCAAATTTGCTGATAAAGAGAACACGGCGCCTGATGGGCGCTTTGGCAGCCCCCGGGTCAACTGTGGGATTGCCGCTGGCGACGCGACACGAGGGAAAGATGAACGGAGACAACGACATCCGCTACAAAGTTGCCGAGGCGGCAAGGCTCGCCGGCGTTTCGGCGTCGACGCTGAGGCTCTGGGAAACGCAAGGCCTCGTCGTGCCGGAGCGGTCGCCGACAGGCCATCGTCAATATACGGAGGCCGACCTTCAGCGCTTGAAACGCATTTCCTGGTTTCGCTCCGAGCGCGGTCTGAACCCGGCGGCGATCCGCGAGGCACTGGAGGCGGAGGCTCCCGGCGAAGAGGTGGCCGTTTCAGCAGGTGCCCAGGAGAGAAATGTCGATTTGCAAGTCGGCCGCAAATTGCGCAGCCTCAGGCACGCGGCGGGAAAAACGCTCGAAGAGGTGGCAGGCGATATAGGAATCGCAGCGTCCGTGCTGTCGACACTCGAGCGAACGTCGCAAGGCGTGTCGATCGCGGTGCTGCACAACCTGGCAGAATATTTCGGGACCACAATCTCGAGCCTCGCCGGTGAAGATGAACTGCGCGACAGGACGCTCGTCAGGGCCGGAGAGTGGCGCACGTGGCCGCGGACCACCCCCGGTGTGACGATCCAGGTCCTCGCCGAGGGGCAGAACCAAATGGACTGTCATCGCTTCGTGCTGGCACCCGGTGCATCGAGCGAGGGCGCCTATGGGCATGAGGGCGAGGAATTCGTCTACGTTCTCTCCGGCCGTGTCGAGTTCGTGTTGGAGGGGGACCAATTCTACGATCTGAACCCGGGCGACTCGCTCTATTTCGCGAGCCGTCGCCGCCATGCATGGTCGAACCGGCACGATGGTGAAACCGTCCTGCTCTGGATCAATACGCCGCCAACCTTCTAGGGTCCTGGCCCTAAGCCCAAGAATTGAGCGCCGATTTCCTGCGGCATGGTGACTCCTGGCGCAGTCATATCGCGCATTGCCAAAATTAATACAACTAGAAATGTATAAATCTGAAGTGGCGATAAATGCAACTGTTGCGTTTACTCGTTGTTCCGAGAACAACGCCGGCGATTTCTCTTGCTCGGCCAGGACAAGTCTTTGCACCGGGAGCCAAAATTTGGCCTGATTCGACCATACATTTGCCCCGACCGTTTTTTACTGTTCAGCGTTGCGCCTTATCAGGCCCGCAACGCTCTCTATAGCAGCCTGAATCAACTCCCGAGGTCGATTCAAGGAGACGCAAGCCCACCGCCCGGTAGCGTTCTTGACAAAGCCGGCGACGACGCCGGGAGCCGGAAAAGGTCAGACTCGAAGGGGATGTGCATGCGGATTGCGCGCGACCAGCAGCTCGACGGAATTCGAGCCGTCGCGGTCCTGATGGTGGTTTACGCGCATTTCTATGCGACGGACGGATCCCATTGGGGCCATATCGGCGTCAGACTGTTCTTCGTGCTGAGCGGGTTTCTGATCACGCGGCTGCTCCTGGACGCACGAGACGACCAGCGCTTCGAACCGGCAACGGCGCTGAAGTCCTTCTATGCGCGTCGGGCGCTGCGCATCTTTCCGCCCTATTTCGCAGTTCTCGGAGCCGTGTGGCTTACCGGCCTGGAGACCTCCGGAAAGGTGCTCGGCTGGCACGCGCTCTACCTGTCGAACTTCTGGTATGCTCATCAGGATGCATGGACGCCCTGGGTTCTCTGCCACACCTGGAGCCTGAGCATCGAGGAGCAGTTCTATATCGTCTGGCCGCTGGTCGTGCTTGTGGCGCCGCGACGCTCGATCGCGACGATCTGCGTCGGTGTCGTCCTCTGCTCGCTCGCTTTCCGCTTCTATTGGCCCGTGACCGGGACGCCAACGCTGGCGCGCGATCTGTTGCCGCCTGCCTCGATGGATGCCTTGGCGGCGGGTGCGCTGCTGGCGGCCCATCGAGCGGGCGGCGCAGCCCTGCCGCGATGGGCGGAGCGCTCTTGGAAGCCACTCCTGGTCGTGTCACTGATCCTGTTCCCGCTCAAGAGCGTGGCGACGACGCCGGTGCTCGAATGGTTTGTCTGGATCGGACTTGAGGTGTTCCCGCTTCTGCCGCTGACGCTGCTCGTCGGCGCGTGCTCGCGCGGCATTGGCGGCTATGTCGGACGTTTGGTCCAAGCTCCGCCCGTCACCGCACTCGGGCGCATCAGCTATGGTATCTATCTCTACCACGCCATCGCGCTTGCACTGGTCGTCAAGGCGCAAGCTTTCATTCCGGTCAATGTCTCGGAGCAGGGCGCCGGGCGATTGGCAGTCGCCGGCACCGCCACTTTGCTCCTCGCCTGGATCTCCTGGATCGCCTTCGAAAGTCCGCTGAATGCGCTGAAGCGCCATTTCCCTTATGCGCGGCAAGCCGGCAGCGCCCCGGCCATCGCAGGGGCGGATGCCGCAAGCGCGGCCTACCCAGGCGCAACGGTCGAGCGTGGAGGGACCCTCCAGGTTTCGGACACGCGATGGACATGAGTCAAGCAACGTTCACCCCATTGGTTTCCGTGCTGCTTCCCGTTTACAATGCGGAGGCCTATCTCCCGCTGGCGCTCGAAAGCCTTCTGCGCCAGGACTACAAGAACCTTGAGATCATCGCGATCGATGACGGATCGACCGACCGTTCGCTTGAGATCATCGAGCGATATCGACAGGCCGATCGGCGGATTTCTATTGTCTCGCGGGAAAACCGCGGCCTCATTGCTACCCTGAACGAAGGGCTGGGGCTTGCCACCGGCGAGTTCGTCGCCCGCATGGATGCCGATGATATCGCCTATTCCATGCGCCTTTCGCGCCAGATGGCGCTGTTCGACGCTGAGCCTGGCTTGGCCATGTGCGGTACGGGTGTCGACAGGCTGATCGGCAGCCGACTGCTTCGCGGCAAGCCCGACCCGATCTATCGGGCAGCGAGCCTGCCCATTCTTTCGGCGTTTTTCACGATCTTCATCCATTCGACGGTGGTCTTCAATCGCCGCGTAATTCCGGACGACATGCTCGTCTACGATCCGGCCTATCCGCATGCCGAAGATTTCGATCTGTTCCGGCGCATCGCCGGGCGCTTTCCCTTGGCGATGATCGATGAGGCCCTGATTGCCTATCGCATTCATGGGGGCAGCGTCACGAGCAAACACCAGCGGCAGATGCGTCGGACGCATCTGAAGATCGTTGCCGAAAACCTTGAACGCCAGGGATTTTCCGTCGATACGAGCGCCCTTCGCGATATCGCGCTCTCCGTCACGTCAAGCGGCATTCGATCGCTCGCGCTGTTCATCCTCGAGGTCGAGCGGGCGATCGCCGCCCAGCCGACGGAGACGCGAGGCGCCTACGAGGACGGCCTTCTCTGCTTCTTTTACTTCCTTTACCAGCTCATCGCCGATGAGAACCGTCCCGAGCTCACGCATGAGTTCCTGACGCGAACGGGGAAGTGGGGGCTGATCCGCCGCCGCGAGCGCTACGGGTTGCTGCCCGCCTCCCGAGCACCCTGGTGCAGCCGCCTCTCGCTCGCCGCCAGCCGCAAGGCGGACGATCTAGCGCAATATCTGCGGTCGGTGCCGGCCGCAACGGTCCTTCCTCGATTTGGTTGTCTGTGAGATGGCATTCGGACGTTCCGACATTGAGATGAAGCAGTGCGAGGCCGTGAGCACGGCGTCGCGGGCCCCGACCGGTCGGGCACCATTTGCAAGCTTCATCGTCTGCACGCGCGATCGGGCGAAGGCGCTTGCCTCATGCATTCGCTCCATCGAAGAAACCTGCCGCGCTCATCCCGCGATCACAACGGAGATCGTGGTGGTCGACAATTGCTCGACGGACGCAACGCAGGACGAGCTCCGCCGCATGGCTGCCGCCTCGCGAGTGACGATCACCATCGTCGTGGAAGGCCGACCGGGGCTTGCCTTTGCCCGCAATGCCGGCATGCAACGGGCGCGCGGACGCGTCCTCGTCTTCATCGACGACGACTGCGAGGTCGGTCGGCCCTATCTCGGCGATTTGCAGCGGCACTACGCCAAGGGTGACCGTGTCGTCCGGGGCGGGCGCGTCGAGCTCGGCAATCATTGCGATCTGCCCTTCACGGTCAAACGATCGCCGGTGCCGGCGGTGTTTACCCCGGACGTCCATCCCGGCGGCTTCGTGCTTGGTTGCAACATGACCATGCATAGCGAAGTGGCTGCCCGCATCGGCCGTTTCGACGAACGCTTCGGCGCGGGGGCGCCGCTGCAGTCCGCGGAGGACACCGATTATCTCGTGCGTGCCTACGTGCTCGGCATCCCCGTCGAATACGTGCCGGATATGACGGTATACCATCATCATGGCCGGCGCGACCGTGCGGAGATCGAGAGGCTTCACCGAAACTATAGCCTGGGCAACGGCGCCCTGTGCCTGAAGCATCTCTTCAAGGCGCCATGGCTGGTGAAGCATTTCTTCTGGACAGTGCGATCGGCTTTGGCCGAGACTTTCTTCGGCCCGAGATTCGATCCCGATCTGCAGCTTTCCCACTGGCCGATCGTGCTGATGAACCTCACCGGGGCTGCGAGGTTCGCACGACTCTGGCTTGCCGGCCGCGCGACGCCTACCGAACTGCACGACGTCGGCGAGGCGGTGTCGAGGCTGGAGCGAGGTCCGTAATGCTACGAATGTTTGTGCCCGGCTTTCAGCTGTTGCGCGATGCCCTCGGGCGGCAATGGCGACTGCTGCCGGCGGTCGTTCTTCTTGGTCTTGCGAGTGCCACGCTCGAGGGCGCCGGCATCGGCCTCATAATCCCGATGCTCGGCATCATCGCGGGGAACGACGATAGCTCCGGGCTCAGTGGGATCTCCGCTTTCTTTCAGCAGGTGGGGGAGGGCCTTGACGACGGCGAAAGGCTGCTGGTCATTGCAGCCGCGGTGCTGGCGCTGATCTGCCTCAAGAACGTGCTCGCCTTCGGGAATACGATTCTGACGACCTTCCTCTATGGCAAGGCGAGCCACGCCATTCGCAGCGCACTCTCCGACCAGTTGCTTCGGATCGGATATCCCTTCTTCCTCCAGGAAAATCCCGGTCGTCTGCTCAACATCATTTCCAATGAATCGTGGCGTGCGTCCGATGCCGTCCAAACTGCACTTTCGGCCATCGTGAATGCCTGCGCCGCGGTGATCCTGCTCGCCTTCCTTCTGCTTCTGTCCTGGCAGATGACCCTGTTCGTGGCGATCGGCCTCGTCCTCGTCCAGCTTGCGCATGCGGCGCTCTCCGCGACGCTCAAGGGGCCAAGCCGCGATGTGACCTCCTTCAACAGCGAGCTCGCGGCCCGAATGCTTCATCTCGTGCATGCGGGACGGCTGATCCGCGTCTTCGGCCAGGAGGATCGTGAGAAGTCCGCCTTCGATGCCGCCTCCGACGCCGTCCGCCGCGCCGGTTTCGTGCTGCAAGCCCGTCAGGGCGCGTTGCCGCCGCTCACCGAAGTGCTCCATTCCGCCTTGTTCCTGGCGGCGGTCGTCAGCGCCTGGCTCGTCGGCGTGAGCTTTCCGGTGATCGTCGCCTTCGTCGTTCTCCTTTACCGGCTGCAGCCGCATGTGCGGGCGCTGCAGATGTCCTGGAGTCAGTTCCAGGGCTGGAGCGGCTCGCTGGAAGAGGTGCGTTGGCTGCTCGACTCCTCCGACAAGCCAAGGCCGCCGTCCGGGAGTCGGCCGGTCGAGGGTCTCGGCGAGCGCATCGAATTCGATAAGGTGACTTTCAGGTATCCGGGCTCCGGCGGCCGAACCACGGTTTTGCACGCGGCGAATTTCGAAATCCGCAGCGGATGCTCGACCGCGATCATCGGCCGTTCCGGCGCCGGCAAGACCACGATTGTCAATCTCCTGTGCCGGTTCGTGGAACCGGATGAGGGGCGCATTCTCGTCGATGGCGTGCCGCTTGGCGAAATCGACCCGGGGCAGTGGCGACGCCAGATTGCCGTCGCCAGCCAGGACCTGGAACTCGTGGACGGAACGATCCTCGAAAACATCTGCTATGGCCAGCCGGCCGCTTTCACCGAGGTGGAGCGTGCGGCAAGGCTGGCGGAGGCGCATGGCTTCATCGAAGAGTTTCCGGAAGGCTATGGAACGACTGTCGGCTATCGGGGGGCCAGCCTTTCGGCCGGACAGCGACAGCGCATCGCCCTCGCCAGGGCCCTGTTGCGCGACCCGGCCGTCCTGATCCTCGACGAAGCGACGAATGCGGTCGACGGCCTCTCGGAGGCGGCAATCGTCGAGACCCTGAAATTGCGGGCCGGGCGGCGCACGACGATCGTCATCAGCCACCACCGCAGCACGATCTCCTTCTGCGACGATATCGTGGTACTCGGCAGTGGTCGGGTGAAGAGCCAGTCACGGCTTTCGGAGGTGGCCTCGCTCACCATGGACCAGCTCTATGAACACGAGGCGCCGGCAATGAAGTGACACAAAGGCAAAACCGCGCCCTTTCGGGAACGCGGCTTTATCGTGTTTTCTGCCCGACTGCATGTCATCGTAAATCGCGTCGGTTTAAGGTGACATGCAGAAATTCAAAGCGTTCGAGCGATTTTTGCGCGTCTGATGCGCCTGATCAGACGCGGTGCTGTGGGGCCGTCAGGCGGCCGCGTAGCGCTTTGCCATTTCCGGCAGCCGAAGGACGCGGATCTTCGAAGCCTGGCCGGCCGCGCGGAACGCTTCGAAACGCTCCTTGCAGACTTCCGTCATGTGCGCGATCGCCGGCTTCAGATAGTTGCGCGGGTCGAAATTGTCCGGATGCTGCAGGTGATGCTTGCGGATCTCGCCGGTGAAGGCAAGGCGCAGGTCGGTGTCGATATTGACCTTGCGGACCCCGAGCGGAATAGCCTTCTGAATTTCCGAGACGGGCACGCCCCAGGTTTTCTTCATCTCGCCGCCATAGGCGTTGAAAAGCTCCTGCAGATCGGCCGGAACGGAAGAGGATCCGTGCATCACGAGATGCGTGTTCGGCAGCTTCTTGTTGATCCTGGCGATCGTGTCGATCGACAGGATGTCGCCGTCCGGTGCGCGGGTGAACTTGTAGGCGCCATGGCTCGTGCCGATCGCAACGGCCAGCGCATCGACTCCTGTCCTCGACACGAAATCGAACGCCTGGTCGGGATCGGTCAGCAGTTCCTCGCGCGACAGCTTGCCTTCGAAGCCATGTCCGTCTTCCTTGTCGCCCGCGCCGGTCTCCAGATTGCCGAGGCAGCCGAGCTCGCCCTCGACGGAAACGCCGGCCGCATGGGCGATCTTCACCACCTCGGCGGTCACGGCGACATTGTATTCATAGCTCGCAACCGTCTTGCCGTCCTTCTCGAGCGAGCCGTCCATCATCACCGAGGTGAAGCCGTTGGTGATCGCTGAAATGCAGGTCGACGGCTGGTCGCCGTGGTCGAGATGGAGACAGATCGGAATATGGGGGTATTCCTCTGCCGCGCCGAGGATCAGGTGCCGCAGGAAGGCGTCGCCCGCATAGGCGCGCGCGCCGCGGCTTGCCTGCAGGATAACGGGAGAGTCCGTCGCATCGGCGGCGCGCATTACCGCCTGAATGTATTCGAGATTGTTCACATTGAAGGCTGGCAGCGCATAATCGTTCTCCGCCGCATGGTCGAGCAATTGCCGCAACGTGATCAATGCCATTCGAATCTCCCTGATGACCGGCACCTCACTCCGGGCGCCGCGATATGGATGGGCGAAAGTCTCGCCCGCGAAAGCGCGTTCGGGCTCTTCCCCGGTCCGTTTCGGATGCCCGGCGAAAGACGATCCGGCACCGCGAAACCGGCGTGAAGAGCGCCACTGCATGCCTTCTACCTCTATTCAAGGACAAAGACATGCAGCACCTCAAAGTGCTGCAGCGACCTTTGCGCGTCCAACCAAGACGCGCGGCGCTGTAGTGACCGGCACAATAATTGATGCCGGTCATTTGGCAACGGGCCCGGCGGCCGCGTCGCCCATTTGATTTACGTGCGTCAGCCATTTTTACTGTGGATGAAGAATGGCACCGCCGGAAATCGCGGAATTCGCCCTCTGGTGGTGGTCTGGGTCCGTGGCCGTGGTCATCGCCCCGCGCGAGCCGAATGCTTCCGCGAGCAAAAGTGCCCCAAGGCGTGTGAGACGGCGACGCGCAATAAGATTGCGGAAATGCGGCGGAATTTTTCGGCATATTACGTAAAGTGCGGTCTCGTTTCATGAAGTTTGCATGGCAGTCGGTTCGCGGCAATCTCGCCGGCGGCAGCTGCGAATCTAAAACGTTGCAGTTGGCATTACCGGGCGCATAATTCGGCTGGCCGTCCACGTCGCAAAAGCGATGGAATCCATCGCAGGTGAAATACAACCAGGGAGATCATCAGGTTTTTCTTTTATAAAAGTGAGTGCAATGGTCCCACACAAATCGCCTTGCCTTTGGTGAGAATTTGCACTTCTCTCCTGCGATCGACACAACCCAAAAAGAGGGGAAGGAGCAGACAAATGGCTTCAATGAAACTCAAACTTGGTGCCGCCGCGCTCATCGGCTCGCTGCTCGTCGGCGCAAGCCCGGTGCTTGCCGAGGCGGTACTCCACCGCGGTAATGCCGGCGAGCCGCAGACGCTCGATCAGGCGCACACCTCCATCAATATCGAGGCATTCATCGTCAAGGACCTCTATGAAGGCCTGACGATCTACGACGCCGCCGGCAACATCGTGCCGGGTGCCGCCGAAACCTGGGATCTGTCGGATGACGGCACCGTCTATACTTTCAAGCTGCGCGCCGACGCCAAATGGTCGGACGGCTCGCCGGTGACGGCCGAGGACTTCGCCTTCTCGTTCCGCCGCGTCGAGGATCCGAAGACGGCCGCCGAATACGCCAACATTCTCTTCCCGATCAAGAACGCCGAAAAGGTCAACAAGGGTGAATTGCCGGTCGACCAGCTCGGGGTGAAGGTCGTGGACGAAAAGACGCTCGAAATCACCCTCGAGCGACCGACCCCCTTCTTCCTCGAGCTGCTGGCGCACCAGACCGCGCTTCCGGTCAGCAAGGCGAGCGTCGAAAAGAACGGGACCGATTTCGTGAAGCCGGGCGTGATGGTTTCGAACGGCGCCTTCCGGCTGACCGCACACGTGCCAAACGACAGCCTGACGGTGGAGAAGAACACGAACTACTGGGATGCGGCAAACGTCAAGCTCGACAAGGTGATCTTCTATCCGATCGACGACCAGGCGGCCTCCGTCCGCCGATTCGAGGCCAAGGAAATGGACCTCGTCTACAACTTCTCCGCCGACCAGATCGACCGCCTGCGTCAGTCCTACGGTGATCAGGTCCATGTCTCGCCGACGCTGGCGACCTACTATTATGCCTTCGACACGCGCCAGGAACCCTACAGCGACGTCCGCGTGCGGCGAGCCCTGTCGATGGCCGTCGATCGCGATTTCATCGCCAAGGAAATCTATAGTGGTTCACAGATCCCGGCCTATTCCATGGTGCCGCCGGGCATCGAGAGCTATGGCGAGCCTTCCAAGGCCGATTTTGCCGACATGTCGCAGCTGGACCGCGAAGACCAGGCCGTTGCGCTGATGAAGGAGGCGGGTTACGGCGAGGGTGGCAAGCCGCTCGATATCGAAATCCGCTACAACACCAACCCGAACCACGAGCGCGTCGCAACCGCCGTTGCCGACATGTGGAAGAACACCTTCGGCGCCAAGGTCTCGCTCGTGAACCTCGACGTTTCGTCGCACTATGCGTACCTGCAGGAAGGCGGCAAGTTCAACGTCGCCCGCGCCGGCTGGGTCGCGGACTATGCCGACGCGGAAAACTTCCTTGCTCTCAGCATCAGCACGAACAAGACGTTCAACTACGGCAAGTTCGATAACGCGGAATACGACGCACTGATGAAGAAGTCCTATGAGGAGCAGGATCCGGCCGAACGTTCGAAGATCCTCCACGAGGCCGAAGCGCTGTTGATGAAGGAACAGCCGATCGCGCCGCTTCTGACCCAGGCGGATCTCTGGCTCGTCTCGGATCGTGTTCAAGGCTGGCAGGACAACGCGCCGAACGAACACCTGAGCCGGTTCCTGAGCGTCGCCGAATAACGAACTGAGGCGACGCGCGGTCCCCCGCGCGTCGCCTCCGGAGCAAGTCCATGATCCCCTTCATCCTTCGCCGACTGGCGAGTGCGGTGCCGACGCTGTTCATCGTCGTCACCATATCCTTCTTCCTGATGCGGTTTGCCCCCGGCGGCCCCTTCAATCTCGAGCGTCCTCTCCCGCCGCAGACGATGGCGAACCTGATGAGGACCTATCAGCTCGATCAGCCGCTCTGGCGCCAATATGTTCACTATCTCAGCAATGCGGTGACGGGCGACTTCGGTCCGAGCTACATCTATAAGGACAACAACGTCGCGCAGCTGATCGGCAAGGGCCTGCCCTATTCGATGGAACTCGGCTTCTACGCCTTGCTCCTGGCGGTGATCGGCGGTGTGCTTGCCGGCACGATTGCAGCCCTCAGGCAGAACAGCATCCTCGACTTCGGGATCATGGCGGTCTCGACGATCGGCGTTACGGTCCCGAACTTCGTCGTCGGCCCGGTGCTGACGCTCATCTTTGCGATCAGCCTTTCGTGGCTGCCTGCCGGAGGCTGGGGCGACGGATCGTTGCGCTTCCTGATCCTGCCGATGATCGCGCTCGCACTGCCGCAACTCGCCGTCTTCGCCAGGCTCACGCGGGGCTCGATGATCGAGGCGCTCCACACCGACCATATCCGCACGGCGAAGGCCTACGGTCTTCCGTCCCGCACGGTCGTGGTCACGCATGCGATGCGCGGCGCCATGTTGCCGGTCGTTTCCTATCTCGCGCCCTGCGCGGCGGCGTTGCTGACCGGCTCGGCAGTCGTGGAAACGATCTTCACCATTCCCGGCGTCGGCCGCTATTTCGTTCTCGGTGCGATCAACCGCGATTATACGCTTGTCATGGGCACCGTGATCCTCGTGGCGATCTTCGTCATCGTCTTCAATATTCTGGTCGACATTCTCTACGGCCTTCTCGATCCGAGGGTCCGCCATGACTGATATCCTCCAGACCCCGGCTGCTTCGCCGGAGACCAAGGGCCGCAGCCTCTTCCAGCTCGCGGCGATCCGCTTCCGCCGCAACCGCGCCGCCATGGCCGGCTCAGTCATGCTGGTGCTGATTGCGCTCTTCTCCTTCGTCGGCCCCCTGTTCTCGCCGCACAGCTACGATCAGGTCTTTCCGTCCTATGTGTCGATCGGCCCTAGCCTTGAGCCGCGGCCGGACGTTTCGACGCTTCAGGGAGTGATGGAAGGTGTCGCGACCCGTGCCCGCGTCACGCTCGAGGAATTCGTGGTGGAAGGGGGAACCTTTTCGGCCACGGTCACGTCGGACGAGCCGATCGATCCGCGCGCGACGCGCTATTTCGACCGGACGAACGAGTTCGAGGGCACACAGGTTGTCGCGACCGAGGACGACGGCCGCACGCTGAAGGTCGAAGGTCGCGTGGACCGTGAATATTTCCTCTTCGGCACGGATTCCAACGGCCGCGACCTGCTCGTGCGTGTCATGCTCGGCGGCCAGATCTCGATCGCCGTCGGCCTGCTCGCCAGCCTCGTCTCGCTCGGCATTGGCGTCGTCTACGGAGCGACGTCCGGCTATATCGGCGGGCGCGTCGATAATGTGATGATGCGTCTCGTCGAGATCCTCTACTCGCTACCCTTCGTCTTTCTCGTCGTCGTGCTCGTCGTCTTCTTCGGCCGCAGCTTCATCCTGATCTTCCTGGTGATCGGGGCGGTCGAATGGCTGGACATGGCCCGTATCGTGCGTGGCCAGACGCTGGCTTTGAAGCGCCGGGAATTCGTCGGCGCCGCACAGGCCCTCGGCCTCAGTGATTGGCAGATCATCCGCCGTCACATCATCCCGAACACGATCGGGCCGGTGATCGTCTTCGTCACCGTCGTGGTGCCGAAGGTCATCCTGCTCGAAAGCTTCCTGTCCTTCCTCGGCCTCGGGGTGCAGGCGCCGCTGACGAGTTGGGGCGCGCTGATCTCCGAAGGAGCGAACAACATCCAATCGGCGCCCTGGCTGCTGATCTTCCCGGCCACATTCTTCGTCATCACCCTGTTCTCGCTGAATTTCGTCGGCGATGGCCTGCGCGATGCGCTCGATCCGAAGGACCGCTGATATGGCAGACATGAAGGAAACCATTCTTGCCGTGCGCGGCCTCGAGGTGGATTTCGACACACCCGATGGTACCGTCCAGGCGGTGAAGGGCATCGACCTCGACGTAAACGCCGGCGAAACGCTCGCCGTGGTCGGCGAGTCCGGTTCGGGCAAGAGCCAGACCATGATGGGGATCATGGGGCTGCTTGCAAGGAACGGCAGGGTCACCGGCTCGGCGCGCTATCGTGGCCAGGAACTCATCGGCCTGTCGCCGAAAAGGCTCAACGGCGTGCGCGGCTCGAAGATCACCATGATCTTCCAGGAGCCGATGACGTCGCTCGATCCGCTTTATACGATCGGCCGGCAGATCGCCGAACCGATCGTTCATCATCGCGGTGGTAGCTTCAAGGAGGCGCGCAAGCGCGCGCTCGAGCTCCTGGAACTCGTTGGCATCCCCGAGCCGGCACGCCGCATCGACAGCTACCCGCACGAACTCTCCGGCGGGCAGCGCCAGCGCGTCATGATCGCCATGGCGCTCGCCAACGAGCCGGACATCCTGATCGCCGACGAGCCGACGACGGCGCTCGACGTGACCATCCAGGCGCAGATCCTCGATCTCTTGAAATCGCTGCAGCAGCGCTTCGGCATGGCGATCGTGCTGATCACCCACGATCTCGGCATCGTCAAGCATTTCGCCGACCGCGTCGCGGTGATGCGGCGGGGCGAGGTGGTGGAGCAGGGGACGACGGCGGAAATCTTCGAACGGCCGAAGGCCGACTACACGAAGATGCTGCTCGCCGCCGAGCCGAGCGGCCGCAAGGCGGCGCCGCCGGACCATGCGCCGATCATCCTGGAGGGCCGCGACGTTGCGGTCGACTACACGATCGGCGGCGGCCTTTTTCTCGGCGGCTCCTCCGTGTTCCGCGCCGTCGACGGCGTCAATCTGCGCCTGCGGCAGGGGCAGACGATCGGCATCGTCGGCGAGTCCGGCTCGGGCAAGTCGACCCTCGGGCGGGCCCTCCTGAGGCTTCTGCCGAGCAGCGGCTATTACCGTTTCGGCACGACCGACATTTCCGGCTTCGACCGAGGCGCGATGCGGCCTTTGCGCCGCGAGCTGCAGCTCGTCTTCCAGGACCCTTACGGCTCGCTGTCGCCGCGGCGCACGGTGGGCGAGATCATCACGGAAGGCCTTTACGTGCATGAGCCGGACCTCAGCCGGGCGGAGCGCGACCGCCGCGCGATCGCGGCGCTGAAGGAGGTCGGGCTCGACCCGGCTTCGCGCAACCGCTATCCGCACGAGTTCTCCGGCGGCCAACGCCAGCGCATCGCGATCGCCCGCGCGATGATCCTGAAGCCGAAGGTGGTGATCCTCGACGAGCCGACCTCGGCGCTCGACCGGTCGGTGCAGGGGCAGGTAATCGAACTCCTGCGCGACCTGCAGACGAAGCATGCTCTCTCCTACATCTTCATCAGCCATGATCTTTCCGTGGTGAAGGCGATGTCCGACTACGTCATCGTCATGAAGAACGGACGCATCGTCGAGGAAGGGGAAACGGACGCGATCTTCGAGGCGCCGATGGAGACCTACACCAAGACCTTGATCGGGGCGGCGTTCAACGTGTGAGCCGGCAAACGGCGCCTGCCGTTTTCGCCTGCGACTGTCACTCACCTGGCCGCAGCAGCTGCGGACAATATTCTCCCGCAGCAAATTTACACCTGTGGAAAGAGCGCGGTCGGGATTTCGGGCGATGAATTTTTATGTACCAGCTGTCATCTTGGCGTCGTTGGCTGCTGAGCGTCCCTTTTCGGGGGTAAGATTACCGTTTCTGCGTCGATACACTTCGGAGATGCCGGTCGCGGCGTGGCGAGGAACGCCCATTATCGAAGCCATCACCGCTTCCGGAGAATTCACACCGTACTGTAATCGCCGTTCCGCAGAACCGGATCCCTTGCGATCGATGCATACAGCTCGTCGAAACTGAACGAAGCCAGACCGGTCTGGTCGGCGACCTTCATGTACCCCTGATCCTTGCTCGCCACATCTGCAAGATACTTCCGAGCAAGCCTCGTCAGGGCGGCGCGCGTCTGAGGAAACCTGCCGGCGAGCTGGCCGTGACGAGACGATCGAGATCGCTAGTGGTCTGTCGCACTCCGAGACTTGCTACCGCATGTCCGAGTTATTGAATGAACGGCCTAATGCCTTCGTGGATTTTGTAGGTCCACTTGACGGAGTCCGTCTCGTTGATCTTGCCGATCGCATCTTTCAGGGCGGAATCCACCCGCTCGGACAGATCTTGCGTGTACCGCTCCCAGTGGGCCCGGTGGCCGGGATTGGCGAACACGATGACCTCTTTTTCGGAAAGACGCACGCGACCTGCGCGCCCAGCGATGTTCCAGAATTCCGCAGGCGTCAGAGGCGTGGCCGGCATACCTTTAGTCACCGAGTGGATCACAACGCTCGAAACCTGGAAGTTCATGCCCTGAGCCAGTGTTGTCGTGGCCGCGATGTAGTCGAGCGTACCGAGGCTGGCGAGCCGTTCGACGAGGTAGCGCAGTTCGCTGTTGAGAGTTGAGTGATGGAATGCCACGCCTTTGGATAGGCATCTGGCCAAATCGCTGCCTTCGCCATACTCGCTTATAGCAAGGGCCAGCGCGACGCGGAACTCGGGCGGCGCCGTATTCGGGTCGATATCGGCTTTCGCCTCCGCCACTTCGAGCACGGCTGTTTCGGCATCCGTCCGGGATGCTGTGAACATACCGAGCGACGGCCCCACCGCCGCGCAGCGAAACTCGCGGCGGGAGTGGCAATGACACGGATCGCACACGGCGACGGGCGAAAGCGACCAACGACCGAAATGAGCTGCTCTAGCACGGCTCTAGCAAGTGCCCATCTAGAGTTGAACGTTTCACAAGGCGTGTTGACCGCGGCAATATCTCGCGCCGTGCGGACAGCGCAACATAGGTGTATTCGTCAGGCCGCCCATCGGCTTCACTCCAGCCCATCGAGGAAGAACCGCACCATTTGGGAAGAGGCGTCCGGACCATACGGGTCTGTATACGATCCAGCGGACTTGCCGCCGGACCAGGCATGGCCGGCACCGTCCACCAGCCAATATTCAACCGCCGGCCTTCCCGCGGGGTCCGCGACAATGGTTCTTGCATAGGTCCGGCCGCTGGCGGACCGGCCGGTTTCCTTCCGGACGGGCCATCCCGCGCCAGTTGGCGTTGCCGCAGCGACGATCCGATCGGCGTTGGAGGGATGTACCGTCCGATCCGCATTTCCTTGGAAGACTATCGTCCGGAGCCGGTGCCCATCGGCGTGCCGCTTCGGACTGGATGCAACACCGGCTTCGCCGCGCATCGCGGAGAAAGCTGACAGGACGTCGTTGGCCGACCCGTAGGCCAGGCCGGAATGAATCCCCGCGGCTGAATAGAGATCGGGATAGGTCTCGCCCATGACCGCCGCCATTGCGCCCCCTGCTGATAGGCCTGCCACGAAGACGCGGCTGCGATCGAGGCCGAATTCCGACATGACCTCCATCGTGATTCCCGCAATGATCGAAGGTTCCCCCACTTCGCGCATCTGGTCGGCGGGTTTGAACCAGTTCCAGCAGGACGACGCATTGTTAGCCCCGCTTTGACGCGGATAGGCAACCACCAGGCCGTGCGTCTCGGCGACCGCGTTCATGCCGGTTCCTGCAGCAAAGTCTTCGGGATCCTGGTTGCAGCCATGAAGCATGATGACAAGGCCGCGCGGCCGATCGGGTGCGGACGCGGGAATGTAGAGCCTGTAGCTTCGCGCACCGGCGGGGCAGGTGAAGGATCGCGCCAGGAACTGTGCCCCATCCGGCATGATGGGCTGGGGAACCTGTTTGGCGGTTCCCGGCAGGCCGGCGCCGTGTAGCGATCCGAAAAGACCGGATGCCAACCGGCCCTCGCGCAAGATCCGTATCGTTTCTGCCAAGGATTTCCGGAACCTTCGCGACGCAGTGCCGTCGCCGACCTTTTCGGCCGGTTCTTCGGCCTCAGGCTTTGCCGATGGCTCGATGATTTCCGCATCCGGATCGACCGGAAAGGGGGTGGAACGCTGGATTGGCGGCGGTGGTGTGATGTCTAGTGTCGGGGTGCGAATAGCGGAGCCCGATCGACCGGCCAGCGCATCCTGGATCACGCGCGTCGCCTCGGCGATGTTCAAGGCGCGCGTGGACCGTAGCGCGCGCCGCATGGCCGTCGCAAAATCGTTGTTCATGGAGTTGTCCTTGTTGGTCGGGCCGCAGTTCTATCGGATGCGTTCGGCCAGCGCTGCTTTCAGCTCGGTGCTGGCTTGGAGGGCGCCGAGCACGGTGATCGATTCAATTGTTGCCAGAGCAAGTTCCGGTGTGACGTCTGGCGCGATGCGGGCAAGTCCGACCACTTTGATGTGAAGTCTTTCGCCGGCCGCCTTCAACGATTCCAGATCGGCTCTGCTATAGTCACGCAATCCCAACTCAAGCGTGTGCCGAACGACCGACTGCCTCACGGCCTCGGCCTCGGCCGCAAGCTGGTTGCGGATCGCTGTGCGGATGAAGTCGGCGCGATTGGAATAGAAGCCTTCCTGCACGAGAAGGTCTATGCGACCAAGATCGACATAACCGAGATTGATGGTGATCTTCTCCGATTCACCGCCCTTGTCGCGTAACTTATGTACATTGTCTTTCATGTGCCCGTCGAGTTCCATCCACATGGATGGTATATGGATGGAGTGTTGATCCATTGCAAGGGCGATGCTTTTGCTGGCGATGTAATTGCGCATTGATCAAACGGCACCGCACGATGCAAAACCCACATGTCGACTTCTCGATAACAGAGAATCCGTATCCGGCCCCCTGGGCATAGAAATGGCGTGCAGTCTCGGCGGGTGAGGAGTCATTGAGGCTACTGCCGCTCGACGCCACATGGGCCGAAAGTATCGCGGCGGCACTTGCGGTCAGAGGCTTGTCGAATCTGCTCGGCGCGTACGCTGTACGACTGGCGGTAGTCGGTACGCAAAGCCGGAACGCAATCGCCTGCATTTTATCAGTCGGCCCGCAGGAGACCAGCTCGGCTTCGGTCACTCCTTTTCGGGAAAATCAGCTTTGGGATTCTCGTCGCTGGTTGATTCTCCTTCGAGACGAATGTCGAGCAGAGCTTCGCGGAGAGCCTGGCCTTGAGGATGATCGCCGGCGACCTCCAAAAAGCTGCGTACCGACCATCTCGTCTCGGCACCACCAGAGGCGGTGTTAGCGCGATGGATGACAATATGCTCGCCGGTAATTCGATCATGCTCGAGAAGCCACTTGTCGCCATTCGAGCTCGCTGCAAATTCCTTCAGTCCTCCATGTGGCATTCCCGGATCCTCATATAGCGCTGAGATTCGTCATCGCGGCATTATGCGTGATAAGGCTAAATCTCCTGTCTCGGTCACTAGGAGAGGCTGTTTCGACGCCCGCCTGAACGATAGAAGCATCGGAAGAACTCCTTTGTTCCCGATCACGTCCCCCGATGGTAATCGTGCTTGCCAGCCGTTCCGACGTAGACCATTCAATCAGGCACAATGCTCCCTCTGCATGCACTGAATGAAGAAGCGGCAAAGTCGCCCAATCGGCGGCACTCGCCCGAGGATATGCTGGTCTGGATGCTTCGCGGCTCCGTTCTGGAGGTCGAGGAAAGCCGCTACGAAGGGTCAACAGATGCGGAGGCTTTAAGAAACTTATGCATCCCCTTTACCGCGGCGGGGCATGTGATGTCGCGACCTTCACGCGGTCCCGGCGTCCCCCTTGCGTGTGATGGCCAAGGCGGCAGGCGCGGTCGACCTTGCCTGCCGATTGCTAGTCACGGTAGTAAATCTGCGAAACTCAAAACAAGAAATTGACGCACCGATCAAAGAGCTGTACTGAAGACCATCGATACTTTGTTTGCCGATATTTGTTTTTGCTGGCCTCGCGCCTCGTGACGAACTTCTCCTTTCAAAAGTCGAAAAAATGCCGCTGTGCGCCGCGCAGCGGTGATCAATGTTGCTAAGAAAGGGTTCGTTATGACCACTGGCACAGTAAAATGGTTCAATTCCACCAAAGGCTTCGGCTTCATCCAGCCTGACGACGGCAGCGCCGATGTGTTCGTTCACATCTCTGCTGTTGAACGCGCGGGCCTGAATTCGATCGTCGAAGGTCAGAAACTCGGCTTCGAGCTCGAGCGCGACAACAAGTCGGGCAAGATGTCCGCAGGCCAGCTCCGCGCTGCCTAAAGCTTTTCGCCGTCGATGACCACGGATGTACTGG
The DNA here is from genome assembly GCF_058732025.1 of Sinorhizobium sp. Y406. Taxonomy (NCBI): domain Bacteria; kingdom Pseudomonadati; phylum Pseudomonadota; class Alphaproteobacteria; order Hyphomicrobiales; family Rhizobiaceae; genus Sinorhizobium; species Sinorhizobium sp. Y406. The sequence goes on along the minus strand of NZ_CM178975.1, from coordinate 466,134 downwards.
CATGGCGGCAAGAAGTTCGAAAAGGCCAGGCGGATGTCTGGCCTTTTTCTGTTCTGAGGCTATCGCCCGTATTTGTTTCGGCCGACGCCCCCGCCGGTACTTGAAAACGGAATGGAACGATTGGGTCCTGCTCTTGCGCAGGCATCACCGGGACTGCGCGCCCAGCTGGCGTTGAAGTTTCGCGAAAGGTCCAATGGTCAAACTGCTAAACTAGAGCCGTGCTAGAGCAGCTCATTTCGGTCCTTGGTCGCTTTCGCCCGTCGCCGTGTGCCATCCGTGTCATTGCCACTGCCGCCGCGAGTTTCGCTGCGCGGCGGTTTGCCGACTGCGCCGCCTTCATTATCCCATTCTTCAAGCGAATCCCTCATCCGCGCCGCGGAAGCAGGATCCGGGGTGTCTACGTCGAAACCCGCCATGGATGCTTCGCTGATGATGGCATCCATCAGGTCGGGATCTGAAATATCCAGATCAGGGAAAGCGCGCCGCACTGCGCCAAGGGCTTCAGAGGTCGCAAGCGGCCGGGCTTCTTTCTGACACGCGCTCAGAAACGCGCTGATCGCCGCGCGGACTTCAGGCGGCATCTTGCGGGAGTGCTTTCTCATCATCACCTCCCAGTCCAGGCTCTGAATCTAAACGCTGCCTGCGTCTCGATGTTCCTGGTTGCTCGCGAACTGGCCGCCGTCTGTGATCTTGGCGCCTTCAGACATAGGTTGGATCAGTTCGGCGGCCTCGGCGGACGGGAGGCCTTCTCGCAGTCAAAACCGCGAATTCACGGAGTCGATTTATTCAATTGAGATCTCCCTTCCTGTCAGCCGAAAACAAAGACGCCGGGACCTTGTTTAAATCCGATTTGAGACCCACATATAAGAAACTCATTAATTTGGCTGGACTAGCCAATTTGGCTTCGCGGCGTCAGAGGACCCGCCATTCACCACGAACTTTGATGCGAATGCCTTACGCCGATCGGACGCGCAGCGTCGCTTCGTTCGAACCTCGCACGGACACTCGAGCGCGATCACGGGATGACAGAGAATGCGGGCCGCCTCGTGTGCTTCTGCGGAGCGCCGCCATGACCAGCCGCACTACGCAGACGCCTCGCATCGGCGGGGCGACGTCCTTCATCCATATGCCCGCGCGGTATGCAAGGTCGACGTCATACATGATGCCGATCAATCCGGCTGAGCTCGATTGCCGCACTCGAAAAGGATCACCAACAATCATGACCGCTACAAGAATTCTCCAACACAGTCCTCGTCCGACCCGCCGCGACGCAGCAACACATCTCTTTACCGTTGGTCAAGCTGTTTGGCTGAAGGGCGGGGATCGGAGATCGGCTGTGCCGGTCTATCACATCACCGGCACGCTGCCGCCGAGCGGCGGTTCGCCGCAATACCGCATTCGAAACGACGACGAACATCATGAGCGGGTGACGACGCAGGACAGGCTCGAACCGGTGCGCATGTCCTCCGCCGATGAAGGCGCCATACTCATCGAAAGGACGTTTGGCAACCGGATCAACCCCGCTGCGAACGGCAGCGCCTCGCTCGCCAAGGGCAAGCACTGACAATTACCACCCTTCTGTCCAACGGAGAGGATGGCGATGAAGATCGCGATTGCGTTCTATCGTATCCGGGAGGTGGACGACGCGCATGCGATCGTCGGCCGCGAAACCGCGGAAGCTGCCGATCTCGACGAGGCGATAGCGATTGCGCGGGAGCTCTTGCGGACGCTCGACATGCCGCAGCGTCCGGACGCCATGACCATCACCGACGAAGATGGAAACACCATCCATTCAAGCAGGCTCGACACCATCGAAAATCTTGATGAAAGGCCACAACCATGAACGCCCACAGCAATGAAACTGAAGCCCGGCGAAATACGCTTGCGATCAGCATCTGGGAAAATGAAGGTGGGACGCCGGCGCCCGACACAATGGATCATCAATGCGGCCGCCGCATCGATGCGGATCGCTCCTGGGCGGTCTATCACGTGTTCACAGGCGCACCGGCGCGTGTCGGCGGCAACCTTCGCAATATTGAGCGCCTGATAAAACGGATCAGGCTATCGTTACCCGCGCGGTCCGCGTCGCGTGAAACAGAGGCACGCTGATAATGACGCTGTCATTTCCGAATCCCAGCCGCAGCTTCGATGAAAAAAGGAACGCCGTCCGTTTCCTCGTCCATGACGGTATGTTCGAGGTGCGGTTCTTCGTCGAGGCCGGCGCGCTCGCGATAGCGGGTGCCGAATTGGGCAGGTCGGAAGCCTCGGAATCGAAGCTCCTTTCCGCTTTCGACGCGTTGCGCCCGTAGGAACCGAACGCCATCTGCATGAGAAAAGACGAAGGAGACGCTTTCGACCGCCGCGCCATCTGGAATGCGACCGGGATCATCATCGCCAGCGCGCCGATGTTCTTGATGAAAGACGGACAGAAGCGAGACAGTCGTCACGAGCATAACAACCTGCCCCTGCACAGAGGCCACGCTGGGTGCCAGGCGATGGAGGAATGCCTCTATGACACCACTGCGCTCAATCGCGGCGCTGACGACCAGCGCGCTGGCTACAATGATGACGATGTCGTCGCCGAAGCCGGAGAACGCTGCGTTGTTCGGCACGATGCCGGTGAAAACCGCGGCAAGCAACGCGAGAACTGCAATGAGGTCGTAGCGGAGCCGTCCCCATATGAAAGCGACCATCAGGCCGATCAGAATGGCGAAGGCGAAAGCCTGAGCCTGTGTCATGGATAAAGTCCCGACCACTCTTCGCAATGGCAGGTCCATTTTTTTACGCGCCTGAAAGAGCTAATGTCGGGATAACTTACCAGCTTCATTCAACGGCGCTGCACCCCGAACGTCCGTCCAGGATGTTTTCCAACGTCGTAGAGCGGATGCAAGCTTGATCAGACGACTACAGGATGCTTCCGAACAGGACCGAATAGACAATCACAGCAATCGCCAGCGTAAACGCAAGCGATACGAACAGGCGCGTGAAGTCGTAGGTATAGAAGCGGGCGGGGATGAGGTTTTTCATAGCGATCTCCTAAGTTTCGTCGAGATGCCCAAAGCGCCGCGTTAGCGCGCTTCAGGATAGCGAGCGACTGCAAGTCGTGCTGACCTTGCCGAGGATGTCCGCTGGAACTTGAATATCGGCCATAATGGTCGCCACCAGTTCGTCACGTCTCGCACGATTGTCGTAGCCCTTAAGCGTTGCGAGATCCGTGCTGTTGGCCGTAGCCATTCGCCCTGCCGCACTCGAGCAAATGCCGGCAAGCGCGTCCACGCTGGCCGTTTCTGCCGCCAGAGTGCTGGCAGTCGTGGTGGTGAGCCATCCCGCATTGAAGCCGATGATCGGCGCCGCGAACAGTCCGACGACCAGGCCGATCGCATAGGGTTTTGTCCGCTCGAGGATTTGATCGAATGTCATGATTTCATTCCCTTTAATCAGGTTGATTATCGGGATCGTTGCAGGCCGTGCTCGGACCAGGAGCCGATGGCAATCCAGATTTTTTATCTTTGCGCCATAAAATATTTAAAGTAAACAACTAATTGAGATTCTCATTCACAAATACGTTTCAGCCGGAGTTTGTAGAAAATTTCGGCATCCATACGAAAAATAGCGCCGCGTCTGGCACGTCTATATTTGCGCAATTCAAATTTTATTTTCTATAAAAACTGCTTTCATCTCAGAAAACACGGTAATGCCACATTCAATGGATAGAGGTTCTTACTTGCCTTTTCGCTTCATCAGAGGCACTAAACCAAGCTCACCGCTCCGCATATCCAAAGTGTGGGCCGCCGATTGCGCCCTGCTCCAATGCGGCAGTCCAGAGCGTTAGCGGTGCGCTCTCAAGTGGCGCCAAACGGGCTGGTTTAATCTCACGACGACGAAGCCACAGAACAGGAGGGCAGAATGTTTGCCCGGACGACGACGCATCGAACAGTCCATTTCGACCAACCGTTCTGGATGCCAGACCTCGGTGAAACGGTTCCGGCTGGCGACTACGAGGTAGATGAGGACGAGGAATTGATCGAAGGCATCTCCTGGCTCGCCTATCGCCGTGTGGCGACCTTTATCAAGCTACCAGCTACGGCCGAGAACAAATACCGAATGCGGCTGATAGCGATCGATCCTGAGGAGCTTGAACGCCTGATGCAAGTCGATCGCAACGCAGCCGCAATCTTCCCGTCACTTTCACCATAAGGCAACTCCCAATGCGCCATCATCTATTCCCGATCGGGCTGTCAGTGCGACTTAAGAATCGCGCAAATATTTCCCCTCGTGCGGCGGAAAGCTATCAGATCACCGCTAAACTCCCTCTGAGAGACAATTCGCCTCAGTATCGCATGCGCAATGATGAACTCGGCCAAGAGCGCGTGAGCAACGAAGATAATCTGGAGCCGATTGACGAGCTGACGTCCGATAACTGATCAGCGTTCAGCTGTCGCGCAGGCGACTGTGGGGAGGAGAGCTGCAGATGAAAAGTAAACACGAAGAACACGCGCTCGCCATCAGCACATGGGAATCCGAAGGGGGCGCGCCGAACCGATCCGGACAGCGCGATGAGTATGGCCGCCGTTTCGTAGGCGACGGAACCTATACCATATATCACCTCTTCACCGGAGAAACTGCAGAGATCGGCCCCTGGAAGATGGAAGGGCTTAACCCGAAAAATGCAGCGAGAGCGCTGTTGGTTCTCAATAACCCAACCTAACCGTGATCATACACCTGTGGAACACACCAGCACGGCTGCCCTCGCAGGGCACACCGCGCTGGTGAAGAATATTGACCGCGCGATAGCGCGGCGTTTAAGGGTGCGCTAAGATGCCAGCATGACCCAGCGATACGAATTGCATGATGACAGCAACGGCTTGTGGAGCGTGATTGATCGCTTCACCGGCTGGCCTGCTCGATGGCAAGGCATACCGCAAGCCGGCCTGGACTATTTCGATGCGGATGATCGAACGGACTTGCTGAATCTGCTAGACGAACGCAGGCGGGCGAAAGGCAAGCCGGAAAGCGGCGGGCTAACGTGACCGAAACGTTGCTGCTAAGATGGCCCCCTCAGGAGCGGCTCAACAGGTTGACAGTTGGCCCTTCCGCCCACTGGGTGGATGCTGCCCAGTTGCTGCCCGCATAGACGGCGCATGCAACGTTCCATTTCGATTTCAAGAACCGCCTGAGAGAAGTGCAGGCAAGCCCCCGGCGCTTTTTAGAACACGTCCAGATAGCTGAGCAACGAAACTACGCCGACGACTACAACAACGACCTGAGCCATCTGCTTCATCGTTGAGTCAATCGGTAGTTTTTGCACGAGGTAGAGCACCAGGAAGGCAAGGGCTGTAATCAGGATGCTTGTGATGATGCTGATTATTATGCTCATACCCCGGCCCCTTGAGCGGAGTGCCTTCCGGCAGTAACGGGTAAATGCGTCTGAGTTCTACAACGGGAGGCATGTCACGCCGTAATGCATCCTATCTCTCCGCGATTGAGCTCGCGGCCATTGGCCCATTTCCATCGGGCGAACGGGCGTATTTGAGCTTGACGAACTGTTTGCGGTCTCCGGCAACCAGCATGTAGAGCCTCGAGGTCCAGGTTCCTTCCGATTCTTCGGAAAGTTTCTCCGCATCGGTACTGTCGGAGAATGCCTTGAGAAATGGCTCAATGGGCACCTTCGTGAAGGCGACGGTGCAGGTCTCGACGGGCCTTCCGTCCCGTCGAGCCTTGGTGACTCCGATTACAACGGGTTCCGGAAGGGCTCGATCAGTGGCCATCCATCCACTTGAGAAATCAACGTCCTCGAGAGGAGCGAGACGCTCGAAGTCGCCTCCTGGCAAAGGTTTCCATCCCTTAGCGGCGGCGGCGGATGCGATCGCGTCGAAACTTGAACCTTGTGCAAGGCACGTTCGCCGGAATACTTCGACTGCCCCTGAACCGTCGCCGGCAGCGAGCGCGATCACACTCGGAGAAACAGCGGCCAGAAACGCGATGAGGTACCGGCAGCGCATCATAAGCTCCATTCGGTATTGATCGAACTGCTGAGCTAAGAGGTTTGTTCCAACGGATGCCGCCGGCTGACCTCGGTGCTACGCCGTTCATCGCGCAATCGCCCTCGAAAGGGCAAGAGCGGGTCTGGGCCACTAGTCGCTACCGCCTCCTCGGCGAATGAAAATACCTTATTGCTAACAGTTACGAGATTTAGCTCCTGCTTATGAGCTGCGGGTGTGTCAGTTTTAGACGAAGCTGGCTATCGCGCGGATGTCCTTGTCGATGATCCGACATTTTTTGAGACTGCCTCATTGTTGGTTACTAGGTTGTTCCTTGCAGGGTGTTGAATCCCCGTCGGGGCTAGCGGCGAAGCTCGAATGTCAATTGGGCATCGCCGGCAAGCACAGGCAACCGCCCGGATCGCGGTTGGGCCGCTACGCTATCCAAGGTCTGCCAGTCGAGCTGCAATGCCTCACGAGATGAGGGACGTTCCTCGCGCTCCTGTCATCCTGATGTCTTCGACAACCGCGACACTCGCCTTTAGACTAGCCCTGTATGAAGAGATCTATCGTGCCTGATCTGAACGTCGCACATTGGGAACTGCTGGCAAGCTTACCGTTGAGGACGTGGTAACGACCCCGGCCAACATCCCTGGTCAAGGGGGCCTCCAAAGCCGTCTACGTGAGGGACGGTCACTTCCCTGCGTTCTCCACATCATGCAACCGCTTGAGGAGAACTCTTATATTCTTTGGGAGTTTGGGTCTAACTCTGAACACTGGAAGTGATCGCAGAAATGCGACGTTGTAATCGGTTGCCATCACCTGCCGGATATGCGTCGGCCGCGTCCCTATGGGGCTTCTCATGTCGCCGTTCCTAAAGAGGAAAAACACCACGACTGAGAGAATGTTCCTTAAAAGGGCTCGTGGCGGACCGGAGACATAAATGTCCACTTGGGGGGCAACACCGGTAATTCGGGTCGCTGTGAATGAATGACCTCAAACGGTCGAAACGCGTCGATCGCAGCTTCAGAGGGTAAGGTCTGGAAGTGGTGCAAACTTTCAGCTCGGCGGCATGTATGCATGTCCGCTTCTGGGATACCACCGTGCTCTGCTCAGTGTCTGACTTGGGGGCGCAAACCTGCCGTCGCCCACGCGCGCCGGCTCCTTGCGAGGATGTTCAAGTTCTGGGCCGCATCGACTGGAACGCTGCGGCCCCGATTGGAGTCTGGTGAACGCCTCGGCACACATACCTGAAGCAAAGCTCAACTGCGGGGCTGCAGCAGCGCCAGGGCGACTGTCGATGCGGCTAGCGCGGCGGTAAGGGTCAGGGGCCCCAGAGCGCCGTAGTGATCCACTACGTAGCCGCCGAATACTGCGCCGATACTGATGGCGACCTGAAAAGACACGACCATCAGGCTGCCCGCTGGCTCGAGAGCGTCCGGTGCCGCGCGGGACAGATTGGTAGGGAGCACCACCGGTCCCATGCCGAAGGCGAAGCCCCAAAATGTGACGAAGCCGAAGGCAACGCCGATGTGTGCGCCCCAAAGCACCAAGGCGAGTGCCGCAAACGCCATCAACGCGGCGGTGACAGCGAGTGCCATGCGGATATTAGCGTCGGCCATTCGGCCACCGGCGATATTGCCGATCACGGAGGCAATGCCGAACCCGAGCAGCGCCAGGGCGATCGGCGCGGTCTGAAGGAGCGTCACCTGTTCAAGGAAGGGACGCACATAAACCGAGCCGGCAAAATGCCCTGTCATCAGCAAAAGGATGGCAAGCATTCCCAATTGAACACCACGCCGCCGTGTCAGTTGGAAAACATCGGCCAGACTGTTGCTTGTGCTTGCAGGCAGAGTCGGCAGGCTCAGCACCTGCAGCAGCATGGCAAGCGCGGCAAAGCCCGCCGTCATGGCCATTGCGCTGCGCCAACCCAGCCAGTCGCTGATCAAAGCCCCCATCGATGGCGCAGCTATGGTGGCGAGCGAGACGCCGAGGGTGACGATGGCCATGCCTCGACCTGCGGCATTGGCGCCGACCAGCCTCGCCACGACGGCGACCGAAAGCGCCCAGAAAGCGCTGAGGGCGATGCCCAACCCGGCTCGGCCCAACAACAATAGCCAAAAATCGGTCGCCAACGCCGCAAGAATATTGGAGCCGACCGCCAACGCACTGAGACCGACCAGCACCGTCTTGCGGTTCAACCTGCCGATGAGAACATTGCTCAACAAGGCCGTCACGGCGCCGACGGAAGCAGTGGCGGTTACGACCTGTCCGGCTGTTCCCTCGCTAATGCCGAGATCTCGCGCCATTGGCGTCAACAGTCCTGCCGGCAGGAACTCAGCCGATACCAGCGCGAAGCTCGTGGCCGCCATTGAAAAAACGGCGAACCAGGTGGCCGCGCTCCACGCGGCTGGCTCGGCAGCTTCAAAGTCGATCACCGAGTCGTCAAGCTGTGATGTCGTGTCCGTCATTGAAATATCTCCTGGTTTCGGAGATTTCATAGACGAATTTTTCCGGATGATATGTGTCTTATAATCCGAAATCCATGTCCGTTCGTCCGGAAATTGTGCGACGCACAACGCCCGGTGAGACGCCGGTCATGCGTTTGAAAGCGCGAGCGAAGGATGCCTCGGATTCATAACCCAGGCGGGAAGCGACTTCGGCAACCGATATGCCGCTTTGCCCCAACAATTCGCGGGCAAGCTGCATGCGCAGACGGGCGAGATAGCGTGCCGCGCCTTCGCCGAGGACAGCGCTGAAACGTTCAGCGAAGATCGAGCGGGATTGGCCCGCCACGCCAGCGAGGCTTTCGAGAGTCCATTTATGACCGGGGTCTCGGTGCATCGCCGCCAGAACGCGACCGATATGGGGGTCGCGAATGGCGGCGAGCCAACCGGTGGTCGAGGCTCCGCTGCAATTGACCCAGCAGCGGATGAGCCGCGCGGTGAGCAAGTCCGCCATCCGCGATAAGACGGTTGCGCTACCTAGCTGGGGTCGTGCAGCCTCCGCCGTCATGGCCGCCAAGAGGGGGCCGATGACCGGGTCATTGCCGGCCACATCGCAGCCCTTGATGATTGGCGGCATCAAAGCGATCAAGGGGTTGAGGGCATAGGCGCCCAAAGCCATGGAGCCGCAGAAAAGGGTGCTGATTGCACCCGTACCTTCCTGCACGACGTCGCTGACGTTGCTCCCCAACTTTGTCACCTGGCAGCCCTTGAGCGAGTCGCCCACAACATCCGGCGCGCTGGCCAATCGATGTGCGATGCCTTGCGGCAGCAGCACCAGATCGCCATGGTGCAACTCCTGCCATCCCTGAGCTTCGGTATTGATCCAGCACGGACCCTGGCTGACAAAGTGAAAACGAAGCAGCTGTTGCTGTGGAAAGGCAATGCTCCATGGATGCCGGAGTTCGCAGCGGCCATAATTGACCCCGCTCAAGCGAAAGTCTTGCAGGACTTCGCTTAGGGCATCCATCGGGATATGCGGCGGCGACGGTCGAGACGAATAGTCAAGCATCCGGCCAATTTAGATGTCGAGCGTCCGACGAACAAGTGCATACGCTCGATTTCACAGTCGCCTTTTCGCCACTTTGACTACGAAGGCGTCGCGAGGCGGCTGTCTGCGGCATTCGCCGCGGCGGAACGCAGGAGGAGAAGCCCACGCTTCCACCCGTGTCGGGAGAACGTCACAACGGCGGCGGCCGGTGTGAGCTCTGCTCACCAGGAGTTAACCCGCGACTTCCCCGATCGCGCGCGCAAAGACGGGCAAAGAGCGCTCCACCATGTCGTCGTTTGCGGTCAAACTGATCCGCAGACGTCCAGGCAATTGGGCGACGCTGCCGGGCAGCACCCAGACACCGTCAGTTGCGAGACGTGCCGCGAAGGCCATGTCGTCCGGTATCGGTGACCGTGGAATGAGATAGAAGGTACCTTCAGGCACCGGCAGGTCGTATCCCGCTGCCCTCAAGCCTTCGACCATGCGGTCGCGGCGCCGCGCGAGGGCTGCTACATCTATACTGAGCTTCTCGAGATCAGGCAATGCCCGCTGCAGGGTACGGCCGGCGAAAGCCCAACCGTGCGAAACCTGCGCCATATCGACAGCCTCGCGCAGTCTTATCCGGTCGGCCTCGGGCATATCCGCCCCGAGTGCGAGCCACCCCAGGCGCTCGCCGGGCGCGAGCAAGGTCTTGCCGAATGAATAGGCGATCAGCGTGTGCGGGTAGCTCTCGGCCGGACTGATATGCGCATGGCCGTCAAACACCAGTCGAGCATAGGGCTCGTCGGCAAGGAGATATATCACCTTGCCGAATCTTTCGGACGCCGCCGCGAGCTTGTCTGCGAGTGCGTCCAGTTGAGCGCGGGGAAAGATGCGGCCGGTCGGGTTGTGCGGCGTGTTGACCACCACCACGCGGGTGCGCGCGGTGATCGCTGCCTCGATCCTTTCGAGATCGAGGTCATAGGTTCCCGGGGCCAGGTCGACGGCGATGGGGGTCCCTGCCGCGCCGCGAATCTGAGCACCATAGGCGAACCAGCCGGGGCGCGGATAGATGACCTCGTCTCCCACTTCGAGCACGGCAAGCAGCGCAGCCGCTATCGCGCCGAACCCTCCCGCGGTGATCGCAATGTCGTCTGGCTTGTAGTGCCGGCTTCGCGCTTGGCTGAGCGAACGGGCCACCGACTCGCGCGCCGGCGCTTCGTACTTTTTGTAACCGAACCAGTGCACATCCTGTGGCTCGACGTGGCGGATCAAGGCATCGACAAGTCCACGCAACGGCGTTTCTTGCGGATTGCCGAACATAAAATCGCAGGCATCGGGCCCCAGGCCGTCGCCCTCCAGGACCTTTCGCGCAAAATCCATGACCGTGCGCATTTCCTCGGTGACGGCAAGCATTCGGCTGGACACGGTGGCGATTGGCACGACGCACCTCCCTGCTGCAGGCGGCGCATGTCCCCTCGACTAAACCGCCCCCCTGCCTTCATACCATTTTTGCCGACATGCACGTAGCAGATAGTTCTGGTGCATTCCGCATGGATAAGGAGGTTTTCCTTGGAGTAGGCACAGCACCAATCGCCACGCCCATAAAGGTCCGTAACGGGTTGATTTTTCACGTTCCCGAAAGACGCAGAAGGGTGGCGAGGCGAACTTCGGCCACGCCTCGGTTAAGCTCTGGATCGCGCCAGTGAGCGGTCCTTTGCGGTGGCCCCCCTTAGGCGGAGCGCTCGGCGGATCCACCACTCGCACTGAGCCGCGGGTCGATCAAACCGGACCTCGCTCGACTTGCCCTGCAGAATCCTCCGATTCGGGCCGTCTCCCACCGAGGGGACGCCGAGGGGCGTGGCTCGGCGGTAGCCTCCCGCTCGCTCGCGCTACACCAATCCCTGAGACACGGTCTGGAAACCAGGTTTGAGCCCGGCGCCTGCACCAGTGTGGAACAGCCCTGCCTGCACTGCGTTTCACTCGACAGCGTGAGGAGAAGGTTTTGGCGCTACGGGCAACATGGAAGGGGCACATCAAGCTGGCCGAGCTCACGTTTCCGGTTGCCCTGTACGCGGGGGCAACAACCTCCAAGCGCGTCTCGTTCCATGTGCTCAACCGCAAGACCGGCCACCGCGTCCATCGCCAGTATATCGACGAGCAAACGGAAAAGCCGGTCGAGAAGGAAGAGCAGGTCAAGGGCTACGAACTCGATGACGACCGGTTCGTCATTCTCGAGCCGGACGAGATCGCCGAAGCAGTCCCCGAGAGCGACAAGACGCTGCGCATCGAAGCGTTCATCGATTGCCCGCAGGTCGATACCGTCTATTTCGACAAACCCTATTTCATTGCCCCCTCCGGCTCCATCGCCACCGATCCGTTCAGCCTGCTGCGCGAGGGTATGCGCCGCAAGAAAGTGGCGGCCCTGGCAAGGGCCGTGCTGTTCAGGAGGGTGCGAACGGTGATGCTGCGGGCCCAAGGCCCCGGCCTTGTCGCCCATACCCTGAACTTTGACTATGAAGTGCGCTCGGCCGAGGAGGCCTTCAAAGACATCCCCGAGATCAAGATCGAGGGAGAAATGCTCGATCTCGCCAAGCACATCATCGATACCAAGAAGGGCGAGTTCAACCCGCGCGAGTTCGATGACCGTTACGATGAAGCGCTGGCCGAACTGGTCAAGGCCAAGATGGAGGGCCGCGCGATCAAGGCGCCCAAGCGGCCCAAGGAGGAGAAGGTCACCAGTCTCCTCGAGGCGCTGCGGCAGAGTGCGGGCGCTACCAAGGCGAAACCGCCGGCGCCGAGCAAGCGCAGGAAGGCCACATCCGAGAAGCGGCGCAAGGCGAGCTGATGTCGCTTACCGCCTATCGAAAGAAGCGCGACTTCGAGGCGACGCCAGAGCCAAAGGGCGGCTCGCGCAAGACGCCGGCCGGCGACAGCTTCGTCATCCAGAAGCATGCGGCAACCCGTCTTCACTATGACCTGCGGCTCGAGATGGATGGTGTGCTCAAGAGCTGGGCGGTAACCAGGGGACCAAGCCTTGTGCCGGGCGAAAAGCGCCTGGCCGTGCATGTCGAGGACCATCCGCTCGAATATGGCGACTTCGAGGGGACGATCCCGAAGAAGGAGTATGGCGGGGGCACGGTGATCGTCTGGGACCGTGGCCGCTGGGCGGCGGTCGGCGACGCCAGGAAAGCCTATGCCAAGGGCAATCTCGTCTTTGAACTCCATGGAGAAAAACTCGGCGGACGCTGGCACCTTGTGCGCATGGCCAAAAAGCCGCGCGACAAGAAGGAGAACTGGCTGCTGATCAAAAGCGACGACGACTTCGCCCGCACTCAGGATGAACCGGACATACTCGAGGAGCGGCCGGAATCGGTCAAAACCGGAAGGGTGATCAGCGAGGTCGAAGGAGAGGACCCCGGCTGGTCTTCCAAAGCCGGCAAGATCGAGTGGAAAGAAGCGCAGCCGCCGGCGATGCCGAAGCGCGCCAGGAAGGCCGCGTTCCCCGGCTTCATCGATCCGGCGCTCGCAACCCTCAAGGCGTCGCCACCGAGCAGCAGCAACTGGCTGCATGAGATCAAGTTCGACGGATACCGCCTCCAGGCGCATGTGCGCAACGGAAAGGCGAGCCTGCTGACGAGGAGCGGGCTGGACTGGACCAGCAAGTTCGGCACGGCGATCGCCACGGCGCTGACGAAGCTGCCGGTGGAAGATGCCATCCTCGACGGCGAAGCCATTGTCGAAGGCGCGGCCGGAGCCTCCGATTTTTCCGCCTTGCAGGCGGATCTTGCGGCCGGCAGGACCGATCGGCTGGTGCTGTTCCTCTTCGATCTCCTCTATTTCAATGGACACGATCTGCGACCCGTTCCGCTCACTGAGCGCAAGGCAACCCTTGAGCGGCTCCTCAGGCAAGCGCCGGCAGTGCTGCGCTACAGCGAACATTTCGACGAGGATGGAGATCTGATCCTTCGCCACGCCTGCCGGCTGAGCCTGGAGGGTGTCGTTTCGAAGAACAGGACCGCGCCCTATCGCTCCGGGCGCGGCAATGACTGGATCAAGGCAAAATGCTCACAGCGCCAGGAGTTCGTCGTCGCCGGCTTCGTCCCATCGACCACGTCCCCAAAGGCCATCGGTTCTCTCGTTCTCGGCTACTACGACGGCGGCGATCTCGTCTATGCCGGCAAGGTCGGGACCGGCTTTACCAGCAAGCTCGCCCATGACCTCCGCAAACGCCTCGAAAAGCTGGAGGTGCAAAAGACCCCGTTCGCCACAAAGCTCGCGGCCGCGGACGCCCGGCAGGTTCGTTTCGTCTCGCCCGAGCTTGTCGCCGAAGTCGAGTTCAGGGCGTGGACCGCGGACGGCGTCGTGCGGCACGCGTCGTTCCGGGGCTTACGCGAAGACAAGAAGCCGAAAGATGTCGTTCGGGAAACGGCCGGCGCCGGTCCGGCTATCAAAGCGACGCCCGCGGTGCGGCTGACGCACCCTGACCGCCTCTATTGGAAAGATGCCGGCGTCACCAAACAGGGACTTGCCGATTACTACTGCGATGTCTGGCCCTTCATCGGTCCCTATATCGTCAACCGTCCGCTCGCTCTGGTGCGCTGTCCGGATGGCGTCGGAGGCAGTTGCTTTTTCCAGAAGCACGCCTGGCGCGGCCAGGCCAAGGAGATCCTCAAGGCCGTCGATCCCGAGGACGACGAGCCGATCATTGCCATCGACGACCTTCCCGGACTGATCGGGCTCGTTCAGGGCGGGGTGCTGGAGATCCATCCCTGGGGATCGCAGCTTAACGAGCTCGATCGGCCCGACATGATCATCATGGACCTGGATCCCGGGCCAGGTGTGGAGTGGGCGGCGGTGATCGAGGCGGCCCATGACGTGCGCGCGCGTCTTGCCGACGCGGGACTTTCGAGCTTCGTCAAGACCTCGGGAGGCAAGGGGCTGCATGTCGTCGCGCCACTCACACCAAAGGCGAACTGGCAGGAGGTCAAGGCGTTCACCAAGAGCATCGCCGACGCGATGGCGGCCGATGATCCCGCCCGGTACGTCGCGACGGTCACCAAGGCGAAGCGAAAGGGCAAGATTCTCGTCGACTACCTGCGAAATGCCCGCGGATCGACAGCCGTTGCCCCCTATTCGACGCGGGCCCGGGAGGGAGCGGCAGTGTCGATGCCGTTGGGCTGGGACGAGCTCAGCCCCGCCGTCGGACCGGACTACTTCACGGTTGAGAATGCGCTGCCGCGACTGAACGCGCTCGACGCTGATCCCTGGGAGGATTTCTGGAAGTCGGCGGTAATCCCTTCGGTCAGGCAAAAACGAGCCTAAAGCGCGTCGCATTTAATCGCATTCGTGCAACGCGCTTTAGGTCTTTGTTTTCATGCACGTCGTTGCCCCAAAACCGCTGCACACTTTTGGACGACGTGCATTAGCTCTTGCCCTTCTTCTTTTCCTGCGAGATCGACCGCTTCAAGGCGTCCATGATGTTCACCACGTTGCTCGGCGGCTCAGGCTCGTCCCCCTTCGCGGTCTTTCGCGGCTTCTTCGCCTGCTTCTTGCGCTTGGATTCGATGATCTCCTGGAGCCGCTCCTGCACCGGATCGCGCACCAGCGATGCGGACCAGGGCGTCGTCATGCCTTCAATGACGGTGGTGATCATGGAGAGGAGCTTGGGGTCCGACTTTGCCCCGTCGATGTCCTTGAATGCGTCCTCCGGATCGCGCACCTCGTCACCATACCGGAGTGTCCACAGGACGATGCCCTTGCCGCGGGCTTCAAGCATCACGGCCCGTTCGCGCCGCGAAAGCACCAGCCGCGACATGCCGACAGTTCCCGTTTTCGCCATCGCCTCGCGAATGACGGCGAAGGCTTCCTGGGCGACTTCATCGTCCGGCATCAGGTAGTACGGGCTGTCGTACCAGATCCATTCGATGCTGTCGGCGGGAACGAACCGGTCGATGTCGATGGTGCGAGTGCTTTCGAGGGCAACAGCCTCAAGTTCCTCGTCCTCGATGATCACATGCTTGTCTGGTTCGGTCTCGTATCCCCTGACCTCATCCTCGTCCTCTACGGGCTTGTTGGTCTCCGCATCGACATACCGGCTGCGCACGGGATTTCCGGTGGCCTTGTTGATGGTCTGGAAGCGCACCTTGTTCGCCTCGCTCGTCGCCGGCGTCAGCGACACCGGGCAGGTCACGAGGGAAAGCTTCAGGTAGCCTTTCCAGTACGGGCGCGGCGCCATGTCATCTCCCTTCGCGTGGTGAGATCAACGTTTCGAGCCGCTGTTTGTTTCCATAATCTCCCGCTGGTGTGCATACTGGCGTGGGTTCCGGCACCAGATACAGCCGCCTATGGCAAACGACCGGGATTTCGCGTCAACGCTGCGTTGACAATGCGTCTGTTTGCGCGGCCTTTTCTGACATGGTCAAAGGGCGCATCTGTTCGTCACCAAAGCGCCCGGTCCAGACGGGCAGAAAGGCAGCGAGACATGCTCGACCAGATCAGAGGCCTGCATCACGTCACGTCGATGGCGGAGGATGCCCGCACCAACAATCACTTCTTCACGCAGGTGCTTGGGCTGCGCCGCGTCAAGAAGACGGTGAATTTCGACGCGCCCGATGTCTACCATCTCTATTACGGCGACGAGATCGGCACGCCCGGCACGGTAATGACCTATTTCCCGTTTCCTCAGATGCCGCGCGGCCGTGCCGGCACCGGCGAGGTCGGGACGACGGTCTTCGCCGTGCCGCAAGGGTCGCTCGGCTTCTGGCAGGATCGACTGGCAACGCTCGGCGTCACCGGGCTCAAGGAAGAGGAAAACTTCGGCGAGAAGCGGCTGAACTTCGCCGGCCCGGATGGCGATGGCTTTGCCCTGGTCGAGGTCAAGGACGATCCGCGCACACCCTGGACCGTGGGTGGGATTTCCGAAGATCATGCGATCCGCGGCTTCCATTCCGTCGCCATGCGGCTGCGCGACGAAGGCGCGACGGCCGAACTGCTCAAGTTCATGGGATACGAGGAGCTTGATCGCAAGGACGGTGTCACGCGGCTGATCGTGCCGGGCGGCAACGGCGCGCGCCTTGTCGACATCGAGACGATGCCGAACGTCAACCGGGCCGCGCAGGGCGCGGGCTCGGTGCATCACGTCGCCTTTGCCGTCGACAACCGCGAAAAGCAGCTCGAGGTGCGCAAGGCGCTGATCGATACCGGCTATCAGGTGACGCCGGTCATCGACCGCGACTATTTCTGGGCGATCTACTTCCGCACCCCGGGCGGCGTGCTTTTCGAGGTCGCGACCAACGAGCCCGGCTTCGATCGCGACGAGGATACCGCCCATCTCGGCGAGGCCTTGAAGCTGCCGCAGCAGCACAAGCACCTGCGGCCGATCCTCGAGAGCCATCTGCAGAAGCTCGAGGACTAAACGGAAATCCCGTCCCGCCCCGAGTTTTTGCCTGGGGCGGGGAAGGAAAAGAACGTCAAGACCCTGCAGCGTCCATCGTTCTAAAGGACGCACCGCGCTGTCGCGGCAAAGGAGATATCAATGCCCGATCACGGCTATGTGCATAAATTGAAGTCCGGCGCGCCCGGCAGCCCGATCCTTTTCGTCCTCCATGGTACCGGCGGCGACGAGAACCAGTTCTTCGGCTTCGGCACCGAGCTGTTGCCGGCTGCCACCATCGTGTCGCCGCGCGGCGATGTTTCGGAACATGGCGCCGCCCGCTTCTTCAAGCGAACCGGCGAGGGCGTCTACGACATGGCGGACCTCGCCCGTGCGACAGGGAAGATGGCGGGCTTCGTCAAGGCGCTGGCGGCCGAGCATAATGCCTCGGAAATCATCGGCCTCGGCTATTCGAACGGCGCCAATATTCTTGCCAATGTCATGATCGAGGAGGGTATCTTCGACAGGGCGGTTCTCATGCATCCGTTGATCCCGTTCCGGCCGAAGGACAATCCGGCGCTCGAGGGCCGGAGAGTGTTGATCACCGCCGGCGAACGCGACCCGATCTGCCCGGCGCCGCTGACGCAGGCGCTCGCCGATTATTTTATGGCGCAGAAGGCGACCCTTGAACTCGAGTGGCATTCCGGCGGCCACGACATCCGCCAGAACGAGATCGCCGCGATCGGGCGGTTCATGACGACGTGATACGGAGATTAACGAAAGCGCTGTTGCGGGACCACCGACTGAGCTCAAGCAAAGACGCCGCCATGCATCAGACGCGATCCAGGAAGTCAAGAACTCGGATGGTCAGCAGCGCGGTTGCATCCGCGTCGTACGACGGGAGCGAGCTGTCGGCGAAGTAATGCTGATCGCCGGGGTACAGGAAAAGCTCCGCATCCACGGCCTTCTCCACAATCTCGCGGGCGGCGTCGATGTCGCCCTCGCCGACGAAGATCGGGTCGTTGTCCATGCCGTGAATCTGGACCGCGACGCCGTCCGGCCAGGGTCCAAAGGCCCACTCGCCACTGATCGGCAGGCAAGAGTGGAAGAGTAGGGCTCCGCGGGCTCCGGGCCGTGTCTGTGCAAGCTTCTGTGCCGGCAGCACGCCGAACGAGAACCCGGCATAGACGAGCTCGGGAGGCAGTTCGTCGGCGACGCGGACGCCGCACTCACGAATGCCGTCGAATCCGATCTCACCGATGTAGGCGAGACCCTCGTCGATACTTTTAAACGTGCGTCCGTCGAACAGGTCCGGCGTGTGCACGATGTGACCGCTGGCGCGCAAGTCGTCGGCGAATGCGCGGACGCCGGGGGTCAGCCCCTGTGCGTGGTGGAACAGCAAGACCTCAGCCATAAGGAGCCTCCGGGTGGGATGGTCGGGCGCACGTTCGATAACTCTACAGCGCCGTCGCCTCGACGGGAAGAATGTACACACGTTTCAGGAAACGTTTGCGGCCCAAGGTCAACGCAAGATAGATCGAGTTCGGTGAATTAGAGCCGTTCACGAACACCGGCGAAGCCGCGGCCCCCGATCCGGCTACAGGGTCGAATTTTTGACCGGGTCAGCGACGACTACCTGGACCAACCGGCTGGCTTGAACAACAAGTGGTAGTAGACTAAGTTTACTAAACTAAGTTTATTATGCTCGGAGATCATCGGTGGAAACGATCAATATCCACGAGGCGAAAACCCACCTGTCACGTCTGGTTGAGAAGGCTGCGCGCGGTGAGCCCTTCATTATTGCCAAGGCGGGAAAACCAATGGTGAAGGTCGTGCCGATCGAGCAGCCGCCGCAGGGTGAAAAGCGTCGCCTTGGCTTTCTCGCGGGCCAGATCCGTGTTCCGGACGATTTTGACGGGATGGCCACTGACGAGATAGAGAAGCTTTTCGGCGAATGAACCTTCTTCTCGACACGCATATCCTCCTCTGGGCAGCCGGTGATCCAAGCCGGTTGCCGGCGGAGGCGCGACACCTTATCGAGAACCGCGAAAACCTCCTGTATTTCAGTGCCGCGAGTCTTTGGGAGATCGCCATCAAACGTCGGCTCGGGCGGGCGGACCTCGAAGTGGAGCCCCGGATCCTGCGTCGCAGCCTGCTCGACAACGGCTATGAGGAACTGGCCGTGAATGGCGCCCATGCGGTTGCGATCGATCAACTGCCCCCGATCCACAAGGACCCCTTCGACCGCATCCTGGTCGCCCAGTCGATGGTCGATGGTTTGCTGTTGCTCACATCAGATGAAATCGTCGGACGCTATCCGGGGCCGATCCGGCTCGTCTGAGCTTCACTCCAGCCGCCGGCGGAAGAGCCAGGCGGCGGCGGAGAGGGTGACGACGGAAATCAGGCAGAGCGGGGCCGTCTGGCGCGCGACCTCGGCAAGCGGCAGGTCCTTGAGAGTCGGACTCGAAAAGAGCTCAATGGTAGCAATACCTTGAGAAACGTCGGGTGATGTCGCCGTTTCCGCTTGTCGCCCGTATAGCCGCCATCGGCAAAGACGTGCAGCAACCAGGGCCATCGTGGCGGATGGGTTTCAACCGGTCCGGCAACCGTCCCGGTCCTGAATGTCAGCGCTATCGACCATGAGACCGACCATCAGGCCGAGCATCTCGGCAATGATGTGGCGCTTGCGCCCCTTGATCTTTTTTCCGGCATGATACCCCCGAGTGCCGGTGGAGGCGTTCATCCAGACCGGCGAACGCGCGGCGCTTTCCTATCTGATCAGGCCGCTCGCCGATCAGATTGCCCAGGAAAGGGAGCGTTAGAAATCTCCGCCTAACAGCTCAGAGCTTAGGAGGACCTGGGCATTTCCAATGTCGCTGGGGTCGTCATACGACTGGAGCGCGAGAAGTGCATATTCCTGGACGCTTAATCGATCCTAGTCGACCGACTTTTCAGCAAGGGATACACAATTGACAACAAGGTTGTCATTGCCTTTCGCGGCACCGATCAAATCATCGGCGATGCCCTAAGCAGATACTCAAACGCTATCGGCTTCGTCACTTCAGCCCAGTCATTGCTTGCACTACAATTCCACGATCAAGTTGCCAGCGTTCTGTCGATCAAGGAGAACATCCTGAAGACGGGGTCGTCGGCGCGGTTGGCGAAATCGTTTTTCGGTAATCGCAGAAACGTTACAAGCGACCGACCGGTTGCAGTCCCCGCCGCATATGTCGGTCCGTACGGGGGGAGAACAAGAACTGTTCCCCCGGACACGCTAAGGCCGAACGGATTGTGAACATCATGCGTTCCAGAGCACATGTCCGGGGAACCCCAACGGCCTGATTGTTCTGACCCAGGCCACTCTGATCTGGCAGGAGGGGAGGGGATAAACGTGGCGAAGCGGGATCGGCCTGGACACTCAATTCGCAGATCCATTCACCGCGACATGTGGAGGCTGTTCGAGTTGGTCAGCCACGACCTTCCAGTTTTCTGCGAACGTGCCATAGGCGGTCTTGATGTCCACTCCGACCGGGAGCTCCGGACATTCGTTTTCGCCGTTGCTGCCCCAGTTCACCCAGCCCGATTGTTTACGCTGCACGATCTGGAACGCGCCGGAGGGTTCCGAGGTCCACCAGACCATCGCACGACCGCTCGCCTCGTGGAGCTCCGCCGTCTTGTTCGCGGCACCCTGAAAGATCGTCTCATGAGGCATGGCCGAGACGTTCACCGGCTCGGATGAAATCTCCCAAACGCGCGAGGTCAGGTCGGCCTTCATATGAGACTCTGCCCGCACTCGGCCAAGACGCTCGCGGATCTCGTCATCGCTGAGCACGCCCTCCCAGGTGCAGAACATACGCCAGTAGAGATCCCAATGCGCGGCCTCGATGTCCTTAAGTTCACGCCGGAACTCGGCGAATTTGGGGTTATCCTCAGTCGAGGTTTCCAGGGTATCGCGCACCATCTCGACTAATTCGCCCGCATAGGGATCGCCTGACCGATAGACCGTGCCCTGATAAGCGGCGAAACGGTCAAAGACCAGCTCGCCTTGCCCGCCTTCGAACTCGTCGCCGACGGTAATCTTGTTGTCTACCGACCGTCCGTTGATCACAGTGCGGAAGGGATCGACCAGGTAGCGACGCTGGAAAAACGGCGTACCGTGGGTGAATATCCAGTCAATGGTAAAGGACTTGCCTTTGAGTTCATCGAGCAGCCCGTCGGGGATAGTGCCCTTCATTCGGTAATGATGCATTACCGGCCCCTTCTCGATGGTCTCGATCTCGACGACGGTGTGCTCTGGTGGGTTGATTAGGCCGTTCTCAGGCGTAAAGAACGGGCCGTAGAAGCCGCCGATGGCGTTGTTTCCAGAGGGGAGCAGCTCGAGTCCGTCTTCGGTACCACGGAAATGCCGGAGCCCCCACTTCGACGCGCCGGTGCCCTGCGCGGTACCAGAACACATTTCAAGGTCGAAGGCTCCGGTGTCAAGCCGGACGAAGCAATCCGCCTCCTTGCCGGGAAGCTCGGCGATGCCCGTGGGCGACGCCTCCTCGCAGGGGCCGGTAAGCCGCAGGCTCGCGCTTCCCTCGAAGCTTAGGGTAACGACGAGGGCGGTGCTGTCCGTACTCGAGCGGGTGGCGAGCCGCTGGCAAAGCACGCGCTCGCCGGTCGCAGTCTCTGCCCACCAGAGCGGGGCGTCCACCCGGACCGGCACTTCGAAGATTATGGGTTCGGACCGGCGCATGCCCGGAACGGGGTCGGTAATCGTCACTACGGTTCCTGCGAGGTCGGCAGCGTCGGTCAGCGTGCTGACGGTTGCGTTGGCCGGGGTCATTTCTTTCTCCAAACCGTGAAGAGCTGCGGGCGTTGCTTAAGGCTGTCGATGGAAACCGCAAAGATGATAACCATCCCTTTGATCAGAAGCTGGGTGAAGAAGGGTACATTGAGCAGGATCAAGCCCGTGGTCAGCACGCCGAGGATGACGCTGCCGATGAGCGTGCCGATGATCCGCCCGCGGCCGCCAGCAAGCGCGGTGCCACCAAGGACGACCGCCGCGATTGCGTCGAGTTCATAGCCCTCGCCCGCCGTCGGCTGGGCCGAGATGACGCGGGCCGCGAAGATCAACCCCGCAAGCCCGGCACAGGTTCCCGCGATCACGTAGACCGAGGTGAGGATGCGGCTGACCTTGATCCCGGCGAGCCGCGCGGCCTTGGGATTGCCGCCCACAGCATAGACGTGACGGCCAAAGCGGGTGCGTTCGAGCAGATACCAGGCGACGAGGTAGACGGCGATCATCACGTAGACCGGGATTGGGATGCCGACGAAATAGCCGCTGCCGAGCGCCTTGAAGCTCAGGCTCGACGAAACGATCGGCTGTCCCGCGGTCAGCGTATAGGCGAGCCCACGCAGGAAGGTCATCGTCCCGAGGGAGACGATGAAAGGCGCGAGCGCGAGATATGCCGAAAGCGCGCCGTTCACCAGACCGCAGAGCGCTCCGGTGCCGACTCCGATGAGGATGGCGAGCGGTGCAGGTATGCCCCCGATGGCAGCGAGCACCGCGACGACTCCCGAAACCGCGACAGTGGAGCCGACTGACAGGTCGATCCCCCCGGTCAGGATGACGAAGGTCATTCCCGCGGCAAGGATCGCGTTGATCGAGATCGCCCGCAGGATGTTGAGCAGGTTGTCCACCCGCGTGAAGTTCGGCGCGACCAGCGCCATGAAGATCACGAGTCCGGCGAGCACCACGAGGATGCCCACGCGGTCCCACCACCTGGCAAAATCGAAGGGGGCCCGGGCGTTCTGGGTCTGGGATTGCTGTTTGTCGATAGCGGTTAGCATTTTGTCACCTCCTCCTCTGCGGTAGCGTCATATTTGATTGCACCGGTCGCGTGGAGCATCACGATTTCCTCCGTCGCCTCCCGCGATGGCATTTGATGAACGATCCGGCCGTTGCGCATCACTAGCAGCCGGTCGCCGATGCCGATGGCTTCCGGCAGGTCGGAAGAGATCACTAGGATCGCCTTGCCGCTGCGGGCGAGCCTGTCGATCAAGTCATAGATTTCCCGCTTGGCACCGATGTCCACGCCCCGCGTGGGTTCGTCGAAGATCAGGACCTCGCAGTCGCGCATCAGCCAGCGCGCCACCGCCACCTTTTGCTGGTTGCCGCCAGACAACGCATCGACTGCTAAGTCGATAGCGTTCCGGCGCAGGTGGAGCTGATCCATCCTCTCGAACACCTCGGCGCGGCGCTCTGCCCGGCGGATCCGGCCAAAACTCGACAGCCGATCGAGGCTGGAAACCGCGATGTTGTCGAGGACCGAGTGTTCGAGGAAAAGGCCCTCGTACTTGCGGTCCTCCGGCACCATGCCGATCCCGTCGAGGATCGCATCCGAGGGATCACGCGGCCTGCTCGGGCGGCCCGCGATCAGGACCTCGCCGGCGTTGCGCTGGTCCGCCCCAAAGATCATGCGCGCGGTCTCGGTTCGACCCGAACCTATGAGGCCGGCCATGCAGACGACCTCGCCGGCATGGACCGTCAGGTCGACCGGGCCAACTCCATTTCCAGCCAGACCGCGTACTTCAAGAAGCTGCGCGCCAGGAGTGCGGAGTTCGTGGTGATAGAGATCCTCGATGTTGCGCCCGACCATCATCGAGACGACCTCGGCCTCGGTCAGTTCCCTGGCGTCACCGGTTCCAATATGGGCTCCGTCGCGCAGCACCGATATGCGGTCGGCCAGTCGCCAAACCTCTTCCATTCGGTGCGAAATGTAGATGAGGCCTACACCTTCTCGGCGCATCTTTTCGATGAGAACGTAGAGCTCCTGCGATTCCTGCCGCGACAGTGCGGCGGTGGGTTCGTCGAGCACGAGGATGCGCGCGTTTTCGCTCACCGCGCGCGCAATTTCGACCATCTGCTGCATGCCCACGCTGAGCGACCCGAGTTCGCGGGTTGGGTCAATGTCGGCGTGAATTCGAGCGAGCTTATCGCGCGCATCGCTCAGCATTTTCCGTCGATCAAGAATCCCGAACCGTCCTTTGGGTTCCTTGCCCAGGGCGAGATTTTCGGCCACCGTCATGTAGGGGACGGTGTTGAGTTCCTGGTGGATGATGGCGATGCCGTTGCTGCTCGCGTCCGCTGGTGTCCGCACCTCGACGTCCTGCCCGTCGATCAAAATGCGGCCCGTGTCGGCGGGAACGTTACCTGCAAGTATCTTCATCAGCGTCGACTTGCCCGCGCCGTTTTCGCCCATAAGGGCGTGGACTTCGCCAGCGAAGAGGTCCAGTGACACGTCGTTCAGGGCCAGCGTGCCACCATAGCGCTTGGAAACGCGATCGAGTTGTAGAAGGGGAGCAGTCATCGTCTGACCTCCAGTTCGGGGGTGCGGGCAATGGAGCCGCCCGCACCATCCTTGTTATGCGAATTACCAGCCCGAATATTCGCCCACGTTGTCACGCGTGACGAGTTCGCTGGGGATCAGGATGGTGGTCTCGGCGGGCAGTTTCCCTGCGACCATATCCTGCGCAAGCCGTACGGCTTCCGTCACCATCTTGCCTGGGTTCTGGGTGGCAGTGCCGATGAAGGGCGAACCTTCCCGGGTCAGTTCGGCCACCGCCTCGGGACTGCCATCGACGCCGGTCACGATGATCTGCTTGGCTTTGCCCGCCTGTTCCACGGCAAGCACGGCCCCGAGCGCCGAGGGGTCGTTCATTCCGAAGATGCCGGTCACGTCCGGGTTCGCCGTGAGCATGTCGGTGGTTACGAGAAGGCCTGAAGCGCGGTCGTTCTTCGACGACTGCTGACCGACGATCTTGATACCCGGATAGTCCTCTGCGACCTTCTTGCAACCGTCGATCCGGTCGATGATCGTCTGAATCGGCGTGCCGTCGACCAGCAGGACCTGGCCTTTGCCGCCCATCTGGTCGAAGAGGTATTTGCAGGATTTCATCCCCGCCTGCACGGCGTCGGTCATGATGACCGCGTCGGCACCTTTCGCAGGCGTATCCACGGCAATCACGATGATCCCGGCCTCTTTCGCCTTAATGATCGCAGGCTCGATCCCGCCTCCGTCAACCGCGGAGACGATGATCAGGTCAACGCCCTGTTGAATGAAGGCGTCGATCTGATTGTATTGCGCCGAAAGGTCGAGTTGGGCGTCCTGTACGTTAAGCTCGGCGCCAATTTCCTCGGCTGCGCCGCGGCCACCACGGTCCATCGCCGAGAAGAAAGGATTGGACATGTCCTGCACCATAAGGCCGATCTTTTCGATCTTGTCGGGCATCGATTGTGCCGTCGCGGTGCTTGCCAGCAGGCCGCACGTAACCATTGCGCCGACATAGCCGGCGCGGCGGAAAGCGTTAAATCGCATAGGTTCTCCTCCAGTGATTCCAGCTTGGATTGCCGAGATTGGGTCGCTGGTGTCCCGTCCCGGTTGGCTTTTGGCGCGTCAGGTGTCGCTCGCCTCCTCTGCGCCACAACCGCAGGACCGTCGGACGATAAGCCCGACCGGCACTTGCTGTTTGAATTCGTCGCGATAGCTGGGGGCGGCGGTTTCGCCGCTTTTGCCCGCTTCGATCTGCTCGCCGATGATCCGGATCAGAGTTTCCGCTGCCCGCCGGCCAATTTCCTCGGAACGTTCGTCGAGGACCGTGAGTGGCGGTTCGATAAAGGGAGCCCAAGAAAAATCGTCATAGCTCACGATAGGCATATCATGCGGTACGATGATTCCGCGCTCGCGCATTGTGGTCAACGCGCCGAGTAGCAGTGGGCTATTTCCTGCGATTAAGACCTCGGGCAGTTTTCCGCCGCGCGCATCAAACGCGTCAGAAAGGATCTGTCTTGCGGAGGCCGCGTCGTTTGCGCTCTCAATGACTTGCACCTCGGCCCCGCACCGCCGCGCGGCCTCGCGCAAGCCCCGTTCGCGGTCCTCCCGACTAGACCAGATGCCTGGATAGACAAGAAAAAGCCAATCCATGTAGCCGTGTTCGGCAAGGTGCTCACCGACCAATAGGCTGGCGTTGTAATTGTCGGTCGTTACGCTCGGCAGATGCGCCATGCCCTCGGGTGGCGATGAGTCGACAAAGACAACCGGGATGTCCCACTGTGCGAGCCGCTCAATGCTCTCGGGCTTGAGCGTCAAGGTCGAGATCACTCCGGACATCCGCGCTTCCAGCAAACGCTGGATCGTACGGTCCTCAAGACCCTCGTCATACACACCGTTTATCGCGATATCCATCAGGACCACCGACTGGTTCGTGTCCTGCATGGCCCGCTGTATGCCGTTCATCATGTCGAGGTAATAGGCGTTGGTAGTTCCCGCCGTGATGACGGCGACGGAGGATCTGACGGACCCGCGCAGTTCCTGCGCCGCGAGGTTAGCGACGTAGCCTAGACTGCGCGCGACCGCGAGTACGTGATCACGGCTCTTCGCGGACACGCCCTTGCCGCCGTTAAGCGCCTTCGAAACGGTAAATGTCGACAGCCCTGCCTCGTTGGCAATATCGTGCAATGTCACCCGGGGTGGCACGTTCAGCTCCTCACCTAAACGTTTATGTTCTCCTCAAGCCGATACATAAACGTTTAGGCTCCCTTGTGTCAATAGGTGTCTTGGCAGTGTTCCAATCGACGTAGACCATTGCGGCTTCCCGGAAGAATCCTGCGCGCCGCGTGATGTTCATGTTCCGTACGGCCTTAGCGTGTCTGGGAGAACAGATCTTGTTCTGACCCCCATATGACGGCCCTCTTGCAACCACTGCCTCGCCAGCTATATCTTTTCCCAAAAAAGGTATAACACCGACAGGTGAGCGGCGTGAAGCAGATCGATCTCGTGTACCAGACGATGCTCGCCGAGCTCGGCCAGCGCTCGCTCGACGCGGCTTGGACAGCCGACTTCCCTCCGGAAGGCCGCTTCACGCCAGTCACTGTGAAGGGGAGGACGTACTGGTACTTCGACATCCCGGATGGGCAAGGCGGCAAGACACGTCGTTACGTCGGTCCTGCCGACGATCAGGACATCGCGCAGCGAGTGGAGACCCATAAGCGGGAGAAGGACGACCTCCGCGCCCGTAGGCGCATGGTCAGCAGCCTGACGCGCGAGGGAGGGATGATCGCTCCCGACAGCATGTCCGGCGATGTCATCGAGGCGCTGGCTGCAGGCGGCTTTTTCCGGCTCCGGGGCGTCCTCATAGGGACGGTCGCCTTTCAGACCTACTCCGGAATCCTCGGGGTGCGCCTGCCAATGGCGGCGATCCTGACCGGGGATGCTGACGTCGCCCAGGACTACGCCGTCTCGTCCGAGGTCGACGACAGCCTGCCTCCTATCCTCGAACTGGTGCAGTCGGTCGATCCGACATTCCGCCCCGTCCCGCATAGATCGGGGGCCGCGGCTTCGTCGGCGTTCGTGAACGGCTCCGGCTACAGGGTCGAATTCTTGACCACCAACCGAGGCAGCGACGACTGCCTGGATCAGCCGGCGAAGATGCCCGCTCTCGGCGGGGCTAGCGCCGATCCGCTTCGCTTTCTCGACTTCCTCACCCGGGATCCCGTCAGGACGATGCTGCTGCACAAGAGCGGCGTCCCTGTAACGGTCCCTGATCCGTCCCGGTACGCTGTCCACAAGCTTATCGTGGCGAGCCGTCGGCAATACGGCGGGCAAGGGTCCGTGAAGCGCAACAAGGACATCCGACAAGCTGCGCTCCTGTTCGAAGCCCTCCAGCAGACGAGGAGGACATCCGATCTGGCGCTTGTCTACAATGAAGCGTGGGAACGCGGGCACGCGTGGCAGGAAGGCATCAGGGCAGGGGCGGGGATGCTCACCGACGAGGATAGGAACCGTCTTGGAGACTGTCTCAGGGCAGGGGCCATGCAGATCGGCGAAGACATCACCATGCCGTTCTAGCGGGACGGGCGGAAGCGTCGGGCGCTATCCCGGTCCCATCCGGCTCGTCTGAACCTTCACTCCAGCCGCCGGCGGAAGAGCCAGGCGGCGGCGGAGAGGGTGACGAGGGCGATCAGGCAGAGCGGGGCCGTCTGGCGCGCAACCTCGGCAAGCGGCAGGTCCTTGAGGAATACGCCCTTCACGATCACCAGGAAGTAGCGCAGCGGATTGATGAATGTCACCGGCTGCAGCCAGCCTGGCATGTTCTCGATCGGGGTGGCGAAGCCGGAAAGCAGCATCGCAGGCACCATGAACAGAAAGGCGCCGAGGATGGCCTGCTGCTGCGTCATCGAGAGCGCGGATATGAACAGACCGATGCCGACGACGGCGGCGAGATAGAAGACGGCACTGCCGTAAAGCAGGAACAGCGAGCCGCGTAATGGCACACCGAAGATGAAGACGGCCGCCAGAATATAGATCGTGATATGGAAGAGCCCGATCATCATCGGCGGGATGAGTTTGCCGAGGAGGATCTCATGCGTGCGCAGCGGCGAGACGATCAGCTGGTCGAAGGTGCCGAGCTCGCGCTCGCGGGCGACCGATAGCGCCGTGACGATGAGACCGATCAGAAGCGCGATGCTCGCCACCAGGTTCGGCACCATGAACCATTGATAGGTGAGGTTGGGGTTGAACCAATTGCGTGCCTCGACCCTGACCGAATCGGAAACGGCGCGCTCGCCCGCTGGCGTCCTGGCTGCAAGCGTTCCGACAATGCGGCCGAGATAGCCGGAAACGATTTGCGAAGCATTGGAGCGCCTTCCGTCGAGGATCACCTGCACTTTCGCCGGCCGCCCCGCTTCTATGTCGCGCGAGAAGCCGGGACCGATCTCGATCGCCGCGAGAGCGCGTTGCGCATCGATCGCCTGGCGGACCTCCCCCGGGCTCAACGCAAAGCTGATCGTGCGGAAGGTCGGGGACCCGCCGATCTCCTGCACCAATTCCTGGCTCCAATGGCCCGCATCACGGTTCAGCACGATGAGATCGACATTCTTCACTTCGAGCGTTGCCGCATAGGAGAAGACGAGGAGCTGGATGATAGGGGGGCCGATGAGAATGGTCCGGCCCTTCGGGTCGCGCAGGACGGCCAGCAGCTCCTTGACGATCAGCGCTTTCAGTCTTGCCCACCACATGTCAGCTGATCCTCTTCCTGGTATTGCGGGCGGCAAGTGCGAAGAAGATGGAGCCGATCAGCAGCATGACTGCGATCGCCTGTGCGAACATCGGCCAGATGTCGCCGGCCAGAAACACGGTCTGCAGGCTCGGGATCAGATAGCGCGCCGGCACCACATAGGTGATCCATTGTATGGCCGCCGGCATCGAATTGATCTCGAAGAGAAAGCCGGAGAGCAGGAAGGCTGGCAGGAAACCGGAGATCAGGGCGAGCTGCGAGGCGAGGAACTGGTTCTTGGTGACGGCTGAGATCAGCAGGCCTTGCCCGAGGGCGGGCATGAGGAAGGCGGCGGAGAGCACGTAAAGGGCGACGACCGAGCCGCGGAACGGCACGTCGAAGAGGAAGACCGCGATCAGCACGCAGAGCGTCATGGAGGTGAGCCCGAGAATGAAGTAGGGCAGGAGCTTGCCGGCGAGCAGTTCTGCGGCCGAAACCGGCGTCGCCATCATCGCCTCCATCGTGCCGCGCTCCCATTCTCGGGCGACGACGAGCGACGTCAGCAACGTGCCGACAAGCGTCATGACGATGGCGATCGAACCGGGAACGAGGAAGTTGCGGCTCGTCAGCTCGGGATTGAACCAGAAGCGCTGTTCGGCGGCGATCGACGGAGGGCGCGCCAGGCCTTCGTTGGTGCGCTGGCGTTCCCAGTTGGCAATGGCGCCCTGCGCATAGTTCTGGACGAAGTTGGCCGTATTCGGATCGGTGCCATCGACGAGCACCTGGACGGTCGGCTCGCGCCCTGCCGCAAGATCGGCGGCGAAGCTTGCCGGGATCACCACGAGGCCGCGCACGCGCCCGAGCACGAGGTCATCCTCGAAATCGCGGCGGTGCCGTCCCTCGACGACGGCAAAATAGCGCGAAGCCGCAAAGCTCGCGGCGAGATCGCGCGTGAGCGGCGTCTCGTCTTCGACGACGAGGCCGATCCGCGTGCGGGTCGTGTCCAGGGAAACACCATAGCCGAACAGGAAGAGGAGGATCATCGGCAGCACGAAGGCGATGAGGATGCTGCTTGGATCGCGGATGATCTGGTAGATTTCCTTGCGCACGAGGGCAGCGAAGCGGCGGCTGGCGCCGGCGCGTGCCTTTCGGCTTGGGGGCGCAACGATCATGCCGCCTGCTCCGACGCCTGGATCAGGGCAATGAAGGCGTCTTCCATGGAGGGATCCGGGAGGTTTTCGCTCGCGGCGCGCGTCTTCATCTCGTCGGGCGAGCCGAGCGCGATCGAGCGGCCGCGATAAATCAGGGAAATCCGGTCGCAATATTCTGCCTCGTCCATG
Organism: Sinorhizobium sp. Y406; assembly: GCF_058732025.1. Classification (NCBI taxonomy): domain Bacteria; kingdom Pseudomonadati; phylum Pseudomonadota; class Alphaproteobacteria; order Hyphomicrobiales; family Rhizobiaceae; genus Sinorhizobium; species Sinorhizobium sp. Y406. The sequence continues at coordinate 435,925 of NZ_CM178975.1, read as the reverse complement.
AAATGGGTGGTGACGAGCACCGTCACGCCCTTTTCGACGAGGCCGTTGATATGGGTCCAGAATTCTCGGCGCGTGATCGGATCGACGCCGGAGGTCGGCTCGTCGAGGAAGAGCACTTCCGGCTCGTGCAGCACGGCACAGGCAAGCGCCAGCCGTTGCTTGAGGCCGAGCGGCAGATTCTTCGCCGACATGTCGGCGACTGGCCGGAAATCGAAGATATCCGTCATCAGGTCGATGCGTTCGCGTTTCCTGGCGCCCGACAGGCCATAGACGCCGGCGAAGAAATTCAGATTCTGACCGACGCTCAGATCGCCATAGAGGGAGAATTTCTGGGCCATATAGCCGAGCCGATTGCGCGCCGCCGGCGCATCGCGCCGCAAGTCGAAGCCGGCAACGCGGCCTTCCCCGGCGGTCGGCTTCAAGAGACCGCACAGCATCTTGAATGTGGTCGACTTGCCGGCGCCATTCGGCCCCAGCAGGCCGAAAATCTCGCCGCGGGGTATGTCGAAGGTGATGTCGGCGGCGGCGGTAAAATCGCCGAAGCGCTTTGTAAGCCCATGCGCCTCGATGACGGGCTGGTGATCTTCGGCGACGAAGGAGCGCTGGGCTTCCGCCAGCCGGGATCGGCCGCCGGGTCCGCCCCCGAGCATGTCGACGAATGCGTCCTCGAAACGCGGCGGCGCGGCGGTCGTGCGCGCCGAGGCTTCGTCGTCTGTCAAGCGCCGGGGAGGGGGAACGCCGGGCTTCATCACAAGGCGAATGGCTTCACCCTGGATCACCCCGTCGACGACGCCTTCATCGCCGAGCAGGCGCGCGAGCCGGTCGCGGCGCCGGCCATCGACGCCGGTGAGGCGGTAGACGCGGTCTTCGACGCGTGCGGTCATTTCCCGAGGCGGACCGGAAAACATGAGCCTGCCGCGGTTCAGCAAAAGGACGTGGTCACATGCTTCCGCCTCTTCGAGATAGGCAGTCGACCAGACGACGCCGATGCCTTCCTCCGTCAGCTTTCGGACCATCTGCCACAGGTCGCGCCGCGATATCGGATCGACGCCGACGCCCGGTTCATCGAGGAGCAGCAATTGCGGCTTGCGCAACAGCGCGCAGGCGAGGCCGAGCTTCTGCTTCATGCCGCCGGAAAGCCGGCCGGCAAGACGCGTCGTGAAGCGGCCGAGGTCGGTGAAATCGAGCAGTTCGGCGAAGGTGCGGGCGCGCTCCGGCGTGGGCAGCCCGCGCAGATCGGCGTAAAGGTCGAGGTTCTCCCGCACCGAAAGGTCCTCATAGAGGCCGAAGCGTTGTGGCATATAGCCGATGGCCGCCTGTATCTCGGCGGGATTCCGGCGGGTGTCATGGCCAAGCACCTCGACGCTCCCTTCGTCGGGCAGCATCAGCCCCGTCATCAGCCGGATCAGGGTCGTCTTGCCGGCGCCGTCCGGACCGACGAGACCGGTGATCTCCCCGCCACGGATGGTCGCTTCGATGCCGTCGAGCGCCGGCGGCGCCTGAGCGAAGCGCTTGGTGACTGCCGTCAGCCGCGCAAAGGGCGCGGGGCTCGGCTCGTTGCGGCGCGTCATCGCGACGCCTCCTCCTCGGGCCGGAGGTGGATCGTCACCGGCATGCCCTGGCGCAGGTCGGGACCGGGGTCCGTGACGACGATCCTGAGCCTGTAGACAAGGTCGGTTCTGAGTTCCGGCGTCTCGACCGATTTCGGCGTGAATTCCGCCACGGGTGAGATGAAGCCGACCGTGCCCCGATAGGGCTGCTCGGGACCGGTGTCCGAGGCAACCGTCACCTTCATGCCGGGATGGACGCGCCCGAGATCGGTTTCGGGGACATAGGCGCGGACCCAGACCGGCTTTGTGAGCGACAGGACATAAACCGTGTCGGCGGGGGAAACGATCGCCCCGGTTTCGCGCACGCGTGACAGAACGATCCCGTCGTTGGGCGCAAGCAATGCCGCGTCCTCGACCGCGGTACGGGCGCTTGCGACCTTGGCCTCCGCCGCAGCAAGCTGCGCTTCCGCCGCCGCGATGTCCTCCGGGCGGCTGCCCTCCTCGATGAGGGCGAGGGCCTCGCGTGCCGATGCGGCGCGCGCGGCGGCGGCGGCGCGGGTGGCACTCGCCTGGTCGAGTTCGGCCTGCGAGATCGTGCCGGCCGGCCGCAATCGCTCGGCACGCTCGTGGGCAAGCCTGGCATTTTCCAGTTCCGCAAGCCGCTCCTCATGGGTGGCCCGTGCCTGGGCAATCTCGCTCTCTCGGGCACCGGCCTTCAGCTTCGCGAGCGCGGCCCGCAGGGCGTCGGCTTCCGCTTTCGCCGCGTCCAAAGCCTGCTGGAGCGGCGCGGCATCCAGGCGGGCGATCAGATCGCCGGCCTTGACGGCGTCGCCCTCGTCGACGAGCAGTTCGGCGATGCGGCCGCTGACGCGAAAACCGAGCGACACCTGACGGATGTCGACATTGCCATAGAGAATTCCGTTCCGGCGCGTCTCCACCCAGCCAAGCCGCTCCGGTGCGTCGAACCACCAGCCGCCGGCGAGGACTGCCGCGAGAAGAAGCACGATCAGGACGACTCTTCTCATGGCCGGTCGCTCTTCTCGGCGCCAAGCACGGCCACGAGTTCGGCGGCGTGGCGCTGCAGGATTTCAAGCTCCCGCGGCCCGGCCGTCTTCCATTCGAGCTGGGTGAAGACAGCCGCATGGGCGGTGCGGAAGACCAGTACGCTCCCGACGAAGGACAGCGTCCTGAGCCTAATGTGTTCCGATGCCGGATTCTCCCCCAGAATGGCGCCGATCAAACGGCGCGCCATCTCTATCATGGGCCGCATGATCTGACCGTAGATGCGTTGGAAGGCCTCCGTCGGCTCCATCTGCTCGCGGATGATGAACCGTGCCCAGCTTTCCGATTGCTTGCTGACGAAGAGCGTCATCATTCTTTGAGCCATCTGCGTGAGAAGGCCACGCGCTTCGGTGGACGTCATCTGCCTGCCCTCGACGTCGAGTTCGGCGAAACGGTTCTGCAGCGCAGCCCGCAGCTCGCCGACATGGGCTCCGATGAGCGAAGCCAGGTGCTCGGCTGCGGCGACATAGAGGCCTTCCTTGCCGCCGAAATAATAGGGAATCGCCTGGAGGTTGACGCCTGCCGCATCGGCAAGTTTGCGCGTCGTCGCAGCCTCGAAGCCATAGCGCCCGAAGACGCCAATGGAGGAATTGAGGAGCTTCTCGCGGGTTGCGTCGCCGCGCGGCGGTATCGTCAGATCGGCTTTCGTCATGACAGGCATCCTGCTTCAATCAAGCGATTAAGTCAATCGAATGAATTCGAATAGCCGGCGAGAATCGCCGGTATATAGGCGATTCAATTCGCTGAAGAAGGCCGGCGAGTCGCCGCGCTCAGGCGACGTCGCGCATGCGCGCATCGGCCTCGATCCGCCTCTGGAACAGGGCGGCGATCAGGTCGGATTGCGTGACGATGCCGACGATGCGGTTATCCGCATCCACGATCGGCATGTGATGCAGGCCCATATCCGCCATCGGCGGCACGAGCTTGGCAATCATCGTTTCGGGCAAGGCGGATTGCACGCGCCGTGTCATGATTTCGGAGACGAGGCGAGGGGACTTCGGCGGAAGACCGATGACGTTGCCGACGCGCTCGCGGAGCCCGGTTTGTAGCCGCCCCTCCGGCGTCAGCACCGCGTGCTTCATGAAGTCGGTCTGGGTGATGATGCCGACAAGGCCATCCTTTTCGGTAACGACCGGCAAAGCGCTGATGCGGTGTTCGACGAGCATCCGCCAGGCGTGCCGCAAGGCGGTATCCGGTGAGACGGTCGCCACGTCGCGCGACATGATCTCGCCGCAGGTGATTTCACCGGATCGGCGGGTAAAGGCGCGAATCTGGGCCTGATGAATGAACCCATCCAGTTCCTCGGGGCTGACATCGACGACCTCGCCATATTGCGCCAGCACCGCATGCAGATCTTCCGGCACGACGCCGAGGCGCTGGCTTGGCAGCGGATCGTCGGTGCTGTGCGGATTGGCGGCGGGTGCGAGATGCGGATAGCGCCGACCGGTCAGATTGTTGAAAACGAGTGCGACGACGAGGATGAGCAGCGAGTTGATGGCGACCGGCGAAAACACGAAGGCATAGCCCGCCTCTCGAATGGCCGGCCCGCCGAGCACGGCCGTGAGCGCAACCGCGCCGCTTGGCGGATGCAGGCAGCCGAGAAGCAGCATAACCCCGATCGCAACCGCGACGGCGATGGCCGCGGCGACGACCGGGTCCGGGATGAGAAGCGCACAGGTGACCCCGACCGCCGAAGAGACGATGTTGCCGCCGAGGATCGACCAGGGCTGCGCCAGCGGGCTCGACGGCGCGGCGAAGAGCAATACGGCGGAGGCGCCCATCGGCGCGATGAGGAGCGGCAGGCTCGCATCGTCGCCAACCGCGAGCGTGCTGATGAATCCGGTCAATAGTATCCCCAGGAGCGCGCCGCATGACGAGCGAAGCCGTTCGACCTGGCTGATCGGCGCGAGGGAGGGAATCAGGCGAAGCAGGAATGTAGCCTTGGACATGGATGCTCGGGACTATGGGGTGCGAACTATGAGGCTGCTCTGGGCTGCGGGGCAAATATGCACGGCTCAATAGCATGTGACGTTAGTTTGGGCACGAAATTCGCATCCAAGAAAACTTGCCGGATTAAAAAATATGCATCGTGCCTGTTAAATGTCACACGAGGATACGCGCCGCGCATCTGAAAGACGCGCTGGACTCTTTGAACCTGCGCAGGGAGCTTTCCGAAAATCGGGTACGGGTTTCGGGCCGACGCACTGAAGAGCGAGGAGTTTACTCGGATGCCGTGAAGACGATCGCGATTTTCGTGCCGCGGTCGCGCGCCGTGTCGATTGCGATTTTCGCCTTGTGGAGTTCGGCGATGCGGTGAACGATTTTCAGGCCCAGCCCAAGCTGGCCCGAGCGCTTGACGTAGCCCAGATCCTCGTTGTGCTCCGGCAGGTCGACGAGACCGCGGCCATTATCCTCGACGGTCACCTGCGGACCGGGCCCGCAGGTGACGATGATGGCGGTGCCCGCGGGGTTATGCTTGACCGCGTTTTCGATCAGATTTCTGAGCATGTTCTCGACCAGCCCGGGGATTACGGTCACCGGCGCCGTGCCGTGGTCGATGAACTCGATCGACTTGCCCTGATCGAAGACGAAGGGTGCCGTTGCTTCCGCGACCGCGGCGCCGATTTCGGAGAGGCTGGCGCGCCGGTAGGCGGAAGGGTCGACGACATCGGCGCGGGCAAGCGAGGTCAGTTGCTCCAGGATATGGGTGAGCGCGTCGAGGTCGCGTTCGGCATTGCGCGCACGGGGATCGGCGATACGGCCCAGTTCCATCTTGGCGATCGCGACCGGCGTGCGGATTTCATGCGCGATCGAGGAGGAGAAGAGTTTCTGCGATTGGATGAGATCGCCGAGGCGCGCGAGCAGCCGGTTGACGGCGCTCACGAGGCGTTCGATCTCCTGCGGCATGCGGGCTGCCGGCAGGCGCGCGCCGCTGTCGCGCGGGTCGATGGCGTCGGCCGCCCTGACAGCCATCGCCACGGGCTTGAGCGCACTGCGGATCGACCAGATCGTCGCCCCGATGACGAGGCAGAACATCAGCGTCATCGGCACGATCATCGAATCGAACATCTCGTGCAGCAGGGCATCGTACATGAAGCCGTTCGGGTCCTTGATGATCGCCAGTTCGACGAGAACCGGCATGCCGTTGCGATCGAAGGATTGCCCGCCGGCGATGCTGAAGGGCTTACCCGGCTTGATCACGCGCTTCCAGAAACTCGGCACGTCGACGCTCAAAGGCAGAAAGTGCTCGGCGCATTCGGTCGCACAGTTGGAAAAGAGCACCGAGCCGGAACCGGTACGCACCCGGACATAAATGGCGCCCTCGTCACCGGGGCGCACCCGGTAGCGCTCCTGCAAGTCGTGACCCGGCCTAAAGGTGAGACGTCCGTCGTGCCTGGTGATCGCCCGCGAAAATGTCGCTGTCTCCTGCTGCAGCATCAGAATGCTGAGCTTGTAGTCGTCGAACCAATAATCGGCGAAGACGACGCCGATCTGCAGCACCATCGCGAGCAGCGAAAACGCGATGATGCGTCGCGCGACGATGCCGATCAGCGACGGGTTTTCTTCTTTCATGCGGCGGTCCTCAGGAGATAGCCGATGCCGCGCACGGTTTCGATCGATACGCCGGTGTCGAGCGGCTGCAATCGCTTTCGTACCCGGGACACGGCGAGTTCCAGCGCATTGGCGCTGAGTTCCTGTCCATACTCGGAGAGGGCGACCTCGAGCCGGCGTTTTGGAACGACGCGTCCGACCTCACGCATCAGGATCTCGATCAGGGACCGTTCGCGCGGCGGCAGCGGCACGACGGACCCGTCGCAGCAAAGTTCCGCCGTGGCAGGATCGAAGCGCAGGGCACCGGCTTCCAGCACCGGCTGGATTGCGAGCGGGTTACGCCGAAGCATGGCCCTGCAGCGCGACAGTAATTCGCGGTGGTGGAACGGCTTCACCAGATAATCGTCGGCGCCGGCGTCCAGTCCCTGAACGCGCTCGTCGACCGAGCCGCGCGCCGTGATGATCAATACGGGCAAGCCGGCATGCTCTTGCCTTATCCATCTCAACAGGTCGAGCCCGTCGCCATCCGGCAGTCCGAGATCAAGGAGTACAAGATCGTGCTCCCGATCTGCGATTGCGGCCTCTGCCGCGCGCACGCTTGAAACCGCATCGAGCCGCCAGCCGGCCTCACGCATGGTCTCGCCCACCAGTTCGATGAGGCGTGGGCTGTCTTCGACGAGCAGCAGGCGCATGCTTTTCCTTGACTTCAAGCCTTCTTACGGCCGGTGACCATCGACCATATGAGGTTTTCTCTAAAGTGCCAACTTTCGACAACTGCGGCGAAAGCATGCACCCCGGCAAGGACCAGGATAAGGTTCGCCAGCACCTCGTGACCTTCCTCGAGCAGCTTGTTGCCCCAGAAGGCATCGAGCGTCGTCAGCCAGCCGGATGCGCCGACCGCCGCCAGCAGAACCATCAGCAGCACCATCATCCAGCCTGCGGCAGGATTATGCCCGATGTGGCGCTCGGCTTTGCCCGCGGCAAAGACACGCAGATATCGCAGGACGGCGGCCGGTCCGCGGACGAAGTCGGAGAAACGGGCATGTCTCGTGCCGAGGAAGCCCCAGACAAAGCGCAAGCCGAGCAGCGTCAGCGCCGTATAGCCCACGTAACGGTGCGCCATCTTGCCCGGGGACAGGAGAAACAGGTTGAGGGCACAGCACGTCACTACACCCCAATGAAAGAGGCGAACCAGCGGGTCCCAGACACGGAGGCCGCCGCCGCGGGAGGCGATTGCCTCCCGCTTTGCAACTGTCGACTCCGGCATCAGTCGTCAATCTCCGCCCTGACGATTTCGGCGTTCACGGGGTTCATATAGACCTCGGCTCGCTCGTGCTTCGTCGTGAAGGCGTAGATCTCATAGCACGTGCCGGCCACCTTGACGGTTCGCACGTCGGAATAGCCGGCCTCCTGAAGCTTCGAGGCCGCCTCCTCCGGTTTCATCCAGGCCGATTTGGGCGCTTTCGTGCAGACAGCATCGTCGTCGTCGGCCAAAGCCGAGCCGGGGAGGGCCAAGCCGGGAAGGGCGACGGCCGCCAACGCACAGAGAAACATCGATTTCATAAAATGCTCCTTTGACCAAGAGGCCGCCCTCGGGAACGGCCATGCGGAACCTGACGTCGCAAAGCTGTCGAAACCCTGTCGGTGGCCAAAATCAGCGGTGCGCCTCCGCCTCCTCGGCCGGTCCCTGACAGGAATTCGACGGTTTGCCCGGATTACTGGCGAATGGCTCGAGGGTGCCGGCGGTCGGTTGCATTCACGCAATCGATGGCGACCCCGTGATGCTGCGACGCGATTGAGCGAGCAGCTTCCGCTTGGAGAGATTGTTTTGGCTGTTTTCAGAATTCGCCCACCCGAAATCGGTAGCGTGGCCCTGAGTGCCCTCGTCACGCTCTACTTGCTGCTGGCAGCCAACAGGGCCTTCTGGAGCCATGCCGTGGTCTATTTCGACGGCGCATGGCCAGGATTGCTGGCACTCGGCGTGGCGCTCTGGCTCACGACCTTTTCAGTCCTGACGGCATTATCCATGAAGTACGTCGCGAAGCCGGTCCTGATCTTCTCCATTCTCGTCTCGGTTTCCGCCTCCTATTTCGTCGACACGTTCGGCGTCATCATCGACAAGGACATGATCGGCAATGTCACGGCCACCACCGGAGCCGAGGCGGGCCATCTGCTGACCGGCAGCCTTGCGCTTCATCTCGCTCTTTATGCTCTCGTGCCCGCACTTCTGATCGCCTGGATCAAAATCACGCACAGGCGGTTCTTCGCCAAAGCAGGCGTCAATTTCCTCTTCATCGGCCCATCGCTCATCCTGAGCGGTCTGCTCATCTACGGCAATTTCGCCACCATCGCCTATGCGTTGCGGGAGCACAGGGACTTGATGCCCCGCTTCAATCCGGCGGGACCGATCACGTCGGCGGTGCGTTACGGTCTTTCGACCTATCGCGAGCGCAACCTGGTGGTTCAGCCACTCGGAACCGATGCACATGTCGGGCAGCGACTCGCGAGAGCCGGAAAGCCCGTGGTCGTCGTCGTGGTCGCCGGCGAAACGGCCCGGGCGATGAACTTTTCACTGAATGGTTACAAGCGGGACACGAATCCAGAACTCGGGGCGCTCGGAGGGACCATCAACTATCGAAATGTGACGAGTTGCGGCACGGCGACCGCCGTTTCACTGCCCTGCATGTTTTCCGTCTATACGCACAAGCAGTACAGCGACTGGAAGGCCCGCTCCACCGAAAACCTGGTGAACGTGCTGACCCATGCCGGCGTTCCCGTGACCTGGTGGGACAACAACACCGGCAGCAAGGGCATTGCCGACCTCATCAGCTTTGCCAGAATGACCCACAGTAAGGAAAGCCCACTTTGCAACAATGGCGAATGCCTCGATGAAATCTTCCTCGACGAACTGGACCGAAAGCTCGGCGCGACGACGAAGAACAGCGTCATCGTGCTGCACCAGCTCGGCAGCCATGGGCCCTCCTATTACCTGCGCTACCCGGAGGCTTATCGCCGCTTTCGGCCGGATTGCCGGACAGCCGAGTTGATGAACTGCACGACCGACGAAATCGTCAATGCCTATGACAATACGATCCTCTACACCGACCATATCCTCGCGAGCGTTGCCCGACTCATCGAAAAGCACCATGATCACGTTTCCGGGGCGATGATCTACATGTCGGATCACGGAGAGTCGCTCGGCGAAAACGGCATCTACCTGCACGGCGCGCCCTATGCGATCGCCCCGAAGGAGCAGACGCAGGTGCCTTTCATCGCCTGGTTCTCCAAAGTCTATCAGGAGGAAATGGGGGTCGATATCGCTTGCTTGGCGAAAGACGCCAATTTACCGAAGTCGCACGACAACCTTTTCCACACGGTGCTCGGCATGATGGATGTGCAAACGGGCGTCTATGACCGGTCCCTTGACGCCTTCGCCGCCTGTACGCCGTCTCCGGACGGAGAAAGAAACGGAGCGCCGGGATACCACGCGGCGGGCGAAGCCAAGGCTGCGACTTTGGCCAATGCTCTCTGAATTTGGCCGAAGCGGCTTGAAGTCATCGCACTTTCCGACCTGGAGCATGAGTAGGGGGTACTCCCTGATCGCGTCAAAGCTCGCCACTTGGCTTTGTTGCCGCCGATGTCAGACCCGAACCCGACATGCGGGGCTCGGGCTCTACGAGTCCGACCATCAAATGCAGCCACTCGGAAACCTGATTCGCCTCGCGGTCCAATGAACTGATCCTTTCGTCCAGGCCCTCGGAAGCGTCCCCGGAAAAAGTCGGCTCATGCCTCAGTCGTTTTGCGAGCGTGGCTTCTTCTATGAGGGCGCCGAAGAGCGACGACAGAAGCGCCTCACGAGTGTCCGCTTGTCCGCTCAAGAGGCTCTCCGCCGAATAGGCATGGCCCGACCGGCAGCGATAGCGTAGCACGCGGTGGTCTTTCAGCTCGTAGAGCGCGCTGTGGCAATAGGGGCAGTTCAGTCCAGACGGTGTACTCATTCGTTCCAGTTCCCACCAGTCCTCGACCCTGAATATCCCTCCAGCAATACGGTTTTCGATCTGCATCAACCTTTGCAGAGTTTGGTCGTCCGGTGGCGGCGCGTCATTGGCAAGCTCAACGAAGAGGCGTGCCATCTCGTCCAGCTTACACACCCTGTCAACCGAGACGTGGCGAATGGCGCTCAACGGCATGGAGCGAGACGTTGCCTCGCCAGGCTCCTGCACGATTGTGAATCTGGAGGGTTCTGTGAGGTCGCGCTGGGATGCGCTGGCGACCGGACGCGATGCGCGACCTCATTGAAGCCGGATTGAACTGGCCCGCTGACGCTGGCACGGCGCTATGGATTTAGTGCTGCGGCGTTTGAGCTTGGCGCGCCGGTATTGATGGTGCGCGCCGTTGCGGCAAGGGTGATGCCGCAGTGGGGCGGCGTCCTGCGCTGGCGCGGCGGGGCTGCCCGGGGGCTTGGGCGCGCTGGTGACAGCCCCGATCCCGCCCGGGATGGCGCAGGGGGCACAGCTCCGCCTTGCCTCGACGAGGGCCGGTGCGGCAAGGCTGTCGGAAGCGATGGGCGCGGCGGCTATTCATGACGTATCGGGCCATAACCGCGCTGGCGGCAGCCTGGCGGTGATGCGCAGGATGCCGCCGCAGCAGGGACAGACGGTCGGATCGAAGGGCGCGCGCTGGCAACCTTCGGCCCGGCGGCGCTCCGGCGGGGCATCGGCCAGCAATCGCCTGATGATTGCGAGCCGGGTGCGGCGAATGCCGTTGGCGAGGAAACCGTAGTGGCGGATGCGGTGGAAGCCGTCGGGCAGACAGTGGAGCAGGAAACGGCGGATGAACTCGTGCGGCGCCATCGTCATGGAGCGCGGTGCATTGCCATGGCGATAATCGCGCCAGCGGAAGGTCACGCCGGTGTCGTCGGCGCTCACGAGACGGCTGTTGGCGATGGCGACGCGGTGGGTATAGCGGCCGAGATAGGAAAGGACCTGTTCGGGCGATCCGAACGGCGGCTTGGCATAGACGACCCAGCGCTTCTTGCGCAGCGGACGCAGCGCCCGGGCCAGGGCATTGCCGTCGCCAAGCGGTTCGAGGGCGCCGAAGAAATGCAGGCCTCCGGCCGCCTGTGCCGCCTGCAAGCGCTCGAGGAACAGGCGGCGGAACAGTCGGGAGAGCACCCGGACCGGCAGGAAGAAACGGCGGCGGCGACAGGCGATCCAGCGTCCGCCGTCGGCGGACAAGGCGCCGCCGGGTACGAGGCAGTGGAGATGCGGGTGATGAGTCAGCGTCTGCCCCCAGGTGTGGAGGATGGCAAGGAAGCCGAGTTCGCCACCGAGATGCTTGGGATCGGCGGCAATGGTCTTGAGCGTCTCGGCGGTAGCCTCGAACAGGATTGTATAGACCTGCCGCTTGTTCTGATAGGCGATCGCGGCGATCTCGGCCGGCATGGTGAACACGACATGGAAGTACGGCACCGGCAACAGATCGGCCTCTCGGTCGGCGAGCCAGCGCTCGCGCGCGGCACCCTGGCATTTGGGGCAGTGGCGGTTGCGGCACGAATTATAGGCGACGCGGCTCAAGGCGCAGTCGTCGCAGGTCTCGACATGGCCGCCGAGCGCCGCCGTTCGGCACAGCTCGATCGCCGCCATGACGCGGCGCTCCCCCCGGCCGAGATGACCGTCATGGACACGACGATAGGCGAGGCCATGGCGGCGGAAGATCTCCGCCACCTCCAGCGCTGGCCGCATGGCGCGATCTCAGGCCGGCGGCACCACCTCGAGGCGCAACCGATCGAGCGGGCTCTCGGTCCGGGCGATCGTGGTTGTCGCCACCTGCGTGTAGCGCGCCGTCGTCGACAGGTGGGTGTGGCCGAGCAGCACCTGGATGATCCGGATATCGACGCCGCTCTCGAGCAGATGGGTGGCAAAGCTGTGCCGCAGCGTGTGCACGCTGACCCGCTTGGTCAATCCCGCCGCCTTGGTCGCCGAACGGCAGGCGGCATAAAGCACCTGCACATCGATCGGCTTGTCGCCGCGTCCGGGAAACAGCCAGTCCCCGGGGCGCGCCAGCCGCCAATAGACGCGCAGGATGCCAAGCAGCTGCGACGAGAGCATCACCGTGCGATCCTTGGCGCCCTTGCCGTGCCGGACCTGGATCACCATGCGCTGGCTGTCTATATCGGCGACCTTCAGGCTCACCACCTCCGAAGCGCGCAGGCCCGCGGCATAGGCGGCCGTCAGCGCCGTGCGCGCCTTCAGGGATGGTACCGCTTCGAGAAACCGCACGACCTCGTCGGCGCTCAAGATCGCCGGCAGCTTGCGCGGCGTGCGCGCATAGGCAATCCGCTCGGGAATCTCGGCCCGGTCCAGCGTCACGCCGTAGAAGAAGCGCAATGCGCAAACCGTCTGGTTGAGCGCCGGCCAGGAGATGCCCTGCGACACCAGGTACACCTGGTAGGCGCGCACATCCTCCAGCCCCAGTCGATCCGGTGAACGGCCAAAATAACGGCTGAACTTTGTCACGGCATGCAGGTAGGATCGTTGCGTGGCCGGCGACAGGTTGCGGAGCGTCATGTCGTCGATCATGCGGCGGCGCAGCGGGTTCACCGCTGCCGGGGCGTCGGTCATCGGTCGGTCTCCTGGTCAGGGGTTGGTTCTCAACACCCCAACATCCCATCAGGAGACCGCGCCTCCAATGCCCACCTCTCCCGCGTCAGCGGGTTAGTTCAATCCTCCACGGTCCTTGATGGCAAGCAATCCGGAGGTCCCGTCGTTCAATTGTCCAGTGAGAACCACCCCGACCGCAGCCGAGCCATAGGCGATTGCTGCCGATCGGAATAACGGGTCAATTGCCGGTCGGGCCAGATTCTCACGAGGGCCGTGCGACAGCCGGATGTAGCCCCTCTCGAGGAGCATGTGACGGTCCGGTGGCGCGACATAGATCGCGCCGGGTTCAAACAACTCCGCGGTCTTTGGATGGATGGCGGGAAGCGGCCCGGCGTTGCTGAGCAGGTAAGGCAGCATACCGGGGCTATGGGGTGCAACGTGCTGGGCAACGAAGATCGGGGCCGGAAATCCCGCTGGCAGTTTGGACACCAGGTCGCACAAGGCATCAATGCCGCTGAGCGATGCGCCGATTACGAAAATCCGGTCCTTCATACAAAATCTTTAGGCTCCAATTGCCCGATCCGCCTTGAGGCAAATCAACTGAGAGGCCGACATTGCTGGCCGGCACCGATACGGGCGGTTTTCACCGCCCGACCGCTTGACCGGCGCAGGGCAAAACTGTCGGTCATGCGGCAAATCTGATAGACTTGGCTTCGGAGCCGCGGCCCTGTTTTATTCTCTCACGGTGAACGTGGCGTTGCCCAACCAAGGAGGGAACCGATGAAATTCGTTGGGATTCAGATTCTTCCCGAACGCGGCGGCAAGGCGGGCTACACCGTCGAATTCGTCGGCGCGGACGGCGAGATCGTGACGGTCCTATGTCCGCAAAATGCCGAAGGCACGCTCAACCGGTTGAATGCCGTTTCCCGTGCAAAGGAAATCCTGGCCGCTGCTGCAGAGGCCGAGGAGATCCCGCCCGGCATCACCGCCACGAGGCGATCCGCATCGGTGCCGGCAGGCACCCTGGCAAGCGCGCGCCAGGCGCATGACCAGCAGGCGATGGAAGAGCAATTGGAGGAGGGGCTCGAGGATACGTTTCCGGCAAGCGATCCCGTCTCCATCACCAGTTCGACGATCCCGCGGGGCACGCCGCGGCGGTGAGCGCGCCACAATCGGAGCGAGCTTTGGTCTTGCAAGGCCGGGGCACTTGGCCGTCCCCTCCCAACGCGTCAGCGCTGTGCCGCTCGTTTACCTTAACCTCTTGAGTTTCTATATCTTGTGCGGAAATCGATTCCGATGCGGAAGAGAATGCGCTAGACCTCTTCGAAAGGTCTTCGTAATGGAAGCACCTATGCGCCTTCAGCCCGCCGGCGCCGATTGATCAATTGCAAGTGGAGAATGCCGGGTTTCGCGGGCAGAGGAGTACCAGTTCATGAATGGCCGGCGTCTCACCTTTGCGGTCGGCGACATTCACGGTTGCCTCGCGCAACTCGATACGCTCCTGGCAAGCATCGAGTCCGCCGCCCCTGGCGGCAGGGTCATCTTTCTCGGTGACCTCGTCGACCGGGGGCCGGACAGTCGCGGCGTCGTCGAACGGATCATGGCCGGGCCGACCCGTCCCGGCTGGCAATGGGTCACCCTCAAGGGCAATCACGAGGAAATGCTGGTGGCGGCGCGCAAGGGCATGGCCGAGATGAGCATGTGGCTGATGAACGGCGGCTATGAGACGCTGGAGTCCTATGGCGGCGCCATACCGCTCAGCCATCTGGTCTGGATGGCCGATCTGCCGTCGATCCTCGTCGACCGCTTTCGAATTTACGCCCATGCCGGCGTCGATGAAGCCGTTCCGCTGGAGGAGCAGAGCGACGAGGTTCTGCTTTGGATCCGCACGGATCCGGATTATTCGGGGCGCTACTGGGGCCGGCATCTCTGCCACGGACATACGCCGAGCCGCAGCAATCCGCGGACGGTCGGCAACAGGACCAATGTCGACTCCGGTGCGGTTTTCGGCGGCATGCTCTCTTGTGCCGTCTTCGACGACGATGCGCCGGGCGGGCCGATCGAGTTTCTTGTGGCCGCCGGAGAAGACGCCTATTAGGGTGAGGAGCCAGCCGGGGAGGGGCAAGGACTCGCGCGCCCGCCGCCCCAGGTCGTCGAAACTGCCCTTGAGCACGAGGGGCCAAAAGGAGCCAAATTGGATCTCCCGTCTTCAGCGATATTCCCCAATGATTTCGCAGCCCTCCTGTTCGACATGGACGGGACGCTGCTCAATTCCATGGCCGTCGTCGAACGGGTCTGGGGTGCATGGGCCATTCGCAACGGGATAGATCCGGCCCGATTGATGAAGACGGTGCACGGCGTCAGGGCGGCCGACGTGATCCGCAAGCTCGGCCTGCCGGTCGATCCGGAGCGCGAGGCCCGCGACCTTGCGGCGGTCGAGATCGCCGATGTCGAGGGTGTCGTCGAAATTCCCGGCGCGATCGCCTTCCTCGGCTCTCTGCCGCCGGAGCGTTGGGCAATCGTGACGTCGGCGCCGCTCGAACTCGCAACGCGCCGGCTCGCCGCGGCCGGTATTCCGGTCCCACGCCATATGGTGACCGGCGAGGACGTGACGATCGGCAAACCCGACCCGCAGGGCTACCGCCTGGCGGCCGAGAGGCTTGGCGTGCGTGCCGAGGACTGCCTCGTTTTCGAGGACGCTCCGGCGGGGATCCTCGCCGGCAGGGCGGCCGGGGCCGAGATCGTGGTCATCACCGGAGCGCATGCGGCTGCGGGTGAAACGCCGCATGTGAGTTTCGCGCATTACGCCCATATCGAAGTCCGTCTCGGCGGGAGCGGATGGCTGTCACTGCACCGGCGCCCGGTCGAACCTCGCATCGGTGAGGCAAAACGCGTATAACAATACCCATTGCATGGTCCCGGGACGTCCGGATCGGGGTTCGTACCGATGTGCAGCAAGGCGTCCGGGACGAGATCTGGAGGACAGCCATGGAACTGACAAACGCGCGCAGACTGGCCGATGAGTATCTGCGTCTCGGCGGACACCGTCGGGTCGTCATCGACGATAACCAGACATCGGTTCGCGAATGGGAGTCCGAGCCGCACGAGGCGGAGGCGTTCTGGAAACGCCATGTCGAGACCTTGAGCCCCGAGTGCCAACGCGAAGTGCAGCTGCTACTGCCGACCATCAATCGAGCGTGAGGCGCGGGCACCGGCGGCGTTAGTCGCATGCGAAATGCCACAAGCGACAGGGCGGGTTACCTTGCCCCCGTGAGCGGCCGTGACGACTTTCACGCGAGGATGGTGGCGGGTTTTCGGCCACACACGCCAGCAGATTGCCAAGTTCGACCTACTACGGTCACTGGTGAAGGGCAAAGTGCATCTGGTCCGATTTGACTCCAACCGACAGCGCCCTGCGATTGTCTGCGCTGTAGTCTTCCTAACCATCCCCCGTCAAACTCATCGCCGCCCCGGCGACGTGATGCAGGCCAGACGAATTTCGAAGATGCGGCCTCAGTGAGGGAGACTGTTGGCAGCTGCGAGCATCTCCGCCGCGCTTGGAAAGACGGAGAGGCTGTTCGGCCCGTCGCGCGCTTCAATTTGCACCCAGCGAACGATGCCGTCGGCGTCGATGAGGAAGTGCCCGACAAGCTGTGTGGGGTGACTTACGAGGATAGCACGATCAACTTCATTAAGCTCGAAGCCGTCCTGGGCGTTGAGTATGGTATTGGCCGCCATTGGATGTAGGGCTTCCGGCAATTCGCCCGTCGGGTTAATGCGAGCGGTCTCGAATTGCTCCATGCTTGCCAGATAGGGCCACACAGGCTGCTCGCGGCTGTCCTCGGGCAGGAACTCGGCGCGCGGTACGCCAAAGGCACGGTGCGTGGAGCAATCCTGGTCACATAGGAGCACGGCCGGCGTCGGCCGGTGCCCGAAATATATGCGGGCGCGCTCCACCGGCGTGTTGATCACGGCAATAGTTTCCACCCCTGCGGCGCGCAGGGCAGGCTGTAGGCCACCGAGCTGTGCCAGTTGACGCCGACAAAACGGGCAGTGCAACCCGCGGAAGAAGGCGATCAGAAACGGGTGACCGTGGAGGCTGGCGAGAGAGACCGTTCCTTCTTGATTTGCCGACGGAAGCGCGAATGCGGGCGCGTATTCCCCCGGTTGCAGCGGGCGTATCTGGTCTCCCATGGCATCTGTCCTCTGCCGGGCGTTCAGGTGGATGCTGGACTTGATCCAAGTCCAACACCTATCACGCCACGTCACCACTCGCTATGTTCACGGTGCAAATCAGCTCGGGGTGAACGGCGAGCCCGATAATCGCGGTCGAGATCGTACGCATGGTTCTCTCCTCTCATTCGAGCAGAACGCCAAGTGTAGAAAAGGCGAGCTTTCCGGCAATTCGCCGATTGACTTAACCCGCACCGACGGGGGTAGACTCGCTGCACCAGATTTAGTGATGTCCACGCCCCGGCTGCCGGCTCCCGCAAACGCGCCCAAGAAGTGCTTTCCTCACGAAGACCTAAAATTCCATAGGCCGTGCGCAGACCGATATATGCGATCAGCTTCTCCAGCGCAGCGCCGCGGTGTCGACTGGTGCGTCCCACAAGGAAAGCTCTCGTTCATCGAGGCGCGCTACGGTGATTGAGAGGCCCGCCATGTCCAAGGAGGTGACATAGGTTCCGACCAGCGACCGGGCGACTGTGACGCCGAGGCGCGCAAACCGCGCCCGGGCGGCATTGTAAGCGAGATAGAGCTCCGACACCGGCGTGCCACCGAAGCCGTTGATGAAGAGAAGCAGCTTGTCGCCCCCGTCCGGCGCCAGATCGCTCAAGATCGCCTCGAGCATCGTTTCCACGATCTGGTCGGCGGTCGCGAAGTTGACCCGTGCGCGGCCCGGCTCTCCGTGAATCCCGACGCCCATCTCCATTTCGTCTTCATCGAGCACGAACGTCTCCCGCTCGGTGTCAGGTACGGTCACGCCGCCAAGCGCCACTCCCATGGTGCGGATGCGGGCGTTCAGGTCGTCGCCAAGCGCACTCAGTTCCTCAAGCCGCCAGCCTGCCTCCGCCGCCGCTCCGAGCAGCTTCTCGACCACGAGGGTTCCGGCAACGCCTCTTCTGCCTTGGCTGCGCTTCGACCCGCTGGGATTTACGTCATCGCGCACGACCACGGTGGCGATCCGGTGCTCGGCCGCCGCGAGCTCCGCGGCCATCTCGAAATTCATGACGTCCCCGTCGTAATTCTTGACGATGAGCAGACACCCCTCGCCACCGTCGGTTTCCCGGATCGCGGCAATGATCTGGTCCGGTGTCGGAGAGGTGAAGACATGTCCGGTGCAGGCGGCGTCCAGCATGCCTTTCCCGACAAAACCGACATGCATCGGCTCGTGCCCGGCGCCACCGCCCGAAATGAGCGCGACCTTGCCCCGACGAAGGGTCCGCCGGCGAACGAATTTCCGCTCGGCGCCGAAGGCCACCAGGCGTTCGTGTGCTGCGACAAAGCCGGCGAGGCTTTCGGCAACCAGCGTTTCGGCCCTGTTCATGAATTTCTTCATAATGCCCCTCCTCGACGCCACGCTTCCTCGCGCTCAGCAACAAGCGCCGCAATATCCCCAACTTGGCACAAGCTCCCCTCGATCGGTGCAGATTTTCAAGGGGCATGCCGCAGGTAGCATTCACTGAACCGCATCGGGCCTGGCTAATCCACCGTTCCAATCAGTTTCGCCATGTTTTGGACGAGTTCCTCGATCGCCTCGTCGAACAGGCGGTTCTTCTTTTCATCGCCCAGATCGGGAACGATCAGCGAGAGCTGGCGCAGTTTCTCTGCACCTCCGAGATCCGGCAGCTTGCCGGGATGCGCCGATTGATAGGCCTGGAGAAACCGCTCCTGCTCGCCGGGGCTGAAGTGACAGACCTGGAAGATCGTGGCGAGGTGGCGCGCCGGCAGAGGGGTCGAATAAGCCGGGCTTGTCACTTGCGTCACGAAGCTGCGATGCTTGCCGAGAGCCACGGCGAGCCGCTGACGAGTCCCCGACGGCCGATTGTCGATGATCTGCGCCAGGATCGTCTTATAGGCCATGATGGCGTCTTCAACCGTCTCGCGAGTCATTCAGCTCTTCTCCGCCGCGGCCAGTCCGTCCGAGTACAAGCCGCCGATAGCCGATCGTATGTCCGCTAAACGATTGGGCGCCACCGAAAAGTTGCGAAGGCCGGCGGCCAGCAGGGCCGGGATGTGGCGGGGCTCGGAGGCCATCTCGCCGCAGATGCCGACCGGCCTTTTCATCGCGTCGGCAAGCGCCACGCCCCCGGCGATGAGACGGCAGATAGCCGGCGCGGCGGCATCGTAGAGTTCAGCCACGCTCCGGTCGTCTCTTGCCGCCGCCGCCAGATACTGTGCCAGGTCGTTCGTTCCGAAGGAGAAGAAGGCCGAACGCGAAAAGCGGTCGAGCATCAGCGCCGCCGCCGGGACTTCCACCATCATACCGATCTCCGGCATGCGCGTTTGCACCCCGCGCCTGACGAGAACGGCCGATTCCTCTTCGAAGATCGTCGACATCGCATCAAGCTCGTCCGGGACCGTCACCATCGGCAGCAGGACGCCGAGCCTGCCGTGCGCAGTTGCGCGCAACAGCGCGCGTGCCTGGAGACGGGCAAGCTCCGGCCGCGCCAGGAGCAACCGTATGCCGCGCAAGCCCATGAATGACTCGCTCTTCCTGGCTCCGAGGTCCGGCAATGTCTTGTCACCGCCGAGATCCAGCATGCGGACGATAACGGGCGCGTCGCCGGCCCAGCGCAGCGCCTGCCGATAGATCTCGTAATGCCTTTCCTCGTTGAAGGCATCCGTGGGTGACGTCATCAGAAACTCGGTGCGCATCAGGCCGATACCGGCGAACAGCGAAGGATCGATGGACCCGAACTCGAGTGGATCGTTGATGATCGCCGACAGGCGGATCGCGACGCCATCGGCGGTCTCGATCGTTCCGCCCGCGCGAGGCGGCTCAGCCGGCCTTGCTTCAGCCATTCTGGATTTCGCCTCGCGAATGCGCGCCTCTTCCGGCGCGATGACGACTCGCCCCTCCTTCGCATCGACGAGCAGGCGCGCGCCATCGGCGACTTCAAAACGTCCCGTCGCAACGATCATAGGCACCGAACGGCTACGGGCGAGCATCGCAACGTGGCTGGCGATGCTGCCGTCGAAGAGGACGATGCCGCCACCGGCGGTCCAGTCATGCGCAAGGAAGAGACTAGGCTGCAGGTCCTTGCCGACGAAGACCGAACCCGGCGCGAAATCCTCCGGCGCGCGGCCGGTCAATGCGCCGAGGACGCGATTGCGGATATCGACGACATCGGCCGCGCGGGCGCGGAGCTGCTCGTCGGGCGCCTCCTCGATACCGGCGATATAGTGGTCCAGCGCCGCGACCCAGGCGAGCGCGGCGCCATCTCCTGCGAGGATCCGCTCCTCGGCCATTTCGACGAGTACCGGGTCCAGCAGCATCTCGATCTGGAAATCGAGAATGCCGGCGCTCTCCTCGTCCGACCGGCCTACCAGCGCCTTCAACTCCGCGATAGCGGCGGCGACGGCCCGACGCAGCTTTTCGCGGTCCGCGGCCGGGCTATCGCCCGGCGGCAGCGCATCGGCGGCAACTTCCACGGCGAGATGGACGGTCCCGACTGCAACGCCCGGAGACGCGCAGAGCCCTTGTATTTCCTGTATTTCAAGCGCTCCGGCCATGTTTCTTTTCTTCATCGAAGTCGCGCTCGACAAGCGCCTGGAGGGCATGGATCGCTTCTGCCGCACGCAGCCCACGGGTTCGAATCTTCAGAATCGATCCCCTGCGAATCCGGGCTCCCATGATCTTGACGATGCTCTTGCCGTTCAGCCACACCTGGCTGCCATTGACCTCGATCTCGACGGTGCAGGGGAACGACTTCGCCAGCCGCGTGAAGGTGACCGACGGGCGGGCGTGCAGCCCGAAGCCGTGCGTCACCTCGATCTCCGTCTGGCAGTAGCCCTGTGCATCACCTGCCGCCGGGGCTTGCTGTCGCGACCTGTTGTCCATCACGGCGAAAGCTCCTCCGCGGTCGCCACCACGCGGGCGAGCGCCGCGCCGCCGGAGGCCTCGGCCGCGGCCATCACCGCACCCTCCACCAATGGCGCATTGCAAATGACAACCCGGCCGGAGCGCGCTTGGCCGAGCATTTCGATCGCCATCTCGCTGTTGGTCTCCGCGCCGCCGAGATCGACGAAGACGGCGACGCCCGCATCCGACCAGGCCCGTTCGATCGCCGCCAGGATGCTGCCCGAGTTCGTTCCGAGCCCGCCATCGGCGTTGCCCCCCGCCCAGGCGAGAGGCACGCCGTCGCCGACCATCTGCCGTACCATGTCGGCGGTACCTTCGGCGACAAGCGGGGAATGCGATACGATGACGATGCCGACATTTGCGGATTTCGAGTTCATGCCGGACCTTGCTCCTCCAGGAAACGACAGATCGCTGCCGTCAACAATGCACAGCTCTTCGCGCCTGGATCGACATGTCCGATCGACCGTTCGCCAAGGAACGCGGCGCGCCCGCGCATCGCTTTCATGGCGAAAGTGAGGCTTGCCGCGCGTTCCGCCTCTTCAGCAATGCCTGCGAGACCCGCGCGCCTTACCACTTCGGCATGCACCGGGTAAAGCACGTCGAGCAGCGTCTTGTCGCCGGCGCTTGCGCGGCCGCGCCGCGCTACGGCGTCGATCGCGCGTTCGAGCACGCGCGCAAAGTCGGCGTCCCCGGCCATCTGCCGGCCGATCTCCATCAGGAGCGTCCCATAGAGCGGACCGGCCGCACCGCCGATGCTCATGACAAGGGTGAGGCCGATCTCCTCCAGCGCCTTCGGCATCGGCAGATGCACGAGCCGGTCCCGCTCGGCATAGACCGCCTCGGAGCCGCGGCGCATGTTGGTCCCATGGTCTCCGTCGCCGATCGCCCTATCGAGTTCCGAAAGATGATCGGCATTGGCGGCAATCGTCTGACGGCAGGCTTCGATCAACCCGCCTATGAGCGCTGCATTTGCCGGCACGACCAACACCCTTCTGCCACCCCTTGCGCGATCATACACGCGATCGGCTAGCGCATCGGCCCGAAAATCGTACCCGATTTTCGGGCCGATGCGCAGATTCAAAGCGTTACCGCGACCTTTGCGCGTCTGAAAAGATGCGCGGCGCTGTAAAGCGCGTTGCCATTAACCAGTCCTGCAACGCGCTTAAGGCTCTTGCCCTTCTGCATATCGTTGCCCCAAGACCATTGCGCACGTTTGGGGGGACCTGCATTAACGAAGACCCGCTGCAACTTCGAAGACGGCGGCGACGGCCATCGCGCCCGGATCCGGCACGCCGTCGAGATCCCGCTCTCCGACATAGGAGGCGCGCCCGGCCTTTGCCTTCTTCATGGCCGAGGTCGCATCGGCGCCGGCACGCGCTGCCGACGCGGCGGCGGCAAGTCCGCCGGTCTTGAGAGCGCGGAGCGCCGGGTCCAAGGCATCCACCATCGTTCGGTCGCCGACCGCAGCCCCGCCGTAGAACGTCATCCGTTCGAGCCCGGCCAGCAGCGCGCTCGCCATGTCCTTCGTATCGGAGTGGGCCTTGGCGGCGGCCGTGAAGAAGATCGAGAGCAGCACGCCGCTGGACCCACCCATGCTGGTGCTGAGAATGCTTCCGATCGATGAAAGCGTCGCGCCGATGTCTTTCAGCGGCAGCCGTTCGATCTGGGAGAGCACGCTACGCGAGCCGGTCGCCACGGTTGAACCCGTATCGCCGTCGCCAGCCCTCGCGTCGAGATGATTAAGCTCTGCTTCGAGCGAGAGGAGATGATCGCAAATCGCCGCGATCAGCCGATCGACGGCCGGGTCGTAACTGGCCGGCAGCGCTTCTCCGGCAGGCGCGGCGGCGATCGGCAGAACGACGATTTCGCGCCGGTCGACCGCAGGCATCCATGCATGCGGCGCAACCGGTGACTTCAGCGCCGCCTCGCGCTCGGGATCGAGCCTGATAAGCGAAAGCGAAAAGCCGTTCATGTTGAGCGCCGTCATCATCGGTGCCGGACCGATTGTCAGTTTCACGCGATCGGCCAGCGAAGAGGCAAACACCGTGTGGGCGATCAGGCCCATCTCGATCGGCGGCACGGCGCCGAGATTGTTGAGGAGCAGCGCATAGTCGCCATCCTCGGGCAGAGCTCTGGAAAGCCGCTCGGACATGGTCGCGACGATGCTTCGCGCCTCCTGCAGCGCGATCCGCTCAGCACCCGGTTCACCATGGATGCCGAGCCCCAGTTCCCCTTCGTCAGCCGCGAGCCGCTCCGCATGGGCCTGGCCGGGAATGGAGCAGGACGAGAGCGAGACGCCGAGCGAGACGATGCTGCCCGCCGCCGAACGGGCTGCCGCCGCGACGGTCTCGAGGTCGGCGCCGCGCTCGGCGAGATGCCCGGCGATCTTGTGCACGAAGAGCGTTCCCGCAACGCCGCGCGGCTGGGCAATGTCGGGCAACGCGATATCGTCCGCGACGATCACCATCTCGACGCGAAAACCCTCGACTCGCGCCTTCTCCGCCGCAAGCCCGAAGTTGAGGCGGTCGCCAGTGTAGTTCTTGACGATCAGCAGGCAGCCCATCGGGCCCGTGACGGTCCGGATCGCGGTCAGCACCGCATCGACGCTCGGCGAGGCGAAGATCTCACCCGATACGGCTGCGGTCAACATTCCGCGCCCGACGAAACCAGCATGCGAGGGCTCATGGCCCGCCCCGCCGCCCGAGATGACGGCAACCTTCGCTTTGTCCCAGTCGCCGCGCAGGACGATCTTGATGTCGGGATAGGAGTCAAGCCGCGCGAGGCTTCCGGCCGGCGCCGTCTGCAGCAGGCCGTCCAGCGCTTCGGTGACGATATCTTCCCTGCGGTTGAAAAAGTGCTTCATCGTTTGTCATCCAATTGCTTCGTCGAATGCTCGGCGGCGTCAGCGCAGGCGTTCGCCGTCCGCCCCGAAATAGAGGGGCTGTCTCAGCGTGAGATCGATCCGGTCTCCCGGCCTGATGGAGAGATAGGGGTCGGCAAGCGTCACGATCCTGTGACCCTTGACCCGGATATGCAGGTGGTTTTGGTCGCCGAGGTGCTCTATCCAGTCGACCTCGGCATTGCCCGACACATTCGCTGCAATCTCCAGATGCTCGGTGCGCGCGCCGATCGTACGCGCGCCTGATGGCGGCGCCGCACCCGGCAGGAGATCGACCGGCAGCATGTTTATGTGCGGCTGGCCGAGGCGCGCCGCGACATGCAGGTTGGCGGGATCACCGTAAATCTCCCGCGGCGTTCCGATCTGCACGAGGCGGCCTTCGGACAGGATGCCGATGCGGTCGGCCATCGTCATCGCCTCGACCTGGTCGTGGGTCACGTAGAGGAGCGTGGAGTTCAACTCGTTCTGGATCCGCTTCAGCTCCAGCCGAAGTTCGGCGCGCAGCTTTGCATCGAGCGACGACAGCGGCTCGTCCATCAGGTAGATGGCCGGCCGGCGCACGAGCGCGCGGCCGATCGCGACACGCTGCATCTCGCCGCCCGAAAGCCGCGTCGAGCGGTTTTCCAGCTTGTGCTCGATGCGAACCATGCGCGCCACTTCGCGCACGCGGCGGTCGATCTCCTCGGCTGCGAGCCGGCGGGCCGGCGAACGCAGCGGAAAGGCGAGATTGTCGTAGACGCTCAAATGTGGATAGAGCGAATATTGCTGGAAGACGAAGGCCACGTCCCGCTCCGCCGGCGAATGACTGCCGACATCGCGACCGCCAATCGTCATCCGCCCGCGATCCGGCCTTTCGAGGCCGGCGATCAGGCGCAGCGTGGTGGTCTTGCCTGCACCGGTCGGCCCGAGGAGGACGACGAGTTCCCCGTCCCGGATGGTCAGTGACAGATCGTCGACCGCGACCGCCTCGCCGAACGTCTTGCGGACACCTTGGAGTACGACCTCAGCCATGGCGGGCCTCCTGATAGAGGGACGAGGCGATCGCCCTGCCCGAAGCGCAGTCGAAGAGGGCGAGCTTTGCCGGATTGAACTCGAGCCCGACGGTCTCTCCGAGCCTGAAGCTGCGGTCGGCCGGGATTCTCGCCTTGACGATGCCGGAGGCGGTTTCGACGGCAACGACCTGGTTCGTGCCGAGATACTCGCTGCCGTAGACGGCGCCGCGAAGGCGTGATGCGTCGTTGAAGCGGATATGTTCGGGACGCACGCCGAGCGCCAGTTCACCGGGCCGCACATCCTCGCTCACCTGCGGCACGGGGATCTCGATACCGTCGAGAAGGATAGACTGCGTCCCCCTGTGCAGGCCCGAACGGAATCGCATGAAATTCATCGGCGGCGAGCCGATAAAGTCGGCGACATACATCGAGGCCGGCCTATTGTAGATTTCCTGCGGCGTACCGTACTGCTCGATCACGCCATGGTTCATCACCGCGATCTTGTCGGCCATCGCCATGGCTTCATGCTGGTCGTGGGTCACGTAGACCGTCGTCGCATGGATGCGATTATGCAGTTCGCGCAGTTCGTGGACCATCACCTCGCGGAACTCCGCATCAAGCGTGCCGAGCGGTTCGTCCATCAGGAAGCATTTCGGCCGCCGGACGATCGCACGGCCGAGCGCAACACGCTGCCGGTCGCCGCCGGCGAGCCCCGAAACCGATCGGTCGAGGATGTGGTCGATGCGCAGGAGCTTCGCGGTTTCCTCGACACGGGCGCGGATCTCGGCCTTGGGCACGCCCTGCGACAGGAGCGGGAAGCCGATGTTCCGGCGCACGTTCATATGCGGATAGAGTGCGAAGAGCTGGAAGACGAAGGCTATGTCGCGGGCGCTCGCGCGGTTGAAGGTGACGTCCTCGCCATCGAGATGGATCTTTCCGCTGGTCGGCAGTTCAAGCCCGGCGATCATCCTGAGCGTCGTCGTCTTGCCGCAGCCCGAAGGGCCGAGCAGCGCCAGGAATTCGCCATCCTCGACGGTGAAGGACGAATCCTCGACGGCAGCGAAATCGCCGAACTGTTTGCGGAGGTTCACGATCTTGATCTCGGACATTGCTCACTCCGGAAACTTCGAAACGATGATGAACAGGACGGTTCCAGTCAGAAGCATGGCGAGCGAATAGGTGTAGAGCGTCAGCAGGAACGGCTGGAACAGCATCAGGAAGCCGCTGGCGATCAGTACCGTCGCGATATTTTCCATCGGGCCGCGCCGCAGGAAGAACGGCCGCTTCTGCCGGGATGCACGGGTCATTTCTTGCGGGCTCGTCATTTGCGTACAGCTCCGAAGGTGATGCCGCGCAGCAACTGCTTGCGCAGGATGATGGTGAAGACGAGGATTGGCACCAGGAAGATCGTCGTCCCCGCGGCAACCGCCGGCCAGTCCTGGCCGCCCTCGCCGATGATCGTCGGTATGAATGGCGGCGCGGTCTGCGCAGAACCCGAGGTCAGGAGCACCGCGAAGGCATATTCGTTCCAGGCGAAGATCAGGCAGAAGATCGCGGTGGCGGCGATGCCGGTCGTCGCCTGTGGCAGCACGACCTTCCAGAAGGCGTGCAGGCGGGTATAGCCGTCGATCATCGCGGCTTCCTCGTATTCGCGCGGGATCTCGTCGATGAAGCCCTTGAGAAGCCAGACCGCGAGGGAGACGTTGACGGCGGTGTAGAGCAGGATCATGCCGAGCGCCGTGTCGGATAGGCCGAACTGGCGGTACATGAGGTAGATCGGGATCGCGACCGCGATTGGCGGCATCATCCGGGTCGAGAGGATGAAGAACAGGAGATCGTCGGCAAGCGGCACGCGGAACCGCGAGAAGCCATAGGCGGCAAGCGTTCCAAGCGACACCGCGAGGAAGGTCGAGCCGAAGGCGATGATCAGCGAATTGCCGAAGCGCGGCCAGTAATTCGACGGCCCGGCGATCACCATGTTGCGGCTGCGCGTGATCTCGTCGCAGGTGCCGGTCGCCGGCGGCAAGGACTGGATATAATCCGGCGTCTGCCGTGTACGCGTGGTGAAAAGGTTGCAATAGCCCTCGAGTGTCGGCGTGAACACGATCTTCGGCGGGTAGCTGATCGAGTCCGGCGGAGACTTTATGCTCGTGAGAAAGATCCAGGCGAGCGGTATCATCGTCACGAGCGCATAGAGGATGACGATCACGCCGGCGATGCGCTTGACGGTCGGCGTCGGCTCGACCACGGAATGGGCGGTGGTGTTGACCGAACTCATCTCTGTTTCACCTTGTTGAGCGCCTTGACGTAGATGTTGGCGAGGCCGAACACCGCGACGAAAAGTATGATTGCGAAGGCGGAAGATCGCCCGGTGAGCCAGCTTTCGAAGGCCTCGCGCTTCAGCGTGATCGATGCCACCTCGGTCGTCGAGCCGGGTCCGCCGCCGGTCAGCAGCATCACCATGTCGAACATCTTGAAGTTCTCGATGCCGCGGAAGAGCACTGCCAGCATGATGAAGGGCAGGGCCATCGGCACGGTGATCGACCAGAATTGCCGCCAGGCCGAGGCGCGATCGACTTCCGCCGCCTCGTAGATGTAATCGGGAATGGATCTGAGGCCTGCGAGGCAGATCAGCATCACGTAAGGGGTCCACATCCAGGTATCGACGACGATGATCGCCCAGGGTGCGAGCGTCACCGAGCCGAGCATCTCGAAGGAGGACGGCGGGATGCCTGAGAAGAACGAGACGATATAATTGAAGAGGCCGATCTGGGGCTGGTACAGGAAGCGCCAGAAGTTGCCGACCACCGCCGGCGACAGCATCATCGGAATGAGGATGACCGTCGTCCAGAAGGCGTGGCCACGGAATTTGCGGTCGATGAGGTAGGCGAGCGCGAAGCCGATGACCGTCTGGAAGAGAATCGTCCAGAAGACGAAATGCGCCGTCGTCTGCATGGCGATCCAGATGTCCGGATCGTTCAGCACCCGCTGGTAGTTGCGCAAACCGACACCGACGACTTCGGCATTGGGACGGTTCGCACGGAAATTCGTGAAGGAGAGATAAACCGCCCAGATCAGCGGAAAGATATTGATCGCCAGCAGCAAGGCGATGGTCGGCGTGATGAACAGCCAGGCGATTGCGCGATCGGAAAGGCCGCGCACCCGGGCCGCGATCGTCGTCGGCGTGGAGCGGGCGAGCATTTCGGCGGATCGCTCCGCGATGGTGGAAGGGGCATCGGTCACTGACGTCACCTGAATTGGGAAAGGTTCGGGGCGCGGCCAAGACGGCCCGGACTTCGCAGCCGGGCCGTTCAAGATGAGGCTAGAGCTTGCCTTCGTCCTCGAAGATTTCCTTCCAGTCGTTGACCAGGGCGTCGAGCGCCTCCTGCGCCGTCCCCTTGTCGGCCACGACATAGTCATGCAGACGCTTCTGCATGGCCTGCAGGAGAATCGCGTAGGACGGCTCCTGCCAGAAGTCCTGCACCTGGTTCATCGCCATGAGGAAGTCGGCCGCGAAGGGCTGGCTATCCTTGAAGGACGGATCGTTCAGGACGGCTTTATGCACGGCGTAGCCGCCGAGCGCCCACCACTTCTTCTGGACGTCAGGCTGGGCGAACCATTTGATGTAGGCGAGCGCGCCGTCCATGTTGTCGGTGTTGGCGACAACCGAGATGCCCTGGCCGCCGAGTGTCGAGGCGGCGACCTTCTGCTTGGGATTGACGAAGAAGCCGATCTTGTCTCCGCCCACGTTCTCGTCCTTGTAGAGGCCGGGAAAGAAGGCGAACCAGTTCATCGCCATAGCCACCTGGCCGGATTTGAAAGCGTCAAGTCCCTCGCCCATGTAGCTGTCGGTATAGCCGGGCGGCTGGCAGCATTTGTAGAGCGCCTTGTAGGCCTCGAGGCCTGCGACGGAGTCAGGCGAATTGACCGCGCCGTCCATGTCGTATTTTCCCGGCGTCTGCTCATATTTGAAGCCGTAGGGATAGAGCGCCGAGGTTGCGCCCATGGTGATGCCTTCGGAGGCGCGCTCGGTGAAGATTGCGGCACCATAGACCTTCTGGCCATCGATCTCCCGGCCGGTGAAGAATTCGGCAACCTGCTTCAACTCATCCCAGGTCTGCGGCGGGCCGAGATCGTGACTGTATTTCGCCTTGAACTCGGCCTGCAATTCCGGCTTTGTGAACCAGTCCTTGCGATAGAACCAGCCATTGGCGTCGCCCATGGCCGGCAATGCCCAATAATTCGGGGTCCCTTTCGGCCAGGTGGAATAGGCGTTGACTGCTGCTTCGGCGAAATCGCTCATCTTGATTCCTTCCCTGTCGAAGAAATCGTTGAGCTTCACGTAGTAACCGTTCTCGGCGGAACCGCCGATCCACTGGCTGTCGCCGATCAGAAGATCACAGAGCTTACCGCCTGAATTGAGCTCGTTGAGAATACGGTCGGCGAAGTTCGGCCACGGCACGAACTCGAACTTCATCGTCGTGCCTGCCTGTGCGGTGAAATCCTTGGAGAGTTCGACCAGTGCGTTGGCCGGATCCCAGGCAGCCCAGCACAGCGTCAATTCATCGGCCTTCGCCATTCCCGGTATCGCCGTCGACAGTATGAGTGCCGACGACATGCCCGTCAGGGCCTTCGTCATCTTCCGCATGTATTCCTCCCAGATACAGTATCGACCGGTCGCCGGCCTCGGAAAAATTCTCCCTTGCTCACATGCCCAAGCGGTACTCCCTCATGTTAAGCAATATGTTTAGTGATATACGTTTTACTAAACAGATCAAGTGCAATTCGTCGCTGCAACGCAGCATGCGCGCAGTGAAGGTTCAAAGGGAGCGCAGCAGCGCCGTGAGGCGTTATCCAGCAACGCCGGCACAGGCCGGCCATCGGCCGCAGCGACCCCACGGGCGGAGCCGAAGGCAATTTGCGCCGGTCGCTGGCAAACAGTCTCTTCGTTTTCTGATTGCCGCTCCGCGACGAAACGGGATGTTTTTTGATTGTTGCGTAGGAGGCTGGCCTTCCGTGTTGACGGTTCGGCTCGAGAGCGGATCGTGCCTAGCGCTCTCTCCCGCAAGCGCTGCCGAGAAGTGTGTTCCTGATTACAAATGGGAGTTTACAAAAGTAATATTATATGATTTTTTATCCCCGAGCTGCACGGAGGCAGCTTTCTTTGGGAGGAAATCATGAATTTTCGTAAAGCACTCGCGAGTGCCACGATCCTTGCTGCATGCATGGTCGGCAGCGCTTCGGCCGCCGACCTCGTCGTCGGCTTTTCCCAGATTGGATCGGAGTCCGGCTGGCGCGCGGCTGAGACGACCCTGACGAAACAGCAGGCAGAGCAGCGCGGCGTCGACCTTAAATTCGCCGATGCGCAGCAGAAGCAGGAAAACCAGATCAAGGCGATCCGGTCCTTCATCGCGCAGGGCGTCAACGCCATTCTGCTCGCGCCGGTCGTCGCCACCGGCTGGGACGAAGTGCTGCAGGAGGCAAAGGACGCCGAAATCCCGGTCATCCTGCTCGACCGCACGGTGGATGCTTCCGATGATCTCTATCTGACGGCGGTTACCTCGGATCTCGTTCACGAGGGCAGTGTCGCGGGCAAGTGGCTCGTCGACACCGTTGCCGGCAAGGACTGCAATGTCGTCGAGCTCCAGGGCACGACCGGGTCCTCTCCGGCAATCGACCGCAAGAAGGGCTTTGAAGAGGCGCTTGCCGGTCATGACAATCTGAAGATCATCCGCAGCCAGACCGGCGACTTCACCCGCACCAAGGGCAAGGAAGTCATGGAGAGCTTCCTGAAGGCAGAAAACGGCGGCAAGAACATCTGCGCCCTCTATGCCCATAACGACGACATGGCCGTCGGGGCGATCCAGGCGATCAAGGAGGCCGGCCTGAAGCCGGGCACGGATATTCTCGTCGTCTCGATCGACGCCGTTCCGGATATCTTCCAGGCCATGGCCGCAGGCGAAGCCAACGCGACGGTCGAACTGACCCCGAACATGGCGGGCCCCGCCTTCGACGCCCTCGACGCTTACCTCAAGGACGGCAAGGAGCCCCCGAAGTGGATCCAGACGGAATCGAAGCTCTACACCCAGGCGGACGATCCGATGAAGGTCTATGAGGAGAAGAAAGGGCTCGGTTACTGATCTCGCCAATCGCCCGCGCCGTATTTCGGCGCGGGCTTTCCCATCCCGTCCACCCCGGCGGGCGGTCCTGACGAGACGGTATCCATGCACAGCATCAGCGAAAATATTCTTTCGGCAGTCCGGATCGAGAAGGGCTTCCCAGGTACGAAGGCGCTCGACAAGGTCGATTTCCAGCTGCGGCGCGGCGAAGTCCATGCGCTTCTCGGAGAAAATGGCGCCGGCAAATCCACGCTCATCAAATGCTTGACCGGCGCCTATCGACGCGACGGCGGCAGCATCCTGCTCGACGGGGTCGAAGTCGACCCGCGCGACACCTTCGACGCCCAGAGGCTGGGGATTGGCACCGTTTACCAGGAAGTCAATCTGCTGCCGAACCTCACGGTTGCCGAGAACCTCTTCCTCGGGCGGCAGCCACGCCGCATCGGCATGATCGACACCGGCGCAATGAACCGAATGGCGCGCGAACTGCTTTCCGAATACGAGCTCGATCTGGACGTCACGCGCGACCTCGCCAGCTTTTCGGTGGCGATCCAGCAGGTTGTGGCGATCGCCCGCGCCGTCGATCTTTCCGGCAAGGTGCTTATCCTCGACGAGCCGACCGCGAGCCTCGACGCGCATGAAGTGGCGATGCTCTTCCGCATCGTCCGGCGCTTGAAGGCGCGCGGACTGGGCATCATCTTCATCACCCATTTTCTCGAGCAGGTCTACGAGATATCCGATCGCATCACCGTGCTTCGCAACGGTCAATTGGTCGGCACCCGCGAGACCGCCGATCTCGACCGGCGCGAACTGATCGCAATGATGATCGGCCGCGAACTCGCGGATGAGATACACAGCCATCACGCATCCGCGAGCGAGGGGCGGCTACGCTACCGCTTTCGCAATTACGGACGCCGCGGACACATAGATCCCTTCGACCTCGACGTGCGGGCTGGTGAAGTTGTCGGAATTGCCGGCCTGCTCGGATCGGGGCGGACGGAAACGGCGGAGGTGCTTTTCGGCGCCAGCCGCGCCGATAGCGGTACAGCTGAGATCGACGGGCGCGCGGTCGATCTGTTGTCGCCGCGGGCCGCCATCCGCCGGAAATTCGGCTTTTGCCCCGAGGACCGCAAGACCGCCGGCATCGTCGGCGACCTTTCGGTGCGCGAGAACATCGTGTTGGCGCTGCAGGCAAGACGCGGTTGGACCCGGCCGATCTCCCGCTCGGAGCAGAATCGCCTCGCAGACCACTATATCCGCGTGCTCGATATCCGCACCGCCGACCGTGAAAAGCCGATCAAGCTGCTATCGGGCGGCAATCAGCAGAAGGCTATTCTTGCCCGTTGGCTCGCAACCGAGCCGGAATTCCTGATTCTCGACGAACCGACGCGGGGCATCGATGTCGGCGCGCATGCGGAGATCGTCAGGCTCATCGAAAGCCTCCGTGAAAAGGGCCTGTCGCTGATCGTCATATCATCCGAGATCGAAGAGCTGGTCGCCTACAGCACGCGGGTGATCGTCCTGCGCGATCGTGCCCATGTCGCCGAACTCGATGGCGACCGAATTACCGCGCATCACATCGTCGAAGCGATCGCGGCAGCGAATGAAGGGGGCCATCGTGATGGCGACCGCTAAAACCTATCTCGGCCGACTGCTGCCGCAATTGATTGCGCTGACCGCGATTGTGATCGCTATTTCAATGGTTTTCCCTGGTTTTCTCAACCTACAAATCCAGAATGGTCGCCTCTATGGAAGCCTGATAGACATCCTCAACCGCGGTGCCCCCGTGGTGCTGCTGGCGATCGGCATGACGGTGGTCATCGCCACCAAGGGCATCGATCTCTCGGTCGGTGCCGTCATGGCGATCTGCGGCGCTGTTGCCGCCTCGCTGATCACCTCCGGCCACTCGCTTACCGAAACCCTCCTGGCAACGCTCGTGGTTGGTATCCTTTGCGGCGTCTGGAACGGACTTCTCGTCGCCATCCTCGACATCCAGCCGATCATCGCGACCCTTGTGCTGATGGTGGCCGGCCGCGGCATCGCGCAGCTCATCACCGAGGGCGCGATCCTGACCTTCAACCACCCTGGCCTTATCTTCATCGGTAGCGGTTCCTTTGCCGGCCTGCCGATGCCGGTCATCATCTGGCTGGTCTTCGGTATCCTCGTCGCGCTACTCGTTCGTCAGACGGCACTTGGCATGCTGATCGAAGCGATCGGCGTCAATCGTCAGGCGAGCACGCTGTCCGGCGTCCTCACCCCCGTTCTCCTGATCGCTGCCTACGTGCTTTCCGGCCTCTGTGCGGCGACGGCCGGCATCATCGCTGCCGCCGACATCCGGGGAGCGGACGCCAACAATGCCGGTCTCTGGCTGGAGCTCGATGCGATCCTCGCCGTCGTGGTCGGCGGGACGTCGCTTCTCGGCGGGCGCTTCAGCATCGCGGCCTCGGTGCTCGGCGCCATCATCATCCAGGCAATCAACACGGGCATTCTCCTGTCCGGCTTCCCCCCTGAGTTCAACCTCATCATCAAGGCGGCGATCATCGTGTTCATCCTCGTGCTGCAATCGCCGCGCTTCAGGACCGCCTTCACTTTCGTCAGGCTGCCGCGCGCCACCGGAAAACCGACCGAGCGAGAAGCAAAATGAAGCAGAAATATCTTCCGCTTACGGCAACGATCCTCATCTTCGTACTGAGCTATGCGCTCTGCGTCATGCAGTTCCCGAACATGCTTTCGACGCGGGTGATCGGCAATCTGCTGACGGATAACGCCTTCCTCGGCATTGCTGCCGTCGGCATGACCTTCGTCATCCTGTCCGGCGGCATCGACCTCTCGGTCGGTGCGGTCATCGCCTTTACCGGCGTGTTTCTCGCCGTCGTTCTGGAGCAGGGCGGTATGCACCCGCTCGTCGCCTTCGCGCTGGTGCTTGTTATCACCACGGCGTTCGGGGCGCTCATGGGAGCGATCATCCATTACCTCGAAATGCCTGCCTTCATCGTCACGCTCGCCGGCATGTTCCTCGCCCGCGGCATGGCCTTCGTGCTCTCGATCGATTCCGTTCCGATCAAGCATCCGTTCTATGCCACCTTGAAAGGGTTCTATTACAAGCTGCCCGGCGGCGGTCGGATTACGCTGATCGGCGGTTTGATGCTGCTCGTCTTCGCCGTCGGCATTGTGATTGCGCACAGAACCCGCTTCGGCACCAATGTCTATGCGCTAGGCGGCGGCGCCGCGACGGCGCAACTGATGGGCGTGCCGGTCGCGAGAACGACCATGGGCATCTACGCCCTCTCGGGGCTGCTGGCGGGGCTCTCCGGCATCGTCTTCTCGCTCTATACCTCGGCCGGCTATTCGCTCGCTGCGGTCGGCGTCGAACTCGACGCGATCACGGCCGTCGTCATTGGCGGGACGCTTTTGACCGGCGGCTCGGGCTTCGTCGCCGGGACCCTCGTCGGTATCCTGATCCAGGGGCTGATCCAGACCTACATCACCTTCGACGGCACGCTGTCGAGCTGGTGGACGAAGATCCTGATCGGTCTGCTGCTCTTCGCCTTCATCCTGTTGCAGAAGGGGATCATCCGGCTGACGCGGGCTGAGAGGCAGCACGCATGACGAGGGGGAGGGCCGGGTGAAATGCCGTCACGCTTCGGCAGGCCTGCGGGCAAAAGGACGAGCCATCGCCTCGTCGTGGACGAACTGGGACAAGCCGTCGTCGGCGGCGAGTTTGCGGTGGGCGAGATACTGCCCGGAGACCTCGAACTTGCAGCCCGTTTCAATGTCTCCCGTACGGTCCTGCGCGAAGCGATGAAGACCCTTGCCGCCAAAGGCCTGGTGCTCGCCCGGGCCCGCATCGGCACGCGCGTGCTGCCGCGAGCCAGCTGGAATCTCTTCGACAGCGACGTGCTCACATGGCGTTTCAATGCCGGCGTCGACGAGGATTTTCTGCGCCATGTCTGCGAGGTGCGGCTGGCACTCGAGCCCTATGCCGCGGGTCTCGCGGCGCGGCGGGCGACTGATGCGGACATTGCCCGGATGATGCGGCTCGCCGTTGCCATGGGGAAAGCCGGCCACGACGGGCAGACGCTCGCCCAGGCCGATCTGGAATTTCACCTGAGCCTGCTCGAATCCTCTCTCAATCCATTCATGCATACGGTGGGAAGCCTGATCGAAGCGGCATTGGTGGGGGTCTTCAGGCGAACGAGCCCCCGCGCCGACGCGACCGAGATCGATCGCGTCGCCATGGCCCATATCCGTATCGTCGAGGAAATCCGGCGCCGGAACGAGGAGGGCGCCCGCGGTGCGATGGAGCATGTGATCCGCGTCGGTCAGGAACGGTTGCTCCACGACCTGCGGGCACAGCGAACCCCGGCCGTGCCGCACGTTTAGATGAAGCCGAGCCCCTTCCAATTCGGATGAGCTAGCGGCTCTACTGCTCTGACTATATGGAGTAATCTCGCTCCAGGCCGAGGGCCTGGAGCGAGATTTGCATTCTGCTTACTTGCCGGCCGCCTGTGCCGCGTAGTTGTAGCTGTCATAGCTGTATTCGGCGACGCGGAACCATTGGAAGGATTCGTCGCGGAACTTCTTCCACTGCGGATAGATTTTCGCCCAGGCGGGATGTTTGTCCTCGAATTCGCCGTAGAGCTCGAAGGTGGCCTGGTAGGCCGCATCGAGGATGTCGCGCGGCATCGGCCTGAGCTTTACGCCCTTGCCGACGAGCGTACGGATCGCCGTCGTGTTCTTGACGTCGTACATGGCCTGCATGTTGAGGTTCGCCGCCTTGCAGGCGGTGTCGAGCGCGACCTTGTAGGCTTCCGGCAGCGCCTCGTATTGCGCCTTGTTGACGAAGAAGTGCACGGTCAACCCGCCTTCCCAATAGGCCGGATAATAATAGTTCGGCGCGATCTGGTAGAAGCCGAGGCGCTCGTCGTCATAGGGGCCGATCCATTCGGCCGCGTCGATCGTGCCGCGCTCGAGCGCCGGATAGATGTCGCCGCCCGGCAATTGCTGCGGCACGACGCCAAGTTTCGCCATGACTTGGCCGGCAATACCGGCGATGCGCATCTTGACGCCCTTAAGATCGGCGAGGCTCTTGATCTCGTTGCGGAACCAGCCGCCCATCTGGGCGCCGGTCGCGCCGCCAGGAATGCCGACGACGCCATAGTCGGCGAGAAACGCGTTGTAGAGCTCGTTGCCGCCGCCATGATAGAGCCAGGCATTCTGCTGGCGCGCGTTCATGCCGAAGGGAATGGTCGAGCCGATCGCGAATGTCGGATCCTTGCCGGTGAAATAGTAGCCGCAAGTATGGGCGATTTCGACCGTGTTGGCGTTCACTGCGTCGAGGGCCTGTGGTCCGGGCACGATCTCGCCGGCCTGGAATACCTGGATCTGGAATTTGCCTTCGGTGATCTTCGACAGAGCCTCGGCCATCACCACGGCGCCGCCGTAAATCGTGTCGAGATTATTCGGGAAACCCGAGGTCAGGCGCCAGCGAAGGGTCGGCAATTCCGCGCCGATCGCAGGAGCGGCGAGCGTCGAACCGGCGGCTGTTGCAACGCCGGCCAGCACGCCTTTCGACAGGAAGTTTCGTCTGTTGAGAGTATGAGTCACGCGTGGTCCTCCTCAGTTTTGGATGGGTGATTCCGGGCGGCTGTCGGGGCGAAGCGGCAGCCGGACTAGGGTCGTTGGGTGCTTACTATTGCGGCGCGCCGAAATCTGGCGTGGGCGAACCGAAGTCCACGGACGAGAGGTCGGGGCTCGTCCCGCCGTCTTCCGTGCCGAAGGGCGCGGCCGGGGTGCCGAAGGGATTGCTTTCCGCGTCTCCCGGCATCGGGACATCCAGCTGGATTTCTGACGGGTCCACCTCCACCTGGCCGGACTTGTAGTGGGTGACGAGGCCGGGGAACGACATGACGAGTACGACCATTGCCAGCTGGATGCCGAGGAACGGCAGCGCGCCCCTATAGATCTGGCCGGAAGTAACCGGTTGGATAGTCTCGCCGGTCACCTTGTCGCGATAGGCGCGAGCCGGTGCCACCGAGCGGAGATAGAAGAGCGAGAAGCCGAAGGGCGGGTGCATGAAGCTCGTCTGCATATTGATCGCCAGCATCACGCCAAACCAGATGAGGTCGATACCGAGACTATCCGCGACCGGCGCCAGCAGCGGGATGATGATGAAGGCCAGCTCGAAATAGTCGAGGAAGAAGGCGAGGAAGAAGACGAGCAGGTTGGCGGCGATCAGGAAGCCAAGCTCGCCTCCGGGTATGGACGTCATCAGGTGCTCGACCCAGATATGGCCGTTCACGCCGTAGAAGGTGAGCGAGAAGACGCGCGCGCCGAGCAGGATGAAGATCACGAAGGAGGAGAGCTTTGCCGTTGCATAGAGCGCCGAACGCAGGATCGTCAGATCGAGGCGGCGGTTGAATGCGGCCAGCATCAGCGCCCCGACCGCGCCCATGGCGCCGCCTTCCGTCGGCGTAGCAAGGCCGATGAAGATGGTGCCGAGCACGAGGAAGATGAGGGCGAGGGGCGGGATGAGGGACGTCATCACCTTGCGTGCGAGCTTGAGGCCGCGGAGCGACCGGGCTTCGGGCGGCAGCGCCGGCACGCTCTTCGGCTGCAGCAGCGACATGACCGCGATGAAGCCGGCATAGACGGCGACGAGCAGCAGACCCGGCACTAGTGCGCCCTTGTACATGTCGCCCACGGAGCGGCCGAGCTGGTCGGCGAGGATGATCAGCACCAGGCTCGGCGGGACGATCTGCGCAAGCGTTCCCGAGGCGGCGATGGTGCCGGCAGCTATCCTCCGGTCGTAGCCGTAGCGCAGCATGATCGGCAGCGAGATCAAACCCATGGAGATGACCGAGGCCGCAACGACGCCCGTAGTCGCCGCCAGGATCGCGCCGACGAAGACGACGGCGAAGGCGAGCCCGCCACGAACCGGTCCGAAGAGTTGCCCGATCGTGTCGAGCAGATCCTCCGCCATCCCACTTCGCTCCAGGATGAGGCCCATGAAGGTGAAGAAGGGGATCGCAAGCAGAGTCTCGTTCGACATCTGCCCGAAGATCCGGTCGGGAATGGCCCCGAAGAGGCTCGCGGGCAGGAGGCCCATTTCGATGCCGATGAAGCCGAAAACGAAGCCGACGAAGGCGAGGGCAAAGGCGACCGGATAGCCGATCAGCAGCACGACGATCAGCGACAGAAACATGATCGGCGCGAGATTTTCCGCGAAGAAAGCGAACATGTGACGAGATCCTGATTTAGAGCATTTTGCAGTCAGGTGGAATCACCTGAAGTCGCACAAATGCGGCAAAAACAAACAGATAGAGCGGTTGTGCGAACGCATGTGAGCGCATACCGCTCTAGAGGGCGTTGGCTTCGGCGTCGGCGAGCGCAATCGCATCGGGCAGGTCACCGCGAAGGATGGCGATGCGCTTGATCAGTTCCGAAAGCCCCTGCAGCGCCAGCAGTCCGAATCCGATCGGGATCAGCATCCAGACGGGCCAGAGAACCAGGCCGCCGGTATTGTTGGAGATCTCGCCGCTCGAGAACTTCGCAAAGAAGATCGGCGTCGCCAGATAGATCGTGATCAGACAGAAGGGCATGAGGAAAAGGAACGTTCCCATCGCCTCGATCCAGAGCTGCGCACGGCGCGGCAGGTGACCATAGAAGAGGTCGACCTTGACATGCTCGTTGTTGAGCAGGGTGAAACCGGCTGCGACCAGGAAGACAGCCGAGAACAGATACCACTGCGCCTCGAGCCAAGCGTTCGAGCTGAGGTCGAAAAGCTTGCGCGAGATCGCATTGAGGGCGCTGATCAGCACATCAGCCAGAAGCAGCCAAGAGACCGCCTTGCCCGCATGGGTATTCATCGCGTCGATGACGCGAGACAGCGACAATAGAATAGGCATCGAACTTCCTCCCCGATGACGGGTGGCTGGGACCACCGGTCGTCGCGGCAATTGGTATGCCCGCGCTTTCCTGGCTGCAAGGAGGAATATTGAGGAGATTCAATAACATACCCAGAAGTGGGTAGGCCGCTCACGTCAACCCGTGCTCGATGACATACCGCGTCAGCCCGGCGGTCGTCGCAATGCCGAGCTTCCTTTTCAGGTTCTTGCGATGCGTTTCCACCGTGGCAGCCGAAATGCCGAGGGTCTGTGCGATATCGCGATTGCTCTGGCCGGACGCCAAGAGACGCAGCACCTCCTGCTCACGAAGGGTAAGCGGCACGGCGTTGTCGTCGGCATTGCGTTCCATCAGCACGTCCGAGACCCCGGAGGAGAAGTAGGTCTCGCCGCGCGCGACCGCCTCGATCGCCGCAACGATCTCCTCGGTCGAGACATCCTTGAGGATATAGCCGCGGGCGCCTTTGAGAACCGACGTCGAGATGTATTCTCGGCTGTCATGCATGGAAAGCATGAGCACGCGTATGCCGGGCAGTTGCTGCTTGAAGAGCTCGATCGCGTCGATGCCGTTCACTTGCGGCATGTTGATGTCCATCAGCACGACGTCCGGCTGCGCGCGCAGGGCAATCTCGAGCCCCGCGCGCGCCAGCCCCGCGGTGCCAACCACCTCCACCTGGCCGTAGGTTTCGAGCAGCGCCTTGAGGCCGTCGAGCACCAGTGGATGGTTGTCTATCAGGAGGACCTTGATGGGTTGCTGTCTGCTCATGCTGCCTCCCGCCGTCTTTCAGGCTCGTGGTTTGCCGATTTCGGCAGCATAGCGGTCAGCCGCGTCCCCTCCGGGCCTGATTTGACGAGCAGGAGACCGCCGAAATGCGCCATGCGTTCCTGCATGTTGCGCAGGCCAAGCCCGCCTCGGCCATCCTTGAGTTCGTCCTCCACAAAACCATTGCCATTGTCGGCAATCGTCATCCTGACGCGCTCTTTTTCGCTCCAGAGCCTGATTTCCACCCGGCTTGCCCCGGAATGCCGCTCGATATTGTTGAGGGCTTCCTGGGCGATGCGGTAAAGGGCCGTGCTCGCCTCCGGCCTCAGCATGTCCCGCCACGCGGCTTCCATGTCCACCTCAATCCCGGTGCGCTCGGTGAAATTCTCGCTCAGCGCCTTCAGCGCCGGCGTCAGGCCGAGATCGTCGAGCACCCGCGGCCGCAATTCGTGCGAAAGCCGTCGCACCTCCTTGATCGCGCCGTTCAAGGCCTCGACGCCGACGTCGATCGCCCTGGAAGCGTCCTCGCTACGGTTCTTGACCTGGCGGCTCGCAAGGTCGATCGCATAGCGCACGCCGACGAGGTTCTGCGATATCCCGTCGTGCAGTTCGCGCGCGAGCCGCGCCCGTTCCTCCTCCTGCGTGTCGATGATGCGCTGCGTCAGCTGCTTCAGCTTGCCGTCCGCCATTCGCCGTTCGCGCAGCGTCACCAGCATGCAGGTGGCGAAGACGAGCAGCACGGCCGGTACGGCGATCAGCGTCACGACCAGAAAGGTCGTGCGGATATTCTCGCGGAGATCCGCCTTGGCGGCTGCGGTTTGCGCAAAGACGTCGTCGAGATAGACCCCCGTTCCGATCATCCAGTTCCATTTGTCGAGGCCGGCGGCGAAGGAGAGCTTGTCGGCAAGCTTGCCGGAGGAGGGCTTTTCCCATTTGTACTGATGGAGCCCGCCGCCTTCCTTGGCCTTGGCGATCAGATTGGCGATGACGCGGTCGCCATCGGGATCGACCAGGCCGAGCCAGTTGCGTCCCGGACGGAACTCCTGTCGGGGATGGACGAGATTGTTGCCGTCGTAGTCGTAGACGAAGAAATAGCCGTCCCGGCCGTAGTCGAGGCTCTTGAGGATCGCCTTGACCTTTTCCTTCGCTGCCTCGTCGTCGGGACCCGCCTTGCCATAGACCTCGTTGATTGCCGAGAGGGCGAGATTGGTGAGGTTCAGAAGCTCATTCTCCTTCGCCTTCAGCATGTTTTTCTCGAAGGTATCGATGCTGCTTTGAACGAGTGTCGTCGACTGCAATGTGATGAAGGCGGTAATGGTCAGGATCGCGACGATCAGAGGGACGATGGCCAGGGCGACGATCTGATGACGAAGATGCAAGTGCGTTCCTCCAATCCATGCTCGCCGGTTCGCTGGAAGCGCGGTCGTTTTCTCCGCTCGCCGACGGTGAACCTTGAAAAGGCTAGCCCACAGGATGATGTGGAAGTCAACTCGGGCTTGCCTGTCTCGGGGCTTTTCTCAGGCGGAACGCGGACGTTCGTGCGCTTGCCGCAGGTGCCGCTTCGCGCGAACGCCTTGCGCACACATTATTGCCATCCGCTTGGGCAAGTCAGGTAAAGTTCCATAACATAGATTATCTGATTTTGACATGTAGCGGGGTACATTCTATTTCCAAGTGCGACATGCCAATAAAAACAAAGGCTTCGCCTTGGAGATTTTTGGATGTCGCTCTGCTATTCGCAGCTCACCCTTTCCGACCGCCGACGTTTGCATCAGCTCGTGGAACGCAAGGTTCCTGTCGGCGACATCGCCCGCCAACTCGGTCGGCATCGATCGACGATCTATCGTGAACTGAAGCGCAATACCTTTCATGATGCCGAGTTTCCGGAATACAGCGGCTACTACGGCGGCATCGCCAACGACATCTCCAAGGAGCGTCGGCGACGGCTGCGCAAGCTCAGCCGCCACCCGCAATTACGCGAACTGGTCATTGAGCAGCTGAAGGCACTTTGGTCGCCGGAGCAGATCGCCGGCCGCCTGCTTGCCGACGGTGTGAGCGCCCTGCGTGTCTGCACGGAAACGATCTACCGCTTCATTTATGGCAAGGAAGATTATCCGCTGCAGCTCTATCAGCATCTGCCGGAAGGCCGCCGCAAGCGCCGCCCGCGCCGCTCCCGCAAACCCCGCGACGGCTCGATCCCGTTGGACTGCAGGATCAGCCAACGCCCTGATTTCATTGCCGATCGCTCGCGGTTCGGCCACTGGGAGGGCGATCTCCTGATCTTCCGGCGCGACCTCGGTGAAGCCAATGTCACCTCGCTGGTCGAGCGCAAGAGCCGCTACACGGTGATGATCAAGAATGGCAGCCGCCACTCTCGGCCGCTTATCGACAAGATCGTCGATGCCTTCTCACCGCTGCCCGCCTTTGCCCGGCAGAGCTTCACCTTCGACCGCGGTACCGAGTTTCGCGGTTTCAAGGCTCTGGAAGATGGGCTCGGCGCCAGGAGCTGGTTCTGCGATCCAAATTCACCGTGGCAGAAAGGCGCAGTCGAGAACACCAACAAGCGCATCCGCCGCTTTGTGCCAAGCGATACGGACCTATCCGCCGTCAGCCAGCAACAGCTGGTCGCCCTTGCCCATCACATGAACTCGCTGCCCAGGAAGTGCCTCGGTTATCGAACACCGGCGGAGGTCTTCATGGCGCATTTGCGCGAAAGTAGCTGATGCCCTACCCTTCACACGGCATTGTTGCACTTGGATTAGATTCTCCACGGCATTTTAGAGATGCGACATATGAGCCAGTTAGAGATGCGACGGTCGTCGCCTCTTGGGATGCTGGTCAAACGTCAACGTTTGGAAGGAAGACTGGCGACGTGAAGCGTGGTTGAGACCATGAGCGTTCGGAGTCGTCATGTCTTGTTTGATCACCATGTCGCAGAAGGAATTGCATCGTCTTGAACTGATCCAGCGGGTTCGCGGCCGCAGCCTGACCGTCGTCGAGGCGGCCGCGTTGCTTCGTCTTAGCCGCAGTCAGGTGCACCGGCTGTTGCAGGCCTATGACCTGGCCGGCGCCGACGGACTGGTCTCGAAGAAGCGCGGCCGTCCGAGCAACCGGCGTTACAGTGAGGATTTTCGCAACCTGGTGCTCGACCTGGTGCGTGAGCATTACGTGGATTTCGGACCAACGTTGGCGGCCGAGAAGCTGCTCGAACGCCATCGGATAGCGGTCAGCAAGGAGACGCTGCGTCAGTGGATGATCGAGGCTGGCATTTGGGTATCGAGACGCGAGCGCAAGAAGCGGGTCTTCCAGCCGCGCGGCCGGCGCGAATGTTTCGGCGAACTGGTCCAGATCGATGGCTCGCATCATTGGTGGTTGTCTAATCGCAGTCCATCCGTCAAGCTGGTTTGAGCATTCAGCGACCCTTTCCGGCTTGCGGGACAGGCAAACCGGCTGAACTGATTGGCTGGATCCGCCTCACCGGCCGTGTCCTCCGGAGCTATCCAGTGCTGGGAGCAGGGTTGTCTCCGCGGTCGACAAGTGTCGCCGCACAATGGTTTTCGCAGGTGGGATCTTCCTGATGTTCGAGGCGCAGTCTCAACGAGCTGCAGCCACCAGAAGCGGAATGATCCTGCCCACGTCCGCAGCAGGGACGCTCAGCACCCAAAGTTACATGGCGCGCTGAGGGAGGAAGGCTGAGCGTCTCCTATATGGTCGCGCCAGCCGATGCGTTGAACACTTCTCCCGTCTTGAGCATGCTGTGCATGATGACCGCGAGTTTCCGGGCGACGGCCACGGCGGCCCGTTTGAAGCCAAGTCGCTCGCGCAGCTTAAGTCCCCAACGCTTGAGACTGCTCTCCGTCCTGGCACTGGTTCTCGTCAGAAGCACTGTCGCTGCTTCATAAAGCAGCCCACGTAAACGATTGTCACCCCTTCGCGAGATATGGCCGTCATAGTCGACCTCGCCTGACTGATAACGCCGGGTTGTCAGCCCAAGCCAGGCGCCCACCGAGCGCGACGTTCGAAAGTTTTCTGGATTTTCAATTGCCGTAACGTAGGACACCGCTGTGACCGCGCCGATTCCCGGAATCGTCATCAATAGTTTCGTGGCTTCGCTCCGACGGGCCACTATAAGCAACTGGCGACCAAGATCGGCTGCGCGCTTGCGGATATCGTGCCACGCC
Source organism: Sinorhizobium sp. Y406 (assembly GCF_058732025.1). Classification (NCBI taxonomy): domain Bacteria; kingdom Pseudomonadati; phylum Pseudomonadota; class Alphaproteobacteria; order Hyphomicrobiales; family Rhizobiaceae; genus Sinorhizobium; species Sinorhizobium sp. Y406. Next base: position 392,215 of record NZ_CM178975.1, on the reverse strand, counting down.
TCCAAAAGAGGCAAGATAATCTTCGCAAGCTCGTTGTTACCATCTAAGAGCTTCCGTACATCGCCATCAAACACCCGACCCTTCCCTTTCGGGATGATCAGACCGAAGGTCTTCATCAGGCCGCGGATTTGATTGCCAAGTTGCGTTGAGATGTACAGGAGTTGTTCGCGGGCAGCCACCAATGTGCGGGTCATCATAGCGCCAAACGACTTGACGCGAACCGCTTTGTAAAAGCCTGCTTCAGCGAGTTGAGCTAAACCATCGGCATCGTTGGCATCGGTTTTGTTGAGCGTTTCGTTCAATACCTTTTGCGCGTGCCGCGCTTCAATGCAGACCGCCGGCAACCCCTCGCTCGTCAGCGCGTGATAGAACCACGTCGACAGCGGTCCCGTTTCGAATACGACGCGCTGCACGCGCGGAGCTTTTTTGCGAATCATCTGCGCGAGAAGATTGGGATCCGAAGGACATTTCCCCCGCCAGATCCGTTTCCCGTCCTCCCGGATCGAAATTGCGGTATCTTTCAATGAAACATCAAGGCCAATATATTGGTTCAAGGTTGCCTCCATCCGATGTTTGGGCCCGGTTCCAATCGAGAGCCCGTTTTTCCATCCTATCGGGGGCAACCACCCTCACCAGCCCAAAAACCAGAGACGGTCGCGCCGCGATTACTCCATGTTCGAGAACCGCGGTCCCAAATGCGCCCTGCTCGTCTATATCGACGATGCCACCGGCAAGCTCTTGCACTTACGCTTTGCGACTTCAGAGAACACCTTCGACTATCTGCACGCGACGAAGGCCTACTTGCAGCAATGGGGCAAGCCGATCGCCTTCTACAGCGACAAGCATGGCATCTTCCGCACCACCCATGCTTCCAAGAAGGACAGGACCAGTGGCCTGACGCAGTTCGGGCGGGCCCTTTATGAGCTCAACATCGACATCATCTGCGCCAACACCCCGCAGGCCAAGGGCCGCGTCGAGCGCGCCAACCAGACGCTGCAGGATCGCCTCGTCAAGGAACTGCGGCTGCGCGGCATCGACACGATCGCGGCGGCCAATGCCTACGCGCCGGAGTTCATGGCCGACTTCAATCGTCGCTTTGGCAAGGCGCCGCGCAATCCGAAGGACATGCATCGGCCGTTTGCCGCGCATGAGAACCTCGATGGCGCCATGTGCCGCAAGGAGATCCGCAAGCTGTCGCAGTCGCTGACGCTGCGCTATGACAAGGTGATGTTCCTCCTTGATCCGACGGATTTCGCCACGGCGCTCGCCGGCCAGAAGCTCATTGTCTGCGATTATCCCGACGGCCGCCTCGAGATCACCCATGAGGGGACGTCCCTGCCCTATAGAACCTTCGACACGCTGCGCTCGGTGCACCGCTGCGAGGTGGTCGAGAACAAGCGCCTTGATGACATGCTGGCGGTGGTGGCCGAGATGCAGGCCGGACGAGAGCAACAGCGCAGCAAGGGCGGGCCGCGCCGCACCGGCCAGACGGACCATATGTTCGGCATTCGCGACGGCAGTCAGAGCAATGGCTACCAAAAGCGCGGCACAAAGCCTGGCCGCAAGACGGATTTTACCAAGGATCCGGTGGTCATCGCCAAGCGCCAGCAAGCCCTTGCGCAGCTGAAAGCGGCGGAGTGATCGGGGTGTCAAGTCTAAAGGTTTATCTTGCAGCTGGAGCCATCCGCCGCCGTCCGGGCTGCGCAACCCTGACCAGCTCCACCCGGCCGGCGGCTTGCGTCTACGTACTTTGTAAATATAGCAACTTGCAAACGCAGTAGTAAAGGATAGGATGATGTCGCATTTCTAAGTTGACTACGTTGTCTCATCTTTAAATAGCTGTGACATGACATGTAGCCGCAAAGTTAAAGTGTCCTGTTTCTGCAAAGTAAGAATGTCACTCTCCCCGCGTTTTAATGACGTGGGAGATTGCGGATGGGATTGATTGCGATGAGCGAACGCGATCTGCAGCGGATCGAGGTTTTGTCGAAGGTGACCGACGGCCGCATGACGCTGGTGTCGGCGGCGCATGTCCTGGGCTTGAGCACGCGTCAGGTGCGCCGGCTGTTGGAGCGGATCCGGACGGAGGGTGCGGCATCGATCCGGCACAGGGCGATCGGTCGCCCGTCGAACAACCGGATCAGCGACGGCGTGCGCGACTATGCCGTGGCGATCGTGCGCGAGCGCTATGCGGATTTCGGTCCGACGCTGGCGGCCGAGAAGCTTGCGGAGCTTGATGGCCTGACGGTGTCGCGCGAGACCTTGCGCAAATGGATGTCGGCGGCCGGCCTGTGGCTGTCGCGCCAGCAGCGCCGGACGTTTCATCAACCGCGCTTGCGGCGCGAGGCCTATGGCGAATTGGTGCAGATCGATGGATCCGAGCATCGCTGGTTCGAAGATCGCGGTGATCCGTGCTCGCTGCTGGTCTTTGTCGATGATGCGACCGGCAAGTTGATGCAGTTGCGGTTCGTGCGCTCGGAAAGCGCATTTACGTATTTCGAGGCGCTGGCGCTCTATCTGACGGCGCATGGTGCTCCGGTCGCCTTCTATTCCGACAAGCATTCGGTGTTCCGGGTGGCGAAGAAGGACGCCAAGGGCGGCCAGGGCATGACCCAGTTCGGGCGTGCACTTTCAGAGCTAAACATCGAGATTCTTTGCGCGAATTCGAGTCAGGCGAAGGGCCGCGTCGAGCGGATGAACCGGACGCTGCAGGATCGGCTGGTGAAGGAATTGAGACTGGCGGGTATCGACGACATGGAGGCGGGCAATGCGTTTCTGCCGGGCTTCATGGAGCACTACAATGCGCGGTTTTCGGTCGCCCCTGCGCGGTCCGATGACCTTCACCGGCCGATAAATCTGGCGCCGGATCGGCTCAAAGAGATCCTGTGCAAGCGCGAGCAGCGCTATGTCGGATCGCAGCTGACGTTTTCGTTCGAGCGCCAGCGGATCATGCTTGAGGAGACCGAGGTGACGCGCGGTTTGGCTGGTCGCTATGTCGAGACCTATGCCTATGCCGATGGCCACCTTGATGTGCGCTGGAAAGGGCATTCCCTGCCCTACCGGGTGTTCGACAAGGACCAGCGGGTGACGCATGCGGCGATCACCGAGAACAAGCGGCTTTCCGATGTGCTGGCCTACATCAAGGAACGTCAGGAGCAGCAGACGAAGCCGGCCGTGAAGACCAACAGCGAGAGGATCGGTTACAAACCGCGTGGCCGCAAGCCGGGACGTCGGACTGATTTCATGAACGTTCCCACTGTCATCGCCCGACGGCAGCAGGCGCTTTCTAAACTTGATGCGGCGGAATGATCGGCGGATCTGGCTGTCAAAGCTAAAGCCGATGGGTGCCCCTCACCCGCCCCGATCTCACCTTGCAACCCGGCCCAGCCGGTCAGATCGGGGCTGGTCGGCGTGCCGTGTGGCAGCCTGACGTGACATTTTGACTTTGCGCGACGGCGGACATTTCAACCTGGCCGCCACATGACATGTCATGTCATGTCGTGTAGCCAACAGTTGGCCCAGCTAGAGATGCGACAGTCCCGCCTCTCGACGCGCTGGCCAACGTCAACGTTGGGAGCAAGCATGGCGACCTTCGCTTGGTTGAGACCATGAGCGGTCGGAGCCGTTATGTCCTGTTTGATCACTATGTAGACGACTGCCGCGTTGTCCTTACCCTTGACGAACCAAGATGGTTCGCCAATATTAACCGTGAACCAATGAGGTTAAGATAATGACCGCTGCTTTCACTGTGCGCGTGCAAGACGAAATTGCTGAAAAGCTTGACAGGATAGCCGCGCTTTCTGATCGCTCTCGTGCCAATTTAGCCGCCCAGGCTATTGAGGACTATGTCGCAAGAGAGGAATGGCAGTTGGCCGAGATCCAAGCTGGGATAGATGAGGCCGATCGCGGCGAGTTTGCCAGCGCGAACGAATTGGCCAGTGTGGTGGCAAAGTACGTAAAGGCCGCTCGCCAAGCATGAGCAGCCACGCATTACGCTGGACTCGCAGAGCTGTCCGAAGGCTCGACCAAATCGGTAGCTATATCGCGAAGGACGATCCCGAGGCTGCCGCCCGCGTCGTCGCACGCATCGTTTCGGCCGTAGACAGTCTAGCGAAGCAGCCGGCCATGGGACGTGTCGGACGTATTAAGGGTACCCGCGAGTACGTCTTTGCGGATATTCCCTATATTGTCGCCTACCGGGTGAGGCCCGACGTCGTCGAAATCTTGACCGTTCTTCATGGGGCTCAGCGATGGCCACTTAAGTTGGACTAAGCGGCCGTCGCGATCACCCTCCTGCTTCGATCAGTTGCCGTGTAAACGTCAAGGTTTGGAAGGAAGACTGGCGACGGAAGCGTGGTTGAGACCATGAGCGTTCGGAGTCGTCATGTTTTGTTTGATCACCATGTCGCAGAAAGAATTGCAACGTCTTGAACTGATCGAGCGGATTCGCGGCCGCAGCCTGACCGTCCCAGGTTCACCAGGATCGATGATCTAACTTTCGATGCCATGGACTGGGACGTCTGCTTTCTGATAGGAACCGGATTCGCCCCCAAAGCTGTGGAGGCCCGTCATTCGCGGCCATGCCGTCACCGGCGATATCATCGCGCCAATCCGCAAATTCAGCGATACTAAGGGGCCCGCCACCCACGAGGATGCTGCTGCAGTCGGCGAAGCGCTCGTCAACATCCGAAGCTACTTCATGCCAAAGCGCGCAAAGCAGAAGTTCTGAAACAACGGACGGCTCCTCGTCCGTCAACAGACTAAAGCCGTGGGCAGCTCGTCGCGCTCACAGAAGATTGGCTACAAACTGCGGGGCCGCAAGCCGGGCAAGCGGACGGATTTCATGAACGATCCCGCGGTCATCGCTCGGCGGCGGCAGGCGCGTTCACCAGGTTCGTTCAGCGAACAGCCCATATTTGCTTCATATTGATAAAGATTGAGAAAGGTTGCGCCAGAGCAGCCGTTCGACTTTAGTTACATGACTCATGCATGACATGCATACGGCACGATTTCTGGTGGCTGTGAAGCGTGTGTTGATGTCACTACGTCGGTAAACATCAATAGACACAGAGAACCGCTGGAAGGAGCCCTTCGGTCTGTAAATATTCGGATGTTTCTATCAGCGGAAAGAAAAGCAGAAGCAGGCATGCTTCTCTGAACGTCCGCCGGACGGCCTTCGGCGAAATTACTTCCTGGCGAGCCCCAAGGTATAGGATCGGATTTGGCCAGAATAGCGGAGTTCGCTTTTCATAAGACTGATAGGCTGGCCCAAACCTGCCCCGCAAGAAGCACTCCTCCCGTCGAGCGGTCTTGAAGAGTAAGATGTAAGTCGTCACACCGAACAGCGAGGCGGCGACAAGAGACCCGAACATCAAGCCGACTCCGGCCGCACCGATTGTAGAGAAGAGATAAAGCGGATTCCTGGTGATCGAGTAAGGACCGCTTACCACCAGTTCCACATTCTTGCGGCCGCCGATATAGAGAATGCTCCAAAGTCGTCCAATAATACACAGCAGCACAAGCCCGAAACCAATGAGTTCGATCAACTCGTGGACCGCTGATGCTTCGTTCCACGCGGGCCGGGTCACCAGCAGGCCAGCGATGCCCAGAACAACGCACAAGCGAATAATTCGAAGGCGCGGCCTTTGATCAATCGGCGGGTGCCTGCCGGAAGAAGAGAGTTCCATCGCCACTCCAGATACGACATCCGCCTGCATTGCCCGGGCAGAGTCAGGGATGATATCGAGGTGGCAGAGGTAAATCTCTTCTGAACGCCCGGCTCACGCGCCGGCTGCCTCCACTCCCGCCGTATTCGGTCCAGCCGAAGTCCTGCGAATTCCTGATCCATAGTGCAGATACAGGGACGGCAGAACGAACAGATTGAGGAGGGTCGATGTGACGAGTCCTCCGATGATCACCACTGCCATTGGATGTTCGATTTCGTTCCCCGGTACCTGCCCAAGATAAACCAGCGGAATGATCGCCAGCCCGGTTGTCAGGACAGTCATCAGGATCGGCGAAAGCCGTTCAGAGGCCCCGCGCAGAACGAGCCCTGGTCCGAAACTCTCTCCTTCGTACTGCTCGAGATGCTGAAAATGGTCCACGAGCAGAACGCCATTGCGTGCAGCGATGCCGAGTACCGTCAAAAATCCGACAAGCGACCCAAGCGAGATGACGCCGTCGCCGGCGTATGCTGCCAGCAAACCACCGACGAGGGCAGCCGGCAGTAGGAGATATGCGAGCAGCGCAAGCCGCCAGCTTGCGAAAGAGGCTTGCAGAAGGAAGAATATTCCTGTCGCCGCACCGACCGAGAAAAGCATCATGTTCCTCTCGGCAGCTTCCCGTTCTGCGTATTCCCCGACGAGCTCCGGATGATACTCCGGAGGGAATTCCACCCGCGCTAGCCGCTCTTTCACATCTGACACGACTGAGCCAAGGTCACGTCCCTTCACATTCGCAGAGACGTCTATGCGTCGTGAGACCCTTTCGTGCTTGATTACGTTCGGCGTCGGGGCGACTTTCACCTCCGCGATATCAGCCAGCCGCACGTGGCCGCCAGTCGGTGTGTCGATCAAGAGATCTCGGATGCTGCCGACATCGTGCCGTGCCTCCGGAATTCCCCACACCACAACGTCGTAAAGGTTCGGTCCGCGATAAATATCGCTCACCTCGATGCCAGCCAGAATGGTCGCGGCCGCCCGGCGGACATCTCCCGGCTTTATCCCGTATGATTTCGCGGCGGCGAGATCGAGCTGTATCGTAATATGGGGGATATCCTCCTGCAGTTCCGTGTGCAAGGCAACAAGGCCGGCAACATCGCCGAGAGCTTTCTTGACATCTGCTGCCTTCGCACGCAGCACGTTCAGTTCGGGTCCGTAGATGCGGACAACGAGCGCCTCGCTCGCGCCGGTCAGAACCTCGCGGATTCGCTCTTTCAAATATGTTTGTACGTCACGGTACAGACCGGGATAACCGTCGACCACCTCTTGAATGGCTGCGAGTGTCTTGTCGTAGTCAGCTTCAGGCGCAACGCTGACCCAATTCTCCGTGAAATTGATGCCGACGACTTCATCCGATGCCACGGCGCGGCCGACATGCGCCCCGAAGTTGCGGACGCCGGGAATGTTCCGCAGTTCGGCACTGGCCTTGATGGTGATCCGGTTCATCTCCGGATAGGACGTGCCTGGCTTCGTCACCCAGTGCATCAGGAAATCGCGTTCTTTGAAATCAGGGAGGAGCGCGTTACCGAGAAGGGGCAGAACCGCGAAGCCGATGGCCGTAACTGTCCCGGTGATAACGAAGACCGCGCGCGGGGCGCGTATGATTGAGGAGAGGAGCCTACTGTAGCCCCCTTGTAGCGTACGCAAGAATGCGGGGGGGGTCTCGTCCAATGGAGCCCGCGCATACAATATCAGGCTTAGAGCAGGCGTAACGGTAAGCGCGACCAGCATCGAGGCAAAAAGGGCCAGCGTATAGGCTAAAGCCAGGGGCTTGAAGAAAGCCCCCGACAGGCCATCGAGAAAGAAGACCGGCAACACTGCGAGAATGATGATCAGCGTCGCGTAGACGATGGCCCGACGGATCTCCAGCGATGCTTCGAGTACGACGGTCGCGATCGGCTTCGGATTTCGGAGGCGACGATTTTCGCGCAAACGTCTTACAATGTTCTCTACGTCGATGATGGCGTCGTCGACAACCGCTCCCAGGGCGATCGCGAAACCCGCGAGTATCATTGTGTTGATTGTTGCCCCCATGACGTCGAGAACAAGGCCCGCGGCCACCAATGACAGCGGAATTGCAACGAGACTGATCACGGCTGCTCGCCATTGGTAGAGAAATGCGACGAGGACCAGAACGACGAGAATGCTGCCGACAATCAGAGCCTTCGTAAGATTGTCGAGAGACATCTCTATAAATGTTGCCGGACGGAAAATCGTGGGATCAATTGCGATCCCTGGCAGGCCGGGCCCGAGAAGTTCTAGTGCCTGATCAACTCCCTCGGTGACGTCCAGGGTGTTCGCCCAAGGAAATTTTTCAACGATCAGCAGAAGGCCCGGGCCGTCATTGACGATGCCGTCGCCGATCATCGGGGGATGGCCTTGCACCACGTCGGCTATGTCGCCAAGACGCAAAGACGAATCGGCGACAGCAGGAAACGCCACGCGAGACAGATTCTCCGGGGACACCACCGGCAAAACATGTCGCACGTTCAGCCGCTGGTCGCCGGCGTCGATCAGTCCACCGGTCTGTGTCTTCGATTGCCGCTTGTGCGGGAGCAAACCGACATCGAGCGCATCCCCCGTTGTCTCCAACACCTGGTCGAGCGTAATGCCAAAGGCTCTTAGCCGCTCCGGGTCCACTTGCACTTGCAATTGGCGTTTCCGCACGCCCCAGGCTGCCACATTCGCGACACCTGGCACCCTCATCAGCCTCGGACGGATCGTCCAGCGGTAGACTTCCGAGAGATCGACGAGGGACATCTCGCTTGACGAGAGGCCGATCTTCATGACCCGGCTTGTTGCCGACAAGGGCTGAATGATGAAAGGCGGTCGCGCCACGTTGGGGAGCAAGGGTTTTGCGGCTGCGAGTCTCTCCTGCACCAACTGCCGCGCTGAAAACAGGTCGGTCCCGCGCTTGAAGATGAGAACCACGGATGACAATCCGGGAACCGACTTCGAGCGCATGGTCTCCAACCCGGGCGTGCCCGCAAAGGACAGTTCCAGTGGGAGTGTGACCAGGGATTCTACCTCCTCGGCTGAAAGTCCGAGCGCCTCGGTCTGAATCTCCACGAGAGGCGGCGCGAATTCGGGAAACACGTCCGTTCGCATCCCCCTAAGCTGGCCCACCCCAAAGAAGACCAGCATGGCAGCGGCAAAAACCAGGAAAAAGCGGATTTTGAGACTTCCTTCAATGATCCAGCGCATCATCGCTTGGCCCCCCGGCTAATGGCCGACCCCGAACTCGATGCCGTACAACATGGACGCTCCGGTCGTTACTACCTCAGTACCCACTGGAGGTCCCTCGGACAGGAAGGCGAGATCCTTGCTGACGTAATCCACTAGAATGGGATGCCGCATGAATTTCAGCGGCTCCGGCGTAGTATAGACCCATGCCTGGCCGTGTTCGTCGAAGAAGACCGCGCTGAACGGGATGGCTTCTCTAGACACCGCCATATACGGCAATTCGATCAGAACACGCGTCTGAGGAAGCAAGGCCATGCCCGCATCATCCACGACATAGTAAAGCGATCCGCCACCCTCGCTGGTACTGTCGGGGCTTGACGGGAATACGAAGCGTGCCGGTAAGGGGCGGAACCCGCTACCCTTGACCAGGGGCATGACGAGTGCAAGTTGGTCCTGCGCTACCTTAGGGGCATCGCTGATCGGCAGTACGCGCAACCAGGCCATTCCGACATAGGTGGCGGGCACGTCTCGAGCAGCGGGCGAGAGGCCGGCCGCCGGTTGCGACACTCTCGCCGCAACACCGATCTTCTCCAGGTCGCTTGCATTCATCACAATCGCAGCGACCTGCCGTTTCCGTACGGCCAACATCTGGCGAACTGCAACGGTCTCAATCCCCAGTCGCTCGACAGCACTTCGTTTCAAGGTAACACGATTGAACTTTGATCCTGGTACCGGTTCGACATGGGCAGGCTCGTCCTTTCCAAGGGAACCAGCTGCCACTTGGCCGCCAAGAAACGGCAGGACCGCAACGATGAGCGCAAAGCTAATCCAATGACTACTCTGCAGCATGTTGGATACTCCCCTCCGCTCGGACTTCCGGCTCGATCACTGCTTCGGGCCTCGGCCGGAAGAGCAAAGTCGAGTAAAAGGCAGGTAGAGCGAACAGGACGACGATGGTCGACGTCACAAGACCACCGGCTATCGCCGCAGCCATAGGATGAATGATTTCCAGGCCCGGCGCCGGACCCCAGATAAGAAGGGGAAGAAGTGCAAGTGTTGTGACGGTGGCGGTGGTCACGACGTGCGCACCGTGGGATCCAGCGACCTTCAGAATGATGTCCGGCCAGAGGGGCCAGTGCTCCCTCTCCTCGATGCGCTGAAAGCGATGGACGAGAACGATTGCGCTGCGCGTCGTGATGACGAGCACCGCGAACAGGCCAGCCAGAGATCCGATCGTGACGGCGCCGCCACCAACCAGCATTGCCAGAGCGCTGCCCGTCAATGAGACCGGGAGAAGGAGATAGACCAGCGCGGCAAGGCGCCAGCTTCCGAGCGAAGCCTGCAGAAGAAGGAAAATTCCTACTGCCGCGGCAATGCCGAAGCTGGCGTGCCAGACGATGGCAGTCTGCTGCTCAGCGTCTTCTCCAATCACTTCAGGATGATACTCGAGCGGGAACGCAATGCCTTGCAGCGTCTTCCCGACATCGGCCAGCACCGCGCTGGGATCGCGGTCGCCTATACCCGCAACCACATCAACGTGCCGCGAGGCGCCGCCCCGGTTGATGACCGCGGGGTTCGAGGTGAGACGGACGTCGGCGACATCGCCCAGGCGAGCCTTTTGTCCACTTGGACTGTCGATCAATATTTCACTGATCTGGGTCGGGTCACGCCGCATCTCGGGCGCACCCCAGACCACTACTTCGAAGATCTTCTGCCCTTCGTAGAGGCTGCCGACCTCGATACCGCCCATCAGTGTGGCCGCCGCTCGGCGAACGTCCCCCGGCTTCAGACCGTAACGTTCTGCCGCAGCGAGATTGGCTTCGATTTCGATGCTTGGTTCGTGTTCACGAGTACGGATTTGTGGGGTTACGACGCCGGGCACATCAGAAAGGGCTTGCCGGACCTCCTCTGCCACGTTCTGCAGAACGTCCCAGGCGGGGCCGTAGATCTGGACGACCACAGCTTCGCCGCGTTCATCCGTCAATTCCCGAACCCGTCGGGTCGCGAACGACATCGGCTCGCTACGGATCCCCGGATATTTTTCCAATGCCCGCATGACGGCGGCGAGCGTGTCGTCATAGTCGGCATCAGGTGTGATACTCACCCATAGTTCGCCGGAATTGATCCCCGCGACGGTGTCCGACTGTATCGCGCGCCCCATTATTGCACCGACTGAACGAACACCAGCTATACTCCTCACCTCTTTGGACGCCTCGCGCAGTATCTGGCTCATTTTCGGGTGGGATGTTTCGTGCGGCATGGTCCAGCTGACCGAGAGGTCCCGATCCTTGAATGCAGGAAGCAGAGAGGAGTGAAGGAAGGGAAGCGTAAGCAGGCCCAGGAGCACAAGCAACCCGACAGCCGTAGCCGCTCCCCATGGCGAGGCGACAGCTTTCGACAAAAGCCTTTCATAAGGTCCGAGGATTCCAGGGAACGCCGGCTCGCGCGCTTGTTGCGATCCCGTCGACATAAGCAGGCTCAGTGCCGGAGTGACGGTTTGGGCTACGATCATCGATGCCAGCAGCGCTACCAGGATCGCCAGGAAGAGTGGCTGAAGCAATCCGCCCGCGGTATCCCGGAAGAGGAAAGGTAGGATGGCTAGCGTCGCGATTGCCGTGGCGTGCAGGAGTGGTCGCCTGACTTCGAGCGCGGCCGCGAAGATCTTGGTCGTAGCCGGCTCCGCATCGCGCTCCTCGCTAAGCCTGCGCTTGATATTGCCGGCGTCGGCGACCGCATCGTCCACGACCGGGGCGAGAGCGGCCCCGAGCCCCGCCAGGATCAGCGCGTTGATCGTTACTCCGGCCAAGACGAAACTTATCCAGGCGACAAGCAGTGAGAGCGGAATCGCGACGAGTGCTATGATCGCCGCGCGCCAATTCCTAAGCAGCAGGGTGAAACCCAGGATTGCCAAAAAGCCGCCGGCGATGACAGCTCGGGAGAGATTGGCGATAGACGTCTGGATAAATGTAGCCGGCCGGAAGACGTCGGAGGTGATCTCCACCCCCGCCAAGCCAGGCTTCAAGGCTTCGAGCGCCTTTTCAATGCCATCCGTCACCCGCTGCGTGTTCGCCCCGGGCAGCTTTTCGACCATCAACAAAATGCCCGGCGCGTCGTTGACGATGCCGTCGCCGATCATCGGTTGGTGCCCCTCGACCACGGTTGAAACGTCGCTCAGGAGCAATGTGGAGCCATCGGCGACTGGAAATGATATGCGGCCAAGTTGCTCGGAAGAGGAAATCGGAAGAACGTGCCGGATGTCGTAGCGCTGGCTGGGAGTATCGATGAAGCCGCCATTTCCGGGGGTGGAAGCACGCAGGAAGGTCAGCGGCGAAACCCACAACGCATCACCGGCCGCCTTTATGATATCATCCAACCGAACACCTTTTTCCCTGAGCTTACCCGGATCGACCTGAACCTGTAGCTGGCGCTCTCGCTGCCCCCAGATGGAAACATTCGCGACGCCCGGCACGCTCATCAGGCGGGGTTTGATCTTCCAGCGCGCCAGAATTGAGAGCTCGATCAGAGATTGGCTCCCCGAAGACAGGCCGACCTGCATGGTCCGGTTCAGTGACGACACGGGTTGCAGCATGGTGGGAGGTTTCGAGACCTTCGGAAGCGCGCTCGCCTGCAGAAGGCGCTCCTGCACCATCTGGCGTGCATTCATCATGTCGGTGCCAGGGTTGAAGACGAGCACCACCGAGGAAAGGCCGGTGATCGAATTGGAGTTCATTGACTCAAGCCATGGAATGCCGGTCAGTATTTCTTCCAAGGGGTTCGTGATGAGTGCTTCGACCTCGGCGGCCGCCAGGCCGAGTGCTTCGGTTTGTACCTCGACTTCCAGCGGTCCGAACTCAGGGAGGAGATCGACGGATTTGGACCGAAGTTGCGATATCCCCGAGAACACGAAAAAGGCCGCGCAAAGAAGAACCAGATAGCGAAACTGCAGGCTCAGGCCGATGATCTTGCTCAACATGGCGTATCTCCGGGGCAAAGCTACTCACGAGCCTTTACTCGTGAGTATGTCTCGCGATCATACGACAATGGGGCGGTAGCCGGCTGGGTGGCCAATCTCGAAGCTCACTTGCTGGCCCTTGAGGTTTGCTCCCACTAGCGGGATATCGCGATGCTCCAACTATTCATGTGCCGGTCTTTAGGCAGACAAAGCTCATGCCCGTCGGGCTATCCCGGCATCCATTAGTGCTGAAATCTTCTGCTTTCATCTCAAACTCCTTGTGGCTGCACAAAGGCCGCCGAAGTTTTACGACTGTATATCGACTTGCTGCGGACGTTACGCGCGTTACAATCCGCATATGCTACTGCTGCAAAACGTTTTATCTCTAAGAGCGAATATGAGATGGCGGATTTACAAGTTTACCATGCAATCGCGAGCAAAACTCGAAGCTGCTCAGACAAGGGCGCCGCTATGTTTATGTTGGCCAATTTGGCGCAAACCTTTGGCACTGGGAGCGTAATGACGGCCAGAAAAATGCCAGTATTCAAGGTTTTCTCTGAAAATGGATTTTATATTACATAAGATTTTTTTAAAATAACCAAAAGTAGCTAGACGGCTCTTAATACCAACGCTCATTGATCAGAACCCATGGAGCCACTGCCTGCGACCGATGGACATGATCTTCCAGGGTCGGTCCTGCAGTGTTCGCCATGCGTCACAGCAGTGGTCGACGATGTCCTCGTAGGATTTGAAGACGCGGTTTGAGAGCCAGTTTTCGCACATGAACTGCCAAATATTCTCGACGGGATTGAGTTCGGGCGACTTCGGCCGCACGGCCAGAATGGTGATGTTCTCGGGAACCATCAGTTTGTTGGACATATGCCATCCTGCCTGGTCCATGATCAGGATGGCGTGCGCACCGCCGGCGACGTTTCGCGATATCTCGATCAGATGCTGGTTCATGGCATGAGTGTCGCACCAAGATGCCTCGGCCGAGCCGAGAGTTTACGGTAGCCCATCGAGCGCGCTTCGCGGCCCAAGGTCCGCTCGCTCACCGAGACACGGAATTCCTCCCAAAGCAATCGGGACAGATCGCACAGATGCCAGCGCACGACGCCATCGAGATAGGGTGTGGGGTCGCGCTCGATGGCTTGCGCCAAGGGCCGCGCGTTGATCATCGTTCAACAGCGACGGCTTGCCTGGAGCCTTGCCGTTGATCAAACCGTCGGGACCGCGCGCGTTGAACCGCACCACCCAGTCACGCACGATCTGCACAGTGACGCTGCCGGGCCGAGCAGCATCGCACGACAGCCACCATCATAAATCGATGCAAGCGCCAACAAACGCCGCGCCTGGCTGGCATCTTTTGTCTGCCGGGCCAGTAGTCGCAGCCGGTTCCCATCAAAGTCCGATCGCAACGAAATCGCCGAACCCATCGCAAACCTCCTGATTGCGCCGTCGATTCAGATTCGTCGGTTTTTGGGAATCCCGAGAGTCGGGATTATTGAGGCTTGGTATACGACATGAATACAGGCGCACCGCAGAGGATGCAGCCTCTCTCCGATCTGTCCTCGCAACCCACCTCAGCGGCTCAGATCGGGTCCGTGTGCCATGCAGTGCATAGCCTGAGGCGAGATTCTGCTTTGCGCCGAGGACATTTCCACTCCCGCGACAGTATTCGGGCGTCAGATGGTTCGGCCGATATCTGGCAGCTTGCAATGCCATTTCTTTACCCGCAATGCCGGGTGCTGCTCGGACCATGCAGCGATGTACATGACGGACCGGAACATGCATTGCGTCACTGAGCCCGTGTCTTCGAGCCGCAGAATCTCCTCTTGACACCTTTCGGGGGCCGACAGCAGGCAGACGGTCAGTACAAGCGTAACCGCTTCCATGATGGTGACAAATCTCCTGACATCCCCGACGTTGAGAATTTACGCATATGCTAAGGGAAGATTCAATGGACATCTCGATTCGCTTCATATCGCTTCAACAGCACCACTGCTATTTCCTTGAAACTAACCTCGGTTTAAGGACGAAGACATGCAGCAGAGTTTACCGCAGAAATGAACGCAATCGTCCGAGTACAAGATCCGGCTGTTCGAGCTGGGGCAAATGGCCGATGCCCGGAAGTGCTTCGAAAGAGGCGTGCGGGATCAGCGCGTGAAGCGCTCTGCCCCTGTCGATCGGGATCCAGGGGTCCTCCTCGCCCCAGATTATCTGCACCGGACAGCGAATCTCGGCGAATGATGGTTCGACCTCGGCGGTATACCTCTCGTCGGCCTGTGCGAACTGGCGGTAGAAGCTCGCCCGCCCCTCCTCGGATATCCAGGGTTTGACGAGCATCTCGACGTCGGCGGAATCGATGTCGTTGATGATCGCCCCTTTGATGTAGGCCTCGACGACGGCTCTGTGGATATGGGGCGGCAGCCCCATGAAGGCATCCACGTGGCGTCCGACGTGAGCGAAGAACTCCGAGCCCCAGGGGCGCATCGCGACGACATTCATCAGAACATACCGCTCGAAATTGCAGCCATGCAGCAGATGGGCGCGCAGGGTCGTCGCTCCGCCCATGTCATGGGCAATGACTCTCGGGCGATCGAGGCCCCAGTGAGCCAGCATCTCGGCGAATATCCTCCCTTGCACGTCAAGGGAGGTGCGCTGCTCCGCGTCCTTGTCGGATCGTCCGTATCCGGGCATGTCATACCAATGGACGCAAAATCGCTCGGAAAGCTCCGGAATGATCCGGTGCCATGAGAAGGAGGACCATGGCCACCCATGAGCTAGCACGAGCGGAGGTCCGTTTCCGGCGCGGCCTGCCGCCACTGTGCCTGCAGATGTTTGCACGGTCTCATCGAGATTCCACGGCATCCAACATTCTCCCTCTGTCCACATGAGTTCGTGGCGGCCGTGGCCCTGCCGACCGCGGGTCGCGTTTTCGTTGAACTCTCGAGCGCAATCCTGTCACGTCGCCAGGGGGCGCTCAATGTTGCGATCGAAGTGATGCTGCTGTTTTAAGGTCTTCGATGAAGTGCTCGCGTTCACGTCGTGCCGTGTCGCGTTCGCGAATGCGCAACAGATAGGAGGGGTGAATCGTCACCACGACATCGAATTCCTGTCCGGCGTGGAACGCCCTGCCGCGGTCTCGTATGACTTTAACCGAGCTGCCAAGCAGCGTTCTTGCTGCTGTTGCGCCAAGCGCGACAATGACTTCCGGCTGGATTTTCTCGATTTCCGCCCCGAGCCACCAGGCGCAGCTCTGGATCTCGCCGGCATTCGGCTTCGAGTGAATTCGGCGCTTGCCTCGCTGCTCGTACTTGAAATGCTTGACCGCGTTGGTGACGTAGCACTCCGTCCGTTCGATGCCGGCCTCTTCCAGGCACCGGGCGAGCAGATTGCCCGCCGGCCCGACGAAAGGCCGGCCCTCGATGTCCTCGCGGTCGCCCGGCTGTTCGCCGACCAGAATAAGCCTGGCGTCGCGAGGTCCTTCACCGAAGACGAGCTGCTTGGCGTACTTGTAGAGATCGCAGCGCCGGCAGCCCTCGGCCTGCCGGCCGATGGCGTCGAGCGACGCGCCGTGTGCATGGTCGCCGACAAGAGCTGGGCCAAGCTTCATTTTCCTGCTCCGCTCGTGTCCAGCCTCCTCACCGCTCGCCTGCCTTCTCCGCCACCGCAACGAGAATTCCGGGAGCCATGAGCACCGGCGTCTCGGCCGGACGGCCGATAGTCCAGATGACGTCCCCCTCAACACCGGGAAAAGCCTGCTGCTCCTTTGAGACATTGGCTCTCAATTGAAGCGTCGCCCGGCTGAAATGCCAGTCGATTGCGATCAGCCCTTCGGGTGACGGGTGAACGACGACCCGTTTCGGCGGAGCGAGGATCGGAACGATGTGGCGCATCCTGAGGGCTATGAGCTTGCTGAGCTTGCTGCGTTCGCGCTCCCCTTCCCCGCTCCCGGCCCGGGTCCAGTTCAATTTGGAAGCCGCGAAGGTCCGCGGGTCCAAGGCGTCGGGGATGTGCTTCGCGTCTTCCGGGTTCCCGCCAAAACGCACCGCTTCTTCCGGTCGGTTTCTCCGGATCGCATCGGCGATCTCGCCTTCATAGTCGGCAAAAAAATGAAAGGGCCGGGTTTCGCCGTAGTCATCTCCCATAAACAACAGTGGGATTTGTGGCGAGAGTATAAGGAGGGACATCAGCACGTCGAGAAGGTCCGGCGGGACCAGCGTTCGCAACCGCTCGCCGAGCGCCCTGTTCCCGATTTGATCGTGGTTCTGCAGAAATGCGACCCGGGACAACGGCGTGGTTTGCCCGACGTTTCGATTTCCGCCAACCGAACGCGACCAAAAGCCCGTGGCGAGAATTTCTTTCAGGATCGTCCGAGGGGCGTGCTCGTAAGGCTGGTAGTGGCCGCTGGTCTCCCCGGTCGCAATGACGTGGGCCGCGTGATGGAAGTCGTCGTTCCAGCTCGCCGAAAAGCGCAAAGGCTCTCCATCGCCCGAATAGGCAACAAGCTCCGGCCGCCGCTCGTCGTCCTCGACCGTTGGATGAATGTGACGATCGGGTATGGCCCGGCGCACCGTTCGGGCGAGCTCCTGAAGAAACGAGGGCTCCTGCGTGTCCTTGATTTGATCTACCGCGTCGAGGCGCAGACCGTCGAAACGGAAGTCCTGAAGCCAATAGAGGGCATTTTCGATGAAATACCGCCTTACGGCGGGCTGGTCGAATTCGATCGCCACACCCCAGGGGGTCTCTCGTCTGCTGTTGAAGAAGCGTGATGCATAGCGCGCCAGCGCATTGCCTGCCGGGCCGAAGTGGTTGTAGACGACATCCAGAATGGCCATCATTCCATGTCCATGGGCCGCGTCGATCAGGGCCTTCAGATCGTCGGGCGTGCCATAGGCATTGTGTGGTGCGAAATGAAGCACGCCGTCATAGCCCCACCCGCGGCGGCCGGGAAACTGGGCCACGGGCATGATTTCCAGTGCCGTGATGCCCACGCGCGCCAAATCTCCAATGCGCGCGCTGGCGGCCCGGAACGTTCCTTCCTCGGTGAAGGTGCCGACATGCAGCTCGTAAATGACGGCTTCGTTCCAGGGGCGCCCGCCCCATTCGCGATATTTCCAGCGATATCGATCCTGATCGACCAGTACTGACGGCCCCTCGACTCCATGGGCCTGAGCCTGGGACGCAGGATCGCTTACTCGCGTTCCGTCAGAAAGGGCGAATTGGTACAGGCTGCCGGCATCGGCTGCCGCCACTGCCGAGAACCAGCCGTCCTGCTCCGCGACCATATCGGTCGTCCGATCGCCGACGACGACAGCCATGCGTCCCTGATCCGGTGCCCAGATGCGGAATTCGGCCTTGCCGGGCTCGATAAGCCTCGACCCCCATGTTCTTGCTTCGCGTGTCAGCATTTTTCGATGGCCCATGCGAGCTTAGAACCCGGCCGCTGGCGCAAAGTTCCCGACAACCGTTGCGCATGCGCGGCCGCAGGAACAAACTTGCTTCGCAGCGCGTTGGCACGCTGCCGTATTCTCGGCCACCGATCGTGCTCGACTGAAAGCCAAAGGGTGAAAAACGCCTATGAATCTCTCCTTCTCGAAGCTGGATTTCCTCAAACCGGAGCTTGGAGCCGAGTACATAGGCGATGGCACGCATTTCGCAGTCTTCTCGGCACATGCCGAAAAGGTCGAGCTCTGCCTCTTCTCCAGCGACGGCGAAACGGAAATCGCCCGCCTTCCGCTGCCCAGCCGCGAAGGGGATGTCTGGTCCGGCTTCATCGAGGGGATCGGACCCGGCACGCTCTACGGCTATCGTGTTTACGGCCCCTACGATCCGGGAAATGGTCATCGCTTCAATCCCAACAAACTCCTGCTCGATCCCTATGCCAAGCAGATATTCGGAGAACTGAGATGGGACGATGTTCTCTTTGGCTATCGTGTCGGCCATGCGGAGGCGGATCTCAGCTTCGATGAACGCGACAGTGCTCCCTTTATGGTGAAGGCGGTCGTGCAGGATCCGGAATTCGACTGGGAGGGCGAGCAGGCCATTCGGCGCCCCTGGACGGACACCGTGATCTACGAGGCGCATATCCGGGGACTGACGATGACGTGTCCGGGCATACCGGAGCAGGAACGGGGCACATTCCGCGCAATGGCGCACCCCGCGATCATGGAACATCTCACGAAGCTTGGCGTGACCGTGGTCGAACTCTTGCCGGTGCAGTATTTCCTCGACGATCGCCACCTGATTGAACGAGGATTGCGCAACTACTGGGGATACCAGCCGCTGGGCTATTTTGCTCCGGCTCGCCGCTATTTGTCGAATGGCAGCATTCAGGAATTCAAATCCATGGTGAAGGCCTTCCATGCCGCCGGCATCGAAGTCGTCATGGACGTGGTCTACAACCATACAGGTGAAGGTTCCGAACTGGGGCCGACGCTCAGCTTTCGCGGCTTCGATAACCTGAGCTACTATCGCCAATCGCCCGACGGCAGGCACACATATGACATGACCGGCACCGGCAACACGCTCAATGTCGCGCATCCCATGGTGCTTCGCATGGTGCTGGACAGCCTGCGCTACTGGGTCACCGCGATGCATGTCGACGGCTTCCGTTTCGATCTCGCGAGTGCGCTCGGAAGAGAGCAGATCGAATTCGACCGCGAGGGCGGCTTCTTCGACGCTATTCGCCAGGATCCCGTGCTCGCCGGCGTCAAGCTGATCGCCGAGCCTTGGGACATTGGCGACGACGGATATCAACTCGGCGGCTTTCCTCCGCCATTTCGCGAATGGAACGACCGCTTTCGCGACGACGTGAGGCGCTATTGGAGGCGCGATCCCGGGCAGGTTCCGTGCCTCGCACAGCGCCTTGTGGGCTCTCCCACGGAATTCAATCATTCCGGCCGTGTGGCGACCTCATCGATCAATCTGGTCAGCGCCCATGATGGTTTGACGCTCGCCGACACGGTCTCCTTCAGCGAGCGGCACAACGAGGCAAATGGCGAGGAAAATCGCGACGGGCACGCGGACAACTGCTCGGATAATCTCGGCGTGGAAGGCCAAACCGGCGATGCTGATGTGCTTGCAGCACGCGCGCGCCGGCGCAGGGCCATTTTGGCTACCCTGATGCTGAGTCGCGGGGTGCCCATGATGCTCGGCGGAGACGAACTCGGCAACAGCCAGGGCGGCAACAATAACAGCTACTGCCAGGACAACGAAATCGGCTGGGTCGACTGGGGCGCAAACGATGAGGATTTCCTTTGCTTTTGCAAGGGGCTCATCGCCTTTCGGCTCGATCACCCCCTCCTTCGAGAGGATGGTTTCCTGGATTCGGAGCTGGTCACGTGGCTTCGTCCCGACGGCCAGCAAATGACGCATGAGGACTGGCATCGAATGGAGCAGCAGGCAATCGGTGTGCACCTGCACGCCGGCGATAGCGCGGAGGGCGATCTCATCATCATGCTCAACTCAGGAGCCGATTGCCGCTTCTCTCTACCCCGATCTCGGGACGGCTGGCAATGGCGGCACATCCTGGACAGCGTGGAGGCAAGCTTCGAAGTCCGTCCCGCCGACGATAGCGAACTGATACCGGAACAGAGCGTCGTCGTCTTCATTGCTGCTCCCACGAGCCACGCGCAGCGGAACAAATGAAAGGCTCAGTCGTTGGCAATCCGCGTCCATTCTTTAACGGGAGAGCGGTGATGGATGAAAGAGAAGAACTCATCCGACGGCGGGCCTATGCAATTTGGGAAAAGGAAGGCCGCCCGGACGGTCAGGACAAGCGACACTGGGAGCAGGCCAGCCGCGAGATGGCCCGCGGCAACGGGCCAGATCCGATGGAAGAGACGGAAGGCACCACCGGCGCGCTGAATGCGCCGGCAGCCCCCGCCTCCCTTGGAACCGAACGAACCCCGGATGCCAACAAGGCCTGAATCAGTAAGGAGTATCAATCATGCGCGTTGCAGACGTCATGACGAAGAATGTCCATGTGGTAAACCCCGACGATACGGTTGCGGCAGTTGCTCGGCACATGGCCGATAATGATATCGGCTTCCTACCGGTTGGCGACCATGATCGGCTGGTCGGAATGATAACGGATCGCGATATCGTGGTTCGCTGCGTGGCCGATGGCCGCGACGCCAACACGCGCGTTTCCGACGTCATGACCACCGACGTCAAATATTGCTTCGACGATGAGGAGCTATCGGATGTCGCCCACAATATGGGCGATCAGCAGATTCGCCGGCTGCCGGTGGTCAACAGGGCGAAGCGCCTGGTCGGGGTCGTGTCGCTCGCCGACGCTGCCCGGTCGGATCCCTCGGTCGCGGGTGTTGGCCTTCAAGGCGTGACAGAGCCGGGAGGCGCTCACAATCAATGATCCGGTAAGGCTGGGGCAAGCGGCGGCTGGCGGCGGTTCAGCCGCCGTTATCGAGCGGATCCGCATGAGAACGTACGCAACCCCTCGAAAATTCGACGGCGAGGGGAACCTATCTGCTTGTCGGCACGTTGGGCTAATTGGACCAAATCGCAACCGCAAAAGGAGGCCGAAGCGATGATGCGACGTAAGCTCAGGCGCAGCAAACCGAGGGTGACCCAACCGGAGTCGCCGGAAGCGAGGCGCCCTCGAAAGAACGCGCAGGAGCCGCAGGTGCTCGTGCCGCAAAAGGTGGACTTGCCTTTACCGACGTCTCCCCTCGACGAGGTTCGAGTGCCAGCATCGATCGACGGCAGGAGTTTGAGCAATGGCCGAGAGTGAGGGGCAGATAACCGTGGCATCGGTGATGACGCCCACGGTCTACACGGTTTCACCGGACGACTCGGCCCAGTCGGCGGCTCGCCTCATGGAGGAGACAGGGGTGGGCTTTCTACCGGTCGAGTTCCCGCCTGTCGGGGCAATCCTCGGCTCGATCTCCGACAGGGACATTGTCGTCTCCGTGCTTGCGCAAGGCCTCTCCACCACCGCAGCGGTTCGCGAATTCATGGTGGTCTCACCGGAGACGTGCTCCCCTGGAGATAGCGTACTCGCCGCGGCGCAGAAGATGGCAAGCAGCCGTTCACGGCGACTTGTGGTCGTGAACGACGAACGTCGCGCAATCGGGGTCCTCGCGCTCGCGGATATCGCTCGGGTATATCCGGATTTCGGCGCTTTCGTGCTGGCTTCGGTTGCCGATCAAGCGCGCAATGCAGGGGGGACACAGGGATGGTCGAGCTGAATATTGATCGGCAGTGGGACGAGCCGGTGATCCTCGAGGCCGGCGAGCGAGTGCTGCGTGTGCAGAGCACGCGCGATGCGCTTCTCTGCCTCAAGAACCATTGGCGCTCGCCGGGCCCGGCGCGGCAGGCTGCCATGTCCGGTTGCGAGGCCGCACTGGCCGGCGATGCTTCCCCGGATGCGGCTCTGGAGGCCTTTCTGGACGCGGCGAGTGAAGCAGGCTTCCGCGTCAGCCGCTGGCCCCGTGAGGACGCATGATAGCATGCGAGTGTCGCGTACGATGATTGGCTTGCGCGGCGGCAGGGCCGTTCGGTGGAGGGCCTTTTGATGAATGTGGCGGCATCGAAGCGCGTGGCGCTGATCACTGGCGCCGGGTCAGGTATCGGCAAGGCGATTGCTTTGCGGCTCGCTCGGGACAATATCGCCGTGGCCGCGCTCGGGCACACGCCGGAGGAGACCGCGACGACCGTCGATGAAATTCGCGCGCGGGGCGGCGACGCTCTCGCTCTTAATGCCGATATCCGCCACGAGGCTGATATGCGCGAGGCGGTTGAAGAACTGATCGGAAAATTCGGCCGCCTCGACGTCGTCGTGGCGAATGCCGGCATCAACGGCGTCTGGGCGCCCGTCGAAGACCTGAAGCCGCAAGAATGGGACGAAACGATCGCAACCAATCTTCGCGGTACCTACCTCACCCTGCACTTTTGCGTTCCGCATCTGAAGGCGGCCGGTGGCGGCGCGATCGTGGTCGTGTCGTCGATCAACGGCACACGTACCTTCACGACCCCGGGGGCCACCGCCTATAGCGCCACGAAGGCGGCGCAGGTGGCGATGGTAAAGCAGTTGGCACTGGAGCTTGGGAAGCACCGGATCCGCGTCAATGCCGTTTGTCCCGGCGCCATTGAGACCAATATTTCCGACAATACGAGCCAGCGCGGCCGAGACGAAGCGGCGGTTCCGGTAAAGTGGCCGGAAGGCGACATTCCGCTGACCGAAGGAAAACCGGGAGAGCCGGAGGATGTGGCCGACGTCGTGTGTTTCCTGGTCTCCGATGCTGCGCGTCATGTCACGGGAAGTCCGGTCTGGGTAGATGGCGGGCAAGGTCTCCTTCGCTGAGGGTGGCGTCAACTCATCCGCCCTGGCAGAGACGCTATCATCCGCCTGCCGCCCCTCTTCACAGCCGCGGTTCCATACACAATTAATGCGTCTTCTCCGATGAATCGGCGGAACATAATCCCTACTGGCCGGTTCCATTGCCGCTTCTGCAGCGTGCAAAGGAGAGAGCAATGCCTGCGAAATCGAAAGCGCAGCAGATGGCTGCCGGCGCAGCCCTTTCTGCCAAGCGTGGTGAAAAAAAGAAAAGCGAACTCAAGGGCGCTTCGAAGGAAATGGTTGAATCGATGACAGAAAAGGAGCTTGAGGAGCTCGCGTCGACGAAGCGCAAGGGCAAGCCGCAGCACGCTTCGAAGTCGTGAGCCTATACCGGCACCGCGCCATTTGTCGGCCATTTGGAATTTACAGAGGCTGAGGAATGATATTTTATCTTCTGGTCCTGCCACGGATAGGAAGTGCGGATGAGCGAAACAAAAGTCCCGGCGGAACCGGTCGGAGAAGACAGGGCCGTCGACGAGCAAATCGCCTTGCTGATGGAGGAAATCCAAAAGGAGACCGTGCCGGAGCGGCTTTTGCAACTGGCGCAACGGCTGCAGAACGCCCTTGCCGCGCGAATGAAGTAACTGGTTCGTGGCGGAAACGTCAGTTCAGAGGATTGCCATGCATCTGGGTGACCAATTCCTCGCGCGCCCGGTTAAGGCGGCTCTTGATTGTCCCGATCGCGCAATCGCAGATATCGGCGGCTTCCTTGTAGCTCATCCCGAATCCGGCCACCAGGACGAGAACCTCGCGGTGTTCCGGAGTCAGCAACTCAAGCGCATGGCGAAGCTCACCATTGAGGACCGACCATTCCTGGGCAGGGGCCGCAGGTATCGACAATTCCGCGGAGTCCATCGCCCCCGGACTTTCCCGTTTCCTGAGTTTGTATTGCGTCCGGAACACATTGCGCATGATCGTGAAGAGCCATGACTTGAGACTCGTACCGGGCGCGAACTGGTCGATGCTTCGCAGGGCCCGCAGTAAAGTTTCCTGTACGAGATCATCTGCTTCAAAGGACGACGATGTGAACGTCCGCGCGAATGCCCGCAACGCTGGTATCAGATCGACGACCTGTTCTTCTACTCGCGATGACGGCTGACGCGCTTCGCTGATGATGGCAGGCATATCGACTATAGTCCTTCTGCCCGAGATTTTTGGTAACGCGAGGGAGAATGCCTGTGCAGCATTTTGGTTCCTGAGAGCCCGGATATTCTCCCGGGACTTGGAAGGAAGGCTGAGCGATCAGCCCTCCCTTCTACTCCCGCCGTCGGACACGGTCAGTTGGTACGGTGGATGTGGTGATGGAAACCGGATCGCTCGCCGGAAAGCTGTCCTCCAGCCCTTCGTCCAGCTGCTCCTCCAATGCGTCGGCATCCTTTGTCGAACGGGCACTGCGCCGCGCGTGCGGTTCTCCATCGCCGACGTTCTCAAGCGCCTCTAGATCCGCGGTTGCAAGCTCTGAAAAGAGCTCCTTTGCTCTTTCTGCAGCGTTCAACCGGTTGAGATTGCGGGCGGCGTCGTTGGGCAGGCAGACCGATACGACCTCTCCCTCCTTCCCCACGAATTCAACGGTGAAGCCGGCTCGACCGCCCTGTTCGGGTATGACCTGTACACCAACTAGATGCATTCGACGTCCTCCATGATGGCATTCCACAAGCTAAACGGCCATGGGCTATCATGGTTCCGGGCACCACTCCCCTAGCGCAGCTTTTGTCACTTGTGCGGCGGCAAGCTTGCAGCTTTCTTTCCGGCTTCAGGAAATTTCCCGTTCACAAGTCGAACCAAAAGCCCGCCCCATGCATTATTGCGGTGGACGATGTCTCACGAAGGAGTATCCCATGGACTGGAATCGGATCGAAGGAAACTGGAAGCAAATCAAGGGAAGGGTAAAGGAGCAGTGGGGGCGCCTCACCGACGATGATCTTGACGAGATCGACGGAAGCCGCGAACAGCTCGAAGGCAAGATCCAGGAACGCTACGGAATCGCGAGAGATCGTGTAAGGCAAGACATCGATGATTGGTACGGTCGCCAGACCTGGTGAGGGCCTTGCCGCGAGCTGCCACCATCGCGCAAGCTTGTGGTTGACCCTTTGATCTTTGCAGCAATCGCCCCGGCGGCTTCGCCGGGGTTCCGCTAAACACGACATCCCGCATTATCTATTCTTCACAATATTCACGCATTGGAGCCGGAACCTTCGTGTTTCTTGGGCGTTGCTTTGTCATGACGAAGTTATCATCCCATGTGTTTGAAGAAAGAGCCGAGCGCCAGCGGGAATGCGAACGGGCGCTGAACTGCGAGTTCGAAACATTGACGAGGTGGGCGGAAAGCGCCGGCTGGTCGTGGGAGGAGATAGCGCTGGCGCTGATGGAATTGGTCGAGCAATACGTTCTGGCCACCGCCTGCACAAGCACGATCGCACAGGACTCCGCAGCGGTGCGCCCCTCGAAGTCCAAGACGCTCCATTAAGCCCTGTCGCCCCCTTTAGCGCGAGACCGGATAAACCGAGAGCGGGTTGTGCTCGCCTGAACGGCTTAATGCGCGGCAGTTGGAGCGGCTCAGGGCAGAGGGCATAGCGTTAGTTTCCCGCTAAACTACGCCAACGGAGAGAAGAAGAGCGTACGGGAACGCATGGTGCGGCGAACTTCTCGTTTGGGTGGAAATCCACATTGTCCCATCAATCTGCAATCGCTGCCGACGATTCTGATACCTGGAGGCCTGCCCGATATTTGCTCAAGTCCCGCGCGATCCTGCTTAATGGAACCGAGATTCAGTTCTCCCGCATAGCCCTTCGGAAGGTCCGGGCCAGCGGCTCGCTCACATAGCCCAGCATGGTGCGGCTGCCAGTGCGGATCATCACTTCGCTGGTCATGCCGGGGAGGAGCTTGCGGCTCCCAAGCCTTTCGAGCTCCTGCTCGTCGACGACGATGGTGGCTGTGAAATAAGCTATGCCGGTGCGCTCCTCCACGAGGCGATCGGCCGAGATTAACTCGACCACACCTTCGAGCGGCCTCATGTCATAGCGCGCAAAAGCCGATATCCTGACATGCCCCGTCTGGCCAACGGCAATCGCGTCGACGTCTTCCGGGCGCACCATTGCTTCGACCACCAGTCGCTCGCCCATCGGGACGATCGACATCAACGGCTCTCCAGGGCGAACGACACCTCCCGTGGTGTGCACTTGCATTCCCATGACGACGCCGTCGACTGGAGCTCGAATGTCGAGTCGCGCGAGGACGTCCGCTGCAGAACGCTGCTGCTGCTCGAGCTCGAAGAGCTCAGCCTCCACTTTGCTGAGCTCGGACACTGCCTCGTTGAGCCGAGTGGTCGAGAGGTTCAGGATCTGCTGTTCGACCTCTGCAATCGCTTCCCCGGCCCGTGCGACGGCTGCAATATTGGTGGCGCGCTCGCCTTTGAGCTCTCCCTGACGCCGGCGCAATGCGAGATGGCGTTCGCGGGTGGCCAGGCCTTTCTTCGACAGCGATTCGAGGTCCGCAGCCTCGCTTTTGATGGATTCCATCACCTGATCCTGAGCACTGATCAACTCTTCCAGACCGTTGATCTCGTATTCGCCCTGCAAGATCCGCTGACGCAGAATGTTCTTCTCGTCGCTCAAAGCCCGGCGGCGCGCCTGAAAGACGTCGCGTTGGACAGCAACCGCGTCGCGGGCTGCCAGTGGCGCTCCAGGTGCAAGCAGGTCCTGCTCGAATTCGACGTCCAGCTTCCCGTCCCGCTCTGCACGCAGGCGCGCCGCGAGGGCCAGTCGTGACAGGACGCGATTCCTGATGAGCTCCAAGTGTGCCGCCGCCTGTGTTTCGTCCAATCTGATCAAGACTTGCCCAGCCCTGACGCGCTCGCCGTCTGCGACCTTCAGCTGGGAAACGATGCCTCCTTCGAGGTGCTGGACCAACTTGCGCTCGCCCGCGACCTTGACCACTCCCTGCGCCACTGCCGCACTATCGAGCGGCGCCAAAGCGGCCCAACCGCCAAAGACGCCGAAGAATCCGACGACAATGACAAGCCCGAGCGTGATTACCGATTTCAAGCGGGGCAGCAGACGCGACACGTCGGATGCGGTGCCTAGAACTTTGCTGGTCGCGCCCATGGTTGCAGTGATCATCCGGTGACGACCCCCAATATCGGCGCGGGCGCGGCGCGGCGCGCTCGATCGGCAAGCGCTCGCAGCACATCATCACGTGGGCCAAAGAGGTCCACTTGTCCGCCCTGCAGTACGAGAATCTTGTCGACCGTTTCCATGATGTTCGGGCGGTGGGCGATCAGGATCAACGTCTTCCCGGCTGCCTTGAGTGCCTTTAGGGTGTCGTTCAGAGCCTCCTCGCCGTCGCGATCAAGATTCGAGTTGGGCTCGTCCAGGAGCAGGAAAGCAGGATCGCCATAAAGGGCGCGCGCAAGGGCGATCCGTTGCCTCTGGCCACCCGACAACACTGCGCCGGCTTCGCCGATCTCGGTGTGGTACCCCTTGGAAAGCCCCTTGATGAGCTCATGGACACCGGCCTCGCGCGCAGCGTGGACGACCTGTTGGAAGCTCTGCTCGTCGAGTTCCTGAAAGCGTGCGATGTTTTCGGCGACGGTGCCCGCGAACAGCTCGATATCCTGCGGCAGGTAGCCCACATGCCGACCGCGATCCTCGGCCGCCCATTGCGCGACATCCATGCCGTCGAGCAGCACACGTCCTGCCGTCGGCTTCCACGCGCCGACGAGTAGCCGAGCCAGGCTTGTCTTGCCGGCAGCCGACGGTCCGATAAGTGCCATTACCTCTCCGGCCACCAACTGAAAACCGATGCCTTTCAGGATCGGCTCGCCGCCGCCTTGACGCGCAAGGATCATGCCCTCGACGAGAAGCCGTCCCTTCGGTCGCGGCAAGGGGAGGATGGGGCCTTCCTCTCGCCGCGTTCCCGCGACGGCCGCCAGCCGCCGATAGGCGGATCGGGCAGCCACGACCCCTTTCCAGGTGCCGATCGCCTGCTCGACCGGGGCGAGTGCACGCCCCATCAGAATGGACGCCGCCACCATGGCGCCGGGCGAGGCTTCCGCGTGGAGGACGAGATATGCGCCAAGCCCAAGAACACCGATCTGCAGCCCGAGCCGCAGAAAACGTGCTGCAGCCGCAAGCACTGCCGAACGAATACTCGCGATCGCCTGCCCCTCGGCGGCAGTAGCCTGCACCGGAGTCCAACTGCGCATCAGCGCCGCCAGCATGCCCATCGCCTGAATGGCTTCGGCGTTGCGTATGGCTGCCTCTGCCTGGGTGTAAGCTTTGGCCTGGGCCCCACTCGCCTCGGCAACCGGCTTGCGGGTGACGAATTCGGTCAACACCGCCAGCGCAAAGAGCGCGATGCCGCCACCAACCGCCAGCCAACCGAGCCAAGGATGAAGCAGGAACATCGCTGCGAAGAAGATCGGTGCCCAAGGGGCGTCGAGGATCGGGAAAATGCCCGCGCCAGTGAGGAAATTGCGGAACAATTCGAGGTCACGGAGGGCTCGACCGTCGCGCTCGCCGGGCGTCGCCGCCGCTTGCTCGATCGAGGCAGCGAGCAGAATGGGTGACAGGCGCCCGTTCATCCAAGTGCCGGCCGTGATCAGCAGCTGCGAGCGTGCGGCTTCCAATATCGAGAGCGACAGGAGAGCCACGACGGCGATGATCGTCAGTGCCGTGAGTGTTTCCAGACTGTGGCTCGACAGCACACGGTCGTAGACCTGCAGCATGTAGAGAGCGGCCGTCAGCATCAGGACGTTGATCGCCGCGCTGAAACCCACGAGCGGCCAGGCGGCGCGCCGAAGCTCGGACATCACCGCCTGGAGTGAGGACTGGTTAGGCACAGAGTGCATCCTCGCTCGCCCGGCCCTTAGACGAACAAAAAGTCGCCGGCATTGAAATTGCCGAGACCCAACAACGTGACATTGTCGAGTTCCGCGACAAGCACCGCGCCGCCAGCCACGGCCGGATTGGGATCGTAGTAAACCGCGGCGTGGCTCAGATCCGTATTGTGGAATACGAAGAATGCACCCGTCGTGATGTTGCCATAGCCGTTGATCGTGCTTTGGACTGTCGCGTTGGTGACGCTGGCATCGGTTTTGACGGCGACCTCCGTGCCGGCAACATTGATCGCCGCGTTATTCCCCGTCTTAAAGTTCTCCACCACCGTATTGTTGTTGCCGACCGAGAACTCGTTGGCTCCGGTACCGACATCGAAGCGGAGTGTGTCGACCGTCGTCGAACTCGTGCCCGCTTCGAAATCGGTGACGTGATTGGTCGTGCTGGCGAGCTTTTGAAAGAAGAAGGTGTCGTTGCCTGCGCCGCCGGTGAGAATGTTGTTGCCGGCACCGCCGTCAAGCAGATCATTTCCGGTACCCCCGTCAATCGTGTCATTTCCGGCGCCGCCAATGAGCCAGTCGTTGCCGCCGCCGCCGCTTAGGGTATCGTTGCCGCCGCCGCCGACGAGAATGTCATTTCCGGTCCCCCCCGTAATGGTTATCGTATCTCTTTGGTCCAAACCAAAGGCGATGATCGTTTCGCTGTTATTATTGAACGTAATGGGGTTTGCGCCAGGGGTCCCGATCCAAAGCCTTACAGTCGTCGAGGTTGACTGATTACCGGCCGAATCTGTCGCGACCACGTAGAATGTCTGGTCCACGCCGGCGAGATTGTCCGAAAGGGTGAGTGCACCTGAAGCCGGGTTCAGGGTCAAACCCTGGATCGTGCTGCCCGCAAGGCTGTATGTGACTGGATCGCCATCGGGATCGACCGCGGCGAAGGTGCCCAGAAGCGTGCCCGAAAGGAGTTGCTTGCCGTCGTCTCTGTCCACTGCGCCCGGATTGAAGGCAAAGGTTGGAGTTGCAGGAGCTAGATTGGGCGGCGGATTGACCGTGATCGTTACGGTATCGGTATCGCCCAGAGAGCCATCCGAAGTTATAACGGTCAACGTATCGGCACCGCTGTAGTTTGTATTGCTGAGATAGCTGAGCGCGGCCAGAGCGGCATTCACCTGGGCGAGCGTCCCACTGACCGTCACCGTATTGGTGCCGTTGTTGCTCACCGTCACACCGCCGCCCGTTCCAACCGTCAGCTTGCCGTGGGAAACGGAGAGGGTCGTGGTGACATTGGTGCTGTCCACGTCGGCAACTGAAACACCGCTGATTGCGGTCGCGGTGTTCGAATCGGCCGTTTGGGAAGCAGGCAGGGTGTTGACTGGCGCGTCGTTGACCGGGGTGATGTCGAGGCTGGCCGCCCCGGCGGTGCTGCCGCCATGGCCGTCGGCGATGGTGTAGCCGAACGACACCGCCGTGTCGTCGTCGGCGGCCGGCGTGTAGGTCCAGGTGCCGTCTTCGTTGTCGACCAGCGTGCCGCCGCCCGAGACGATCTGCAGGTTGGTCGCCGTCAGGCTGTCGCCGTCGACGTCGCCGGCTTGGGTCAAGAGTTCCGCCTGGGTGATCAGCCGCGGCCCGCTGTCCTCGGCGATCGCCGCCAGCGTCACCGGCGCCGTCGTCGGGTCGTCGTTGACCGGGGTGATGTCGAGGCTGGCCGCCCCGGCGGTGCTGCCGCCATGGCCGTCGGCGATGGTGTAGCCGAACGACACCGCCGTGTCGTCGTCGGCGGCCGGCGTGTAGGTCCAGGTGCCGTCTTCGTTGTCGACCAGCGTGCCGCCGCCCGAGACGATCTGCAGGTTGGTCGCCGTCAGGCTGTCGCCGTCGACGTCGCCGGCTTGGGTCAAGAGTTCCGCCTGGGTGATCAGCCGCGGCCCGCTGTCCTCGGCGATCGCCGCCAGCGTCACCGGCGCCGTCGTCGGGTCGTCGTTGACCGGGGTGATGTCGAGGCTGGCCGCCCCGGCGGTGCTGCCGCCATGGCCGTCGGCGATGGTGTAGCCGAACGACACCGCCGTGTCGTCGTCGGCGGCCGGCGTGTAGGTCCAGGTGCCGTCTTCGTTGTCGACCAGCGTGCCGCCGCCCGAGACGATCTGCAGGTTGGTCGCCGTCAGGCTGTCGCCGTCGACGTCGCCGGCTTGGGTCAAGAGTTCCGCCTGGGTGATCAGCCGCGGCCCGCTGTCCTCGGCGATCGCCGCCAGCGTCACCGGCGCCGTCGTCGGGTTGTCGTTGACCGGGGTGATGTCGAGGCTGGCCGCCCCGGCGGTGCTGCCGCCATGGCCGTCGGCGATGGTGTAGCCGAACGACACCGCCGTGTCGTCGTCGGCGGCCGGCGTGTAGGTCCAGGTGCCGTCTTCGTTGTCGACCAGCGTGCCGCCGCCCGAGACGATCTGCAGGTTGGTCGCCGTCAGGCTGTCGCCGTCGACGTCGCCGGCTTGGGCCAAGAGTTCCGCCTGGGTGATCAGCCGC
The DNA here is from genome assembly GCF_058732025.1 of Sinorhizobium sp. Y406. NCBI lineage: Bacteria > Pseudomonadati > Pseudomonadota > Alphaproteobacteria > Hyphomicrobiales > Rhizobiaceae > Sinorhizobium > Sinorhizobium sp. Y406. The sequence continues at coordinate 360,644 of NZ_CM178975.1, read as the reverse complement.
GGCCCGCTGTCCTCGGCGATCGCCGCCAGCGTCACCGGCGTCGTCGTCGGGTCGTCGTTGACCGGGGTGATGTCGAGGCTGGCCGCCCCGGCGGTGCTGCCGCCATGGCCGTCGGCGATGGTGTAGCCGAACGACACCGCCGTGTCGTCGTCGGCGGCCGGCGTGTAGGTCCAGGTGCCGTCTTCGTTGTCGACCAGCGTGCCGCCGCCCGAGACGATCTGCAGGTTGGTCGCCGTCAGGCTGTCGCCGTCGACGTCGCCGGCTTGGGCCAAGAGTTCCGCCTGGGTGATCAGCCGCGGCCCGCTGTCCTCGGCGATCGCCGCCAGCGTCACCGGCGCCGTCGTCGGGTCGTCGTTGACCGGGGTGATGTCGAGGCTGGCCGCCCCGGCGGTGCTGCCGCCATGGCCGTCGGCGATGGTGTAGCCGAACGACACCGCCGTGTCGTCGTCGGCGGCCGGCGTGTAGGTCCAGGTGCCGTCTTCGTTGTCGACCAGCGTGCCGCCGCCCGAGACGATCTGCAGGTTGGTCGCCGTCAGGCTGTCGCCGTCGACGTCGCCGGCTTGGGTCAAGAGTTCCGCCTGGGTGATCAGCCGCGGCCCGCTGTCCTCGGCGATCGCCGCCAGCGTCACCGGCGTCGTCGTCGGGTTGTCGTTGACCGGGGTGATGTCGAGGCTGGCCGCCCCGGCGGTGCTGCCGCCATGGCCGTCGGCGATGGTGTAGCCGAACGACACCGCCGTGTCGTCGTCGGCGGCCGGCGTGTAGGTCCAGGTGCCGTCTTCGTTGTCGACCAGCGTGCCGCCGCCCGAGACGATCTGCAGGTTGGTCGCCGTCAGGCTGTCGCCGTCGACGTCGCCGGCTTGGGCCAAGAGTTCCGCCTGGGTGATCAGCCGCGGCCCGCTGTCCTCGGCGATCGCCGCCAGCGTCACCGGCGCCGTCGTCGGGTCGTCGTTGACCGGGGTGATGTCGAGGCTGGCCGCCCCGGCGGTGCTGCCGCCATGGCCGTCGGCGATGGTGTAGCCGAACGACACCGCCGTGTCGTCGTCGGCGGCCGGCGTGTAGGTCCAGGTGCCGTCTTCGTTGTCGACCAGCGTGCCGCCGCCCGAGACGATCTGCAGGTTGGTCGCCGTCAGGCTGTCGCCGTCGACGTCGCCGGCTTGGGTCAAGAGTTCCGCCTGGGTGATCAGCCGCGGCCCGCTGTCCTCGGCGATCGCCGCCAGCGTCACCGGCGTCGTCGTCGGGTCGTCGTTGACCGGGGTGATGTCGAGGCTGGCCGCCCCGGCGGTGCTGCCGCCATGGCCGTCGGCGATGGTGTAGCCGAACGACACCGCCGTGTCGTCGTCGGCGGCCGGCGTGTAGGTCCAGGTGCCGTCTTCGTTGTCGACCAGCGTGCCGCCGCCCGAGACGATCTGCAGGTTGGTCGCCGTCAGGCTGTCGCCGTCGACGTCGCCGGCTTGGGTCAAGAGTTCCGCCTGGGTGATCAGCCGCGGCCCGCTGTCCTCGGCGATCGCCGCCAGCGTCACCGGCGCCGTCGTCGGGTCGTCGTTGCTGCCGTGGATGGTCACCACGATGTCTTGGCTGGCCGTGCCGTCAGCGGACCAAACCTTCAGCTTCTCTGTCACCACCTGCCCGGCGTGTAGCGCCTGCGTCTCCCCGCGGCCGTTGTCGAGTGTGTAGCTCCACTCTCCGGTCAGGTGATTGAAACTGAAGCTGCCATAAGTGCCGTTCAGGGCGTTTGCTGGTGGCGCCTTGAAATGGTTCTCGCCGGTATCGACATCATAGACATGCAGCGTGCCAGCGGCGGTGGGCGAACCAGGATGGCCGTTGTTCGTGCCTCCCGCTTCGATCACGGATTCCGCGGAAGAGCCGCCGAAGGTCGCGGCGTCGTTCTGGCCGGTGATCTCCAGCGTCACTTTCGCATAGCTGAGCGTACCGTTGGCCAGCCGGATCGAATAATAGAACGTATCCTGAAGGTACTCGCCCTCGGTCAGCGAATCGACACTTCGGGCTTTATCAGGCGAGTCCGAACCATCAGATATTCTGTATTCGATCTTGCCATTGCAGATTCGCATCCAGTTTCCGTTCGCAGTCCTTTCCCATCCAGTTGTGATGTTGCTTTTCAGGAGCTCGGACATGAAATCCGTACCACCGTCATCGATCGACCAGAGCGTCTTTGCCTTGCCGCCGAGGTCGTTGGCCATCACGTCCAGAGTGATGGTGTACGTTGCCGCGTCATAGTATTTGGACGCGAGCAGCTCCTCTTCGGTCCATGCATAGACGTCGCCTTGCGCCTGTGGCGTGTTACTGAAGGATGTAGTGCTCCCACCACCCGTGGTCTGCGTAGACATAAGCCTTCCCCCTTACCTAACGTTTGCGTCGAGGTACTTTGATTTCACGGTACATGGGACTAGCGGCCGCCGCCTTGCTTCAGCCGACGATATGCCGCTGCTGGAAAATCTCGCTGGCGCAAAAGGCGCCGAATTGCGGCTCCTGCAATTCCGTTCGCAGCGACCCGGCGGGATCCGGAAAATTCGGGACAAAGGCATCCGGATCGTCTGTCCCGTCGGAGATCTGGCCCGTCCGAGAATGGGGAAATTCGTCGCGGTGCAAATCGCGTTCGCGAAGAGGGTGGGAAACCGACCAAACTTAGCCGGTTCCCCCGAAATCCAAGCTGGCGCACCCTCATCAGGTGAAACTACTCTACACACGCCTGCTCCTCCCCAGCCGGCGCGCTCAAATGGCCGGCCTGGCGTATTCTCAAAATTTACTTTGCTTCCCCTCCGCCACTTTCTACGCTAACGCGTTTGCGGCTTCAGCAGACCCTTATCCCATTGTTGATTTCTTACCATTTTTGGCCAGCTAGAAAATATATCTTTCGGCGTACTACTGTTAACGCCAACGGAGTATACTATGGCCGTTTTGTAATTCTCAGCTCGAGCTTTCCGCTTGTCATTAGCACTGCGTCCGGAAAATTATCTCTGTGTACATTTTCGCTGTCTGCAAGCGCAATCCGTCTCCGCACAGATCCCAACTGCCAAAAAAATGACAGCGTAAATCCGGTATGCGACGTTGGCGCGGGTTGGAACGAACGTCTAATATCTGGTCGTAAAGCCCAAGTTGCGCTAAGCAGTTCGGCTGACCCCCGGCCGCGGCGGCGACATCAACGCCCGCTACGGCGTTGATCCCGGTTTCATCTACACCGACGTCTCCGTCCAGCACGGCCCTAAGCGTCAAGGTGATTTCGGCGGCGACGCACGAGGCACCCTATGTCCTTGACGGCCTGCTTCACCACGGGAGCAACCTCTCAATCATGGAGCATTACACCGACACTGGCGGCGCCACCGATCACGTGTTTGCGTTCTGCGCCATGCTATTGGAGAACCCGGCATTGCGCCGCCGATGCCACGCCGGGCTCAACAAAGGCGAGCAGCGCCATGCCTTGGCGCAGGCCATCTGCACGTTCCGACAGGAGCGCGTCATCGACCGCAGTGATGATGCCCAGCAATACCGGGCGTCGGGCTTGAACCTCGTCACCGCGGCGATCGTCTATTGGAACTCGATCTAGATGGCCGACGCCGTGGCGCACCTGCGGGCACAAGGCGAAATCGTCCCCGACGAGCTCTTGACCCATACCTCACCGGTCGGATGGGAGCACATCGCCTTCTCCGGCGATTTCCTCTGGGATCGTGCCGCGAAGACAACCGACCGGAAACCGCTCAACCTGGCTGGAAAACAGCGAGCGGCGTGACAGCGTTCAGGCTTCGTTCTACCTTGGCGTTGTTTAGCGGGAAACCAGCGCTATGCCCTCTACCAGGCTCGTCGGTACGATGTTCGATGGACGCCGCGAAGCGCGACCGCGAGCGCCAGACCGGCGATTGCGGCGGCTGCGATGGCAGCAACCGGCACCCGGTGCTGCGACCGCCAACCGCCCTCGACACCACCCGGCTGCGCGGGAGGACGGAACAGGTTGCCGTTGCTCTTGTCCGCTCGCGGCGCCCTTCTCAGATACATCGAGGTCAGCCGGGCAAGCAGCCGCGACGTTGTGTTGGGCGCAAGAAAATGCGCCAGGCGCGTCAAGTCGGCGATTGCGCCGACGGTAACGGAGTGACGCGGGCGCTGAGCGAGGCGCAGGACGGCCCGCGCGACGCGGCGTGGATCGTAAACCAGAGGCGGCACGGTCAACCGGCGGCCCGTATAGTTTGCACCATGCGCGACGCCGGGCGTGTCAAGGAACGTGGGGTAGACGTCACAGACATGGATATCGCGCTGATCAGCAAGTTCGGCGCGCAGCGCCTCGGAAAAGCCCCTTAAACCGAACTTGCTGGCACTGTAGGCGGCCGCATACGGGGTCGAGGCGAAGCCGCCAAGCGAAATCATGTTGATGAAGGTGCCATGGCCCTGCCTCAGAAAAATGGGGATTGCCGCATGCGCATCGTTGAAATGCCCGATGAGGTTCGTGCGCACGACGCGCTCATGCGCTTCGATCGGCGTCTCTTCAAATCGCCCAACCGCGCCGACGCCGACGTTGCTGAACCAGACGTCAATCCTGCCGAAGCTCATGGCCTTTCTCGCCAGTTCCTTGACGGCATCGGCATCGGTGACATCGGTCGGCACGACCAGAACGACCGCACCAAGCGCGCGGCACGTCTTGGCCACGCTTTGCAGCGCCGCTGCGTCGCGCGCCGCAAGCACCAGGTTCGACCCGCGGCTGGCGAACGCTTCGGCCGTTGCCTGTCCGACACCGGAAGAGGCACCTGTGATGACGACCACGGCGTCTTTCAGAGATTTTCGCATCGCAGCTCTCCCGCTTCGGCCAGTGCCGGAGGAACATTCTGCGCCTGAATATGTTCCCCTGCGCCAACGCGGGTCTTTGCGCATCTGAAATGACACGCGGCGGCGGCGCAGCCCGCTTTTAGTGCTCGCCCGAGGATCCGATCGAGCAGCGCGCGCGTTACTTGCGATGCGGACTTCACGCTCGAAGAAAGAAGAAGCGGATGCAATTGCAACTCGATGCGAGGCAGCAGAAGTATGGAACCCGGCGGTCCGCGGGGGAGCCGCCCTTTGCGGATCAGCAGGGGATCTCGGCAGCGGATCTGGTCTTTGTCAGCGATTGCGAGCCGGGCATCACAAGGCGACGGTGCGGCAAGGGTTTCGTCTACAGAATGCCGGATGGTTCAATCTTGTCCGACCCCGAGACCAAGGCACGCATTGCGTCCCTCGGCTTGCCGCCAGCCTACGAGAATGTCTGGATCTGTCTTGAGGAGAACGGCTACCTGCAAGCGACCGGCTACGATGCGCGCGGCCGCAAGCAATATCGCTACCACCAAGCTTGGCAAGCGCTGAGAAGTGCCGACAAGTTCGCGCAATTAATCCCTTTCGGGAAAGCATTGCCCCGGATAAGGCGGACGATACGACGCCATATGGACGGCCGGCCCGAAAGTATCCAAACCGTGCTTGCAGCTATGGTGGCGCTTCTCGACGAAATGCATTTGCGACCGGGAAACCGCACATATGTGGAAGAAAACGGGACCTACGGTGCAACGACGCTCTTGAAGCGGCATCTCAAGCTTGGAAGTGAGTTCATCGAATTGAGCTTCACCGCCAAGGGCGGAAAACGTGTGAGGCGGCGGCTACGCCGGCCCAAGCTGCAGCGGCTGCTGGAGGAGATTGCGGACCTGCCGGGCCGTCAGTTGTTCGTCTGGAAGGACGAGAGTGACGCCTTGCGTGCCGTCGATTCCGGTCGCCTCAACCGGTACCTCGCGGAGATCGCCGGCTTCTCGGTATCAGCGAAGACATTCCGTACCTGGGCGGGCAGTGTGGCGGCCTTCGCGGCGGCACGGGCGGCAATCGAGCAGGACCGGCGGCCGACGGTCAAAGAGATGAGCGAGGCGGCGGCAGCGGTCCTCTGCAATACGCCCGCGATCTGCCGCAAGAGCTACATCCATCCGGACATCATCGCCCTGGGCAGCGGCGCCTCCGCTTCCTCGGCCGGGCGTTTGCACGCGCGCAGCCGGGGGAAGTCGGAACTGCGTTTGGAGGAGGCTCGGATGCTGAGGTTCCTGTCCCGCACCAGCCGTGACCGGGAGCAGGCGCGACCAGCGCCAATGAATGGCGCCCGTCGTCTACTGCCGTCGACAGGCCCGGTCTGAGCAGGTGCCGGAAAAGTATCATATGGTGCGATGGGTTCCGGCCCGGTCGCCGTTGGCCCCGCCTCGCTGCGGGCAAACCAAGGTTTTGCTGTCGACCCAGAAATAGAGTTGACTTTCAACTACGGTTTTCCATCAGAGGCAGCTTACTCGTCCCCCGATCCTGTCTGCCCTTTTCGGTCATGGACGTGATCGTCGGGACCGTGTCTCCCTGTATGATCGAGACGTCGCATCCGTAGCCTTCGGTCAGGATGTTGTCGAGACTGGCAAGCACGTCGGCCGATTGCCAGTTCATGCTGGCAATCGTGACCTCGCCGCAATCGGCGGCCCAGGCGCTATTGGCAATGGTCAACATGGCCGCTGCAAGGCATGTCGACGCGAACATTTCTTTCATAGCACTTCCTCCCAAGCGATGCTGGAATTCCTCAGCCGCCGACGACATCGCACACGTCAAACGGACTGCCTCCGGCGCCCTCCTCAGAGCTCCGTCTCCGCCGTCGTCGGTCAGCTTGGCAGATATTGCGAGCTCCATGTCTCGCTGATCGTTCCGGAGGCGATCAGCCTGTCGATCTCGACGTCGGTATAGTTCAGGGACTTCAGAACGGAGCGCGTGGAGGCACCGTATTTTTCCGCCGGCGCGACCGCCGTGACCTTGCCGACGGCCGGACGAATGGCAAAGGGATCGAGTTGGGTCACGGTGTGCCCGCTGGGATGATCCGGGAAGATCGAGAAGGAATAGCTGCCGCGGTCGGTCCCCGGCCTGCCGTCCGCGATTCGTACGCTTCGGCTTCTGATCGTTTCGATGTTCTCGCAGAGCGAGACACCGATATCGGCCTGTAGCAGTCTCTGCTGCCAGGTTTCAGCGGGCGCGGTCATGAACGCCTGCGCGAGATAGATTTCGCGATCGGATGCGGGCATCGAGGGAAGCCCTCTCAATCCCTCGACCTTTTCGAACCGCGGGAGATCCGCTTCCGATGCGCAAAGCAGAAGATAATCGCCGGATGCCGTTTGGTAGAGACGCGACATCGCGTCATAGCCCCTGGTCTCGCGCCCGGCCGGTTCGTCGAACGGCCGGCGGCCTTGATAATCGTAGCAGAACGGAATCTGGGCGAGCCCGGTCAGTGCCGACAGCGAGGTGCGGGGCCGACCGACGATGCCCGTCCTCGATTTCTGGTAAAGGGCGGCCGCCACACCAAGGGCTGCGCCGAAGCCGCACATGACATCGATGGTGCCGACATGCGCATGTTCTTCCGGCGTCTGCATCGATCCGCCGAAGCGCAACATGATGCCCGTCGCCGACTGAACCAGATCGTCATAACCGAGATAGTCGGTGCGCGGCCCGGTGCGGACGCCACCGAAGCAATCGAGCTGGCAGAAGATCGCCTGCGGATTGAGCGCCTTCAAGTGCTCGGCATCGAGCCCCATCGCCTTGACCTGGCGGTCGGTGGCATTCCAGACCACGATGTCCACGGACCGCACCAGTTCCTCGAAAATCACCCGACCGTCGGGTGAACCGATGTTCAGCAGCGCCGACTGCTTGCCCCGCATATGCGACATGCCGAAGATCACAGTATTCCAGCAATCGTAAAGCGGCTTGGCGGGGTCGATCTTGATCACCTCGGCGCCGAAACGGGCGAGATAGGCGACCGAGTGCGGACCGGCGATCACGTTGCAGAGATCGAGCACCTTGACACCATCAAGCCAACCGCCAGGGACATTGGTCGTCGGAGCAAACAATGTTGGACCTTTGCTCTCTGACAGTTTTGCCAATGCGTCCGGAAATCTTCCCCATGTGCGCGGCTGCGGCGTCAGCATGGCTTCGCCGCTTTCCTGTAACCAGGCCATCGGTCCCGGCTGGATCATGCGGCCGAGAATCGGATCCTCCACCTCGATCATCAGGCCCGCGGCTTTCGCGTGATCGTCGGCGATCCATTCCTTCAGCCAGCGCTGCGGCGCGCCCGGAAACTGCCCCTCCCCGAAAATGCGTTCCCACTCCGCCGCCGTCTTGGTCAAGAAGACTTCTTTCATGCGGCCCGCGATCTTGTCGGCCCAATATTTCGGAAGGGGATAGACGCCGAGCGAGACGTCCGATGACCACTCCGAGACCGGCAGGTAGGTGTCTTCCTCCTCGCGAAGCCCTTCTGCCACGAGTTCGTCATAAAGGCCGAGTGTTTGCAGGCAACGCTTTGCATGGTTCTTGTGGCTAGGGCAGACGACGTAGAACATCCGCCCGTCGCTGCACATGTAGCTGCGATAGAAGGGGTCGAGGAATTCCTGGAGTTCGTCATAGGACATATCCATCGGCAGGCCTTCGCGCCGCCGTCGTTCGATCTCCCGTTCGCGCTGGGTCTTATAGCGCAGCGGATACTCATCGATCTGGATCGAATTGTAGGACAGGCCCTCCATGACCGCGCTTGCCAGCGGCACCTCGATATGGTCGCCATGCCCGGTGCGTTCCCGGGCTTGGAGCGCCAGGACCGAGGCCGAGGCCGCCAGCATCGTCCCATAGGCGGACGCGAGCGGCAGCGGCGAGAAGGACGGGTTGATGCCCATCAGCACCCGGTTCAGGCCCATGTCGGTGAACACGCCGGAGGAGGCCGCGATCACCGTCTCGAAGGCACGCCAGTCGCGGCGCAACTGATCGTTGGAAGCAAAACCGGGGATCGACAGGGTGATCAGCTCCGGCCGGGCCTTGCGCAGTGCCGCAAAATCGATACCGAGCCGAGCGAGCACGCCGGGGCGGAAATTCTCGACGATTATGTCCGCCTGCGCCACCAGCGCCTTCGCCTGTTCCAGCCCTTCTTCGGTCTTGAGATCGATGGAAACGATCAGCTTGTTGCGGTTGAGGATCGCATTGGCGGGATTGTCCCAGAGGGGGCCCGCCGGCGGATCGACATGCACGACGGTCGCGCCGAGATCGCCGAGGATCATTGCCACCGCCGGCCCGGCGATGTACTGGCCGAAATCGAGGACCCTGACGCCGGAAAGAGGAAGGGCGGAGCGTGAGATCGATGTCATGTGGGGTTCCTCCGGACTATATTGTTCTTATCCGCGCCGCCGCGCGTCATTCACGATCCATCCTGCAGCCTTTTCGGCGATCATCAGCGTCGGCGAATTGGTGTTGCCGCTGGTGATCTTCGGCATGATGCCGGCATCGACGACGCGCAGACCCGCTATACCCCTGACCCGCAAGCGGCTGTCCACGACGGCCGTCGGATCGTCGTCGCGCCCCATCCTCGTCGTCCCGACCGGATGGAAGATGGTGTTGGCGATGTCGCCGGCGAGCCGGGCAAGCTCCTCGTCGCTCTGGAATTGCCGGCCGGGTTTCCATTCCTCCGGCCGGTACTTCGCCAGCGCCGGCTGCGATACGATCTTGCGCACCTGCCGGAGGCTTTGAGCGGCAATCTTCCGGTCCTCCTCCGTGCTCAGATAGTTCGGCGCGATCGCCGGCGCATCGGCGGCCCTGTTGGATCGAATCCGCACGCTACCGACACTCGTCGGGTTTAGGTTGCAGACACTCGCGGTGAAGGCGGGGATGTTGTGCAGCGGCTCGCCGAAGGTGTCGAGGCTCAGAGGCTGGACATGATATTCCAGATTGGCGTGGGCCTGGCTGTCGTCCGAGCGGGTGAAGGCGCCGAGCTGTGACGGCGACATGCTCATCGGGCCGCTGCGTTTCAGCACATATTCGAGCCCGATCATCGCCTTGCCAAGGAGGTTATTGGCGAGCGTGTTCAGTGTCTTCGCGTTGCCGACCTTGAAAACCGCCCGGATCTGCAAATGGTCCTGAAGGTTTTCCCCGACTCCGGGCAGATCGTGTATCACAGCGATTCCGTGGCGCTTCAGCAGGCCGGCCGGCCCGATGCCCGACAATTGCAGGATGTGCGGCGAACCGATCGCGCCGGCGCAGAGAATGACCTCCCTGTCAGCGCGGACCTCCACTCTCCGGCCCTGCCGCTGAAGCACGACGCCGGTGCAGCGCTTGGGGTCCGGGGCCTCAGTTTCGAGCACCAGCCTTTCGACATGGGACTGCGTCCAGACAGAGAGATTGGGCCGGTTCTTCGCCGGGCGCAGAAAGGCCTTGGAGGTGTTCCAGCGCCAGCCGGACCTCTGGTTGACCTCGAAATAGCCGACCCCCTCATTGTCGCCGCTGTTAAAATCGTCGGAACGCGGAATGCCGGCTTCGACGGCAGCCTCGGCAAAGGATTCGAGAATATCCCATTTCAGCCGCTGCTTTTCGATTCGCCACTCGCCGCCGTGCCCGTGCATGTCGGAAAAGCGGCTGTTGCCTCCGGTCTCGGGGTCGTTGCCATTGTCGAGCCGATAGTGATCCTCATGCGCCTTGAAATCGGGCAGGCAGTTCTGCCAGGTCCAGGTATCGTCCCCGGTTGCCGCCGCCCAGCCGTCATAGTCGCGGGCCTGCCCTCGCATGTAGATCATCCCGTTGATCGAGGAGCAGCCACCGAGCGTCTTGCCGCGTGGATAGCGCAGCGACCGCCCGTTCAGGCCAGCATCCGGTTCGGTCTTGAACAACCAGTCGGTTCGCGGGTTGCCAATGCAGTAGAGATAGCCGACCGGGATGTGGATCCAGGGATAGTCGTCCTTCCCTCCGGCTTCGAGCAGCAACACGCGCATCGAGGGATCGCGGCTGAGACGGTTGGCCAGCAGGCAGCCGGCGGAGCCGCCCCCGACGACGATGTAGTCGAAGCGATCGTCGGATTGACGAGTGTCCCGGCGCGTCATCGGCTTACGCGCCCGTCGCGAAGAGACAGTTCGCACTTATAAAGCCTAACTGTTGGGCACGGCATTCAATCGTCCTCCTCGCATTTTCCAAGCAATAGCCGACGATCAGCGGGGAAATCCAATGACAAATGACGCAAAGCATTATAAGTGAAATTAATATGATGCACTCGGTCGACCTTAGAACATTGAAAGCCTTCGTGACCGTCGCGCGCGAGGGCAATGTCACGCGCGCCGCAGAACAACTGCACCTCACGCAGCCGGCCGTCACCCTGCAACTGAAGCGCCTTGCGGCCGATACCGGCATCACCCTGTTCCGGCGAACGTCAACAGGTCTGGAACTGACCCATGAAGGCGCCCTGCTGGCTGCCAAGGCCGAGCAGGTGCTCGCAGCGCTGGTGGATTTCGGACAGACGGCCGGGCATCTCGCCACCCGCGTCCGGGGAAAACTAAGGATTGGCACGATCATCGACCCGGAGTTCACGCGGTTGGGCGCGTTCCTGAAGGCGCTGATCGAAAGCGGGCCTGGCATCGAAACGACGCTGCGCCACGGCATGAGCGGTGACGTGCCCGAAGGGCTCCGGCGAAACGAACTCGATGCCGGCTTCTTCCTTGGAGACCCGAACGACTTCGAACCCGTATCTGAACTTTGCGGCGAAGACGCAGCCAAGCTGTTCCACGGCAGGGATCTGGCGCGATTGACTTACCGCGTCGTCGCACCACCCTCCCTCGCCAGCTTCGTGCGTGGTGCGGATTGGACACAGCTTGCCGCCCTGCCATGGATTGGCACTCCGCCTGCTTCGGTACACAATCGCCTTCTGACGCGCCTGTTCATGGATCTCGGCTTACGGCAGAATTTCGTCGCCCAAGTGGATCAGGAAGCATCGATGGTCGCCATGGTTCGGACGGGCGTGGGTTTAAGCCTTTGCCGCGAATCGATAGCCCTTCACGAACAGCAAGCGCATGGGCTTATCGTCGCCGATGCGGTAACGATCGGGACGACCTTAAGTTTCCTTTGTCTAGAGGCTCGCAGGGATTATCCCACCATCGCCGCTGCGTTCGATGCGATTCGTCGCGTTTGGGGATAACAAGGTCGATTTAAGGGGTCGAGCCAAAAAGTCATGGCTCTTGTCCAGCTCGAAAGATCGACGTGATATTGGCCACGGAGTTGTCTCGCTGGGACCGCTCGACCGTCGATCTTCTCCACACGCCGCGCAAATTGGAAGGATGGAAGGTCTCAGTGATCGCCATGAACGGCATGGCATTCGATCTGTCCTCGCCGCACGGCCGGATGCTCGCGACATATCCGGCATTACGGAATTCGAACGTGATCTGATCAGCGAGCGCGTCAGGTCCGGCTTCGCCGCCGCGAAGGCACGCGATAAAATGATCGCTGTAGCAGATAGTCGTGGGTTTACCCACGACTATCTGCTTATATCAGGCCCTTAGGCTTGCGGCAGGTTCTGATCGCAAAGCGGTGGGACGCTTTTGCTGAACCTGCTTAGGTCTCGCTTTCCGCGCTGCTCCATTCGGACGAACTCTCTGCCCGAACACGGATATTGTTCTGGACATTGGTCACGCCGGAGACGTCTTCGGCGCAGTCCTCCGCTCTCCGTTTGGCCCATTTCGAATTGACGAAACCGCCGAGTTGCACCTCCCCATTGGAGACGGACACCTCGATATCCGAAGCGTCGAGCGCTCCATCGTCGCTCAAGCGATCGCTGACGTCTTCCTGGATGCGGCTGTCGGACCGCGTATATCCCTTGGGTCCCTTGCCACGGTATTCGTCCATCCTGCGCCTACGTTCGGCATCCTCATCGCCGAACCAGGAAGCGACCTCATCGCTGGCGCGCTCCATGAACCCGCGTTCGCCATAATCCCGATCCCGATCATAGTCGCGATAGGGATAGCGGCGGGCGTAACCGTAGTCCGGGTAATAGTCGCCGCTGGGGTAATAGCCACCACGTGCGCCGAAGCCGGGCCCGTAATAGTCGCGGAATGCGCGTTCGCGATCTCTGGCCTCGTAGTCCTGGCCCCATCCACGGTATCGAGCGGCGCGACCCGGCTCGGCATCCGGATAGTACTCCGCATTCTCCCAATCTGCCCCGCGTGCGCCGGTCTCTTCGAAACGGCGGGCTCGGCGTCGGTCCTCGTCGTTCGGTGTGCCATACCAGTCCCTGCGGTGACGCCGTTCGGGATCGTTGCGCCTCCATTCGTGCCTGCTAGCCATTCCGTTCTCCTTTCAAGATTGGACCCCAGCCAAACCGCCGGACCGCCGCTCGGTTCCGAGACCGTGCAGATATTCCTGTCCACGATTATCCCGAGGGTTTGCCGCCGCTCCTGATCGCAAGACCGCTGCGTTGACGATCCGGCAAGCGACCCTCACTCGTCTTTCTGCTTGAGGGCGTCGCTCAGCTTGCCGCGATGGGGATCCTTCAAATTTTCGCCGACCGCGTCCCTGTCCTGTTCCGGGTCGTCTTTGGCGGGCATGTAACCTCTGGGTCGGGTTTCCTTCGGACCCTCCCATCTCGGCCACTGTTCCGTAGTACCCGGCGCTCCCGGTTTCGGCTTCTTCTTCATGGCTCTTCTCCTTGAGTCACTCCTGCTCTTTCATATTCGGCAGAGGAAAACGCTCATCCGCATCTTCCAAGTCGGTTTCGACGAGATATTCATCCCTTTTGATGCGTGTCGCCTCCCGCGCGGCCCGCTGTTTCATCAGGTCATCGGGCTCGAGCGGCCGCGTGTCGGATTCATTGTGCAGCTCACTGTCCGTCTCGATGTGATTGCTCATCGGGATCGTGGTGTCTTTGCTTTCGCGCCTCGACGCTTTCTTTCGCGTGACCATCCTGGTGAATGAACGTCAGGGACACGGGCAGGTTCCATGTCCATCCCGCCTTCGGCCGGGCGAAAGGCCCTCCAGAGTGAGGCAGCGGACGCCGCACGAACCGGTGCCTGCGCGTGATGGGGAACAATGCGGTCCATGCGCGGTTCCTGATCGGCAACACCGGAACGTCCAACCGAGGCTGGAGGCCGTCCGACATGGTCGATTTTTCACGCGCCAGGGACCGGATGATCGCGTCGCAGCTCTCCCGCCGCGGAATCAATGATCCAGATGTGCTCGACGCAATGCGAAACGTCCCGCGGGAGGCTTTTGTAGATCCAGGCTTCGAGGAGTTCGCCTATGAGGACTCAGCCCTCGCGATCGGTCACGGCCAGACTATTTCGCAGCCCTATATCGTCGCACTGATGATCGAACGCGCTGGGCTTGAACCGGGCGACATCGTTCTCGAAATAGGAACGGGTTCCGGCTATGCGGCGGCAGTTCTCAGCCGGATTGCAGGGCATGTCTATACCATCGAGCGGCACCCCGGACTGGCGAAGGCGGCACGGAATCGGTTTGCCGATCTCGGCTACGACAATATCGATGTGCGCATCGGTGACGGCACGGCTGGCTGGCCGGAGGCCGGGCCCTTCGACGCCATCCTTGTGGCGGCCGGTGGCCCGAATGTGCCGCATGCGCTGAAAGAGCAGCTCGATCTTGGCGGCCGGTTAATCATTCCGGTTGGCTCCGCCGAGGAACAGCGCCTGATGCGGATCACGCGCGTGAACGCCACCACGTTCGAGGAACAGGATCTCGGTGGCGTGCGCTTTGTGCCGCTCGTCTCGGAGCAGGGCCGGGCCGCCGATCAACAGGGCGCGAAAGGGCGGCCGCCCGCCATGCCCCTCTCCGAACTGATTGCCGCCGCCGCCGAACCCCTGCCCGATTTCGACGACCCGGCCTTCGGCCGTCTGTTCGACCGCTTCGCGGCCCGCCGTCTCGTGCTTCTGGGCGAAGCCAGCCACGGCACCTCCGAATTCTACCGGGCACGCGCGGCGATCACCCGCCGGCTGATCGAGGCGCATGGCTTCACGATTGTCGCCGTCGAAGCGGACTGGCCCGATGCGGCAGCCGTCGACCGCTACGTGCGGCAGCGGCAGGCTGCGGGACCGCGGACCGCGTTCGAACGCTTCCCGACCTGGATGTGGCGAAATCGCGAAGTCGTCGAATTCGTCGAGTGGTTGCGCGCTTACAATCAACAGAAAGCCGAGGCGGACCGCGCCGGTTTCCATGGGCTGGATATATACAACATGCGCGGTTCGATCGCGGCGGTTCTCGACTATCTCGACAGGACCGACCCGGAGGCGGCAGCGGTTGCTCGTGAGCGCTACGGGTGCCTGACGCCCTGGCAGAACGAGCCCTCGACCTACGGCCGAGCGGCGCTGTCGAAAGGCTTCCGTAATTGCGAGCAGGCCGTCGTCAGCCAGTGCCGGGAACTGTTGGAGCAGCAATTGCGCGCCGGACTTGCGGCCGGAGACGAACTCATGGACGCGGCGCAGAACGCCCGCCTGGTCGCCTCGGCCGAGCGATATTATCGTATCATGTATTATGCTGGGCCAGAATCCTGGAACATGCGCGACACCCACATGTTCGAGACACTGGAACATCTGCTGACGGCGCGTGGCCCCAGCGCCAAGGCAGTCGTCTGGGCTCACAATTCGCACATCGGCGATGCATGCTACACCGACATGGGAATGGCGCGGGACGAGGTGAACATCGGTCAGCTGTGCCGCGAGCGATTTCCCGGCGAGACGGCGCTGATCGGCTTCGGCACCCATGGCGGCAAGGTCGCAGCCGCGACCGATTGGGGAGGCGACATGGAAGTGAAGCCGATCCGCGCTTCGCTTGAGGGCAGCTATGAGCGGCTGTGCCACGATTCGCAGGTCCGACACTTTCTTCTCGAGTTTTCGCGCGACCCCGCGCTTCGCCAGCGTC
Source organism: Sinorhizobium sp. Y406 (assembly GCF_058732025.1). Classification (NCBI taxonomy): domain Bacteria; kingdom Pseudomonadati; phylum Pseudomonadota; class Alphaproteobacteria; order Hyphomicrobiales; family Rhizobiaceae; genus Sinorhizobium; species Sinorhizobium sp. Y406. The sequence continues at coordinate 344,951 of NZ_CM178975.1, read as the reverse complement.
TTCTGGAGCCGAAGCTCGAGCGTTTTATAGGCGTGATCTACCGTCCGGAAACGGAGCGCCTGAGCCACTATGCCTATGCGTCGCTTCCCCGGCAGTTCGATGCCTTCGTCTGGTTCGACGAGACGACACCGGTCACACCGCTTGGTGCGGACCACGTCGGCGAGGGGATACCGGAGACATTCCCCTTCGGCCTATAAGAACGAACGCGTTAGAGTTGCGTCGATACGATGTTGTCGACCCTGACTGTGCCGCCGACCACACCGCGCTTCAATCCAACTGGCGCCGGCCCCTCCTCTATGACGCTGTAGAGCTTGTCGCTGCGAAAGGCGCTGGCCATTTCCGTCGTGACTCCCTCCGCCGGTTTGGCGTCGATCTCGAGAAAGTCGAGTTCCGCCTCCGCGGCGACGATACGCGCGTCGCCACTTGATCTAGCGGCGACGATCACTTCGCCTTGGTACGTCGCATTTTGCCAGTTCGGGTCGTCGAGTGCGGCGAGCGGCGACAGCCGATATATCCTCAGCTCTTCCTGCATGTTTTCCTATCCCGTGTGTTCCTGGGCAACTCAATCGCCAGAGGTTGGAATTGTTCCGTGCGGCATGCGCGGCGGCACGACCATGATTGAAGCCGGAACAAATGGCGGATCTCGGCTTTCCCTTGTCGAAGGGAGAAATCCGATGCCAAGACACAGCCCCGAACAGTACGAGCGAGCAAAGCCCGGTCCTGCCAAAGAGGATGTACTCTCTCCCGAATGGGAAGAGAAAGGGCCCGAAAGCGCCCGGAACACGGAGGAGGCGGAGCCCCTGGACCAGGGGCGGGTTCCTCCGGTTCGCAGTCGCGATGAAGCCAACATCGACACGGATGATGCTCTCCCGAGCGACGATGAGGAGGAGGCGATCGCCGACAATCCCGAGCGTGAAGAGGTGCGCTTTGGCGACGTGAAGACGCCGCGGAGCGAATGAAACTGGAGGGAAGGCTATGGTGATGGATTACCTGTGGCTGCTGGCGACCGCGGGCGGAGCTTTTGCGCTCGGTGCCGCGGTGGTTTATGCGATCATGAGACAGAAGCCGCTCCCGCCTGCCGACAAGGAAGCGCAGAACCAAAAAGTCGAGGAGCTGTACGACCGCTCGCCGGAGGGAAAGTTGCGCTGAATTTAGCGGGTGATCGATGGATCACGATCTCCTTATGATCTTCGGCGTGGCGGCTGCAGCCGCCCTTGCGTCACCGCTCGGCGGTTTGGCCGCGATTGTCACCCGCCCGTCGAGCCTCGTCCTTTCGATCGCGGTCGGCTTTGCCGCCGGCGTCCTGATGGGTACCTTCGCATTCGAAATGATGCCGAAGTCGTTGGAGCTGGCATCCGTTCCGCTCACCGTGGCTGGCTTCCTGATTGGCCTTGGGGCTGTCTACGGCCTCGACCTATACGTAAACCGTTGGCATATGGCGGGAAATGCGGCAGACGAGAAACCGGCCGTCGATCGCCTGCACCAGCGCAGGAGGCCACGTGGAAGCGGTGTTTCCGTCCTTGCCGGAGGCACCAGCGCGGAGGAGGTGATCGAAGGCATCACCATTGGCATTGGAGCCGCCTTCGAACCGAAAACCGCCGTCATCGTGGCGCTCGCCATTTGCATCGACAACTTCAGCGAGGGAATGAGTATCGGCGAGTTGAGCCTGTCCGAAATGCAGAAGAACGCAAAGTGGCGCATCATCGGCTGGACCTCGCTTATCGGCCTCGCTGTATTCGTCGCCGCGCTTGCAGGCTGGTACTTCCTGAGCGGCCTTTCAGAGACGGTGATCGGCATCCTCTTTGCGGCGGGGACGGGAGGAATGTTCTATCTGACGATTACCGATCTGGTGCCGGAAGCGGAGGCGCACCACTTCCAGCAATCTGCCGCGATCGCCAACGCTGCAGGCTTTCTGCTGATGATGACGCTTTCACGGATGACCTAAGCAGGTTCAGACCGCAAGACCGTGGGTTAACTCTTGCGGAATCTGCATACACCGGAACAAAGGGTGCAAAAGCCGGTTGTTGCTTGAGGAGACAGGAGCGAGCATGACCAGACAGCCTCGAACGAATCCGGCGCAGGTGCGCGGCGACGTCCAGCATGGACGCACCGGGGACAAGACGCGCGGCTTCGATCCATCAGCAGCGCCGCTTGAGACCGATGACGAAGCGGGCGGAGTGCCCGTCACCCGGCGAGCTGCGCAAGACGCGCGCAACGACCAGCTTTCCGGAACCCCGGTGGACACGTCAACCGAGTATGCCGATGCGATGCGGCCGCTCTCCGAAGGGGAAAAGGCGAAATCGACCCGGCAGTGGTTTATCATAGCCTTGCTGCTTGCCGGCCTCGCGCTTCTGATCGGCGCATTGGTGTATGCCGGGAGCGCGGGACTGCCGTGACCGGCCGTACATAGCCTCAGCGCATACGGGATCGAAAGGAGCCCCCAATGTCCGATCAACGCCCCGATCCCAGGGACCGTCTTTCCGAACTGAGCGCATCGGAGCAGGCACTCTATCTGCGTCGATCTTCATTGCGTTTTCTCGAATGCGCGATCCATCTCTGCGCGACTCATATGACGCTCGAAGAAGTGGCAGACCTGCTTGAACAGGAGGCGGAGCAGCTTCGCCGCTTCGGCTGATCGCACCCGCCTACGGGTGCGCCGCGCCGCCGATCACCCGCAATGTCGGCTCATCCAGGTAGGGACGCTCGCCGAGCCGCACCAGATAAACCTCCCGTTCGGGATTGGCCTCGATAACGAAGCCGGAACTGCGCAGCATGGCTTCGACGCAGGCCCGGTTCGGAATGAACCAGTTGGTCGGATCGTCCGCGAAGCGATGTTCCACGAAGAACAGCTTCGGATAGTCCGGACGATCGAAAATCCCCCACTCCTTGAAATCGTAGTCGGGATCGAGCTGCGCCACCGATCTCGTGCCGCGCTGCATGCATTGGAACAGCATGCTTTCCCCGACGACATGCTCGTAAAGAAGATCGAGCGCGAGCAGCGGATGGCGAAGATGGTAGAGAACGCCCATGAACAGGACGAGGTCGAATCTTTCGCGCAGTGAGGCGACGTCGTAGACCGACATGAGCCTGAACTCGATCTCCACTCCCGCCTGTTCGGCGGCGAATTTCGCCTGCCGCAGATAATGCGGATCTGAATCGATACCAAGCACGCGCCCCGCATTGCGCCGCTTCATTTCCTGTGCATAGAAGCCGGCGTTGCAGCCGATGTCGAGCACACTCCTGCCGGCGAGGTCTTCCGGGACCACATGCTTGAAGCTATTCCATTTCACGGCGGGATAATCGCCGAGAAAGTGGTTCGGCGACGTCTCGATGCCCTGGATACGCATATTGTGGAACCAGGGTCCGAGCGCCGCGATGTCTTCCTTGAGCGCCATGCGTTCCGTCTCCTCCGACATCGTCAGACTGGCTGCGATGAAACAGACGTTTGCGGCTGCTGGCCGCGGCGATTGCGGCGTGGGGCGGGCCGACGCTGTGGAAGTGCCGCCTGGAACCAGCGGATCGTATGGGAAAGGCCGTCGGTAAGCGGTACCCTCGGCTCCCAGCCGAGCAGTGCCTTCGCGCGGGAGATGTCGGGACGGCGGCGCGAGGGGTCATCCTGGGGCAGCGGCGCATAGACGATGCTCGAGGCTGTTTTGATCTTCGACAGGACCAGCTCGGCGAGCTCGTTGACGGTGAACTCGCCGGGATTGCCGAGATTGACCGCTCCACCCGGATTTGGACCGCAGTTCATGAGCCTGATGAGCCCCTCGACGAGATCCGTGACATAGCAGAAGGAGCGTGTTTGCTCGCCGCTTCCATAGACCGTCAGCGGCTCGTTGCTCAGCGCCTGAACGACGAAGTTCGAGACGATGCGTCCATCGTTCGGGCGCATATGCGGCCCGTAGGTATTGAAGATGCGTGCCACCCTCGCATCCACGTTCCCGGCTCTCAGGCTGTCGAAGCACAGGGCCTCGGCTGCTCGTTTGCCTTCGTCATAACAAGCTCTTGGCCCGGTGCAGTTGACGTGGCCCCAGTAATCCTCCTGTTGCGGGTGTTCCTCCGGATCACCGTAGATCTCGCTGGTGGAGGCCTGCAGGAAGGTCGCCCCATGGCGCGCCGCCGCCCGCAACAGGTTGCCCGTTCCCGTTACGCTGGTCAGCATCGTGTGGATCGGATCGGCCTGATAGTCTTTTGGTGAGGCCGGGCATGCAAGGTTATAGATCTGATCGATGGGGCCATCGATCTGGATTTCGTCGCAGACATCCTGCTCGACCATCGTGAAATAGGGATTGCTCTGCAAAGCATTGACGTTGACGGGAGAGCCAGTGAGATAGCTGTCGAGGCAGATCACCCGATTGCCGCGGTCGACAAGCACCGAGCAAAGGTGCGAACCGACGAAACCCGCGCCGCCGGCAACCAGGACGACCTTTCCGTCGTTCAATCTGTTTCGCTTTACCATTGGGCCGTTCTCCTTTCGGTGTTAGGCCTGAAGCCGCCGCATGGAATGGGTCGCCGGAAGCTCTCCCCTGGGCGGGACGTTTTCGACTACCTCGACGAAGGCTCGCGCGCGCACCTCAGCGCTGTGCGCGCTGGCCACACGTCGATAGGCGGCGTCCGCAATCGCCTCACGTCGCCGATCGTCCAGTTCCACCAGTGCCGTGACGACGTCGCCGCCGGTGCGCGCAATGACAAGGGCTTCGCCGGGCGGGAAGAAGCTCTCAATGCCCTGCCACCAGTCGCTGATCAGGGGCGTGCGGCAAGCGGCCGCCTCGAAGAGCCGTACGCTCGGCGACCAGCCGGCTGCGATCATGTCACTGCGCGTGACGTTTAGCGTGAAGCGCTGGCGGCTGTAGAAATCGGCGTGCTCGGATGGAGGCAGATGCTCTATGCGCTCCACATTCTCCGGCCACCGGATGTCCGCGGGATAGCTTGGCCCTGCGACGACGAAACGCTTCTCCGGCAATTGCCGCGCCGGTTCGATCAGCAGCCGTTCGAGAGCGGGCTGCCGATCCGGGCTATAGGTCCCAAGATAGCCGAGATCCCATGTCGTTCGCGCACCGCTATTGCGGTACGCTTGGAGATCGACGGCACAATAGAGCGGCAGGGGACGGTTCGCCCCGAACTCCTGACGAAGCCGGGCAATCGTCCCGCCTCCCGAGAAGGAAAAATAGAGGTCGAAGACTGGTATTTGGCGACGTGCCAGATATTCCTCGTCGCCGTGCGACAGCTTCGAAAGCGTCACCGGCGTGTCGATGTCGTAAAAGCAAAGCCGCTTCGGCAGGAGACGGGAGACGGCGTCGATCACCTCGACGCCCTGTGGCACGTAGGAGCCGATGACGACGGCATCCGCCGCAGCGAGCCTGTTCGAGTGGCAGGCAAGCAGTTCATCGACGCTGGTGTAGAAGATCAGGTCGCAGAAATCCGGGTCGGCCAAATCGCGGCGCGCGGCGTACCATGGAACGTCGCGCTCCAGGAAGGTCACTCGGTGCCCCGCGGCGTGGACACCGCGAAGCAGTGCCCGGAACGTCGTTGCGTGGCCGTTGCCCCAGGAGGAGGAAAGCGAGAGGCCGAGAACGACGATGTCGAGGGCGCATCTCATTCCGCGGCCTCCGGACGCTTGAACCACCGGCGGAATGTTTGGTCCACCTCCGAAGCGCGATGCGCATAGGTGTGCTCGCCGAGGACGCGGCTGAGAGCCCTTTGCCCGATTTGCTTCGCCTGGCCCGCAGTCAGGCTGCACATCAGTTCGGCAACGTCCCGGCCATCTCTGGCGACCAGCACCTCTTCTTGAGGTTTCAGGAAAAGGTCGATGCCCTCCCAGGCATCCGTGATCAGACACGCTCCGGCGCCTGCCGCCTCGAACACGCGGGTCGCCGGCGAGAACCCATTCGCCGCCATACTGGAGCGCGAGATGTTGAGGACCGCTTTGGGGGTTGCATTGAAGGCATTGTGATCGGCGGTCGGAACATGACCGATATAGACCACACTCTCCGGCAGCGGCTTGTCGTGCCAGCCTGCTCCGCCAAGCAGGAAGCGGCGCTCCGGAAGCCTCGACGCGGGCTCGAGGAAAAAGGTTTCGACGCGTGATTCCCGATCCGGCAACCGGTTGCCAAGGAAAGCGAGATCAGCGTTAAAGCGGGGCTCCGGGGCCACAGGGTGGTGGGTCTCAGGGTCGAGCGCATTGTAGACGGGAATACATTCCCGTGCCCCAATGGCCCGGTACGATCGGACAACGGGATCGCCTCCCCCATAGGTCAAGACGAGATCCAGCGAAGGGAGTGCGCTCCGGAGCGGATGGTCCTCAGCGGCCTTGAGCACCGCCAGAGTCGCGGGTGCGTCGACGTCCCAGAAGATTTTCAGCGCCGTCGGCCTGGCCGCCCTCAACACCTCTTCGAGCAGCAGATCGTCCTCGAACCCCACCCCGCTTGCCTTGACGACGATGTCGGCGCCGGCCGCTTCAGCCGCGGCCCGCTTCATGGCGGCAACCGATCCCTCGTAGACGACGACGCGGCACCACGTCGGCGGGTCGATGTCCCGGTGTTTCTGCCGATCGTAGACATCCGGCTCGTAGAATGTGATCTCGTAGCCAAGCGATGCAAGCGCCCGCAACAGCCCTCGATAGTAGGTGGCAGCACCGTTCCAATAGGCTGAAACGAGGCTGGAGCCGTAGAATGCAATTCTCATAGCGTCGCCTCCTCCCGCGCAGTGTGAGCCGCGGCCTTGCCCGGCCTGTAGGGCGCTACGATCCGAAGGAGTTCGTCGACTCGGTGGGCGCAGGTATGGCGGGCGTGGATGGTCGCAAGACCAGAGGCCGCCATTTCGCGCGCGAAATCCGGCTCATGGAGTACCTGGCGCAACAGTCGCTTCATCTCCTCGCTGCCTCGAGCAAAGACGAAATCCTTGCCGGAACGGAACAGGCCCTCCACGTCGTCCCAAGGCGCCGAAACCAGCGGAATGCCGCAGGCGAGCGCTTCGAACACGCGAATGGTCGGAATGCCCGGCAGCGCCCCGACATAGGGGCGTCGTGGAATGTGCACCGTCGCGCGGTGTTCGGCGAAGGCACGGGGAACTGCCGCATTCGCAATCCAACCGCCAAAGGCAATGCCTGCCTCGCGCAGTTTCCCCAGGGCTGCCTCGGGGTATCTGACGCCACGGACCGTTGCCTTGAGCTGCAATTCCCGCGCGGGCTCCACAAAGAGCGAGACAATCTCGGCGCTGCGCTCTTCGTCGCCCCAATTGCCGATCCAGACGAGATCGCCGCGCTTATCGACGCCGGGCAGCGGCTGGAACAGGGCCGTGTCGGCGGCCTCGTGCCACGTGTAGACGTGCCTCCCCCAGCCAGAACGGAGATATCGCTCCCGCAGTGCCTCGCCGAATGCCAGCACGAGGTCGTAGTTCGACAGGTCAAGCCGGGCGATGTCTGCTTTGGCCGTGACGGCACGATGATGCGTATCGTGGAAGACCAGCGTGAACCGTCCGCCCTCACGACGGATCCGGCCGAGTTGTTTAACGATCTTCGGATCAGTCCATTCGTGGACCACGACGACGTCGGCGGTACTCACCGCCGCCTCGTGATCGAAGTCATCTTCGTAAATTGCGGTCCTCAACTCGGGAAAGTTCTTGAGGAACGCCATGATCGGGCCGACCCCCTGATCGTCGATCAGGTTCCGTCTGCTCCAGGAATCGCCGGGTTCGAGAGCGGTCGCTTCGTGACGGCGCCGGAGAAGTTCGCGCATCACGCCGCGCAAGAAATGGGCGTTGCCATGGTTCCAATCGGAAATCAGGGAATGGGTGTAGAACAGAAATCGCATGGTCACTCCGCTGCCGTCAGTCGGCCAGAGGCACGCATCGCCCGCCGATAAACATCGAGCATTGCGTCGCGCTGAGCCTCGAGCGTGAATTGGCTCGAGCGCCGCCGCGCGCCGTGCCCCAGTTCAGCCCTGAGATCGGCATCCCGCGCCAGCCGATCGAGTGAATCCGCAAGTGCTTCCGGATCGCGGGGATCGGCGAAAAGCGCGGAGCCATCCCAGAGCTCGCGATAGGTGTCGATATCTGAAAGGACGAGGGCTGCACCGCATCTCGCCGCCTCGAGGGCGGCCAGGCCGAAGGGTTCGTAAAGAGACGGCGAGACGACGATCGCGGCCCTCGACATCAGCGCCATCGTCCGGTCATGGCTGAGTTCGCCAAGATGTTCCGCATGCTCGATCGCCAGCCATTCGCCGCCCGGGCCTTCGCACGCGCCGGCCATGACGACAGGCCAACGGATCCGGCTGGCAGCGCGGTCGAGCAGGACGCCGTTCTTGCCTTCATCCCACCATCTGCCGGCGGCGAAGACGAAGCATTCCTTGACCGGTCGCAGGCAAGGCGCGCTGCTCGCATTATGCACAACGGAGAGATTGTCGATCTGACCGTAACAGCGGGTCAGTGCCGCCGCGTGGCTGCGGCTTGGCGCCAGCACCATGTCGGCGCGGTCGAAACCTCGCCGGTTTCGGGTCTTTTGCCAGAGCCAGTACTCTGGCAGTCCGCAGGCCCGCACCGCTTCAAACCAGGTCGTTACACACGAATGCGAGACCACCACGATCGGTATTTGCAACTGGAGGTCGACGGCCTGCGACGGCAGGTTGAGATGCAGGAGTTCGACCGCGTGCTTGAGCGTTAATTCGGTCAGACGGTCCGAAATCGGATCGAGGTTTGCTTCATCGTCCGCCATCCAGTCCGGCGGTACGGGCAACCATTCGAGCACGCCCATGCGGTTCGCCTCGCGCCGTTGGTTTGCCGAGGGAGCGGGGCCGAAGCCGACGAAGACGGTCTCGACGCCGGTCTCGCGTAGGGCGCCGGCAAGGTCCATCGCATAACGCCAGATGCCGCCTACCGCATCGACGCTCATCAGGAGCCGACGCGGCACTTTCGTGCGGGCGCTGGCCTGAGCCGCGGCTGGACCCGGAGATGCGGCGCGATCGCTCATGCAGTGGCCCTCCTCGGCCTATGCTTCACCGGACCGGCTGCGGACCATTCTTCAATGAGCCAGGCATGCAGGTCGCGCAGGCCCGTGCGCCAGTCCATGCGGGCCTTCCAACCGACCGCCTTCTCAAGAGCCCGTGTGTCGGCCACGAAGTACAGTTGATCGCCTGTACGCCAGTCGCTGCCGACCGTCGTCACCGGACGGTTCGTCAACAGCTCGATCTCGCGAATGACTTCATTGAGGCTGACGGCATTGGAGGGTCCGCCACCGAGGTTGAAAGCGCAGCCGCCGAGCCGATCGATGAACTTCAGCACCGCCCGGTAGGCGGCGACAGCATCGCCGACATGCAGGATGTCGCGAACCTGCTTGCCGTCGCCGTAGATCGATATCGGTTCGCCCGCCAGCGCCTGAATGAGGAAATGCGCCACCCACCCCTGGTCTTCGGTACCGAATTGCCGGGGGCCGTAGACGCAGCTCATCCGCAGCACCGCCGTCGCGAGGCCATAGGATCTGGCGTAGTCAAGCACATATTGATCCGCGACCCCTTTCGAGCAGCCATAGGGTGTTCGGAAGTCGAGCGGCTGTGCCTCGTTCACTCCGAGGCTTGCTGTGGAACCGTCGGCGGGCACATAACGGTTGCCCGCCTCACGCAGCCGCATGTCATCGAGCGTTCCGTAAACCTTGTTCGTGCTGGCGAAGATGACGGGCGGCCGACCGGAGCGACGCGCAGCCTCGAGTATGTTGATCGTGCCCCTGGCATTCGTCTCGAAATCGTCGATCGGCCGCTGCAGACTGGTCGTGACCGCGGTCTGCGCCGCGAGATGAAACACCGCCTTGGCGTCCTTGAAAGCGTCCTCCATCGCTGCAAGGTCGCGGATATCCGCAATCGCGGCATGCACGCGACGCCCATGCTTTCTAACCAGCCAGTCGAGGTTACGCTCGACGCCGGCGCGGCTCAGATTGTCGAGTATGACGACGTCCTCGCCGTCCTGCAGGAAGCTATCTGCCAAATTGCAGCCGATAAAGCCGCTGCCGCCTACGACAAGGATCGCCTTCGCTTTGCGCGCCAAAGCGGGCGCTGCGGGACCCGGCCTTCCGTTGTCCGGAGATCTATCGCTCATATCACCAGCCCTCGCGTCTCCAGGTGCCGCTTCATCTCGGCACCACGGTCGACGGCGCCGACGCTACGAACCCAGTCGACGAAGTCGGCAAGCGAATTCTCCAGCTTTCGGCGAGGCTCGAAGCCGATGAGGTCATGCGCCTTGGCGATGTCGGCGAAGCAGTGGCGGATGTCGCCGGAACGGCCCTTGTTCATGATCTCGGGTTCGAGTTCGGGCACGCCCATGGCGTCTGCGAGCATCCGCGCAACATCGGCGATCGCGTAGGCCTGTCCGCTGCCGATGTTGATGATGTGGCCCGTCGCCTGCGGCTGCTCCAGCGCCAGACGAAAGCCACGCGCCACGTCGCGGACGTGAACGAAATCCCGCCTTTGCCGCCCGTCTTCGAAGACCATCGGCGCCTGTCCGTTGGCTAGACGCGAAGCGAAATTGGCGAGCACACCCGTGTAGGGATTGGAGAGTGCCTGGCCGGCACCGAAAACGTTGAAGAGCCGCAGGGCCACGGCTTCCCTTTCATAAGCTTCGCCGAAGATCAGCACCTGTCGTTCCTGGGCATATTTCGTCAGCGCGTAGATCGACGCGAGATCGACCGGCTTCTGCTCGTCTGTCGGCGTGGGGCTTAAAGGCTCTCCTCTCGGCCCGACCGGGTCCCAGGCGCCGCCCTTGACCCGGGCCTGCGACCGACGGACATGTTGCAGTCGTTCGCCTGCCGCCGTCTGGTACAGCCCCTCTCCATAGACGCTCATGGACGATGCGACGACAATTCGTCGGACGGGCATTTCGATCATCGCCTCGAGCAGGACCGCCGTGCCGAGATCGTTGACGCCGACATACCGGGCGATCTCGTACATCGATTGGCCAACGCCAACTTCAGCGGCAAGATGAATGACGAATTCGACGCCCCTCAGTGCGCTCCTGACTGCAGCCGCATCGCGAATGTCGGCACGTCGCATATCGACCCCGGCGGGCAGGGCAACATGCGCATCCGCATGGACCTGCTCGTTGAGTGCGTCCAGGACACGCACGTCATACTGTCCTGAAAGAAGCTCCTCGACCACATGGCGGCCGATGAATCCGCAACCGCCAGTAACTAGCACTTTTGCCATATCGCACCTGATTAGGACTCATCAGAGATGGTGGAACAAAGCTTCCAACCAACGTGCGCGGCAAAGGTTCCTTCTTCTATGACTTCTTCTGAGACTTCTACTTAGCTTTGGCGGATTCTCGTTTTGGCATTCCAACGGAGGGAACGGTCTTCTCGTGCTGGATGTTCCATGGCGGCTGAGTCCAGGCAGGAACAAAAGCCGGAAAGATGAAGTTAACGGCGCGAGGGCGACCGAATGCCAACTTACAGCATGATGCGGCACGCACGCGATCGGGCTTCCATTTCGCCACGCACCGTCCCGCCGGTCTGCCGAGTTCAACCGCAGGAGGAGGTAGGGATGAACATCTCCATGAAGGCGGAGGCGGATGCGATGTCGGCTGCCGTCGTGACCGCCCCGGGCACGGTTCGGATCGAGACGCTTCCATTGCCGCAGCCAGGCCCCGGGCAGGTCCGCGTCAGGCTGGAGGGCTGCGGCGTTTGCGCGTCCAACCTCGTACCCTGGTCCGGGCCCGAATGGATGCGCTTTCCCACCGAACCAGGTGCGCTCGGACACGAGGGATGGGGTGTGATCGATGCAATCGGCGAGGAGGTCGACGGCTTCAGGATCGGGGATCGGGTCGCCGCCCTCTCCTACCATGCCTATGCAACGCACGACATCGCCGAACAAACGGCGATCGCCCGCTTGCCCGTGGAACTTTCAAATGTCCCTTTTCCCGGTGAACCGCTCGGCTGCGCCTTCAACATCTTCCGCCGAAGCGGGATCGAACCGGGGGAGACGGTGGCGATCATCGGCATCGGCTTTCTCGGCATTCTCCTCACGGAGCTCGCAAGTGCGGCGGGCGCGCGGGTAATCGCCGTCTCCCGCCGGCCATTTTCGCTTGCTTCGGCCATGCGAGCCGGCGCCAGTGAGGCAATCCCCATGGACGATCACTGGCGGATCATCGAGAAGGTGAAGGACCTGACTGCGGGGCAGTTCTGCGACTGCGTCATCGAGGCGACGGGCAAGCAGTGGCCGCTCGATCTTGCCGGAGAACTGACGAAGGAACGCGGCCGCCTGATCGTGGCCGGATATCACCAGGACGGCCCACGCCAGGTGAATATGCAGCTCTGGAACTGGCGCGGCCTCGATGTGATCAACGCGCATGAGCGCGATCCGGCCGTCTATATGCGCGGCATATCCGAAGCGATCGAGGCGACCGCTGCCGGCCGTCTGTCGCCCTCGCCGCTCTTCACCCACCGTTTTCCGCTCCGGGATCTCGGCGCAGCACTGGACATGACCCGGGATCGTCCCGAAGGCTTCATCAAGGCGCTGGTGATCTGCGATGCGTGACGCGCTCCTTGAACGGACCCGTCCCCGCATCGGCTTCTTGGGCGTTGGTTGGATCGGGCTCGACCGTATGAGAGCGATCGTCGAATGCGGCGCCGCCGAGCCGGCCGCCATTGCCGATTCCTCCCCCGAAATGGTGGCGGCGGCGCGCGAACTGGCGCCGCAAGCGAAGATCGCAGCGACGCTCGAAGCACTGCTCGATCAGGAACTGGACGGCGTCGTGATCGCCACGCCGAGCGCCCTCCACGCCGCGCAATCGATCATGGCCCTTGAGCGGGGCCTCGCCGTTTTCTGTCAAAAGCCGCTCGGCCGTTCACACGACGAGTGTGACGCAGTCGTCGAGGCAGCGCGACGCAACGACCGGCTGCTTGGCGTCGACCTGTCCTATCGTCATACGGAAGGCATTCGACGCATTCGCGATCTGATCGTCGCGGGCGAACTCGGCACAATTTATGCCGTCGATCTCGTCTTCCACAATGCCTATGGTCCCGGCAAGCCCTGGTTCTACGACAAGGCGTTGTCGGGCGGAGGCTGTGTGATGGATCTCGGCGTGCACCTCGTGGACCTCGTTCTTTGGGTTCTCGGTTTCCCGAACGTCGTCCGCGTCGATAGCCGGTTATATTCGAAGGGATCGCCGATTTTTCAGGACTGCGATGAGGTCGAGGACTACGCCGTCGCAACGCTCGAACTCGGCAACGATGTCGTCGCCCGGATCGCTTGCTCGTGGCAATTGCATGCGGGCTGCGATGCCGTGATCGGCGCCGAATTCCATGGTACCCGAGGGGGAGCAGGCTTCCGTAACGTGAACGGCTCGTTCCTCGACTTCACGGCTGAACTTCACCGCGGAACGCAACGGCAGGTCCTGGCATCGCCACCGGATGCCTGGGGCGGGCGCGCAGCCGCCGCCTGGGCTGAGCGCCTCGCCGCAGGCGATGCATTCGACCCGGATTGCGAATGGTTTGCGACTGTCGCCGAAGTGCTCGACAGAATTTACGGACGATAGAGGCGCTCGGCCTTTGAGCTCAGGCCGCGACTTCCAGAGTACGCTGCCGCAGACAATTTACGTAACGTGAAGCGACCACCTCCAGCTGTAATGCTTCGTCCGCTGGCGCAAACTTCCTGGCAGTCGTCCAAAGACCGACCTGGAAAGCCAGGTAGCAGATCTCGAAGACCGCCTGCAGTTCCGCGTTCACGGCACGCAAGCACCCGTCGGAAACAGCCGCGCGCAGCTTTGCCGTTTCTTCCGGTGACAGATCGAACTCGATTGCCGCGCCCGCTATGTCCCATGCCACGTCCTGTGCGCCGACAAGGTCGTGGCCTTCGCTGTGGTCGAGCGCATCCGTCTTGAGGAAGCCGCGTTCCCCGGCAGAAAGCCATTCCCAGGCGTGCAGCCGATTGTCTGTATCGATCGGCACAGGGAGGTCGGCGTAGCGTAAAGCGTCGTCGATGCGCTCTCTCGCGGCCCGCCCCGCCGCCGCCCCCAGTGCTTCTTCCGTGTTCAGCACGGTCATCTCGCAGAGCTTGGAAAGCGAGGCGCCGCCGGTTTTCGGTGCCGGCAGGCGGCGGGCCCGGAACGCCAGGTACTCGCCGAGATGTCCGATGAAATCGGCGCGGTGCAGGTCTCGCGCAGGAAAATCTGCCGGCACCCATTTCTGAACCAGAAAGCCGTGGCAGAGCCCCGCAACCGGTGGCGTGAAACCAGCCGCCGCGAGCAGGCGCGCCTTGGCAAATTTGCGCTCGCCGATATTGCCAAGGCCGGCGAACTTGACGAGCCAGAGCCCGTTTTCCGTGTGCGCCAGGAATTTGCGCCGCTCGAACCTGCGATCCGCGGGAGGCCATGCCTGCCGATCACCGGCAGTGGCGCGCCGCCAGCCGCCGCAGGAAATGTCTTCGAGGGGCCGCTCCAGCGGGCCGACAAGGTCGCTTACCCAGGACGCCAGCCGGTGAGTGGGACGGCCGCCCCCAAGGAGGAGCTCGTCCATGTCGACGACGTGCCGCGGGCTGGCTTTCCAGCGAGCACGATGGCGGCGCGTGGCCTCGGGCCCAAGGCCTCCCTTGTGTCCTGGAAAGAAGTGAATGCGCCTCTCACGGCCGGCATGCTCCTCGAGCCAGTCGGCAACACTGCCGAACGAACTGCCGGAAAGGCCGGGGCCCTCGTCGACGATCGCGAATTCGGCGCCGGGGTCGCGTAGGAAGTAGTGGGTAAGCTTAGGCGCGATGACGATTCGCTTTCGATAAGGCGGCCCGACCGGGCGCACCGTCTCCGGTGGCGCAGCTCCAAATGCTGCGGAAACGACGGCCGAAAGAGTGGTGCCGATGGACCGGATGCCGATCACGACGTTGTTCGAACAAAGCTTCGAACGTCTCGCCGCCTCGATGTAGCTTTCCGGATAGAGACCATAAAAGGCAAAGCCCTCCCCTTCCCGTATCGATAGCGCCTCAGGTTTCCGAAGCTCCCGCAGAAGGGCAGACATGCGGGCGGGGTCGGCCGGATCCCAGGCGAAATCGTGAAGCCAGGATTGGACCACAAGGTCCGCGATCTGGATAAGCAGGCCTCCGGCCGCTTTCCGCACGGGCGAGACTTCGTCGGCGCCAATGCTCTTGAACTCGATATCCGACACTCCCTGTGCCAGTTCGCCGGCGTTCAGCAGGACGCCGACCAGACCCATGTGCCTTGCGATCCCTGGTGGCTGATGCTCAACCTTCGCCAGTCTTTCGGCAATTGCCTCGCAGAGAGCGTCAGCGCATTCCGAGCGCTGGGAGTCGCCGTACACCAGCATCTGATCGCCTTTCCCGTTCGCCTTCAACGCGTGGCCGGGGAATTCGATCCGCGCGGTGCGTGTCATTTCAAGGAACCATTCCAACGCGCGCGGGTTTGACAAGCATTGTAGATGCTATGCGGGAGTGCGGAGATGCGATCGAAATCCATTCGGATCGGCCTGGCGGGGGTGGGCAATTGTGCCTCGTCGCTGGTCCAGGGGCTCACCTTCTATCGTAATGCCAGAGAGTGCGAACCGGTTCCCGGGCTGATGCATGTCGCTCTCGGCGGCTATCATGTGAGCGACATCGAGATCGCCGCGGCATTCGACGTCGCCGCCTCGAAGGTGGGCCGGGATGTTGCCGATGCGATCTACGCCGAACCCAACAACACCTTTCGCTTCGCCGATGTCGCTCCGACGGGCGTGACCGTTCAGCGCGGCCGGACCCTAGACGGTATCGGCCGGTATCTCCGCGAGAATATCGAAGAAGCCGACCAGCCCGCAGTCGATGTCGCCGAAGTCCTGCGGCAAAGCGAAACGGATGTGCTCGTTAACTATCTGCCCGTCGGTTCGGAGGCGGCTACGCGCTGGTATGCGGAACAGGCGCTGGCCGCCGGTTGCGGTTTCATCAATTGCATCCCCGTCTTCATCGCGTCCGACGGCGCCTGGCAGAGACGCTTTGCCGAACGCGGTCTGCCGCTCATCGGCGACGATATCAAGAGCCAGGTCGGCGCCACTATCGTCCATCGCCTGCTCGCCAATCTCTTCCGCGACCGCGGAGTGCGGATCGACCGGACCTATCAGCTCAATTTCGGCGGCAATACCGACTTCCTCAACATGCTCGAGCGGGAGCGGCTGGAATCGAAGAAGATTTCGAAGACCCAATCGGTCCTTAGCCAATTGGATGTCCCGCTGGCTGCCGACGACATCCATGTCGGCCCGAGTGACCACGTCCCTTGGCTGGCCGACCGAAAATTCGCCTATATCCGCGTCGAGGGCACCACCTTCGGCAATGTCCCGCTCAATGTCGAGTTGAAGCTGGAAGTCTGGGATTCACCCAATTCCGCCGGCGTCGTCATCGATGCAGTGCGCTGCGCCAGGCTCGCGCTCGACCGCAAGATGGGTGGGCCGCTGATCGCCCCCTCAAGCTATTTCATGAAGTCCCCGCCGCGGCAGTTCACCGATTCAGAAGCACGCCGGCGCCTGGAGGAATTCATCGCCAGTGATGAAGAAGGACTTTTGGGAGCGGCTGAGTGACGACCACGTTCCTCCTGGTGCGCCACGCCGCACACGACCGGCTCGGTCAGTTCCTCGCCGGGCGAACGACCGACGTTTCCCTCGGCGAGGCCGGGAGAAAGCAGGCGGAGCGGCTCGCGGCGCAGCTCGCCAGGGAAGGAGTTGCCTCGATCTATACGAGCCCGCGCAAGCGGACCAACGAGACCGCCGGTGCCATTGCCGCAGCCGCCGGCCTTGGCGAGGTGACCAGGACGGAAGCGCTCGACGAGGTCGATTTTGGCGCCTGGTCCGGCAAGACCTTCGAGACGCTTCACACCGATCCGCTATGGCGGGAATGGAACTCTGTGAGAAGCCGCGTGCGGGCGCCCGGGGGCGAGACCATGCCCGAGGTGCAGCGGCGCGTGACGCAGTTCGTCGAGATCCTGGCAAAGGACCATGACGGCGGGAAAATCGCTCTTGTCAGCCACGCCGATGTCATCAAGGCGCTCGTCTGCCACGTGCTCGGCCTTTCGCTCGACGCCTGGCCGCGCTTCGAGATTGCGCCGGCCTTCGTTTCCGCCGTGGCGGAAAGCGGCGGCGAAATGAAGCTCCTGATGCTGAACCGAGAAGCGCCCGAGCATGATGAGACGGCCCATCTTCTGACAGCGCGGAGGTAATCATGATCGAAGCCGCCATGATCTGGAACGAACCGAACAACAAGTCGCATTGGGACCCGGACCTCGACCCGGACTGGAGCCGATTTGCCCATATGGCGAAACTGGCCGGAGATGCGATCCGCGATGTGAATCCGGGCCTCACGCGCGTGCTTGGCGGCATTTCGCCGATCGATCCGAATTTTATGGCGCTGATGAAATCCTATGGCGTGCTCGACCATGTCGATGCCGTCGCCGTACATGGCTTTCCTCTCGACTGGAATCTGTGGCAGATCGACGAATGGCCGCAGAAGATCGAAGAAATGCGGCGCGTCACCGATCTGCCTCTATGGGTGAGCGAGGTCGGCGTTTCGACCTTCGGAGCCGAGGAGGTGCAGGTCTGGGGATTGAAGAGGACGGTCGAATTGCTCAAGGGCAGAACAGATCGGATTCAGTGGTATAGCCTTTATGACCTGCCGAGCGCCTGGGGGGCGACCACCCGCCACAGGGAGGCGGAGGGTTCCTCCTACTACCGCCATTTCTACATGGGTCTCTTGCGCGAGGACGGCTCGCCGAAACCGGCCATCGAGGAATTCGCCAGGCACACACCCGAGATCGGACTGATGCAGTGGTTCCATTTCGAGGACCCGCGGCTGGTCGAGGCAGTCGCATGGATGAAGCGGCTTGGCGTCACCTATATGAGGACCGGCCTTTCCTGGGCCGATCGCTTCCGGCCTAACGCACTGGACTGGTTCGATCGCCAGATGGAGGCGCTGGAAGACTTCGACGTGACCGTCACCTTCTGCTTCACGCCGGCCCACAGGGGGCTCGCTGCCCATCACACCAGCACGCCGATCGTACCGGAAGAGTTCGCCGAATTCTGCGCCGAAATGACCGAACGCTATGCAACCACCTCCTCAACCCTGGATTTCGTCGATCAGTCGCCTTTCTCCCGGGGGACGATGCGGTCGACGAACCTTCCGACCCAGCCGCGCGAATAGGTGACGCCCTGATAGAACGCGAGCATCGCGGAGGCCCAGCGGAGATAGAGCGCGGGCAGATGCAAGGCGCGGGCGCACCAGAAGACATGATGGCTCTGGGCGCTGATCACGCTTCGCAGCCAATAGACCAGCATGCGCCGCAGCGGCAGGCCGGTGAACTTCGGTGGAACGCGCTTTGAAGGCCTGACGCCGCGCCGCGGCCAGCTTAGACGAAAGGCAAGGCCCTCGCGCCGCTGCCTGAATCCGGCTGCCTGGGTTCGCACCACAAAGGCACTGTCGACTTCCCGCAGTTCAAGCCGCCCTTCCTCTGCGGCTCGACCGATCAGCCGGTGAAGCTCCGGCGATCGGACAATGACGACATTGGTGCCGCGACCGTCCGACGCATAGGGCTCCACCCAGGCGTCGCCGAAGGAAATATCGGCCGTTTCGGCGACCACGTCATCGCAGAAATTGCAAGCGGAGTTCTGGAAGAAGCCGGCGCCCCAATCGCCATCGACAAGGTGCCACCAGTCCCGACTCCGGCTGCTGTCGTCCCGCATCTCAAGATGCGCGGTGTACCAGTTGGCCGGTCTGTTCTCATCCTTCAGCCGGTAATCGACACCGGTCACCGCGTCGATCCTCTCACCCATCTGCCAGGCGAAGCTCTCGACGAAACGGGCGCTTTTCATATGGCCGCAAAAGAGGCCAAGCATGAACGCGAGCCGCTCCTGTAGCACCGGATCCCGCCGCCTGAGTAGATGCACGGCCTTGACGAAGCAGGGAATGCCGACGACCGCATAGCGGCCGGGCTGCCGCCGGACTTCTTCGAGGATGCCGGATAGCTCGACCGGATGATATCGCGACTTGGCGCCGCTGCGGACGTCCTCCGCCTTTCGCGAGATTTGATAGCGGAAGAAGAGTTGATCGCCGGAAGATGGGACGACATGCGCGACGCCGTCGACCAGCCGCTTTTCCAGGAGCTCGACCGCCGTCCAGTTCGCCATCCCGCCGGAACTGCCTTCGGCGCGAAACCGCCCTTCGCGCACATGGCCGACATAGCAGGCCTCGAATCGTCCAATGCGCGGGTCGAGGTACTTGCTCGAGGCAAAACGCTTGGCAGCGATCGCATCTTCATTAGTGGAGCTGGGAGAGAAGGGGCAGATTTCCGCAAAGGCTGAGCTGTCGTTCCCTTCTCCGGAGGTAAGTGGCTTGAGCTGACCAAACCGGTCGATTTGCATTCTGGCAGTGCTTTCGCCGGCCTGCGCTACACAGGCGCCGCAGCCGATGCAGAGGCCGGCCCTGTTCATCTGCGCCGGCGTCAGCACGGCACGCCTGGCATGATCGGGGGTTCTTTCATTGGAGGACATCGGCCAAATACGTCCCGGATTGCAGGCGGAGTTTTGCGATCCGGGCTGCGATGCCCGGATCGAGCGGTTCCCCGAGTATGGCTTCATAGGTCGCTAGTGGTGTCTCTTCCGAGACGAGGTGATCTTCGGCACCGACCGTTCGCGTGAGATCGCCTATCTTGTTGGAGCGGTAATCCGACAGGGTACAGACGAAAGGCTTCGCATTGATCAGCGAGAACACGCAGCCGTGAAAGAAGTTCGTGGCGACTGCGGCGGAGCCGGCAATGAATCCGGCGAATTCGTACGGCCCTGCGTCGAGCCACTGTCGGTCGGTCCAATCGTTTCGGTAGCCGATACTGACGATATCGAGCGAACAGGATTCCGCCCATCGACGGATGCCGGCCTGGAACCAGTCCGGAAAGGAGTGGCCATACACGGCCAGGTAAGGGGGCATTGGTCCGTTCCCCTGGCTTCGCGCAGGCGATGCGGG
The DNA here is from genome assembly GCF_058732025.1 of Sinorhizobium sp. Y406. Classification (NCBI taxonomy): domain Bacteria; kingdom Pseudomonadati; phylum Pseudomonadota; class Alphaproteobacteria; order Hyphomicrobiales; family Rhizobiaceae; genus Sinorhizobium; species Sinorhizobium sp. Y406. The sequence goes on along the minus strand of NZ_CM178975.1, from coordinate 324,996 downwards.
AAACTGGAGGCAAGGATCGAGCACGAGCGTGGCGTGTCGCTTGAGATCCTTCGCGATGATCGCCCTCGAATTGGCGTCGCGTACGGAAATACCATCGAATTTCCGCAGTTTGTCCGCCCAGTAGGCTTCGATCCCCTGTGCTGCAGGCAAGTTCCCGAAGGTGGCCGCATAGGAGACGAGGCGGCGCGCCGGCACGCCTTCTCCGTAAAAGAGCGGACGGCCCCCATACCAGGGGTGGCTGAGATTCCAGACCTCGTCGCTCCCGACAAGCACAAGGCCGAAGGGTTCGATGCCAGCTGGACTGTCGATCTCGAACGCTCCGCTTAGCGGATAGGACGCGATGGCTTCCGCAAATTTTCTGACCTTCGAAGCATAGAGCGGAAAGTCCGCTCGTGCCGATCTGGCCGGCAGCAGCGGCTGAAAGGCGCAGCGCAATTCGGCGCGGCGGATGTGGGCGGAGCGATGGTCGAGTATCACCGGATCGGCTCCGAGCGACCGGAGACCGTCGACCAGACAGCGCGCCTGCCAGAATGATCCGTAGTTGATGCAACGATGGAAGGTGAGGATACCCACTTTCGGCAACGGCTTTGACCTTCTCGGTTGACGGTCGGCCGGCTCGAGCGAGATCGACGCTCGCTTCCGCTCAGTCGAAGATCGTCCCCTTGGCACCCTCGTACTCGCGCGCAAGTTTCTCGATGGCTTCGCGAGCCTCGTCGAAGCTCCAACCTGCCCCTTGAGCTTCGTGGGCGAGGGTCAGCAACTCACCGGTCATCTCTCCGCCCATGGCGGCGACGACGCTGTCCTGAGAGCTTGCCGCCAGATCCGCGACGGCGGGCCGCAGCGCGGCGAGGCAGTCCGCCTGTCGACCGGGATAACCGGAAGTATGCCTGGGCGCAGAAATGGTATGTGACTCCACCATTGTTTACCCTCCATCGCCGACGATCTCGTGAACGAGAGGAGTAATGGCGGGCTCAAGCGATTGTTCCGTCGACCCGACGGGGCGGGACAAGATGGGGTGGTTGCCGTCCTCCCCTAACGGCATCGCAATGTGCCCCAAGCATAAAACCCGCCCGGCCAATGACTCCTGTTTGATGAAGAGCAGGAGTATGTGAGATGGGCAATTCCAGGACAGACCTGACCCCAGATAGCCGCAACAGCACCGCGGAGCACTCGCTCGTACGTGGTTTGGACGAAGATTGTCGGCAGCCTACGAATTCGCCAACTTCTTCGCTGAGGAAGACCGGCGAGACGGGACGCGGGACCTTCAAGCTGATCGAGAGCGACCGTTGCGCACGGGCTTCGGCGAGGACCTCTGCCGGAAAATTTTTGGCAGCCCTTCTCCATCAACCCCTCGACCGCCCGTCTAAATCGCGGCAATTCCTGCGTCGTTGCTGGCGACCCTACGCAGCGGTAATTTTAGCATTACCGTGACAAGGCGTCCGGGAGTGGGCCAGGAGCGATGTGGGAGCATCGCGGATGGTGGTGAACATGGCGTCAGCGAATGGCGGCACGAGTGAGCGGACGACCACGCCGGTCCTGGCCGAAGAGGCCCATGCCTCGGCCATTCATGCGGATGTGGTCGCATTGCTGCCCGATCCGGCGAGCGCCCGCGCCTGTCTGGACGTTGCCGAAGACGCGGCACGCGCCATCGGTGGCCGCATGGCCGCCGCCCATGTCGGAGCCGATCCTGAAGCGATGATCGCCGCGCCGGAGGAGATCGACCTGCAGATGCTGCGCGACCTCGAGGAAGGGTCCCCGCGCGAGCGTCTCAAGCACGTCGAGCAATCGTTCGAGGAATGGAAACGGGCCAGAACAGATCGCGAAGAGATCCTGCTGGACGACTGCCGCGGCGATCTCGTTCGCTGTGTGACGAGCCTATGCCACGACACAGCGCTGGTCGTCGCCCCGGCCCATGGAAACATGGACGCGCGCGACGCTTTCCATGACGTTCTTTTCAACGAAGGCAAGCTGGTGCTCGTGCCGGCGGCGGCCGGATACTCCGGCCATCTCCTGAGACATGTCGTGATCGGCTGGAAGCCGCATGCCCGCGCGCGCGATGCCGTCGTGGCGGCAAGGCCTTGGCTGGCAGCGGCCGCGCGCGTCACGGTCCTCTGCGTCAACGACAAACCCGACGGCAGCTACCAGCACACGGCAAGTGAACTTCTCGCCCAGCTTGGCCTCAAGGGCGGCGTCGTGGCGATGAGTTCGGAAAACCGCTCTGTCGGGGAAGCCATCCTCGACTTCGCCGGTTCAGCCAACGCGACCTGCCTGCTGATCGGGGCATTCAAGCATGAATACTTTCTCGAACTGCTTCTCGGCCACGTCACCCGTTACCTGCTGTCGTATGCGGCGATTCCCTTGATGATGAAGCATTAAGCGGGTTCCGGAAAAGTGTCACATGCCTTGAACTGCGCCTGGGCGATCACCTGTGCGCAGCGCTGCTGCTCTTCGCGCTCCTCCTCCACCACCTCGTCGATCGTGCTAGGCGCGCCCGTCAGTTCCTCGACCGAGATCATGTGCAGCTTCGCCCGCAGGCGATGCGCGAGCTTGATCGCTACGTCGAGGGCCTTTGCAGCACCTTCCGAGCCATCGTTGGCGATCAGGATTTTGTCGGACATCTCACCCCCCTCCTCCGCAAACGGCAAGCGTCGTTCCGCCGGATCCTCACCTCCACGGGAACCATAGGCGTTCAAACCCGTTAGGAAAGATGCTGTAACGGCGCGGCCGCGAGGGACGCATCAGGCCGCCAGTCGACTGGCAAATCGCGAAACGTATAGCGCGCCGTTCCAAAGGAGAGGTGGACGCAATGGGACCGCTGGCGAGCCATATGGTCGTGCATATCCTGCTTATGAACGTCCTCGCCCCGCTCGCGGCGATGAGCGCGTGCGCTTTCTGGCAGCAAGGACGAGAACCCGCAGGCGGCGCGCTGGCCTTCGCGACGGCAGCGCAACTCCTCAGCCTTTGGCTGTGGCACGCACCGCCTTTGCTCACGCGCGCCCTCGCCTCCGCTCCGCTTCACCTGCTCATGTACGGGAGCCTTCTTCTCACCGCCTTTCTGTTCTGGTGGGTGGTCCTTCGTTTCCGCGGAAATCACAGCTGCAAACCGATCCTCTCGCTGCTCGTGACCAGCAAGCTTTATTGCGTGCTGGGTGTGCTCGTCCTGTTCGCGCCGAGAGTGCTCTTTACCGGCATAGCCGGTGATCCCGGCACCGGTGCCCCCACCCCTGAGGCTGTTCTGGCCGATCAGCAGCTTGCGGGATTGCTCATGCTGACTGCCTGCCCGGCAACTTACGTTCTCGGCGGGATCGTCCTTGGCGCACGATGGCTGTTCGCCATGGAAACCGACGAAATCGACCGGTCAAGTGCGGGTGGAGAAGCGTGGACCTGAAGGATCTGCACTGGACGACGATTGCAAAGGTACTCGCCCTGGCGGGTGCCGGCGTGATTGCCGCGGGTGCGGTCGTTGTCCTGTCCGGTGTCTACAATGTCGCGGCCTCGCGGGATCACCTGCGAATCACAACGTGGCTCTTCGAAGTGATCCGCGAACGTTCGATCACCGTCCGCAGCTATCCGATCGAGGTGCCGCCGCTCGACGACGAAGGCATGGTTCGCCTCGGCGCCAGCCATTATGAGGGCGGCTGCGCACCCTGCCACAGCCGGCCGGGCGAAGAAATAGATCCGATCGTCAGAGGGATGCTGCCTCCGCCTCCTGATCTGAGGACCATCGGTGAGCGACGCCCTCCCGAGGAAATTTTCTGGATCGTCAAACATGGAATGAAATATACCGGCATGCCCGCCTGGCCGAGCTCGCAACGAGACGACGAAGTCTGGGCCGTGACGGCCTTTCTCGCCCGCCTTCCAGATGCGACAGACGACTATAGAGAGCTTTCCGGCCTCACCCGCGGCGGTGTTGGTGATACGCGTGGACAGCTGGCGAGCGGGAGAGCGCTGACACAATGTGCGCGCTGCCATGAAAGTGGGAGCAACGGTACGAACGGCGACCGCGTGCCGCGGCTTGCGGGGCAAACCGAAGCCTATCTGTTGCGCAGCCTTCGGGAATATGCCGAGCAGATGCGTCCGAGCGGTGCAATGGAACCCGTAGCCGATCTCCTGGACGAGCGAGAACGACAGAGGCTGGCGTCCTACTACTCGGCCCTGCGGCCGGCCGCGGAGGCGGAGCGGGCCGCACCGGACGTGGAGCAGCTTCGGCGCGGCCAATCCATCGCGCTTCGCGGCATTCCTGAGCAGCAGGTACCCGCATGCATGAGTTGTCACGCGGGGCGGCAGTCGTCCCAATTCCCATTGATCGCCGGCCAACACGCTGACTATATCAAGACACAATTGCACCTCTGGCGGCAGGGCGGACGCAGGGGATCGGCCTATGGGCGGATCATGGCGGTCGTCGCCGGGGCCCTCGAGCCGGCACAGATCGAAGATGTTGCCGCCTATCTTGCCGCGCAACCTCATGGGTTGGCGTCTCCAAGCCCAATGGCGGAGGCGCATCAATGAACCCCGTCAGATCGATCACGCCACTTGCTCTCCTCGCTTTGCATGGCTGCGCCGGCGTTCAGTCGGCCCTCGAACCGGCGGGTACCGAGGCGGAGCGGATCAATGTCCTCGGCTGGGTGCTGATACTGTTCTCTGCCGCCGTGCTGGTGGGGGTCTGTGCGATCGCGGCTGCGGCATTGTTTGGAGGCGATGCCCTGCGTGCTCGATTATCCGGAGAACGGCTGGTGATCGGAGGCGGCATTATCTTTCCGTTTCTCTCCCTCAGTGTTCTGTTGAGCTACGGCTTCTACCTGATGGGATCGAACGCGCCGGCTATGGACACGGACGGCCGGCTGCGCGTCGAAGTCGTGGGAGAGCGCTGGTGGTGGCGGGTGACTTATATCGACGAAGACGGTCGACGGATCGAGAGCGCCAACGAAATCCGCCTGCCAGTTGGACGGCCGGTGGAGATCGAACTGACGTCGGCGGACGTGATCCACAGCTTCTGGGTGCCGAAACTTGCCGGCAAGCTCGACATGATTCCGGGCCGCACCAACCGGATGACGCTTCATGTGACGGAGACCGGGATCAGTCGTGGGCAGTGCGCCGAGTATTGCGGCGGCCCGCATGCCCTCATGGCATTTTTTGTCGTCGCGTTACCGGAAGTCGAGTTCGCCGCCTGGCTCGAGCGCGAAGCTGCCGATGCTCTGCCGCCCACCAGCGCCGAGGCGGTGACCGGACAGGCGCTGTTCCAGTCTTCCGGCTGCGTCGCATGCCACAGGGTACGGGGGTCCGTGGCGCAGGGGACGATCGGCCCAGATCTGACGCATGTCGGCAGCAGGCACTCGCTCGCCGCGGCCACCCTTGAAAACGACCCGGCAGCCTTCGCCCGTTGGATCCGGGACAGTCAACATGTGAAGCCCGAAAACCTCATGCCTTCCTTCGAAATTTTCACCGAGAGCGAGCTCGATCAGCTTGCACTCTATCTGGATCAGTTGAGGTGACGACCGATGCTTGATTTCACAGCCCTCGGACTGTGGCTGAACCTCGCGATTTTCGCCGGAGCGGCTGCGACTGTCTGGATGGCGGGCGTCCGCATCACGCGTTACGCCAACATCATCAGCGTCAGGACAGGCGTCGGACAGGCATTCGTCGGCGTCGTGCTTCTCGGCGGGATCACCTCCCTGCCGGAGCTGGCGGTGGCGGTGAGTTCGTCGCTGGCCGGAAACGCGAGCCTCGCGGTCAACAGCATGCTCGGCGGCATCGCGATGCAGGTGGCGATCCTTGCGCTTGCCGACATGCTGATCGGCAAACGAGCGCTGACCTCCGTCGTCCCCGATCCGGTCGTGATGCTCCAGGGCTGTTTCAAGATTCTGCTTTTGTCGATCGTCGCTGCCTCGATCGTGGTCGGTGACGTGCCGGTGCTCTTCACCGGTCTTTGGATGTGGCTCTTGGCCGCTGTTACCGGACTCGGCCTGTGGGCCCTCTCGCGTGCACAGCACCGCAAGGCGTGGGTCGCCAACAACGAAGATGTGACGCAGGAACGCGAACAATCAAAAGCGCGCGAGGAGGCGAAAGAGAGTGATGAGTCCCTCAGCGCGGCTGGCTGGGCCGCGGCCGCCACAGGAGCCGTCATCATTGCCGCTGGTTATCTGCTGTCGCGCACGGCGGAGGCGATCGCTGAGGAAACCGGCCTCGGCCAGAGCTTCGTCGGGGCTGTACTCGTCGCGATCGCAACCTCTCTTCCGGAAGCGAGCACGGTGTTCGCCGCTGCGCGGGCCGGGCTCTACACCATGGCGATGTCGGATATTTTCGGCACGAATCTGTTCGACATTTTCTTTCTATTCCTCATCGATCTTACCGGAGGGGCCGATGCGGTCATGAACAGCGTCGGCCGCTTCGAGACCTTTGCAGCGCTGATCGCCATCACCGTCACGGCGACCTTTCTCATCGGCTTGGTCGAGCGGCGAGACCGGACAATTTTCAAGATGGGCTACGATGCCTTCGCCGTCCTGACGGTATACCTTTCCGGACTGGTCATACTCTACTTCCTGCGCGACGCTGGTGGAGGAGGTGGATGATGGAACTGCCCAATCCCGATCCGCGCCCCGAAGGCGAGGTCAGAGAACTGGAACGCATCTGGGCGACGCCACGGGGATGGCGACTGGTCACCGCCGTCAACAATACGGTGATCGGACTGCTCTATATCGGCGTCGCCTTTCTCTTTTTCCTGATGGCGGGCGTGCTGGCGCTCATCATGCGGGCGCAGCTGGCCGTCGGCGACAGTCGCCTGATCGATCAGGACCTCTATAATCAGATGTTCACCGTTCACGGCACGACGATGATGTTCCTCTTCGCCGTGCCGGCCGTCGAGGCGCTTGGGGTCATGCTGCTGCCGCAGATGCTCGCCGCCCGCGACCTGCCTTTTCCCCGACTCAGCGCCTTCGCCATCTGGGCCTATGTGGTTGGCGGGCTGGTCTTCTTCTCGACGATTTTCTACGATCTTTCGCCCAAGGGCGGCTGGTTCATGTATCCGCCGCTGACGCTGATGGAGTTTTCACCGGGCGATAATGCCGACTTCTGGCTGCTTGGCATCGGTTTCATCGAGATCTCGGCCATCGCCGGCGCGATCGAGATCGTCGTCGGGACGCTCCGGACCCGCCCTCCGGGCATGTCGCTCGCACAGATGCCGATCTTCGCCTGGACCATGTTGATCTTCGCCAGCATGATCATGTTCGCTTTTCCCGCGGTCATCCTGGCGACGATGATGCTCGAAATAGAGAGGGCGTTCAGCTGGCCGTTCTTCACGGCCGCACTCGGAGGCGATCCGCTGCTCTGGCAGCATCTCTTCTGGTTCTTCGGCCATCCGGAGGTCTACATCATCTTCCTGCCGGCCGCAGGTCTCGTCTCTATGATCGTGCCGACCATGGCCCGTACGCCGCTCGTCGGCTACCACCTGATCGTGGTGGCGCTGATCGCGACCGGCTTTTTCAGCTTCGGGCTTTGGGTGCACCACATGTTCACGACGGGCATACCGGCACTCAGCCTTGCCTTCTTTTCGGCCGCCAGCATGGCCGTCGCCGTACCGTCCGGCATTCAGGTCTTCGCCTGGATCGCCACCATCGCCGCCGGGCGAGAACGATTTCGCATGACGACCCCGTCGCTGTTCATCCTGGGATTCCTCTTCATCTTCACGCTCGGCGGTCTCACCGGCGTGATGGTGGCCATGGTGCCCTTCGACTATCAGGTGCACGATACCTATTTCGTCGTCGCGCATTTCCACTACGTGCTGATCGGTGGCTTCGTGTTCCCGCTGTTTGCGGCGTTCTACTACTGGATACCACTCTTCAGCAGGCGCCCGCTTTCGGAGCGGCTCGGCCGCTGGGTTTTCTGGCTGATGTTCATCGGCTTCAACGTGGCGTTCCTGCCAATGCACCTGACGGGGCTCAAAGGCATGCCCCGGCGCGTCTGGACCTACCCCGGCGACATGGGCTGGAACCTGCTGAACACCATTTCCACCGTCGGGGCCTTCGTGCTCGGCGCCGGCGTGCTGGTGTTCCTGGTCGACCTCGTCGCGAAGTTCCGAGCCGGCAATGCCGAGGTCGAGAATCCATGGGGAGCGGGCACGCTCGAATGGCTGCCGAACGACGTCTATTCCACCCGCAGCATTCCGCACATCACCAGCCGCGAACCGCTGTGGGACAGGCCGACCCTTCCCCGGGAGGTGCGGGACGGCCATCACTATCTCCCCAACGCCCCAACGGGCGGGCGAGAAACCATTGTCACCTCGCCGATCCACGCCCGGCCGCAATACATCATCCAGATGCCGGGTCCCGGCTGGCCGCCTTTCCTAGCGGCGGTCTTTACGGCGGCCTTCTTCCTGCTGCTGACGGTCAAGATCGTGACCGTCGCCGCAGTCTGCGGCGTGCTTGCCATAGCCTTCGTGCTCATCTGGACCTGGGGCCTTGACCCCGGTCCATCCAAGGGCGCGATCGACATAGCCAAGGGCGTTCGCCTGCCCACCTACATGACCGGTCCGGCCTCGCATTCCTGGTGGGCGATGGTGGTGCTGATGATCGTTGCCGGCTCCCTCTACTTCGCCTACGTCTTCTCCTATCTGTTTCTCTGGCTCGTATCGCCCGAAGTCTGGGCGCCGGCCGGATCTCCGCCGCCGCCGCCCGGCCTCTGGCCGGCTTCAACCGCGACGCTGTTGCTGTCCGGTTCGGCCCTCATCTGGCTCATCAGCCGCAGACTCGGGAAACTCGCCACGTCACCATTCGCCATGACGGCGGCTCTGCTGCTATCGCTCGCCTCTCTGATCGGCGCGCTTGCACTCGAACTTTCAGGCCATCTGATGACCGGCCTCAGCCCCGGCGACAACGCCTACGGCGCCATGGTCTATCTCGGCGTGGTGCTCTTCGGCCAGCTTGCCTTCGCGCTTGCAATACTGGGGTTGTATACGCTCGCGCGATACCTCACAGGCAAGCTCGACGGCGTGCGCCGCGTGACATTCGACAACTACATGCTGTTGTATCACTACGCCGTGGCGCAGTCGCTGCTCGGGCTTGGGCTCGTGCACGGTTTCCCGCGGCTGATCGGGTAGGTTGGCGATGATCGAGCCTGGAAAGGAAGCACCAATCGCCAGCGCAATCCTCTTCCTGCTGGCCGGACCAATTCTGTGGGCGACACACCTCCTTCTGGTTTACGGCGTTCAGTCGGCAGCCTGCGCCGTCGGAAACAGCACAATGGCCCCATCGGTTCTGATCCAGGCGTCGGTGATGCTGGCGACGCTCGGGGCCATTCTGTTGCTATGTTTCAGCCTCTTCTTCCCCGGCCGCCTTGCCCATATGCTGCGCTACGAGATGCCGGAGCCGCACAACCGCACCTTTTCGGTCCGCGTTGAACGACTGTTGAGCTTGCTGTCGCTCATGGGGGTCGTCTGGAGCGGCGCATCGGTCTTCCAGATCGACGTGTGCGGACTGTTGAGGTGACGGGCCAAGGTGAGGCGAGCAATTCGCCGCCCGTCTCTATTCGCGCGGTTCTGCTTCGCGCTCGTCCAGCCTGTGAAGCACCTGCTCAGGCGTGATCTCCGTTGCAAGTTCGTCAAGGGCGGCATCGGCGGCCGTCTTTACGTCCAGGCGCTCGGCGATGGTGGAAACGAGTGCCAGGAGCCGTGTCGCCTCCTGCTCCGCAAGCAGGGATATCTGCAGGTTCAGATCCGCCCGCCTGGCATCATCCCGGGCCATGCGGTTCTGGGAGATCAGCACAAAAGTGGTGACGAAGATGGCTTCCACGGAGGCGATCATGGCGAGCATGGCGAAGGTGGGATCGAAAACAGGCACTTTGGGCACCAGCCCGAGATTCGCGATGATCCAAGCCCCGAAGGCGAGCACGTGCAGGCAGACAAAGTTCAGAGAGCCCGCGAAGTTCGTGATGCGCTGCGAAATCTGTTCCTGCGCCGTTGTGCTCCGTTCATCATCCTCGCGCTGTTTCAGCACCGCACGAATGTTGCGATCGAGCCGCGGCGTGGCCTGTGCAGGTGGTGCGGTCCGATAAGTTGCCTCGTGCGGGTCTTGCATTCCTCACCGGCGGTCGATGAATTTGTTGAAGCGGCTGAGACTGCCATCTGCGGTCTTGTCTTGATGGAGGAACAGCAGCCGGTTTTCGTCGAAGACACGAAAAAATTCTTCCCAGGAAATCGGCTCGAGGGATTCCTCCGGCTCACCGAAATCAATGCGGAGCAGGCCCCCGTTCGAAGTGGCCTTCACTCTCGCCGGGCGACCATTGCGTTCCTCGACCCAGCGTCTGATTTCCTCATGCTTGTCAGTTGCGGTGGCTTCACTCATGAGACCTTCCTCTTCGCTGCTTCGCCGGATTGATCATCACAACCACGCAGAACATCACCATGTTCCATGGAAGCACATCTCTCTGGGAATGATACGCTGGCGATCAGTTTGGCCCGCAGCAGGAGCCGGTGACCGGTACCGAGGGAAGGCGCAAATTCGGTGCGCCGTTCTCGTGCGTAGGTCACCGGCGTTTTTGAGAGCGCGCGGCCTTCCGTTCAGGCCGCTTTCGCCTTCTGGTTCGCCGCTTCTACGGCAAGCTTAGTGAGCTTCTTGTCCGTTTCACCCTCTTCCTGGAGGGTGGCGTCGAGGAGCGACACCGCTTCCTTGAGGCCAAGCTGCTGTGCCCAGGTCTTCAGCGTGCCATAGCGGGCGATCTCGTAATGCTCAACCGCTTGCGCGGCGGCAATCAGCCCCGCATCCACGGCGGGCGATCCCTTGAACTCCTCGGCTACGTCCTCGCCTTCGGCAATAAGGCCGTCCATCGCTTCACATGTCTTACCCTGGGCCCGCTTGCCGATGATCTCGAACACCTTCTGAAGCCGCTCGACATGCGTCTCGGTCTCTTCCTTGTGCTTTTCGAACGCCTCTTTGCAGTTCTGGGATTTCGCTGCCCTGGCCATCTTCGGCAGCGCCTTCAGGATCTGTCGCTCGGCATAATAGATGTCCCTGAGCGTCTCGTGGAACAGGTTCTCAAGTGTTTTTTCTGGCATGGCTTACCCTCCTTCGTGACGAGCCCGTCTAACGCCGTCCCATGAAATTGGTTCCGTCAGAATGGCAGCGATTGCATCTTTCTCCGGCGATCTGCATGACCGCGGGTAGCCGCCGTAAAACGAAAGTGGTCGTGCCGGATTGATGCCCTATCTTCCCCCGGATCACTCCTTCCACCATAGGTGCAGCAATGTTGAAATGGGCTTTGATCTTCTTTGTGATTTCACTGGTTGCCGGCTTCCTCGGCTTCTCCGGCGTTTCGGCTGCAACCGCCGGAATTGCCAAGATCCTGTTCTTCATCGCCGTGGCCATATTCCTTATCTTTCTCGTTCTCGCGATCATGGCCGGCGGAATCGTGCTCTGAATCCCTGGGAATTGGCACTCTCAGATCGGGGGTAGCCCAGACCGGCAAGCGGCATAGCATCAGTGACCGGCAGGAACATCATCAGAGGTTTGCGAGTGGCGGCGGAACATCTGCGCGCCTTTCGGGTTAGGAGTGCAAATCTTATCGAGGCTTGGGCCCCGGCTCGATCGAAATTCTCAAAGAGCCGCCGTTCGACGCTCAAACCCAAGCGTAAACGATCTTTTGTCTAAGGAGAGCGCAGCATGCTAGGCACCATACTTCTGATCATCCTGATCGTGTTGCTCATCGCAGCGGTCCCAACATGGCCCTACTCTTCCGGTTGGGGCTATGGCCCTTCGGGCTTCCTCGGACTGCTGGTCGTCGTGCTCCTAATCCTTGTCCTGATGGGACGGATCTAGAGGCGTCTCGAGGAGACCACTCTAACGGCCGATGGAGACGACCGCGGGCGAGCCCGTCAGCATTTGGAACTGGCCCTGGGCAAATGGCAGTAACGATGCGCTCCAGAGTTGCAGTCGGCGATCTGCGCGGTGGCCCATCCGAATAGCGCGGCGGCGGGAATTGCCGCTCGAATTCTCGCCGAGTTCGCCATTTCCAGCGGTAGAAAGGAAGCAGTGCGCGGTTGCGACACGAAGGAGATTCCCGCCTCGCCCAGCAGCGGCCGCTTTCGACAAAGGCATGGAACAAATTGCCAGATCGCGAATTGGATATTGCATGCTCCCGGTAGCGGGAGCGACAAATCTAGTCCCCCTTTTGCTCATTGGCGGTGCCTGAAATCCAGGCGCCGCCATTTTACGTCCGGAGACTGCTCGACGCTCCCGACACATGGAACCTTTTGGGGTGCCACAGGTTGGGTTTCATTGACGAAATCTTCTAGAGGAAGGAGCACCGGTGAAGGTTCTCTACGGCCTCGCCATCGCGCTGATCGTGCTTGCGGCGGCGGCCGTCGCCTATGCCGTGAGCCCGCGTGCGCTCGAAGGCGTCGAGCGCCCAGATCCGCAACGCTTCGACGGGGCCACGGTCGCTCATGGCGAGCGCCTGGCGCTGATTGGTAACTGCGCGGAATGCCATACGGCCGAGCGTGGCGGAGCCTATGCAGGCGGCCGGCCCATCCCTACCCCACTCGGCACCATCTATTCGACGAACATCACGCCGGATCCGGAGACCGGCATCGGCACCTGGTCACAGGAAGCCTTCCGCCGCGCGATGTATGAGGGGCTCGATAGAGAAGGGCAGCACCTCTACCCCGCCTTTCCCTATCATCATTTCACCAAGGTGATGCCGGAGGACGTCGATGCCCTCTATGCCTATCTCATGACCCGCGAACCGGTGCGCAACGAGCCGCCGGAAAATGAGCTGAGATTTCCATTCAACCTCCGCCCGCTGCTGGCCGGCTGGAAGCTTCTTTATCTGGACAATGAACGCTTTGCCGGGCTGCCCGATGCGGATGAGAAGGTGAACCGGGGCGCGTATCTGGTGCAGGGGCTGGGACATTGCGGCGGCTGCCACACCCCGCGCAACGCTCTCCAGGCCGAAAAAGAGGGTGAGTTCCTGCGGGGCGAGGTTACTGAAAACTGGTATGCGCCCGCAATCGCAGGCGAGGTTCCGGCAGCGGTAAAGTGGAACGAGGCGCAACTGACCGATTACCTGGCGGGCCGGTGGGTCGATGAGCACGGCGTCGCTCTCGGCGCGATGGCGCCCGTCGCTCACAATCTCTCGCGCGTTCCCGAAGAGGATGTCGCAGCGATCTCAGCCTACATCGCGTTGCTCATGGAGGGCGACGAAGCCGAAACCGATGCCGAGATCACCGGTGCCGTCGGCGAACTGCGTAATGGCGACGATATCGGCGCGGTGATCTATGCCGGCGCTTGCGCGATCTGCCACGAAGCGAGCCCCTCGCCTTTCGCCGCCGGTTTGCCTCTGGCCTATAGCACGTCGATCCGCATACCCACGCCCTTGAATCTGGTCCGGATCATAGAGGACGGCGTCAAGCCACCCGAAGGTCGGCCGGGCCGTTATATGCCGGGATTTGCCGGCGCCCTGACGGACGACCAGATGGTGGCGCTCGCCACCTATCTGCGCGGGCGGTTCACCGGGCTCGAGCCCTGGGCGGACGTCGCCGACGTCGTCGCCAGGAGAATGCGCAGCGAGCCGGGGTCCGGGGCGGAAACAGCTGAAGCGGAGTGAGACATGATCACGCTCAATGTGAACGGCAGCACGTTCGACACCGACACCGCGCCGGAGACGCCACTCCTTTACGTTCTGCGAAACGAGATGGAACTCAACGGTGCGAAGTTCGGCTGCGGGCTGGGCCAGTGCGGCGCCTGCACGGTGCTCGCCGACGGCCACCCCATCTTTTCTTGCCTGACACCCATCGCCGTGCTTGCCGGGCGGGAGGTCACGACGCTCGAGGGCCTCGGCTCTATCGACAACCCCGGCCCGGTGCAAAAGGCTTTCATCGACGAACAGGCCGCGCAATGTGGCTACTGCATTCCCGGCATGATCATGCGGGCGCATGCCCTTCTCTTGCAGAATTCCGCGCCCGACGAAACGACCATCCGCGCGGCCCTCGAACCCTCTCTCTGCCGCTGCGGAACGCATATGCGGATCCTACGCGCCGTGCACCGGGCAAGCGAAGGCTTTCAGCAACAAACATCCGCTGCAGGGGAGCCTAGCCAATGACCGTCCTTGATCACCTGGAACTGTCGCGCCGCTCGCTCCTCAAGGGCGGCGGCGGCCTGGTTCTCTACTTCGCGATCTCGCCCGGTCGGCTCGCGGCCCAGGAAGGCGCACCCTCCGCTGCTCCACCGGCCGCTGCTCCACCGCCCGCCAAGCTTCCGGGAAGCCTTTCCGACTTTCCTTTCCTCGATTCCTGGATACGCATCGACAATGACGAAAGCATCACGGTCTTCACCGGCAAGGCCGAACTCGGCCAGGGAATCCGAACCGCCCTCAGTCAGATCGCGGCCGAACAGCTCAAGGTGGACTTCTCCCGTATCAGGCTCCTCACCGCCGATACGGCGCAGACACCAGACGAGGGCTACACTGCAGCCAGTCACTCTATGGAAAAGAGCGGCACGGCTATCTTGCATGCCGCAGCATATCTGCGCCGGATGATGATCGGACTGGCGGCCGAGGAGCTCGGTGTCGCGGCGGGCGATCTCAAGGTCGAGGACGGCGCTGTCGTCAGCAGTACGGGCGAAAGGCGAAGCTACGGGCAGTTGGTCAGCGGACGATCGCTTCATGTGACGGTGAACGATCAGACCGACTTCTTCGAACCGGGGAATTACACGGTTATGGGGCAACCGGTGCCGCGAGTCGATATTCCGGGCAAAGTCACCGGCGAGCCGTCCTATGTGCACGACCTGAGACTTGAGGGCATGGTGCATGCCCGCATCGTGCGTCCGCCGAGACGCGGCATGCGTCTCGCCGACCTCGATACGTCTGAGATCGACGACATGCCGGGCGTGATCAGGGTGGTGAGGGACGGCAACTATCTCGGCGTGATCGCGGAGGGCGAGTTCCAGGCGATCAAGGCGATGCAGGCGCTTCAAATGGCCGCGCAGTGGGAAGGTGGCGCCTCGTTGCCGTCCAACACGGACATCTACGATCATCTGATGCAATTGCCGGCGGACACCAGCGTGATCGACGGTCCGCAGACGGCGGTATCGCCGCCCGACGGCGCCAAGATCGTTGAAGCGACCTACACGCGACCCTACCAGATGCACGGATCCATAGGACCATCCTGCGCGGTGGGGCTCTTCCAGAACAGTCAGCTCACCATCTGGAGCCACACCCAGGGCGTCTACCCGGATCGTGCGGCGATCGCCGAGATGGTCGGCATGGAGGAGGCAGCCGTGCGGCTTATCCATATGGAGGGCGCGGGTTGCTACGGTCATAATGGCGCGGACGATGCGGCAGCCGATGCAGCACTGCTGGCACGCGCCGTGCCCGACCGCCCGGTCCGCATACAATGGATGCGCGACCACGAGCATCAATGGGAACCCTATGGCTCGGCCATGGTCGTGCGGGCACGTGGCTCCGTTTCCGCCTCTGGCGATATATCGAGCTGGAATTACGAGGTCTGGAGCAACCCGCACACCACGAGGCCGGGCCCGGCGGGCAACCTCCTGCCCGCTCAACTCATCTCCGCTTCCTTCGAGCCGGAAGCACCCACCAACATCCCGCAGCCAGCCGGCGGCGCCGACCGAAACGCCGTTCCGACCTATAAAATTACGAATGCGCGCGTCGTCGAACACTTCATCAGCGAAATGCCGTTGCGCACGTCGGCCCTGCGCTCCCTCGGCGCTTACATGAACGTCTTTGCGCTGGAGAGTTTCATGGACGAACTGGCGCTTGCCGCCGGAGCGGATCCGGTGGAATTCCGGCTTTCCCGGCTCGAAGATCCGCGGGCGCGCGATGTCGTAGCCACGGCCGCAAAGGCGTTCGACTGGACCGGCTGGGAGCAAAGATCGGGGCGTGGGCGCGGCTTTGCCTATGCGCGCTACAAGAACCTCGCCGCCTATTGCGCGGTGGCGATCGAAGTCGAGGTGGACGTTGCAACCGGGCGCATCAGGCTTGGCCGGGCAGTCGCCGCCTGCGACAGCGGACAGGCCGTCAATCCCGACGGCATACGGAACCAGATCGAGGGCGGGCTTGTGCAATCGGCGAGCTGGACGCTTTTCGAGCAGGTCCGCTTCGATGCGGAAGGGGTCCATTCAGCCGACTGGGCGGGTTACCCGATCATGCGGTTCCCGTCAGTGCCGGAGACGGTGGAAGTCCATGTCGTCGACCGGCCGGGAGAACCTTTCCTCGGCACCGGCGAGGCCTCACAGGGACCGGCGGCGGCCGCGATCGCCAATGCCGTGGCGGACGCGATCGGCGTCCGCATCCGCGACCTGCCGCTCCAGCCGGAGCGCGTGCGTGCCGCGATGCAGGCGTGAACGAAGATCAGTTCTCCCCCGTGAAGGATTTTCCTCATGCAGTCCGGCAACTCCGAGACCCAATCTCGGAACATCGTCGAGACATCTCGGTTGGACAAGGACGGAGGCAGTCGCCTCCATGATCAAATCACTGGGAGAATCCAACCATGAAAAGTCTACTCTGTAGCGCCAGCCTCTTTGCTTTAATCGTCGCGCCCGCCTATGCGCAAGAGCAAAAGCAGCCCGACCAAGCAACCCAACAGGAGCAGACCCAGCCGCAGACGCAGGTGGAACCCAAAGGCGTGATTGTTTTGTCCGAGTGGCGTTATGATCCGCTTTATGCTTCCGGCTGGAGCGTCGATCAGGCCTTCGACGAGGCGACAGTCGCCGGCGAGAATGGCGACGAGATCGGCGACATCGAGAACATCATCTTCGACAGAGATGGCAATGCCGTTGCGCTGATAGCAGAGGTCGGCGGTTTCTGGGACATTGGCGACACGCATGTGAGCATCCCCTGGGATCAGGTACAGATCTCCGAGGACGCCGCCCGCTTCACCGTGCCGGTGACGGAGGAAAATGCCGACGATTTCGCCGCGGCCGGAGACCGGAGCGTACTCCGCGAAGGTGAAACGGGGCAGGTGTCGACGGTCGACGACGACCTTGCGACCGGGCCCGATCTGTTCAAGGCCACCGACATAATCGGAGATACGGCGTTTCTCAATAATGCGGAGCGCTACGGCTATCTGAACGACATCATCGTCAATGACGGCAAGCTTGCGGCCGTCGTGGCCGACACGAGAGCATATGGCCGGGGCTACTACGCCTATCCGTACACGGGCCCGACCGCTTGGCGCGACCCGGCGCGTTATACCCTGCCCTACGGGGCCGAGGACGTCGCTGTGCTGCAGGTCTTCGACTACAGTCAGATGCAGCGAAAGGGCGCAACGGATGCAAGCACGCAGGATGCGGGCAAGACGTCGAGTACTGAGCCCATGCCGGAGGCCGAGACCGATACCCAAACCGCCCAGTGAGTGGTTCAACGCAGCGGGAGTGCCCGGCAATGGCGCTCCATTCCTTGGCTTTCCTTACCCGCAGCCGTCGCGTGACGGCTGCGGCTGACGCTCCTGCCGGAGATCGTATCACCAAGGTCGAGCGAGACAGGTAATCCGGATGCCAGCGAATCTGAGGCCCGCCGATTTTTCCTTCCGGCTCGTTCTCATGGCGGCGGCGCTGGTTGTTGCCGGTCTGTTGTTTTGGGAATTGCGGCATCTCCTCCTGCTTGTCTTCGCCGCCGTCCTGCTGGCGATCGCCCTTACTGCCTTCACTCAGTTGATCAAGGATTCGCTCGGGACTGGCTGGGCGCTGTCCCTGCTTGTCGCCACACTCGTAATCGCTGCGGCCGCAGCGGGCTTCAGTTTTCTTCTCGGTTCCCGTATCGCCGGCGAAATAACGCAATTGGCGGAGCGCGCCCCGGAATTAGCCGTCTCCGTTGGTAACTGGCTTGGCCTTGAGGACCCGCTCGAATGGCTCGAACAGCAGGCGGGCAGAGTATTCCGGAACTTCAGCCTGTTAAGTGAAATCTCGGGGCTCTCGACCGTCATTTATTCCGGGCTGATCCAAACATTTCTCGTGGTCGCCGGCGCAATATATCTGGCCGCCCGGCCACGGACCTATCGTCAAGGATTTCTCAAGCTGCTGCCGCACAGATGGCGAAGCGAGGCCGCGAAGGTCATAGCCTCGGCCACGGGCGCTCTGCGGGTATGGCTGCTTGGGCAATTCCTCGCCATGATCACGGTGGGCCTCGCGACGACGCTGGGGCTGCTGGCGCTCGGCATTCCCTCCGCCATCGCGCTCGGCTTCCTGGCCGGTGTACTCGAATTTGTGCCCTATGTCGGTGCGGTCCTCAGCGCCGCGCCGGCAATTGCGCTCGGGCTGGTCGAAGGTCCCACCAGAGCCCTTTTGGTCCTCGGGCTTTACTTCGCAATCCAACAGGCGGAGGGGCTGCTGCTCGCTCCACTGATCCAGCGCAAGGCGGTCGATCTGGCGCCGGCTCTGGCGATTTTTGCCATCGTCGCCTTCGGCATCGTCTTTGGTCCAATGGGGGTCGTTCTTGCCGCCCCGCTAACCGTCTTGTCGGTGGTCCTGGTGAAAACATTGTGGCTGCAAGAGGGAGGCGACCGGTCTGGTGCCGAAGCGCAGGCCGAGCGGGCGGACCTCGAGAGTTCCGCGGGAAGTTGAATGCTTGAAACTTGGAGATTGGCCATGCAGAAACACCGTTTGGAGGGAAACTCCGGCCGAAGATCGCTCCCCCACTGCTGCCTGGCGGCTGCGATCGCATGTGCGTTGCTCGGCGACGTGGCGTCGGCCCAGGTCCCGAAGAGAGAGCCGCCGGCCTCCTTCAGAATTATCGACAGACCTCCCAAGCCTGATCCTTTGCCCTCCGAAATCGAGCCCGATGACGAGAGCTTCGTGCAAATCCACGGGAGATGGGTGGAGGACCCCGCGCAGTGTCCGGTTGGCGAACCTGCCTCGCCACCGGTCTCACCCCTCCTCACCGACACGCTTCTCAGATGGCAGGGCAATACCTGCAGCGTGCGAGACGTCACGGCAACCGAAGTCGGCGGTGAACTGACGGCGCTTTGCGTTTCCGAAGACGGGCGATCGGAATACGAGTTCCTGCTACGACGCGAGGCTCCTGGAATGATGCGCATCCACCTTCGGGACTCGGCAGAGGAGCAGGTGCTGATACGGTGCCCCCGATAGGGCGGATTGGCCGATTGAAGGATGTGCCTATCTGCTTTCCCGTCACTTCCAATAGTAGGGATAGCCGTAATAGTCGTGGTAGCGCGTTTCATAGGCACGATCGATCGATTCACCGGGGAGATACTCCGGCGCATTGCGTATCTGCTCGCGCGTGAGGTTGATGTCCACGGTCTGGGTGGCCCAGATCACGCCGGTCAAGGAGGCCGGCGAAATCAACACCTTCTTGCCGGGCCACCAATTCACCGTATCCACGGCGATATAACGGATCGCCCAGGCATCGGTGTCGACGACAAGGTCCTCCACATGACCGATGTCGCCGTCCGTGGCGTTGACGTAATAGCCGGTGACTTCGTTCGCGGATCGCAGATGCGGATCGCCCTCTCCTCGCGCATCGGGGGCCGCCTGTTCTTCCTCGTAATCGGGAGTCGGCGCGGGCACGACCGGAGCCCTGGCGCCCGGCGCAAAATAGGTATGCGGCCCCCAATAGGGGTGCCATCCATAGTGGTCGTAGACGCTGCTTTCCTGCTGACGGGAAACGGGCGCGTCGAAGTCGATCTCAGGACTATCCTTGACCTGTTGTCTCGTCACGTTGAGGGACAATAGCCGTCCTATGGAATCTGACGAAAGAATCGCTGACGGCGGCAAGAGCACCTTTCGGCCGGTGAACACCACGCCCGTCTCAACAACGAACCAACGTACGGTCCAGCTCTGGTCGTCGAAAAGAAGATCGCCGATGGTACCGATCGAGCCATCGGTGGCGTCGATGCCACAGCCCGTCATGTCGGATGCGCTCCATAGCATTGTCTCGCTCCTCGATGTTTGGTCGCTGTAACGCTTTGAATCGGCGCGTCGAGCTTTCCGAAGATCGGTTCCGATATTCGGGGGCCGATGCTAGCGCTTCTTGTTCGTCACGGGGCGATTCCGGTCCGTCTGGGTTGCGACGCGATCGGCTTGCACCTCGGTGTCGTAGGGCGAGGGCTCGCCGTCTTGGAGGTCGCCCGCATCCGCGACGCGCTTTCTGCCCGTCTCCGATTTGGGTTGCGGTTTCGGCTGCGGGGTTGTTTCGGATTCCTTCCACACCTCTTTCGGCTCGGTCAGATCCTCGATATCCGGGCGCGCCTTCCGGCGCTCATGCCTGATCTCGGTCCCTGTCGTTTTGCTGAGGTGCGGCTGTTGCGTTTTTTCCTGGCGCGGCATTGTCCACTCCCATTCTAAAAAAGCTAACGAACTTGGTTGCCAATAGTTCCGGTCTCTGGCCGGGGGCGATCGCTCGGAGTTAGAAGCAGAACCGTCTGGTGTCGGTTAAACTCACGACGCCGGTTTCGGGAGATCAGGACAACCAGATCCGGCCGAGGCGGTTTCCCGCCGTGAAGGAGGTAACCATGACATACCAGTACGTCGAGGGTTGGCCGCGGCAATCCCGCGAGGCTGCCCAGTTGGTGATCGATCGTCATGGAGAACTGGACGAGGCGACGGAAACTCAGCTCGTTTTGGCACCGCCCCGGGCCGTGGAAGCGGGTCGTCGCGACCCGTGTGTTCTTTGACCACGATTCTCCGGCACCGCATCATGATGCGGTGGAATCCGTGATCGACTACCGCGTTCCGCCGGAGAAGGTCTCGGATGCTGCTTTCGATGGCAGCGTGATCGTGCAGCGCACCGCCGCCGAGGTTCCGCGCGGTGCCACGACGAGGGAGCAAATTTCCTCGCCTTGAATCTCATGCAGGATCCGGCAAGAAAAGCGTCGAGGAGGCACGCGCCTACTACGCGAAGGAGTTTGTCGACTATCGGCGCAAGAATCCCACACCCTACATGGAAGGACTGCGTTTCACGCCGGCGGACGGAGGGACCGCCGATCCCGGTGTGCGCCTCTTGAGCGAGGACGATTTGGAGCAGGCAAAACAGGAAGACCGGCAGCGCGGTTAGCACAGCTGCTGCGACACCGGCCGCGAACCCGCGGTGCTCCAAGGCGCCATGGTACCGCGTCTGGGGCAAGGAGGCTTTGATGAGATGGAGAGCCTGTATCGCACTGCTTGCCATTGCCGCATCGACGTCAGCCTCAGCCCTCGCGAAAAATCCTGGCTCTGCCGCGGAGCGCTGCCGTGCCGAGCCCGGTATCGACGACGATCCCCAGGCGCTTGCGCGGAAGCTCGAGGAGTGCAACGGGGTGCTGAAGCCACCCAGGGTCGGAGACTCGGAACTGGTCGAGCCGGCCCCCGATGTCGGCCGGATACCGGTGATCCGACCGGACGAGTTGCCTCGCCAACAGCATGGCCCTAACGCCGAGTGAACCGCGGCACGCGCTGCTACTGCGCCCGCTGAATAGGGTGGGATTTTAAGGCAATCTAAGCGCGAGTTTGACGAATATCAATTGGCAAATCGCAATCCGATGGTTGCAATATTAATGCTTGCTAAAGAGTTTCTCCTGTATGGCTTGCAGACGAGAACAATCACAACTTAGTCGCTGGTTGCGTGGCACACCTTTGAACCAAGCCATCCCGACACGCAGGCGAGCGCCAACATCCCGACGGAATGACCTCGCCGGGTAACATCCATACTCTCGACAGAAAGCCATGACGATTTCCTGTGCCCGCCGCCCAGAGGACACCATCAAATGCCTTTGCCCTTCGCCTTCGGTGCCAATCAATCGCGGGCAATCTGATGAAGCGCCTGTCAGACTCGATCCGCGCCAGCCTGCTTGCCATCGTATCGCTGCTATGCCTTTTGGCCATAATATTGGCGGGCCATGAATTCTCCCATGCATGGGCTAGATTTGCGGATGCAGGGCTGGTCAGCGCCAACAACACGACATCGAACCTGCTGCTGTCGGCAGCCGGCGATTGGGCCGTCGAACGCGGCATCACCAATGCCGCGCTGGCCGCCGCCCATCCAGCGCCGACAGCAACCAGAAAGGCGATACTCGAGCGGCGGGAGAAGGCCGATGCCGCGTTGGAACACGCCCTGCAGAGGATCACCGAGGGCGCAGCATTCGGGGCGGGCGACGCGACGGTGGCCGGTGTCGCGGCGGCAATGGACAAGGTCGTCGCAATTCGCCGCCGGGCAGACGCCGAACTCGACAAGCCGCTTGCAAGCCGCGACGGCGCAGTTTCTAGAGAATGGGTGCCGACGATGACGTCCCTCGTCATGGCGTCTCAAGCGCTGCGAATCGCGGCACAGTTTCAGCCCGATACCATCGAAACCAACATCAGCCAGATTCAGGACGTCAAGGGCGCAGTCTGGACTATGGGCGAATATGCCGGACGTGAGCGCGCGCTCATCGGCCGCGCGATATCGAGCGGCGCAGCCCTCGACAGTGAAACATTGCAGACGCTCGCCACCTATCGTGGGCGCGTCGAGCAGTCGTGGCTGACCGTCGATGCCTATTTGTCGCGGGGGAACGCCGATCCCGGTGTGATCTCGGCGGCGGCGGCCGTCAAGCTGACATTCTTCGACAGCTTCGAGACGACACGCAAAACGGTGTATGAGGCAGACATTGCCGGCACAGGCTATCCGATCGACGCCGACGCCTGGATCGCCGAAGCGACGCGCGCGATCGACACGCTGTTGGCACTGGGCGGCCGCACCGGCGGCGCATCGGACAAGCTGACCAGTGTATCCGCCAGCAATGCACGAATGGCGATGATCGTTAACGGCGCCGTGCTGCTTTCCGGTCTTGCGCTGGCGGGGCTGGCGTTTCGTGTCGTCCTCAGCGGCGTCCTTGGGCCTGTCGCGCGCATTACCGACGTGATGGGCACGCTCGCCAATGGCGACTTCTCGGTCGCAATCCCCTTCGCCGATCGCACGAACGAAATCGGCGAGATGGCCCGCGCCGTCGAGGTGTTCAAGGCGAACGGCATCAAGGTGCGTGACCTGAACGCCCACGAAGCCGCACTGCAGGCAAAGAGCGCCGATCTGCAGTCGAACATCGGCCAGGTGGTCCAGGCGGCGGTTGCCGGCGATTTCACCAGGCGCATCACCAGGGACTACGACAATGCCGACCTCAACCGCTTCGCCGCCCAGGTGAACGAACTGGTGACCTCCGTCGATCGCGGCGTCGCCGAAACCCGCCGGGTGATCTCGGCGCTGGCCGAGGGCGATCTCACGGAAAGCATGCGCGGCGACTTCCAGGGCGCCTTCGGCGAACTGCAGCAGAACGTCAACCAGACGATGGCCAACCTGCGCGACGTGCTCGGTGAGGTGCGCGCTGCGATCGACACGATCAATGGCGGGGCCGGCGAGATGCGCGTCGCCTCGGGCGATCTTTCCAAGCGCACCGAGCAGCAGGCCGCCTCGCTGGAGGAAACCTCGTCGGCACTCGAAGAGATCACCGCGGCGGTGAAGAGCTCGACCGAGCGGGCGACGGAAGCCAGCGCCATGGTGGACGAGGCGCGCAAAAGCACGGAACAGTCGAGCGCCGTCGTCAAGGATGCGGTCGCGGCGATGGGCAAGATCGAGCAGGCCTCCGGCGAGATCGGCCAGATCATCAACGTCATCGACGAGATCGCCTTCCAGACGAACCTGCTGGCGCTCAACGCCGGCGTCGAGGCGGCAAGAGCCGGTGACGCCGGCAAGGGCTTTGCCGTCGTCGCGCAAGAAGTGCGCGAGCTCGCCCAGCGCTCGGCCAATGCCGCCAAGGACATCAAGGCGCTGATCTCGCGCTCGGGCGACGAGGTGCATTCCGGGGTGAAGCTGGTGACGGCGACCGGCGAGGCGCTCGCCGCGATCCAGGGCCATGTCGTCAAGATCAACGAGCATGTGCATTCGATCGCCACCGCCGCCCGCGAGCAGTCGACGGGGCTTTCCGAAGTCTCGACCGCGGTCAACCAGATGGATCAGACGACGCAGCAGAACGCGGCGATGGTGGAGGAATCGACCGCGGCGACCAACCGGCTCGCCGACGAGGCGGCGAACCTCGCGCACCTGATCGCCCGCTTCAGGATCGACGCCGGCACGGCGGCACCGCGCATGGCCGCCCCGGACAGCAAACCGGTCACCTCACCCGCCCGCGCGCTTTCCCGCACGCTCGCCGGCGCCTTCGGCGGCCGCGGCACAGCCGCAGCGGCGGTTGCCTCCGATTGGGTCGAGTTCTAAGACAATGTCTTACCTGAAGAATTGAAAAATCGCCCGGCCACGTGTCCTCCGAAGCCGGGCGATTTTCCTTCTCGCGCATCAGCGCCGCCCTGTCGGCGAAGCGGCGCCAGCGCCTTCGAACGACGCAAGTCACGCCGTTGCCTTGATAAAGGACGCCTCCGAAGTGGATTTGCCATCGGATGCCGGCAACTGGTAAACGGTGGCCGCTCCTTCCGTCTTGTCGAGATATTGCATGAGCGCGGTGACGAGGTGATAGAAGATGGAGGCCGGGACTTCGGTTGCGACGCTCCTGCCCTTTCGTCGATGCGGTTGATCCACATGCCGAGTGGCGCTGGATCGACATGCCAGCGGAACAGGTGGCAGACACAAGCCTCGATCTCTGGCTTGAGGTCCGGTCCCCCGGTGCCGTCGAGGGCAACAGCGGCCTTTACCGCCTCAGCCTGCGGCCAACTCCGTGAGCCGGCCGAGATCGAGCGGCAGGCCGGAGCGGGACACGGCACCATAGGCCAATCCGGTCGAGCGGTTGAGCCCGTTGGCAATCGCGGAGGCGTAGAGCTTTCTGGCGAAAGCGATCAGATCCGCCTGGCCGCTCTTGCCGGCAAACTCGACCAGTAGCGACGCCCATTCGAAATGATGGCCCGGCTCCGTCCATTGTCCCTGCTCGCCTGCCGCCGGCTTCAGGCGTTGTCGAAATATTCGCCGATGGTCCAGCTTTCGGCATCGAAGAAGTGGCTGCGGAACAGGTCGATGATACGTGCGGCCCGGCGCAGGTAGCCGCGTTCGCCGGTGGCCGTGTACCAGGCCAGGAAAGCCTCGAGCAGATGCATATGAGGGTTGGTCCGGCGCAGTTCGGTGCCGTCGG
This sequence comes from Sinorhizobium sp. Y406, assembly GCF_058732025.1. NCBI lineage: Bacteria > Pseudomonadati > Pseudomonadota > Alphaproteobacteria > Hyphomicrobiales > Rhizobiaceae > Sinorhizobium > Sinorhizobium sp. Y406. The sequence continues at coordinate 299,957 of NZ_CM178975.1, read as the reverse complement.
AAGTTTCCAGAAAACTGGTGAGGCGCTCATCCTCCAGATGCGCATCGAGAAAGGCCAAGGCCTCCTGGCCGAGCCGCAGCGCGTCCGGATTGCCTGAGCATGCGCCAGCGCCAGGAGTACGCAGGCGTGGTCATAGGCATCTTTGCAAGCGTCGGCGATGGCGCCGTCGACATGAAGCACCCGAGCCCAACCTCCGCTTTCGGTGCGTCCTTTGCCCATGAATGCGAGGCCGTGGGCAATCAGCCGGTCCGGGTCTCCATCCCAGCCGCGCAATTTCGCCACGGAAAAGGCATAGACCTGCCGGGTCATGGTGCGCATGCGTTTTGGCTTCGTCAAAGGCGCAGCCTCGAAGCTCAATGCCTCATGGAAGCCGCCATGGCGCGCGTCGACGCCCATGGTCGACCAGAGCGGCAGCGTCTCCTCGAACAGCCAATGCGACACGCTGCCGCCAGGCGCCCGGCAGCATTACCCGGTCATGCGCTGGTGTGAACATGGTCTCCAGGCGACCGCACTTTTCCAACTGCTCGACGATCCGCTTGACCTCCTGGCTCTTCGCCACCGGTGCCACGAAAGTCGCGTCGGCCGTTGCCACGACCGCAATGTCCCTAAGTCCGATCACCGAAAGCATGCGCCCCTGGCTGCGCAGGTATGTGTGCTCGCAATCGATGGCCACGACGTCGCCAACCGCCACATCGCGTCCGTCGGGCTGACGTCGAGGAGGGATTGCCAGGAGCCGAGATCGCTCCAGCGAAAGCCTGCCGGCACCATCGCGATGCCGCTGGCGTTCTCCATGATCGCATAGTCGATCGACACCGAAGGAATTGCAGAATAGAGCCCGTGCGGTAGATATGTACCCGAAACTTCTCTCGCCGCCGCCGCGAAGGCGCGCACAGCCGCTTCCCAGATTTCGGGCCGGTGGCTACGGAACGCTGCGCGCATGGCGCCGGCGCGGAACAGGAAAATGCCTGCGTTCCGGGAGAAGGTTCCAGACTCCACATAGGCTTTTGCGGTCTCGAGGTCCGGCTTTTCGACGAAGCGCGCGACGTCGCGGACATCGCCCTCCCCTCTCGCCTCGATATAGCCGTAGCCGGTCTCCGGCTGGCTGGGCGTGATTCCGAAGACGACGAGCCTGCCGGCGTTTGCAGCCGACGTGCCCTTTTCCACGGTTTCCCAAAACTGCTTTTCGGTCGCGATCTCGTGGTCAGAGGGAACGACCAGGACGAGACCGTCGCCGTAGGTTGCGATCGTTTCGATGGTCGCCACCGCCACTGCCTCCGCCGTATTGCGGCCGACCGGCTCGAAGATCGCCCGGCCGCCCGTAAGATCTATGCCGGCCATGTCCGCGCGCGCCCGCTCGGCATGTCGCTCGGAGGCGATCAGGTGGATTGGCGTTTCGCCCTCTGGCCGGGCCTTCAGGCGCTGGACAGTGCTGACCAGCATAGAACCGTGTCCGGCCAGATCATGGAATTGCTTCGGATTATCCTCGCGCGACAGCGGCCAAAGCCGCGAGCCGACGCCACCGCTTATCACGAAACAGGAGATCCGTTCGGCCATTTACCCGTCTCCTTCGCTTTTGGGGGTCTGAGCCGAACCACGCGCGATTTCCTCGTCCGCTCTAAATTGTCTGTTTATAGGCGCCGACCTCCGCATGCTCCCGGAGCACGCCATTAACCGCTTCGAACATGGCCCGCTGGCGCGCTTTCGAGACCGGGCTTTCCACCACCACGACGAGTTCCGGTTTGTTGGAAGAGGCCCGGACCAATCCCCAGGTGCCGTCCTCGGCCACCACGCGCACGCCGTTGACGCTCACGAGGTCGACGATCTTCTGCCCGGCGACTGGCATCCCGTCGCGCTGCATCGTGCGAAACCGCTCCACAATGCGCTCGACGACGGCGTATTTCACATCATCGCCGCAGTGCGGTGACATTGTCGGCGAGCCCCAGGTCATCGGCAGCGCCCGGTAGAGCACAGCCATGCCCCTGTCCGGACTGCGGTCGAGCATCTCGCGGACAGCGATCGCCGTGATCAGCCCGTCGTCGTATCCGCATCCCAGCGGCGGATTGAAAAAGAAGTCCCGGACTTCTCGAAGCCCGCGATGGCGCCAAGTTCGGCGACCCGGCGTTTGATGTAGGAATGACCTGTCTTCCAGTAGTCGGTGCGAGCGCCGCTTGCATTCAGCACCGGATCGGTGGCGAACAGTCCGGTCGACTTGACGTCGACCACAAAGTTCGAGCCGGGATGCAAGGCGGAGATATCCCTCGCCTGCATCACGCCGACCTTATCGGCGAAGATCTCGGTACCCTCATTGTCGACGACACCGCAGCGTTCCCCGTCGCCATCGAAACCCAGCCCGACATCGGCGCCGCTCTCCAGCACTCTTTCCCGGATGGCATGAAGCATCGCCATGTCCTCGGGATTGGGATTGTAGCGCGGAAAGGAGTAGTCGAGTTCGCAGTCGAGCGGGATCACCGCGCAGCCGATCCGCTCCAGCACATCAGGTGCAAAGGCGCCGGCTGTACCGTTGCCGCAGGCAGCCACGACCTTGAGCGGCCGGCCGATGCGCCTGCCGCGGGTGAGATCGTCGATGTAGCGCCGGCGATCAGGTCGAAGTCGCCGTCCAGGACGATCCTTCTCTCGCGTCCGTCGGCTGCTGGGAACGATGGAAGATCGTGGTTGCGACAGTCCCGGTTAATCCCGGGCTCTGAGCTCGACAGGAAACATCTCGCTGAGCTTGTAAGCTACCTCGGTCCGGTTGGTGGCCTTCAGCTTTTTCATGATATTGCGAATGTGGACCTTGACTGTGCTCTCGCGCAGATTGAGCTTATAGGCGATGATCTTGTTGGCCTTGCCGCATCGGAGTTCGCGGATGACCTCTTCCTGGCGCTGTGTGAACATCCCAGCCATGGGCCGTCGCGCAAGTGTTCCGCCTGAGTCCATGACCTTGTGGGTGGCAAGCACGCTACTCGCGGGAACGAAGATTCCTCCGGCGCGCGCCAACTTGACCGCTTCCACGCAGACGTCGAAACCAATCGTGGTTGGAATATAGCCCTTTGCCCCGCACTCCAGTGCCTTGAGAATCTGAGCCAATTCGTCGGTGTCGGCGAGGACCACGACAGGTGTGGGTCGAAACTCCACGACCAGGCCGGCAATCTCTGCAGCGATACTTGGATCGGTGACCTTCCGGCCGCCTATATTCACGAGGACTGCCGCAATGGGGGGGTGGACAGCCCCGTCTTTTCGCCATTCTTCCGTCGATCCGAAGGCCAGGACCTCCAGACCCACGCCGTACGATACGAGGCATTGGGCCAAGCATTCCCTATCGAGCTTGCGGTGGTCGAGGAGGAGCAGAACCGCATCGGTTACCGACCTGTCGCATGTTTCATCGGCGGCATCGCCAGATATGGATCCATTTAACGCGTTGATCGCGGAATTCTCGTAAGTTGGGGCAATTGAATGCATGATAAAACTCCCCGCCACGCTACGCAGGCGCAAACAACCGAGGGGACTGAACCGAACGGCGAGTCGGGTCACCGCTTCATAATAAAATTTTTGTGAATGGCGCCGAAGCAGAGCCATTTACGAGTATCAGATTGAACGATAGTGCCTAAACGATCGTGGTGTATTAACCTATGTTAAGAATGCCAACTTTACTATCGATGCTTTATGTCAATTTTGTCTCGGTTTCATCGAAATAGTACGTTGTAATTATAGGTTAGTATTTTCTATCAGGGGGGACTGATAATATAATCCCTTTGGTTTAGCTCAAGGCATTGGGCTCTCACTCCGACCCCATGATTAGCCCGGCAATCGGAGGTACCCCGGATCGAAACCTGCGAAACACTCGAGGCCCTGTTTGTTCAGGTAATGAACGGCACCGTGTCGAAATTCAAGATAGCCCCGCTCCCTCAGTTCGCGCAGCATGCGGTTGACGTGGATCGCGGTGAGCCCGAGCGTATCTGCAAGGTCGTACTGGGTCAGCGGACATTCGAACCCAAGCCGCTTTGCGGCATTCGCCATTTCAAGGCGCGTGCCCAACTCGAGGAGCAGGTGAGCCGTCCTGATCAAAGCGCTTCTCCGGCCGAGATTGGTCAAGTGCTGGACCAGAATCGCCCTTTGACGGGCAATTGCTCCCAGAAGGACGGCAGCGAGTTTCGGAGAACGGGCGAGCCCCGCAAGCAATGCCGTGGCAGGCGCCTCGAACGCCGTCAGTTCCGTCTGCGAAATGAATGATTCGGCGGCTTCGCCCTCGAAGGGCCGAGAGGCGACGATCTCTCCCTTCAGCGGAAAGTCCAGGATCTGCCGCTCCCCATCTGAAAGCTCGGTGCAGATACAGCCCCACCCGGAATGCATGACGAAGATGCGATCCTGCTCGTCTCCCTGCCGGGCAATAACGGCATGCGCCGGGTAGCGCCTCAGAACGAAGCCGAGCGAGCTCAGATGGGCCTTGTCGCAATCGTCGAGTCCTACGCGGAAGACCGCGGCCTCCTGCACCGTTGGAAATGCGTGAGAGGCAAATGTCATTTCCGATGCACCTTTTTCTCTGGGGCATGCATGATACATCGAGTGGAGAGCGACGTAAGATTGCCAATCGGGGCTAATGCAAATTCGGTATCTCCCTCCTCTTGGGAGTCTCCATTTAAATGGGCTAAGATCAACGGCGGATCGAGCCAATCAGTCGTTACGAAGCGCCCGGTCCCATCTCGCGTTTATCTTCAAGGAGTTCTGAGGTCGGCTGAACAAAGTTTGGCCTGAGGACTTGAAGCGCTTGCGCCGGCTCGAAAAGCCAGTTGCCGTCTCTGCCGGCGGCGCCCGCGCTATTGCAACTCAGTGATGCCCGACGATGGCGAGAAAAAAGTCCACCAACGGCCACTCGGCGCGGCGCCGGCCCAAAGTCCTCAAGGCCAAGCCCAAGGCGATCGCACTTGCCGCGTTGCACATTATGGAATCGCTGTTACTCGAATTAGAAGCGTCCGAACTGCTTTCATCCAAGGAAATAAGGGGCCTACTTAAAGACGCTATGACGACCCTGCAGAAGGCGGGCCGGCAAGAAGGAATGCGCAATTGCACTGTCGCAAGCGATATCGTTGGGTCAATTCGGGAACAATACGCACGATCAAGGCCCTGAAACGGCCCCAGTGCGACGTGGCAGCGCCGGAGCGCGGCTTCACGAGTCGATTCGCCATCAGCGACCGCGCGCCAAAGTCCTTTGCCCCTCTCTACCTTTTTCCACTTGGTGGCGACGAATGCTGTCGTAGCTGAGCCTTCGCCCTGCTCAAGCGGGGCTACGTGGCGAAGGAGGTTATCACTCCTAGCCTGCCCGCTGTGCGCCGACAACTGCACTGGGGCACGGCCACACAGGCCCACTTGACGGACATGTTATCGATAACATATGGTTTCTTCCATCGCCGAGCTTTGGGAGGAGCGCAGTGGTTGGTGGAAAGCTTCTGGAGTTTCACTCCATCACAAAAATCTTCGGCGGCACGCGGGCGCTATCCGAGGTGTCGCTCGATCTGGAAGCCAGCGAAATCCTTGCGCTTCTCGGCGAGAACGGCGCGGGCAAGTCCACGCTGATCAAGACGCTTGCGGGCATCCATCGGCCCGATGGCGGCGAGATCCGGTTCCGCGGCGAACACTACGTCAATCAGCCGCCGAAGCCGAACAGGCGCCAGCCGGTCGCCTTCATCCACCAGGATCTAGGTCTGATCGAATGGATGACAGTCGCAGAGAATGTCGGCCTGGCGCAGGGCTTCTCGATGAAGTCGCGCCTGATCGACTGGCGACAAACGGAGGACCGGGCCCGCGAGGCACTGCGTCTCGTCGGCTGCGACTTCGATCCCTGCACTCGCGTTCACGACCTGACGCGCACGGAGAAATCCCTGGTGGCGATCGCGCGAGCCTTGGCCGTGGAGGCGGATGTCCTGGTGCTTGACGAACCGACGGCAAGCCTTCCGGCAGACGAGGTCGAACGGCTCTTCAACGCTATCCGGCCGCTCAAGGAGCGCGGTGTCGCGATGATCTATGTCTCGCATCGCCTCGATGAGATCTTTAGGATCGCCGACCGCGTTGCAGTCCTGCGCGACGGCCGCCTCGTTGGGCAGAAACCAGTCCGAGAGACGACGCCGGAGGAATTGATCGAAATGATCGTTGGACGAAAGGCCGACCAGCTTTTCCTGAAGGCCGAATGCGCGCCGGGCGAGGCGGTCGTCAGCGTCCGCCACCTCGCATGCGAGGGCGCCGGGCCCGTTTCCTTCGACGTGTTCAAGGGCGAGTTGCTCGGCCTCGTCGGTCTGCGCGGCGCGGGGCAGGAACTGGTCGGCCGTGCCCTGTTCGGGTGCGAACCCTTTGCCGGCAGCGTCACGCTCGGGGGTGGCCGCCCCGATCTCTCGAGTCCGGTTGCCGCCATGCGCTCGGGCATCGGCCTGATTGCCAGGGACCGCACCGAGGAATCGGTCGCCATGTCGCTTTCGCTGCGGGAAAACACCTTCCTCAATCCGCAAGCGACCGGCCGCAGGCTGTATTCCTTCCTCTCCCCCTCCCGAGAAGCGGACACGGCCTATGCCATTGGGGAGCGGGTCGGTCTGAGGCCGAACGACCAGAGCCTGCCGATCGAGGCGCTGTCCGGCGGCAACCAGCAGAAGGTCGTGGTCGGACGATGGCTGGCGACCGGCCGCCGTCTGCTAATTGCCGAGGATCCGACGGCCGGCGTCGATGTCGGCGCAAAGGCGGAGATCTACCGGTTGATCGCCCGCGCGCTCGAAGCCGGCCTCGCTGTCATCGTCGTATCGACGGATTTCGAGGAAATCGCCCATATCTGCCATCGCGCCCTTGTCTTTTCACGCGGACGCATCCTCCGCGAGTTGCGGGGGGCCGACCTGACGACTTCGGCGGTGATCGCCGCCGCTTCGGCCTCCGAAGCCGCTTGAATTTCCGGGAGATAAAAATGCAGTCGATCGAATCCACCGCGCTTGAACCGACCCGAGGCGAACTTGCGGGACTGAGCCTGCTTCAGAAGCTCCTGCGCTTTCTGCCGGCCTATGGGCTCGTGGTCCTGACGCTCTTCCTGATCATCCTCTTCTCGATCCTGTTGCCCCAGACCTTTCCGACCGTGCTCAATCTGCGCTCGATCATCTCCGATAAGGCGATCATCGCAATGCTGTCGCTGGCTGCGATGATCCCGATGGCAGCTGGCCGCATCGACCTGACCGTCGGCTACGGCATCGTGCTTTGGCATATCCTGGCGATCAGCCTGCAGACGATGTTCGGCGTGCCCTGGCCGCTGGCGGTGGTGATCGTACTGACGCTCGGTGCGCTTTCCGGCTTCTTGAACGGGCTGCTCGTCGAAGTGGCGCGGATCGATTCCTTCATCGCCACGCTTGGCACAGGCACAATCCTCTATGCGCTGGCGCTCTGGCATACCGGCGGGCGGCAGGTTGTCGGCGTCCTGCCGGACGGCTTCTATGCGCTGAACGGAACCATGGTCCTCGGCCTGCCGATCACCGGTCTCTACGTGCTGCTCCTCGCTTCCGCGCTTTGGCTCGTGCTCGAATATCTGCCGGTCGGCCGCTACGTCTATGCGATCGGCGCAAACCCGAAGGCCGCGGCACTCAACGGCATTCCGGTTCGCCGCTTCGTCATCGCGGCCTTCGTGTCCTCGGGAACGCTGACGGCACTTGCCGGCATTCTGCTCGCCTCGAAGCTCCGGATCGGTCAGGCAAGCGTCGGTCTCGAGTACCTGCTGCCGGCCCTCGTCGGCGCCTTCCTCGGCTCGACCACGATCAAGCCCGGTCGTGTCAATGTCTGGGGCACGATGATCGGGGTGATCATTCTGGCGGTCGGCATATCCGGCATCCAACAAATCGGCGGCTCGTTCTTCGTCGAACCGCTGTTCAACGGCGTCACGCTGCTCGTGGCGATCGGCATCGCCGGTTACGCGCAGCGAAGGAGGGGAACCGTGACGCGCAATGCGCCGCCGGCTGCAATCGCAGAGTCGCCTGGAACCAGGTGAAGCCCAATCCGCATTGAATAACGAACCCAAGGGAGGGAAGGGTAATGAAACGCAGGAATTTCATGACAGGCACGGTTGCGGCAATCGCACTGATGGGTGCCAATGTCGCGCTCGCCGAGCCGATGGCCGATGCCGAGGCGATCGTCACCAAATATGCCAACAAGGTGACCGCCTGGGACGGGCCAACGGCTGGCCCCAAGGCCCAGGAGGGCAAGACCATCGTCGTGCTCGCCGGTGACCTGAAGAACGGCGGCATCCTCGGCGTCACCACCGGCGTCGAAGAGGCTGCGGCGGCGATCGGTTGGGAAGTCAAGGTGATCGACGGTGCCGGTTCGATTGGCGGCCGCACGGCGGCGTTCGGTCAGGCCATGGCCTTGAAGCCGGCCGGCATCATCATCAATGGCTTCGACGCCGTCGAGCAGGCGCCGGCGCTCGAACAGGCAAAGGCCGCCGGCATCCCGCTTGTCGCCTGGCACGCCGGTCCGGTGATCGGCCCGGACGAGAAGACAGGGCTGTTTGCCAATGTCAGCACCGATGCGATGGAAGTCTCGAAGGCTGCCGCCAACTGGGCATTCGTCGACGCCAAAGGCAAGCCCGGCGTGGTCATCTTCACCGACTCGACCTATGCGATCGCCATCGCCAAGGCCGACAAGATGAAGGCTGAGATCGAGGCGCTCGGCGGCAAGGTGCTCGAATATGTCGACACGCCGATCTCGGAAACATCGCAGCGCATGCCGCAGCTGACCACCTCGCTCCTGCAGAAGTACGGCGACGAGTGGACCCATTCGCTGGCGATCAATGACCTCTATTTCGACTTCATGGGACCGTCGCTCGCCGCCGCCGGCAAGGGCGGGACCGACACGCCGATCAATGTCGCCGCCGGCGACGGCTCCGTATCCGCCTATCAGCGCATTCGCGCCGGGCAATTCCAGAAGGTGACCGTCGCCGAGCCGTTGAACCTGCAGGGCTGGCAACTGGTCGACGAACTGAACCGCGCGCTCGCCGGTGAGAAATGGTCTGGCTACCTCTCGCCGCTGCACGTGGTGACCGCCGACAATGTCGAATTCGACGGCGGCCCGAAAAACAGCTTCGACCCGAATAACGGCTACCGCGACGAATACAAGAAGATCTGGGGCAAGATGTGATCTCCCAAGCTGGGGCGCCGCGAATGGCGCCCCCTCTTTTCAGATTCTCGGCGTCGTGTTGCCTTGAACCACGCGCAAGGGTGCCTGCCATCGGCGGTCCACTAGTTCGCCCGACAGCATCTGCAATAGCGCCCGGGCCGCCACCGACCCGATTTCCATTCGCGGCATATCAATCGTCGTCAGACGGGTGCGCACGGCATTCGCCAAGGATGTTCCGTTAAACCCGACAACGGATACGGTTTCCGGCACTCGAATGCCTGCCTCGTGCAAATAGGACAGGCCACCGAGCGCCATGGCATCGTTCAGGAAATGGATGGCCTCGATCTGCGGATGCGTTTCCATCAGCTTTTCGGTCAGGACACGGCCCGTTTCGGCCTGCCGCGGCATGGACTCGCTGGTCACATCGACAAGATCGGCCCCTCCGGCGCGAAGGGCTGAGTGGAGCGCCAGGTAACGACGGCGCGCGCACAGATCCCGGCCAAGCTCCGCGCCAATATAGGCGATGCGCCGCAGATTCCGCTGAAGAAAATGCGCTGCAACCAGCCTCCCCGCCTCTTCGTGGGAGAGCCCGGCACTGAAATCGTGCTCTGCATGGTCGCTGTCCCACAGGTGAATTGCGGGGCAGTTCCGCCGTTCCAGAAGGCCTTCGGCATCCGGGCTGCGCACCATCCCGCCGTTGAGGAGAAGCCCGGCCGGACGAAGAGAGAGCATCTCTCGCAGAAGATCCGTCTCGATCACGGGATCGAAAAGCGACTCTCCCATAAAGGTTTGAAAGCCGCGAGGTCGCAAGACGGAGTTCACCCCGCTCAGCACCTCGGAAAAGACGACATCGGCGATCGAGGGAATGATGACCGCGACCATGCGGCTCTTGCGCGAGCTGAGCGAGCCGGCAAGGCTGTTGGGCAGATAACCGAGATCGTCGGCGGCCTGCCGGACCTTTTGGCGCGTCTTTTCCGAGATGCTCCCGGCGCCGCGCAGCACCTTGGACGCGGTCATCGTGCTGACGCCCGCCCGTTGAGCCACGTCGCGCAGCGTCACGAGTCTTCGATGTTTCTCCTCCACCCTCTCCTCCGGCTCTTCACACACACACGCTTGACGATCCCGATTGTTATCGATAACATCGGGCTGAGGTTAGCGATAACCCTCGCGAAATGCAACCGCAGCGATGGGTTTCCGCAGGGAGAATGTTCATTCGGGAGGAAGTGTCGATGGGACGACTCGTGTCGATCCTGTGGGCGTGGATCGATGCGATCATGGCAACGCTGCTTGCCGCCATGATCGCGCTGGTCTTTGCCAATGTCGTATTGAGATATGGATTCTCGTCGGGAATTCGCAGTTCCGTCGAGTTGTCGCGGCTCGGTTTCGTCTGGTTGGTGATGTTCGGCGCAGCCGTGGCGCTGCGGCGGGGCGAGCACCTGGCGGTGACGGAGTTTTCGGCAGCTTTCTTGCCGCGCGCCGTCCCCGTGTTACAGCGGCTTTGCTGGCTGGTCATCCTCGTCGCGGTCGGGATGCTTTTCTGGGGTGCGGCCCGCCAGACGCTTGCCAACTGGTATAATATTTCGCCGCTCACCGGATTGCCGACGGGATTGATGTATCTGTCCGGCGCTATATCGGGTGGGCTGATGGCCGCCATCGCAATCGCGCGCCTGATCCATCCGGCTGAAACAAAGACCGACACCGGTGGAGAGGGACGATGACGCTGGCGCTGTTCCTTTCCGTTCTCATCATCAGCATTCTTGCCGGCCTGCCGGTCGCCTTCGCCCTGCTTCTGGCGGCGATGGTGCTGATGTTGCACCTGGACCTCTTCAGCGCCGATGTCCTGGCGCAGTCGCTGATCAACGGCGTCGACAGTTTTCCACTACTCGCCGTGCCGTTCTTTCTCGTCGCCGGTGAAGTGATGTCGCAGGGCGGCCTCTCGACCCGGATTGTGAAACTGGCGATGACGCTTGTCGGCCATCGCCAGGGCGGTCTCGGCTATGTGGCCATCGTCACCTCGGTCTTGCTTGCTGGCCTCTCCGGCTCGGCGGTCGCGGACGCAGCTGCGCTCGTTTCGATCCTCTACCCGATGATGCAGAAATCCGGCTATCCGGGCGCGCGGTCACTAGGGCTTCTCGCCGCCGGCGGGATTATCGCGCCGGTCATTCCGCCGTCCTTGCCGCTCATCATCATCGGTGTCGCGGGCAATATCTCGATCGCAAAGCTCTTTCTCGGCGGCATCGCGCCGGGGCTGATGATGGGCGCGGCCCTGATGCTCGTCTGGTCCATGATGATGCGCAACGAGACGGTGGAAACCACGCCGAGGGCAAGCGCAAGCGAGCGACTTCAGGCATTGCGCGAAGGCATCTGGGCGCTCCTGCTTCCGATCATCATCATCGGCGGCATCCGCTTCGGCATCTTCACCCCGACCGAGGCCGCCGTCGTGGCGGCCGTCTATGCGATCGTCGTATCCGCCCTCATCTATCGCGAACTCAGCCTACGCAGCTTCTTCGACATCCTCGTCAGCAGCGCGCGCTCGACGGCGATGGTGATGTTCCTGGTCGGCGCGGCGATGGTCGCCGCCTGGCTAATCACCGTGGCGCAACTGCCGCAGCAGCTGGCGGAACTGCTCGGCCCGCTCGTCGACCATCCGCGCCTGCTCATGGCCGTGATCATGATCATCGTGCTCCTTGTCGGCATGGTCATGGATCTGAGCCCGACGATCCTGATCCTCGTGCCGCTCTTTATGCCGATCGTCAAACTCGCCGGCATCGACCCGGTCTATTTCGGGCTGCTGTTCGTCATCAACACATCGATCGGCCTGATCACGCCGCCGGTCGGCACGGTGCTGAACGTCGTCTGCGGCGTGGGGAAAAAGCCGATGAGTGCCGTCGTCGGCGGAACCATGCCCTTCGTCCTCGCCTATCTCGTGCTTCTGGCACTGTTCATCGCCTTCCCGGCCTTGATCACCGTGCCCATGCGTTTCTTTGCAGGCTAACCAGGGAGGAATAGCCATGAATACACTGATGAAAACAGTTGGTCTTGCGGCGGCTCTGACGCTTTCCGCCGTCCCAGCTTTGGCGGAAACCGTGCTGAAGCTTGCCCACGCGGCGCCGGAGACGGACCTTCAGCAGACCATGTCGATCTATTTCAAGGAGCAGGTCGAGGCCCGCTCCGGCGGCTCGATCACGGTGAACGTCTTTCCGCATGGCCAGCTCGGAAACGACGCCCAGATGATCGACGGCGCCCGCTCCGGTATTATCGACATCGCAATCTCGGGGCTCAACAATTTCACCGGCCTCATCCCCGAAGCCGGCGCCTTCGAACTGCCCTTCATGTTCCCCTCCCGCGACCTCGCCTACAGGGTCCTCGACGGCGAGATCGGGCAAGGTGTTGCCGCCAAGTTCGAACCGGTCGGTCTCAAGCTGCTTGGCTTCCCCGAAAACGGCTATCGGAACATCACGAACAACCGCGGGCCGGTTCGCACACCGGAAGATCTCGGCGGGCTGCAGATGCGCGTGAATAATTCCAAAGCGCTCAATGACATGTTCGCGCTTCTTGGAGCAAATCCGCAGCAGCTTCCCGTAGCGGAACTCTACACCGCGCTCGAGACCGGCGTGGTTGATGCCCAGGATCATCCGATCGGCATCGTCGTCTCTTTCAAGTTCAACGAGGTGCAGAAATATCTGTCGCTCACGCAGCACGCCTATTCGGCGCTCGCCATGGTGATGAACAACGACAAGCTCAAGGGCCTCAGCGATGCGGAGCAGAAAATCATCATGGAGGTCGCGGCCGAGGCCGTCGCCAAGCAGCGTGAATTGAGCGTCGCCAAGGAGGAGGAGATGATTGCGCAACTGGAATCGGAAGGCATGAGCGTCAACCGCGATGTCGACGCTGCAGCCTTCCAGGCTGCCGTGAAACCGGTCTGGGAAGGCTTCATCGACGAGAACGGCGACGCTCTCGTCAACGCGATCGTTGCCGCCTCGAAGTGACGCATGCCCGGGGTGGTTGCTCCTGCGTCCGCCCCGGTTTCTGCCCGGTCGAGCAATCCAGTGAAAGCGACGCCCGCTCAGTGGGTTGCAGCGGGTTCTTCACATGACCGAGCGAGGATAAGCCGCCTTGGCGGCGTCAGAGGCTGCTTTGCCTGAGGATCAGATCGGGGCGGATGGTGACCCTGCCCTGGTCGGCGAGCTTGCCGTCGAGCACATCCAGGATCAGTTCTGCCGTTTTCGCGCCGATCTCGCCCGCGAAGGCATTGATCGTCGTCAGGCTCGGCACGCAGATGGCGCCGATCTCATAATCCCCGAATCCGCCGATGGCGATTTTTTCGGGCACCGCAATGCCGCGCCGCTGGCATTCGGTGAGCGCCCCGAATGCGGAAAGATCGGAAACGCAGATCACCGCATCCGTATCGGGAAAGCGCTCGAGGAGTTGGCCCATCGCATCGGCGCCCTCTCGCATCGAGATCGGCGGCGGCCCTGCCGCGATCAGGCGCGGAGCTTCGAGGCCATGATCCCTCATCGCCGCGATGAAGCCGGCCCGTCGGTCGGCACCGCGCGTGTCCCGGGAGGCGTCGCCGCCGATAAAGGCAATGTTGCGGTAGCCGACGCCAATGAAGTGATCGACCATCTCGCGCACGGCTTGAGCATTGGAAAAGCCGACCACGTGGCCGATCGGTTCTTCCGGAAGATCCCAAGTTTCGATGACCGGAATGCCGGCATTCGACAGAAGCTTTCGTGTGCGCGGCGTATGTTTTCCACCCGTGACGACGATCGCTTCGGGTTTGCGCCGCAATAGCTGCTCGACCAGCCGCTCCTCCTCCTGGACATCGTAATTCGTATAGCCGAGCAAGATCTGCAGGCCCCGCTCGGAGACGCCATCGGAGAGCGCCCGGACCGTGTCGGCGAAGTTCGCATTGTTGATCGACGGGATCGTCACGGCGATGAAATCGGTGCGTTGCGAGCGCAGATTGGACGCGGTGCTGTCGAAGACATAGCCGAGCTCTTCTGCTGCGCGCAGGACCGCCTCACGGGTTTCCTGGCTGACCGAGGCGTCACGCTTGAAGGCGCGGGAAACCGTCATCGGCGAAACGCCGGTTCGGCGCGCGACATCCGCCATCGTCGGGGGTTTGCGGAAATTGTGCATGGTCGTCCATGTTATCGTTACCAGTGACAAGTACATCGACATTGAGGACGGAATGCAAGCCAAAAGGAGTGGCGGCGACGGTTTAGACTCCGTCGCCGCCAAACGCTCAGAGGCGGAATTCGTTCGCCTGAGTGACGTGGTGATGGATGCGGCCTTCGAAGAAACGCGCCAGTACCTCTTCGGTTGCGGCCTTCGCCGCTGCACGCGCCGGGCTCGCCAGCGCCTTCTCGACGGTATCGAGGTCAGGATAATTGATCGCCAGGATCATCGGGATCTCCGGCGCCCCTTCGTCGCGGGCTTCGGCAAAGGTGACGCGCACGTCGAGCGCGCCGGGAAAGGCCTTCCATTTGGGTACGATGTTTTCGAGGACGGCTGCGCGAAAGGCATCCGTCTCACCTTCCTTCACCTTTCCTTCGAACAGCGCATAACGTGTGATCATCCGAAATTCTCCTTGTTCGGTCCCTTGAAGTATTCCATCAGCGCGGCCTGGTCCTCGCCGCCGAGGCCGGCGGCGGTCAGCATCCGGTGTACTTCGGCGCAGACCGCCGTCAGCGGCATGGTCGTATTGGTCCGGCGTGCAAGATCCTGGGCGCCGTTCAGGTCCTTGACCATGTTGTCGATGCGGCCGGTGCGGCGGTAATCCCTGGCGACGAAGCGCGGCATGTATTCCTGCAGGATCGCGCTGTCGGCACGCCCGCCCTTTAGCGCTTGCGGAATCTTGGCCGCGTCGACGCCGGCGTCGAGCGCAAGTTGGGTGGCCTCGGCCACCGCAAGGAAATTGAGTCCGCAGAGGACCTGGTTGATCAGCTTGGTCGTCTGGCCGGCGCCTGACGGACCCATGTGGGTGTAGTTCGAGGCGACATGTTTCAGCACCTGATGGGCATCCGACACATCCTGCCCGTGGCCGCCCGCCATCAGCGTCAGCTCACCAATCAGCGCCTTGGGAGCGCCGCCGGAAAGTGGGCTATCGACCCAGCGCAGGCGCGCCTCGGCCGCTTTCGACGCCATCGCCTTCGTCGACTCCGGGTCGATGGAGGACATGTCGATGATGAGCGTTCCTGGTTCGGCACCCTCCGCCACGCCGCCCGGGCCGAAAACCACTGCATGGACGATCTTTGCCGAATTGAGGCTGAGAACGACATAGTCGGAGCGGGACGCCGCCTGCGCCGCGCTTGTCGCCGCGGTGGCGCCCTTGTCCACCAATTGCTGCACCTTTTCGGCGTCGAGATCGAAGACCGTCAATTCATTCCCGGTCTCAATGAGGCGCGTGCCGATGGCACCGCCCATGGCGCCGGCGCCGATCAAGGCGACTCTGTTCATCTTTCCGTTCCTCCAAGTTGGGTGGCGATGCTGTCGACGATCGCTTCGAGCGGTTGGTCGATGTCGACGCTGATCGCATTCTCGTCGGCCCCCGGCGGTTCGAGCGCCGCGAACTGACTCGCAAGCAGCGCCGTCGGCATGAAATGGCCCTGCCGGGCCCTCATTCGCTTTTCGATGACTTCGACCGAGCCGACGAGATGGATGAAGGTCACTGGTGCACCCCCCACGCTGGTAATGTGGTCGCGGTAGGCGCGTTTCAGAGCGGAACAGCCAATGATCGTCGGACCGGCGCCGGCCGCAAGTGCCTCGCCGACGCGCGTCAGCCAGGGCCAGCGGTCCTCGTCGCCCAAGGGAACGCCCCGGCTCATCTTCGCGATATTTGCCGCGGGGTGCAGATCGTCGCCGTCGAGATAGACGGCGCCGATGCGCCTGGCGAGTGCGGACCCGACCGAGGATTTGCCGCAGCCGGCGACCCCCATCAGCACCATGCGCTGCGGGAGGTCAAAGCGATGCTGTGATGCCGCCGTCAACATAGAGCACGTGTCCGTTCACGAATGAGGATGCAGTTGAGGCAAGGAAGATACAGGCACCGACCAGTTCCTCCACCTTGCCCCAGCGACCGGCGGGAGTTCGCTTTTCCAGCCAGGCCGAAAAGGCCGGATCGGCGACGAGGGCCGCATTGAGCGGCGTGTCGAAATAGCCGGGTGCGATCGCATTGCATTGAAGCCCGTACTTCGCCCAATCCGTCGCCATGCCCTTCGTCAGATTGCCGACAGCCCCCTTGGTTGCCGTATAGGGCGCAATGCCAGGGCGGGCCAGCGCCGTCTGCACGCTGGCTATGTTGATGATCTTGCCCGCGCCGCGCTTGATCATGTGCCGCGCGACCGCCTGGCCGACGTTGAACACCGTCGAAATATTGGTGCGCAGTAATCTCTCGAAGGCCTCGGCGGGGAAATCCTCGAGCGGGGTCCGATGCTGCATGCCGGCATTGTTGACCAGAATATCGATGGCGCCGACCTCGGCTTCGAAGCGGTCGACCGCCGCGCGCACCGCTTCGTGGTCGGTGGCGTCGAAGGCAAGCTGCTCGGAGCCGGGGATCTGCGCCGCTGCAGCGGCAAGCTTCTCCTCATCGCGCCCGTTAAGGATGACGTCGGCACCAGCATCGGCAAGACCGCGGGCGAGCGCATAGCCTATACCTTGCGAGGAGCCGGTGACGAGCGCCCGGCGCCCTTTCAAGTCGAACAGTTCGAGGCTCATTTTTCCTCCCGCAATCATCTCGACAAGCTCGGATGATCTGTTTATGTTATCGATAACATTCAATGTCAAGGGATGGAGAATCTGAATTGAACAAACCCCATATTCTTCAGGTCGGACCCTATCCGGAATGGGATGAGGTTCCGCTGAACGCCGCCTTTACCGTGCATCGGTATTTCAATGCGGCCGACAAGGACAGCTTTCTTTCGAGGATTGGACCGGAAATCCGCGCGATCGCCACACGTGGCGAGCTCGGCGCCAGCCGGGCGATGATCGATGCCTGCCCGGGATTGGAACTGGTTTCCGTCTATGGCGTGGGTTTCGATGCTGTCGACCTCCCGGCCTGCCGCGAACGCGGCATTCGCGTCACCAACACGCCGGACGTGCTGACGAATGATGTCGCCGATCTCGGCGTCGCCATGATGCTCTGCCTCTCTCGCGGCATGATCGGTGCGGAAAGCTGGGTCAGGGACGGCAGCTGGGCCAAGAAGGGCCTCTACCCGCTGAAGCGCCGCGTCTGGGGCCGGCGCGCCGGCGTCCTCGGTCTCGGCCGGATTGGTTATGAAGTGGCGAAGCGCCTGCAGGGCTTCGACATGGACATCGCCTATAGTGATGTCGAAACGAAGCCCTATGCATCCGAATGGACGTTCGTTGCCGATCCTATCGCGCTTGCCGAGCATTCCGACTTCCTCTTCGTCACGCTTGCGGCCTCCGCCGCCACGCGCCACATTGTCGGACGCGATGTGATCTCTGCTCTCGGCAGCGAAGGTATGCTGGTCAATATCTCCCGCGCCTCCAATATCGACGAAGAGGCGCTGCTCGACGCCCTGGAAAATGGAAATCTCGGCTCCGCGGCACTCGATGTGTTCGAAGGCGAACCGGCGCTGAACCCGCGGTTTCTCGCACTGGACAATGTGCTCCTCCAGCCACACCATGCGTCCGGCACCGTGGAAACGCGCAAAGCCATGGGCCAACTGGTGCGCGATAATCTTGCCGCGCATTTCGCCGGCAAACCGCTGCTCACGCCGGTCGTTTGAGGAGGACGTGACATGAGAGCCATCGTCGTTCATGGCGCCAAGGACCTGCGCATCGAAGAGCGGCCCGTCGAAATGCCGGGCCCGGGCGAAGTGCGACTTCGCCTTGCCGTCGGCGGGGTCTGCGGCAGCGACCTTCACTATTACAATCACGGCGGCTTCGGCGCCGTGCGGCTGCGCGAGCCGATGATCCTTGGCCACGAGGTTTCGGCTCATGTGGAAGCTCTCGGCCCCGGGGTAGACGGCATATCCGTCGGCGACCTTGTCGCTGTTTCCCCGTCGCGGCCGTGCCGAGCCTGCCGCTACTGCCGGGAGGGGCTTCCCAATCAGTGCCTGAACATGCGTTTTTACGGCAGTGCCATGCCCTTCCCTCATATACAGGGAGCATTCCGCGAGGTGTTGGTCGCCGATGCCCTGCAATGCGTGCCGGCCGAAGGCCTGACGCCGGGCGAAGCGGCGCTCGCCGAACCGCTGGCGGTGGCGCTCCATGCCACACGCCGGGCCGGCGAAATACTCGGCAAGCGCGTACTGGTCACGGGCTGCGGCCCGATCGGCGTGCTGGCGATCCTGGCGGCGCGTCGCGCCGGCGCAGCCGAGATCGTCGCGACGGATCTTTCCGACTTCACCCTCTCGCTTGCAAGGACGGTCGGGGCGGATCGCGTCATCAACATGCGCGACGAGCCGGACGCCCTCACCCCCTATTCGGAGGACAAGGGCAGCTTCGACGTCCTTTACGAATGCTCCGGTGCGGCGCCGGCACTCGCGGCAGGGATAGCGGCGCTGCGGCCGCGCGGCGTCATCGTGCAACTGGGGCTCGGCGGCGACATGAGCCTGCCGATGATGGCGATCACCGCCAAGGAACTCGAACTGCGCGGCTCCTTCCGCTTCCACGAGGAATTCGAAACCGGCGTCGGCCTGATGCAGAAGGGGCTGATCGACGTCAAGCCTCTGATCACCCACACCTTGCCGCTTGCTGATGCCGTAGCCGCCTTCGAGCTGGCAAGCGACCGCAGCCAGGCAATGAAGGCGCAGATCGCTTTCTCCTGAGCGACGGGCGAAACGACGCCGTCGAGAAAATCGGGCGCCGCGGCAAAACCCGCGGTCGCTAGCCCCACGGCGGCCGGGCTTGCATTTGCGCCCGCCGCCCTGCAGTCATGCTCTTTGTTTGCAATCGCGACAGGTGATCGGAAAAGGAGGAAGCCCAGATGTCGTTCTTCGAGGTGGTCGACGATCGTTTCCGATCATTCGTCATGGGCAATGCGCCACTCAAGCAGATCGCAACCGGCTTCGACTGGGTCGAGGGGCCGGTCTGGTTCGGCGATGCCGGCTTTCTCCTCTTCTCCGACATTCCGAACAACCGTATCCTGCGCTGGATTCCGGACGTCGGCATCTCGACATTCAGGAATCCGTCCCACTATGCCAACGGAAATACGCGCGACCGGGAGGGCCGGCTCATCACCTGCGAGCACGGCACGCGGCGGGTGACGCGCACCGAGCATGACGGCTCGATCACCGTGATCGCCGATAGTTATGAAGGAAAGCGGCTGAATTCACCCAATGACGTAGTGGTGACCTCCGACGGCTGCATCTGGTTCACCGATCCGCATTACGGCATCATGACCGATTACGAGGGTTTTCGCGCAGAACAGGAACTCCCCTGTTGCGTCTACCGCGTACGGCCTTCCGGCGCCATCGACGCGGTCCTCACCGATTTCGCCTGCCCGAACGGCCTCGCCTTCAGCCCCGACGAGAGCCGGCTGTATGTTGCCGACACCGGCCGAATGTTCTCGTCCGACCCTCGGCATATCCGTGTCTTCGACGTCCGTGCGGATGGAAGCCTGTCTGGCGGCGAGGTCTTTCATACGATCGCGCCCGGCTGTGCCGACGGGTTCCGGCTAGACTCCGACGGAAATCTCTGGTCGTCCGCCGCCGATGGCGTTCACTGCATCGCGCCCGACGGCCAGCTGATGGGCAAAATCCTGGTGCCGGAACTCGTTTCCAATTTGTGCTTCGGCGGCCGTGCAAAGCACCAGCTCTTCATCACGGCGACGACGAGCGTCTATATGATCACGCTCAATCGCATGGGCGTGCAGCGTCCATAGGTTCCATGTTCCCGCGCTGTGCACTCAGCCGAGCGCCTGACTGACCAAGGCGTAAGTGACCGTCCCCTCGGTCGCGGCGGCTTTCGCCTCGACGCCCTTCGGCGTCAGAAACATGGTGAGGACGGTATCAAATACCGGCATTCCCGCATCGGAGAGAAAGCTGGCAAAGGCACCGCCGGCGCGATGGGTATCGAGGCGCAGGAAGCTTCCCGCATGATCGAGGACGTGCGGACGAACGACGGCAATGGCTTCGGCGTCGTCTGTAGCGACGACCGGACCGACAACACGTCCACGTCCGAAGGGGCGGCAGAGTGCAAATGCGGCGAGCGCTCCATCGCGAAACAATCCGTAACCCACGGATTGTGGGAAGAGTTTCCCGATCAAAACGTCGCGCGCGACGCCGAAGGCTCGCGCATCCAGTTCAACCACGCCTGGGAGGTCTGCGGCGTCCAGCGGCCTAACGGTCGTCCCCTCCGGGACCATCGCGGTTTCCGCCGGCAGATGGACGACACCCTGGCACTGATAGACGGTCTTGATCGGCTGGAATCCGAGCGAATCGTAGAGACGACGCGCGGCCCGGGTCGAATTGAGCCTGAGGGCGCGCCCTTGGCAATCGGCAAGCACATGCTGCATCAGCCATTGGCCGGTGCCGTTCGCCTGCAACCGCGGCGAGGTGATCACCATGCCGACCGTCGCGAAGTCTTCGCCATGCGGGAACCACATCGCCGAACCGGTCACCCTGCCGATTTCATCGATCGCGACATAGCCGCGACCGAACTCGCGCAGGAACTTCAGGTCTTCGGCACGCAAGGGCCAGCCGACGGAAATCGACAGCGCGTGCAACTGTTCGATGTCTACGCTGTCCACGTCCTCAATACGAAGTTCGAAGCTGTCGATGACCTTGGACTGTCCGCCCACTCCTTCTCTCCCCGTCTTTCGCAATCTCAAATCGGCAGAACCGGAATCGTTCGCCTCTACCTTAGTTCAAGGCTCCCAACAGAATTTGCTTGAGGGATCCTCCTATACACAACATTCCTCCAAATTCGTCGCGCTTTCGGCACGCAAACCGTGGGACGCACTCTAGACTGATCGGAATGATGCCAACCGGCGGTCGTTGCCGGTAAATTTAAGAGCCCGTACATGCCGCCGGCGCCGCCGCAAACACCGCGATAATTCCATCCCGCGCTGATGCAGTCGCCATCGGTGGTAGAATGGCGGACATCGCCACGGCTTACGAGTTCACGCGTCAACGGACCGCCCTGGCCGTCAGAGAGAAAAGTGTGGTGGGAATCGCACCGGGTCTCGGCAAGCCGGGCATCTTGTGAGGGAAGCGATGCAGGCAACTGAAATTCTTGAAGCATTGATCGGCTTCCCTTCCGTCGTCGGCACGCCAAATGACAGCATCGTGGCTTGGATTCGCGATTATCTGGAGCGGCACGGCATCGCCGCCTCCGTGCTTCCCGGGCCCGAAGGCGACCGTTCGAACCTGTTCGCCACGATCGGGCCCAAGGATCTGCCGGGTTATGTACTGTCTGGCCATATGGACGTCGTTCCGGCCAATGAGGATGGCTGGTCAAGCGATCCCTTCCGCCTGCGTGCCGATGCGGGTCGGCTCTACGGCCGCGGCACGACAGACATGAAGGGCTTTCTTGCGGCCGTCCTCGCCGCCGCGCCAAAACTCGCCGCGATGTCGCTTAGCCGGCCGATCCATATCGCCTTCTCCT
This sequence comes from Sinorhizobium sp. Y406, assembly GCF_058732025.1. Classification (NCBI taxonomy): domain Bacteria; kingdom Pseudomonadati; phylum Pseudomonadota; class Alphaproteobacteria; order Hyphomicrobiales; family Rhizobiaceae; genus Sinorhizobium; species Sinorhizobium sp. Y406. The sequence goes on along the minus strand of NZ_CM178975.1, from coordinate 278,252 downwards.
ATGACGAGGAGGCCGGCTGTCGTGGGGTGCCACACATGATTGCCCGCCTGCCGGAGCTTTGTGAAAAGCCCCTCGGTGCCATTATCGGCGAGCCAAGCGCGATGCGGGCGATCCGCGCTCACAAGGGCAAGGCAGCCGCACGGTTGACGGTAAGGGGGCGGTCCGGGCATTCGTCGCGACCGGACCAGGGCCTGAATGCGGCGCATGCAATAACCGATGTTCTCGCTTCTGCAGTGGCGGAAGCAGAACGCCTGAGCCGCGGCCCCTTCGAATACACCTTCGAGCCGCCCTATTCCTCGCTCCAAATCGGCACGTTGAAGGGTGGCCAGGCGGTCAACATCATTCCCGAAACCTGCGAGGCGGAATTCGAAGCGCGCGCCATCTCCGGTGTCGAACCCGACCGCCTGCTCGATCCCGTGCGGCAGGCGGCCGAGCGGTTGACCAAGCGCGGCTTTGCCGTGGAATGGCAGGAACTCAGCGCCTATCCTGCCCTGTCGCTCCCGGCAAATGCCCCACTCGCGGCGCTTCTTAAGGGACTGACGGACTTAGAACCGCTCGCTGCCGTCAGCTACGGCACCGAGGCCGGCCTCTTCCAACAGGCCGGTATCGATTCGATCATCTGCGGCCCCGGCGAAATCGGTCGCGCCCACAAGGCGAACGAATACATCCTCGTGGAAGAACTCGAGGCCTGCGAGGCGATGATCGCGGCGCTCGGCGCAACTTGTGCGGCAGACCCCGTGTAGGAGCCTCGGCGATGACTTTCCTCTTCAACTCGGATGCGAAACGTGGTGCAATCTTCGCCGAGGCCTTCGCGCGTGACTTGCCTGAGATTCCCTTCTCGATGGACCCGGCGAATGTCGATCCGGAGGATGTACGTTATCTGATCACCTGGACCGTGCCGGCCGATCTCGCCCGGTATCGCAATCTCGAAATATTGTTCTCGATCGGCGCCGGCGTCGATCAGTTCCAGATCGATGCCGTGCCGGCGCATGTGAAGGTGGTGCGCATGGTCGAGGACGGCATTGTCCGGATGATGCAGGAATATGTGACGCTCGCCGTGCTCGCGCTCCATCGCAACTTGCCCGCCTATCTCGATCAGCAGCGCCGCGGAAATTGGCAGGCGATCGCCCAGAGGCAGGCGGTGGAGCGGCGCATCGGCGTTCTCGGCCTCGGCATGCTCGGCACAGCGGTGCTTGAACGCTTGAAGCCTTTCGGCTTTCCGCTTTCCGGCTGGAGCCGCAGCCCGCGCGACATCGCAGGTGTCAATTGCCGGAACGGTGAAGACGGACTCGATACCTTCCTCCGCTTGACAGACATCCTCGTCTGTCTGCTACCGCTGACGGACGAGACTTACGGCTTTCTGAACGCCGATCTCTTCGCCAGACTTCCGACCGGTGCGGCATTGGTGCATGTCGGGCGCGGGCCGCAACTGGATCATGACGGACTTCTCGAAGCCCTGGACGGCGGTCATCTTTCGGGCGCCGTGATCGACGTCACCGAACCGGAGCCGCTGCCGGAAACGCATCCTTTCTGGCGCCATCCCAAGATCCTGCTGACCCCGCATGTGGCGAGCGTCACCCAGCCCCAAACTGCCGCGCTCGCGGTGATCGACAATATCAAGCGCCATCAGGAAGGCCTCGACCCGATTGGCCTGGTGGACCGCGACCGTGGCTATTAATTCTAATCACATGAGGAAAAACATGTCCCTGCTGAAGACGATCGATCCGAATCCCGCCTTCGCCCCGCGCGAGAACTCTCCGCTTCCCGAACGCCTCATCGCCGGCAACCCGGCGTTCAAGACCTGGGCGCAGGATGTGGCCCGCGACGAGATGATCCATACCGGCGTTTGGGAAGCGACGCCCGGCGAAACACGATCGATAAAAGGCGAGACGTTCGAATTCTGCCACATCCTCACGGGCGTCGTCGAAATTACCCCGGAGGACGGCGAACCGGTCGTTTACAAGGCAGGCGATAGCTTCGTGATGAAGCCAGGTTTCGTCGGCATCTGGAAGACGATCGAGACCGTTCGCAAGATTTACGTGACCGTTATGTGAGCACCGAAACCGCGCGCCGCTATCGTCCTCGGCGCCCGGTATGAAGGCAGTCTGCTCAGCACGGGTCGCGCTCGTCTCGCAGTCGTCTTTCGATCCCCAACGAAAAAGTCCCTGGGGCGCGGCATAACCATACAAGTTTCGGCGGGAGCGGGTGGCCGTCGGCTTAGTGCCGCACCCGGCAAACGCGCGGGCGCTCCCGCTGCATAGGCGCATTCAGCTCTTTGTATCCACTGTGCAAATGCTAGAATCATTCTAAAACAGCACTCGACAAACGCTATGGTTGAGTCTATTTGCTCTAGCGCTCAACCTCGCAAGAAGGACTTATTGCATGAAGGGTGATCCCCAAGTCATCGAGCGGCTCAACGAAGCGCTATTCCTGGAACTCGGAGCGGTAAACCAATATTGGCTGCATTACCGGCTGCTCGAAGACTGGGGTTACACGAAGCTTGCCAAGAAAGAGCGCGCCGAATCGATCGAAGAAATGCAGCATGCCGACAAGCTCGTCGCACGCATCATCTTCCTAGAAGGGCATCCGAACCTGCAGACCGTCGCACCCCTGCGCATCGGCCAGAACATCAAGGAGGTTCTGGAGGCGGACCTAGCCGGTGAATACGACGCCCGCACCTCCTACAAGGCTTCACGCGACATCTGCAACCAGGTCGGTGACTACGTGTCGATGAAGCTGTTCGAAGAGTTGCTCGCCGACGAGGAAGGCCACATCGACTTTCTGGAGACGCAGCTCGAGCTCCTCGACAAGCTCGGCGTGGAAAAATACGGCCAGCTCAACGCGGATTCCGCCGACAACGCCGAATGAGCCGGCGGCGCGGTCGATTCGACGCTCGATCGGGCCGCGCATCCTCATGGGTTTCGCGGCCTCGCCGCCTCCATCAAGTGGGTGAAAGCGCATCGGGGTCGAGGCCGCTCCTTCAAACCTCCAGAATGATATCCTTCGGCGGCCCCGAAACTGCACCCCACAGTCCCCTTAGCCGCTGCGGTCGGCGCGCCTGCGCTGACACGCCCCCCTGATATACGGCAGGATCCGCGGTCAGCTTGCCCGACAAAAGAATTCGCTGCCGATCCGGCCCAAAACGCAATTTTTGGCCGTCCGGATACCGCCACTCAAAGCACGCTGCTCGTGCCTGTCGGCTAGTCTCGCACTACTCTCTTGCGAGGAAAAGCGATGACCCTCAGTTTCGATCCGGACACCGTTTCACTTCCCGTCGGCCACTTCATCGGTGACCAGTTGGTGCCGGCCGAAGGCGTCATCGACATGTACCGACCGTCCGACGGCAAGGCCTATGCGGGCTGTCCGCTTGCCGACGAGGTTGTCGTCGACCGCGCTGTGGAGACGGCAAAGCAGGCGCTCAAGGTCAGCAACTGGGGCGGCGTTCGGCCGCGCGAACGCACGGTCGCGCTGCAGCGCTGGGCGGACCTGATCGAAAGGGAAGCGGCAACCCTGGCCAAGCTCGAAGCGCTTTCTTCGACCCGCCCGGTCGGCCATCTTATAGCCGGCGACATTGCCGTCAGCGCCGAGCAGATACGCTTCTTTGCCGAGTTCGCCGACAAAGAGGGGAGCGACCTCGTCCCGACCGACGATGCCAATCTCGGCATGATCATGACCGAACCCTATGGCGTCGTCGGCGCCATTACGCCGTGGAACTTTCCCGTTTCCATGGCCGCCTGGAAGCTCGGGCCGGCGCTTGCTGCCGGCAATGCGGTGGTCCTGAAGCCGTCGGAAATGACGCCGTTTTCGACTATATTCCTGGCCGAACTTGCCATCCGCGCTGGCATTCCGGCAGGCCTCATCAATATCGTGCTCGGCGATGGACCAGTAACCGGCAACGCGATCACCGGCCATCCGGACATCGCCAAGGTGAGCTTCACCGGCTCGACTGCGGCTGGCTCGGCGATCATGACGAATATCGCCCGCACAGGCGTCAAGCCGATGACGCTGGAACTTGGCGGAAAGAGCCCGCAATTGGTTTTTGCCGATGCGGATCTCGACAAGGCGGCGGCAGCGATCGCCCAGAGCATGCTTTCCAATGCCGGTCAGGCCTGCGTCGCCGGATCGCGACTGATCGTTGAGGAGAGCGTCGCTGCGTCGCTCGCCGAGGCGATCGTTGCGCGCATGCAGGTTGCGAAGGCCGGCCCGACCTGGGACGAGACCTCTGAATACTCGCCGATCATTTCCAGGCGGCAACTGAACCGCATTCACGGCATCGTCGAGGCTGCCGTTTCTGCAGGCGGCGAATGCCTGTTCGGCGGCCGCCAAATGGATGCGCCGGGCTATTTCTATCAGCCGACGTTGTTGGCCGTGCGCGAAAGCTCCTCCCCGGCTGTCACCGAGGAGATCTTCGGACCGGTGCTCACTCTGCAAACCTTCGCCGACGAGGAGGAGGCGCTGGCGCTTGCCGACCACCCGACCTACGGCCTTGCCGCCGGCCTTTTCACCCGCGACCTGTCGCGCGCCGTACGTCTTACGCGCAAGCTGCAGGCCGGCACCGTATGGGTCAATCGCTACAGCCGCTCCCGCGACCACATCCTGCCGACCGGCGGCTACAAGCGCTCCGGCATCGGCAAGGATCTTGGCCGAGAAGCCTACCACGCCAATCGCAAGAGCAAGAGCGTGCTCATCAGCCTCTAAGCGGACTTGTGTGGCTCCAGCCACGCTTCGTCTGGTTAGGTTTTGTTTTTATCGCAGGTTTTCGGTCTGGACATCGACCTTCGGAAGCCTGCCTAGGGAGAAACAATGAAGTCCTATTCGATCGCTCTCATCCCCGGCGACGGCATCGGCGACGACGTGACCGAGGCGGCCTGGCAGGTACTCGTGACCGTCGCCAGACATACCGGGTTTACGCTCACCGGCACGCGCTTTCCATGGTCCTGCGCCTTCTACAAGGAGACCGGTGCAATGATGCCGCCGGACGGCATCGAAACGCTCCGCCGATTCGACGCGATCCTGCTCGGCGCTGTCGGCTGGCCCGCCGAAGTGCCGGACTCCGTTTCCTTGCATGGCCTGCTGCTGCCGATCCGCAAGGCCTTCGTGCAGTATGCCAATATCCGGCCGCACCGACTGCTGGTGGGCGTTGACGGGCCGCTCCGGGCCAGGAACTTCGACATACTCTGCATCCGCGAAAACACCGAAGGCGAATATTCCGGTGCCGGCGGGCGTGTGCATCAGGGAACAGCGGATGAGGTCGCCGTCGAGACTTCGATCTTTACCCGCACCGGCGTCGAAAGGATCCTCCGCTTCGGCTTCGAACGGGCGCGGGCGCGGCGCGGGAAGCTGGCCTCTGTCACCAAATCGAATGCGCAGAAATATTCAATGGTATTCTGGGACGAGATCACGCAAAAGCTCTCTTCCGAATACCCGGACGTAGAGGTGACAAGCTACCATATCGACGCCATGGCCGCGCGCATGGTCATGGCGCCGGATAGCCTCGACGTCGTCGTCGCCTCGAACCTTTTCGGCGACATCCTGACGGATCTCGGCGCGGCCATCCAGGGTGGCCTGGGCTTTGCCGCCTCCGCCAACATCAACCCGGATCGGACAGCTCCATCGATGTTCGAGCCGGTCCACGGCTCCGCTCCCGATATCGCCGATCTCCGCATCGCCAATCCCATCGCTGCGATCTGGTCCGGTGCACTGATGCTGGAGCATCTCGGAGAGACGAGCGCCGCACAGGCGATCATGGGGGCGATCGAGAAAGCCACCGCACGCGGCATCGGGACAGTGCCGGGCAAGGACAAGACAGAAGCCATAACCGCCGCGGTGCTCGCCGCGCTCGACTGATCATGAGGGAAACACCATGGACAATTTGAGGGATAGCAATCTCTTCCGCCAGACGGGCCTGATCGCCGGAAATTGGGCAAAGGCCAGGTCGGGCGAGGTCGTCGAGGTGATCGATCCGGCCAGTCAGGCGGTCCTCGGGACCGTCCCGGACATGGGGAAGGCCGAAACTCGCGCGGCGATCGAGGCGGCGAACACTGCCTTCGGCCCCTGGAAGAAGAAGACGCATGCCGAACGGGCCGCCCTGCTCGAGCGCTGGCATGCGCTGATGATCGAAAATCTCGAGGACCTGGCACTGCTCCTGACCCTCGAGCAGGGTAAACCGCTCGATGAGTCGCGCGCCGAGATCCGGTATGGCGCATCCTTCGTCAAGTGGTTCGCCGAGGAAGCGCGCCGCATCGGCGGCCACACGATCCCCTCGCCCACACCGGACCGCCGCATCGTCGTGCTCAAGGAAGCTGTCGGCGTCTGCGCCATCATCACGCCCTGGAATTTCCCGAACGCAATGATCACCCGCAAGGTGGCGCCGGCTCTCGCCGCCGGCTGCACGGTAGTCATCAAGCCGTCCGAATTCACGCCTTTCTCCGCACTGGCCCTTGGAGTACTCGCCGAGCGTGCCGGCATTCCAGCCGGCGTGATCAACATCGTCCCCGGCATGCCGACCGCGATCGGCAACGAGTTCATGGCGAACGAGACGGTGCGCAAGATCTCCTTCACCGGCTCCACGCGCGTCGGGTCGCTCTTGATGCGCGGCGCCGCCGACAGCGTCAAGCGTCTCTCCCTCGAACTCGGGGGCAACGCACCGTTCATCGTCTTCGACGATGCCGATCTCGATCTTGCCGTCGAAGGCGCGATCGCCTCGAAGTTTCGCAATGGCGGCCAGACCTGCGTCTGCGCCAACCGCATCCTAGTGCAGGCCGGCGTCTACGACGCCTTCGCCGAGAAGCTCGGCGCTCGCGTCAACGCCATGAAGGTCGGCCCGGGCACCGAGCCCGGAATTGCGATCGGCCCGATGATCAACGCGGCAGCGATCGAGAAGATCGACCGCCACGTCGAGGACGCTCTCGCCAAGGGCGCTAAGGTTGCGGCGCGCGGCAATGCAGTGCCGGACGGAAGGCAGTATACGGCCCCGATCGTCCTGACCGGTGCAACGACCGACATGCTGCTCGCGAGCGAAGAGACCTTCGGACCCGTCGCTCCGCTCTTCCGCTTCGAAACGGAGGAAGAGGCAATCGCCATTGCCAACGGCACACCCTTCGGTCTCGCCGCCTATTTCTACACGGAGAGCCTGAAGCGTTCCTGGCGCGTTGGGGAAGCGCTCGAATTCGGCATGATCGGCCTCAACACCGGCGCGATCTCGACCGAAGTCGCGCCCTTCGGCGGCGTCAAGCAGTCGGGGCTCGGGCGCGAGGGCGCCCAGGCCGGCATCGAGGAATATCTTGAAATGAAGAGCTTCCATATCGGCGGGCTGGACTGACTTAGTCTATCAGCGGCCAGTCGCGGCGGCCTGCGCGACAGTTTGGCGGAGCAAACGCGATCGCGCGGCTAAGCCGCGTTCACTCGTCGCCAAAAAAAAGGAGGACCCCGAGCCTGGGAGGACGGCATCGGGGTCCAAATCGGCCGGTCCTGGGAAGGAGTGAACCGACCTGGTCTGCTCCCGCGCGAGAGGAGCAGCATCTTGACGGCGCACCTTTGGTCTAACGGATAGGCGCGCCACGAGCGTCGAACCGGTGCAGATGAGCCGGGCGCAAGCCGACTGTGGTGCCGTGGGGGATTTGCCGCTTTCCCGCCTGACGCACGACGATCGGCTCCTGCGCACCAATGTCGACGAACAGGTAGTTGTCGGAACCAAGGTCTTCCGAATGAATGACGTCGCCATGCCAGATGGCGCCGTCATTGACGATGTCGATGTGTTCAGAGCGGATGCCCAGTGTGTGGCAGCCGTGCGCTCCAGCAAGCTCACCATTCAGGAAGTTCATCTTAGGACTGCCTATGAACCCTGCGACGAACAGCGATTTTGGATGCTCGTAAAGCTCGGATGGAGTGCCCACCTGCTCGACGACGCCGTCGCGTAGCACGCAGATCCGGTCCGCGAGCGTCATTGCCTCGACCTGGTCATGGGTCACGTAAATCATCGTGACGTCTTGCATGTCGTGGTGCAATTTGGCGATCTCAAGTCGGGTCGCGACGCGCAAGGCGGCATCGAGGTTCGACAAGGGTTCATCGAAAAGGAATACACGCGGGTCGCGGACGATTGCGCGACCGATTGCCACGCGCTGCCGCTGGCCACCGGATAATTGCTTGGGCAAGCGGTCGAGGAGATGGCCGATCTGCAGCATTTCGGCGGCTCGTTCGACTCGCTTGCGGATCTCTGGTGGATGAGAATTGGCGAGCTTCATGCCGAATGCCATGTTGTCGTAGACGTTCATGTGCGGGTAGAGGGCGTAAGATTGGAACACCATGGCGATCCCACGCTTCGACGGAACCAGGTTGTTCATCCGCTCGCCGTCGAAGATCAAATCGCCCGAGGTGATCGTCTCGAGGCCGGCGACCAGCCGCAGCAAGGTTGACTTGCCGCAGCCAGACGGGCCGACGAACACCATGAACTCGCCCTTCCGGATCGTGAGGTCGATGCCCTTGATGACCTCGAGGGCACCGAAGGCCTTGCGGACGTTCTTGAGTTCAATGTTTGCCATGAGGAACCTCCAGACTAGCCTTTGACGCCGCCGGCTGTGAGGCCGGCCACGATCTTGCGTTGGAAAACGAGGACAAGCACGATGAGCGGTACCGTCACCAGCACCGAGGCCGCCATGATCGTGCCCCAGGGCGTCTCGTGCTGCGTCGCTCCGGACAGGAGCGCAATGGCGACTGGAACGGTCCGCGTCGTTTCGGAGGACGTGAAGGTCAGCGCGAACAGGAATTCGTTCCAGGCACCAATGAAGGCGAGCAGTCCGGTGGTGACCAAAGCGGGCCAGAGCAGTGGCAGAAAGACCCTGGTGATGATTACCCACGGCGTGGCACCGTCGACAATCGCAGCTTCCTCGATCTCCAGTGGCAAGTCGCGCATGAAGGTGGTCAGCACCCATACCGTGAAGGGGAGCGTAAAGATCGTATAGCTGAGGATCATCGCCCAAGGCGTGTTGTAGATGTTGAGAAAGCGTATCAGTTCGAATAATCCGGCGAGCACAGCGATCTGTGGAAACATCGATACCGCCAGAATCGTCATCAACAGCAACCCGCGTCCGCGAAACCGGACACGAGCGAGCGCGTAAGAGGCAGTGACGGCCAGAAACATCGCGAAGGCCACCGTCGTCGCCGCGACGAACAGGGAATTCATCACGTTTCGTGGAAACGTGCCGTTCCTCAAAATAGCGGCGTAGTTCGACCAATCGAGGCTCAAGGGCAGGTAGTTGACCTCGAACAGCGCCGTTCCCGTCTCCAAACTGGTGAGGATCGCATAGTAGAAGGGAAACACCGCAACGACGACAATGACGGCAACAGCCAGATAGAAGGCGGTGCACTTGAGCGCATCTGTCAGGGTCATCGGCCTTCTCCACTCAAATCCAGTTTGCCGAGCCAGATATAGGCTGCGACGAATACCGCGATGATCGCGAACAGCAGCGTCGACTGCGCCGATCCGTAAGCGAACTTGTCGAATTCGATCAGGTTCTCTCGACTGATGATCGACATCGTCTTGGTGGCCTTCGAATTCGGGGTAAGCACGTAGATGAGGTCGAAGATCCGCAATGCATCGAGCATGCGGAAGATGACCGCGACCATCAGCGCCGGACGGACCAGCGGCAAGGTCACCTTGAAGAACACCCTCACCGGATGAACGCCATCCACTTTCGCCGCTTCATAGATGTCGCGCGGGATCATCTGTAGCCCGGCGAGGCAGAGAAGCGCCATGAAGGGTGTGGTTTTCCAGATGTCCACGATGAGCACGGCAACCATCGCTGTCTCGACATTGGCCGTCCAGGCGATCTTCTGTTCTATCAGACCGAGCCTGAGGAGCATGTCGTTGATAATCCCGAACTGGTCGTTCAGCATCCAGCTCCACATCTTGGCCGAGACGATCGTCGGTATCGCCCAGGGGATGAGGATTGCAGCACGTACCATACCCCGTCCCTTGAATTCGGCGTTGAGCACCAGAGCGACGAGCAAGCCCAGGATCGTCTCGATCGTTACCGAGACGAGGGAGAACCGGACCGTGTTCCAAACAGCATTCCACCAGGCCGGATCGACCAGCGTGCCGCGCCAAATCGTGCGGCCCGACGACAGCGTTCGCCAGCTGAGGTAATTATCGAAACCAATCCACTCGCCGGCATAGAGATTGTTGAGCGTCACGTTGGTGAACGAAAAATAGACCGATCGAAACAGCGGCCAGGCGGCTACGAAGAACAGCATCACGAGCATCGGCGCCAGGAACCAGAACGCGGCGCGTGCCCTCTGCTGCTGAAGACTGAGCTGCCTGCGCTCGATCGCGGGCCTGCCTGTTGTTGTGATAGCGTTGGTCATGGGGCTCCTCCCGGTCCGGGCGTGCGAAACGCTAGTCGAGGACGAAGCTGGCGCTACCAGCCGGCGCCTTTCAAATCCTCGAGGTCGAGTTCGAGCAATTCGAGGTTTTCGGCGGCCGAGCCGTTGCCGGAAAGCGTCTCGTGCACGGCGGACCAGAATTTCGACGAGAGCTCGTTGTACTTGACCTTGGCTGATGCCGAGGGGCGCGGCACGGCGCCGAGGAGCACGTCCTTCCAACGCGGGATGATCGGTTGAGCCGCGGCTATGTCCGGATCGTCGTAGAGCTTCACGATCGTCGGCAGGCTTGAGGCCATGATGGCACGCTGTTTCTGCACGTCGGGTCCGGCCAGAAAGAGTGCCAACGAAATCGCCTCCTCCTTGTGCTCGGAGTACTTGGACACACCGACATTCCAGCCGCCGAGGGTCGCCGCCGAGCTGTCGTTTTCACCTCCGCTCGGAAGCGGCGCTACATCGAAGCGTCCCTTCACTGCGCTGTCTGCACCGTTGCCGAGACTGTAGGCGTATGGCCAATTACGCATGAAGACGGCATTGCCTGTCTGCCAGACGCCGCGGGCTTCCTCTTCCTGATAGGCGAGAACCCCCTGCGGCGAGATCGTGCCGATCCAACTCTCCGCAAGATCGAGTGCCGCGGCGGCCTTCTCGTTGTTGACCGATATTGTGCCATCAGGTTCCACGATCTGGCCGCCCCCGAAGGACCGGATCCATTCCAGCGCATTGCAGGTCAAACCCTCATAGGCATTGCCTTGCCAAACGAAGCCCCACAGGTCGCCCTTACCTTCGGCCCGCTCGGCGTCCTGGATCTTGCGTGCGGTTTCGGTCAGTTCCTCCCAAGTCTTCGGAACGCGGACGCCGTGCTTCTGCAGCAGATCCTTTCGATAATAGAGAGCCGGTGCATCGGTAAAAAGCGGCAAGGCAACGAGCTTCCCATTCACCGTCTGCGATTGGATGACGGCGGGCAAATGCTTCGGCACGAGATCCTTTGCTGCCTCGGACAGATCCACCAGCTGTTCCGCCAACTGCGGCGCCCAGATGACGTCTGTCTGGTAAAGGTCAATGTCCTTATTGCCGGCTGCGAGCCACAGGCGGTACTGGCCGAACTGATCGGAAGTGGAGGCTGGCATCGGCACCAGCTTCACCGTGTTGCCGGTCGCCTCTTCCCAGGGCTTCACGAGCTTCTTGAAGTTTTCGACGTCGTTGCCGACCGTTCCGAGCACGTAGTGAAGTTCGGCGGCGGTCGCCACAGCTCCGAACGATGCGGATGCGAGTACCGCAACCATAGCCGAGCGGGTCACACGGTTTGCGAGATGAGATTTCATCGAGGCTCCTCCCATTGAACGACTGGCGTGCGCTCCTCAGCGCAGGGCGCCCGGCATTTGCGCCGTTTCTCCGAAACGTTTCGGATAATAAGCGCCAAGATTTGTCGGCTGTCAATCGGGATTTGGGAGAAAATATTCGAAATCGCGTGCGAAGGCCCAGATCAGCTGGCGAGCGAGGCGACGGAGCCCCCTTCGACGAACTCGAACTCAGTCACGCATTGCAGGCTTTCCGGCGGCTTGCCCTGGATCGCGCCGGCCAGGTAGTCGGCCAGAGGAGACCAGCTGTCGCGGAGCGCCGCGCGCGTGACCGTCAGTTCCGGGCGAAATGGCGGAACGGAGAAATCAGGCAGCACATCGTCGTGGGCAATGATTGATACGTCGTGCGGGATGGAGAGGCCGAGTGCCGCGACTGCTTTGTAAACGCCTTGTGCTATCAACACGTTACCGCAGATGACGGCGCTCGGACGGCGCTCGGCATCGCTGAAGAACTGTACGGTCGAAACCAGCCCGAGGCCCTCATCCATGCGGCCGTGGCGGATCAAATCCCGCCGCAAAGTGAGCCCCCTCTCCGCAAGAGCCGACCGGTAACCGGCCAGTCGATCGCGTGCGAAGCTGTAATGTTCGGGGCCATTGATCAAGGCGATGTGCTTGTGCCCCCTTCTCCCGAGGTAGGCGGTGGCCTGATAGGCGACACCATAATTGTCTATGTCGAAAAACGGGTAGCTCGGAGTCGGGCTCGTGCGGCCGTGCACCACAAAAGGAACACCTCGTTTGGCGAGGTAGCGGACCCGCACGTCGTCTTTTACGGGTTCGACGATGATAAATCCGTCAAGCGCACCACCGTCGATCAGCTTCTGGTAGATGTCGATGACGTCATCTCCCTCCTGGGCGATATGCAGGACGAACTGCATGCCCCGGCTGGAGAACTGAGACGAGAGACCGGCCATCATTTCCAGGAGAAAGCCGTCGGACGATAGCCGCGGATATCGGGTCATCACGAAACCGACCATCCCCGAGCGGCCCGAAACGAGCTTTCGCGCAGTGAGATTCGGCTGGTACTTTAACGCTTTAGCGGTCTCCATGACCCGCTGACGCGTCTCCTCATTCACGTCCGAATGGCCGTTAAGAGCTCGACTTACCTGCGTTACAGATAGGCCCAGCTTTCGGCTGATGTCCTTCAAGGTGGTCATATTTGACGTGGCTCCGACGGGTTGTTTCCCGGACCTTAGCGCACTGCGCTTGTCAATCCAAATCGTTTCGGTTATCACTGTGAAACATCCGAAGCGTTTCGGACAGTTTTGAATGCGGTTTGTGACTTGGGAGGCGGAAGAATGGGCGACCAAAACGAGTGGTGGCGCGGGTCCGTTACTTATCAGATCTACCCGCGATCGTTCCAGGACAGCAACGGCGACGGCATCGGTGATCTCAATGGCATCACGGAGCGTCTCCGCTATCTCGCAGATCTCGGCGTCGACGCAATCTGGCTGTCGCCGATCTTTACCTCGCCGATGGCGGATATGGGCTACGACGTCGCTAACTATACCGACATCGATCCCACCTTCGGCACGCTTGCCGATTTCGACCGAATGATCGCGCGAGCCCATGAGCTTGGTCTGAAGGTGATTATCGACCAGGTGCTCTCCCATTCCAGCTCACAGCATTCGTTTTTCCAAGAGAGTCGCAAGAGCCGCGACAATCCGAAGTCGGACTGGTACGTGTGGGCGGACCCGAAGGCAGACGGTTCGCCGCCGAACAATTGGCTCTCGGTCTTCGGTGGCCCTGCCTGGCAATGGGAAACCCGGCGCAAGCAGTATTACTTCCACAATTTTCTCGTTGAACAGCCCGATTTCAACTTCCATAACCCGGATGTCCAGGATTGGCTGCTGTCCACGATGAAGTTCTGGCTCGACCGCGGTGTCGACGGATTCCGACTCGACACGGTGAACTTCTATTTTCACGACAAGCTCTTGAGGGATGATCCAGCGGACTTCCGCCGCAAGGCAGTGCCGGAGTGGAATCCCTACTGGATGAAATACCATCTGTTTTCAAAGAACCAGCCCGAAAACCTTGTGTTTCTGGAGCGTATGCGGGCTCTGCTCGACCAATATCATGCCCGCGCCATGGTCGGCGAGATGGGTGAAGCCCACCATGCAATCCGTATGATGGGTGAATACACCACCGGCAAGCGGCTGCACAAATGCTACTCCTTCGAGATGCTCGGGGACGCCTTTAATGCCGCGCACTTTCGCAATCAGATCGAGGATTTCTTCACCGGAGCCCCCGGTGGGTGGCCGACCTGGGCATTTTCGAACCATGACGTTATCCGTCATGTCAGCCGCTGGGCGAGGCACGGCATCAATCAGGACGCCCTTGCCAAGCAAGCAGCGGCCCTCCTTTTGTCGCTCCAGGGATCGATTTGCCTGTATCAGGGCGAGGAACTCGGCCAGAGCGAAACAGACCTCGAATACCACGAGCTCACCGATCCGCAGGGCCTGAGATTCTGGCCCGACAACAAGGGGCGCGACGGCTGCCGCACACCGATGGTCTGGGACGGCCACACACCCAATGGCGGATTTTCCACCGCCACGCCCTGGCTGCCGATCAAGGCGCCACAGGCTGCGCGGCATGCGGAGGGCCAGCTCGACCAGCCGGATTCAGTTCTGGAATTTTACCGCCGCATGCTGAAACTGCGGCGGGAAAACGAGTCTCTTCGTACCGGCCCGACGCAGTTCTTCGATACCTCGGAGCCAGTTCTGGCATTTACGCGCGGCGGCGAAGTGCTCTGCGTCTTCAATTTGTCGCCACACCCCCATAGCGTGCGGCTAGAGGGCGTCGGCGTGGTGTCGCTAAACGAAGCCACAGAACACCATGGCGACGTTTTGAAGCTGCATCCGAATGGTTTCATCCTGATGCAGATCGTTGGCACACCGACCGTTACAGACGTGAGAGAGCCGGTTATCGTGTAATCAGACGGAGAAAACGTGCGTCCGTCTGGCATTGCGTGCGTAGATTGGCGCACTCGACCGGACCAGTCGGCCGGCGTCTCTATGGAGACGCTCCAGCGGAACTTGGCATTTTCGGCTGACGCGTGTCTCACCAGCAGCCATCCGCGCGATCAGCCGCCTTCGGACACATCGGGACAATCGGGCAAATTGTTGCGCCGAGCATTAGCGACCGCGAGGGGCCGTCACCGGAAACTGCGTCCCCGTAACCACGAGCGGCTGCACCAGGTCTCACTTTGCCGTCTACAGGGGGTCTATCCAATGTCCAGCGTGTGTGGCGATCATTCGGCAGGATCGTAGCGGATCGGCAGCGCGTCGGCCCGCCACACGATCCGGCACGGCCGAAAGCGCCAATGGCGTTCTGCACCCTCGAGTGGCGCGCCATCGGCGTGCTCGTACAGGATCTCCGCCTCGCCGGTCATCTGCAGGAGGCCGCCCGCATCGAAATCCGGGAAGGCGAGCCCGGCGCGCCCGTTGAGCGCGATGTTGCCGAGCGTGTTGAAGAAGCGGTTGCCGGGAAAATCCGGGATCGTCAGCCAAGCGTCCTTGCCGAGGCGGACGAATCCGGAACGGCCGCCGCGATGCGAGACGTCCACCTGGCGCCCGGATTCGAGATCGGCGTAGCTCGCCACGAAAAAAGTGTCCGCGCGCGCAATTACGGTGCGGGCCGTCTCGTCGAGCGCGAGGCTCGCCCTCGGTGGCAGCACCGGCGGCGCGGCCGGGTCTCGAGTGAAGCGGACCTGCCGGGGTTGGATATATTTCGGACAATTGCCGAAGCTCTGAGCGACGGCAAGATCGAAGCCGCGGCTGCTGCGCGAAAGAGCTCCGTTCAGCCGATTGCGGCGACGCGTGCCGAGATCGATCCCAAGCAGGCCGAGCGCGGCACCATCTTCCATGCCCGGCTCGGCGGGATCCGCTGGCTCCCTGGCGAGTTCGACGTTCAGGGTATGGGCGTCCGGCGCCCGGAGGAAACCCGGGTAGCCGAACCGCAGTGTTGCCCAGACGTCGCCGTTGGGCGCGACGGCACCGAGTACCACCATCGGCAGAAGCGAGTAGAATTCACGGTGCTGATCGATCAGGTGATCGCGCACGACCCGGCGCCCGACCTCGTTCATACGGGTTTCCACACCGACGAGGCGCTGCAGGGCGATCTCCCCTTTATGCCAGGGAGAAGGTGCGAGGGCGGGGTTCTGCATGACCATTTGCCTCCATTCAAGCTGTCAGGCCCACCGGCGTTTTCTGGAAATCGACAAAACCTGGCAGGGCCTCGACGCGCTCGAGCCAGGTGCGGATATTCGAATAGGGTTGAAGGTCCACGCCGCCTTCGGGTGCTCGCGCGACGTAGCTGAAGAGCGCAACGTCGGCGATGGTCGGCCGATCGGCGGCTATCCAGACCCTGCCGTCGAGCTCCGAGTCGACCAGGGATAGAATGGCGTGCGACCGCTGCATGGCCTCGTCGGCCCGATACGGCGCCTTGAACACGTTGATGAGGCGCGCCTGCGCCGGGCCATGGGCAATCTGCCCGGCCGCGACGGAAAGCCAGCGCTGGATGGCGGCCGCACCTGCAGGGTCTTCCGGCAGCCAGTCGGCGCGCCCGGTCTTCTTGGCGAGATAGACGAGAATGGCGTTGGAATCGCACACGATCGTTCCGCCGTCATCGAGCACCGGAACCTGGCCAAAGGGATTGAGTTTCAGGAAATCCGGCTCCTTGTGCTCTTTCCTGGCGAGATCAACCAGCACGAGCTCATGTTCGATGCCGAGCAGCGAGAGGAAAAGCAGGGCGCGATGAGCATGGCCGGAGAGTGGATGGTAAAAGAGCTTCATGACTGCCTCCTGAAAGAAATTGGGGAACAGACGGAAACATGATTATTGTTCTCCGCGTTGTTAAGTCTTTTCCGAGGCACTAAACAATTTCATTTAGAGCAATAATTGGAGAGATGGCGATGGACCGTTGGCAGGCTATGCGGATCTTCGTCCAGGTGGTCGATAGCGGCGGCTTCGCACCAGCCGCCAAGATGCTGCATATGAGCCCGCCATCGGTGACGCGGGCGATCGCCGCACTGGAACAACAAATCGGCACGAGGCTGCTGGTTCGCACAACGCGGTCGGTGAAGCTGACAGCGGCCGGCGAGGGCTATGTGGCCGACTGCCGCCGCATCCTCGCGGAAATCGCCGAAGCCGAAGCCAATGCGGCGGGCAGCTTCACGCATCCGGCAGGGCTGCTCACGATCACGGCGCCAGCGCTCTTCGGACGCATTCATGTCCTGCCGATCATCCTCGACTTTCTCGATCACTACCCGGCGATGCAGGTGAAGACGGTCTTCGTCGACCGGGTGACCAATCTCGTGGAGGAGGGATTAGATGTGGCGATCCGCATCGCCGCGCTGCCCTCCTCCGGTCTCATCGCGCGTCGCATTGGATCGGTGCGGCAGGTCATCTGCGGCGCGCCAGACTACTTCGCCCGCTTCGGCGAGCCCAAAAGCCCGGAAGACTTCACACGACATCGCATGATCGGCCGCGATGGTCTTTTCGGCCATTCCGAATGGCTGTTTGGAAACGACGGCAGCATACGCGTCCCGATCGGCGCACGGCTGATCGTGAATACCAACGATGCCGCCATCGCCGCCGCCGTCGCCGGGTGGGGACTGTCCCGATTTCAGTCCTACCAGGTAGCGCCGGAAATCGAGGCCGGCCGGCTCAAGATCGTGCTTGCCGACTACGAGCGCGAACCGGTACCGATCCATATCGTGCATGCGGAGGGCCGCAAAGTCTCGGCTCGCATACGTGCGTTCCTAGATTTCGCGGCCGTGCGCTTCCGCCGCCGCGCGAGTTTCAACGCCTGGCTGCCGGAAACGGCCGCTGGTCCCGATTACTGAATGCGATCAAGCATCTTGTAGTACATGCCAACCAGCGGCAGGAACCAGGGCTTGCCGAAATGTCCCGGCACAGCCGGCCAATCGAGGCCCTTCAGTGGATTGCGGTCCGGCCGATCGAGAATGGCGTCGGCAATGATCATGCCGAGATGGGTCGAAAGCTGCGCGCCATGGCCGGAATAGCCCATGGCATACCAGACTCCATCTTGATAGCCGGCGCGCGGATATCGGTCCTTGGTCACGTCGACAAGCCCGCCCCAGCAATAATCGACCTCGACATTGGCGAGTTGCGGAAAAATCTCCGCAAGGCTCGCCTTCAGGATCGCACCGCTCCTTGCATCTGACCGCTGGTCCGATGTCGCAGAAAACCTGGCGCGCCCGCCAAAGATCAGCCGATTGTCCGGGGAAAGCCGAAAATAATTGCCGATATTCTTCGACGTGACGCAGGTGCGGTTACCGGGCATCGTCGCTTCGACCTCCACCGCCGTCAGCGGCCGGGTGGCGATGATGAAGCTGCCAACCGCGATGATGCGGCGCCGGAAATAACCGAAAGCCGAGGGCGTATAGGCGCCGGTGGCGACCAGCACCTGGTCGGCGGTCACGCTCCCCCGTGCGGTCTTCAGTTCATGGCGGCCGCCGGCGCGCCGATGATCGGTAACCGCCGCGTGCTCGAAGATCGTCGCGCCATGACGGCTCGCCGCGTCGGCGAGACCGACGACATAGCGGCCCATATGCATCATCGCGCTCTTCTTCGAAAGCATCGCCCCGAAGAAGGGGGCGCCCACCTCATCTTTGAGTTCATGCGCTCTGAGCAGAGCAGTATCGGCGTCCACCTCAGCGTTCACCGCTTCAAAATTACGGGCAATCGTCTCGAAGTGTTGGGGCTTCGAAGCGAGCTTCAGCTTGCCGGCCCGCCGGAAATTGCACTCTATTCCCTCTTCGGCAATCAACGCCTCGATCGTGTCGATCGAATCGTCGAGCGCTTTGTAGAGGGCGATCGCCCGCTCCTTTCCGAGCTCCTTCTTTGCCGCCAGATAGCTGTGTGCGAGGCCATTGTTCAGATGCCCGCCATTGCGGCCGGAGGCGCCCCAACCGACCCTTTCCGCCTCCAGCACGACGACCTTCGCGCCGGCCTTGGCGAGTTGACGGGCCGCGCCCAGGCCGGTGAAGCCGCCGCCGATTATGGCGACGTCGTAATGGCCTTCGACCAGGCCCTGCACGGCCCCGGCAAAGGCCGGGGCGGTGTCGTGCCAATAGGAAACGTATTTCATGGCGTACCGCCCCTTTTTCTTGTTCAGAGACCGACGACGCCCGGCAGTTCCGAGATGTTGGCGATCTCGGTATAGCCGTAATAGGGATTGGCCGGCTCGTGACCGCGGTTCACCCACACCTTGTTCTTGATGCCGAGGTCATGGGCCGACATCAGGTCGTAGCGGAAGGAGGAAGAGCAGTGCAGAATGTCCTCCGGGCCGCAACCCAGCATGTCCAGCATGTATTCGAAGGCTTTGAACCGCGGCTTGTAGGCCTGCGCCTGTTCGGCGGTATAGACCTTGTGGAACGGCGCGCCGAGCTTCTCGACATTGGACATGATCTGCGAGTTCATTGCGTTTGACAGGATGACCAGCGGAATCTCCTTGGCGACCTTGGCAAGACCAGCCGGAACGTCCGGATGCGGCCCCCAGGTCGGCACGCGCTCATAGACCATACGCGCGGCCTCGTCGCGGAATTTTATGCCGTTGCGCTTGCAGGTGCGTTCGAGCGAATTGTGCACGACCTCTGCATACGGCTTCCAATCACCCAGGATCTCATCGAGGCGATAGGCGGCAAAATTCTTGATGAACTCCGCCATCCGCGGCTCGTCCAGTTGCTCGCTATAAAGGTCACGAGCGGCCTCCGCCATCTGGAAGTTGGTCAGCGTGCCGTAGCAGTCGAAGGTGATGTATTTCGGGCGGAAGGTCGTCATGTGCATATCCTTCATAGACGGGTTCGGATGCCATAATCATAGGCCCTGGCCAACGCCTCGGCTCACCTGATTTCGCGAGCACCGAAGCAGAATCTACCGTATCGAAAGTCGCCTTTGGCAGAAGGTTGCGAGCCTCGCCCGCCCGCGCCGACCGAGGCCCCCATTTCCCGCAGCCCATCGCAGCATGCCAGCATAAGATGCGGCGGCGCGCGCGCGCAAAGCCATAAGATACCGCGCGGAAGCTGTCCTTCAGCCGATTTGCCGGATCCAAATCCTCCAGACTTCGAGGTCAGAAATGAGGAAGATTCGCAATGCAGACACGTCAGATCGATCTCATAACCTTCAGCCCCGAACACCTGGATGCAGCGGTCGGACTGTCACGCCAGGCCGGTTGGCCGCACCGGCCCGAGGATTGGCAGATGGTGCTCGCCTTAAGTGAGGGCATCGTCGCGCTCGAGGACGATCGTATCGTCGGCACCGTGCTCGTGACCTCTTACAAAGAGGACTGCGCGACGATCAACATGGTTATCGTCGACGAAGCGATGCGCGGCCGCGGGCTGGGGCGCCGGCTGATGGACGCCGCCTTGCGCATTGCCGGCAATCGCCCCTTGCGACTGGTGGCTACCGCGGAAGGTTTGCCGCTTTACGAGAAGGTTGGCTTCCGGGAGACGGGTCGCGTGCTGCAGCAGCAGGGCGTCGTTGGTGAAATGACCGCTCCGGCAGGCGTGGAGCCCGCAAACGCATCCGACGTCGCAGCGATTGCCGATCTCGACCGCGGCGCCTTCGGCGCGGACCGTGGCGACCTCATCGCCTCTATCGAGGCGGTCGGCGAATTCGCGGTGATCCGCCGCGATGGACGCGTTTGCGGCTTCGCTGCCCTGAGGCCTTTTGGCCGTGGCGAGGTCATCGGGCCGGTTGTTGCCGCCGATCTCAACGACGCCAAGGCATTGATCGCACATTTCATCGCCCGGCGGCCCGGGCGATTTTTGCGGATTGATACAATCGCAGATACCGGCCTCGGGCCATGGCTCGCCGAACAGGGTCTTGCCCATGTCGGCGACGCTATCGCTATGAGGACGTCGGTCAGTGAACGCGCTGCCGACGCCACCGCGACAACCTTCGCCCTCGCCAACCAGGCGTTTGGCTGACCCGGAGAGTCCCCATGTACAGCAATTCCCTCATCGAACTGGACCGTGCTCATCTCGTGCATCCGGTCGCCTCCTATCGCGGCCATGAAAAGCTGGGCGTGCGCGTGCTCGCCTCGGCTTCCGGTGCGACAGTCACCGACGCTTCAGGCAAGCAGCTGATCGACGGCTTTGCCGGCCTCTGGTGCGTCAATGCCGGCTATGGTCATGAGAGCATCGTCGAGGTGGCAACGCGGCAGATGCGCGATCTGCCCTATGCGACCGCCTACTTCGGTCTCGGATCGGAGCCGGCGATCCGGTTTGCTTCGGAACTCGCCGAACGGGCGCCCGGCAATCTCGACCACGTCTATTTCACGCTCGGCGGCTCCGATGCGGTCGACAGCACGATCCGGTTCATCCGCTATTACTGGATCGCCCGGGGTGAACCGCAGCGCGACCAGTTCATCTCCATCGAGCAGGGCTATCACGGCTCCTCGACGGTTGGTGCGGGCCTGACGGCCTTGCCTTTGTTCCATGCGGGCTTTGGCATACCCTTTGACTGGCAGCACAAGATTCCATCGCACTATGCTTACCGTAATCCGGTCGGCGACGATCCGCAGGCGATCATTGATGCGTCGCTTGCAGCGCTGCGGCGCAAGGTCGAGGAGATCGGTCCCGAGCGGGTCGCGGCCTTCTATGCCGAGCCGATCCAGGGCTCCGGTGGAGTGCTGGTACCGCCCAAAGGCTGGATGAAGGCAATGCGCAATCTTTGCCATGAACTCGGCATTCTCTTCGTTGCCGACGAGGTGATCACCGGCTTCGGCCGCACCGGACCGCTCTTTGCCTGCGAGGAAGATGAGATCGTTCCGGACCTCATGACCGTGGCGAAGGGCCTGACTTCCGGCTACGTGCCGATGGGCGCGGTTTTCATGGGCGATCATATCTACCAGACGATCGCCGACAGCGCCGGTGCCGCAGCCGTCGGCCACGGCTACACCTATTCGGCCCATCCGGTCAGCGCCGCGGTCGGCCTTGAAGTGCTGAAGCTCTACGAGAACGGGTTGCTGGACAACGGCCGCAAAGCCGGCGCACGGCTGATGGCAGGGCTTGAAGGCCTCAAGGACCATCCGCTCGTCGGCGATGTCCGCGGCCGCGGCATGCTGGCGGCCGTTGAGCTCGTAACCGACAAGGAGAAGAAGGCCCCGTTACCGGCCGCAGCCGACCCGGCACGGCGCATCTTCGACCGCGCCTGGGAGAGCGGCCTCGTCATCCGCGCCTTCGCCAACGGCGTCCTCGGCTATGCGCCGCCGCTCTGCTGCACCGACGCCGACATCGACGCCATCGTCGAGCGCACCCGGAAGGTGCTGGACGAGACCTTGGCGGACCCGGACGTACGCGCGGCCGTGAGGGCCTGAGAGCGACCATCCGCTTATTTCGCGGAATGGACATATTCGAAATTTTGTGCCGCGTCACCGTATCTTTTCGGAAACTTCCGCGCGGCACAGCAGCCAAACTGAAATCGCGAAATGGCGGCATTACAGTAAATGCGGTCTTCGATCGGCGGGGCGGAGATCCCGCGACGGGAACAGAATATTCTTCTTCCATGAAGCCGCTCCTTGTGAGCCCGAAAACTGGGGAATGAAGTTGAAGAGCCTTCCGGAATTCAAATATATGACCTTCGACGTAGTCGGCACGCTGATCGACTTCGAGAGCGGCCTCAAAGACTGCCTCGCGGGCATCGCGGCCGAGGCGGGCGTCGACATCGACGGCGAAGAGGCGCTGACGCTCTATCGCGCCGCCCGCTATTCCGAGGACGCGGACCTCTTTCCCGACGATCTCGTGCGGGTCTACCTCCAGGTCGCGCCGAAGCTTGGCCTGCCAGCAGACCGAAGCTATGGCGAGCGCCTGCGGGACTCGGCAAGGAACTGGAAAGGCTTCGCGGACAGCGCCGATGCCCTGGCACGGCTTGCGAAGGATTACCGGCTCATCGCCATGACCAACGCCCGCCGCTGGGCGTTCGAGTGTTTCGCGCGCGAGCTCGGCAACCCCTTTTACGCCGCCTTCACCGCGGACGACACCGGCACCGAAAAGCCGGACCCCGCCTTCTTCGAGAAGGTGTTCGACTTCGTCGCGTCCGAAGGCAATTCCAAAGACGACATCCTGCATGTCGCCCAGAGCCAGTATCACGACATCGGCATCTCGCGGGAGCTTGGCATGACCAATTGCTGGATCGAGCGCCGCCATGCCCAGAAGGGCTACGGCGGCACCATCGAGCCGGCCGAATTCACGAAGCCGGACTATCACTTCACCTCGATGGTCGCCCTCGCCGACGCCGTGGCTCAAGAACGCAAGTGATCCATTCAACGGATCGGGTCGAAGCCCACAAGAGAAGGGCAGCCCGCCAATTAAGAAGGGGAATGTCATGACAGACAAGATCACCAACTGGACCAGGTCGGACGACGCCATGGTCGAAACCGCCATCCGTCGTGGCGCCACACGCCGCGAACTATTGCAGATGCTGCTTGCAGGCGGCGTCGCAATGTCGGCCGGCGGCGTCCTGCTCGGCCGCGCCGGTCAGGCGGTTGCCGCGACGCCGGTCGCCGGCGGCACGCTCAAGGCTGCCGGCTGGTCGTCCTCGACCGCCGACACGCTCGACCCGGCCAAGGCGTCGCTCTCGACCGACTACGTCCGCTGCTGCTCCTTCTACAATCGCCTCACCTTCCTCGATAAGTCCGGCACGCCGCAGATGGAGCTTGCCGAAGCAATCGAGACCAAGGATGCCCAGACCTGGATCGTCAAACTGAAAAGCGGCATCACCTTCCATGACGGCAAGCCGCTCACCGCCGACGACGTGATCTTCTCGCTGAAGCGCCATCTCGACCCGTCGGTCGGCTCCAAGGTCGCGAAGATCGCGGCGCAGATGACCGGCTTCAAGGCGATCGACAAGCAGACCGTCGAGATCACCCTTGCCGACCCGAACGCCGACCTGCCGACGATCCTGTCGCTGCACCACTTCATGATCGTCGCCGATGGCACCACCGACTTCTCCAAGGGGAACGGCACCGGCGCCTTCGTCAGGGAGGTCTTCGAGCCGGGCGTGCGCTCGATCGGCGTCAAGAACAAAAACTACTGGAAGTCCGGCCCGCACGTCGACTCCTTCGAGTATTTCGCTATCAGCGACGACAGCTCGCGCGTCAATGCGCTCTTGTCCGGCGACATCCACCTGGCAGCCACGATCAATCCGCGTTCCATGCGCCTTGTCGAGAGCCAGGGCGACGGCTTCGTGCTCTCCAAGTCGACTTCAGGCAACTACACGAATCTCAACATGCGCCTGGACATGGAGCCCGGCAGCAAGCGCGATTTCGTCGAGGGCATGAAACACCTCGTCAACCGCGAGCAGATCGTCAAGTCCGCGCTCCGCGGCCTCGGCGAAGTCGGCAACGACCAGCCGGTCTCGCCGGCCAATTTCTATCATAATGCCGACCTGAAGCCGCGCGCCTTCGATCCGGAAAAGGCGAAATTCCACTTCGAGAAGGCCGGCGTGTTCGGCCAATCAATCCCAGTCGTTGCTTCCGAAGCGGCCACCGCCTCCATCGATATGGCAATGATCATTCAGGCATCCGCGGCCGAGATCGGCCTGAAGCTTGATGTCCAGCGCGTGCCGTCGGACGGGTATTGGGACAATTACTGGCTCAAGGCGCCGGTTCATTTCGGCAACATCAACCCGCGTCCGACGCCGGACATCCTGTTCTCACTGCTGTACGCCTCCAGTGCTCCCTGGAACGAGAGCCAATACAAATCGGAGAAATTCGACAAGATGCTGATCGAGGCGCGCGGCTTGCTCGACCAGGAGAAGCGCAGGGAGATCTACAACGAGATGCAGGTGATGGTCTCCAACGAAGCCGGGACCATCATCCCGGCCTACATCTCCAACGTCGATGCGCTCACGGCCAAGCTCAAGGGCCTGGAACCGAACCCGCTCGGCGGGCAGATGGGCTATGCCTTCGCGGAGTACGTCTGGCTCGAAGCCTGAAGAATGGAAAAGGGTCGGGCTGCAGCTGCACCGCTGCAGCCTACCCCACCGATTTTAGCCTTATGCGAAAGGGAACACGCGTGAACAACCGGGTTCTTTCCCTTGTCCTGAGCAGATTGCTCATTGCCCTGATCACGCTGGTGATCGTCTCGTTCGCCGTCTTCTTCGCGACGACGCTGCTGCCAGGCGACACGGCAACCATCCTGCTCGGCCAGGCTGCCACGCCGGAGGCCGTCGAGGGCCTGCGCAAGGCCATGCATCTCGACGATCCGGCGATCTTCCGCTTCCTGCGCTGGATCGTCGGTCTTCTGCAGGGCGATCTCGGCACCTCCTACGCCAACGAGATGCCGGTTGCCGATCTGATCTGCGGGCGCTTCATCAATACCTTGAAGCTTGCGGGCGTCACCGCGCTCTTCTCGGTGCCGATCGCGTTGACACTCGGCATCAGCGCCGCGATGCTGCGCGGCTCGCTATACGATCGCATAGTCACCGTGATGACGATCGGCGTTATCTCCGTGCCGGAATTCATGATCGCGACCTCCGCCGTACTGATCTTCGCGGTCTATCTGAAATGGCTTCCGGCGCTCTCTTTCGCCAACGAGATCCATAGCCTTTCCGATATGCTGCGCATCTACGCGATGCCGGTGATCACGCTGACCTTCGGTGTCTCGGCTCAGATGATCCGGATGACGCGGGCGGCGGTGATCGAGACGCTGAATACGCCCTATGTCGAGATGGCTCTGCTCAAGGGCGCCTCTCGCCCGCGAATGGTGCTGCGCCATGCACTTCCGAACGCATTGGGGCCGATCGTCAATGCGGTTGCCCTTTCGCTTTCCTATCTCCTCGGCGGCGTCATCATCGTCGAGACGATCTTCAACTATCCGGGCATCGCCAAACTGATGGTCGACGCCGTGGCGACCCGCGACCTGCCGCTGATCCAGAGCTGCGCCATGATCTTCTGCCTCGGCTACCTGCTCCTGATCACGACGGCCGACATCATCGCCATCCTTTCCAATCCGAGGCTTCGATGACCATGACCAGTTCCGAGACCACTTCCGAGCGGATGACCGGATCCCGGTTTGGATACCGCTTCAACATCGTCGGCATGATCGGTCTTTCGGTCATCCTCTTCTGGGCGATCGTTGCGATCTTCGCACCGCTGATCATCCCCTACCCGGTCGGCGAGATCGTCGACCTCGACTACTTCGGTCCGATGAGCGCCGACTTCTGGCTGGGCTCCGACTATCTCGGGCGCGACATGTTTTCGCGGATCCTGATGGGCGCCCGTTATACCGTTGGCATTTCGCTCGCCGCGGTGACGATCGCCTGCTTCAGCGGCGTCGTGCTCGGCATGATCGCGGCGGTCGCCGGTGGCTGGCTCGACACGGTGCTCAGCCGCTTCCTGGACGCGCTCAACTCCATACCGAGCAAGCTCTTCGGCCTCGTGGTGGTCGCCGCCGTCGGCTCTTCCATCCCCGTGCTGATCCTAACCCTGTCGGTGATCTACATTCCCGGTTCCTACCGCTTCGCCCGGGCACTCGCCGTGAACATCAATGCCATGGATTTCGTCACGGTCGCCCGTATCCGCGGCGAAAGCACCTGGTATCTCATTCGCTCGGAGATCCTGCCCAACATCGTCGGGCCGGTCCTGGCGGATCTCGGCATCCGCTTCGTGTTCATCGTGCTCCTGCTCTCCGGCCTCTCCTTCCTCGGCCTCGGCGTTCAGCCGCCCTATGCCGACTGGGGAGCACTCGTGCGCGAAAACATCGGCGGCCTGCCCTTCGGCGCACCGGCGGTGATGGCACCCTCCTTTGCAATCGCCAGCCTCACGATCAGCGTCAATCTGCTGATCGACAACCTGCCCAAGAAGATCCGCGATCGGAGCGAATGATGGCCAAGCTCGTAGAAATCCGCGACCTGAAAGTCGAAGCCACCACCGATTCCGGCCGCCGCGTCGAGATCATCAAGGGCGTCAGCATCGACATCGCCGAGGGTGAGATCGTTGCCCTGATCGGCGAGAGCGGCTCGGGCAAGACGACGATCGCACTGACGCTGATGGGCTATGCCCGTCCCGGCTGCCGCATCGCCGGGGGCCGCGTGTCGCTCGCCGGCAAGGACATGGTTACTCTCCCCGAAAAGCAGCGTGCAAAGGTCCGCGGCACTGAGGTTGCCTATGTGCCGCAATCCGCCGCCGCTGCTTTCAACCCCGCCGCCACCATCATGGACCAGGTGATCGAGGTCACCCGTATCCATGGGCTCATGCCGCCGGAGGAGGCGCGCAGCCGCGCGGTGGATCTTTTCCGAGCCCTTTCCTTGCCCGCACCGGAAACGATCGGCAGCCGTTATCCGCACCAGGTCTCCGGCGGACAATTGCAGCGCCTCTCCGCCGCCATGGCACTCATCGGCAATCCCAAACTGGTCATCTTCGACGAGCCGACGACTGCCCTTGACGTGACGACGCAGATCGAGGTGTTGCGAGCCTTCAAGTCGGTTATGAAGCAGGGGGGCATCGGCGGCGTCTATGTCTCGCACGACCTTGCCGTGGTTGCGCAGATCGCCGACCGTATCGTTGTCCTTAAGGGCGGCGAGGTCCAGGAAGCCGGCACCACTAAAGACATTCTCACGAACGCCAAACATCCCTATACGCGCGAACTGCTCGCCGCCTTCGAGCCGAAGCCACGCCAGGCCGCCCAAGCGGCTACCGCTCCGGCACCGCTGCTTGAGATCGAGGGCCTCGTTGCGGGCTATGGACAGACACAGGCTGACGGTCTGCCGCTCGTCCGTGCGGTCGAGAATGTCAGCCTAAAGGTCGAGAAAGGCCGCAATCTCGGCATTATCGGCGAGTCCGGCTGTGGCAAGTCGACACTTGCCCGCGCCATCGCTGGCATCCTGCCGGCGGCAGCGGGCAACATCGTGTTCGACGGGGTGACACTCGACCAGAACGCCCGCCAGCGCTCGCGCGAACAGTTGCGTGAGATGCAGATCGTCTTCCAGTACGCCGACACCGCGCTCAACCCGGCAAAGTCCGTCGAGGATATTCTTGCGCGTCCGCTGACCTTCTATCACGGCATGGGTGCCAAGGCGCGAAGCGCCCGCATCGACCAATTGCTCGACATGGTGCGCCTGCCGCGCAACCTGCGCCATCGCCAACCGGGCGAACTGTCCGGCGGCCAGAAGCAGCGCGTGAACTTCGCCAGGGCGCTCGCGGCCGATCCGAAGCTGATCCTCTGCGACGAGATCACCTCGGCACTCGATACCGTGGTTGCCGCCGCAGTCATCGAGTTGCTGAAGGAACTACAGCGCGAACTCGGCCTTTCCTACGTCTTCATCAGCCACGATCTTTCCGTGGTGGAGGCGATCTGCGACGAGATTGTCGTCATGTATGGTGGAAAGAAGGTCGAGGAAATCACTCCCGCCAAGGTCAAGGCGCCACAGCACCCCTATTCGCAATTGCTCTTCTCGTCCGTGCCGAAACTCGACCCAACCTGGCTCGACGGGCTCGAGCAGGACCCGGAGCTGGTGCGGGCCTATTGCGGGCGTTAGTCGGTCGGAACGCCCCTCATCCGCCTGCCGGCACCTTCTCCCCGCAAGCCGGGACGGTTCAGCGGGAGAAAAGCGGAAGCAGCGCGCTCCCTAGCCCTCTCCCCGTCTTGACGGAGAGAGGGCTGGTGAGGGGCGATTGACCAACTCGTCGCGAAACCTAAAGCCGAAACAAACTCGTCAGCGGCATGTGCGCCTTGACGATGGGCGACTTCAGCACGACGAAGCTGAAATATTTGTCGATGCCGACATCCATATCGGTCAGACGCTCCATGATGGTCTGGTATTCGCCGATGCCGGCTGCGACGAATTTCACCAGATAGTCATAGCCACCCGAAACCAGATGGCACTCGATCACCTGGTCCACCTTCTCGATTGCCGCCAGGAAACGGGCGAAGTCGATCTGCCGATGGTTCTTTAGCGTGATTTCGGTAAAGACGGTTAACGTCTGGCCAAGCTTGCCCACATTGATCTGCGCGGAATAGCCCTCAATATAACCCTCTGACTGCAGTTTCTTCACCCTCATCAGGCAAGGGCTCGGCGAGAGGTTGACCAGTTCGGCAAGCTCCACATTGGTGATGCGGCCATTCTTCTGCAATTCGTAGAGAATTTTTATGTCGATCCGGTCGAGCTTCATCCGTGTGCCTCCGCCTGGCAATAGGGGTCAACGTCGCAGCACATTATGCTGCCCTACTTCCCACGTTGACCTTAACACGTTGGTGTCACATGTCGATTTTGTTTCTTGCAATGCACCGAAGCAGAAAGGACTGCAGCCTCTCTGCAAGACGGAATTTTCTGCTGTCTAGGTCCAGCTCTCCAGCAACGCCTTAGGCGCAAAATGACTAGGCTGAACGTAAATGGAGACAATGCAATGCCCGCGCCGCTGAAACTCGTCGACACGACGCCCACCCTGCCTGCAGTTGCCGATGCGGTGGTGATCGGTGGCGGAATTGTCGGTGTTTTCACGGCCTACTATCTTGCCCGGCGGGGATTGAAGGTGGCCCTCGTCGAGAAGGGGCGGATCGGCGCCGAGCAATCCAGCCGGAATTGGGGCTGGTGCAGACAGCAGAACCGCGACGCCCGCGAACTGCCGATGGCGACGAAGAGCCTCGATCTCTGGGAGAGCTTCGCTGAAGAGAGCGGCGAGGATACTGGATTCCGGCGCTGCGGCCTCTTCTATCTGAGCGACAGCGAGGAGGAACTGGCCGGCTGGGCACGCTGGCGCGATTTTGCCCGCACCGTCGGCGTCACCACGCACATGCTCGACAGCGCCGAGGCAAGCGAACGCGGCCGCGCTACCGGCAAGCCCTGGAAGGGCGGCGTCTTTTCGCCCACCGATGGCACTGCCGATCCGGCGAGCGCCGCACCTGCGGTCGCGCGAGCGATCCTGAAGCTCGGCGGCACGGTTCATCAATCCTGTGCGGCCCGCGGCATCGAGCTCGAAGGCGGACGCCTGTCCGGCATCGTCACCGAACATGGCACCATCCACACGCAGACGGCCGTGCTCGCCGGCGGCGCCTGGGCCTCCTCCTTCTGCCGGCAACTCGGCATCCGCTTCCCTCAGGCCTCCGTCCGCTCGTCGATCCTGTCCGTCTCCCCGGGCGCTGCAAACCTGCCGGACGCGCTGCACACGGCCGCCGTCTCGGTGACACGTCGCGCCGATGGCGGTTACACGCTGGCCATCAGCGGCCGCGGCCGCGTCGATCCGACGCCGCAGCAAATGCGCTTCGCGCCGCAATTCCTGCCGATGTTCCTGCGTCGCTGGCGCAGTCTTGCACCCGGCGGCATAGAGGGTATCCAATCCGGTCACGAGGCCCTCGTCCGCTGGCGGCTGGACCAGCCTACGCCGATGGAGCGCATGCGCATTCTCGATCCGGCGGTGGACAAACGCACGATACGCCTGACCCACGCGCGTGCGCTCGAACTGCTTCCCCCCTTGAAGAACACCCATGTCACCGCGGCCTGGGCCGGCTATATCGACAGTACACCGGACGGTGTCCCCGGCATCGGGGAGATCTCAAGCATCCCCGGCTTCATCCTTGCGGCCGGCTTCAGCGGCCACGGCTTCGGCATCGGACCCGGCGCCGGCCACCTGATCGCGGACATCATCACCGGCGGCGAGCCGATCGTCGATCCCCGCCCCTATCACCCGGACCGCTTCCGCAAATCCGCCTGGGGCAAGGTCGCCGACTTTTGACAGCCATCAATCGGGAAAGACCAGTTGCACCTTGCAGGCTACCGAGCGATCGCCGGCCTGCTCAAAGGCGCTGGCCGCCTGTTCTATCGGAAACTCGTGGGAAATGATCGGTCTGACGTCGATGCGACGCGTCGCGATCAGGTCGACGGCGCGAGCGAATTCCACATCGAAACGCTGCGAACCGACAAGCCGCAATTCCTTGCCGACCAGCGCGCTGAGCGGGAGCACGATTTCGCCGGTTACGCCGACCTGGACGATCAGACCGTGCGGCTTGACCGTGGCGATCGCGCTCCGAAGCGCCGGCTCCGCGGCGGAACACTCGAAGGCGAGATCGAACTGGCCCTTTTCCGCCTCGAAGGGCGCAAGCGCCAACGGATCACGCCGGATGTTGAGGACGGTCGTCGCGCCCATTGCCATCGCTCGTTCGAGCGCGCCATCGGCGAGATCGGAGACGACGATCGTCTCGGCCCCGGCATGGCGGGCGGCGGCAATCACCAGCACTCCGATCGGCCCTGCGCCGGTGACGAGCACATGCTTGCCGACGAGATCGCCGGCCTGCGCGACCGCGTGAAGGCAGACGGCCAGCGGCTCCGAACATGCGGCTTCGCCCGCGCCGGCCAGGGTGCCAGCCGGAAAGCACTGGCTGGCCGGAACGACCAGCCAATCGCGAAACATCCCCTGCGCATGCGGCAGACGCATGGCGCTCCCCATGAACCGCATGTTCAGGCAATGAATGGGAGTATCCTCCCGGCAGAAGCGGCAGTTTCCGCAAGGCTGGCTCGGATTGACCGCCACGAGGGCGCCGATCGCAAGGCCGGACACGTTTGTCCCGAGCGCCGCGACATAGCCCGACGCCTCATGGCCCGGAATGATCGGTTCGCACACCCGGACGGGGCCAAAGCCGCCGTCCTGATAATAGTGCAGATCCGAACCGCAGATGCCGCCAGCCGCAATCTTCAGCAGCACCTCGCCTTCTCCTGGTTCGGCGAGGTCGGCGGTCTCCACCCGGAGATCGCGCTGGCCGTAGAGCCGCGCGAAGCGCGTGCGGATCGTCGCTCTCCCCATTAGCGCACGAGTCCCACCATGCCCGGCAGCCACAGGGTCACCGCCGGCACGAAGGTGATCAGCAATAGCGCGATGAAGAGCGGCAGGAGCCAGGGCAGGATCGCCATCGTCGTCCGTTCGACCGAGAGTTTGGCCACGCGCGACAGCACGAAGAGCACCATGCCAAGCGGCGGGTGAAGCAGGCCGATCATCAGGTTTAAAGTCATGATCAGCCCGAAATGGACCGGGTCGATGCCGAACTGCGCCACGAGCGGCAAGAGGATCGGCACCAGAATGGTGATCGCCGCGATCGTATCCAGGAAACAGCCGACGAACAGCATCAGCAGGTTGACCAGGATCAGGAAGACCCATTTGTTGTCCGTGATCGTCAGGATCGCCCCGGAGAGCATCTGCGCTGCCTGGCTCACCGTCAGCAGCCAGGCAAAGATGGAGGCGGCCGTGACGATGAACAGCACCGAAGCGGTTGTCTCGATCGTGTCGAACGTTGCCCGGGCGAGCGTCGACATGGTCATGCTCCGGTATCGCACCAGGCCGAGAAACAGCGACCAGAGGACCGCGGCAACGGCGGCTTCGGTCGGCGTGAACCAGCCCATAGTCATGCCGCCGATCAGGATCACCGGTGTCATCAACGCCATGACGGCGGAAAAGTCGAAATACCAATCGAGCGCGAGAAGCACCACGAGAGCGAGGCCAACAGCGACATTCATCGACAGGCCCGCTGACATCAAGAGGTAGATGGCAAGCGGCACCGAAAGAACGACGATGACCTCGAGAGAAGCCGACAACAATCGCTTGATCTCGAACGGCGTGTCCGACCCCCAGCCGCGTCGATAGGCAAAGATGGCGACCGTCAGCATCATCAGAGCGGTCATCACCACGCCCGGCACGATTCCAGCCATGAACAGCGCCCCGATCGAGACATTCGCCATCATGCCGTAGATGACAAACGGTAGGGACGGCGGAAATATCGGGCCCAGGGTCGCCGATGCGGCGGTAACGCCGACCGCCGCCTCAACCGGATAGCCGTGATCCTTCATCGCCTTGATCTCGATCGTACCGATGCCGGCCGCATCCGCCAGCGCCGTGCCCGACATGCCGGAAAAGATCACCGAGCCGATGATGTTGACCTGCGCGAGCCCGCCCTTCATCCAGCCGACGAGCGCCACGGCGAATGAATAGATGCGTCCGGTGACGCCGGCGGAGTTCATCAGGTTTCCGGCGAGAATGAAGAAGGGCACCGCGAGCAGCGGGAAGCTCTCGACGCCCGCGATCATCCGCTGTGCGGCGATGATGTCCGGCGCGACGTTGAAGAAAACGAGATAGAGAACGGATGCCACGGCCATGGAGATGGCGACGGGCACACCGATCACCATCAGCACCACAAAGGAACCGACAAGCAGAAGCATGGATCAGCCCTCGACTTTCTGAAATTCCTCCGGCTTCTCGAGAACCGAATAGCCGCGGCGTTGATTGGCGATGAAAACCTGGATGGAGCGGATTAGCATCAGCACGAATCCGGCCATGACGCTGTAAAAGACGATGTTGCGCGGCAGGTCGACAGTCACCATCCGTTCATGGGCGACGATCTCGACATAGCGCCACATCAGCCAGCAGGCATAGGCGAAGAAGCCGATCCGAACGAGATCGACGAAGATCGCCAAGCCGCGCGCCAGTGGGCGCGGCAGATAATGATAAAGCACGTCGACCTGAATGTGCCGCGAGACGCGAACGCACATGACCGAACCCAGGAAGACCACGCCAATCAGGCAATTGGTGGCGATCTCCTCTGTCCAGGCATAGGAGTCGTTCAAAACGTAGCGCGTGAAAAACTGCAGGAATACGCAAGCCGTCATAACCCAGAAGATGACGAATGTGATCCAATCCTCGAAGGCATAGTTCGAAATGTCGGCGGCTGGCGGCGCCTCGTCGAAGGAATGGGCAATCTCCTCCGGTGTCGTCTGCAAATGGATTTCTTGTGACATGGGCGATCATCCGGCGAGGGTGGACGGAATGCCGGCGGCGCCTACGGACCGCCGGCAAGCGGTTCACTTGACGGCGCGGATCGCTTCCCAGTCTTCCCTCCGGTAGCCGAAGTCCTCGAGCGCCACCTTGTCCACGACGTTCGCCTCGAAGTCGGCCTTGTCGACTTCGGTCACTTCAAGGCCGCGCTCCTTGAAAGTCGCGACGAGCCCGGCTTCGCGCTCCCCGATGATCTTTGTGGCGCGCTCGGCGGCTTCCTGCATGACCTCGGTGAAGATCTGCTTGTCCGCATCGGAGAGCTGCGACCACACGGATTTGGAGACGACCGTGTTCAGGTGATCGACGATATGACCCGTCAGCACGATATGCTTCTGCACCTCGAAGAACTTCTTTGCCTCGATCGTCGTCAACGGATTCTCCTGTGCCTCGACGGTGCCGTTCTGCAGCGCAAGATAGACCTCGGCAAAGGCGATCGGTGTTGTATTGGCGCCGCAGGCACGCGGCATGGCCAGGTAGGCCGGAACATCCGGAACACGCATCTTCAGGCCCTGCATGTCGGCACATTTGGAAATGGGCCTGTTCGACGTGGTGTGGCGCGTGCCATAATAGGTGACGGCGGTGATGTGGTTGCCGGAGGCGTCCTCATAGCCCTTGGCAAGATTCTTGAAGACATCGCTCTTCGTATAGGCGAGCAGATGCCCCGGATCGCGAAAGGTGTAGGGAAAATAGGTGACGCCGATTGGCGCATATTCGCGCGCGGCGAAGCTCGAGCCTGAAATGATGATATCGACCGTACCGAGCTTCAGGCCCTGGTTGAGATCGGCCTCCTTGCCGAGCTGTGAGGCCGGGAAGACGTCGATCTTATAGCGCCCCTCGGTGCGCTTGCCGATCTCCTCGGCCGCCCAGACGGATTCGGTGTGGAACGGCTCGGATGTCTCGTAGACATGCGCCCATTTGAGCGCCGTCTGGGCCTGGGCGGTGATGGCTGAAGCCAGAATAATCGCAGTTGCACCCAAAAGCAGTCTGACCTTCATCTTCCTTCTCCTCCAAAGTGAAGTCATTCGCGCAGACCGGGATGAGGAAAAGTGTACGCGGTCTTCCGCCTGCATCCCGCAATTCAAAGTGTCAGTGCTGTTTCCCCCCGGCACGCCTCCAGGCGGCAGGTACCTTGCTGTCGGCAGCTTCCTCTCCGAAACTGGCCGACAGGCGAAGTTGCGATTGGTCGAGATGTGCGCGCATGGCGGCGCGTGCTGCGGTCGGATCACCGGCGGCGATCGCGTCGCGGATCACGCGATGTTCCTCCATTGCGGCCCGCCATGTCTCCGTGTTCTCGAAATAGCTGGCGAGCTTCTCGAAATAGGGCGTCATGCGCATGTCATGGATGCTGCCGACGAAACGGTTCAGCGTTTGGTTGGCGATGATGCCTGATATGAGAATGTGGAACTCCCGGTCGATCGCCAGCGCCAGGCGACGATCCTCCAGGGCCGCGGCCATTCGCGTCAGATTGTCGTCGAGAATGGCGATATGCTCGGGCCGCGCCAGACGGGCTGCCTCCTCGGCGATCGCACACTCGACGACCGCCCTCGCCCTGAGCAATTCGAACGGGCCTTCGAAATCTTCCGGCGGCACATCGGGAGCCGGCGCCTGCCGGCCTGTGACATAGATGCCCGAGCCCATGCGAATATCGATGAAGCCTTCGACCTCGAGCACGATCAAGGCTTCCCGTATTGTCGGGCGGGAAACGCCGAATTTCTGCGCCAGATCACGTTCGGCCGGAAGCCGCGAACCGGGCGCGAGTTCGCCCCGTTCGATCAGGCCTCGCATCTGATCCGCCACCTGACGATAGAGGCGGCGCGATTCCACGGCAGAGAACATCATCGCTTCTCCGAGGCAGCCTTAGGCACAAAGCGGTTAGGTGGCCAGGTGGTCATACCAATCGACGCAAGAATACTGTTCACTGGGTCTGTGTCAATCAGTCAATTGTTAAAAGAGACGAAGCTCTCCCGCCGGGGCAAGTTTGGTTGCATATCCAAGACAGACGTCTTGGCCCTGTTCCAGACGACGCCGCTGAACGGGAAAGGAACCTTAATTTGAGCCAGTTCCCAAGTGCCGGCGAGAGCCCCCTCGGGCTCGGCTTTCCCGCAATCCCTGGCACGCGGATGGGTGGCGGCGGCTATGGTCGTGAGGCTTTCTGGCTTTGCGGCTGTTGCTTTCATAGCGCCTCTCAATCACCTCCCCATACACCTATCAGCATCTTGAGAAATCGCTCTGCCGCCGGCGACAAGGTGCCGCCGCGACGGCGAACCACGCCGATGGTACGCGATATCTCGGGATCGCCAATCGGGCGTGTGATCAAGAACGGATGGGCACCCTGCGGGGTCGCCATGCGCGGTAGCACCGAAATCCCGAGGCCGGCCTCCACCAGACCGAGGGAGGTGGACAGATGGGTCACTTCGTAGAACCAACGCAGTTTGATACTCGATTTTGCTAGCGCTGCGTCGAGCAGGGTTCTGTTGCCGCTCGACCGGTGAACCGTAATCAGATGGTAGGGCTCGAGGTCTGCCCAGTCGACTGAGGGTTTGGCTGCAAGAGGGTGATCCTTGCGCGCTGCAAGCACGAATGGGTCTTCCGCGAGCCGCTCAAAGGTCAGGTCCGGATCCGACGTGCCCATGATATTTATGCCGAACTCCACCTCCCCGCGTGCCACGGCTTGAAGACCGTCGGTCGCCGGCAAGTCGAGAATTCGAAAGCGGATGTTCGGATACTCCTCATTGAACTGGCGGATGACGGTAGGCAGGAAGTAGAACGCCGCGGTAGGGAGGCATGCGATCGTCACCAATCCGCCGCGATTAGGTCCAACGTCACGGACAGCAAACAGGGAGCCATCGAACTCCTCCAGCATGCGTCGGACAAGCGGCACGAGCTCTGTTCCGAGAGCCGTCGCGGAGACATGCCGGGTTGTCCGTTCCAAGAGGGGCGCTCCTATAACCTGCTCCAGTTTTTGAATGCGACGGCTCAACGCGGGCTGTGACAGATGCAGCGCATCGGCGGCGCGATGAAAGCTCTCCAATTCGACGACGCTCAGGAAGGCTCGAAGGTCAAGGATCTCGCAATTAATGCTCATCGTGCATCAATTCCCCGAATCTAAGCATTTCACAAATCAACGCTTCTTCCGATAATTGGATCAACGAACATCGATTGATACGTCGATGACATAATTCCGGTGGAAGCACAAGCGATGAACGACCTGCTGGCGATCCCTTGCGTTCTGATGAGAGGCGGCACCTCAAAGGGTCCGTTCTTCCTGGCGAGCGATCTTCCTGCGAATGCCAGCGAGCGGGACAAGATCCTGCTCTCCGTCATGGGGTCGGGTCACCCGTTGCAGATCGATGGCATCGGCGGCGGCAACCCGGTCACGAGCAAGGTGGCCATCGTCGGACCTGCCAGCCTTCCTGGCGCCGACGTGGATTATCTCTTTGCCCAGGTGCGGGTCGAGCAACAGATTGTCGACACCTCCCCGAACTGCGGCAATATGCTGGCTGCGGTGGGCCCGTTTGCCATCGAAGCCGGACTTGTTCCAGTCCGTGGAGAAACGACGCTCGTCCGGATCCATAACGTCAACACCGGCAAGCTGATCGAGGCCGAAGTTCCCACTCCGAACGGCAGCGTCTCCTATCTCGGTGAAGCTGCAATTGACGGCGTGCCCGGCGGTGCAGCCCCGATCGCGCTGACCTTCATGGACGCAGCGGGGGCTCGCACCGGACAGCTCTTTCCCACTGGCAAGCCAATCGACGTGATCGACGGTGTGTCTGTCACCTGCATCGACTGTGCGATGCCGATGATGTTGATCGAGGCGGACTCGATCGGCGCAAGCGGCTTCGAGTCAGCGGCTGAACTCAATGCTGATAGGGAATTGCTTGAACGGTTGGAAAAGCTGCGCATCGCGGCCGGCAAACGGATGGGCCTTGGAGACGTGCGCGATCAGGTAACGCCGAAGCCGGTGCTCATTTCCCGGCCAACGGCGGGAGGCGACGTCAGCGTGCGGTATTTCATGCCGCATCAATGTCACCCGTCGCTGGCAACCACGGGCGCTGTAGGGATCGCCACGGCCTGTATCAGCCAGGATACAATCGCCTCGCTACTGATCGGCCGGCGTGCCCCTCCAGTCGTGCTTTCCATAGAGCACCCGAGCGGCCACCTGGACGTCAAGCTCTACGAAAGAGACGGCACAGTCGTCGCCGGAATCCTTCGCACCGCCCGCCGGCTGTTCGAAGGACATGTTTTCGCAAAACCTGTCACGCAAATGGGTTGCGCGGCATAATGACCGTGGCCGCCGGGAGGGCGCCACCAACACGGAGGAAAATATCATGCGCAAGCTCATGCTCGCCCTCGCGGCAACCGTCGCCTTTGCCGGTTCGGCTCACGCGGATGCGGTCCGCATCAGCGTCGGCTCTTACAACCTCAACAATCTCCCGTTTCCGGTCGCCCAGGGGCTCGGCCTTTATGAGAAGGAAGGCCTGGAGGTGACCGTCGAAAACTTCGCATCGGGCGGGTCGAAGACGCTTCAGGCGCTTGTTGCCGGCTCGACGGATATCGCCGTCGGCTTCTACGATCATACGATCCAAATGCAGTCGCAGAAGAAGGCCGTGGTGGCGTTCGTGCAACTCGCCCGCAATTCCGGGCTCGTGCTGGCGGGCGGTTCGGGGAGCACTTTCGACCCGGCAAAACCAGAAACGATCAAGGGCGCGAAAGTCGGGATCACCTCGCCAGGCTCGTCTTCCGATTTCTTCGTCCGCTACTACCTGCAGCGCAACGGCTTGCCCGCGGACGCCGTCTCTCTGATCGGCGTCGGCTCCGGGTCTGCCGCCGTCGCGGCCCTTGAACAGGGCAAGGTCGACCTCCTCGTCAACTACGACCCGGCAGCGACCTTCATCGAGGCCAAGGGCGTCGGCAACATCCTGATCGACGGGCGCAGCGACGACGGTGCCAAGGCGATCTATGGCGGGATTTACCCAACCTCCGTCCTCTATGCCACACAGAGCTATATCGAGGAAAACCCGGAGACCATCCAGAAGGTCACGAATGCGACGGTCAAAGCGCTCGAGTGGATGAACAGCCACTCCGCGGAAGAGATCGTCGACACGCTCCCGAAGGAGTTCATCTCCGGC
Source organism: Sinorhizobium sp. Y406 (assembly GCF_058732025.1). Lineage (NCBI taxonomy): Bacteria > Pseudomonadati > Pseudomonadota > Alphaproteobacteria > Hyphomicrobiales > Rhizobiaceae > Sinorhizobium > Sinorhizobium sp. Y406. Next base: position 239,608 of record NZ_CM178975.1, on the reverse strand, counting down.
GATCGCGACACCTACATCAAGGCGGTAGAGAACGCGAAGGCGATCTTTTCAAAGGACGGACGTATCAACGAGGAAGATATCAAGACTCCGCTCGCCGTCTTGAAGAGTTTCAACGAAAAAGTCGCGGCGGCTGAAATCGATCTTACGAAAACCTACACGAACGAGTTCGTCGGCAAAGTCCGGAACGTCGCCGCCAACTGACAGGAGGAGGTCATGGCATTGGCCGTAGTGAAAACCGCAACCCCGATGGACAGTCCACATCAGGCAAAGCCGATGGTTTCCATCGACTCGGTCACCATGTCCTTCGGCGCCTATGTGGCGGTGAAGGACGTGAACCTGAGTGTCGCCGATGGCGAGTTTCTCGCGATCGTAGGGCCGACCGGCTGCGGCAAGAGCACGATACTCAATGCGATTGCCGGGCTGCTGAAGCCCGCAAGCGGCACGGTCGCGATCGACGGCCAGCCGGTGCGCGGAGTGCAGAACGACATCGGCTATCTCTTCCAGCAGGATGCATTGCTTCCCTGGAAGACCGCGCTCGAGAACGTGGAACTCGGCCCGATGTTCAAGGGTACGGGCGCTGCCGAACGGCGCGAGCAGTCGATGAAGTGGCTGGCGAAGGTCGGCCTGAAGGGCTTCGAGCATCGCTATCCCCATCAGCTTTCCGGAGGTCAGCGCAAGCGCGTTCAGATGGCGCAGGCGCTGATCACCGGCCCCAAGGTCATCCTGATGGACGAGCCCTTTTCGGCACTCGACATTCATACCCGCCACCTGATGCAGAATGAACTGTTGCGGCTTTGGCAGGAGGAACGGCGCGCCGTGGTGATGATTACGCACGATCTCGAGGAGGCAATTGCCCTCGGAGATCGGGTCGTGGTGCTTGCCGCCGGACCGCGCTCGCGCGTGATCGACAGCTTCCCCGTCGATCTCGAACGCCCGCGCGATGTCGCGGAAATCAAGCTCGATCCACGCTTCATGGATCTTTATCGCAACATCTGGTCATCGCTGCGCGGCGAAGTGGAGAAAAGCTATGAACGCCATGACTGAACGCCTCATCCAAATCGCGCTGCTGGTGGCAATTGTCGGCGGCTGGCAGCTCGGTGTCGCGGCCGGCGCCATCGATGTCTTCTTTTTCCCGGCGCCGCTCGACATCCTGAACCAGGTGGTATCCTGGGTACTGGACGCCAGCTTCTATAACCATGTGGCCATCACCCTCACGGAAACCGTGCTCGGCTATCTGGTCGGGACGGCACTCGGCGTGGCAGCAGGCGTCTGGCTCGGCCTCAGCCGTTCGGCCGCGCGCATTCTGGACCCTTTCATCAAGGGCTTGAACGCGATCCCGCGAGTCGTGCTTGCGCCGATCTTCGTGCTCTGGCTCGGCCTCGGTCTCTGGTCGAAGGTGGCGCTCGCCGTGACGCTGGTGTTCTTCGTCACCTTCTTCAACGCCATGCAGGGTGTCCGTGAAGTGAACCCGGTGGTGCTGTCGAACGCCCGCATTCTGGGAGCCAAACGGTCGGACCTGCTGCGCCACGTCTATTTCCCGGCAGCGGCAAGCTGGATCCTGTCTTCGCTGCGCACTTCGGTCGGCTTTGCCGTCGTCGGTGCGATCATCGGCGAGTATCTCGGCTCCTCCGCCGGGCTTGGCTATCTGATCGCTCAGGCGGAAGGCAATTTTGATGCGGTCGGCGTCTTCGCAGGCATCCTGATCCTCGCGATCTTTGTCCTGATCATCGACAGCATCCTCGACGTCGCCGAGAAGCATCTCATCAAGTGGAGACCGAGCGCTTCCGAGCGGCCTGCTTGACGAACGTTAGCGGCAATCGAGAAGCCTATTCACAAGCGTTCTCCCTTCAGTCCACGAGGGAGAACGCGGGCGTTCTGAACACTCGCTGTGACCTTTCCGGCCTCGCTCATCCCCCCGCACGTGGCTGCCCGGCTGCGCCACAGCTTGGCGCGTCTTATTAGACGCGCCAAGCTTGCTGCATCACCTGTCAGAAACTGAGGAGAGGTCAGAAGGAACGCGGTGCTGGATCCGCCAGGCTCAGCTTTCCGTCGACAATCTGATAGACGGCACAGGTCCGGCGAACCGATCCATCCTTCTCGAAGCGGAATGCCGCCGCGGCGCCAAGGAAGCCGTTCGGCGACATGAGCGCCTGTCGGTTGATGCCGCTCTCCCCTTGCGTTCGCACGAGGCCGGCCGCGAGCGCTACGATGTCGAATCCGTAAGCCGCATCCAGATCGGCCGCTCGCTCGTAGCGCTGGCGGAAGCTCGCGGTCATCCGCGATCCGCTTTCCGGCCCGAAGAGGCAGAGGTGACTCCGCGCGAGTTCCGGCCGCCCATAGGAAGCGGTCGTCCATTGCGAACTTCCGACGACCATGGCGTCTGCCGCCAGATGACCATTTGCCCGAAGCGCCGAAAGGGATCCGACCTCGGCTTCCCCAGCACCGATCATTACGACCGCATCGATATCCTTGAGCTTGGCTCTGGTGCTTGCATCTCCAGATACCGAGGCCGCGTCTGCCGTCAACACGGGCTTGATGCCGTGCCCGGCGAGGCCGCGGTCGAGCCGCTGCCGTTCCGCAGCGGCGATACCCGCGGGCAACAGAACAACAAAGCGCTTGCGGCCCGCGGCTGCGGCGTAGGATGCGCCCTCGATCGCGCTGTCGATATGGTCCGAAACGAAGGAGAAGCTTCCATTGCCGCTCCCGGTCGGCGTGCCGCTCAGCACCAGGATCGGGACATCCCTGGCGTGCATTCCTTCGCGCATCCCGGTCGTCCGCATCTCGGCCGAGACGGCGACAAGCTTGGCCCCCTGGTCCGCAAGCCTCTTTGCCGCCTCCCGCACCTGCTCGGCCGAGCCATCCGTATTCTCTATTTGCAAGGACAACTGCCCGCCGCCGAGTTCGTCCACCGCAAGCACCGCACCGTCCCGGACGTCGCGTTCGCGCTGACTTTCGCCAGCGGAGGCGAGAAGGGCTGTGATCAGACCGACCCGAACCGGGCCGGAACCGAACAACTCCTGAGGCTTCGGCTTGCTCGAGGCCGATCGGCTCGCCTGGGCCGCCTGCGGTGGCCCGACGCTGATGGCGTCCTGGCTCGCGCCCTGGCAACTGGCCAAGAGGCCGAGCAACAGGACGCCAAGTGCCCTGCCCGCATATTGGCGTACGCCCGCCCTCGGGACAGAATGAATGCTGTTCATGCAAGACAAGCGGGCTCTCTTCAATTCATGAAGCGAATCATTTTGGCGTGGAAGCAATCGCACTTGGCGAGATAGTCCCCGTCAGCCCAGCCGGACTGCAAGTAGCCATAGGCCTTGCCGCAGGCGACCTTGGTTTCGGACGCCCAGACGAATGTCGGCCGTGTCGAAGCGATCCACCGTGGATCCTCGGCAACGGCAATCGCGTGGTCCATGCGCGACACGACTTCGCCCCTCAGGAAAGCAATGTCCTGCCCGACCGTCAACGATGATGCGGCCAGCGTGTCGCACTGCGCGGCGACCGGCGCGTAATCGCCGATGAGATCGGCGGCATGGCCGGCCGAAGCTGAAAAGGCGATCATTGCCCCGACGCAAATTCTCTTGATCATGGAATCCCCCTCAGGAAAGCCGGTTCGCGCATGTTTGCCGCGAACCGGAAGAATGTAAAGCGTGCAGCCGTCAAACCTCGCCTGTCGTCTTGGTGCCGCTCTCGTTGAAGAGTATCTTCACGACTTCGTCGCTCACTGAGAAGTTTTCCAGCACGGCCACGGTCTGCCAGCTTGCGGAGTTCCCGCTGCCGTCCGTATCGACCTGAAGGTTGGCATTCTCGCCGTCCTGCACGATCTGCACATGCTGCTCCAGCGTGCCGGGTGCTAACTCACCAAGCAGCGCCGACAGGTCGACCACGTCGCCTTCGGCGGCATTATAGTCCGTGATGACATCATCGATGTCGAGTTGCAATTCGTCATCGGCGATCACAAATGTATCGGCGCCGGCGCCACCAGATAGCGTGTCCGAGCCCGCCCCGGCGTAGAGCTTGTCGTCAAAGGCACTGCCGATAAACGTATCGTTGTAATCCGAGCCAATCAGTCCTTCGACATTGCGATAGGTATCAACACCCAGACCGACGGCCGTCAGATCCGCCACCGTATTTCCCGACGACTGTACGAGAGAGAAGGTAACGCCCGCGGACGCATCCGACAGATCGAGAAGGTCAGCCCCTGCCCCGCCGTCGATTGTATCGTTGCCGGAGCCGCCACGCAGCGTGTCGTTACCGCCGCCGCCATTGATCACGTCATTGCCGTCGCGTCCGACGATGGTATCGTCGAGGGCACCGCCAGTGAGATGATCGGCGCCCGAGGTGCCGTAGATGAGATTGGACTTCGTGTCGTCGCCGACGACGACGATGCCGGGATCGCCGGGGTCGTTGTAGTAGAACTCGAACGTTGCGGTGCGCGCTTGGAAGTTGCCGCCGTTGTTGTCATTATAGCTGACCGTCCATTGGTCTCCGGCAGCAGCGGGATTGAGCGCCAGAAAATCCGCCAAAGTCATCGTCGTGGCAACGCCAGAGCTATTCAGCAAGAATATGTTTGAATAGCTCACGGTAGCGGCCATAAGCCCGCTTGCTTGATCGAAAAACCAGCTTTGTTCGTATTTTGCAGGCGCTGTGTCGGCCTCGACGACGACGAACCGGTTTGCCCCGATCACGAGCTCGACCTGCAGCTCTTTCTCGCGAGCTGTCCCCGCACTGCTTCCATTATATCCATTGGGTCCTAAGTCAGGATCACGCTCGTCGTCCGGAACTGGCGTTACGACTTTTGTCTGTTGAAAATCCGTCAGGACCCTAATGGTCGCACCAGCCAGGTTGGCATTGACGCTATCAGCAAAGCCCTGGGTAATCGCCATCGTTTTCGTGACGCTGTTTCCAGAAGTCAGTGGTCCGCCTTTCTCGTCGTTGATAGTCACTGAGGTCGCCGGCAGCCGGTTGGGGGCGACTTCATTGATCGTCACCGAATAGGCTGTCGCCTGTGAACCATCGCTTGCGCTCAAGTTCAGGGAGACGGAAGGCGTATCGTCGACCGTTGAGGTCGGCCGGTAAACAAGGTTGTCGAGCAGATTGATCCCGTTGGCGGGGTCATAGAGGACCGTATTTGTAGTAACCGCGACGTAGTTTGTTCCGTCGAAACAGTAGACACCGTTCGGTGAATTCGTGGCGGTCACAATCACGTTCTCGCCATCGACGTCGGTCGGGGTCGAGACCATGAGCGGGTAGCCACTCGCATACTCCGAACCCTGTTGCGCAGGATCGCTCGGCAGCCAGACGCAGGTGCTCGCCGCTACCGGCGCGTCGTTGGTGCCGTTGATCGTGACGGTGACCGTCTGAGTGTCTGTGGCGCCCTTGTCGTCGGTCACCGTGACATCGAAGCTCAGGGTGATCGTTTCGCCGGCATCGAGGAACTGCACCAGCGCGTTCGGCACCTGATAGTTCCAGCCGCTTTCCGTGGCGGTGAAGCCAGCCGTCAGGCCATCGATCTGCGCCTGTGTCAATGCACCGCCATTCCATATCGGCTGGCCATGGGGCGTGCTTGTCACTGACAGCGTGTCACTGGCATCGACGTCCGAGATCGCAATCGTTCCGGTCGTCGACAGATTGCCGCCGACGACATTGACGTCTTCCGTTACGGCACCGCTGGCCGTTGCCTCGATCACCGGCGCATCGTTGGTGCCGTTGACCGTGATCGTCACCGTCTCGGTGGCGGTCGCGCCCTTGTCGTCGGTCACCGTGACGACGAAGCTCTCGGTCCGGGTCTCGCCCTCGGCCAGGCTGTCGGCGAGGCCGTTGTCGAGCGTATAGGTCCAAACCCCGCCGGTGGTGATGGCGAAGCTGCCATAGCTGCCGCTGGCATTGCCGCTCCAGGTCGCCGTGGCGCCGGCGTCGACGTCGCTCGACGCCATCGTGCCCGTCGCCGTCGTCGGCCCGGTCACCGCCGTCTCGTCATCGGCGGCCAGTCCCGTCTCGGTCACCGAGCCGGTCGTTACCGAGCTTTCGCCGATCACCGGCGCGTCGTTGGTGCCGTTGACGGTGATCGTCACCGTCTCGGTGGCGGTCGCGCCCTTGTCGTCGGTCACCGTGACGACGAAGCTCTCGGTCCGGGTCTCGCCCTCGGCCAGGCTGTCGGCGAGGCCGTTGTCGAGCGTATAGGTCCAAACCCCGCCGGTGGTGATGGCGAAGCTGCCATAGCTGCCGCTGGCATTGCCGCTCCAGGTCGCCGTGGCGCCGGCGTCGACGTCGCTCGACGCCATCGTGCCCGTCGCCGTCGTCGGCCCGGTCACCGCCGTCTCGTCATCGGCGGCCAGTCCCGTCTCGGTCACCGAGCCGGTCGTTACCGAGCTTTCGCCGATCACCGGCGCGTCGTTGGTGCCGTTGACGGTGATCGTCACCGTCTCGGTGGCGGTCGCGCCCTTGTCGTCGGTCACCGTGACGACGAAGCTCTCGGTCCGGGTCTCGCCCTCGGCCAGGCTGTCGGCGAGGCCGTTGTCGAGCGTATAGGTCCAAACCCCGCCGGTGGTGATGGCGAAGCTGCCGTAGCTGCCGCTGGCATTGCCGCTCCAGGTCGCCGTGGCGCCGGCGTCGACGTCGCTCGACGCCATCGTGCCCGTCGCCGTCGTCGGCCCGGTCACCGCCGTCTCGTCATCGGCGGCCAGTCCCGTCTCGGTCACCGAGCCGGTCGTTACCGAGCTTTCGCCGATCACCGGCGCGTCGTTGGTGCCGTTGACGGTGATCGTCACCGTCTCGGTGGCGGTCGCGCCCTTGTCGTCGGTCACCGTGACGACGAAGCTCTCGGTCCGGGTCTCGCCCTCGGCCAGGCTGTCGGCGAGGCCGTTGTCGAGCGTATAGGTCCAAACCCCGCCGGTGGTGATGGCGAAGCTGCCATAGCTGCCGCTGGCATTGCCGCTCCAGGTCGCCGTGGCGCCGGCGTCGACGTCGCTCGACGCCATCGTGCCCGTCGCCGTCGTCGGCCCGGTCACCGCCGTCTCGTCATCGGCGGCCAGTCCCGTCTCGGTCACCGAGCCGGTCGTTACCGAGCTTTCGCCGATCACCGGCGCGTCGTTGGTGCCGTTGACGGTGATCGTCACCGTCTCGGTGGCGGTCGCGCCCTTGTCGTCGGTCACCGTGACGACGAAGCTCTCGGTCCGGGTCTCGCCCTCGGCCAGGCTGTCGGCGAGGCCGTTGTCGAGCGTATAGGTCCAAACCCCGCCGGTGGTGATGGCGAAGCTGCCATAGCTGCCGCTGGCATTGCCGCTCCAGGTCGCCGTGGCGCCGGCGTCGACGTCGCTCGACGCCATCGTGCCCGTCGCCGTCGTCGGCCCGGTCACCGCCGTCTCGTCGTCGGCGGCCAGTCCCGTCTCGGTCACCGAGCCGGTCGTTACCGAGCTTTCGCCGATCACCGGCGCGTCGTTGGTGCCGTTGACGGTGATCGTCACCGTCTCGGTGGCGGTCGCGCCCTTGTCGTCGGTCACCGTGACGACGAAGCTCTCGGTCCGGGTCTCGCCCTCGGCCAGGCTGTCGGCGAGGCCGTTGTCGAGCGTATAGGTCCAAACCCCGCCGGTGGTGATGGCGAAGCTGCCGTAGCTGCCGCTGGCATTGCCGCTCCAGGTCGCCGTGGCGCCGGCGTCGACGTCGCTCGACGCCATCGTGCCCGTCGCCGTCGTCGGCCCGGTCACCGCCGTCTCGTCATCGGCGGCCAGTCCCGTCTCGGTCACCGAGCCGGTCGTTACCGAGCTTTCGCCGATCACCGGCGCGTCGTTGGTGCCGTTGACGGTGATCGTCACCGTCTCGGTGGCGGTCGCGCCCTTGTCGTCGGTCACCGTGACGACGAAGCTCTCGGTCCGGGTCTCGCCCTCGGCCAGGCTGTCGGCGAGGCCGTTGTCGAGCGTATAGGTCCAAACCCCGCCGGTGGTGATGGCGAAGCTGCCGTAGCTGCCGCTGGCATTGCCGCTCCAGGTCGCCGTGGCGCCGGCGTCGACGTCGCTCGACGCCATCGTGCCCGTCGCCGTCGTCGGCCCGGTCACCGCCGTCTCGTCGTCGGCGGCCAGTCCCGTCTCGGTCACCGAGCCGGTCGTTACCGAGCTTTCGCCGATCACCGGCGCGTCGTTGGTGCCGTTGACGGTGATCGTCACCGTCTCGGTGGCGGTCGCGCCCTTGTCGTCGGTCACCGTGACGACGAAGCTCTCGGTCCGGGTCTCGCCCTCGGCCAGGCTGTCGGCGAGGCCGTTGTCGAGCGTATAGGTCCAAACCCCGCCGGTGGTGATGGCGAAGCTGCCATAGCTGCCGCTGGCATTGCCGCTCCAGGTCGCCGTGGCGCCGGCGTCGACGTCGCTCGACGCCATCGTGCCCGTCGCCGTCGTCGGCCCGGTCACCGCCGTCTCGTCGTCGGCGGCCAGTCCGCTCTCGGTCACCGAGCCGGTCGTTACCGAGCTTTCGCCGATCACCGGCGCGTCGTTGGTGCCGTTGACGGTGATCGTCACCGTCTCGGTGGCGGTCGCGCCCTTGTCGTCGGTCACCGTGACGACGAAGCTCTCGGTCCGGGTCTCGCCCTCGGCCAGGCTGTCGGCGAGGCCGTTGTCGAGCGTATAGGTCCAAACCCCGCCGGTGGTGATGGCGAAGCTGCCATAGCTGCCGCTGGCATTGCCGCTCCAGGTCGCCGTGGCGCCGGCGTCGACGTCGCTCGACGCCATCGTGCCCGTCGCCGTCGTCGGCCCGGTCACCGCCGTCTCGTCGTCGGCGGCCAGTCCGCTCTCGGTCACCGAGCCGGTCGTTACCGAGCTTTCGCCGATCACCGGCGCGTCGTTGGTGCCGTTAACGGTGATCGTCACCGTCTGCGTGTCGGTCGCGCCGTCGTCGTCTGTCACCGTCACGTCGAAGCGCAGCGTGATCGTCTCGCCGGCGCCGAGGAACTGCACCATTGCGTTTGGCACCTGGTAGTTCCAGCCGCTCGAGCTGGCCGTGAAGCCGGCCGTCAGCGTGTCGATCTGCGCCTGCGTCAGCGACCCGCCGCTCCAGCTCGGCGACCCGTTCGGTCCGCTCGTCACCGTCAGCGTCTCGTTCGTGTCGACGTCCGACAGCGTGATCGTGCCGCTCGTCGTCAGGTTGCCGCTGCCGTCGACCGCGACGTCCTCGGTCACCGCCCCCGCTGCCGTCGCCGCGATCACCGGCGCGTCATTGGTGCCGTTGATGGTGACCGTCACCGTCTGGGTGGCGGTGGCGCCGTCGTCATCGGTCACCGTCACGTCGAAGCGCAGCGTGATCGTCTCGCCGGCGTCGAGGAACTGCACCAGCGCGTTCGGAACCTGGTAGCTCCAGCCGCTCGAGCTGGCCGTGAAACCGGACGTCAGCGTGTCGATCTGCGCCTGCGTCAGCGACCCGCCGCTCCAGCTCGGCTGCCCGTTCGGCGTGCTGGTCACCGTCAGTGTGTCGCCGGCGTCCGCATCGGTAAGCGATATCGTGCCGTCGGCCGTCAGATTGCCATCAACGCCGACCTCTGCGTCTTCGGTGACAGAGCCATCCGCGGTCAAAGCCAAGACCGGGGTGTCATTCGCGTCTAGCAGCGCGAGCAGATCCTCCTCCTGCGGCGTGGTGCCAAACTGCAGTTCGGTCGGGTCGAGCAAGGAAATCGCCGGCCCCGCATCGCCAATGTCGGCGCTGCTATTGGAGAAATCACCGCCGCTGCTCTGGCCGGAAACCACGCTGATGGTTCCGTCCGGTCCAGCAGCGACGTTGATGCCATTGCCTTCGAGGACAGCCACCAACGTTTCCCGCGGGATCTCGGCATCGCCGATCACGAAAGTGGGGATATTTAGCGCGGCGTTTTCAATTCTGATTTCTGCCCCGCCGGGCTGCTCCAGCACGATGTCGTTACCGACGACCTTAATGTTTTCAAGGGAGATGCCGGCCGGAAGCCGCACGACATTGTTCGCATCTGCCTTGACGCTCTCCGGCATCCGAGGAACGGGTGCGGCTCCGCTGTCGTCGGCCGGCCCGCCGGTCGCCGGATCCAGGAGTTGCGGCTCTGACGGATCTGCCGCTTGCGCGACGAGGCGCCCGCCTTTCCCGACGAGATCGTCATGCACTGCTTCATTGCCTGCTGTCAGAGCGTCTGCGCCGGCTGAAAGAGAGAAACCTTCGGTTGCCATGGATACATCCCCCAAGAATTAAAAGAACGTAACCACAAGGTCCCTTTGAAAGCAATTCTTAGGAAAACGTCCGACCGGCGATGCATATATCATAATATGCTGTTTTCGATGATTTCTTTCTCGAATGACACAGATGCATATTGACATATATCTTTTCAGCCGCGCATGACGCCGATAAGAGCAACGCAGATTGGTGATCGCATCCCCGCAGCACTTCAGATTAATAGTAATCGCATGACGCTCCTGGATTTTTCCTGGTCAACCAGTAGATTTTTACGGATGCAAGATCCGCGATAACAATATAAATATTGCCTAAAATTTTACTCAAATTGCAATTTTGAGTATTATTGTCTGTATTCCTTGTTGCTTTACGTGAGTTTTTCTTTTTGTCCCTATGGTATTGCCAATCAACCATGAGGTGTGGCGATGGGCGGGAAGAACTGGACAGGCATCAAGGCCTATACGAAAGCGCTTGTTTTGGCGGCCGGCCTGATGAGTCCTTGCACAGCCTCGGCCGGGCAGCCTGGTTCCGCCTATCTGGGTCCGTTGCAATACAGCCTCGGGGCCCCGATCGCCGCCGCCGTCACTGCCGTCGAATTCTGGCGCGCAAAAGCCTCCGCCGCGCTCGCGACGGCCGGACGGCACGATATTGCAGCCCTCGCCTCGGCCCCGTCTTCCCGCAAGCCAGCGACGCGTCAGGACGGCGGCGCCGTCTTCCAATCGGTGGCCTTCCGCGTGTCCTCGATACCGGCGGCGGAGAAATGGCGCGCGGTCTATCCCCGCATTACGGAAGCCGATTTCGAGTCCTGCGACACGCCGCGGCAATGCGAGGCAAGTGCGATCCTCCGCAAGGCGATGGCCAACGCCGCCGGATCGGGCTTTCATCAGAAGCTGAGCGGCATCAACCGCACAGTGAACTGGCTTGTGCGCTACCAACCGGACGCGCAGAACTACGGCAAAAGAGATTACTGGGCGGCTCCCGCCGAAATTCTGGCGCGTGGCAAGGGCGACTGCGAGGACTATGCCATCCTCAAAATGGCTGCCCTTAAGGAGCTCGGGCTGCCGCCACGGTCAATGTCGATCGTCGTCCTTCGCGACACGCGGCGAAATCTCTATCACGCCGTGCTCACCGTCATGACGAGCCAAGGCTATTTCATCCTGGACAACCTGAGCAACGAGGTAAAGCTCGACAGCACGCTTCCCGAATACCAGCCGCTTTTCTCGGTGAGCGCGGACCGGACCTGGATCCATGGCATCAGGACCGGCAGCGACAAGATCGCCTCGGCGGCCCCGCTTTTGCCCGACGTGATGCCGGGCGAAGGAACACTGCGGTAAACCGCGGACACGCCGATCACGCCAGGATGAACCCGAGAATGACATCCTGGCCGAGCAAGGATGCAAGCGCGGCATTCAGGCGGCCACGGGCGACATGCTCGTTGATTCCGATCGTGAAGCCGGCCGATTGCGGTTCGCCAGGGGAAGCTTTGAGCCGTCCTACCAGTTCGGCGAACTGCACGTCGAAGGCCAGTCGCAGGCCTTGCGCCGGCGGAGAGGCCTGGAACCCGAGAAAGCGCGACTGCACAAAGGTGAGGAAGGCCGGGTTGTAAGCGACGATGCGCCTGTTCGCCGCGAGCGCGAATGCTGGCGACGGACAGGCGTGCACCTGGCCGGTGACGACCGAAAGGCTACTGCGCTCCCGGGCGTCAGCCAGTTGCTCGCGCAGGTATCTCGCCGCTACATAGCGCAGCCTCGCCGTCAGATTTCCCCCTTCATCCAACGTCTGCTCGCATTCGGCAACGATGTCGGCAAGCTTCACCCGCCTCACGGCGGCCAAGTCCGAAAGAACCGACCAGAAAATCGCCTCGAGCTTGATGCCGCGCCGCTGCCCGCTGACCGTGACGACGCGAAAGCGTAGCGCGCTCATGTCCTCTGCTGAGTTAGTCGCCTGAACATCCCCCATGCGCTAGCGCTCCCGCAGCGCTTCCTCACGCGCCTTGTTGATGGGTTTCATCAAGTAGGTAAGAATCGTCTTCTTTCCTGTCATGATGTCGACCGAGGCGATCATGCCCGGCATGATTGCATAGTCGCGGCCATCCTTCTCGAGCGCCGCCTTGTCGGTCTTCACGCGCACCAGGTAATAGGTTTCGCCCGAATTCGGATCGACCAGGCTGTCCGCCCCTATGGTCTCGACTTCGCCGCCAAGACCGCCATAGATCGAGAAGTCGTAGGCCGAGATCTTGATCAGGGCCGGCTGTCCGGGGCGGACGAAGGCGACGTCGCGCGGTGAGAGCCGCGCTTCCACGAGGAGCGTTTCGGACGTCGGCACGACGCCGCCGATCACCGCGCCGGGGGTCACATAGGCGCCGACCGTGTTCACGTCCAGAGTGTTGATGATCCCGTCGACCGGCGACCGGATGTCGGTGTTTGCAACCCGGCTGCTCGCGCCTCGGATCGTCTCATCTATCACGGAGAGCTGGGAGAGCGCATCGGTCTTTTCGGCCAGAGCCTCCTGCCTGAGCTGCAGCGATAGTTCCATCACCTGCAGTTCGGCTTCCCGGACCGCCGCCTCCAGTCGCCCGATCGACTCCTTGGCCAGGGCGAGTTGGCCGCGCGTGTCCGTCAATTCCTTTTCGACCCTCAATAATTCCGTCTGCGCAACCAGCTTGCGCTTCACCATCGGGGCCAGCAGGTCCTGTTCGCGCTCCGTCACCTGAAGGTTTTCGGTGAGCCGCGCGATATTTGCCTGCGCTTCGGCAAGCTCCTTCTGCCGCTGACCACGACGAGCCTGCATGACCGAAAGCTTGTTGTTGAAATTGCCGGCCTTGGCACGCAGCAACTGCTCCTCATTCGCACATACGCCCGGCGCTGCTTTAGCGATGTCGTCCGGGCACTTGTAGTCGGCGTCGTAGGCACCCGACTCCTCGAGTTCCAGGCGCGCTATCTGCGCGCGCAGCGAGCGTGCCTTGGCTTCCAATTCCCCCAGCGACGATCCGGTGACCGTGTCGTCCAATCTCAGAATGAGATCGCCGCGCCGAACGACCTGGCCGACCTGGACGGCGATTTCCTGGACGATGCCCGGCTCGCTCGACTGGATGATCCGCGTCTTCGATACAGGGATGACCTTTCCCTCACCGCGGGCGATCTCATCCACTTCGGCGATTGCTGCCCAGGCCACGAAAGAGGTCATGAGCAGAGCGATCACGAGCAGTCCCGCACGCGCGGCCAAAGGCGGCTTTTCGGTCGATCCGGTGATCATGCGCTCACCCCTGGCGCAGGGCTGGTGGCTCCGCCTCGCTTCTGCAACTGCTCGATCACCTGCGACTTGGGTCCATCGGCAACGATGCGTCCATGATCAAGGACCAGCAGCCGATCGACGAGATGGAGCATGCTATGCCGATGGGTGGAGATCAAGACGGTCACATCCCCGCCGAAGACGGTAGAGAGCCGGTTGATCAGGTCCCGCTCGCTGGCCAGATCCATGGCGCCGGATGGCTCGTCCAGAAAAACGATCTTCGGTTTGCGAAGGAGCAGGCGCGCAATGGCGACCGCCTGGCGCTGCCCGCCGGAAAGCTGCGAACCACGTTCGCCGACCGGCATGTCATAACCGCGCGGGTGATGCGATACGAAATCGTCCACGCCCGCAAGCTTGGCCGCCTTGACCATGTCCTCATCACTCGCGGTCGGATTGGCCATCAGCAGATTGTCCTTGACGGTGCCGGAAAACAAATCCGAGCTTTGCGAGACGAAAGACACGGCCGAGCGCACCACCGACGGGTGGAATTGCCGGATGTCGACGCCGTCGAGCAATATACGGCCTGCACTCGGGGCATAGAGCCCGGCCAGCAGCCGGCCGATCGTCGTCTTGCCGGAGCCGATGCGGCCAATGATGCCGACCCGCTCGCCCGCCTTGATGCTCGCGTTCATGCCATGGATGACCTTGTGGTCACTGCCGGGATAGGCGAAATCCACATTGGCAAGAGTTATGCTTCCGTCGCGAATGTCGCGATTGACGAAGCCGACCGTGTTCGGCCGGTCTTCGGGCTGCTCCATGACGGAATTCAATATTCTCAACGACAGAAGTGCCTGGCGAAGCCGCGCAAGCGTCAAGGCGATCTGGCCGAGCGGCGCGACCGCCCGTCCAGCCAACATACTGGCGCCGATGATCGCACCGGTGGAGATGTTGCCCAAGGTGAATTCATAGGCCCCCGCCACCACAATGCAGACGGTGACGAGTTGCTGCACGAATTGTGTGGCATGCGAAGCCCAGGAGGAAATGTGCTTGATCTGCTCGGACGTGTTCGAAGAGTGCTTCCCGAGCTCGTTCCACCGGCGAAGCAGCAACTTCTCCGAATGCAGCGTCTTGACGGTCTCGATAGCGCCGATCGTTTCCACGAGCATGGCCTGGCGCTGGGCGGATTCGTTCGAGGCCGCGGCAACGCGGTTTCCGATCTTGCGTTGCGCCACATAACCGATGAGCACGCTGCAGACGAAGGCGATCGCCGGGATGACTGCCAGCCATCCGGCGATAGCATAGACGGCGGCTATGAAGACGAAGGCGAAAAGACTATCGATGAGGGTGCTGACGGTATTCGAGGTAAAGAATTCTCGCACGAACTCGAATTGCATGACGCGGTTGGCGTATTCGCCCGTCGATTGCGGACGTGAGGCGAGCGTTGCATGCAGGATCTTCTCGAAAAGCAGGTAGGAAAGCTTCAGGTCCGCCTTGCGTCCCGCAAAGTCGATCAGTGCAGCACGCACCGTCTTCAACAGAAAATCGAAAAGGATGGCGACGCTGATGCCGAGCGCCAGGACCCAAAGGGTCGAGATCGCCTTGTTGGGGAGGATGCGGTCATAGACATTCATCGTGAACAGGGGCGTCGCCAAGGCGAGCACGTTGATGAAGAACGCCGCGAGCGCGACTTGCGCATAGGCCTGCCAGAATGGCTTGACGGTCGCGGTCAGCCAATGCCGCCGGTCGATGTCCCGTGCCTCTCCCACCCCCGGACCGGCTGTCGTATTCAGATAGGTCGCCGAAAACGAAACGGCATAGGCGACATCATCCAGACGCAAGTCCGCGAAACGGAGGAGCTCGCTATCGGGAGACGACGCATTCGAAAAGCTCAGCGCTCCACCGGGGCTCTCCTCCAGGATCGCAACCGAGCGGCCGTCGCGGAAGACGAGGAGAAGCGGGAGGTGGAAATTGCGGCCGGCGCAAGCGCGTCGGGTGACGAGTTCCGCCTCAAGGCCGGCGCGTTCCGCAAGACGCGACACGTCCTCGAAACCGGGCGAGCGGGCGTCGAACGGCACGTCCGAAAAAAGCACAGTTTCCGACGACGGCCGGTTCAAGAAGATGCAGATCTCCTTGAACGCGGTCGTGAAGCCGGTCAGTACCGGTCCGGTTTTTGCTCGCGTGTCAACGCTTTGCATAAGTATGACCGATCAGGTGCCTTGGCAAAGGGCATTATTTCTGCCGGATTGGCGCAAGCAGATCCAAAGGCAGATCGTTCGTTTGCCGGGAGGGC
Source organism: Sinorhizobium sp. Y406 (assembly GCF_058732025.1). Taxonomy (NCBI): domain Bacteria; kingdom Pseudomonadati; phylum Pseudomonadota; class Alphaproteobacteria; order Hyphomicrobiales; family Rhizobiaceae; genus Sinorhizobium; species Sinorhizobium sp. Y406. Next base: position 223,917 of record NZ_CM178975.1, on the reverse strand, counting down.
ACGCGTCGGTAAGTCTCGGTCGCGGGGGGCGCAGGGACATTGAACTCGTTGCGCGCATAGGCATCGACCTGTGCCGGCGCCTTGATGTTCATCGTCGCAAGAAGCTGGCCGGTGGCCGCAAGCAGGCGGTATTCCGAGAACAATGCGGCATATTGCGCCGTCTTCGCCAGGACATTCGAATTAAAGCGTGCGTTCTGCGCCCCGAGCACGTCCAGCAGCGAACGCTGGCCAACCGCAAGCTGCTCGCGATAGGAGGAAACCAGTCGGTCATTCACCTGTGCCTGCGCTCTCAGCGTGCGGGAGAGGTCGGATTGAGTTGCGCGCCGTTCCCAGGAAATGCGTACGGCCTCTTCGACTTCGCGATGCGCCTGGTGAAAGACCAGCCGCTGTTCGCTCGCGCGGCGCATCTGCTCCTGCTCGTTGGCGATGTCGATACCACCGCGATAGAGGTTCCACCTGGCAACGATCCGCGCCTGAGCGTCCCAGGTGTTGCCTGTCGAGCCATCGATGTCGTTGCCGGTGCGAACCCGCCCCTCGGCGACGATCTCAGGCAGCATGTCCGATTTCGCCGCCTTGACCTGCGAATCCGCGACATTGATATCGGCGTCCGCCGCCTTGATGCGCGGGTTGTTCGTGCGTGCAATGCCGATCGCCGTCTCCAGCGTTCTCGGCAAGGCGGCCGCGACCGATTTCGGCATGGACGGGCTTGTGAGCGGCTGACCGACAAGGCGATTGAAGCTGATCTGCGCCGTATCCAGCGCTTCTTGCGCCTCTATCAGCCGCGCCTTCGCCGAGAGCAGCCGTTCGTCGACTTGTTGAAGATCGGCTTGGGTCAGTCTTCCGCCCGAAATAAGCGAATCGATGTCGGAGCGGATCGACTGATGCGCAGCGACGTTGCGGCGCGCCTCCTCGACGATCTGCTGCTGAAGAATGTATTCGAAATATTCGCGAACGATCTGCAAGCCGATCGTTTCGGATCTTTCCAGGACTCGAAATGAGGCGCTGTCGACACGCGCCGCCTGCCGTTCCAGCTCGGCACGGCGACCGCCGCCGTCGAACAGTTTCTGCGTGATGGTGATGCCGACGTCCGAAGGATAAAGCGGATCGTTTTCGATGGAAGCGGCCCGCCGGCTGCCATCTTCGAGGTGACGGGCGCCGGTCGAAGCCTCCAGATCTACGCTCGGCAAGTAGAGTCCGCGCGCCTGCCGGAGTTCGAACTCGATCGCCTCACGATTTTCAATGGATTGGCCGATCTCGGGGTTCGATTCCATTGCGACCTGCAAGGCTTCGCGCAATGTCATGGCCTGCGTAGAACCGCCGGCAAAAAAAGTCGACGCGAGCAGAATGGAAAACAGGCTGCCCTTGAGAATATTACCCGGTTTCAATCAATCCCCCTGCCAGCGAAAACGCTGCAAATCCAAATCGTCGAGCATTAAAATCTAAAACTGGCCAGATAATACATTGCGGCAAAAAGAGGGATATCGATTTCAGGACTCACGACGCATTCCCACGGTTTTCGCCGCAGCTTGTTGCAAAAATAGAACAACCGTACCCTGCAACCAGGCGCAAATTCACCTTGCCTGCAAGAGTGCGGCTCAGGCAGAGGGCAGTCGCGCCAGCTCCGGGGACGAGGAGGATTCTTCTGCAATGACAACGGTTTGCGTGGCCGCCAATCGGTGCAGCCTCTCCAGGTCGATGCTTCCCTCGAACAGGACGCCCCCTACGCTCAGGGCCAGTTCGACGGTTTTCCCGTCCGCGGCGAAATGCGAGGCCGCCAGGGCTTTGGACAGGCGGACGCAGACTTCGTTGGCGTCCGACTCACTGGCGCCCGACAGCAGAACGTCGAAGCTCGCCGGTCCCGTCCGCGCAACGATATCCTCACGACGAATGGAGGTGCTGATGGTCGACGCCACGAACTGCAAAAGTTCGTCGCTCCATTGCGGCCCAAAGCCCGCGGCCATCTCGTCGAGATTGTTGACTCGCACGTGAATGAGGGCACCTTGAAACGGATCGCCGGAGCGCCTGTGCCGGCGTTCCAGGCCGTTGACGTGTTGAACGAGGCCGCGCGCGGTTATGCAACCCGTGGTGCTGTCGCGGGAGACGACATGGTTAACTTGGTTGCGAAATCGTTCGGCGCGGCGGGATTGAATTGCCGCAAGCACGATCAGGGGGACCCCCAAGAGCAATGAGACGAGGGCCGCCGCCGCCACTGCGGCGATGTGGGGGCTATCGGCGAGCGCCACCAGGCTCAGATAGGTCAGCAACTGGGCCAGCACGACAAACCCCACGATGCCGGTTAGAGCATAGCGCACCACCCGCCAGTCCTTCTGCGCTTTGAACGGAGTTTCCCGCTGCACGATTCCATGCTCCCGATTCGTTGACGTCGACCGGTCTAACGCACTCTTATGCATATTCCCTTGCGCGGATACCTACAAATTTATGGGTACGGCGGAATGCATTCGGAGAGGAGGGCGTTAGCTTGCCGCTAGACGCCAAAGACCACCGCTCCGCCGACCAATCCCGCACCGGCCGCCGTCATCAGGAGTTTCTCTCGGGGGGCGAAGGGTCTCGCCCGGTGAGCCACGGAGAGCGAGAGCGGTATTGTAGCGGCCGACGAATTGCCGTGCTCCTCGATCGTCCGTACCGTCCTCGACAAGTCTATGCTGAGCTGATTGCAGACCGCGTCGAAGATCCGGACATTCGCCTGATGCGGCACGAACCGGCTGACTGCCGCCGGACGCAGGCCTGCGGCGGCGAGCGCGCGGATCGAGGAGCGGGTCATCATCTCCACGGCCCGGGAAAACACCTCCCGGCCATCGCGCATGGTCATGAGGAACTCTTCGGCAGCGATCTCCGGTGAAAACGGTCGGCTGCTGCCGCCCGCAGCGATCGAGATCAGGTCGTAGCCGCTTCCATCGCAAGCGAGGTCAACGCCAATGACGCCCGTCTCCGGATCGTCGGAAGGCGCAATCACGACGGCGCCGGCGGCGTCGGCGAAGAGCACCGCACTCGCCCTTTCCGCCGGATTGATCCGGCGGCTCAATATGTTCGCGGCGACAACGAGCACGGGCCTGCCCTGCGCGCGCACGAAACCATCGGCAAGCGTCAGCGCGTAAAGGAACCCCGAGCAGGCGCCGGCAAGGTCGATGGCGCCGGAGCGGGTGAGCCCGAGCCGATGCGCGAGCAGCGGCGCCGAGGGCGGCAGAAGATGGTCGGGCGTGGACGTCGCGAGGAGCGTGAGAGCAATGTCGCTCGGCCCGATGCCGGCGTCGGCCAGCGCGGCTTCGCCGGCCTTGGCGGCGAGACCCGTGAGGGTGTCCGCCTCCCCGACCCAATAGCGGGTCCGGATGCCGGTCCGCCGTTCGATCCAGCCCGGCTCGAGACCGAGGTTTGCTTCGATTTCGCCATTGTCGACACGTCGTGCCGGCAGGGCATGGCCGAAGCCGGCGAGGCGCGATGACCGGACGTTCCTCACAACTGCCCCTTTGCGAGGGCCGAGGCCGCTTCGTCTATCGCGTCATAGGCCCGGTCCAGATCGGCTTCCGTGATGCAATAGGGCGGCATCAGGTAAATGACGTTGCCAAGGGGGCGGATGAGCAACTGACGCTTGCGAAAGAATGCCCGCAGACGAGGGCCGACATCCGACAGATATCCACCCGTCGGCACATCGAGTTCGAGGACGGCGATCGTGCCGGCCTGGCGGACGTCGCGAAAGCGGGGATCGGCTTCGAAGCGCTGCAAACGCCGGCGTTGGCCGCCGGCCAGTGCCGCGATGCGTTCTGCGACCGGCTCGGTCTTCCATATCCCGAGATTGGCGAGAGCTGCCGCGCAGGCGATTGGATTGGCGGTATAGGAACTCGAGTGAAAGAACGTCCGGCTGCGATCACGCGAAAGATGCGCGTCGAAGATTGGCGCGGTGCAAAGAGTAGCTGCCAGCGGCAGCGCACCTCCCGTGAGGCCTTTCGACGTGCAGAGAATATCCGGCACGATGTCCGCCTGTTCGCAAGCGAAACGCTTGCCGGTCCGGCCCCAGCCGGTCATCACCTCGTCGGCAATCAGCAGGGTGCCGTGCCGCTCGGCTATGCGCTTCAATTCGGCAAGTGTGGCGGCGGGATAGACCTTCATGCCGCCGGCACCAAGCACCAGTGGCTCGACGAGCAATGCCGCGATCTCGCCGGAGGCGCAATGGGTCTCGAAGGCGTCCAGCGTGTGTTGTTCGCGGCCAGAATCCGGAAACGGCAATCTGTCGACGGCGAAGAGGAACGGCTCGTAGGCAGCATTGAAAACGCCGCGTTCGCCCGCCGACATCGTCCCGATCGTATCACCATGATAGCCGTGCTCCAGCACGCAGATGCGGCTGCGGGGCTTGCCGATGTTGTGGAAATAGCCAAGCGCCATCTTCAGCGCGACTTCCACCGCCGTCGAGCCGCTGTCGGAATAGAATACGTGCTTCAGCCCGGCGGGCGCGATCTCGATCAGGCCCTTCGCGAGTTCCTCCGCCGGTTCGTGCGTATATTCGGCAAAGATGATCTGATCGTAAGCTTCCGACGCGCGCCGGATCGCTTCCATGATCGCCGGGTGGCGGTGGCCATGGATGATGACCCACCACGAGGAGATGGCATCCAGTATCCGCGCACCGTCCTCGTCCACCAGATAGGCGCCCTCCGTGGCGACGATGCGCTTCATCGCCGGCTCGAGTGCGTGCTGGGTGAAGGGATGCCAGACGGGAGAATTGCTCATGCCGGAATTTCGCGGAATTGGTTGATGTCGAAATTGTCGCGGAAGGCTCGCCGCAGTGCATCCGGCGTCAGCGGGTCGAGCCGCGGCAGCCGTCCGAGAACGCGGACCTGACCGAGTTTGGCAATGATGGCCTCGGTTTCTGCCTGCCGGTCGCCGATGAAAGCAACGCCGAGCACAGGGATTAAGCGGCGGCGCAGGGCCTCGAGCGACAGCAAGGTGTGGTTGATCGTACCCAGGCCGGTGCGGGCGCAGAGGATGATGGGCAGTTGCCAGCGCTCGAACAGATCGGCGAGGAGCAGGCATTCGGTAAGCGGTACCATGAGACCGCCTGCCCCCTCGACCACCAGCGGAGCGTCGACCGCAGGCGGAGAGAGGTTCTCGGGCCGGATCGTGACGCCATCGAGCCGCGCCGCAAGATGCGGAGAGGCCGGCGTGGCGAGCCTGTAGGTTTCCGGCAGAATGCGCTCTGCGGCAATCCGGCCCAGTCGGCGGACGCTCTCGCTGTCGGTTTCGCCGTCGAGACCGGATTGCACCGGCTTCCAGTAATAGCCCGCAATGGCGTCCGTCAGCGCGGCCGCGAAGACTGTCTTGCCGATGCCCGTATCGGTCCCGGTGACGACGAGGCGCAGCGTCATGGCAACTCCTCCGCCATCACGGCCTTCAGCCTGTCCAGCATGCCGGCGATCTCCGTTCTCCCGACATTCAGGGTGATCGCGATCCTGAGGCGCGCCGTGCCCTCCGGAATGGTCGGCGGACGGATCGCGCGGACGTCGAAGCCTTCCGCCTGCATGCGCGCCGCGATCCGCAAGGCGCGCACATTGTCTCCGATCATCACCGGCAGGATCTGCGATCCGCTGCCTTCCATGCCGAGGATGGTGGCAAGCGCCTCGTTCGAGAAGCGGCTGAGACCGTCGAGGGTTGCGCGTCGCTCGGGCTCGTCGGCGACGATCTTCAATGCCTCGCGAACGGCGGACGCCGTCAATGGCGACGGCGCAGTCGAATAGATGAAGCCGCGGGCGCGATTGACGATGTAGTCGCAAAGCGCCCGGCTCGCGCCGAGCAAGGCGCCGGAGGCTCCAAGCGCCTTGCCGCAGGTATGCAGCGCCACAATGTTTTCTCGGCCTTCGAGCGCCTCCGAAAGGCCGCGGCCGCCTGCGCCGTGGACACCGGTCGCATGCGCCTCGTCTATCACCAGAAAGCCGTCGTGCCGGTCCGCAAGTGCGGCCAGCGCTGCGAGTGGGGCACGATCGCCATCCATGGAATAGAGGCTCTCGACGGCGATCCACGGGTGGCCCCGCCCCCCTGCGCGGCGCCATCTCCCGATGGCGTCCGCAAAGGCGTCGACGTCGTTGTGCCGTGCCGCAAGCGCGTCTGCCTTGCTGGCGGCAATCCCCTCATGGGCGCTTGCATGGATCAGCGCATCGTGAACGATAAGATCGCCTCGCTGGGGCAGCACGGAGAAAAGGGCAGCATTGGCCGCATAGCCGCTGCCGAAGAACAGCACACGCTCGGCGCGGAAGAATGCCGCCGCCTCCGCCTCCAGCGCCTCATGTTCGGCATGGTTGCCGCGCAGCAGTCGCGATCCGCCGGCGCCGACCGGCACGCCCCGCTCGATCGCCGCGGTAATCGCGGTCTTCAGGCGTGGGGAATCGGCGAGCCCCAGGTAATCATTCGACGTGAAGTCGATGCCACTCGGGGCAGCAAGGATGCGGCGGCGTCCTCTGCGTACGAGCCCTGCCAGGGTTTTTTCGTAGCGATCGAGCAAATCCACGCTCATTCGGCCGGTTCCTGTTCCGTGGGCGCCATGGGCCTCAGCCCCAGGCGGCGAAACAGGGCGGCATCGTGATCCTCCCCGGGATTGTCGGCGGTCAGCAGCGTCTCACCGACAAAGATCGAATTGGCGCCGGCAAGGAAACAGAGCGCCTGCATCTCGTCGCTCATCCCGGTCCGTCCTGCAGACAGGCGGACATGGCTTTCCGGCATCAGGATCCGGGCAAGCGCAATCGTGCGCACGAACTCGATCGGGTCAACCGACGGCGCGTCCGCAAGCTTCGAGCCGGGGATCGGAATCAGCATGTTGATCGGGACGCTTTCGGGCGGGCTGGGCAGATTGGCAAGGGTGACCAGCATCGAGATGCGGTCGTCGGTGGTCTCCCCCATTCCGAGGATGCCGCCGGCGCAAACCTTGATCCCGGCCTCACGCACGTTGGCGAGCGTCTCCAGCCGGTCGGCGAACGTCCGCGTGGTGATGATCTCGCCGTAGAAGCGCTCCGACGTGTCGACATTGTGGTTGTAATAGTCGAGGCCTGCGTCGGCGAGCCGTTCCGATTGCGCCGGCGACAGCATGCCAAGCGTCATGCAAGTCTCCATGCCGAGCGCCTTCACCCCGCGCACCATGGCGGTGATCGACTCCATGTCGCGCTCTTTCGGGCTACGCCACGCGGCGCCCATGCAGTAGCGCGTCGCGCCGCCTTCCTTGGCCCTGCGCGCCTCGGAGATGACGCGTTCGACCTCCATCAGTTTCGAGGCCTTCAGCCCGGTCGGGTAATGCGCCGACTGGCTGCAATAGCCGCAATCCTCGGCACATCCCCCGGTTTTGATGGAGAGCAGTCGGCTCATTTGCACGGCGTTCGGATCGAAATGCGCGCGATGGACGGATTGGGCCTGAAATAATAGGTCGCTAAATGGAGAATTATAGATTTTTTTCGCGTCGACGAGCGTCCACCGCTCCACGTCGGCGTCGCGTGACGCCACTTCCCCCGTGTTCGCAACCCGAATCTTCGTCATCCTGCCATCCCCCTCACGCATCATAGATACTGATTCTTGATTATCTATAATTCTCGTCGAGGACAACCGGGCTCGAAGCGAGTCGGCGAGACTTGCGCAAACTCTGCGCTACTGCGATATCTCGGGTGCGGCGGGATGTTGGCTGTTCCCGGCGAAAGCCGTCTTGCCGGACTTGGGTTTTTGCCGAGCCGTAGCCACTGAACTACGTTCTCGCCTTGGGCCGTAGAACACACGCTGAAATGGTCAGTCGGGCGACAAGAGCATGAAGACTGGGCAGGGCCGGACTGTCAGACACCGATCCGCTGCGGCCGTGCGGTTTCCAAAGGCTGGAGCCGCCGAGGTCCGCCGACACTGCCATGGGTCTTTTCGATCCGCTTCCCATCGCCGTCGAACAGGTGCAGTTGCGCCGGGTCAATTGCCAATCCGATAACGTCACCGCTCCGCAGCGCGCCGCGACCGTTTTCGACGACCGTCAGTTCCGGTTGCGTGGCCGAAGTGACGTAGGTCGTCGAGCCGGTGGACTCGACGGTGTCGACGGGCATGTTGAAGTCGCCCTCACCGGCTGGAACCATCCTGATGTGTTCCGGGCGGATCCCGACGGTCACCGCCGTACCCGGCGCGAGCCCCTCGCCGAGCGTGAGCCGGCCGAAATCGAGGACCGCATGTCTCCCGTCTTCGCCGACCGTCGCCGGGACGAAATTCATCGCCGGCGAGCCGATAAAGCCCGCGACAAACCGATTTGCCGGCCGGTCATAAAGATCGAGCGGTCGGCCCTGCTGCTCGATGACCCCGTCGCGCATCACGACGACGTGGTCGGCCATGGTCATAGCCTCGATCTGGTCGTGCGTAACATAGACCGAGGTGGCGTGCAGCCGGTCGTGCAGCGCGCGAATTTCCTTCCGCATATGCACCCGCAGCGCGGCGTCGAGGTTTGAAAGCGGCTCATCGAAGAGAAATGCCTTCGGATGGCGGATGATGGCTCGGCTCATCGCGACCCGTTGCCGCTGACCGCCGGAGAGTTCGCGCGGGTAACGCCGCATCAAGCCGGTGAGGCCGGTGATCGCCGCTACCTCTTCCGCGGCCTTGCGTGCTTCCGCCTTCTTTACGCCGCGGATGCGCAGGCTATAGGTCAGGTTCTCTTCCACCGTCATGTGCGGATACAGCGCATAGGACTGGAAGACCATTGCGACATCTCGTTTGCGTGGTGGTACATCGTTCATGCGCTCGCCGGCAATCTTCATCTCTCCGGTCGTGATCTTTTCCAGCCCGGCAAGAGAGCGCAGCAGCGTGGACTTTCCACATCCTGACGGCCCGACGAGTGCAACGAAGCTCCCCTTCTCGATCGCAAGATCGATGTTCTTGAGCGCATGGTAGGCTCCATAGAACTTGTTGACGCCGTTGAGTTCGATCTGAAAGGTCATTTGAGGGCTCCCGAAGTGAGGCCGGCGACGATGCGGCGCTGCAAGAGAACGAAGGCGGCGAGAACCGGCGTCACATAGATCGTGGCGTAAGCCATGATGTTGTTCCACTCGTTGGTGTTCGGCCCCATGAAGGTGTTCAGACCAACACTTGCGGGCTGGAGTTCCACCGCCTGTATCAGCGACTTCGAATAGACGAATTCGCCGAACGCCTGCATGAAGATCAAAATGGCGCTGACGAGAATGCCGTTTCGGGCGAGCGGCAGGACGATGTTGAAGAAGGCGCCGATACGCGAATTGCCGTCGACGAGTGCCGCCTCCTCGAGCTCCATCGGCACACTCATGAAGGCGGCCCGCACGAGGACCACGAAGAAGGGCATGCTCTTTGCCGCGATTGCCAGGACGACCGCGAGCCGCGGCGTTTCCAGGAGCCCGACCTGCGAAAAGCCGACGAAGATCGGCGTGATCATCAAGGAGGCGGGTAGAACCTGCAACATCAGGATCAGGAACAGGCCGACGTCGATCCAGACATTGCGATAGCGTGCGAGCACATAGGCGCAGCCGACTCCGAGCACCGCGATCAGCGACACAGCGCCCACGGCAATCACCAGCGAGTTCCAGAGGTAGCGCCCCATATTGCGGCTTTCCCAGACATAGGCGTAGATGCTCCACTGCGGATCGCTCGGCAGGAATTTCGGCGGCGTCGCGAACATCGCGGATCCGGTCTTCAGCGCCGTGACGTACATCCAATAGAGCGGGAAGAGGTAGATCGCCGCGAGCACGAGCGCGACCCCCAGCAGCAGCCGATTGCGGATTTGCTCACTCATCCTCGCACCTCATGGCGTGTGGAGCGCACGTAGACGACGGAAGCGATCATCACGAAGATGATCATGATCACGGATATCGTCGCGCCCTTGGCAAAGTCGTACTGCCGGAACGAAAGATCCCAGGCCCAGTACTGGGTGACGTTGGACGAATTGTTCGGCCCCCCCGAGGTGATGCCGGCGAAGAGATCGAATTGCTGAAGGGTGAAGATCAGGCCGAGCGCAACGATCGCGCCGATCGTCGAGCGCATCATCGGCAGCGTGATCGTGAAGAAACGCTGAAGCATGGTGGCTCCGTCCAGTTCGGCCGCCTCGTAGAGGTCTTTCGGGATACCCGATAGCCCGACTGAAAGCAGGATCATGTTGAACGAGGTGCCGAGCCAGATATTGGCGATGACCACCGCCCAGAGCGAATAGTGCGGATCGGAGCGCCAGAAGATGTTGCCATCGATGATGCTCAACTCCCGCAAGAAGAAGTTCAGGACACCGAAATCGCCCGAGAGTATCCAGTTCCAGATGGCGCCGACGACGAGCCCAGGCATTACCCAGGAGACGAGAAAAAGCCCGCGCAGCCACGACGCACCCGGAAAATTCATCCAGAAGAACAGGGCAAGCCCGAAGCCGATGACGAATTGGCCGGCGATCGAGGCACTGACGAAAAGCGCTGTATTGAAAAGGATGGGCCGGGTCTCCGGCTGCGCGAACAGATCCACATAGTTCTTGAAGCCGACGAAGGGCCGGGCGAAGCTGCCGAGGCTGAACATGTCCACTTCCTGGAAGCTCATCACCACATTGTAGACGAGCGGCAGCCCGGACATCACGAACAGGAAGACAAGTGGCAACAGGACAAGCCCGATGTCGAAGCCTGTGCCGTCCTTCACGCTGGATAGGATCTTCTTCATATTCACCCCTCGCCCGCAGGACGACCCCCGGCCTAAGCCGGGGATCGCCGCCTCGGGAGGAAATTCGGGCGGAGCGACTGACGACGATCCGCCTGTGACTGCCTGCTGTCGCTCGAAGAGCGGCAGTTCGCCTCAGCCGAGAACGCCCTTGATCTTCTCGGCCGCCTGGTCCAGCGCGTCCTTCGAGCTCATCTGGCCCGTCAGCGCCGCCTGGATTGCATCCTGGATGGCCTTTGAGATCTTCGGCCATTGCGGATGCGGGCCGCGGGGCTTGGCGTATTTCAATTGCTCCAGGAACACCTGGAGCGCCGCGTCCTTCAGCGGTTCGCCGGCCGGCGGAATGGCAATGTCGGAACGGGCCGGCAACTGACCGAAATCCTTGAACATCCTCTCGTCCTGTGAAACGAAGTATTCGAGAACCTTGAACGCTTCTTCCGGGTGCTTAGTGCTGGAGAAGACCGCCCAGTTGAAGTCGCCCATCGCAGAGGATCGCTCGGCGCCGATTTCCGGCACCGGGAGCAGCGCCACGCCCCAGTCGAACTTCGCCTCCTGCATCATCCGGTCGAGCTCCCACGGGCCGGAAATCGCCATCGCGGCATTTCCGGAATTGAAGGTCCCCGTCGAATCCCATTGGCCCCGCGTCAGACTATCGGGAGAGGCGAGCTTCTCGTCGATGATCGTTTTCCAGATGTCGAGTGCCTTGACCACGCCCTCGGCGTTGATGTTGTCGTAGCCGCCACCCGCCATCTGCGCCCAGGGCAGGAACTGGAACGTCCCCTCCTCGTTCGCCTTGGCGGAAAAGGCGAGGCCGTAGACATTCGCCGCCGGGTCGGTCAGCTTGCGCGCCGCATCCACCAGTTCGTCCCAGGTCTGCGGCGGTTTTTCCGGGTCCAGCCCTTTCGCCTTGAACATATCCTTGTTGTAGTAGAGCGCAATCGTATTGGTGGCCTTGGGAATGCCGTAGAGTTTTCCTTCCCAAGTTACGGATGCCAGAGGCCCTGGAAAATAGTTCTCCGGCTTGACGACGGAGGACGCGGCGATCATGCCGGTCAGATCGAGAAACGCCCCGCGCGACGAAAAGAGCGCGTGCTCGGGATTGTCGACGGCGATAATGTCCGGCGCCTGGCCGGTCGAATAGGCACGCATTGCCTCGCTGACCACGTCGTCGAACTGGATCTGGCGATATTCGACTTTGATTCCCTTATTGAGCTTGTTGAAATCGTTGATCAGGTTTGGCGCCGGCTGAATGTCCCGATCCAGCGACCAGACCGTGATGGTAACATCCTCCGCATGCGCGGAAAGAGCCGGCAGGGAGATACTGGCGAGGGCGATCACCCCCAGCATGGCACGTCTGCGAATACGCATGAATTCCTCCTCTCGTGTTGTCCGGCGGGCAGCGTTCCTCCATGCCAACCGCCGGATTGGGGTCAGGCCGGAAGATCGACGAAGTCGCCTCCCCGGCAGCTCTTGAGATAATTGAGCGCGCGGACCTGGCCCGTCATCTCCAACGCATCGCGATAGACCGGATCGTGCCAGCCTTCGATGTCGATCGAGCCGGTCCAGCCGGCGAGCCTCAGCTCCGAGACGATGTCGGTCCAGTTGCTGTCACCAAAGCCCGGCGTGCGCATGAATACGAATTGTTCCTTGCCGAAGATCCCGTGCTCACGAATGACGTCCCAGCGGATCGTGGCATCCTTGCCGTGCACATGGAAAATCCTCTGCGCCCACTTTCGTATCTGCGGAAGCGGGTCGATCAGATAGACCATTTGGTGGCACGGTTCCCATTCGATGCCGATGTGCTCGTCCGGGGTTTCGTTGAAGATCAGTTCCCACGCATCCGGATTGTGGGCGATGTTCCAGTCGCCGGCCGCCCAGTTTCCGTCCATGGCACAGTTCTCGAAGGCGATCTTCACGCCTTTATCGGCGGCGCGCGCCGCTAGCTCGCGCCAGACCTTGCGGTAGCGCGGCAGGCTGTCGGTCAGAGGACGGTTGCGGATTCTGCCGGTGAAACCGGCAACGCAGGTCGCGCCGAAGTGATGGGCATTGTCGATGCATGCCTTCCACCCCTCAAGCGTCTCAAGATCGATCTCCGTCTCCTCGAGTGGATTGCCGAACATGCCGATCGTCGAAATCGTAATGTCGCGCTCGCCGATTGCCTCTCGGCAGCGTTTTGCGAGTTCGGCTAGATCCTGGCCACCGGTGGTTTGCCAGAAGAAAGGCTGGAAACTTTCAAAACCCAGATCGGCGATCTCTGCAATCCGCCTGGCCGCCTCGCCCTTGGTAGCGCTGACCATGGTGCCGATGCGGATGGAGTTGGCGGGATTGTTCATCGATGGCCTCATTCGATTGTGACGCGCTGCCGGCTCCGGGCGCTCTCGATCGCCGCAAATGCCATGGCAAGGCTGTTAATGTTGTCGTCGCCTGCCGTTTCCGGCTTTCCGCCCTCTTGAATTGCCGCGACGAAATCGGCAATGACGCTGGCATGCCCCTGTGTCCGGCGGTGATCGGCAGCCGCCGGCACTTCGATCGGTGCGAGCTCGCGCAGGAAACCCTCGGTGCCGGCGACCTTGCTGGCCCGGAAATGATCGGCGCCATCCCAGAGCAGCGTGCCGCGGCTGCCGATGATGCGCCATTCGCTTTCCCAACTCGTGTTCGCGCCTTCCGCGCACCAGGAGCCGCGATAGGTGAATGTCACGTCGCCCTCCAGCTCGAATATGGCCGTGGCGGCCGCACCATGCGCGTACCAGGAGCCGCGCGGATTCTCCTCGTGGCAATAGACTGCGATCGGTTTCCTGTCCGCGAGGAATCGGGCGGCGTCGAAGGTGTGGATCGCCATATCCAGGAGCAGCACATGCTCCATCTCCTCGCGGAAACCGCCGAAATGCGCACCGATGAAGAAATCGCAATGGATCGCCGTGATATCGCCAATCGCACCGCTTTCGATGAAGCTGCGGATGCGGCGTATGCCCGGGACGAAGCGGCGGTTCTGAACGATGGCGTGAAGCTTACCGGCCTCCGCGGCCAACCGCACCAGTTCGCGGCCGTCTGCAAGCGAGGTCGCCATCGGCTTCTCGCTGAGCACGTGGCACCCGTGCTGCAGTCCGACGGCGACGACCTCCAGCCGTGCCGAGGGAACAACGATGTCGAAGAGAATGTCGGGCCGCGTTTGCGCGAGCACTGCCTCGAGGTCGGAACCGATCACGACATCACGGAGGCTGAACTCTCCGGCGAACTTCCGGGCGGCGTCAAGGTTCACGTCGACGAGACCGACGATCCGGATTGCCGTCTGTAGTCCGGGGTCTGCGGCGATGGCCCTGACCCAGCCCTTGGCCATAGCTCCGCACCCGCACAGAACTGCGCGCAAGATCACGCTTCTCCTCCACTAACCTGCGATTTCGCCTTGTTTCGTCGTCCGTAAACGTTTACGGAACTATGAGCAGTTTCCGAAACATGTCAATAGGGATTTCGGAAACCGGCGGATACCGGAGGAGGATGTAATCTGCATGAAGGGAATTCGGCACCTGGCGGATCATCTGGACATCTCGATCGGAACCGTTTCGCGCGCGCTCAATGGTCGCCCCGACGTGAAGGAAGAAACGCGCAACCGCGTGCTGGAGGCAGCCCGGAAATTAGGCTACGTGCCGAACCAGTCGGGCCGCAGTCTGAGACAGGGCACAACCAACATCATCGGCTTCATGATTCAGACAGGGACGGAGATCAACGGACAGGGCGACACCTTCTTCATGAGCGTCTTTGACGGTGTCCAGGAGGTCTTTGCAAGGCACAAGCTCGACCTTGTCGCCCTACTCTGCTCTTCGCAGGAGGATCCGGCGGAATATCTGCGCCGCGCCGTTGCGCGCGGTTTTGCCGACGGACTCATACTCTCTGCAACGCAGCGCCAAGACGCCCGCGTCCAGCTGCTGGCCGAACGCAACATCCCCTTCGTCACGCTCGGCCGAACCCTGACCGACGCCGGCCAGCCCTGGCTGGACCTCGATTTCGAGGGCATGGCGCAAGCATCGATCGATCGGCTTGTTGCGCGCGGACACCGCCGCATAGCGATCACAAGGCCCCACGATGACGCCAATCTTGGTTATATCTTTGTCGAGCGATGCCGCGAGGCTCTCGCCGCGCACGGACTGACGCTCGAGGAGAAGCTCGTGTTCCGTTCGACCCCGAACGAAGCCGGCGGTTATCAGATCGGCCGTGATCTTCTCGCGCTGGAAGAGCGCCCGACGGCCATCGTCTTGATAAACGAAACGATCGCAATCGGCTTATACCGGGCGCTCTCGGAGGCTGGCGTCAGACCGGGAAGCGACATTGCCGTAATCGGCCGGCACAGTCCGCATGCGCATTTTCTCTCGCCATCGCTTACCTGTTTCCGCCTGTCGCTGCATGACCTCGGCATAGCGCTGGCCGAGACCTTGCTCTCAAGCATGCCGGCTTTCACGCAGCATTATCCGGATGCGCCGGTCAATCGCCTGTGGCCGATGGAACTGGTGGACGGCGAGAGCGATGCTTTTCGGGCGCACAAGTCTTGAGCACGCTCCATGGAACCGGGGTTTGCAGGCGACACTCGGATCGGCCGCGGGACGTCAATTCGCCTGAATCAGAATATAACGGCGATTGGTGGATCATTTTCGCGGATCCTGCGATTAATAAGTCGAACGCTGTCGGTTCTGACCCTGTCTCTCGTTGGAGAATTGGCGATCGTTCCCGTCGATCACCGGTACTACACAGTCATCGCATGTCGAAGTGATCGATTACAAGAGGTCAGAGCGGGGCCGGGCGAGAATTGCGTCCCATGATGTCCCCGCTGCGGAAGGAGATCACGATGCGGATTTTCTTTGCGCTGGTCGGATTGTCAGCAGCCACCGTCGCCTACGGCCATGACGCGCCCTCCGGCTGGACATACCCCTATTCATGTTGCTCGAATTTCGACTGCCGTCACGTCAGCTACACGGCGATAAGTGAACGGCCCCAAGGTTATATCATCAATGCCACCGGCGAAGTGGTTCCCTATGCGGACAGGAGGGTGCGCATCTCGCCGGACGGTGAATATCACTGGTGCTCGGCTGCCGGCGACGACCACGGCAGGACGATTTGCCTGTTCGTACCTCCAAGAGCCTATTGAGAATGAAGGTGCGACGAATGTTAAACCGGTTGCTATCGGCGTAAACTCGAAGCTGTGTCCGGCGTTCGGACGGAGTCTGAGCGGACAAGTCGCAGGAGCATATTGATGGCTTGGTCCTTCAAAATCGGAACGATCGGTGGCACCGCGATCCGCGTGCATGTGACCTTCGCGATCCTGCTTGCTTGGATATGGCTGATGCACTATCGCATCGGCGGCACTCCTGCGGCCATTGCAGGCATTGCGTTCGTGCTGGCGATCTTCGTCTGCGTCGTTCTGCATGAATTCGGCCATATTGCCGTTGCCCGTCACTTCGGCGTCAAAACACCCGACATCACGCTGCTGCCCATCGGCGGCGTCGCGCGCCTGGAGCGCATGCCGGAAGAACCGAAGGAGGAGTTCCTGATCGCCATTGCCGGCCCACTCGTCAATGTGGCGATCGCCGGCATTCTTCTTCTGCTGCTCGGCACGACGGTGGGCATGGAACAGATACAGGACATCGAGGACCCGCAGCTTGGCTTCCTGGCACGGCTCGCCGGAGTCAATATCTTTCTGGTCCTTTTCAATTTGATCCCGGCCTTCCCGATGGACGGCGGCCGCGTGCTGCGTGCCGCGCTCGCCTCTCGCATGAGTTGGTCCCGCGCGACCCAGGTCGCCGCCACCATCGGCCAGGGCCTTGCCTTCGTCTTCGGCTTCGTCGGCCTCTTCTACAACCCGCTGCTGATATTCATCGGCATTTTCGTCTACTTGGCCGCGACTGCGGAGGCTCAGAACGCGCAGATCCGCGATCTTTCCGACAGCGTGCTGGTCGGCGATGTGATGATCACGGAATTTGCACGGCTCGAACGGTCGGCAAGCATCGACGAGGCGATCGAGAGCCTGCTGGCGACGACGCAACGCGAGTTCCCCGTGGTCGACGGCGCCGGACATTTCATGGGGCTCCTCACACGCGACGACATCATCCGGAACCTGAAAGACAGCGGCTCGGCCACACCGGTCGTTCAGGCGATGCGCCAGGACGTGCCGACCGTCCATTTCCGCAAGCGTCTCGAGGAAAGCCTGCGATTGATGCAGCAGGCGAATTCGCCAGCCGTTGCAGTCGTTGACAGCCACAACCACCTCGTCGGTCTGATGACGCACGAGAATATCGGGGAGATGATGATGGTGCGCGCCGCCGCGGCAGGCGGCTTCCGCTTTGGTCATTTGCGCCGGGGCAAGCCCGACGCACGGATCTGAAACACCAGAAACAATAGGGAACCGATTGCGCTTTGAGCGGTTCGGCGCGAGAAACGGGAGTCGTGGCATGTTTCTCGCACTCCAGGTTGCGATGGTCGTGCTCGTGGCGATAGCCACGGCGCTGGCTCTCGCGCATGCGCTTGAATGGCCCGGGAAATTGCGGCTTACAAAGCAGGAGTATCTTGCGATCCAGCCTATCTACTATCCCGGCTTTACCATCGCCGGCGCGGCCGAGCCGATCGCATTGCTCCTTGTCCTGGTACTCCTTTTGTTATCGTCGACCGGCACGCCGACCTTCTGGCTGCTGTGCGCCGGTTTCGTTGCACTCTTGGCAATGCACCTGACCTATTGGATGTTGATCCATCCCCTGAACAACTTTTGGCTTGGGTCGACGAAGCTCAGCGCAGCCAGCGCCCGCTTCTTCACACTCGGAGGTCCAGGCAGCACCGGACTGCAGCAGATGGATTGGACCGCCCTTCGCGACCGGTGGGAACTCTCGCATGCGGTTCGGGCGGGTTTCGGCCTGGTCAGCCTCGTGCTGCTCGTGACGGCCGTGGCTCTCTAATTGTAAGCGCGGAGGCGGCGCAGGCGGGGCGCTAGCAGTGCAATGCAGAGAAAGACGAAACCCAAGGCCTTCAGCGCAGCTACGACCATATGGCCGACCTCCCACCGCCAGCGCACGGCATTGAAGTCTTGCGGTACGGGGCCGGGTTGCCAAGTGGCCAACTCCGAGTTGACCGGTGCCACGATGGCGAACCACGCCATCAGCGCGGCCGCCATCAAAGCGGCGCCGGCCAGGCAAAATCGGAAAGCCAGCTTTTCATTCGACAGAAGATAAGCAAGAAGAAACGCGACCAATATGGCTGCCACGTCCAAGGGCCCGCCGACTATTGCGAAAAGCGCGAACTGACCGTTGAAAACCGTCGTCTCCCGCCAGAGTTCAGGGGACCAACGTGTCAATCTGGGCAGCGCCTCGAGCACGTGCGCAAAGGACGGCCCGAGGCTCAGTGCCGTGAGCAGCAGGGTCGCGAGGCCGGTAAGGTAGAGAACCATGATCGCTCCATTGTCGGATATCTTTGCTTGCCTGTAACCACAGCTACCCGCAGTTGTTCCAAAAGGGCGCTCTTTCCTACCGTGGCGGGCGTTCCTCGGTATGATGCCGGCGGCGAACACACGCGAACACGACGTCTTCACACAATCTTGTTGTAGCGAAGCCTCAAATCCGGCCGCGGTCTTCGGCATACTGGCCGCAGCAAAAGGAATGGTTCGTGTGAAGTGAAGATTTTCGGCGTCCTATCATTCGTGCTCCTGCTGCTCGTCATGCCCGAGCCGGGCCGCGCGCTTGAGCCGCCCCGCTCCGGTCACCCGGTCTTCGACCGCGCCGTCGAATTGGTGCTCGACAATTTCTACGACCCCTCTGCCCTCGAGCGGTTTGGCGCAGCGGTACGGCGGGAAATCCAGGATGCGGACGATCCACTGACGGAAAACAGCCCGGCGGCGCGCGTCGACACCGCAATCGACACCGTATTGGCGAGTCTCGGCGCTTCGCACACCGCCCGCTTCACCAGCGATACGATCGACTATTACGAACTCTCCGACATCTTCCGCTTCGCGATCCGCAACGATATCAGGCGCGTGTTTCCGCCGAACGGCGATGTCAGCTATACCGGCATCGGGATGGTGACGCGGCTCGAAGAGGGCGCACGGTTCGTCAGCGATGTCTATGACGGCGGCCCGGCGGACCGCGCCGGCATCCGGATCGGCGACGAGATCCTGCTTGTCGACGGAGCCCCGTACAGGGAGATCGCTTCCTTCCGGAACAGAGTCGGAGAGAGCGTCGAGATCGCCTTGCGCCGCGATCGCGATGCACCACCCTCCATCGTCACCGTGACGGTGGAGCGTATGCGCCCGCTGGAGTCCTTCGCCAAGGCGATCGACGAGAGTATAGAGATGAAGCTGCGCGAGGGGCGTCGCATCGGCTATCTGCGCCTCTGGACGCTCTCCACGTCCGATGGACTTGAGATCGTCGCCCGCGCACTTGCCACCGGGCGCCTCAAGGATGCCGAGGGCGTCGTCGTCGACCTGCGCGGGCGCTGGGGCGGCGGGCCGCCGGACGCGGCCGAACTCTTCGTCGGCGGCGTACCCAACTTCCGGCTGATCGCGCGCAGTGGGAAAGAAACGGTAGCCAATGCCCTGTGGCACCGGCCGGTCGTCGCGATCATCGATGATGGCGCGAGAAGCGGTCTCGAGCTCTTCGCCTATGCACTGAAAACAAACGGCATACCACTCGTCGGAACGCGCACGGCCGGGGCGCTGCTTGCAGGGCGTGCCTTTATCCTTCCCGACGACAGCCTGCTCGAAGTAGCCGTCTCGGACGCTGTGATCGAGAACGGCCTGCGGCTCGAAGGGCGCGGGGTCGAGCCGGATATTCCCGTGCCATTCAGCCTCCCTTTTGCCAATGGTCGCGACCCACAACTCGACGCGGCCATGGAGGAGATGCAGCGCATCCTTGCCAAGGGTTGAGTTCCCTTAGCGGAACCTGCTTAGGCTCTAGTCACTCTGGCGAAGGTTCCGGATCCGGTCGAAAAGGACAGCCAGGATCGTCGCGCCGCCAATGAACGTGCCCTGCCAGAAGGCGCTGATTCCGAGCAGGCCAAGGCTGTTTCGGATGACTTCGATCAGCGCGGCGCCGATCAGGGCTCCGGAGGCGGTACCGACGCCGCCGGCAAGATTGGCGCCGCCGATAACCGCCGCGGCAATGACCTGAAGCTCCATGCCGGCGCCGATATTGGTCGTGACGGCGCCAAGCCAGCCGGTTTGGATGATGCCGGCGACGCCGGCTGCAATCGCGGAGATCATGTAGACCGTCACCTTGATGCGATTGACCGGCACGCCGGTCAGCCGTGCGGCATGCTCGTTTCCGCCTATTGCGAATACATAGCGACCAAACCGGGTCCAGCGCAGCACGAAACCCGTGAGCACGGCCAGAACGATCATGTAGATCACCGGATTGGCTATACCGAAGAACCAGGCCCCGCCCCCGATCGACAGAAGCAGGTCGTGATCAGGACCGAACTGGAAAACCACCGTGTTGTTCGACACCACCATGGCCAGGCTGCGGGCAATGGACAGCATGCCGAGGGTGACCACGAAGGGTGGGAACCCGAGATAGGCGATCAATACGCCGTTGAACGCGCCGATAATCATCGCCGTCCCGATGGAGACGGTAATGCCTACCTCGAGGCTGTAGCCCGCATTCATGGTGACGGCGAGCACCATGCTGCACAGGCAGAGCACGGATCCGACCGAAAGGTCGATACCACCGGTGATGATCACCAATGTCATGCCGAGCGCGATGATGGCGACGAAGGTGAAGTTCCGGGTGATGTTGTAGAGATTTCGCGATGTTGCAAAAGTGTCGGTCGCAAATGAAAGGAAAATGCAGGCTGCGATGACGGCTATCAGAACCCAGAACGTCTGACTCGACAGTATCGAGCCGAGCCACGACTGCTGCCTCTGGCCGACTGCCCGATCCAAGGTGATTGCCATGGACGCCCTTCGCTTTCTTCTATGCCGGCTCTATATCGGCTTTTGCCCACACTCTTTCTGTCATGCCCTTTCGAGTGCGCCGGTGATCAGCCCCGTAACCTCTTCCGGCGAACTGGCGGCAATCGGCTTATCCGCTACCTTTCTGCCGCGACGCATCACGATGACGCGGTCCGCGACCGCAAAGACATCCGGCATGCGATGGCTGATCAGCACGACCGCGATGCCGCTGTCACGCAGGTGGCGGATCAGGTTCAGTACTTCGGCGACCTGCCGGACGGAAATCG
This sequence comes from Sinorhizobium sp. Y406, assembly GCF_058732025.1. NCBI lineage: Bacteria > Pseudomonadati > Pseudomonadota > Alphaproteobacteria > Hyphomicrobiales > Rhizobiaceae > Sinorhizobium > Sinorhizobium sp. Y406. The sequence continues at coordinate 203,046 of NZ_CM178975.1, read as the reverse complement.
CTGCCGTCGGCTCGTCCATAAGTACGATCTTGGCCTCCGAGAGCATAGTGCGCGCGATCGCCACGGCCTGCCGCTGCCCACCGGACATTTGTTTGACGAGATCGCGCGGCCGGGTCTCCGACTTCAGTTCCTTGAAAATTTCGCCGGCGCGACGATACATCGCCTTGTAATCGAGGATGCTTATTGGTCCGACGCCTCGGCGCAACTCACGACCGAGAAAGACATTTGCTGCCGCAGTGAGGTTGTCGCAAAGCGCGAGATCCTGGTAGACGATTTCAATTCCGTGCTGGCGCGCTTCGACCGGACGATGAAGCACGAGTTCGACACCATTCATGCGCATCGTGCCATGACTCGGCCGGAAATTGCCGGCGATCATTTTGACAAGCGTGGACTTCCCGGCACCGTTGTCCCCCATCAGCCCCACGACTTCGCCCGGCTGAAGCGTCAGCGAAACGTCACTGACCGCCTGGATGGCGCCGAAGTGTTTGGAAATATCGGCAAGTTCGAGAACCGCCACCGCCGTCCAGCCTCCCAGAACCAGAACGTGCACGCTATGGCCGCCACGTTCCTTCCCAACGACCACGAGCCCATTTACGCAAAAGCGAGCGATAGCGTCAATGAATTGTCCTACAAATTGAGCCGCATCTGCGGCATTTTACATATTGTAATATGAATACCCGTTGACGCGCGAAGTAAGCGCATATTAGCTATCAGCGGGAGGTCGGCATGCTGATCCTCGTCACCGGAGCAACTGGCAAGGTCGGGCGGCACTTCATCGCGGCGCTGCTTGACGATCCGCGTTTTCTCGATGCCCGCATCCGTGCGCTCTGCCACAACCGGCTGTTTGCCGAAGCGGAACGCGTCGAGGTGGCACGCGGCTCGATTGCCGACCGCGCTTCAGTCGCGCGAGCTCTCGAAGACGTTACGCATGTCGTGCATCTCGCCACCTGCAAGGAACTCCCCGACCAAGTCATGGACGTGACGGTAAAGGGCTTGTTCTGGCTCCTGGAGGGCTTCCGTGCGAGCGCGACGGCCAGCCAATTCATTCTTATCGGCGGCGACGCCGGCATCGGCCACTTCTACTATCGCCATCAGGGGCCGATCACCGAAGCGGCAGCGCACCGCGCCTATCCGGGCTGCTATGCCCTATCGAAGGTGCTCGAGGAAGTCATGCTCGAGCAATACGGCATCCAATATGGCGTGAACGGCTGCTGCCTGCGCGCGCCATGGATCATGGAGAAGGACGACTTCAAATATACCCTGTCCTTCGGCGACAACGTGTTCGGCGGTCCCGTATGGAAGGACCTCGTTCCCGAGGCAGACGCGAAGCGTTATGCGGAGGACGGCACCGTTCCGCTGCTCCGAGACGCCGACGGCCGGCCGCTTAAGCGCAACTTCGTTCATGTCGATGACCTTGTGTCGGCGATACTCGCGGCGATCGACAATCCCCGTGCGGTGCGCCAACTCTTCAACATCTCTATGGACCGGCCGGTAGATTACGGCGAAGTCGCGACCTATCTTGCCCGCACCCGCGGCCTGCGTTCCGTCGAAATACCGAGCCGGTTCCATTCAAACTGGATGGACAACAGCAAGGCCAAATACCTGCTGGGTTGGCAGCCCGGCTATGATCTCGAAAAGCTCATCGACTCGGCCTGGCAGTACGAGCGCACAGCGGATGATCGACGTATTGTCTGGTATCCGGGTTGATTTCGCCGCGGACATTGGAGGTCCGCTTGTCCAAAGGAGGAGAGAATGAGGAAGGCATTATTGCTTGCCGCAGCGGTCCTTGCGCTTGGCGCGGGAACGGCTCTGGCCCAGAAGAAGCAGCTTGTCATCGTCGTGAAGGGCCTAGACAACCCGTTCTTCGAGGCAATCAACCAAGGCTGTCAGAAGTGGAACAGCGAAAATCAGGATTCCGAATATGAGTGCTTCTACACCGGACCTGCATCGACATCGGACGAAGCGGGCGAAGCGCAAATCGTTCAGGATATGCTGAGCAAGCCCGATACGGCCGCGATCGCCATTTCGCCGTCAAATGCCAAGCTGATCGCCCAGACCCTGAAGACCGCCAACCCGACAGTGCCTGTCATGACGGTCGACGCCGACCTTGCCCCCGAGGATTCGTCACTGCGCCAGACATATCTCGGCACTGATAACTATCTGATGGGCTATCGCATCGGCGAGTACATAAAGAAGGCAAAACCGGACGGCGGCAAGATCTGCACGATCGAAGGCAATCCGGGCGCCGACAACATTCTGCGCCGGGCCCAGGGCATGCGGGATGCCCTTACCGGCCAGAAGGACCTGGGTGAGCTCAAGGGCGAAGGCGGATGGACGGAAGTGGCGGGCTGCCCGGTCTTCACCAATGACGATGGGGCGAAGGGCGTGCAGGCGATGACCGACATACTGGCCGCCAATCCCGACCTCGATGCCTTCGGCATCATGGGCGGATGGCCTCTGTTCGGAGCGCCGCAGCCCTACCGCGATCTGTTCAGACCGATGGCCGACAAGATCGCCAACAACGAATTCGTCATCGGCGCGGCCGATACGATCGGTGAAGAGGTGGCCATCGCGAAGGAAGGGCTGGTGACCGCTCTCGTCGGCCAGCGGCCGTTCGAAATGGGCTACAAGGCCCCGCAGGTCATGCTGGACCTCATCGCCGGCAAGCCAGTCGAGGATCCGGTCTATACCGGCCTCGACGAATGCACCAAGGACACGGCCGACACCTGCATCCAGAAGTGAGCCGAATTGCGGCCGGCGCATCGGCCCCAAAATCGGACCCGATTATCCGGCCGATGCGCAGTTTCAAAGTGTTACGGCGGGCGACCTTTGCGCGCCTGAAAAGACGCACGGCGCTGTAGAGCGGCGGCGACGACGCCGCCGGCCCGTCCACCGCTCAGATATGCCAATCAGCGTCGAGCGAGTAGGCCCTGACGTAATCGATTTTCATCTCGGATCCGTCGGCGAGCCCGTCGTTCGGCGCGCCGGCGATGCCTCCGACGGCCAGGTTGACGATCATATACATCGGATCGTGCATGTCCGACGGTGTGTCGGCGCGGGCAATCGCTGCGTCGTCGAAATACCAGACGATCTCCTCCTCGGTCCAAAGCACCCCGTATTTATGGAAGCCGCTGGTGTCGGTCACTTTCACGGCATTTGCGATGCTGGTCTGGGAGCCGGTTTCATTGGAATGGACGGTGCCTATGATGGTATTCGGATCCTGCCCGCGCATTTCCACGATATCGAGTTCCGGCGGCCAGGAGCCGTCGGCGGGCAGCAGCCAGAAGGCCGGCCACACACCCTGGTCATCCGGCATGTCGGCCCGGATCTCGAAATAGCCGTAGGTCTGTGCGAAGGACGAGTGCGTCGTCAGCATGCCCGACGTGTAATCGTAGCCTTCGATTTCGGTCTGGATTGCCTCGGAAGCCGGCTTTGCGGTGATCGTCAGCACTCCGTCCTTGACCGAAAACGGATTGGCGGACGCCGTCGGCTGGTAGCTCGGATTGATATACCATTGCAGTTCGCCGTTCCCCGTAAGCGTCGCACCTTTATCCGGGGCCCACCAGAACTTGGGGTCCCAGACGCCGCTCGTGCCGTCGTGCAGTTGCAGCGTGTCGAAGTCGTCGGAAAACGTCTGCGTCAGCACGGAGCGATCGAGGCTCAACCGGAATTGGTTCGCCTGCAACTGATCGGCAGTGGTGTTCCTGAACACCAGGCTCTCGCCGTCTGCGAGATTGAGCCGAAGATCCATCCCCTCCTGGGCCACGTTGGCGAGAACCTGCTGGAAGGATGTAAATCCGTAGCCGTCTAGGCGGACGATGTCATCGAAGTTGAAATCCGTGATAAGGTCGCTTCCGTTCCCGCGGGCGACGACGAAGGTGTCGGCACCTCCCCCACCGATCAGGACGTCGTCGCCGGCACCACCGTCGATCGTCTGGCGGCTTGAGCCGCCTTTGATGATGTTGTCCAGGTCGTTGCCGAAGGCGAAGCGATTGTCGCCGGTGACGGTCAGGTTCTCGAAATTTTCCGGCAAGGTGTAGCTCATCCAGGTGCTGATGGTGTCGACGCCCTCACCCGGAGCCTCATAGGCGCGGTTTATCGATGAATAGAGATAATAGATGTCGTCGCCCTTGCCGCCGATCATCGTAACGTTCACGGAGCTGTCGCCCCACATCGAGTCGTTGCCAGCCGTTCCGTAGAGCATGGGGCCGGATCCGGTGGCGGAAAACCATGCCGTGGAGCTGCCGCTGTAATAGAGCGGTTTACCTACGGCGTTCAGCACAAATCTGCTCATTCAGATCGTCTCCAGTTTGAAGTTGGATTTGCCCCCGCGCTCCTGTGACAGCTTTTCGGTTTCAACCTGGCGTCGGAGTCCGGCAACTGTAGTGCAGCCCTGTGTTGCTACTATGGCATGAAGCCGCTTTACCTCTTTTGGGGCAATCCGGAACAAAGCTGATGTTGGCCGCGTTCACCCGTGTTACGGGGCGCTCGGAGGGAACTATGAGCAGCGCGGATATACTGCCCTCGTGCCTGATGGCCGACGCGGGGGTGCTTGCCTCACCAGACTTTCGGACGGCACTGGATGCCCTTCCGGTCGCCGTTTATATGACGGACGCAGACGGATATGTCACCTATTTCAACCGCGCCGCGGTCGACCTTGCCGGGCGGGAACCGACGGTGGGAAAAGACCGCTGGTGCGTGTGTTGGAAGCTGCAGCGGCTTGACGGGACGGCGCTGCCGCACGATCAGTGCCCAATGGCGATAGCGTTGGAGACGGGTCGGCCGATCTGGGGAAAGGAGTTGCTCGCCGTCCGTCCGAACGGGACGACCGCCCTGGTTCTCCCTTATCCGACACCGACCTTCAACGAGGCCGGGGTGCTCTCGGGTGCCGTCAATCTCCTTGTCGACATGACCGAGCGCAGAAGTGCGGAAAACGACTCCCGTTATCTCGCCGCAATCGTCGAATCCTCGGATGACGCCATCGTTGCCAAGGATCTGAACGGCACGATCACAAGTTGGAACCTGGGGGCCGAAAGGCTGTTCGGATACACCGCCGATGAAGTGGTGGGCAAATCGATCACCATTCTCATGCCGCCCGGCTATCAAGACGAAGAGCCGATGATTCTCAGCCGCATCCGCAGTGGCGAGCGCATCGACCATTACGAGACTTTGCGCCGGCGGAAGGACGGGAGCCTCGTCAACATCTCCCTTACGGTTTCGCCCGTGCGCGATGCTGACGGCAGCATCATCGGGGCGTCGAAGATTGCCCGGGACATCACCGGACACAAGCGCGCAACGGAAGCATTGGCGGCGCGCCTGCGCGAACAGGCCTCCCTTTACAGCCTCGCGGAAAGGCAGCAACGGGCGCAGGACATCGAAGAAGTCTACGATGCGTCGCTGGACGCCATCCAGAGTGCCCTCTCCTGCGAGCGCGCGTCCATACTGCTTTTCGACAAGTCCGAGACGATGCGTTTCGTCGCGTGGCGCGGCCTCTCGGATCAATATCGGCAGGCGGTCGACGGGCATTCTCCCTGGGCCGCCGACGAAAAGGATCCGGAGCCGATATACATCGAAGACATCGCCGTGGCTGACATCTCGCAGGAACTGAGACGGGTCGTCGAGGCGGAGGGCATACACGCGCTCGGCTTCATCCCACTCGTCGCCGGAGGGCGGCTCATCGGCAAATTCATGACCTATTACGACCTGCCGCATGCCTTCGCAGACAGTGAAACCAGCGTGGCGATGACCATAGCCCGGCAACTCGGCTTCAGCATCCAGCGCCTCCGCGCCGAAGAGGCGAGGCAACGCGCGGAGGAGCAGTTGCGCCGGAAAGAGGCAATGGAGAGAGAGCGCGCCGCAGAATTGATGGCGATCATGCAGGCAGTGCCCGCTTTGATCTGGATCACCCGCTCGCCGGATTGTACGGAAATCGCCGGCAACCGTGCGGCTTACGACCTCCTGCGGCGGCCTTCCGGCAGCAATTTGTCGCTGTCCGCGCCAGCCGGCGAGGGACCAGACAATTTCCAAGTGTTCTCGCAGGGACGGCTATTGGCAGCCGATGAACTACCCGTTCAAAGGGCTGCGCGGGGCGAAGAGGTCCCCAATTTCGAAGAAGAAATCCGCTTCGAAGACGGTTCGATGCGCCACATTTTTGGAAACGCGACACCGTTGCGCGATGCCACCGGCGCGGTGGTCGGCGCCGTGGCAGCATCGGTGGACATAACCGAACGCAAGGTGGCGGAAGAAGCGCTGCAGGAGAGCGAGCGACGGCTTCAGATCGCACTGGAGGCGGGGCGAATGGGGGCCTGGGAATGGGATACGGGCACCGGCCACGTGATATGGTCGCCCGGCCTGGAGTCCCTTCATCATCTCGAGCCGGGAACCTTCGGCGGAACGCTTGCCGATTTCAAACGGGACATTCATCCGGCCGATCTTCCCCTTGTCGAGTTGGAGATCGCCAAGGCCCTGAAAACCCACGAAAACTATCATGTTATTTACCGGGTCAAACTTCCTGAAGGATCGATCCGATGGGTGGAGGCCTTTGGGCAGTTCTCGCTGCCGGGAACCGGGCGTGCCCCCAAGCTGGCCGGTGTCTGCATGGACATAACCGAGCGCAAGGAAGCAGAATCCCAGCGCAGCCTTCTTGTCGCCGAACTCAGCCATCGGGTGAAGAACACCCTTGCGATCGTCAGTTCGATCGCGCGTCAATCCTTCTCTACAAACCCGGAGCTGCGCGAGGCGCGCGATTCGTTCAATGCACGCATACGGGCGTTGGCGCAGACACACACCCGTCTTGCCGAAGCGAGCTGGTCCGGGGTTTCGCTTGAAACGGTCCTCTTCGACGAACTGTCCCCCTACAGCGACGCGAGCGGGAGCAACGTCTCGCTATCGGGACCAACGACAATGTTGCCGCCCAAATATGCGCTGACCCTCGGAATGGCCGCGCATGAGCTTGCCACCAATGCGGCCAAGCACGGTGCGCTCTCTGTTAAGAGCGGCAAAGTCGCAATCGCGTGGAGTGTCGACCCTGAAGAGAGACGCCTTCGTGTCTCGTGGCAGGAGACCGGCGGCCCACCCGTCCCGGAACCGAAACAAAACGGATTCGGCCGGCTGTTGTTGGAGCGGGTGGTGGCCTCGGATCTTGGCGGTGAAGTGCGGCTTGAATTCGCCTCGGAGGGTCTGAAATGCACCATCGACGTTCCCCATCCCAGGACGCCCTGAGATGAACCCGGCCGGCAAAGACCGCGTTTTCGTCGTGGAGGATGAATTTCTTGTCGCATTGCAGATCGAGGAAGACCTCGTCGCCGCCGGCTACGCCGTCATCGGCCCCTTCACAACCCTCAGCGCCTCGATCGCGGCCTCACGAACGGAACTTTTCGAGGTTGCTACACTGGATCTCAATCTGCGCGGCGAACTCGGCTATCCATTGGTCGACGAGTTGATCGAGCGGCATGTGCCGATTCTGCTGCTGACCGGCTATGCGAGGTCGGATCTCCCGGAGCGATACAGGACACTGCCGTGCCTGACGAAACCCTTCGATGCCACTGCGCTGATCCGAAGCATCCGGAACCTGCTTTCAACCCAAATTGCTGCATGTCTCCTTAAACCGAAGTTGATATAAGGAGACATGCAGTCGCGGCTGTCGGCAAATCCATCTTGTCGGATGGACTGGCAGCCGCCCGGCCCGGCCCTCTACACCTCGCCTGGCAGCAAATGCGAAATCGGTACCTGAAGAGCAGTCGCAACGCGCTTCAGTTTCCCCGGATCGCTTTCGCCCCCGCTTTCGATGTTGCTTATCTCGATACTGGTAAGACCACAGGTGACGGCAAGGTCCTCGATACTGTAGCCGACTGCCTCACGGGCGGCCCTCACGCGGGCGGCAATATCGATGGCGAGCGAGATCGGGACCTGTTCTTCGCCAAGGGTGGGGGAAATGGACATAAATGTCTCCTTCTCGTGGCATTAAAAATTCTTTCGAATCTGCTTGGAGTGTGGGTGACAGGCGCCGTTAACGCGGCGGTAACGTTTTATGTCATGACTGTAACATCGACAAGCCGAAATGCCACGCTTCGTCCATCAAAACGCCTGCGGGATCGCGATGGCAGCGCAATGCTGCGGGTATGTAGATGTGATCTACACGCCGCGCTTGTTACCCCAAAGAAGGACGTGCAACTGCGGAAGCACGCGCGCCTCGAACCATCTGTCCTCCGTGACGCGCTCGACCAGCCAGCGCATGCGCTCCATCACGCCCTCGATGTCGATCGGCGCATCGAATTCCTCGGGTGGCGGCGGCGTGTGGTTGCCGGGCTGGAGATAAACGGGCAGTTGCGGGTAGCGTGCTGCGGCATTACGCGCATAGGAATAATCTGCCTCGTCGAAGATCACGATCTTGAGAATCGTCTGTGGCCTACCCCCGCTCGCCTCGAGGCAGGCGCCGAACGCATCCCAATCCGTCTCCATTCCGCTCGATGGCGGTTTGGGACTGAGCACCAGCACGTCGAGATCGGCGAACCAGTCGCGTGCGATCGAGCCTTGCGTTTCGAGGGCGAAGCGATATCCCTGTGCATGGCCGCACGTGATCAGGTCTCCAAGCGGCTGAATTGCCGGGTTGCCGCCCGACAGGGAAACCACGACCGGCGTGCCGCCGGAAAGTGCCGTGACCTCCTGCCACACCTCCTCCGTAGACATAGGGCGCCACTCGTCACGATAGCGGCTGTCGACGGCGTGAAGGCTGTCGCACCAGGAACAACGGTAATCGCAGCCGCCGGTCCTGACGAACACGGTCGGCAGTCCGATCAACGCGCCCTCGCCCTGGATAGTCGGCCCGAAGATCTCGCTGACGCGGATTTCGGTCGGTCGTGTGCCGATCATGGCCTGTATTCCGCCCAGGTCTTGGCCGTCTCGCTGACGCGCACGGCGGCCGTTTCCGGAAATCGCGCCTTGCACCATTCGAAGAAATGCTGCGCCAGGCACTCCGCAGTCACTTGGTCGTGGCCGAGCACGTCATTCAAGTGACGGTGGTCGAAGGTTTCATCAATGTAGTGCTTCAACGGCGCCAGTTCGTGATAGTCGCGCACGAAACCATGCTGGTTCAGCGTCTCCGCCGAAAGCTCGACCTCGACGATGTAATTATGCCCGTGCAGCCGCGCGCATTGATGTTCCGGCGGCAGGCTCTTCAGCTGGTGCGAGGCGGAGAAATGGAATTCCTTGGTGATGCGGAACATCATTTAACCTCCTCTGCAGCAAAGGCGCCGATGGCCTTGGTCCAGAATTCCGGATCCTCATAGTCCGTTGGGTCAGCAATGCCGGCGAGGTGAAAAGCCTCGCGCCGCTCGACACAGGTGCCGCAACGGCCGCAATGGCGCAGACCGCCCTTGTAGCAGGACCAGGTTTCGGCAAAGGGCGTGTCGTGCTTCGCGCCGTCTGCAACGATGTCGGCTTTGGAGACATTGACGTAGGGTGCATAAAGCCTCACCTCCGCATATCCCTCGAGCGCATGGTCCTGCATCGACTGAAAGGCATTGATGAACCCTGGGCGACAGTCCGGATAGATGAAATGATCCCCGCCGTGGACCGCTGTCGCCACTGCCTCGGCCTTGCGGGCGGCGGCGACGCCGAAGGCGATCGCAAGCATGATGGCGTTGCGGTTCGGCACGACAGTCGTCTTCATCGTCTCTTCCGCATAATGCCCATCCGGCACCTCGACGTCGTCGGTCAGGGCCGAACCGGTGAGATGCCGGCCGACTTCGCTTATATCGATGAGCTGATGCGGCACACCGAGACGCCTGGCGCAAGCGGCGGCGAAATCCAGTTCCTTGCGGTGCCGCTGGCCGTAATCGAAGGAGACGAGCCGAACAAGCTCGTGTTGCGCGGCGACCTTGTGGGCGAGCGTAACGGAATCCAATCCGCCGGAGCAGATGACTATGGTTTTCATAACAGGTGTCCTTGTTTTGACCGGGTAGGCTGCGACCGGAGTGTTTCTGTCCGGCTTTTAGGCCAAAGGGGACGGTTTGTGAATGGCCATCGGCAAGACGAGCAGCAAGAAAACCTATACCCGGTATGATAAAGCTCCTCAGGTTTGTCCCTGCGGCGGGCGACGTGGCTTTACTGCGGCCGCAAATGAGTCTCACTTCCGAAGGAAGTGGGTCGCCTCCTTGTGATTTCCGCCATTTTCAGCCCTGCTGAATTGAGTTCGGTCAACAGCCTGGGGACAGGTCATGGGGCTTGTGACCGCTGTCGCCCCAAATGCTTCCGCATCGCAGATACCGCCAGGCAGGTTCCTTGTTGGTTGGGGCAGGACACCTCGCAAAGGGTCGCGGTCAGCCCGCGCCGGTGCGACGCCACAATGCTCGTTGCCATCAGGCGGATAACAAAGCCTAAAATCGTGACTTCGGTAAATATGCAACTTGCGCCACTGCCTTAGTCGCATCGCCGCGCCCGCCATATCTTCCGATAAGCTTCCCTTGCTCTTCCGCCGACAACGCGCTAATTCGCATTTCGCACCGTTTATCGGGCGTCGGCTTCAGTCGAAACGTGCGTCCATTGCTGCGGCAATAGAGATCGGAGCCTTTCCGATTTGCGTCCAACCGCAGTGTCGGGCGAAATGAAAAACTCACCCCCTAACGAAGCGAAGAACTGACCCCTCGTGTCAAAACGAGGAGGAATGGACGACGAGCGCGATTCTATGGAATCCTTTGTCGCGAACGATGCAGGGCGGGGATATGCTTCAGGCTGGCGAAGTGGTGGCAATGCTGCGGCTGCACGAGCTTGGCTGGGGTAGCAAACGTCTATCGAAAGAATTTGGATGCGCACGGAATACCGTTCGCCGATATCTTCGAGAGGGCGGAGCTGTACCGTTTAAACAGCCTGCCCGGCGCAGTGCGTTCGACGGACTTGATGATTGGCTTCGCGAGCGTTTTTTCCGGCATGATGGCAATGCGGATGTGATCCGCCAAGAGTTGGCGAGCGAGCACGGAATTATCATCGGTCTGCGTTCCTGTGGAGCTCCGCGTACGGCAGTGGCGGCGAGAGCTAAAGGCACAGAAGCGGGCGACGGTCCGCTTCGAGACGGCGCCGGGCCATCAGATGCAGATCGACTTCGGTGACACGAAGGTGTGGATCGGCGACGAGCGGGTTTGGAATCCCCTGTATGTGGGGACGTTGGGTTATTCGCGGCGGATTCCAACCAAACCGGTCGCCCTGATGCCATTTGAGAAGGGCCGTTCCACCTCATCAGCTTCGGGCCGACTGGGCCAACTATTTCGCAGCCGCAGCCTATGATGCAGCGTGATCGAATTCCGCTCTAGCGGACAGTTATTAGACGCCTCTCGATTTCAAGAATCTCGCGCTTCAGACGCGCGATGTGCTCATACGAATACTTAGCATCCTCCAACAGCATATAGGCTCGGTCCTCCGCGAATGTCGCATGGCGACGATGATTGTCGATCTGCGCCAACTTTTGCTTGATCAGAGGATCGTCCTTGTGCATTGCAGCCTCCCGGAAAGTTCTGTGCCTGATCTTTGCCTAGAGCTAAAATTAGCATCCACTGAATTTTATGCCAGTTGCTCACGCGAGCTAAGCAATACGGATGATCGCCGAGTCACAGAGCTTGCCCGGCGGGGATAGGCCCATCCAGGCAAAAAAAGCCGGGCTTCCCCGACCTTTCGCCGTCACCTCATGCCGGTGCCAGTACATCCGTGGTAAGCGGCACGAGGGACGATTGCCCGTAATATAGGCAGTGATTGAAGTTTCACTCGAAGGATTTTCCGAACGGTTTCTGCTGTCGAGGATACTCAGAGACCACATTCGCGCAAAGGCAAGGTCTTCGGTGTCCCCGACAATGCTACAGCGCCCCGCGCCCTTTAGGACGCAACAGTACACAACTCGGCGCTGTCATGATGCTGTGAGAGCTCGTTTTGGCGCTTTTTCGGTCCGGGCGTAGATGACTTGATCCGCGCCGTTGACGATCCATCGCCTGAGTGCGTCGAGGGCGGTGGGAAAGCATATGCTGCTGAGCTCGTCCGTCCGATCGTCGGCGGGACTGGACATTTCCGTGTGACGGCTCGACGCAGTCAGAAAGCCATCTTGCGGTGCCTGGTGTCACCTCGCTAAAAAGTGGACACTTTGCTGCCCGGACTGAGTTTGCTTGAACGAGGCGATTTGAGGCACATCCGGCGCGCTGGCCTCGCCTGCCTCGGCCTTCAGTGCTTCATCATCAGCGGCAAGCGCGCATGCGCCAGGAGATAGCGCGTGACGCGGCCGAATAGCAGTTCCATGAGATAGCTGTGCCGATAGGCGCCGATCAGCAGGCAGCTTGCCTGCACTGCGACCGCATAATCTCCAAGCGTCTGCCCTACGGGCCGCCGGTCGGAGCGGATCGCGACGACTTCGCCAATGAGGTCGAGCCGTGCAAGCATATCTCTTGCCGTAGTTTGATTGCGACTATTGGCGGTATCGTCGATACAGACGACGGTAAGGCGCTCCGCCGCCAACAGCCATGGTCGCGCGGCAAGCACGGCACCCTCGGCATGTGCATGCGGCTTCCAGCCGATCACCACATGCCTGAGGAAGTTGCCGGCATAACCCTCTGCCGGCGGAACGAGAACCAGTTTGCCCTCGTTGAAGAGCACGTCATGGAAGACATCGCGTGCGTCCATATTGCCATGGGCCGGGGTGACGACCAAATCGCTCCTCAAACACTCGCTTCGAACACAGGAGGCTAGATCGCCGCGGCAATCATCCAGCGGAACCTCCTCGCGATCCGGTCTCTCCTGTCTCCAGGCCTCAAAGGTGCGCGCCACGCGCTCCAGCCGTTCAAGGGATGGACCCTCCTCCAGCTCGCGCAGCCTCTGCACATCGATTTCCTCGGGGGCCGCAATCATCGCGTCCGGGTCAGCCCCGACATGGGCGGCGGCCAAAATTCCGCCGATGGCGCGGGCAGCGTCCTCGGCGATTTCCAGGCAGGCACGCGCGCTTTTGGGGTCTGGCAACAGGACGAGGACATCCGCCCGAACCGTCAAACCATGGGCCCGACCTGCCATCGCCATCGGAAGCGGCGTTCCATTGGGGTCGCCGCCGTTCGAGGGCGCCGTGTTCATAGAGACTTCCTCCACGTGCTTGCCGCGTCGCTCCGGGCCTCGCGCGACCCCGCGCAGGATCTGCATTCGACAGTAGATTTTATTCCGGCCGGCGCGTGCGAACAACGCCGCCTAACCGTTCTGCAATCAGCTAAAGGAGTGTATTGACAGGTGCTCGGCTACTTATAATCGGCACACAGGCAATCTGCCGGGCATCAAGCCGAACTACCTCCGCGATGAAGCTGATGACTCCTACTCGATCACCATTGGAGCGATTGAGTGAGGTCGTGTAGGAGAGATCGGCGGAAGTGTCTCGCTCCACGCGACCATAGCGATGTGCGGCAAGCGAGGCGAAATGACCGTAGAGCCGGCCTATATCTTTGCCTGCTGCCCAGCGGCGGCATGTCCACGGTCGCAAGTTGGTAGAAGAGACCCTCGCGGAAGCACCCGGCCGGGATTTTGCCGGAAAGGTCGCTCCTGGCGGCGGCGGCGAGGCGGACTTCGTTTGGTGGCAGGCGGTCTTCACCTGCCGGTGCTACACCGTTCGACACCCGGTGTCACTCCGGCTAAGACTAATGGCGTAACTTGAACAAACGCGGTCCTCGCCTTATTCTGATGCTTCCAGGCAGATCGGCCCGAAATGTGCATATCGCCTGAGGCGGGTAACCGCGTAGTCCTAGAGGTGCGGATGCATTCACCCGCACTGCGGCAGCATATTTCATTATTGCTTCCAGATAACATTCATCGAAAGGCGTTGGCGGAACGGGCTTTTCCGAACAGTTTCTCACATTTTCGCAATTTCCCGGATCGGGCGCGCTCGAATATGACTGGCATTCCAAGCCTTGGGACCGCCTCCCAATCGCGAACCACCGCCAAGTGTAAACCCTAACGTGGCCAGGTCGGATCTGCCTTGCTCCAGATCTCCCTTATTTTGCTCGTCGCATCTATATGGTTTCCCGGCGCCACACGGATCGCGGGGACGGATGGTTCGATATCCTTCCTCCTCGCCCTGTTCTGCGCCCTGATCAGCATCGCGTCCTATGGTGAAGTCGCAAGACGTGTTCATAGAAACGAAGCCGCCCTGGCCGCCGCTCTGCTGACAACCGCAGGCCTCATCATCATCCTCTCACTGCTGTCGATGCTCTACACCGGCAATCCGATGCGGACCATGCGAGCGGTTTTCGCGCAGATCTTCGGTTTCGCCACTATTCCCGCTATTGCAGCGATCTCCAGCAGGCCGAATGGTGCGGTCGTGGTGGATAGACTCGTAACCGCGATGATCATCATGAGCACGGCAACCGCGTGCCTCGTTATCGTTGGGCTCGGCGGCGCCAAGTTCGCCGACAGAGCCGCCGGCTATTTCAAGCACGCAAACCAGTTGGGAATAGCCATGTCGGCGGGCCTGCCGCTTGTCGCCGCAAGGCTCATGATCTCACGCCAACACCGGCTTCTTCTGCTCGGCGCTCTCATCGCCGTGCTCCTCGGACTGGTCAAATCGGGCTCGAAGACCAACTTCGTCGTCGCTGTCATCGGACTTGGCCTCTTCTTTGTCTTGTACGCAATCTATCTTGCAGTTCGTAGGCAGCGGCCTTTGGCGATCATCGCGGGCGCTGTCGCCGCTCCCTTGGCGTTCCAGGCGGCCTTGCTGTTGCTGCAGTCCCTCAATCCGCGAGCCCACCGCCTGCTGACGACCCAACTGTCCGGCGGCGAAGCCCATTCGATCATTTCGCGCGAGCGGCTTTGGTCCATCTCCATCGACATGGGTCTGGCGCATCCGTTCACAGGCGTGGGTGCAGGGCAGCCGATCGGCGACATTGCTCCCCACAGCCACAATCTGTTCATTGAATATTTCCGCACGCTGGGCGTTCCGGGGGTCGCGCTGATCACGGTCATGGTCCTATTGGTGCTGACCTATCTTGTGATCGCCGTCGTCTCGACGCTGGTTGGCAAAGGCAGGAGCACCTACGCCAAGAGCACCAATGTTATGGTGCTTGGCACGGCGGTGTGCGTGTGGAATTACGTCCTGGCCAACCAGATGAGCGACTCTTTCGGCCCGTCTACCGCCCCCTTTTTCTGGATCCCCCTGGCGCTACTTATCGGATACCGCGGCATGCAGCGGTCGCTCGACGCCAGCTCCGAAGAGCAAGAACAGGCACCGGCCAGCGCCACGACGCACCGGCAAGACTTCGTCCCCGCACATATGCGATAGCCGAAATCTGTTAGGACCGAGCCTAATGCCGTCCCATGAGCTGCGCAGCGCGGCAACCCGCCATCGGCCCACTCGCGAAACGGCTCGCCTTCCCGCAGGCATTCAATTCGTGGAATTTTTCGGCTTGCCTGGAATCGGAAAAACAACAGCCTCGCGTCACCTGGCCCTGCACCTGCAGCACAGCGGACACTCGGTCAGCGAGGCAAAAATAGCCATGGAGAGCAGAACATTGCTGGGCCGGCAACTCTATAGGGTCGGCCTCGTTCTCCCAAGGTTGTTCAAACAGGATTTTCGTTCGATTGCCGCAAGAATTGCTCGTTTCGTGGCTCAAGGCGAGCAGGAGACAGCCACTGATCTCATCCGCGTCACCTGGAATCTCTGGACGGTGGCCGCCTACATCCATGCCGAGAGGTCCAGAAGCGGATCCATAACGATATTGGATCAGGGCCTGCTGCAAGGCTTCTGGTCGGTCCTCCTGAAGAGCAGGCAGAAACGAACGTCGGAGAGCTGGCTCGACATCCTGTCGGCGATTGGCGTGGAAGACATTATTTTCGTTGACCTTCGCGGCGATCCCGACCTCGCACAGGATCGCCTCCGGACCAGAGGCGACCGATCCTCGCGGCTGCAAAGAGCCGCCAGTGGCGAGACTGCGCTCTGGGCAAAGGCTGATGGCGCCTATCGCAAGATGAAGGCGGAGATCGGCGAACCGCTGGTATCGTCAGCTTGCGCACTGATGCTGGCGACGGTCGATGCGAGCGCATCGGCTTCACCCGAACAGATAGCTTGCAGGACGTACGAAGCCACCCTCTTGGCCAGCCGCAGGCACGGGCCGGTTCCTCCAGAAAGCCTATGAGCACGAACATCGATCGCCGCTCATTCTTGCGGCTCGTGAGCGCTTGTCCCGCCTTAGCCTTGGTCTCAGGGTCCTATCCCACAGGCGTCGGACGGGCACTCGTCGGTTCGGATGGCCATCTGGACAATATCCCGATCGTGCTCAGCGGCGAGTTCGGCTACGAACAGAAAGTCATTCGCGATCTGCCGGCCGAAATGACGATCGATGCTCGCGATGCTTCCTTTATCGTAGCCAATAGCCGCAACCCCGATCCGAACGCGCTTGTCGGCTGCGACGTGGGGTGGCTGCCGGTCAATCGCTACCCATTGGTAATCCGCAATTGCCCCGGCGTGCATTTCATAGGGGGGCGGTTCGGTGGCGAAGTGCCGCTCGCGACCGATTGGCGCGATACCTACTGCAACAGTGCCGCACTGCTTGTCAGGGATGGCACTTCGCGAGCGACGGTCGAAGGCGTGCGGGCGCGCCGATGCTGGGATGGCATACGACTGGCCGACGGGGCGGACGGTTTCCACTTGAAGGGTTGCTGGCTGAGCGAAATTCGGGACGACGCGGTTGAAAACGATTACTTGCTCAACGGCGTTATCGAGGACTGTCTCTTTGATGGATGTTTCGCCGGGGTCAGCCTCGACCCGGCGTCGAACGATCGGGACGGCCGGGAGAAGGTCGTGACGATCGACCAATCCTTGGTTCGTATGAATAGCTATATCGCAAAGGGCGAACTCACCCACCAAGCCCCAATCAAGGCAGCCGATGCAGCGCCCAAGCTTAGGATCAGAAAATCCATCTTCGCGCTAAGCTCCGCCAACATGCGCGGTTTTCCGCGGCTGAAACGAACCTGGAAGAGGATGATTGAGAGCGGTGGCAACGCCATCCTGTGGCTGCCCGACGAGCCGCTCCCGCCCGACTTGCCGCTCCCGCCTTCCGGCTTCGTCTTGCTGAAAGGCGCTAAGGCTCGCGACTATTGGGACGCGGCGCGCAGGCGCTGGGTTCTCGCCCATCCGGACGTGCCCCGATTCTCGGACGACGAGGCTTGAGGCGATCGCCCCTGATCAGCTGTCTCGGCGGCTGAACTTCACCCCGGTGCCACAAACAAAAGCGGACGCAAAGGTAGGAATCATGAAGGCCAATGAAGTCGAGCTCCTGTGCACTCTAGGCCCCGCTTCCCTCAATGACCGGGTAATCCATTGGCTGGAGCGCGCCGGCACTTCGCTGTTGCGCCTCAACTTGTCGCACACGAAGGTCGAGGATCTCGAGAGAATCGTCGAATTCGTCCAGAAGCGCACATCCATTCCTCTTTGCCTCGACACGGAAGGCGCGCAGGTCCGTACCGGCCCACTGGCCGACGGAAAAGTGACCGTGCGGGAGAACCGGTTCTTCACGGCTCGGGCCCGGCCGGTCGCTGGCGACCAATTCAGTATCAGCCTTTACCCGGCCTATATCGTCAGCCAGCTGAATGTCGGCGACTTCATCAGCATCGATTTCAACGCGGTTCTCTCGCAGGTGGTGGAGAAACGGGGTGAAGAAGTCGTCCTGCGAATCCTCAACGGTGGGGAGATCGGGCCCAACAAGGCCGTGACGGTACAGCGTCCGCTCGAGATGCCGCCGCTGACCGAGAAGGATCGTGCGTCAATTGCCATCGGCCTCCGCTTGGGCATTCGCCACTTCGCGCTTTCCTTCGCTCATCGCGCGTCGGACGTCGATGTCATTCGGTCACTCGCGGGCAGCGATGCAGTGATCATCTCGAAGATCGAATGCATGAGCGGCCTGCGCAATCTCACGGCAATTGCCGAAAAGTCGAATGCAATCCTGATCGATCGCGGCGACCTCTCCCGGGAAGTGCCTATCGAGCAGATCCCCGCAATCCAGAAAATGATCATCCGCAACGCGAAAGCGCATGGCGCGAAGGCCTATGTCGCGACGAATCTGCTCGAGTCGATGACAAGCGCGCCGACACCAACGCGCGCGGAGGTCAACGATATCTACAACACCCTCTCCGACGGAGCCGACGGCTTGGTTCTGGCGGCCGAAACCGCAATCGGCGAATATCCGGTGAACTGCGCGCGCATGGTGGTGAAGGTTGCCCAGCAATTCCAGCGCAACATGAGTGCCGGCACACGACCCATTCGCGTCCGTGCCTCGTCGCTGATGGGCGGCGTCGAGCCGCATGGCGGGCGTCTCATTTGTCAGACGATCGCCCCAGGTGAAAATCCGCAGCTGACGGACCTGCCGACGTTCATGGTCAGTGACGAGGAACTGACCGATGTCGAGCAGATTGCCCGCGGCACCTTTTCGCCGCTTCGCGGTTTCATGGACAGGGAATGCCTGGAAAGCGTGCTGGAGTTCAATCGGCTCCCGTCCGGCCTGGTCTGGACAATGCCGATGTTGCTACCGGTCCCGAAGGAGGTCGCAGACCGCCACCGGAGAGGCGATCGCGTGCTGCTCTCCACCAACCGCGGAGCGCCGCACTCGCTCCTCGAAATTACCGATGCCTATAAGTTCGACCCGCATCTTCTCGCCCGCAAATGGTTCGGTACCGACTCGCGCGAGCATCCCGGCGTCGCCCGCGTGCTGATCCGTGGCGGACATTTCCTGTCAGGCAACGTCACGCTCGTTCAACCACTGCCCTTGCCCTACCGGCGTTACGACCTCACCCCGGCGCAGCTGCGAACCGTTTTCGCGCACAAAGGCTGGAGCCGGGTGGTCGCCTTTCACACCCGTAATCTCGTCCACCGCGGCCACGAGATGATCCAGATCGAGGCGCTGGAGCGCACCTACGCGGACGGCCTTTTGATCAACCCGATCGTTGGGCCTACGAAGCGCGGGGATTTTCTTCCGCATCTCATCCTCGACGGCTATCAGGCGATGCTGGATTACGGCGTCTACCCGTCCGGCAAGGTGGTGCTCGCAAGCTTCATCACCTATCCCCGGTTTGCCGGCCCGCGCGAGGCGGTCTTCACGGCCCTCTGCCGCAAGAACATGGGCTGTACCCATTTCATCATCGGGCGCGATCACTCCGGTGTCGGCAGCTTCTACGGGCCGAATGCCGGCCGGGAATTGTTCGATGAACTCGGCGATCTGGGGATAGTGCCGATCTTCTTCGGCGCCATTGGCTACGACCTACAGTCAGAGCGCTATGTCGACCTCAAGGCCTGCGAGTCCGCCAGGCCGATCAGCGGCACGGAAATTCGCCGCGCGCTGATGGCGGGAGAGGCGCTGCCGAACTGGATGATGCGCTCCGAGGTCCAGGACATTGTGCGCGCCGAATTGATGATGAAACATTCGCTGTTCCAGGAATAGTTCACGGGTTGGAGAGAAACGATGGCTAAAGGAATGCAGGCACTGGACCCTGAAGTTCGGCGGGGAGACTCTGACCCGCAAGGTGGAAGCGTGCTTTGGCTGCTTGGGCCAACCTCGGCCGGCAAGACGACGCTTGCGACCCGCGTCGTTGCAGATCTCAGGAAGAACGGTATTCCAGCCATTCTCTTCGACGGGGACGAGGTCCGCGATTTCTTTGGCGAGGGACTGGGCTTCGGCACGGGAAGCCGGCTGCGTGTGGTTTCAGTGCTAGTGCATTTGGCCAACAAGGCGGCAGATGCCGGCCTCAATGTCGTTGTCGCCGCCCTGACGGCCGGTCAGGATGCGCGCGATCACGTGCGTGAAAACGTAAAGAACCTGACGCTGGGCTACGTCTCCTGCTCAATCCAGGGGTGCGCGCAAAGAGATCCGAAGGGACTTTACCGCCGGGCGATGCGCGGCGAGATCGATACCCTCATCGGCTACAACGACGCCTACCAACCACCGGACGATCCGGACCTGGTGCTGGATACCGAAGCCCATTCCCTCGAGGAACTCGCCGGGCGTATCGTCGCCTCGTATGTTCGCGCATAGTCCGGGGGCCGCCAGTGCGTCGTCCCCAGCATTTGCACGCCTCAGCGCCTCTGGTGGCATGATGAGCGATTCCGAGCTTGCCCGCTTCTTCCTCTCTCTGGTCCTGCTGCTGGTCGGCGCACTCGGCGGCGGCCACGTATTCGAGCGTCTGAAACTACCGCGCGTGATCGGCGAGATCGTCGGTGGAATTGTCCTTGGACCGTCGGTTCTTGGAGTCATTTCGCCAGTCGCGCATCAATGGGTGTTTGCCGGCTTCCCCGCCCAGGGCCCGCTTCTGTCCGCCTTCTATTGGTTCGGCCTCGTGCTCTTAATGTTCACTGCGGGCTTCAACATGCAGGCGGACGGGGCGGGAGGATCACGTCGCATCATATCGGCACTCGTAGTCGGCGCGCTGATCATCCCGTTCGCGCTCGGTTACGCGACTGCACCCCTGTTTGCGGACACGCAACTCGGCGAATCCTTCGCGTTCCAGCTGGTGATGGGCATCGCAGTGGCGGTCACGTCGATCCCGGTCATCTCGCGCATCTTTCTCGACCTCGGTCTGATGAGCACGCCGTTCGCGCGCAACATCATCGGCGCGGCGACGATCCAGGACCTCATCCTCTGGACGATCCTTGCCGTCGCCACGGCGGTGCAGCACGGGGACGCCACCGATGCTGCAGGTATTGCCCGTGTCATCGCCGTTACCGCCGCTTTCGTGCTCGTCTCGCTCTTCTTTGCACCAGCGGGCGTGCGTGCGATCCGTCGATGGGTCGTCGGGAAGTCGAGCGAAGCGTCTTTGACCGGGTATACGATGTTGCTTTGTCTGATCTTCGTCGCCGCCGCGAGCCTGCTGGAGGTGAACATTGTTTTTGCCGCGCTCGTCGCGGGTCTTGTAATGGCGCGACTGCCCTCCCGCCACCTGGCTCCCGTCAAACAGCACATAGCCGATATCACGATCTGGTTCTTCGTGCCGATCTATTTCGCCCTCGTCGGGCAGCGACTTGACCTGGCGCAGCAGTTTGACGGCACCCTCACCCTGCTGTTCATCGCCGCCAGCACAGCAATAAAGCTTGCAAGCTGCACGATCGCCGCGAGGACCGCCGAGACGGATTGGCTTCGGGCCCTCGACTATGGCATTGCCATGAATACCCGCGGCGGGCCGGGCATCGTGCTGGCGAGCGTCGCCCACGCTGCCGGCATCATCGATGACCGCATGTTTACCGCACTGGTGCTCGCCTCGATCCTGACCTCGCTTGCGACCGGGTTGTGGCTACGCTGGCGGCTGGTGCGCGATCCGAAGGTTTTTGCGCCTTTGGCGCGGCTACCGGCAGAGTGAGTGCAGCGCACATGTTACCGCAAGTCGACCTTTGACGCTGTTCCCGCAGGAAGGCAGGGAGGATGGGATGATCCCGCAAGAGGCAATTGAACGAAATGCCGTACCGGTACCGGCCGATCACGTGCAGCCCGGTCTTGTGACCCAGGCGCAGCTTGTGCGCCTCCACGGTCAGAACATTCTTTTCAGCGCATCCCAGCGCGCCATCTTCGCGTTAAGCGAGACGGCCGCCGATATCTGGCTCGCGCTGCAGGAAGGTGCACCGCCGGAGAGTATCCCGCGCAGGATCTTGCGTGGCCGTCTTGGTCCGGTCAGTGCAAAGGAACACGTCCGGGCCGCGCTCGACGAATGGGAACGCCTGGGTTTGATTAGGCCTCCGGCCCCATCGATCTCCACCTGCCCTGACAACCGGTTGAGCCAAACGCTTGCCGTTGCGGGCCGTGCCATCCGGATCGTCTATCCGGCGGCCCATGCCTTCCCTGCGATCACCGTCTTCAGCCACCTTGAGGTACAACAGGAGAAGGCGAACACGCTTTTTGAGCTGGTCGATCATGGGGACCGGATCCACTTGTTTCGCGACGGTGAATGGCTTCGGACCTGCGTCCCCGAGGAGATTGCCACCGTGCTGAAAGGGGAATTGCTGGCCGAAGCGCTCAAGCACGGTACCTATGAACTGGCCCTCCACGCCGCCGCACTTTCCAGAAGCGAGCGCCTGGTCCTGCTCTGCGGCGATCCGGGCGCCGGCAAGACGACGTTGACCTTGGCCTTGGCCCATGCGGGGTTCGGTTTCGTTTCGGATGATGTCACGCTTTTGAACGCGGATGGGCAAGGTGTCGGCCTTCCATTTGCCGCCGCCGTCAAGTCGGGTGCATGGCCTCTTCTCGGCCAACACTATCCCAACCTCTATACGAAGCCGGTCTTCAGACGCCCGGACCGAAAGCGGGTGCGCTACGTCGTGCCGAAGGAATTCTCGCTAGGGTCGCTGTCGCCCCGGCCCATCGATTGGGTGCTTCTGCTCCACAGGGACAGCACCTCCAGCTCCCATCTCGCCCCGGTGGATCCGGTCGGTGCGTTGCGCGGTCTGCTCAACGGTGCCTTTGCGCCCGGCCGGGAGCTAAGCAGCTCCGCCTTTGATGTACTGACGCAGGTGATCGGATCGGCACGGATCTGCCGTCTCACCTATTCCCGGCTGAAGGATGCCGTCGAATTGATCGAGGGAGCGTGCCGATGATGCGCGCCGGCAAGGCGCTTGACTCCCTGGTCACCGGCCTTCACGGCCGCGTAGCCGACGAGGCCGAGTGGGAGGCGGTGGTCGCACTTGCAAACCACACGCTGCTCACGCCCGCCTTGTTCGCGTCTCTCGCACAGTCGGGCCAGATCAACCGGCTGCCACGCGATGTGCATGACTATCTCGCTTTCATCCACGACCGGAACCGGCACCGCAACCTGAGGCTAAGGGAGCAGTTGAGCGAAGCCGTTGCCGCTCTGAATGGTGCAGGTATCGTTCCAATTCTGCTCAAGGGAGCCATACCGATTTTTCTTTCCCCGGTCGAGCGGCTGCCCAACAGGATGACGAGTGATCTCGATATCGCCGTGGAAGCCGACGAAGAGGCCCCCGCCAGAGCCTGCCTCGAAGAGCGCGGCTACCGTCAGGTGCCGGACGATCGCGGCATGTCACGTCCGCAGGATGCCGGTATCTTGGAGCTCCGGCCGTACCGGCCGGACGGCTTCCTGCGCCAGCAGCCTACAGAGCGGAATGGCCTTCTGGTGACGATTCCTCTTCCTCAGGCCCGCGCCATGCACTGGATCATGCATGACCTCATCAAGGAGGGAGACTACTGGCGGGGGCGAATGGATCTCCGGCACCTGTACGACCTGGCCCGATTGTCCGACAGTGAGCATCTCGACTGGGCGGAGCTGCGCAAGGCGATGCTGGACAAGAGCACTCGCAATGCGCTCGACACGCAACTGCTGTCCATGCACCACTTCTTCGGCACGAAAATACCCGTCGAGAGCGCCGGGTGCCTGACGGCGCGCCTGCAGCACTGGAGACGCGTGTTTACCGTCAGGCACCCAGTCGTCGGCGCGCCGCTGCGCCTTGCCGGCAACGTGATATGGGGCTTGAGGCGGCTTTCGCGTGCCCAAGAATTGGCGCGCCGCAACCCGGTCGATCTCGCACGCCGTATAGGCCTAATCCTTTCGAACAGGGGTCTACGCTCGAAGATCTAAGGAGCAGCACCCAAGACATTGATTGCCGCTACACATGCTGAAATGCTACGTTCAATTTGATCTATAAGTACTTCCAAAGGAGCCACGGCGATGGAACATGAAAACGGCTCAGAGAAGGTCCCAGAGGAACTGGAAACGGAAGCGCAGGCAAGGAGAGATTTTCTCAAGAAGGCCGGGCGGTTTGCCGTGGTTACACCACCAGCGATCACCCTTCTGCTTGGCACAAGCCTGAGTTCGCGCGCCATTGCCAAGTCCAATGGCTCACGCCCCGGCTACGGCTGGGGGGACAAGAATCATTACCACTACGGTCCTCCCGGACTTCAGAAGCTCCTGGGCCTCAAGAAGAACTCGTGGAAGGGCTAGACTTCCGCAGCCGTGGCAACTTAAAAAGATGGAAGAGGCACCTTTATCCGGCATGAAGCGCGGCGTAAAGGAGCCTCTGATATGTTCAAAACCAAACAGAGCGATGCGCGAACGCATGTGAGCGCATCCCGCTCGCGCAATGGCAACTGTAGCGCGCATCAAAGTCGGCGGGAACGCCGGCTTTTTTATTTTATTTCAAGTCACTTTCACGACAGCAGGAGATCGTTGCGCAGGAAGTTGTCGTCATGGAACTGGCTGAGGTGCACGCCGAGCAGCAGGAGCTGATCACCGGTGGCCAGATTCGCCAGGACATTCGAGCCCTGGTCCGTGGCAATCTGGCGGAACGCGCTTGCGTTCTGGATCCCGTAGGCCCTCAAATCCAACACGTCGCCGCTTGCGGCGCCTGGGCGGAAATTCAAAATTGTGTCCTGTCCGTCGCCCGTGTGGAATGCGAACAGGTTCTGATTGTTACCACCGACGAGCGTATCACTTCCACGCCCGCCGATCAGGGTGGCATTGCCGCCGAGCCCCCATAGATAATCGGCACCGCTGGTGCCGTTCAGCACGTACCCGCCATCGACGATCGTCGGCACACGTCCCGCAGGTGTCGGGACAAAATAGGAGTCCGTGAGAACGCTGGTTGCTGTCGTGCCGTTGAAGTTACTCACGCGATAGAATTCGATCAGCATCCCGGCGTCCGTGACCGTCACGAGACTTGCGCCAACATCTGGAACGTCGCGCCCGGCACCCCCGAGACCCGTGGTCGTATAGGGGAGTTGAACGCCGTCGCCATTGTCGTCTCGGTTCTCGCGATAATAGTTGTGCTGGTGGCCGGCGAACACCGCGTTGACGCCCCAGGGCTCGAATGGCCAGCGCATGGTGGACGTGCTGCCGCTTGGATTGTAGGGCGTATGATGGAAGAAGGCGACGTTTAAGCTCGCATTCGACGAATCGAGGATGGACTTCATCCATTGGCCCTGGGTCGACGTGGAACTCCGGCCATCCGGCTCATCACTGTCGCTGTTAAGAGCGAAGAAATGGACCGGCCCGATCTGAAAGTCGTAGTAGCGCTCATTGTCGGGCAGGGTGAAATAGTCGAGATATGCGGCAACATTTCCGTCGTTATATTCGTGATTGCCGAGTGTCGGGAAGAAGCGGTTGAAGGCACTGCCGCTACCGAATGCACCGCGGTAATTGCTGATGAACTCGTGGAATTGCTGACCAACGGCGTTATCGAGTGTCTGCGGCGCATAGACATTGTCGCCGACCGTTAGAATGAAGTTCACGTTCCAGCTTTTTACGAGCGCCGCAACCGCTTTTTCACCGGACAAGTCGGTATCGCCATAGTCGCCGAAGATGGCGAAACGGTACAGCGTTTGCGGTCCTAGCTGCGAAACGACGTCGACCGTGTAGGCCTGGGTCGCACTGCTTCCGTCTGACGAGGTCGCCGTTACCGCGAGGGCGATCGACGGCTCAAGCTGCGCATTGAGCGTTCCTGTGCCGGAACGGGTGATGACGCCCGTCTGGGCATCAATGACGAAGCGCGAGTCGCTGATGCTGTAGGTGACCGTCGCGCCGGCGTCCGGATCCTTAGCTGAGGCCGTAATTCCAACCCTGGTGCCTGCGGAAGCGCTTTGGAGAATCCGGTTGGCGGTTGCATCGGAGTCGGCCGGCGTATTGAAGGCGACCGGTTCCGGACTGTCGAGCAGGTTCAGCGTAAACGTCCGGGTTGCCGTGCTTCGGTCTGACGAGGTCGCCGTCACCGTTAGCGTGATCAGCGCTTCGGTTTCGAAATCAAGCGAGCCAATAGCCGAACGCGTGATTTCCCCACTGGAGTTGATGGCGAACCGCGAGTCGTTGACGCTGTAGGTCACCGTGTCGCCGGCATCGGGATCACTGGCAGAGGCGGTGATCCCCACCTTCATGCCTTCGGTGGCCAATTCGGCGATCTGGTTGGCGGTGGCGTCGATATCGTCGGGGTCGTTGAAGGCGACCGGATCGCTCGCCGGCGGTACGTAATACTCTAGGTGAAGCAGCGGCGCCGCTTCGGGCCGGCTATCGTAGGCCCGGGCGTTGCGGGTTCCTGTGCCGGTAATCAGGAACACCATGTCGTTGAGCGCCGCCCAGCCGAAACGGTCGACGATCTCTTGCACGACCGCGGCCAGGTCAGGCGTGCGCTGGGCAAGGCCGGCCTCACCGCGAGTGGTCCAATCCGGAGGCTGCCAGGCTACAGCCGCGTCGGTCATCAAGCGTGACGACGCGTTGAACTTGGCGGTAGTGAAAGCCGCCGCATCATCCGCATCCTCGCCACGGATCATCAGCGATACGGTCCCGGTCGTAACGGTGTCAACGGTGAACTGGATATAGGCCTTGGTGATGATTGCGCCCTTTGGGATGTCAAGCCCCGTGAACCGTATGCCAACCGTCTGATTGCTGCTGCCATCGACCGCCAGTTCGAGATCGCTGCTGGCAATCGACATTGAGCCCGTGGGTCCCTCCTCCACATCGTCGGCGCTTGTCATGACTCTCCTCTCCAGGATCGTCGACGTGACGTTGCTTACAACGGAGACGCTGAAGCTTTCGGTGGCCGTGCTTCCGTCGGACGAGGTCGCCGTGACAACCAGGTTAATCGACGGCTGGGATTGCGCGTTGAGCGTGCCGATGCTCGAGCGGGTGATGACGCCATTGGCATCGATTGCAAAGCGGTTGTCGTTGACGCTGTAAGTGACGATCGATCCGGCATCGGGATCTCTGGCCGAGGCTGTGATCCCGACCCGGGTTCCGACGGCAGCATTATCCACAAGGCGATTTGACTCGAGGTCGGCGTCGGGCGGCGTGTTGAACGCGACAGGCTCGGGGCTGTCGAGAACGTTGACGGTGTAGGTCCGGGTGGCGGTGCTTCTGTCGGACGAGGTGGCCGTCACCGTCAGCGTGATTGACGTCTCGGTCTCAAAGTCGAGCATGCCGAAGCCCGACCGGGTGACGACGCCGTTCGGATCGATGGCAAAGCGGGGATCATCGACGCTGTACCTGACTATATCGCCGGCGTCGGGATCGCTTGCGGAAGCAGTAATGCCGATCGGGGCGCCGGCCGCGGCAAGTTCGGCGATCTGATTGGCGGTAGGATCGCTATCCGCCGGGCTGTTGAACACGACCGGATCGCCGGTTGACGGAACGTAGAATTCGATATGGAGGAGCGGCGCCGATTCGGGCCTGCTGTCATAGGCCCGGGCGTTGCGCGTGCCGCTGCCTGTGATCAGAAAGACCATGCCGTTGAGCGTTGCCCAACCGAAGCGATCGACGATCTCTTGTACGATCGCGCTGAGATCCGGCGTCCGTTGCTCGAAACCGGCCTCGCCACGGACGGTCCAATCCCCCGGCGACCAAGAGACGGCTGCGTCGGTGGTGAGGCGTGACGATACGCTGAACTTCGCGGTCGTGAAGGCGGTCGCGTCATCCGCATCCTCGCCGCGGATCGACAGCGATACCGCGCCGGTGCTCACCTGGTCGGTCGTGAACTGAATATAGGCACCAGTGATGATCGCGCCTGGCGGGATGTCGATGCCGGTAAAGCGGATCCCGACGGTCTGGATCTTCGTGCCATCGACCGCCAGTTCGAGATCGCTGCTGTTGAGGGTAACTGTGCCCTTGGCATTTTCCTCCACGTCGTCGATGCTGGCCGCGACCCTTGCCTCGAAGATGGTCGGGGTGGCACTGCTTTCGGTAGCAATGCTCTCGCCCGCCATGGCAGAGAAGGTCGCTGTCTCGTCGGTGCCGGTTGCCAAACGCGCCTGCTCCATTTCCTGCGGCGCATCTTCTTCCGCATCGGTCACGGTCACTGATATATTCCGGCTATCCGTCTGACTGCCCGAGTCAGTTACCGTGACCTGCACGTGGTGGATACTGTCCCGATCGACATCGCCCGGATTTTCGAAGTCCGGCGGCGACACGAAGGCGAGCGCGCCTGAGGCGTCATCGATCGAGAACAGCGCAGAATCAGGGCCGCTCGTAATGGCGTAGGAAAGCCCTGCCCCATCGGCATCGGCGTCGTCGTTCGCCCGGGGGTCGAGCACAGCAATTTGGTTCTCGATGACCGATACCGAGACAGGGCTGGTCAAGACCGGTGCTGCGTTTAGAGGCGGCGGGTAGATGAGGTCAGCCGTCGTGCCGGCAGTATTGCCGGCTGCGTCCGTCGCGCTGGCGCTATAGCTGACGCTCTCGCCTGCATAGCTCGCGTCAAGGAATTCCCACAGACCCGAGGCTGCCGCAGCCACCGTACCGAGCAAGGTGAAATTGCGGTAGATGTCGACACTCGCTCCCGCCTCGGCGGTACCTGTCAGCAGCAGCCCAGTCTCATCCGGCGTGGCCGAGGCAATCTCCGGCGTCGCAATGAAGCTGTCGATGGAAGCGACGAAGGAATAGGAGATCTGCCGGTCCCTGCCCTTGCCGGTTTCGGCCGTGAAGCCGTAGGTATCGTCGACAAGATCGGGAGTCGTGAAACTCCAACCGCCGGTCTCGTCGGACCTCGTCGTACCCACAAGAAGCCCATCGGCATAGATGCGCACGATCACACTTGGGTCGGCTGTGCCGTTCAATGTGACCGTCGGGTCGTTGGTCAACCGATCGCCCTTAATGCCGGAATCGACGCTGAACTCGGTGATTGCGGGTTTGATGCCAGGAAATCGAACCGATCTAGCCATGTCGAATCTCCTTTGCTTGCGCTAGTCCCGGACGGGGTAGAATCGGGAAGGTGCCGGTGTCTTCCGCAAGCCTCCGGTCACCCGGAAGCATGCCTGATCGCGCACGTGTGCGATTTTGGATGACGCGGACCATCACGGGTCTTTTCCCGCTCAAGCCAGCAGCCAGTTGTCGATCAGGAATTCGTAGACTTTTCCGTCGTTCTCGTTCGGGTTCGAGTCGTTGTCGACGCCACGATCGACGATGTAGAGGCTCATTTTATTCGCATCGCCACTGCTCGGCGCGAGGGCCAGCCCGGCCGGACTGCGGGCACCGGCCGCGGATATATCCAGTGTACCCAGCAATTCTCCCGTCGGCGTTACCATTGCCACCTTGGTCCGCGACGCGATGACGTAAAGCAGGTCGTGGGCAGGATCGTACTCCACGCCTTCAGGGTCGTTGATTCCGAGCGACGCAACGGAGAAACTCGACACGATGTCATCGCCACCGACCGAGGATACGCCGTCGAACCTGCCGTTCGCGCCGGGATTTACCGTGTAGATGGTGTCGCCCACGCCGTCCGCGATATACAGGACCCCGCGCTTGGTATCGTATGTTATCCCTTCGGGATCCTTGCTCCCGAATGCGGATGTCTTGAATGAGGTCACGACATCATCGGACGTGTTGTAGAGCCCGTCCGAGCCGGGGTTGAGCTCATATACGCTTCTGGTGCCGGTATCATCGGTAAAAAAGAGGTGGCGATTGAAGGGATTGTAGGCAACGCCGGTCGGCTCGTCCGAGAAGCTCGTGGTGGAGAACGAGCCCACGAGCTGGCCCCCGAGGGTCATCTCGAAGGCGTTCTTGCCGGTAAAGATCGACATCTCGTTGACCTCACCATCGGAAACAAACAGCCTGCCCAGATGAGAGATATAGGCGATTCCGGAGGGATCTGGGCTTGCCGGCGACCATTGCGAGGTCAGCGTTGTCTTGACCAGGGTCAGCGATGTCGGAGGTTGATTGCTCGCACCAGCCGTGACGTTCACATCGAAACTGTAGTTCGCGACACTTTGATCGCTGGACCTCGCAGTTACCGTCAATGTGATCGACGGTTCCGATTGGGCGTTGAGCGTGCCCGTCGCGGATCGGGTGATGACGCCGTTGGCGTCGATGGCAAAGCGGGAATCGTTAACGCTGTAGGTGATCGCCGAACCCGCGTCGGGGTCTGTCGCCGAAGCGGTGATCCCGATCTTCGAACCTGCGGCCGCATCCTGAGAGACGCTGTTGTTATCAGGGTCGGCGTCCGCCGGCGTGTTGAACGTGACCGGCTCCGGGCTGTTGAGAACATTGAGGGTATAGGTCTGGGTCGCGGTGCTCCGGTCGGACGAGGTCGCCGTAACCGCAAGTGTGATCGACGTTTCGGTTTCGAAATCGACGATGCCAATGCCCGAACGGGTGATGACGCCGGTGGTGGCATCGATTACAAAGCGCGCATCATCAATACTGTATGTGACCGCATCTCCGGCATCGGGGTCCCTCGCCGAGGCGGTTATGCCGACCTTCGTGCCTTCGGGGGCCAGTTCGGCGATCTGGTTGGTCGCGGAATCCGCGTCGGCCGGGTTGTTGAAGGCGACGGGATCACTCGCTGGAGGTACATAATATTGGATATGGAGGAGCGGCGCCGCCGCAGCGCTACCCTCGAAGGACTTCGCCGTTCGTGTACCGGTACCGGTGATCAGAAGCACGATATCGTTCAGCGCCGCCCACCCGTCACGGTCGACGATCTCCTGGATGATGGCGGCGAGGTCTGGGGTGCGCTGCGCAGCGCCAGCCTCGCCACGCGTCGTCCAGGCGTCCACGTCCCAGGATACCGACGCGTCCGTCCTAATGCGTGACGACACATTGAACTTGATGGTCGTGAAGTCGCCTGCGTTGTCCGTGTCCTCCCCCTCGATCCGAAGCGCTGCCAGACCGCTGCTCACCTCATCGGTCGTGAACTGGATGTAGGCACTGGTGATTATGGCGCCCGGAGGAATGTCAATGCTGGTGAAGCGTAGCCCCACGATGTGGGGCGTAGAACCATCGTAGCCCAGCTCAAGATCCGAGACATTACTGGAAATCCCGCCCGACTCTCGCTGCTCGATGTCGTCTCCGGCAGCGGCTATTCTTGCCTCGAATGTCGTTGGGGTGGGGCTGCTGGCGGTTACGCTGGTCGCCATCTGAGCCGGTTCGGCTCCATCCGCCGACTGATCCGAAGCCAGCACAG
Organism: Sinorhizobium sp. Y406; assembly: GCF_058732025.1. NCBI lineage: Bacteria > Pseudomonadati > Pseudomonadota > Alphaproteobacteria > Hyphomicrobiales > Rhizobiaceae > Sinorhizobium > Sinorhizobium sp. Y406. Next base: position 172,172 of record NZ_CM178975.1, on the reverse strand, counting down.
GCTCCTCGTTCGGTGAATAGGTTACGGCGTCCGCAGTCTCCGCCGTATTGCCGGCAGCGTCGGTGGCCCGGGCGCTGTAGGAAGTGCTTCCGCCGCCATAGCCGGTGTCGAGGTATCCCCACAAACCGGAGGAGGTCGCCGTCGCCGTTCCGATCAACGTGCCGTCTCGATAGATATCGACACTCGCTCCCGCTTCGGCAGTCCCGGAGAGCTGTAAGCTATTGTCGGCCGGCTCAATCGAAGTGAATTCCGGGGCGGGGGTGTCGCTGTCGATCGAAATCTCCAAGGGATCGGAGCTCTGCCGCTCGCCGTCTTCTCCCGTTTCGGCAGTGAAGCTGTAGCCGCCGTCGGAAAGCTCGAGCGTCGTGAAGCTCCAGTTACCGTCTTCGCCGGCCATCACCGTTCCCAGCAGGATGCCATCGACCAGGATGCGCAGCGTCAGATTCGGCTCGGCAATTCCGATCAGCGTGAGAGTCCTGTCATTGGTCAGGCGGTCGCCTTGGACGCCGGAATCGACGCTAAAGGCAGTAATCGCGGGTTTCGTACCAGCCATGGCACATCTCCTTTGCGCTGGTTGTTTCCGGTTTGAGTGTAGTGGGTTGCGACTAAGGCAACGTGGGGCGCGATCGCGCTCTTCGGCGTATCTGCAGCAGAGGCGCCCCCCCTGCAGCGGCGGAAAGGATGAAAACTCTCTCGTGGAATAAATCCGCGAGCCATTGTCAGGCGGCCGTCGGAGTTGCGACGACGGCCGCATGACAATGGCTCGCAGTTCAGTTCTGGCGGATCACCGCGTCATCGCGCCCATGCGCGTCGGCGGCGGATCGACAGCTCCTTCCAGTCATCCGGGGCGGCTGCGCTGCAGCCATGGCGCCATGCCGGCGACCAAACGCAATGCTGACCGCCCATCCCGACCTAGGAACAGCGCCGGCAGGACCGAGCACAGCACTAAACCCGCGGCGCAGGACAGCAAGGCCACCTCGAGCAGGATGGTTAGCGGCGTCACCTGAGCCTGGCGCAGCAGATCCGCCGTAACCCAGACACCGGATCCGACCACGCCCGCCAGGGCAATTCCCGGGAAATGTGCAGCGGCGAACTCGAACCAGGAAAGGCCCGTGACCCGCAAGCTGAGTTGCGCCATCAGCATGAAGTTTGTTGCGACGGCCGCGACGACGCCGAACGCCACGCCTGTCACCCCCCACGATTGCCCAATCACGGCGCCGAGTGCGACGGCGGTCACGAATATCGCCTGGCGCCAAGCTCGGGCATAGACGACGCCGGTCGCCCGCGACACGGAGTCGCTGAGCTTGTAGCTGGTGCGGAACAGCATCCCGCAGGCCAGAATCTGGAGGGGAGCGACCACCCCCTGCCATCCCGCGCCGAGCAGGACAAGCACGATCTCGGGCGCCACGATCGCCACGACCACGCTCGCCGGCAGAACAAGCAGCGCACAGGCCGCAACGGAGCTTCGATAGGCCCGGGCGAGCCGTGTCTGCTCCTGCTGGACGAGGGCCATCGTCGGGAAGAGGACGCGGTCGAGAATCTGACCGACGATAACCGCGGGTGTCGTCATCAGTTGGGAGGCGAGTGAGTAAACGCCGAGCGCTTCGGCCCCGAGCCAGCGGCCAACGACAAGCCTGTCGACTTGGCTTGCGAGGTAATTGAAGATACGCGCGAGCGTAAAACCGCCGCCGAAATAGAGCAGTTCACCGATCGCGCGACGTTCCAGCATCAGCCGTTTCGGGTGCGACTGGCCGACAAGAATGGCGAGCATGCGTACGAAGTGCTGGGTGACGAGCGCGCCGACGAGCGCCCAAATTCCGAAGCCGAGGACGGCAAGCACGGGGCCGACTATGACGAAGCCGATCGCAAAGGCGCAAGCGTCGACCGCCGCCAGCCAGCGGAAGCGCAGCGCCCGCTGGGCACAGGCCTGTGCCACCATTGCGACGCCTTGGCATAAGAAGATGATACAGCAGATGCGGACCACCGGAGCCAGCTCAGGAAGTCGCAGCACATCTGCGATGGCGGGCGCGGTGGTCCAGACGAGACCGGCAACGAAAATGCTGAGGATCAGCGATAAGGTGAATCCGACCCGCAAATGGCGCTCCTCGAGTTCAGGTCGCTGCACGATCGCTGGGGCGACACCCAAACCCTCGAAGATCGCTGAGAACTTGATGACGACCAGCGCCGCGGCGTAAAGACCGAATTCATTGGGCGACAGCAGCCGTGCCAGAACCAGGAGCGCGACGAGCTCCGCCACAGCGAGCGCTCCCATGGACAATGCCGTCCAGAACATGCCCACCACACTTCGTTTCGCCAAACCCTGTCGGACGTCGCTCACGCTTTGATCTCCCTGATTGGCCGCCCCAGGCTGACCGCTGTCGGGTCCAGGATGGTCGGGCCGCGATCCGCTTGTTGAAAGCAATTCCCCCTCTTCGCGATTCACCGAAGGGCTGGGGGGAGATCGTAACCGTAAATGCTCATTTCCTGCTCGATCTCTGGCAGGATTGTCCGCAAGCTTTCCGGCTCGAGGCGCAGCCATTTTTCCTGCCGGCCGGGATCGACCATTTCCTTGGCAGCGCGGACGATATCGTCGGTGCAGGCCAGTCCGCAGTGACCATAGATGCGTCGCAATGTAGTTTCGGTATCCTGGATCAGATCCTCATAGCGGATCGTCAGCACCCGTCCCTCCCCGAGTTTCGCGAGATCCTCCCTTGCCTTTCGATTGCAGCGCGCCCATTGACGCGCAATCACCCTCAGTTTGCCGTGCTCCTTCAGATCCCGATCGATCCCGTGATAGCGCGGACCGTAGATCGGCGTGTATTTCTTGCGCAGGATCTTCTTCACGAACATCTGCTTGAAAAAGCCGCCAACATAATAATGCAGTTGCGTTAGCGGCGTCGCGGCCAGGGTTCTCCGCAGACCTTTCAGGGTTTTTGTTCTCTGCCACTTCAATTCCATGGAATTAATGCACGAGAACGGATTCCTCGTGATGTAAAGATACGTGGCCTCCGGAAAGATCTCATGGACATAGGCGACGCGCAGAACGTTTGACGGCGTGTTTTCCATGATCTGGCGATTTCCGTTCCGCAGTTGGAACTCAAGGAAACGGCCGCGAATATAGCGGATCACCTTTTCCGTGGCGTCGCTTGCACCGAATTCATCATGGTGCCGCCCCGGATCGGCGTAGAGCCATAACGTTCTCGGCTCGTACCAGGTCACCACGTCCGGATGCAGGCCGATCAGCTTCTGCGTGATTGTCGTTCCGGACCGATAATTGCCGATCAGAAAAATCGGAGGTCTGAGCTTCGTTACAATCATGTGCGAAATCCCCCATTTAAATCTTGTTACGGATCGGGATACGGCCGGAATTGACCGGCGACCCCGCCGCGCCTCGTATCTACTGGTCGCGAAAAGCCCGCATCATTTGATCCGTCAGAGGCTTCATCAGATACGAGATCACCTTGCGCTCACCGGCCCGGATGAACACCTCGACCGGCATTCCGGGAACGAGCGTCATCTGGCCGAGCCCTTTCAGGCCTTCGGGATGGGGGCTGATACGCACCACGTAGTAGCTCTCGCCAGTGCGCTGATCGCGGGTAATGTCGGCTGCGACCATCGATACCGTCCCGGTCAATTCCGGCGTGCTGCGCAAATTGAAAGCGGTGAACCGAAGCAGCGCTTCCTGGCCGACCAGCAACTGGTCGATGTCCTGAGCGGCGACCTTAGCCTCGACCGTCAACGCGTCCGAGTGAGGCACGACCAGCATGATCGATTCGCCGGCACCGATCACCCCACCGACGGTGTGCACGGTTGATTGATGAATGGTACCGCTTGCGGGCGCGCGAATATTAATGCGCGCCAGCTGGTCCTCTGCCGTGACCTCGCGTTCCTCGAACTCGGCGATCTTGGCGTCGACCTCGCGCAGCTCGCGCCCCGTTTCGCTTGAAAATTCCTTGTCCAGCTGCAACACTTGGAGTTGCACTTCGGCGATCGCGCCCTTGGCCTGCGCAATGTTCGAGATAAGCTGCGCTCGTTCACCTTCGATCCGCGTCGCTTCGCGCTCATAGGCGGTCAGCTTGGAGATCGGCACCAGTTTCTGTTTGACGAGGCTGCGAATGCCCTCGAGTTCGTTGTTGATCAGCTCGATCTCCCTGGCCTTTGCCCTCTCCTGTGCCGAATGGCCTTCGATCTGCTTGCGGAGCTGCTCCATGCGCTCGTGAAGGCGCGCCTTGTTTCCGGCTCGCGCGACGCTGCGCAGCTCGAACAGGCGCTTTTCACTGGCAACCAGCGTCGCCACCTCGGGGGCGACCATCCGGTTCTCGAGCAACGGAGCAAGCGTCATCTGCTCGGCTCCGTCTCGCTCGGCCTCGAGACGGGATTTGCGGGCGTAGAGCTCGTCCAGGCTCTTCGTCACGAAAGCGAGATTGGCACGGGGAACGACGTCGCTAAGCTGAACGAGCAGATCGCCGGTGCTGACTTGACTTCCGTCACGCACGAAGATCTTGCCGACAATGCCCCCGGTCGAATGCTGCACCTTCTTCTCGTTGCTCTCGACGACGACCGCGCCATGCGCGATAACCGCGCCAGAAATGTCCACGGTTGCGGCCCAGCCGCCAACAACGCCGACGAGCAAGGCGATGACCGTCACTCCTCCCATCAGATTACGTTGAATGGACCGCCGGTTGCCTTGCGCTTCTCTAGTCCCGATGTCTGCCATGTGCGGCTATCTCTCCTTGAACGCTGTCAATTCGGCCGATTCGGCGAGATGGCAACGGGCTTCACATTGGCGCTATTGGCTGGCTGCAACGGGTAGAGCTTTGCCAGGACCCGCTCACGCGGCCCCAACATGTGCATCTGCCCCTCCTTCATCGCCAGCACGAAGTCCACCTCGGAGAGGATAGTCGGTCTGTGCGCGACGATGACGACGATGCCGGCGCGCACCTTGATCCCCCGGATCGCCTCAGCGAGCGCGATTTCACCTTCGACGTCGAGGTTGGAATTCGGTTCGTCGAGAACGACAAGGAACGGGTTGCCGTAGAGTGCGCGCGCGAGCGCCACGCGCTGACGCTGTCCCGCCGAAAGAGCGGCGCCGCCCTCCCCGATCTGGGTCTCGTAACCATTGGGCAGGCTGACGACCAGATCATGAACGCCCGCCGCACGGGCGGCGGCCACGACGGCACCGGGGTCGGCATTTGGATCGAAGCGGGCGATATTGTCCGCCACCGATCCCGCAAAAAGTTCGACATCCTGCGGCAGATAGCCGAGATGGCGGCCAAGCTGCTCCGGCGGCCACTGATCGAGCGCCGCTCCATCCAGCTTTACCCAGCCCCCTAACGGCCGCCATGCGCCGACAAGCGCGCGAACGAGGCTCGATTTCCCGGAACCGCTTGGTCCGATGATGCCGAGCCCGGACCCGGCATCCAGATTGAGCTCGATGCCTTGGACAACGACCCGCTGCGTGCCCGGCGCACCGATCATGACCCGATCTACGGTCAGTTTCGATTTTGGCGCCGGAAGCGCCATCGGCTGCGCATCCGGGGGTAGGCGGGCGAGCAACTGGCTGAGCCTGCGCCAGCTCTGGCGGGCACCCACAAAATTGCGCCAATGGGCGATGGCAAGGTCGACGGGGGCAAGCGCCCGACCGACAAGGATCGACCCGGCTATGATAATGCCCGCGGTCGCCTCTCCGTGGATCACCAGCCAGGCGCCCACGCCGAGCATCGCCGACTGGAGCATCAGTCGCAGCGCCCGCGAGACGCTTCCCAGGCCTCCGGTGACGTCACTGACGCGCTGCTGCTGGGCGAGGCACTGGCGACTTGCGTCCTGCCATTGATCGTGCAGGCGCCTTCCCATGCCCATCGCTGCGACGACCTCCGCATTGCGGCGGCTCGCATCGGCCAAAATATTGCGCCGGACGCCCGTCGAAACCGCCGCGCCCGCGGGGTTGCGTGTGAGGAATTCGGTCACAGCCGTGAGGAGAACCAATATGGCAGCCCCGCATATGGCTGTTATCCCGAGGATCGGATGGAAACTCCAGATCACCGCCAGGTAGAAGGGGAGCCAGGGCAGCTCGAAAAGCGCGTTGGGCCCGGGGCCGGAAAGAAATGTACGGACGCTGTCGAGATCGCGCTGCGGCTGCAACCCATCACCCTGATGCCCCACCAGCAGGGGCAGCCTGCATATCGCGGAGAACACCCGTCCTGATACCAACGCGTCGAGTTCGGTGCCGATCCGGGTCATGACGCGTCCGCGCACGATGTCGATGATGGCCTGCCCAAGAAAGAGAATCCCGGCCAGCATTGCCAGGCCGACCAGCGTTGGAACGCTGCGGCTGGGCAGCACGCGATCATAGACCTGCAGCATGAAGACCGCACCGTTCAGCATGAGGATGTTGCTTACGCCACTGAAGAGCGCAACGCTTGCAAGCGCTCCCTTGCAGGAGCCAAGGGCACTCGCCAACTCCGAGCCCGGCGCCGGCTTGCCGCGTCCGGCAAGGAAAACGGGAAGCGTCGTCGTCGGTGGATGCTGCGAAACACCTGTCCGCCTCTGCCGTTCCGGAGCAAGCAGCAGCAACAGGCCGAGGCTTCCCGCCATCAGCCAGAGCGGGAACCCGTCCGCCGCGCCCAGCACGTCTTGAAACGACGCGACACCAGGCAAGTACCCGGTCAGGGCGGTAAGCGCCCCACCGCTTGCATCGCCGAGCGGTTCAGGCACAAGACGAGCCACCAATCCGGCCTGCGCGAGAGCGATGAGGACCAGGACCACCCCAACAATCTGCCATTTGGTGAGGCCGCGGCGATAACGGCTGCGGCGCGTGTTTCTGCGGCGACCTTTCGGCCGCAACAGCTCTTTGCCAATCGGCCTTGCAAGGCGCGGCACCGCGCGTAGGTGGCTCGTCAAAACGACAAGCGCGGTTCCGAGGACCATCACCGTAGCCGCCGGAGTGAGATCAGTTATACCGAGCTTCGCACTCTCGGGACCGCTGACACCGGGTCGATCCGGTAGAAAGGTTCCCCAGGACCCCAGGAGCGCCTTGAGCGGGCCGAGGAGATCAAGGAAACGCAACTGGACAAACCAGGCAAATCCAAAAAGCAACATGATAAAGCCCAGACTCGTGCCGAGCTGGGCGAACAGGATCCGCCGCACTTTCTTATCTCCCCTGCCTTGCGCAGACATCATGATTCTGAAATCGATTCAGATCGGCGTGCCGAAGGGGGAGGCACCCCAGATCGGTTCAAATGCCGAGGGACTGTTGCAGAATTTTCATTCTTTTGAGCTAAAGTGCTGCAATAGTGGTATAGGATGCGAATCAGGCAAGAGCCACGCTCGGCCAAATGAAGGATTGCCAGGTGGTTGAACTTGCAGTGCTGTTGACGATCGGTTACCTCGGAGGGTGCTTCGGGCACCTCGCATGGCTTTTCTTGTCTTCCGTCCTCGTCCTCTTTGGCGCCCCCATTTATCTCGTGGGGCAGATGGGCATTGCCAGCCCATTTTTGTTGATCTGCCTCACTCTGATGGCGATTGCGACAATCCAGTCCGGTTCATTGACCGGCCTCCTTAAGGCGCGCACCGAAGCCGAGTGATCTGCAAGCTGCGCCTTTTCAGTGGCCGGTGAGGCGCCCATGCGCTTGCCTCGCTGCACCATCGGCGCTCCCCGCCCGACCGGATTGGGCTGCGCCCGGTACGTAGAACCCCTTGTTGGCGACAACGGAGACCTCGATGGCGTCCCCCGCCCTCACTTCCGTATTCTCATCGGCGACAAGGTCGCGCGCTCCCTGGTAATTGCGCCGGAATATTGAGATCTTCACCGAGTCATGGAGTTCTTCAAAGCTCCTGTGCTCACCATATTCAAACACGAACAGAAGCTTGTCCGTTACGTATTTCAGTTGGCTTCGCAGCTTTGCCAAGGACACCTGCGTATCCTGGATATCCGAGATCACCTGGAATTCACGATCCTGTCGCTTTTTCCGCAGTTCGCTCTCCAGGTTGAGGATATCCTGCTGGGCGCGGGTTTCCTGAAGTTCCGCCTGGGCAAGGTCGACGCGGTAGTTGTTATGGGCCCTTTCGAGCGCCATGACGTTCGAATTCGTCATGAGACCCTTTTGGCGCAGGGTCTTGACGGACTCCAGTTCGTCGAGCTGACTCTTCATCGCGGCCTCGCGCTCATCCTTCGCAGTAGCGACCATCTCCGCCTGCTTTTTCATCCGTTTTATGGAGGCTTCAAGATGCGAAACATCGCTGTGGAAGGCAATAAGACGCGCCCGCAATTGCGCCTGTTCGGTTGCGACAATGTCTGCGATCAAGCCCTCGCCAAGTTCGATGGGTGGGTCCGGAGGGGCAAGCAGGGCCTCCTTTAGCCGGCCCTCGGCATGAAGACGGGCCAAGCGTACTTTCAGGCGATATTCTTCAATCGTCAGATTTGCGCGCTCGCTACGCAGATCAGCTATCGTCAGGGCCGGCACGGTCTCGCCCGCAGTGGTCGGGCGGAAGCCGCCGGCAATCGCCAGCGCGTGACGAACCGTAATTCCCGGTTGATACGCATAGGAGCCGGGGCGCGCGACAGCACCGGATATGAAGAAGGGACGATATTGGCCAATCTCCACTTTCACAAAGGGATCGAGGATCAGTTGCCGTTCCTGGAACGAGCGTTGGATCTCCTGGGAGAGGCTAAGTGTCGTCAGACCGCGCGCCCGGATGTCCCCGAGGAGCGGAAGTGATATCGAGCCTCGGTCATCGACCACGACCTCCATCGGATAGGCGGCCTCGCCCAAGACCGAAACCCGAACGATGTCACCGGTGTCGAGCTCGTAGCCGTCCGCGCGGGAAGAACCGGCAGCGAGCAGAGCAAGGACGAAGACGGCAGCACGAAATCCCTGTTGCAGGAGATCGAGCCCGCCGCCAGGGTCGGGCCAACGGATTCGGCTCTGGTCCTTCTTTGCAAAAAGTGAAGCCAGAAACGATCGATCAACACGCAAGTTCATGTCGCTTATTCTCCCGAGGTGATGCTGTCCCGTTGCGCAATGCCCGATGAAGCGCGCTTCCAGGCGGACGGGGAAACGTCAAAACGCATTGCTATGAATGAGGACGCTGAAGGTCTTGAAGATAATCTTGACGTCGAGCCACAGCGACCAGGTGCGGATATATTCCAAGTCGGAGGCAACCCGGTTCTCGATGTCGCACCGTCTTTCCGTGGGGCCGCGAAATCCCCGGACCTGGGCAAGTCCCGTCAGGCCGGGCGTCACCGTGTGTCGCTGCCAATAGGCTGGCACGGCCTCCCAATAAAGCGCGCCTTCGGCCGTGGCCCCGAGCGCGTGCGGCCGCGGCCCAACGAGACTCATTTCGCCCTTGGCGACATTCCAGAGCTGCGGCAGTTCATCGAGGCTCGTGTGACGCAGGAAATGTCCAAGTCGCGTTACGCGCGGGTCGTTACGCGCGGTCAGCCGATTGCCGGCAGCGTCGGTCAAATCGGTGCGCATCGTCCTGAATTTGATGCAGTTGAAATAGCGGTTGTTGGTGCCGATGCGCCTCTGCACAAAGAACACCGGTCCGGATGAATCGAGTCGGATGAGTACCGCCAGGACACCGACGAGCGGCACGACCACGGGCGCCGCAAGCAGCACGAGGCTGAGATCAAAACCACGTTTGAGCGCGCGCTTGCCCACCGTCAACGGTACGGTGGAGACCACCAGAGTCGGTGTCGAGTCCAAATACCGAAGAGCCAGGGGTTTCAGATCCGCAAGATCGGGTTCGAGCAATTCAGTTTCGATCCCGATTTGCGCCAAGAGACGCGCCCACCCGCGACGCTCGTCGAGGGCGCGGAATGAGAGTACGACCCGATCTGCCCCAGCGAAAGACCGCGACAGGTCGTTGAGGAAATTCGGGTCGCTCTCCAAAGGCCGCCAGTTGCACGCCCGCACGTCGATCGTGGCGGTGACGCTGCGGTCGCAGTTCGAACGGACGCTGTCATCTCCGAGCAAGACAACCCTTGGCGCGGTTTCCTCGTCCCTGTGGTGCAGCCCTGCTGCAACGCCCGAGCGCAGCGAGACGAGGCCAACTGCCGCGAGGCCCAGGAAGAAAAGCGTCTCGCCGCGCCAAACGCTGTCCGCAGCGTGAAACGCATATGAGGCGAGAAGCGACAGACCAAGCGCCGCTGCAAGGGACAAAAGCGCGCTTCCAATAGAAGCCGGGACTGTCCGCAGCACTGTGCGGCGATAAACCCCTAGCCTCCAGGCGGCAAGCAGATAGGCAGGCAGGACCACATAGGCAAGGCGGGGGCTGCCTTCGAGGCTGCTCGCGTAGAACTCGGTCACGATCACTGCGCTAATGATCATGCACAGGTCGCCTATCAGAACCAATGAACAGACGAGAAAGAGAAAGACATTGCGATCGCTGAACCGTTCCGCCCGGAACTGGCTTGTGGTCCGCACGGGAGGCAAGGACCCAATCGATGCTTGAGTGTTTGTCAAGATACACCTCCAAGGGCCGGGAGTTGTCTGGATCATTTCATCGCCGTTCATGGAGCAGAACGGAGGGCAATCCGCTTCGAGGTGGCGGTCGCCAAGTGACGGATTCGGCGGCTGCCCGTCCCATTGCGTTCTCTGCTTGGGGAGCCAAGTCTCGCTTAGTGCAGCGTGCCAAGCACGGATTGATAGACCGTCTCGACCCTGTCACACATCGTGTCCAGCCCCCAGGACGAAAGATCGGTGCGCCTGGCACCCTCGGAAAGCCGCGCTCGGTATGGGTTATTCTCGAGAAGATCGGCAACCGCCGTCACGGCGGCGCGGACGTCGGCGGCCGGAGTGACGATGCCGTTCACGCCGTGCTTCACGACCTCGTCGAGCCCGGGCAACTGGGAGACCACGCAGGGCCGCCCGCCCGCCAGGTATTGCATCACCACGCGCGGCAACCCTTCGCGCATTGACGTCAGCACGCAGACATCGGCCAAGTTGATCAGTCGCTCGGGCTCGGAATGGAAACCGAGCAGGTGGATGCTGCTTGCGGCCGGGGATCGCTGGATCGCCGCCTCCACATCGGGTCGTGCGGGGCCTTCGCCGGCCAGAATCAGCCGGGCATCCGGAACGCGCTCTATGACCTGCGCAAAGGCATCGATGAACTCGACGTGGCGCTTCCTCTGCTCCAGTGCCGCAAGCATCAGCACCACCGGCGGCTTCGATGCGCCGGGCATGATCCCCAGAAGCCGCGCCGCCTCGTCCGGCCGGTGCGCCTGCGAGAAACGCAAGAGGTCGAAGCCGGAGTGCACGACGTGGTGCTGATCGGGACTGCCGATATGGTGAGCAATGCAAATGTCACGCATCGACTGGCTAACATCGATGAAAGCGCGCGTGCATTTGGCTGCTACGCGTTCGGCCGCCAGGAATGTTAGCTTTTGCGCATTGCCGACATGCATAAAAGGCAGGATATGAACGCCATGTACGATGCCAGGGACGTGTGCCCGTTTCGCCGCAAGGCGACCAACGATGCCGGCCTTGCTTTGATGGGTGTGCACGATGTCGGGATGCCATTCGGCGAAAAGCCGGCTGAGTTGCCCCATGGCCGCGATATCGTGGGACGGCGAGAGCGGATGAACGAGCATCTCGAGAGGAACCACCTGCAGTGTCTTAGCAACTGCAGCCTGCAGGGCGGCATCATATTCATTGCCATGGACCAGCAACACCTCGTGGCCGCGCCTTACCTGCGCATTGCAACACGCCAGCGTGTTCTCCTCAGAACCACCGCGAAGCAGCCGGGTCAGGACATGAACGATCTTCATCTGCATAAATCTCCCCTAAACTGTACGCCTGAAGTCAACGCCTACAGCGCCGCGCGTCCCCCGAAGATTGGGTTTTCGGGCCGGTGCGCTAGTCGATCGCTGATAGGCCGATGAAGGAATAAATTGGATTTCAAGGATGTGCCGTGGTCCGGCATTGCCGGGTTGTTGTTCAGATCAGTCGACGAGCGGATGGGGGCAGGCCCAGCATCTCCCAAGGGCGTCGTTGGCGCCAAGCATCGACCGCGACCTTCTAAAGGAACTGCCAGATCTCCTTGAAGAGTTCCCGCTTGACCGTCTCGGCGCTGGCGCTGGCGTCGATGGTCCTGATGTCCTTGTTTAGACCCCTCAGTTCGGCCATCAGAGCCAGCCGCGCATCGAACCCCTTTTCACTGATCTCTCCGGGCTTTCGTCTTTCGGAGACCGAGTAATCGCACACGAGATGCAGCGTCAGGTGGGGTCTCAATGCATCCATCCTTTCGTAGAGTTGGCCTTCGAAGCGCGCTAGCAAGGCCACACCCGGCGCGAAGGAGAGGTTCGACGGTATCGCCGGCCCGTCCAGATATCCCTGCCGGAGGTTCTGCGGCCACCGGTCACTGATAACGATCACGCCCCGTGCTGCCCATCGGTGCGCGCGCTTCACAACGGCGTACCGTTCGATCGCGATCAACACACCCCAGAGGGCCAGCCCCGCCGATAGCAGTTTCCCCGTTGCTCGGTTTCGTTGAAATGGCGCCTGCCCCTCAATCTGGATCATCGCCTTGAGTTCGCGCCCGCGGTGAAACGCCATGCGCTGCAGCGCCTTGCGTAGCCACCATCCTCTACCTTCACCGGTGCCGACATAGCATCGCTCGCAGCCGAACTTCCATCGGAATAGCCGGGTGAGCAGGACCACTTGAGTGCTCTTTCCCAGCCCGTCCGGGGCAACGAGCGCGACCACAAGGCCACCGGCCCATGGACGTCGCTTTGGCGCAACGGCCCCGGGCATGACGCGGCCGACGAGCCTCAGGGCAAGATAGGAGACCTTGCGGACAGCATGGACCGCGGCATCCGCCACGCCGCTGACACCCGAGAATCCGCATCTGCGTCGGAGCGAGCGCCTGAGCCTTGCGAAATCTCCGCAATGCACGAGTATGCCGTCCTCGCTCGGCCGAATTCTGCAGCTTACGCTTCTGCTGCGGCCGCGATCATATTCGATGACGTAGGTCCCAGGCTCGCCCGGGGCCGGGGACAGGCGGGACACTTGACCCTTGCACCCTCCGCGGATGGCCACCCACTGTTTCCAGGGTGGCGTCCATAACCGAAAGGCGAACCGGGCGATCGCTATTCGGATTTCGTCCTCTGGAGAGACGACCGGAATGGAGACCCCCGCGATCGAAGCCGGCTCCCACCGCTCGATCGTCGCGTAATCAAAAGCCAGGTAGCGCTTGCGAAACTCCCAACCGATACGAATTCCGACGTGAAGGTCGAGATGAAGATAAGCACCTCGCGAAAAGTCGGGAACGAACCAATCCTCTCTACCCGCGCAGACATTGTCGTAGCAGGAGAGGCTTACGCCGCGCCGGCCATCCAGTTCGGCCATGATCGAACAGAACACCGAGTAATCCTGCTTGTCCAGGAGCACGTCGAGGTCGTCGCGGCCGGCAAGCGCCTCGGGCAAGCTCGAAAGGTCCTGGACAAGGCCATATCTCACCCCTGCGTCATCCAACGCTCGAAACAAAACAGTGGCGACTGGCAAAGCAGAAGTCGGATTGCCTGTCGGCAAAGCAGTTGGGTCTGAACTGGATGCGTCCATGTTCTTCACATCAAGCTTGGCAGGCGCCACCTTGGTCGGAACCCGTCGCCGGGCATTTGCCTGTCGTAAGTTCATGCTGTGCTCCCGGGCTCAAGCCGATCACGGCGCCCACGTTCGGAGGAATGACGGTAGCGTTTTTGTTTGAGTGGTTTTCGCATCGGCGACCTGCTGCAGCCCGCTAAACAGCGGTTTCGTGCAGCCTTCCGGACGGGCACTCTCTGGCGCATTTACAAGCTGCCGCACTGACGGTGAGTCGTGTCACTCATCGCCAGCCCAAATTACGCCCCAGAACCCTAATAAGGCCTACCAAAACATAATACCAAGTACAGTATTATTCATTTCAAAGAAAGAAATTTATCTCTATCAAGATAGACTGGAACAGATCTACTCATGATATCTATAAGAATTCGTACTGCTCCAGACCTCCCAACATAATCCAGTGTTCCAAGCTGGTTCGTGAATGGCCCGTCTGTTACACGAATCTTCTGCCCTGGTTCCAACAGGCACTTAGAATGCAAAAATCCATCATTATCTGTTGCCAGAATCAGAGACTCGATCACACCCTGGGGGACTGGAATCGGCCCTCTCTCGGTCATGACGAGTTTTCGAACCCCAACCGTTGAATTTATTGGCGACCATCTTTGCTTACGAACATCCAATGCTACGAAGAGGTAACCTTCAAAATAGGCGGAGCAGGATGTCTTGATTCTGCGCGCGTGGCGAACGGTTCGTCGCCTTTTCGGCAAATAGGTCCGGTAGTCTTGGGATGACAGGTGTCTTTCTGCCAATTTCTCGCAGTGTTGATGCGTCTGAACCACGTACCAACGAGCACTGTCTGCATCATCGCCTTTGAGCGGTTCCGCGACGGAGCCAGATGCTGATTCTATTTTTCTCATAGCGCTACCCCAGTGCTAGAGGGCCGCATCAAGCAAGACATCAATTTCGCCTACGCGACCAAATACGTTTTTTACAAACTAACTATGTTAATTCTGACGCAAAAACTGCATAACAAAATACTATTAAATCCCAACTGATACTATATGGTAGAAACACGTCTTTAGTTTAGATAGTATCTATCGGAAACATTACCTTCAAGCGACACGTATCGACCGTACTTGGGTAGCTTGGGCTCATCGACCATGGTGAGCGCAATGCCGGCGATCTTCGATCGCCCGCCCAAGTGCCGAATTCCTTCGGCGACGGCTTCGCGCGAGGTCTCGCGCCACTTCACGACAAAAACGGTTTTGTCGACATGCCGTCCAAGAATCGAGGCATCCGCAGCGGGTCCGACGGGCGGCGCATCTATGATCACGGTGTCATAGGCGCTCCGGAGTTCTTCCAGGACCGCGCGCATGCGCATCGAGGCAAGAAGCGCGGGAGGATTCAATGTCCTCGCGCCAGCGGGCAGCACATGAATGCCGGAACGTTCATCCAGATGGATCGCCTTTGCGCAATCGACCGGCAAAGTCAAAAGGTCGACCAGCCCCACTTCTTCGCGCATGCCGAAGAACTCCGTCGCAGCTGAAATTCGCAGGTCGGCATCCACCACCAGGACTCGCTCGCCGTCGGCGGCGGCTGAATAGGCGAGGCTCAACGCGAGTGTAGTCTTGCCTTCATTCGGCATCGCCGAGGTTATCAACATGAGACGCGGCGGGACCTCCGCCTCAGCGGTGCCATCGATGCCCAGCCGCAATCGCCGTACCGCTTCGCTGTATCTGGACAACGGCTTGCGCTCCAGATAGGCAACGGGCTGCGCCTTGGCCTTTCCTGCTCCTGTCCAGTCAGTCATCCTGGGCAGCGAGGCGAGAACCGGAACTGCCAGCACTTCTTCCACCTGGCGCTTTGCCATGAAACCGGATGAGAACAACTCGCGCAGAAGCGCACCGGCACCGCCCAGCGCGACCCCAAAGACCAGACCCAGGGCTCCAAACAGGGGCCTGTTGGGAAAACTCGGGCCATTGGGAACTTCGGCGCGTGTGATCACGCGGACGCCGCTGTTGAGAAGCGTGGATTTTTCTTCGGCGATCTTGGCGCGCGCCAAGAAAGTCTCGAAGAGTTCCTTGTTAGCAGCCGCAATCCTCTCCAGATCACGCAGTCGGACGCCGACCTGATCCTCGATCTCGGATTGATTGGATACCGATGAGAGCGCGCGGGCGAGGGCCATCTCGCGCGCTTCGGCTGCTTCGAGCTCGTTCTTCAGGTTACCAATGAGCCGCTGGATCTCCGCCGCGATCTGTTCCTCAACGTCCCGGCGCTCCGCCTGCGCGGTCATCACCTCCGGATGTCGTTCGCCATACCTCAACAGCAGGTCGGCTTCCTTCCGAGTAACCAAAGCATGCTGAGAACGCAGCGCCGTGACCACGACCGATTGCAGCACATCCGGGATCGTCTGCGTATCCCCGCCCGTCTGCAGCAGCTTCTCCGCTTGCTCGAATCTGGATCGCTTTGTCGCCGACTCGGCCCGGGCGTTGATTAGCGCGATATTCAGTTCGGACAACTGTTGTTCGGTGAGGCTGCCTGATCGTGTCGCCAGCAGATTATTCTCCATGCGGAACTTCTGGACCGCGTCCTCCGAACGGCTCAGTTCCTCCCGTAGGACGGCCGCCCGTTCACTGAGCCATGTGGAGGCTTTCTTGGCACCTTCGTAGCGGGACTCGATGCGGTCGACCACGTAGGCCTGGGCGATCGCGTTCGCAAGAGCGGTTGCCTGTTTCGGGTCGTGTGAGGTCACCGTGAGCTCGATCACATCGGCGAGACCGATCCGCGAAACCTCCAGGGCTCCCTTAAGCCACTCCAAGGCACTCCCGCCGATATTCTCGTCTTCCGCTAGCTTTTCGCTATCGACCACCTTCTGCAGCAGCGACGCCGACCTCAGGAACGCAATTTGGCTTTCAACATAGGTTGTGTTGTCGCGAATGTCCGGATTGAGGTCTTGAACCGAAATGTAGTCCTTCGGTGCATCAAGCAATATTTCCGCAACTGCGGTGTATGACGGCGGAACGAGATAGGATGCGCCGACAAAGACGGCAAAGGTGAGCGTCGCAATGCAGCCTATCAACTTCCATCGCCGTATAAGAAAATCCCAGATCTCTCGCACATCCAGGAGTGCCGGATCCGATCTAGCAACTGCGCTGTCAGTCGAGCTCTGCATCATCAAGCTCCAAAAGTGCTATGGCCATGTCTTTGTCGTTCCAGCGCCGGTTGAAGGGCCTGCGCACGATCTCCGGAGATACCTACCGCGCTCACGCGCTCACCTGCATGATGATCGCCCGCGATGCCCATGCATCCATGAGCATTTCCTCGTCGCTGTCCGGTCGAGCCAGCAGCCATTGAGAACATAACAGGTTCGCGGACCTCCGTGCCATCAGCACTAGAGCGTAAACACCGGGAACAGGTGATTAACGAGCTGACACTTTTTGCTGATCGACCCTATAAAAAAGGCGAACTTAACTACCACCGTAGTAGAGCGAGCGCGCAATAGGATTAGACGGATCAGCGTGATGACTGCCGGCGTGTCAAAGTGCTATTTTTCAAGCGCATAAGCTTCGGCAATGTTTGGATACCTGCCGAGGAACAACCTTATCCGTCACGGATGAAGCTTTTGTGAAGGCTCCTTTCACGCGCGGGCGCGAAGAGGCTCCTGGCCTTTGCCGAGTCGTGCGTGTGGAACTCGCGGTCAGTAGGATGGTTGACTTTGGGGCAGCGGGAAATTGCTCATGGACACTATTGCAGTCGCCATAACGGACATCGATCGGGCAGTGGGCGTGGCCGGTATCGTTCTGCTGCTGCTTGCTACATTGCCTCCGGTTCTTTTCCTTAGAAGTAGCCGAGCGCTGCAGCTAGGAGCCATGGCCGTGTTGATCGGAGCCGTTACATTCATCCTTCTCAAGGTCGACGGCCTTACAGCGGCGCTGGTCGTTACTGTTGCCGACATGCTGTTGTTTTCCGCTGCTATCATTTCCGCCCGAAAAAGGCTGGCACAACTGGAGGCACAACTCCAGGAGGCAATGTCGCTCATCCGCAATCTCGAGATCATCGAAGAACGGCGCCAGACTTTCGGCGCAAGAAACCTTATAGGCCCCACTTCTCCACTCGCCTTCGAGGCCACCAGCTCGAAACAAAAGAAGTGAGGCGTCGGCCTGTTGCAGACAGGCACTGACCCGTGCGTGGCTGGCGACAGCGCCCGTTTTGCTTGGCTGACCCACGTCATGACGTCGGCAGCGATGCCCCGGCGGTGGGTTCAAATCCACAATAGGATCAACCTTTTTCTGACTTCGGCATAGAGCTTCACCTCGGCGGTAGGGCCAATCCCGCTTCAGCGTCGACGACATTCCTCGAGAATTTGCGGATGTTGGGATTGTCGATTATCAGCCGCCCGGCAAGCGAACCGAGTTCCTCGAGCGAGCCGCAGACGACGACGTGTCACACCGGCATGTCCTGCCTCGTCATGATGGCGTAACCAAAAGAAGACCGGCAAATCGAAGACCTGCGTGTGGCGTTGGCAGGAGCGCTTCGCCGCCGAGGGCTTCGAGGGTCTCTTGCGAGACAAGACGCGCCCCTCGCGCATTGCGCCGCTCGGGCCGGAGATCAGCGAGCAGGTGGTGGCGCTGACGCTTACCGACCGGCCGGGCGAGACGACGCACTGGACTGCCGACATGATGGCGGCCGCGGCGGGCATCAGCGCCAGCGCGGTGCGCCGCATCTGGAAGGCGCACGGTCTTCAGCCCCACCGTTGGCGGGCCTTCAAGCTCTCCAACGACCCGCAGTTCGTCGCCAAGCTCAAAGACGTCCTCGGCCTCTACGTCTACCCGCCGGCCCATGCCATCGTGCTGTCGGTCGATGAGAAGAGCCAAATCCAGGCGCTCGATCGCACCCAGCCCGGCCCGCCCCTGAAGAATGGCCGGCTTGGCACCATGACCTATAGGGGCTCGCGCAAGCGGGCCCTTCTTTCTTTGCCTCAAATCTAAATCTGGGTTGAAGCGACCGAACCTATTGGAGCATCGGGTCGCTACCCTTTTTGAAGGGTCTCCAAAAAGGTGAGTAAAAGCAATGAACCCTGCCCTCCCCAGCGACAAACCCAGGGAGCGCTTTCACGGTATTTCGCCCGACACATTCATGATGTGTTGGAAATTCGCCGCTATTCGTTGCGAGGCGTATAGGCCCACTGAACATGAGTCGTCATACACCGAGGTTACCCGTGCAGAACAACAACATCCTTGTCGTCGGCGGCGCCGGCTATATTGGCTCCCATACATGTCTCCGGCTCTCCGAAAAGGGCTACCAGCCCGTCGTTTACGACAACCTCTCCAACGGTCACGAGGAGTTCGTCCGCTGGGGGGTGCTGGAGAAGGGCGACATCCGTGATCGTCCGCGTCTCGACGAGGTGATCGCACGCCACAAGCCGCGGGCCATCCTGCACTTTGCCGCCATGATCGAGGTCGGTGAGTCCGTAAAGGATCCGGTCTCCTTCTACGATAACAACGTCATCGGCACGTTGACGCTATTGTCGGCGACGCTCGCCGCAGGCATCGATGCTTTCGTCTTCTCCTCCACCTGCGCCACTTACGGCCTTCCCGACAGCGTCCCGATGGATGAGTCGCACAAGCAGGCGCCGATCAATCCCTATGGCCGCACAAAATGGATCTGCGAACAGGCAATGAAGGATTACGGCCTGTACAAAGGGCTTCGGTCCGTCATCCTGCGCTATTTCAATGCTGCCGGGGCCGATTTCGAGGGCCGGATCGGCGAATGGCACGAGCCGGAGACCCATGCGATTCCGCTGGCGATCGATGCGGCCCTCGGCCGGCGTGCGGGCTTCAAGGTTTTCGGGACCGATTACGACACGCGTGACGGCACCTGCGTGCGCGACTATATCCACGTGCTCGACCTTGCGGATGCCCATGTCCGTGCCGTCGACTACCTGCTCGAAGGTGGCGAAAGCGTCGAATTGAACCTTGGAACCGGCACGGGCACGACGGTCAAGGAACTGGTTGGAGCAATCGAGGAGGTTGCGCGGCGTCCCTTCAGTGTCGGTTACGCCGGTCGCCGCGAGGGCGATTCCACGACGCTCGTCGCCAACAACGACAAGGCCCGCCGCGTGCTCGGGTGGGAACCGCAATATGATCTGGCGGCGATCACCGAGTCGGCCTGGAACTGGCATTCGCGCAAAAACGGCTAAGCAGGTTGCCACCCCCTGCGGCGTCAACTGCGCCTATTCGGCGGTGCCGCCTGCCAGGCCCGGGGCAGGCGGCGGTGTCCGGTCGCGCTGCAACAGGGGGCGCTCGAGCAGCAGATAGCCGACGATGCCGACGAGCGTTCCCGTGACTGTCGCCATCACCATCGAGAGCTTCGAATGGAGGTCGAGCAGAGTGCCTGCCTTCGCCACGACGGAAATCGCAAAGGTGTGCCAGAGATAGATAGAGTAGGACGCGTTGCCGAGAAGCTTCAGTATCCGCACAGTCGGAACTCGCCCATGCGCTTCGAGCGAAAGCGCGCCGACAACGAGAGCCACGGAAAGCGGCCCGGTCAAGCGTTCATCAAAAGGCAGGCTCAGGCCCGCAATGAGCGCAAAGCCGCCGAATGAACAGGCGACTAGCCCGAGCCCGGCGCCGAGCGGCGGCACCCTCCCCTCCAGCCAAAATGCACCGATGATCATTCCGGCGACGAACTCAAGGACGAGGGGACGGGTATAGGTGAGCAAAAGAGGATTTTCGCTGGTGACGGATAAGCCCGCTACCACCAGCACGAGGAAGAATCCCGCTACCGCCGGCAAACGCCAGAACCGCGGCAGGACGAGCGAGGCCGCAAAGACCGCGTAGAAGAACATTTCATAATTCAGCGTCCAGCCTTGCACGAGAACGGGCCAGATCTCACCGGTGCTCGGCGAGCGCGCGGGAACGAAAAGCAGGGACGCAACGACGTGTTCGGCCGTGACGACCAGGTTCGGAAAAAGGCCCACCAGGCCGCCCGCGACCATGATCGCCGTCGCAAACCAGTAGATCGGCAGGATGCGCCGCGCGCGATCGGCGAGGAATTTGACCGGCGTGACCGGCCGCCGCGCGCTGATAACCCACATGATGAAGCCGCTGATGACGAAGAAGACGTCGACCCCTGCCGCACCGATCACGAAGTGATGGCCGGTGTTCTCGGCCGCATGGAAGGCGACCACCGCAAGCGCCGCCAGGGCCCGCAAGTACTGGATTGCCTGGATCGTCCCCATTGTTTGCGCCCCCTCTCTCCCGCCTTCAGGCCGTCGAGCGGCGCCCGTAGGCGGGTTGCTCCTCCTCGCCGGGCCAAATCCAGGCCGGGGTGGGGCGCTTGCTTGCCACCGTCAGTTTGCCCGCCGTGAAATACATGAGGAAGGATCCGACGTGGTAGGGATTGAGGATATCGATCTCTACGAAGGATCGGATGAGGAGCAGCACCGCGACGCCAAAGAGCACCATGGCTTCCGGGTCACGGTTCGCCGAAAGCACGCGCTTCAATTGTCCGAAGACGGCGGCAAACAGTACGAGACTCAAGAGCACGAGCCCGACCAGTCCTGTTTCGACGGCGGTCTCAATATAGGTGTTGTGGAAATGAAAGCCGCTGCGGGCGGTGATGTAAAACTCTTCCCACAGCCGTTCGGCCTCGGCAAAGCCTTGCACCCAATAGGCCTGATAACCCATGCCGAAGATGGGGGCGGTCTTCGCCGCGTCGATGCCCTGTTGCCACAGGTAGGTGCGCCCGGTCAGCGTCGAATCCTTGCCGAAGGCGCCGAGAACCAGATCGAAGGCGCCGCTGGAGATCAAGGCGAATGCAGCCACTCCAGCGAACGCGGCAATTCCCAGGAACAGGCCTTTGCGGCTGGCTGGCCTCAGCGCCGTTATCGCTCGCATGGAAAGGCAAAGCCCGAGGATCGCAGCCGTGGTCAGGACCGAGGTCGCCGATTGCGAAGCGAAGAGCGAATAGGCGGAAATCGCTCCGGTGACCGCGGCGACCGCCCGCCACACGGCCCCTTCCCCCAGGATGAATACCGCGGCGAATGCGAAATAGATGCCGAGCGAGGCGTAGAAGCCCAACTGGTTCTTCGAGGCGAAGGCGCCGACGAAACTATAGGTGCCGTCGAGCGGATCATAGTGATAGATGCCGAACAGCAGTGAATAGACGAGCACGATGGCAACGCCGGCCATCATGCCGCGGGAAAGGGTGCGGATGTCGATCACCCGCATGGCGATCAAGGCACAGACGATTTGGCTCAGATATTGTACGCCTGTTCGCAGCGTGACACCCGGCGCTGCCGACCAGAACATCGAAAGGCAGGCGAACACGGCGAAGGCGAAGATCCAGAGAAACTTGCCGTAATTGCCGAGGACCTTTTTGTAGTCGACGAGGACGAGCGGAAGCCACAGGCCGTAATAGAGCAGAATCGAAATCTGCCCAAAGCGGGTCGAATAGGCAAAGACGAAGAGCGAAAGGGCGACGGCTGCAGTCCCATAAAGCCTATTCGCCCCCGGGGTGATGAGGCTCGCCTTCGAGATCCTCAACCCCACGCTCACTGCATCGCCACCAGGGCATTGACCTTGACGACATCACCCGGCAGCACCTGGGTAGTCTCGTTCGCAGCGATCTCGGTCGGCTTTCCGTCCTTTTCCCGGATGATCGTGTAGGTAATGTTTGCGGCCTGCGCAGACAGATGTTCTGCCTCTGCCGATTGCGTCAGCGCCTCGGTCATCAGATCGCGGCTGGTGCCGAGCTTCAGCGTCAGTGCGTCGAGTTCGGCCTCGGTATTCTGCAATTCCTGTGCAAGCTGTGCATCCCAATCGTCGCGCAGATTGGTTTCGTCCTGGGCCGCCTTGCTCATTTCCTGCTTTGCCTTGAGCGACGCGGTGTCGATGTCGAGCAGCGAAGACTGCACGTCGGCAACCCTTTGCTCGAGCGAGAGCTTGCGTTGAGCGAGTGCCAATCCCTTGTCCGCCAGACTGTCGACATTATCCCGGTCCTGTGTGACGAGTTCGAGCTGGTGCTGTTGGGTCTGGGACTTCTTGGCAAGCGATTCGATCTCGCTTTGCAGCAACGACTTGAGGTCGCCAAGCGCGGCGAGTTGCCGCTGCTGTCGCTTATCGCGCGATTGCATCAGCGCCGTTTCGCTCGAAAGCAGCTTGTCGACGCCGGGAAAATTCTTCAATTGCTCAGGAAGCGCAATCTCATCCTGCTTGCCGATTTCGGCGAGAAGTCTCGCGCGTCGGATGAGCAGCCGGTTGCGCTCGGCAATCTGCACGGCGGAGTCACCCGCCGCGTTGATATAGTCGCGTGCGAAACGCTGACCATTGTCGGCGCGCCGCAACCCGCCGCCAAGGCTGATCGCCTTGAGCACTGTCATGTTCGGTGCATAGGGATATTCTCCTGGGTTTTGCACCTCGCCATAAAGATAGACGGGGCGGTATTGCGCCATCTCGACCGAGGCCGAGGGGCGATCCCTGAGACCGAAAAGCTTCTGTATCTTGTCGCCGATATCTTCGGCGAGCTCCACCGTCGTCCTGCCGGAGGCTGGCAGGTCACCGACGAAAGGGAGTGAAAGATTGCCCGAAGCACCCACCGTGTATTCGCCGCTGACGGCCGACCAGTCACGCACGGCACCTTCGGCGGTCTGCCATTCAGCGACGCGGACACGCAACTTGTCCATGACTCCAAGTCGATATTCCTCGGCCCGCACGGCGCTCGCGCCGCAAACGACCGCTGCCACGATAGCGAGACGGACCCACTTGAAGAGCGTGCGGGGTGAGGCAGGTTTCGCTGCAATTCTGATGGAAGGCATTTCTGGATTTCCTATTACTCGACGTGACGCCGGCGGCTCGGACAACGCCAAGTCTCAATAGCTGCCGCGGCTGAAGCAGACGGCAGGGATTGTCTTGAACACGATGACGAGATCGGTGAGCAGCGACCAGTTCTCCACATAGTGCGTATCGAACGCCACGCGGGCGGCATAGGACACGTCGTTCCGGCCACTGATTTGCCAGAGACCCGTCAGGCCCGGTCGCGAGCGCAGATAATAGACCGCAGCCGCGTCATAGAGCTCGAGCTCGTCTTCCACGACCGGGCGCGGACCGACGAGGCTCATCTCGCCGCGAATCACATTGAGCAATTGCGGCAACTCATCAAGGCTGAGCTTGCGCAGCACGCTGCCGAGAACCGTCACGCGCGGATCATGCTGAAGCTTGCGGGTCGCACGCCATTCCTCGTAAGCGGCGGGATTCGCCCTGAAATACTCCTGCAGCACACGGTCGCCGTCTTCCCTCATCGTGCGGAACTTCAGGCATCTGAAGGCCTGACCGTTGAGACCGATCCGACGATGTCCGTAAAATGCGCTTCCACCGTCCGACAACTTTACCAAAGCCATCAGAAGCAGGAAAAGCGGGCTGAGGGCGAGGAGTCCCAGGGAAGCAATCAGTATGTCGAAACTCCGTTTGGATATCCCCCCAATCGGCCGGGCTGCGCCCATGTCCTGGGAGATGAAAAAAGGCGAACTGGCCGAGCGTGTCGCGGACTTCATAGAGTTGACTCCATTTACGTTTGGCGATTGTCGGTCCCGGAGGACGGGAGCCATCTAAAACGAGTGTATGGTGAGAATTTGTTTTTTGAAGGTCGAATATGGCGCCGGCCAGGCACCACGCGCCGAGCCCTTTCAGGAGTGGTTAGGCCCCGAGAACATCGCCCAAATCAAAATTTAGTAAATTTAAATCTCCAATCAGGCGTTCTTGTCACTATTTTGTCATGACAAAGCACTGATCAGCTCTCTTACTTGTTTTAGCACCCGCTTTGTACTTTCGGCGGCGGATTTTCACTCGGATTCGAAACGAGAAGCCGCGGCGGAGTTTGACGGAATGCAATTTTGGAGAGAATTGGTGCAATGCAACATGATTTTGCGGTGCACATTTCTCGACGACGCAGTCCTGCGATTGTAACAAAAGTTGATCGCAGCAGGCAGACCGTACATCGCCGACAAGACGCTGCAATCAGAAGGGTTTGACGCCTTCCCCCTTGATTTTAGGGGCGGCCGGGCGAGTCAACCGGCTGCAGACGGCTTCCCCGATACGATATACATATAGATCTGGCAGACACATCACTGATTGCATTCAGGTGCGGGCGCAAGGATTTATCTAATTGATTTGGCCTCATAAAGCCGATGGAAAGATTTGCGGCATAAAATGGGCGCAGGATAGCTTTTTGCGTGTTGAAGAGACAAGCCACCACTAATATAGTGCAGATGGGAGTAGAGGCAGATGACGGTTGCATCCGAGAGCGGGAGAGTAGGATAGCCGAATGTTCGCACCGCGTTTTTTTGTGAGCATGCTCGGCGCGTTGGTGGCGTTCGCCATCGCGACCTATTACCTGACCGGATCGTTCGCTTCCACGGCGGTTCAGACGCTGATCTGTGCCGTGCTCATCCAGGTCGGGTATTTTTTTGGCGTGCTATTTCTCATCTGGAAGGAGGCTCGCGAGCGTCGCAAACTTTCCCCTACCATACAGGCAGCAGCCACCGAGGCGGCGACTGAGGAAAAGCAGTCCGCCAAGTTTTCCCTGCGCAGGGTAGGCCGTCCGCGGCATTTCAATTCCTGACCGGGGACCGCGGGCTTCCCGAATCATTTGGAAGCAGAAAAAATTCTGCGCCTGACGCGATTGCGTCATGATCGGCCGGCATGGTCTCGCTCGCCCGTCGAGCGGACGCTGCACTGCCGCGTTCAATGACCACTGGAGGCCCCATATGACCGCAGCCGCGCCGACGAATGTTTGCGTTATCATTGCCGCCAAAAACGCCGCCGATACGATCGGGAGAGCCATCAGGTCCGCCCTCGCCGAGCCAGAAGCAGCCGAAATCATCGTGATCGACGACGGCTCCGCCGACGGCACCGTTGCCGCGGCGCGCGCTGTCGACGACGGTAGCGGCCGCCTTGTCGTCGTCCGCTTTGAAGAGAACCGCGGGCCGGCCGCGGCACGAAACCATGCGATTGCGATCTCACAGTCGCCATTACTGGCGGTGCTCGATGCGGACGACTTCTTCCTGCCCGGGCGGCTGCGGGGGTTGCTGGCGCACGACGATTGGGATTTCATCGCCGACAACATCGCCTTCGTAGATGCAGAGCAGGTGGCAAATATCCGCAGCAAGATTCTGCGGTTTGCGGCCACCCCTCGCCCTCTCGACCTCATCGGATTCGTCGACGGCAACATATCCCAGCGGGGCGTCCGCCGCGGCGAGATCGGGTTTTTGAAGCCGCTGATGCGGCGATCCTTTCTCGATAAGCATCGGCTTCGCTACAATGAGACCCTGCGCCTTGGGGAGGATTACGAACTCTACGCACGGGCACTTGCGCGCGGCGCCTGCTACAAAATCATTTACAGTTGCGGCTATGCCGCGCTGGTTCGAGGGAATTCGCTCAGCGGCCGCCACAGGACCATCGACCTGAAGCGCCTCTACGAGGCCGATCGGAACATCCTTTCCGAGCGGAACCTGACCAGCGACGAAAGAGCTGCTTTCAGGCGGCACGAGCGCCATGTCCGCGCCCGCTACGAACTCAGGCATTTCCTTGATCTCAAAAAGCAAGGCGGCCTCGCAAGCGCGCTCGCCTATGCCTTCTCCCATCCGGCCGCCCTACCGGCGATCGCAGGCGGAATCCTTGCCGACAAGACAGAGCGTTTTCGCCCTGCCCGCTCACCGGCGCCGGTCGCCCTCGGCGGCGCCGGTGAGGTGCGCTATCTGTTGCAAGGGCCAGCAACCGACCGGGCGGAATAACGCCCTGCGAAGATCACGTCGCGAGGTCCGAAGATGTGCAGTGCAACATAAACCCTAAGTTTTAGGGGATGCGCCGCGCCCCCGCCATACCTTACCCTATCGCCGTCAGCAACGACTCGCGGGGATGTCGCATGATGCGCATGGGGATGGCTGCAAAGACCTTCGGCAATAGGGCCCTCTCCCTCCCGCGAGCAGCAGTGCCGGCATGCGGTTGCCCTTGGTCTTGCGCCACGAGGTCGATGGTTGCATTGGCTCTGTTGATTGCCACAGGCAACGCACATGCGTCGGAACCGATCGTTGGCGACGCCATCGTGATCGACGGTGATACGATCGAAATCGCCGGGGAACGCATTCAGTTGAGCGGCGTCGACGCGCCGGAGGGCTGGCAGGTCTGCCTCGACGAAACGGGAGCGGATTATCAGTGCGGAAAGGTATCCGCGCGGGCCTTGAACATCTTTCTTTCCGCCTCCCGCCCGACACGCTGTGAGATCGTCGCGCGTGACCGCTACGGCCGCTTCGTTGCGACCTGCTTTCGCGCGGACGGCGAGGACGTCAATCGGTGGTTGGTCGAGACGGGCAATGCGTTGGAGCGGGCAAACCTCAACCAAGGTCTCTATACCGCGGCCCAAGCCATGGCCCAATCGGCCGGCATCGGCATTTGGCGCGGACAGCCCCAAGGCGGGCGCCCGGAGCGGATCACCCGAGAGGACTTGAGAACCGAAGACGCGCAGTGACCACAGAGCGGTGAGCGGAAAGCAAGGCGACTCGTCAGCGGCTTCACGCCTCGTAAGGCGTGCGGATACGTCTGCGGCGAAGAAGTACACCAAACAGCGGACGTGAATCATTCGGCGCTTAGGCAACTGTAATTGCACACATAAAATTGGCCCGCCTTTGGAGGGCGGGCCTACTCTCGTGATGAAAACATTAAAGTATGCAAGCAATATGAACGCACTTTTGGCGATTTTCCAGTACCATTTTAGGGGCAATTGCAGGCGCCATTGCACCCGTAGGGTAGCGCCGTGGCACTCTTCCCATTCCTTCTGTGGTTGTGAACCGCCTCACCCGCACGCGAATCGACCGCCCATGAATCCTGCCCAAACATTGCCGCATTCCACGGTCCGCACCCCGGAAAGAGCTTCCAAACTCGACATGGACGTCAGCGCAGGCACGGGGATCGGGCGTCCCGCTGCACCGAGTCGTTACGCTCAGAGTTCCGGCCGGCACAACCTCCGCAACATGCTACGAAACAGGGATTTGGCAGGCTGGGGGTTCGGCGGTCCGCTGCGATATCGCGGCCCCTCATACCAACCAGGTGTCATGCTGCAGGGGTTTGCATCCGGTTTTCCGCCGTGATGCCATATTTTTTCTCTGCAAGTGCCCTAGCTTACCGGCTGCGGGCTCAAGTCTGCTCTGTTGAAACGGCCGCGGCTGCGGCACTGCCCAGTAGGGGAGCGACTGAAATCGTGATCGAAGCGAATGTTTCTTCGCGGTGCATCGCAAACCCGAAGACAAGCCTCCGCCCGGGGAGTCCTTCCCGGCGACGTTCCATTCGAAGCACCGAAGGGCTTCCGCGCCATCCACGCCGGGGAGCCGTTCGCCGCAGAAAGGTAGCGCGATATGAACATTGACCGTCTCAAGCGCCACTATCGTCTCGCTCTCGCCGCGACGTTCTCTGTCGTTGGCATCGGACATATTGCCGCGGCCCAGGAGGGCGCCAACGGCACGTCCTTCCTGGACGATTTCGATCGGCTCGACCGCAAGTTCTGGTTTATCTCGGACGGTTGGAACAATGGCACGTTTCAAAATTGCACTTGGTCGGAGAAGCAGGTGAAGGTGGTGAACGGAGTGCTGCAACTGACCTTCGAGGAGCGCAAGGAAGGGGACCGCAATTACGCCTGTGGCGAGATCCAGACGCGCAAGCGTTATGGCTACGGCACCTATGAAGCCAGGATCAAGGCGGCGGACGGATCGGGGCTGAACTCAGCCTTCTTTACCTATATAGGTCCCACCAACAAGAAGCCGCATGACGAAATCGACTTCGAGGTGCTCGGCAAGAACACTGCAAAGGTGCAGGTCAATCAATATGTCTCGGCCAAGGGCGGCAACGAGTTCCTCGCCGATGTACCTGGTGGTGCCAACCAAGGCTTCAATGACTACGCCTTCGTCTGGGAGAAAGACCGGCTTCGCTACTACGTCAATGGCGAATTGGTGCACGAAGTGAACGATCCCGCCAAGATTCCAGTCAACGCCCAGAAGATCTTTTTCAGCCTGTGGGGAACCGACACCCTGACCGATTGGATGGGCACGTTTGCCTATAGGGAGCCGACGAAGCTCGAGGTTGACCGAGTAGCCTTCACGGCCGCCGGCGACGACTGTCAATTCGCTGAGTCGGTGGCATGCCGGCTGGACTGAGATAAACCACTGATTGCTGAGCACTTGCAACATAATGTTGCGATGCACAAAAAACTGGATTAAGCTCGCCCCCGGGTTGGGCAGGAAAACGGACGTTTTCATGCTGCAGATACTTTACTTGGCACAGGATCTTGCCGACCCTGCCGTGCGGCGCAGGACCCTTGCGCTCATCAGCGGCGGGGCCAGGATCACGCTGGCGGGTTTTCGCCGTAGCGACAATCCGCTTGCGGCGATCGAGGGCGTGATGTCGGTTGCGCTCGGCAAGACCGCCGACGGCCGCTTCCTGCAGCGGATCGGCGCCGTGGCCGGCGCATGCCTGTCGCTCAACCGCAAGCTTGGGCACCTTCGCAAGCCTGACGTGATCATCGCCCGCAATCTTGAAATGCTCGCCGTTGCAAGACGGGCCGCGGCACTCTTCGGCGGCGACGTTCCTATCGTCTACGAATGCCTCGATATTCACCGGCTCATGCTGCGCGACGACATGATCGGACGGGCCTTGCGCGCCGCCGAAGGCAGTCTTGGTCGTGACGCGCGCTTGCTGATCACCAGTTCGCCTGCGTTTGTCGAACACTATTTCCGCCCTCTGTCGCACCTCGAAGCAACGCCGATACTCATCGAGAACAAGGTGCTCGAAATCTCGGACGCGAAAGAAGCGGCACATGGGACGGGAATCTATCCGCCGCGCGCCACACCATGGAAAATCGGCTGGTTCGGCGCGCTGCGCTGCAGCAAATCGCTCGCACTTCTCGCCGAATTTTCCAGAAAGATGGAGGGCCGATTCGAAATCGTCCTGCGCGGCCGCCCCGCCCGTTCCGAGTTCGACGATTTCGAAGGATTCGTTCAACTGGAGCCGTTCATGCACTTCGGCGGCGCCTATCGGAACCCGGAGGACCTCCTCGAAATCTATGGCGGCGTGCATTTCACTTGGGCCATCGATTTTTTCGAGGAAGGCCAAAACTCCGCCTGGCTTCTGCCGAACCGCCTCTATGAGGGTTGCCGCTACGGGCGAGTACCGATCGCCATGCGGGGAACCGAAACCGCCCGCTTCCTTTCGGCACGCAACATCGGTCTCGTGCTCGAGGAAGCCAGTGCCGAAGGCCTTGCCGCCCTTGTCGGGGCAATGACGCCGGATCGCTTCACCGATGCCGCAGCGCGCATCGAGCAGTGCCACGCAACAACCTGGGTTTTCAACCGCGCCGACTGCGAGGCGCTGGTGCAGCGATTGGCCGCACTCACGCGCGAACCGCACGCATTCGCACCGGCCTCGGCAATGACCGCGCCCCGACACAATGCCCGCCACAATGAAAGTGGAATGCCATGACCCCGGCCCGTTCGACCTCGAGCCTCATCGTCATCCCATGCCTCAATGAAGCCATGCATATAGAGGCTCTCGTCGAGAAGCTTCGTCCTTCCCTCGATCCGCTGAATGCGAGGATCGTTGTAGCCGACGGGGGCAGTACCGACGGCACACGCGAGATCGTCCGCGACCTTGCCGCGGAGGATGCGCGCCTCCTCTTTCTGGACAATCCGCAACGCATCCAGAGCGCCGCGATCAACCTTGCGGTCGCCGAGTTCGGCAGCGGCGCCGATTTTCTGATCCGCATCGATGCGCACGCCACCTATCCGGACGACTATTGCGTGCGCCTCGTGGAGGAAGCGATCGCCATTGAGGCCGACTCGGTCGTCGTTGCCATGGAGACCGTCGGCCACAGCATCTTCCAGAAGGCGACGGCTGTCGCCCAGAATTCCAAGCTCGGCAATGGCGGCTCGAAACACCGGACCGGGGCGGCGGGCCACTGGGTCGAGCATGGTCACCATGCGCTGATGCGTATCGATGCCTTCCGGGCA
Source organism: Sinorhizobium sp. Y406 (assembly GCF_058732025.1). NCBI lineage: Bacteria > Pseudomonadati > Pseudomonadota > Alphaproteobacteria > Hyphomicrobiales > Rhizobiaceae > Sinorhizobium > Sinorhizobium sp. Y406. The sequence continues at coordinate 141,581 of NZ_CM178975.1, read as the reverse complement.
ATCGGCGGTTATGACGAAAGCTTCAGCCACAACGAGGATGCGGAATTCGACTACCGCTTGCGAAAGGCCGGCTACCGCATCTGGATGACCGACAAGACGACCATGGTTTACTATCCACGCACCAGGATCGGTCCGCTCTTCCGCCAATATTTCGGCTATGGCCGCGGCCGCGCGAGGAATTTCCTGAAACACCGCGCCATGCCCGGAGTGCGGCAGATGCTGCCGATGGCCGTGGCGCCAGTCGCCGTAGGCGCGTTTCTCGCCATCATCAACTGGGCCGCCATCATTCCCTTGGGCGTTTGGGCGGCGGCATGCCTCGGCTATGGCGTGTGGATCGCGCTTGGTCAGCGAAATCCCTACGGCCCGCTTGCGGCGGTTTCGGCTATGGTCATGCATATCGCCTGGTCCGCCGGCTTCTGGCGGGAGCTTCTCTCATTCCGGGACCGGGCGACACGATGAGCGAGAAACTTCGGATCGACATCGGCATCTGCACGTTCCGCCGGCCGGAACTCGCCGAAACGCTTCGCTCTCTCGCGGCGATAAAACAGCCATCGGCCGCACTGGTGGCCGTCATCGTCGCCGACAACGATGTGACGCCGAGCGCCCGGGCGCTCGTCGAAACCTTTCGACCTTCGCTGCCTTTTGAGATCACCTACCTACACTGTCCTGCATCGAATATTTCGATCGCCCGCAATGCCTGCCTCGATAACAGCACCGCAGATTTTCTCGCTTTCATCGACGACGACGAGACCGCTTCGCCGGAATGGCTCACGCGGCTCCTGGAGGCCGCCGGCTCCACGGGCGCCGATGCCGTGCTCGGCCCCGTGAGGGCGCATTATGGCCGATCGGCGCCGAACTGGATGCGCCGCGGCGATTTCCATTCGACGCTGCCGGTCTGGGCCGGGGGAGATATCCGCACAGGCTACACTTGCAACGCCCTGCTCAAGCTCAAGGCACCCTCGCTCGATGGCCGTCGTTTCAAACTTGCGCTCGGCAGAAGCGGCGGCGAGGACACGGATTTCTTCACCGGCATGCACCGGTCTGGCGGACGAATCGCCTTCGCGCCGGAGGCTTGGGTCCATGAACCGGTTACAGAAGCGCGAGCCTCGCTCTCCTGGCTGGCGAAACGGCGCTTCCGCTCCGGGCAGACGCATGGCCGGCTGCTCGCCGAAAAGGCGAATGGCTTCGGCCAACTTCGCGATCTGGCGCTTGCAGCCGCGAAATTCAGCTATTGCGCGCTGGCAGCCGCGGTCACCTTTCCAGCACCGGTTCAGCGCTATCGCTACGCCTTGCGCGGCCTTCTCCATGCCGGCGTCGTGAGCGGCCTTCTTGGGCATGAAGCAATCGAGCAGTATGGAGTTCGGGAGGCGCCGTCGCGATGAACGAAGCAAGCCCCGACGTGTCCTTCGTCGTCGCCGCCTTCAATGCTGCCGACACGATCAGGCGCGCGGTCGACAGCGCCCTGGCCCAGGAGGGCATCTCCACGGAGGTGATCGTCGTCGACGATTGCTCGTCCGATACGACCGCTGCCGTCGTCGCAGCGATGCAGCACCCTCGGCTACGGCTGATCGCGCTTGAGCGAAACCGTGGACCCGGCGGCGCACGCAATGCCGGCCTAGCCGCGGCGCGCGGCCGGTGGATCGCCATTCTCGATGCAGACGACACGGTGGAGCCGCTGCGGCTGAGGCGAATGGTCGACCGCGCCGAGGCCACCGAGGCGCAGATCGTCGTCGACAATCTCGATGTTGTCTCCCTCGATGGCGGCAGCGTCAGAATGTTCCCGGAAGCGGCGCTCGCGGAACTCGAGGAGCTGACGCTCCCCGCCTTCATCGAGTCGAATGTGATTTTCCGCTCGGAACACAATTTCGGCTATATGAAGCCGGTCTTCCAGCGACGGTTTCTCGAGGCGCATGGCCTGCGGTTCGACGAGGCGCTGCGCATCGGCGAAGACTATGTCTTACTCGCCTCCGCGCTTGCCTGCGGCGGGCGCTGCGCCGTGGAGCCCTCCGCCGGCTACGCCTATCATATCCGCGAAGGTTCGATCTCGCGCCTCTTGAGGGTCGAGCATATCGACGCGATGATGGCCGCCGACGAACTCTTCCTCGGCCGCTACGCGCTTGATCCCCTCTCCCAACGGATGCAGCGCAAGCGCAAACGCGGCTTCCGCCAGGCGCGTTCGTTTCTTGTCCTCGTCGACCAGTTGAAGAAGAAATCATTGGCCGGCGCGCTGAGGACCGCGCTCGCCGACCCGCTTGCGCTTCGGCATCTAAGCATGCCGATCGCCGCCCGGCTGCGCCGCCTGACGGCGCGGCCGAAGCATCCCGCCGCCATGACGGCGGCGGCCGAACGATCCCCCTTGGGCAAAGCCCCCCATACGAGCAAAGGATGATACCATGGACCGTATCAGGACCGTCAGGAAAGCAGTGATCCCCGTGGCCGGAAGCGGAACGAGATTCCTTCCAGCCACGAAGGCTGTGCCGAAGGAGATGTTGACCATTGTGGATCGGCCCGTGGTGCAATATGCCGTCGACGAAGCGCGCCAAGCCGGAATCGAGCACGTCGTCTTCGTTACCAGCCGCAACAAGCAGGCAATCGAGGATCATTTCGACGACGCTCCGGAGCTCATTTCCTCACTCTCGCGCTCGGGCAAGGAGGCGCAGATTTCCGAGTTGGAGGCCATGCTGCCGAAGGCAGGATCCGTCAGTTTCACCCGCCAGCAGGCGCCTCTCGGCCTGGGCCATGCGGTCTGGTGCGCCCGCGATCTCATTGGCGACGAGCCGTTTGCGCTGTTGCTGCCGGACATGGTCTCCTTCGGCCAGCGCGGCTGTATGGCCGGGCTCATGGAGCTTTACCGCGAAGTCGGTGGCAACGTCGTCGGCGTGGAGCAATGCGCGCCCGAAGACGCCTCCAAATACGGCATTGTCGGCAAGGGCGACGCTGTGCGGCACGGTTTCGCCGTGAGCGAAATGGTCGAGAAGCCGGCGCCCGGCAAGGCGCCCTCCAACTACTATCTCAACGGCCGCTATATCCTGCAACCGGAGATATTCTCAATCCTTACGCACCAGCCACGCGGCGCCGGCAACGAGATCCAATTGACGGACGGCATGCTCAAGCTTTCGGCCGAGCAAGCCTTCCACGCTCATCCCTATGAAGGCCGCACCTTCGATTGCGGCTCCAAGCAGGGCTTCATCGAGGCCAACGTCACCTTCGCGCTTGCCAGAGCGGATATCGGCGAAACCGTGTTCCAGTCTGTTCGCGAAATCGTCCTGTCTCACGAAAGCCGCACCCGCGCGGCATAAGAAGGTTCCCGGTGGCCGGTTACGGCCACCGGAAGAGGACCGGAGAAAAATATGAACAGAGCGGCCCCGATGAAACAGAGAAGTGTCCCATTGAGCATCATACCCCGCGACGACCAGCCGGACGGCTTTATCGATCTCGATCGGCTTTTTGCCGCCGTCGTTCGCCGGGCGCGGTTGGTGTTGGGCTTCGTGGTGCTCTTCATCATGCTCGGGGCCGCATATCTCCTCTTCACGACGCCGCTCTATACCTCGATGACGAGCATCCTTCTCGACGATGATCTGTCGAAATATGCCGAGGAGGAGAGAACACCCACGAACAGCCAGCTGCTCGACAATCAGATCGCGAGTGCCGTGGAAATCCTGAAGTCCGGCGAACTGGCGTTGCGCGTGGTGGACACGCTGAAACTTTCGGAGAACGAGACGATCCTCAATCCGCCGCGTTCGCCGGTCGCGATCGTCATGGGCTGGGTGAAGTCGGCAGCCGATGTCTTTTCGAGCGGACCGGCTGTCTCGGAAGAAGCTGCGCGCAACGGACGTCGGCTGAAGGCGGCCGCGCTCCTCCAGCAGGCACTGAATGTCGAGCGCGTGTCACGAAGCTCGGTGGTGGCCCTTGCCTACCGCTCCAGCGATCCACAACTCGCGGCGACGGTGACCCGGGCCTATGCCGACGCCTATCTCACGGATCAGTTGAACGCCAATTTCGAAGCGACGGAGCGGGCGACGGTGTGGCTGCAGGAGCGGCTCGACGACCTGAGACAGCGCTCGCAGACGGCGGCCCTCGAGGTCGAACGTTTCCGCAGCGAGAAGGGGCTGACGGCTGCTCGCGGCGAACTGATGTCCGAGCAACAGCTCTCCGATCTCAACAGTCAGCTTATCGTCGCACAGGCGGACACGGCGAGCGCCTCCGCACGCTACAACCAGTACAAATCGATTGTCGATCAGGGACCGGAGGGCGCAGTCAACAACGCCACCATCTCCCCTAAAGAGGGCGACAATTCCGTGATCAAGGAGCTCCGCAACCGCTATCTCACCATTGGCAAGCGCGAACGCGAAGTCTCGGAGAATTTCGGGGAGGATCATCCCCAGGCCGTCTCGCTGCGCGGGGAGCGCGAGGACATCGCGCGGCAGATCTATCAGGAACTGAAGCAGCTGACCGCCAGCTACCGGAACGAATATGAAGTCGCCCGCTCGCGCGAGGCATCGCTGCGCGAGAGCATCGAAGGTATTACCGGCAAGAATTCCGATGCCAGCCAATCGCTGGTGCAATTGCGCGGTCTGGAACAGAAAGCGGCGGCGCTGAAGTCGCTCTACGAGTCCTATCTTGGGCGCTATGAGCAGGCGACACAGCAGCGCTCCTTCCCGATCGCCAAGGCTCGCGTCATTTCCGAGGCCGGTGTTCCGGTTGGACCCTCGAGCCCGAAGAAGACGATGACGCTCGCGCTTTCGGCGGTGCTCGGACTTTTGGTCGGCGGTGCCTATGCGGCATTTCTCGAATTCCGCGAACGCACGTTCCGCCTGGAAGGTGACGTACGCTCGGCCCTCGGCCACCGGTCGCTCGGTTACCTGCCCCTGGTCGGATCCCGGCACAAGAAAGCGACGGAGCTCGTGCGGGCGCGATTCGGCTCCGACCGACCGCCACACGAAGCCGAGGAAACTTCTCTACCGTTCCCGCGGCTCTCGCGCCTCGTCGTCGACGCGCCACGCTCGGCTTTCGCGGAGACGTTCCGGAATGCAAAACTCGCCTGCGATCATATGCTGCCCGGCAACGAGAGCCGGGTGATCGCAATCGCCTCCGCGCTGCCCGACGAGGGCAAATCGGTCGTGGCGGCAAACTTTGCGGCGCTTCTCGCCGCGAGCGGAAAGAGAACCTTGCTGATTGACGCCGATATCCGCAAGCCCGGCCTGACCCGATTGATCACGCCTGCGCCGCGTGGAGGGCTGGTGGAAGTGCTGACGGGCGAGGCCACTTGGCCCGCGGGCATCAAGGTGGATCAGCGCTCCAAGCTCGCAATCCTGCCTGCAGGCGGCGGCACATCGAACGAAAGGCGGCATCAGAGCAATGAATTGCTCGCATCGCCTGCCATGGCGGGGCTGATCGAGAACGCCCGCAATTCCTTCGACTATGTCGTCGTCGACCTCGCAGCCCTCGCCCCCGTGGTCGATGCGAAGGCCTTCGCGCCGCTCGCCGACGGCGTTCTCTTCGTCGTCGAATGGGGCAGGACACCCACAAGGCTCGTGCGCGATCTCCTCAATTCCGAGCCGCAGATCGATGCCAAGGTTCTCGGCGTCATTCTCAACAAGACCGATATGAAGGAGCTGCAGAAGTACAGCGACTTCGACGGCGCAGAGAAATACCGGCATCGTTACGGCAAGTACTACATCGAGCCGGATGTACCCGAGGCCCGCTACACGGCCGCTTGACCCGCGAGTCCTTCAGCGGCCTCCGCCTGAAATCTGTTTCGAGGGACTTGAAGGCGGCGTCATCGCCGCCTTCGCTTTCGAGCGGGTGTTCCATGTTTGAGAGCGAGGCTAATCGGGGCACGCACGAGAAGCGACGAATTGGGGATTGAACGGTAGAGCGCGCTCGGATCGCCCGCAAGACGACCGAAGTCCTGGTTTGCCGCCAGCGCGTGCACTGTCGTCAATGTCGCCGCCGATGTTCCACGTGTGAGAATTCTACCGTGCGGGACCTCAGGTCGGCAGGCGCCGCCGCGCGACTGATTCAATTGGACTTGCGGTCGAGGCCGACGATCCACGCCGCAACCATGAAGACGATCGCCGCCATCAGGGCGCCGAACGCCAGAAGGTAAAACAGGAAATATTCGATCAGCCGGGGCGCGAACAGGAGTGCACGCCACAATAGGCTTGGCGACTGCCGCCAGTCCGGCAGTTCGTCACGATTGAAAGCCTCCAGTCGACGAGCAAGAAAGTGCATATCGCTGAACCCGCTGTCTTTCGTTAACCATAGACGATAGCCTTTTCCGGCTCAACCATGGCAATAGCAGGGCATGAGGCTGGCATGCCTCCCAATTTGACGTTAAGAGTTCCACCATTGGTGGAAATGATGCACCGGTCCCCGCCCCTGCCCGACCTTCAGGTCGTCGGCGGCGGAAATTGCTCCATGCAGATAATGTTTGGCTGCGCGGACCGCTTCGGCGAGCGGTAGCCCCGAAGCGAGGCCCGCGGCGATTGCAGCTGAAAGGGTGCAGCCGGTACCGTGATCATTGTGTGTCTCTATGCGCGATGCCGGCAGACGCAGCAACGTTTGGCCATCGAGGAAGAAGTCCGTGGCGTCGCCACCGGGCAGATGTCCTCCTTTGACCAGCACGGAACGGGCTCCAGTCTTCAAGAGCGCCTCGGCCTGGCGCACCATCTCTCCTTCACTCTCGGCGGTCGGACGGCCGGTCAGAAGTGCCGCTTCGGCCAGGTTCGGGGTCGCGACGAGTGCCAGAGGCAGCAGGTCTTCGATGAGTGCTGCGATCGCTCCCGGGTGGAGCAGACGATCGCCGGAGGTTGCAACCATCACCGGGTCGACGACCGCAAGCCTGCCGTAACGGCGCAGGCCATCGGCGATGACGGCAATTGTCTCCCGTCGCGACACCATGCCGATCTTCACCGCCTTCACGTCAAGGTCGCTAAGTACAGCTTCCATCTGTGCCGCCACCATTCCGGCCGAGACGTCCTCAACGGCGGCAACACCCCTGGTGTTCTGCGCGGTGATCGCCGTGACGACGCTTGCACCGTAAACCCCGAGCGCCGAGAAGGTCTTGAGGTCGGCCTGGATGCCGGCACCGCCGCCCGAATCCGATCCGGCAATGGTGAGCGCCACCGGCGCAATGGGGCGAGGAGGCATCATCTATCGAACTCCCGACACACGTCACGGAGATCCGGTAAGGCGAAGAATTGGCTTGGCTTGCCGAGGGCGACCCATTCCGTTCCTACGCCGGCATGACCCGGATCAGGTTCAAGGGTCCGGCTCACCACCGTCTCAGCGCCGTCAGGCGCTCCCCTCGGAATGCCGGCATTCTATGCGTCAGCAGCCCCGGAGTGTCAACGCAATGCGGCCGCGGCACTGGCGCACGAGCCGGTCGACGTGAAGCCGGACGATCTTTCTCACTGCTGGGAGCGACGACGCGTTTCGCGCTCGAAAACTTTGCCGTTTGCGCTATTCTTGCGCAATTCCTCCGACACGAAAGGAGCACATCATGGCCCTGCGCATCAACGATACTGCCCCCGATTTTACCGCAGAGACGACCCACGGCACGATCAATTTCCACGAATGGGTCGGTGACGGATGGGCGGTCCTCTTCTCTCACCCGAAGAATTTCACGCCCGTATGCACCACCGAACTCGGCGCCATGGCGGGGGTGGAAGACGAATTCCGCAAACGCGGCGTCAAGATCATCGGCATCTCCGTCGATCCGGTCGAGAGCCATGCCAAGTGGAAGGGCGACATCAAGCTCGCGACGGGCTTTGATGTCGAATATCCGCTGATCGGCGATCGCGATCTCAAGGTGGCCAAGCTTTACGACATGCTGCCGGCCGACGCCGGGGACACTTCCGAGGGCCGCACGCCTGCCGACAATGCGACCGTGCGGTCGGTCTACGTCATTGGTCCGGATAAGAAGATCAAGCTGATGCTGAGCTATCCGATGACCACCGGCCGCAATTTCGAAGAGATCCTGCGGGCGATCGATTCGATCCAGCTCACCGCCAAGCATCAGGTGGCAACGCCCGCCAACTGGAAACAGGGCGAGGATGTCATCATCACGGCCGCGGTGTCGAACGAGGATGCCGTCCAGCGCTTCGGCTCCTTCGAGACGGTTCTACCCTATCTCAGGAAGACCAAGCAGCCGACGGCTTGAGACCGCCGGCCAACCGGGGATAGATACCATCATTCGCCGCGAAACCACGTGTTTCGTGGCGGTCTTTTTTGAGCCGCGCGGTACGTTACTGCGGATGCACGAGCGCGGAGGATTTCATCAGTCGGCTTCCAGCGTGTCGATGATGTCGGCGAGGACGCCGTGCAGTGCGTCTCGATAGCCGGTACGGGCGGAAGGCCCATCCTGTTCGGAGGTCATCACGACGGTCAGCTTCAAGTCCGGCACGATATAGAGCATCTGGCCGCCGTAACCCCAGGCGAAATGCACGTCTTCGCCGCCGATCTGCCGGGTGAACCAGCCGTAGCCATAGGCGTCGCCGGAAAATCGCGAATTCGTGTGTGCCTGCCAGGAGAGATCGATCCAATTGTCCGGGATGACTTGGCGCCCATCCTCCGTCCGGCCGCGATTGCGGTAGAGCTCGCCGAAGGTGAGCAGAGAGCGGGCGGTCATGGCCATCTCGTTTCCGCCGAGATAGATCCCCTGCGGATCCCGCGACCAGGCGTCGATGCGAAACCCGTCGACCGGGCCCAGCCATTCGCGCGCAAGGGCCAGGGTCGACTTGCCGCCAACTTTCGTCAGGATCGCCGACAGGAGATGCGTCGACGCCGTCGAATAGAGCATCCTCCCTCCCGGCTCCGCGTCGAACGGCTGCGCAAGTGCGAAACGAACCCAATTGCGGCTTGAAACCCAGCGCCCGTAGTTCGGGCCGGACAGTCGGCCCAATCCCGCCTGCATCGACAACAGGTTGCCGATCGTGATGTCGCCGATGCGCGGGTCGGCCGGGGAAGGCAGGTCCGACTTGAGAATGGGGGCGATCTTCTGCTCGGGTCCTGTAAGAAGACCTTTGTCGATAGCGATGCCGACGAGAGCCGAGATGATCGACTTCGACGCTGACTTGATATTGGTCGATTCCGATGGCCGATGGCCGCGATAGCCCTGTTCCGCGACCACTTCGCCGTCCTGGGCGACGATGATCGTCTTCAGGGACTTGAGATCGTCCCGTCCTGCGAGGCTCTTGAGAAGACCCGGCACAGCGGAGGTCTGCTGCGCGATCACTGGCGAAACGCAGACCAGAAGCGATAGAATAACGGCCACGAACCTGATCATGCCCACGACCTAGAGCCAAAGCGCTGCACAGCCATGCGGTGGGCGCCCGGCTCACGACAATTTGAGCGATTACTCGACATGGCGGCCTAAAAAGCGCGCTTGCAGACGACTTGCGCAGGGTCAAGGCGCCGGAAGGCGCCTCGCATATTCTTGTCCCCTGCAAAGGAGAAAACTTGACGCCGAACCGCTTATCCAAACTGATTTCGCAGGGAGAGGAATTGGGCCGGCGCCTTCTCCTCGCGCTGATTGCTTCGGCGCTGCTGACGGGCGGCGCCGCCTGGTTCGCCGGCCGGCCCGAGATCAGCACAGCCGCTTGGGCTGCGGGCACCGCAGTTGTGCTGACGAGCCTCATCACCGAGATCGCGATCAGCCTCGGCAAAAGGGAATTCGGGCTCGACATCATCGCCGCACTCGCGATGGCGGGCGCGCTTCTCCTTGGAGAATACCTGACCGGCAGCATCGTCGCGCTGATGTTCACGGGCGGGCAGGCATTGGAGGAGTTTGCGCAGCGGCGGGCGCGGCGCGAGCTGACGGCGCTGCTTGATCGGGCGCCGAGCACCGCCATGCGCTTAGCGGAAGGGCAATGGGAGGAGGTGCCCGTCGGCGCGCTGACGGCCGGCAATTGCATCCTGGTGCGTGCAGGAGAAGTCGTGGCGGTGGACGGAAATGTGGAGGACGGCAATGTCGCCGTCATCGACGAGTCGGCTCTGACCGGAGAGGCCCTGCCAGTCCGCCGGCGGTCCGGCGAACCGGTGCTGAGCGGCACACTAAATGCCGGCGATGCCTTCCAAATGACTGCATCGCACACGGCAGCCGAGAGCACCTACGCCGCGATTGCAAGACTGGTCGAGGCGGCAAGGGCCGCCAAGGCACCGATGGCGCGCCTCGCGGATCGCTACGCGCTCGTTTTTCTGGCCATCACGCTACTGCTTGCCGGCGGGGCCTGGGCCGTATCCGGGGAGGCGATCCGGGCGCTTGCCGTCCTCGTTGTCGCCACGCCCTGTCCGTTGATCCTTGCCGTGCCGGTGGCAATCATCTCGGGCGTGTCGCGCTGCGCCGGCAAAGGCGTGCTCGTGAAAGGTGGCGGCGCCCTGGAGATGCTGGCCAACACGAAAACGGTGCTTCTGGACAAGACGGGCACGATCACCGACGGCCGGGCCGGGCTGATCGACGCGAGATGCCGCGGCGACCTCGATCCGATCGAGGTACTGCGCCTTGCAGCATCGCTGGACCAGGGTTCCCACCATGTCATCGCCCGGGCGCTCGTCGCGGCGGCGCGCGAACGCGGACTTGAACTTTCCACACCCTCCGCTTCCCGCGAGACGGCGGGAGCCGGAGTGACCGGCTACGTAGAAGGTCACGAGATCGCCGTCGGAGGCTGGGATTTCGTGAGCGCGCGTGTCGAGGCGAGCGGCTTTTCTCGAGAGATCCGGGAATGGATCGCTAGAGACGGTTTCGTCGCCGTCCTCGTCGCCGTGGACAGGTCCTTGGCAGGCGCGTTCCTGTTGGCGGACGAGATCAGGCCCGAGGCGGGCTCGGTGCTCCGGCATTTGCGCGAGGCTGGGGCCCGGCGTATCGTGCTCGCTACCGGCGATCGTGCGGAAATGGCCGAGATCCTCGCATCCTTCCTCCAAGTCGACAGTGTGATGGCCGAATTGACCCCGGAGGACAAGACCCGGATCGTCGAGGCGGAAAAGGCCTCGGGGAGACCAGTCATGATGGTGGGCGACGGCGTGAACGACGCGCCGGCGCTCGCCGCCGCCGATATCGGGGTGGCGATGAGTGCGCGCGGCGCCGCCGCGTCCTCCGAAGCGGCCGACGTCGTCATTCTCGTGGACAGGCTCGACCGCCTCGTCAGCGCGATCCGGATCGCCCGGCGCTCGCATCGCATCGCCCTTCAGAGCGTCTATGCCGGCATGGGCCTGTCCATTGCCGGCATGATCGCGGCGGCACTCGGCTACCTGGCCCCGGTCCAAGGCGCACTCTTGCAGGAACTCATCGACGTGGTGGCGATCCTCAATGCATTGCGCGCCCTTGCAGGGCCGGTGCACGGCTGGAGAAAGCGACCGCGACTGCCGCATGCGGAGCTCCTGCGTTTGGAAGAGGAGCATCGTGACTTGATCGACGTCGTGGACGAAATCCGCCACACGGCCGAACGCGTCGGGCACTTGCCGGGACCTGAATTCCGCCGGCAGCTTGCGGATCTGGACGTGTTGCTCAGGCAACGTCTCCTTCAGCACGAGCGGCAGGACGATGAAGAACTTTATCCGAAACTGCGTGGTAGCACGGACACGCCGGACGCGCTTGCGGGCATGAGTCGGACGCATATGGAGATCCGGCGGCGGGTACACAGCCTGGCTTCGCTTCGCAAGGCACTCGGCGAGGATGGGCCAAGCCCCGCGCAACGCTACGAAATCCAGCGGCTGCTCCACGGCCTCGAAGCAATCACGCGGCTGCATTTCGCCCAGGAGCAGGAAATCTATCGGATGCTCGAGGACGGTTGAGAGGAATGACCCCGCGGACGGTACAGACGACCGTTCGTCTCCGGATCGCAGGCGATCAAGAACGCCCTGCCTCGGCTTCGTAGATGGCGAACACATCGTCGCGCCTGCAAAGCTCGGTGCCGGGCGTCATCGCAGCGGCCGCACCCGCGGCCACCCCCAAGCGGAACGCATCTTCCATCGGTTTGCCCTGCATCAGGAACCAGACCACCGCCCCGACGAAGCTGTCACCGGCCCCGACGGCGGATTGGACGACCACATGTTTCGAGGGTACGCGCAGGATTCCATTCGGACCGGCCAGCCAGGCACCCTCGCGACCCATGGTGACCGCGACATATTCGGCGGCGCCATTCTTGACCAGCGTCGCCGCCGCTTCGCCGACGCCGTGTTCGTTGAGACGGCGGCCGACCAGCGTCTCCAACTCGCCGATGCTCGGCTTCACCAGCAGAATGGGAGCCCTGCCCAAGGTCTCCCGCAAGGTCGATCCCGGACAATCCAACAGAACCTTGGCGCCGTTCGCAGCCGCCGCTTCGGCCATCCGCGCGTAGGTGTCTTCCGGCGCCCCCCGAGGCAGGCTGCCGCTCGCCACGACGAAGTCGCCGTTGAAGCGCTTGACGATCTCCAAGGCATTCGCAAGGTTCTCCTTCGACACTTCCGGCCCTTCGGGAACAAAGCGATACTCGAAGCCGCTCTCCTTCTCTTGCACCATAAAGGCAATTCTCGTGGATTCGGTGATCGGCACGACGTGCAGATCGATCGACAGTTTCCTCAGCCAATCCTCGAGCATTGCACCCGTTGCGCCACCGGTTAGGATCAGGAGTTCGGGCCGCCCGCCGAGTTCGGCAATGACTCGCGCCACATTCACGCCGCCACCGCCGGCCTGGCGGCGCTCGTTACGCGTCCGCATCTTGCGGGTCGGCTGCACGCGGTCGACCTCACTCGAGACGTCGATCGTGGGGTTCAGTGCGATCGCCAGTACGGACTTCGGTCTGGGTTCCGTCATCGAATGTCCTCAACTCGAAACAACGCGAAGCCTGTTCTTGACGCAACCGACCCCGCCGATCTTCTCGGCCACGACCCGGGCCGCCTCGCGCTTGGCCTCGCTCTCGACCTCGCCCCATAGGCAGACGATACCATCGTCGACGGTGACGTCTATGCTCTCGCGATCAAGTCCGAGATCACTCGTCAGCCGCGTGAACACCGCGCGCCGCTTCGCCTGGTCCCCGCTCGCCGCCACATCCGGAACGGATGTGGCCACCGCCCTCAGGATGTCGCTGCGGGTGACGATGCCGAGGATTTCGTCGCCCTGCATGACAGGGACACGGTTGACTTGATTGGCCGCCATGATGGCAGCGACGCGGTCAAGCGGCGTGTCGCCGTCGACCGTGACGAGTTTCCGCGTCATGACATCACCGACCTGCCAGCTGTGGCTCTTGATGAAACGCTCTGCCGAGGCATGCTGTTTTTCCGTCGAACTCCTCCACGCCGCCGGCCCCAGTTCGGCGCGCCGCAGGAGGTCACCCTCCGACAATACGCCAAGTAGCTGGCCTTGATCGTCTCGGACGAGCAGACCGCTAATGTGGTTTTCGAGCATAATGCGCGCGGCATGGCTAACGCTGTGCTCGGGGCTTATACTGATGACGCCTCGGGTCATGAAATCCTTTGCCTGCATGATTTTGCAACTCCCGCGCCAGATCGACGTTTCCAGTATAGTCACCCCGTGCGAGCCAGGATTGACGCGGGTCAATTGCGGGATTCGACTGTGCCCACGCGCCTTTGACCACGGTCAAGGAACGCATTGCGCCTTTGTTTCATGGTGTTGCCCATGCGCATCTTTGCACTGAACGGAACGAGACCTCTCGGACAGGAAATCGCCGCGAACGCCGGGGTTGCCCTCGCGGCGCACGAAGAACGCGATTTCGAGGATGGCGAACACAAGGCGCGGCCGCTCGTCAGCGTGCGGGGCGAAGATGTCTTCATCATCCATGCGCTCAACGGCAACAGGGATGGTTCGGCCAATGACAAGCTCCTGAAGCTGCTTTTCTTCATTGCCGCCTGTCGCGAAAACGGCGCCTCGCGGGTTACCGCTGTAGTCCCGTACCTTGCCTATGCGCGCAAGGACCGGCAAACCAAAGCGCGTGATCCCGTGACGACGCGCTATGTGGCTGAGCTCTTCGAGGCCGTCGGCACCGATCAGCTCGTGGCTTTCGACGTACACAATATCGCGGCCTTTCAGAACGCTTTCCGCTGCCGCACCTTACATCTGAGTGCAAAGGGCATGTTCGCCTCACGCATCTCGCAAAAGGTCCCCGAAGGGTCGGTTGCGATTTTCTCTCCCGACAGCGGTGGCGTTAAGCGCGCGCAGCTGCTCAAGGAGGCATATGAACGCGCGTCCGGCAAGGCTGCGCTGTTCGGCCTTCTCGAAAAGCGCCGCAGCCGAGGCATTGTTTCCGGCGAACTCTTTGCCGGAGAGGTCGAGAACGCGAACGTCTTCATCGTGGACGATATGATCAGCACCGGCGGCACGATGTTGAGGGCTGCTGAAGCGTGTCGGCAGCGGGGTGCCAAGGCCGTTTACGCGGTTGTGACACACGGGCTCTTCGGCAAGGGCGCCGAAGCGGCGCTGGCGCATCCCGCAATCGAGAGGACCATCGTGACCGATTCCGTGGCTCCCTTCCCGCTTGAGAGGGACCTCCTTCACTCCTCTGTCGAGGTGATCCCGAGCGCTCCGCTTTTTGCCGAGACCATCCGCCGGCTCGCCGACGGCGGCTCGATTTCCGCGCTTTTAGGCGACGACGAGTGACATGCGTTGCCGGGCGGCATTGAGATATGCAAGCGCCAAAGGCCGCCACTTCTCCGGTTTGCGTACCGGGTGCTCCAGAAGATGAACGAGGCAGAGCCTTGCCCTCAGCAAAGCACGAAATCCGCCGTAAAGAGCGATCAGGCGATCGTCCGGTCGTTCGCCAAGTACTTTGTCGAGCGCGGACAGAAGCAGTGGCGTGATCCAGCCGGCTCCCAGCACCTCGCATTCGAGCCCCAGGTAGTTCATCTCGTCGTAAGGATCGATGATCCGCATAGCGCGATTGAACTCGAGACAGTCGATGACCTGGGGCGGGTCGATGAGGCAGACATGCTCCGGCCTGAGGTCCCCATGCCCTTCTACGATCCGACCTTGCGCTATGCGCGCCTCTATCAGGCTGCGCATGTCACTGAGCCCCGCGCCGACCCATCCAATCAATGCATCGATTCCGGCGGTCGCCAGATCGAATTCCGGGCGCAGGAGCGTCTCCCGGTTTATCTCATGTTCTTCGAGTAGATGTCGGATATATACCGGGCCGTCGGCGATCTCCGGCGTGCTGTCACTATAGAAGCGGGCAAGTCGGTCAGCGATGCCGGCAATCTCGTCGGGCGCAATCCGGCTCGCCCCAATGCGGGCGTCCAGCATCTCGTCGGTCGGTAGCCGTCGCATCTCGACGAGCCAATCGGCAATCCGCTCAGCCGGCTTGAATGTCAGATAGCCGTCTTCGCTACAGTAAAGCGGTCTGACGGCAAGATAGGTGTCGCGGGCCAGTCGCCGGTTCAGCCGGAGTTCCTCGTTACAATAGAATTCTCGTGCTGCGATCGTGCTGAAATCCAGATAGGCTCGCTTTACTGGCTTTTTCAGCTTCAGCACCCAGCAATCGGCGATGAAAACCCAGGACATATGGGTTTCCTTCGTCATGATCCTGCCCGGAGGGTCGAAATAGGACGCCGGGTCGGCGAGGAATTGCACTTTGGCACCCAGTGCCGTCATCGCTTCAGTCCTGCTTCCCATCGCTCAACGCTCGGCACGCCACATCGTTCACTCGCCATCGGGACCTCAAGCCGACATGAGGCGGTTCAGAGTTCCTTCCGTGAGGAGAGAACGGGTCACGCCTCCCAATAGCCACTCGCGAAACCTGGTGTGTCCATAGGCTCCGGATACGATGAGATCCGCTCCATTCTGCCTGGAAATGTCCGCCAAGGCCTCGCCATCATGGCGATCGCCGGGGCTGAAGACTTCCGCACGGGCTCTCGCTCCGTGGTTGACCAGGTATCGGACAACATCGCCGGCACTGGCCGTCGCCAGATCCTGATCGCGGTCGGCAATCGTGGCAACAAGCACTTCCCGCGCATGGACGAGGAATGGCATCGCATCCACGACTGCGCGTCTCGCCTCGCGGGCATCCTTCCACGCGACGACGACGCTGTTGGCCCGTAATGGTTCGAGATCGTCCCGCGGGATGAGAACCGGCCGGCCGGCGGAGTGAACCAACTCACCGAGATCGACGGCGTCGCGGCCGTCGCATTCGCGGCTTCCAAGGCCCAGCCCGGCAATGACGAGATCCGCCGCCCGTGCGGCGATGGCCAGTTCCCGGGTCGGATCGCCGATCGTCGTGCGGAGTGAGCCGCCGCCTTCCCGCTCACTGTCGTCCTCGAATTCAGCCTTGAGCGCCACCAGCCGCCGTTCGATCTCCCTTGTCTCGAGGCGAAGGAACTCGTCGTCCAAGATCACGCCCGGTGGCGGTGCGGTGATCGGATGGATATCGCCCGCGGCGAAGCCGATCAGATTCGCGTCGAAGCGGGAGGCGAGCTCACGGGCGAACTTCAACTGCGGTGCTGCGCCGTTATAGATGCCAAGGTGTACCAGTATTGTGTTGTAGATCATCGCAGCGGCCTCAATTCTTCGTCACTGGCGAGAATAAGTCATCGACCGCGCCACCCGCCTTGACCGGCGTCAAGGGATCGGCCGCGAGTCGATCGCATGCCGTTTTGATGCGCGTCAAAGCGCCGTTTGCACCCTGCGCTTAAATACATCACAGCGCCGCGTGTCTCTTCCGAGGCGCAAAGGTCACTGTGACTCTTTGAACCTGCGCATCGAGCTTTCCGAAAATCGGGTACGATTCTCCGGTCGATGCACTAGTACTACAGTTGTAAATGAAGGCAAATCATGATTCTCTTCAAGGGGTTTCTTGAAGGGGATTTGGCATGTCTGTTTCGGAATGGTCGGGTTCGGGGATTTCCTGGGAAGGGGAACTGTCGGCGCTGAAGGCGCGTCTCGGCATGGTGTTCCGCCGTTCCGAGGCGCGGGAGGGCTGCGGGGCATTTATCGACGGGCTCTTGTCGGGGATTGAGCGCAAAACCGGCTGGCTTCTTGCCGAGCAAGCCGGCTTTGGGCGCCCGTGGCGGATCCAGGCACTGCTGGGGCGGTCGCAATGGGATGCGGACCGGTTGCGCGACATCGTTTGCGATTACGCCATTGAGGCGCTCGGCGATCGATCGGGCGTGCTGGTGGTGGACGAAACCGGTTTTTTGAAGAAGGGCACCCATTCGGTGGGGGTGGCGCGGCAGTATTCGGGCACCGCCGGCCGCATCGAGAACTGCCAGATCGGCGTGTTCGTCGCCTATGCCAGCCGCTTTGGCCAGACACTGATCGACCGACGGCTCTACCTGCCGGAAGCCTGGGCGAAAGACCAGGCGCGGCGCAAGGCGGCCGGTATTCCCCAGGAGACGGAATTCTTGACCAAGCCGGCGATGGCGCGCGCCATGTTGGCTGAAGCGCTTGATCGTGGTGTGCCATGCGCCTGGGTTCTGGCTGATGCGGTCTATGGCGGCGATTACCAGACGCGCCGGATGCTCGAGGAGCGTCGGCAGCCTTATGTGCTTGCGGTGCGCTCCAACCATACCTTACGGATGCTGACCGATCAGGGGCTGCTGCAGACGGATCCGAAAGAGATGGCCGGGGAACTGCCCGCTGCGGCCTGGGCCGCCTGTCCGGCCGGTGAAGGCGCCAAGGGATTGCGTCTCTATCACTGGGCACGCATAGCTCTGCCTTATGCCGTTGAGGAAGGCTATGCCCGCTATGTCCTCATCCGCAAAAGCCGCACGGATCCGCACGCCCTCAGCTATTATCTGGTCTTTGCGCCCGCCGAGGCCACGCTTGCGGAACTGGCCGGGGCGGCAGGTTTGCGCTGGACAATCGAGGAATGCTTCCAGCGCGCCAAGGATGATCTCGGCCTTGACCATTGCGAAGCCCGCTCCTGGCACGGCTGGCATCGCCACATGACGCTCGTCATGGCGGCCGCCGCCTTCCTCGCCAAGCTCGGCGCCGATCTACGCCGCGCGACCTGCGGCAAACCGAACGAAACGAGTCCAAATCCGCCAATCGCTGCCTGACGCGTAAGCTCAGACTCATTCCCACCGTTGCCGAAATCCGCACCCTCATCGCTCGGCTGATCATGCGAAAGCCCGCAAAGCGGGCTTTCATTCTCGCCTGGTCTCTCTGGCGACGAACCCATCAGGCGCAGGCCATGCTCGCCCATTACAGAAAACGAGGTCATTTGCAACTGTAGTACTAGGGAACGGAGCGTGGGAACATGGCTCACAAGCAAGTGCTTTTCCATTCTGCGGCTCGAGAGAAGATCTTGAGGGGCACCACGCAACTGGCGGATGCGGTACGCGTCACGCTCGGCCCCCGCTCGAAGGCCGTCCTGATCGAAAGAAAGTGGGGAATCCCGATCGTCTGCAATGACGGCGTGACCATTGCGAAGGAGTTCGATCTCAAGGATCCTGAAGAAAATCTCGGGGCACGGATGCTGCGGCAGGCAGCGGAAAAGACTGGGGAAATCGTTGGCGACGGGACGACCACGTCGACCATCCTCGCTCAGGCGATCTTCGCCGATGGCCTGAGAAACGTCGTCGCGGGTGCAAGCGCAATCGACATCAAGCACGGACTCGACCGAGCCCTGAAACGTGCCATCGCCGAACTGAAGAAGAATTCCCGTCCCGTTTCAGAAAAGCGCGAGAAGGAGCAGGTCGCGACGATCTCCGCCCATAATGACACGCAGATCGGCGCGCTGGTCGGCGAGGCAATGGAAAAGGTCGGAGACGACGGCGTGATCAGCGTCGAGGAATCGAAGTCGACCGAGACCATTCTCGAGGTGGTCGAGGGCATGCAGTTCGATCGCGGTTACATCTCACCCTATTTTGTCACCGACGCCGAGCGAATGGAGGTCGTGCTCGAAGGAGCGGCGGTCCTCCTGTTCGACCGAAAGATCAACTCCCTCAAGGACTGCGTGCAATTGCTGGAGGCCGTCGCGAAATCCGGAACACCGCTGCTGATCATCGCCGAAGATGTCGAGACGGAAGCGCTGGCGACGCTCATCGTCAACCAGATGCGCGGAACGCTCAGGAATTGCGCGGTCAAGGCGCCGGGCTTCGGAGACCGCCGCAAGGCGCTGCTGCAGGACATCGCCATTCTCACGGGCGGTCAGCTCATCTCCGAGGAGCTGGGCATAACTCTCGAAACCGTCGCTTTCGAGCAGCTCGGCCGCGCCGAGCGAGTCGTCGTCACGAAAGAGACTACGACGATCATCGGCGGGGCCGGAGACAAGAAGGCGATCAGTGCGCGCACCGAGCAAATACGGCGAGAAATAGTGACGACGACCAGCAGCTACGATCGCGAGAAGCTCGAAGAGCGACTGGCCAAGCTTTCAGGCGGCGTTGCCGTGATCAAGGTGGGGGCTGCGACCGAGGCGGAGCTGAAGTCGAAGAAGGAGGCGCTCGACGATGCGATCAGCGCGACCAAGGCCGCCGTGGCCGAAGGCATCCTGCCCGGTGGGGGACTTGCCCTGCTACGCTGCATCCGGGCTGTCGAGGAAGAAGAAAAGGCTTGCGAGGGAGACGAGCGCACAGGCGTCCAGATCCTCAGGCGGGCGCTGGAGCTGCCAGCCCGGCAGATCGCCGAAAATTCGTCGACCGACGGTGGTGTGGTGGTCGCCAAGATGCTGGAGGGCAAAGGTAATTTTGGTTTTGACGCGGGCCGGAAAGTCTATGTCGACCTGGTCGCGGCCGGCATCATCGATCCCACGAAGGTCGTCCGCGTTGCGCTCGAAAACGCGGTTTCCGTTGCAAGCGTTCTGTTGCTGACCGAGGCAACGATGACCGAAATCCCCGAAGTGCCGAAGGAAGGCTTGTCCGAGGCCGCGATGCAGGCGTAGTCCTTGCCCCAACAACCTTCAAAGGAATTGGCCACGCCGACGCGGCCTGAACCGCGACGTGGACGATTTCGTTCTACCCTCCCGTTTTCGCCTTCTCCGCCGCTGCCACGATCCCCTTCACCGCGACGAAGCTGTCGGGCGTGACGGACACGGAATCGATGCCGCATTCGACCAGGAAGGCCGCAAAGTCGGGGTGGTCGCTCGGCGCCTGACCGCACAGACCGATCTTCGCCCCGGCCTGTCTGGCATCGGTGATGACCTTAGCAATCATCCATTTCACCGCCTCGTCCTGCTCATTGAAGGAGGGGGCGAGATCTGCGGAGTCGCGGTCGACCCCGAGTGTCAGTTGCGTCAGATCGTTGGAGCCGATCGAAAAGCCGTCGAAAGAGCGCGCAAAGGCGGTCGCCAGGACGACGTTCGAGGGTATTTCGCACATGACATAGATCTCCAGGCCGTCGGCGCCCCGCGCGAGGCCGTTTTCGGCCATGACGGCAAGCACCTTTTCCGCCTCGGCCACCGAGCGGCAGAACGGGATCATGACGACGACGTTCCGAAAACCCATCGTCTCGCGCAGCCGCTTGATCGCCCGGCACTCGAGCGCGAAGCCGTCGCGGTATTTCGGCGAGTAGTAGCGCGATGCGCCGCGAAAGCCGATCATCGGATTTTCTTCTTGCGGCTCGAACTCCGCCCCGCCGCATAGGCCGGCATATTCGTTGGTCTTGAAATCGCTCATACGGACGATGATCGGATGCGGGTAGGCGACAGCGGCGAGCCGTGCGAGCCCTTGTGCGAGTTGGTCGACAAAATAGTCGGTCCTCTCCGGATAGCCCGCTGTCAGTGCGGCAATCCTCTCCTGCGCCAGTCGGTCCTTCAGACGTTCGAAGTGCACGAGTGCCATCGGGTGGACCTGGATCGCATTGCTGATCACGAATTCCATGCGTGCCAAACCGATCCCGTCGGCGGGAAGCCTCCACCAGCGCGAGGCGGATTGCGGATCAGCGAGGTTGAGCATCACTTTCGTACGCGTCTCGGGTATCTCCGCGAGGCTGATCGTCTCCGCCTTGAACTCGGCACGTCCCTCGTAGATGAAGCCCTCGTCACCTTCGGCACAGGAGACCGTGACGACGGTCCCGGGGCGCAATGCCTCCGTCGCATTCTCCGCTCCGACGATTGCCGGGACGCCGAGCTCCCGGCTGACGATCGCGGCATGGGAAGTGCGGCCCCCATGGTCGGTGACGATGGCCGAAGCACGCTTCATCACCGGCACCCAATCGGGATCGGTGGTCGTGGTGACGAGAATGGCGCCATCAACGAATTCGCCGATGTCTTCGGGACGGTCGATCAGGCACACCGGCCCTGCCGCAATAGCATTGCCGATCGCCAATCCCTTTGCCAGGAGGCGGCCCTTCTTGCCGAGATGATACGTCGGGAGCAGTCCGGGGGCCGCTCTCGCCTGCACCGTTTCGGGCCGCGCCTGCACGATGCAAATCCTGTTGTGGCGGCCGTCCTTTGCCCATTCGATATCCATCGGGCAGCCGTAATGCTCCTCGATCGCGACCGCCCATCGCGCGAGCGTCAAGATCTCCTCGTCGCTCAAGACGAGGCTCGCCTGTTCCTCTGCCGACGTCGGGACGCCGCGCGTCGGCGCGTCGGAGTCACCATAGATGAGTTTGCTGGCCTTGGTACCGCGTCTCTTCTGGATGATCGGCGCAAGTGCCGCATCGGTGAGCAGCGGTTTGAAGACGCGATATTCGTCAGGATCGACAACGCCCTTGACGACATATTCGCCGAGCCCCCAGGTGGCGTTGATCAGCACGACCTTGTCGAAGCCGGTCTCGGTTTCGATCGAGAACATGACGCCGGCGCCGCCGAGATCGGAACGAACCATCTGCTGAACGCCCACGGACAGCGCCACTTTCATGTGGTCGAAGCCGTTAGTCTTGCGGTAGCTGATGGCGCGATCGGTAAAGAGCGAAGCATAGCAGCGCCGGCAGGCATCCATCAGGGCGCCCTCGCCAACGACATTGAGAAAGCTCTCCTGCTGTCCGGCAAAGCTCGCCGTCGGCAGATCTTCCGCAGTGGCGCTCGAACGAACGGCAACCGAAGCGACCCCGACGTCGAGCTTTCGCGAGAGTTCGCGATAGGCGGCAATGATCTCTTCTTCGATGTCGTTGGGCCAGCGTCCGGCAAGGATGGTCTTGCGGATCGCGGCGCCCGTTTCGGCAAGCGACGCCTCGCCGCTCTCCCAGTTCCGAAGCAGGGCGACGATTGGCGCTCGCAGACCGTTTGCGTCAATGAAGCGCCAATAGGCCTCAGCAGTGGTCGCAAAGCCGGTAGGCACCTCGATGCCGCGCGAAGACAGGGCGGCAATCATCTCTCCGAGGGAAGCGTTCTTGCCGCCGACCCTGGCAATCTCGTGTCGATGCACATTCTCGAACCAGATGACTGCTGCGATCATTCATCTCTCCCGTCTTTGGCACTCAGACAATAGTCCTGCTGGGCCGGCGCGACGTTGATGTCCATCAAAGCGGAAGGTTCTCCCGGCGCTAACCGGCCTGTGGCCGATCTATTCGAAGGCCGACGAGCGAAGTTGCATCGATGTTTGACGCCGATCAATGAGCAGATCCAAAGACGGCAGTTAAATCGCCCTAACTGGCAGCAACCAAGCGATGGCAAAGCGGCCAGTTGGCTTGGCGTTCCAATCCGACCACGGCCAAATCTCACACACCATGGAGGACCAGTCATGGCTGAGAAAGCAACGAAACTTCCCGTCAAGACGGAAGAGAAAGCGGTCAAGCATGGCGCAGAATCATGGCTTCCGTTTGAAGGCCTTCGCTCCGAAATCGACCGCCTGTTCGACGAGTTTACCCCGTCGCTCTGGCGCCGCCCCTTCGGGTCCGCGCTCATGCAGCGCATGCCGCGCATTCCGGAATGGGCTATCGCCCCGGCTGTCGACGTCGCGGAGACGGAGAAGGCTTACGAGATCACCGCCGAATTGCCCGGCATCGAGGAGAAGGACATCGAGGTAAAGATCTCGAACGGGAGCCTGTCGATCAAGGGCAAGAAGCAGGAGACGAAGGAAGAGAAGGGCAAGGAGTACTTCGTTTCCGAGCGCCGTTATGGATCGTTTCAGCGCGCCTTCCAGGTGCCGGAGGGCGTCGACACCGACAAGGTCGAGGCAGCCTTCGCAAAGGGGGTGCTGACAATCACCCTGCCTAAGAGCGAGGACGCGCAAAAGAAGGAGCGCAAGATCACTGTGAAAGCCGCCTAGCGCATGGCCTATGTTTCTAGCGGCGAAACGCTCCCGCGCGGACGCGTCTCGCCGCCGCTTAAAATGGAGGAAACCCATGTCTTTCAAGACGATACTCGCGGTCATCGGCGCCTCGCGCGGCGACGAGGACCTGCGGATTGCCGCCGATCTCTGCGGTCAGGCCGGCGCGCATCTGAGCGTGCTCGTCGCGGCGTGGGCGCCAGAACCGATGGGGCGCTATCCGACAATGACCCCGGCATGGGTGGAGCAACGCGACCGAAGCGTACAGGCGCTAAAGGAACGCGTCAGGCAGGCACGCGACCTGCTCGGCCGGCGCGAAATCTCCTACGATGTCGACAGCGTCTATTCGGAAGTTGCGGCAGCTGACTACGATATAGGCGAACGGTCGATCTACTGCGATCTCCTCCTGGTTGGCCCCGATGCCTTTGCCGATGCAGATCTGAAGCGACAGGTTGTCGGCGGCGGGCCGCTTCAGTCCGGTCGCCCGCTCTTGCTGATCCCGCCCGACACAAAGCCGACGCTGCAGCCTAAGACCGTGCTGCTGGCTTGGGATTCACGGGCGCAATCCGCGCGTGCTGCGCGGGAAGCGCTGGAGATGATGACCAAGGCCGATTCCGTACACGTCACGATGGTCGATCCAACGGCATCGCTCAGGGGGAGCGGCGATGAACCCGGTGCGGATGTTGCCGCCTATCTCGCCCGACAGGGCATCAATGTGACGGTCGATGCATTGCCGAGCGGCGGAAAGACGGTGGCGCAGGTTCTCCAGCAGCACGCGGTCGATGTGTCCGCCGATATCATCGTGATGGGCGCCTATGGCCACTCCCGATTGCGTGAATTCATCTTCGGTGGCGTAACCCGATCGATGCTCGATGAAACGAAACTCCCCGTCTTGATGGCGCGGTGAGCGCTGAGAAACAAAGAACCTCTTGAAATCTCCCATTTCGGAGATGGGGCGCTATCTCTCTGCACGACACCCGGATGCGAATTCGTGGACTGCAGCGCCGCGCGTCCAAACAGACACATGTCTTTGTCCTTAACCCAGGGTCAATTCCAGGAGGCATGAGTAGCCGCGATGCCTTGCCAACCAGGGAGTATCGGTGGAGAACGAGACACCGGCCATAGCCCTTGAGGCGCGCGATCTCACCAAGACCTATCGCATGGGAACGGTGGAGGTCCATGCGTTGCGCGGCGTCGACGTCGAGCTCCGTGAGGGCGAGCTGATGGTGCTGCTTGGGCCCTCCGGAAGCGGCAAATCGACCCTCCTCAACATTCTCGGCGGCCTCGATACGCCGACAAGCGGCACGGTCCTGTTTCGCGACCGTGCCCTTTTGCTTGGCAGGGAGCGCGCGATGAACCTCTACCGGCGCAACCATGTCGGTTTCGTCTTCCAGTTCTACAATCTCATTCCGAGCCTGACCGCGCGCGAAAACGTCTCGCTGGTGACTGAGATCGCCAGAGATCCGATGCCGCCGAGCGAAGCGCTGGCTATGGTCGGCCTCGCCGACCGGATGGATCATTTTCCCGCACAGCTCTCCGGCGGCGAGCAGCAGAGGGTCGCCATCGCCCGCGCCATCGCGAAGCGGCCCGACCTGCTGCTTTGCGACGAACCCACGGGTGCACTTGACAGCAAGACGGGCATTCTCGTGCTCGATGCGATCCTCAGGATCAATCGGGAGCTCGGAACAACCACGGCGCTCATAACCCACAATGCGGTGATTGCCGAGATTGCCAATCGCGTGCTCTACTTCGCCGACGGGCGCATCGTCGAGACGCGGCGAAACACCGTTCAGCGCGCGCCAGCCGAACTCTCCTGGTAGTATCATGAGCAGTCTCGACCAAAAACTCCTCCGTGGCCTCTGGCAGTTGAAGGCCCAGGTCCTGGCGATCGCTCTCGTGATCGCTTCAGGCACGGCGTTGCTCATCATGGCGCTGACCACCATTGAAGCGCTCGAAGAGACCACCACCGCCTATTACGAACGGACCCGTTTCGCCGACGTCTTCGCCCGGGCGAAACGCGCTCCCGAGTATCTCGGACGCGACATCGCCGAAATGCCGGGCGTGCGGCTGGCCGAAACGCGTATCGTCGATGGCGCCCTCCTCGACATGCCCGGCTATTCCGAGCCGGTCGTCGCCCAACTGATTTCGCTCCCCGAGCACGGGCCGCAGCTCCTGAACGCGCTGGTGATCCGCTCCGGACGTCTTGTCGACCCGAACCGGCCGGACGAGGTGGTCGTCAGCGAGCCCTTCGCCGATGCGCATGGATTGAAGCCCGGCGACACTTTCGACGCAATCCTCAGAGGAAACAAACGCAGGCTCCAGGTGGTCGGCACTGCGCTGAGCCCGGAATTCGTCTATGCCATCGCCCCGGGTGGGCTCATGCCGGACGACGAGCGTTTCGGCGTTCTATGGATGGGGAGAGATGCGCTGGCGGCCGCCTTCGACCTCCAATCTGCCTTCAACAGCGTGACCGTGAGCCTGCTGCCGGGCGCGGACCCCAGGGACGTCATCCGGCGTCTCGACAGCCTGCTGGCCCCCTTCGGCGGCATCGGAGCTTATGGGCGCGCCGACCAGACTTCGAACTGGTTCCTCCAGAGCGAGATCGCTCAGCAGAAGAACATGTCGAAGATCATGCCGACCATCTTCCTTGCGGTCGCTGCCTTCCTGACGAACATGGTGATGGCGCGTCTGATCGAGACCGAGCGCCGGGAAATCGGTCTCCTGAAGGCCTTTGGCTACGGCAACCTGGCGATTGGCTGGCATTACGCCAAGATGGTCCTCGCCATCGGAGCGCTCGGCATCCTGATCGGGTCCATTCTCGGCGCCTGGCTCGGCCATTGGAATACCGAGCTCTATACGCAGTTCTATCGCTTTCCCTTCCTTCTCTATCGGCCGAGCCCCGACGGTTTCGTGATCGCCGGTGCGATCAGCCTTGCCGCCGCGCTGGCGGGCAGCCTCTTCGCTGTGCGTCGCGCCGTACGCCTGCCGCCGGCAGAGGCAATGCTGCCACCCTCCCCGCCGATCTATCGGCGCAGCTGGGCCTCGCGAACTGCGCTGGCGGGTGCCTTGGACGAACCGTCGCGGATGATCCTGCGGCGCATCATCCGCTGGCCGGCGCGGGCATTCCTGGCAAGTCTCGGCCTCGCCATGTCCATCTCCGTGCTGATCATGGCGCTGCAATGGGTGGACGCCATCGACTCCCTCGTCGAAACCGTCTTCGAGCGAGGGCAGCATCAGGACGCATCCGTAGCCTTTAGCGACCTGCAACCGATCGACACGGTCAGGGGCTTCGAGAACCTGCCTGGAGTGCTGGCTGCGGAGCCTTACCGCTATGTTTCGACACGCATTGGTCACGGACACCTTGTCGAGCGACAAGGCATTATCGGTGTACCGCAGGGCGCAATTTTGAGCCCGGTTTTCGACAACGAGCGCGGTCGCATCGAGGTCCCGCCCGACGGGCTCGTTCTCTCGCGCAAGCTTGCCGAACTCCTCGAGGTCGAAACCGGCGACACCGTCGCCATTGAAATGCTGGAAGGGCGCCAGCATCGCGTGAACCTGCCGGTGGCGCAGATCTTCGACACCTATATCGGTACGCCCGCCTATATGGACATGGCCGCGCTCAACCGCTTGGCCGGCGACGGCCGGGTCGTCAGCGGACTGCATATCCGTGTCGATGCGCCAAGCCGCGCGGCCTTGCTGACTCGGCTCAAGGACATCCCCAATGTCGCGGCGGTTCTTTTCCGGCAGGCCGCCATCGACACCTTCTACAAGACGATGGGCGAAACCATCTTCATCTTCATCGGCTTCTTCGTTGCCTTTTCGCTGACGCTCTCCGTCGGCGTCACCTACAATTCGATCCGCATCGCCCTTTCGGAACGGGCGCGCGAGCTCGCGACGCTCCGCGTTCTCGGCTTCAGTCGTTGGGAGATATCCTACATTCTTCTCGGCGAGGTCGGCATTCTGACCTGGATCTCCATCCCGCTCGGCGGGGTCATCGGCTTCAGTCTGGCCTGGTACATGACGAGCGCCTTCGAGACGGAACTTTACCGCGTTCCGCTCGTGCTTCATGACGCCACCTATGGCAAGGCCGCTCTGATCGCGCTTGCGGCCGCGCTGACCTGCGCCGCTATCGTGCGCCGCCGGCTGGACCGCCTGGACCTGATCGCGGTGCTGAAAACGAGGGAGTAGCCTTTGAGCGTGGCAAAACGCAGACTGGTGATCTGGGGTGGCTTGCTGGGCGTGCTGGCAGCCGCCATCGCCTACGCATTGAGGCCCCAGCCGATCCCGGTCGATCTCACGACGGCCACGACCGGCATGCTGCGCGTGACCATAGACGAGGAAGGCGAAACTCGGGTACGCGATGTCTACACACTGCACGCTCCGCTGCGCGGCCAGTTGCATCGGATAACGATGGATGCAGGGGACGCGGTGAAGGCAGGAGAAACGCAATTGGCGCAGATCGAGCCTGCGGCACCGGCTTTCCTCGATGCTCGGACGGAAGCCGAGCAGCAGGCGGCGGTCGAAGCCGCGCGAGCGGCCTACAACCTTGCCGAAGCCGAACTCAACAAAGCCAGGGCCGACCTGACCTTTGCGCAGAGCGATCGTGCGCGCGCCCGTCAGTTGATCCAGCGCAACACGATTTCGCAGCGGGCGCTCGACGACGCCGAACGCGCGTTCAGTGTCGCGGAAGCCAATCTTGCTACGGCCGAAGCGGCGCTCAATGTCAGGCGCCACGAGCTCCAACAGGCCCAGTCCCGCCTGCTTTCCCGCCAAGAGATCAGGAGCCGCAGCGGGGACTGTGAATGTGTTCCGCTGACGGCACCGGTCGATGGCGTTGTGCTGCAAGTCATGCGCCGTAGCGAAGGCGTCGTGGAAGCCGGTACGCCCCTGCTCGAGATCGGAGATCCCAAGGATCTAGAAATCGTCGTCAACATGCTCTCGGAGGACGCGGTCAAGATCAGGTCCGGGCAGGACGCTATCGTTACCGGCTGGGGCGGCCCGGATCTGAAGGCGACCGTGCGGCGGATCGAGCCGTTCGCCGTGACCGAGGTCTCGGCGCTCGGCATCGAAGAGCAGCGGGTGGACGTGAGACTCGACTTTGCCGATCCGCCGGAGCGCTGGACTCCCCTCGGCCACGGCTATCGCGTCGACGTTCAGGTTATCCTTTTCGAAGGCGACGTGCTCCGGCTGCCGCTGGGAGCCCTGTTCCGGCGAGGAGAAGACTGGGCCGTGTTCGTCGTAGAGGGGCAGCGGGCTGAACTGCGCCTTGTCGGAATCGGCCACAGAAACAGCCTTTCGGTGGAAATTCGCGAGGGGCTGCAGCAGGGAGAGAGGGTCATCCTCTATCCAAGCGACCGCATCGAGGCCGGCGTCTCCGTGGTCGCGCGCTGAGAAGCTGGACCTTGGGCCGCCTCATGCCTCCTCCATCAGCGCCCGCCGCAATCTGCGCAGCACCACGCCGCGCGCCTTGTCGTCGGCGGCCTTCGCCAGTTCGTCCTGAAGATCGAGGACAAGCGATTGGAAGTCGTTGTGCCAATCGGTGTGTCCCGCCCGATACGGATCGATGCGGGGAGGAGTGGTGTCAGATATCTCAACCAACCCTTCTGCACCCAGGCGGAACGCCGCATCGAGACGAGGCCGGATCAGCCGCACTTCCGGCAGGAACTTGGATAGACGCTGCTGGAGCGCTTCGAGCGCATCCTCTTCACCGTGGACCAGAAAGACGCCGCCGCGAATGGGTTGCCGGGCCCGCACCCAGTCGGCGAGTTCCACTCCATCGGCATGGCCGCTGTAGATGTCGAGCGTTCGGATGCGGGCCCGCACCCGAATATCGTCTCCCTGGATGCGAACCACGGAGGCGCCGTCTTCGAGAAAACGGCCGAGCGTCCCGGCCGCCTGGTAGCCGACCAACAACACAGTGCCCTCGTCCCGCCACAGCCAGTTCTTCAGCCTGTGGCGTATGCGGCCGGCTTCGCACATGCCGCTTGCGGCGATGACGATGTGAAAGCCCCGCATGAGGTCGAGCGCCTTCGACTGCTCGACGGTTTCGGTAAAACGCACGTTCCGGGCCTCGATGGCCCGGACAAGTGCGTCGCCGTTCTCCAGTTCGCGCGCATGCCTCCGGAAGATTTCGCTTGCCCTTGTCGCAAGCGGTGAATCGATGATGATCGGGCATTTCGTGAGCGCGCCTGTGTCCATGAGATGGACAAGGTCCGTCAGAAGCTCCTGTGTGCGTTCCACGGCAAAGGACGGGATGATCAGCGCACCATTGGGATGGGTCGCCGCCATGACTTCGGCGCGCAGAATGTTTCGCCTCGTCGCATCCGACGTCTGCTCACGCTCGACGTCACCATAGGTGCTCTCGCAGACGACATAGTGCCAACCGCTTGGCGCCGTGGCGTCGAACTGAAGCAGCTTATGACGCGGACCGATGTCTCCTGAAAAGAGCAGCCGCAACGGCGAAGGCGCCGCGCCGATCTCCATCTCTACGGAGGCTGAGCCCAGCAGATGCCCGGCATTCCAGAACCGGAACCGGATCCCCGCCGCGGCCTCCTGCCACGCCCCGAGCGGCACGGGACGGAACAGGGTGATGGCGATCGCGGCGTCGCGCGCGGCGTAGATGGGCGTCACCGCATCGCGCCCCCGGCGCAGGCTGCGGCGATTACGCTGGTCGACCTCACTTTCCTGGATATGTGCGGAATCGGGCAGCATGACCGTACACAGGTCCCGCGTAGCGGGCGTTGCGAAGATCGGGCCGTCATAGCCGAGCTTGACGAGCTTCGGGAGCAGGCCGGAATGATCGATATGCGCATGCGTCAGGATGACGGCATCGATTTTCGAGGGATCGAAGGGGAACGAGCGATAGTTCAGCTCCTTTTCCGTTTTCGCCCCCTGGAAGAGCCCGCAGTCGAGGAGAATTCTTGCGGGCCCGAATTCCACAAGCTGGCAGGAGCCCGTGACGGTTCCGGCAGCGCCATGAAAGCGGATGATCGGTTCAGCGGGCATTGATACGAATCCTTTCGCGAGGCGGCCTTTTCGAAAGAATGCACGCCTGCGCGGCAGACGACTTGATACGCATCAAACCTTGTGCGGTCGACCTGCAGCGCCCTTTGAGTGCGAGATATTGGATTTTGCAGAAGCGCAGCGCCGCCGCAGGGATTCAGCCCGCAATCGTCGCGATGAGGATCGACTTGATTGTATGCATGCGGTTTTCCGCCTGGTCGAAGACGATCGAGGCTTTCGATTGGAAGACGGCGTCCGACACCTCCATGCACTCAATGCCGAATTGCTTGGCAATCCGCGCCCCCACTTCGCTATTGCGGTCGTGGCAGGCGGGTAAACAGTGCATGTACTTGGTGTGGGGATTTTCGGTGGCCTCCATTACGTTCGCCCTGACACCGAAGGGAGCGAGCAGCCTGATACGCTCGGCCCAGCCCGTCTCCTCTTCACCGAGCCACGGCGCGGTGTAGATGAAGTCGGCGCCCAGAACACCCGCCCCGACGTGCTCCAGCACCGTGAACCGGCCACCATGCGCTCGCGCCTCGGACGTCACCTGCACGATGAAGGATTTCGCGGGCCAGAAGATCGGCGGCGAGACGATGCGCAGGTCCACTCCGAGCTTGGCGGCACCGATCGCCAGCGATCGCGCGACATTGCCGCGACCATCGCCAAGGTAAGCCACCACCACTTGCGAGAGCGGCTTTTCACTAAACTCCTGCATGGTCAGGAAATCGCCGAGCGCATGCGTCGGGTGTGATTCGTCAGTCAGGCCGTTATAGACCGGTACACCCGCATGCGCCGCCAGTTCGTCGACGGCGTCTTGCGAGCGACCGCGATATTCGATCGCGTCGTAGAATCTTCCGAGCACGCGGGCCGTATCCCTGATTGATTCCCTGCGGCCCAGGTGGCTGCCGGAAGGACCCCAATAGGTGACATGGGCGCCCTGGTCATGGGCAGCCACTTCGAAGCCGGTGCGGGTGCGCGTCGACTCCTTTTCGAAGATAAGGGCAATGTTCCTGCGGCTCAGCCGCGGGATCTCTTTGCCGCTTCTCTTCTCCGTCTTGAGATCGGCGGCAAGCCGCAGCAGAAAGCGAAGCTCGTCGGGCGTGAACTCCTCGAGCGTCAAGACACTGCGGCCACGAAGAGTGATGGGCATGACATGCTCCCTTCCGCGAACCCGCATTGAACGGCAGTTCACGCTCGCCCACCTTGATGCTTGTCAAACTCGAACGGCGGCTGCGGCCGTTTGACGGACATCAATGACCGTCCGGCATACAGGCCGGACCATTGACGCCCACTCGGCCAAGCGGAACACGCGGGGAAGCGAGAATGGCCAAAGCCTATTCCGTCGGTCCAATTCAGCGCAATCAGGTCGATCGCGCGTTTCGCCTGATAGAGGTAGCCGGTTACGAACTCGACTTGACCAAGTGGCGCGAGTTCTGCGCGACGGCCTTTGCGCGGCAGCCGATATCGCCCTATGCGCAAGAGATAGTGACGGTAGAGAATGCCCGCGGTTACATCACCGGCCTCAGCATCGGCCACGTAGCGCACGATCCCTTGTACGGCCGACTTCTCGACGTGTCTGTCTTCCTCGTCATCAGTGCCGGAGACACGCCGGGTGTCTCCGATGCGCTTCTCGAATATCTGATGGCGGCGGCACGCAACAGGCGCTGCAGCTTCATGCGCATCGCCGCGACAGATCTTGCCAACTGGCCCGGCCGGCGCTGACCGCAGCGGCCGGATCGCGGCACCCTCATTCCCGTGCAGTGACCTCGCTGAAACAGGACGCCTGAAAACGCCTAGGCGTCCTGCCGGCTGGTCCGCGCGCTGAAGACGTAACCGACGCCCCTGACCGACTTGATGAGTGCCGGGTTGCTCGGGTCCTGTTCGATCTTTCGGCGAAGACGTGCGATCTGAGCATCGATGGTCCGGTCGAAGGCCTCAAGATTTCGACCACGGGTGAGATCCATCAGCAATTCCCGCTGGAGGACGCGGCCGGCATGCTTCACGAGCACGCAGAGCATATCGAATTCGCCCGTTGTCAGGGGGATTTCCTCGCCGTCGTCGGACAGCAACTGCCGACGCCCGACGTCGAGACGCCATCCCTGGAAACTGTAGATTTCCGATTGCGGGTCGCTGCGGACCGGCGCCGCCGGCGGTTGCCGACGCCTGAGCGCACTTCGCAATCGTGCCAGCACCTCGCGAAGGTGAAACGGTTTCGCGATGTAGTCGTCGGCGCCGATCTCCAGACCGACGATCCGGTCGACCACGTCGTTTCGCCCGGTCAGCATGATGATCGGGAGGTCCGAACGTGCCCTAATGTCACGTGCCAATGCCAGCCCGTCCTCACCCGGCAGGACGAGATCGAGCAGGATGATGTCGATCATCTGGGTCTCGAGACAATTGCGCATCTCCCCGCCGTCGCCCGCCAGGCTGACGCGGTAGCCCTCATCCTCGAAGTAGCGTGCGAGCATCTGCCGAATTCTCGGATCGTCGTCGACAACGAGAATGTGCTCCGGCGACTTCTGTGAATTGACCATACTCCTCGCACCGCTCCTGTTCATCAAAAAGCGCAGTTACAAATCGTTACAATATCGCACGAAGTGTAGCATGCCAGTCGTCGCACGGTCACCGGCCACTGCGCAAACTCCTCCCATCAAATCCACAGGAGGATGTCATGAACCTTCAAGTCGTCGCCATCCGGGATGCTCGCGAAGCACCCATCACGCTCTCGCAGCCGAGCCTTTCGTCCGTGTTCGACCGGCAACCGCTGGAAAGGTTCGACGCGGGCAGCGCCGTATTCTGGGAAGGCGACGACGCCGCGCATCTCTTCCAGGTCACCGACGGCATGCTTCGAGCGGTGCGGCTGCTGAGCGACGGCCGCCGCATCATCGTCGGCTTCCTGCGTCCCGGCGATCTGCTCGGCGTCTCGCTCAAGGAACGGTATCTCTATACGATCGAGGCAATCACGCCGGTCGCGCTTCGCCGCCTCTCGCGCCGTCGCTTCGAAGAAGAAATCCGGCGTCAGCCGCAACTGAGGGATCAGCTCTTCTCCAGATTATGTGACGAAATGACCGCGGCCCAGGACCAGACCGTGCTGCTGTCGCGCAGGAGCGCCGACGAAAAAGTCGCCAATTTCCTGCTCATGATGTCTCGTGACGAGTTCGGGAATTGCACGCGCATCCTCGATATTCCGATGACGCGCCTGGACATGGCCGATTATCTGGGTATGACGATCGAAACCGTTTCGCGCACCATAACAAAATTGACGAACAGCGGTATCATCACAGCCACCGGACGGCGATCGATGATGGTCCTGAAAATGGATGCCCTTCGCTCGCTGGCCGATGGCGACAACGGTGAAAACTGGTTGCTGCCAACGGGTTCGCGATATGCCACCGCATAAAGACGGTCTGACGGTATGGAAAAGCGCGTAAGCAACATCGTGGATGCCCTCGACGGGGCGAATGTCATCGTCCACGGAGCCGACGGCAAAATCACCCATTGGAGCAAGGGCTGTGAAGAACTCTACGGCTGGTCGCGCGGCGAAGCCCGGGGCAAATGCGTCCATGACCTGCTGGCAACGACGTTCCCGGAAGCGATCGAGGAAATCCGCAGCCATCTCAACGCACATGGGGCCTGGGCAGGCGAGCTGGAGCAGAGGCACAAGGACGGCACCACCGTCTTCGTCGCGAGCCGCTGGATCCTTCTCGCCTCGGAAGATGGCGGTCGCGGCGCCATCGTCCAGACGGATAGCGACATCACCAATCTGAGACAAACACAGGCGGACCTTGCGGCCCGCGAGGCGCATCTGCGATCAATCCTTGATACGGTGCCCGAAGCAATGGTCGTGATCGACGAAAAGGGCAGGATCAACTCCTTCAGCGCCGCGGCCGAGCGGCTTTTCGGATGCAAGGAACATTCGGTTCTTGGCCGCAATGTCAGCATGCTGATGCCGCAGCCGGACCGGGATGCGCATGACGGCTATATCGCCAATTACCTGCATACGGGTGAAAGGCGGATCATCGGCATCGGCCGCGTCGTCACCGGGCAGCGCAAGGACGGCACCACCTTTCCGATGGAGCTTTCCGTCGGCGAGGCGGTCTCCGGGGGCAAGCGGATTTTCACAGGCTTCATTCGCGATCTCACGAGTCGCCAGCGCATCGAGGAAGAGCTTCGTCAGGCGCAGAAGATGGAGGCCGTCGGGCAACTGACAGGCGGTCTCGCTCATGATTTCAACAATCTTTTGACTGTGATCACCGGCAATCTGGAAATGCTCGAGGCCCGGCTTGAGGACGAGAAGCTCCTGTCGCTCTTGAGCGAAGCCCAGGCGGCGGCGGACAGCGGCGCGAAATTGACGGGACAATTGCTTGCCTTCGGCCGACGCCAGCCGCTCAATCCGAAGCTCGTTGACGTCGGCGAGCTGGTTTCGAACTTCTCCAACCTCCTGACGAGAACATTGGGCGAAACGATCGAGCTCCGCACTATGGTGACTGGCGCCGGCAATCTGGCGCTCGTCGACGTCTCCCAGCTTCAGAACACGCTGCTGAACCTGGCGCTGAACGCTCGCGACGCCATGTCCGCCGGTGGCCGGTTGACCGTCGAAATCTCGACGACGGTTCTCGATCGAGACTATGTGCTCATGTATCCCGAAGTCCGGATGGGCCGCTACGTCCTCATCACCGTGACCGACACCGGTACCGGCATGAGCGAGGAGGTCAAGCGCCACGCTTTCGAACCCTTCTTCACAACCAAGGGCACCGGTGCCGGCACGGGACTGGGGCTGAGCATGGTCTATGGCTTCGTCAAGCAATCCGGCGGCCATATCCAGCTTTACAGCGAGCGCGGCCAGGGTACGAGCGTACGCATCTTCCTTCCCGCGGCGCGGGGCGAGGAGGACATGGTCGAGCCGAAGGGAGGCGGGGAAATTGCTCCCGAGCCAATTGCGAGGGGCCACGAGACGATCCTGGTGGTGGAAGACGATCCGCGGGTTCGGCGCGTCGTCGTCGCTCGACTGGAGGATGCCG
Organism: Sinorhizobium sp. Y406; assembly: GCF_058732025.1. NCBI lineage: Bacteria > Pseudomonadati > Pseudomonadota > Alphaproteobacteria > Hyphomicrobiales > Rhizobiaceae > Sinorhizobium > Sinorhizobium sp. Y406. The sequence continues at coordinate 106,476 of NZ_CM178975.1, read as the reverse complement.
GCTACAGGGTCATTGAAGCCGAGGCCGCAGGGAAGGCGCTGGAACTGCTTTCCGAGCACCCGGAAGTCGCGCTTGTCTTCACGGATGTGATCATGCCGGGCGGCATGAATGGCGGCGAACTGGCGCAGCATGTGCGCGCCCTGCGGCCCGACGTGAAGATGCTTTTCACCTCCGGTTATGCCGAGCCGAGCGTAATCGGCAAGGAGTTGTCAGACCCCGGAAGCTGGCTGCGGAAACCTTATACGGCGAAGGAACTCGCCCGACGCCTCCGTAATCTGCTCGATTGAGAGCGCTTGCCCGCGAACGCGCCGAAGTTTGCGCATAGTCAACGCGCTTCCTCGAAAGCGGCCTAACGTCGTCGGTGAAAAACCGGAGAGCGCGGCATGACCATTCGAAACCTTCATCATGCAATCGACCCGAAATCGCTTGCGGTGATCGGCGCATCCAGCCGTCAGGGTTCGCTCGGGCGCGTGGTCATCGAGAATGTCCTGGCGATGGGGTTCGGGGGAAATATCTGGCCCGTGAACCCGAAATACAGCGAGGTCGCCGGGCTGATCTGCTTTGCACGCGTTGCCGACATTCCCGGGGTTCCCGATCTCGCGGTGATCGTCACGCCGCCGCAAACGATACCCGGTCTAATCCGTGACCTCGGCGAGCGAGGTACTCGCGCCGCGGTGGTGATCACGGCCGGTCTTTCTGATGAGAAGGGCCTGCGGCAGGCGATGCTGGATGCCGCAAAACCCCATCTCTTCCGCATCATCGGCCCCAACACGGTGGGCCTCATCGTGCCTGCCGCGAAGCTCAATGCCAGTTTCGTGCATCTCCAGCCGCAGGCGGGCGACATCGCGTTGCTTTCGCAGTCCGGCGCTATCGCAACTTCTCTGATAGATTGGGCCGCCGACAACAATATCGGTTTTTCGCAGATCGTGTCGCTCGGTGACATGGCCGACGTTGACGCCGCCGATTGCCTTGATCTATTGGCGGGAGACCCGAAGACCCGGGCGATCGTGATGTATCTCGAAGCCGTGCCGAACCCGCGCAAATTCCTTTCGGCAGCCCGGGCGGCTGCCCGATTGAAGCCGGTCGTCGCCATCAAATCCGGACGCCATGCGGAGGCTGCGAAGGCCGCAGCCACGCACACCGGCGCGCTATCCGGCGCCGACCGGGTGGTTGATGCCGCCTTGCGCCGCGCCGGCGTGCTCAGGATCGAGAGCCTTGGTGAACTGTTCAATGCAACGGAAACGATCGGTCGCTTCGCGCCGCTGAAACGTACCCGTGCCGCGATCGTCACCAATGGCGGCGGAGCCGGTGTGCTTGCCGTCGACCGCTTGGTGGATTTCGGCTGCGAACTGGCGGAGCTGTCGGCCGAAACCATCCGGACCCTGGACCAGGTTCTGCCCGCCAACTGGTCGCGGGCTAATCCGGTGGACATTATCGGCGATGCATCGCCCGAGCGTTACCGGGCAGCGACAGAAATCGTGGCTCAGGACCCGGCGACCGACATCCTCATCGTCATGAACTGCCCGACCGGACTCGCCTCGCCCCTAGAGGCGGCGCGCGCCGTCGCTTCGCTGTCGCAGTCCGGGACGATCGCCGGCAAGCCCGTCCTGACCTGCTGGCTCGGCAGCCGCACCGCCAGAGACGGCCGCCAAGCCCTGCAGGAGGCTAAGCTCGCAAGCTACGACACACCGGCCGACGTCGCGCTGGCCGCCTCATACCTGGCAAACTGGTCGCGGGCACAGGAGGCGCTGCTCCGTGTTCCCCCGAGCCGCGCCGGCGACACAGCCATCCACGACAGCAAGACGGTAATGGACATCATCCGGCGCGTGGCGTCGGAGGGGCGACGGATGCTGAACGAACCGGAGGCAAAGACTGTCATTGCCGCCTATGGCATCGCGACGCCGACGACACTCGTCGCCGCATCGCCCGAGGAGACGGAAAGGGCCGCCGCGGAACTCCTCGGCAATTCGGCCAAGGTCGTCGTCAAGCTGCTGTCGAAGGCAGTCAGCCACAAGTCCGACGTCGGCGGCGTCGTGCTCGACATCGCGACCGCGGCCGCTGCGCGAGAAGCGGCGGAAACGATAGTGGCGCGGCTCAAGACGCATGACCCGAATGCCGTCCTGGAGGGTTTCGCCGTGCAGCCGATGATCGAGCGCAGGCGCGCTTGGGAATTGATCCTCGGAACGAGCCGCGACCCGGTCTTCGGCCCCATCATATTGTTCGGATCAGGTGGCGTCTCTGTGGAAGTCGTCGCGGATACGGCAGTCGCCCTGCCGCCGCTCGATGATGTGCTCGCCGACGATCTCATCGAACGCACGCGCATCGGCCGCCTGCTCGCCGGCTTCCGCGATCAGCCGCCGGCGCATCGAACTGCGGTCTTGAGCGCGCTCTGCGCACTCTCGCAAATGATCGTCGATTTCCCCGCCATAGTCTCGATGGACATCAATCCCTTGCTGGCGGACGAGGAAGGTGCGATCGCGCTTGACGCCCGCATCGAAATCGACCCGCATGCGGCAGCCGTGCCGGGCCCCAATCGCGATCTCGCGATCCGCCCCTATCCCGCCGGCTGGGAACGAGAGGTCGTGCTCGGGGCGAGAGCTTACCGCATTCGCCCGATCAGGCCGGCCGACGCGGCCCTCTATCCGGCCTTTTTCGCCAGGACGGCGCCGGACGACATTCGCCTGCGCTTCCTGGCGCCGCGCAAAAGCTTCCCACATCAGATGCTGGTGCGGCTGACGCAAATCGACTACGAGCGCGAGATGGCCTTTATTGCGCTCGAGAGGGAAAGCGGCGAACTGGCCGGCATCGCAAGGCTCTATGCCGATCCCGATCATGAGAGGGCGGAATACGGCCTGCTGGTGCGGACCGATCTGCAGGGACAGGGTCTTGGCTGGGCGCTGCTTGCGCATTTGCGCGACTATGCCGCGGCCGACGGGCTGCAATGCATGGAGGGGATCATGCTGAGCGAAAACAGCAGGATGCAGCACATGTGTCGCGAATTCGGCTTTTCCATCCGCCAGCATCCCTCGGACCCTCGCCTGCAGGTCGCGTCGCTGGACCTGGAACCCGATTCGGCCGACGGTGATACCAGGTCTCGATGATAGGAACCGAGACTTGCTGTAACCTCAGACTTGCCCGTCGGTATGCAGGCCGAGAATGTCGCGCACGATTTCTCTCGCGTCCCGGTCGGCGCCCACCTTTTGCCAGGTAACGTCATTCCTGGCGGCGGCGAGCTGCCGCGTCAGAATCTCCAGATCCGCGTCGGAGGGACTGACCCTGCGTGATGCAACGCGTCGGCGAAGCAGCGCGGCATCCGCATCGAGCCAGACGGCGGTGTACGGCACGCCGGCCTCCCGCGCCACGGCTTCGATGCGGGCGCGGTTCGGTACCTTGTCGAACACGGCGTTGGCAACCACCGGGGCGCCCGCGCGCAAGAGGGTCAGGGTCCGATCCGCCATCTCGCCATAAACTCTCTCCGAGACTTCCGGGAGATAGGCGGCCGACGGGAGCCTTTTCTCAGCCGAAACGCCGTGCATGGCTTTGCGGATGCGATCGCTTTCGACGACCCGTGCTCCCGGCGGTGCACCAACCTCGGCAGCCAGCATATCCGCGACGGTCGTCTTGCCGGAGCCGCTGAAGCCGCCGATCACGATCAGCCGCGCCGGCACGGTCTCGATCAAGGAACGGGCGAGGGCGAAATAGGACCGGGCCTCCGCTGCCAGTTCGCACGATCGCGCCTCGCTTTCCTCGAGCTGCGTGGCGGTAACATGGGCCCTGACGGCGGCGCGGATCGCCATCAGGTAGGGCAAGAGCACGAAGCCGTCTTCGTCATTCGTTTCGTCGAGATACCGGTTCGCAACAAGGTTCGCGAGTTCCGGGAAACCACGATGCCAGAGGTCCATCAGCAGAAAGGCGAGGTCGTAGAGGGTATCGACCGTGGCGATCTGATCGTTGAACTCGATGCAGTCGAAGAGCCGTGGCTCGCCGTCGATCAGGCAGATATTGCGCAGGTGCAGATCGCCGTGACAGCGCCTGACCTTGCCGGCGGCTTCGCGCGTATCGAGCAGAGGCGCATGAACCGCAAGCTTTTCTTCGAACGCCCGGTTAAACTCACGAAGTTCCTCGTCTCCGAACACCCGGCTCGTCTGGAAGCCGGCGGCGTTGATGCGCAGCACGCCGGCAATGTTGGCAGAGCCGGAGCCCTGGTGGACGACCGGCGCCGCCTGGTGGAAGTGGGCAATCATCCGCGCCGCTCGGGTCATCAGCTCGGCCGTGAGCCTCCCCTCCATGGCCATACGATCGAGCAGCGCGCCCTGGTCGAAACGAACCATCTCGACGACGGCATCGACAAGCTCATCCCCGTTATCGAAGCGCAGCCTGCCGTCCTTGCGCATGACCCGGCGAACGCCGATGTAGAGGCTAGGCGCTGTGGCTGCATTCAGCGCGACCTCCTTTTCGCAGGCTTCGAGCCTCAACCCCGGCGTTGAGAAATCGACATAGGGCAGCTTCACCGCGCGCTTCATCTTGAACGCGCGATTGCCGATCAGGAAGATGTAGGAAATATGCGTTTCCATGCGCTCGAACGCTTCCAATCCGCGACGCTCTTCGAGAAACGCGATCGCCTCCGACTGATCCTCGGCCAACATGCTTTCCCTTTCTCCCCATGAAGAGGCAACCCGGCCAACACCTTGGCGGCCAGGATGAGCTTCATCAGGTAGCGCCTCATTGACGCTGATCAACGGGCGGTGCGGGATGACGATGGTAGCAAAGGCTAGTCTTCCACGGGTACGAAAAGGCCGAGCTTGACGTCCTTCAGAACGACGTTTGTGTGGATGCGCTTGATCTGCGGGTTGTGCGCCATGATGGTCGCAGTGATCTCGTCGTACTGGCCGACGTCCTGCGCGGTGATAATCGCAATCAGGTCGACTGAGCCGGTGACGTAATAGATCTGCTGTATGTGGTCTTGCTTCTCCGCCCAGAGGCGGAATTTAGCAAGCGCATCATAGTTCTCGCGCTCGATCTCCATGCCGGCAATGAAGGTCATCGGATTGCCGGCAACCTTGCGGTCGACGAGCGCGATCTCCGCCGTTATGACCTTCTCCTCGCGCATCCGTTTCAGCCGCCGCTGGACCGCGGAAGCGGAAAGGCCTACTTGGTCTGCGATCGCCTCTGCCTTGATCTGGCAATTGCGCTGCACGATCTCGAGAATGCTTCGGTCAAACTGATCCAACGTGTCCGGCATTTGCTCCCGCTTCAGCTTGCTTTGCGACGCAGGTCGAAGTGCATCAATTGTTCGCGCGGCATTGCCGCATTATAGAGCCGACATGCGCGCTAATTCCGCGTTGGGCAAGGCAATTGCGCGGCTTTTCCGCATAGAGCGACGGTATGTTCAAGAGAAAACGCTCAAGAAGCCACGGGGAACGACAGGAATGATTGAGAAGGCAGTCCCCGCCCTGCTCGTGGAGGACGTCCACAAGAGCTACGGCAGTCATGACATCCTGCGCGGCATTTCGCTGAGAGCGCACCGGGGCGACGTTATCTCGATCATCGGATCGTCCGGAGCCGGAAAGAGCACTTTTCTAAGGTGCATCAACTTCCTCGAGATTCCGGATCGCGGCCGCTTTGTCATCAATGGCGAAGAGGTGGATATGCGAGCCCGTGCCGACGGGCGGGTGCAGCCGGCAAACTGGAGGCAGATCGAGCGCCTGCGCACCGGTCTCGGCATGGTCTTCCAGAGCTTCAATCTCTGGGCCCATATGACAGTGCTTCAGAACGTCATCGAGGCGCCGGTCCATGTCTTGAAGATTGGGCGCAGGCAGGCCATCGAACGGGCCGAGGCGCTGCTCGCCAAGGTCGGCCTTTACGACAAGCGGCACGCCTATCCGGCTTTCCTGTCCGGCGGCCAACAGCAACGCGCCGCCATTGCCCGTGCCCTTTGCGTCGAACCCGAAGTGATGCTTTTCGATGAACCGACCTCGGCGCTCGATCCGGAACTGGTCGGCGAGGTCCTGAAGGTCATACGGGAACTCGCCGAAGAGGGCCGCACGATGCTGCTCGTCACCCACGAAATGAAATTTGCGCGCGATGTTTCCAGCCAAGTGATGTTCCTGCATCAGGGCCGCGTGGAGGAAGAAGGTGCGCCGGCGCAGATTTTCGAAGCCCCACTCAGCGCCCGTTGTCGCGAGTTCACGGGGGCGCTGTCGGCATGAGACCGTCGTTTTCCAGCATCACGTCATCGCAGAGATACAACTGAAAGAGGAACACGAATGAAACTGCTTTCCATCCTGCTCGCCGGCGCAGCACTCGCCGCATCGACCCTCAACGCCGGTGCGGAAGTACGCTTCGGCGTCATGAACGAGGCCTATCCGCCCTTCTTCACCAAGGATGCCTCCGGCGAGTGGGTTGGCTGGGAAATCGAACTGATGGACGCGGTCTGCGCGGAGATGAAGGAGCAATGCTCGATCGTCGACATGTCATGGGACGGCCTCATCCCGGGGCTTGAGACGAAGAAGTTCGACGTGATCTGGTCCTCGATGTCGATCACCGACGAGCGCAAGAAGACCATCGACTTCACCGACAAATACTACAACACTCCAAGCAAGCTGATCGGCGCCAAGGACGCGGCGACGGGTGCGACGGCTGACGCCGTTGCCGGCAAGACCATTGGCATCCAGGTTTCAACGATCCAGTCCGAATATTTCAAGACGTATTTCGCCGAGAACGCGTCGGAGAAGACCTATTCGACGCTCGACGAAGCCTTCCAGGATCTTGCGGCCGGCCGGATCGACTATGTGTTCGGCGATGCGATCCCGCTCGCCGAGTTCCTGAAGTCCGACTTCGGCAAGGATTGCTGCGCTGACATGGGCGACGTGGCGGACGATCCGGCCATTCTCGGTATCGGCATTGGTGGCGGCGTGCGCAAGGATGACACGGCGCTTCGCGACAGGCTCAACGCGGCCATTGCCGCCGTTCGTGCGAGCGGCAAGTACGATGAACTCTCCAAAAAGTATTTCGACTTCGATCCCTACGGCAAGTGATTGTCGCTCGAGCGGCGGCGGGGTTTGACCCCGGCCGCCGCTCGAGGAGCGCGCCCACCTCCTCCCGCCAAGCCGGATTGTCTCGATGTCGTCAGCGCTTTCCCTTTTGGACCTGCTAGCCCCCTATCCGCCTGGCTGGGGCGGCGTTCTCCTTGCCGGCGCTTTGTCCACCGTCGCCATCTCGCTGGGCGCATACGGCATCGGCATCCTGATCGGCCTCGCTGGCGCGCTCGGAAAGCTGATCGGCGGCCGCCCGTTGGTGATCGCCCTTGATCTCTACACGACGGCCGTTCGGGCAATTCCGGAACTGATCCTGATCGTAGGGCTCTATTACGCCGGCACGGACGGTATCAATCGCGTCCTGCTTGCCGCGGGCCTTCCGCCTATCGAGATCAACGGTTTCGTTGCGGCCGTCGCGGTGCTCGGCATCGTCCAGGGCGCCTATATGACGGAAGTGCTCCGCGGTGCCATCCTCGCCATTCCCGTCGGCCAGATCGAGGCGGCGAAAGCCTTCGGCATGCGCCCGTCGCTGCGCTTTCGCCGCATCGTGCTGCCGGCGCTGATCCCCAACGCCCTGCCCGGCCTTGCCAATCTCTGGATGTCCGTGACCAAGGACAGTGCCCTGATCGCGGTCGTAGGCTATCAGGAACTGGCGCTGGCGACGCGACTCGCGGCCGGCAATACCAAGCACTATTTCCTGTTCTTTTTCGCCGCCGCGCTGCTCTATCTGGCGATCACGCTCGTGTCCAACGTGATATTCGGCGCGCTCGAAGGGCACTTCCGACGCGGCCAGCCGAAGAATGCGTGAGGCGGGCCAATGAATTTCTCCTGGGTTTCCACCTACTGGCCACTCCTGGCCGCCGGCGCGGTGCAAACCGTACTCCTGCTCGTCATATCCGTCGTCATCGGGTTCTTCATCGCAGTCGGCCTGGCACTCGCGCAGATCAACGGTCCGCGTGGCCTGAAATGGCTTGCCCGCGGCTACTGCACCTGCCTGCGCGGCACGCCGCTGCTGATTCAGCTCTGGCTGCTCTATTACGGCGTCGGATCTCTGCTGCCGCTTGTTCCCGGACTGCGGTCCAGCTTTCTGTGGCCGGTCCTGCGCGAAGGCTTCTTCTTCGCTGCCGTGAGTTTTACCCTCAACTATGCGGCCTATGAAGCGGAGGTCCTGCGTGGAGCGCTGCTCGCGGTGCCGAAGGGGGAACTCGAGGCGGCGCGGGCTTTCGGCATGTCGCGAGCACAGGTGCTGCGCCGCATATGGCTTCCACGCGCCATCCGCATTGCACTGCCGACCATCGCCGGTGAGGTGGTGCTGCAACTGAAGGCGACGCCGCTTGCCTTCACCGTGACTGTGATGGACCTCTATGCGGTCGCCTACAAGATTCGCCAGGATACGCTGCTCGTCTATGAACCGCTCATCGTCGTCACCGTGTTTTACGTTTTCTTGACGCTCCTCGTGACCCGCGCATTCAAAGTCGTCGAGGCCCAGGTACCCGTTCGACGTTAGCGCATCGGACCGAAAATCGTACCCGATTTTCGGGCCGATGCGCAGATTCAAAGAGTTACAGCGACCTTTGCGCGTCTGAAAAGACGCGCGGCGCTGTAGGTCATTCAACGTAAGAACGCCGGAAACCCGCGCATTGACAGACGGCGACGGGTTCTTGAACCGAAGATCCGGCAATTTGCGCGTATTTCCTGCAGCAACCATGGGGAATTCGCCGCCGATCGCACCATCACTCGCATAGAGTCGCATCCCATCACATCAATGGAAGAGGCCCGAATGTCCGCGAAGACATCGCTATCCATCGCCACGATCGACACGGCTGCCCCGCAGAGCTCCGGTCTGCGCGTCGAGACACTGGCGCTCGACGGCGGCCTCGTGATTGATCCGACAACGCATGCCATCGCGCCCAATATTTCCATGTCGGTCAACAATGTCCTCACTCCGGGCGACGGCGCGTTTTCGGCCGACGGCGTCAGCGATCTGACGGGACTGCCTTATCTCTACGCGCGATGGACGAACCCCACCGTGCGCCAGCTCGAACAGCGCATGGCCGCAATCGAGGGAACGGAGGAAGCGCTGGCCACCGCAACCGGCGTCGCAGCAATCGCCGGAACCTTCCTCACGCTCTTGAAGAAGGGCGACCATCTGATCGTCAGCGACGTTTGCTATGCCGGCGCCAACGAGCTCGCGCGCCGCATCCTGCCGGACTACGGCGTCGAGGTGACGGCGGTGAACATGTCGCGCATCGAGGAGGTCGCCGCCGCCTTCCGACCCAACACCCGGCTCGTCCACTGCGAGAGCCCCTGCAATCCAATCCTGCGGCTGACGGACATTGCCGCAGTGGCGGATCTCGCCCGTGACAAGAAAGCCCTTCTCTCGGTCGATTCCACCCTCGCGACGCCGGTTGCAACCCGGCCGGCATCGCTTGGCGCGGATCTCGTCATTCACTCCTTGACGAAGTTCATCAACGGTCATGGCGATGCTCTCGGCGGCGTCATTTGCGGCAACAAGGCGGTGGTCGAGAAAATCCGCTCCCGTGCCGGTGTCTACCTCGGCGCGTCTCTGTCGGCGCAGAACGCCTGGTTGATCCTTCGCGGCATCGACACGCTCTTTCCGCGGATACGCACCATGTCGCAATCGGCGGGACGGCTGGCGGAGTTCCTCTCCACCCATCCGGCAGTTCGCACCGTCACCTATCCGGGTCTCGATAGTCACCCGCAACACGCGCTGGCCAAGCACCAGATGCGGGTCTTCGGCGGCATGGTCACGTTCCAGACCGCAGCGCCGCACCAAGTCGCCGCGCGGCTCGCGAAGAAACTGAAGGTCGCCCATTACGCCTTCTCGCTTGGCCATCAGCGCAGCATCGTCGTGTTTCTCGATACCGATGAGATGATGAGATCGACCTACCGCCTCGAGGGGGAAGGGCTCAGCGACTATCGCTCCTTTGCCGGCGACGGCGTCTTCCGCGTTTCGGTGGGGCTTGAAGCCGTCGAAGACCTCATCGAGGACTTCGACCAGGCACTGCGACCGTGATCATTAGATAACCAGTAGGCTTAGAACAGAAAGATCGTGCATCACATGAAGAACATACGTGTCCTGGACGGCGGCATGAGCCGGGAGCTCATCCGCCTGGGCGCCGAATTACGGCAACCGGAATGGTCGGCCCTGGCACTGATCGAAACGCCTGACATCGTGCGGCAGGTGCATGAGGAGTTCATCGCAGCCGGCGCCGACATCATCACCACCAACAGCTATGCGCTTGTTCCCTTCCATATCGGCGAGGAGCGCTTTCGCTCGGAGGGACCGGCGCTGATCGATCTTTCGGGCAGGCTCGCGCGGGCAGCGGCGGACGCCGAAAGCCGACGCAATGTCCTCGTCGCAGGCTCCCTGCCGCCGATCTTCGGCTCCTATGAGCCCGAACGTTTCGATAGATCGCGGGTGCAGGACTATCTCGCGGTCCTGGTCGAGAACCTGGCATCCCATGTCGATGTCTGGCTCGGCGAGACACTGAGCTTGATCGCCGAAGGGGAGGCCGTTCGCGTCGCCACCGAAAAGACTGGCAAGCCTTATTGGATCTCCTTCACGCTCGACGACGAGGTCGCGGCGATCAACGGCGACGAGCCACGGTTGCGGTCCGGAGAGCCCGTTGCCCGGGCGGCCGCCTGGGCAGCCGGCTCCGGTGCCGACGCCATGCTCTTCAACTGCAGCCGTCCCGAGGTGATGGGCAAAGCGATCGAGGTCGCCACGTCCGTTCTACGCGAGAATGGCGCATCGATCGAGATCGGCGTCTATGCCAATGCCCTGGAGGGCGATCAGGAGGACGGAGCGGCGAACGCGACGCTGCACGACACGCGCGATGATCTGACCGCCGACGGTTATTCCCGCTTTGCCTGCCAATGGGCCGAGGCAGGCGCGACCCTCATCGGCGGCTGCTGCGGGATCGGCGCGCAGCATGTCCACCGATTGGCGTCGGCCCTGAAGTGACGCCGGATCGTCGCTTCTTCTTGCGAAGGAGCGCTTACGACCGCCCGGCGAAGAAATTCATGACATCCGTGTCTGTCAATTGATCGAAGTCGCTATAGAAGTAGCCGATGGCGCCGAACATTCGCGGCTGAAGCGGGCATATCACTTCGTCCGCTTCTCTCTCCAGTTCCGCAACGGCGTCCGGTGGAGCAACCGGAACGGCGACCACGATTTTCCCCGGCCCCTTGGACTTGAGCCCGATTACAGCCGCCTTGACCGTCGCCCCGGTCGCGATCCCGTCGTCGACGACGATGACGACACGCCCCGCGATCTCCGCTGGCGGGCGGTCGGCGAAATAAAGGCGACGCCGTCGTTCGATTTCGGCGAGTTCCCTTTGATAGATGCTCTCGAATTCGGCGTCCGTCACGCCGGCAAGACGGATCGTCTCCTCATTGCGCACAACCGCCGGCCTGTCGCCTTCTATCACCGCTCCCATTGCAAGCTCCGGCTGCCACGGCACGCCGATCTTGCGCACGAGCAGGAGGTCGAGCGGCGCGTTGAGATGAGCCGCCACTTCTGACGCCACCGGGACGCCGCCGCGCGGCAGCGCGAGCACGACGACGTCCTGCCCACGATAGTGATCGAGCGCCTTTGCCAGTTGTTGTCCCGCTTCCCGACGGTCCGAATAACGCACCGCGCTACCCTCCGCTCTTTGTCCTGCCGTTGCGGCCGCAATGGCTTTCAAACCAATCGGCCGCTGCTTCGATAACCGCATCGAGCGCACCTGGTTCCGAGAACAGATGCGTCGCGCCCGGGATGATCTCCAGCCTCTTGGGGCCTGCGATCTTTGCCAAGGCCGCTCGATTCAACCGAAGGACATCCTCGTCGTCCCCCCCAACGACGAGCAACGTCGGCGTACCGACGCCTTCGAGCACAGCCGCTGCCAAGTCCGGTCGTCCGCCACGCGATACAACCGCAAACACCCGATCGCCAAGTTCCGCCGCCGCCACGAGAGCGGCGGCCGCGCCGGTGCTCGCCCCGAAAAGGCCGATCGCCAGCCCACGGGTGCCGGGTGCCGTCGCAACCCAGCTGCATGCGTCGACAAGACGATCGGCCAGAAGACGAATATCGAAGACATTGGCGCGGTTCTCTGCTTCCCACCCGCTCAGGAGGTCGAAAAGTAGGGTGGCGAAACCCCGTCTCCGCAAGGCCTCCGCAACATAGGTGTTTCGTGGGCTTTGGCGGCTCGATCCACTGCCATGCGCAAACACGATCACTCCGCGCGGGCTCTCCGGCAGGCGGAGAAACCCCGGCAACCGGTGGGGCGGGATCTCGACTTCGATAACGTCGGTACGCTCTGGGGCCATGGATCATCGATCCTTACAGCGCCGCGCGTCCTTTCAGACGCGCAAAGGTCGCTGCAACTCGTTCGGTCCGCGCGGCGACCATCGGGTACGACTTCGGGCCGATGCGCTGCTGCCGTGTGGTCTCCACCGATAGATTATATTGGGAAAATGGTGCCATTTAGGTCGGAGGCGACGGCAGGGCACTCCCGGTGGCGGAATTCAAAGCGATCTCGTCAAGCGCGCCGCAGACCGCTATTATTCGGCGTCCTGCCGAAGGCTTCGGAATGCCGGCGGGATATTCGGCCACCCGTGCGGGCTATTCGCCTGCGCGTGCGCCAGACGAGACATTGCGCAAGTCAGGAAGGCGATGCGACGATGATCGAGTTCAAGATGCCGACGCTTGCGGCTGAAATTGAGGCCGCTACCCTCGTCGAGTGGTTCAAGCAACCCGGCGACCACATTAAGCGAGGCGATGTGATTGCTCTCGCTGAGACGCAGACGGGCGCCATAGAGATCGAAGCCTTCGACGAGGGCGTCATCGGAGAACAGCGTGTGCAGCCGGGGCGGCAGATAGAAGTCGGAACTGTACTGGCAACCATTTTCAGCTCCGAGGAAGCCGATCGCCCCCTGCGTGCCGCTAAAGCAAGCGGCGCGGTCGCCAGGCATCCTTACGAGCGGCGCAGGTCCGCAAGACCGTCCACGGTGCGGCCACGCCCTGCAGAGCGCACGTCCGCCGGATGCCAGCAGGGTGGCATGCTTACGATAGACGGATTTTCCTCTGCGTGGCCCCTCGCGAACGGCGCCGGCGACCCGGCCGAGCTCGCGTTCGACCATGCCCGGGAGCCGCGAATGTCGAAGCGCGGCGGGGCCGCGCGCGAAGACCTGCGCAAGGCGAACGGTGCAGCCATGCTGCGGTCGCATCGCGAAATCCCGCATTACTGGGTTTCTCATGCCATCGACGCCACGCCGCTTCTCGAGTGGGTGGAGGCCGAAAACGCCGGCCGGAGGGCCAAGAACCGGCTCGTCTACCTGGCGCCGCTGATGAAGGCGGCGGCACTCGCGCTGAAGGATGTGCCGGATCTCAACGGTCATTACGGCGAGAGAGGCTTCCGGCCATCATCCGCCGTCCATATGGGACTTGCGACGCCGCTGCGCGGCGGCGGCCTGGTCGCACCGGCGATCCGCGACACGGCCGCAAGGAGCGTCGACGAATTGATGTTTGCTATTGCCGCGCTTGCGCCCCGCGCCAGGCTTGGTCGGCTGCGCAGGTCGGAGATAGCGGACGCGACCATCGTCCTGAATAATCTGGTTGCCGGAAACGTCGACGGCATCTTTCCGCTGATCCACCCGCCCCAGGTCGCGATCATCGCCTGCGGCGCGGCAGGGCCGCGCCCCTGGGCAATCGCCGACACCGTCTGTGTCCGGCAGGTAATCCAGGTGACGGTTGCCGGCGATCACAGGGTCAGCCACGCGCTGAGGGCGGCCGAGTTCCTCTCCCGCCTGTCAGAACTGCTTTCGAAGCCGGAAGCCCTCTGAGCGTTCCGGCGCTCGGCGGTCCACGGCTTTTTGACCGGAATCATTGAATTCCGCCAGCGCGGCGCGAGACTCTCGAGAATGGAGGAGAGTATCATGACCAAGCACATTCTTGTCGCCACCGATGGCTCGGACAAGGCCGGCGAGGCCGTAACGATGGCAGCGCATCTCGCCAAGGCCCTCAATGCGCGGCTCACGGTTCTTCACGTCATTCTGCACGGCCTGAGAGCCGACGAGGCAAATCGCCTTGCCGATGCGGAACATCTGGTCCGCCGCGTATCTGCCTACAGCTTGCCCCAACTCGGGCGCGTTCCTGCCTCAATGAACGAGTTCTTTCAAGCGTCGCAGGGCGATATTCCGCAAGCGGTTTCAGTCCTTGGAGATCATATCGCGCGGGACGCTGCCGAAAATGCCCGGGCTCTCGGCGTCGGCACCGTAGACACCCGCGTCGAACCGGGCGACTATGCCGAGGCCATACTGTCGGTGGCCGACGAAGTCGGCGCCGACCTGATCGTTGTCGGCAGCCGAGGGCTTGGCCGTTTGCGGGGACTGCTCGTTGGAAGCGTATCGCAAAAGGTCGTTCAATACGCCCCTTGCTCGGTCGTTGTTGTTCGCTGAACGGATTAATCGCCCAGGCATCAAAGGACCCGAGCGCAGGCGACGTGGCTGGAGCCTTCTTGGTTAAATGAAACAATTCTGTTGGCTTACGCGGAGCGGAATGTTTGCTCGGCTGACGCGCGGCGTAGCCGGTGCCTACGGCCTAGCCAGCCGGACAACAAGCCGCCCGCTTCATCGCTTGGGTTCTTTCGCGACTTCAAGAGCTGATCTCAATTTATGCGATACTTATATAGTTATATATCTCTGATATCCTTGCAGCCGGCCGCTCTGTCGATTTAAATTGCGCGCCAGAAGCAGTTCTGGCTTCTCTGAAGGATGCGAATCGCGACGAATGGTGCCAATTTCCGTGCTTGAGAAGCTGGCATGATCGAAACCGGACTCGGTTTTCACAAGCGCCGCTTATTCGCATCAATTGATTGGCCGCGCTGAACCAACCCTCTACAAAGTTTACCGATCGGGAAATTATCTGTGGAAGATATCATCCGACCACGTCAATTTTCCCGTTCGGGAATATTAATCTCGACAGAGCAGCCAATATGCTGCTATTTTCCCGAGCGGGAAAATAATGATGGCAAAACGGGTTAAAACTCCAACTGATATCGGCGCGCTGGTCCGAAGTGCTCGCAAGGAGCAAAACTTGCGGCAGGACGAGCTTGCAGGCGTTGCTGGCGTCGGGCTCCGGTTCATTGTCGATCTCGAGGCCGGCAAGCCGACAGCTCAGATAGGAAAAGTGTTGCAGGTTCTGCAAACGCTCGGCTGTTCGGTCGATATTCTGGCTCCTGGTGAACGCAGACAATGACGGCAAGGGTCCTCAACGTCTGGTGGAATGGTCGAATTGTCGGGCAATTCACCCAGGATCGGCACGGCGATATCGGCTTCGCCTACGCTGAAGCTTGGATCGATGATGAAAGCACACTTCCGCTTTCAGCCTCCCTCCCGAAGCGCCCGGAGCGTTTTTCCCGTCGTGAATGCAGACCATTTTTTGGCGGCCTGCTGCCCGAAGAACGCCAGCGCCTGGTTGCAGCGCAAGCATTGGGCGTCTCACCTGCAAATGATTTCGCGCTACTCGATCGCTTGGGCGGCGATGTTGCCGGCGCTCTTCAACTCTTGCCGGACAAGCAGGAACCCATAAAGACAGGACCGATTGCGGACCAGCAGCCGACGCCTCTGGACGACGCAGGAATCGTTCGCGTGCTAGACGCACTTCCTACGCGGCCGCTACTGGCCGGCGAGGAAGGCTTGAGACTATCGTTGGCCGGCGCCCAATCGAAAGTGCCAGTTATTGTGATTGACGGGCGGATCGCGCTTCCGCTTCCCGGCCAGGCGACCACGCACATACTTAAGCCGCCAATCGCGCGCTTCCCAGGGACGACCGAAAACGAAGCCTTCGCTATGAAGCTCGGCGCCACAATCGGCCTAGACGTCGCCCCCGTCGAACCGCGGTCTGCGGAAGGACGCTCGTTTCTTCTGGTCGAAAGATATGACCGTGTCCGCGATACCAGTGGCGTCGTGCGCCGCATACACCAGGAAGATTTTTGCCAGGCGCTAGGCGTGCCGCCTGAAACGAAATACGCCAGCGAAGGCGGGCCGACATTCAAGGACTGTTTTGAGCTGTTGCGGCGAGTATCAGCGCGCCCCGCTACAGATGTGTTGAAGCTGCTGGACGCCGCAATCTTCAACCTGATTATCGGAAACGCCGACGCCCACGGCAAGAATTTCTCGATCCTCTACGACGATCATGGACCGAGATTGGCTCCGCTGTACGATCTGCTTTCTACGGTCGCCTATCCAGACCTTTCACCGAAAATGGCCATGAGGATCGGGAAACGTGCCACGCTTGCCGAGATGGACGCGGATGGATGGCAGGCTTATGCGAAGGAAGCTGGAGTTGGCTTACCTTTGGTGCGCCGCCGAATTACACACTTGGTCGACTCCACCGCTGAGGCCGTAGCGAGAGTATTGGAAGACATCTCAGACCTCTGCATCGATTCCGCTAGGATAAATCACGTTGCGGACTTGATCGCAGGCCGCGCCAAACTAGTCAGGTTGTCGATTTAGCCGCTGTTTTCCACGTCGGGATCGGGCACAAGAATAAGCCAAGGCTTTCCGGACACCAAGCCCGGCTTGCAATGGAACTGATTCTGAATTTGGGCGTCAGACGCTCCGACGTGGTCAAGCTCGGCTGGCAATGCATTCTCAAAGCTCAAAGCCCTGCTGAGAAAAGCCGCCGAACGGTCCGTCGAGAGCCTCTGGACGACAATCGGGCGACTACTCCAACTCTTCACCCCAGACGGATGCCGCAACTATTTCGCAGCCGCAGGCGATGATGCAGCGTGATCGGTTTCCGCTCAAGCCAGCCGGACAACAAGCCGCCCGCTTCAGCCA
This sequence comes from Sinorhizobium sp. Y406, assembly GCF_058732025.1. Lineage (NCBI taxonomy): Bacteria > Pseudomonadati > Pseudomonadota > Alphaproteobacteria > Hyphomicrobiales > Rhizobiaceae > Sinorhizobium > Sinorhizobium sp. Y406. The sequence continues at coordinate 89,590 of NZ_CM178975.1, read as the reverse complement.
ACCCCGATCGCCGTGTGTCTTATGAGACGCGCAAAGATCGCTGTAGCACTTTGAATTGCTGCATGTCTTTGGCGATCCGCTTTAAGGAAACATGCAGCGGGCCGGGCATCTTTCCGCCAGGATCAGAGGCGATCCGACAAATCATCATCCGCACCTTCGGCCCTGCTATAAGGAAATCAACTGGCAGGAATTCGCTCCGCTACTCCGCGATCAACCGACTTCCCGATCCATGGGATAGCTTCGATCATGGAGTCATGGCGGAGGCTCGGGCTTTGCCAAGCCGCTGAGATCGGGTTCGCCACAACGGCTAAGGATTACATCGCGAACCGCATCGCGCAAGTTGAGGACGGCCTCGAAACTCGTTCCAGACGGCGCGACGGCGTCGGCAATCTCGACGCTGATTGCACCCTGCCTCGGAAACCATTGCTCGCCTCGAAGTACGGTTCGCGTTCCCCGTATGATGCCGGGCAGGATCGCCAGTCCAGCGGCCGCCGCCACCTTGAACGCCCCCAGATAGAAGCCGGTGAGCCCGGGCCTGCGGGTGAACGTGCCTTCCGGAAAGACGACGAGGACGCGCCCGTCTCGGGCCAAAGCCGTCAATCTGCTGGCATCTTCCAGACTTTCCGACACGTCGTAGCGCTCGACGAATGGAATTTGGAGACGGCGCAATAGCGGACCGGCGAGGAGATGCCCGGCAAGCTCCCTCTTGGCGACGATCGCCGGCTCGCCAGGCAGGATCGCCGCAAGCACGAATGCGTCAAAGTAACTCGAGTGATTGAAGGCAAGCATTGCCCTTTGCCTCGGAACGCGTTCGACGCCGCTGGCGGCAAGCGGTACCCCCATGACGGCGAGTGCTGCGCGGCATATCCAGCGAACAGCATGCCAGCGCCAGGAGAGACGGGGGAGCACGAGGACGGCGAGCGCGCCGGCCGACAGTGCGACGCCGAGTACCGCTCACCACCAGACCGCGAAGAGGAATTCCTTTAGCCGCCGCGTCAGCCGTCGCATTTGCGCGCCGATACCGAGCATCATCAGGCTCGACAGTTGCATCGGAAGGGGCCGGTTCTCCGACCCGATGCGCCCGCTGTCATAGAGCACCTTCGCGGCGCTGCGGCGGATCTTGCCGCTCGACGTCTTGGGTACGGACCGCGGCGGCACCAGAACCACCTCGTCGGCGGGGCTGCCGACGTAGTCGATCGTGGCCGCGATCACGCGCTCCTGCATGGATGCGCTCGCATCCGGGTCGGTTTCAGCGGTTTCCGCAATGACACCCCCCCGCTCGGTGCCCGTCGCCCTATCGGCCTGACCAAAGACGGCGACCCCTCCCTTGCGGACGCCGGGAACGGCGGCTACGGCCGCCTCGATCTCCTGCGGATAGAGGTGACGCCCGGCACGGATGATGATGTCCTTGACGCGTCCGGTGATGAAGACGTCGCCTCCGGCCATGTAGGCGCGGTCGCCACTGTCGAGCCAATCGTCGTGAAAGAGCGCGCGCGTCTTCTCTTCGTCACGGAAATAACCGGCCGTCGCGGAGGGTCCACGAAATTGAAGTTGGCCTTCCCTCCTTTCGCCGAGCTCGCGGCCCGCATCGTCGACGATACGAATTTCGTGGCGCGGCAGCGGCTGACCGCAGGCGACGATTTCAAACGGCGCTGGATCTTCCGCATTGGCGATTTCGGCGATGGCATGCGTGCTCAATGCCCGCCGATTGACCCGATCGATCAGGGGCGGGCGTCCGAGCGGCGGAAAGGCAAGGCCGACCGAACTTTCCGCAAGTCCGTAGACCGGAGCCAAGGCCCGGGCAGACAGGCCGAAGCGCCCGAAGCGTTCGCTGAAGCGGCGCAGAGTAGCGGCGCTCACGGGCTCGGCCCCATTAGCGATCATCCGCACGGAACTGAGATCGAGGCCCTCCAGGAGGGGGTCTGAAAGCTTGTTGAGACAAATCTCGAGTCCGAAATTCGGCGATGCCGACAAAGTCGCCCGATAGTTGTGCATCGCCCACAGCCAGCTTTCCGGCCTGGTGAGAAAGTTCAAGGGCGACATCGCATAGAGCGGAGCGCCGAAATAGAGACAGCCCAGCCATGCGCCGATCAGCCCCATGTCATGATAAAGCGGCAACCAGCTGACAAACACGTCCTTCGAGCCAGCCTGCATGGCCTCGCCCATCGCACGAATGTTCGCGAGCAGGTTGGCGTGGCTCAGCACGACGCCCTTTGGGTTGCCGGTGCTTCCGGACGTATATTGGATGAGCGCCGTCGCGCCCGGATCGGCCGGACCGGGCAATTCTTTCTCGGACGCCGCACTCTCGATATCCGCGACGCAATCGACCGCCTTCAGCGGCTCCACGACCGCCTTGAGCAGTCCGGCAAGCCGCCTGCCCTCCGGCATGGAGATGAGCAGGCGAGCGCCGGCATACGAGAATTCCGGCCTGGCGGCGCACATGCTCTTCGAGTTGCGATAGGCGCGTCGGAGGATAGATCGGCACCGGGACAGCGCCTGCGTCGAGAATGCCAAAAAAGGCCACGAAGAAATCGACGCTGGTCGGAAGCATCAAGGCGACCCGATCACCCGGCACGACGCCACGGAGGACGATGGCAGCGGCGACCCGGCGCGCGCGCGGCGAGCTCGCCATAGGAGAGGGTGTCGAGCGTGGTGGTCTCGTCTTCCAACAGGGTCAGGTGCAAGCGGTCGCGATGCCGCTTCTCGTGCCACTCGAGCGCTTCGACGAGCGTGCGAGCCTCGCTCGCGGCGGGAACGGTCGGCAGGGCCGACGCCGTACTCTTGCGGATGACGCCGCGCTTTCCCGCCGGCCGCGCCCGTTCCAACGCCCCACCGAGATCGGAGACCGTCTCGGCTTCGGATATGGCGTTGGCAGGCAATCTCACCTGAAAGGCGCGTTCGATCCGCAAGGTCAGTTCCGTGCGGCCGAGACTGTCGATGCCGAGGTCGCGTTCGATCCGGCTTGAGGGCGCGATCTCGATGGAGCTGGCCCTTTGCGAGTGCAGTTCGCGTACGAACTCCGTCACGATCGCAATCAGGTCGCGAGCATGCGAATCCTGCCCGTCGACTGCGGCAGGTGAACTCGGCTGCCCAGTTTCCTCCGACATGGGCAAGTACCATAGCGCATTGCGACCCGATCGTCTTCACAAGGCATCACGGTTCGAACGTCACTACTCTGATCCGCGCCGTCCGCACGACGGATCAAAACCCGTTCCCGAAGGTGGGAGGTGGCGTGAAACCCGAGAAACCCAGTATTGGCTCGTCGCAACGCGGATCGAATTTCCAGGGCGGCTGCCGACGTATGCAGGTCGGGTCGGTCTGGTAGGCATAGCCGGACAGGCTGACATATCGACTGCTCTCCATACATCCTGCCGTGACCGCGCATGCAAGAACTGCTGTGAAAAAGGTCTTCATGACGGGCCCTTTCGAACACGAGCCGCATCTGTCTGAGGACATGCCGATTGTCGCCGATCCGATGCCCGCCTTGCGATCGAATCCACGAGAGGAAAGGCGACAAGACCGCCCCTTTGGCAGGCAGCGATATTATACGGATTTCATTGCATCCCGCTCTAACCCATCGGAGTCCGCAAGGCTCATGATTTTGGGCTATATTGCTAAGCCCGCGGCCAGACTAGACCTATCCGGCCATCGTCCTGCCGCTCCACACCGGTGGAAAAGGGCCGGCTTTCGCGCTCCAGCGTCACCATAAGCCACTCGATGTCCTGCGGCGTCGGATAGACGAGCCGGAAGCGACGCGCCTGGAGCGGAACGATCTCAAGCTCCAGCAGATCGCCGGACACGGGATCGATGCGAACGAAATACATCGGTCGTAGATCTCCCCTGAACTCCACATAGCCCGCAATTCCTTCATAGTCGTTGATGAAGTCGCCGCAGCCGTAGAGGATCAGCCGATTGCGATAGACCTCGATCGGCCTGGGATGATGCGAAGAGTGTCCGTAGACGATCGAGACGTCAGCCTCTTCGATGAGCGCATGTGCAAATTTCCGCTCGGCCGCGGATACTTCATAGCCCCAATTAGGTCCCCAGTGGAGCGACAGGACCGCGATGTCGCCCGGCCGTTTCACGCCCACGATCTTGGCCGCGACCTCATGTGCCCGCGCTGGGGCGAGGTCCGGCAGAAAATTCACTCCCGCCCTCCGCGGTGCGGCTGCCCAGCCCCGAGGCGTCCCGCTCGTCGGCGTCGCCAATGCAAAAACAAGGACGCGACCATCGCCACCGGCATCGAGGACCGCTGGCGCTTCGGCCGCGGTCCGGTCGCGCCCGGCACCGGCCGTGCCAATCTGCAAACCGTGCAACACCGACAATGTCTCATAGAGGCCGGCAAGTCCCCAGTCCAACACGTGATTGTTCGCCAGCACACAGCAGTCGATGCCGGCGGCCACGAGACAGGAAGCGTTTTGCGGGCTCATCCGGTAGTTGATGCCCTTGGCAGCGTGGTCGATGCTGTGGGTGACCGCCGTCTCGAGATTGACAATTCGGAAGCACGGTTGCGCGCGCTCGAATTCATCGAGCGCCACGCCCCAGATGTAGGAGGGCTCGACCGGCCAAGATATCTGGCCATGCGCCAACTCCGCAAGACGAACATAGTCGAAGGCAGAGCTGAGATAAGTCTCATGTATGGCCGGGCCGCATGGAGCAGGCAGCACTTGGTCGATCCCGCGCCCGGTCATGACGTCGCCGCACAGAAAGAGGCGGATGCCACACACCTCGGGGCTCGCGGCTGGTCGGCGCTGTCTGGTCGCGCTCATGCTGACGGACCTCCGCGCGCAATTCTACGCAAACGGCTGGCAGAGGGAAAGCGAGCCATCGCTACTGCACGCTTCCTTAAATCGACCTCGATTTAAGAGCGAAGAACCGGAAAGGCGGTTCGCGCCGTTCGCCGACGTTCGACAACTCGATTCACCGCTCCAACGCGCCCTTTCCCGCGAGAATGTGATCGCGGAATTTTGCAATGCGTGAAGTCCTCGTTTCGGACCTTTTCACCATGTTGAGATTGATCACATAGCTTTTCCGCCGCCCCAGCCAGATCGCCTCCTTCGCCAGTTCAGACGCCCCGGCCACGCCAGTCTCGGTCCAGCCCTTGGTGTAGACGGCATATATCGCGTCGAGCACCGCGCCCAGTCGCGCGAGCAATTCTGCCGCCCTCGAGCATCTTTCGAAGACTCTCATCAGCCTGCTCGTCGATACGTTGCCGCATCGTTTTTCACAATCAATGAGCCAAGGCGAAGGGCTGCCTTCACCAAGGCATGTGAAGCGTGTCAACGGGCGGCAACCACAGAAGGATATAGGCATGCAGCAATTCGAAGTGCTACACCTTCGCGCGTCTGAACGGACGCGCGGCTCCAGCGGGATCATGTGCTCACGGGTAGCCGGCGTCGCCTGCAAACAGGTCGTTCAGCTTGTAGGCCACCTCGGTCCGGTTCGATGCCTTCAGCTTCTTCATGATGTTACGAATGTGAACCTTGACCGTGCTCTCGCGAAGGTTGAGCTCATAGGCGATGATCTTGTTGGCCTTGCCCTTGCGCAAAGCCTGCACGACTTCCGCCTGGCGCAGGGTGAACATGCCAGCGAGCGGCGCCGGCTCCGGCTTTCCCGTCTCGATCAGATGGCGCACGGCAAGAATGCTGCTCGCCGGAACAAATGTCCCCCCGGCGATCGCCAGCCCAATCGCTTCAATGCAGACCTCGACGCCAACCGACGTGGGGATGTAGCCCCGGGCGCCGGATTCGAGCACTTTCAATATCTGGGTGATGTCGTCATTGTCCGACAGGACGACGACCGGAAGGGGACGAAATTCCGAGGCGAGCTTAGAAATGTCCGGGCTTATCTCGGTAACCTTCCGCGCCCCCATATTGAGGAGGACGGCTCCAGTCGGTGGGCAACGATCTTTTTTTTCGCGCCATTCTTCGATCGAGCCGAACGCGATCACGTCCATGCCCAGGCCATGATTGGTCAGTGTCCTCGCGAGGCATTCGCGGTCGAGTGCCCTGCTATCGAGCAGAATGAGGGCTCGTTTGCCGACCTTGTCCTGAACCCCGCCGTCTGCATCCTCTCTCGATACGCCTTGCACTCCCGACGGGTCCCGCGCAAATACCGAAACTTTCTCGAACGTCGATACCGATGAAGCCATCACATTGTCCCTCTGATAAAAATGGTCGCCGCTGCGAAAAAAGAAATCAATAATTTATGTCTAACAGGCACGTCTTGTAGGACGAATACTCATAATAACTCTTTTTCATTAATACCTTTGAGTGAGGCTACAGGTTATTATCCGAGCAATCGACAACAGAACGATGGTAAACAGGCAAAATTACAATCGATAGTCTAATAGGTCTTCACCAAAAAATGAAGTGGCCTCTGCAAATATCGCTGCAGGTCAAAAAATCGTCGGATCATCCATCCTCCCGCCGCGCCTGGTGAGCTATCGAAGGCAGCAACACACAACCCGGCTGCCTCGGCGCGGCCGGTCCGCCACGATACCCGAGCGCGAGCATCGACATGTGGGCACACCGTGTCGCACCGCGTGCGATGCAGTCATTGATCGCCTACCTCAAGAGAGTGGGGAAATACCACCAATGACCATACATCCGAGGTACAGAAGAGAATAAAGACGAACTCCGCAATTACATAGAAACGCCATTTATACCTTTCCAACCGTCCCAATTTGGTCGTTCTATGACGCGATTAATCATAGTACCTTTCGAATCTTGGTTTTGAATTGCTTACGGATCCAATCGGTACGCAAGTCGGAGCCCCAGGACAGAGTAAACACATAAGTGAGGTGCTTGAGGGCAGGACGATGAACTCATCAGGCACAGGGGATGGAAACGAATATCCGGCATCTGTTCGCCCTCTGAGATTGCGGGCCGCAGATGCATTTACGAAAAACGGCGCCGGCGGTCGGCCGCCGGACCGGCCGCTTGTCATCATCGACAAGCGCGAACTCAGGCGCGAGTGTCTGGCACAGAACATCTCCGCGGCGAAGCCGGAGCGCGATGTGCTCACGTATAGTTCGGCGGAGGAATGGGAAAGGCATCGGCAAGACGGCCCGCCTCCCTGCGCAGTGCTATTGAACGTCGCGGAACGACAGCTCGAAGACCCCGACGTGGAAAGCGAAGTCCGCAATCTCGTCGCCGAACTTGCGCCTGCTCCTGTAATCCTGCTGACCGACACCGACGAACTCACCCAGGTCGTCAAGGCACTGGAATATGGTGCGAAGGGCTACATCCCTTCCTCTGTCAGCATCGATGTCTGTCTCGAGGCGATCCTGCTCTCCATGGCAGGCGGCATCTTTGTACCGGCCAGCAGCATCTTCGCGATGCGTCACCTGTTCGAACCGGGCGGCATGGCCGCACGACCCTATGCCGGCATACTCACCGATCGTCAGGTCGAGGTAGCGGAGGCGTTGCGCCGCGGCAAGGCGAACAAGATGATCGCCCATGAACTCAATCTGCGCGAAAGCACGGTCAAAGTGCATATCCGCAACATCATGAAGAGGATCAATGCGAGCAACAGGACCGAGGTTGCCTACAAGATCAACGACCTATTCCCCGATCGTCTGGCGACGGATTAGCCCAAGGACGCAGAAACCAACATTGCCGACATCGACGACGATGCCGGCGCCCTCATGGCCGAGGATGGCCGGAAACAGCCCCTCCGGATCGGCCCCGGAGAAGGGTGAAATCGTCGGTGTGGCAGATGCCAGGCGCCTTGACCTCGACGAGCACCTCGCCGGCCCGAGGGCCTTCGAGTTGCACCGTCATCACTTCCAGAGGTTTGCTGGCCTGAACGGCCACGGCGGCGCGCACATCCATATCTCCATACTCCCTTGAACATCATTTCTGTGCAGGACGGGTCCTTTTGCAAGACCTCCAATGGGCGGCGGTCCGCGGATAGAGATGACCTGCCAGGTACCCGAACGTCACTCCGTGATCATCTCGCCCTGCTCGTTGAGAAACGGGACACCATACGAGAGCAAGAGCGGGTTGATGTTCGGAGGGACGCACGCCCATCGTGATCCGATAGGTCGTGCGCTGACCACCATTCTCCCTGGTGAATGGGTCGATCGTCAGATCGGGCTCCGGCTTGAGTGCCCTGCCATTGCCCCCCGGGCGGTGCTCGCGACTTTGCGGCGCGATCACACTGAGATAGGAAACCTCTTGTGAAAATCCAGAATGAGATCATCGAGCGCTTGCGTGTCGCGAAATTCGCGTGAGAGGCGCAGATCGAACACCCCGAGCACCTGGGCCGGACTCGGTGTCAGCACGATGATGCGGTCCGCAAGCAGGAGGGCCTCGCGTAAATTGTGAGTCACCATCAGGACGGTGGTTGGCCGAGCCGCCCATACCGATATCAGAAGACGGCGCAATCTGTCGGCGGTCCATTCGTCGAGCGAGGCGAACGGTTCATCGAGAAATAGAACCGAGGGTTCCGTGGCAAACGCCCGCGCCAGGGCGGCACGGCGCGCAAGGCCAAGCGAAAGCTCCGAGGGATAGAACGACCGCATCGCGGAGAGGCCAAGGATTTCGAACAGCGAGTCGAGGTCTTTGCCCCTGAACCGCGGGGAAAGCGCAAGACGGACATTCTGCTCCACCGTCCGCCATGGGAGCAGCACCGGCTCCTGGAAGACCGCGGCAATGCGCTTAGAACTGCCTTCCGGCAACTGGTAACGACCGGAAAAGTCCCGATCGAGACCCATGAGAATTCGCAGAGTCGTGGTCTTTCCGCAGCCCGAGGGGCCAAGCAAGCAGGCAAATTCCCCCTGCCGCACCTCGAAGGAAAGCCCACGCAATACGTCGATCATGACGCCCTCGGCAGACCGGAACGTCTTCTCGGCAATGTCGACCTTAAGCGGGGCGACGCCAGCGGGTTGCATGTCGTTCAAAGGGCTGCACCAGAACGAGTTCGATCAACAGCATGATGGCCACGAAAGCCAGGGTATAGGCAAGGATGGCAGCGACATCGAAGATCTGGAAGTAGAGATAGATCTGAAAGCCGACGCCGCTGGAACGGCCGAGCAACTCGACGACGAGGACGATCTTCCAGATCAATGCGATGCCGGAGCGGGAGGCAGCCGCGAAATAGGGCTGCAACTGCGGCATCAGGATATGGCGGAGACGGTCGAGCGGACCGAGCCGAAAGACCGCCGCCATTTCGGCATATCTGAAATCGAGCGCCCTTGCACCTTCGCGCATGGTGACGACCACAGTGGGTATCTTGTTGATGGCAACGGCGCCGATCGCGGCGGCCTCCGTCAGGCCGAACCAGATATAGGCGAGTACGATGACGACAAGTGCCGGTAGATTGAGGAGGAGGACCAGCCACGGACTGAAGAAGGCGTCCGCCCGCCAATGCGTACCAAGCAGGACACCGATGACCGACCCAAGGATCATGGCAACGAGATAGGCCGCCGCAACCCGCCAGAGCGTCATTGCCAGGTGATAACCAAGCTCGCCGCTCACCGCCTCCCTGAGGAGCACACGCCAGACCTCTAGCGGCGGCGGAAACGCGCGGCTCGGCCAGAATCCGGCTGCGAGACTCCAGATGAGGCAGAGCCCGGCCAGCGACAGCGCGACCGTGAGCATGGGCAGGACGGGGCCGATACCGCGAACGAGTGTGCTTGCACGCCGAACTGCAAGGCCTCGGTTTCCCAGCCCGAATCCCGCTCTCATGTATTCAGTGCAGCCCAGAAAGTCCCGGAAGCCATCTGCCGGGCCTCGCCGACCAGTCTCGCACCGCCCAAGTCCGCGAGAACGTCGTACAGCTTGGCGGCATCGCTCGCCTCTTCGGCAACGGGCCGTTTGGGAATACCTTCGCGGTAGCGATCGCGCAGCACCTCGAGTTCCCTGCCTTCGGCTCGCATGATTGGGGCCAGGCGCCGCCATTCGGCATCGGATTCACCCAAAAGCTTCTTGGCCGCGGCACTGGCCTTGACAAAACCCATCGCCGCGTCCCGGTTTTCATCCGCCCACTTCTCATGGAACACGTATCCGAGCGCCGACACCGGTCCCGACGCCCCGAGCGCCTTGGCCGTATCGTCGGCACCGATCAGGCGACGAAAGCCGTTTGCTTCCAGGCGTGCGCAGAAATGCCAGAAGTTCAAGACCGCATCGAGCTCGCCGGAGAGGGCCTTTTCAAAGAGCAGTGGCGGCGCGCCGAAGACGATCTCGCCCTCCCTGGCAAGGTCGATCTTGTGGTCCCGCTGCGCCAGTCCCTGGATCAGAAGCCAGCTCTTGTCGAGTGCCCCACCGGCCACGCCAACTTTCTTTCCCACAAGATCCGGGACGCCATGAATTGGAGCGTCCTCCCGGACCATCACCGCCCCGACTGCGGTCGAGTATGGCGCAAGCGTAAGATCTTCGCCTTCCGAACGCTGGCGCGACACCCACAACCAGTCGGAAACGATGACGTCGAGGTCGCCTGCCAGCATGGCGACATTGGTGGCGTCTTCCCCGGCGAAATAGGCCACGTCAACATCGACCCCGTTGGCCGCGTCGAACCGATGGTGCTTGATGGTGTCGAGTTCCCAGTTCACCGTACCGAACTTCAGGACACCCACTCGGACCTTGCGAGCGGAGGGATTTGCAATGGCCTGAAAGCTCAGGGGACTTGCCGCAGCCAGCATACCCATGCCGCAAAACGCACGCCGCGATATGTTCATGATGCTGCCTCCCAAGGGAACTCTCGGCAAAGCCAAATTTCTCGGCTCGGCTGCCCGGAAATCCATGGCTTCCAGCTGCGCGCCGTCGTCGGATCGGTTTCGCAATCCAGGTTGGCGCAAATGTCAAGGATGAGGTTCAAGGAAGCACCTCCGGCGCGCGCATACGGCTTGCGGCGTCCCATCGGACACGGCAACCGGCTCTCGCAAGATTTGAGGAGACATGCGCGTCTGACGAGACACGAGGCGCCGTAGTAGAAAGCCAGTGATCAGGATGCGCGGGGGAAAAACGGGCGTCAATTATTCAGCCAAGCCTAGGGGCAGATAAGCACGGGAGCACCGCATGAAATCACAGGATGTGTTGTCTTGATGGGCTGCCATTGCCACTTCCCTCGACTTTATCAAATCCTTGCCGCAGAATTAGGCATCCCTCTCGGTCGTGTCAACAATTCGCAAATCACGAGTTCGCCTTCACGCGGATGATCAAGACGTTTAGTTAAATCGGACAAATGGCCTGTCGAACTTGCGTGAAAACATGATAGTGTGTTGTTCAGATTGCGTATTTAGTATCCAGATACCGCATCTCATATCCACATTGCGAGAGGATATTCTCGATCAGCGATGTTTTTGGTGGTGCTTTAACTCATAGAGAACAAGGAATGTCCCGGCGCGATTTTTCGTTGCGGCGAATGAATTCGGCGGGATTACCATCTGACCCGAACGTATGGAGGCAAGGGCTCAGCGCGGCCGCAGAGCTGCGGAGCCGGACGTCTCTCCAGCATGGGCCAGAACACCTCATCCCGCCGGCAATGGAGACAGGATCGAGGTGGACAAAGTGCATTTTCACGCGGCCACATCCCTTCGTGGCACCGGCGCGGAGGAACTTGAAGCTGCATTGTCCACACGCACATCGCCCATAAAGGTCGAGACGCTGAGCGGCGGATCGCTGTCGTTCGACTGCGAATTCTTCTCGGCGGGCACGGTATCCTTCGCCAGTTGCTCCTATGAGGGGACCTTTCAATGCACTCGGCAGGCGGAGAGCAACAAGCTCTTGATCTTTCTGCCGAGCCTCGGGAAGGCCGTCTTCGATCCCGGCATGCGCCAGATCCTGTCGGCACCGGGCCAGGGAACGATCATCGACAGCACGCGCAGCGCAAGCGTCCAGATCTTCGGACCACGACGGCACCTCGCGCTGTTCATCGACCATCGCAAGCTTACCGCTCATTTGACCAGTATGCTGGAACGGTCGGTCAACGGCGATCTCGAATTCAACCCCTATATCGAACTGGGGAATGGGCCCGGGCTGGCCCTCACGCAACTTGTCGAAACTGCGTGCAACGGCCTGCGCGGCGACGCCCCGCTCAGGCAATCCCCGATGGCGCTTGCCTCGCTATGCGATGCCGTCACGCACCTCATCCTGGAAGCTGCTCAGCACCGCTATTCGGATCAGCTCGCGACGCCTGCGCCCTTACCCGCTCCGCGGCATGTGAAATGGGCGATAGACTTCATGCACGCCCATATCTCCGAACCGATCTCCATGGACGACATTGCCGCCGCGGCCAAGGTGAGCGTACGCACTTTGCAGCAGGGTTTCCGTCAATTCCGCATGACGACACCCATGGCCTATCTTCTCGAGATTCGGCTGACCGCTGCCCATCAGGACCTGATGAACGGACATGGGGTGCAGAGCATTGCAGATGTTGCCCTGAAATGGGGTTTCACGCATCTTGGCCGCTTCGCCGCGGACTACAAGAAAAGGTTCGGGGTGTTGCCCTCGCAAACTTTGCGCGGCAAGGGCTCCGAAGAAGTCCGGTAGCAGGAAGGCCGATCGGCTCGGCGCGCTTCATTGCCAACGCCCGAACATCGCCCCGCACGCCGTCGTATTGACGAATTCGCTCGGCAGGCGCACAATTTTATTGCGCACTCTCATATTGCCAGATCTGCATCATCTCAACCCGACTTCGAACATCAATTGCATAATCGGAGCTTCGCACCAATAATCGTTCCTGACCATCACCCCACGATGGTCTCGAGGATCGGAGGAATTACCCCATGAACAGAAACGTGATCATCGGAATCATTGTGGTCGCGGTCGTCGTCATAGCGGTTATTTTCTTGATACCAGGCACAAATGAACCGACGGCCGAAGCGCCCCCGGCACCCGCCGCAACCGAAACGGCGCCGGCGACGCCCGCACCCGCCGAGCCCGCCCCGGCCACTCCTGCACCCGCCGAGCCTGCGCCGGCGCAATAGGCATTCGGCCTACTGACGCTCTGCTCGCTTTAACGCGTCACCGTCGGTACGCTCCGCCATCGTTAGGGCGCGCACCGACGGCGATAGTCGCGACCCTCGACCGGGCCAAGACTTCGGAATGGCACGCCTGCATCTATCGGGCCGCTGCGTCCTCCGCAGTCGAGGGCGGGCCGCTGCGGCCCCTTGCAGCTTTGACAAGCCCTTCACGCAGATGCTCGAAGTCGGACTCCTGGGCGTAGTGCAAGGTTGACAAAAAGGAATCGATCTCGAATTCGGGAGCGAGTGCCGTGACTTTCTCCAGATGCGCCTGAGCGGCAATGTCGTCGCCGAGCCAGCCGTAGCAAGCGGCCAGGAACGCATGCTGGAGCTGGTCCATCGCGGAGAGATGCATGAAGGCTTCGACCGCCTCGCCATACTGGCGCGCAGCGAAATGCGCCTTGCCGAGATGGCTCCAGAACCGCTCGGGGTGGTGCGGATTGAGCCGCATGGCTTTGCGGATCCATTCGATGCCTTCTTCGGGCCGTCCCAGCCACGTCAGCAGCTCGCCCTGCTGAACCACCACGAGGTCGTAATTGGGATTGAGCGAAAGTGCGCGCTCCTGGTGGTAGCGGGCCGTGGTCAGTGCGTTGTTATTCACATTCACCGCGGCGAGGATGCGATGCACGTCGGCGTCGTTGTCGTCCAGCGCCAGCGCCCGGTCCAGCTCGGCGATCACTTCGTTCCAGGTTGCCTCCTTGTTCTCGCACCAGCCATGAACCCAGGCCTGGCCCAGGATGCACGCGCGCCAGGCATGCGCGTGGGCATAGCCCGGATCGAGCTCGATCGCCCTTGCGATCAGCGCCTGCGCCTGAACGTTGTCCGAAACTGTGCCCCTGTGATGCAAAACCTTGGCGGCAAGAGCGCACTCGTAGGCAGCCATGTTCGCGGGCTTCGTTCGCTCGAGCTGGTCTCTCTGCGCTGCCTCGACGCGCCCCGGCAGCGTGGCCGCGATTGCCGCCGTTACTTCGTCCTGTATCGCGAATATGTCGTCGAGCCTGCGGTCGTACTTGTCCGCCCAGATATGCGTGTCGTTCGTCGCATCGATCAGCTGGACCGTGACGCGCACTCGATCGCCGCTCTTGCGGACGCTCCCTTCCACCAGGTACTGGGCCCCGAGTTTCTCCGCGACTTCACGCAGGTTCACCGCCTTGTTCTTGTAGACGAAGCTCGAATTGCGCGAGATGACGAACAGCTCATGTCGGCGGGACAATGCGGTGATGATGTCTTCGGTCAGTCCGTCGGCGAAGAACTCCTGATCGGGATCGCCGCTCATATTGGTGAAGGGCAGCACCACGATCGACGGTTTCGAAACGGTCCGCTTCACCGTCTCCGCACCTTCCGGCTGAGAGAGGGCCACCCCTTCGAGGCCAATGCGAAAGAGCTGAACGGGGCGGCTGATATTCTTGAGCCTCTTCTCGCCCAGATCCTCGATCAGGAGCTCGAGGCGATCGGCAATCTGCGTCGCCACCGCGGCGGTGATGCAGATGCCGCCCACATCCGCGAGTTGCTCGACTCGGGCGGCAATGTTCACGCCGTCGCCGAAGATATCGTCGTCCTCGAAGATGATATCGCCAACATTGATGCCAATTCTGAACTCGATCCGACGATCCTGAGGGACATCGGCATTGCGCCGCTTCATGCGCTGCTGGATCTCCACCGCGCACCTGACCGCGTCGGTCACGCTCTGGAATTCCACCAGCATGCCATCGCCCGTCGTCTTGATGATCCGCCCCTTGTTCTTGGAAATGGCGGGATCGATCAATTCTATGCGATGGGTTCTGAGCCGGGCGACCGTGCCTGCCTCGTCAGCTTCCATCAGCCGACTGTAGCCTGACATGTCGGCGGCCATGACTGCGGCTAATCTCTGTTCCATTCCTTTACCGACAACGCGAAAAAGAGCTTCTTTCCGGACTACCAGGCAGGGAAGCGCGGTTGGGTAGTGCTCGCGATTCTATCGCACCACAGGGCGATCGACCATCGAATTCAGGAAATTCTTCGAGACGCGCAATTTCCGGGCAGCACTTGTGATCGCTGATGATCGGCCTCGGAAATATCCTGGGGCCTGCTGGCATCTTGCTACTGCATGTCTCCTTTAATCGCCCGGCGCGCATGGGGCCAGAGCGGGTCGTCGCGCGAAATGGACAGGCCGCCAGCGCAGGCATGGCCGAAGCGGTGCATCATCTGCTCACGCCGATAGAAGAAAGTGGAAGGTGTCACTGAATCGACAAGGAACATGTCGCCGGACGAAAGGCCACCCGATCGCCCTGCGCGACGCGACACTGGCCGGCATCCCGCACCAGCGGTAAGAAATATTCGCCGGGGTCCTGCCGGATGGAGCGGGGGTTGCGCGCAACCTCGGAGGCATCGAGCGCGACGATCGCCGTATCGCAGGGACCGACACGCCGCGTGGTGACTCGCCATTGACGACGCCCGTTCGCCGCATCGGCTCCAGATCAAACGAGCCGCAGACCCGCCTGATCTTCGCTTCGAGAATTTCGACCGGCACGGGCTTATGCCCCGGCGTCATCAGCGACTGCATCGTGCCCTCCCCGGCTCCAGCAGAATGCCTCTTTCCCCAAACTATCTCATCACAGTCCGCGGCGCTTGCCTATAGGGTTCTACTCGGCAAGCGCTGAGAAGCGGCCCGCTTGCGCCGCGCGGCGCAGGGCTTCGCAGGGCGGCTCGGCAAGACCATCCGCCGCAAGCCCCTCAAGCACCGCCACCACCTCGGCGAGGCCGCGGGCTTCCGCATAATGCATCGGTCCGCCCCGCCAGCGCGGAAACCCATAACCGTGGATCTTCACGAGATCGATGTCGGCAGCGCGCAGCGCCACACGCTCCTCCAGAATGCGCGTCCCCTCGTTGACCATCGGCAGGAGGATCGCATCCGCAATCGCCGCGTTGTCCCAGACCCGCTGCGGTCGGCCGGCGGCCTCTTCGGCGATGATTTTCGCGACGGTTTCAGATGGCTTTGGCGCACGGTCGCCGGGCTGGTAATCGTACCAGCCGCCGCCGGTTTTCTGGCCGAACCGCTCAATGGCGCAAAGCCGGTCGGCCACAGGCGCAAAGGGCGCCTCACCACGCTCGCGCGCGGCCTTGCGCTGGAAGGCGGCGATGTCGAGACCGCCGAGGTCCTGCGCCTCGAAGGGCCCCATCGGCAGGCCGAAGGCGCGCATGGCGGCATCGACGGTCGAGGGAGTCGCGCCGGAAAGCAGTACCCGCTCGGCCTGAGCACGTGTTACCTTCAAGATGCGGTTGCCGATGAAACCATCGCAGATGCCGGCCCGGACGGGGACTTTTCCGAGCAGGCGGGCGAGCGCAAAACCGGTCGCGAGTACCTCCGGCGCTGTCCTTTTCGTCGGCACGATCTCCAGCAGCTTCATGAATTGGGCCGGGCTAAAGAAATGCAGCCCGAGGAAGAGTTCCGGATGACTCACGCCCTCGCTGATCGCGCCCGGATCGAGATAGGAGGTGTTAGTGGCCAACACCGCATCCGGCCGGCAGACCGAAGAGAGCTTTTCGAAGACGGCGCGCTTCACGGCAAGATCCTCGAAAACCGCTTCGATGACGAGATCCGTGTCGCCGAGCAGGCCGTAGTCATCGCCGCCGATGATGCCTGCCATCCGTTCATCTGCAACGGACTGCGTGATACGGCCGCGCTTCACGGAGCCCTGGTAGATGGCCCGCACATTGGCAAGCCCGCGCTCGACCACCACCTTATCGCGCTCGATCAGCACGACCGGGAGGCCGGCATCGCGCAGCGCCGCGGCGATACCGGCGCCCATCGTCCCTCCGCCGATGACCGCGGCCGAACGAATGTCACGCGGCGTGATCCCAGCAAGCTCCGGCGGGCGCAACGCGGCGCGCTCGGCGAAGAAGACATGGCGCAGCGCTGCCGCCTGCGCCGAGCCGCGCAGTTCGAGAAAGGTCTCGCGCTCGAATTCCATGGCGCTGGCGAAATCCGTCTCGCTCGCCTTGCGCAGGGCGGCGAGGGCCCGGAGTGGCGCTACTTCGCGCTTTGCCTTGGCGGCGACTGCCTTTTCCGCGTTTTCCCAGAAACCGGCTCCGACCGCCGGCACGACGCGGTCGGAGATCGGCGGCGGCGAGGATTTTTCAGCGACTTCGGTTGCGAAGGCAATCGCACCAGTGCGAAGGTCGCCCTCAAGCACCGCATCGACGAGGCCGAGCTCCCGCGCCTTCTTGGCGCCGAGCGGGCTGCCGCTCGTCACCAGATCGACGGCGGCGGCGGGGCCGATCAGCCGCGGCAGGCGAACGGTGCCGCCGGCGCCGGGGATGATGCCAAGCTTGACCTCCGGCAGGCCGAGGCTGGCGGAGGGAACCGCCACGCGCCAGGCGCAGCCTAGCGCCACTTCCAGTCCGCCTCCGAGAGCGCTGCCATGGATCGCCGCGACCCATGGCTTTTTTGCGGACTCGATGCTGGCCACCACGTCAGGCAGATGCGGCGGTTGCGGCGGCTTGCCGAATTCGCTGACATCAGCGCCGGCGATGAAGGTGCGGCCGGCGCAGATCAGCACGACGGCCTTCACCGCGGCATCCGCATCCAGTTCCGCCACGGCATCGACGAGCGCCTGTCGCAGCGCCTGGGACAGGGCATTGACGGGCGGATTTTCGACGGTGACAACGGCGATGGCGTCTTCGCGGACGATAGTGACGGTCATGGTCTCATATTCCCAGGTAAGCGGCGCGGATGCGCTCATCCGCAATCAATCCGGCGGCGGGGCCGGACATGGTGATGCGCCCCGTCTCCATGACATAGCCCCGGTCGGCGACCGAGAGCGCGCCAAAGGCGTTCTGCTCCACGAGAAGCACAGTGACGCCGAGCGCCTTCATGCTTTTCACCACGTCGAAGATCTGAGCGACGAGGATAGGGGCAAGGCCCATGCTCGGCTCGTCGAGCAACAGGCAGGAGGGGCGCGCCATCAGTGCGCGGGCGATCGCCAGCATCTGCTGTTGGCCGCCCGAAAGGCCGCCGGCCGCAAGGTTGCGCT
The DNA here is from genome assembly GCF_058732025.1 of Sinorhizobium sp. Y406. Classification (NCBI taxonomy): domain Bacteria; kingdom Pseudomonadati; phylum Pseudomonadota; class Alphaproteobacteria; order Hyphomicrobiales; family Rhizobiaceae; genus Sinorhizobium; species Sinorhizobium sp. Y406. The sequence goes on along the minus strand of NZ_CM178975.1, from coordinate 71,611 downwards.
TCTCCTTTAGAATGGGGAACATGGCAAAGGCGTCCTGCATATCGCGGTCCACCTTGTCATCGGCGAAAAGATACGCGCCGAGACGGAGATTTTCCTCCACCGTCAGGTTCGTGAAAATCTGCCGTCCCTCGGGCGACTGAGCGAGGCCCCGCTGCACGCGGCGATGCGCCGGCACTGTGGTCATCGCCTCGCCGCGGAAGACAATCGAGCCCGCCGAAACCGGCTGGATGCCGGACAGGCACTTGAGCAGCGTCGTCTTGCCTGCGCCGTTCGCGCCGATCACCGTGACGATCTCGCCGGAGGCGACATCGAGGTCGATGCCGTGCAATACCTCGATGCGGCCGTAGCGCGAGCGCAGTCCCTCAACCGTCAGCATTTTGGACCTCCGTCGCCTGGGCACCCAGATAGGCCTCGACGACACGCGGATCGCGGGCGATCGCCGCCGGTTCCCCTTCGGCAATCTTCTCGCCGTGATCGAGCACCACGATATGGTTGGAAATGCGCATGACCATTTTCATGTCGTGTTCCACCAACAGGATCGACACGCCCTCAGCTGCAACCTTGGCGATCAGATGATCGATCTCCTCCGTCTCGACGGCGTTGCAGCCGGCGGCAGGTTCGTCGAGCAGCAGGACGCGCGGTTTCAGCGCCAGCGCGCGTGCGATCTCCAGCCGCTTGAGCGCGCCATAAGAGAGCGAGCCGGCCTCCTGCTCGGCGGCGCGGCCGAGGCCGACGCGCTCGAGCAGCACGCGGGCGCTTTCCTCCGACGCCTTGCTGCGGCGACGCGAGGCGGGAAGCGAGAAGAGATCGGCGAAGACGGAGCCGCGCTCATGCAGGTGATGGCCGGCAATGGCGTTTTCCAGAACGCTCATCGACTGAAAGATCTGCAAATTCTGGAACGTGCGCGACAGGCCGCGGCGAGCGAGCAGATGCGGCGGCATGCGGGTGACGTCCTCGCCCTCCAGAACGACCCGGCCGCGCCCCGGGGCGTAGACGCCGGAGATCATGTTGAAAAGCGTCGTCTTGCCGGCTCCGTTCGGGCCGATGACGGAGACGATCTCGCCGGGTTTCAACGAAAAGCCGACATCATTGACGGCGCGAAGGCCGCCGAAGTCGATTCCCAAGCCTTCGATCTGAAGCAGGCTCATTCTCCCCTCCCCCGGACGCTGCGCGCGATAGAGGGCAAAAGGCCCTGGCGCATGAAGATCATGACGAGCATCATGACGAGGCCGAGCATGAGCTGTTCATACTCCTGGAAGATCGTCAGCACCTGCGGCAGCGTCGTCAGGATCACCGCACCGAGGATGGCCCCGAGCACCGACCCCGCCCCGCCGAGCACCGTCATCGTGACCATCTCGATCGAATGCATGAAGCCTGCGACATCCGGCGTGATGAACTTGTTCTGCAGCGCCAGCAGCGAGCCGGACACCGAAGCATAGACGGCCGAAAGCACGAAGGCGACGAGCTTGTAATGCGCGACATCGACGCCGACGGTGCGGGCCGCGATCTCCGAACCGTGCAGAGCGCGCAGCGCCCGGCCGGTCGGACTGTGATAGAGATTGAGCGCCAGCCACGCGCCGAGCACCAGCACGACAGCAGAGAAGGCGTACCAGAACTCCGTATTGGAGAGATCGATGCCCACGGCCTTCAGGAGGGCGCGAAGGCCGAGGTCCGGCACCGCCATACCGTCAGGCCCGCCGGTCAGTTGCGCCTCGTTGGACAGCACCATGGAGACGAGGATACCGAATCCTAGGCTGGCGACGGCGAGATAATAGCCCTTGAGCCGCAGGATTGGTCGGCCGACAAGGAAGGCGATTGTGGCGGAGAGAGCCGCGCCTAACACGGCGGCGAGCGCCGGATGCAGGTCGAGATGAACTGGGGCCAGCGCGCAGGCATAGGCTCCGATGCCGGCAAAACCCGCATGTCCCAGGCTGATCTGGCCGGCATAGCCGATGAGGACGACAAGGCCCGTCACCGCAAGGCCGTTGACGAAGATCAGCGAACCGACACGGAAATAATAGGAGGACGGAAAGAAGAACGGCGCGATGGCGATGACCGCGACGAGGATGAGAAGCGTTGTTGCCTTGCTGGAGAACCGCATGATCACACCCGATCCGTCGACTTGCGGCCAAAAAGGCCCTGCGGCATGGCGAAGAGCACCGCAAGGATGACGACAAAGGCGGCTGCATCCTTATATTGCGAGCTGATGTAACCGGCCGTCATCGCTTCCAGAACGCCGAGCAGCAGGCCTCCGACGAGCGCTCCCTTGGGATTACCCATACCGCCGAGCATGGCGGCGGCGAAACCTTTCAGCGCCAGGGCGAGGCCGACGTCGTAGCCGGTCAGCGTGATCGGCGTCACCAGCACGCCGGCGAGCGCGCCGATGGCGGCGGACATCGCGAAGGAGAGCGTCATCACATAGTTGGTGTTGATGCCGACGAGCTGGGCGGCGATGCGGTTGTTCGCCGTCGCCAGCACCGCGCGGCCGATCAGCGTGCGCGTGAAGAACAGCCGAAGACAGAAGAAGATGGCGAGCGCGCCGGCAATCACCCAGAGGCTCTGCGGCAGGATGGTCGCGCCGCCGATCAGGATCGGCTGGTCGCCGGAAAAGGCCGGGAAGCGGTGGAGCTGCTTGTCGAAAACGAGCTGCGTCGCGCCGCGAATGAAGATGGACGCGCCGATGGTGATGATGATCAGCGAGACGACGGGCGCGCCGCGGGCGGGCTCGATCGCCAGCTTGTTGAGCGCGACGCCGATCGCGGCCGTCGCAATGATGGCGATGAGCGCGGCGAGCGGCAGCGGCAGGCCGGCGGCGTGCGCGAAAAAGGTGATCATGCCGCCGAGCATGACGAATTCGCCCTGGGCGAAGTTCACGACGTCGGAGGCGTTGTAGATGATCGTGAAGCCGAGGGCGACCAGCGCATAGACCGCGCCGACCGTGATCCCGGAGAGAAGAAATTGCAGCAGTTCAGGCATGGATGCCTCCGCTTGGCACGACGTTTCCTCCGGCCTGCACCCTCGTGGCGCGGGCCGGAGGGCTCGATTACTCGACGATCTTCCAGCCGCCCTTTTCGATCTCAAGCATGCGGAAAGCCGAGAGGTCGAGACCGAGATGATCCTCGGCCGTCATGGTGACGATGCCTGTGGTGCCGACAAAACCTTTCGTCGCCTCGATCGCACCGCGGATATCCGACGGCTCGGCGCTGCCCGCGCGGGTGATCGCATCGACGAGGATGCGCAACGCATCATGAGCGTAGCCGCCGAAGGTCGAGACCGGCTTGCCGGTCGCCTTCTCGTAAGCCTCCTTGTAGGCGGTAACGACGGCACGCTGCGGGTCGTTCTCCGGCAGGATTTCTGCGACGAGGAGCGCCGTGCCCGGTAGGCGCACGCCTTCGGCGGCCTCAGCGCCGGCAAGCTCGATAAAGCCATCCGAGGCAACGCCGTGCGACTGGTAGAGCGGGAGCCCGACGGCAAGCTGGGCGTAGTTGCGCGTCACGATCGCCGGCCCCTGACCGAAGCCGGGGTTCAGCACCGCCTGAATCCCTTCCTTGCCCTTGATGTTGGTGAGCTGTGGCGTCATGTCGGCGTCGGTGGGGCCGTAGGTCTCGTCGGCGAGTACCTCGATGCCATATTCGCCGATGATTCCCAGGCACTGTTTGCGCATGGACGCCCCGAAGCCGTCCGAACCGGAGATCACGCCGATCTTGGTGATACCGGCCTTCTTCATGTCCTCGAAGATTTTCGCGCAGGCCATACGGTCCGTGTGCGGCGTCTTGAAGGTATAGGGCTTTACGGGGTCGATGATCTCGATCGCGCCGGCAAGCGAGATGAAGGGCACTTCCGCATCCTCGAAGACCGGGATGATAGCCATTGAGGTGCCGGTCGTCGTGCCGCCGATCACGGCCACCACTTCGTCGTCTTCCACGAGGCGGGTGGCGAAGGTGCGCGCCTTGTTCGGGTCGCCACCGTCGTCATAGACGATCAGTTCGATCTTTTCGCCGTTGACGCCGCCTGCCGCATTGATCTCCTCGACCAGCATCTTCAGCGTCTTGGCTTCCGGATCGCCGAGGAAGGCGGCGGGGCCGGTTTCGGAAAGGGTGGCGCCGATCTTGATATCGGCCAGCGCAGGCGCGGCAAGGCCGAGGACCAGCGCAAGCGCCGTCGTTGTGAACGCAAATTTCATGTCGGTTTCTCCTCCCAACAAAGACAATGGCTAAAGCGAAAACTCTCCTCACGCCGCCGCAGGGCGACGCCACATCACCACGCGGAACCGGTTGGCGACGAAGGCCGCATCCGTCAGGCTGGCATTGCCCGCCGGGTTGGCACCGGTAACGTGGAAATCGCTGAAGGCGGCGCTCTGGTTGACGTAGATGCCGCCGGCCAGATTGACCGAAAGATTGACGCCGGCCGCAGCGAACCGGTCGGCGGCGGTGAGGACTTGCGCCTCATCTGTCGCGTAGAGGGCTGCCGTGATCGAGCCCTTGCGCTCGGCGAGCTCAGCGGCGCGATTCACGCCGTCCTCGATGTCATCAACCGCAACGACAAAGGCGATCGGGCCGAAACGCTCTTCCGCATAGGCATTCGTATCCGCTGCGTCGACGGCAAGGATCAGCGGGGTCGCGGTGCGCGCATCGTCGAGACCTTCCACCGGCGCGGAGTCGCGAACGATGCGACCGAGCGAACGGGCCGTCGCGATACGGGCCAGCGTTGCCGGATTGGCGATGGCGCCGCAGACGCCGGCCGCGCGGACCGGATCGGCAAGCAGGTCATCGACGGCCGCGGCAATTCCGGCCGCGACATCATCGAAAGTCTTGTGGCCCTCATTCGTCTCAATCCCGCCGCGCGGGACAAAGATATCCTGCGGAGCCGTGCACATCTGGCCGGAATAAAGCGACAGCGAGAAGGCGATATTGCTGCACATGCCGGCGAAATTGTCGGTGGCGCCGATGATGATCGAATTGACGCCGGCCTCTTCCGTGTAGACGCCCGCGGCGCCTGCGTTTTCGCGTACCCATGTGCCAAATGCGTTGGAGCCGGTATAATCGACGATGGCGACGGCCGGGTGCTGCACAAGGTCCTTGGTGATTTCCGAACCGGGCGCATCGGCAGCAAGCAAGACGATATCGGCCGCAAAGCCCTCTTCCACCGAAACCTGCCGGATGATCTCGACGGTGATGGCAAGCGGGAGGATCGCTGCCGGGTGCGGCTTGACGATGACGGTGTTGCCGGTGGCAAGGCTCGCGAAAAGGCCGGGATAGCTGTTCCAGGTCGGGAAGGTGTTGCAGCCGATGGCGATCGACACACCACGCGGAACGATGCGCCAGTGCTTCTCCATGATGATCGGCTCGCCCTTGCCCTGCGGCTTCGTCCAGGTCGCCTGAGCGGGCGTTCGGGTCATTTCGGCATAGGCAAAGGCGACGGCTTCGAGGCCGCGGTCCTGCGCATGCGGGCCGCCGGCCTGGAAGGCCATGGCAAAGGCCTGCCCTGTCGTATGCACGACGGCGTTCGCCATTTCGAAGCTGCGGGCGTTGAGGCGGGCGAGAATTTCGAGGCAAACGCCGACGCGTACCTCCGGCGCAGCCGAAGCCCATGACCGGGCGGCAGCGCGCGACGCCGCGATCAGCGTCTCGACGGAGGCCGTAGGATAGGTGATGCCGAGGGCGGGGCCATAAGGAGAGACTTCCGCACCAACCGCGCCTTCCGCCGGATGATCGGCCAGAACAAAAGGTTGGCCGAGCCGAGCCCTGTAGGCGGCAAGGCCGTCTTCCTTGGCGGTCTCGCCGTAGATTTTGCCGCTCGGCACTTCCGGATAGGGGGACCAGAAATCGCGCTTGGCGACCGCTTGCAGGGCCGCATCCAGCGTCGGGCGATGGCGTTCGAAAAGTCCGCTCATTCTCATTCCTCCCAATCAGTGCTTTTATAATTGACTGACCGGTCGGTTTATGCAAGTGTTTTTTTACGGTCGCCGATTGGGAAGGCGACAGGGAGGTACAATGTCCAATTCCGACACCGTTCTGTCGGCGCTTGCCGACGGCGTTTTGAGCCTAACGCTGAACCGACCGGACAAGCTCAACGCATTCAATGAAGAGATGCACCTGGCGCTGCGCGCTGGCTTCGAGCATGCCCATGCTGACGAAAACGTACGTGCAGTGCTCTTGACCGGCGCCGGTCGCGGCTTTTGCGCCGGCCAGGACCTCGGCGACCGCGACCCGAACAAGGGCGTGCCGGACCTCGGCCAAACGATCGATGCCTTCTACAATCCACTGCTCCGTCTGATCCGGAGCCTGGAAAAGCCGGTGATCTGCGCCGTCAACGGCGTTGCCGCGGGGGCCGGTGCCAACATCGCCTTCGCCTGCGACATCACGCTCGCCGCCCGCTCCGCCCGCTTCATCCAGGCCTTCGCCAAGATCGGCCTCGTGCCGGACTCCGGCGGCACCTGGAGCCTGCCGCGCCTCATTGGCGAAGCGCGCGCCAAAGCGTTGGCGCTGACCGCCGAGCCGCTCGGCGCGGATACCGCCGCCGATTGGGGACTGATCTGGCGCGCCGTCGACGACGACACGCTGATGGAAGAGGCGAACGCGCTCGCAAAGCGCCTCGCTGCCGGCCCGACGAAGGGCCTCGGCATGACGAAACGCGCCATCCAGGCCGCCGCCACCAACTCGCTGGACCAGCAGCTCGATCTCGAGCGCGACCTGCAACGCGAGGCCGGCCGCAGCGCCGACTATGCCGAAGGCGTTTCCGCCTTTCTCGAAAAGCGCAAAGCGGAGTTCAAGGGTCGATGAGCGCCGCCAGTCTTTCCCCGCAGGCGCTTGCCGAGGCCTGCGCCAAAGTCATGTGGGACGACGACAACGCCAGCCGCGAGCTCCGAATGGAACTCGTCTCCGTCGCGCCTGGCGAGGCGACCATCGCCATGACGATTGCCGAGGGCATGACGAACGGTCACGGCACATGCCACGGCGGCTACGTCTTCACGCTGGCGGATTCGGCCTTCGCCTTCGCCTGCAACACCTATAACCAGCGCACCGTCGCCCAACACTGTTCGGTGACATTTATCGCACCGGCTTTCAGGGGCGACCGGCTGACGGCGACGGCGCGGGAGGTGTCACGCCGCGGACGGGGCGGCATCTACGATATCCGCATCACCAACCAGGAGGGCGAGCATGTCGCGGAATTCCGCGGCCACTCGCGAACAGTCAAGGGTACCCATCTGCCGGAAGAAGGCTGAGGGCGATATTACCCCGCATTCTCGGAGGAGACATCCATGGAAGACCTTTCCCCCCGCCCCGGAGACCTCGAAGCGATCGAGACGGCCTCGCGCGACGAGATTTCCGGGCTCCAGTTCGAGCGCATGAAATGGTCGCTGGCACACGCCTACGAGAATTCACCCTTCTACCGGAAACGCTTCGACGAGGCGGGCGTGCACCCCTCCGACCTGAAGACGCTGGCCGACCTCGCGAAATTCCCCTTCACCACCAAGAAGGATCTACGCGACACCTATCCCTTCGGCATGTTCGCCGTACCGCGTGAAAAACTCGCGCGCATCCACGCCTCCTCCGGCACCACCGGCAAGCCGACCGTCGTCGGCTACACCCGCAACGACATCGACACCTGGGCGACCGTCGTTGCCCGCTCGATCCGCGCCTCGGGCGGCCGGCCCGGCGACATCGCTCATATCGCCTACGGCTACGGCCTATTCACCGGCGGCCTCGGCGCACATTACGGCGCGGAAAAGCTCGGCTGCACGGTCGTGCCGATCTCTGGCGGCATGACCGAACGCCAGGTCACGCTGATGCAGGATTTCAAGCCGCGCATCATCATGGTGACGCCCTCCTACATGCTCTCCATTCTCGACGAGTTCCGTCGCCAGGGCATCGATCCGCGCGAAAGCTCGCTCGCCGTCGGCATTTTCGGCGCGGAGCCTTGGACGAATGCCATGCGCGAGGAAATCGAGCATGCCTTCGACATGCACGCCGTGGACATCTACGGCCTTTCGGAGGTCATGGGCCCGGGCGTCGCCAACGAATGCGTCGAGACCAAGGATGGCCTGCATATCTGGGAAGACCATTTCTACCCGGAGATCATCGACCCCGAGACCGGCGAGGTGCTGCCGGATGGCAAGCTCGGAGAGCTGGTCTTCACGACGCTCACCAAGGAAGGCCTGCCGATCATCCGCTACCGCACGCGCGACCTGACGCGACTTCTGCCCGGTACCGCCCGCTCCATGCGCCGCATGGAAAAGGTCACCGGCCGCTCCGACGACATGATGATCCTGCGCGGCGTCAACGTCTTCCCGACGCAGATCGAGGAACAGATCCTGAAATGTCGCGGCCTCGCCCCGCATTTCCAGATCGAACTCACGCGCGCTGGCCGTATGGACAACATGACGGTTCATGTCGAATGTACGCTGGAAGCGGCCGACGAGGATTCTCGCGCGGGATCTGCCAGGGAGCTTGCCCACCACATCAAGAGCGTGGTCGGCGTCTCCACGAAGGTTCTTGTCCACCAGCCGGGCGGCGTTGCCCGCTCGGAAGGAAAGGCAAAACGCGTGGTCGACAACCGCCCGAAAGAATGAAACGCCGGGATAGCCCGGCACCGGGTTGACTGTGCTACAGGGAGGCGACCGCCCTCCCGACGCGGTCGAAAATCCGGAATGAATAGAGCAGGAACCATGGCACGCACGCGCGCAGTCGATTTCGAGGAAAAACAGCGTGGCATTCTGACAAGTGCGGCGGCGGTCTTCGCCGAGATGGGCATGGAGAAGGCCTCCATGTCGATGATCGCCTCGTACAGTGGTGTCTCCAAGGCCCTGCTCTATCACTACTATCCGAGCAAGGACGCGCTGATCTTCGACATCGTGCGTACGCACCTCGCGGCGCTGGAAACCGCCATCGAAGCCGCCGACCGGCCCGACCTCCCGGCTGACAAGCGACTACGCCTGCTGGTGAAAGCCGTGCTGAAGAATTACGAGGGACGGGACAACGAGCACAAGGTGCAGCTCAACGGCACCAGCGCCCTCTCCCCGGAACAGCTCGGCGAACTGCAGGCGATCGAAAGACGGATCGTCAAGCGCTTCTCCGCCGTGATGTACGAGATCAATCCGGACCTCAACAAGGAACGGCCGTTGCTGATGCCGGTCACCATGTCGCTCTTTGGCATGATGAACTGGGTCTATATGTGGTTTCGGCCAGACGGACCGATCACCCGCGACGAATATGCGGACATTGCCACGACACTGATCCTCGAAGGGATCAAGGCCGTCCGCTGACGTTTCCCATCATCTCCGAGCTTCAATCTCTCCAGGATGAGCGGATCTATTCCGGCGCACGAATGCGCCGCCGGATCGGACGCGTCTGAGCGTGCGGTGTGTCGTGCGATCACTCTCTCGTTTTGGCCACCATCGTCAGGACATCGTATTGCGCGACCGTGGCCGCGGTCTGGTTGGTCACACGACAATCCCATCGCACCTCCCCGTGCTCGGCATTGGCCCGCGGATTGATCTCCTTGCAGGTGAGTTGCACCTGCAACGTATCACCCGGATTGACGGGCGTCAGGAAGCGTAGATTGTCGACCCCGTAATTGGCGAGGACCGGTCCCGGCGCCGGATCGACGAAGAGGCCGGCGGCAAAGGAGACGATGAGATAGCCATGTGCCACGCGCCCGTCGAAGAACGGATTCGCCTTGGCCGCTTCCTCATCCATATGGGCGTAGAAGGTGTCGCCGGTGAACTGGGCGAAGTGCTCGATATCCTCCAGTGTTACCGTACGTGTGCCAGTTACAAGCTGGTCGCCGATCCGAAGCTCGGCCAGCGACTTGCGGAACGGATGTTCGCCGCCCGAACGCACCTCGGCACCGGGGACCCACCGTCCGGTGACGGCCGAAAGCATCGTCGGAGTGCCCTGCACGGCGGTGCGCTGCATGTAATGCTTCACACCGCGAATGCCGCCCAGTTCCTCGCCGCCGCCTGCCCGCCCGGGACCACCGTGCACGAGACCTGGCAGCGGCGAACCGTGGCCGGTGGACGACTTGGCGCTGATGCGATTACCGATCATCACACGGCCATGGAAGGGTGCGAGGCCGAGCACGACCTCCTCGGCGAAAGCCGGATCGTTGGTGAAGACGGAGGCGACGAGGCTGCCCTTGCCACGCCGGGCGAGATCGACCGCTTCTTCCGCCGTGTCATACGGCATGACGGTGCTGACTGGGCCGAAGGCTTCGACGTCGTGCACCGCGCGGGCCGAGCCCGGCTTATCGCAATAGAGCAGAACCGGATTGAGGAAGGCGCCGGCGGACGCATCGCCAGACAGCACGCGCGGGTTATCCGGATCGCCGACGACGATCTCGGCGCCGGTAGCAAGGTCTCGGATGCGAGCGCGGACCTCCTCGCGCTGGTCGAGGCTGGCAAGCGGTCCCATACGGACGGCTTCGTCGGCAGGATTGCCAACGGCCGTGTCGCCGAGGCGCGCGCGCAGGCTTTCAATGAGCGCTTCGCTATAGGCGCGCGGCGCGATCACACGGCGAATGGCCGTGCATTTCTGACCAGCCTTGACCGTCATCTCGCGGGCGACTTCCTTTACGAAGAGGTCGAATTCCTCCGTGCCCGGCGCCGCATCAAGGCCGAGGACAGCGGCGTTGAGGCTGTCGGCCTCCATGGTGAACCGCACGGAATTGCCGATGATCGCCTTATGCGTCTTGAGACGCTGGCCGGTCGCGGCGGAGCCCGTGAAGGTCACGGCATCCTGGCCCTCGACATGGTCGAGCAGGTCGCCGACCGAGCCGCAGATGAGCTGAAGCGCGCCTTCCGGCAGGATGCCCGTGTCGATGATGCGGCGAACCATGAGTTCGGTGAGATAGGCCGTCTGGCTCGCCGGTTTGATGATGGCCGGCACGCCGGCCAGCAACGTCGGCGCCAGCTTTTCGAGCATGCCCCAGCAGGGGAAGTTGAAGGCGTTGATATGGACTGCCACGCCCTGGAGCGGGCTCAGGACATGTTGCGCCGAAAACGTTCCGTCCTTAGAGAGAGATTCCACGTCACCATCGAGAAGCACGCGCGTATTCGGTAGCTCCCGCCGGCCTTTCGAGGCATAGGAGAGCAGCGTGCCGATACCGCCCTCGATATCGACCCAACTATCGGCACGGGTGGCGCCGGTTGCGCTCGAAAGAGCATAGAACTCTTCCTTCTTTTCGAGCAGCGCCTGGCCGAGCGCTTTCAGCATCACGGCGCGCTCGTGGAAGGACATGCGCCTGAGCGCCGGGCCGCCCTTTTCGCGGCCATAGGCGAGAATCGCCTTGAAATCGACGCCGGTCGAATCAATGAAGGCGACCGGCGCGCCCGTCGAGGCGTCGAGCAGCGGCACGCCCTCGCTTACGCCGGCGACCCAGGTGCCGCCGGCATAGCTTTCGAGCCGGCGCGGCGGCTTTGCCATGACGTTCATGTCTCTATCCTTTCAGTTCAATCCAAGCGCAGAAAGCTGCGGGTCGACCTCTGCCCGCCATTCGGCAAGCAGGGTCTCGTTGGGCGTATGCCTGAGGCCGAAGCGCGACAGTGTCTCGAAGCGCGCCGAGCCGGAATGGCCAAAACTTTCGGCAACACGAGGATACCAGTAGACGACGGATGCCTTGGCCTTGGCACGGCCCGCCTTATCCTCGACGACACGGACGAGACCGGCGAGGCCGAGTTCGGTATGGCGCGTTTCGCGCGGCAGGATGGCGCGGAAGACTTCGGCGAGCGGCTGGTACGAAACGCGCGACAGTTCCTTCAACTGCACGACGCTCGCCCGGCCCATCAGCACGTTCATGACGACGGCATCCACCCACCCTTCCAGCGGATAATGGAAAACGGACAGGCGCATGTCGCCGCCTTGGCGCGACGCGCCGATGTCGGCCTCGCGCGCAAGCCGCTCCGCCCAGGGATGATGCACGGCATAACGCCCGCCATCGGCGCCGAACGTTTCCATGATCTTCAGCACCTTGCCTGCGTGGTCGGTCTTTTCCAGCACGATGCGGGCGGCGGAGATCCGCTCCTGTATGCCCGGCGCGTCGTTGATCGTGTCGGCAAAGCCGGCGGAACCAGCAAGCTCGCTGTCGATGAAGGTTGCCATCAGCCGCAGCAGTTCGCCGCGATAGCGCGGCGGCACGTTGGCCGGCGACGACAGCACGCCGCCCTTCGCCAGATAATCCTCGATCGGCATCGTATCGGGCATTCTATCCTCCCCACGGCGGTTTACTGGTCGTAGCTGACGATGATGCGGTCAGTGAGCGGATAGCACTGACAGGTCAGTACATAGCCCTGGCGCACCTCATAGTCCTCGAGCGCGTGGTTGGCTTCCATCTCGACCTCACCTTCGAGTACCTTGGCGCGGCAGGTGGAACAGACTCCGGCCTTGCAGGCGTATGGCGCGTCCATGGCGTTTTCGAGCGCGGCATCGAGCAGGCTCTGGCCCTGTTTCGGAAACTTGAACGTGCGCGTCGCGCCGTCGAGCGTGACGGTCGCCTCGCAGGTCGCGCTCTGGTCGGCGCCGGCGACCTGCTCCACCTTGCGCCGCGCTCGGCCAGGCTGAGAGGAGGCGAAAAGTTCGAACTTGATCTGGTCATCGCGAAGCCCGTGCTCACGCAATGCCGCAGCGATCGCCAGCATCATTGGCTCCGGGCCGCAGATGAAGGCGGTGGCGATAGATTTCGGGTCGATCCAGCTCCTGAAGAGGGCCGCGCATTTCTCGCCGTCGATGCGGCCGGTGAAGAGGTCGATGTCCTGCGCCTCGCTTTCGAGGACATGGAGGACGGAAAGCCGGCCGAGATAGAGGTTCTTCAGGTCCTCCAGCTCCTCCCGGAACATGATCGAGCTGATCTGGCGGTTGGCGTAGACCAGCGTGAAGCGGGAGCGCGGCTCGCGCGACAACACGGTCTTGATGATCGAGAGCACCGGAGTGATGCCGCTACCGCCGGCAAAGCCGAGATAGTGTTTTGCGACATCCGGCTCCAGGGCGGTGAAGAACGCGCCCATCGGCGGCATCGCCTCCAGCGTGTCGCCGACCTTGAGGTTCTCGTTGACCCAGGTGGAGAAGCAGCCCCCGTCGACGCGCTTGATCCCGACCTTCAGCACACCCTCGTCCTTGCCGGCGCAGATCGAATAGGAACGGCGCAGTTCCTCGTCCTCGAATTTCCGGCGGAAGGTCAGGTATTGCCCCTGGGTGAAATCGAAGACGGCGCGGTCCTCGTCGGAGGGCCGGAGCGTGACCACGACCGCATCGCGCGTCTCGCGGCGAACGTCGGTCACGGTCAGGGGATGAAAACGTGCCATGTGCGGGCCCTCTCCCTATGGGTCAGATGCACTTGAAGTAATCGAACGGTTCGAGACAATCGATGCAGCGATAGCTGGCCTTGCAGGGCGTCGAGCCGAACTGGCTGATCTTTTCGGTGTTCGTCGATCCGCAGCGCGGACAGGCGATCGTCAGGTTCGAGCGGCCGGAAAGCCGGTCGATGCGTTTCATCAAGACGCCATCGGCGGCCGTGCCGTCGACCGGCGGGGCGATGCCGTAGTCGCGCAGCTTTTCCCGACCCTCGGCGCTGATCCAGTCCGTCGTCCAGGCGGGCGAGAGCTGACGCTCCAGCCGCACCTTGTCGAGACCCTTTTCCGCGAGCGCGGCCTCGATATCGAGGTTGATGACGGTGGTGGCGGGGCAACCCGAATAGGTCGGCGTGATCGTCACCACCAGCGTGTCATCTCGCCAGGCAATATCCCTGACGATCCCAAGGTCGGTGACAGAGATGACCGGGATCTCCGGGTCCGGCACTTGCGCCAACCAGTGCCACACCTCATCGATCGAAGGACGGAGCGCCGGGTCCATGACCGCCTCCTACCAGGTGGCGCCGGGATAGGCGCGCTGGAGGAACTGCATTTCGGCGAGAACGAAGCCGAGATGCTCGGTATGAACGCCGCGCCGGCCGCCCTTGTGCATGTAGCCATCGGCAGGCTTCCTCAGCGTAGCCTCGGTCAGCGTATCCGCGACGATCTGGTCCCAACCTGGCTTGAGGCCCTGCGGCGCGGGAATGATCCCGGCTTCGGCCAGCTCGGCATCCAGGTCGTCGCTCATGAACATCTCGCCCGTGAAAGCCCAGAGCTCATCCAGGGACGCCTGCATGCGGCTGTGACTTTCGGCCGTGCCATCACCGAGGCGAATGACAAGATCGCGGCTGCGGTCAAGATGGTAGGAGACCTCCTTGAAGGCCTTTTCCGCGATTTCGGCGATGCGCTGGTCCGAAGAGCCCTTTAGCGCCTTCAAGAGCAGATAGTGCCAAGCATCGAACAGGAACTGCCGCATCAGCGTCTTGCCAAAATCGCCGTTCGGGCGCTCGACCAGCAGAATGTTACGGAACTCGTAGCCGTCGCGCAGATAGGCGAGGTCATCGGCAGAACGGCCCTTGCCTTCGACTTCGCCGGCAAGGCCCAGCCAGAGCTGCGTCTGGCCGATCAGGTCGAGCGCAGTGTTGGCGAGCGCGATGTCCTCTTCCAGCGCCGGCGCATGGCCGCACCACTCGGAAACGCGATGGCCGAGGATCAGCGCATTGTCGCCGATGCGGGCCAGGAATTCGAAGAGGGCGGCCTGGTGGGCCGCCGGGTCAACTGCTGCGGTCGCCATCACATGTGCCCCACTTCATCCGGAATGTCGAAGAAGGTCGGATGGCGATAGACCTTGGAGTTCGACGGGTCGAAGAGCGGACCCTTTTCTGAAGGGGCGCTTGCTGTGATGTCGGCGGACCTCACCACCCAGATACTGACCCCCTCGTTGCGGCGTGTATAGACGTCGCGGGCATTGTTGATCGCCATCTCGGCGTCGGGCGCATGGAGGCTGCCGACATGGCGATGATTGAGGCCGTGCTGACCCCGGATGAAGACTTCCCAAAGCGGCCATTCGCTGGACATGGTTCTCTCTCCCAAACTCATTCGGCGGCGATCTTCGCAGCGGCACGGCGGCCAGCCGCCTTTTCCGCATGGGCCGTCAGTCCGTCGCGGAACCAGGCGCCGTCATTCCAGGCTTGTCTGCGGGCGTCGAGGCGTTCCGCATTGCAGGGGCCGTTGCCGGCGATCACGTTGAAGAACTCCTCCCAGTCCGGTTCGCCGAAATCGTAGCCACCCTTTTCCTCGTTCCATTTGAGGTCAGGATCCGGCACGGTGAGACCGAGATATTCGGCCTGCGGCACGGTCTGGTCGACGAACTTCTGTCTGAGCTCATCGTTGGAGTTCTGCTTGATCTTCCAGGCCATCGACTGGGCCGAGTGCACGGAGGCATCGTCCGAGGGGCCGAACATCATCAAGGACGGCCACCACCAACGGTTCAGCGAGTCCTGCACCATCGCCTTCTGGGCGGGCGTGCCCTTCACCATCTTCATCAGGATGTCGAAGCCCTGGCGCTGATGGAAGCTCTCCTCCTTGCAGATCCGGACCATCGCGCGGGCATAAGGGCCGTAGGAACAACGCTGCAGCGGCACCTGGTTCATAATCGCCGCGCCGTCGACCAGCCAGCCGATCGCGCCGATATCCGCCCAGGTGAGCGTCGGATAGTTGAAGATGGAGGAATATTTTGCCTTGCCGGAGTGGAGCTGCTCGTACATCTCGTCGCGGCTCACCCCGAGGGTCTCGGCGGCGCAATAGAGATAGAGGCCGTGGCCGGCCTCGTCCTGCACCTTGGCAAGCAGGATCGCCTTGCGCTCGAGCGTCGGCGCGCGGGTGATCCAGTTGCCCTCGGGAAGCTGGCCGACGATCTCCGAATGGGCGTGCTGGCTGATCTGGCGGATGAGCGTCTTGCGATAGCCTTCGGACATCCATTCCTTCGGCTCTATCTTCTGCCCTGCGTCGATGCGCTCCTGGAAGGCGCGCTCGTGAGGGTCCATCTCGTCGAGGCTTTTGACGCGGGCAGCGTCCGTCTTCACCATTTGAGCATACATGGTCCTTCTCCTCCGTCAGACGCGCTCGAGAATGATGGCGATGCCCTGGCCGACACCGATGCACATCGTGCACAGCGCATAGCGGCCGCCTTGGCGGTGAAGCTGATAGGTGGCGGTCGTCACCAGCCGCGCACCGCTCATGCCGAGCGGGTGGCCGATTGCGATCGCGCCCCCGTTCGGGTTCACATGCGCGGCATCGTCGGCTAGGCC
Organism: Sinorhizobium sp. Y406; assembly: GCF_058732025.1. Classification (NCBI taxonomy): domain Bacteria; kingdom Pseudomonadati; phylum Pseudomonadota; class Alphaproteobacteria; order Hyphomicrobiales; family Rhizobiaceae; genus Sinorhizobium; species Sinorhizobium sp. Y406. The sequence continues at coordinate 55,459 of NZ_CM178975.1, read as the reverse complement.
GAGGTCGCGCAACACCGCAATGGCCTGCGAGGCAAAGGCTTCATTGAGCTCTATCACGTCCATCTGACCGATCGACAAGCCGGCGCGTTCGAGCACCTTCCGCGCTGCTGGCGCCGGTCCGATGCCCATGATGCGCGGCTCGACGCCGGCCGCCGCCATGGCGACGATGCGCGCCTTCGGCATCAAGCCTTGGGCCTTCATCGCCGCCTCGCTGGCAACCAGCAGCGCCGCGGCGCCATCGTTGACACCCGAGGCATTGCCCGCCGTCACCGTGCGGTCGGGGCCGTTGACCCCTTTGAGCTTCGCGAGCTGTTCGATCGTCGTGCCCGGGCGCGGATGCTCGTCGCGATCGACCAGGACAGGGTCGCCCTTCTTTTGCGGGACGAGAACCGGAACAAGTTCCTCTTTAAAGAGGCCTTCTTGCTCAGCCGCGGCCCAGCGCGCCTGGCTGCGGGCGGCGAAGGCATCCTGATCGGCGCGACTTACGCCAAAATCCTCAGCCACATTGTCCGCCGTCTCCGGCATGGAATCAACACCGAAGGCTGCCTTCAGTTTCGGGTTGACGAAGCGCCAGCCGATGGTCGTATCGTAGACCGCGTTCGAGCGTGAGAACGCGCTTTCGGCCTTGGGCATCACGAAGGGCGCGCGGCTCATGCTCTCCACGCCGCCCGCAATCACAAGATCGCAATCGCCTGCGCGGATAGCCCTCGCCGCCATGCCGACGGCGTCCATGCCCGAGCCGCAGAGGCGGTTGACCGTGGTCGCAGGCACGGAAGCGGGCATGCCGGATAGGAGCACCGCCATGCGGCCGACATTGCGATTGTCCTCGCCCGCCTGGTTGGCGCAGCCGTAAATGACATCATCGACCTTCGACCAGTGGACTTGGGGGTTGCGCTCCATCAGCGCAGTCAACGGTGCGGCGGCGAGGTCATCGGCTCGCACGGAAGATAGCGCTCCGCCATATCGGCCAACGGGTGTGCGCACTGCATCGCAAATGAAGGCTCCGGACATGCAACTCCTCCCGATTTGGCCGTCGACATCTTTCATTAACCGACCGCCCGGTTAGTTATATAGCGCAGGACATGTCACAGATCAACGGCATTTGCGGATATTTTTGTGATGTATTGGCGAAGAAGCTCGCCAAGCGTCGATACACACAACGTCACCATAAGGCGAATAACGACCCGAAGCAGTTTGATGGCGCACTCCCGACTGCTACGCCAGCATCGTTGACGATCCGCTGGCCGTTCTGGTGGTTCGCTCCCATGTTGCGCGCCAGCCAGGCTGCGGCCCTTCAGCGCGATCCCTCGGGGGCTGCCTCCTTGTCGCACAGCATCGCAAGCCGGCGGGACGTCGCGTCGCAGGCCATTGGAAGCGAGCCTGTAGCCGTAATGAAGTTCCGCGCGACATGCAGGTCGGCTTGCGGCGACAGGCTGCAATAAAGCCGGGCAAACAGGCGTCGCGCCTCTGCCCCCGGCCAGCCGGGCGGAAGAACCTCGGCCGGCAGACGCGGATCGCGCAGGGCCTCCAGGCGGAACTGGTGCACGAGCAGGAGTCGGGCCGTAAGGCAGTCGGCAGACGCCAGGGTTCCGCCCGCCTCGACGAAATCGGCGAGCGGGTCGAAGCGCTGGAGAAATCTCTTATAGGCCTCCGCGTGCGGCTCCAGATCCCAACACTCCGCGGCAAAGGCGCCGAGTTCACCCGCGCCTTCGGCCACGTCCGCGCGGAAGACGACCGCAGGCATGATCGAGAGAGGGAACGGCCTGACCCCGACGGCAAGCCGCGGACCGAGCCGCGCATGGCCGGATCGCTCGAGCATCTGCATACGCTCTTCGGACGCGGACCCCACCAACTGCACGAAGTGCCAGGCCGTTTCTTCCGGCGGACCGAACAGCACCCGCGCGGCGGCCGCGAATTCGCTCCGGGCCGCCTCGGTGAGCCGATAGAAGCTGCGCCGCCCCTCCCGCTCTCCGGCGAGCCGCCCGGCGGCGACGAGACGGGAGACGGCAGTGCGGACCAGCGTCTCGCTGATGCCGACGCCGGCGCAGACTTCGATGATATTGCCGATCCAGATGGCGCCGCCGCGCGGCTCCACGACATCGCCATAGATGGTGACGATGAAGCTCGCCGCCCTCAACGGCGTCCCGTCCAGTATTGCCGCTACGAGCTCGGTACCGGCCCGCGCCGACTTGTCTTGCTGCATCCGGCCGCCCTCTCCCCGGTCCCGATCCATGCCGTCACACCGGAATGGCAGTGGAATATTTCACACTCTTCAGCGCAAAATGGGAGGACGAATGCGCGACGGCCTCGTGCGTGAGAATGCCGCGCATCAACAGTCGCTCGTAATCGGCGACATCCGCGACGACGACGCGTAGGAGATAATCCCAGTCCCCCGACATGGAACAGCATTCCAGCACCTCTTCGTGGCTCTCCACGAAGCGCTCGAAATTTTGCCGCGCGGCGGCATCGTGGGACTTCATCCGCACCTGGCAGAACACAGTTAGGCCTCGCCCGACCATCTGGGGATTGACGAGCCGGACGGTCCTGCCGAGCACGCCTGCCGTGTCCAGGGCCTTGATGCGCCGCCAGCAGGATGCCGGCGAGGCGCCGACGGCCTCGGCAAGCGCGGCATGGCTGATATCCGCCTGCTCCTGGAGTATCCTGAGAATTTTTCGGTCAACCACATCAAGATTGAACATACTCTTCACGATCCTCCCGAAAAGGAAATGGATTGATCAATTGCTATCGAAAAACACACAAGATTGAAACCGATTTGCACCGGCGACGGGTTATTCTTCCACTCAAGGCTTTTGGAGGAGTGATGATGGGCCAGCCAGCGCTGAAACACGATCGGCGGAACGCACCGGATGAGAGCATCGACTGGAGACGGGTCGTCCATCTCATGCTTCTGTCTCGCGAACTTGACGAGATGGAGGAAGAGCGTCTCGTCCCGGAAAAGAAGATCCTCTATCAGTTCTCCGCCCGCGGCCATGACCTGGCCCAGATCCTCTTGGGCCTGAACCTGACGGAACGGCACGACGCGGCCTGCGGCTATTATCGCTCGCGCCCGCTGCTTCTGTCATTGGGCGTCGATCCCGCCGATGCGCTCGGTTCGGCCATGGCGCGCGCGGGAGGCTATTCCGACGGCCGCGACATCGGCGTCGTCTTCAACTACCCAAATCCCCACGGTGCCTCGGCTCTGCCGATGTGCGGCGGGGTCGGCTCGCAATATACGCCGACGGCCGGATGGGCGCAGGCGATCACCTATTTCAGCAAGCAGCTCAAGGCTCGCGACTACGATAGCGCCATCGCCGTCGTCCTCGGCGGCGATGGCTCGGTGGCGTCCAATGGCTTCTGGTCGGCGCTGACCGTCGCCACCACGCAACGACTACCGATGCTCTTCTATATCGAAGACAACGGCTTCGGCATCTCGGTTCCCTCGGACTTCCAGACACCCAAGGGCAACATCGCCGCCAATCTGGCCGCCTGGAAGAACCTGACCGTTCTCGACGGTGACGGCTGCGATCCGGAAGCGGCCGCACGGCTGACGCGGGATGCGGTGGACCTGGTACGTGACGAACGGATGCCTGTCCTCTTGCGCCTTAAGGTGCCGCGACTCGAGGGACACAGCTTCCAGGACACGCAGGCCTACAAGAGCGAAGCGCTCGTCGAAAGCGAGTGGGCGCGGGATCCCCTGCCGCGGCTGAAGGATTACCTCGTACCGGCGGTCGTCAGCGAGGTGGAATGGAACGAGGCCGTGGAGGCTGCAAAGGCGGCCGCAGAACAGGCGCGCATCGAGGCCGAGTCCCGGCCGATCGCGGACCCCGAAACCGTCACCCGTAACGTCTTCTTCGAAGGCGCGATGCAAGCCATGGGCGGCCAGCATTGTGCCGGCTACCGGGCGCCCGAGACGAGCGATACACCCAAGAGTGACGGCCAGCGGATCAACATGGCGACGGCAATCCGGCGCACGCTCGATCACGAGATGTCGATCAACGAGCGGGTCGTGCTGTTTGGCGAGGACATCGGCGTCAAGGGTGGCGTCCATGGCGTAACGCTCGGCCTGCAGGAAAAATACGGAGACGCCCGCGTTTTCGACACATCTCTTTCCGAGGAGGGCATTGTCGGCCGTGCGGTCGGCATGGCGCTTGCCGGCCTCGTTCCCGTCCCCGAGATCCAGTTCCGCAAATATGCGGAGCCTGCCATCGAACAGATCAATGATTGCGGTACGATGCGCTGGCGGACGAACAATCGTTTCGCCGCACCGATCGTGCTCCGCATGCCGGGCGGCTACTTCAAATGCGGAGACCCCTGGCACAGCCAGACGAATGAGGTCGCCTTCGTGCATCAGCCTGGCTGGAAGGTTGCGGTCCCGTCCAATGCCGAGGACGCGGTCGGGCTCCTGCGCAGCGCATTGCGCGGCAATGATCCGGTGATTTTCTTCGAGCACCGTGCCATGCTCGACCATCCCTGGGCGCGGCGCCCCTATCCGGGCGACGCCTTCGCACTGCCGTTCGGCAAGGCGAAGTTCACACGACGCGGCAAGGACATCACAATCATTGCCTGGGGTGCCATGGTGCCCCGCTGCGAGGAGGCCGCGGAGGGGCTGTCAGCCGACGTGATCGATCTCCGGACGCTGATGCCCTGGGACAGCGAGGCCGTCCTTTCTTCCGTCAGGCGCACCCGCCGTTGCCTGATCGTGCACGAGGACCTGGGCACGGGCGGCTTTGGCGCGGAAATCGCCGCCACGGTTGCGGACGAAGCCTTCATCGACCTGGACGCCCCGGTTTCCCGGCTGACCATGCCGGACATTCCAAGCCCCCACAACCCGGTTCTACTCGACTGGGCGGTGCCCTCGACCGAGCGCATCCGCCAGAAGATCACCGACCTACTGGAGTATTGAGCATGGGGCAACTCATCGATGTCAACGCCCCTCTCGAGCAGGAAGGCACAAAGGCGGTCGTGCGCAACTGGCTCAAGAAGCTCGGGGAGAGCGTGAACTCGGGCGATCCGCTGGTCGAACTCGAAACAGACAAGGTGACCCAGGAAGTCGCGGCCCCGGCCGATGGCGTGTTGGCGGAAATCCTCATGGAGAACGGCGACAGCGCCACGCCAGGTGCCATCCTCGGCCGCATCGAGGGCGCCGAGCCGCGACCAAGGCAGGCTGCCGTATCCGCAACCGCCTCAACGGAAACATCGTCCGGCACCGAAGACGAGCGGCATTTCTCGCCCGCCGTACGGCATGCGGCGCAGACATATGGTCTCAATCCGACGACCATTGCCGGCACCGGCCGGCACGGCCGCGTCACCCGGGCGGATATGGACCGGGCGTTTGCGGCAATGTCGGCGCGCCGAACGCCTGAGCCCGCTTCGCCCGGCGGCGCGGGCACGCCCCCTTCGCGTCGCGTTGCGCACAGCGACATGCGCACAGCGATTGCCGCCCACATGCAGCAGTCCATGGCGACCGCACCGCATGTGACGGCCGTGTTCGAAGCCGACTTTTCCGCGGTCATGCGCCACCGCAACGAGCACAAGGCGAAGTTCGCGGCCGAGGGCGTCAATCTTACCTACACCGCCTATATTGTTTCGGCCTCAGTCGCCGCCATGCGAGCGGTCCCGGAGGTCAACAGTCGCTGGCACGACGATGCGCTGGAAATTTTCGAAGACGTCAATATCGGCATCGGCACCGCTCTTGGGGAGAAAGGCCTCATCGTTCCGGTGGTCCACCGGGCGCAACATCTCTCTCTTTCCGAGATTGCCGGCAAGCTGCAGGATCTGACGGCGCGCGCTCGCGCGAACGCGCTTGAACGCGCCGACGTGAAAGGCGGCACCTTCACCATCTCCAACCACGGCGTCTCCGGTTCATTGCTGGCGGCCCCCGTCATCATCAACCAACCGCAATCGGCGATTCTCGGTGTTGGAAAATTGGAAAAGCGCGTGGTCGTTCGCGAAGTCGACGGCGTCGACACCATCCAGATCCGGCCAATGGCCTATGTGTCGCTGACCATAGACCACCGCTCACTCGACGCGCACCAAACCAATTCCTGGCTGACGCATTTCGTTCAGGCGCTCGAAAGCTGGTCCGGCTGATCGCATTCGCCCGAAATTAAATCATTCAACCACATGGTTGACTATCTCTGCTCATGCGCCTATATTCAACCACATGGTTGAATTTGAAGCACATCGGATGAATTCCGTCTTTCATGCTCTTGGCGACGCCACGCGTCGGCGGATGCTGCGGGACCTCAGCCGTGGCGAGCGAACGGTCAGCGAACTCGCGGAACCGTTCGCGATTTCGCTCGCAGCGGCCTCGAAGCACATCAAGGTTCTCGAGAATGCCGGCCTGATTCGCCGTGAGGTGCGCGGCCGCACGCACTTGTGCCGTCTGGAGCCCGGGCCGCTTGCGAGCGCCCACCAGTGGCTGAGCTTCTACGAGCAGTTCTGGAGCGGTCGTCTCGACCTGCTCGAACAGCTTCTCCGCGAGGAGAACGCAGGTAAATCCCCAAGCCCCGGAAAAGGAGATGAAAAATGACGGAACTCGTAACCCTGGATGCCTATGGCACGCTGATCGAACCGACGACTTTGAAGATTCAGCGCTTTCTGCCTGCCACCATCGAGCGCGTCTGGGCCTATCTCACCGAGAGCGACCTGCGCCGCCAATGGCTGGCGGCCGGACCGATGGAGATGAAAGTCGGTGCGCCGTTTGAATTCGTCTGGCGAAACGACGAGCTCACCAATCCGCCCAGTCAGCGACCGACGGGCTTTCCCGAGGAGCACCGGATGCAGAGCCGGATCATCGAGATCGATCCGCCGCGCAAGCTCTCTATCGCCTGGGGAGCCAATGGCGACGGTGAAGTGTCTTTCGAGCTCGAGCCCAAGGGCAACGGTTCGCTGCTGACCGTGATCCATCGGCGCCTGCCCGATCGGGCAACCGGACTCAAAATCAGCGCGGGCTGGCACATGCATCTCGATATCCTGGTCGCGCGCGTCGCCGGTACCGAGCCGGAACCATTCTGGGAAGGTTGGAGCCGGCTGCACAAGGAATATGACCAGCGGCTGCCGGCGTGATCACAGGCATCAGCTAGCTCAAAAGGAGAGATGAAGCCCCCACAAACCGGAACACCGAAGAGTGGCTTGCCGCTGGTGGCCTGCCTGTCGAACCGCATCCGCTGCACCAAGACGACGACGGCTGGCGACGACGATCAAGCCACCCAAGCGGTAAGTCATTACACATAACCTGGTCGTTACCGCCGCACACGAGAGAGGCAAATTTCAAACTTGCTTTCGTTTTTGGGCAGACATCGACTATAGGGATTTCAGTCGATGCGAGTTTCCTCCCATCGCATCCGGGACAGCGCCTATTGGCCGCGTCCGACTTAAACCTGCCTGTGACGTGAAGTCGGCGGCAGGTTTTTTTCCGCCACGACAGAAGCGGTCAGCTACAACCCGGGCGAACGAAAGCTTGCATCACCGCCCGTACAGCTGTGGCCGAACTCAAGGTTTCCGGCGAGCTCATTCCGAACCAGACGGCGCTGATCAACTCAATTCCTTTGCTCGAAGCGCAGGCGAGCTCGGAAATCGAGAACATCGTCACGGCGTCGGACCGGCTGTTCCGCTTCGCGGGCGAGGGCGGAAGTCCTCCTGATGCCGCAACGAAGGAGGCTTTACGCCACCGCACGGCGCTGCACCAGGGATTGCAGATGCTCAAGGAGAGACTAGTCTCGACCGCAATGGCAATCGAAGTTTGCCGAACGATCAAGGGCATCGACCTCTAAGACATCACTCGCGCTCTACGAATATTTAGAGTTTGCCACATTTCGTGTTCTATATCATCGTACCGAAGACACGAAATAAGGACCGAATAATGGCAGGCAGAATGAATCCCATCGTCACGCGGTTCTTTTCGAAGTTCGATGGCGCGCCACCTCAAGTGCTGGCGGACAAGCTGGGCGTCACTCCCAAAACGCTGAAGCGCCTGCGCGATGGTGAGAATCAACCAAACGACCAAACCCTCAGTAAAATGTCGGAATTGATGAAAAGCATCGACGAAGAAGTATTGGGTACCGAAGCGGAGAGGCTTGCGCGAGCCGAGTCTCTTCGAGCGAATTACGAGAGACAGCAAAGGGAACTCAAGCTTTCGCAGTACCAAGACAAGTTTGAGAAGAAGTATCCCCGATGGTTTTTACGGGCCCACACGAGCATCTCGGAGGAGAGAGACAGTGAGGCTATTGAGGCGATTTCCGATCATGTGCTGGATAAGGAGGCGTGGAAGCACGTGGACCAATCGGCCAAGAGTTATATCCTGCATGCCCTTGGTGTCGCGTATTACAGAACGGGACGTCACCTAGAGGCCTACGAGGCCTCCGATGACGCCTTGAAGGAACTCACTTCGAGAAGAAAAAACTATACATCGACCTTGCTCCACGCTTGGATATTGGTGATCAAGGGACTGAGCGCCATGAGACTGTGGAACACGGAGGTAGCTTTCGAACTGTTCGAGCAGGCGCGGCTTGTCGATCCGTCTGTTGACGGTGTTTACTACAACGGTATTTGCTGCGCGAGCCTGATCAAAGCTGAGGATCAAGTTGGGTTCTGGACGGGGCAGTACGTAGCGAGTAGCCATCTTTTCTCCACAGAGGACATAAAAGATGTCCTGACTAGGATAAAGGTGGACAAGGATCTTGTCTTTTTTCGAACTTTGCCTATTTTGAAAGAGTTCGAGGATCGGCTCATGCGTGAGGTTAATTCGCGAACGCAAAAAGAGGAGTCCTAACATGCGTCTTGATAAACCGGGCCTTGTCACAGCTATCGTTCATTAATGGCAAAGGTCGGCCTTATAACACCACGTCCAGAGGATACGCGTTTTCGGGCGCGTATCGCCAGATTTTTCCTGAAATTGCGAGGTTCCGGTGGCGACAAACCACCACAAGGGAACCCTGGCTTGCTTATACCTTGTTCCGTCACGTTCGTGGTTACAGGCATCCTCAGCTTCGCGCTGCTCATCAATATCCTGCCACCAGGCTGGCTGACCGTCACACAGATGGCATTGGCGTCGGTAGTATCGGGGATTATTGCATCGATCATCGTTGCGGTTTTTCTGTTTAATGCGATGAATCTAATGCGCAACGCATTTATCGCAGCAGCAGGGGCAACTCTCGTCGCGACCATTGGTTGGGGAATTGCCGTTTCCGTAAGCCAAGCGTCCGGCCCAACCGACGTGGTCGTGGGCACCAAACCACTGCAAGGTCAATCCCTTCTGGCAGCCATATTCATCGTAGTTCTGATGTTCCTCGCCTATGTTTTCGATGCTCGGCGAAAGGGCCGTTAGCGGCAGTTTTCCGCACTTGTGCTCATTCCGCCACCCCATTTCCGCTGGAGACCGGTTTGCTAAAAACTCCGGCGCTTTCTCCCATGTTATTCTTTGAGGCCTCGCTGGCCTTCGTACATATATCGCGTTGTTGACGACGATGTTGCCGTTCGGCCGCCCTCCTGAATCGCAAGGGACAGGAGTGTCGGCCGGGCACCACAGCGACTGGTATAGTATAGGCTTGGCCGTTCGAACCCGGGCACGGATTTGGTCTGCTAAATCAATTGGTCGGCGTCTCCACTCAGATGAAGCCAATTCAACCACAGATGAAAATCAGGCTTAGCCCATCGAGCTTTGTGCGCCTGAAAGGACGCGCAATGCTGCAGGAATCCGCAAATGCGCAGCGCGGCGGCGGCGCTTCAGGTCGCCGCCGTCCCGGCAGTGTCGACCACCTCGAAGTCATGGGTGATTGCCGCCGTCTTGGCGAGCATCGCCGAAGCCGAGCAATATTTCTCGAGCGACAATCCGATGGCTCGCGCGACCTTGTGCCTCGCCAGATTTCGTCCCTTCACGACGAAATGCATATGGATGCGGGTGAAGACCTTCGGCTCCTGCTCTGCCCGATCCGCGTCGATCTCGACGACGCAATCCTCGATCGCCTCGCGGCCCTTTTCGAGGATGTGGATCACATCATAGGCCGAGCAGCCTCCCGTGCCGATCAGCACCAATTCCATCGGGCTCGGCCCCGGCTTCTGCCCCTCGGGTCCAAAGGCTGTACCGAGCACGACATTGTGGCCGCTCTCAGACTGACCGAGGAACGTTCGATCCTCAACCCATTTTACGCGTGCCTTCATAGCTCACCTCCAACCGTCTGGCGCCCCATAATAGTTCGGGCGAGGGTCAGAATCTGCACGATTCGACCGCTGTGCACGCTTTTCCTCATCGTGGTCGAGCGCGCCTGAGTCACCGGTGTTACCCGATGAGCGGCATCCCCGCGGGTCGGAGCGAGCGCTTCTGCGCGGCAATGCGGAACGGCGCATTGCCGGCACCATAGCCGCGGTACCCGCCGCGGCGCTCGACGATCTCGAAGAAGAAACCTTCGCCGAAGGTCGGTCCATAGAGCTGGAAGAACTCGCCCTTCTCGTCGCGGTCGTAAAGAATGTTCTCTAAGCGCAGACGATCGGTGAAGGCGGGGTCGAGGCCGAAGCGAGCTTCGATATCGTCATAATAATTGCGCGAAATCGACAATGGCCGGAAGCCCGTCTGCTTGAGCGCCGCAGCGGTTGCAAAAATGTCCGTCGTGGCGAATGCGAGGTGCTGAATGCCGGGGCCGAAACTCTCGGCGATGAAATGACCCGCGAAAGTGTTGCGGTTTTCGGCGCCGTTCATCGTCACACGTAGCGAGCCCTGCTCGTTATCGACGACCTGGCTGCGGACCAGGCCCGATGGATCGACAATATCGACCATCGGCGATTTCATGGTCTTGAAGATGGCGGTGTAGAAGAGCAGCCACGACAGCATCTCTTCCGCCTTCATCGTTTGCGCCACGTGGTCGATGGCGACGAGGCCGGCTCCCGCCGGACAATCGGCCTCGGGAAGCGCGTCGAATTCGGCCTCCCAGATGCGCGCAGTCTCGCCGACATCATCGACGAAATAGATGAGCCCGCCGCCGACGCCGCGAATGGCCGGCATGGCGACATCCGCCGATGAGCGCCGCTGCTCGAAGGGTTCCGCACCGAGCGCCTTGGCGCGCTCGACCGCCGCCGCGGCATTGTCCACCTTCAGGCCCATTGCATAGGCGCAGGTGCCGTGGACAAGGTAGGCGGAATGGGCGAAGCCCTCCTGCTCCGCATTGACGACGATGTTGATGCCACCCTTCCCCGGCACCTGCCGCCAGAGCGTCACCGCCTTGCTTCGGTGTCGGGCTGCCGGGATAAAGCCCATGGTGGCGAGCACGGCGTCGAGTTCTGCCGCTTCGTCGTCATCGGTTGCGAACTCGATGAATTCGACGCCGAGGACATTCGCCCGGTCCGGCATATTCGGCAGCGCCACATTGGCTTCCGGTTCGGCCCGCTTGACCTGGTCCATGAGATAGATGAGCGAGCGATGCCCGTCTTCGGCGATCGCCTTGGCCGATCCGCCACGGAACTGGTCGTTGAAGATTTCGAGGGAGATCGCGCCGGCATAGCCGGTGGCGACGACTGCCCGCATGAAGTCTGTGACAGCAAGATCGCCTTCCCCCGGCATGTTGCGGAAATGGCGGCTCCAATAGAGCAGATCCATGTCGATCAGCGGTGCATCTGCGAGCTGCACGATGAAGATCTTGTCGCCGGGGATCGAGCGGATCGAGTTGACGTCGATCTTGCGGGCAAAGGTGTGGAAGCTGTCGAGGATCAGGCCGATACTCGGATGGTCGGCGCGGCGCACGATTTCCCAGGCATCGCGGTGGTCGCTAACGTGACAGCCCCAGGCGAGCGCTTCATAGCCGACGCGCAGACCGCGCCGTGCCGCGCGCTCGCCGAGCTCGCGCAGGTCTTCGGCCGCCCGGTCGATGCCGCCGATCGCAAGCGGCGAAACATTGGAGCACACCAGCATCAGGTCGGTGCCGAGTTCCTGCATCACATCGAACTTCCGTTCGGCCCGATCGAAGGCGCGGGACCGATGCGGCTCCGGCATGCCCTCGAAGTCACGGAACGGCTGAAAGAGCGTGACCTCCAGACCGTGATCGCGGACCATCTTCCCGACTTCGGCCGGCGATCCGTCATGGGTCAGAAAATCATTCTCGAAGATCTCGACACCGTCGAAGCCCGCCGCCGCGACGGCGGCGAGTTTTTCCTGAAGCGTGCCGCTGATGGAGACGGTGGCGATCGAGGTCTTCATGCCGATATCCTCGCTTCCGGTTCCGGCCCGGCCAGAACTGCGCGCAGAGCCGCGGCATCGACCTCGGTACCGGTGAAATGGCGGAAGGCGTCGACACCCTGGTGAAAGAAGAGTTCGTAGCCGCTGATGATCGAAAGGCCCGCCGCGTGCGCATCGCGGAGAAACTCCGTCTCGACCGGCGTGTAGACGGCGTCGAATGCCCAGCGCTGGCGCCCGATCAGGGCGTTTGGAATGGCGGTTCCCGCATAGCCGACCATGCCGAGTGGCGTGCAATTGACGAGACCGTCGGCCGCGACCACCGCCTCTTCGATCGAGGGAACGATTTCGACCGGCATCTCGACGGTCGCGGCTTCAAGAGAGGAGGTGAGCGCCTCTGCCTTCGCCCGATCGCGATCGAAGATCAGCAGTCGCTTGCAGCCGAGCGCCGCAAGCCCGAAGGCGACCGCCTTGCCGACACCGCCGGCTCCGGCCATGGCAACCGTACCGGGTGTTGCGCCGGGGAATGCCTCCCGGAAGGCACTCACGAAACCGGTATAGTCGGTGTTGTGACCTGAAGGCGGAGTGCTGTCGAAAACCACCGTGTTGCAGGCACCGATCGCGGCGATCGCGGGATCCCGCACATCAAGCAGCGGAACGACGCGCTCCTTGTAGGGATAGGTGATGTTGATCCCCCGGACCCCCCCGGTGAGGCAGCGATCGAAAACCGTCTCGAAATCCTCGCCGCGATCGGCGGGGATCAGCCGCTCATAGGTCACGTCGAGCCCGCAGAGCCTGCCGGCCGCAACATGCAGCCGCGGCGACTGCGAGCGGGCGATATTGTCGCCGATGAGACCGAGCCGAATGGTTGCGTCCGACATAGCTTCTGCCTTGTGTTGCCCTCAGCTCCTGCCGAGGCGCGGAGACGCATGCATCTTGATCGCCTTCCACACCGGCGTTTGGCTGAGGAGGATGAGAACGATGGCAAGGAACAGGACCGCCGAAAGCGGGCTCGTGACCATGCCATAGAAGAAGGTCGGCAGACTTTCCTGGTCCGAGATGATCGCGCGGCGCCAATTATCGTCCATGAGGCGGCTCAGGATGATGCCGAGCACGACGGGACCGACCTGATAACCATAGAGCTTCATGAAGTAGCCGAGCACGCCGAAGCCGAGCATCCACCAGACATCCGACAGCGAGTTGTTGATCGAATAGGCGCCGACCACGCTCAAGAGCAGGATGAGCGGGAAGAGTACCCCCTTGGGGCACTCGATGATCTTCGTAAAGATCCTGATGCCGGTCAGGCCGAAGATCAGCATGAAGATGTTGGCGAGCGTCAGGTTACCGACCGTGAACCAGAACATGTCCGGCTTTTCGATGAGCAGGAGCGGACCCGGATTGAGGCCGTGGATGAAGAGCGCGCCGATGATGACAGCGGTTACCGCATCGCCCGGGATGCCAAGCGTCAGCATCGGGATATAGGCACCGCCGACGGCCGCGTTGTTGGCCGATTCAGGAGCCACCAGCCCTTCCTTGGCTCCCTGGCCGAAGGGCACTTCGGGATCCTTGGTCACCCTCTTCGCATGATCATAGGCCATCAGCGCGGCAATGTCGCCGCCGGTGCCCGGTAGCGCGCCGATAATGACCCCGATCGCCGAGGTTTGCAGGCTGAGCGGCAGATATTTCTTGAGATCGGAGAACGATGGGATGATCTTGTCCACCTTCTGCTTGACCGCGGCCAGGTGCAGGTTGTGAAGCTGCAGCAGCGCCTCGGAGACGCCGAAGAGGCCGATCATCAGCGCGACCGGGGAAATACCGTTCATCAGTTCGACCGAACCGAATGTGAAGCGCTGTTCCGCGGTCATCGGATCGAGGCCGACTGTGCCGAGCAGCATGCCGAACGCGCCGGCGAAGATGCCCTTGGCGAGGCTCTCGCCCGACAAGGAGCCGACGAGCAGGATACCCATGACGGCGAGCAGCATATAGTCGCGCGGTTGGAACAGGATCGCGAATTCGCTGACGACCGGGGCACCCGCCGCCAAGACGATGATGCCGACGAAGCCGCCAAAGAAGGACATGACCGTGGAAAGGCCAATGGCGTTCCCGGCCTCGCCCTTCTTCGCCATCGGATAGCCGTCGAGCGCGGTGGCGATCGCCGCCGGCGCGCCCGGTATATTAAGCAGGATGGCGGTGCGAGAACCGCCATAGACGCCACCCATGAAGATGCCGTTCATCAGCGCCAGCGCGTGATTGACCTCCCAGCCGAAGGTGAAGGAGATCAGGATGGACACCGCCATGGTGACGGACAGTCCCGGAATGGCTCCGATATAAATGCCCGCTGCGGTGCCGACGGCCGTGAGCGCCAGCAACTCCGGCTGCAGCCAGGAAGCGAAGAGATAGGAGAGCGCGTCCATCATGGCTTATTTGCTCCCCGCAAAGAAATCACCGAGTGCCGCGAGGATCGCGCGTTCGGGAATGATGCCCTCCGGCAGCACGACCTGAAAAACCACGCGGAAGATGACATAGACGCCCGTGATCGAAGCGACGGTCAATAGAAGCGTCCGGCCGATCCGACCCCGCTCCAGGTACCAGATCGATACCAGCAGGAACAGGAAGGAGGCCAGGAGGAAGCCCAGCGACTTGAGCGTGATGGAGTAGGCGAGAATGAAGAGACTGAAGACCAGGACAGCCGGCGGCAGGACTTCGCTCCGGAAGCCGCTCCAGCCACCGCCGGGAGAGGCAAGCTTCAACGAGCGGAAAAGAACGACAGCCGAAGCGATGATCATGATGGCGCTCATCGCCATCGGAAAGGCTCCGGCGGAACTCAAGGCCGAGAAGCCGGAAATCTGATAGGCCTGCCAGAACATGAACAGGCTGAAGCCGAACAGGGCGGCGTTGAAGGCGATTTCGCCCGGGCGCCTGTTTGTGTGCGCTTGCATGATATTTCTCCTCCCCATCCGGCGGGAGGCCTTCCCGCCGGGCCTGGATACGGCCCGGCGAGCCGGACCGTTCTTGATCAGGGCTTCGCGATACCGAATTCTTCCGGGGATTTCTTTGCGATGCCGGCATCATAGACCACCCAGGCGGTCGTCGACTGCCACTTCTTCAGGAAAGCGTCCGCTTCGTCGCCGGAGATGTTGAGCGAGACATAGCCGCGGTCGTCGAGAAGCTTCTGGAACTCCGCGGCCTCCGCGCCGGTCTTGAAAGCCTCGACCAGCTTGCCCTTGATCTCGTCCGGCGTATCGCGCTTGACGAAAACGCCGAAGAACGGCCCCCAGGGCAGGAGCTTCTTGAACTCCGGATAGTCGGCAACGATCGGCTTTGCATCGGGCAGAACCGGGCTTGCCTCGAGATCGAAGATACCGAGGATCTTGATGCGCCCGGCCTTCACATGTTCTGCGGCAGCGCCGAGGACGGCGGGCATGAAGTCGACCGCGCCGCCCTGCATGGCCGTCAGCGCCGGGCCGTCTCCGTCAAAGGGCACCGCCGTGACCTTGAAGTCGAGCTGGGTGGACATCATGCCACCCACGACCGAGGGAAGGCCGCCGGGGCCGGTCGAACCCATCTTCACCTTGCCGGGATTGGCTTGCACGTAGTCGACAAGTTCCTTGATCGTATTGAAGGGCGCGTCGTTGTTGGCGACGAGCACCGGAACACCGCGGGCGAGCACGTTCACCGGGTAGAAATCGGCGTAATCGAGGTCGGACAGTCCCATCACCTTGTAAAGCTGGGGGTTTTCCGCGCTCATCAGCAGCGTGTAGCCGTCGGAGGGCTGGCTTGCGACGAACTGGGTGGCGATGGCCCCGACGCCGCCGGTCTTGTTGATCATCACAATGCTGCGGCCGAGCACTTTTTCGGCATGCGGCGCAACCGAGCGCATCACGAGATCGGTGCTGCCGCCGGCACCCCATTGAATGATGCCCTGGATATCCTGTTCGGGATAGTCGGCAGCCGACGCCGAGCCGACGAAAAGCGCTAGGGCGGCGACCGCCCCCATAATTTTACCAAGCATGTTTTCCTCCCATTGGATGCCGGTGACCGAACACGCCGCCCATTCCTCGGATCGGCGGAAGTTCTGTTCATTGCCGTGGGGCAAGGTCCATTCATGATTGTCAAGTTTATCGGCATAACGCAAATACCAATTTTTTTGCGATCCATGCTCTTTCGTTATGCATTCGCGTGTCCATGGGCCTTGCGGATGTAGTCCTCCATCACACGGCGCAGCATGGTGACGAAGCTCTCGGCATAGCTCGAGAGTGCGGCATCGGAACGGTACGCCACATAGGTCTGAAAATCCGTTTTTTCGCTGATCGGGATAATGGCGAGGCCTTGGTCCGTCATGTCGGCGACGGTGAAGGCGTCGATCACCGCGATACCGAGGTTCTGCTTGACCAGTGCGCAGACGGTCGTCCCGAAGCGGGCGCGGATCGAGATCCGGTAATCCAACTTCTCCCGCTCGAAGATGCCGGCCATGATCGCGCCATAGGGGTCTTTCGGATCGATGCCGATCAGGGCATGTTCGGCGATTTCGCGTGGAGAAATGGCGGTCCGCGAGGCGATCGGGTGATCCTTCGAGGCGATGCACACCAGTCGACCCTTGGCCAGCGGCTCGAAAGTGATGGAAGGATGCTCGAAGAAATAGCTCATGACGACCACCTCGCCGCGTGCCAGCATCAGATAGTCAATCGCCTCCTCGATCTTCAGGATTTCGAAGTTCACGAGGATATCGGGATAGTGGCGCCTAAGCACCGCGACGGCATGCGGCACCATGACATTGGCGATGCTGGGCACCGCGCCGAGCGCAAGCTCGACGCCGCGGCCACGCTCGAGTTGCCCGATCGAGACCTGGAGGTCCTCGACCTTGCGATGGACCTCCTGCAATTGCGTGAAAATGTCCCGAGCCTCGCTCGTCGGCACATAGCGGCCCGCCTTCTTCACGAAGAGCTTGATGCCGAGGGAACTCTCTATGTGCTTCATCGTACGGCTGACGCCGGGCTGGGTCACGTTCATCAGCCTCGCAGCGCCCGCGATCGTCCCCGCTACCATGACAGACCGGATCACTTCGATCTGTCGCAACGTCAGCGTCATGCGAACCCTCCCCCCTCGCCGACTGCATGTCTGCCTGGATCGACTCCAAGGCGGCATGCAGCAATTCAAAGTGCCACAGCGACCTTGGCTCGTGGACAGCGACGCTGCAGGTGTCGGCAAGATGCGCGAAAACCGACCTCGGCGGAAGCGATTTCAGTGAATGGCCATTCGCGGCCGAGATGGACGAATTTCAGGCGAAATGCGTCCGCTCGTGGGTGAGCGCACGGACGATCCCGCGCAATTCCGCAAGTCCCCGCATGCGGCCGATCAGGGGATAGCCCGGATGCGTGCCGCGACCGATGTCGCTCAACAGCTCGTGGCCGTGGTCGGGGCGGAATGGTATGGTCCAGTCGGGTCGGCCTTCCGCGCGCCGGCGGGTCTCCTCGCGAATGAGCACCGCAACCAAGGCCACCATATCGGTATCGCCCTCGAGATGCGCCGCCTCCTCGAACGATCCGTCCGGATCCTTTCGGACATTGCGCAGATGCGCGAAATGGATGCGGTCTGCGAAGCGCCGGGCGATCGCGGGAACGTCGTTTGCCGGATTGGCACCGAGCGAGCCTGAGCAGAGCGTCAAGCCGTTTGCCCTTACCTGCTGCTGCGCAAGAACCCAGGCGACGTCCTCCTCGCTCGAGACGATTCGCGGCAGGCCGAGAATGTCGCGCGGCGGATCATCCGGATGAACGCAGAGCCGCATGCCGAGCTCTTCCGCGGCGGGGACGACCTCGGCGAGGAAACGGGCATAGTTGGTTTGCAGTTCGGCACGGCCGATGCCCCTGTAACGATCGAGCGCCCGTCTCAGCCCCTCGACATCGTAGCGGTCGTAGGCGCCTGGCAGACCGGCCATGATGCCGGCGAGCAGCCTTTGCCGCGTGTTCTCGTCGGAAGCCTCGTACCAGGCTCGCGCCTTTTCCAGGACCTCCGGCGGATAGTCGGCTTCCGCGCCCCTGCGCTTTAGCATATGGACCTCGAAGGCGGCCATCTCGTGGGCCTCGAAGCGTAGGCAGGTGCCGCCGCGCGATACCGGCGCATCGAGCCGGGTTCGGGTCCAGTCGAGCAGCGGCATGAAATTATAGCAGACGGTCTGGATGCCGCAGGCGGCGAGATTGGCGAGCGACTGGCGGTAATTGGCAAAGAGCGCCGTCAGATCGCCATCGCCGCGCTTGATGTTCTCGTGGACCGGCAGGCTCTCCACCACGGCCCAATGAAGGCCGAGCCCGCTCTCGGCGATTTCGGATTGCCGCGCGCGGATCGTCTCCGCGGCCCAGACCTCGCCGTAAGGGATCTCATGCAAGGCGGTGACAATGCCGGAGGCGCCGGTCTGGGCGATTTCGGCAAGCGCGATCTTGTCAAAGGGACCGTACCAGCGCCAGCTTTCAAGCATTCGTGACGTCCTTCGTCATTTCGCGGGCACCCTTTTCGATGAGCCCCCTATAGCTTTCGATAAGCGGCTCGCGGAATGCAGCGTGCCGGGCGAGCTCAGAGGGGAATATCTTGCCGACGCCGAGCAGGGCTCCAACTTTCTTCTCGGCGCCAACTGCACCGTCGCTCAGTGCTTTAAGCTCCGCGGCGAGTGGGTCGCGGACGTCGATCGGCTCGCCCTTTTCGTCCAGACCGCCGACATACCGCATCCAGGCGGCAATCGCGAGCACCAGGCCTTGCGGCACGCGGCCGGCGGCAAGGTTTTCCATGACCGTGCCGAGGATGCGCTGCGGCAGCTTTTGCGATCCATCCATGGCGATCTGCCAAGTGCGGTGCCGGATGGCCGGATTGGCATATCGCTCGAACAGCGAACTGGTATAGGCGCCGAGATCCA
This sequence comes from Sinorhizobium sp. Y406, assembly GCF_058732025.1. NCBI lineage: Bacteria > Pseudomonadati > Pseudomonadota > Alphaproteobacteria > Hyphomicrobiales > Rhizobiaceae > Sinorhizobium > Sinorhizobium sp. Y406. Next base: position 36,392 of record NZ_CM178975.1, on the reverse strand, counting down.
CGCCAGGCGGCGCGTGGAGCACCGGAACGATCTCATTGCCCCAGAGGTGCCGGACGAAGGCGGCAAAGACCGGATCGGCGACGGTGTCGCTGATCGTCTCATGCCCGGCGAGATAGCCGAGATAGGCGAGAGACGAATGCGTGCCGTTGAGGCATCGTAGTTTCATGTGCTCATAGGGCGTGACGTCCGCGACCAGTTCCACACCGACCGCGCCGAGATCGGGCCGGACGCCGTCGACGAAGGTGTCCTCCACGACCCATTGGCGGAACGGCTCGTGCATGACCGGCGAGAGGTCGAGCACGCCGGTCCGTTCGGCCAACCGCTCAATATCCTCCGGCTTGGTGGCGGGTACGATGCGGTCGACCATGGTCGAGGGGAATGCGACCTCGGCGGCGATCCATTCGGCGAGCCCCTGGTCGACCAGGCCAGCCAACTCGAGCACGATACCACGCACCACGCGGCCGTTTTCCGGCAGGTTGTCGCAGCAAAGTACGGTGAACGGCCTCGTTCCCGCAGTCCGCCGGCGTTCCAGTGCCCGGACCAGAAAGCCGATCGCAGATCTCGGCGATGTCGGATTGGCGAGGTCATGGCGGATGTCCGGGTGCTCCCGGTTCAGCCGGCCCGTCGACGGCTCATGGCAATAACCCTTTTCCGTCACCGTCAAGCTGACGATCCGGGTCGTCGGGACCGACAGGACGTCGAGCACCGCCTTCGGGTCCTCGGGCGCCACGAGGACATTGTTGATAACCGATATGACCTGCGGCTTCTCCCCGTCCGGGCCGAGTTCGACCGCGGTATAGGCGAAATCCTGCGGACGGAGCAGGTCGCGCTGGTCCGGCCGGACCAGGCTGACGCCGATGATGCCCCAATCTCCCCCCGATCTTTCCATCGCCTCCGCGATGTAGATCGCGCCGTGGGCGCGGTAGAAGGCGCCGAGGCCGAGATGAACAATGCCCGTGCCGGCGCGCGGCGCGTCCGGACGGCGAAGGCGGGGACGATCAGCGGGCAAGCCAGCCTCCATCGACATTGAGGATTGCGCCGTGGACGTATTTCGCAGCCGGAGAGGCAAGGAACACCGCAGCGCCGCCAATGTCCTCGGGCTCGCCCCAGCGACCGGCAGGAATGCGGTCGAGGATGGCCCTGTTGCGGCTCTCGTCGGCGCGAAGCGCCTCGGTGTTGCTGGTGGCGATATAGCCCGGGGCGATGGCGTTGACGTTGATGCCCTTGGCCGCCCACTCGTTGGCGAGAAGCTTCGTCAGTCCGGCGACGCCGCTCTTCGACGCAGTGTAAGAGGGGACACGAATGCCGCCCTGAAACGACAGCATCGAGGCGATGTTGATGATCTTGCCCCCGCCGCCGCGCTGAAAGACCGCGCGCGCAAAGGCCTGGCAGAGGAAGAAGACCGCCTTGAGATTGACGTTCATGACGTCGTCCCAGTCGGCCTCTGAGAAGTCGACCGAGTCCGCCCGCCGGATAATTCCGGCATTGTTGACGAGAATGTCGACCGGGGCGTTTTCGGCGAAGACGACTTGCCCGGCGATCGGGTCGGACAAGTCGAGGGAAAGGCCGGAAGCCTTGCCGCCGGCCTCAGTGATCAGACCCAGCGTCTCCTCGACCGAGGACCGGCCGGCGCAGATCACCTCCGCGCCGGCCCGGGCGAACGACAGGGCGATCGCCTGGCCAATGCCGGTGTTGGCACCGGTGACCAGAGCGCGTCTGCCTTGCAGGGAGAAGATGTCGCTCACTTCAGCATCTCCATGGAAACCATTTCGACGTCCTTGTAATCGACATTGTCGCCCGCCATCGCCCAGATAAAGGTGTAGGAGCCTGTCCCTGCTCCCGAATGGATCGACCAGGGCGGAGAGATCGCCCCCTCTTCGTTCTTGAGCACCAGATGGCGGGTTTCCTCGGGCTCGCCCATCATGTGGAAGACCCGCTGGCTGTCGGCGAGGTCGAAATAGAGATAAGCCTCCATACGGCGATCATGGACATGCGCGGGCATCGTGTTCCAGACGGAGCCGTTCTTCAGCTTGGTCATGCCGACGACGAGCTGGCAGGATTGCATCACTTCCGGATGCACGAACTGGTAAATCGTGCGCTCGTTCGAAGTCTCCTGTGCGCCAAGCGAAATGCTGGCGGCCTCGTCGATCTTGATGAGCCGCGACGGATAGGTCTGGTGCGCGGGCGCGGAGAGGATATAGAAGCGGCCGTCGCCGGAAAAGCTGATCGGGCCGGACCCCATGCCAAGATAGAGCATGTCGCCCCTGGCCATCCTGTATTCCGTTCCGGCCGTGACGCTGCCCTCGGCACCGATATTGACGACGACCAGTTCACGCCTGTCGAGGATCGAGGCCGTGCCGCATGGCTTGACCTGGTCGAGCTCGAGGCTCTTGCCGGCAGGGACGGCGCCACCGACGATCATACGGTCGTAGTGGGTGTAGATGAGATTGATCTCGCCGTCCCGGAAAATGCCGCCGACGTGGAAGTTCTCGCGCAATGCTTTCGTATCGAAGGCCTTGGCGGTTTTCGGGTCGATCGCATGGCGGATTTCGACGTTCAGCATGTCTTTCTCCTGTTACTCAAAGAAAATCATCGCGACGCGGCGTGAAAGTATCGATCAGCACGCCCTCTTCCAATGCACGGCAACCATGCGCCACCGAAGACGGGATGACAAAGCTGTCGCCGCCCCTGACCAGGACGACCTCGTCCCCGATCGTGAATTCGAAGACGCCGGATTTTACATAGGTCGCCTGCACGTGCGGATGGTTGTGGAGCGCGCCTGCTCCATCCTTGGCGAACCGGAACTCGACGACCATGAGCTCGGGGCTCTCGGCGAGGACGCGGCGGGTGACGCCGTTGCCGGCGTCTACCGAGGGATAGATGCGAACGAAGGAGCGGGGCATGATCGTCTCCTAGTGGAACAGCGCGGGCAGCCAGAGCGAGAGCGCCGGAACATAGGTGACCAGGAGCAGCGCAATCACCGCAGCGCCGTAGAAGGGCCAGATGGTCTGCAACGCCTGCGATATCGGTATCCGCCCGACGGCGCAGCCGACGAAGAGCACGGCTCCGACCGGCGGCGTGCAGAGGCCGATGCCCAGGTTCAGGATGAGGATCACCCCGAAATGGACCGGGTCGACGCCAAAGGCGGTTGCGACCGGCAGGAAGATCGGCGTGGTGATGACGATCAGCGGCGACATGTCCATGAAGGTGCCGAGGATCAGGAGAACGATGTTCAGCAGCAGCAGGATGACGAGCGGGTTATCGGAGACGCCCTGCAACAGCGCAACCATCGCCGTCGGCACTTTGAGATAAGCGAGAAGCCAGCCGAAGGACGCCGCACAGCCGATCACCATCAATACCATCGCCGTCGTGCGCACCGCCGCGAAGGTCGCCTCCTTGAAATCCGCCCAGCTCAGCGTGCGATAGACGAGCAAGGTCACGAGCAGCGCGTAAACGACGGCGATATTGGAGGATTCCGAGGCCGTGAACACACCGGAGCGAACGCCCCCGAAAATGATCGCGACCAGGATAAGGCCGGGCACTGCCGAGACGAACAATTGCCCCATTGCCCGCAGGCCGGGGAACGCTTCCGTCGGATAGCCGCGCCGTTTCGCGACGATCCAGGCGGCGAGCATCAGGCAGAGCGCCAGCAGGAGACCTGGGATGATGCCGGCCGTGAACAGGTCGGCGATGGAAATTCTGCCGCCGGCGGAGATCGAATAGATGATCATGTTGTGCGACGGCGGGATCATTAGGGCGATGATCGATCCGACAACCGTGATATTGACCGCGTAGTCGACGCCGTAGCCGCGCGCCTTCATCTGCGGCACCATCAGGCCGCCGACGGCAGAGGCATCGGCGGCGGCCGAGCCGGAGACGCCCCCGAACATGACCGATGCCAGAATGTTCACCTGGCCGAGCCCTCCGCGAAGATGGCCGACCAGCGAACCGGCAAGCGCCACGAGCCGGCGTGCGATATCGCCGCGCACCATCAGGTCGCCGGCATAGATGAAGAACGGGATCGCCATCAGCGCGAATACCGATACGCCGGAATTGAGGCGCTGGAAGACGATGACCGGCGGCAGGCCGAGATAAAGCACGGTCGCGAAGCTGGAGACGCCAAGGCAGAAGGCGACGGGCGTGCCGATGAGCAGCAGAAAGGCGAATGTGCCGAACAGGATCCAGAGTTCCATCAGTCAGTGCTCCTGCTCCGCTTCGCCGAAGCGGGCGGTATGAAGGCCTGCCGCGCGCCGGGCGATGCGCTCGAGGGAAAAGAGAACGACCAGCACGCCGCCAGCCACGATCGGAAGAAAGTCGAAGGCGCCGGAAATGCCGAGGCCCGGCATTTTGTTGCCCGCCGTCTTCATCGCGAGTTGCGCGCCATATAGGATCATGCCGCCGCCGAAAGCGGCCACGAAGATGTCCGAGAGCGTGTGCAGCATCTCCTTGCCCCGCTGCGGCAACACGTGCAGCAGGATGTCGAAAGAGAGATGGTAGCCTTCCCGGATGCCGACGGCAGCGCCGAGGAAGATGAACCACCCCATGATCATCACGGAGGCAGGCTCGCTCCAGGTCAGGCTGTCGTTTAAGAGATACCGCCAGAAGACCTGGGCGGCGATGAATACGGTCATCAGGACGAGACCGGTGCCGGCGATCCAGAGTGCGGCCCCGGAGAGGCTGCTCATGAGTCGCGCGACGCTCTTCATGGTGTTTTGCAAGGGGATGTCTCCACGGACGGACGCTCTACCGCTCTGACCTGTCGATTGCCCCTCTCCACGGGTTTAACCCGAGGAGAGGGGCAAAGCGGCAGGCACCGGGGTCGGGGCGCTCGCCACCCGACCTCAGTTCACGTTACTGTGTTTCCTGGATGCGCTTCACCATGTCCTTCAGCTTCTCGGACTTGACGTATTTTTCGTAGACCGGCTTCATCGCCTCGATGAACGGCCCCTTATCGATCTCGGAGACGACTTCGACACCGGCCTCGCGTATCTTGTCTTCCGACTTCTTCTCCTGCGCCGCCCAGAGTTCGCGCATGTAGGGCACCGAGGCCTTGGCAGCCTCGCGCACGGCAGCCTGGTCTTCCGGAGAGAGGTCGTCCCAGGTCTTCTTGGACATGACGAGCACTTCCGGAACGATCAGGTGCTGGTCGAGCGTGTAATGCTTGGCGACTTCGAAGTGGCCGGAGCTGTCATAGGAGGGCCAGTTGTTTTCCGCGCCGTCGATCACGCCCGTCTGGATCGAAGAGTACACTTCGCCATAGGGCATCGGCGTGGCATTGGCGCCAAGCGCGCCGACCATGTCGACGAACATGTCCGACTGCATCACGCGGAACTTCATGCCCTTGAGATCGTCGATGGATTTGACGGGCTTTTGGGAATTGTAGAAGCTGCGCGAGCCGCCGTCGTAGAAGGCGAGACCGATGAGGTCATGCGCTTCGAATGCCGCAAGGATTTCCTCGCCGATCGGCCCGTCCATCACCTTGTGCATGTGCTCGACCGAGCGGAAGATGTAGGGCAGCGAGGGAACCTGCGTTTCCTCGATGAGGTTGTTGAACGGTCCGAGCGAGACGCGGTTCATGTCGATCACGCCGAACTGCGTCTGTTCGATCGTATCCTTTTCCTCGCCGAGCTGCGCGGAATGGAAGACCTCGATGCCGAGACGGCCGCCGGTCTTTTCCTCCAGCAGCTTGCCCATCTGTTTGACCGCTTCGACGGTCGGATAGCCGTCCGGATGCGTGTCGGACGACCGCAGGACCCGATCGGCGGCCGCAGCCGAAACCGAAGCAAGCGCCACGGCGGCGGATGCCAGCAGGGCCATGCTCATCTTCTTCATAAACGTCATTTCAATTCCTCCCTGTTGAAATGCGGCTGCTTTCACAGCCGGTAGGCTTGTTTCGCAAGCCGATAGGCGAGGTCGGTGGCGACCTCGCCGGCCTCGTCCTCATCGAGCCGACCGTCGGCGACGAGAGTTGCGAGATAGGCGCAATCGACCCGGCGGGCGACGTCGTGTCTGGCCGGGATCGAGCAGAAGGCGCGGGTGTCGTCGTTGAAGCCGACGGTGTTGTAGAAGCCGGCGGTTTCGGTCGTGAGTTCCCGATAGCGGCGCATGCCTTCGGCGCTGTCGAAGAACCACCAGGCCGGACCGAGCTTCAGCGCCGGATAGGCGCCGGCGAGCGGTGCAAGCTCGCGCGAATAGCTGGTCTCGTCGAGCGTGAAGGCGATGACGGTCAGTTCCGGCCGCATGCCGACCGCGTCGAGAAGCGGTTTCAGGGCCCGCACGTAGTCCGTGCGCGTGGGAATGTCGAAACCCTTGTCGCGTCCATGCCGGCGCATCACTTCGACGGAATGGTTGCGCCAGGAACCTGGATGGATCTGCAGGACCAGGCCGTCTTCAAGGCTCATGCGCGCCATTTCGGTGAGCATGTGGCCCCGGAAGGCATCGGCTTCCTCGGCACTGCAGTGCCCGGCGAGCGCCTTGGCAAACAGCGACGCCGCCTCGGTCTCGCTCAGGTTTTCCGTGCGCGCGGTCGCGTGGCCGTGGTCGGAGCTCGTCGCGCCGTAGCTCTTGAAGAATGCACGCCGGATTCGATGGGCTTCGAGATAACCGTGCCAGCTGGTCGCATCCGTTCCTGCGAGCTCACCGAAGCGCTCGATGTTTTCGCGGAAATTGTCGAATTCGGGATCGATTACGCTGTCGGGGCGGTAGGCCGTCACCACCCGGCCCTTCCAGCCCGAGCGGCGAATCATGTCGTGCCAGCGAAGATCGTCGAGTGCGCTTTCGGTGGTCGCGATCACCTCGATGTTGAAGCGGTCGAAAAGGGCGCGCGGCCTGAATTCCGGCTTGGCCAGGCACTCCGAGATGTGGTCGTAATAGTGGTCGGCGGTCTTTGCCGAAAGGCGCTCCTTGAGACCGAAAACCGCTTCGAAGGAATGGTCGAGCCAGAGCCGGCTCGGCGTGCCGCGGAAGAGATGATAGTTCCGGGCAAAGAGCCGCCAGATCTTGCGGCCATCTTCTTCCGTCGGACCGCCGTCGACGCGTGGTACGCCGAGATCGGTGAGCGCGATGCCCTGGGATGAGAGCATGCGGAAGACGTAATGATCCGGCGTGACGAAGAGCTGGGAGGGGTCAGGAAACGGCTCGTCCAGCGCGTACCATTTCGGATCCGTGTGGCCGTGCGGACTGACGATCGGGAGATCGCAAACTCTTTCGTAGAGCATTCTGGCGATGCCCCGCGCCCGTGATTCCAGCGGAAAGAGCCTATTCTCGTCCAGCAATGCGATGGCCTCCCAACCATTTGCCGGCTACGATCCGGCGGTTACATCTTGCAATCGGCTAGTCATCTAATATGTTAGTATGCAAAATGAGTCAACGGAGGTTTTTCATGGCCGATCAGGTTCAGATCAGGGCAGTCGAACTGAGCCGCGCTCCGTCGGTGACGGAGCAGGTCTTCGAGCACCTCTATCACCAGGTGATCGAACTGGACCTGCCGCCGGGCACCAGGCTTTCGGAGGTGGAAGTCTCCAGGCAGCTCGGCGTTTCCCGCCAGCCGGTGCGCGACGCCTTCTATCGGCTGTCGCAGCTCGGATTTCTGCTGATCCGGCCGCAGCGAGCGACGATCGTCACGCATATCTCCGAAAAGGAGGTCATGCAGGCCCGTTTCATCCGCACGGCGCTCGAGATGGAAACTGTGCGGGCTGCCGCCGAGTGCCTGACGGATGCGCAACTCGACCGGCTCGATGCCCTGCTCGATGAGCAGGACGCGGCGATCGCGGCCGGCGACAAGGTCCTGTTCCACGCGCTAGACGACAGCTTCCACAAGCAGATCTGCGAACTTTCCGGACATGAGTTTGCCTGGGCACTGATCCGCGACAGCAAGGCGCATATGGACCGGGTGCGCTATCTCAGCCTCTCCTTCGGCGCCCAAAGCGCCCACGACGACCACAAGGTGATCATGACGGCGCTTCGCGAGCACAATGGCGACAAGGCCGCACAGGCGATGCGCGTCCACCTGTCGCGCATCAAGTCCATCATCGGCCGCATCCGCGAGAGCCACCCCTCGTTCTTCGCAAACGACGAGCGCTGATCGTTTCGCTCATCCTCCGGCATAGACCACCTTCGGCAGCCAGAGGACGATTGCGGGAAAGGCGATGCAGAGACCGACGCCGATCGCCTGCAGAACGATGAAGGGTGCGGCCGCCCGGAAGATCGTCGCCATCGAAATGTGCGGCGGCGCGACGCTTTTCAGGTAAAACAGCGAATAGCCGAAGGGCGGACTGAGGAAGGCCATCTGCATGTTGACCATGAAGATGACCCCGTACCAGAGCGGCACATCGGCGGGTGCGATGCCGGGAAAGCCGAACAGGCCCTCGAACTGCAGCGATCTGAGGATCGGCAGAAAGATCGGCACCGTCAGCAGCAGGATGCCGACCCAATCGAGGAACATGCCGAGCCCGAAGAGAATGACCATCATCAAGAGCAGCACGCCGTAAGGCGGCAGCCCGGTGCCGAGGATCGTATCGGTGACGAAGGTCTGGCCACCTTTGAGGATGAAGAAGCCGACGAACATGGTGGCGCCGAAGAAGATCCACATCACCATGGCGGTCGCCTTCAGCGTGGTGACCGCCGCGTCCCGGATCGTCTGCCAGGTCAGCCTGCGATGCGTTGCGCAGACGACGAAGGCGCCGAATGTGCCGATGCCGGCGGCCTCGACCGGCGTCGCGATACCGACGAAGATGACCCCAAGCACGGTGATGATGAGCAGGATCGGCATCAGCGTGCCGCGAAGCAGCCGGAGCTTCTCCATGAAGCCGACGCGCTCGCCTGGGGGCACCGGCGGCCCCAGCGCCGGGTTGATGTAGCAGCGCAGCGTCACATAGGCGACATACATGCCCGACAGCAGCAATCCGGGGAACACCGACCCGATCAGGAGCTCTCCCAGCGACTGCTGGGCGACGACGGCATAGACGATCGCCATCACGGAGGGCGGTATGAGAATGCCGAGCGTGCCGCCGGCGAGCAACGCACCGCAGGCGAGCGCCGGATCGTAATTGCGACGCAACATCGCCGGCAGCGCGATCATGCCCATGGTCACCTCGGCAGCCCCGACCACGCCGACCATGGCGGCAAGCATTGTGCAGGAGATGACCGTCGCCGAGGCGAGCCCGCCCTTCAGGCCGCCCAGCCATTTGTAGATGACCTCGAACAGTTCCTCGATGATCCCGGCCTTCTCGAGGATCGCCGCCATGAAGATGAACAGAGGCACCGCCGACAGCTGGTAGTCCGTCATGAAGGGGAAGACCCGCGACGGCAGCATGTTGAGCATGGCCGCATTGCCGAACAGCCAGAGAAACAGCACCGCGAGGCTGCCGGTGCAGAAGGCCATGGGCAGCCCGAGCAGCAGGAGCACGCCGAGCCCCCCGAACATCAGGAGGCTCAGCCATTCTATCGGGAGATCAAGGCCCATCGTCAGTCGACCTTTCCCGCCACCACCGTGGCGATGTCGCGCAGCAGCCGGGAAAACCCTTGCAGCAGGAGGAGCGCCGCGCCGATCGGGATCGAGAGCTTGACCGGCCAGTATTGAACCCCCCATTCGGTGAAGGAGCGCTCGCCGACCGCCATCGCGTCATTCGCAAAACGCCAGCCGGTCACGAGCATGGTCCCCACGAACAGGAAGAAGAAGGCCGAGGTGATGACGTCGCAGATCGCCCGACCGCGGTCCGAAAGGCGGCTGTAGACGATATCGACCCGGACGTGCGACTCGTCGCGATAGGCATAGGCGCCAGCGAGCATGTATTGGATGCCGAACATGAGAAACATGCTCTCGTGCACCCAATTGGTCGGCGAATTGAATACGTAGCGGCCGACCACTTCGTAATAATAGGCGAAGACGGCGAGCACCGACCAATAGGCGACGAGTTCACCCGTTGCCTGCACCAGCCGGTCTATCGGGCGAAGCAGGGGCAGCGGCGGCTTGACCGGTGAACTGGGCACGGCTGCCTGCATCTGAGGCTCCGGCGCCGCGGCGGGGGCAGCCGCCTCGCGCTCGCGTCTCCGCCGGACCAGACCGGGCATCAGAAATGCATCGCCGAGAAGCAGCAGGCCGAGCAGAATTCCCGCGACCCGGGCGTTGCGATTGGAACGCGCAAGGCCGGCTGCAGCCGCCGTAAGGTCGGCGCGTGTGGTCTGCGCAGCCGCATCGGCTTCGGCGAGCCGGTCGGCGGCCCCTTCCCGGTTCCTTGCGACGTCGGCCGTTGCGCGCGTAACCAGCCGCTCGGCCCGTTGGGCTTCGGAGCGGGCAAACGACAGCGTTTCGCGCTCCACGCGCACCTCGGCGCTGGTCCATAGCACTGCCAGGAAGAAGGGAATGAACAGCAGCCCCCACGCGCTCCTCAGATAGAAGCGGTGCATGCCGAGAAAACCGGCGGAGACCAGGAACAGATAGGCGAGAAACAGGTTCGGCCGGCCGGCTTCGCGCCGCCCGCGCTCGCGATAGACCAGGAAGGCCGCAACCAGCGGAAAGACCACGAGGCTTGCCCAATAGAGCCAGTGCGGCATGATAAAGGTGAGCGACGGCATCAAACGACCCCACACGAAACCAGGAAGCACCCGCCCCAAACTGGGGCGGGCGGATCAGCCTCGGAGAGACCTGCGGTCGCCCTGCCTAGCCAGGTTCCGGGCCGCCCAGGTCAGGACTGTCGCTAGAGATCGACCGACAGGCCCTGATACATGTCGGGCGTGACATAGCCGAGGGTCGGGTTTTCCATCATCTCGAGCTGGAGCTTGAAGATGCGGGCCGCGTCCTTGTCCTTGTTCGCCCATTCGAACCAGATCGGCACGGCGATTTCCTGGAAGCGCTGCACATCGTCCTGCCCGAGCCGGTTGATCTCGATGCCGGCGTCGATGAACTTCTGCCAGGCCTCCATGTCGGCCTTCTGGATCGCCCCGAAGTGAATGTTCGAATAGACCTCGATTTCGTCCTCGACGAACTGCTTCAGCTTGTCGGGCAGGCTGTTCCAGACATTCATGTTGACGGCGAAATCCATGAGGTCGACCGGCTGGTGGAGCGCCATCAGCCCCGGCGGTCCCATCGAGATGTATTTGGTCACCTGCTGGAAGCCGAGAGCCCAGTTGACCGCCGGGCCGGTATAATCGGCCGCATCGATCGTGCCCTTCTCCAGCGCCGAGAAAACCTCGCCGCCGGGAAGCAGCGTCGTCTTGGCTCCGGCCTTGGCGAAAGTCTCCGCGATCATGCCGCCGGGAACGCGCAGCTTCAGGTCCCTGAAATCGTCGATCGAGCGGATCGGCGTCTTCGAATGGATGATGTTGGCGCCGTGGTGAATTCTGTCGACGTAATAGAGACCCTGCGCCGCATAAATGTCGCGCGCCACCTGCAGACCGCCCTTCGAATAGAAGAAGATGTCCCATTCATGCGGGTAACGCAGACCCATGGTGTAGGAACTCAGAAAGGCCGTCGCCGGCAATTTGCCGGCCCAGTACAAGGAAAACGAATTCATTGCTTCGAGCACGCCGTTCTTGACGCCATCGAAGAGCTCGAAATCGCCGACGATATCCTTTGCCTTGAAGGCCTGGAACTCAAGTTCGCCGCCGGTCTTTTCCTTGATGCTGCCGCACCAGCTCTGGAAGGTTTCCAGGCCAACGCCGGCCGGCCATGAGGTCTGCACTTTCCAGACGATCGTTTCGGCCGCTCCGGCCTTGCGCACCCAGGGCGCGGCCAGAAGGGTGGCGGCAGATCCCGCGACAAGTCCGCTCGTTTTCAGGAAACGTCGCCGGGATGGCGCTTTTGCTTCGCGCATTTTCTCCTCCCTGCTTCATCTTAGGCGCGATTGCCGTGCCTTGGCCGTCATTTAACCACATTTCCCGGCCTCGCGCCATTTACAGTCGTATCCGCCACTCGTACACGCGCGGTGCTGTAACGGCCGGACGCTTATTCTGCCGGACAGGGTTTCAGTAACCCTTGGTGACGACCGCCTCCGCCGCTTCGCGGATCGTCTGCATCAGAATGGAGAGCGGCAGCGACTGGATGGCGTCGGTGCGCATGGTGAAGCCGACCGGCCCCCGGGTCTCGCTGGTGTCGATCGGCAGGATTGCAAGCGCGCCGTCTTCGACCTCGGCGGCGACGACGCCGTTCGAGATAATCCAGATGGCATCGCTCTGACGCACGAAGGCGCGGCCGAAGGCATCGGATACCGTCTCGATCTGGTTCGGCAGCCCGGCAATGCCGTTGGCGATGAGGAAGCGCTCGACAAAGGGGCGTATGATCGAGGCCCGGGTCGGCATCAGCACCGGATAGTCGCCGAGATGCGCGAAGATCGACTCCCGGCCGGAGAGCAGCGGATGTCCGGCGCGCACGGCAAAGACCACCTGTTCGGAGAAGAGATGCTCGAACGAGAAGCCGGTCATCTTGTCGGGTGCGGCAAGCCTGCCCACCACGAGATCCAGGTCGCCGACTCGCAATTGCTCCAGGAGCACCGCGTTCTCGCCGGTGACGATCTTGATCCGGGCGCCGGTGTTCTCCTTGAGGAATAGCGTCATGGCGCGGGGCATTACGCGGGTCGAGACGGTCGGCAGCGCGCCGACGCGGATCGGCGGCAGATCGCCGGCGCGTTCGTGCGAGACGGAATCGAGCCCCTGCCTCAACGCCGTCAGGGCCGCCCCGGCATGGCGCAGGAAAACCTCGCCGTAGCGGGTGACCTTGATGCCGCGCCCCTCGCGCTCGATGACGGCGACGCCCAGCACGTTCTCGAGTTCGCGGATGGTCTTGGTGACGGCGGGCTGCGTGACATTGAGAAGCTCGGCCGCCTTCACGACGCTCTTCTGGCGGGCAACCTCGACAAATGTCTGCAGATGGCGAAACTTGATCCGAGCATCGATCATGGACCACCCATAACCCTGAGGTTAATTGAAGCCGACGAAATATCATTTTACCTAACCAGATGAAATAATCATTTTGGTGAGGGAGGAGATACGCCGTGCAAATCGCTCATATCAATAACATCGCGACCCATTACCGGTTGATCGGCGCCGTCACGGACAAACCGGTGATCGTCTTCATCAACTCGCTCGGCACGGATCTTCGCATCTGGCGCGAGGTCGCCCTGTCGCTTGCCTCGGACCATACGATCGTTCTTTACGACAAGCGCGGCCACGGCCTTTCCGATATCGGCCAGGTTCCCTATTCGATCGAGGAACTGGCCACCGACCTTGCCGGTCTTCTCGACCGGCTCGGGGTGAGACAAGCGATCGTCTGCGGGCTTTCGGTCGGCGGCCTGATCGCGCAGGCGCTCTATCAGCGCCGCCCCGACCTGGTGCGGGCGCTCGTGCTTTCCAACACCGCCCACAAGATCGGCACGGCCGAGATGTGGGACGAACGCATCGCCGCGGTCGAGAAAAAGGGGCTAGCGGCGATCGCCGACGGCGTGCTCGAGCGCTGGTTCACGCCGGCCTTCCGCCGGCCGGAAAACGCGGCCTTCGCCGGCTATCGCAACATGTTGGTGCGCCAGCCGGTGGCGGGCTATGTCGGCACCTGCGCCGCGATCCGCGACGCCGACTACACCGACGCGGCCGGCAAGATCGCCGTGCCGGTGCTCTGCATTGCCGGCGACCAGGACGGCTCGACGCCGCCCGACCTGGTGCGCTCCACCGCGGCGCTCATCCCCGGCGCCCGCTTCGAGATCATCCGCGACGCCGGGCATATCCCCTGCATCGAACAGCCGGCGGCGCTGCTTGCGGTGCTGCGCGGCTTTTTCGAATCCGTACCGACTGGAGAGAAGCCCCATGAGTGACACCGACGCGCCTTCCGACCGCCATCGCCAGGGCATGGCGACACGCCGCGCCATTCTTGGCGATGCGCATGTCGACCGGGCAGGAGCGGCAGCGACCGATTTCGACCGGCCCTTCCAGGAGCTGATCACCGAAGCGGCTTGGGGTCATGTATGGTCGCGGCCGGGCTGGACGAAACGCGAGCGCTCGATCGTCACGATCGCCTTGCTTGCCGCCCTCGGCCACGACGAGGAGGTGGCCATGCATGTGCGTGCCACCGCCAATACCGGCGCCAGCCGCGCGGACATTTGCGAGGCGCTGCTGCATGTGGCGATCTATGCGGGCGTGCCGGCGGCCAACCACGCCATCAAGATCGCCAAGAAGACGTTCGGCGAGATGGATGCCGAAAAGGCGGTGTAGGGAGGGAAAATCAAACATGTCCAAACAGGATAACGACCGGCCCGAAACGGGTGCCTTCTACCCGCGCGACCGCGGCTGGCATCCGCCGGCCTTCACCCCGAGCTACAAGACCTCGGTGCTGCGCTCGCCGCAGAAGGCTCTGCTTTCGCTCGACGGCACGATCTCCGAGATCACCGGTCCGGTCTTCGGCCATTCGATGCTCGGCGAACTCGACAACGACCTGATCCACAATTTCGCGAAACCCGGCGAAAGCGCCATCGGCGAGCGCATCATCGTGCATGGACGCGTGCTGGACGAGCGCGGCCGAGCGGTTCAAGGCGCGCTGCTCGAATTCTGGCAGGCGAATGCCGGAGGGCGCTACCGCCACAAGAAGGAAAGCTATCTGGCGGCGCTCGACCCGAATTTCGGCGGCTGCGGCCGCACGATCACCGACGAGAACGGCTATTACTGCTTCCGCACCATCAAGCCGGGGCCTTATCCCTGGCCGAACGGCGTCAACGATTGGCGGCCGGCGCATATCCATTTCTCGATCTTTGGGCACGGCTTCGCGCAGCGGCTGATCACCCAGATGTATTTCGAGGGCGATCCGATGATCTGGAAGTGCCCGATCGTCGGCACGATCCCGGACCGGCGGGCGATCGAGCAGCTGATCGCGCCGCTCGACTGGGCCAATACGATCCCCATGGACGCACGGGCCTACAAGTTCGACATCGTGCTGCGCGGCCGCCGCTCGAGCTTCTTCCAGAACCGGCCGGAAGGCAATTGAGGGGGACACCGATGGTACAGGATCTTGGCTACCTCAAGGAAACCGCCTCGCAGACGGCGGGCCCCTATGTGCATATCGGGCTCACGCCCAACTTCTGCGGCATTCCGGGCGTCTACGAGAGCGATCTCGGCTCGGCGATGGTCAATGACAAGACGCGCGGCGAACGCATCACCGTGAGCGGCCGGGTGATCGACGGCGCGGGCGTGCCCCTCAAGGATGCGCTCATCGAGATCTGGCAGGCGGATACCGCCGGGTTTTACAATTCGCCCTCGGAAGTCCGTGGGCCCGCGGACCCGAACTTTACCGGCTGGGGCCGCTGCCCGACCGGCGCCGATGATGGCGTCTTCACCTTCAAGACCGTCAAGCCGGGTCGTGTGCCGGTGACCGACGGCCGCTTGATGGCACCGCATATCACTTTCTGGATCGTCGCCCGCGGCATCAATCTCGGCCTGCACACGCGCATGTATTTCCCGGACGAGCCGGCGGCGAATGCCGAGGACCCGCTGCTTGGCCGGATCGAGCATCGCCACCGGGTGGAGACGCTTGTCGCCGGCGGCACGGCGCCTAATTATCTCTTCGACATTCACCTCCAGGGCGAGAAGGAAACGGTGTTCCTGGATATATGATCCTTCCCTGGCACGTCGTGCCGTGATCCCCGTCCACTCGCGTGGCCGGAGGACGTGAAAGCTGGAGACGTGCCATGACCTATTCGGCCTTCGACCATCCCTATCTTTCCGGCCTTCTCGGCGACGAGGCGGTGGCGGCGGAGTTTTCAGTCGCTGCCGACATCCGCGCCATGCTCTCCTTCGAGGCGGCGCTGGCGCGGGCCGAGGCGCGGCATGCCATAATACCGGAGGCTGCGGCCGATCGCATTACGGCCGCCTGCCGGGGCTTTTCACCCGATGTCGCGGCGCTGCGGCGGGAAACGGCGATCGACGGGGTCGTGGTGCCGGAACTCGTGCGGCAGTTGCGCCGCGCCGTCGGCGAAGAGGCCGCCGACTACGTGCATTTCGGCGCCACCAGCCAGGATGTGATCGACACCAGCCTGATGCTGCGCCTGAAGGCGATCGCCGGACTCTTCTCCGGCCGACTCGGGGCCGTGATATCGGCACTCGAGGAATGCGGACAGCAATGGGGGCCGCGGCCGCTCACCGCCCGCACGCGCATGCAGGCGGCCATTCCGATCACCGTCGCCGATCGCCTGCATTCCTGGCTCGAACCGCTGCTCGACCAGCAGGACAGGCTCGATGCCATGGAGGCGAGCGCTTTTGCCGTGCAGTTCGGCGGCGCGGCCGGCACGCTCGACAAGCTTGAGGACAAGGCCGATCAGGTGCGCGAAACGCTCGCGGAGGAGCTTTCCCTCGTCGATTGGCCGCAATGGCACAGCCAGCGCTCCGCCATCGCCGATTTCGTCCACCTCTTGTCGCTCGTCACCGGCAGCCTCGGCAAGTTCGGCCAGGACGTGGCGCTGATGGCGCAGGCCGGCGACGAGATCGTGCTTTCCGGCGGCGGCGCCTCCTCGGCCATGCCGCACAAGGAGAACCCGGTCGCAGCCGAGGTGCTGGTGAGCCTCGCGCGCTTCAACGCGACCCAGGTTTCCGGCATTCATCATGCGCTGGTGCACGAGCAGGAGCGCTCCGGCGCGGCCTGGACGCTCGAATGGCTGCTGTTGCCGCAGATCGTCGGCGCGACGGCGGCCTCGCTTAGACTCGGTCTCGAGCTTGCAGGCAATATCCACCGGCTCGGAAGCGTGTGAGCCCCTGCCCATTGCGGGGTTTCGTCCCACAATGCGGCAGAGCTTCTACAATGTTAAAGTCAGCCTTTTGGCCAGGACCTGCGCACCGACAAGCGTTCCAACCGTGGCCGAGGCAGTCCCGTTCCATCCAGGCATAGCGATGCTTAGGTCTCTTCAGTCCACATGAGCGCGCCCCCTCATGCGCTTCTCTACTCAATAGACGTCAATTGAGAAATACGTGATCGTGGCTCACTAAACTCAGGAAGCGTCCGGGTAAGGCCCTCTCCGGCTGAACCGCACAAAACTGCTCGCCTTGAGAACGGATTCCAACCAAGGACTTCCTGATCGACACCGTAGGTCAGTTCGGAATCTCTTCGACAGCAGCCAGAGAGTAGCTGGTACTCCGCCCTCCGCTTGCTTCCCGAATGAGAATTCCGCGTGCCACTAGGTCGTTGATGTCGCGCAGGGCAGTGTCCGGTGAGGTCTGCGTTAGCTTGGCCCACTTGGACGACGTTAATTTGCCCTCAAAGCCCTCGAGAAGTCGATTGACGACCTTGCGCTGGCGCTCACTAAGCAGCTGGCCGGTGTGCACTTTCCAAAAGCGCGCCTTGCGGAGCACATTGGCGAGAATTTTTTCGGCGCCGTCAAAGGCACGATTGAGGCAACCGAGAAACCACAGAAGCCAGCCGGTGATATCGAGATCGCCCTTCTGCGTCATCTCGAGGATGGTGTAGTAGTCCTTCCTCTCCTGCCGAATCTGCGCGGACATACTGTAGAAGCGCTGCGAGGTGCCTTCTGATCTGGCGAGCGCCATATCGGCGATAGCGCGCGCAATGCGGCCATTGCCATCCTCGAAAGGGTGTATGGTAACGAACCACAAATGCGCGATTGCTGCTTTCAGGACCGGGTCGTGCGACACTTGCCCGTTGAACCAGGAAAGAAATGCAGCCGTCTCTTCTGGAAGTCGTTCAGCTGCAGGCGCCTCGAAATGGACCCTCTCTCGTCCCATCGGCCCAGAGACCACCTGCATTGGGCCAGAACTTTCATCACGCCAGGAACCAACAATGATCTTTGTCATGCCGCTGCGGCCGGTCGGAAATAGCGCGGCATGCCAAGCAAACAGTCGCTCATCGGAGAGCGGAGCCTCATAGTTCTGGGTGGCATCCAGCATCATCTCAACGACGCCCTCGACGTGGCGGTCGGCAGGAGCGAGCGCACCAATGTCGAGGCCGAGTCGGCGGGCGATGGAGGAGCGGACCTGCTCCTTGTCGAGAATCTCGCCCTCGATCTCACTGGACTTCACAACGTCTTCAGTTAGCGTGTAGAGAACCGCTTCAGCACGAAAATCAAAGCCCAGCGCTTCCATCCGCCCGAGTAGGCGCCCTTGCTGATGTCGGACTGCCGCTAACGGCCCCGCCAGAGCATCGTTACTCCAGACAAAACTCGGCCAGCCATCCCGGTCGTGAATATAGCCCAACATTCGCCGCGTCCTTTGCGGTGAATATGGCTATTAATCTCCGCACCCGCAAGTGAATTCTCCGCGTTTTTCACGGAGAATAATGATCATGTTCATCGCAAGAATACCGGCCCTCACAACTCCCAGATCGGGTTGCTGCACGCCAACAAACCCAAACTGAGCCAAGAACATCAACTTCGCGCCCAGCTTCCAACCACGCCGCCCGGCCAATAGTCGTTTATTTCTGGGCACGCCTTCAGCACCATACCTAACGGCAATGCCTTTATCGGCTCACGCGTCGCCTGGATAAGCCTCAGGCCTGGATCACGAAAGCGACGGGAAAGCCGCCGAAGATCTCGCCAAGTGGCAGCCGGCGCCGCGCCGCGATAAGCTTTCCGGTCAGCAGGTTCTGGAGCTGCCTGGGCTCGCCCTCTTCCGGCCAGATCAGCGCGGTGTCGCGCCATAGTTCGGGCCGGACAAGGAGCCTCGTCTCATCCAGGCGGCCGAGGACGAGCCGCGGGACGACCGTGATCGCGCATTCCTCGGCCGTTTGGCGCAGGAAGGCGGCCGCGTGGCGGGCGCCGGGTCCTTCCACCGCGACGGGACGGTAATCGCCCCGCCTCATCAGATCCGCTCCGATTTGCCGCCGATAGCGGAGGCATTCGGCGATCAGCCAATGCTTCACATCCTCGAAATTGCCGTCGGTCGGGTTTCGCGGCTCTTCGGCCGGCAGGGAGACGGGCGTGAACGGCCGGCGATTGTCGGGATCGACAAGCGAAAGATCGAGACGCTCGCTGCCCTGGTAGATGTCCGGAATTCCCGGCGCGGTCAGCTTCACCAGGGTCTGGGAGAGGCTGTTGACCAGACCGGCCCGAATCAAGGGTCGTGCAACCCTCTCGAAATCGTCGAGGAAGACCCGGTTGCGCCAATCGAGTACCTCCGCCAGAAAAGCCGTGACCGCCGATTCATAGTGCTCGTCCGGCTCCTCCCAGCGCGTCCTGAGCTTCGCCTCGCGGCCCGCCTTTACGGCGAAGGCCTGCATGCGCTCGCTGAGCGCCGACAGCGAGCCCTCGTCCATCGGCTCGACCGGCCAAGCACCGAGGAGGCTCTGGTAAAGAAACTGCTCCATCGCGGCTTCCGGAGCTACGCCCGAAGGCAAGCAATGGATCGCTGCCGCATTCATCTCATGCCAGCGGACAACGGCAGTTGCCCAGGTGTCCGGCGCCTCGCTGATCCCGTGGAGCCGGGCGCGCGCATCTTCGCCGCGCTTGGTGTCATGGGTGGATGTCGCCGAGAGCCCCTTCGGCATTTCGCTCGCGCGCTTCAGCATCATCGCATGGAAGCGCCGCACGCCGCCAGGCCGCCAGCGGGGATCCGCGCCCACCTCGTTTGCCGCCAGATAGGCGCCGCGCCGATAGAAATAGGTGTCCTCCACGGCCTTGGCCATGACGGCGCCGCTCAACTGCTGAAACCGCGTCGGGAATGCTCCTCTCGCCGGCCCGTCTCCAAGCAGCGCGGCCGCAACATCCTCGATCTCCGCCTGCACGACCGGGGCCGCCTCCGAGGCGCTGGCGGCGATATCCGCGATGATCCGGCGGTCGCGCGCCGTTGCGCCGCGATCCGTGACATAGGTCCGGTAGACGGAAAGCGCCGCGATCAGCTGGCGAACGGCTTCGGCGGTGCGGCTGCCCTCCTCCTCTCCCTCACCCTCCCCCATGAGCCTCGCAAGGCGCGTCACCTCCGTATGGAAGTTGTGGCGGAGCAGCATCAGCTTGCATTCGCGGATCGCGGCTGCCGCTTGCGCTCCGCTCGTCTCGTTCCAAAGCCCGGAAGCCTCTTCCTCGGCGATGAGCTCCGCGAGCGCCGATATGAACTCGTAGCCGGTGGCGCCCTCGACCGGCCATTCGGGCGGCAAGGCCTCTTCCGCCTCGAGAATCTTCTCGACGACGATGAAGCTCCGGTTGCCGACCGCTTGCCGCAGCCGATCGAGATATTGCTCCGGATCGGCAAGGCCATCGATATGGTCGACCCGCAGCCCATCGACGAGCCCTTCCCGGACGAGCGCGAGCACCAGCCGATGCGTATCCGCGAAGACCGCCGGATCCTCGACGCGCAGGCCGACGAGCCCGGCGATCTCGAAGAACCGCCGATAGCTCAGATGGTCGCGTGCGGCTCTCCAGTCCATCAGCCGCCAGGGCTGCAGCGCGTGCAATGCGTGCATGCGCCGGCGGTCGGCGGAAACCCTTGCGAGCTGCTTTTCCAGTGCGGCCGTCAGCGCCGGCGTCTGCAGAAGCGTCGCGAGCCGGGAATGAAACCAGTCCGCCTCCTCGGGCTCCGCTGCCGCAGCGATGGCGGCGATTTTTCCGAGCGACGGCTCCGCGCCTTCGAGCACCAGTCCGTAGCTTTCCGGATGAAGCGGGTAAAGCGCCTCGTAATAGCCGAAGGCGAGACAGTTGCGGCCCCGGTCGAAGGCGACGCGGACGGCGCCGGCTTCAAGCTCCTCCTCGAAGGAGCGGCCGAGGAACGGAAGGGTGAGCGGCTGGTGCCAATCGATGTCGAAGTGATCGGCGTGGGTGCTGGCGCGGCCCCATTCGATGACGCTGTGCCACCGGCCATTCTGAAGATGCGCCGCCATATGGTTCGGCACGATGTCGAGGATGATGCCGAGCCCCTGCGCCTTGAGAGCCGCGACGAGGCTGCGGAAGCCTTCCTCGCCGCCGAGCGCCGGGTCGATCTCGTTATAGTCGACGACGTCGTAGCCATGCGTCGAGCCTTCGACGGCGGTGAAGATTGGCGATGCGTAGAGATGGGAGATGCCGAGCGACACGAAATGCGGGATCAACTCCACGGCTTTGGCGAAGTCCATCCCGTTGCGAAACTGCAGCCGGTAGGTTGCGTCGGGCAAATGCGTCACGGCCTGGTTGGCTCCCTCCGGCTCAACACCATGGGTGGCATATTGTTCCGGAAGCACCGGCCGCGGCTTGCGCGACGGCCTGAAACCCCGGTCATTGCTCGGGTTGACCGCCACGAACAGCCACCGGATCGGCTCCTGCGGGCGGCTCTCTCCCCTATTCGCCAGATCGGGATAGCGGCGGCAGGGCAACAAACGGGTCGATCGCAAGCACACCCAGCGGTTCGAAGTGTCGCATATTCCGGGTCAGAATGATCAATCCATGCACCTTCGCCGTGGCAGCGATCGCAATATCCTCGAAGCCGGGTTGGTGGGCACGTGCATCGTCAAGGATCTGGCCGGCAGCATGCGCACACTTCAGATCGAAAGGCAGCAATTTCTGCGCGTAGAGATACTCGATGGTCTGCCACCATTCCGTCAGTCGTTGTGCCTTTATGGTAGCGCCTTCTCGTTCCGCCTTCGCAATACCCGATTTGACCTCGGCAGCCGAAATGACCGACAGGAAAAGATGCGCACTGGTTCGATCAAGCCATTCGACAAGTTGCGTGACGGCCTGACGTTTGGAGGGCGCCAACGCCGATATGACGTTCGTATCGACCAGGAACATCAGAGGTCGACAACGCGGCTGGGCTTGTCACTCCGGATCGGGATATCGCCCTCGTCCCCGGGAAAGGACGCCAGCAATCGTCCGAAGCTCGGAACGTGCAAGAGCTTCTCGTATTCGTCGAACGAAAGCACGACCGCTTCCTTCTTGCCGTGCCGGGTGATGATCGCGGGATTACCGCGAACGGCCTGATCGACAACGGCGGATAGGGTTGCCTTGGCTTCCTTAAGCTGGATCTCTCTCATAGCGGCCCCTCCGAATATGACTACTGTAGTCATATAGCGAAATCAGATCGCCAGAACAAGTGCCAGACATTCGGCAACCCCCACGTCCGCATTGTGTGCAGTTCCGGCAGGTTACCGCTGCGCCACCGGCCGCACCAGCGGTGTCACGCGACGGATCGTGACGCGGCGGTTCTCCTGCTCCGCCTCCGGCGTGCGGATCTTCAGGAAACGCTCGCCGTAGCCCTGGGTGACGAGGTTTTCCGCGGGAATGCCGTAGACCTCCGTCAGGAGCACGGCAACGCCTTCGGCGCGCCGGTCGGAAAGCACGAGGTTCGACTGGTCGGAGCCGACCGCATCCGTATGGCCTTCGATGAAGAAGGTTTCCCCGGGATCCCTCGCAAGGATTTTCTCCATCGCCAGCGCCACGTTGCGAAGCGTCCTTGCCTGTGACAGCGACACCTCGGCACTTCCCGTCGCGAAATGGATCGTGTCGAGATCGATGCGGCGGACCTTGTCGCGAAGGCGGGCCGAGTACCGGACTTCGTCGATCGTGTAGACCCGCTCGACGGGCTCGACCGGCGGCTCGCTCAGGAACGCGTAATAGTCCCGATCCGGATCGTCGGCGTAATCGATGATATATTCGTCTACCGGAATGGTCAGTCGCATCGGCGGCAGCTCGTAGCCGACGTCGAAGATCGCCGGGCGACGACGGTCTTCATAGTCCGGCGCATAGATCATCACATATTCGTTGCCGTCACGGTCGACGCGCGCACGTGACACGATATCTCCGTAACGGTTGTAGATGGTGACAATCCGGTAGCCGTCCGGGCGGACAATCGTTTCCCGGACGCGACCACCCGAAAGATTGTCATAGTAGGTCTCTTCCGCATGCTGCCGCAGGCGCGGCCGGTCGTCGCCACGCACGAAGATGCGATCGCCGGCGCCGAGGATGACACGATCATCGACCTCCTCGACGACCCTCAGCTCCGTCACGTTTCTCTCGGTGGTCTGGTTAATGGTCGTGTTGTTGATCACCGTATTCTTGATCATCGTATTGTTGACGATATTGGTCGTCTCGGGCACGGCGAAGGCCGGAGCTTCCTCGAAGCGCTCGCCTTCTTCGCTCAGCAACGCCTCGATTCGCTGCGGAAGTTCCTCCCTGACCTCGGCCGGGATCGCCATCTGCGCGGCAGCATCGTCCGTCGGAGGCGCGACCTGCTCTTCACGAGCGCGCAACTCTTCTCGCTGTTTGCGGCGGGCCTCGCGTGCACGATTGCCGCTGATATTGTCGGCATCCTTGTCGCTGTCGAGCACAGCCGCGCCTCTTTCTACAGGAAGCACGATCGTCTCATCGGTGGAGGCCGGATCCTCTGCGATCTTCAGCCTCTCTTCTTCCGTGCGTTCATCGACCACCTCGGGAACCGGCTGCGCTCTGCCCTTAGCCCGAATCCGCTCGGCAGCGGCAGGTTCTTCCGCATCCGGCGCAACCCGCATTTCTTCCTCGGCAGCCCGCTGCGTCGCAGCCTCACGTTTCTTGCGGAGAGCCCTTTGCTGCTCTTCGGCCTGCTGCGCTTCCTGCTCGGCAGCCCGCTGCGCCTCGGCCTCACGCTTCTTGCGGACAGCCTTTTGCTGCTCCTCGGCCTGACGCTTCTTGCGGACAGCCCTTTGCTGTTCCTCGGCCTGCTGCGCTTCCTGCTCGGCGGCACGCTGCTTCTCGGCCTGACGTTTCTTGCGGACAGCCCTTTGCTGCTCTTCGGCCTGCTGAGCCTCCTGCTCGGCAGCCCGCTGCTTCTCGGCCTGGCGCTGCTTGCGCAGAGCCCTTTGCTGCTCTTCAGCCTGCTGCGCCTCCTGCTCGGCGGCCCGTTGTTGCTCCCGCTCGGCGCGACGGCGAGCCTTCTCCTCTGACCGCTGCTGCTCTTCGGCGCGACCTTGCCGCTCTCCTTGGGATTCTTCCTCGGCAGCACGCTGCTTCTTACGTTTCTTCAACAGCAGCAACTCCTCGGGCGACAGCTCGCCACCCTGATCCTGCGCTACTTCGAACGGCGCCTCGAGGCTGCCGGCCAGCGCCGGTTGAACCGCAAGGCAGGTCGCGAACACCGGCAGGGCCACGGTGGCGAAAAATCTGGATCGAATCGACATTGTCTTCCTTCCTCCTGGTCGCGGCCCTTCGCGCGCTGGCCCCCGTTCACCGGCCGCAGCGCGCGTTGGCAGCGCGTCGGCAGAGGGCCATGATCCGCGGTTCCGGCTTTTTTGTGTCAGTCGGAGCTTTCGCGAGTTGCAACGCAACAGCCGCGGATCGGATCCTCTCAAGGCCTATCGGAGGCGACATTAACCATGTCTGAACGAACCATTCATCTCACCCGCTCCCAGATCGGCGATGGTCCCCGCGTGACTTTCCCCGCATGACCGGAGTCTCAATCTTACGGCCATCCCGAAACCGCGGGATTCATTCGGCGCATAGCGGCTCACGACTGGCGGAGAGGCCGCCGCGCGTGTACATAGCGGTGGATTTTGGGTGAGAAATTGGGGTGCCGACGGCGGTGATGAGGCGACAGGCAAAGAGGGCCGAAGAAGACTGCGTGGACCCTGCTCGGACGACAGAGCGGGTGACGACCTTTGCCGTGCACGTCACCGAACTGACGAGGAGCTTTCTTGAGCGATATTTCCCCGACCGCCGCTTCCATTTCCTGCCGAAAGACCTGAGCGAGCGCGACGTCGAGCATGTCTGGAAGCCGCGAATCCTCAGCCATGAAACATGCGAGCTGCTCGTATGGGGGCCGGAGACCGCGGCGGCGGTCTACGGCGCGAAGACGAGGCGGCGCGTGCTCGTCATCGGCGAGGTGGAGGACGACGCGTCGATCCGCTATGGCGCTCCCGTGACAACGATCTCGTGCGCCTTGCCGCAGCGGAACAGCCGCAGGCGAAGATCCACTCCAAGCCGCATCCGGATGTGCTGAACCCCATTTGCCCCGACCGAAAAGAAACTCAGCCTTCGACTAATGCGAGACGTCATCTAGGATTTAACGCAGCTGGTGCTTCCGGACGTTGCGATGCATGTTAGCAACATATTAAGTGGATAAACAGTAGAATTACGATGGCCCCGAGGGCCTCATTATCCGGCTCACGGGGGCCAAGCTAGAACCCGGATCGACTAGCCTGCCATGCTGGGGAGGATAGAAAGCTGATGTAATCCGTACGGCCTAGTCCATATGGCGCCCTCTACCACCGCAACAGGCTGAATAGATCATGACGTGCGGGAAGTACGTACTCCGCAACATAATTGGCAAGTCGTTGAGGGATTCAAGAGGCAGTTGCTCCTGCCGGCCGCTAATGGTCCTCTTGCCGGCCTTCAAACAGTGCCACGCATCCTGAAGGTAGGTGGGCCTTGGCGATAGGGGTATTTACTTACACGGAGCATCACGTGCTCCTCAGAATGATCGAGACCGCAACAACTGTGTGCTGAAACAGCACAACGCACGAGAGAAGCATGCCCGCCACCACTACTTACGCCATGTCCGGCAACGCCTACGTCGATGGAGTCCTCGCGGGCTCGAAATGGGCCGTGGAGGATTTAACCTTCAGTTTTCCGACCAGCGCGTCGTTCTATGGCTCAAATTACGGATACGGTGAGACGACAAATGCCTTCGGGACATTAAGCGCTGTCCAGAAGACAGCCGCCCGCGCCGCGTTCGGACAAATTTCGTCCGTCTCCAATGTGACATTCACGGAGATCACCGAAACCTCAAGCAATCACGCTGATCTGCGGCTTGCACTGTCTGATGCGCCGAGCACCGCTTGGGCATATCTCCCGTCCGCTGCCGCCGAGGGCGGAGACGCATGGTTCAACAGATCGTCCGGTTACTATGTCGCGCCCACGAAAGGCAATTATGCCTTCGCAACGTTCCTGCACGAACTGGGCCACGCACTCGGGCTTGACCACTCGCATGAAGGCAACGTGATGCCCGCGGACCACGACTCCATGGAATACACCCTGATGAGTTACCGCTCTTACGCTGGTGCCACTTTGGATGGGGGATACACGAACGAGACTTGGGGTTACGCTCAGTCGCAGATGATGTATGACATCGCCGCTTTGCAGCACATGTACGGCGCCAATTACGCCACACACAACGGCGACACGCTCTACTCGTGGAGCCCGACGACCGGCGAAATGTTCGTCGATGGCAGGGGCCAAGGAGCGCCGGGCGGCAACAGAATCTTTCTCACGGTTTGGGACGGCGGCGGCAACGATACGTATGATTTTTCAAACTACACTACGGAAGTGAAGGTCGATCTTCGGCCGGGCGAATGGACGACAACATCCGCTTCTCAATTGGCAAAGCTCCGCTACGACGGCTCGAAGATGGCTGCCGGCAATATCGCCAACGCGCTGCTATGCAACAATGACTCTCGTTCGCTTATCGAAAACGTGAAGGGAGGATCTGGTAACGACTCCATCGTGGGCAATGCTAAGGACAATAGACTTGAAGGGGGAAGCGCTAACGACTGGATTATGGGAGGGCCGGGCTCTGACATAGTCGACGGTCAAGCAGGATGGGATACAGCCTCATTCGAGTTCAATTTGACGGATACGGCGTTCGCATATGGCGACCGCGCCATGCTGATTGAAAACAATGGCTCGCGGGATCGCCTAATTTCAATCGAAGAGTTGCAGTTCTCGGACCGCACGGTAGTCCAAGATGACGGTAACCCTTTGGTTGACGACATGTACTACTACACCAACAATCACGATGTTATTCAAGCTCAGGTGGAGGCCGAACAGCACTACCTTCAATTTGGATGGCTCGAGCAGCGTGATCCAAACAGCTTCTTTGATACTTCAGAATATCTGGTGACGTATCGCGATGTCGCCGCAGCTGGGATGAATCCGCTTGAGCATTACGCACAATTCGGCTGGAAAGAAGGGCGAGATCCATCACGGCTATTCGATACTTCAGATTATCTTCGTCTGAATCCAGACGTCGCGGCAGCTGGGATGAACCCACTTAGTCATTATCTCTCGTCCGGAATATATGAGGACCGCACGATCGATAGCGGCACTGTGATGATTGACGATATGTTCTATTTCAGGAACTATCAGGATGTAGCAGCAAGCCGCATCGATCCAGAGCAGCATTTCGAGCAATTCGGATGGCGCGAAGGCCGCAATCCGAACTCATTCTTTGACACGTCCGGATATTTGTCGACATATGCCGACGTAGCCGCTGCCGGAGTTAATCCGCTGACACATTATATTTCATTTGGCTGGCGTGAAGGACGAGACCCTTCGGCCGGCTTCGACACTGAAGGATATCTCCAACTGCACCCAGACGTTGCTGCGGCCGGATTGAACCCTCTGGAGCATTACTTGGCCTTTGGACGTAACGAGGGACGAAGCGTCGTGGACGACGGTCTGTTTGGATAAATTGGGAACGGCAACAAGAAGAAAGGAAGAAAGTTATGCATTACTGCTAAAGCGCATCAAAACCGTCCACAATTTTGGACGACCTGCATTGCATTAGAATTCTGTGCTGTCCTTGAAACTTGCTACCAAAAGCGCAGCGATAGTCCAGAAAACGAGGCATGAGAGAAATACCATACCGGCATCGGTTAGCGCGCGAGGGTACAGCGCATATTCAGGCTTAAACGGCGGAACGACCACAACGAGGTACAATTGCTGTTTGCTGACGTTGCGTCTGGCTTCTTCGTAGCTCGCCCGGGCAAGTGTGTATATTTGCTCTGCAAATTCCTGCCTCAATTTAAGAAGCTCAAAATCCTTTAATTGCAGTGAGACAGAAGCCTGCTCCTTGCCTGTGAGCATGTTTTGGAGTTTGCTGATTTGAGTATTGATAACATCAAGACGCGCACTCAAATATCGATCACCCGGCCGCCCCTTTACGCCCATTGTGTCCGCCACGGCCAATCTGCTCTCCAATTCAACCTTCTGAATCGTGAGGCTCGACATAAGTGCGGTAACCTGCTTCGCATTCTGAATCGGGTCAATTGTTTGGTTAGCTTGCTGGAAAGACAGCATTTGCAGGCGCACATCCGCCAATTCCGACATGCTTCTTTCTACTTCCTCCTGCGCACGTCGCAACGCGTCTTCTCTGCTCCTGCGTGATATGTCGTTGATCAACTTCTCGCTTGAGAGTACAATTTTTTGCGCAAGCGAAAGGGCGTCTTCCGGACTGTAAGCGCGCACCCGCAACGTCAGGATGTTTGAAAGTGTATCGACCGACGCGGTGACTTTCGTTTTCCAATAATCCCAAAGCTCTTCTATATACTCGCTGGAATCCAACCGCGACAGCCAGTCAATATTCTTCCGATCGTACAGAGATGCAAGAAGCTCTCGTCCACCGACATCCTCAATCACTGAACGACTTTTTATGTAGTCAAGAATGATACGAGAATCCTGCGCCGTCGACCCGCTTTTTGTGATGCCGAGTTTGCTGATGAACGAACCCGCGACATCCGAGAGCCCGGAAGATTTTCCTTCCGATTCGGCGGCGGTTCTCACCGTCAGTTTTGTCTCGGCCACATAGACATCGGATGAAACTGCGGCGTAATAAATCAGCGCCAGGATTGACGGCAACATGACCGCGAGCAAAAAGCTTCTGACAAGCAGGTGACCGGCTCCGCCGTCAGATATAGTATCTTGCTCCGCCTCACGGCTGCCTGCAAAAAAATGAACTCCGCTTTCTTCCTTAAGTCGAAACCCGCCAAGACGGCGAACGCCCTTTATTCTCGATACGGCAACCTCTCGCATACCATTCATATGCGAGAACAAGGACACAGATGAGACCGACACTTTTCGACCATCATCAGTGCCCTCCTCTCCCTCCAACTCTTTTTCACGATTTATCATCATCATCTTCCGACGTTGCACCCCCGCGCCGAAGGCCTCTGAGTTGCTCTTCCGCAATTTTTAATCCGCTTTCAACCGCTTCGCAGGCGAAAGAATAAAGAGCGATATCTTCATCGAGCAAATCCGCGACGAGCCCGATCTCTGAAAGAACCGTGGCCAGTTCAACGGTGCCGGACATGCTTTCCAGCTCACAATCGTTCATGACCGCCCTTCCCAGGTTCTCGTCCACCATTGAAGTGAACTCCGAAAACAACGGGCGTACACCGACCACATCGATTTGGGCGAGGTTATCGAGGGCGACACTTACATTCCGCCTTTGCAACTCGGCTTCCGGCGAGCTGCCAAAAACGAGGGTCATTGGTGAGCGAAAGAGTCTCCTGTTTTCCGGCGACATTTTCCGGAATCCCGTCAAGACAGACTTGGCATCGGAGAAATTCATCTCTTTGACAAAGTCCAGAACATCCGCATATCGTGCGAGCGAAGGATTTCTATTCATCCGCTTCGGCTGTTTAGCCAGATGCGCGATAAACAAAAGCCTTTCCGCCAAATCCTCAAAGGGATCCCTAAGCAGCGCAGCCGTTACATATTCCTTTTCCCGTATCGGGCTACTGTGCCTGGCCCAGTTCGGTTGGCCCGCAACAAAAATGGAGCTGGCCTCCTTGTTGACGATGATGGCTCCGATAGTTTCAATCGGCAATCGCTCCACGATCGGATAGGACAACGCAAATAATCCCATAATCCGGCGCAAGATTTTCACCTGAGGAAAAAGACTAGTATCTACAAGAAGAAATCTCTTTTCCAAATGCCAGTCGGGATTGACCCTGCGATAAAATGGCAAGCCGCTTTCCGCCTCGATTAGCGTGACGTCAGCTGCCTCCTGCAGATCGGGCACCACATTGTCGTCGATCATAAACCCAGCCATGCCGCTAGCGTGCATACCAAGATCACGTAAATCAGCCCGCAACACATTCGCGGCCAATGTGACATCCGCGCGACCAGGTATGCGAACGATAAAATGCGGAACTTCGCTCGGATTGTCCGGCACGAGCCAGCCGGAAATAGAGGGCCCGCTGTCAATGTCAACGTAAAAGTGCATAAAGTCTTCCCTTACGCTGCGGTATTGTCGCGAACGAGCATCGCTAGACCGGCAATGACTCCCCATAACAGAAATGCAATGCCCGCTATGACCGCAATCATCAGGGATCGCTTGGGGTAAAGAGACGCTTCAGGGCGGCTCGGTGGCACATAGGTGAGAAGGTATGACCGCTGCCGCTCGCTGGCCAACCGGGCACTCTCAAAGGTCGCAACGGCCAGTTTGTACTCGTTCTGTGCAATCGTCAGTTCGACCTGCTTGTCGGCAAGAACACTCGCCCTTACAGCCAAGGTCGAATCGACCTGCGACGGATCCGTTCGCCCTGCAACCTTGTTCTCGTAGGTCGATATCTGTACGCGCAAGGCATCAGCTTCCGCTTCCAGCGAGACCAATTGCGGCGCATCCGGCGCATTATTCTCTTTCACAGATGCGACTCGAGTCTCTATCTCCGTAAGTTCGATATGCAATTTCGTCAATAATTCCGAATAGGCGTTAGCGGCTAGATCGACATCAAGAATGCCGGCTTCGATACGCGCATCCCGCATTGCCGCTGTTGCCGCCTCAAGGCGTTGCTTCGAATGCGCAAGTTCACGTGAAGCCTCATCCAGTACGTTGGCCTCATTGCGGCGGGTTAACCGATTGACCATCTTCTCGGAAAGGCGGACGATTTCTTGAGATAACCGCAGACTATCTTCGGGAGAAAATGTGCGCACCCGAAGTGTGACGAGTCCGCTGGTAGGGTCAACGCTCAAATTAATCTGGCCGTTCCAATATCTTACGAACTCCTCGATTGGCAAATCGGCGGGCGCTTCGGCAACCCAATCCCACGTTCCAGGGTTGAACATGCGGCGCAGATCAAGTGTCTTGTGTATTTCCTGGACGATCTCTCTGCTCTTGACATACTCGGCAATGATCTGACCATCGCTTGATTGCGCGGAACCCAGAATCGACGCAATGCCGGCCACTGTTTCAAGTCCCGTTTCATCACCGGAACGTACCATGAAACGTGTTTCGGAGACATATTGGTCAGAGGCGATCGCCGTCAAATAGATGACGCTGACCGCCACAGGCAGCAGGAAGACGGCAAAAAAGCTCGCAACAAAGAACATGCGATAAAGGCGATCGGTTCGGCGTGCGCGAAAGCCGCCGCCGCCGCTCGTGACGGGACGGGCAGCGCGCGCACGGCGAGCAACGCGACGCAACTCGATAGAGATCGCTTTTGACCGCGACAACACATCGCTCTCACTTATGGCGCTGGCGCTTTGCTTCGCGACGGTGCTCATTCGATCGCAGACCTATTCATTCAACTTATTGTAGAGCTCAATGGCGTCATCGATATTGGAGAACTCATGCATCACACCGTGCGCCAAGACGATCGCACGACTGCAATAAGCGCGAATCGTATCCATCGAATGGGATACCATAATGATGTCCGACCGTGCTCGGCGTCTGGCAAATTCCTCGTTGCATCGCGCCTGAAACCGGGCATCGCCAACAGCGGTAACCTCATCAATGAGATAACACTCGAAATCGATCGCCATCGATAGGCCGAACGCCAGTCGTTGCGCCATGCCCGACGAATAGTTTTTGTACGGTTCGTCCATGTACGCGCCGATCTCGGCGAAGTCTTCTACGAACTCAACCGCCTTGCGCGGATTCTGACCATATATTCGCGCCACAAACTGAACATTTTCCCGGCCCGTCATCGCTGCATGAAGGCCTTGTCCAAAACCCAACGGCCAGGATACCCTGCCCGAGCGCTTTATATGCCCTGAATTGGGTAGTTCCGTGCCGGCTAAAAGCCGCATCGTGGTGGATTTCCCGGCGCCATTAATCCCCAATATCCCATAGGACGCCCCAGCACGAAAACTCATGGATACGTGATCCAATATAATCTTTGTATTACCTTTGGTACGGTAAAACTTAAAAACATTTTGTAATCTGATCATGCCGACAGCAGCTTCCCTCTCAAGAAGCGTTCGCCCGCTAACCCGCAGAGGAAGCAGACTGACGAAAACCAGAAAACATAAGATTTTGACAGCATTTCATCGCCGTAGCCCTCGTAATAGGAGGAACGCAGCCATTCGACGAAATGGAGAAGCGGATTGAACCATACTATGTTCCTGACCTCCTGGCTATAGGAAGATGGAAGAACAAATACGCCAGATGACATGTAAAACACTATCATTAGCAATATAAATAGGACCTGCCACATTTTAAATATGGAATACAGAATCATATTTAGATAGCCCAACGATATCGCGAAATAAATAATCGAAATAACAGACGCAGCCCACACATCCGGCTGAGCTGGAAATATATCAATACCCAAGACTGTCATTGCGGACATGTAAATAACTACAACCTGCAAAGAGGTTAAAATCTCAATCAAAGCCCGAGCGACAAGCACATCGAATGCGCGAACGACCGGAAACATAAACAGGGAACGCCCATGTTCTATCGAAAGCCCCATCATGCGAGCGGGATAGAGACACAGAACGTAAGGCAAAACGCCGGTAGAAATAAAGACTGCCGGGTCGGTTCCCAGCGGGACAACGCGATTGGCTGATGTCATGATAATGACGATGGCACTGAGATGGACAAGCGGCCAAGCCACTACCAAAAGATAGCCGACATGCGAACGCCCAAAACGGGTTCGCATGTCTCTCAACACCAGAGCTGAAATGACGTTCCAGCGGGCCTTCAGCATATTTGACTCATAAGCAGGCTCTTCAAGTCGTCCGATTTGCAGAACTCGTCACCTTTACGTTCTGATACGCTGCATTGTCCGCTGATGTAAACCAGTGACGAACTTCGGGAACGTCATCCACCGCCACCACACGCGGATAGGAACTGTCTATGCTGTAGGCGGGATTAATGGCAGGATCGAGGAAGCAGTCAGCGCGGTGTATACGCTTCAAATTTGCCGATTCCTTCTGAAAGCGGATACGATTTGCGCCAGCTTCATCCGAGCCACGGCTGACCGATTCGTGGTGGTAAAGGCATGCGAATGGTGTCCAGACGATGCGATACCCATTGTTGTAAGCTCTCACGCAGTAATCCACGTCGTTGAAAGCGACGGCGAAATTGTCCTCATCCCAATCGCCCAATTGTTCAGCACATCTCCGAGTTATCAGCATTGCGGCACCGGTAACACAAACCATGGATGAACGAACATGCAAGCGATTTAAATGCCCTCCAAATTCACTATCCTTTTGCAGATACCAGTGACCAGCGAGGCCACCCAGCCCGATAATCACGCCAGCATGCTGGATAAGGCTGCCGGGATAGAGTAGCTTTGCCCCGACAATGCCAACATCCTGATAGTTTACACATTGGACCATTTCGGACAGCCACTCCTTGTGAATAACCTCGATATCGTTATTCAGCAGCAGGAATAGATCGCCTTTGGCGAGCCCGATACCTCGATTAACTGAGCGCGCGAAATTGAACGGCTCAACCTTTATCTCATATCTGAAATTCTCGTGTTTCGACTTGTACTCACGATAAAGGCTGAGAACCTTATCGTTATCCGACCCGTTGTCCACAATGATTACTTCGAAGTCTCCATAGTCTGTCTTTTCGAAAAGCCCGGTCAGAACGGTATTCATTAAACCATATGAATTCTTGTTCGGTATTATGATTGAGACTTTGGGTCTCTTCAACTCCGCAAATTCGACTTTATGAAGGCTGGGACTAATTGCCTCGCCCACTTCGCAAGTCAGACCTTTTCTCAAGAATGCCTCTTTGATGGCTCTTCTTGCATTCGTCGTCGCCCGTTCGAGAAACTTCATGGAAAAGGTTTCGCCAGCTCGACGCCACCAGTATGCCGGATAAGGTATGTGAAGAACCTCGGCATCATCGAGAGCATCCAAATATCGCAAGAGGAGATCGTAGTCCTGCGAGCCTTCGTAACCAACCCTTAATCCCCCAATCTCATGAATACGATCCCGGAGATAGATCGAAAAATGATTGATGTAGTTGACTCCGGACAATAGCACCGGATCATATGCTGGCTTCAACATAGCATCCAGCGCTTGGAGATCATCGCTCACTTGAATTTCATCGGTATAGAAGAATCTGGCATGAGGATTCTCTTGGATTGATCGGGCAATAACCTGCAATGCATAGGGCCCGATGACATCATCGTGATCAAGAAGCGTAACCCACTTGCCTTCCGCGTGGCTAAGCCCGAGATTCGTAGCCGCAGAGATGCCGCCATTTTCTTCGCTAAATATAATTTTAACGTCAGGCCGCATGCTTTGACGGCTTGCGAGCCATTGCCGGGTTTCATCACTTGCGGAGCAATCATCGACAAGAATAAGCTCCGCACCGTTGATTTCCTGACCATCAAATGAATTGATTATGTCTTCGAGGTGCTTGGTTCTCGCATTGTAAATAGGAACGACAATACTTAGCCAAATACTAGGAAAATCATTAAGAATGACAGGCGCCATCGCGGATGCGGCCTTGCGCATTGAATCAACATATGCCTTGACCTCAAGGGACTGCGATGTGGCATCATTGTCGCGTGCAGATGATCTTGAGCGCAACGCCTTGTACCAATCCGGAGATAGTCTACTCACCTTTTCCAAATGAATTGAGCTGAAGTGAAAGGACCCGCGGCGTTCACTGGGATCTAAACGCAAGGCCTTCACATCACGCGGAAATTCAACGAAGGCAATTATTCGTTCGGAAGGCTGCACATAGCCTAAGTCGACAACGCTTTTCTCAGAGAAGCCCTCACCTATATCGTAATACAACTTCAAATTAATCAGCAAGGATGATTTCTCTGCGCCAGAGATCACAAATTTATAGATCCCCTTCTTAATCTGCTTATTGGAAACAAAAAAAGGATCGTTGTTCTCCATTTTCCAGAATATCTCACCGCCCTCTGCGACCTCCCGCAGGCCGCTAACCGGTAGAAAGTCGAGAGCTATCTTGCCTTTTCCGGGTCGAACAAAAGAACGCTTGTACTTCTGCCCATCGTCTGAAGGTTTCGTTCTGCGTCCCTCGGCCATCCCGAACATCAGATAGTGCTGGAGGGGATTGATGCCTGCCTCCAACACGTCCGGATACTCGGACAAATAGAAAGCGGAGCTAAATGACGGGTGCGGATCATATCCCGTCCAAGCGCCTTCACGCCAGTAGTGTAGAAGCGGGTTGACCGTGCCGATCCGCGGCTCCTGCTGAAGATACCAGTCCGGCGCAAACAATGGGTTAGGCGACCGTCCTTCTGCGCAGCCATAGCGCATGAAATGCACCCATGGATCCATGCCTTCTTCTGCTACATCAGGATAGGTCTTTTCATACCATTCAGCATCGAAGATGGGAGTCGGCTTCCCGTATCTCATGCGCGTCGCTATATCCGACGCCGTAGTTTTCAACCAACCTTTCGTCTTCTTCATTTTCTTCTTTTCTGAACTTCCCTCGGCAAAAGTGTTCGGTTCTGTATCCAGGATGGCTGTGGCAGGAGAAGCGCGTAGGGCAAGCTGCGCTGCCTCAAGCGAACTGAGCACATCTTCTAGGGCAAGTTTCTCATGTTTGAGTGTCTGCACCTCGGCGGTGACTTCATGAACCACTTCTTCGAGGCCGATCAGGTTTGCAAACAATTGACGTTTGTCCTCGCGGAGGAGTTCTACCTCGACGGTGACTTCAGCAAGACTTTTTTGAGCATTCTCGAGAAGAGCATCCCGCTCCTTATATGATTCTATATCGGCATCTCTATCTGATAAGCGGCTGGTCAAGAGGTCCACCACACG
Organism: Sinorhizobium sp. Y406; assembly: GCF_058732025.1. Taxonomy (NCBI): domain Bacteria; kingdom Pseudomonadati; phylum Pseudomonadota; class Alphaproteobacteria; order Hyphomicrobiales; family Rhizobiaceae; genus Sinorhizobium; species Sinorhizobium sp. Y406. The sequence goes on along the minus strand of NZ_CM178975.1, from coordinate 777 downwards.
GGCTTTTTCGTCCCTGTCCGCGGCAAGTACGCTATATTCCTGATGAAGGGCGGACATATTTAGGCTTAGGCTGCAAAAAGCTCCAAGTCTGGCAAAAACCAGCCTTATTGATCGTGAATCCGATTCATTTTTCGCGGCTTCAAGAAACCGCTTCATCTCATCGTTAACGTTATCTCCTACAGCAATCACGCCCAACCCGTGGCCGTGGTCGAAATTGAATGACGGATAAACTTGCGAAAGCTCTTCAAAAAGCCTGAACACACCAAACTGATCACGGCGAACATTGATATCATGGAACAGGACTATGGCTCGGTCGGAAAGGAGAGGGAGCCATGATTCAAAATCGTGCTTTACCGATTCGTAGGCGTGATACCCGTCAATGTGAAGTAGATCGATACCACCGTCGGAGAAGTAGGCGCACGCCTCATCGAACGTTGCTCTGATCAAGGTTGAAAACGATGAGTATTTTTTCTGATTGATCTCCGTGACGCGCTGAAACACACTTTCATCATAAAATCCGGCCTGTTCGTCACCTTTCCAGGTGTCCACGGCATAAGCTGCAGTCGATAGCCCCTGCCGGTCTATCGCCTGACAAAACGCAAAATAGGACGTGCCTGCATGGGTGCCAAGTTCAACGAACTTCCGCGGCCGATGTATCGCCGTCAGCCAAAAAGCAAACGGAATGTGTTCCGACCAGGCTGATACAGCGAGGGTCTCCGGTATCCAAAACATGGCCGGATGCCACAAATCAGCCACATCACCAAAGCGCGATACCAT
>NZ_CM178974.1:3352500-3622262 GCF_058732025.1 Sinorhizobium sp. Y406 | reverse complement strand
GTCCTGTTTTTCCCCCGCCGCCTGAGACTGATTGCTTCCGGCCTGGAATCCTTCAGGTGCCGTCGCCAAATTCATCTGCATGTTGCCGCCTTCCAAAATCATTCTCCGATGCCGTCATCGCTGCCGGCCTCATCTTCTTATGCCCGCCGGCCGCGGCCGCCTCCTCGAAGGCCATGCCGCGTCGAACGGACGCCCATGACACCGATCCGGGCTCCTCATAATCCCGTCGCGGTGCGCGTCGCGCTCGCCCGCTCATCGTGCCGAGCGGATGTCCCCTGCGCTTTGCACTTGGCTACCCTGCGGCAGCATTCGGACCGAAGGGCAGACTTTCCTCGTCGCAGTTGCTCCACACCCTCGCATGTGCGGGCAACCTGATCTTCTTCCTCCAACGTCTCGACTCAAAACAAATCCGAGGCCACACCCGCGCTGCAATCGTAAGGCGAAGAATTCTCGTTCCGACGCGAAGACTCGCTCGGCTTCTCTACTGGCTTTTTTGATTGAGCGACGTGGATTTACCCCGCCGCAGGGAACAGAAAGCCCGTTAGCCATTTCTAGGAAATGACTTCGAAGACCTTCTAAACAGATGTGGTCCGTGTCCCCTGTGGAAGCCATTTAGGCAGGATCGGCAGGCAAGATCAATCGGGTTTTTTACCGCTCTTTAAGCGCGGCCGGTTGACTCTCATGCTGGGTTTTGCATGCGCGTCCCGAGTCTCAAAAGAATCGCTTTTGAATCAAGGGTTTTGATTTTCGCCCTTCTTGCTTAGCTGGCGAAAAAGAAAAAAATAAAAATTCGCTTGACTCATTTTGCAGCCGATACGTGCACCAAAACCGATGCCCCGAGTCCGACAAGCTCGCGCAAGCCGTTGTAATCACTTAATAATTTCTGTCACACCAATGACACAAGCATTAGTGGACAAATTAACCATGACTATGGCCGAAATACGAATCGAAACAGCCCGGCGCAAGACGCCGGGCTGTTTGTAAACAGGTTTTTATTTAGCCGGGTTAGGCCGAAAGACCCTTCACCCGCTGCGCCAGGCGGGAGACTTTGCGCGATGCCGTGTTGGCATGCAGCACGCCCTTGGTGGCGGCACGCATCAGTTCCGGCTGAGCCGCCTTGAGGGCGGCGGCGGCGGCGGCCTGATCTCCGGAAGCGATCGCCTCTTCAACCTTACGGACGAAGCTACGGACGCGCGAACGACGGGCCTTGTTCACTGCGGTACGGCGTGCGATCTTGCGGGTCGCCTTTTTCGCCGAAGTTGTATTGGCCATTGATGCCTCTCTTCGAAAACCTGACATGAACTCCGCCTTCGCCGTGCCGGGTCACTGCGACCTGTCATCCAAGCAATTCGGGAGCATTCTCGGAAAGCCCGCGTGAGGCGTTCCAGACTGTGGGCGGCGTATAAAGGGAAACCAGTCCCGCGTCAACGCGCAATTTGAGAAAACGTCCCTAGCGGTGTTTGAACTCCGCCTTGCGCTTGCCGACGAAGGCGGCCATCCCCTCCTTCTGGTCCTCGGTCGCGAACAGCGACTGGAAGAGCCGCCGCTCGAAGCGCAAGCCTTCGGCGAGCGTCATTTCGAGCGAGCGGTTGACCGCCTCTTTCGCCATCATTACCGCGGGAAGCGAGAAGGAGGCGATCTTCTCGGCGGCGGCGAGCGCCTCTTCCACGAGCCTCTCCGGCGCGACGACGCGGGCAACCAGCCCTGCCCGCTCGGCTTCGGCCGCATCCATCATCCGGCCCGTGAGAATCAGGTCCATCGCCTTCGCCTTGCCGACGGCGCGCGTCAGGCGCTGCGACCCGCCCATGCCCGGAATGACGCCGAGGGTGATTTCCGGCTGGCCGAACTTGGCGGTTTCGGAAGCAATGATGAAGTCGCACATCATCGCGAGTTCGCAACCGCCGCCGAGCGCATAGCCGGAGACCGCCGCGACCATCGGCTTGCGGGCGTCCGCAACATGCTCCCAGCCGCCGAGGAAATCGCCGAGATAGCTGTCGACGAAATCGAGCGACTGCATTTCCTTGATGTCGGCACCGGCGGCGAAGGCCTTTTCCGATCCGGCAATGACGATCGCTCCGATATTCCTGTCGGCATCGAAGGTCTTCAGGGCCGCATCGAGCTCGCGCATGACGGTCGCATTCAGCGCATTCAATGCCTGCGGACGGTTGAGGGTGATCAGGCCCACACGCCCGTGCATCTCAACCAGCAGGGTCTCGTAGCTCATTGTCGTCTCCTCCTAGAATCGGCGTTCCAAGGCTATTTCTGACAGCGCGGGCAATGGAAGGTCGAGCGCCCCGCCTGCGTGATGCGGGCGACCGTACCGCCACAGCCGGGCGTCCGGCAAGCCTCGCCCTCCCGGTCGTAGACGGAGAAGGCATGCTGGAAATAGCCGAGGCTGCCATCCGCCTGGATATGGTCCTTGAGCGAGGACCCGCCGGCGGCAATCGCGTCGGCAATCACCGCGCGGATCGCCTCCACCAGGCCGGAAAGGCCCGCTTTCGCCCGGCCGCGGCTGTCGACCAGCGTGCCCGCCGGCCGAGTGGGCGCAAGCCCGGCTCGCCACAGGGCCTCGCAGACATAAATGTTGCCCAGACCCGCAACGGTCCTCTGGTCGAGAAGCGCCGCTTTCAGCGGCTGCGCCCTGCCCGCAAGGCGGCTCGCCAGATAGGCGGCGTCGAGCGCATTCCCCGTCGGCTCCTCGCCGAGGTCGCGGAAGAAGGCATGATCAGCGAGCGTATCGCGCCTTGCCAGATCCATGAAGCCGAAGCGGCGCGGATCGTTATAGATGACGCGCGCCGGCCCGACCCCGGCATCGAGGTGGAAGATGACGTGGTCGTGTTTCTCGTCCTTTCCACGCGGGTGGTGGAAGGCGTCGGGGGTCGCGGGCGACGCGCCGCTCTCGATTCGGAAAGAGCCGGACATGCCGAGATGCGCAATGATCACGTCGCCTCCCTCCAGATCGATCGTCAGATATTTGGCGCGCCGGGACAGCGAAACAATACGGCGGCCGGAAACGGTGGCAGAGAAGTTTTCAGGAAAAGGAAAGCGCAGGTCCGGCCGGCGCAATTCGGCGCGCAGCAGCAGCGCCCCCTCCATGGTCGGCGCCAATCCGCGCTTGACCGTTTCCACCTCGGGCAATTCGGGCACCGCCGTCTTCCTTTATCCTCTGTTCATTCCGTCCGGATACATGCATTCCCATCGCCGGAGCAATGACCTATAGGTGCGCTATGCCGCAGCCGGAACCTCGTCGCTGAGATAGCGCGGATCGGGTGTTTTCGCTATGGTGCCGGCGCGTTTGTATGAAGTGGAGTATTCGGATGACGGATGAGCGCGTATCGGCGAATGGCGGAATGGAGACCTCCTTCGGTTTTCGCGAAGTCGGCGCGGACGAAAAGCAGCCGCTCGTCAACGATGTCTTCCACAAGGTCGCGAAACGCTACGACATCATGAACGACGTGATGTCGGCGGGCCTGCATCGGGTCTGGAAGGATGCGATGATCGCTGCCCTCAACCCGCCACGCCGAGAAGGTTACCGGGTGCTCGACGTCGCCGGCGGCACCGGAGACATCGCTTTCCGCATCGTCGAGGCTTCCGGCCGAAAGGCGCATGCGACCGTACTCGACATCAATGGCTCGATGCTTGCGGTCGGCGCCGAGCGCGCGCGAAAGAAGGGGCTCGACGCCAGTCTCGAATTCGTCGAAGCCAATGCCGAGGACCTGCCCTTCGCCGCCAATTCCTTCGATGCCTACACGATCGCCTTCGGCATCCGCAACGTCCCGCGCATCGAGGTGGCGCTAAGAGAGGCCTATCGGGTACTGAAGCGCGGCGGGCGGCTGCTGGTGCTGGAATTCTCCGAGGTGGAGATGCCTTTGCTCGACAGCTTCTACGATGCCTGGTCGTTCCATGCGATCCCCAGATTCGGCAAGCTCATCACCGGCGACCACGCGCCCTATCAGTATCTGGTCGAGTCGATCCGCAAATTCCCGAACCAGCGCGATTTCGCGGCGATGATCCACGAGGCGGGCTTCGCCCGCGTCTCCTTCACCAATTACACCGGCGGCATTGCAGCGCTGCATTCGGGCTGGAAAATCTGAACGCATGAGCACGCCTGGAGCATATTTCCGTCTCGTGCGGATCGGCTGGGTGCTCACGCGCGAAGGCGTATTTGCAGCGATCCCCTCCGAGCACCTGCCTCCCTCCGCGCGCTTCGCAAAGAAGGTCGCCGGCCTGCTCGCCCGCCGCAAGGCACGGTTCGAAGAGCGCAGCGGCCGGCTTGCCCGCGCCGTCGAGCGGCTCGGGCCCTCCTATGTGAAGATCGGCCAGTTCCTGGCGACGCGTCCTGACGTGGTCGGCGCGGAACTCGCCGCCGACCTCTCGCAACTGCAGGACCAGATGGCAACTTTCCCACCGAGTGCGGCCAAGGCAGCGATCGAAGGTTCGCTCGGCCGCAGCGTCGACACACTCTTCGCGGAATTTCACGAGCCCATGGCGGCCGCGTCGATCGCCCAGGTCCATCCGGCCGTCATCCTGCGTGAAGGCCGACGCGAGAAGGTCGCCGTCAAGGTGATCCGGCCCGGCATCCGCCAGCGCTTTGCCGCCGATATTGAGGCTATGTATCTGGTCTCGCGCATGCAGGAGCGGTTCCTGCCCTATACCCGCCGGCTGAAGCCGGTCGAGGTGACGCGGACGCTCGAGCAGACGACCAAGGTCGAGATGGACTTGCGGCTGGAGGCTGCGGCAATTTCCGAGCTCGCCGAGAACACGAAAGAAGATTCCGGCTTCCGCGTGCCCAAGGTCGATTGGGAGCGCACCGGGCGCGACGTTGTCACCATGGAATGGATCGATGGCATCAAGATGTCGGATATCGAGGGCCTGAGGTCCGCCGGCTATGATCTCAACAGCCTCGCCGAGACGCTGATCCAGTCCTTCCTGCGGCATACCTTACGCGATGGCTTCTTTCATGCCGACATGCATCAGGGCAACCTCTTCGTCGACGAGGCGGGCCATATCGTCGCCGTGGACATGGGCATTGTCGGCCGGCTCGGCAAGAAGGAGCGCCGCTTCCTCGCCGAGATCCTCTACGGCTTCATCACGCGCGATTACCAGCGCGTTGCCGATGTCCATTTCGAGGCCGGCTATGTGCCGTCGCATCACGACGCCGCAAGCTTTGCCCAGGCGATCCGCGCCATCGGCGAGCCGATCCACGGGCAGCCGGCCGAAACGATCTCGATGGCAAAGCTCCTGACCCTGCTTTTCGAGGTGACCGAGCTCTTCGACATGCAGACGCGCCCGGAGCTCGTCATGCTGCAGAAGACGATGGTCGTCGTCGAAGGCGTCGCCCGCACGCTCAACCCGCGCTTCAACATGTGGCGGGCATCGGAGCCGGTCGTCGGCAGCTGGATCCGCGACAATCTCGGCCCGAAGCGCATCGTCACCGACCTGCGCGACGGCCTGCACGCAGCCCTTCGCGTCGCCGAAGCCGTTCCCGAAATCGCGGCCCGCACGGAGCGCTTTTCGAAGGACATCATGGCGATGAGCGAGAAAGGCCTGCGGTTCGATGCGGCGACCGCCGAGGCGATCGGCAAGGCGGAGGCGCGCCACGCACGCTCGGGCCGCATCGCGCTCTGGGTGATCGCGGCGGCGCTCGTCTATATCGCCTGGCGGCTCGTTTGAGCGCCAAATAGCTCTTCTCAATTCCCGCAACGTGGAATAATGTCCGCCCATGGACAGTCGCTTCTTGCTCGTGATGATGGTGACCGCGCAGACCTCAGGGCATGCGGGAGAGCTGTTGTCTTAGGCGAGCTGTTCTCCAGCCAACCCTGCCGAGCGAGCAGGGCCGGGCTCTGTTTCCTCGGATCTATCGACAGAGGAAACGAGACAATGAATGCACCATCGCCTGATCTCCACATTCGTGCCGCATCCGTTGCCGACTGGAAGGCGCTCGCCCTCCTCAGGGATCTGCCGGGCGTCCGGGCAGGAACGCTGCGCCAACCCTTCGCACCGCCGGAACGGACGCGCGAATGGCTCGAGAACCGAGGAGAAGGCGACATGGTCATCGTCGCGGAGATCGAGGAAACGATCGTCGGCCTTGCGGGACTGCATCGTCACAAAGGCCGGCGCCAGCATGCCGCCGAACTCGGCATGTCGGTCCACGACGATTATCGCCGACGCGGTATCGGCAGGGCGATGCTCAACGCCCTGATCGAGGCCGCCGACCGCTGGCTCGGCATCGCGCGCCTCGAGCTTACGGTTTTCACCGAGAACGAGGCGGCAATCGGGCTCTACCGCCAGGCGGGGTTCGTCACGGAGGGCGTATTGAAATCCTACGCTCTGCGTGACGGGATGCTCGCGGACGTCTTCGCCATGGCGCGGATCAGAGAGTAGTCGGAAAGCGGCCCTTCCGGCCGGCAGGCAAGAGCGGACCGGTCACAGCCCCTGCTCCTTGCGGCGGCCCTCCGAAAATGTCATGCCGTCCGACAACTGAAGACCAGAAGACTCATGAAGCACGAAGCCCCTTCTCTTCCAAACGGTGCCTTCCTCCGCCAAAGGGGACGAGCATGTTTTCATCGTCTCGTGAGCACAATGCCGGTTCTTGTCCAGGTGCGTTCGGGAACCAAGGTCGTGGTCGTCCGCGATACCTCTCTGCGCCTCCTGGCCGGCGAATTTGGCCTGTTGCCCGACCATCGGCCCATGACGATGGAGAACATTCCCAAGTCACCTCAGAACTATGAAGCGCGTGTCCTGCCAATCCCCCGTTCCTTATTCGAAGAGACCTATCTTCGCGTCGGCTGCATCACGCCCCCGCGGACGGCGGTTCCCATGAAGGCTCGGGATCTACCCGTCGAGGCGGTGGCGCTGTTCGACTTTTGCTCTTCTCCCGAAAGATTGGCGACATTGCCCGCCGCCGTGGCTTCGGTGCGCCTGATGGAACTCATTACCTGGTTCGCGCTCGGCGGGGCCATATTGGGCGAGCGTGGAGACCTGCTTTTGCAGGACCGCCTGCGCCAGATGATCGAGAAGGACCCGGCCTACGACTGGACTTCCGGGCACGCCGCCCGCAGCTTCCACATGAGCGAGGCGACGTTGCGGCGCAAGCTGGCCGCGGAAAATACCAGTTTCACCGAAACCTTGAGCGACACCCGCATGACACGTGCCCTGGCTCTCCTGCATACGACGACCCTGCCCGTCGCCCACGTCGCCTTGGCAGTCGGATACGACTCTCCATCCCAATTTGCGGTACGCTTCAAGGAGCGATTTGGCGTCAATCCGCGCGACGTGCGGGGAGATCCGGATATAATTGAGCGAATTGGGACAGAAGTTGCGCGGATCGGGAGAGACGAAATCTCCGTTGAGCAGTAGGCCTGCTGCGTTCGTAACTGCAGGAAAACACCATGCGCTTCATCATTGCAATTCTCGGCCTGAGCTTGCTCGGCGCCACGGCCGCCCAGGCCGAAATGAAACTGACTTCGAAGGATCTGACGCCCGGCGAGACCATGGCCAATGCGCAAGTCTTCAACGGCTTCGGTTGCAGCGGGGGGAATATCTCGCCGCACCTTTCATGGTCGGGTGCGCCGGCGGACACCAAGAGCTTCGCCATCATGGCCTATGATCCGGATGCGCCCACGGGTTCCGGCTGGTGGCACTGGACGGTGTTCAACCTCGCCGCCAATGTCACGGAGCTCGCAAGCGGAGCGAGCGGAGACAAGAAACTTTCAGCACGCGCGGTGGAAGGCCGCACCGATTTCGGCGCCTCAGGTTATGGCGGTGCTTGCCCGCCCGAAGGTCATGGACCGCACCGCTACCAGTTCACCGTGTACGCGCTGTCGCTCGACAAGCTCCCCCTCGATGGCAAGGCACCCGCCGCCATGGTTGGTTTCTTCGTCCGGGCAAACTCACTCGACCAGGCGACGATCGAGGTCGAATACGAGCGCTGACGCGCACTCCGGGCAAAGTGCCCTGCCGGTGGCGGCTCCCCACCGCTGGCGCATTTTCCTTCCGCCCCGCTCGGGGGGGCGCGCTCCAACGCACACGGCCGCCCCCTCGGCCACGGCGCCGCGCATCTTTTCAGTCGACCGTGAACAATGACTATCGCTAAGCGGCGCGCGGGTTCGCTCGGGCGTGCAGCCAGGCGAGCAGCAGCCACAAAAGCTGCCTCAACCAGTTGAGAAGGAGCGAGAAGTTGTAGCCGGCGGCGGCCAGGACGGCGTTGTTGGCGTCGCCGTGTTCGCTGGCGAGATAGTTGCGGCCCATGCGGTGCTCGGCCTTGAGATGGCCGATGACCGGTTCGACGGCGGAACGCCGCCGCATCTCGCGCTTAATCGCCGGCGTGACGCGGCGTTTCTGGCCGCTGGTGAAGACCCTGAACCTGTGGCTCTCCGGGGCATTGTGGCCGCGGTAGCCGGCGTCGGCGAGAATGCGGCCGATCTCGTTGCCGATGGTTTTCTCCATGTCCGGGATCACGGTCGCCAGCGTGTGGCCATCATAGGGATTGCCGGGCAAGGCCTTTGCATGCAGGGCAAACTGGCCGCCCCTCGAGCGCTTGAGCGTGGTGGCGACGGAGACCTTGACGCCGAACTCGTACGGCCTGTGCGCCTTGCCTTTGCCGATACATTCGACCTCCGGCGCGTGCAGGCTGTAAATCTTGCGGCCGCGCTGGCGCTGCCGCTGCTCCAGAACCGTCGAGGCCTGGTGGAGCGGCCAGAGGAAGATCGCCCGCAGCTTCTCGTCATCGCCGATCTGCCGGCGAACGTCGCGGACGGTGCGGCCGAGATAGGTCCTGAGGGTCCGCAGCGCCTTGTTGGCCCGCTTGAACTGCTTGGCATGGGCGTAGCGCTGGTGCTTGATCAGCGCCAGCTTGCCGATCCGCAGATAGGTCTGGCGCAGCTTCACGCCGGTCTTCTTCGCCAGCCTCACCAGTCGCTCGCGCGCCCGGTGGAGGAGCTTCGCGTCGGTCGGGAACATCACGTTCTTCGGCTGCACGGTGGTGTCGACGATCACCCGGCGTGTGTCGGCCGGCTGCATCGCCCCGGTCTTGACCGCCACCGCCAGGCTTTCCTGCAGCAGCGCGGTCAGCCGCTCCTCTCCCATGCGCCCTCGCCAGCGGGTCATCGACGAGCGGTCGAACGGCAGGTCATGGCGGAAGAACTCTTCGCCGCACAGATATTGGAAATAGGGGTTCTCCACCCAGCGGGCGCACAGCTCCTCGTCCGACAGGTTGAAGGTATGCTTGAGGATCGAAAGCCCGGCCATCAGCCGCGTCGGCAGCGGCGGCATGCCGGGGCCGTCGCTATAGACTTCACCGAAGTGGCGCTCCAGAAACGGCCAGTCGATCGCCTGCGCCAGCCGCACCAGTTCGTGCTTCATGTTGATGATCTGATCCAGCCGGGAGCGGAATAGATCCTGCTCCCCCGTCTCGCGCCGCTCGCGTGGTCTCGACATCGCCGCTCCTCGATTCACCGCCGCTAAACCGAGTGAATCACGCCGCGCTGAAGGCGCAAACCGCAAAATCAAATTGCAAGAAAAGCGCGCTTAGCCAGCGCCTTTCTTGCAACACTGTACCGCAGGAAAGCAGAAATTACAGAGCGCTTTCAGAGACGTACGGATAGTTCACGGACGACTTTTCAGACGCGCCAAGTCGCTGCAACTCTTTGAATCTGCGCATCGAGCCTTTCGAAATCGGTTCCGATTTTCGGGCCGTTGCGCTAGGTTCGCCGTCAAAGAACGGGAGCGGCGACAGGCCGAAGCGGAATGATCCCAAACGAAACGACATTGGCTGGCAAGCGCATTCTTCTCATCATCTCCGGCGGTATCGCGGCCTATAAGAGCCTCGACCTCATCCGGCGACTGCGCGAGCGCGGGGCGGAAGTTCGGCCGGTGATGACGGCCGGTGCGCAACAATTCGTGACGCCGCTCGCCGTCGGCGCGCTCTCCGCCTCCCATGTGTTCACCGATCTCTTTTCGCGCGAGGACGAGCAGGACGTCGGCCATATCCGCCTCGCCCGCGATTGCAACCTCGTCGTTGTTGCGCCCGCCACGGCGGATCTGATGGCGAAGATGGCCCATGGCCATGCCGACGACCTTGCCTCGACCGTGCTGCTTGCGACCGACCGGCCGGTGCTCGCCGCGCCGGCCATGAACCCGAGGATGTGGATGCACCCGGCGACACGCCGCAACCGTGCGACCCTTGCCGGCGACGGCATCTTTTTCGTCGGCCCGGCCGCAGGGGAAATGGCCGAGAGCGGCGAGGCGGGCGAAGGCCGAATGGCCGAGCCCCTCGAGATTGTCGCCGCGATCGAGCGATTGCTCGTCCGGGAAGAAAGACCGCTTGCCGGGCGAAAGGCGATCGTCACCTCCGGGCCGACGCATGAACCCATCGATCCGGTTCGCTATATCGCCAATCGCTCTTCCGGCAAGCAGGGTCATGCGATCGCGGCGGCGCTTGCGAGACTTGGAGCGGAGGTCACCCTCGTGTCGGGGCCGGTGACGATCCCGAATCCCGTGGGTGTACGCGTCGTCCACGTCGAGCGTGCCGAGGAGATGCGCGATGCGGTGCTCGCCGCACTTCCGGCCGATATTGCCGTGATGGTCGCCGCCGTCGCCGACTGGCGCGTGGCCGCGACCGCCGGCAACAAGATCAAGAAGCGGCCGGGCGAGGCCCCGCAGCCGCTCCTGCTTGCCGAGAACCCGGACATATTGAAGACAGTCGGCCACCACGCCTCGCGCCCCAAGCTGGTGATCGGCTTTGCCGCCGAGACGGAGAATGTCGCCGACAACGGCCGAACGAAGCTCGAACGGAAAGGCGCCGATTACATCCTTGCCAACGACGTTTCGCCGTCAACCGGGATCATGGGGGGCGAGCGCAATACGGTGAAGCTGGTCGGCCGCGACGGCACGGAGGACTGGCCGGAGATGGGCAAGGACGAGGTGGCCGAGAGACTCGCGGCGCTGATCGCCGCGAGACTTTCCGTCTGATATCTACTCAGTTCAATTGCAGATTGCCTGCCGCAGCAGGCGGAACCGCCGCGACCGCAAGACGCTCGCGAACGGCAATATCGGCTGCCCCGAAGAGAAGCACATCGACGCCGTTTTCGCCGACGACCACCGCGGAGCCGTCGGGGATCTCGGCCCAGGCATTATCGTCGTTGAGCGGCTCGGACACGAGGCAATAGCCGCCATTCTCCCCCATCGGTGCGGCGTAGAGCGTCGGCGCCTTCTGGTCGGAGGCATAGCGAACCGCATAGAGTTCATCTCCGTTCGAGAAGGCGGCCGTGAAGCGGACGAGTGCCGGCCGTTCCATCTCTTCGGCAAGCCGCTCGACGAAGCCGAGCGCCTCCGCCATGGCGCCGAGCGGATCGCCGTCGAGACCGAACTGCAGCGCCAGAAGGAAGAGCAGTTCCGAATCGGTGGTGCCGGTGCGCGCCGCGTAGAGATCGTTGTCGAGCATGTTTTCCATCGGCCGGCGCAGATGCTCGAAATCGCCGATCTGGCCATTGTGCATGAAGCACCAGCGGCCATGGACGAAGGGGTGGCAATTGTCGCGGCGCGTACCGCCGCCGGTCGCCGCGCGCACATGGGCGAGGAACAGGCGTGAGCGGATTTGCCGCGCGATGCTTCTCAGGTTGCAATCGGACCAGGCGGGCAGGATGTCGCGATAGCGCCCTGGCTCCGGACGATCGCCATACCAGGCGATGCCGAAGCCGTCGCCATTGGTGGCCGTCTTTGCACGGGTCGCGCAATGGGATTGCTCGATCAGCGAGTGCGCCGGAGACGTTACCAGTTCCTCCAGATAGAGCGGTTCTCCACGATAGGCGGCCCAACGGCACATGCGTCAATCACTCCGGTACGTCTGGACGTTTTCCCCAATCCGCGCGGTAATGGGGCGATTCGTCAACCATCGTCAGCGGCGATCTTGCCGCGAAACATGGTAAAATTGCGTTAACGAATTCGCCTTTTGGTGATGACGTCCGGCGGCCTGACGCGCTACTGCATCTCTCCTTAATCGACCTCCATTCGAGGAAAAGGACATGCAGCAATTCAAAGTGCTACAGCGGCCTTTGCGCGTCTGAAAAGACCCGGGGCGCTGCATTCCCCAGCTGCCGAGGAAGTTTTCGAATAAATATTCCATATTGACATTGATCGCACAGTTCATTTCATTTTCTTCGATCATGAGGCCGCTGCCCCGGGAGGAGACGAGATGAGCGACAAACGCAGATTGGGTGTAGGCCTGATCGGGACCGGTTTCATGGGCAAAGCCCATGCGCTCGGCTTCACCATCGCGGCGCGGGTCTTCGACTTGCCTTACGAAATCGACCTCGTGTCGGTGGCGGACGTGACTGCCGAGAGCGCCGAAGCCGCACGCGCGCGGCTCGGCTTCCGCAAGGCGACGGCCGACTGGCGCGAGCTCCTGGCCGACCCCGATATCGACGTCATCGACATCACCACGCCCAACCTGATGCACAAGGAGATGGCGCTTGCGGCGGTCGCGCATGGCAAGCACGTTTATTGCGAAAAGCCACTGGCGCCTACGGTCGACGACTGCGCTGAGATGCTCGCCGCTGCCGAAAGGGCCGGCGTCGTCACGCAGGTCGGCTTCAACTATCTGAAAAATCCGCTGATCTTCCTTGCCAAGGAGATCATCGAAAGCGGCGAGATCGGCGATATCCGCTCTTTCCGTGGCGTCCACGCGGAAGACTTCATGGCCGATGCCAGTATTCCCTGGGCATGGCGCCTCGACCCGCGCAGCGGTGGCGGGGCTCTCGCCGATATCGGCAGCCATATGATCGCCTGCATGCGCCACCTTGTCGGGCCGATCAGGTCGGTGCTCGCCGAGACGGTCATCCATATCCCCGAGCGCCCCGTTTCGCGAGGCGCGACCGAGACACGCGCCGTCGAGGTCGACGACATCGCCCGCGCCTTCGTCCGCTTCGATAGCGGCGCTAGCGGCAGCTTGGAGGCGAACTGGATAGCCACCGGCCGGAAGATGCAGCATGATTTCGAAATCTACGGCTCCAAGGGCAGCATCGTCTTTACCCAGGAGCGACTGAACGAAATCAGGATCTATTATGCCGGCGACGATGTACGCAGCCGCGGCTTCCGCACCATCTGGGCGGGACCCGAGCACCCCCCTTATGGTGCGTTCTGCGTGGCGCCCGGCCATCAGATCGGTTTCAACGAGTTGAAGGCGATCGAAGTGAACGAGTTCCTCGACGCCATCGTCAATGGCCGCAGGCCGACGACGGATTTCCGGGAGGGCTACGAAGTTCAGAAAGTGCTATCCGCTACGTATCAATCCGCTCGCAGCAACAGGTGGGTCGACGTCGGCTGATCCGCGTTCAGCGCATCGACCCGAAGGTCGGGCCCGATTTTCGGGACGTACGATGCGCGGCTTCAAAGAGTTAAGGCGTCCTTTGCGCGTCTGACGCGTCTGACGCGCGGCGCTGTAAGGCCTGGGAAAGGCACTTAAAATGGAACGTCCGTTCTATCCAGAACGCTCCTGATCGATTACGATGAGGCAAACGCAACACGAGCGCGCACGCGAGGACTTGGAGACGCTGAACGATGCCAACACCGGAGTCGAGCACCGATATCCCCCAGGACTTCGAGGCGCTGAAGGCCGTCATTCTCGAGCGCAAGGCGCAACTGCCGAAGCGCCTGAAGCAGGTCGCCGCCTATTCGCTCGATCATCCTGACGAAATCGCCTTCGGCACGGCGGCGAGCATTGCCACGTCCGCCGATGTCCAGCCTTCGACGTTGGTGCGCTTTGCCCAACATTTCGGCTTTGAGGGCTTTTCAAGCCTGCAGCAGATCTTTCGCGCGCGCCTGCGCGAGCGCACGCCCGGTTACGAGGACCGGCTGAAGGCGCTGCGCGGCAACGATCACAGCAAGCTCGAAAGCGGCTCGATCTTCAACGGCTTCGTCGCGGCCGCCCACCGTTCGCTCGACAATGTTGCAACCTCGATCGGTCCGCAGGCTTTCGAACGGGGTGTCGACATCCTCGCCAAGGCGGATACCATCTATCTGATCGCCAAACGCCGCTCCTATCCGATCTCCAGCTATATGGCCTATGCCTTCGGCAAGCTTAGGGTGAAGTACCAGCATGTGGGCACGGCCGCCGGCATCGACGACGACATGCTGGCGATGGCGACGAGGCAGGATGCCGCCTTCGCCGTCAGCTTCTCGCCCTATGCCTCGGAGAGCGCCACCCAGGCACGCTTCCTCGCCAATCGCAAAGTGCCGGTCGTATCGCTGACCGACTCCGCATTTTCCCCGCTCGCCGAATCTTCCAAGGTTTGGTTCGAATTGGTGGAGGCAGATCATGCCGGCTTTCGCTCGCTTTCCGCCAGCATGGCCTTCGCCATGGCGCTTACCGTGGCGATCGCCGAGAAGCGCCGCCGCCACGCCGAAGCCGGGAAACCATTATAGAATAGAAATTCCATATTGACGAAGTGACGGAATTTATGTTTCATAACCTCATCGCCCATGACATATGGATAACTGTCGGCGCCGGCAGGGCGCCCGCGGGGAGGAAGCAGTGAGCCAGGTTCCATCGGCCGGAATTCCATCGGAATTGGGCGCCAAGCCCCTCGACATCATCACCATCGGCAGAGCTTCGGTCGACCTTTACGGCCAGCAGATCGGCACTCGCCTCGAAGACGTGGGAAGCTTCGCCAAGTCCGTCGGCGGTTGCCCCTGCAACATCTCGGTCGGCACGGCGCGGCTCGGACTGAAATCGGCGCTGTTGACGCGCGTCGGCGACGAGCAGATGGGCCGCTTCATTCGCGAGCAGCTGCAACGCGAAGGTGTCGAGACCCGGGGCATCGTCACCGATCCGGAGCGCCTGACGGCGCTGGCGATCCTGGCTGTCGAAAACGAGAAATCGTTCCCGCTGCTCTTCTACCGGGACAATTGCGCCGACAACGCGCTCTCAGAAGACGACATCTCGGAAGAATTCATCCGCGCCGCTCGGGCGATCCTTGTCACCGGTACCCATTTCTCCAAGCCGAATACGGATGCCGCCCAGCGCAAGGCGATGCGAATCGCCAAGGAAAACGGCGCCAGGATCGTCTTCGACATCGACTATCGCCCCAACCTTTGGGGCCTTGCCGGTCATGACGCGGGCGAGAGCCGCTACATCGCTTCGGATCTCGTCTCGGCGCATCTGAAGACGGTGCTTGGCGATTGCAACCTCATCGTCGGCACGGAGGAGGAGGTTCTGATTGCGTCGGGCGAAAGCGATCTGCTCCAGGCGCTGAAGACCATCCGCTCGCTTTCCGATGCCACGATCGTACTGAAGCGCGGCCCGATGGGCTGCATCGTCTATGACGGGCCGATTTCGGACAATCTCGAAGACGGCATCGTCGGCAAGGGCTTCCCGATCGAGGTCTATAACGTGCTCGGCGCCGGCGACGCCTTCATGTCCGGCTTCCTGCGCGGATGGCTCACCGGAGAGCCGCACGCGACGTCCGCCACCTGGGCCAACGCCTGCGGCGCCTTCGCGGTCTCCCGCCTGCTCTGCGCACCGGAGATCCCGACCTGGGTCGAACTGCAGTATTTCCTCGAGCACGGCAGCAAGGAAAAGGCGCTGCGAAAGGACGAGGCGATCAACCATGTCCACTGGGCGACGACACGCCGGCGCGAGATCCCGCTTCTGATGGCGCTCGCCATCGACCACCGCAGCCAGTTGGAGGACATCGCCGAAGGAAATTCGGAGCTCCTGGAGCGGATTCCGGCCTTCAAGGCCTTGGCCGTCAAGGCGGCTGCGGATGTTGCGGGCGGCCGCCCCGGATTCGGCATGCTGATCGACGACAAATATGGTCGCGACGCGCTTTTCGCCGCCGGCGCCCATCGCGACTTCTGGATTGCCAAGCCGATCGAACTTCCAGGCTCACGTCCGCTGCAGTTCGAATTCAGTCAGGATCTCGGTAGCCGCCTGATCGACTGGCCCGTCGACCATTGCATCAAGGTGCTCTCCTTCTTCCATCCAGACGACCCGGCCGAGCTCAAGGCGGCGCAGATAGCCAAGCTGCGCTCTGCCTTCGAGGCCGCTCGCAAGGTCGGCCGCGAGATCCTGATCGAGATCATCGCCGGCAAGCACGGCCCGCTCGACGACCAGACCATTCCGCGCGCGCTCAACGAGCTTTATGATGCGGGGCTGAAGCCCGATTGGTGGAAGCTCGAGCCGCAGGCAAGCCGCACGGCCTGGGCTGCCATCGATGCCGTGATCGAAACGCGCGATCCCCTCTGCCGGGGCGTCGTCCTCCTGGGACTCGAAGCGCCCTATGAGGTCCTGAAGGACGGCTTTGCCGCCGCAAGGACATCGAGGACGGTGAAGGGGTTCGCGGTCGGCCGGACGATCTTCGCCGATGCCGCCAAGGCCTGGCTCACCGGCTCGATGAGCGATGACCAGGCCGTCGCCGACATGGCGGCGAAGTTTAAGGCGCTGGTGGATCTGTGGCTGCGACTGGGTGAAACCAAGGCTGCGTAAGGGATAACCTGCCTGCGGCATCAAGTAAAAAAGGGCGAAGCCAAGACTTCGCCACCAGGAGGAAACAGGAAATGAGTCAGAAAACCGTGCGCCTGACCATGGCACAGGCCGTGGCGCGGTTCCTCACACGGCAAATGACGGTGATCGAGGGCGAGCGCGTACCGATCTTCGGTGGCGTCTTCGCTATTTTCGGCCACGGCAACGTCGCCGGCGTCGGCGAGGCGCTCTATTCCGTGCGCGAAACCCTGCCGACCTACCGCGCCCAGAACGAACAGGGCATGGCAAACGCAGCCATTGCCTTTGCCAAGGCGAGTTTCCGGCGTCGCTTCATGGCCTGCACGACCTCGATCGGTCCGGGCGCGCTTAACATGGTGACTTCGGCAGCGCTTGCCCATGTCAACCGTCTGCCCGTCCTGTTCCTGCCCGGCGACGTCTTCGCCAATCGCCGACCGGATCCGGTGCTGCAGCAGGTCGAAAGCTTCGGCGACGGCTCGATCTCGGCCAATGACTGCTTCCGGCCGGTCTCACGCTATTTCGACCGCATCACCCGGCCCGAGCAGATCATACCGGCGCTTCGTCGTGCCATGCAGGTTCTGACCGACCCGGCCGACTGCGGCCCGGTGACGCTCTCGCTCTGCCAGGACGTCCAGGCGGAGGCCTATGACTATCCGCAATCCTTCTTCGATGAGAAGGTCTGGGTGCCGCGCCGCATCGAGCCCGATCCCGACGAGCTCGCCGCGGCGATCGCGAAGCTTCAGGGCGCGAAGAAGCCGATTATCATCGCCGGCGGCGGCGTGCTCTATTCGGAGGCGAGCGCGGAGCTTGCCGCCTTCGCGGAGAAGCACGGCATTCCGGTGGTCGAGACGCAGGCCGGCAAGTCGTCGCTGCCGCATTCGCATCCGCTCAATATGGGTTCGGTCGGCGTCACCGGAACCTCCGCGTCCAACAGGCTTGCGGAAGAGACCGATGTGGTGCTTGCCGTCGGCTCGCGACTTCAGGACTTCACCACCGGTTCCTGGGCGCTTTTCAAGAATGACGAACTGAAGATCGTCGGCCTGAACATTCAGCCCTTCGACGCCGCCAAGCACGACGGCCTGCCGTTGATCTCAGACGCGCGAGTCGGGCTCGCCCGTATCTCGGCGGGGCTTGGTGAGCACAAGGCCGACAGCGCCTGGACCGAGAGGGCCAAGGCTGCGAAGGCCGAGTGGATGGAGGCCGCCGACAAGGCAACGGCAACCACCAATGCGGCCCTGCCCTCGGACGCCCAGGTGATCGGCGCCGTGCAACGCACCCGCGGCGGCCGGAAGACGACGCTCGTCTGCGCGGCCGGCGGGCTGCCCGGCGAGTTGCACAAGCTCTGGCAGGCGGAAGAGCCCGGCGGCTACCATCTGGAATACGGTTTCTCGACCATGGGCTATGAAGTGGCGGGTGGCCTCGGCGTCAAGCTCGCCCGGCCGGAGCGCGACGTGATCGTCATGGTCGGCGACGGCAGCTACATGATGCTGAACTCCGAGATCGCCTCGTCCATCATGCTCGGCGCAAAGTTCACCATCGTGCTCCTCGACAATGCGGGCTACGGCTGCATCAACCGGCTCCAGGTGGAAACCGGCGGCGCCAACTTCAACAATCTGCTCAGGGACACCCACCACGTGGAACTGCCGCAGATCGATTTTGCCGCGCATGCCGCTGCGATGGGCGCCGTCACCCGCAAGGTCGGCTCGATCCCGGAACTGGAAGCAGCGCTTGCGGAAACCGCCAACGAGAAGCGCACGACCGTCATCGTCATCGACACGGACCCGCTGATCACGACGGAAGCCGGAGGTCACTGGTGGGACGTGGCGGTTCCGGAGGTTTCTGAGCGCGAACAGGTAAAAACGGCGCGGAAGGGCTACGAGAAGGCGCTGATGTCGCAGCGCTTCGGCTAAGCACGGCAATGGCCCCTCTCCTCGGGTCAACCCGGGACTAGCCCTCTCCCCGCAAGCGGGGAGAGGGTGGCGGTCCCATTCTCCGCAGTTATAGGCACAGTTGCTGCGGAGCACGGGCAGCCGGATGAGGAGCGCCGTCGCCCCCCGCCCGCAACAGACAACGAACTATCAAGCAGACGCGAAACAGAAAGTAAAAAGCGATGATCCGCTACGGAACCAACCCGATTGCCTGGAGCAATGACGACGACCAAACGATCGGCGCGCATCTGACGCTCGAGGATTGCCTTTCCGATTGCCAGAGGATCGGCTTCGACGGCATCGAGAAGGGCCACAAGATGCCCGCCGATCCGGAGGAATTGAAGCAGAAGCTCGCCTCCTACGACCTCGTCTTCGTTTCCGGCTGGCACTCCACCAACCTGCTCACCCATGACGTCGAGGCCGAGAAGAAGGCGATCCAGCCGCATCTTGACCTGTTGAAGCACAATGGCTGCAAGGTGGCGATCGTCTGCGAGACCTCGAACGCGATCCACGGCGACGACTCCAAATCGCTTGTCAAGGACAAGCCGGTGCTGCCGGCGAACCAGTGGCAGAAGTTCGGCGCCGAGCTCGAGGCGGTCGCACAATATTGCGCCGCCCAGGGTATCGACCTCGTCTATCATCACCACATGGGCACGATCGTCCAGTCCGGCGAAGAGATAGACCTTCTGATGCAGCACACGGGTCCTGCGACCAAGCTGCTGCTCGATACCGGCCATGCTTTGTTCGGGGGCTCCGATCCGGCGGAATTGGCGCGCAAATACATGAATCGCGTCCGCCACATCCACTGCAAGAATGTCCGCCCGGCCGTCCGCAAGGTGGTCGAGAGCGAAGGGCTCTCCTTCCTCGAAGGGGTGCGGCGCGGAGTCTTCACCGTGCCCGGTGACGCGGAGGGCGGCGTCGACTTCCTGCCGGTGCTGAAAATCGCCGCCGAGCACGGCTATGACGGCTGGCTGGTCATCGAGGCCGAACAGGATTCGGCGGTGCGCAACCCGTTCGAATACCAGTCGCTCGGGCTGAAGTCGCTGAAGGCGTTTGCGAAGGAGGCGGGGTTGGATAGGTAAGCTCATCCGGCCGCCGCGCCTGGCAGGAACGCCCCTCATCCGCCCTGCCCGTCCTCCACAGCAGTTGCGGAGGGTGGACCGGGCACCTTTTCCCCGCTTGCGGGGAGAAGGGATATGCCGCGCCGCCGCCGCGTCCCCTCTCCTCGCGAGCGGGGAGAGGGGGTAGGCACACAAGTACGCAAGATCAGGAGACCGAAATGTCCAAACTGCTCGTCAAACCCAAGGCACAGTCCGGCCTGATGCAGGATGTCACGCCCGAGAGCGCTGGCTGGAGCTATGTCGGTTTCGCGTTGAACCGCCTGAAGGCGGGCGAGACGACTGGTGGCGAGGCCGGCGAGAAGGAACTCTGCCTCGTACTCGTCAGTGGCAAGGCGAAGATCTCCGTAGATGGCGAGGCGTTCGGAGAGCTCGGCGAACGCATGACGCCCTTCGAGGGGCAACCCTATGCGGTCTATGTGCCGAAAGGCAGCCGCTGGCAGGCGGAGGCGACGACCGATCTCGATCTCGCCGTCTGCTCAGCGCCCGGCGGCGAAGGCTTCAAGGCGAAGGTCATCCGCCCCGGTACGCATCCGCGGATGACCCGCGGCAAGGGTACCAATACCCGCTACGTCACCAATATCATGCCGGAGGATGACGGATCGGCGCAGTCGCTGCTCGTGGTCGAGGTGATCACGCCCGGCGGGCACACCTCCTCCTACCCGCCGCACAAGCACGACCAGGACGACTTGCCAGCCGAAAGCTATCTCGAGGAGACCTATTATCATCGCCTGAACCCGCCGCAAGGCTTCGCGATGCAGCGCGTCTATACGGACGACCGCTCGCTCGATGAAACCATGGCGGTGGAAGACGGTGACGTCACGCTAGTGCCAAAAGGGTATCACCCGGTTGCCACGGTACACGGCTATGATTCCTACTACCTCAACGTCATGGCGGGGCCGAGGCGTATCTGGAAGTTCCACAACGCCAAGGAACACGAGTGGTTGTTCACCGGCATTTGAGCCGGTCGGCCGTCCGGAAGCCTCCGAACGTCAGTCGTATTCGACTAGCGCGCCGTGCGTCATTTCCGACGTGCGGCGCTGTTGCATTTTGAAATCGCCGCCTAATTGGCATTGAATAGAGACCGATTGAAAATCTGATGGAACGAGGCGCTTTCCATGCATATCGACGGCCAGTGCCATTGCGGCTTTGTGACCTATGAGGCGGAAATCGATCCGGACGAGGTATCGATCTGCCATTGCACCGACTGCCAGCAGCTGACCGGCTCGGCCTTTCGCGTCACGGTGGGCACGCCGCGTTCCTCGTTTCGGCTGACCGGAGGCGAGCCGAAGCTTTACATCAAGATCGCCGACAACGGCCGCAAGCGGCTGCAATTCTTCTGCCCGGAATGCGGCTCGCCGATCTATACGACGGGTGAAGGTGACGATGCCGAGGAGATCGGCATTCGCGTAGGCACCATCAACCAGCGGCGGGGTTTGACGCCGCGCTCGCAGATCTGGTGCTCGTCCGCCCTGCCCTGGATCGATGTCGGCAAACTGCCGGGCAGACCTGAGTCCTAGATGACCTCACGTGATCGGATAGGGCCCATCGGCGAAGACAGTGTCATGATAGCCCTTCGAGCCGACGGCGCGTGCCAGCGGACTGCGAAAATCTTCGCCTCGAGCAAGCGAGGCGAGCACGTGGCGAAAGTCGTATTTCGGCTTCCATCCAAGCGTTTCGCCGGCGCGCGTGCTGACATAGACCCGGTCGATCGACGGGAAGAGCTGCCAGCCGCGCTCAGCATAGAGCGCCTGGCATTCGGGGTAGAGGCGATGGACGACGGAGGGGGCGTCGCGGCGCAGTTCCAAACGATCATCGCGCGCGAACGGCGTCGGCGCCGAGACGATGAAGAGGCCGAATCCGACGGCCTTCGCCCGATCCGCCGCGAGTAAGTGGGCGCTTACCACGTCTTCTATGTCGACGCGGCGATAGAGCAGCTCGTTCGCCTGGGCGTTGGCCGTCTCGAAGCGGCTGCGGATATCGGCGTCGTCGTCCGCCTCGGGAAAGAAGCGCGAGGTGCGCAGGATGATGACCGGTAGCCCATATCGGCGGGCGAAGAGCTCACAGAAGCCTTCGGCAGCCACCTTACTGGTGCCGTAGATATTGCGCGGAATGGATGCGACTTCCTCGGTGATCCAGGCCGCCGGCGCGTCGGGAGCCGGCGTCAAGGCTGAGCCGAAGGCGCTGGTGGTGCTGGTGAAGACGAAAGCGTCGACCCCGGCTTTCGCCGCCGCATCGAGCAGGTTGAGCGTTCCGGCGATGTTGGTGTCGACGAACTCGGAATAGCCGTGCGTGGCGACATGCGGCTTGTGCAGCGTCGCCGCATGGACCACCGCGCGCGTCCCCTTCAGTGCGTGGTGGACGAAGGCGGGATCGGTGATCGAACCAACGAGATCGGTGAAGGCCGAAGGCTTGAGATCGATGCCGCACACGGGGCGACGCTGTCCGCGGAGCGTGCGCATCAACGCCTCGCCGAGATGCCCGGCGCTTCCCGTCACCAGTATCGTCATTCGTCACTCCTGGCTTTAATACACCTTTCCGAGCCTGCTTAGTTGCGGCGCGACTTGGGAGACAAGGCATAAATTATGCGTCGCAATCAGCCGAGCGTCGTCACGAGGCGGGCCATGGCGCCATCCGCAAGCGGAATTCGCTCCCAAAGCACCTGTCCGGCAGCGATCGGCACATCGTCGCGTCCGTTCGGCCCTGTCTCGACCACCAGCGATGCGGTGCCGCTCTCGTACCAGCCGAGGCTCTCAAGCGCGCTCTCCGCGCTGCGGATTTCCTCCGATGCGTAACGGAACATCTGCATCCCCAGCATCTCGCGCCGCCACTCCGAGCGGCGGAGAGGCGAAGCCGCCAGCAGCCGGTGAGAAAGGTCGCAAATCAGATGAAGCCGGACAGACGAGGTCTCGACCAGCCGCTTCAGCGCGGCATCGGCCGACGGGGCGAGCTCTGCAAAAACGCGTTCGAGGGCTATCTGCTGGCGCTCCGAAGGCCTCAAGAGACCCGCCTCCCAACGCGATACGGTTGCCTGCGTCACGTTCAGGAGTTCCGCCACATGGCTCTGCTTCATGCCGCGCAAGAGCCGCAGACGCCTCAGCATCCTTGCAGTGAAAGACATCGGGAACCTCCTTGGATGAAGCGCGCGGTCGTCTCCGCTTTGCCGCAGGAGCGGAAAACGCTATATCAGGATCGGGCTCAACGAAAGACAATCCGGACGCATTGTGAGGAACGGCCAATTCAGAGTGCTGCCGCGGCGCATCGCCGGCGTCGACGTCGTGGAGGCTCAGACCAGTTGTAGCTTCCAGCGCCACACGCATGATCAGTTCGGCATCGGCCTGATCCAGCACGGAGCCCAGAAATCGCTGAGCGGCCGTGGGACCGTTGAGGCGCAGGCGGGAGACGTGATCACGGTCAATCCCGGAGAAGTGCATGACGGCATGCCGATTGGCGATGCCGGACGTACCTGGCAAATGCTGTATCTGGAACCGTTTCTCGTTGAAGGAATCGTCAGCGATATCACGGAAGGGCGAAGGATGCGCGGCGAATTCGCAGATCCAGTGATCAGCGATGCGATGCTTGCGGCCCGCTTCCGCTCGATCTTTGCTGCCGCGACGGCGACGGATTGCGCGGACTCGCCTTTGCGCTGGGAGGTTTCGGCTTTCGCCCTGCTGGCGCAGGCGTTGCGGCTTGTCCCCGAAGGAAGCTCGTCATTCAGGGAGCCACGAGCCATCGCCGCCGCCATCAGCTTGATCGACGACGATCCACTGGCGCCTCTCTCGCTCGCGGACCTCGCCCGTCAAAGCGGCTTGAGCCGATTCCAGGTGGTGCGCGGCTTTACAAGGGCGACGGGTCTTACGCCGCACGCCTATCTCGTCCAGCGGCGGATCGACATCGTGCGGCAGTTGATCGCCAAGCGTACGCCGCTGGCGGACGCCGCGGTGGCAGGCGGCTTTGCCGACCAGAGCCATATGACGCGCGTCTTCGTGCGCAAGTATGGCTTCACGCCCGGCGCCTATGCGCAAGCCATGAATTGAGATCCCTGCAATTTTGTTCAAGACCGGCACGCTCCGATCGGCTCTTCTGCCGCCGTCGGTCTCGAAATGGCAGCGGAAATGACAAGCCAGCTTCACGGTTATCTCTATTTGTCGCTCGCGATGGCACTGGTCGGCAGCACGGTGGTGGCGAGCAAGGTCATCGCCTCCGGCCTGCCGCCCTTCACGGCAACGGCGCTGCGCTTTGCCATTGCCCTGCCCCTCTTTCTGCTGCTGATGCGGGCAACCGGGACGCGATGGCCGCGGCCGACGAGACGCGACCGTTTGATACTCTTGCTGCAGGCGGGAGCCGGCAGCGTCGGCTATACGACGCTGCTAATTGCCGGATTGAAACTCACCTCCGCCGCCGATGCCGGTGTGATCATCGGCACGCTTCCGGTCGTCTCCGCCGCGATCGCCGTCGTCGTGCTCAACGAGCGCCCCCACCTTTTCGTGTTTCTGGCCATCGCGTTTGCCGCGACCGGCGTTCTGGCGATCGTTTTCCGGCCGCATACCGGCGGCGCCTATTCGCTCGCCGGCAGCTTTCTGATCTTCGGCGCGGTCGTCTGCGAAGGCCTGTTCATCCTCCTCAACAAGCGGCTTGAAGCTGCGATCCCACCGCTCGCCCTGTCGACGTTGATGGCGATCCTCGGCCTGGCGATCGCCGCCCCGCTTGCGCTTGCGGAGCTTTCCGTGCGGGAAACGGTCACCGCGTCGGCATTCGTCGCCGTCGCCTATTACGCCCTCGTGCCGACGGTTGGGGGTTTCCTGCTCTGGTATGCCGGGCTTGCGAAAGTTAGCGGCACCGAAGCTTCGGTCTTCACGGCCGTTGCGCCCGTCTCCGCCGTGCTCCTTGCCGCCCTGATACTCGGGGAGCCCTTGACCTCCAACCAGATGCTCGGCATCGGCTTCGTCCTTGCCGCGGTCGCCATCTTGGCGCTCCCTGTCCCCAGGAAGCGGAGCCGCCTGAAAAGACAATCCGAAGCCAGATGAAAGCGAAGAGCCTGTGTATGATGAAAAGGCCTCTGCGATATCACGCCGCCTTGGCGACGTGGTACTCCTTGATCGCGACCATCTTGATCGCCGGATAGCGCTCCGCCTCGTAGCGCAGCGAGAAACCGTCCTGCGCCATGAAAACCGGATCGCCATCGAGGTCGCGCGCGATGTCGCCGCGGTGGGCGGAGACGAACTTTTCGAGGTCGGCCGGGCTGTCGGCGGAAATCCAGCGGCAGACGGAGAAGCGCGGCATTTCGAAGGAGACGGGCAGGCCGTATTCCGCCTGCAGGCGTTCCTTCAGGACGTCGAGTTGCAGCGCACCGACGACGCCGACGATCGCCGGCGCACCGTCGTCCGGGGAAAAGAGCTGCACGACGCCCTCCTCCGCCATCTGCTGCAAGGCCTCCTTCAGCTTCTTCGCCTTCATCGCGTCCTCAAGCCGGACACGGCGCAGGATTTCCGGCGCGAAGTTCGGCACGCCCTGGAAAACGAGCGACTCGCCCTCGGTCAGCGTGTCGCCGATCCGGAGCGTGCCGTGGTTCGGTATGCCGACGACGTCGCCGGCAAAGGCGGTGTCGGCGAGTTGGCGCTGCGAGGCGAAGAAGAATTGCGGCGCCGTCAGCCCCATCTGCTTGCCGGTGCGCGAGAGCCGCGCCTTCATGCCGCGCTCGAGCTTGCCCGAGCAGACGCGCACGAAAGCGATGCGGTCGCGATGGTTGGGATCCATGTTCGCCTGGATCTTGAACACGAAGGCCGTCATCTTGGCGTCCGTTGCCTCGACAGTGCGAATGTCGGCGACCTGGGCGCGCGGCGGCGGCGCGAATTCCCCGAGCGCGTTGATCAGGTCGCGGACGCCGAAATTGCGGAGCGCCGAGCCGAAGAAGACCGGCGTCAGATGACCTTCGAGGAAGGCCTTGCGGTCGAAGGACTTGCAGGCCTCGATCGCGAGCGTCGTCTCCTCGATGAAAGCGTCGCGCTCATTCTCCGGCAGGCGATGGGAGGCCATTTCCGGATCGGAGACCTTGGTCAGATGCTCCTGCGTATCGGCGCCGCGCACCTCGTTCGTCGCGAGATGGTAGGTGCCGCAGAAGGTCTTCGAACGCCCGATCGGCCAGGTGACCGGCGCGCAGTCGAGCGCCAGCTTCTCTTCCACCTCGTCCAGGATCTCGAAGGGATCGCGGCTTTCGCGGTCCATCTTGTTGACGAAGGTGATGATCGGGATGTCGCGCAGCCGGCAGACCTCGAAGAGCTTCAGGGTCCGCGGCTCGATACCCTTGGCGGCATCGATGACCATGACAGCGGCATCGACCGCCGTCAGCGTACGGTACGTGTCGTCCGCGAAGTCTTCGTGACCGGGCGTGTCGAGCAGGTTGAAGACCGTGTCGTCGTATTCGAATGTCATCACCGAGGTCACGACCGAGATACCGCGCTCGCGTTCGATCTTCATCCAGTCCGATCGGGTCTGAATGCGATCCTTCTTGGCCTTGACTTCGCCGGCGAGCTGGATCGCGCCGCCGAAGAGCAGCAGCTTTTCGGTGAGCGTGGTCTTACCGGCGTCCGGGTGCGAAATAATCGCAAATGTTCGGCGGCGGGAAACCGCCTCGGCAATGCTTTCGGCCATGATCGAGTATCCTGTGAGTTGCGGCGTCCTTTACAGGCTCGCAGGCCAATATGCAATTGACTGCAGCCGGGCCCATCGCCCTTATGGGCGGCATGACTATGAGCACGCCCGAAAACCACCCCGCCCTCACCCTCATCCGCCTGCCGCATGCGGAGGACCTCGACCTGCCGGCCTATGAGACAGTGGGCGCGGCCGGCATGGACCTGCGCGCGGCGGTACCGGCCGAGACGCCGTTGAATATCTCGCCGGGCGGCCGAGCCCTGGTGCCGACCGGTTTCATCTTCGAGATTCCGACCGGCTTTGAGGGACAGGTTCGGCCACGCTCCGGCCTCGCTTTCAAGCACGGGATCACCTGCCTTAATACGCCGGGCACGATCGACAGCGATTATCGCGGCGAAGTGAAGGTGCTCCTCGTCAACCTCGGCGGAGAGGCTTTCTTCGTCGAGCGCGGCATGCGCGTTGCCCAGATGGTGATCGCGCCCGTGATCCAGGCGAACATCCGCGAGGCGGACGGGGCCAGTGCCACCGCACGCGGCGCCGGCGGCTTCGGCTCGACGGGCTCTAAATAATACCAAGTCCCGATGATAGGAACCGATAGGACCGGCTCGATCGGGCTGTCTGGCTAGGAACGATGCTTTTGCATCCTCCGGTTAACCCGAGGACCAAAGATCTCGAGGCGCCAGACAGCCCGAGAAGCCCGCCGCAGGAGCTCTATCGGTTCCGGGACGCGTGTCGACCATCCCGCGCCACGCGACCTTGCCCGCCGCCTCGACTACGCATACGGCCGTCCGCTTGCCACCGACATCCAATCCTGCAAACATCGTCATCGCCGCTCTCCATTCGTTCCTACGAATCACCAGCGAAAGGGTCACCCGCCCGCCGGGGAGCAGCAACCTCATGTACGGTATGTATAAAACCGCGATGACACCCTGAGAAGAGCAGGAGCAGCAATGAACGCCCCCCTTCAAACCGCCAAAAACGCTATCGATCCATTGAAGCTCGAAAAACTGGCGGAACTCGCCGTCAAGGTCGGCCTGCAATTGCAGCGAGGTCAGGACTTGGTGCTGACGGCGCCGATCGCCGCACTGCCGCTGGCGCGCCTCATCACCAAGCATGCCTACAAGGCCGGTGCCGGACTGGTCACGGCCTTCTATGCGGATGAGGAGGCGACGCTTGCCCGCTATGCCCATGCGCCGGACGAGAGCTTCGATCGCGCAAGCGACTGGCTCTATCAGGGAATGGCCAAGGCCTTTGCCAATGGCGCGGCGCGGCTTGCGATCGCCGGCGACAATCCGATGCTGCTCGCTTCGCAGGACCCGCAGAAGGTCGCGCGCGCCAACCGGGCGAACTCGACCGCCTACAAACCGGCGCTCGAAAAAATCTCCAACTTCGACATCAACTGGAATATCGTCTCCTATCCGAATCCCTCCTGGGCGCGGCAGGTCTTCCC
Source organism: Sinorhizobium sp. Y406 (assembly GCF_058732025.1). Classification (NCBI taxonomy): domain Bacteria; kingdom Pseudomonadati; phylum Pseudomonadota; class Alphaproteobacteria; order Hyphomicrobiales; family Rhizobiaceae; genus Sinorhizobium; species Sinorhizobium sp. Y406. The sequence continues at coordinate 3,594,617 of NZ_CM178974.1, read as the reverse complement.
CGACGACCCGGAGATGGTCGCCATCGAGAAGCTGGCAAATGCCATCTTCGCGGCCTCCCGCGTCGAGGTTGATGACCCGGTTGCCGCCTGGGCCGAGCACAATTCCAATCTCCGCCGGCGTTCGTCATGGCTGAACGTGCAGCGCTTCGCGGCCCTGCACTTCACCGGCCCCGGGACCGATCTTTCCGTCGGTCTGGCCGACGGCCATGAATGGCACGGCGGCGCCTCGACCGCCAAGAACGGCATCACCTGCAATCCGAACATCCCGACCGAGGAGGTCTTCACGACGCCGCATGCCTTGCGCGTCGAAGGCCATGTATCGAGCACCAAGCCGCTTTCGCACCAGGGCACCTTGATCGACAAGATCGAGGTGCGGTTCGAAGGCGGGCGCATCGTCGAGGCCAGGGCCGCGCGCGGCGAGGAGGTGCTGAAGAAGGTGCTCGACACCGACGAGGGTGCCCGCAGGCTCGGCGAAGTGGCGCTGGTGCCGCATTCCTCGCCGATCTCGGCAAGCGGCATCCTCTTCTACAACACGCTCTTCGACGAGAACGCGGCCTGCCACATCGCGCTCGGCCAGTGCTATTCGGAGTGCTTCATCGACGGCGCCAGTCTCAGCCAGGAGCAGATCCGCTCTCAAGGTGGCAATTCGAGCCTCATTCATATCGACTGGATGATCGGCTCCGGCGAGGTCGATATCGATGGCGTTCGCAGCGACGGCGCCCGCGTGCCGGTGATGCGCAGGGGCGAGTGGGCATAGGCTGCACGGGTTCCCGACCCCTGCCGCGGCATGTCTTGTCGCGGCAGGCTAAGGGCGAAGCGGGGCTGGAGGCCTGAAACGGGTCGACATGGCGGTGGCCGCCCACGTCGCGAACCAGGGTCGGCTATTGCATGGCCTTGAGGCCGAGGACAGGCAGGCGCTCGACGCCCTGCTCCAAAAGCTGCTCGTCTCGTTCGAACGAAACCAAACGAAACCGCGCCGGGCAGCGCATCGGCCCGAAAATCGTACCCGATTCTCGGAAACTTTGATGCGCATATCCAAAGAAGTGCAGCGCCGCGCGTCTTTTCAGGTGCGCGTCGCTGTAATCAGAACAGGCTGCCCTGCTTGGAGGGTTCCACGGCCCGCGCTGCTCGCCTCTTCGGTGCAGCCGGCGTGGGCGGCGCGTCGTCTTCGCTCGCGACTGCAGATACCCGACCATCGGCAAACTCCAGCGAGAGGACCATGCCCGGCTTCACGGCTGCCGCATGTTTGACGGGTTCACCTTCGGCGTCCCGCACGAGCGCAAAGCCGCGCCCGAGCACGTTGCGATAGGAGAGGGACTGAAGCACCCGGTCCTGCGCGGCGAGCGCGCCTTTCAGCCGGCGGAGCTCCGCCCCGATCGCTGCGTCGCCCCGTGCGCCGAGACCCGCGACGCGATCCTGGGCACGGTGGATCTGTCCGACGAGACGCGAAGGGAGTGCGCGTAACGAAGCATCGGCGGCGGAAACGCGCGACTGACGCCGGTCGAGCTGGCGTTCGACGCACCGCTCTGCGCGATTCACGAGATCGGAAACGCGCTGCCGGCGATCGCCAATCCGCGTTCCGATGAGCTCCGGGCGCAGATGGGCGGCCGTGCGCTCGAAGCTGCGCCGCTTATTGGCCGTGTTCATCTCCAATCCGCGGCCGAGACCGGCGGACGCCTCGTCGAAGCGGCGCCGCGGCAGCGCCAGCAGCTGGTCGAGCGACGGCAGCGCGCGGGCGAGCGCGCGCAGCCCGTGGCGCCGGTGGTCCATCTGCCGCATCACGGCGCCCTTGAGGCGAGCGCCGAGGCTTGCAACCTGCGCCTCGAGTTCCGCCTTGACCGGCACCGCCATTTCGGCCGCCCCCGTCGGCGTCGGCGCCCGCTGGTCGGCCGCATAGTCGATCAAGGTCCAATCCGTTTCGTGGCCGACGGCCGAGATCAGCGGAATGCCCGAGGCGGCCGCCGCGCGCACCACGGCCTCGTCGTTGAAGCACCAGAGGTCCTCGAGGCTGCCACCGCCGCGGGCGACGATCAGCACGTCCGGCCGCGGAGCGGCGCCGCCGGGCTCCAGTGCATTGAAGCCCTGGATGGCGGCCGCGATCTCGTCGCCCGCCCCGTCGCCCTGCACCCGCACCGGCCAGACGATGACGTGGACCGGGAAGCGGTCGGCGATCCGGTGCAGGATATCGCGGATCACCGCACCCGTCGGCGAGGTCACGACGCCGATCACCCGCGGCATGAAGGGAAGCGGCTTCTTGCGAGCGGCGTCGAACAGGCCCTCGGCCGCGAATTTGCGCTTGCGCTCCTCGATGAGCGCCATCAGCGCGCCGGCGCCCGCCGGCTCGAGCGACTCGATGACGATCTGGTACTTCGACGAGCCGGGAAATGTGGTGATCCGGCCGGTCGCGATCACCTCCATGCCCTCTTCCGGCCGGAACTTGAGTCGCGCAAACGCGCTCTTCCAGATGACCGCATCGATCCGGGCGCGATCGTCCTTGAGCGAAAAATAGGCGTGGCCGGAGGAATGCGGGCCGCGATAGCCGGAAATCTCGCCCCGGACCCGCACATGCTCGAAGGTCTGCTCGATCGTGCGCTTGATCGAACCGGACAACTCCGACACCGAATACTCGGCGACGTTGGTGGGAGAATCGGAATCAAAGAACGAGCTCATGCGCTCTTTGTAGCCGACGATGCCTGGAAGATCAGCAGCAAGACGCGCCTATCTACGGATTTTCCGGCGAGGCACCCCTCGATTCCGGCGCAAACCGAAAGAGCTTGAGGCCGGTTGAGGCCGTCACCGGCACAACGTCGAGGAAATCCGGGACCTTGCCGGCATTGAGCTGGCCGTAGACCCCGTCGGGTGCCTTCTTGATGACCAGTCTCGTTTGCGGATCCTTGGCGCAAAAGGCGATCACCGGATATCCGAACCGCCCCAGCAAGGCGGCCGCCTCCTCGGGCGCTGCCAAACCGATACGAAGCTCCGCCAGCATGCCCTCCGGATTTCTATGGTAGGGTGCGCTCAAGGCGCGATGGTCGGTGAAGCGGAGAATGGAGGCGCCCATATTCGAGGGGGCCACAACCAGCGTGGCGGGGAATTGCCGAAGATCCGCCATTGCTTCAGCGGAAGTGCAGCGTGCCGATGCTCCGCGTCTGTCGCTATTGCGAGCCAAATCCGCAGTGCCATTGGTGGCCACCTCGCCCGCCAGTGCCCAGACTGCCGGAACGGAGATGAGAACCGCGACCGCGTAGAAGAGGGAGGCAAGGACTCGCTGCGGCTCCCGGATCGAGTTTTCCCGCAAGTCGACGAGCAGGAGCGAGGCCGGCAGGATGGCGATGAGGTTGGAAAAGACGGCACCGCGAACCTGCACCAGCGCGATGCACCAGGTAGCGAGCACCAGCGAGCCAAGAATCAGGTGCAGGGCAATGCGGTCGCGGCGCTGGATCCGCCATCCGCAAATCGCGAGCGCAAAGAAACCCGAGAAATAGAAGACACCGAGACCACCCGACCCCTGTTTCGCCAAGGCGAAGAACGACTGGGCCTCGGTGACGTTGTCGAGCCAGAGTTCCCAAAGCAGCGGGTCCAGATCGGCAAGCGGATTTTTGAGGCACTGCGGCGCCATGGCGAAGGCGAAACCGGCGATGACGACGCCGCTGAGGCCGAGGACAAGCAAACGTCCGGCCCGTCCAAGGCGGCTCGCCGCCAGGGCGGAGACGGCAAGCAATCCACCGCCGAGCGCCGAGAGCGAGAAGAAGGCGAGGGAAAGACTGTCGCATGTCACGGCGCCATAGAGATGTGGCGGAACCGTCAGGAAGAACGCGGCGCTCACCGTCGTGGCAAGTGCCGCTCCAAACGCCGCTGCGGCACCGGCGAAGGATCGACCCTCCCAAGCCCAGAGGGCTGCCACCAGCAGGCATATGACGGCAACGAAGGGCGTCGTCTCGGCGCCGATGGCGATCGCCAGCGCCGCTGCGACGCCGGCGAGCGCGAAACTCATTGCCCGGTAATGTTTATCGACGACCATGCCGACCATCACCGCGACGAGGACGACTTGCACATTGTGATGATCAATCGAACCGGCCTGGAAACGATTGCTGGTCACAATGAAGATCGCGGTGAAGAAAAGGCAGAAATGCATGCATTGCGGCCCGCCGATCCGTCGTCCGGCGAGCCCCATAGCCGCCATGAGCGGCAGCACCAGCGCCATCGGCCAGACGGCGAGGGCGATTGTCTCGGCCCCTTCAGCGCCCACGAATGGCTTGAAGAGAGTGATTAGAGCGGCGATAGGCAGATCGACGAGGCGCGACCAGTGCATCAATGTGCCCCCGCCTGGGCCGAGGCGGACTTGGGTCAGATCGAACCAGCTCTGCCCCGCCAGAAGGTCGCGAACCTGGACGAGGCGCATCACATCGTCGTTGTCGCGGCCGACATAATCGGCGGCGCGCATCATCTTTCCAGAGAGAAAAGCGACAACGGCAAGGCTGTAGCCAAGCGCCGCCCAGGACAGCCGTGTCCACGGTCGAACCCGCGCGCCCCGGCCCTTCGCGGATGTTGCCTCAGTCAAATCTGTCATCGGATCGCCAAACCCCCGTCGCTCTTTACTCGCGGATAGGCTGGCCCAGACCACGAGGCTTGCCGCGATCCTATTCGGGGCCGCTCAAGAAAGCGTAAAGCCGCAAAGATGGCGCCGCGCCATGTTTGCCCTAGCCCGCATTTCCCACACTCGCTATGCCCTGCGCCGGTTGAAACAGCGGGTGTGGGAAATGCGGGCTAGCGCCTTGTTAACCGCGCGCCATGTAGGATGGAGAAGATTTCCGCAATCGAGCCGCGATTCCATGTCCGACCAACTCGACGTCGCCGTCCTCCTGCCCTGCTACAATGAAGCCACGACAATCGGGGAGGTGGTGCGCAATTTCAGGGCGGCGCTGCCTGCCGCCCGCATCTATGTCTACGACAACAATTCGACCGACGGCACGGCGCTCCAGGCGATGCTTGCCGGAGCAAGCGTCGTGCGCGAACGCCGCCAGGGCAAAGGCCACGTCGTGCGGCGCATGTTTGCCGACATCGAGGCGGACATCTACATCATGGCCGACGGCGACGGCACCTATTTGCCGGCCGATGCGGAGGATCTCCTCCGCACGCTTGTGACCGAGCAGGCCGATATGGTCGTCGGCACGCGCCGCGACATTCAGATCGAAGCCGGACGGCAGGGCCACGCCTTCGGCAACCGCGTCTTCAATCTTCTCTATCGTTCGATATTCGGCACGGATTTTACCGATATTTTCTCCGGCTACCGGGCGTTCTCCCGCCGATTCGTGAAGAGCTTTCCAGCCCTTTCCGATGGATTCGAGATCGAAACGGAGATGTCCGTGCACGCCTCGCGGCTGAAGCTGCCGGTCAGCGAAATCGAACTCGACTACGGCCGGCGCCCTGAGGGCTCGCATTCGAAGCTCTCGACGTTCAAGGACGGTGCGAAGATCCTCTGGATGTTCGTCATGCTGATGAAGGAGACGCGCCCCTTCACCTTCTTCAGCCTGATCGGCGCAGGCTTCCTGTCGGCAAGCCTCCTGTTCATGGCGCCGGTGCTGATCGAGTATTTCGCAACGGGGCTCGTCCCGCGCCTGCCGACCTGGGTCTTCTCGCTTGTGCTGCTGATCATCTCCATCCTGCTGTTCACCGCCGGGCTCATTCTCGATTCGGTGTCGCGGGCGCGAACGGAACAATTGCGCATGCACTATATGACGCTCGCCCGGCATGTGCCTCGGGAAAGGAAAGGACCGGTAGAGCGTGCCGCTCCGCTTCCGAAGCATCGGATCGGGAAAACTGCCGCCTAAAGTTTGGGACGATTGCGATGAACCGCGAAACCACCAACCGCATCCGCTTTGTCATCGAGGATGTCATTCCGCCGATCCTGCGCGACTCCCGCCTTTTCAAGGGCATTGCGCGTCTTGCCTGGGGAGACCACATCGCGCACTTGGCCCGTTTCCGCGAGCGGGCACCGTTTCTATCGGCTGCCGAATACGAAGAGCTCTACCGGAAACATCCGCGAGTGCACGAAGGCACGGATAATTCAGAGGCCTGCATGCGCAAGATCGCGGCGGAGGTCCAAGGTTCCAGCATATGCGACGTCGGTTGCGGCACGGGCGCCCTGCTCAAGCGGATCAGAAGCGCAAATCCGGCGGTCGGCCGATTGACCGGCGTCGATTTTGCCATCGACGATGCCGCCGCCATCGACGGCATCGAATATGTCGCCGCCAAGATCGAGGAACTGCCCTTTGCCGACGGGGAGTTCGACACGGTCGTCTGCACCCATGTAATCGAGCATATACTCGACTATCGCCGCGCCATAGCAGAGCTTCGGCGCATCGCCCGGCGACGTGTGATCATCGTCGTGCCGCGCGAGCGGGAGTACCGCTATACCTTTAATCCGCACTTCAATTTCTTCCCCTATACGCATTCCTTCCTAAGGGCGATGCACCCGGTGCCGGAGCATCATGAATGCATCGACATCGGGCGCGACATCTTCTACCGGGAAGACAGATACCGGGAAGACGGGGCGTGAGGCCGGGAGATCGCCGATGATGTCCTTCAATCTCTCGCCGGCGGTCTGGTTCGGATTGATCTTTACCCCGGTCCTGATCTCGAGTGGGCAAATCCTGTTCAAGCTGACCAGCGCCAAGACGGGCGGTCTCAACCTGCAAGACCTGGTGTCGCTCGTTTCGAATCCGACGCTCCTGACAGCCTTGGCACTTTATGGACTCGGCACGGTGATCTGGATCTTCACCTTGAAATCGGTGCCGCTGACGCTCGCCTACTCGTTCATGGCGCTGACGTTCTGCTTCGTCCCCGTCTTTGCCGCCGTGTTCCTCGGCGAGGCGCTCACGCTTCGCTATGCCGCCGGCGCCGTGCTCATCATCGGCGGCATGCTCCTCATCAATTCCTGAGATCCGCGACCCAAAAAAGGTAGGTCCGCCCCTGGCGATATCGTTAGCCGGCTTCAAACCGGCTCCCAACCGTCCCTTTCGCTGGCGCGATAGATCGCATCGATGAACTTCTGATTTAAACGCGAGCTTTCCAGCGTCACCACCTCCTCGGCTTCGCCGCGCGCCGCTCTCGAGAATGCCTCCGCCTCGAGCTTGTATTGGCGGGCATCCTGGAAGCGGAAAAGCTGCGATTGGCCATGGTTCTGATTGGTAAGCTCAACCTCCTCGCGGCCGTAACGGTCGGCGTTGAAGGGCGATTTCACCTCGATATAGCCCTGGTCACCATGGAAGACCATGACCTGGCGGGCGGCGAGTTGGGTAGAGATGTAGAAGCTCAGCTCGAAGTCGCCGAAGTCGGCGCGAACGCTCGAATAAATGTCGGTGCCGAATTCCTGATCGCGTTCGGTATTGGCCTGCACCCGCAGCGGCTCCCTGCCGGTCGAGAAGCGGGTGGCGATTGCCGGATAGACGCCGATGTCCGGCAGGCCGCCGCCGCCGAGCGCGGGAATGTTGCGCATATTGGCGGGATCCCGGTTGAAATAGGTGAAGGCGCCCTGGACATGCCGGAGCCTGCCGACGGCCCCCTCGGCAATCAGGGAGCGTACCTTCCGCCAGACGGGACTGTAGGTCACCATATAGGCTTCCGAGATCAACACCTTGTTGCGGTCGCGCGCCGCGATCACCGCGTCGATCTCGTCGGCCTTCAAGGCCAATGGCTTTTCGCAGAGCACATGCTTGCCGGCGTCGGCCGCCTTGATTGCCCACTCGACATGCTGCGAGGTCGGCAGCGGTATATAGACGGCGTCGATCGCGTCGGAGGCGAGCATCTCCTCGTAGGAGCCGAAGGCGTGCGGCACGGAAAAGCGCTCGGCCATGGCCCTCGCTTTGGCCGGATCGCGGCTGGCGATCGCCGAGACGACGCAATTTTCCGCGTCCTGCATAGCGGGCACGACGAGTTCGCGGCCGATCTTGGCCGTCGACAGAATTCCAAAGCGCAGCATTGGGGCAGACTCCTTCTGGAACGGGAAGTGGTCGGAAGCGGTCTCCCACCCGCCTCTTTTGCGGTTGACCGGGATCTCCCGTGGTCAGACCGCGCGAGACTATAGCCGAGGTACGTACCCAGACAAGCGGCAAGCGGACGAGAAAACCGCCGGCTGCCGTTGTCACTCTCGCGGGAGCTGACCTATGTTCTTCCGAAAATCCTCCCGATCGCACATGTTTCATTCAATCCAAGTGGAGCGAGACCATGGAAATGCGCAGACTCGGCCGGACCGGCCTCTCGGTCGCCCCGCTCGTCTTCGGCGGCAATGTCTTCGGCTGGACGGCAGATGAGAAGACGTCATTCGCGCTGCTCGATGCCTTTTTCGACGCGGGCTTCAACGCGATCGATACGGCCGACGCCTATTCCGCCTGGGTGCCCGGCAACAGGGGCGGCGAGTCCGAGACGATCATCGGCAAATGGCTGAAGCAATCCGGACGAGCCCGTGACAGCGCGATCATCATCACAAAGGTCGGCTCCGAACTCGGGCCGGACCGCAAGGGTCTTTCGCGGCGGTGGATCATGCAGGCGGTCGAGGATTCGCTCACCCGCCTCCGGACCGACTACATCGATCTCTATCTGTCGCATTGGCCGGATCCCGATACGCCTTACGAGGAAACGCTCGCCGCCTATGACAGGCTCCTCTCGCAAGGCAAGATCCGTGCGGTGGGTGCCTCAAACCTCGACGCCGCACAGTTGCGAGAGGCGCTTGACGTTTCCGCGGCGAATGACCTGCCGCGCTATGCGGTGCTTCAGCCCGAATATAATCTCTACGACCGGGCGTCCTTCGAGGGCCCTTTGCGCAATCTCTGCATCGCCGAAGATATCGGCGTCATCACCTATTTCGGTCTCGCCCGAGGTTTTCTGTCCGGCAAGTACCGCTCGCACAAGGACCTCGAAGGGTCTGCGCGCGGCAACGGCGTGGAAAAATATCTCGACGGGCGGGGCATGCGCATTCTCGGCGTTCTCGACAAGATTGCGGAGGAAAGCGGCGCCAAACAAGCCGAAATCGCGCTTGCCTGGATCATGACTCGAGAGGGCGTGACAGCGCCGATCGCCAGCGCCACCAGCGTCGAGCAGCTGGCAAGCCTGATCAGGGCGGCAGAACTCGAGCTTTCGGACGAGGCGATCCGCCGGTTGAACGACGTCAGCGAATAGCAGGGTATAGTGCCGGTGCGGCCGCCGTCTCTGGTTGGGGATAGCCGGGATAAAAGGCGGCATGGCTGCCCTCGTGATTTGCCATGCCCGGCTTGGTCAAGAGTCCGCGCGGCTCGGCATAGCTGCGGATCGTGCGGCATGGCCGCTCGTGCCACTGGATGTTGAAGGCCCAAAGCTTCGGGAAGAAGCAGAGCGAGGCATAGGGAAGGTGGTCATGGATCCACCAGGCAAGGCTTTGCCAGCCGCCATCTTGCCGCTCCCGGTCCCAGACCCAGGGAACGACGATGCAGGCCGTCGCGCCCATCAAGCCGTCGCCATCCCGCATGTCCCAAATGTGGTCGGCGGCGGTCGCCGCATTGGTCGAGCAATTGAGCCTGTTGCGATTGCCGAAGGCATTGACGGCGCGGTTCCGATAGGCGGAGCGGATGTGCAGACGGCCGAAACTCGCCTGCAGCGGCTCCAGCAGTTCTTCGCAGAGTTTCCGGCCCGCCTCGATCGTAAGGTTCGGGTCGTCCGGAATGTTCGGGATCCCGTAGAATTCGGCAATCTCCGAATGCAGAAAGTCCCGCAGGAAGAAGTTCTCCGATAGGCGGACGCGGCCAAGCTCCTCCAGCGACTTCATTGATGCCGGCTTTCTCATCCTTCCTCCGGGACCAGGTTCTCCGACAAATGGAAGGAAAGGCTAATGACTGCAGAGGGCTTTGACCACCCGCTTTCCCAAAAGCAGGAGATGAGACTTCACCCCAAGTGCCGAAAGAAGTCGATGAACGCTCTGAGCGCCGGGCGCATCTGGCGGCGGCTTGGGTAATATAGGTAGGGTCCGGCATAGGGCGCGCACCAATCCTGCAGCACGCGTTCCAGCCTACCTTCGGCTATATGGCCGCTGACCCGCGGTTCAAAGAGATAGGCAAGGCCCGCCCCGCCGATGGCCGCCGTGATGATCGGCCGGTCTTCGCCCAGGATTAGCGGTCCGTTGACCGAAACAGTTATTTCCTCTCCACCTTTCTCGAATTCCCAGCGATAGACCGCACCGTTGGAGAAGCGCCGACGGATGCAGCGGTGGACGGCGAGGTCGCGCGGATGGAGGGGCCGGGTAAAGCGCTCGAAATAAGAGGGGGCAGCTACGACGGCGCTGGTCAGGTCCGGCCCGATTTTCACTGCGATCATGTCCGCCTCGAGGCTCTCGCCAAGCCTGATACCGGCGTCATAACCCTCCTCGACGATGTTGGTGAAACCGTCCTCATTGGCGATCTCCAGCACGATATCGGGATAGCGGGCGAGAAAAGCGCCGAGGCGCGGCGCGAGGATAAGGTCGGCAGCGAAACGCGGCGCCGTGATGCGCAGGTTGCCGGCCGGTCGCTCTCTCGCGTCGGCCGCGTGTTGAAGCGCATGGGCGATTTCATCGAGCGCCGGTCGCAGCCGCTCCAAGAGCCGCTTTCCCTCTTCGGTCGCAGCGACGCTGCGCGTTGTGCGCGCGAGCAGGCGAATGCCAAGACTTTCCTCCAGGCTGGAAACGGCGTGACTGACAGCCGATGGTGCGATGCCGAGCTCCCTAGCCGCTCCGCGAAAGCTACCTTCAGCTGCGACGGCCGAAAGGACGGCGAGCTGGGAAAGTTGAGTGCGGTTCATTGATCGAAATAATAGAACAAGCTGTGACGATTGACAGTGATTTTCAGCCTCACGCTGCCGATTTATCTTCTCCTTGTCGTCAACGTCGGCGCCGGATTGCGCCGTGCGGCGACCTCCTAACCTAATCGATGCGAGTATTACGTGCCTCTCCGGAGCACGGACTCCAATCCTGAAAGGAAACACCATGAGAACCCGCAAGCTCGGCAACGAACTCACCGTGTCTGCGATTGGCCTCGGCTGCATGGGCATGAGCTTCGCCTATGGTGTAACGGACGAGGGAGAAGCCATTCGCACACTCCACCGCGCCGTTGAGCTCGGCGTCACCCTCTTCGACACGGCGGAGGTTTACGGGCCCTATGAAAACGAGAAACTCGTTGGAAAGGCACTGAGGGATCGTCGTGAGCGGGTGGTGATCGCCACAAAATTCGGCTTCCGCATCCAGCCGGGAGTGTGCGCCGCGGAGGCGATCAGGGGCGTCGATGGCCGCCCGGAAAATGCCAGGTCGGTCGCCGAGGCGTCGCTGAAGCGGCTCGGCACCGACGTGATTGACCTGTTCTACCTGCATCGAGTGGACCCGGCCGTGCCGATCGAGGAAACCATCGGCGCTATGGCGGATCTCGTAACTGCCGGTAAGGTGCGGGCGATCGGTCTCTCGGAGGCGAGCGCCGCCACCATCCGCCGCGCCCATGCCGTACACCCGATCGCGGCGGTCCAGAGCGAATATTCCCTCTGGACGCGCGATCCGGAAGAAGAGGTGCTTGCCACCTGCCGTGAGCTCGGCATCGGCTTCGTTCCCTATAGCCCGCTCGGGCGAGGCATGCTGACCGGCGCCATCCGCAAGACCGACGATCTCGCGACGAATGACTTCCGGCGATCGCTGCCGCGCTTCCAAGCGGAAAATTTCGATACCAATGCTGCCCTGGTGAAAAAGCTGCAGGAACTCGCAAAGGCCAAGCGCGTAACGGCCGCGCAGCTCGCTCTCGCTTGGGTCGTCAATCAAGGCGATGACGTTGTGCCGATCCCCGGCGCCCGAAAGCTCGATCACCTGGAGCAGAATGTTGCCGCCGCCGGTATCGTGCTCGCGGAAGACGAACGGGCCCAGCTCGGCAACGCCATGTCTCCGGAGCTTGTTGCGGGCAAGCGTTACTCGGATCAATCTCTGACTCTGACAAATCGGTGAGAACGCTCTGACTGTTCCGGCGATCCGTGCCGGCGGTAGGGTATCGCAATTCCGTTGCGATACCCTACTTATCTATTGCATGTCTCCTTTGCTCGATCTCGATTTAGAGGCATGCACCAATTCAAAACTGCTGCAGCGACCTTTGAGCGTCTGCTAGGACGCGCGGCGCTGTAGGGTCCTCATGCGGCGCGAGTGGTGTCAGGAGTTCCGGCCGCGGGAAATGGAGAATTGACGAATGTCCGAAGAGCAGGCCGTCAGTGCGGTTGTCCATCTCTATGTAGACGGCATGGCTTTTGCCAACGAGGCGGCGTTGCGCAAGGCCTTCCATCCGAACGCGTCCATCGTCGGCAATTACGAGGACTCCGTCGAATGGCTGACGCGCGACGCATTCATCTCGGCCATAGTGGAAGAGGGAGCGGCACCGCCGGATAGCCAGCCCTTCATGGATGTCGAGATGATCGAAATTACCGGCGATGCGGCAAGCGTGAAGGTCGTCGATGAATTCGCGGGTTCGCGCCATACGGACTATCTGACCCTGCTCAAGGTAGAGGGCCGATGGCTGATTATCAACAAGGTCTGGCATCGGCACGCATGATCGCGGCGCAGGACGGGGCCAGATCCGTGGAGGGAGAGGGGGCCTGATGCCGCAGACAGACGCCGCCTGCTCTCCGTCCCTCACTCCCACTCGATCGTGCCCGGCGGCTTCGACGTCACGTCGTAGACCACGCGGTTGATGCCGCGGACCTCGTTAATGATGCGGGTGGCGGCGCGGCCCAGGAATTCCATGTCATAGTGGTAGAAGTCGGCCGTCATGCCGTCGACCGAGGTGACGGCGCGCAATGCGCAGACATACTCATAGGTACGCCCGTCGCCCATCACCCCGACCGTCTGCACCGGCAGCAGCACCGCGAAGGCCTGCCAGATGGCATCGTAAAGCCCGGCCTTGCGGATCTCGTCGAGATAGATGGCATCCGCCTCGCGCAGAATTTCGAGCTTATCGCGGGTGATGCCGCCGGGGCAGCGGATCGCAAGGCCCGGACCGGGGAAGGGATGGCGGCCGATGAAGCTTTCCGGCAGGCCGAGCTCGCGGCCGAGCACGCGCACCTCGTCCTTGAAGAGTTCGCGCAGCGGCTCGACGAGCTGCATGTTCATGCGCTCCGGAAGGCCGCCGACATTGTGGTGCGACTTGATCGTCACCGACGGGCCGCCGGTGAAGGAAACGCTTTCGATCACGTCCGGATAGAGCGTGCCCTGCGCGAGGAAATCGGCGCCGCCGAGCTTCTTCGCCTCCTCCTCGAAGACTTCGATGAAGAGCCGGCCGATGATCTTGCGCTTCGTTTCCGGATCGCTGACGCCCTCCAATTCGCCGATGAAGCGGTTAGAGGCGTCGATATGGAGAAGGCTGAGATTGTAGTGCTCGCGGAACATGGCGACGACATTCGCCGCCTCGTCCTTGCGCATCAGGCCGTGGTCGACGAGGATGCAGGTGAGCTGGTCGCCGACGGCTTCGTGGATGAGGAGCGCGGCGACGGACGAGTCGACGCCGCCCGAAAGCGCACAGATCACCTTCCTGTCGCCGACTTGCTCCCGAATTGCCTCGACCGCCCTGGCCCGATAGGCCGACATCGTCCAGTCGCCTTTGATGCCGGCGACGTGGTGCACGAAGTTGGCGATCAACTTAGCGCCGTCCGGCGTGTGCACGACTTCTGGATGGAACTGCACGGCGTAATATTTGCGTGTCTCGTCGGCGATGAAGGCAAAGGGGGCGTTCGGCGAAGTGGCGACGACCCCGAAGCCCGGCGGCAACGCGGTGACCCGGTCGCCATGCGACATCCAGACCTGATGGCGGGAGCCGACTGACCAGAGGCCTTCGAAGAGCTCGCAGTCCTTCTCCACTTCCAGGAACGCGCGGCCGAATTCGCGATGATGGCCGCTTTCCACCTTGCCGCCGAGTTGGGCACACATGGTCTGCTGACCGTAGCAGATGCCGAAGACCGGGACGCCACTTTCGAAAATGACGGACGGAGCCCGCGGCGAACCGATGTCGAGGGTGGAAGCCGGGCTGCCTGACAGGACGACCGCCTTCGGGCTCAGGCGCTCGAAGCCCTCCTCGGCCGACTGGAACGGCACGATCTCGCAATAGACGCCGGCTTCACGCACGCGCCGGGCGATGAGCTGCGTCACCTGGCTGCCGAAATCGACGATGAGGACGGTATCGGGATGGGCTGTCTCGGTCATGGCGGGCCTTCAAGCTTGGTGATGTCGAGCCTTTAATGAAAGCCCGCGGCGGGCGCAACGATTACATTGCACCCGGACAATTTAGCGCCCGCGGGAACGTTCAGAGCCGGATTTCGCCGGTTTCGAGGGCCGCTTCCAGCCTGTCGATCGCCTCGGCAAGCTTCTCGTCGATGATGTGCAGATACTCTCTCCAGTCGTCGACATGCTTCAGTTCCGCCTTGCCGTCCGATATTCCACGAAGCCCGATCAGCGGAAGGCCGAAGGCCTGGCAGGCGCGCAAGGCCGCGAAGGTCTCCATCTCGACCATGTCGGCATCTATTTCGTCGTAGGCTTTTCCGGAAACGATGTTGGCGCCGGTCGAAAGACGCGCGTCCTTTATTGCGGGGATGCGCAGTGGCAAGGGCACGACGGCCGGGAGATCCAGGAAGGGCGTGGCGCCCTTCGCGAAGCCGAGCGGGGAGGCATCCATGTCGCGGTAGCCAACCGAGCTGGCCTGGTAAATTTCGGCCTGCTCGAGCGTTGCCGAGCCGGCCGAGCCGAGCGAAACGACGAGATCCGGCAGCTTGTCGGCGGCACGAAGCTCGGCCAGCGCCTTCGTCAGCGCGACGGCGGCCTCGACGGGGCCGACACCGGTCATCAGCGGCGTGATGCGGGCGTTGAGGCAGGGTCCATATTCCGGGTCCACCGCCATCACATAGAGGATCTTCCTGCCGGCCACCGTCTTCAGCTCGAAACTCATCCCTCGATCCCCTCGCGTCCGCGCACGACCATCATCGTTCCGGTCATCGAGGCGATCAACTTTGCCGGTCCATCCGGCTTCACCGCATAGGCGCGCCCGTCCGAGACGATGATCGTGGTGCCGGGCTTCGTGACCTCGCCCCGGAAGAGGAAGCGTTCTCCGCGGCCGGGCGAGAGCAAGTTGACCTTGAACTCGATCGTCAGCAGCGATGCGTCCGGATCGATCACCGAATAGGCCGCGTAGGTGCCGGCCGCATCGAGCGCGGCGGAAATGATGCCGGCATGCAGGAGACCATGCTGCTGCGTCAGCTTGGCGTCGAAGGGTAGCTCGATCTCGACCGTTCCCTGTTCGACGCGCGTCAGTTCCGCACCGATCGTGCGCATCGCCGCCTGGCGGCCGAAACTCTCGCGGGCGCGAGCGCGAAAATCATATGGTTCGCTGTCCACTTTCAATGCAACTGCCCCTCGCGCAAACCCCATTTCTTCAGGCCCGACACTTGCACGCGTCTTGCCGGAGAACAAGCGCATTTCGCCAGATGGCGGACTGCCGTGCGAATGGGCGGCGTGCAGGCTTTTGTCAGGCACGGCGCGTCCATATATCTCCCAGATGAAAAGCATCAAGCCTATCGAGATCAGGCCGGCCGATCCCGACGATCTTATGGAGGTCGCCTCGGTCCTGGTCACGACCTGGCGTGCAACCTTCCGCGGCATCATATCCGATGCCTATCTCGATGCGATGACGGTCGGGAACCAGGCCATCGGGCATGCGCGGCGGATGCGCGTTCCGGGGAGTTTCCTCACGGTTGCGGTCGATCTTTCGGATGACCGGGTGATCGGCTTCGCCAATTATGGGCGGGCGCGTGGCATGCCGCCGGCCTTCGACCGGGAGCTCTACGAGCTCTACATCCTGCCGGACTATCATGGCGCCGGCGTCGGCTCGGCGCTGGTGCGCTCGGTTGCGGCCCATTGCCGGGAAATGGGAGCTTCCTCGCTTTTTGCCTGGGTTCTGGCGGACAATCCGAACAGGCTATTCTACGAACGCGTGGGCGCGCGCGCCGTCGGTGAGGGCCGTGTCGGCGTCGGCGGGGAACGCCTTGTTCAAGTCGCTTATCGCTGGGACGATCTCGCGGCGCTTTCGGGTGCCGGAGGCGGCGTGATCTAAGCGGCATGCGATGGTCTGTAAGTCTCTTAGCCGCCAAGCCTGACGATATGCTGGTCCCAGGCGACAGCATTCGGATGTCCCTTGAAACTTCCGCGATAGGAAGAGACCGCAAAGCCATGTTCGGCCGCAGCTACGCCCGCCGCGTCGGCTATGCGCTCCTCTCTCACCACCGCGCCGGTTTTCGCCTCGAGCGTCACGGCGGTGTTGCCCTTCGGAGAGGTAAGGCCGACAAGCCCCTCGCGGCGGTTCACGGCGATGGCGCCGACATAATTGGCAAGCGCCAGCGTGGTGCGCTCCGGCAGGTCGACGAAGGTCGGCGCCTCGCCCTTTTCGAAATGGCCGACGAGCGGCGGCAGATCGTTGCGCGGGCCTTCGTACTGGCAGGCGAACCAGACTCGCCCATCGGCGCCGATATCGACATGCCGGGTAGATAGCTGCCGCAATGCCGGTGGCAGCGCGTGCTTTTCGACGAGGGCGCCCGTCGCCGTGTCGACAAGGGTGAGGCTCGGCTCCATATGGTCGAGATTGAGCTTGGTGCGGCCGAAGTCCGGATGGGTCTCGATGCCGCCATTGGCGATGATCAGCGTGCGCCCGTCTGGAGAGAGCGCCATGTCGTGCGGGCCGATGCCGTAGGTCGGAAACTCGCCGATCCGCGCAAAACCCGCCGTTCCGTCATAGACGCCCACCATGCCGCGATTGGCGGCGAAATCGTTTTCCGTGGCGTAGAGCAGCCGGCCGTCGGCGGAAAAGCAGCCATGGCCGAAGAAGTGGCGGCCTTCGGCGGCGGTTATCACCACCGGTTCGGCCGGTCGGTCCATTGCGCCTATCATCGCATAGGTGCCGGGCCGGCGCGCGAAGGCGACCATCTGCCGGCCCGCCGGCGAGAAGGCCATGCCGTGTGCGCGCGCCGGCAAGAGGGTGCGTTCGACGATCTCGCCCGCTTCCGTCAGCGTCGCCACGCCATAGCGGCCGTCCGGCGCCATGAAGGCGGCGGCGAAGACGGCGTCTGCGCGATTGAGCGCGAAGGCGCTACGGGAGCTGAGCGTCGCCACGAACGCGGCACCGGCCATCTTGACGAAGCTGCGTCTGTCGATGAGGTTCGTGGTTGAGATTTGATTTTCGGGGCGGAGGAAGTGAGCCATTGTCACAACCATCCCCGGCGCTTGAAATAGAGATACGGCACCAGCGCCGAAAGCACCATCATGCCGAGCGCATAGGGGTAGCCGAGCCGCCAGGCGAGTTCCGGCATAGCCTGGAAATTCATGCCGTAGATCGAGGCGACCAGGGTCGGCGGCAGGAAGACCACCGCCGCCACCGAGAAGATTTTGATGATCTGGTTCTGCTCGAGATTGATGAGGCCGAGCGTTGCATCGAGCAGGAAATTGATCTTGTTCGACAGGAACAGCGCGTGATCGCCGAGCGACGTCGCATCGCGCTGGATCAGCTTTATCCGCTGTCGGCTTTCCTTGCCCGCCTTGCGCGGGCCGCTCCCTTCGGCCGCGACGTGATAGGCGACGAGCCGGCCTATGCTGACGAGACTTTCGCGGATGGTCGTCAGCAGGTCGCCCTTCTGGCCGATCTGCTCGATCAGCGACTGCAGATCGCGCGTCTTCTTGGTGGCGCTGACATGAGACTTGCGGAAGACCTCGCGCGAGATCGCGTCGACCTCGTCGCCGGCGCGCTCCAGCGCATCGGCGATACGGTCGATCATCGACTCGAGCAGGCCGAGCATCACGAGCTCGCCCGTTTCACAAACGGCCCCGTTCGGCTTCTGGATGCGATTGGCGTAGAGCTGGAACGGCTTCGGATCCGCGTGGCGCACGGTGACGAGGCTCCCCCCCTTGAGGATGAAGGTCACAGGCGCCTTGCCCGGCTGATCGCTGTCGAGCTTGGCGGTCGCCGTGATAGTCATGAACTCGGCGCCGTCCTCCTGGTAGAGCCGATCGGAAAGCTCGATCTCCTGCATCTCGTCGCTGGTCGGGATCGCTATGCCGAGATGCCCCTCCACAAGCCGCGTCTCATCGGCGGAAGGCTTGAAGAGGTCGAACCAGGTCACGGTCTCCTCGGCGGCAAGGCCGGCGGAGTGGTCGACGAGCGCGAGATGGCTGTTCTGGCTTTTGTAGATGCGCAGCATGTTGGGCTCCATGGGGCCAAGTCGTCCGACCGCCGGGAGCCCTGATCATTCAGGTCCGGACGGCCGCGAGCACGAAGGCTCGACTTCGACTGTCGGGGTTCATTTGAATTGATCCTTGTGGGTGACATCATGCCCGCAGTGCGGACACGGATGCGATTTGCGCCCAAAAGAGCCGCTTGTCAATCGCCGTCGGCGAAGGAAAACCCTGCGCCAAGACCGATGGCGCCGCCAAAATCGCGGTTGAGCCTGTCGAGCAGGTCGGCGGTGTTGAGCGCGATGAAATCGAGCGTCGCACGCCGCCTGCCGTCGGCAAGCGCAGCATCGATCGGCCCGTCCACCCGGTCGGCAGCACGCGCCAGCGTCTTCAGGAGAAAATCCACCGAGCCGGCGATCGAGCGGCTGTCGGCGGGGAGCAGGTTTTCCATCCCGGCCAGGTTGAAGAGCGCCTGCAGTCCGCGGAAATTTGCCGACAGGGACGCCATTGTGTTGCCGGAACGCCAATAGATGGCGAGTTTCGGATTGTTCCTGCCCGGCCTGCCGTCGACCGTTCCGGCGTAGAAGGGACGTAGCCTCTGGTCCTTCACCATCTCGACGCTGTGGACGAGGATACCGAGCAATTCGGTTGCGGCCTCGCGGTCGTCGCGGAAGAGCGGATTGTCCGGTCCCGGCCTTTTCCATGCGGCCTGGATTCCATCGGGGCTTTCCCAGGCGGCAAGCAGTTCGCGGGCAATGGTTTCGAGGTTCGTTGCAATGGCGCGGCCGTAACGGCAGCGAAAGCCGCCCTCGCCGCCCGAAAGCGCCTCCGAGCCCGTGCCGTAGAGCACATATTCAAGCGCACCGAGGCCCTGGACCGCAACGCTCTTTATCCTGAGGCTTTCGATGTCGGTCGCGCTCTCGTCGCCTTTGGCGAGGATGGCCTGGACTTGCTTCAGGCCGGTGCTTTTCCGGTCCGGATAGAAGAGAAAGCGTTCGAAGCGATTCTGTTCGAGCGCCGGCCCGAGACGGATGATTTCGACCGCGGACCATTTTCCCACGACATCCGTGAAGGCCGACCGAGCCGCATCGAGTATGGCGACGGAAGGGGCCTCGCAAAGCGCTCCGCCTGCTTGCGCAAGGGCCGCCGTCGACTGCGACAGATCGCGGTAGCCGGAAAGGATAAAGTCGTCCACCGCCCTTGCCATCACCCCCGGAAGCGCTGCCTCGTCGAGGACGCGTGGCAATGGGGCCTCGCCCTCCTGTGCCGCCGCGGGGGCGCCGGCAATAGCAAGGTTTAGAAGTACAAGGGGCAGGAACAGGGTCAGGCGCATCAGAGCGACTCCAGGAAGGTCAAGAGGGCCTTGCGGTCGTCCCCGCTCATGGTCGCGAAAGCGTTGCGGGCCATTTCCGCTTCGCCGCCGTGCCAGAGGACGGCTTCGGCGAAATTTCGCGCACGCCCGTCGTGAAGGAGGAAGGTATGGCCGCTGACGGTCCTCGTCAGTCCGATCCCCCAGAGCGGCGGCGTGCGCCACTCGCGTCCGTTGGCGATCCCGACCGGCTGGCCGTCCGCCAGGCCCTCGCCCATGTCGTGCAACAGGAAATCGGAATAGGGCCAGATCAACTGGAAGGCCACCTCCGTGTGCGCGGCGTCGCGGCGGGTCACATATTTCGGCGTGTGACAGGCAGGGCAGCCCGCCTCGTAGAAAAGCCGCTTTCCCTTCAGCGTCTCGGGAAAGCTCGCCTTGCGCCGGGCGGGCACGGCGAGGCTGACGGAATAGAAGGTGACGAGCCCGAGGACAGGATCGGGCGCTTCCACTGGTCCGAGCCGCGGCTGTACGCCGGTCGGGAGCCGAAGGCAGGCGGCCTGCGCCGCGGTGCAGTCGCCGTGGCTCAGATCAAGACCGGGGGTGGAAATGCCGATATCGATAGCGAAGGCATCGGCCGCCTGCTGAAGAACGGTGGGGCTCTGAGCCTTCCACCCGAAACGGCCAAGCGTGACGGCGCCGCTCTGCCGGTCACGGACGAGTGCCGCCCGGCCGCTGATGCCGTCGCCGTTTCTGTCGTCCGGATCGGCATTGGCGAGGATATCCGCCTCGTGGATCGCTTCGACCAGGCCGAGGCCGATCATCGCCGGGGCCACTCGGGGCGACAGCGTCGTCTCCGGATCCATGGCGCCATAGCCGAGATCGGCCACCGCATAATGCGGCTTTCGGAGCGTAACAGGCTCGCCGCCGGAAAGCGTCACTGGCACTTCCTCATAGGTTATGACGATCCGGCCTTCGGCTGCGAGCCCCGGCACGGCGCTGTCCTGCATCTGCGCGCCATAGACCGGATCCGGAAAGTTGAGCACCTCATGGGCGGCGATCATCTGCCGCTCGGCCGCGTCGCGCGGCGGGCGGGCGAGGCGGTAGAACATCGACGTCGCGTCCGCAACCGCTCCCTCGGGCGGACGGCCGCGTCCGTCCCGCGGATGGCAGCTCGCGCAGGCCCGCGCATTGTAGAGCGGCCCGAGCCCGTCGGAGGCCTGCGTCGAGGAGGGGGAAGAGACCCAGAGCTTTTCAAACAGCGCCTTGCCGAGCTTGAAATTCTGTTCGGCCTCAAAGGGCAGGTTGGCGAGCAGCTGCGAGAAAACCTTCTCATCGATCGACGCGATCGTCGTCGTCGCGCCCCCGGACATGGCCTCGAATTGTTCGGCTTTGGAGAAGTCCGTCGTAGGCCGCGTCACCTTGAGTACGCGGTCGAGATCGTCGTTTGAAAGCTCGTCGCGTTCGGAGCGCGACGGAATTTGATTGGAGCGTCTCGGTGATTCGCGCGACGCAGCATCTGCGATCTGCCTAGGGGGGCACCCCCCTCTGCCCTGCCCGTCCTCCGCAGCAGCTGCGCTGCAGCTGCTGAGGGTGGACCGGGCAGGGCAGAGGGGGGTACCGACCGAGTGGGGCGAAGCGTCGCCCGCCGCCGATGCAGCGAGGCTGAGGAGCGCAATCGGAAGCGCCAGGAAGCGGGTGGTGCGTGCGTTCATCGGACAAGGATCGGGCCGCCGCCCACCGGAAGCGGCCCGGCTTTCGCCTATTGGAAGACGGCGTTAGGATTATCCAGGCTGTCCGAACCTTCAAGCTCGATCTGCCCCAGGTCGAGTGCCGTAATTGCGCGCTCGACGGTCTTGGCCTGGGCGACCAGGCCGTCGATGGCCGCCTGGACGGTCGCATTGCCTTCCGTGTTGCCTTCGCCGATCATCTGGTCGTAGGCCTCGATGGTTTCGGCACGCTCGGCCATCGCCTGCATCTTCTCGACCGTGGTCGCGAGATCGTCCTTCATCTCCTTGTCGAGATCGGAGTCCTTGGCGGCGACGAGTTCGGAGAGGGAGGGACCGGCGATTTTCGTGCCGTCGATCCGGGTATATTCACCGGTATAGGCGGACTGGATGCCGATCGCGTCGTGCAGATGCGAGTTATGGGTGTTGTCGGAAAAGCAATCATGTTCCTCTTCCGGATCGTGGAGCAGCAGGCCGAGCTTCATGCGTTCGCCGGCGAGCTCGCCATAGGACAACGAGCCCATGCCGGTGAGGATCGCGGCGATGCCCGCCTTGGGATCGGCTTCGACCGCCTTGGCGGCCTCGCCCTCCGGCGTCCAGTTGGCGACCATCTCCTTGAGATCGGAGACGAGCAGGCTGGTTGCGGCCTTGAGATAGGCGGCGCGGCGGTCGCAATTGCCGTTGGTGCAGGCCTTGGTGTCGAAATCGGTATAGGGCCTGTTGCCGGCGCCCGGGCCGGTGCCGTTCAGATCCTGGCCCCACAGCAGGAATTCGATCGCGTGGTAGCCGGTTGCGACATTCGCCTCGATGCCGCCGGCCTCCTGCAGCGTGCCGGCAAGAAATTCCGGCGTGATGCTGGTTGCATCGACATCCTTGCCATCGATCTTAATCGTCTTGCTGGCGATAACATTGGCGACGAAGAGCGCATTCTCATCGCTCTCCGTGCCGTAGCTCGGGTCGACATAATCGATCAGGCCCTCGTCGAGCGGCCAGGCGTTTACCTTGCCCTCCCACTCATCGACGATCGGATTGCCGAACCGGTAGACCTCGGTCTCCTGATAGGGATTGCGCGCCTTCAGCCATGCCTCGCGCGCTGCCTTCAGCGTTTCCTCGCTCGGATGTGCAATCAGCGCGTCGACCGCCTTCTCGAGCGTTTCGGCCGTCGTCAGCGCGCCCTCGTACTTGGCATGGGCGATCGTCGCATAATGCTTGACGACGGCTGCGGCGTCGGTCGCTGCCAGGGCCGGCTGCAGCGCCAGGCCGGACGCGGCCGCCAGGAGCGCCAGCGCGGCGCAACGGATGAATTTCTTGGTCATGACCTCTCCTTCACTTGTCGCGGGACGGCCGCAAGACGGTTTGAGCCCCGGCAAAAGCCCGGGTGTCATGGACCAAAAGCAAACTTGTGTCAAAGCGTATAGTTTAGAAGCCT
Source organism: Sinorhizobium sp. Y406 (assembly GCF_058732025.1). Taxonomy (NCBI): domain Bacteria; kingdom Pseudomonadati; phylum Pseudomonadota; class Alphaproteobacteria; order Hyphomicrobiales; family Rhizobiaceae; genus Sinorhizobium; species Sinorhizobium sp. Y406. The sequence goes on along the minus strand of NZ_CM178974.1, from coordinate 3,571,923 downwards.
TTTAATTTGCGACCTTGGCATGTGGTCGCGCGGAACTTGCGACTCTACAGCGCCACGCGTCTTGTTGGACGCGTTGGACGCGCAAAGGTCGCTGTAGCACTTTGAATTGCTGCATGTCTTTGTCCTTAAATCGAGGTCGATTAAAGGAGACATGCAATAGGGTTCCCTCAGGCCTTTCTACCCATCAGGCAGAAGAAGAAGCCGTCGGTGCCGGTCGACGCCGGCGTCAGTGTCACCGTCTTCATGTCGGCGGACCAGGGCTGCGGCTTGTCGGTACCGAAGAGCGTCGCCCAGGTATCGGCGGCCGAGAGTATCTCGAATTCCGGATTGTCCTCGCAGAAGCCGTAGACCTGCGATTCGTTTTCCTCCGGCAGGACGGAGCAGGTGACGTAGATCAGGCATCCGCCGGGGCGGACAAACTGTGCAGCGCTGGCAAGCGCCTCCTCCTGCTGCGCAAGCCTCTCCTCGAGATTCTTCTGTGTCAGCCGCCATTTGGTGTCCGGCCTGCGGCGCCAAGTGCCGGTGCCGGTGCAGGGGGCATCGACGAGCACGCGATCGCAGCGCCCGGCAAGCGATGCCAGGGAGTCGGCGGTTTCATGGACCTGCACATTGCGGGTCCCTGCCCGCTTCAGCCGCTCGATGATCGGCGCCAGCCTCTTGCGGTCGGTATCATAGGCGTGGACCTGGCCCTTGTTGTTCATCGCCGCCGCCATGGCGAGCGTCTTGCCGCCGCCGCCGGCACAATAGTCGAGCACCTGCTCGCCCTCCTGCGGAAAGGCGAGGTCGGCGACGATCTGCGATCCTTCGTCCTGCACCTCGAACCAACCCTTTTGAAAGGCGATCTCGGCCGTCACGTTCGGCAGGCGCGATGCGCCCTCGCCGGCGGCGATGCGAATACCATGGCGGGCGATCGCCGCCGAATCGGCGCCGCTGCGCTCCAGCGCCTTCAGCACTTTGGCGCGCGTCGCCTTGAGCGTGTTGACGCGCAGGTCGAGGGTCGGCCGGCCCGCGAGCGCCCTGGCTTCCTCGAGCCAGTCGTCGGAGAAGTTCTCTTCGAACGAGGCTTGCGTCCATTCCGGAATGTCGCCCTGCACATTGAGCGGCGCGTTTTCGATTCGGCGCTCTGCGAAGGCCTTCATCATTTCCGAAGACGGCGCTTCCGGCGCGAACTTGTCGTCGGCAAGTGCTGCCGCGAGGCTCTCCGGGTTAAAGCCCCATTGGCGGTACATGACCGCATGGGCAAGTGCGACGGCGCTGTCGCTGTCCATAAGATGGGCATGGGAGAGTTTCATGCGCAGGGCATCATAAACGATGTTGCCGACGGCTGCGCGGTCGCCGGAGCCGGCAAAGCGATGAGAGAGGCCCCAATCCTTGAGCGCGTCGGCGACGGGGCGCTTGCGCCTCTCTATGTCGTCAAGAACTTCAATGGCTCCCGAGAGCCGCCCGCCCAATCGCATCTTCGATCAACTCCTTTTTCGCCGTGGTAGCGGCGAAGGCATCGAAGAGCAAGACGGAAGCCGCAGAATACACGTGGGCACGCCGGCAGTCAGGCCGTCAGGAGTTGATGACCTGATAACAGACGCTGGCCGTACCGGAGCGGACCATGCCGATCTGCGATGCCGCCGCCTTGGAGAGGTCGATCACGCGGCCACGAATGAAGGGACCGCGGTCGTTGATCCGGACGACCACCGACTTGCCGTTGCGTTTGTTGGTGACCTGGACCTTTGTGCCGAACTTGAGGCTGCGATGGGCGGCCGTCAGACGTGAGGGGTTCATTCTCTCGCCGGAGGCCGTTTTCGAGGTGAGGGCGTACCACGATGCGCCGCCGCAGCCCGCTCCCGCCGCCTGAGTTTCGGATGTCGGGATCAATCCCATCCCGACGGTGAATAACGCTGCAGCGGCAGCAGTTCTGATGTTCGCCGGCTTCAAGCGACGCCCCCTTCGGTTTGAATGCTGAATTTGTTTCCCTTGCAGTTCGAGCTAATTGGGGCAAAAAATGGCAAAACCGTGCTTCAACCTTTAACTTTCCATTAGGAATTATTGCGAAGCGGCAAAAATTAAAAATCGAAGATCGTTTGAATTGTTTTAGTTGAATTGGAGAAGGTCTTGGAAATCAACGCCTAAACGTCTCTGACGGCCTTGAGTCGGCGTCAGCCGCTGTTTCGATGAAAACGTTTAATTTAAAATTTCGATTCCGAGGAGATGCTGCAGTCGGCGAAGGTTGTATTTGACCAGCTACCGCTATGGTTGTGGTCGCTGCCCAAGTATAGGCGGAAAGTTGGCAGTGTAGGTCAGTCAAGTTGCGAGGGTGGAATCCTATACTTTCGGATGAACTGATAGGCCGCGCCTATGTCAGGTGGGATATACTGTCGCAGGGATGCGCCGGCGGGAAACGACTATCCCCGCCAGGTCCCGGATGCCCACAACTGTGCAAGTGAAACGCGATAGTTGGGGAAAGCGGGCTCGAAGCCGGCCTCTCGCAGCCTTGCATTGGAAACACGCTTGTTTTCGCCGTAGAAGGAGCGCGCCATCGGGGAGAGATCGGCGGTTTCGAAGGGAATTTCCGGCGGCGGGTCGACGCCCATCAGCCGGGCGGCCTCCAATACGACATCCTGTGGCGGCGCCGGTTCGTCGTCGGCGATGTTGTAGATCCCGCCAAGGCCGTGCGTGGCAAGGAAGACTGTCGCCGCGCCGATATCCTCGACGCGGATGCGATTGAAGACCTGGTTCGGCTTTATGATCCGGTGGGCGGTCCCTGCGGCAAGGTTGCGGAAAGCGTTGCGGCCCGGACCGTAGATGCCGGCAAGCCTGAGCACGGCGACAGGGATTTCCTGCCGGGCACCGAAGTCGAGCCAGGCGTTCTCCGCCTCGACGCGCTCCATCGAGCGTAGCGAGACCGGCCTGATCACCGTGTCTTCCGCAACCCAGGCGCCGCCATGATCGCCATAGACCCCGACAGTGGAGAGATAACCGGCCCAGCGAAGATTCGGCAGGAGCCCGGCAAGCGGTGGTGTTTTGGCGCGGAACATCGGGTCGCCGTCCTGCCCCGGCGCGATGGACTGGACGAGGTGCGTCGCCCTTTTCATCGCTTGCGCCAGCGCGGCGGAGATTGCGTTTCCGTCGAAGAGGAGCGGATCGATGCCGTCGGCCCGCAGAGGCTGCAGCTTGTCTGGCGAGCGGGTCGTCCCGGTCACCGATTGCGCTTCGGGTGCAATGGCTTTGGCGATCGCCGTGCCGGAATAGCCGGCACCAAGGATCAGGACATGCATCGGCTCACTCCTGCCATTTTCCATTCCGAAACAACCTCTTCGTCCGTCTCCGGCGGACATTTGCCCGCGAAAGCGATGAATTCTCCTTTCGGCATCAGCCGGGAAAGCGCCCAGACCGCCATGGCCCGGACTGTCGGCGAGGCGTCGCTTGCCAGGCCCTTGCAGGCGGAAACCAGGTCTTCTTCGCCGGAATTGCCGGCGGCGATCAAGACATTCCTGACGAAGCGGTCGCGCCCGATGCGTTTGACCGGAGAGCCTGAAAAGAAGGCGCGAAAGGCGGCATCGTCTAGAGTCAGCAGGAAGGAGAGCTCCGGCTGCTTGAGATCTTCGCGTGCCTTGAGCTTCATCTCGCAGGCCTCGCGGGCGAACTTGTTCCATGGACAGGCGGCAAGACAATCGTCGCAGCCATAGATGCGGTTGCCGATCAGCGGACGCAGCTCCGGTTCGATCCGACCCTTGTACTCGATCGTCAAGTAGGAGATGCAGCGTCGCGCATCGATCTGGTAGGGGGCCGGAAAGGCACCGGTCGGGCAGGCGTCGAGGCAGGCGCGGCAGGAACCGCAATGGTCGTGTTCGGGCGCGTCGATCTCGAGATCGGCGGTCGTGAACAGGCTGCCGAGGAAGAGCCAGGAGCCGAAGTCGCGGCTAACGAGATTGGTGTGCTTGCCCTGCCAGCCGAGGCCGGCCTTTTCCGCCAGAGGTTTTTCCATGACCGGGGCCGTGTCGACGAAAACCTTCACGTCCTCGCTGCAGCGGGCGGCAAAGCGCGTCGCGATCTCCTTGAGCCGCCCCTTCACGACGTCGTGGTAGTCGCGGTTCTGTGCATAGACGGAGATGGCGCCGCGGTCGCGCTTTCCAAGAATGTCGCGCGGATCGGCGTTGGGCCCATAGTTCATGCCAAGAAGGGCGATCGACCGGACCTCGCCCCAGAGTACACGCGGATCGGAGCGCCGTTCCGCCGTCTCTGCCAGCCATTCCATGGTCCCGTGACGGCCGGCGGAAAGGAAGGCCTTCAGTCGCTCCGGCGCACGCGGTATGGCATCCGGCCGCGTGATGCGGCAGATGTCGAAACCCTTGGCCGCAGCTTCCTCCTTCAGGAAGGCGGTGAGCGTCCGTCGCTTCCTGTCCTGGTTTTCCGCCCTTTGAGCGTTGCCAGGCATGGTCATAAGCCCTTAAAAATCGAGATCCGCATAATGCGAGACGGGGGTGACGCCGCGCACCCTTTCGCCAAGCAGCGGCCGGAAGGAAGGCCGCGATTTGAGCCTCTGGTACCATTCCTTGGCGGACGGCGAATCGGACCAGTCGATTTCGCCGAGATAGTCGAGCACCGAAGTGGCGGCAGCCGCCGCAAGATCGGCGTAGGAGATGCGGTCGCCGCCCAGCCAGGGGCGCGACCCGGCAAGCCAGGAAAGATACTTCATGTGCTGGCGGATGTTGTTGCGCGAGGTTCGGAGGATCTTCGAATCCGGTGCGCCGCCGCCCTGGTCCGGCCTCATCTGCAGCTTGAAAATGCGCTCACGCACGAGCGGTCGCGTCACGTCCGCTTCCATCTTCTGCAGGAACCACTCCGTGAGACGCCGGATTTCCGCCCTCTGGAACGGATCCTCAGCCAGCAACCGGCGGTCCCGCTTCATGATCCCGCTGGTTTCGTCAAGATATTCCGAAATGATCGTCGCGCCACACAGCGCGCGCATGCTGTTGTCGACATAGACCGGCAATGTGCCGGCCGGGTTGAGCACAAGGAAGTCCCGACGGTTCTCCCAGGGCTGCTCTTCGCAAAGTTCCGTCTGATAGCCATATTCAGAGAGAATAAGGCGTACGAACCGCGAGGCGGAAGACATGGGGTGATGATAAAGTGTCGGCATCGGTCAAAGATTTTGAGCTGTCTTGAGTGAGCTGTCTTGGGAATGTCAGCATCGCGGCATATGCATCTGGCCACGGCTCGTTGTAAGGAGCTATAGGTAGTTCAGGTGGCAAACACAAGAGAATCGCAATTCTCTTCCCAAATCCCACTACATCAGGAATATCTCATACATGGCGGATCAATCCATCATCAGCGCGCTTGTTCTCGGGCTCATCGAGGGGCTCACGGAGTTCATTCCCGTCTCGTCCACCGCGCATGTCCTGCTTGCCGGCCATTTTCTCGGTTTCAAGTCGCCCGGGAATACATTTGCTGTTCTCATTCAGCTCGGCGCGATTCTCGCGATCCTGCTCGTCTATTTCCAGAAACTCCTGTCGATCGTGCGTGCACTGCCAGCAAGTGCGCAAGCGCGCCGTTTCGTTCTCTCGGTTCTGCTGGCCTTCCTGCCGGCGGCCGTCATCGGTGCGGCGGCGCATGGCTTCATCAAATCGGTCCTGTTCGAGACGCCGATGCTGATTTGCGTCGTGCTGATCATCGGCGGCATCATTCTCTACGTCATCGATCATCTTCCGCTGAGGCCGCGCTACACCGACATCTTCCTCTATCCGCCGTCACTCGCCTTCAAGATCGGCCTTTTCCAGTGCCTGGCTATGATCCCGGGAACCTCGCGCTCCGGTGCGACGATCGCCGGCGCCCTGTTGATGGGAACGGACAAGCGCTCGGCGGCGGAATTTTCCTTCTTTCTCGCCATGCCGACCATGCTCGGCGCCTTCACCCTCGATCTCTACACGAACCGCGACGCGCTTTCCTTCGACGATATCGGCCTGATTGCTGTCGGCTTCGTTGCAGCGTTCGTTGCCGGGATATTCGTCGTGCGCTCGCTGCTCGATTTCGTCTCGCATCGCGGCTTCACGCCGTTCGCCATCTGGCGCATTCTCGTCGGTATTGCCGGGCTGATCGGCCTGTGGGTGTTTGGATGATCGCGCAAAAATAAAGCCGCATGCGTCCCTTTCGAAACGCATGCGGCCCCTGGCCCCCGCCAAAAAAGAAATGTCTCTGTCCTCAGTCGCCCCTGCTGTAGCGGGGCGGGACAACGTCGGCTCAATTGCCGGAAGAGGCAACCGACGCCGTCGTGCACGGGTCTACGCCGTAAGCGGGCGTGCAGCCCTGCCTGCTGCTTGCAACGGTACTCGGTGCCATGAACGAGCCAGCCAGAATGGTCATTGCCGCAGACGCAAAAAAGATTGCGATCGACTTGCCCATGGGACGGTATGCCTTTCGAGTGTGATGTTGGCGCCGGCTGTGTTTGCCGGGCCGCGTGATGCGAGCGCTGTTTATTCGCCGGCCGTGTCATGATCAATATCAGGACATGCTGAATCCAGGGTAAATGACATACGCGCTTGCGACTGCGGCAGAACTGCAACGGTGTTGCTGTCCGGCAACAGAAAAGCCGCCGACACATCTTCGGCGGCTTCGATGCGTTCACCTGTTGCTGCGGTTCGATCAGGCGGCACGGCCGCCGCGCGTATACTGTCCCTGCGGACGATAGCGAACCAGATAGGTGGGCAGGATCGCTTCGAGCATCGTGGGTGCGATGCCGATGCCGTCGAGCGTCCGTCCTTCAACCTCCGCCTTGTCGGAGACCACATTGTCGGATTTCAGCAACACCACCTGGTCGGCGGTGATCGGCGGCGCGATGAAGGGCACCAGCGAGGCGATGCGTCCAAGAAGCGAGGCGACGCCGAAGGGGAGAGACAGGAAGGAGCGCTTTCGGTCGATCGTCTTCAGCATCAATTCGAGACAGTCGCGGAAGGACAGCACTTGCGGCCCGCCGAGCTCGTAGATCGTGCCGCCCGAAAGCTTCCCTTCTACGGCGCGGGCGACAGCCTCGGCCACGTCGCCTACATAGACCGGCTGGAACCTGGTGCGACCGCCGCCGATCAGCGGCAGGACAGGCGAGAAGCGCGCCATCTCTGCGAACTTGTTGAAGAAACCGTCCTCCGGGCCGAAGATGATAGACGGGCGGAGGATAATCGCCTCGGGCACGGTATCGAGGACCGCCAGTTCGGCGCGGCCCTTGGTGCGGGCGTAGTCGGATTGGGATTTCGGATCGGCGCCGATCGCCGATATATGGGTCAGCGTCGCGCCGGCCGCACGAGCCGCTTCGGCGACCGCACGGGCACCGAATTCCTGCACGGCGTCGAAGCTGTTGCGCCCGCTTTCAAAAAGGACGCCGACGCAATTGATCACGTGGTCGGCGCCCTCGACGGCACGGTCCACCGATTTGCGGTAGCGCAGATTGGCCTGGACGCAGACGATCTGGCCGACATTGCCGAGCGGCTGGAGATGGCCGGCGAGATCGGGCCTACGAACCGCAACGCGGATGCGGTAGCCCCGGCGGGCGAGCGCGCGCACCACATGACGGCCGACAAATCCGGATCCGCCGAAAATCGTCACCAGCGGCGGAAGGTTGGACAAGGTCATGGGAAACGCACTCCTGATTTCACGGGCAAGATTGCTTGCTACATATCGCAAGCGGCGGGCGAGGTGAAGGCCAATCCGCACACACCTGCCCGTCCATTTTCACGCCCTAGCAAGGCCGGAGTAGCGTGCCTCAGACGCCCTCCACGACCACCATTTCCGCATCGGCGACCTCCTGGCGGATGGCTGCGGCGAGCTGGTATTCCGGCGAGTTGTAGCAGTCGATGGCGGCCTGAAACGAAGGAAACTCGATCACCACGTTGCGGTTTCGCACAGCACCCTCGAGGCGATGGAACTGACCGCCGCGGGCGAGAAAGGTCGCGCCGTATTTCTCGAAGGCGGGTTTCGCTGCTGCTACGTAGTCCTTGTAACGGTCGGGGTCTCGTACATCGACCCGAGCAATCCAGTATCCCTTGGCCATTGCGAACTCCTCGTCGCTCTGCGAAGCGCATGACGGCGCGCGCGTCTTTTGAAGCGCGCGATGGCCGCTGCAGCACCTTGAATTGCTGCATGTTTTTTGCCTGGGCCCGGCAAAGTGAACATGCAGGAGGTGGCTACTTTCGGCAAATTGGGGACAAGGTCAAGCGCCGGCTTCGCTGAACTGTTGTTTTTTCGGTGCGGCTCAACCGGGAAGCGCGACCGCCATCTCGGCGAGGATTGCGCGGCTCGCGGCAAGCGGATCGGGCGCCTTGACTATCGGCCGTCCGACCACGAGATGACTGGATCCGGCCCGGATGGCGTCGCCCGGTGTCATCACTCGCTTCTGGTCGCCTTTCTCCGCACCGGCGGGGCGGATACCGGGTGTCACGAGCGCCATGTCAGGGCCGATGATCCGGCGGACGGCGCCGGCCTCTTCCGCCGAACAGACGATGCCGCCCATGCCGGCGGAACGGGCCTGCTCGGCGCGGCGCAGCACCAGCGTGTGCGGGTCGTATTCATATCCGGCGTCGATCACATCCTGCTCGTCCATCGAGGTGAGCACAGTGACGCCGAGAAGGCAGAGATCGGATCCCCTGGCCGCCTCCACGGCCGCCTTCATCGCCTTCGGATAGGCATGGAGCGTCAGCATCGACATGCCCATTTTGACGATGTTCTCCACGCCCTTCGCCACCGTATTGTCGATGTCGAGCAGCTTCATGTCGAGGAAGACCCTCTTGCCGGCGGCAGCGAGATCGCGCGCGAATTCTAGTCCGCCGGCAAAGACGAGTTGATAGCCGATCTTGTAGAAGACGACCTCTTCGCCGAGGGTCGCGACGATCTTCTCCGCTTCCGCCACGGTCGGAAGGTCAAGGCCGACAATCAATCGGTCACGCGCATTCATGCTCATGTCGAGACTACCCCTGCCAGAATTCCATCGCGGTCCAGTCGCACGTGACGGCGCGATCCGCAAGGCGGAAAGCAAAGAGATTGCCGCCGCCCGGCAGCTGATCGGCGCTGCGCGCGATCGCAGTGCCCGTCATCCGGCATTTCAGGAGGGTGCCGACGCCGCCGTGGCCGACAAAGGCGATCGGCACGGTCGGGTCGTGCCGCTCGAGGATGTAGAAGACGGCCCTCGAAATGCGCGTCTGGGCGTCGAGTGCCCGCTCCCAGCCCCTGAAGCTCTCTTCGGGATGGGCAAAGAAGCGGTCCGCCGCCTTCTCGAACTCGTCCGGCGGAAGAAAGCCGGTAGAGGAACGATCGTTTTCGCCCGTCTCCTCATCGGTTTCGACGGGAATGCCCGCGGCGTCCGCCAATATTGCCGCGGTTTGGAGCGCCTTCCTTTCCGTGCTGGAGACGATGCGGCCGAGCAGCCGGACCCAGGGCTGCCCGGCCGTCATGCGCGTGCGCTCCCGCCCGAGATCGGAAAGACCCCATTGCGGCACGGGAACTTCAGGATCGATCCGGACCTGCGGATGGGTGAGATAGACGCCGAACATCGGCTGCGCGCCGGGTCAATGGGTGCGGCTATAGACCCAGAGTTGCGCCGGCGGAATATTTCGGACGACGAAGTCGAAATGCTGGATGCGATAGCGATCCGGCACGGCGACGACCGGCGAGAGCGGTCCATAGGAGATCTGCACCACCGGCCGCCCCACGGGAATGCGTGAAAGCAGATCCTCGATCAGCGTCACACGGCGGTGCATCGGAAAGTTCAGCAGCGGCACGGCTGAGATGACGCTGTCGAACTGCTGGTCCGTGAAGGCTCCCAGCGTGTGCGAGAGATCGAAGGCATCGCCGTTGATGAAGTTGACGTCGGGGAATTCCGCCCTCAACTGATTGAAGAAGTCGGTGGAATATTCCACCGAAACCAGTTTTTCAGGCGCCACGCCGCGCTCCAGAATCGCCTTGGTGATGACGCCCGTCCCCGGGCCGAGCTCGAGAACCGGCAGGCCCGAACGCGGGTTGACGACGCTCGCCATGCGGCGCGCGGTGAACGAAGACGTGGGCAGGATCGCGCCGACAGCGCGGCTATTGCTCATCCAGCCCTTGAAGAAGCGGATTTCCTCGTCGAACTTCCGGCCGAACCGTTCCTTAACCTTCAAGCGCAAGCTCATAGAATTCCCTCGACCTCCTCGATGTCAGCTCTCCCCCTGCTGGCTGATTCGCCGAGCGTGAGTGCGTGTTCGTTCATAATGTGCTCCTATATGCGGCGAAAACAAGTCTGTCTGCGCCTGCTGCATGTTTCCCCAGATCCTTTCCATTTAGGGAGGAAAGACGCGACGCTTCGAAGTGCTGCTTGCGACCTTCACGCGTCTAAAATGACGCGCAGCGCCGTAATGCATGAGAATCGGCAGCAGCGCGACGAAGGGACATGAAAAAACCCGCCGTGCGAAAGCAGGGCGGGCTCCATTGCGGGGCTTCCTCAGTTTTCAAACTCGCATTGGCATCAGCACATAGAGTGCGTCGTCGCCGGCAAGATCGCGCACCAGCGTCGGCGAACCGGGATCCGCCAGCATGAACACCGCGTCGTTGCCGGTGAGCTGGGACGTAATGTCGAGCAGATATTTTGCGTTGAATCCGATCTCGAGAGGATCGCCTTCATAGCCGACAGGCAATTCTTCTGTGGCGCTGCCCGAGTCTGGATTGTTGACGGTCAGCGTCATCTGGCCATCATTGAGCGCCAGTTTCACGGCGCGGCCGCGCTCCGAGGAGATCGTCGACACGCGGTCGACGGCCTGGGCGAAGGACTGGCAATCGACGCGCAGCTCCTTGTCGTTGTTCGCCGGGATGACGCGCTGATAGTCGGGGAAGGTCCCATCGATCAGCTTCGACGTCATGATGATCGAGGCAATCGTCAGCCGGATTTTCGCATCGGAGACTTCGACCGTCACCACCACGTCGGGATTGTCGAGCAGCTTCTGCAATTCGCTGACCGTCTTGCGCGGAATGATGATACCGGGCATGCCCTCCGAGCCCGCCGGCGCTTCAACGTCGGCGCGGGCGAGGCGATGCCCGTCGGTGGCAACCGCGCGCAGCTTCAGCTCGCCTTTGTTCTCGACCGTGTGAATGAAGATGCCGTTCAAGTAGTAACGGGTCTCCTCGGTCGAGATCGCGAACTGCGTCCGGTCGATCAGCATCTTGAGGTCGGTCGCCTTCAGGCGGAAGGAATGCGAGAAGCTGCCGGCGGTCAGGTCCGGAAAGTCCGATTGCGGCAGGCATTGCAGCGAGAACTTCGAGCGGCCGGAGGCGACCGTCATCGCCGTACCCTCGGCGTTGGTTGCCAAGAGCACTTCCGATCCATCCGGCAGCTTGCGGACGATATCGTAGAGCAGATGGGCCGGAACCGTGGTGGCGCCCGGCTGCTCCACCTGGGCAGGCGTCGCCTCGGTGATTTCCAGGTCGAGGTCGGTGGCCTTCATTTCGAGGCTCGCACCATCCGAGCGCAACAGGACGTTCGAGAGGATCGGGATCGTGTTTCGCCGTTCGACCACGCGGTGGACATGGTTCAGCGATTTCAGAAGATTGGACCGCTCGAGAGTAATACGCATGGATGCTACCGCTTTCAACCATTGCCGGACGGACGAGGCGCCCGCCGCGGCGTCAACTGCGTGCCCCGGCCGGCCGGCCGGATGATGTGGAGGGGCAAAATGGCAGAAAAAGAACCACGAAAGCAAGGGGTTTCGCGGGCAGTTTCCCCAGTGCATCCCAGTGCATGCGACCGCCGCCACCCTGCGGCCTTGCCCTGTGCATTGCGCTCACTCATAAAGGGTGCGAACCGGCGATCGGGAATAATCGGGCCGGCAGGATCGGGAAGCGGCCATTGGAAAAGCAGCAAGCAGACGAGACGGCGGAGAGGGAGAGGCAGCGCAGCTTTCGCCTGATGAACGCGACCGTTCCGGCGCGCCCGCTGGAACCGGCGCTTTATCTGGTGGCGACGCCGATCGGCAATCTCGCCGACATCACGGTTCGGGCGCTGGAGACGATCGCCGGGGCTGACCTGCTCGCCTGCGAGGATACGCGGGTTACGCGGGTGCTGCTCGACCGCTACGGCATCGTCAACCGGCCGATGCCGTACCATGAGCACAACGCAGCAGAGGCCGGGCCGCGGCTCCTTTCGGCGCTCGCCGCAGGCAAGTCGGTGGCGCTCGTCTCCGATGCCGGCACGCCGCTCGTTTCCGATCCCGGCTACCGGCTGGCGCAGCTTGCGATCGAAGCCGGTCACCGTGTCGTTCCGATCCCGGGACCCTCCGCACCTCTCGCCGCGCTAGTCGGCTCCGGCCAACCAAGCGACGCCTTTCTCTTTGCCGGGTTCCTGCCCGTGAAAGACAAGGCCCGCCGCGAGCGGCTGGCGGAACTTGGCGAAGCACCGGCGACGCTCATCTTCTTCGAATCGCCGCACCGTATCGCCGCGACGGTCGCCGCGGCTGCCGAAGTGCTTGGGGCGGAGAGAAAGGCGGCGGTCTGCCGCGAACTGACCAAGGTCTTCGAGGAGTTTCGCCGCGGCACTCTCGGCGAGCTCAAGGTCTTCTATGACCAGACGGCGGGGGTGAAGGGCGAGATCGTGCTGGTCATCGGACCGCCCGATGACAAGCCTGCTCCGCAAGAGCCGGACATCGATGCACTCTTGCGCGAACTCGCCCGTGCCATGCCGATGGGCAAGGCCGCGACGGAAGCCGCCCGCCGAACGGGCCTGCCGCGCAAGGGGCTCTACGGCCGGCTCCTGAGCCTCAAGGAAAGCAATGAAGGCTGAGCGGCCGGACGCCCGGAAGTTGAAGGCGCTGAAGCGTGGGCTTCTTGCCGAATATCGCGCCGCGCTCTGCCTGATGCTGAAGGGCTACCGCATCGTGGCCATGCGTCACCGCACCAGGCTCGGCGAGATCGACATCATCGCCCGGCGCGGCGAACTCGTGGCTATTGTCGAGGTGAAGGCGAGGACGACGTTCGACGGCGCGGTCTTCGCCGTCTCCGCTTCGTCTCAACGGCGCATCAGGGCTGCAAGCGATCTCTGGCTTTCGAGCCAGCCCGATTTCCACCGCCTGTCGGTACGCTACGATATCATCGCCGTCTTGCCATGGCGCTGGCCGCGGCATCTGCCCGATGCCTTTTGACGGACGTTTTTGACCGAGTGGGAAAATGTAATCGTTCCGTCACAGAAGCATTACCGGCCTGTCATAGAAGGCCACTAGTCCACTGCAAACCACAACCACGGTGGAGAGGACAGGGGACATGATCAGGAAAGCTTTGCTTGCAGCCGTAACCTTCACATTTTCCGCAACGACGTCGCTGGCCGCGACCAACATCACCTGGTGGCACGGCATGGCCGGACGCAATGGCGAGGTGATCAACGAAGTCGCCCAGAAGTTCAACGCGTCCCAGAGCGCCTGCATGCTGACCCCGGTCAGCAAGGGCACCTATGAAGAGGCGCTCGCTTCCGGCATCGCGGCGTTCCGTTCCGGCGAGCAGCCGAACATCCTGCAGGTCTTCGATGCGGGTGCCGCGACCATCATCAACGCCAAGGGCGCCATCATCCCGGCGGAAGATCTGATCACCAAGGCCGGCTACGGCTTCGACCGCGACGCCTTCATCGACGGCGTTCGCTATTTCTACGCCGACAGCGACGGCAAGTTCGTGGGCATGCCGTTCAACTCCTCGGCCCCGATCATGTATATCAACGATGAGGCCCTGAAGAAGGCCGGCGTCGAAGCGCCGAAGACCTGGGAAGAATTCGAGGCCATCGCTCCGAAGCTGAAGGAAGCCGGCTACATCCCCCTCATCCAGTCGCAGCTTACCTGGCAGTTCACCGAGAACTTCTTCTCGCGAAATAACATCCAGTTCGCCAGCAACCACAATGGCTATGACAGCGTCGTCGACACCAAGCTGAAGGTGACGGACCCAAAGCTCCAGATGATGTTCGAGAAACTGAAGGCCTGGAAGGATGAGGGCTACTTCGCCTTCTACGGCGCCGGTTGGGCCGACAACCAGAAGGTCTTCGAAGAGGGCAAGGCCGCCTTCTGGATCGGCTCTTCCGGTTCCTTCGGCGGTCTGCAGAAGACGGCCACCACGCCCTTCTCTGCGACCTTCCTGCCCTATTGGGGTTCGATCGAGGGCGCCGGCACCAACTCCTTCATTGGCGGCGCGGCACTCTTTGCCATGTCCGGCAAGTCGGATGAAGAGAACAAGTGCGTGGCGGATTTCTTCCAGTTCCTGACTTCGCCGGAAATCCAGTATTTCTATCACAAGTCTACCGGCTACGTCGCCATCACCAAGGCTGCGTACGAGCTTGCCGAAAAGGACGGCTACTATCAGCAGACGCCGGTCGCCGAAGTCGGCATCAAGCAGCTCCTGCTGCCGGCCGGCGAATGGTCCAAGGGCTACCGCCTCGGCTTCTACCCGCAGATCCGCGAGATCATGGAGCGCGAATATGGTCGCATCTTCGCGGGCGAAACGACCGTCAAGGATGCGCTTGAGACGATCGAGCGAGAAGGCAACGAACTGCTCGCCCGTTTCGCCAAGACGGCAGGCTGATTTCGATGGCGGCTGAAACCGAAGGCCTCTCCGCGTCGCGCGGAGGGGCCGGCATTGGAGGGCATCGTTTCGGTGCCCTCCGGCTCTTTGGCGGCAAGGCGGAAAGGGGCGAGACGTCCGCCAAGCGCGTACGATTCACATCGCGCTGCCTGCCCTATCTCTTCCTGGCGCCGCAGCTCGCGATCATCTTCATCTTCTTCTATTGGCCTTCGGTGCAGGCGATTCAATCGTCCTTCTACCTCGAGGATCCCTTCGGCTTCGGCTCCACCTTCGTCGGCCTCTCGAATTACACGGACGTGCTGAAGTCCGTCGAATACCGCGGGATCGCGCGGTTCACCGCCATCTTCACCGCGCTCGTCACCTTCTTTGCGCTATCGGTCGGGCTCTTGCTCGCCGTCAAGGCCGATGGCGTCATCCGCGGCAATGCCGCCTACAAGACGCTGCTGATCTGGGTCTATGCGATCGCGCCGCCGGTCGCAGGCCTGATCGGCATGATGTTCTTCGACCAGCATATAGGCCCCATCGTCGAAATCGCCCGCTGGTTCGGCTGGGATATCAAGGTCGGGCTCGACTTCGGCGATACCGCCTTTGCGATGATCGTCGTCTCGGTCTGGAAGCAGATTCCCTACAACTTCATCTTCTTTCTCTCAGGTCTGCAGGGGATTCCGGTTTCCGTGCGCGAGGCGGCGGCGATCGATTGCCGTTCGGGGCTGCGCCGGTTCTGGACGATCATCCTGCCGCTTTTGGCGCCGACCGCCTTCTTCCTGCTGATCATCAACATCACCTATGCGCTCTTCGACACCTTCGGCGTCATCGACGTCATGGTGAAGGACAAGGCCGCCAACAACCCGATCACCCTCGTCTATAAGGTCTATATGGACGGTTTCCGCGGCAACGACCTCGGCGGCTCGTCGGCACAGTCGGTGATCCTCATGGTGATCGTCTTCGTACTTACCATTTTCCAGTTCCGTTTCATCGAGCGGCGCGTGCATTACAATTGAGGTGGCGCCGATGCATCGCACCCGGATTCTCGACCACGTCATTCTGCTGATCGGCGTCTTCATCATGGTGGCTCCTGTCGTGGTCGCCTTCATGACCTCGACCCACGAGGCGGCGGAGATCCATCGCAACGGGCTGAGCCTCAACTGGGGCGGCCATTTCGCCGAGACCTACGGGACGGTGCTGACCCGCCAAGGCGGCTTCACCGGCAAGATCACCGGCTTCAACATGGTGATGAACTCGATGATCCTCGGTCTCGGCTTCGCGGTCGGCAAGATCGTGCTCTCGATGCTCGCCGCCTACGCGATCGTCTATTTTCGTTTCCCGCTTGCGACGTTTTTCTTCTGGGTGATCTTCACGACATTGCTTTTGCCGCTCGAGGTTCGAATCCTGCCCTCCTACGAGGTGATGAACATGCTGAAGCTGACCAACACCTATACGGGGCTGGTCGTGCCGCTCCTGGCATCCGCGACAGGCACCTTCTATTTCCGCCAGTTCTTCAAGTCGGTGCCGGACGAACTCCTCGAAGCGGCGCGCATCGACGGCGCCGGACCGTTTAAATTCTTCATCGACGTGCTGGTGCCGCTCTCTCGCACCATGATGGCGGCGATCTTCATCATCATGTTCGTCTATGGCTGGAACCAGTATCTCTGGCCGACACTGATGACGACGGACGAGGGCTTCTTCACGCTGGTGCGGGGCATCAAGCAGATCCTGCTCGTCTGGGTCGGCTCCCAGATCCCCGACTATAACGAGGCTCTTGCGCTGGCGATCCTCGCCATGCTGCCGCCGGTGATGGTCGTGGTGATCTTCCAGCGCTGGTTCATAAAGGGGCTGACCGAGAGCGACAAATAGCAAACGAAGCGGGGCGCGGGCGCGCTCCGCATTCCCCAACGCATCAACGGAGGCAGCCTATGGCGGCGATCGACATCGCAGAGGTCTCGAAAATCTACGCGGGCGGCGTCGAAGCCGTGAAGTCCGTTTCGATCGACATCGAGGACGGCGAGTTCATCGTCCTCGTTGGTCCATCGGGCTGCGGCAAGTCCACGCTTCTGCGCATGGTCGCGGGGCTGGAGACGATCTCGAAGGGCGCGGTGAAAATCGGCGCGCGGGTCGTCAACGACATAGATCCCGCCGAGCGGGACATTGCCATGGTCTTTCAGAACTATGCGCTTTATCCGCACATGACCGTCTACGAGAACCTTGCCTACGGCCTGAGGAACCGCAAGACGCCGAGGGCGGAGATCGATGCGCGTGTCGCAGAGGCAGCGCGCATGCTGGAAATCGAGCCCTGTCTTGACCGCAAGCCGCGCGCCCTTTCCGGCGGCCAGCGCCAGCGCGTCGCTATGGGCCGGGCGATCGTCCGCAAGCCCGCCGCCTTCCTTTTCGACGAGCCGCTGTCGAATCTCGACGCCAAACTGCGCGTCTCCATGCGCGGCGAGATCAAGCGGCTGCAGAAGCGGCTCGGCACGACCTCGCTCTACGTCACCCATGATCAACTGGAGGCGATGACGCTCGCCGACCGGCTGGTCGTGCTGAACGGCGGCCGGATCGAGCAGATCGGCCGGCCGCTCGACGTCTATCACGCGCCCGCCTCCACCTTCGTCGCGAGCTTCATCGGCTCGCCTGCCATGAACCTCGTCCACGCTGTGCTGGAGGGCGGCCGATTACGTCTCGGCACGCATGTGCTCGAACTCGGCTATGCGGCGCCGGCCGAGGGTGCGGTCACCGTCGGCCTCAGGGCCGAGGATCTGCGCCCGGCAGCGCTCGGCGAGCAGGCGTTTGTCTTCCGCGTCGACTATGTCGAGGAATTGGGAGCGCAGCGGCTTGTCCACGGCAAGATCGGGGCGCAGGCACTGACCGCGGCACTGGCGCCGGAAGCGCCGCTTGCAGATGAGCTCACAATCACCATATCCAGCGAACGCCTGCATTTTTTCTCGGCGGAGACCGGCAAGCGGCTCCCTCGCCAGCCGGTCATGGGTGTTGCGCCCGCTCGCCAGGAAACCGTCAATCCGGAGCCCGCATTGTGATCGAAGAGACCGTATCGACGCTCGCCATCCCATCGCAGCAGAGCCGCGACGATGTTCTCCGCATGGAGCACAGCATAGCCGCCCATGATGCGGCCATGGCGGGCACCGAAGCGATGAACAGGATCGAAATCAGCGGCGCTGCCTTGGACGGGCGGCTCGCCTTTCCCTTCTCCGTCGCGGCCTGGAACCTCGAGCGCTGTCTCTTTCCGCAAGAAAGCGCCGAACAGCTTGGCGCGACCGGCGCATCGCTGGTGATGCTTTCCGAAATGGACAACGGTATGGCCCGCACGGGCCAGTGCCACACGACGGCCGAGGTCGCGGCGACGCTCGGCATGCAATATGCCTATGGGGTCGAGTTCGTCGAACTTGACCTCGGGGCCGACAGCGAGCGCGAATTCTGCCGGGACGATTTCAATGAGAAGGGTTTTCACGGCAACGCGCTGCTGGCGTCGATTCAGCTTCGCCGGCCCTTCATGATCCGACTCTGGGGTGAGCGCCTCTGGTACATGGATGGCGGCGAGCAGCCGCGCCTCGGCGAGCGTATGGCCGTCGGCGCCGTCGTCGAGACCGAGGCCGGCCCCTTTGTCGCCGTCTCCACCCATCTCGAAAGCGCGACGACCGCCGCCTACCGCGAGCGGCAGGTGAAGGACCTGATCGATCAGCTGGATGCGGCCTTTCCGGCGCTCCCCGTCCTGATCGGCGGCGACCTCAACACCGGCAATCATATCGGCGGCGATTTCGAGGCCGAAGGGCTTTTCGCAATGAGCGCCGCGCGCGGCTTCAGCCGCCATGGCGGCCCTATCGACCAGATGACGACGCGGCGGAGCCTGATCACGCGCTGGCCGAAGCGCGCCATGAAGCTCGATTGGTTTCTTGCCCGGGGTCTGAGGATCGGCGAAAGCCGCATCATTCCCTCGCTGGATGCATCCGGTCGTCCGCTGTCCGACCACGACCTCATCACCTGCGTCGTCGAGGGGTTCGAATAATCTTTCGCCTCCTTGCCTGGGCGCCTTGCGCATTCTACATGTTGCGGGCTCTGTGGCGCACGGGGAGCAAGGTCGCCGCAGCACTTTGAATCGCTGAATGATTTCGCCCGCAGCGATCTCGTAGTGGGATCGATGCGGTCAGGTCCAACCAGGAACGGTAAGATGGCAAGAATCGTCAATGTCGGGGTCCAGATGGACCATGTTTCGGGCATCACCATTGCGGGCGATTCGACCTTTGCCATGAGCCTCGAGGCGCAGGCCCGCGGCTATCGACTGTTCCACTATACGCCCGACCGGCTGTCGCTGCGCGACGGCGAAGTCTATGCGACGGCGCAGCAGATGACGCTGCGCGACGTGAAGGGCGATCACTTCACGCTCGGCGAGCCGGAGCGGATCGATCTTTCGGACATGGACGTCATCCTGCTTCGCCAGGATCCGCCCTTCGACATGGCCTATATCACCTCGACGCATCTGCTCGAACGGCTGCATCCGAAGACGCTCGTCGTCAACGATCCGGCCTGGGTGCGCAATTCGCCGGAGAAGATCTTCGTTACCGAATTTCCCGATCTGATGCCGAAGACGCTGATCACCCGCGACCCGGGAGAGATCGCCCGCTTTCGCCAGGAAATGGGTGACATCATCCTGAAGCCCCTCTACGGCAATGGTGGTGCCGGCGTCTTCCATTCCGCGCGCGACGATCGCAATCTCTCCTCGCTGCTCGAAATGTTCGGGCAGATGTTCCGTGAGCCCTTCATCGCCCAGGAATACCTGCCGTCCGTAAGAAAGGGCGACAAGCGCATCCTGCTCGTCGATGGCGAGCCGGTCGGTGCCATCAACCGCGTCCCGGCCGAGCACGATGCCCGCTCGAACATGCATGTCGGCGGCCGCGCCGAGGCGACGGAGCTTACGGCACGCGAGCGGGAAATCTGCGCCCGTATCGGACCGGCGCTCAAACAGCGCGGCTTCCTCTTCGTCGGCATCGACGTGATCGGCGACTACATGACCGAGATCAACGTCACGTCGCCGACGGGGATCCGTGAGGTCAAGCGCTTCGGAGGGGCCGACGTCGCAAGCCTGCTCTGGGACGCGATCGAGAAGAAGCGCCGCTGATCGCTCCGCCGAGCGGGGCGTGTCGCTCGGGCCTGCTCCTACAGCGCCGCGCGTCTTAGACGCGCAAAGGTCGCTGTAGCACTTTGAATTGCTGCATGTCTTGTCCTCTAATCGCGGTCGATTAAAGGAGACATGCAGTAGGGCTCTCCATAGATATGTTCTATTATTGTTCTTGTTTTTGAGCGCGTGCCGTGCAAGATTAATGCTGGTACCGGCGCAGGTTGTAGCGGTGGAAGCGCGCCGGGCGAAGGGGGCATCATGGTCGCGCGCGTCAGCACGGTGGCATTTCAAGGAATCGAGGGCGTTCCGGTCGACGTTCAGGTGATGGTCGCGCCGGGCAAGGTCGGCATGCAGATCGTCGGCCTGCCTGACAAGGCCGTTGCCGAAAGCCGCGAGCGCGTGCAGGCGGCGCTTCACGCATCCGGCCTGGCGCTGCCGGCCAAGCGGGTCACGGTGAATCTGGCGCCGGCCGACCTGCCGAAGGAGGGCAGTCACTTCGACCTCGCCATCGCGCTCGGGCTGATGGCGGCGCTCGGAGCGGTCCCGGCGGATGCGCTTTCCGGCTATGTCGTCATCGGCGAACTCAACCTCGACGGCACGATCGCGCCCGTAGCGGGCGCGCTGCCGGCGGCGATCGGGGCCAATGCGCTCGGCAAGGGGCTGATCTGCCCCGCCGAAAGTGGACCGGAGGCCGCCTGGGCGGGATCGGAGATCGACATCCTCGCGCCGCGCAGCCTGATCGCCATCGCCAACCATTTCCGGGGCACGCAGGTTATCTCCCGTCCGGATCCCTCTGTGCGGGCGACCGCCGCCAACCTGCCGGACCTCGCCGACATCAAAGGCCAGGAAAGCGCGAAGCGGGCGCTGGAGGTGGCGGCCGCCGGCAACCATAATCTCCTGATGGTCGGCCCGCCCGGCTCCGGCAAGTCGATGCTCGCGGCACGCCTTCCCTCCATCCTGCCGCCGCTGTCGCCGGCCGAACTGCTCGAAGTCTCGATGGTTCACTCGATCGCCGGGCAACTGGCGGGCGGAAAGCTCTCCGACCGGAGGCCGTTCCGCGCGCCGCACCATTCGGCCACCATGGCGGCGTTGATCGGCGGCGGGATCAAGGCAAAGCCCGGCGAGGCGTCGCTCGCCCACCACGGCGTGCTCTTCCTCGACGAATTTCCGGAGTTTCCACCGCAGGTGCTCGACGCGCTGCGCCAGCCGCTCGAAACGGCCGAATGCGTGATCGCCCG
This sequence comes from Sinorhizobium sp. Y406, assembly GCF_058732025.1. Classification (NCBI taxonomy): domain Bacteria; kingdom Pseudomonadati; phylum Pseudomonadota; class Alphaproteobacteria; order Hyphomicrobiales; family Rhizobiaceae; genus Sinorhizobium; species Sinorhizobium sp. Y406. Next base: position 3,551,004 of record NZ_CM178974.1, on the reverse strand, counting down.
CGCCAACCACCGCGTCAGCTATCCGGCGGCGATCCAGCTTGTCGCCGCCATGAATCCCTGCCGCTGCGGCATGGCCGGCGAGCCCGGACATAGTTGCGCCCGCGGTCCGCGCTGCATGGCCGATTACCAGGCACGGATATCCGGACCGCTGATGGACCGCATCGACATCCGCATCGACGTGCCCGCCGTCAGCGCTGCCGACCTCATCCGCCCGGTGACGGCCGAGGCGAGCGCGGACGTCGCCAGGCGCGTTGCCCGCGCCCGTGAACTGCAGAGGGACCGCTTCATGGCCCTCGGCCATCCGCAGCTGACGAGCAATGCCCGTGCATCGACGGCGATGATCGAGAAGATCGCCGAGCCGGATGCGGGGGGCTTGCAGCTCCTGCGGGATGCGGCGGAAAAGATGAAGTTTTCGGCGCGCGGCTACCATCGCGTCCTGAAGGTCGCACGCACGCTTGCCGATCTCGACGGGGCGCCAAGGGTTGGCCGCATCCACCTCGCCGAGGCGATCTCCTACCGCGTTGTCGGCGAGCGGTTGCCGGTCGCGGCCTAAGCAAGTTTCGAAGAAGGTGCCGCACGGCTTCCGATGAGCATCTGCGGCAAACAAGCAGGAAAGCTTGGGCAGAAGCCAAGCAAGTCTGCGGTGCAGCGACGCTTGGTGCTTCGACAGCCACGCGTGCGTAAAAAGCCTAAATTGACCGCTCGCAAACCGCGGCCTTCATCGAATGACCATTGCCCGGCGAGATTGCGATTGATGGTTGCGGCGGATGAAAGAAGGGCGCCGGGCGGCGCCCTTTCAAGTCATCGGAAACAAAACAATGGAAAGCGGGCTCGACCTACGCCCCTAACCCGTCGAACAGCACCGTCGAGAGATAACGTTCGGCGAAGGACGGGATGATGACGACGATTGTCTTGCCGGCGTTCCCTTCGCGCCGCCCGACTTCGATCGCCGCCTGCAGCGCCGCACCGGCGGAGATGCCGACGGGCACGCCTTCGAGACTCGCGACGAGGCGCGCGGCATCGACGGCTTCGCCCGCGTTGACTGTGATCACCTCGTCATAGATTGATGTGTCGAGGATCGCCGGCGCGAAGCCGGCGCCGATGCCCTGGATCTTGTGCGGTCCGGGCGCGCCGCCGGAAAGGACCGGCGATTCTTCGGGCTCGACCGCGATCACCTGGACTGAAGGTTTGCGTGCTTTCAACACCTGACCGGCGCCGGTGATGGTGCCGCCGGTGCCGATGCCGGAGACCAGGATATCGACCGCGCCCTCGGTGTCGTTCCAGATTTCCTCGGCCGTCGTCTTGCGGTGAATATCCGGATTGGCTGGGTTCTCGAACTGCTGCGGTATGATGGCATCGGGCAGCGTCTCGACGAGTTCCTGTGCCTTCGCAATCGCGCCCTTCATGCCCTTGGCGCCTTCCGTCAGCACCAGCTCGGCGCCGAGCAGCGACAACATCTTGCGCCGCTCGATGGACATCGTCTCCGGCATGGTCAGGATCAGTCTGTAGCCCTTGGCAGCGGCGACGAAGGCAAGCGCGATGCCTGTATTACCTGAGGTCGGCTCCACGAGCGTCGTGCGGCCGGGCGCGATCTTGCCCTGGGCTTCCAGCGATTCCACCATGGCGACGCCGATCCGGTCCTTGACCGAGGCGATCGGGTTGAAGAATTCAAGCTTTGCGAGCAGGTTCGCCTTGACCCCCTTCTCCCTGGCAAGCTTGTCCAACCGCACGATCGGCGTGTCGCCGATCGTTTCGGTGATCGAGGAATAGATGCGGCCGCGGCCGGGCTTGCGCGGTTCGGGCATTTCGGTTCTCCCATGGGTTAAAAATTGGTTGATGCGAGAATAGGAACAATGGGCGCGTCATGCGAGAGCGGGAACGCCTCGGATGCGCGCCGCCGAAGGAAAAAACGGTTATAGAGCCGCTGGTTGAGAAATCTTTTTTCAGGTGGCGCAGGTGAGCGTGACCATCAGGCCCGACAGAAAGTATGTGACCGCATTCGCCGATATGCGCGCCTCTGCCTCCGGGGCAGAAGACCGGCGGTCAAGAGTTTCCAGGCGATATGAACGAGATAGAGCGCGCCGGCGATCTTGACGACGAGGAAAGCGGTTGTGAAGGTCGGGGCGATGAAGGCGAGCCCGAGTACCACGGCCGTAAGGTAGAACATGTCGCAGGGGATCAGGCCGAGGCCCATGAAAAATGTTTCGCGAATACCGGATCCGAGCGCCCGCGCCACGATGGCCGTCACACCGGGCCCGGGAATGGCCGCAGCGAAAAAGAGAGCGCCGCTATAGGCGAGAAGGGTCGCGAGCGTCATATGCGTTTCTTCGGACAGGCAGCCTTTCTAGCGCAAGGCTGTGAGAAGGAAAATCCGGGTTGAATGCGGGGGCAGCGTTCTCGCGAATAAATTGATCGGGTGACAAGAACAAGCTTGCCCGGACCTGGGCAGGCGTGCACCTTCCGGGAAATTGTGGAAGGGCCGCCTCATGCCTGAAATCCAGAACCTTGTCGGTTTTGCCTTGATCGCGTTCGTTATGGTGCTGACGCCAGGGCCGAACATGATCTACTTGATCTCTCGTTCGATCTGCCAGGGACCTGCGGCGGGCCTCGTCTCGCTTGGTGGCGTCGCGCTTGGCTTCGTCTTCTACATGGTCTTCGCCGCGCTCGGCATCACCGCCCTGCTGCTGGCGGTGCCTTTCGCCTATGATGCCCTGCGCTTCGCGGGCGCCCTCTATCTTCTCTATCTCGCATGGCAGGCCGTCAGGCCTGGTGGCCGCTCGCCATTTCAACTGCGCGACCTGCCGGAGGACGGGCCGCTCAGGCTTTTCGTGATGGGGTTCGTCACCAACCTGCTCAACCCGAAGGTGGCAGTGCTTTATCTTTCGCTGCTGCCGCCATTCATTCACCCGGACGCGGGCAACGTGCTCATGCAATCTCTCGTCTTCGGCAGCCTGCAGATCGTGATCAGCGTCACCGTCAACGCCTTGATCGCGGTGGCGGCCGGGTCGATTGCCGCCTTCCTCGCCGGGCGCCCCTCCTTTCTGCTGATGCAGCGTTGGCTGACGAGCACCGTGCTTGCGGGTTTGGCCGTCAGCATGGCCGCCGAGGCTCGTCGATAGAACGACGCCTACGCGAAAACAGGGCGCATGAAGCTGCGCTCGTAGCGCACGATGCAGCGGGTCTCTTCGGCATAGACGAAGGCCGCCTGGCATTCCGGATCCGCCGCCATCTTCTCGCGATAGGCCTCGTATGCGGCAAGCGAGGGAAAGCTGAAGAGCGCAAGGGCGATGTTGTTCGCGCCCTCATGCGGGAGGAAGTAGCCGTGATGGGTGCCGCCGAGCCGATTGACCAGTGGAATCCAGAGCTTGGCGTAATGTTCGAAGTCGGCAAGCTTGTAGGGATCGATGATGTATTTCAGGTAGCAGGTGATCATGAAGTGCTCCGTTTGCGTACGAGTCTGATAGGCGGGATGGACCGGAAATTCCATCCGAGATTTGTACCCGCGGCAGCAACGAGAATCGCCGCCGATCCAGCAAACTGGACGGGCTGCAATGCGTGCCCGAACGCCACTCGATCGACCAGAATTGCCGCGATCGGGTAGATGAAGGAGAGGGCGCCGGTCATATGCGTCGGCAGTTTCTGGATCGCCCCGTAAAGCAGGATGTACATGAGGCCGGTGTGGACGACGCCTATGGCGATCAGCAGCGTCCACTGCATTTCGTTTTGCGGCAGCGGGTTGGCAAGCGCGAAGGGCGCCAGCATCACGGCGCCCGTGATCACCTGGAGCAATGCGATCAGTTGCGGCGGTGTGCCCTTGAGGAGTTTGGTGACGACCGCCGCAATGGCATAGAAAAAGGCGGCTGCAAGCGCGAGTCCGATGCCGGCGAGATAGCTGGCGGGCTCGAAATAACCCGCCGGCTTGGCGGAGACGATCGCCATCATCCCGGCGAAGGACACTGAAAGCCAGAAAAGCTTCATCGCGGTGACTCTTTCACCAAGAAAGAGGGCGCCGAGCCCGAGCAGCATGAAAGGCTGCGTGTTGTAGACCATCGTCGCGATCGAGATCGAAGCGCGGGGGTAGGCCGCAAAGAGCAGCAACCAGTTCACCACGATCGCCACGCCGCCGGCGACGGAGAGGGCGATCACCCGCAGCCGCAAATAGCGGAGGTCGACGAGGCCGAACGCGACCGCAAGCCCCGCGAGCGTCGCTGTCCCGAAGATGCAGCGCCAGAAGACGACGCCAGCCACCGGCTGACCCGACATCAGCACGAACCAGCCGATCGTTCCCGAAATCAGCATCGCCGCCGTCATTTCCACGCTTCCGCGCCTCGTGTCCCCGTCCATCATGCCGGCTCCTTTTCAGAATTGAGGGAGAGCATAATGAGCTCTTGGGGAATTCTATATGGAATATGGAAGGAGAACATGCGACGATCCCTTACAATGTAAGGTCAATCTGTATCTCTTCCTAATGGGTGTGAACATGCTCGACGATCTGGACCGCCGCATTCTCGAGATTCTTGCCGAAAATGCCCGCGTCTCACTGAAGGAACTCGCTCAGGATGCGGGGCTTTCATCGCCAAGCGCGGCCGAGAGGCTTCGCAAGCTCGAGGAGCGGGGCGTGATCAACGGTTTTACCGTCAACGTGAATCCGTCCCGCCTCGGCTATCCCTTGCAGGCGGTCGTGCGGGTGCGTCCGATGCCGGGCATGCTGCATATCGTCGAGAGGCTGATCCAGGAAACCCCGGAAATCGTCGAATGCGACAAGATCACCGGCGACGATTGCTTCATTGCCAAGCTCTTCGTGCGCGATATGAGGGACCTCGACACCATCCTCGACCGCATCGCCGAAAAGGCGCAGACCAATACTTCGATTGTCAAGTCGACGCCGGTCAAGAGGCGCCTGCCGCCGCTTGTACCAAGTCTCGGTGATAGGAATCGATAGGCCACCTGCGGCCGGCTTCCCGGGCTGTCTGGCGTCGTCGAGACCCCTTGATCCACGGGTTAACCCGAGGATGCAGAAGCATCGTCCTGCGAGCCTCTCCTACAGCGCCGCGCGTCTTATAAGACGCTATAAGACGCGCGAAGGTGGCTGTAGCACTTTGAATTGCTGCAAGTCTTTGTCCTCTAATCGAGGTCGATTTAAGGACAAAGACATGCAGTAGCAGACAGCCCGATCGAGCCGGTCCTATCGGTTCCTATCGTCGAGACTTGGTATCAGACCGCTTCCACGCAAAACAGAAGCTTTTGCCTTCACCCATGAACTCAGGCGGCGATCTTTCCTGTCTTGAGCAAGGCTGCATCGTGCCTTTTCAGGAATGCCATCAGTCGTTCGGGGTAATCCTCGGTGACCGCCGCTACCACGCTCGGCCGGGCGGACAACGCCCGACGCCAGCAGTGTACGCGCGACAGCCCGTCGAAGATGCCATGCTCCGAGATGCGGTCGAACACGTCGAAGTAGCGGAAAACCGGAGCGAAGACGGCGTCGACCAGACTGAAATCGGCGCCAGAAAAAAAGGGCCCGTCGCCGAGTGCCGCCTCGACGGTCGCGAATTTGGATCGAAGCGCCTTACGCTTGGTTTCGAGCGTAGCGGTATCCTGCGTTGTCTCAAAGAGCCAGAGATCGGAAAGAATGGACGAGCCGAACTCCATCCAGCCCCGATGGCGTGCCCTCGTCAACGGGTCCGACGGATGCAGTTTCGCTCCGGGTGCGGTCTCTTCCAGATATTCGCAGATCACCGAGCTTTCGAAGAGGACTGCCTCCCCCTTTTCCAGCGACACGCGCAGCAGCGGCACCTTGGCGAGTGGCGAGATCGCCACGAACCAGTCGGGCTTGTCGGCAAGATCGATATGGACGCGCTCGAAAGCCACGCCCTTCTCCGACAGCGCTATCGCGGCCCGCTGCACATAGGGGCAGAGATGGTGACTGATGAGGGTCAATTGTGCGGTCATCAACGGTCTCCCGATTTACATGCGATTGCATATATCTAAACCGACTTGCCAGATCCGTCAATTTGTATGTAAATGCATCTATGCAGGACGAAGAAATCTCCATGCCGACCATGGCCACGACAGAAGCCTGGATCGGCCTCATGCGGGCGCAGCAGCGCCTCCTCACGGCGATCGAGAAGGATTTCAAGAGGGCCGGCCTGCCGCCGCTTGGCTGGTACGACGTGCTTTGGGAATTGGTAAAGGCGGACGACGGCCGCTTGCGCCCTTTCGAGATCGAAACCCGAACGCTGCTGGCCCAGTACAATCTGTCGCGGCTGATCGACCGGCTGGAGAGAGAGGGATTGGTGCGTCGCGAAGCATTCGACCAGGACGGCCGCGGCCAGTGGGTCGTGATCACGGAAGACGGCCGGGCGATGCGGGCGCGCATGTGGCAGATCTATGCGCCGTCGATCGAACGACATGTCGGCGCCAGACTGAGCGAGGACGAGGCGCGCGAACTGACGGCCTTGCTATCGCGCTTCAAATGAGCCGATCAAGCGATCAGCGGAGCGGCAATCGCCTTCAGCACGGCCTGCGCATCCTTCGGGGAAAGCCTCACCTGCAACCCCCTTTGACCGCCATTGATGTAGACGAGCAGCTCGGCGAGCGCCGCTTCCTCGATCGCAGCCGGAACCATCTTCCGCTGACCGAAGGGGCTGATGCCGCCAACGTGATAGCCGGTGAGGCGTTCGGCATCGGCGGGCTTCATCATGTTTGCCGATTTGCCCCTGAAGGCGGCCGCGAGCTTCTTCATGCTGACCTCCTCGTCGGAGGGCACGATACAGCAGACCGCCTTCCCGTCCACCTCCGCCATCAGCGTCTTCAAGACGCGCGACGGATCCTCGCCGAGCGCTTCCGCCGCCTGCAGCCCGACCCGTTCGGCGCCAGGGTGGTAGTCATAGCTGTGCGTGGTGAAGGCGATGCCGGCCTTTGCGAGCGCTTGGGTTGCCCGGGTCGTCTTCGACATGGCCTCTTACGCCCCGAACTCGGCTTCGTAGAGTTCGGGCTTGAAGCCGACGACCAGTTTGCTCCCGTTCTCTAGCACCGGCCGCTTGATCATCGACGGCTGCTTCAGCATCAGCGCGATCGCCTTTTCCGCCGTCAGTTCCTGCTTCTCGGCGTCGTCGAGCTTGCGAAAGGTCGTGCCGGCGCGGTTCAGCACCGCTTCCCAGCCAAGCTCGGCACACCAGCGTTCCAGGCGGGCGCGGTCGATACTCTCGGCCTTGTAGTCATGGAACCGGTAGGCAGTCCCGCGGCCGTCTAGCCAGCTTCGCGCTTTTTTCATCGTATCGCAGTTCTTAATGCCGAAAATCGTAACCGTCATTGTCAAAACCCCGTGTCAGCGCGCCGTACACATAGCCGCGCTCGCTCGAAGAGAAAAGGCCATCACGTTCTCAGGTCACGCCGACATAGCGGCCGGGCTTGTGGTTGATCGCCAGCATGAGGTTCACCACGGTAGCGCCGATGATCGAGAGCGCGAGATTTGCCGGCGGCAGCACGAAGGCGGCGGCCGTGAGGATCGCCAGGTCGACGCCGAGCTGGAAATAGCCGGCGCGGATGCCGCATCTTTCCTGCAGGTAGATCGCCACGATGTTGATGCCGCCGAGACCGGTGCGGTGGCGGAAGAGGATGAGCAGGCCCATTCCCATCAGGGCGCCGCCGGCGATGGTGGCGTAGACCGGATCGACCCGGGCGAACTCCACCCATCCGGCGGTCAGGCGGGAAAAAAGCGAGACGAGACTGACGGCGGCAAAGGTTCTGAGGGCGAAGACCCAGCCGAGCCGCTTGATCGCCAGCAAGTAGAAGGGCAGATTGACGAGCGAGAACATCAGCCAAAAACTCGATCCGGTGGCGTATTGCAGGAGCAGCGCCAGCCCGGCGGTGCTGCCGGTCAGCAACACCGCCTTGCTGTAGATCACCACCCCGAGCGACACGACGAGCGCCCCGGTCACGATGGCGAGCACATCCTCGTAAAACCGGTGGCGGTCCACCGGCGGGGCCTCGATAGCTGTCTTATCCAGGGATCTCATGTTCAGGGATCTCATGCCGCCGCCACCGCTCAGAGGCTCATGAACTTGCCGACGACATCGGCAACTTCCGTCGTCTTCAACCCGGCAATGTTGATGCGGCCCGAGCCAGGCATGTAGATGCCGTGTTCCGTCCGGAGACGCAGCACCTCCGCTTCGGTCAAGGGCAGCATGGAGAACATGCCCTCCTGGTCGGCAATCGCGCCCAGGCTTTGCCAGCGGGTCCTGAGCCCCTCGGCGAGCGCCCGGCGAATGCCGGTCATGCGCTGGCGCATGCCTTCCAATTCCTCTGCCCAGTCGCGGGCGAGCGCCGGGTCGGAGAGGATCGTGCGCACGACGGCGGCGCCGTGGTCCGGCGGCATCGAATAGCTGGTGCGGGCAAGGCCGGCAAGGTTGGAGCGTACGACGTCGGCGGCCACCGGCGAGGTGGTCGGCGCGAAGATCGCGCCGGTGCGCTCGCGGTAAAGCCCGAAGGATTTCGAGCAGGAGACGGCGACGAGCGCTTCGGGAACGACGGTCAAGAGGTGCCTGAGACCGGCGACGTCCGGATCGAGGCCGCGGCCGAACCCTTGATAGGCGAGATCGACGAGCGGCAACAGGCCGCGCTCGGCGGCCAGGGCGGCAATCTCCAGCCATTGCGGCTGGCTCAGCACGCCGCCGGTCGGGTTGTGGCAGCTCGCGTGCAAGAGCACCGCGTCGCCGGCCCTCGCGCCCTCGAACGTCTGGACGACATTGTCGAAAAGGACCGATTGCGAAGGAATGTCGAAAAATTCATAGGTTGCGATTTCGAGCCCGGCCGCCTTGAAGATCGGCGCGTGGTTCGGCCAGCTCGGCAGGCCGAGCCAGATCCTTGCGCCCCCCATGCGCTTGATGAGATCCGCCGCCAGCCGAAGCGCTCCCGAGCCGCCGGGGGTCTGCACGCCCGCCACATGGCTCCGCTCGACGACATCGCCGCCGACGAGCGTCCAGAGATGATCGAGAAAGACGAGGTCGCCTTCCGGGCCGACATAGGCCTTCGTATCCTGGGTCTCCAAGAGCCGCTTCTCCGCCGCCTTGACGGCGCGGAAGATCGGCGTGCGCCCGGTTTCGTCCCGATAGACTCCGACGCCGAGGTCCGCTTTGCCGGGGCGCTCGTCCTTTCGAAAGAGGCCGATCAGGGCCAGCAACGGATCGTCCGGTTGGCGAGCGAGTGTATCGAACATGTTCGTATTCCCTCCAAACTCAAGGACTTGATGGAATAGTCCTCTCGGGGCGACGCAAAGGCAAGCGGTGCCAGCCGCCTGCCCGCCTTCTCTAGATCCGACCGGGCGCAAATTCGACAATGAAATTGCCTCTGATGTCGCATGGATTTAAAGGTTTTTGCGGATTATGACACTTCCACTTGATGCAATTTGCTCAAACGGACCGGAGTGCTTTTCGATGGAGCGCGGACGAACGGAACTGGATGCCACCGACCGGCGGATCATCGCCCTATTGGTCGAGGATGCATCGCGAAGCAATAACGAGCTGGCGGAAAAGGTGGGGCTTTCGCCCGCACCCCTCTCGCGGCGGCTGGCGCGTCTCTATGCGTCCGGGGTGATCCGCCAGACGGTCGTGGTCGACCAGAAGGCGCTCGGGATCGGATTTCAGGCCTTTGTCGAAGTGACCCTGGAGCGCACCGCCAGCAAGGTCGGTCAACGCTTCATCGAACTTGTCTCCCGCATGCCGGAGGTGGTCGAGTGCCATACGGTCGCAGGCGATTTCGATTTCCTGCTGAAGATCGCCGTTCGCGACGTCGCCGATTACAAGCGCCTGCTCTGGAGCAAGTTCGAGGATGTGGCGGAGATCAAGACCTTTCGCTCGACCATTCTGCTCGACAGCCCGAAGACAGGCGCCCACGTGCTGCCATGAGCTAGCCGCCATATTCCAGGAAAGATCGCGGCAGGTGGAGAAGGCGAATACAGGATCCGCCCCTCCTTTTGTTGTCTTACGCGCGGAGCACGCCGCCGGTGGATTTGGCGACATTGGCGACGATCCGGGACGTCAGCGACTCGAAATCCTCATCCGTCAGCGTCCGCTCGACCGGCTGGATCGTCACTTCGATCGCCACCGACTTCTTGCCTTCACCGACCGATGCCCCTTCGAAGACATCGAAGACGTTGACACCTGTCACCAGCTTGCGGTCCGCCGCGGATGCGGCGCGGATGATCGCCGCCGCCTCCACCGCCTTGTCGACGACGAAGGCGAAGTCCCGCTTGACCGCCTGGAACGGCGAAAGCTCCAGTGCCGGCTTCGTACGCGTCGCCTTCCTTTTCGCCTCCGGCATGGCATCGACATAGATCTCGAAGCCGCAGAGCGGGCCGGAGACGTCAAGGGCGTCAAGCGTCTTCGGGTGGAACTCGCCGAAGGCGCCGAGCACGATCTTCGGGCCGAGCTTGATCGTGCCGGAACGGCCCGGATGGTACCAGGACGGGCCGCCGGCGTCGAACTGGACATTGGCCATCGGCACACCGCAGGCCTCGAGCACGGCAATGGCATCGGCCTTCGCATCGAAGACGTCGACCGACTTGCCGCCGCCCCTCGCCGCATTCGACCAAAGCCGTCCGGCGCCGTTGAGTGAGGCGGTACCGCGGCGGATGCCGCCCGCGACGCGGCGCTGCGCCTCGGGCGTATCGCCCTCGTAGGTGCCGGAAACCTCGAAGATCGCGACGTCACCATAGCCTTTGTCGGTGTTGCGTTGCGCGGCAGTCAACAGTCCCGGCAGCAGCGACGGCCGCATGTCGGACATGTCGGCGGCGATGGGATTGGCAAGCCTGAGCGCCGGCTGGCCGCCGCCGAAGAGCTTCGCCTGCTCTTCCGAGATGAAGGACCAGGTTACGGCTTCCAGCATGCCGCGGCTTGCCAGCGCGCGCCTGGCCTGGCGGGTGCGGATCTGCAGCGGCGTCAGGATCCTGCCGTTTACGGCATTGTGGCTCGGAAGCGGTGCCGCGACGATGTAGTCGACGCCGTGGATGCGCATCACCTCCTCGACCAGGTCCGCCTTGCCGTCGATATCCGGCCGCCAGGAGGGGACGGTGACGCTCAGACGCTCACCGGAGCCCTCGACGCCGAAGCCGAGCTTCTTGAGAATCGAAATGCTCTCCTCGGAGGACACTCCGAGACCGGTCAGGCGCTTGACTTCCGAGACCGGGAAATCGATGACCATCGGCGCGTGGCCCTCAAAGCCGACGACATCCAGGCTCGTCGCCGCGCCGCCGCAGAGCTCCAGCACGAGCTCGGTCGCCCTTTCAAGGCCCGGCACCATGTATTCCGGATCGACGCCGCGCTCGAAGCGATAGCGTGCATCGGTGATGATGCCGAGTGTGCGGCCGGTCTTGGCGATGTTCATCGGGTCCCAGAGCGCCGATTCGATCAATACGTCGGTGGTCGCCTCGTCGCAGCCGGAATGTTCGCCGCCCATGATGCCGCCGATCGATTCGACGCCCTTCTCGTCGGCGATCACCACGTTGGCCGGCGTGAGCGCGTATTCGCGGCCGTCGAGTGCCAGGATCTTCTCGCCCTCCTTCGCCCGGCGAACCGTCAGGTGACCGGCGACCTTCGCCGCATCGAAGACGTGCAGCGGGCGACCCTGGTCGAAGGTCAGGTAATTGGTGATGTCGACCAGCGCGTTGATCGGCCGGAGCCCGATCGCGCTCAGCCGCCGACGCATCCAGGCCGGGCTCGGGCCGTTCTTGACGCCGCGCACGAGGCGAAGCGCGAAGCCGGGGCAGAGATGCCTGTCCTCGCCCAGGTCGAGCCGGACCTTGAGCGGCGTTTCGCCTTCGAGCGGAAAGGACGGTGCCGGCCTGGTCTTCAAGGTGCCGAGGCCGGATGCTGCAAGATCACGGGCGATGCCGTGAACGCTGGTGCAATCCGGCCGGTTCGGCGTCAGGTTGATCTCGATCACCGGATCGTCGAGGCCCGCATAGGTCGCGTAGCTTGTGCCGACCGGCGCGTCTTCGGGCAAGTCGATGATGCCGGTATGATCCTCGGATATCTCGAGTTCCTTTTCCGAGCACATCATCCCGCGGCTTTCGACGCCGCGGATATTGCCGACCGAGAGCGTCACGTCGATGCCGGGCACATAGGTGCCGGGGGCGGCAAAGGCGCCGACGAGGCCCTTGCGCGCGTTGGGAGCGCCGCAGACGACCTGCACCGGCTCGCCCGAGCCGGTGTCGACCTTCAGCACCTTCAACTTGTCGGCGTTCGGGTGCTGCTCGGCCGAGATGACCCTGGCGATGACGAAAGGCTTGAAGGCGGCCTTGTCGTCGACATCCTCCACTTCGAGACCGATCATCGTCAGGCGCGCGCAGATTTCCTCGAGCGAGGCGTCGGTTTCCAGATGGTCCTTCAGCCAGGAAAGCGTGAATTTCATGATTTCACCTGTGTCTTTTTGAATTTGCGCGGGCGATCACGACGACAAGCCGCCGAAGAGCGTCGGCACGTCGAGCGGGCGAAAGCCGTAGTGGGACATCCAGCGGACATCGGCGTTGAAGAAATCGCGCAGGTCCGGCATGCCGTATTTCAGCATGGCGATGCGGTCGAGGCCCATGCCCCAGGCAAAGCCCTGATACTCGTCCGGATCGAGCCCGCCGGCCTTCAGCACGTTCGGATGCACCATGCCGCAGCCGAGAATCTCCATCCAGTCCTTGCCTTCGCCGAACTTGACGATCGGGCCGGAACGGTCGCATTGGATGTCGACCTCGAAGGACGGCTCGGTGAAGGGGAAGAAGGACGGGCGGAAGCGCATCGTCACCTGGTCCACCTCGAAGAAGGCCTTGCAGAATTCTTCCAGCACCCAGCGCATATTGGCAACGTTGGCGGTCTTGTCGATCACGAGCCCCTCGACCTGATGAAACATCGGCGAATGCGTGGCATCGGAATCCTGCCGGTAGGTCTTGCCCGGGATGATGATGCGGATCGGCGGCGCCTCAGCCTCCATCGTGCGTATCTGTACCGGCGAGGTGTGCGTGCGCAGCACCTTGCGCTCGCCCTTCTCGTCCGGATCGAAGAAGAAGGTATCGTGCATCTCGCGGGCGGGATGTCCCTCCGGGAAGTTCAAGGCGGTGAAATTGTAGTAATCCGTCTCGATGTCCGGCCCTTCGGCGATCGAGAAGCCCATGTCGCCGAAGATCGCAGTGATCTCGTCGACGATCTGGCTGATCGGATGGATGCGGCCGCGCTCGGCCGGCGAGGAGCGCACCGGCAGGGTGATATCGACCGTCTCGCGCGCCAGCCGCTCGGCGATCGCGGCATCCTTCAACGCCGATTTGCGGGCGGAGATCGCCTCAGTCACCGTGGTCTTCAGCGCATTGATCCGGGCGCCGCGCGTCTGGCGTTCTTCCGGGCTCATCGTGCCGAGCGTCTTCAGGAGTTCGGAAATCGAGCCTTTCTTGCCGAGCGCGCCGACGCGCACCGCCTCGATCGCCCCTTCGTCGCCGGCGGCATCGATCTCCGCCAGCAATGTCCGTTCCAATGTTTCCAGTTCGCTCATTCTGTCCTGCCTCAATGCGGGAATGGTCGGTGTATCGGTTCAATTCTTCGGCAATGTGATCGCATCGATCGCGGACGATGCGCCGAATAAGAAAAACCCGCGCCAGCCCTGCCAGCGCGGGTTTCCCAACAATTTCAGAAACGGTCTTGGGAAAACGCTGGCTTAACGGACAGCGCTTTCAAACTCGTTTGCCGTACCGGCTTCCTTGAGATAGGCAAGCGCCTTCTTGGCAGCTTCGACGAGCGCCGTGAATGCAGCCGACTCATGGATCGCCATGTCGGAGAGAACCTTGCGGTCGATCTCGATGCCGGCCTTGTTCAGGCCGTCGATGAAGCGGCCATAGGTCAGCCCGTGTTCGCGTACGGCAGCGTTGATGCGCTGGATCCAGAGTGCGCGGAAATTGCGCTTGTTGACCTTGCGGTCGCGGTAGGCGTACTGCTTGGAACGGTCCACCGCTGCCTTGGCGGCGCGGATGGTGTTCTTACGGCGACCGTAGAATCCTTTGGCAGCCTTCAGCGTCTTCTTGTGCTTGGCGTGGGCGGTTACGCCGCGTTTTACACGTGCCATGTCATGATCTCCTTAGTATCCAATATGCCTGACGTCTTAGAGACCGTTCGGCAGGTAGTTCTTGATGACCTTCTTGCCATCTGCTTCGGCGAGAACCATGGTTCCGCGCGCGTCGCGAATGAACTTGTTGGTACGTTTGATCATGCCGTGGCGCTTGCCGGCAGCCTGCGCCTTCACCTTGCCCGAGGCGGTGATCTTGAACCGCTTCTTGGCAGACGATTTCGTCTTCATCTTGGGCATTTTGCTACTCCATTGTTCTTCGTTGTCGAAACGGGCAGACGTGGCCCATCTCCAGCGTTAAGAACGGCCACGGCATGCCCTGCCGGACCGTTCGGACGGGGGCTTATAACCGCCCCTCCGGAAAAACGCAACCCGGCTGCAGAAGAAGCCGGCGACCGCACGCCTCGCAAATCGACCGCGATTTCAAGGACAAGGACATGCTGTGGCGAAGCCCATGAAAAAGCCGCCCGGAGGCGGCATTTTCATCATATCACTTCTCCTGCAAGTCTCCTTGAATCGACCTCGGTTCAAGGATCGCAGTCGGATGAGATGCGCGACGTGCAGCGGCGCCGATCACTTCGGCGCCAGCACCATCATCATCTGCCGGCCTTCGAGCTTCGGCTCGGCCTCGACCTTGGCGATCGCCTGGGTATCGTCCTTGACTTGCATCAGAAGCTTCATACCGAGTTCCTGGTGGGCCATTTCGCGCCCGCGGAACTTCAGCGTCACCTTCACCTTGTCGCCTTCCTCGAAGAAACGGTTCATGGCCTTCATCTTCACCTCATAGTCATGGGTGTCGATGTTCGGGCGCATCTTGATTTCCTTGATCTCGACGATCTTCTGCTTCTTGCGCGCCTCGGCCGCCTTCTTCTGGTTGGCGTATTTCAGCTTGCCAAGATCGAGAATCTTGCACACCGGCGGGTCTGAGTTCGGTGCGATCTCCACCAGATCAAGACCGGCCTCGTCCGCCATGCGGAGCGCCTGGTCGATCGGCACGTCGCCCAGGTTCTGGCCTTCGGCATCGATGAGCTGGACCCGGGGAACCCGGATTTCCTTGTTTGCGCGAGGCCCTTCTTTTACCGGGGCGTCCGCTTTGAACGGTCTGCGAATGGTCGTACTCTCCTCGAGCTGTTTGCGTACTAATTGTGCAAAAACGGTCAGCGCGATTTCAAACGATGCGCTTGAAATAGTCACTGTACGGCAATGTGTGAATTGCGGCTCCAGAGTCAATAGCATGGTGCGCAGGGAAAATCACCACCTGTCGAAGCGCTGGCGAATCTGTTTTAGAAGAAAATCCGCTCGAAACGGATGCGTTCGGGCGAGATGGAGCGAAGGGAGCGCGATTTTTCGCCTTCGTCCCGCTCCGGTTCGTCGCCGGGCTCGACCGACCCGGCGAATCGCGGTCCAAAGGGAGACATGCAATGTCAGCGACGCCGGCCGAAACCGAAATTTCGCGGATCGAGGTGGGCAAGGACGCCTCGGCGCGGATGATCGCCCTGCGTATCTTTCGCGCCAAACCGGCCTCGATGCTGCCCGCCCTCGTCTGGCTCGGCGGCTATCGCTCCGACATGACCGGGACCAAGGCGGTCGAAGTCGAGCGCCATGCCCGCGCCGTCGGAACCGATTGCATCCGCTTCGACTATTCCGGCCACGGCGCCTCCGGCGGCGCGTTCAGGGACGGCACGATCTCGCGCTGGCTGGAGGAAAGCCTCGCAGTCGTCGACCATGCAGCGAGCGGACGGGTGATCCTCATCGGCTCGTCCATGGGCGCCTGGATCGCACTCCGGCTCGTCGAGGAACTCAGGCGCCGCGGCGAGGGCGAGCGGGTTGCTGGCCTCGTGCTGATCGCCCCTGCGCCGGATTTCACCGCCGAACTGATCGAGCCCAATCTCACCGAAGCCGAAAAGGCGTCCCTTGCCGAGCAAGGCTATTTCGAGGAGCCGTCGGACTATAGCCCCGAGCCCAACATCTTCACCCGCGCCCTCATCGAGGACGGCCGTGACAACCGGGTGATGACGGGTCCGATCGAGACCGGCTGCCCCGTGCATATTCTCCAGGGCATGTGCGATCCGGACGTCCCCTACACGCATGCGCTCAGGCTGATCGAGCATATGCCGTCGGACGACGTGGTGATGACCCTCATTCGCGATGGCGACCATCGGTTGTCGCGAGAGGAAGACATTGCCAGGTTGAAACAGGCGATCGACGCGCTCATCGCCAAGGCCTGATCAGCCGCCGGACGCCGCTATAGGAATTTCCCCTGCTGTTGAAAACCCCCGCGAAACCCGCGGGCGCAGGGTCCTGCGCGCTTTTGGTTGGGGCGCTTAACCATAAAGGCTAATCCGCCATTCAGCCGATTGACTCCGAGGATCAGACAATATTAACTCTTTGTTAACGATTAGAACAGCGTCAGGGGAAATCCTAAAAAAGCTGTCATCAACTCAGGATTGCGCGACAAGGCGGGAACAGCAGGTCGCGTTGCAGGGGATTTGTATGGCAATTTGGAATGGGGTTAAGGGAAGCGTAGCTGGACTCTGCGCAATTTTCCTTTCGGCAAACATGGCAATTCCCGCGCAGGCGGGTGCTTCTCCCTGGATGCAGACCGGTTCGGCGACCTCGCAGCCGATCGGGCATTACGAATTCTGCCAGAGTCACAAGGGCGAATGCAGCGTCCGTTCGAGGACAGGCGCGGCACCGCGCGTCACCGCCAGCGGCTGGGCCGTCATCCGGCAGGTGAACGCCTCGGTCAATCGCGAGGTCGCAGCGATCACCGATCAGGAACTCTACGGCAGGGAGGAAGTCTGGTCTTATCCGAATGGACGCGGCGACTGTGAGGATTTCGCGCTCGAAAAGCGCAGGCGCCTGATGCAGAAAGGCTTTTCCGCCGGCGACCTGCTGTTGACCGTTGTGCGCAAGCCGGATGGCGAAGGACACGCCGTTTTGACGGTGCGCACCGCCCAGGGCGACTTCATTCTCGACAATCTCGATAATGGCGTGAAGCTCTGGACTCAGACGCCCTATCGTTTTCTCAAGCGTCAGGCCACGCGCAATAGCGGCCATTGGGTCACGATCGACAACAGCGCGGAGGTGCTCGTCGGCTCGGTTGGCCAGTAGCAACAATTATCGAGGGGGATGTCGAAAAAGGGCCGGTTAGCCGGCCCTTTTTCATACCCTGCACTCTTTGAACTGAATCTAAGCATCGTACCATCCGAAAATCGGGTCCGATTCTCGGACCGATGCGCCAGCCATCCGTCAGGCGTTGCCGATGACGACGCCGGCCGCGAGCACCAGGCCGCCGCCGAGCACGACCTGGAAAGCGGCCCTGAGGAACGGCGTCTCCATATAGCGGTTCTGAATGAAGGCAATCGCCCAGAGTTCGAAGAAGACAATGACGATGGCGGTGACCGTGGCCGTCCAAAAATGCGGAATGAGATAGGGCAGCGCATGGCCGAGGCCGCCCAAAGCCGTCATGATACCGGAAGCCAGGCCGCGCCTGACCGGTGAGCCGCGGCCCGAAAGCCTGCCGTCGTCATGCGCGGCTTCGGTGAAGCCCATGGAAATGCCGGCGCCGACCGAGGCCGACAACCCGACCAGGAAGGTCTGCCATGTGTCCTGCGTGGCGAAGGCGGCGGCGAAGATCGGCGCGAGCGTCGAAACGGAGCCGTCCATCAGTCCGGCAAGTCCCGGCTGCACATAGGTCAGAATGAACTGCCGGCGTGACGTCTGGTCCTCCGCGTCGCGTATGTCCTCGGGCGTATGCTCTTCTCCAAGTCGGCGGGCGAGCGATTCATGCGACTTCTCGGCAATTGCGAGATCCCCCAGAAGCTTGCGCGTCGCCGCGTCCCGGCTGCGCGCCGCCGCCTCGACGTAGAAGCGGTGCGCCGCCGCCTCCATCGCCTCCGCCTCCTCGCGCGCCTTTTCGATTGGCATTTCGGCGATCAGCCAATCGGGCTTGCGCTCGGGAAAATCGCGCACATGCTCGCGGCGAATGAGCGGAATGCGGTCGCCGAAGCGGGCGACATGCAGGTCGATCAAAGCCTGGCGGTGCCGGCTTTCCTCCTCCGCCATTTCCTCGAAGACCTTTGCCGAGTGCGGATATTTGTCGCGAAGCGCATCCGCATAGGCGAGATAGATGCGGCCGTCGTCCTCTTCCGACGAAATCGCAAGCGCAAGCACTTCCTGTTCGCTGAGCGAGAGAAACCGCCGCTTGGAGCGGGAGAAAAGGCGGGCAAGCATCGCAAGAATCCATCTTTAGAATAATTCTAAAGAGAGATAGATGCCGTCCGCCGGGCCGTCAAGGCAAATCCTCTTGGCGCCCGGCTCAGATCGAGAGATCGCGCGCCTTTTCCTGCTCCATATAGGTGCGCTGGCGGTCGGTGATGTAATCGCGCACGATCGGCGCCGCGTCGCGCGAACGCGACAATTGCATGTGGAACACGAGCTGGCTGCCGGTGCGGAACATCATTTCCGCGCTGATCAGGTAGAATTCCCACATGCGGGCGAAGCGCTCGTCATACATGGCGATCACCTTGTCGCGGTTTTTCTCGAACCGTTCGCACCAGTGGGCGAGCGTCGTCGCATAATGAAGGCGCAGGAATTCGAGATCCGTCACCCAGAGGCTGTTCTGCTCGACGACCTCGAAGACTTCCGAGAGGGCCGGCGAATAGGCGCCGGGGAAAATGTATTTGCGAAGCCAAGGGCTGGCCATTCCGGGCGGGCTCATATGGCCGATCGAGTGCAGGACGGCAAGCCCGTCATCCGGCATCAGCGCGTTCAGCGTCTTGAAGAATTCGTCATAGTGGTGAACACCGACATGCTCGAACATGCCGACGGAAACGATGCGGTCGAAGGGGCCCTCGACATCGCGATAGTCCTTGAGCTCGAACCGCACCCGGTCGGCAAGTCCCGCCGCGCGGGCCCGCTCGGTAGCGAGCGCCTGCTGCTCCTTGGAGAGGGTGACGCCGAAGACCTCGACGTTTTCCAGTGCCGCCAGGTAGAGGGCGAGATCGCCCCAGCCGCAGCCGATGTCGAGCACCTTCATGCCGGGCTTCAGACAGAGCTTGGCGGCGAGCAGCCGCAGCTTGTTGCGCTGCGCCGCCTCCAAAGTCTCGCCCGGCTCGCGGAAATAGGCGCAGGAATAGAGCATATTCTCGTCGAGGAAGAGCCTGTAGAAGTCATTGCCGAGATCGTAGTGATGGGCGACGTTCTGCTGAGCCTTGCCCTTCGGGTTTGCCTGCTGACGCTTACGGAAGCGCATCTTGATCGCCCGCAGGAGCTTCTGGATCGGATAGGAGCCAAGCGAAAGGCGATTGATCGAAAAGAGGGTGAGGAAATCCCTCAGCGTCGACCCCTCCTCGAAGCGCAGGGTGCCGTCCATATAGGCCTCGCCGGCGGCAAGCTCCGCATTGAAGACGAGGCTGCGATAGAGCCGTTTGTCCGTCAGCCGCATCGTCACGCGCGGGCCGGGCTCGCCGGAAAAGACGTGCCTCTTGCCATCGGCATCGATCACCGTCAGGCAACCCGTGCGGATGAAGGCCTTCATCATATGCGACAATGGAAACATGCGGTGCCTCGCTCTCGTACCGCTCTAATGGCGGCGGGATGTGACCCTAGCACCGACCAGGCAAAATGCACGCTGGATTTTTGCCGCTGCACCACGGGTTGTGGCTGCGCTCGGGCCGAACGACAATGGGGACAGCAGGCCGTCCCCATCGAAGCATTTTGAATGATGCGCGGGCAATCCCGTGCCGATGCAGGTAAAGCCTCAGTCCTTGGCGCGCTCGACGTAGGAGCCGTCTTCCGTCGCGATGACGACGCGGGTCCCGGCCTGAATGTGCGGCGGCACGCTGGTGCGAACGCCGTTCGAAAGTACGGCCGGCTTGTAGGAGGAAGAGGCAGTCTGGCCCTTGACCACCGGTTCGGTCTCGGTGATCTCGAGGACCACGTGGCGCGGCAGGTCGATGGCGATCGCAATCCCTTCATGGATCGACAGCATCACCGCCATGCCTTCCTGGAGGTAGGACTTCTGGTCGCCGATATCCTCGGCCGACATGACGAGCTGGTCGTAGGTTTCCGGGTTCATGAAGTGGAAGCCTTCGGCATCCTCGTAGAGGAAGGTGTGCTCGCGGTCCTCGACGAAGGCGCGCTCGACCTGCTCGGTCGTGCGGTAGCGCTCGGAGACCTTCACGCCGTCGGAAATGCGGCGCATGTCGACCTGCGTGACCGGCGTGCCCTTGCCCGGGTGGAAGTTCTGCGCGGTGAGCACGACATAGAGCTTGCCGTCGACATCGAGGACGTTGCCCTTGCGGACAGAAGAAGCGATGACCTTGACCATTAGTCTTCCTTGTAACAGAGGTACGCGACACGAGCGCCCCGGTGGGGCCATGAGGACGCGAGAATGGAGTTTCGCGCCGCCAGTACCGCAAATTTGCGCGAAATGCCAGCCTAAGCCGGCACGCCGCGCGCAAGAAAGCTTGGATCAGACCGACCATGCCGCATGCCTCTCCCTGGTGGACCCCGGATGTCCATGCCGACCGGCGCCCTTTCCTGATCGGACGCAACCGCATCCAGTCAGCCTTGCGCCGGTACTTCGAGGAGCGCGATTTCATTGAAGTCGACACCGCGACGCTGCAGGTGTCGCCCGGCAATGAGGCGCATCTGCACGCCTTTGCAACTGAAGCGATCGGCCATGACGGCTCGGTCCAGCCGCTCTATCTTCACACCTCGCCGGAATTCGCCTGCAAGAAACTGCTTGCCGCGGGCGAGAGGCGCATCGCCTGCTTCGCCCATGTCTACCGCAACCGCGAGCGCGGGCCGCTGCACCATCCGGAATTCACTATGCTCGAATGGTATCGAGCCGGGGAGAGCTACGAGATCTTGATGCGCGACTGCGGCGAAATCCTTGCGATCGCCGCCGGGACGGCCGGCGCACGGGCCTTCAGCTATCAGGGTCGTGTCTGCGACCCCTTCCTGGAGCCGGAGCGGCTGTCGCTGGCCGAGGCTTTCGAGCGCTTTGCCGGCATCGATCTCATCGACTCGATCGAGAAGGACGGTTCGACCGATCGGGAGAGGCTGGCCGCCGCCATGCGCGCGGCTGGCCTGCGCGTCGCCCATGACGACAACTGGACGGATCTGTTCAGCCGCGTGCTCGTCGAGAAGGTCGAGCCACATCTCGGCTTCGGCCGGCCGACGATCCTCGATCACTATCCGGTCGCCGAGGCGGCGCTCGCCCGACCTGCCTCCCACGACGCCCGCGTCGCCGAGCGCTTCGAGCTTTATGCCTGCGGCGTCGAACTGGCCAATGCCTTCGGCGAACTCACCGACGCCGCCGAACAGCGCCGGCGCTTCGAGTTGGAAATGGCCGAGAAGGCGCGGGTCTACGGCGAAACCTACCCGCTCGACGAAGACTTCCTGGCGGCGCTTGCCAAGATGCCGGAGGCAAGCGGCATCGCGCTCGGCTTCGACCGGCTGGTCATGCTGGCGACGGGAGCCTCCCGCATCGAGCAGGTTCTATGGGCGCCGGTCGCAGAGGCAAGCGCATGACCATCGACCGCCCGATCAGGACAGCGCGCGAGCTGGCCGGAGCCGGTCTCATCGACGCCAAGGCTGAGGAAGCGATCTCCCGCGTTGCCTCTCGCTATGCCGTGGCGATCACCCCGGCGGTCGCAGGCCTCATCGACCGCGACGATCCGAACGATCCGATCGCCAGGCAGTTCGTGCCGGATCCGACCGAATTGACGCTTTCACCCGAAGAGCGGGTCGACCCGATCGGCGACGGGCCCCATAGCCCGGTGACCGGCATCGTTCATCGCTACCCGGACCGGGTGCTGCTCAAGGCCGTGCATGTCTGCCCGGTCTATTGCCGCTTCTGTTTCCGGCGCGAGATGGTCGGCCCACAGGGGCTGGGCACATTGCCGGCCGCCGAGCTCGACGCGGCGATCAACTATATAGCGGGGCATCGGCAAATCTGGGAGGTGATCCTCACCGGCGGCGACCCCCTCGTGCTGTCGCCCCGCCGGCTTCAGGAGATCTTGGAGCGCCTCCGCGCGATCGAACATGTGAAGGTCGTCCGTTTCCACACGCGCGTGCCGGTCGTGGAGCCGGAGCGGATCGATGCGGATCTCACTGCGGCGCTGAAGGCAAGCGGCAAGGCGACCTATGTCGCGCTTCATGCCAATCACCCTCGGGAACTCTCGGCCGCAGCGCGCGCCGCCGCCGCCCGGCTGATCGATGCCGGCATCGTCATGGTCAGCCAGACCGTGCTTTTGAAGGGCGTCAACGACCACCCGGAAGTGCTCGCCGACCTCATGCGCGGCTTCGTCGAAACACGGATAAAGCCCTATTACCTGCACCACCCGGACCTCGCTCCGGGCACCGGCCACTTCCGGCTGTCGATTGAGGAGGGCCAGGCCCTTGCGGCGTCTCTTCGCGGCCGCGTTTCCGGCCTCTGTCAGCCAGCCTATGTCCTCGATATCCCCGGCGGCCACGGAAAGGCGGTCGTCAGCGCAAATGCGATTTCATCCGAGGGCGGCGGCAGCTACACGATCACGGATTTCCGGGGAAACCCGCATAGCTATCCCCCGAAGGAGTAAGGTTCCACTGCAGGGTGGTCATCATCGGCGCGACAAGCTGATAAAATTAACATGCGCTGAAACACCTTGAAACTGTGCATCGGTCTTCCGGAACTCGGTTACGATTTTCGGGCCGATGCTTTGATAACCCGCGATACCTGTCCAAGGCTCCAGCAAATCGAGCACAAGGGAGCATCTTCGAAATCGATCCAAAAGGCTGAAACGCGGCATGCGGGTGCACGACTGCGGCACTCCCCATCCCGTTTCGTATGGCCCCGGAGAACGCGATGGAACCGGAGATCCGCTTCACGGGAGTGAGGGAAACCCTGCTCATCACACTGCAGGCGAAGGCCGATGAAAGCCGCATGCCGGACTCTCTCCTCAATGATCGCCGCGCCGCCGCGGTGCTCCGGCGAATCGGCCAGGACTTCGAGCGGCTGAGGGTCGGCCACGACATGGCCGTCGGCATTGCAATCCGCGCCCACCTGCTCGACCGCTGGACCGCCGCCTTCATCGACCGGAATCCCGATGCAATCGTCGTCCATCTTGGCTGCGGGCTCGACAGCCGGGTCTTTCGCGTCTGCCCTCCCCGGCAGGTGCGCTGGTTCGACATCGATTTTGCGGACGTCATCGCCCTCAGGCGGAAGGTCTATCCTTGCCCCGAAGGCTACACGATGATCTCCGGATCCATCGTCGGGAAGAAATGGATGGAGAAGCTCCCCAGCGACGGCCCCGCCATGATCCTTGCCGAGGGCGTGCTGCCCTACCTGGAACCGGATCAGGTGCCTGCATTGTTGCGACGTCTTGTTGGCTATTTCCCCAGCGGCGAAATTGCCTTCGACGCCTATAGCGCGATAGCGACCCGATTGCTCTGCTACAATCCTGCCATTCGAGCCACCGGCGCCGTGCTCCGCTGGGCCGTCGACGACGCGACCGAGCTTGAGCGGCAAGTGCCGGGTCTCGCACTCATCGAGGATCATTGCGAGTGGAATGGCGCACAACTGGCGCGCCTGTCACCGTCGACCCGCATCGCCGTGCAGTTCCTGCAGCTCGGCTTCCTCCACTGCCGTATGGGCCAGATCCTGCGCTACCGATTCTAGCGCGAAAGGCCGCACGGTTTCCCGGCGGCCCCTGCGAATGCGGATGCGAGACTCAGCCCTGTTTGATCGGCGCGATCGAAATCTCGACGCGGCGGTTTTGGGCGCGGCCGGCTTCCGTGGCATTCGAGGCAATCGGGCGCTGCAGGCCGTAGCCCATCGTGGAGATGCGCCGCTGATCGATGCCGCGGCTGCCAAGATAGTTGGCGACGGAGGCGGCGCGACGCTCGGAGAGGCCCTGGTTATAGGAGGCGCTGCCGGTCGAATCAGTATGGCCGTCGACGTCGATCAGCGTCTTGTTGAACTTGCGCAGCACGATCGCAACGGAATCGAGCGTCGAATAGAAGTCCGGAATCACCTGGTCGCGGTCGGTCGCAAAGGTGATGTTCGACGGCATATTGAGGATGATGCGGTCGCCGGCACGCGTCACAGAGACACCGGTGCCCTGGAGCTGGGCGCGCAGCTCCGCCTCCTGCTGATCCATGTAGTTGCCGACGAGGCCGCCGCCGAGTGCGCCGATGCCGGCTCCAACGAGTGCGGCGTCACGGCGCCCGGCAGCGCTGCCGCCGACCAAGAGACCGGTCGCCGCGCCGAGGCCCGCGCCGATCAGCGCGCCGCCGGCCGTGTTCGACATCTTCTGCTCTCCCGTATAGGGATCGGTGGTCGTGCATCCGGAGAGATAGACGGCGGCAACTGCAAGGATGGCGCATTTCTTGATCATCGAATCAGTAATCCCCATTGGTGCTGAAGCTGCTTCATACCATGGATTGCGGCAGGAAGATGGAGCGGCGGCGGCTTTCCACAGAGGCAGATTGCGCCACGGCCGGCACGAGGACTACCTGCATGTCTCCTTTCATCGACCTCGATTCAAGGACAAAGATATGCAGCAATTTAAAGTGCTACAGCGACCTCTGCGCGTTAAATAAGACGCGCGGCGCTGTAGTGGCGGCGCACCTCCGCCACATTGCTGTCCAGAGCGCCCGCTAACCGAGCCTCGCACAACCGCGGTCCTGCGTTTCTCTTCTGGATAGGCGGCTCCGACGCGCGGAGTCGCATTCGGCACGAGGTTGTATTACTGAAGGTAAATGAGCCCCGGCATCCCTCGCAAAGCGGGTATTGCCGGCGGACCGGAGCGATTGGAGAAGGGCCAGACATGACGATCGAGTTCGGCGATACGGAACGCAGTCTCAGCGACACGCTCACCGGAATGATCGCTTCGATCCGCGGCGATACGATCACGCTGCGCGAGTTGATGGTCGAAATCGGCGAGCAGGGATTCCTGCTTCTTTGCGCGCTGCTGACGCTGCCGTTCCTGATTCCGGTATCGATCCCCGGGGTGAGCACCGTGTTCGGTGCAGCCATCATCCTCATCTCTCTGGCGATCACCCTGAACCGTCTCCCCTGGTTGCCCCGGCGCATTCTCGACCGGCAGATCGACACCGAGAAGCTGGTGCCGACCCTCAGGAAGGGAGCGGCATTCGTGGCGAAACTCGACCGGTTCGTGCGACCGCGGCTTCACGGCCTTACCCAAGGCGCCGTTATGAACCGCTTCAACGGCCTAATGATCATGGCCGGTGGCGTACTGCTGATGTTCCCCCTCGGGCTGGTACCGCTGTCGAATACGCTCCCGGCCATCGCCATCCTGCTCCTGTCGCTCGGCATTATCCAGCGGGACGGGCTGACGGTGGCCGCGGGCTATTTCTTTCTCGTCGCGACCACAATCTATTTCACCATGCTCGGCTATGCCGCCTTCGCCGCAGGTCAGGGCCTTTCGAACTTCTTCATCTCCTGAGGCGTCAGACAAGCGACTCCAGGCGCTTGTAGCTGCCGAAATCGGTGCGGATATTAAGCCGCCCCATCATCGCTTCCCGGTCGAGGCGCAGTTCCCTGTCCAGTGCCGCCAGGGCGGAGACGATCCGGGGCGCGACCTCCTCGCTCGCAAACTCGATCATCGTGACGAAATTGAACACGCCCGGACCGGCATTCTGCTCCAGGATCCAATCGCGTACATAACCCTCCTGGCTGCGGACGACGGCAAAGGTCTTTGCCACGAGGTCGAGGAACTCGTCTCGCGCTTCCGGCGGCACAGCGAATTTGTTCACGCGGTACAGGGGCTGCGACGCGGCCTGCTCAATCTCACTCATCGACTTCTCCTTTAGCTAAAAGCCCGGCCGCTCGATCGCGGCCTGACAAGCGCGCTCGTTGGTACGACCTCAACCAAAGTTGAGGTCAATAGCCGGATGGAGAAAAATCAGCGGGCGATGCCCATGAGCACATTGGCGACGTTCAGGCCAATCTCCGGGACGCCATAGCCGCCCTCCATGCAGACCACGGTCGGCAAGCCCATACTCTTCAAGCGTTCCCCCATGCGGAGATAATCCTCCGACTTCAGCTTGAAGAAGCTGATCGGATCGCGCTCGAACGTATCGACCCCCAGCGAGAGAACGAGGGCCTCGGCACCGAAATCGGCGATGCGCGACAACGCGTCGTCCATCGCCGCGCTCCAGGTCTCGAAGGTCGTGCCGCGCGGCAGCGGATAGTTCTTCGTCGAGCCCAGGCCGACGCCGGCCCCTTCCTCGTCGGCGAAGCCGAGAAAATGCGGAAAGGCATCGGCGGGGTCGCCATGCAGCGAGGCGAAGAAGACGTCGCCGCGCTCGTAGAAGATGTCCTGTGTGCCATTGCCGTGGTGAAAATCGACGTCGAGGACGGCGACCTTCGTCGCGCCGAGATCGCGCAGGCGCTGGGCCGCGCAGGCGGCGTTGTTGATGAAGGAATAGCCGCCGAAAAGGTCGATCGCGGCATGGTGGCCCGGCGGGCGGCAAAGCGCGAAGGCGGCAGGATTGCCGGCCGCGACATGCTCCGCCGCCGAAAGCGCGCAGTCCATCGCGGCGCGTGCGGCGGCGAAGGTGCCATCGGTGATCGCCGTTTCGGCGGCGAAGGCGTAATAGCCGAGCGCGCCGTCGATATCCTTCGGCGGATGCTGGCGCATGCGCCGCGCCGGGAAGCAGGCGGGAATGGCCTCGCCCCGATAGCCGTCGGCCACCCAGCGGTCCCAGGCTGTCTCGAGGAATTCGAGATAGTCCACCGCATGGAGCTTCAGTGCCGTTTCCATGCCGTGACGCCCCGGCGCGACGACATCGGAAAAGCCCGCTTCTTTGACGGCGGCGAGGATCCACTCGGCCCGAAACGGCGCCTCGAAGGGCGCAACGAGTTCGCCGCCATGCAGTTCGGTGCGGGCGTCTCTGAGTTTGTGGTCTTCGGAATAGAATACGCGCATCTCGGGGTCCTGACTGGTGGAGTGCTGAGCCAAGCGACGCAAAGCGTCGACACTTTTGCGGAACCTGCTTAGGCGGAAAGATGCTTGTAGAACAGTGTGGTCGCGCAATAGCGGCCGTCCGGCATCAGCGCATAATCGGGAACGACGCCCACCCGTTGCCAGCCGAAGCGCTCGTAAATGGCCTCGGCCGGTTCGCCGGTGGCGGTATCAAGCACCAGTACCCGCCTTCCCCGTTTCACCGCTTCGGCCTCCGCTTGCTCCATCAGCCGGCGCGCAAGGCCGAGCCCGCGCGCCTGCCGATGCACCAGCAGCTTCTTGATGTCGGCGCGGTGCGGCTGGTTCGGCATCGTCGCAAGGCCGATCTGCACGGTGCCGAGCGCCCGGCCATCGACCTCGGCGACGATCAGCACGGTTTCGCTCCGGGCAACTGCGGCCGCAACGCTTTCCCAGAAGGGTCGTGCGTCCTGCGGGGCAAAGGGCTGCATGAAGCCGACCGATGCGCCGCCCTCGACGCAATCGGAAAGCACCTCGGCAAGCGCCGGCAGTGCGGCACGGGTTTCTTCTCCGGTCAGGACGCGGATGATTGCATCGGGCATGGTTACACCTTGGTGCGGCAGAGGATGACGGCGTAATGCGCCGTCTCGTCATAGGGATTGTGAAAGACATGGGCCTCTTCGAGCCCCATGAAGAGGCAGTCGCCCGCCTCGAGCACCAGCGGGCCGTTCTCCATCGTCAGTTCCAGCCGCCCGGAGAAGAGCCAGAGGTGCTGGGTGATGCCGCGGTCGGCCGGCTGACGCTCGAAGACGACACGCGCCCCCGGCGGAAATTCGACCTCGACGATATCGACCGGTGAACCGAGACCTTCCGGCGAAACCGAGCGGCGGAGATAGCCACTTTCCGGATCACGCCACAGCCGCTGCTCCGCCCGCCGCGCAATTGGCGAGGCGTCGTTGCCTGCGGTAGCAAAAAGGGTCGACAGCGTTGTGCCGAGTGCGCTGCAAAGTTTTGCCAGGAGTTGGGCCGTCGGGCTCGCCTCGCCGCGCTCGATGCGCGAAATCATCGCGCGGCTGACGCCGGAGCGCATGGCCAGTTCATCGAGCGTCAGCGAGCCCGCCGCACGCAGTTCGCGCACCCGCTTGCCGATCGTCCGTTCGAGAGTGGTCGTTGCATCCATTATTTGAGAATGGATTTCTCCTATAATGGAGTCAAGGACCGTGAAAAATAAACTTTGCCGATGCCGCTCGGACGACACTGCGACGGCCGCGGCCGCGCTAGTCTTGCGAGGCGGCTTCGTGAGGAGAGCAGCTTGAGCAGGTCCCCTTCAGCGCTCTTGTCGATCGCCAGCATCGTTACGTCGATGACGGCGGTCGCCATCGGCAACGGCATGATGCTCGCCTATGTCCCGTTTGTCCTGACCCGCTCCATGGCGGCGGACTGGGTTCCGGGGGCCGCAGTGACGGCGATCGCCTTTGGCGGTCTCGTCGGTTGCGTGCTGGCGGGTCCGCTGATCCGCCGCGTCGGCCATGCCCGAGCCTTTTCGTGCTCGATGGCGATCGTCATCCTGGCCGCGGTATTGATCAGCCTCGGCGTCAACCCCGCACTCTGGATTCTTGCTCGCGGCCTTTACGGCGCCGCCGCCAACACCAACTTCATCATCGCCCAGAGCTGGCTGAACCATGCCAGCGACAATCACTGGCGCGGCAAGGCCATGGCGCTCTTCTACATGGCCTATGTGATCGGGCTAGGGACCGGCGCCTGGCTCTTCGGGCAGGTCCCACTCGAGGGCAATCTCGCGCCGATCGCCACCATCTTCTTCACGGCGATCGCGATCCTGCCGATCGGACTGACGCGGCTGCCGACACCGCCCGCGCCCGCCCGGGTCCGCATCGACATCGCCATGGCGTGGCGCAGTTCCCCGGTTGCCTTCATCGGCGTGCTCGCCTCCGGCGGCCTCTCCATGCTGGTGCAGGGCTTCACGCCGATCTATGCCGCCGCCAATGCGATGAGCCAGCGCGAGGTGGCGACTCTGATGTTCGTCATGCAGTTCGGGCTGCTTCTCATCCAGTATCCGATGGGAGCGTTCTCCGACCGCATCGATCGCCGCATCGTGCTGGTCGCCACCTCGGTGCTCATCATGGGGGCCGGGCTTGCAGCCCTCGCCGTCTCTTTCGACAGGCTCTGGCTGCTGATGCTGGTCTTCGCGGTTTTTGCCGGGGCCGTCGAAACGATCTACTCGATTGCCAATGCCCATGCCAACGACCGCACCGATCCGGACGATTTCGTGCCGCTTGCAAGCACCCTCCTCGTCGCCTGGTCCGCGGCGGCGACGGTCGTGCCGCTGCTGGTGACCGCACTCACGCCCGCCTTCGGCGCAGGCCTGTTCATCCCCGCGACGATGGTGGTGGCGCTGCTCTACGCCGCCTTCGTACTCCTGCGCCTGCGCACGCGCGAGCACGTCCCGCCGCCGCTTCGCGGGGCCTTTGAACTGAAGAGCGCCCAGTTGCCCAGTGACGCTCCATTGGGCGAGGCGGAAGCGCGTCCGGAGTAGCCGCCTCACGGCCGAATTTATAGTGAACGAAGCCTTCATTTCCCGCTTTGCGCCGCCTGAACGCGCTGCTATATGCGGCCCATGAGCACACCAAATTCCAAGACGCCCCTGTCACACATCCGCAACTTCTCGATCGTGGCCCATATCGACCACGGCAAGTCGACGCTGGCCGACCGGCTGATCCAGTCAACCGGCGGGCTTGCGGAGCGCGAAATGTCCGAGCAGGTCCTGGACAGCATGGATATCGAGCGGGAGCGCGGCATCACCATCAAGGCGCAGACCGTGCGCCTGCACTACAAGGCCAATGACGGCGAGACCTATGTCCTGAACCTCATCGACACGCCCGGGCATGTCGACTTCGCCTACGAGGTCTCGCGCTCGCTCTCGGCCTGCGAAGGCTCGCTGCTCGTCGTCGACGCCAGCCAGGGCGTCGAAGCGCAGACGCTCGCCAATGTCTACCAGGCGATCGACAACAACCACGAGCTCGTGACCGTGCTCAACAAGATCGACCTGCCGGCGGCGGAACCGGAGCGGATCAAGGATCAGATCGAGGAGGTGATCGGCATCGACGCCTCCGATGCCGTGATGATCTCGGCCAAGACCGGTCTCGGCATTCCCGACGTGCTCGAAGCGATCGTAAACAGGCTGCCGGCGCCGAAGAGCCCCGGCGGCGAGAAGGCGCCGCTCAAGGCCCTGCTCGTCGACAGCTGGTACGACACCTATCTCGGCGTCATGGTTCTGGTGCGCATCATCGACGGCGTCCTGGCCAAGGGCCAGACCATCCGCATGATGGGCACCGGCGCCAAGTACACGATCGAACGCGTCGGCGTGCTGACGCCGAAGATGGTGGCGTTTGATTCGCTTGGCCCCGGCGAGATCGGCTTCATCACCGCTTCGATCAAGGAAGTGGCCGACACCCGCGTCGGCGACACGATCACCGACGACAAGCGCCCGACGGCAGAAGCGCTTCCCGGCTTCAAGCCGGCCCAACCGGTAGTTTTCTGCGGCCTCTTCCCGGTCGACGCCGCCGATTTCGAGGAGCTGCGCAGCGCCATGGGCAAGCTGCGCTTGAACGACGCCTCCTTCTCCTTCGAAATGGAATCCTCCGCCGCGCTCGGCTTCGGTTTCCGCTGCGGGTTCCTCGGACTCCTGCATCTCGAAATCATCCAGGAGCGGCTGTCGCGCGAGTTCGACCTCGACCTGATCGCGACCGCTCCTTCGGTCGTCTATCAGCTGACCATGACCGACGGTACCGAGAAGGAGCTGCACAATCCGGCCGATATGCCGGATGTCGTCAAGATCGCCGAATTCCGCGAGCCGTGGATCCGCGCGACGATCATGACGCCGGACGAATATCTCGGCGGCATCCTGAAGCTCTGCCAGGACCGGCGCGGCATCCAGACTGAACTCACCTATGTCGGCAACCGCGCGATGCTGACCTACGACCTGCCGCTCAACGAAGTCGTTTTCGATTTCTACGACCGGCTGAAGTCGATCTCCAAGGGCTACGCCTCCTTCGATTACCACCTCTCGGACTATCGCGAGAGCGATCTCGTCAAGATGTCGATCCTCGTCAATGGCGAGCCGGTCGATGCGCTGTCGATGCTCGTCCACCGCTCGGCGGCGGAAAAGCGCGGCCGCGTCATGTGCGAGAAGCTCAAGGACCTGATCCCGCAGCACATGTTCCAGATCCCGATCCAGGCGGCGATCGGCGGCCGTATCATCGCCCGCGAGACGGTGCGGGCGCTGCGCAAGGACGTTACCGCCAAGTGCTACGGCGGCGACGCCACCCGCAAGCGCAAGCTTCTGGAAAAGCAGAAGGAAGGCAAGAAGCGCATGCGCCAGTTCGGCAAGGTGGAGATCCCGCAGGAGGCGTTCATCGCGGCGCTGAAGATGGGCGACGAGTGATTGCGCGATCTGTTTTCTCAGCCGCGCGATCTTAAGACCAGCCATTCACATGCAGCTGAAGGGCAATCTCGCAAGCTAAAAGGGCCGAACAGGAAAGGCCCTTGCGCGTGAAGAACGCCCAGTCAATCGCCGATGCAGAACGGCTTTGTCGAAAGACCCGGCTGCCGTGGCCAGATACCGGCAATCTGATGCCGCCGTTTCACGTCTATCCCCTGCGCAGTCGGTGTGCCCCGCGATACACTCGCCCGCCATCATCTTATCGCGCTCGTTCGACGTCATGACCGGACCTATCCCTTTGCCTTTGCCTTGGCCCGCGCCGCTTCGAGCCGTTCCAGGCTTTCCTTCGGCCACTCCGCCTTGACGTTGTAATAGGCCTCGAAAGCCCTGGCGCCCGGCGGCAGCGGCAGCCAGTCGAGCTTCGAACGGGTGTAGATATGCACATTGGGTGTGAATTCGGACGGCCGGTCGAGCGTGGCAAGGCGCAGGAATGAGAGCCACTTGCGCCGGCCGTAATCACTCCAGAGCGGCGACTGGCACCCGGCGCAACGGTAGACGTCATGCGGGCGGCCGCTGTCGGTCGTGAGCGTCACCAAAACGGGTTCGCCTTGCAGAAGCTCGACGTTCTCCGCCTCGACAAGGCCGTTGATGGCGAAGGCGCTGCCCACCTGCCGCTGGCAATCGGTACAGTGGCAGCAATGGACGAACATTGGCCGGCGCTTCAGCCTGTAGCGGATGCGGCCGCAGAAACAGCCGCCTTCGATCGGTTCGTGCATGGTCCACCTCCGTCAACCGAGATCACCATGGGCGGCGCCGGCTTGCAAGAGCGGCTTAGAACCGGACCGGCATACGGCCGAAGCGGGCCGTATGCCGAAACGGCAGGCTCAGAACTGCTTGCCGAGCTTGGCGTCGACCGAATGGCTGTTGGCGCCGCGGATCGCGAAGAAGAAGGTGATCGCCGCCCAGAGTATCGATTTCTCTGCGCCGCCGAGACCCTGGCCCTGGACGATCCCATGGAAATAGACCGTGACGATGAGCACGATGGTGGCCGCGAAGGCGGCCGGCCGCGTCAGGAAGCCGATGGCGATGAAGATGCCGCCGAAGAATTCGGTGGCGGAAAGCAGCGGCGACCAGAAGACGCCCGGATAGAAGCCGAGGCCTTCCACCATGCCGACCGCGCCGAAGGGATCGAGGATCTTGCCGTAGCCATGGGTGACGAGCAGCGCACCCGCAAGCACGCGCAACAGCGTCTCGGCGAAGGTGTCGAGCGGCAGGTAGAGCTTTTCGAGCGCCGGCAGGATCGCGCGCGGGCGGCTGTTCGTATGAGTGGTATCGGTCATCAAATCTCTCTCGCAGTTGTTGCAGTGGAGAAGTCTCTTGCCGCACACCCTTCCGAAAGCAAGGGGCGCCCGGCAAAATCATGACTTCCCCAGTTGACATTTATGTGAAGAGGCGGTGAGGGGCCGGTTGTTCCGGACCGACCGCGGGGCTACAGCGCCGCGCGTCTTAACAGACGCGCAAAGGTCGCTGTAACTCTTTCACTCTGCGCATCGAGCTTTCCGAAAATCGGTACGATTTTCGGGCCGATGCTATACTGTGCCCGCAGAACGCAAACAGGACATGCCGTATGAGTGAAAAGCCGCGCGTCACGATTCTCTATTGCACCCAGTGTAACTGGCTGCTGCGGGCCGGCTGGATGGCGCAGGAACTCTTGTCAACCTTTGCCGACACGCTTGGAGAAGTGGCGCTGATCCCCGGCACCGGCGGCAATTTCGAGATCCGCGTCGATAGCGAACTCGTCTGGGAGCGCAAGCGCGATGGCGGCTTTCCCGGTCCGAAGGAACTGAAGCAGCGGATCCGAGACGTCATCGAGCCCGAGCGCGATCTCGGTCACGTCGACAGGAGCTGACACTGGATCTCGGCATGCTTGCGGGCGTCTTCGGCGCCGCCTTTCTCTCCGCGACCCTGTTGTTCGGCCTGTCGGAAGCGGCGGTCGCCGCCGCGGCGCTTACGGCCGAGACGAGCCGGACGGCACTCTTTCTTTCGGCAACGGCCGGCAATGTGCTCGGAGCGCTCGTCAACTTCGCGCTCGGCCGGTTCTTCTTGCGTTTCGAGGGCCGAAGTTGGTTTCCCGTGTCATCGCCTGCCCGGCGGAAGGCCGAGACGCTGTTCACCCGCTACGGACAGCCGGTGCTGCTTTTCTCCTGGCTGCCGATCATCGGCGATCCGCTGACCTTGGCCGCCGGCTTGCTGCGCACCCCGCTTACCATCTTCCTCGTCTATGTGACGATCGGCAAGGCGGCGCGTTATGCCGCGCTTCTGTGGCTGACGCCCTGAGCCGCCGCACGCTCAGCTGTGGGCGAAAATATCGGTCTCTTCCCAGCCGAGCAGGTCCAGCTTGGCCCGTGTCGGCAGGAAGGCGAAGCAGGCTTCGGCATGCTCGATGCGGCCGTCGCGCAGGAGGCGTTCGGTCAGCCTGTCGCGCAAGGCATGCAGATGGAGCACGTCGGAAGCCGCATATTCGAGCTGCGCCGGCGAGAGGATATCGGCGGCCCAGTCGGACGATTGCTGCTGCTTGGAAATGTCGACGTCGAGCAGTTCCTTGAGATTGTCCTTGAGCCCGTGCCGGTCCGTATAGGTGCGGGTGAGACGCGAGGCGATCTTCGTGCAGAAGACGGGCGCCGCCGTGACGCCGAAGGTGTGGAACAGCACTGCGATATCGAAGCGGCCGAAATGGAAGATCTTCTGGCGGGCGGGATCGGCGAGCATCGCTACGAGATTCGGCGCTTGCCTCTGGCCGGCGGCGATGCGGATCACGTCGGCGCTGCCGTCGCCCGGGGAGAGCTGCACGACGCAAAGGCGGTCGCGGCGGGGGACAAGGCCCAGCGTTTCCGTGTCGATGGCGATCGCACCCGTATAGCGCGCGGCGTCCGTCGCGGAAATATCGCCTTCGTGGAACCTTATTGTATTTGCCATTGAAAATCCCCAAATGCCTTCAACGTCGTTGGCCTATAGCGCAAGTTTGGCGGCCGCGATACCGTTCCTCTCGCGTCGGCGTCGAATTCGCCGGCCCCTGCCGGAAAAGTCCGCAAGCATGATCAGGTTTCGTTCCGCCTCGGCGCTTCCTCTGGCCGCTCTGCTTCTCGGTCTCTCCTCCCAGCCAGGCTTGGCGGACCGGGCGACGCTGCAGCTTGCGCAGGCGTTTCACGACCTTCCCGGCGTTGAGCCGCTCGATCCGCTCAAGGAAGGTGCCGATGTGGTCTGCGAGCAGGTTTTCGTCGACCGTTACGGTCCGTTCGAGCCCTCCAGCGGCCGGCCTCGCTATGAAACCATCTACCGCTGCCGCAAGGGCGGCGGTCCGGTCTTCCAGAGCGGGCGGCTGCCGCCGTCGCTCGAGCGGCAGAAACGCGGGCTGAACTATTGACCCGCAGCCGTCTTGGCAAGGGTTGCCTGCTCCTGCAAAGATGAAACGGTTGCCGTGCCCGCAGCCGATCGGGAGGAGAGACATGACGGAGATAGACCGCCCGCTCGTCATCAGCGCCCCCGCGCCACGCACACTCGATCTGATCTTCACGCCCGAGGCCCTTGCCTTGCTCCATCGGGGCTATCGTGTGATCGAAGCCGATCCCGCAGACTTTGCCGGGCTAGGCGACGAGACGCTCGGCGAAGCGCGCTATATCATAGGCCAGCCACCCCTGGACGAGGACACGCTCGAGCGCCTGCCGCGCTTGCGGGCGATCCTCAATGTCGAAAGCAATCTCCTCGACAACATGCCCTATGCGATCCTGTTCCGCCGCGGCATTCATGTGCTGACGACGGGGCAGGTCTTCGCCGAGCCGGTGGCGGAACTGGGTCTCGCAATGGCGCTCAATCTCGCCCGCGGCATCGTCGATGCCGATCTCGCCTTTCGCGAAGGGCGCGAGCTCTGGGGCGGCGAAGGCAACCGCTCGGCGCGGCTTCTTTCCGGCTCCGAGATCGGCATCATCGGCTTCGGTGATCTCGGACGAGCCTTGAACCGCGTGCTTTCCGGATTCCGCGCCCGCATCCGCGTTCATGACCCCTGGCTGCCGGCCTCCCTTCTCAAGGACAGCGGCGTCGAGCCGGCTTTGCTGGAAATGGTGCTTTCTGAAAGTGATTTCGTCTTCGTCGTCGCCGCCGTGACGAGCGAGAACGAGGGCTTCCTCGGCGCCGATGCCTTCGCCAGGATGCGCCGCGGCGCCGCCTTCATCCTCCTCAGCCGCGCCGGCGTCGTCGACTTCGACGCGCTCGTTGCGGCGGTCGAGCGCGGCCATATCCTCGCGGCGAGCGACGTCTTTCCGGAAGAACCGCTGCCGCTCGACCACAGGATCCGCAGGCTTCCGGGTTTCCTGCGCTCTGCGCATCGCGCGGGGGCGCTCGACGTCGCGTTCAAGAAGATGGGCGACATGGTGCTTGAGGACATGGAACTGATGGACCGCGACCTGCCGCCGATGCGCTGCAAGCGGGCGGAGCGCGAAACGGTCAGGCGGATGCGCTCGCGGCCGGTCACGGTCAATTGACGCGCCCCAACCGGGCAATAACGCACCGGGCAGGCGGACAGAGCGGCTTGAAAGAGCGCACCCCTGACATGCAAAAAACCCGGCGAACCGGGTCTTTTCTGCAATTCATGATCGTCAGAGACGATCTGAAAAGGGGAAATGGTGCCCAGAAGAGGACTCGAACCTCCACGCCTCGCGGCACAGGTACCTGAAACCTGCGCGTCTACCAATTCCGCCATCTGGGCGACGGACCGGCATGTAAAAGGCCCGGCCCAAAGTGTCAACAGGCATTTTGAAGTTTTCGTGTCGGAAGGCGAAAAAGCCGAGGCAAAATCGTGCGATCGCGTGACGGCACTTCGCGGCGAACCCCTGCCCGCGGCGATAGCTGAAGAAATTCAGTGACATCACCGCTCAAGAGGCGCATGCTTGAGGCATGCTGACCGGCGCGGAAATCCGGCATTTCAGACGCGTGCCGCGGCGTTGGGATAAACCCGCAAACAGCAAGGACAGAGAAGGGACGGTAACCGGAAAGCACGGCTTTCTGAAAGTGAGGACAAGATGACGGGATTTCGCAATTTCGTTCTGAGCTGCGCATTGGCGGCCGCCTCCGTGATCCCTCCTGCAGCGCCTGCCATGGCCATGCCGCGTCCGGTGCTCGACATAGCGGCCTCGGTGCCGGCGGAAATCGAGCCCGTGCGCCACCGTGGACACTATTATGGCTGGGGCCCGCGCTATTACGGGCCGTGGTCGGGCACCTACGGCGGCTGGGGTGGCGGCTATTATCCGAGACGCTCGGGCATCAGCATCACTATCGGGACGGGTCCCGGCTATTATCCGGGCCGCTACTATTATGGGAACCGCTATTATTTCGGTCCCCGGTATTACGGCCCCGGCTACTATGGCTACCGCTATTTCCGCCCCGATTACGGCTACCGACATTACCGTCCCGGCTATGTCGGGCAGGGTTACAGCGCGCATGTGAACTGGTGCCTGTCGCGCTATCGCTCCTACAATCCGGCGACCAACCGTTATCTGGCCTATAGCGGGCTCTACAGGGTCTGCAATTCGCCGTACCGCTAAGCGGGCTCGGCCCGGGACTGTCGTCTGCGGACGATGCCCAGGCGCGCCATGACCTCCTTTGGGATGCCATAGCGGCGAACGACGTCACGGCTGTCGCGCAAGCCGCATATTTCGCGCTGGATCAGAAATGCCCAGACCGCATCGGCTGCCTCGTCGAGCAGCCGATGCCTTTCCTGCGGCGGCTGCTTGTCGGCGTCGAAACCGCTCAGCGCCGCGATCGCTGTCTCGACTTTCAGGCCGTGGCGGCCAAGCGCGTCCGCGCGCTCCGCCATCAGCTCGTATTCCAAAACGTTGAGGCCACTGCCGGTGACCCCGCGAGGACTGAGCGATTGCGGCGGACGGATTGTCATCGGCGGCTCCATCAAGTTCGGGATCCGGTGTCTCGGCAGAGGCAGGATGGACCTGGAGAAGTTCCGATGCAAGGGCGGCCGCGCCCCCCTACAACATGGTTAACGCTTGATAAACCTCTCCGGTTTATCTTTGGCGCTCGATGCGCAGAGTCGAAGCGTTCGAGCCCGCGGCGGACCATGCGGGCAACTGCCTGTCTCCTGGAATCGACCGCGACTTTAAGTGCAAAGACATGCAGCAAAGCGCATGAAGCGCCCCTCCGATCACCTGGAATCGCGACGGCGAGCATAGCTCGGCACGGACCGCCGCGCGCCTTGGAGAGCAGATGCCGATGCCCATCGTCACGATCAGGAACGCGACCGGCCCGGGCGATGACGCCCAGGGTGTTCGCCGTTCGCTGCCCTCCGTGGGCCCGCGGGCAGTGGCGGTCCAGAAGATCCTCGATGCGCTCGCCCATCACCTTTCCGGCGATCAGGTAGTTTCCAGCGATGCCGTTGCGCGGTTGACCGACGATCTTTCCCGCCTCCTGAAATCGTCGTTCCTGCCCCAGGACAGGGAACTGGCCGCCGCTCGACGGCTGGTGGCGTTCATCGAATCCCTGCCCGCACCTGAACGTCTCGCCGTCGAGAGGGAGCTTTCCCGCAATCCGCTACAACGTCTCGCCGCGGCAGCCCGCGAAGCGGCAAGCGTGCCGCCGGCCGAGCCCGGGGCCGTACCGCCGCTTCCTGCCGAGCGGCCTGCAATTAGAAGCTTGCCCCTGTCGGCGCCGCCGCTGCAGAATCCTGCTGCGCCGGCCTCGACAGCCGACGCGGCCTTGCTGCAGGCGATGTTGAAAAGAACTTTCGGCGCCGATGGCGAGGCCGGAGGAACCGATCCGGCGATCGAAGACCGGCCCGAGCTGAGGCCGGACGCGGCGCGTGCGGGCAGTCCAAAGCCGGAAAATGCCGGCGAGAGCCGCCGGGCTCCGGTCGAAACGCATAGTCCGGCCCCGATTGAAGACGGCCCCACGGAAACGGTGCACAGGATTTTGCCCGGCGATGCCGACAGCAGCGCCCCACGGGCACCGCCAGAGAAGGCCGGCCAGACACCGGCAGCCTCGGGTGGCGACACACCCGTCTCCGATGCAAGGCGGAAGGCCGAAGCGAAGACGGAGCAGGCGCGACACGGTGGGGCGGACCGAGAGCCGGAAGAAGGCCCAGCGGGACCGGATTCGGACGGTACCTACGGGCCGCCGCGGGCCAGGGGGGAAGGCGAGCGGCAACAGGCGCGGCCGTCCGCCGCGCGGAATGGAACGGCAGCCCCCTCGCGCGCGCTCGGCGATGCCGTCAACGCGCTTGCGGGCGAGAGCCCCGCCGACTTGCACAAGCCGGCGGTCGGCGCGCGATCGGAATCGCCGGGTTCCCCCGGCGATCGACGGCACCCGTCAGCGGATCTTCCCACCCAAGAACCGGCGCGGGATAGCGCCATTCGGTCGCGTAGCACGATGGCAGGCGGCGAGCCTTCCGTCGATCCGGACGCGATGGACCGGAACGACCCTCCTTCCCGGGACGGTGCCGCCATCCAGCAGCGTCCGCTGCAGGCGCCCGACGACCCGTCGACGCAGCAGGCGATCGCCCTTCTCGTCGACAGCGGACTTCCCAAAGAAGTCATCCCTTTTGCGCTTGTCCCCTTCCCGCCGACCCAGGCGGAGGCGGAAAATGACAAGCCGGAGCGGGAGCCGCAGGACGAGAGCGATGAGAATGCCGAAGCCGGAGCGGAGGATGGCGGCGAAGGCGACGCCCGTCAGCACGGCGAAGATGATCCGTCGGAAGAGCCGGACGCCGATCCCTACGATCTCTACAGGAAACTCGGCGGCCTCGGTTGAGCATCGTGCTCTGCCCGGTCGCGCAGATCATCCGCGAATCGCGCCGCGTCCCGTCGACCTCATGTCTCCTCAACCGATGCCGAAATCCCCGGGCGCTACGGCAATCCTGTCCGTCGTGTAGTTCCGCCCATGAAAAAACCCGCGGAGATCGCTCTCCGCGGGTTCCATTGCTGTCAGTGCAAGAACGATTATTCGTTGCCCTGGCGGCTCTTGAGGGCCGCACCCAGAATGTCGCCGAGCGAAGCGCCGGAGTCGGACGAACCGAACTGAGCGACGGCTTCCTTCTCTTCCGCGATTTCCAGAGCCTTGATCGACAGCTGGATCTTGCGGTCCTTCTTGGAGAAGTTGGTGACGCGGGCATCGACGGTCTGGCCGACGGAGAAGCGCTCCGGGCGCTGCTCGTCGCGGTCACGCGAGAGATCGGCGCGGCGGATGAAGGCCGTGATGTCCTCGTGGTTGACGAGCTTCACCTCGATGCCGCCATCGTTGACGCCGATGACCTCGGCCGAAACGACGGCGTTCTTGCGCAGTTCTCCGGAAGCGGCAGCTTCACCAACGGCATCGCGGCCGAGCTGCTTGATGCCGAGCGAGATGCGCTCCTTGTCGACGTCCACATCGAGAACGACAGCACGGACGACATCGCCCTTGTTGAATTCCTCAATGACCTGCTCGCCCGGGCGGTTCCAGTCGAGATCGGAGAGGTGGACCATGCCATCGACATCGCCGTCGAGGCCGATGAACAGACCGAACTCGGTCTTGTTCTTGACTTCGCCTTCGACTTCGGTGCCGGCCGGATGGCTATGGGCGAAGGCCTGCCACGGGTTCTCGAGCGTCTGCTTGAGGCCGAGCGAGATGCGGCGCTTGGTCGGGTCGACTTCGAGAACGACCACGTCGACTTCCTGGCTGGTGGACAGGATCTTGCCGGGATGGACGTTCTTCTTGGTCCAGGACATTTCGGAGATGTGGATCAGGCCTTCGATGCCCGGCTCCAGCTCGACGAACGCACCGTAGTCGGTGATGTTCGTGACGGTACCGGTGATCTTCTTGCCGACCGGATACTTCGCACCGATGCCATCCCACGGATCGGACTCGAGCTGCTTCATGCCGAGCGAGATGCGGTGGGTTTCCTGGTTGATGCGGATGATCTGGACCTTGACCTGCTGGCCGATGCTCAGGATCTCCGACGGATGGTTGACGCGGCGCCATGCCATGTCGGTGACGTGCAGCAGGCCGTCGATGCCGCCGAGGTCGACGAACGCACCGTAATCGGTGATGTTCTTGACGACGCCTTCGACAACCTGGCCTTCCTCGAGGTTCTGAACGATCTCAGAACGCTGCTCGGCGCGGGACTCTTCCAGAACCGTGCGGCGCGAAACGACGATGTTGCCGCGGCGCTTGTCCATCTTCAGGATTTCGAAGGGCTGCGGGTTATGCATCAGCGGCGTCACGTCGCGGATCGGACGGATGTCGACCTGCGAACGCGGCAGGAAGGCCACGGCGCCGTCGAGATCGACGGTGAAGCCGCCCTTGACCTGGTTGAAGATGATGCCTTCGACACGCTCGCCGGCTTCGAACTTCACTTCCAGGCGCTGCCAGCTTTCCTCGCGGCGAGCCTTCTCGCGCGAGAGCACGGCTTCGCCGAGCGCGTTTTCGATGCGCTCAACGTAAACTTCGACCTCGTCGCCGACCTTGAGCGCGCCGTCCTTTGCCTTGGCGCCGAATTCCTTCAGCGGCACGCGGCCTTCGACCTTGAGACCGACGTCGACGATGGCGACGTCCTTTTCGATGGCCGTGACGACGCCCTTGGCGACGTAGCCTTCGGCGAGGTCCGTCTTGGCGAAGGACTCTTCCAGAAGTGCTGCGAAATCATCACGGGTGGGGGTGGTTGCAGACATATAATCTCCTGCTGCATCTCGCTTGAGACGCATATGCGCCGGTGGTTCGCGTTGAACGGCCTGAACCCAGTCCGCCCCTTCAACGGGGCTTTCCGGCGCGTGGACGGAATTTCAGGCTTCTTCGGAACATGCCGACCATTCTGTCGAACTGTCGTCACGATCCGGATTCTTGATTTCGCATGATCCGTCCCGAAACCGCGGTAGGGTTTTCGAGATCATGCCGGAAGGCAGTCCGGCCGGGGCCGAGGACGAGGCCTTCCTCAGATATTCTCTTTCAAGGCCGCGTCGATCAGCATTTTCGCCGCCTGGAATGCCGCCTCTATACTCATTTCAGACGTGTCAAGCAAGTGCGCGTCCTCGGCGGGCCTGAGCGGGCTGTCGGTCCGGCCCATGTCGCGCTCATCGCGCCGTTTCACGTCCTCGAAGATGGCGTCATAGTCGGCACTCCCGCCGCCGGCGACGATCTCGTCATAGCGCCGCCTCGCCCGGACTTCGGGCGAGGCGGTGACATAGAGCTTCACCGCCGCATCGGGGCAGACGACGGTGCCGATGTCGCGGCCGTCGAGCACCGTTCCCGGCTCCTTCCGGGAAAAGGCGCGCTGCGCCTCGACCAGCGCCCTGCGCACGGCCGGCATGACGGCGATCTTCGAGGCCGTTTCGCCGATCTCATGGGCCGAAAGCACGGAACGATCGAGCCCGGCAAGCTCCACCTCGCGCGCCGTCTTCTCCGCCACCTCCTCATCGTCGAGCGGCAGTCGCGCATCGAGAAGCGCCTTCGCGGTGGCGCGATAGGTGAGCCCGGTATCGAGATGATGGAAGCCGTATTCCTCGGCGATGCGGCGCGAGAGCGTTCCCTTGCCGGCTGCTGCGGGTCCGTCGATGGCAATCACCAGTGTCATCACCCTGCCTTGGTCTCGGTCTGCTCGATCTTCGCGCCCAGCCCCGTCATCAGGCCCATGAATTCCGGGAAGCTGGTGGCGATCATCGTCGCGTCGTCGACCGTCACTGGATGTTCCGAGGCGAGCCCCAGGACGAGGAAGCTCATGGCGATGCGGTGATCGAGATGGGTTTTCACCTTTTCGCCCGGGGCGTTGCCGAGGCCCTTGCCATCGGGGCGCCCCCGCACCACGAGCGAGGCTTCGCCCTCGTCGCAATCGACGCCGTTGAGCTTCAGGCCATCGGCAACGGCGGAAAGCCTGTCCGATTCCTTGACGCGCAGCTCGTCGAGCCCGTTCATCACCGTGGTGCCCTCGGCAAAGGCGGCGGCGACGGCGAGCACCGGATATTCGTCGATCATCGACGGTGCGCGCTCTTCCGGCACGGTGACCCCCTTCAGTTCGGAATGGCGCACGCGCAGATCCGCGACGTCCTCGCCGCCGGCAAGGCGCTTGTTCATGACCTCGATGTTGGCGCCCATTTCCTGCAGCGTCAGGATCAGGCCGGTACGGGTCGGGTTCATCAGGACGTTGAGAATGGTGACGTCGGAACCCGGAACGATAAGGGCGGCGACCAGCGGAAAGGCGGTCGAGGACGGGTCGCCGGGCACGTCGATCACCTGGCCGGTGAGCCTGCCGCGGCCCTCGAGGCGGATGGTGCGCACGCCCGCCGCATCGGTCTCGACCGAGAGATCGGCGCCGAAGCCCTGGAGCATCTTTTCCGTGTGATCGCGCGTCATCACCGGCTCTATGACGGTTGTGATGCCGGGCGTGTTGAGGCCGGCGAGCAGCACGGCGGACTTCACCTGGGCGGAAGCCATCGGCACGCGATAGGTGATCGGGTTCGGCGTCTTCGGCCCGTGC
The DNA here is from genome assembly GCF_058732025.1 of Sinorhizobium sp. Y406. Taxonomy (NCBI): domain Bacteria; kingdom Pseudomonadati; phylum Pseudomonadota; class Alphaproteobacteria; order Hyphomicrobiales; family Rhizobiaceae; genus Sinorhizobium; species Sinorhizobium sp. Y406. The sequence goes on along the minus strand of NZ_CM178974.1, from coordinate 3,508,010 downwards.
AGCATCACCGGCAGGCGGTCGCCCTCGGCCGACTTCACCTGCACGCCCATCTCACGCAGCGGATCGAGGACGCGCCCCATCGGCCGCTTCGTAAGCGAGGCGTCGCCGACGAAGGTGGACGCGAAATCATAGACGCCGACCAGGCCCATGGTCAGGCGGCAGCCCGTGCCGGCATTGCCGAAATCGAGCGGCGCTTCCGGCGCGAGCAGCGCCCCGTTTCCGACACCGTCGATGATCCAGGCGTCGCCCTCCTTGCGGATTTTCGCGCCCATGGCCTGCATGGCCTTGCCGGTGTTGATCACGTCCTCGCCTTCGAGCAGGCCGGTGATGCGCGTCTCGCCCGAGGCAAGGCCGCCGAACATGAAGGAGCGATGCGAGATCGACTTGTCGCCGGGGATCCGCACGGTGCCTTTGAGATCGGAAGACTTGCGTGCGGTGGCGGGCCGCGAGCTCTGGCCGTGGGACATGGTGCTTTTTCCTCTAACAGTCCGGCGTGGCGGCGGCCCGCAACCCTGCTGTGATGGCAAAAGGTGGAGCCGCTCCGTCTGGCCGGCTCCGTAACACAAAGCTGAAAATGGGTCATCCTCTCAAGGGGAAGAAATTGCCGTGACGCGACACGGAAGTTTGTCTTTGACAGACGCGGCCAAGACGATTAAGGGGACCGGCTAATCAATCATCAGTTTGATACCTTTCCATCAGCCGGGATTACCGGCAAGTGCCGGCTCGCCGGCCATTCAAGAGGCTTTGACTGTGGCAAAACCGGAACTTGGAACAAAGCGTATCGACCCGGAAACCGGGCGCAAATTTTACGATCTGAACCGTGATCCGATCGTCTCCCCCTATACGGGCAAGTCCTATCCGCTGTCCTTCTTCGAGGAAAGCTCCGTCGCCAAGGTGCTCGAGAAGGAGGAGGAGGAAGACGTCACGGAAGTCGATGCAGAGAACACGGAAGTCGAACTCGTTTCGCTCGAGGATGCCGACGACGAGGCTGCGGGCGGCGACGACCTGCCGGATCTCGGCGATGACGACGTCGAGATCGACAGCGACGACGACGACAGCACGTTCCTTGAGACCGACGACGAGGACGATGATGACGACATGAGCGACATCATCGGCGTCTCCGACGACGACGAAGACGTCTGATCAAGCTCCAGCGATGCGGGCGGCTTCGCCCGCATGCCCTTGACCTAAGGGTCTCAAAAGACGCGTGAAACCGCCCCGCCCGCCGGAACAGCCCGCGGTCGGGGTCAAAGCCGGGGGGACAGAGAAAATCGCACCGGCCTTCAATTTTCGGCTTGCCATCTGCAAAAAGCAGAAGTAATAAGCCGCCACTCGCCGGGCACGATGGCCCGACGATGTTCCCGGACCGGCACAGCCGGACCCTCGATGGGGCTATAGCTCAGCTGGGAGAGCGCTTGCATGGCACGCAGGAGGTCAGCGGTTCGATCCCGCTTAGCTCCACCAAACTCTCTCCCGAGGCGCCTTAACCAACCTGCACCGAGTGCGTGAGACCGGCTGCGGATGTCCTGTGAGGAGCGGACCGCAGAGCCATGCTCGTGCATCGGTCGAGGTTTGCGACCCCGCTGGCGGCCGACAGACGGGCCACTCAGGGCGTTTTCGATCAATATTGGTGCAGGTTGATATATCTCCAGCGCCCGAGCGGACTGCCATCACTCCGTCACAACCGTTGTCGGCTTGCCTTGTTCGCCGATAAAAACCACTAGAATCTTGGTCGGCATGTCGGACGCGTTGAAGGCCTGGTGCTTGCGGTTCTGCGTTTCGATGAATGCCTCACCCGCCTTGTAGCGATGCGGCTCCTTGCCTTCCGTTCTCAATTCCACCTCGCCTTCCATGATATAGACGTACACGGGTACGGGATGTTCGTGCAGGGCGGTCCGTCCGTTCTTTGTCAGCGTACCGATAACGGAGATCACCTCGGGATTTCCGGTGGGGTAGACGATCGGATCATCATCTCTGCTCACGCCCGTCTTGATCAGCGGCTGCGTCTCGAAGCCCTGCGGCAACGGATCGTCTTGAGCAACCGCAGCCGTGACGCCCAGCACAACGAGACATGTTGAAAATGCGCAAGATCGTTTCATCGGTTTCCCTCCCTGTGGCACCATCGTCATATTAAGACACGCGGGCGGCATGGGGCAGACACCAAGGTAACTGCATGCCGGGTGACAATTCGTTCTCCGGTCGATTTTCCGGAATTTTAACCATCCGCCCCCGAAGAACGGCTTTATGTTCCTCGCTTCGAAAATCTTCTGGCTCGTCGCCCAGCCGCTTTCCTTCGCCTTCTTCAGCCTGCTGATCGGCCTGCTGCTGACCTTCGCCCGTCTTCGGCGAACCAGCGGCGCCTTGAGCGTGCTCGGGCTTCTCGTGCTGTTCTTGACCCTGTTCACGAGCACGGGCTCCTATTTCTTGCAGATCCTGGAGGACCGGTTTCCCCGCCCCTCGCCGCCGCGGGAACTCTCCTGCATCATCGTGCTTGGCGGGGCCTTCGAGAACGAGGTGATGGCGGGACGCGGCGGCCTGGAGTTCAACCAGGCGGGCGATCGCTTCGTCGAGACGGTCAGGCTCGCCAGGACCTATCCGGCGGCACGCGTTCTGGTCTCAGGCGGCGACGGATCGTTCAGCGGGACTTATGAGGGCGATGCGAGGGCGTCGGAAGCCTTCTTTGCGGCTTTCGGCATCCGGCCGGAGCGTCTGATCCGCGAGGAAGAATCGCGCACGACCTTCGAGAACGCGGCGAACACGAAGGACCTGCTCGCCGCCCATCGGCTTGAGAACTGCGCGCTCGTCACCTCCGCCTTCCACATGCCCCGTTCGGTCGGCCTGTTCCGCAGGCTCGGGGTAGATGTCATGCCCTGGCCGACGGACTACCGCACCAGCGGCAAGGTTCGGCTCGGCTTTGATTTCACCCAGCCCTCGCTCAATGCCCAATTGACGACCACCGCGGCGCGCGAATGGATCGGCCTGATCGGCTACTACTTGACCGGCCGAACGCCGACGGTCCTGCCGGATTCGGGTTGATGGCAGCCATTGACGAGAGGAGGCAAGCTGCGCCAGCCTGCAACTCACCCACCATGACGCGGGGAGCCCGATGCCGATTCTTGAATTTCTCGACTATGCCGGAGTCGCCGTCTTTGCGGCGACCGGCGCACTGTCGGCTTCGCGCAAGCAGCTCGACATCATAGGCTATATCTTCCTGGCTTCGGTGACCGGCATCGGCGGCGGTACGATGCGCGACGTCGTCCTTGGCGCCACTCCCGTGTTCTGGGCGGTCAACCCGGCCTATCTCGTCGTCTGCGCCGTGGTCGGCCTTCTCGTCTTCTTCGGGGCCCACCGTCTGGAGTCGCGCTACCGGATGCTCGTCTGGCTCGATGCGATCGGCCTTTCGGCCTATTGCGTCATGGGCGCGGCAAAGGGGCTCGCGGCCACCGGTTCGCCGATCGTCGCGCTGGTGACCGGCATGCTGACGGCAACCTTCGGCGGGATCCTGCGTGATCTCCTCGCCGGCGAGCCTTCGGTGCTGCTCCGGCCAGAGATCTACGTCACCGCGGCGCTCGTCGGTGCCGGCGGTTTCGTGCTGGCGACGATCGCCGGACTGCCTCTCGCGGCAAGCTCGGCGCTCGGCGTGGCCGCCGCCTTTGCCGTGCGCGGCGGGGCGCTTCGATACGGCTGGACGCTGCCGACCGGCAAGGCGGGGCCGGGCCGCGACCCGAACGAGGTGATGTGATAATGAAAGGTCAGCCGCTCAGCAGCGGGATTTGCGGCGCAGGCGGATCACCACATCGACATGGGAGATTTCCATGCCTTCCGGCGCCTCGGGCAGATTGTCGATCTGGATGTTGCTCACCGGAATGTCGAGGACCTCGTTCTCGCCTTCGACGAAGAAATGGTGGTGGTCCGAGACATTGGTATCGAAATAGGTCTTCGCGCTCTCGACGGCGAGAACGCGGATCATTCCCGCCTCGGTGAACTGGTGCAGGGTGTTGTAGACGGTCGCGAGCGATACCGGGACGCCGGCGACGACCGCCTCCTCATGCAGTTCCTCCACCGTCAGGTGGCGGTCGCCCTTGGCGAAGATGAGATCGGCAAGCGCCACGCGCTGGCGCGTCGGACGCAAGCCCGATTTGCGCAGCCTCTCCTGCGAGGATATCTCCATTGCTTTCGTCATACGGCAACCGTTCCGATATTCCTGCTTGAGGACCATGGACCATCAGCTTGCGATATAACTTCTAGCGCCGTTGCTTTCAATAGATTCTAGGCCGGAAGTAGCGCGCAAAGGCCTGAAAATCGGGCCAAAGCGGGGGAAGGCTGGCATTTAACTCTGGCCGTGGCCACATTCATACTGTAAGCGACGGCGGAACGATATCGCCACAGGGAGCGAAATGGAGGACAATGCCAAAGCGGTTTTCCAAACCGCAATGTCGCTCTACTTGAAAGAACGTGACAAACTGCAGTCACCGACGGGCTGCGCTTCAATTCGGGCCGCGCTTGCTCTAAAGCAGGCAGACAACACTTGAGACACGCGGGGAAACAACCTTTCATGACCACCAGACAATCCAGCTTCAGCTATGAGGAAATCCTGACCTGCGGCCGAGGCGAAATGTTTGGCCCCGGCAATGCACAGCTGCCGCTGCCGCCGATGCTGATGTTCAACCGCATCACCGATATTTCGGAGACCGGCGGTCCGCACGACAAGGGCTATGTGCGTGCCGAGTTCGACATCACGCCGGATCTGTGGTTCTTCCCCTGCCATTTCATGGGCGATCCCGTCATGCCGGGCTGCCTCGGCCTCGATGCCATGTGGCAATTGACCGGCTTCTTTCTCGGCTGGCTCGGCGAACTCGGCAAGGGCCGTGCCATCTCCACCGGCGAGGTGAAGTTCACCGGCATGGTGACGCCGAAGACCAAGCTGGTCGAATACGGCATCGACTTCAAGCGCGTGATGCGCGGCCGGCTGGTGCTCGGCATCGCCGATGGCTGGATGAAGGCCGACAGCGAAGTGATCTACAGGGCTACCGACCTCAGGGTCGGCCTTTTCCAGGAAAAGGCCGATTGAACTGCGGGCCCTGACCCGCACGGATCCAACCGAAGAAAAGGTCATCAATTATGAGACGGGTTGTTGTAACGGGCCTCGGCATCGTTTCCTCGATCGGTAACAATGCAGACGAAGTCACCGCGTCGCTGCGCGAGGCGAAGTCGGGCATCACGTTTTCTCCGGATTTCGCCGAACACGGTTTCAAATGCCAGGTCTGGGGTCGGCCGACGCTCGATCCAACCGACCACGTCGACCGGCGCGCCATGCGCTTCCTGTCGCAGGCCGGCGCCTGGAATCATGTGGCGATGAAGCAGGCGATCGCGGATGCCGGCCTGGAAGCTGCCGACATTACAGATGAGCGCACCGGCATCATCATGGGCTCGGGCGGCGCCTCGACGCGCACCATCGTCGAAGCGGCCGAGATCACCCGCAAGAACGGGAGCCCCAAGCGCATCGGCCCCTTCGCCGTGCCGAAGGCCATGTCCTCGACGGCCTCCGCGACGCTTGCGACTTGGTTCCAGATCCATGGCGTCAACTACTCGATCTCATCGGCCTGCTCGACCTCGGCGCATTGCATCGGCAATGCGGCGGAGATGATCCAGTGGGGCAAGCAGGACGTGATGTTCGCGGGCGGCCATGAAGACCTCGACTGGACCATGTCCAACCTCTTCGACGCGATGGGCGCGATGTCCTCGAACTTCAACGACACGCCGGCAAGCGCCTCGCGCGCCTATGACGCCGACCGCGACGGTTTTGTCATTGCCGGCGGCGCAGGGGTGGTGGTACTCGAGGAACTGGAGCGGGCAAAGGCTCGCGGCGCCAAGATCTATGGTGAACTCGTCGGCTACGGCGCGACCTCCGACGGCTACGACATGGTCGCCCCCTCCGGCGAAGGCGCCGTGCGCTGCATGCGCCAGGCGCTCGCGACCGTGAAGGGCGAGGTCGATTACATCAACACCCACGGCACGTCGACGCCGGTCGGCGACCAGAAGGAAATCGGCGCCATTCGCGAGGTTTTCGGCGACAGAATTCCGCACATCCAATCGACCAAGTCGCTCACCGGCCACTCGCTCGGTGCGGCCGGCGTACAGGAATCGATCTACGGTCTGCTGATGATGCAGGCCGGCTTCATCGGCGAAAGCGCCCATATCCGCGAACTGGACCCGGAATTCGAAGGCGTGCCGATCGTGCGTGAGCGGATCGACAATGCCAAGATCGACACGGTTCTTTCGAACTCCTTCGGCTTCGGCGGCACGAACGCAACGCTCGTGTTCCAGCGCTACAACGGATAACAGCATGAACGGACTGATGAACGGAAAGCGCGGCCTCATCATGGGTGTGGCCAACAATCATTCCATTGCCTGGGGGATTGCGAAAACGCTGGCAGCGCAGGGTGCGGAACTGGCCTTCACCTATCAGGGCGAGGCGCTCGGCAAACGCGTGAAGCCGCTGGCGGCCGAACTCGACTCCGACTTCCTGCTGCCCTGCGACGTCGAGGACATCGCCACGGTCGATGCCGCCATCGCCGCGATCAAGGAGCGCTGGGGCAAGCTGGACTTCATCGTCCATGCCATCGGCTTCTCCGACAAGAGCGAGCTCAAGGGACTCTATGCGGACACGACCCGGGAAAATTTCAGCCGCACCATGGTGATCTCCTGCTTCTCCTTCACGGAGATCGCCAGGCGTGCCGCCGATCTGATGAGCGCGGGCGGCACCATGCTGACGCTAACCTATGGCGGCTCGGTGCGGGTCATGCCGAACTACAATGTGATGGGCGTCGCCAAGGCTGCACTCGAGGCCTCGGTGCGCTATCTCGCCGCCGATTACGGCGTCCGCGGCATCCGCGTCAACGCAATCTCCGCCGGCCCGATCCGCACGCTCGCCGGCGCCGGCATCTCCGACGCGCGCGCCATGCTTTCCTGGCAACAGAAGAACTCGCCGCTGCGCCGCACCGTCACGATCGACGACGTCGGCAGCTCGGCGCTCTACCTTCTCTCGGACCTCTCCCGCGGCGTGACCGGCGAGATCCATTACGTGGATTCGGGCTACAACATCACCTCCATGCCGACGCTGGACACGCTCAGGATCGCCGACGCGGAGTGACACCGCCGGGCGAGATTCGCACCAGCGGCTCACAATGGGCGGATGGAGGGCGAGCCGAAAAGCCGCTCAGCGCTTCGCCCAGAGCACCTTGAAGCGCGCATTGCGGCAGGTTTCGCCGCTTTCCCTGAAACCTTCCGACAGGACCTGTTCGTAGGGCAGGCCGCGATTGGCGACCAGCAGCAGGCGGCCGCCCTGCTTCAAGGCCTTGGCGGCGGCCCCGATCATGGCCGCGCCAAGCGCCGGTTCCGCCGCATGCCCTTCGTGGAAGGGTGGGTTCATGACGATCAGGTCGTACTTGTCGCGCGTCTCCTCGGCCGTCAGGTCGTGCCAGTAGAAGCGCGCCGGCGTCGAGGGCGCGTTCGCCGTCATATTGGCCCGTGCGGCCTCCAGCGCCTCGTAATCCGCTTCGAAGAGATCAATGCCCTTGAGACCCGGGGACGCCTCGGCGAGCTTGACCGAAAGATAGCCCCAGCCGGCTCCGAAATCCGCCGCATGTCCGGTGAAATCGCGCGGCAAGCGCGACGCGAGCAACTCCGAGCCGGCATCGACGCGGTCATGCGAGAACATGCCGGGCGCGGCCTCGAACAGGCTTTCGATGTGCACCGGCGCTTTCGTGAGCCTGGAGACGGCTTCTGAAACGTCCTCGGGGCGCGTGAACCAGAAGGCGACGCCATGGTATTTCGGCATGGAATCGCCATCCCAGCCTAACTTGCCGATCTTCTTGCGCAGCGGCTGGATGCCATCCTCCTTGCCGCCGGCGACGACCACCAACGCGCCGGCGCGGGTGCGCTTCAGCGCCTCGGCGATCCTGTTCTCGTTCTCGCCTTTGTGCTTGCCGCAGAGCACCAGCGCCAGGTCGTAGTCCTCACCCGCGGCGACGGGCGCAACGTCGATGCGGGCGGCCGCCAAGGCGCGATAGAGCGGCCGCAGCGGCTGCACGGCGGCGATCGATCCGGCGAAGCCTTCCGGCAGTCGGTAACCGGCCTCGGCGCCGAGGAACAGAACGCGCTCGTCTTCGCCCGGCGGGTCGATGATGCCTGTGTCGAAGGGATGGAAGAGGGTTTTCAGCGCGTCACGGCTCATGGGGGTGGATTCCGGTTTCAAGGTCAGCGGAGGAACCCCTCCCCACAAGGGGGAGGGGCTTACCTGTCGCACCGCCTCTCCATTCCTCAACGGCTCCCCGATTTCGGAGGTGCAGATGGCGGCAGGCGGGTGCAGCACTGAGTCCCTCCCACTATGTGGGGAGGGGTTGGGGAGGGGTCTCATAACGGCGGAAACGGGCGTGGCCCCGCACTTGCGCACGGAGCCACGCTCGCATTCTTGCGGCAATGCCGGCTTATTCGGCCGCTTCGCCACCATCCTTCTTCTCGGCGACGATCTCCTTGCCAGTCGTCTGGTCGACGACCTTCATGGAGAGGCGGACCTTGCCGCGCTCGTCGAAGCCCATCAGCTTGACCCAGACCTTGTCGCCTTCCTTGACGACGTCGGTCGTCTTGGCGACGCGCTCGGAGGCGAGCTGAGAGATGTGGACGAGGCCGTCGCGGGCGCCGAAGAAATTGACGAAGGCGCCGAAGTCGGCGGTCTTCACGACCGTGCCCTCGTAGACCTGGCCGACTTCCGGCTCGGCAACGATCGAGTGGATCCACTTGCGGGCGGCCTCGATCTCCTTCGAAGAGGCCGAGGCGATCTTGACCGTGCCGTCGTCCTCGATGTTGATCTTGGCGCCGGTCTTCTCGACGATCTCGCGGATGACCTTGCCGCCGGATCCGATGACTTCGCGGATCTTGTCGACCGGGATGTTCATGACTTCGATGCGCGGCGCGAACTCACCGAGCTGACCGCGACTTTCGGAGATCGCCTTGGCCATTTCGCCGAGGATGTGAACGCGACCGGACTTCGCCTGGTCGAGCGCGACCTTCATGATCTCCTCGGTAATCCCGGCGATCTTGATGTCCATCTGCAGCGAGGTGATGCCAGATTCGGTGCCCGCGACCTTGAAGTCCATGTCGCCGAGATGATCCTCGTCGCCGAGGATGTCCGAGAGAACGGCGAAACGCTCGTCTTCCTTGATCAGGCCCATGGCAATGCCGGCAACGGGCTTGGCGAGCGGCACGCCGGCATCCATCAGCGCCAGCGAGGTGCCGCAGACGGTCGCCATCGAGGACGAGCCGTTCGATTCGGTGATCTCGGAGACGACGCGCAGCGTGTAGGGGAATTGCTCAGCCGTCGGCAGCATCGGGTGGATGGCGCGCCAGGCGAGCTTGCCGTGACCGATCTCGCGGCGGCCCGGAGAGCCGAGGCGCCCCGTTTCGCCGACCGAGAAGGGCGGGAAGTTGTAATGCAGCATGAAGTTTTCCTTGTACATGCCGGTCAAGGAATCCACATACTGCTCGTCTTCACCGGTACCGAGCGTGGCAACCACGATTGCCTGCGTCTCTCCGCGGGTGAAGAGTGCGGAGCCGTGGGTGCGCGGCAGGAGCCCGACTTCGGCGACGATCGGGCGAACGGTTACGAGATCGCGGCCGTCGATGCGGCTCTGCGTATCGAGGATGTTCCAACGGACGATCTTGGCTTGCAGGTGCTTGAACACCTGAGCGATCTCTTCCGCGGTATGGCCGGGGTTTTCGACGCCCTCCGGCAGGAAATGTTCCTTTACCTTCGCCTTGACGGCATCGACGGCGGCGTAGCGCGCAGTCTTCTCGGTAATCTTGTAGGCGTTGCGCAGTTCGGCCTCGGCAAGTTCGAGCATGGCGTTTTCGAGCGCGGAATGGTCTTCCGGATCGAATTCGCGCGGCTCCTTGGCGGCGACTTCGGCAAGCTTGACGATCGCGTCGATCACCGGCTGGAAGCCCTTGTGGCCAAACATGACGGCGCCGAGCATCACGTCCTCGGGCAGTTCCTTCGCTTCCGACTCGACCATCAGCACGGCGTCCTGGGTGCCGGCGACGATGAGGTCGAGCGTGGACTCGTCCATCTCGTCGAGATGCGGGTTCAGGACGTATTCGCCGTTGATGTAACCGACGCGGGCGCCGCCGACCGGGCCCATGAAGGGAACGCCGGAAAGCGTCAGCGCAGCGGAGGCGGCGACCATCGACACGACGTCCGGATTGTTCTCCAGGTCATGCTGCATGACGGTGATGATGACCTGCGTGTCGTTCTTGTAGCCTTCGGGGAAAAGCGGGCGGATCGGACGGTCGATCAGGCGCGAAACAAGCGTCTCGTTCTCCGACGGGCGGCCTTCGCGCTTGAAGTAACCGCCGGGGATCTTGCCGGCGGCATAGGTCTTTTCCTGATAGTTGACGGTCAGGGGAAAGAAATCCTGGCCGGGCTTCGGCGCCTTGGCCGAAACGACGGTGGCAAGCACGACGGTTTCGCCGTAGGTGGCGAGAACGGCACCGTCGGCCTGGCGGGCGATCTTGCCGGTTTCGAGCTTGAGCGGACGCCCAGCCCATTCGATTTCTACCTTGTGGGTCTCGAACATGTTCTGTCCTTCGTGTGCGGGAGAGCGTCCGCGGCCACTGCGGCGCGGGCGATCTCAATGCCGCTTATGGCGCATCACGGGCAAGACAACGGGAGGCTTCTGATAAGACCGGCCGCTCGCCGCCTGCTGCGCACCCGCAGGGAAGCGCCTCGGCAAGCAGGCGCCGAAGCATCCTGCAATCCTGCCCCATGACGGGCCATCGGTTGATCCGCGATACCGGCCCATCCGGTTCGCTGGACAATCCCCCCTTTCTTTCAAGCGCGTCCGGCGCTCCTGGGGAGACGATTTCTGCAGCGAAGCGCGGCTTTTCTCAAGGCGCGATGTCGGTGCAGCATTTCGATTGCCTGCATGTCTTCTAGCCTTAAATCGGTTCCGATTTATGGAAACATGCATTGCGGCGCGCGAGCGCCAAAAAAAGCCGGCGGATCGCCAGGCGACCCGCCGGTCAGCTTTATCAGCGACGGATGCCGAGGGCACCGATCAGCTTGGTGTAACGCGCTTCGTCTTTCTTCTTCAGATAGTCGAGGAGCGAACGACGGCTGGAAACCAGCGCGAGAAGGCCACGGCGGGAATGATTATCCTTCTTGTGGTCCTTGAAGTGCTCGGTCAGATTGTTGATCCGTTCCGTCAGAATCGCAACCTGGACTTCCGGGGAGCCGGTATCGCCTTCGGCGGTCGCGAATTCCTTGATGAGTTGAGCCTTGCGCTCTGCAGCGATCGACATCGGATGATCCTTTCGTTCGAGGATTTCGGGGTCGCCGGCAGCCGGGATGTCGTCCAGCCGCGGCCGTTCACACGAAGAGGCAGCGCCCCTTCGCTGGCGTGCCTATAACCGAAACCGGTCCAAAAGGAAAGGGCGATGCACCACTGGCGCTTGCGCCGTCCGCACAGGCGCCTCCCGACCCCTCACGACGCCGCTTCCTCGCGGCTATCCCCCCCGTCACGCGGGATGCGAATCAGCCATTCGATGCCGTCGGCATGCGTCGTTCGCTCCAGTTCGGCGCTCAGTGCCATGCCGAGCATGCGCTCGATCACGACGGTTCCGAACCCTCTGCGGGGCCTGGCCTTGTTCGAGACGCTTATCTTCGCGCCCCGCTCGCGCCAACGAATGACGAGCATTTTCTCCTCCATTGACCACTCCAGCATGATCGTCCCGGCCGGATTGGCGAGAGCACCATGCTTGATGGCGTTGGTCGACAGCTCGTGGAAAACCATGCCGAGCGTCTGGGCCATTTGCGTGTCCAGCCGCAGATCCGGACCCTTGAGTATGACACGGTTCTGATCGTCGGGCATAAAGGGCTGCAACTGGCCCAGCACCAGCTCGCGGAATTCGACCCCGAGCGCGGCATTGGCAAGCATCAGGTCGGTCGAGCGCGCCAGCCCAGCCAGGCGCCGGCGGAATGCATCGACGAATTCCGTCGTATCGTCGGCGGACGCGGCAGACTGGGCGAGCATCGACTGGATGACCGTCAACTGGTTTTTCGAGCGGTGGGCGACTTCGCGCATCAGAAGGCGAATTTCCGCTTCGGCCCGGGTGCGCGCGGCCGCCGCGAGCGCCAGAGCCGCCGACACGGCCTCGACTTCGGCGATCACATAGCGGCGCGGCTCGATCGCTTCGCCGGCACCGAGACGCCGCGCGTCGAGCGCCAGGAGCTTGACGCCCTGCGTCAGCAGCCGCGCGATCGTCAGCGAACCCGCGATTGCGATCCCCGCGAAGAGGACTCCGCCGAGCGACAGCCACAGGAATGACGAAACCATCGGCTGATCGACGATCTCGCGCGGCGCCCAGGCGACGATGCGCCAGCCGGACACAACGGAGAATTCCGATGCGACCCGATATTCCGTGCCGTTCGCACTGACATTGCCAACACCGATGCTGATCGCCGGCAGCGTCTTCAGAAAGAACGGCTCGCCCGACCTCACCACCGGATCGGAGGAGGCGATGACCTTGCCCGCGCGATCGACCAGCGCCGCATTCCAGCCGGGCGACAGCGTCTCGCGGTTGACGGCCTTTCCCATGCTGGAAGCATCCTGGGTCAGGCCCAGCAGATATTGCTCTCCGTCCGAAGCCATATAGGGCAGGTAGACACTGAAGACCCATCGCCCGCTCGCTTCGGAGAAGAAGACGCCCGAGACGGAATGCGTGGCGCTTGTGAAGGCGCGTTCGATTTCTGGATCCGAACCCTTGCCGAGCGGCGTTCCGAGGGGAAAGCGTGTGTTCAGGCGCAGATTGTGGTTGCGGTCGATCATGATCATGTCGGAATCGGAATCGGCGAGCGCCACCGACGCGCGATCGAAGAAGGTGCCTATTTTGTCAGGATCGATCGCCGGCGAGGTCGAAAGCACCTTCAGCGTCGTCAGCATTCCCTCCACCTCGCGCTCGACGATGCGCGTGACGGATCCGGTCGAGGCCTTGAGCAGCGAGGTAACCACCTGCTCCTGTGCATCGAGGCTGCGCTTCAGGATCACCAGCGAGAAGATGAAGGGCGGTATGATTGCGATCAACAGGAGCGAAATCAGGTAGAAGCTGAAGGGACGCCGGAGGTAGTGGCGAATGTAGCTAGCTACCGACTGTAAGCCGCCGCCAGAGATCTCTCGCTCACTCTTGCTCACTTCAATCATCCGGATCGCCTTTTGCCCTTGGGATGTAAGACCGTGTATCCCCTCATCCGCCCGCCGGCACACGAGGTGGGGGCAATCCGATCGACACACTTCACTCCCTTCGCGTCAATAGGAGTATACGCGCGCTTGCTTCGACGGGAATGACTTTTCGGCGGCGCCTGATGCGGATCTCCCTCGATATGACAACGAAGACGTGCGGCAATTCAACGGGATTACTCAGCCGTGGCGCGCACGATCACAGTGCCGCCTCATGGTTGTGGTGGGGGCGCCGCCAAACCCATTTACGCTACCGTTATGCATAGTGGCGTCTTTTCAGACGCGCTACGATTTTCGGGCCGATGCGCTGGATTGCTCACTGACCGGCAAATACGCGCTTCGGCCGGAATTCACCCTCGGCGACCTCCCCGATGGCGACGAGCTTGCCGCGCGCCGTGGCATAGGCTTCAGGGGCCGGCAGAGGCGCGTCTCGACCCCGCAGGATGATCGGATTTCCCATCCGGAGTCGGTACGCCTGATCGTCGTTGACCGCAACATGCGGCAGGTCGGAAAGCGCTTCGCCGGTCTCGATGAGGCAGCCGTCGAGGGCGGCAAGCCGCTCCGCCTCGTCCTCTATCTTTTCCAGCGCAACGAGTTCGGCAAGCGGCACCATGTCCTCCTCGCCGAAGGGAGCGACGAAGGTGCGGCGGAGCGATGCTATATGGCCGAAGCAGCCGAGGTCGCGGCCCATGTCGCGGGCAAGCGAGCGGACATAGGTTCCCTTGCCGCATTCGATCTCGAACTGGGCCAGATGCGGCGTGCAGCCGATCAAGGACAGACGGAAAACCTCGACCTCCCGCGCCGGAATCTCCACGGTCTCGCCGTCGCGCGCGAGGTCGTAGGCGCGCTCGCCGTCGATCTTGATCGCCGAAAACTGCGGCGGCACCTGTGCGATGACACCTGTATATTTCGGCAGCAAAGCGCGGATCGCCTCCTCGCTCGGCCGCTCGGCCGACGAGCGGACGACCTCGCCTTCGAGGTCATCGGTCGAGCGTTCCTCGCCCCAGGCCACAGTGAATTCGTAGATCTTGCGGCCATCCATCACATAGGGAACGGTCTTCGTCGCGTCCCCAAGCGCGATCGGCAGCATTCCGGAGGCAAGCGGATCCAGCGTGCCGGCGTGACCCGCCTTCTGTGCCTTGAACAGCCACTTGATCTTGGAGACCGCTTCGGTGGAACCGTAGTCGAGCGGCTTGTCGAGAATAAGCCAGCCCGAGATTGGACGGCCCTTGGGTTTGCGCGGTTTGGACATTCTTATTCTTCGTCTTCGGAATCCGGATCGAGATCGCGGCTGACTTCGGGCGAGCGAAGCAGCGCGTCGATCTTCTTGTAGTTGTCGAAGCTGGTGTCGTCGCGGAATCGGACGTCCGGCATGTATTTCATCTGCCGAAGCTGCGGTCCGAGCCGGCCGCGGATGAACTTCGCATGCTTGTTCAGCGCCTCGATGATCGCCGCGTGATCCACGACGCCAAGCGGTGTCACATAGGCGGTGGCGATCTTGAGGTCGGGCGACATGCGCACCTCGGAAATGGAAATCACCGTTTTCTCGATCACAGGATCGCGCACTTCGCCGCGTTGCAGCACCTGCGTGATCGCGGCACGCACCTGTTCGCCGACGCGCAGCATGCGCTGGGACGGGGCGGAGGATGTGGGTCTAGTCATCGTTTTTATCCCGGACCGCCTGCCGTTCCGCGGCGGTCGCTTTCGGTTCTGTAGAAAACAGCGCGAGCGCCGGAAGCGATCCGGCGCTCGCACAATCTCCTGCCGGACTACAGCGCCGCGCGTCCTATCAGACGCGCGAAGATCGCTGTAGCTTTGAACTGCTGCATGTCTTTGTCCTTTAATCGAGGCCGATTAAAGGAGACATGCAGTAGCCTTAGAGGGTCCGCGTGACGTGCTCGACGCGGAAGCACTCGATCGTGTCGCCCGGCCGGATGTCCTCGTAGTTTTCGAAGGCCATGCCGCATTCCTGGCCGGACTGGACTTCGGAGACCTCGTCCTTGAAGCGCTTGAGCGTCTTGAGCTTGCCCTCGTGGATGACGACGTTGTCGCGCACGAGGCGGACGCCGACACCGCGCTCTACCTTGCCCTCCGTGACGCGGCAGCCCGCGACCTTGCCGACCTTGGTGATGTTGAACACCTCCAGGATCTCGGCATTGCCGAGGAAGGTTTCGCGCCGCTCAGGCGAGAGCAGACCGGACATCGCCGATTTCACGTCATCCACCAGATCGTAGATGATGTTGTAGTAGCGGATCTCGATACCGGCGCGCTCGGCGGCATCGCGCGCCTGCTTGTTGGCGCGGACGTTGAAGCCGATGATCGCGGCGTTGGAAGCCTCGGCGAGCGAGATGTCCGACTCGGTAATGCCGCCCGCGCCCGAATGCACGATTCGTGCACGGACTTCCTCCGTACCGAGCTTTTCCAATGCGCCGGCGATCGCTTCGATCGAGCCCTGAACGTCGCCCTTGATGACCAGCGGGAACTCCTTGAGGCCGGAGGTCTGGAGCTGGCTCATCATCTGCTCGAGCGAACCGCGCGAGCCGGACTGGCGGGCGACCGCCTTCTCACGGGCAAGCCGCTGGCGATATTCGGAGATCTCGCGGGCACGGCTTTCGCTTTCGACGACGGCGAATTTATCGCCGGCGGCCGGCGTACCGGAGAGGCCGAGGACTTCGACCGGGGTCGACGGACCGGCAGCCTTCACATGCTCGCCCTTGTCATTGACGAGCGCACGCACCCGGCCCCACTGGTCGCCCGCGACGATGATCTGGCCCGGCGTGAGGGTTCCCTTCTGGACGAGAATCGTCGCAACCGCACCGCGGCCGCGATCGAGCTCGGCTTCCACCACGGTACCCTCGGCCGTCCGGTTCGCATTGGCCTTGAGGTCAAGGATTTCCGCCTGCAGCAAGATCGCGTCGAGCAGCTTGTCGAGGTTGGTATGGTTCTTCGCCGAAACCTCGACGTCGAGCACTTCACCGCCCATGGACTCGACGAAGACCTCATGCTGCAGAAGCTCGGTACGGACCTTTTGCGGGTCCGCCGACGGCTTGTCGATCTTGTTGATCGCCACGATGATCGGCACATTCGCCGCCTTGGCGTGGTTGATCGACTCGATCGTCTGCGGCATCACGCTGTCATCGGCCGCGACGACCAGGACGGCAATGTCCGTCGCCTGAGCGCCGCGGGCGCGCATCGCCGTAAAGGCGGCGTGGCCGGGTGTGTCGATGAAGGTGATCTTCTGCCCGTTCTGCTCGACCTGATAGGCGCCGATGTGCTGGGTGATGCCACCCGCTTCACCGGCCACCACGTTGGCATGCCGGATCGCGTCGAGCAGCGACGTCTTGCCGTGGTCGACGTGGCCCATGATCGTGACGATCGGCGGCCGCGCCTCCAGATCCTCTTCCACGTCGGCGATGTTGAAGATGCCTTCCTCGACATCGGACTCGGAGACGCGCTTGACGGTGTGGCCGAATTCGACCGCGATGAGTTCGGCCATATCGGCGTCGATCAGATCGCCGGGCTTCATCATCTGGCCTTCCTTCATCAGGAACTTGATGACGTCGACGGCGCGCTCCGACATGCGCTGCGACAATTCCTGAATCGTGATGGTCTCCGGCAGGACGACTTCACGCGAGATCTTCTCACGCGTTTCCTGCATCTGGCTGCGCTTGAATTTCTCCTGGCGGCGACGCATTGCCGAAAGCGAGCGGCCGCGCTGACTGCCGTCTTCGTCGACGGCAGCGGTCAGCGTCAGCTTGCCCTGGCGGCGACCTTCGTCGCCCTTCGGACGGGCGGCAGGCTTTGCCGGCTCCGGCCGCGTGACCTTGCCGCGGGGCACTCCGGCGGCGGGACGCGGACGCTCGTCCTCTTCCTCGGCGCCGGCACGGCGGCCACGAAGGGCGGCCGGCGGCGTCTGCGGTGCGGAGGGCGCCGGACGTGCCGGCTGCGGGCGCGTCCCGGCAGGGCGCTCGGCGACAACCGGACGCCCCTCTTCCGCTACTTCCTCGACCTTTACTGCTTCTCCGGCGGGGCGCGCAGCCTCTTCGGCGGCGCGACGGGCGGCCTCTTCCTTCTCGCGCGCGAGACGCTCTTCCTCCTCGCGCCGGCGGCGGGCTTCCTCTTCGACGCGGCGCTTGGCTTCCTCGGCGTCACGGACCTGAGCTTCGGCGAGCGCGCGGCGGCGGGCTTCCATTTCGCCTGCCGACAGATCGTTCAGGACGACGCCGACACGCGGACGGTTCTGTTCCGCGCGGGGCTGATGCGGCTGCGGCTGCGGGGCCGGCCGGCCGGCCGGCTGCGGCGGAACAGGGCGCTGCTCGGCCGTCCGGGCAGCCGGCGTTCCGGCGACCGGCGTGATCGGGCGCTCGTCCTTGTGCTTGGTCACATGGCCGCGCGTTCTCTTGGTTTCGACCACGACCGCCTTCGTGCGACCGCGGCCCATATCCTGGCGTACCGTCCCATGCTGCACCCCGGAGGGCTTCAGGGTCAGCGTCTTCTTGCCCGCTACGCTGAGTGTCTTGTCGTCTTTGTTGTCGGTCATTCCGTTCCGTTCCTAGCGATCAGGGCCGGATGCGTATCACCTGACCCCGTCTTCCAAATTGTCTCAAGCAAGGTTCGCCATGCCGGCATCTGCCGGTGACGCGTGTCATTGCTGTGGCTTGCCAGCGCCGCCTTCGGCCCGGACCGGGACGGATCCTCGGTACTTTTCGAGCATCATTGCGCGCTTCACTACACCTTCACCCGCCTGCCCTGCAAGCGCTGCGGCATGGATAAAAGCATTACTTCCCAAAAGGCCCTCCATTTCCGCCACCGTGAAGGGGCGGAAGGCTGGTATTTCCGTTTCGTCCTCGCTGACAAAGCTCATCGCCTTGCGAGCCTTATCGACCTTGCGGACGCCGTCGGCAGCCGCATCGATCGCGTGGAAGACGCCGAGCGCCGCGAGCCCACGCACGGCCTGTTCCGTCTTCGTCGCACCGGTGACGAACTGGCCGGCCTTGCGCGCCATGTTCATCATGCCGGCGAGCTGCTCGCCGAGCAGCCTTTCCACTTCGTCCGCCAGCGCCGCATCGGCCTTGACATCGGCCCTAAGGGCGCGGGCGAAGAGCTTCTTCGCCACGGCCTTCTCGATCAGGTGGCGCTCCGCCTTGACCCAGCAACCGCGCCCGGGAAGCTGCCGCTTCAGATCCGGGATCACACGACCGTCCGGACCGGCGACGAAGCGGATCAGCGTCTCCGGCGAACCGCTCTCGCGCGTGACGATGCAGGTCCGGCTGCTGCCGCTCCGGTTCTTCGGCCCGCTATCCGAGGGCAGAATGTCCAAAGGCTTTATCCCGGCCTCGGTTGCTGCGGTCATCAGGTTCAGGCATCCTGCTCGGCGCCTTCGGCGACTTCGATCGGCTCGTCCTCATCCTTGGCCAGGTCCTCTTCGGTGATCCAGCCGGCCGCCAGACGGGCCTGGACGATCATTGCCTCAGCCTCCTCACGGGTGACGTCGAGCTTCGAGAAAACGCCCTCGAAGCGCTTGGTCTCGCCGTCCTTGCGCTCGGTCCAGCCAACGAGGTCGTCGGCGGCGCAGCCGGCGAAATCCTCGACCGTCTTGATGCCTTCCTCGCCGAGCGCCACCAGCATCTGGCTGGTGAGCCCGTCGATCCCACGCAACTCGTCGGCAACGCCGAGCTCCTTGCGCCTGGCATCCATTTCGGCCTCGATCTTTTCCAGATATTCGCGGGCGCGCGTCTGGATCTCCGTCGCGGTCTCCTCGTCGAAACCTTCGATCGACGATATCTCATCGAGGTCGACATAGGCGATTTCCTCGACCTCGGCAAAGCCTTCGGAGGCGAGCACCTGGCCGACCATCTCGTCGACGTCGAGCGCTTCCATGAACAGTTGAGTGCGTTCGTTGAATTCCTTCTGGCGACGCTCGCTCTCCTCCTGCTCGGTGAGAATGTCGATGTCCCAGCCGGTGAGCTGCGAAGCAAGGCGGACATTCTGTCCGCGGCGGCCGATGGCGAGCGAAAGCTGCTCGTCGGGTACCACGACCTCGATGCGCTCGGCATCTTCGTCGAGGACGACCTTGGTCACTTCCGCCGGCTGCAGGGCGTTGACGATGAAGGACGCCGGATCCGGCGACCACGGGATGATGTCGATCTTCTCACCCTGCAGCTCGCCGACAACCGCCTGGACGCGCGAACCGCGCATGCCGACGCAGGCGCCGACCGGATCGATCGACGAATCGTTCGAGACGACGGCGATCTTGGCACGCGAGCCCGGATCGCGGGCGACCGACTTGATCTGGATGATGCCGTCGTAGATTTCCGGCACTTCCATGGTGAAAAGCTTGACCATGAACTGCGGATGCGTGCGCGACAGGAAGATCTGCGGCCCGCGCTGTTCGCGGCGAACGTCGTAAACGAAGGCGCGCACGCGGTCGCCATAGCGCATGGCCTCGCGCGGGATCATCTCGTCGCGGCGGATGATACCCTCGCCGCGGCCAAGATCGACGATGACGTTGCCGTATTCGACGCGCTTGACGGTGCCGTTGACAATCTCGCCGACGCGGTCCTTGAACTCTTCATACTGGCGATCGCGCTCGGCCTCGCGAACCTTCTGCACGATCACCTGCTTGGCCGACTGCGCAGCGATGCGGCCGAAATCCATCGGCGGCAGCGGGTCGGCGATGAAATCGCCGAGCTTGGCATCCGGATTGCGGTCGCGCGCCAGCTCGAGGGGGATCTGGGTCGAATAGTCCTCGGCATGCTCGACCACTTCGAGAAGACGCTGGAGACGGATTTCACCGGTCTTCGGGTTGATGTCGGCGTGGATGTTCGATTCCGAGCCGTAGCGCGAGCGCGCCGCCTTCTGGATCGCATCTGCCATCGCGGCCAGAACGATCTCCCGGTCGATCACCTTTTCGCGTGCCACAGCATCTGCGATCTGCAGAAGTTCGAGCCGGTTAGCACTGACTGCCATGTCTTGTCTCCGTCTGGTTGCAGAAGCCTCAAAGAGCGCCCTGCCTCATTCGATAGGTTTGTCTTCGTCTTCGAAGTTTTCGTTGGCGGCGCGCGCCGCCTTTGCCTTCTTGTCGGCCGTCAGCGCATCGCGAATCAGATCGTCGGTCAGGATCAGCCGCGCTTCCGAAAGGGCGGTGAACGGGATTGCGACCGCTGCCTCCTCGCCATAGGCGGGCTGGTCGCGCTCGAGGCGGAAGCCCTCCTCGTCCACCGACACGATCTTGCCGCGGAAACGCTTGCGCCCGTCGACCATGACCGACGTCTCGCATTTCATCAGATGACCCTGCCAGCGGATGAAGTCGGACTTGCGCACCATCGGCCGGTCGATACCCGGCGACGACACTTCGAGATGATACGCCTTGTCGATGGGATCTTCCACATCGAGAACCGGCGAGATCGCCTTGGAGACTTCTTCGCAATCCTCGACGGTCATCATGCCGTCGTCGCGTTCCGTCATGACCTGCAGCGTCAGTCCATTCTGGCCGGAGAGCCGCACGCGCACCAGCCGGAAGCCCATCTGCACCAGAACGGGCTCGACGATGTCGGCAACACGCCGGTCAAGGCCGGTTTCCACGATCAGCCGCGGTTCATTTGCACTTTCAGCCGATGCATTATCGGACAACGATCATCTCCTCATCGGACCGGCTAATAAAAAAGAGCGGGTCCTGACGGAGCCCACTCTTCATCTACCGATCAAGAATTTGAGGCTCATATACGCTTCCTTGCCGGAGATTGCAAGGGTAGCGCCGAACGGCGCCTTCACGTCGCACACTGCCCCTTTCGCTCGTCGGGGCAAGTTTCAGCGGCTGGCGCATCGCGTTTCAAGGCGTATAACGAAGAAACCTCCCGGTTCAGGATCGAATGGAAGAGACTACGAGGTGACGAACCGCCAATCGCCGCTGGCCCCTTTCAGCCACAATACATTCCGCACCATCTGGACCGCCAGCCTCGCCTCCAATTTCGGTGGGCTGATACAGGCGGTCGGCGCCGCCTGGTTGATGACCTCCATCTCCCAGTCGGTCAACATGGTGGCGCTGGTGCAGGCGTCCACCTCGCTGCCGATCATGCTCTTCTCGCTCGTCTCGGGCGCGCTCGCCGACAATTTCGACCGCCGCCGCATCATGCTGGTCGCTCAGGGCTTCATGCTCGCCGTGTCGGCGCTCCTGACGGCCTCGGCCTATTTCGGGCTCGTGACACCCTGGCTGCTGCTCATCTTCACCTTCCTGATCGGCTGCGGCACGGCGCTCAACAATCCGTCCTGGCAAGCCTCGGTCGGCGACATGGTGCCGCGGGACGACCTGCCGGCGGCCGTCGCCCTGAACAGCATGGGCTTCAACATCACCCGCAGCGTCGGGCCGGCAATCGGCGGCGCCATTGTTGCGGCGGCCGGAGCCGCCGCCGCCTTCGCCGTGAACACGATCAGCTATGTCGCCATACTCTTCGCCCTTTTCCGCTGGCGCCCCACAACCGAGGTGAGCCGGCTGCCGCGGGAGGCGCTCGGACGGGCGGTATTCGCCGGCCTTCGCTATGTGGCAATGTCGCCCAATATCGGCAAGGTGCTGCTGCGCGGCTTTGCCTTCGGCCTTTCGGCAAGCGCGATCCTGGCGCTCCTGCCGCTGGTGGCGCGCGATCTCGTCGCCGGCGGGCCGCTCACCTACGGCATCATGCTCGGCGCTTTCGGTCTCGGCGCGATCGGCGGCGCGCTGCTGAGCGCGCGGCTTCGGGAACATCTGTCGAGCGAAACCATCGTGCGCTGCGCCTTTTCCGGTTTCGCGCTGAGCGCGATCGTCACCGCGATGAGCACCGCGGCCTGGCTGACCGCGCTCGTGCTCACCGTCTCCGGCGCCTGCTGGGTGCTGGCCCTGTCTCTCTTCAACACCACGGTTCAGCTCTCCACGCCGCGCTGGGTGGTCGGCCGGGCGCTATCGCTCTACCAGACGGCAACATTCGGTGGCATTGCCGGCGGCAGCTGGCTCTGGGGCGTGGCCGCCGAGGAATACGGCGCCGCCAACGCGCTGATCGGCTCCTGTCTGCTCATGCTCGCGGGCATTGCCATCGGCCTGCGCTTCGCGCTGCCGGAATTCACGTCGCTGAACCTCGACCCGCTCAACCGCTTCAACGAGCCGCTGCTCGCGCTCGACCTGAAGCCCCGCAGTGGCCCGATCGTGGTGATGATCGACTACGAGATCGCCGAGGCGGACATTCCCGAATTCCTGAAGACGATGGCGGAGCGGCGGCGCATCCGCATCCGCGACGGTGCCGGCCACTGGGCGCTGATGCGCGACCTTGAGAACCCGACCACCTGGACTGAGACCTACCACGTGCCGACCTGGGTCGAATATGTCCGGCACAACCAGCGCCGCACTCAGGCCGACGCCGCCGTCGGCGACAGGCTGACGGCGCTTCATGGGGGCGACAAGCCACCGCGCGTTCACCGGATGGTCGAGCGCCAGACCATCGTTCCCGAGCATTACGAGCGCTATAAGCGGCCGGTCGAGATGCATTGACGGCCTACCTGTCGTGAGCGCCCGGCGCTACCGCTCGTTGGAAAGAAACTGCCTGAACCGTTCGGACTTCGGGTGTTGAAACACTTCGGCAGGATGGCCCTCTTCCTCGACGACGCCCTTGTGCAAGAACACCACCTTACTGGACACGTCACGTGCGAACGCCATCTCGTGGGTGACGACGAGCATGGTCCGGCCTTCCTCGGCGAGCGAACGCATAACCTTCAGCACTTCGCCGACTAGCTCCGGATCGAGGGCGGATGTCGGCTCGTCGAAGAGCATGACGTTCGGCCGCTGCGCCAGCGCCCGTGCGATTGCCGCCCGTTGCTGCTGTCCGCCGGACAGATGCCCGGGGTATGCATTACGCTTGTCGCCGATCCCGACCCGCTCGAGCAAAGCCTCCGCCTCTTCGATGCATTCGGCGCGATTGCGCTTTTGAACGTGTACGGGCGCTTCGATCACGTTCTCGAGGATCGTCATATGCGACCATAAATTGAAGCTCTGGAATACCATTCCAATGTGTTGGCGAAGACGGTCGACCTGCCGCCGATCGGCCGGCTCGGTTTTGAATCGCCCCTTCTTCAGCCGAAACATTTCGCCGCCGATACGGACTTCACCGCTGTCGGGTACTTCGAGCATATTGATGCATCTCAGCATCGTCGACTTTCCGGATCCGGATGAACCGAGGATCGAGATCACCTCTCCTTCCCCGGCCTCTAGGGAAACTCCCTTCAACACTTCCAGCGGACCAAAGCATTTGCGAAGGTCCTTGATCGAGACGGCGGCTGTGCTGTTCTTGTTGTCAGCCGCGAGAAACGTTCCCCTGTCGGACATGCGTACTCCCGTTATGCCAGAGTTGGTGGCCTCATGCGGAGATGGGGCGAGAGCCAGAATTCAACGATCATCATCAGACGCGTGACGAGAAAGGTAATCGCGAGATAGATCGCACCGGCGACAATGAAGACCTCGAAGGCGCGGAAGCTGTCGGCAATCAGCTTCCCCGCAAGGCCGGTGATTTCCATGATGGTAATGACGGATGCCAGCGCGGTGGCCTTGAGCATCAGGATGACTTCGTTGCCGTAGGCTGGGAGCGCATGCCGAATGGCAATTGGCAAAACGATGCGCCTGAACAAGAGGGGGCCCGACATGCCGCAAGCACGTGCCGCCTCGATCTGCTGGACGGAAACGGCCTGCAAGCCTCCGCGGAAGATCTCGCTGGTGTAGGCCGCCGTGTTCAGCGTCAGTGCGATCACCGCACACCAATAGGGCTCACGCAGCATTGGCCAAAGGCCGACGTCCTGCAGGAACGGCCGGAACTGCCCGAGACCGTAATAAATGAGAAACATCTGCACGAGCAGCGGCGACCCTCGGAAGACGAAGACGTAGCCTCGGGTGAAACCACCGCCGATCGGTCCTCCGACCACCGCAAGAAGCGACAGAACGAGTGCGAAAATGCCGCCGGCGAAAATCGACGTCACTGCAAGCTCCAGTGTGAGCGGCAGGCCCGTCAGGAGGATGAGAAACGTTTCCCACATGAATTGAATGTCCATCACAGAGACCTCCGGGTGCCGCGCATGGTTCTCGTTTCCAAATGGCGAAAGGCGATCGACGATGCCCAGGTGATGACGAGATAGAGGACGATGGCAGTCAGGTAGAACTCGAAAGGGCGCCGCGTCGAACCGGCGGCGATCTGCGATTGCCGCAGAAGTTCGACGAGGCCCGTGATGGAAATCAGCGCCGACTCCTTCAGCACGAGCTGCCAGGTGTTGCCCAGTCCGGGAATGGCGTAGCGCAGAACCAGGGGCGCGACGATGCGGTGAAACTTCGGCCAGGGCCGCATTCCGACGGCGCTCGCCGCCTCGAGCTCGCCGCCGGCGACGGACTTGAAGGCCCCGCGAAACACTTCGGATTGATAGGCTGCGGAAACAACGCCGAGCGCCAATGTGCCGGTGAGGAAAGCCGGCATCCCGATGAAGCCTTCATAGCCGAAGAGACCTCCGAGAGACCCCAGAAATGCGCTCCCGCCAAAATAGAAAAGGTAGATGACAAGGAGATCGGGCACGCCGCGGAGCACGGTCGTGTAGCCGTCCCCCAGCCGGCGGAGCACCAGGTACCGCGACAGCTTCATGAACGTGACGACCGTTCCGAGGACGGTACCTGTCAAGAAACCGCAGACGGAGACCGCGATGGTCATGGCCGATGCGCTGAGCAGCAGCGCGCCCCAACCGGTCTCGCCAAAACCGACGAGCGCCAAATACCTGTCGATGAGTTCCATCCGTATTCCGACCTTCCCGCCCCGCGGGCGTATCAATCCACAGCCCGTCGATGCGCCCAGATGCGCTGCAGTTTCGACATGTTTTTCAGTGAGCTCTGGACATGCGCTCGGGCAGCCGCTTCGGCGGCCTCGGGGTCGCGCGCGCAGATGGCATCGGCAATGGCCCGATGCTCCTCCAGATCGGTTTGCTCGAGATCCACCCACAGGACCTCGAGCCAGAGCGCCAGCCGCAGCTGCTGATACACCTGCTCGCTGACCCGGGTGAGCGCATCGTTGCGCGCCGCCTCCAGAATGACCCGGTGGATGTAGAGACCGAGATCGAGGTTTCGCGCCGCATCGGAAGGCGTGTCGCTGACGCTCTCCTTGAGCTCAACCATCTGCGCGATGACGCCGCGGAGCCTGTCGAGGTCTTCTTCCGTCGCCGTGGCGCAGGCGAGCCGGGCCGCACAGACATCGAGCGCCTCCCGGACGACGAGGAGATTGCAGAAGGCGGTGATATCCAGGTCGGAAACCGTGTAACCGAGGTTTCTTTGGCCGACCACCAGGCCTTCCTCTTCAAGCTTCATCAACGCTTCGCGGAGGGGCGTGCGGCTTACTCCGAGCCTCTTTGCGAGAGCGTTTTCGGATAGGCGCTCGGAGGGCCTCAGCTGTCCGCTGAGGATCAAATCCTTCAGTCGAGCATATGTCGTTTCGCGCAGAGAGCCGCGCGGCTCCGTTTTCCCGAGTGTCAAACCAACTCCCCTTTCATCGTCCGCCGCCGTGAAGTCCGATCTCTGCGGGAACGATATCGATTTTCCGCTTGCCAGATCAAGTGGAATACGAATATGTATACAATATTGCCCACAGCATTCAACCGGATTTTGTCGAAGGCCCGGTCGGGACGAGCCGCGGGGCTAAAATGGGACGAGAGGAGTTTGCATGCCCGGAATCTTGCGCCTCGAAGAACTGCGGGCCCGCTATGGAAACGCATCCGGGGCAGACATATTCGATCCGGAGTTTCGCAAGGTCGCAGACCAAGTCTTCGGCGAAGGCGACAGCCGCCAAGCGCCCTATTGCGGCGTCCCGACATTGCTGAAAGCCCCTCTTCGGCAGGACGCCGCGCCCCGGTTTACGGATATCGACGTAGCGCTTCTCGGCATTCCCTTGGATCTGGGCGTGACGAACCGCCCCGGGGCACGCTTCGGTCCTCGCGCCGTTCGCAACGTCGAGAGAGTCGGGCCCTACGATCACGTCTTGCGTGCGGTTCCCACTGCACACGTCCGTGTGGCCGATGTGGGCGACGTGCCCTTTCGCAGCCGTTTCGATCTGGCTCGTTCCCACGAGGATATAGAGCGATATGTTCGCAGCGTCGTCGATGCTGGAGCTGTGCCGCTCTCGGTCGGCGGCGATCACTCCATAGGACTGCCATTGCTCCGCGCCGTCGGACGCGATCGTCCGGTGGGCATGATCCACATCGATGCCCATTGCGATACCAGCGGCTCGTTCGAGGGCTGCAAATTCCATCATGGCGGCCCGTTCCGACAAGCCGTGCTTGACGGCGTGCTGGATCCCCGCCGAACGATACAGATCGGTATTCGCGGCAATTCCGAGTATCTCTGGGAGTTTTCCTACGCCTCTGGAATGACGGTCATTCACGCCGAGGAGGTCGAGGAGCTCGGCATCAAGCATGTGATCGAAAGGGCCCGCGCGGTAGCGGGTGACGGCCCGACCTATGTCAGTTTCGACGTGGATGCCCTGGACCCGGCATTCGCGTCAGGAACTGGCACACCGGAAGTCGGCGGGCTCAGCTCCGCCCAGGCGCTCGGCATCCTTCGCGGCCTTTCGGGCCTCGACATTGTCGGCGGCGACGTCGTCGAGGTCGCGCCGCAATACGATCCGACCACGAATACGGCGCAGATCGCCGCCCAGGTTCTGTTCGAAATTCTCTGCCTGGCCGCAGAGGCGACAAGGGTTCGCGTTCGGCAGATCGAGCCGCCACGCTGATCAAGAGCAAGTGCCGCTCAATAATGAGCGCCAAACCAAGAAGGGGAATGAAAATGAGAACAATCGAACTTGCATGCGCCAGCATGGTTCTGGTCGCCCTTGCCACTGGCAGCGCCCACGCTGAGAACAGGCCAACGGAAATCACCATCGCTACTGAAGGCGCCTACGAGCCGTGGAATTTCACGGGACCCGACGGGAAGCTTGCCGGTTTCGAGGTCGATTTCGCCAATGATCTCTGCGCCCGCATGGAGATCAAATGCAACATCGTCGCGCAGGACTGGGACGGGCTCATCCCGTCGCTGATCGCCAAGAAGTTCGACGTCATCATGGCGTCGATGATCGTCACGGAGAAGCGCCTTGCCGTCATCTCCTTCAGCGAACCCTACGCTCCGACCGCGGCGGCGTTCATGGTCGAAAAGTCAGGCCCGCTCGCCAATCTCCCCGGCACCGGAACGACGATCGATCTTGCGGGCGAAAAAGCGAAGGTCGAGCAGGAATTGCAGCCTCTTCGGGACGCTCTCAACGGCAAGACGGTTGGCGCGCAGGTCTCCACGGCCAACGTTGCTTTCCTTGACACCTATTTCAAGGATGTCGTCGAACCGCGCGAATACAAGACGGTCGAGCAACACGACCTCGATCTGCAGGCGGGTCGCATCGACGCCGTCATAGCGCAGACGACATCGCTCACCGCGACGCTGTCGAAGGATGACTTCAAGGACTACACCATTGCCGGGCCGACCTTCACCGGAGGCGTATTCGGCCAAGGAATCGCTGCCGGCCTTCGCAAGGACGACATCGAACTCAAGGCCATGCTCGATGAGGCGATCCGCGCGGCGAAGTCTGACGGCACGATCAACACACTTGCAAAAAAGTGGATGAAGATTGACCTCGAATGATCGGCCGGTAGCCCGGCATCTGGCCCGCAAGACCGACAGCCGTCGGAGCTCGAAAGATTCGGCGGCTGCAATCGAACTGCGGCGAGTTTTTCAGCACGCCGACAGCGCCGCACGTCCTGTCAAACGCGCAAACGTCGCTGTGGCACCTCGAGTTGCTGCATGCCCTCGAATCCCCGGCGATTCCACGGAGGCATGCAGCAGATCAGCACCGGAGAGTTATCGTGACCATTCTTCTCAATTCGCTCGAAGCGCGCGACGCGGCGTTTGTCCTTCATCCCTACACGAATGCGTCCCAGCATTTGCAGGACGGGCCGCTGGTGATTTCCAGGGGAGAAGGGATCCACATCATCGACAGCGAAGGCAACAAGTATATCGAGGGACTCGGTGGCCTGTTTTGTGCGTCGTTGGGCTTCAGCGAACAACGGCTCGTCGACGCTGCCATGCGGCAAATGCAGGAATTGCCCTTCTATCACAGCTTCGGCGGAAAATCGCATGAGACGGCAATCGAACTTGCCGAACGGTTGATCCGCCTTGCTCCCGTCCCGATGTCGAAAGTGTTCTTTGCCAATTCGGGTTCAGAGGCCAACGACACGGCGCTGAAACTCGTCTGGTACTATCACAATGCGATCGGCAAACCGGAAAAGAAGAAAGTCATCTCCCGCTGGCGCGCCTATCATGGGGTGACGATCGCCTCCGCAAGTCTCACCGGTTTGCCGAACAATCATCGCGATTTCGACCTGCCCCTCGCAGGCGTGCTTCACACCGATTGTCCTGAATTTTACCGCTATGGTCATCCCGGCGAGAGCGAGGAGGAATTCGCGACCCGTTGCGCCGAATCGCTCGAGAACCTGATTCTTGCCGAGGGGCCCGACACGATAGGCGCCTTCTTCGCCGAGCCGCTGATGGCGTCGGGGGGTTGCATCGTCCCTCCGCCAACCTATTACGAGAAGATCCAGGCCGTGCTCAGAAAGTACGATATCCTGCTGATTGCCGACGAGGTTATCTGCGGCTTCGGTCGGCTTGGCACGATGTTCGGCTCCGAGAGCTTCGGCATGCGGCCCGACATGATTTCCATGGCCA
Organism: Sinorhizobium sp. Y406; assembly: GCF_058732025.1. Classification (NCBI taxonomy): domain Bacteria; kingdom Pseudomonadati; phylum Pseudomonadota; class Alphaproteobacteria; order Hyphomicrobiales; family Rhizobiaceae; genus Sinorhizobium; species Sinorhizobium sp. Y406. Next base: position 3,478,970 of record NZ_CM178974.1, on the reverse strand, counting down.
AGCAGTTGTCGGCGGCATACCAGCCGATATCAGCGCTGATGGTCAACGAGAAGGTCCACGCGGCCATTGTCGCCGAAAGCGAGAAGATCGGCACCTTCGGCCACGGCTTCACCTACAGCGGGCACCCGGTCGCCACTGCGGTGGCGCTGGAGACCCTGAAGATATACGAGGAACGGGACATTCTGGGGCACGTCCAGAAAGTCGCGCCGCTCTTTCAACGAAGGCTCCGCGCGCTCGCAGAACATCCGCTCGTCGGAAGTGCGCGCGGACGCGGCTTGATCGGTACGCTCGAGCTCGTCCGCGACAAGGTAACCAAGGAGCCCTTCAAGCCGGCGGACGGCGTCGCGATCCACGCCGGCAAACGTGCACAAGTGCATGGTGTCGTCACGCGCGCCATCGGCGACAACTACTCTCTTTGCCCACCTCTGATCATCACGGAAGCAGAGATCAACGACATGTTCGACCGCTCGGAAAAGGCGCTCGATGACACCTATGCATGGGCACGCGCCAGCAACCTCTATTCATAAGGACGATTCCATGAGGAACTTCGAACAGCCCGGGCGCTCGATTGCAGTCGGCCGTAGCGGCATGGCAGCGACCTCTCATCCCATGGCAACCCTGACCGCCATCGAGGTCCTCAAGAGCGGCGGCAAGGCCATCGACGCGGCGGTGGCAGCCTGTGCGGTCCAGTGCGTGGTCGAGGCCGGCTCCACAGGTATTGGCGGCGATTGCTTCGCCTTGCTGGCCGCCAACGGCAGCGACCAGGTGATCGCCTATAACGGCTCCGGCCGAACGCCCGCCGCCGCTGACTTCCAGTGGTTCCGCGGCCGAGGAATCTCGGAGATCGAGCGGTCCTCGCCTCACGCGGTGACCATTCCGGGTGCCGTCGATGCCTGGACGCGGCTGGTCGCTGATCATGGGCGCATGTCCATGGCCGATATCCTGGCGCCGGCGATCGCGCTTGCGCGCGACGGCTACGCCATCACACCGCGCGTTGCCGCCGACATTTCGCATCAGCGGGCAATGCTTGCGCGCGATTCGTCGACGCGCCGCATTTTCCTCGACAACGACGAAGCTCCCGCGGTCGGGTCGGTTCAGCGTCAGCCGGAGCTTGCCGAGACCTTGTCGGCTATCGGCAAGCACGGGCGCGACGCATTTTACCGGGGTGACGTTGCCGAGGACATGGTCTCCTATCTCGAGGGCCTCGGCGGTCTGCACACCCTGGAGGATTTCGCCTCCGCCGCAGGAGAATACGTTACGCCCATTAGTGCCACCTATCGGGGATGGACGATTCACGAATGCCCTCCCAATGGGCAAGGCATCATTGCTCTCATGATCCTGAAGATATTGGAGCGTTTCACCCCGTCGGGCGATCCTCTGGATGCCGACAACCTGCACATCGAAGTGGAGGCGACCCGGCTTGCTTATGCTGCGAGGGAACGCTGGCTGGCGGACGGGGAAACAGCCGACGTGCCGGTCGATTTTCTTCTGTCGGACGAACTTGCCGACAACCTTGCCTCGATGATCAGAGCGAACCAGGCTTGCGACGCCATCGGTATCATGGATGGTGTGGAACATTCGGACACCGTCTACATCTCCGTGGTCGACAAAGATCGCAATGCCGTCAGCTTCATCAATTCCATTTTCCACCCTTATGGCAGCGGACTCATGGCTCCGAAATCGGGCGTGTTGTTCCACAACCGCGGCCAGAGTTTCGTGCTGAAGGACGGGCATCCGAATGCGATCGGTCCATACAAGAGGCCGATGCATACGATCATTCCAGGAATGGTCACGCGGAACGGCAAAACCGTCCTCTCATTCGGCGTCATGGGTGGCCACTATCAGGCGATGGGGCATGCGCAGTTTCTGTCGAAGCTGTTCGACTTTGGCATGGATATCCAGGCGGCGATCGAGCTTCCTCGATTGTTTCCCCTCCCCGGCACCAGAACGATCGAAGCCGAGGAAGCTATTCGAAGTGCGATCGGCGAGAACCTCCAGGGCCGGGGCTTCAAGGTGATCCCACCGAAATGGGCCATCGGCGGAGCGCAGGCGATCTGGATCGATGATCGACACGGAACCCTGCTCGGCGCGTCCGATCACCGCAAGGATGGTTGCGCGCTCGGGTACTGATTTCAGAACATCGGAGAAGGTGATGTCCGACTATCCGGAAACGCAACTCTATATCGGCGGCATCTGGCGAGACGGATCGAGAGAGCGCCTTTCGATCGTCAATCCTGCCTCCGATGAGATCATCGGAACAGTGGCGAATGCCGGGCGGGATGATCTTGACGAGGCCCTTGCAACAGCCGCAACCGGGTTCGAGGCCTGGTCTCGGTTCAGCGCGGTCGAGCGCGCCAAGCTGTTGCACAAGGCTGCCCAGCTGCTGCGGGACCGGGTTGAGAGGATCGCGACGATCATGACTCTCGAACAGGGAAAGCCGCTCGCGGAGTCAAAATCCGAGACCCTCGCGGCGGCCGACATTATCGACTGGTTTGCCGAGGAGGCGCGGCGGGCTTACGGTCGTGTCATCCCTTCCCGCTCCCTCAATGTTCGGCAGCTCGTCGTCAAGGAGCCGGTCGGCCCGGTCGCGGCCTTCAGCCCCTGGAATTTCCCCTTGAATCAGGCCGTGCGCAAGGTGGCGGCCGGTCTTGCGGCCGGTTGTTCCGTCATTCTGAAGGGACCCGAGGAGACGCCAGCGAGTTGCGCGGAGCTTGTTCGCGCATTCGCGGACGCAGACTTGCCAACTGGCGCCCTCAACCTGGTATTCGGCATTCCGGCCGACATCTCCAACCACCTCATTCCCCATCCGATTATTCGCAAGGTCTCCTTCACGGGCTCGACGTCCGTCGGCAAGCAGCTTGCGGCTCTCGCCGGTGCCCATATGAAGCGGGTGACGATGGAACTTGGCGGTCACGCGCCGGCGATCGTGTTCGACGATGCCGATCTCGATCTTGCGGTTCGAATCCTGGCCGGAGCGAAATTCCGCAATGCGGGTCAAGTCTGCGTCGCTCCGACGCGCTTCCTCATACAAGAGAAGATCTATGCGCGGTTTCTCGACCGCTTCGTCAAGGCTGCGGAGGCCATCACGGTCGGCAATGGACTGGATTCGGAAACGACCATGGGCCCCCTTGCAAACGGCAGGCGGGTCGAAGCCATGGAAACACTGGTGAGCGATGCCGTCGCGCGGGGCGGAAAGGTCGCGACCGGCGGCGAGCGGATCGGCAATCACGGGAATTTCTACAAACCCACCGTTCTCACGGATGTGCCGCTGAGTGCCCGAATCCTGAACGAGGAGCCGTTCGGCCCGGTGGCGGTGATGAGTCCCTTTTCGACCTATGAGGCCGCCATCACGGAAGCGAACCGCCTCTCCTACGGCCTGGCAGCCTATGCTTATACGACGTCCGGGAAAACGAGCGCCGCACTCAGCCGCGACATACAAAGCGGGATGATCTCGATCAATCACCACGGGCTGGCGCTGCCGGAACTTCCCTTTGGCGGCATAAAGGAATCCGGGTACGGATCGGAAGGCGGAAGCGAGGCCATGGACAACTTCTTCAACATCAAGCTGGTTACGGAAGCCATCTGACATCCAGGGAAGCACCATGCGCCGCCTTTTGCCCGACACTTTCACAATCCTGCTCGTCTTCAGCGTCGTCCTTGCCTCACTGCTGCCGGCAAGCGGCAGTTTTGCGGATCATTTCGGCGTGGCCACAAGTCTCGCCATTGCGCTTCTCTTCTTCCTGCATGGCGCGCGGTTGTCTACCGATATCGTCATTGCCGGCGTGCTGCATTGGCGCCTGCACCTGTTCATTCTCCTGACGACATTCGCCGTTTTTCCACTGCTCGGCATGGCCTTCGGCCTCGTGCCGAAATCGATCCTGCCACAGCCGCTTTACCTCGGCATCCTGTTCCTGAGTGTCCTGCCGTCCACGGTGCAGTCATCGATTGCGTTCACGTCGGTGGCAGGCGGGAACGTGCCGGCCGCGATCTGCTCGGCTTCCGCTTCCAATGTACTCGGCATGTTCCTGACGCCTCTGCTCGTCGGCCTGCTCTTTTCCGCGGGCGGCCATGGCGGGTTCTCCTCGGACGTCATGGAAAAGATATTGCTGCAGTTGCTCGGGCCATTCGTCATCGGGCAGATCCTACAGCCGTGGATCGGAGACTGGGTCCGCTCAAAGAAGAAGATTTTGGCTCCCGTCGACAGAGGTTCCATCCTGATGGTTGTCTACCTCGCCTTCAGCAAGGCAGTCGTCGAAGGGCTGTGGCAGGCTTTCTCGTTGAGAGACATTGCCGTCGTTATCGGTCTCGACATGCTGCTGCTTGCCCTTGTGCTCACCTTCACGATGCGCGGCAGCCACCTCATGGGCTTCAACAAGCCAGACCAGATCACCATCACCTTTTGCGGATCGAAGAAGAGCCTCGCCAGTGGCGTGCCAATGGCAAGCGTCATCTTCGCCGGGCAGTCGACCGGCGCCATTGTTCTGCCGCTGATGCTTTTCCACCAAATCCAGTTGATGGTGTGCGCAATGCTGGCACAGAAGTATTCTGCTGCCGCGGCGACGGCGTGAGAGGGGCCGTTCGGTATGATTGCGCCACGCCCACCGAACGAAGATGACAATGCGCGGATCCCAAAGACAGCGACTTTTGCGCGTCTGAAAAGACGCGCGGTGCTGTAGTTGGCGGAGAAGGTCAAAGCCGCGGTCTTGCTTGAGAACCGTTAATGGGGGAACGGAATAGCCTTCGCGGCGTTACCACCAGACGCCAACAACATGGAGCGGGCGATGAAAGGTATAGTTCTCTGGCTGATGGGTGTCCCCCTGATCGTCATTATCCTGCTTTATATGTTCGTGTTCTAACGCGACCTAGGGGAGTGCCCCTCGCAACTTCCCCTTCAGGGAAGCATCCGGAAAGCAGGTCGGGGCGATTCCGTTTTTCGCCTGCCAGTCGCCGAGCGAGCGGCGGGTCTTGTAGCCCGGCAACCCGTCGACCTTTCCGACGTCGTAGCCGACGGCGGTGAGCGCCTTCTGCATTCCGAGCACGTCGGAGCGCAGCATCTTGCCGACATCGCCCCAGTCCGCCCGGAAGGCGCCGCTGCCCGAGGCGATCCGGTCGGCAAGGTTGCCGATGAAGAGCGCGTAGAGATCGGAATTGTTGTATTCCTTGATGACATAGAAATTCGGCGTCACCACGAAGCTCGGCCCATGCCGCCCGGCCGGCACCAGCATCATGCCGGACGCCGTACGTTCCGCCGCCGGAAAAGGCTTGCCCGAAACGCGAGCGATGCCCAGGCCGGCCCAGTCGGCGATCGGACGGGCGCGATCGGGCCCCTCTTGCGCGCAGGAGACCCCGGCCGGGATCGACACTTCGAATCCCCAGTCACGGCCGCTCTGCCAACCCTTCTCGGCGAGATAGTTGGCGATCGAGGCGAGGCTGTCCGGTATGGAGTTCCAGATGTCGCGGCGGCCGTCGCCGTCGAAGTCGACGGCATATTGCAGGAAACTGGAGGGCAGGAACTGCGGCTGGCCCATGGCGCCGGCCCAGGAGCCGCGCATGTCGGCCTCCTTCACGTCGCCGCTCTCCAGAATATGCAGCGCCGCGATCAGCTCGCGCCGGAAAAGCTCGGGCCGCGTCGACATGAAGGCCTTGGTCGCCAAAACGTCGATGATCGGATGCGGGATTTTCGCCCGGCCGAAACCGGATTCGCGCCCCCAGATGGCGAGAACGACCGAGCCCGGTACGCCATAGGTCCGCTCGATCTTTTTCAGCGTTGCGGCATGGGCGGAGGCGAGGCTTCGGCCGGTCGCGGCCAGTCCCTGCAGCCGTTTTTCCGAAAAATAGGATCCTGGCGAGGAAAACTCCGCCTGGCTCTGTTTGCGCTCCTTGGGCTTTGGAAAGCCGGGCGGCGCGAGATCCGGCAGATCCCAATCGAGCCTCACTCCCTGAAAGGCGGCCTTGAAGGAACCGGCGGAAATGCCGGCTCTCTCGGCTTCCGGCCAGAGTTCGTCCTGCAGCCAACGGCGGAACTGCCCCTCCACCTCGGCCTTTGAGGCGGCAAGGCAGGAGCCGCACGAGGTTGCGAGCGAAAGGATCAGAACGGACAGGAATTTCAGCATCGGGCTCCCCACGATCAGACGAGCGTTTGCGAAGGCTCAGATCGTCGTGCGCGCCCTGAGCGCGGCCGTCAGCGTGCCTTCGTCGAGATAGTCGAGTTCGCCGCCGACCGGCACGCCATGAGCAAGACGGGTGATCTTGACCTCCATGCCCTCCAGCTGGTCGGTGATGTAATGCGCCGTCGTCTGGCCCTCGACGGTGGCGTTGACCGCGAGGATCAGCTCGCGCACGCCGCCCTTGCCCACCCGGTCGACAAGGCCCTTGATGTTCAGGTCGTCGGGGCCGATGCCGTCGAGCGGCGACAGGGTGCCGCCAAGCACGTGATAGGCGGCGTTCATGGCGCCGGCGCGCTCCAGCGCCCAGAGATCGGCGACATCCTCGACGACGATGATCACCGACTGGTCGCGCCGCTCGTCGGTGCAGACGGTGCAGGGATCGATCGTGTCGACATTGCCGCAGCAGGAACAGACCCGCACCTTGCGATGCGCCTCGCCCATCGCCTCGGCGAGGGGCCCGAGCAACTGTTCCTTCTTCTTGACGAGGTGCAGCGCCGCCCGCCGGGCGGATCGGGGGCCGAGGCCCGGCACCTTCGCCAGGAGCTGGATGAGCTTTTCGATTTCGGGACCGGTGACTCGCTTTGCCATGGCGCGCTTTTAGCGCATATCGCCGAAAAACGGAATCGTCTCGTATCGCTCAGAACGGCAGCTTCATACCAGGCGGAATCGGCAGGCCGGCGGTCAACTCGCGGGTTTTTTCAGCCTGGAGGGCTTCGACCTTGTCCTTGGCGTCCTTGTGGGCTGCGACGACCAGGTCCTCGAGGATCTCGACATCGTCTTCCTTGAAGAGCGAAGGATCGATCTTCAGGCTCTTCATGTGGCCCTTGCCGTCGAGCCGAACGGTGACGAGGCCTCCGCCGGAGGCGCCGTCGACTTCGAGCGCGGCGATCTCCGCCTGCAGCTTCTCCATCTTGGCCTGCATTTCCTTGACCTTGCCCATCATGCCCATGATGTCGCGCATTGTCGTCTCCTGTTTTCCGACCTGAATGAAGGCGCGCGATGCGCCATGCCGTTCTCGCTATTCTATGTCATCGCCCGGCACGATATCGCCGTCCTCGGATTCGGCCGTCGCCGGCGCGAGGCTTTCCGCTTCCTCCTCCTCGGCCGCGCGAATACGGACGTCGGTGATTCTCGCGCCCGGAAAGCGTGCGAGGATCGCCGCGACGTCCGGGTCCTGGCGCGCGTCGTTGACGCGCTCCTCCTGGGCGCGCTGCTCGGCTTCGACCAGCGTCGGCTGGCCGGGCTCGCGGCTGTAGCTGACGACCCAGTGAATGCCGGTCCATTCCTTGAGCTTGACCGCGAGTTCCCCGAGCAGCGTCTTCGGCGCGTCCTCGGGCAGATTGACGTCGAGCCGGCCGGGCTCGATATGCACGAGACGCAGGAAACCACGCACCAGAGTCTTCAGCTTGATGTCGCGGTTCTTCGCGCACAGATCGGCTATGTCGCTGATCGAGGCGACCGGAGTCTTCGGCTGCGGCTTCGCGGCCGGCACCGCTGCCGGGCTGTCCTCCAGGCGCCCGACGCCGATCGGCTGCGGTGCTGCGTCCGGGACGGCGCGCAGCATGGTGGCGCCACTGCCCGAAGATCTCTGGACGGGGGCGGCTTCGACGGAACGGGCCCCGACCGCCGGACCGGCCTGCGGCTCAGCGCTCGCGCCATTGCGGGTCGGCATGGGACGTCCGCCGTTTTCCCCTCCCGAAAGCTCGAGCAGCCGCCGCGCCGCCTCCTCCGGCGAGGGCAGATGCGCGGCATGGGCGAGCCGGATCAAAACCATCTCGGCGGCGCCTGCCGGCCGCGCGGAGCTTTCCGCCTCGGGAATGCCCTTGAGCAGCATCTGCCAGATGCGCGACAGCGTCGTCACCGCGACGCTGGCTGCGAATTCTGCACCGCGCGTGCGCTCGATCTCACTCAAGGACTGGTCGTTCGCCGCATCGGGCACGTATTTCATCCGCGTGACGAGGTGGGTGAAATCGGCAAGATCGGTCAGAACCACGGTCGGATTGGCGCCGGCTTCGTACTGCGCCGAAAATTCGCCGAGTGCCGCCGCCGCATCGCCCTTGACGATATGGGCAAAGAGATCGACGATGCGCGCCCGATCGGCGAGCCCCAGCATCGAGCGCACCGTTTCGACCTCGACGGCGCCGCCGCCATGGGCGATCGCCTGGTCGAGCAGCGACAGGCCGTCGCGCGCCGAGCCCTCGGCTGCGCGCGCCACCATGGCCAGTGCCTCCGGATCGAAGGGCACCGCTTCCTTGCTGAGAATGGTCGAAAACAGCCCGACAAGGTCGGAGGCGCTGATGCGCCGCAGATCGAAGCGCTGGCAGCGCGACAGGACCGTGATCGGGACCTTGCGGATCTCCGTGGTCGCAAAGATGAACTTCACGTGCTCCGGCGGCTCTTCCAGCGTCTTCAACAGGCCGTTGAAGGCCTGCGTCGAGAGCATGTGCACTTCGTCGATGATATAGACTTTGTAGCGGGCCGAGACGGGCCGGTAGCGAACCTGCTCGATGATCTCGCGGATGTCGTCGATGCCGGTATGGGAGGCGGCGTCCATCTCGATCACATCGACATGGCGACCTTCCATGATCGCCTGGCAATGTTCGCCCGGGACACCCAGGTCGATGGTCGGCCTGTCGATCTCCGCGGTCTTGTAGTTCAGGGCGCGCGCCAGGATGCGCGCTGTCGTCGTCTTGCCGACGCCGCGCACGCCGGTGAGCATATAGGCTTGAGCGATACGGCCGGTCTCGAAGGCGTTGGTGAGCGTACGCACCATCGGCTCCTGGCCGACCATGAGATCGGAGAAGTCCTTCGGGCGATATTTGCGTGCGAGAACGCGATAGGCGGCCGGTCTTTCGGCGGGTGATACGGGAAGGGAACCGGGGGATGAAATAGGCGCTTCGTCGCTCATCGACCCTGCCGCTGCTCGAACTCTTGTCCCGACAGGACGGAGAAGAAGGTGGGAGGCTGGCACGATGACCCGTGCCGTGGCTCGTTAGGGCTGCTTCCTTCCGGACCTGACCCGGTTGGCGAGTGGCTCGTCCACCACCAACCTCCCGGCTTCCATATCGGCAATATCGCCAGCAAATGCAAGCCAAGCCATCAAAAAACTGATATCGGTATGCAAAACAAGGGGAATCCGTTGCACACCGAGGAGAGTTTCTTGTCCACCTTCACGCTCGATGAGCGCCTTGAGCGCGACGGCATCCCGATCGCTTCGATCGGCCTCTGCCAATTGCGCCTGATGAACGACCGCCGCTGGCCCTGGATCATCCTCATCCCCCAGCGCGACGGTGTCTCGGAGATCTTCGATCTGTCGCCGCTCGACCAGACGATGCTGACTTTCGAGACGAACATGGTGGCGACGGCCCTGAAAAAGGTGGCCGGGGCGGAGAAGGTCAATATCGGCGCACTCGGCAACATCGTTCGGCAGCTCCATGTGCATGTCGTCGCCCGGCGCACGGGCGACCCCAACTGGCCGGGTCCTGTCTGGGGGTTCGGCAAGGCCGAACCGTGGTTGGAGACGGATCACCAGGCATTCGCGGAACGCATATTGGAAAATCTCTGAACATGACGAAAACGATCTTCGATCTTCACAGCCCTCACCCGGAACCGAGCACTTTCGTCGCTTTTGCGGAGAACCACCTCGAACGCCAATCCGAACATCGAAGCGACGACTGCCTCGAACTGGCGCTCAAACATCCGGCGGCGCATTTTCTTGCCTTTTCCGGCGCCAAGCTGATCGTCAAGCACGACGCGAAGATCATCGATCCGCTCTTTGCCCCCTACGAGCTCGCCGACCTCGAACCGGCGCTCGATGAATCGATCCTGCTCGGCTATCTGCAGAATGGCGAGCCGCGGCTCGCCGTGCCGTCGGGTCTCACCGAGGAGACCCTGCCCGAACCCTTCAAGATCGCCGATGCGCGGATGCTCTATCGCCAACAGATGCTGCCGGAGGAACTCCTAGGCCAGTTCGCGCAGGGATCGAGCCTGATCGTCTGGAACGCCAACAACCGCTTCTGCGGCCGCTGCGGCGGTCCGATGGACGGGCGGGCCGGCGGCTACCGGCGCATCTGCACCGCCTGCGGCCACATGGTCTTTCCCCGCACGGACCCGGTCGTCATCATGCTGACGATCGATCTCGAGCACGATCTCTGCCTTCTCGGTCGCAGCCCGCATTTCGCGCCCGGCATGTATTCCTGCCTTGCAGGCTTCGTCGAGCCGGGCGAGACGATCGAGAACGCCGTGCGCCGGGAGACGCAGGAGGAATCGGGCATCCGCATCGGGCGGGTCCGCTATCACGCCTCGCAGCCCTGGCCGCTGCCGCACTCACTGATGATCGGCTGCTATGCGGAGGCGAAATCCACGACGATCAAGCGGGACGAACAGGAACTCGAAGACGTGCGCTGGTTCACCCGTGCCGAGACCGAGGCCATGTTGGAGCGCACGACCGGCATCGCCGACACCGGCGACGAGCACATCCCGCCGCCGAAGGGGGCGATCGCGCACCAGCTCATGCGCGACTGGCTCGCCTGGCCCGAGCGAGGCTGATCCTTTGTCACCGGGCTCAGTTGCGGGTCTGCCTTTACGGGAAACGCCCCGCTCGGGTGACGGCGGGGCGTTCAAAACGACTGCGTCGCGCCGGCCAACGGCGCGGGGCATATCTCTCATCAGCGGCCGTAGACGGCGGCCTGGATCTGCGAACGGGAAAGGCCGATATCGCTCAGCGCATGATCGTCGAGAGCGTTCAGCTCGCGGATCGCGCGGCGCTTCGTTGCATAATCCATGATCTTCTGGCGGATCTTCATCTTTGACACTCCATATCTTGACGAGTGTCAAATAGGCATTTGCCCGGAATTTAAGTAGAGACATGATTGCAAACTAGGCATGCGTTCAGCGCGTGGCGCCCTACCGCACTTTTGCCGCTTTTTCGGGCTGGGGCGCGACGCGCGGTCAGAGCACGCCGCGCATAGGGTGAGCCAGATAGGTGCCGAGGATGCGCACCTTCTCGGAAAAGAAGCGCAGCTCGTCCATCGCATGCCGGACGGCAAGGTCGTCCGGATGCCCCTCGATATCGGCATAGAACTGCGTCGCCACGAACTTGCCGCCGAGTTGGTAGCTTTCAAGCTTCGTCATGTTGATGCCATTGGTCGCAAAGCCACCGAGGGCCTTGTAGAGCGCAGCCGGAATGTTGCGCACGTTGAAGACAAAAGTGGTGATGATCACTTCGTCATCGGATCTGCGCACGATCCGCTGTTCCTCGCGCGACAGCACGACAAAGCGGGTCACGTTGCTATCGGTGTCCTCGACGTTCTCAGCGATGATCTCCAGGCCGTAAAGTTCGGCGGCCAGTCGAGGCGCGAGCGCCGCCATCGAACGGTCCCCGGTCTCCATGACGAGCTTCGCGGCACCGGCGGTGTCGCCGGCCACAACGGGCTTCCAGCCGTTGGCGCGCACGATCTTGCGGCACTGGCCGAGCGCATGGATATGGCTGTGCACCGTGCGGATCTCGTCGCGCTTGACGCCCGGCAGCACCATCAACTGGAAGCGGATCGGCATGAAATATTCGCCGACGATAAAGAGACGCGACTCCGGCAGCAAGTGGTGGATGTCTGCGACGCGCCCGGCGATCGTGTTCTCGATCGGGATCATCGCCAGATCCGCATCACCGTTTTCGACCGCAAGAAAGGCATCCTCGAAGGTCTGGCAGGGCAGCGGCTCCATGCCCGCAAACATGTCGCGGCAGGCCATGTCCGAATTGGCGCCATGGTCACCTTGAAAGGATATCCGGTTGGTCTTGACGGTCACTCTCGGTTCCTTCCTCAGCTTCTGGCGGAAAGTATGCGGCGGGCCTTCTCGAGGTCTGCCGGCGTATCGACGCCGAGGGGCACGGAATCGACGATCTCGACGTCGATGCGCATGCCGGCTTCCAGCGCCCGCAGTTGCTCCAGCGATTCGCGCTTTTCGAGCGTCGAGGGCTTGAGCGACACGAAAGTCTCGAGCGCCTTGCGCCGATAGGCATAGAGGCCGATGTGGTGATAAAGGGGGCCGGCACCGTAGGGTGCCGTCGTGCGGGTAAAATAAAGCGCCCGCAAACGGCTCTCGGAAAGGGGCGAGCCCACCACCTTGACGACGTTCGGATTGGTCTTTTCGTGCTCGTCGGTAATCGCCACCGTCAGGGTGGCGATGTCGGTCGAGGCATTCTCGAGGGGCCTGAGCGCCGCGCGGATCGGCCCGGGCTCGATCGTCGGAAGGTCCCCCTGGACGTTGATGACGATCTCGGCCGCGCCCTCCGGATCGGCCTTGGTGAGCGCCTCATGGATCCGGTCGGAGCCGGACTGGTGGTCGCCGCGCGTCATGATCGCCTCGAAACCCGCGTCGCTCACCGCGGCAAACACCTCCGCATGGTCGACGGCGACCACGATGCGGCCGACATCGGCCTCCTGTGCGCGCCGTGCGACCTGAACGATCATCGGCAGACCGCATATGTCGGCAAGCGGTTTTCCAGGCAGCCTGGTCGAGGCCATGCGCGCCGGAATGAGCACCAAGCTTTTGCCGGATTTTTCGTGAATCATCGTCTGGCCTTCAAGAACCCCACAGAAAGTGTCAAAAGGTCTCACTTCGGGGGCCATAATCACTGTTGCAACGCAGAGCCAAAAGACATAGGTTCCGCGCGATTTCAAGATGGGCCGGTTTTTTGTTTGCGCCGGTGGCAAAGGGAGCGTTTGCAGATGAATCCATATGTAAACATGGGTGTGGGTGCCTTGTTGGGTACGGTCTTCGTGCTAATGACCGTGTCCATCGCCTCGGAAGGCATATTCCATTCCGAAGCTCCCGAGAAGGAAGGTTTCGCGATCGTCGCCGAGGAGACGTCCGCCGAACCCGGCGCCGCCGGCGGCGGGGAAGCCGCACCCGAACCGATTGGCCCGCTGCTGGCGACAGCCGATGCCTCCGCGGGCGAAGCCGTGTTCAAGAAGTGCGCGAGCTGTCACACCGTGGAGAAGGGCGGACCCAACAAGGTCGGCCCGAACCTCTGGGACATCGTCAACCGCCCGGTCGCCTCGCATGAGGGCTTCAGCTATTCCGCCGGCATGCAGAGCTTCGCCGAAGGGGGCAAGGTCGTGTGGGACTATGACCACCTGAGCTATTTCCTGGAAGCGCCGAAGAAGCACGTTCCGGGCACGGCCATGGGCTTTGCCGGCCTGAAGAAAGCCGACGAGCGGGCCAACCTGATCGCCTGGCTGCGCGAGCACTCGGATAATCCGGCACCGCTGCCGGCTCCGGAAGCGACCGGCGCGACGGAAGCCGCTCCTACGGAGGGAACTGCTCCGGTTGAAGGCCAGACGGCCCAGGACGTCCAAGCTCCGGCACCCGCACCGGCAAACTGATTTCAACCAGACAAGTCTGAGTAGAAAGCCCGGCTCACCAGCCGGGCTTTTCCTTTTCGTCCGGTTTTTGCGGGGGGGGGCGACGCGAGACTACAGCGCCGCGCGTCCTATCGGGACGCGCAAAGGTCGCTGTAGCACTTTGAATTACTGCATGTCTTTGTCCTTTCATCGAGATCGATCAAAGAGACATGCAGTAGCGGATTTTGCTTTTGCAATGCTAATATCTGTGCGTATGAAGGCATGAACGCCACCAATCACGATCTGATCCGAGCTAAGTCCTGCTCCCACGGCGAAGGGGACGTTTCCGCTCGGAACGAAGGACGGACGATAGATGACCGAGAGCGACGCAAAGACTTTCCTGTTCGAGAAAAATCCGAATCCCCTGGCCGCGAGCGAGCGGGAGACGATCCTCCAGAATCCGGGCTTCGGCCGGGTCTTCACGGATCACATGGTAACCGTCCGCTATTCCGAGGGACGCGGCTGGCATGGCGGCAGGATTGAAGCACGCAAGGCGTTCGACCTCGATCCTGCAACGGTGGTGTTCCACTACGCCCAGGAGATTTTCGAAGGCATGAAGGCCTATCGCCTGCCTGACGGCGGCGCCGCGCTGTTTCGCCCGGACGCCAATGCGCGCCGGTTCCGCAACTCCGCCCTCCGGCTCGCCATGGCGCCGCTGCCGGAGGAGATGTTCGTGGAATCTGTCCGTGAACTGGTCCGCGTCGATCGCGACTGGATTCCGAGTGCCGACGGTTCGGCGCTCTATCTCCGGCCGTTCATGATCGCAACCGAGGTCCTCCTCGGGGTAAAGCCTTCGGCCGAGTACATCTATTGCGTCATTGCCTCTTCGGTCGGCTCCTATTTCAAGGGCGGCGCGCCGGCCGTCACGCTGTGGGTGTCGGAGAACTACACGCGCGCCGCGCCGGGGGGCACCGGCGAAGCAAAGTGCGGCGGCAATTATGCGGCGAGCCTCGCTGCCCAGGCCGAGGCGACCCGGGAAGGCTGCGAGCAGGTGATCTTCCTCGATGCCGTCGAGCGCCGCTTCGTCGAGGAACTCGGCGGCATGAACGTCTTCTTCGTCTTCAACGACGGCTCATTGCAGACACCGCCGCTCACCGGCACGATCCTGCCCGGCATCACCCGCGATTCGCTGATCACGCTTGCCCGCGACAGGGGGCTCACCGTGCGCGAGGAACCCTATGCGATCGAGCAATGGCAGGCGGATGCGCAGAGCGGCCGACTGACCGAGGCCTTTGCCTGCGGCACCGCCGCGGTGGTCACGCCGATCGGCAGGGTGAAGGGTCGCAAACACAGCTTCACGATCGGCGACGGCGGGGCCGGTCCGGTCGCCGGCAAGCTGAAGGCGGCGCTGCTCGATATCCAGAACGGCCGCGCACCCGACCCGCATGGCTGGGTCGACCGACTGTTCTGATCGACGCAAACAGCGCGCCACGGCGGCCTGGGCGCCGCTGTGGCCGCGGCTATCAGTAGCCGGCTACCTTGTCGACTACATGCTGCAGCGGCAGGCCATTTTCGAAGCGGGCGATCTGCTCTTCGACGTGAACGAATAGCGCCTTGACGTCGGATGAGGCGGCGACATGCGGCGTCACATAAACGTTGGGCATGGTCCAGAACGGGCTTTCCGGCGAAAGCGGCTCCCGTTCGAAGACGTCGAGCGAGACTGCCGCGAGCGTGCCGTCGTCGAGGCACGCGAGGATATCGGCTTCCACCTGGCTGCCGCCGCGGCCGGCATTGATGAAGACCGGTGCGCCGAAGGGTCCCTTGCGGCTGAGTTTTGCAAAGAGACCGCGGTTGAAAATGCCGGTCGTTTCCGGCGTCAGCGGCAGGAGGCCGACGAGGAAATCGCTGCGATCGAGAAAGGTGTCGAGGCCGGCGGCGTCGTAGGTCTCGATGTCCTCGACCACGCGCTTCGTGCGCGACCAGCCGACCACCTTGAAGCCCATGACCGCAAGCTTGCGGGCCGCATCCTGGCCGAGCACGCCCATGCCCATGATGCCGACGGTCACGTCGGCTGCCTCGGGCTGGCTCAGGTCCCGCCATTCGTGCATTCTTGCCAGCGCCTCGTAGGCGCGATGCTGGCGCAGGTGCATGAGGCATTGCATCACCACCCATTCGCTCATGCGCGTCGTCAGCGTCCGGTCGACGAAGCGCACCAGCGGCACGTCCGGCAGGCCCGGCAGAGTCAGCACGTGATCGACGCCGGCGCCGCCGGAAAAGACGACCTTCAAGTCAGGCGCGCGGGAGAAGAGGTCGGGCGCCGATTTCCAGACGACCGCATAATCGATGCCGGAGAGATCCCGGCCCTCATGGACCGGATCGGCAAGGTTGATCACCTCGCGGCACGGAAAGGCGCCATGGAGGGCGGCATCGACCTCTTCGGGAATGAATTTCAGGTCGACGATGACGGGGCTTATGAGGGGCATGAGGCGGCTCTATTGGCGGATGGCGGAAAGATTGACGGCTTCGAGGTTGAAGGCGGCGGCCATCAGCGCCTTGGTATAGTCCTCGCTCGGAGCCTCGAAGATGCGTTCGGCCGGTCCCTGCTCCACGACCCGGCCCATCCGCATGACGATCACCTCGTTGGCAAGCGCCCGCACGACCTTCAAGTCATGGCTGATGAAGAGATAGGCGAGATTATGCTTGCGCTGCAGGTCGCGCAGAAGATCGACTACTTGCGCCTGCACGCTCATATCGAGCGCCGAGGTCGGCTCGTCGAGCATGACGAATTGGGGTTTGAGCACCATGGCGCGGGCGATTGCGATGCGCTGGCGCTGGCCGCCGGAGAATTCATGCGGGTAGCGCCAGCGGGTGGCGGGGTCAAGCCCGACCTCTTCCAATGCGGCGGCGACGCGCGCGTCACGCTCGCCATTGGCGAGCGCCCTTTCGTGGATCTTCAGCCCCTCGCCAACGATGTCGGCGATAGACATGCGCGGGCTGAGCGACCCGTAGGGATCCTGGAAAACCACCTGCATGCGGTTGCGGAGCGGCCGCATCTCGCCGAAGCTATAGGCATCGATGTCTCTGCCGACGAAGGCGATCCGCCCTTTCGACGAAATCAGCCGCGTCAGCGCCAGCCCGAGCGTCGTCTTGCCCGAGCCGGACTCGCCGACGACCCCGAGCGTCTGCCCGGCGCGCAGCGTCAGGTCGATGCCGTCCACTGCCTTGACGTGATCGACGACGCGCCGCAGAAAGCCGGCCTTGATCGGAAACCAGACCTTCACGTCCTTCGCTTCGATGACGATCGGCTTCGAGGGATCGGAGGCCGGCGGTTCGCCCTTCGGTTCCGAGGCGAGCAGGTGCCTGGTATAGGAATGCTGCGGATTGGCAAAGATCTCCGCCGTCGGGCCGGTCTCGACGATCTTGCCCTTGGTCATGACGCAGACGCGATCGGCGATCTTGCGGACGATGCCAAGGTCGTGGGTGATGAAAAGCATGGACATGCCATGCTCATCCTTGAGCGACTTCAGGAGTTCGAGGATCTGCGCCTGAACGGTGACGTCGAGCGCCGTCGTCGGCTCGTCGGCGATCAGGAGCTCCGGGCGGTTCGCAAGCGCCATGGCAATCATCACGCGCTGGCGCTGACCGCCGGAAAGCTGATGCGGATAGGCGCCGAGGCGCTTTTCCGCTTCGCGGATGCCGACCTGGTTGAGGAGTTCCAGCGTTCGCGCGCGCGCAGCCGGCCCCTTGAGGCCCTGATGGAGTTCGAGGATTTCGCCCACCTGCTGCTCTATCGTGTGCAGCGGGTTGAGCGAGGTCATCGGCTCCTGGAAGATCATCGTGATGTCGTTGCCGCGGACATGCCTGAGTTCTTCGTCGTTTGCCTTGAGGAGATCCTTGCCGTTGAAGATGACTTCGCCGCTCGGATGTCTCGCCGCCGGATAGGGCAGCAGCTTCAGGATCGAGTTGGCCGAGACCGACTTGCCCGAACCGGACTCGCCGACAAGCGCGACGGTTTCGCCGCGACGGATGTCGAAGGAGATGTGGTCGACGGCCGTCGAGGTCTCGCCGCCCTGGTGGAAGGCCACGGACAGATCGCGCACGGAGAGAAGGGTGTCTGTCATGGTCGCCCTCACCGGAACGTCTTTCTCGGGTCGAAGGCGTCGCGCGTCGCTTCGCCGACGAAGATCAAAAGCGACAGCATGATCGACATGGCGAAGAAGGCCGTGAGCCCCAGCCACGGCGCCTGCAGGTTCGACTTGCCCTGAGCGATCATCTCGCCGAGCGAGGGGGACCCCGGCGGCATGCCGAAGCCGAGGAAATCAAGCGAGGTGAGCGTGGTGATCGAGCCGGAGAGGATGAAGGGCAGGAAAGTGAGCGTCGCCACCATCGCGTTCGGCAGCAGGTGCCGGTACATGATCGTGCCGTTGCCGACGCCGAGCGCGCGCGCCGCATTGACATATTCGAAATTGCGCGCCCTCAGGAACTCCGCGCGCACGACGCCGACGAAGCCGACCCAGGAAAAGAGCAGCATGATGCCGAGCAGGATGAAGAAGCCGGGCGGCAGGATGGCGGCGATGATGAGCAGGATGTAGAGCACCGGCATCGACGACCAGATCTCGATGAAGCGCTGGAAAAGAAGATCGGTCCAGCCGCCGAAATAGCCCTGCACGGCGCCCGCCGAAACGCCGATCACGGCGGAGGCGATCGTCAGCACGAGACCAAAAAGCACCGAGATGCGGAAGCCATAGATCATGCGCGCCATCACGTCGCGCGCCTGGTCGTCGGTGCCGAGCCAGTTCATGTTGCCGAGGGTGCAGCCGGGGTCGTCGGCACCCTGCGGGTAGGCGGCGCAGCGCTCCTCCTTGCTCATCAGCCAGAAGGGAGGGGTCGGCGCCGAATGCGGGATGTAGGAGTTGACCGTCTGGTAGGAATAGCGGATCGGCGGCCAGATCATCCAGCCGTTTGCCTCGATCTCGTCGCGGATGAATTCGGAGCGAAAGTCGGTTTCGGCGAGGAATCCGCCGAACGTCTCTTCCGGATAGTTGACGAAGACTGGGAACAGGAGTTCGCCCTTGTAGGAGGCGACGATCGGCCGGTCATTGGCGATGAATTCCGCACAGAGGCTGAGGCCGAAGAGAAGGAGAAATATCCAGAGCGCCCAGTAGCCGCGCCGATTCGCCTTGAAATTCTGCCAGCGCCGCCGGCCGATCGGCGTGAGCCAACCTCTTTCCGGCGCTTGCGCATAGGTCGTGACGGCGCTCATCAGACGTCCCTCCGCTCGAAGTCGATGCGGGGGTCGACCCAGGTATAGACCAGATCGGAAACGAGGCTGACGAACAGGCCCATCAACGAGAAGATGTAGAGTGTTGCAAAGACGATCGGATAATCGCGCTTGACGACCGCGTCATAGCCGAGGCGGCCGAGCCCATCGAGCGAAAAGATGTATTCGATCAGCAGCGAGCCGGTAAAAAAGGCGGAGATGAAGGCGCCGGGGAAGCCGGCGATGATGATCAGCATCGCATTGCGGAAGACATGGCCGTAAAGCACCCGCCGCTCGCTCAGGCCCTTCGCGCGCGCCGTGGTGACATATTGCTTCTTGATCTCGTCGATGAAGGAGTTCTTGGTCAGCAATGTCGTCGTGGCAAAGGCCGAAAGCAAGAGCGTGATCAGCGGCAGCGTCATGTGCCAGAAGTAATCGAGGACCTTCTGCCACCAGGCAAGCTCATGGAAATTGTCCGAGACGAGGCCGCGCAAGGGGAACCAGTCGAAGAAGGAGCCGCCGGCGAAGACGACGATCAGCAGGATGGCGAAGAGGAAGCTCGGCACCGCATAGCCGATGACGATGATTCCGGAGGTCCAGACATCGAAGGTCGAGCCGTCGGAGACCGCCTTCTTGATGCCGAGCGGGATAGAGATGAGATAGGAGAAGATCAGGATCCACACGCCGAGCGAGATCGACACCGGCATTTTTTCGATGATCAGGTCGATGACGGAGGTGTTGCGGAAGAAGCTCTCGCCGAAATCGAAGCGGATATAGTTCCACATCATTGTGGCGAAGCGCTCGAGCGGCGGCTTGTCGAAGCCGAACTGCTTTTCGAGCTTGGCGATGAATTCGGGATCGAGCCCCTGCGCCCCGCGATAGCGCCCGCCCTCATCGCCACCGCCGCCCTGAAGGAGGTCGCCGCCGGTGCCGGAAAGCCGGTCGGACCCGGCGGCACTGGTAAGATCGGCTATGACCTGCTCCACCGGTCCGCCGGGGGCGAACTGCACGACGGCGAAGGAGATGGCCATGATCCCGACGATGGTTGGGATCATCAGGAGCAAGCGGCGCAGGATGTAGGCACCCATCAGGCGAGCCTCGGCATTTTCACGCCGTCGGCCGCCGCGACCAACCTGGCTGTCGTTCGCCGTCTATGTCGTCTCAATTCCTGAACTCCTCGGGCCCGAACTCCTGCAGCGCCGCCCACGGCCGCTGTAGCTCTTTGAATTGCTGCATGTCCTTAAATCGAGGTCGATTCAAGGAAAGATGCAGCCGGCGCGCCGGATTGCGCCGGCCCCGTCCGTAGCTTAAGTGATTCGTTCCCCGCATTTGGAATCGAGTGAGGCCTTGAGTGCAAGTGCTTCATTGGCTGGCGGCGCTCTTGGACCACCACGTGTCGGGAAAGCCGAGCCCGTATTTCGGCAATTCTTGCGGCCGGGCCAATTTGTCCCAATAGGCAATCTGAGCGGCCATCTTGTAGTAGAGCGGAATGACGTAATTATGGGCGAGCAGCACTCGATCGAGCGCCTTGGTTGCGGCAACCAGCGTGTCCCGATCCTTCGCGAAGATTACGCGCTGGATCAAGGCGTCGACGCCGGGATCGGAAATTCCGGCATAGTTCCTGGAGCCCTCGCGTGTGGCGGCTGCCGACCCCCAGTAATCCGCCTGTTCGTTTCCGGGGCTCAAGGTCTGTCCCCAGACTTCCCAGGTCACGTCGTAGTCGAAGGCGCGTTCGCGATTGGTATATTGCGAGGGGTCCACCGTGCGAACGCGCGCCTCGATGCCGATGCGTTTCAGGTTCTGCGCATAAGGCAAGGCGACGCGCTCGAGCGCCGGGCTGCTCAACAGGATCTCGAAGGAGAACGGCTTGCCCGTGGCCGTATTCACCATCCGGTTGCCTTTGAGTTCAAACCCTGCCTGCCTCAAGAGCTCGATCGCCTTGCGCAGATTTTCACGGGCCCTTTGCGGCGTGCCGCCGACCGGATTGCTATAGGGCGTGGTGAATACTTCCGGCGGCACGAGATCCTTGACCTCGTTCAGGATTTCCAGTTCTCTCCCTTCCGGTAGACCGGAGGAGGCAAGCTCCGTGCCGAAAAAGAAGCTGTCGACGCGCTGGTACTGATTGAAGAAGACGGTGCGGTTCAGCTCTTCGAAGTCCAAGGCATAGTTCAATGCCTCGCGCACCCTCTCGTCGTCGAAAGGCTTGCGGCGCATGTTGGGCACCATCGCCTGCATCACGCCCGTCGCGCGGAAGGGATTTGGGATCTCCTCGCGCTTGACGCGGCCGGCCTTCGCTGCCGGAAAATCGAAGCCCGTGGCCCAGCGCATCGCCTGGTTCTCACGCCAAAAATCGGTGTTGCCGGAGCGGAAGGCCTCGAACTCGACGTCACGATCGCCATAGAAGGAGTAGGTGATCGAATCGAAATTGTTCTGCCCGATATTGACGTTGAGCGCGGCGCCCCAGTAATCGGGCCGGCGCTCGTAGCGGATGGTCCCGCCGGGGGAGAACGACGCGATTCGGTAGGGACCCGACCCCATGACCGGTTCAAGCGTCGTTCGGGAGATGTCGCGCGGCTTGCCGTTCGGCCCGTTGCCCTCCCACCAGTGTTTCGGCACGATCAGAATCTGCCCGAGAATATGCGGAAGTTCGTGATTGTCCTTCTCGTCGAAGTGGAAGGTGATGTCCCGTTGCCCGGTCTTCTCCGCTTTGACCACATGCCGATAATAGCTCTGATAGAGCGGGTTCAGTTCCTTCGCCTTGTCGAAACTGAA
The DNA here is from genome assembly GCF_058732025.1 of Sinorhizobium sp. Y406. Lineage (NCBI taxonomy): Bacteria > Pseudomonadati > Pseudomonadota > Alphaproteobacteria > Hyphomicrobiales > Rhizobiaceae > Sinorhizobium > Sinorhizobium sp. Y406. The sequence goes on along the minus strand of NZ_CM178974.1, from coordinate 3,457,428 downwards.
CACGACGTCTTCCGGCGTCACCGGCTGACCGTCTGCCCATGTCGCTTCCTGCCTCAGCCGGAACGTGGCCGAGGAGATATCGTCGGGGAAGGAAACGCTTTCGGCCAGAAGCCCATAGGCCGTCGAAATCTCGTCTTCTGCCGGCTTCATGAGCGTGTCGAAGACGAGCGCGAGACCGGCGGCCGTTTCGCCCTTCACCAGCAGGGGATTGAACGTGTCGAAGGTGCCGGTCTGCGAAAGCCTGAGGTCTCCGCCCTTCGGTGCCTCGGGATTCACATAGTCGAAGTGGGCAAAACCTGGCGGATATTTGAGATCGTCGACGAGCGACAATCCGTGATGCCAGACCGGCTGCTCTTGAGCCTCCGCGGCTGGCACCAGTAGCAAGGACATTGCCAGGAACGCGGCCGCAAAATTCCTTCTTCCAACACCGCCAATGTCCAGCATCCCGTCGTTTCTCCTTGTATTTTCGATCATGCTTTTAAAAGCAGAATAGGCGAAATCACGGCAATTGACAGGACCTGCCAAAAATGGGGCGGATTTTTTCGGTCACATCCCGGTGAGTCGCAAGATTGATGCAATCGCAGCGAATCAGGTTAGGTGCGACGGGTCTCCAGCGCCGCGCGGCTCATGTGCGCAAAGGTCGCTGCAGCAATTGGAGGCTATGTGTTTTTCATCGCTGCCGATGGGGGATTGAATGGGAATTGATACGCGCGCAGCGCTTGCACGTTGCGCTTCCGCGCTTTTGAGCTCGATTGTGGCCGCCGGCCTGCTGTCGGCGGATGCGGCTGCGGCCGACGGTACGCCCGCCAAGGAGCTTTTCGGCGCAAAGGCGCTGCCGACGCAATCGGAGCCCTCCTCCTACGGCTTCTACTCCAAGGGATGCCTTGCCGGCGGTATTGCGATCCCGACCGACGGCCCGACCTGGCAGGCCATGCGCCTGTCGCGCAACCGGCGCTGGGGACATCCGGCGATGATCGCGCTCATCGAGCGCCTCTCCCATGACGCGGCCGACAATATCGGCTGGCCCGGCCTGTTGCTCGGCGACATCTCGCAGCCGCGCGGCGGGCCGATGCTGTCCGGTCACGCCTCGCACCAGATCGGCCTCGACGCCGATATCTGGCTGACGCCGATGCCGAAAAAGACGCTGAGCTACCAGGAGCGCGAGACGATTTCAGCCACGTCCATGCTCGACAAGAGCAAGTTCCTGACGATCGACCCGGCCGCCTGGACGCCCGCCCATGCGCGGCTGATCATGCTGGCGGCGAGCTATCCGGAGGTCGAGCGCATCTTCGTCAATCCGGCCATCAAAAAGAAGCTCTGCGATAGCTGGAAGGGCGACCGCTCGGCGCTCGGCAAGGTCCGGCCGATCTATGGCCACGACTACCATTTCCATGTCCGCATCAAATGCCCGGGCGATTCCAAGGGGTGCAAGGATCAGGCCGCGGTGCCGGCGGGCGACGGTTGCGACAAGTCGCTTGCCTGGTGGTTCACCGACGAGCCTTGGGCGAAGCCGACGGAGAAACCGGTGAAGCCGGTGAAGCCGAAATTTACGACGCTCGCCGATCTGCCGAAGACCTGCGCACTGGTGCTGAACGGACCGGCCCCCGCCTCCGAATTGCAGGCGACCTATGGCACCGCCTATCGGGCGGTAGCCGCCGTGCCTGCCGCCGCGACCAGCATCGAGGCGGCCATCGGTGCCGCGGAAGAGGCGCCGCTCGCAAATATCCCGGTGCCCTTGCCGCGCCCGGCTCTGCAATAGATCGCGACAGGGCCCTGAATTGCTGCATGCCTTTGTCCTGGGTCGTGATCCAAAGAGACGAGCAGCATGGCCGTTGAGAGAGCCGCTGGCGGCAAAATGCCTTCCCATCTTCGCAGCGCTCATGTATAGGGCATTCAATCGATTTAAAGAGCGCGGACCGCCCCCTGTGGCAGACGGTTCGCCGTGAACTTCCGGGAGGCACCCCTTGGCGGACCGCAAATGCCTGGCCCTGATCGCCCATGATCAGAAAAAGGACGACCTTGCCGCCTTCGCCAAAGCGAACGAGGCGGTGCTGGCCGGCTGGAAGATCGTCGCGACCGGCACGACCGGCGGCCGCGTACTCGACGTCTGCCCCGGTCTCGACGTCGCGCGGCTGAAGAGCGGTCCGCTCGGCGGTGACCAGCAGATCGGAGCGCTAATCGCGACCGGCGACGTCGATTGCCTGATCTTCTTCGTTGATCCTCTGACCCCGATGCCGCACGACGTCGACGTCAAGGCGCTGATGCGGCTGGCGATCGTCTATGATATCCCGATGGCGCTGAACCGCGCGACCGCCGAGCAGTTGATCGACTTTCGTCGCAACTGATACATAACCGAACATCTCCAAGCCGCGACCAGGACGATCTGCCATGCCCGTTGCGAGTGACCAGACCTTTCCCTTTCCTTTGCTGATCGGCGACATCGGCGGTACGAATGCCCGTTTCGCCTTGCTCATCGACGCCTATGCCGAGCCGCGGCAACTGCCGCCGATCAAGACCGGCGATTTCGAGACCATCGAGGAGGCGATGCAAAAAAGCATCCTCGACAAGACATCGCTGCGTCCTCGCTCGGCGATCCTCGCCGTCGCCGGGCCGATCCAGGGTGACGAGATTCCGCTGACGAATGCCGGCTGGGTCATCCGGCCGAAGGACATGCTTGCGAGCCTCGGACTGGATGACGTGCTGGTCATAAACGATTTCGAGGCGCAGGCGCTGGCGGTTGCCGCGCCGGCCGATGGGGATATCGTGCAGATCGGTGGAGGCAGCGTCCTTCCGCGCAGTTCCCGCGTCGTGCTCGGTCCGGGCACCGGGCTTGGCGTCGCGGGCCTGGTCTTCGCCCAGAACACCTGGATCCCGGTGCCCGGCGAAGGCGGCCATGTCGATATCGGGCCCTCCAGCGAACGCGATTTCCAGATCTGGCCCTTCCTGGAGCCGATCGAGGGACGTATGGCGCGTGAACAGATTCTTTGCGGTCGCGGCATCATGAATCTCTATCGCGCCGTCTGCGCCGCCGACGGGGTCGACCCGGTGCACCCAGACCAGGCTGACGTGACGACGGCGGCGCTTGCGGGGGCAGATCCGGCGGCGGTAGAGACCCTGTCGCTCTTCTGCACCTATCTCGGACGTGTCGCCGGCGACATGGCGCTGATCTTCATGGCCCGTGGCGGCGTGTTCCTCGCCGGCGGCATTTCGCAAAAGATATTGTCCGCACTGATGCAACCGGAGTTTCGCGCGGCCTTCGAGGACAAGGCGCCGCACTCGGCACTGATGCGGACCGTTCCGACTTTTGCGGTGATCCACCCCATGGCAGCTCTTTCCGGGCTCGCCGCCTTTGCGCAGAGGCCCGGCGATTTCGGTGTTGCAACAGAGGGACGGCGCTGGAGAAGCTGACGTGACGATCGTCGCAAAGACTCGCCAACGGGGCTTCAAACCACTATAGAGCCCCGACGCGTGGCGCCGGCGTGCGGCTGCCACTTCGAGGCAGGGAAGACGGGCTTATTGAACGCCAGGGATAGAAAAGAGCGCGCAGTCGATTCCGAAACCATCAGCGGAATTCTGCGGCGCATCATTGCCGAGAATGGCCGCGATCACGTTCGTGGCTATGCCTTTGCCATTCTATGCCTGGTGGTGGTGGCGGCCACGACGGGCTTCACGGCCTGGATCATGGAAACCGTGGTCAACGAGGCCTTCGCCAACCGGCGGTCCGATATCGTGCTCCTGATCTGCGGCGCCATCTTTGCCGCCTTCGTCCTGCGCGGGCTCGCCACCTACGGGCAGGCCGTGGCGCTCTCGAAGATCGGCAACAACATCGTCGCACGCTATCAGCGGCGGCTTTATGCGCATCTCATGGCGCTCAGCGTCGGCTATTTCCACGAGCATCGCTCGGCGCAGTTTGCCGCAAAGATCAGCCAGAACGTCAGCGGCATCCGCGACGTCCTGAACATGACCGTGACGTCGATCGCGCGCGACTTTCTGACCCTCATCGGCCTGATCGCCGTCATGTTCAGCAAGGACTGGCTGCTCTCGCTGATCGTCTTCCTCGTCGCGCCGCCCCTGCTTTTCGGCCTGCGCTACATTTCCAGGCGCCTGCGGGCGGCAACGCGCGAGGCTGTCGAGGTCAACAGCCGCGTTCTCGGGGCGATGCAGGAGACCATCCAGGGCGTCACCATCGTCAAGGCCTTCACGATGGAGGACCAGTTGCGCCGCAAGGTCGAGTCGATCATCGACCGCGCCGAAAACCGGGCGAACCGGATCGCGCGGCTCAGCGAGCGAACGGCGCCGATGACGGAAACCTTTGCCGGGCTCGCCATCTCCAGCGTGCTTGCCTATGCCGCCTTCCGGACCATCTATTACAACGTCCCGCCGGGCGCCTTCTTTGCCTTCGTCGCCGCGCTGCTGATGGCCTACGATCCAGCCCGGCGGCTGGCCCGCCTGCAGGTGTCGCTCGAACGCGCCGCCGTCAATGCGCGCATGATCTACGAGGTCCTCGACACGGTTCCCCATCAGCGGGACCGGCCCGACGCGACCGAGCTGAAGCTTGGCGCGGCAACGGTCGAGCTAAAGGACGTGCGCTTTGCCTATGGCAATGGCGACGAGATCCTCAAGGGCGTCAGCTTCCGCGCCGAGGGCGGCAAGACAACGGCGCTTGTCGGCCCCTCGGGCGCCGGAAAGTCGACGATCATCAGCCTTATACCGCGCTTCTACGATCCGCAGTCGGGTCAGATCCTGATCGACGGCCAGGACATCGCCGGCGTCACCAAGCAGTCGCTGCGCAACGGGCTCGCCTATGTCTCGCAGCAGCCCTACCTCTTCGAAGGCTCGATCCGCGACAACATCCGCTATGGCCGCCCGGATGCCACCGACGCGGAAATCGAGGAGGCCGCGCGGCTTGCCTATGCGCATGACTTCATCCTGGCGCAGCCGCAGGGCTACGACACGCCGGTCGGGGAGCATGGCGTGACCCTTTCCGGCGGTCAGCGTCAGCGCCTGTCGATCGCCCGGGCGCTGGTGCGCAACGCGCCCATTCTTCTTCTTGACGAGGCGACGTCGGCACTCGACACCGAGTCGGAAGCGGCCGTCCAGAAGGCGCTCGATCATGCCATGAGCGGCCGCACCGTCATCGTCATCGCCCACCGGCTCTCCACCATCGTCAACGCAGACAGGATCGTCGTCATGAGCGATGGCCGGGTCGTGGAAGAAGGCGCCCATGACGAGCTTGCGCGGCGTCCGGACGGGCTCTACGCTCGCCTGCACAATCTGCAAGGCCACAGCTCGGACGCCACCGCCGAGGCCGAAATCCTGTAAGAAGCGAGGACAGCGACGATGAGCGAAACGGAGATGAAGCTCGTGGTGGTCGGCGCGGGTGGTCGAATGGGGCAGACGCTGATCCGGACCGTCGCCGGCATGGAAGGGGTGCGGCTGCAGGCGGCGGTCGAGCGGCCCGGTTCGCCCTTTATCGGCCGCGACGCCGGCGAGCTTGCCGGTCTCGGCGCAATCGGAATTCCGGTCACGGACGATCCGCTCGAGGCCTTTCTTCACGCCGACGGCGTGCTTGATTTCACCGCCCCGGCCGGCACCGTCGAGTTTGCGGGCCTTGCCGCCCAGGCGCGAATCGTCCATGTCGTGGGCACGACCGGATGTTCTGCGGACGACGAGATGAAGATCCGCGCCGCCGCCCGCCACGCCCGCGTCGTCAAGTCCGGCAATATGAGCCTCGGCGTCAATCTGCTCGGCGTGCTGACGGAAACGGCGGCGCGCGCCCTTGCCGCTGCCCAATGGGACATCGAGATCCTGGAAATGCACCACAGGCACAAGGTCGACGCGCCATCCGGGACGGCGCTCCTCCTCGGCGAGGCGGCGGCCAAGGGACGGGGGATCGACCTCAGGGACCATTCCGTTCGGGTGCGCGACGGTCATACGGGCGCCCGGCCGCAGGGGACGATCGGTTTTGCGACGCTGCGCGGCGGATCGGTCATCGGCGAGCACTCCGTCATGCTCGCCGGCGAGGGCGAGGTGGTGACGCTGTCGCACAGCGCCACGGATCGCGCGATTTTCGCGCGCGGCGCCGTCACGGCGGCGCTCTGGGCTCGCGACCGAAAGCCCGGTTTCTATTCCATGCTCGACGTTCTCGGGCTCAACTGATCCATCAATCTCTTGAAGAGGAAATCGAAATGAGCGGCACACTCGTCCTCGTCCGGCACGGCCAGAGCGACTGGAACCTGAAGAACCTGTTCACCGGCTGGCGCGATCCGGACCTGACCGAGCTCGGCGTCGAAGAGGCGAAGAGGGGCGGCAAGGCGCTCGCGGACTACGGCATCAAGTTCGACATCGCCTTCACCTCCTCCCTCGTCCGCGCGCAGCGGACCTGCCAGCTGGTGCTCGACGCCGTCGGTCAATCGTCGCTGGAAACGACCCGCGACCAGGCGCTCAACGAGCGCGACTACGGCGATCTCTCCGGGCTCAACAAGGATGACGCCCGCAAGAAATGGGGCGAGGAGCAGGTCCACATCTGGCGCCGCTCCTATGACGTGCCGCCGCCCGGCGGCGAGAGCCTGCGCGACACCGGTGCCCGCGTTTGGCCCTACTATCTGACCGACATCCTGCCGCGCGTGCTTTCCGGCGAGAAGGTGCTGGTCGCTGCCCACGGCAACTCGCTGCGCGCGCTCGTCATGGTGCTCGACCGGCTCACGAAGGAAGAAGTCCTGAACCTCAACCTCGCGACCGGCGTGCCGATGGTCTACAAGCTGAAGTCGGACTCCACGGTCGCCTCCAAGGAAGTGCTCGGCGACATGTTGGGCGCGCATTGAGCGCCATATATCTGTTTTCAAGAAAGGGGCGCCGCGGCGCCCCTTTTATCGCCTCACGCCCTTCCTGCTTCCCAACCGAGAATCGCGCGTTTGCGCGTCAGGCCCCAATGGTAGCCGGTGAGCTCGCCACCCTTGCCAAGCGCGCGGTGGCAGGGCACGACGAAGGAGATCGGGTTACGGCCGACAGCCGCGCCGACGGCCCGGGACGCCGACGGCTGGCCGATCTCGTCCGCGATCCGGGAATAGGTCGTGGCCTTGCCGAAAGGCACCTTCAACAGCGCCTGCCAGACCCTCACCTGAAAATCCGAGCCGATCAGGAAGATCCGGAGCGGCTCCTCGGCTGACCAGTGATCCGAATCGAAGATGCGAGCGGCATAGCGGGTCGTCGCCGCGCTGTCCTCGATATAGGCCGCATTCGGCCACCGGCGCGCCATATCCTCGAAGCTTGCGCGCTCCTCGCCGGGATCGGCAAAGGCAAGACCCGCAAGCCCGCGATCGGTCACCATCACCAATGCCGTTCCGAACGGCGACGGGTGATAGCCGTAGCGAATGGTCAAGCCGCCGCCGCGCGCCTTCCATTCGCCGGGCGACATCGCCTCATGCGTGACGAAGAGATCGTGAAGCCGTCCCGGTCCGGAGAGTCCGACTTCGATACTCGCCTCCAGGAGCGGCATGTCTTCCTCGCGCAGCAGCCGCTTGGCACGATCGAGCGTGACGGCCTGAAGAAAGGCCTTTGGCGAAAGGCCCGCCCAACGGGTAAAGGCCTTCTGCAATTGCGTCGGCGACTGACCCAGCCGGCCGGCAAGCCTCTCGAGTGATGGCTGTTCGCGATAGTCCTCCGTCAGCATCTCGATCACACGCCTGACCGTGTCGTAGTCGGTGCCGTCGGGGGTGATGTCCGTCGGGATGGATGTGGCGACGTTCATGGCTGATCTCCTGTCATGCCGCAGCTAACCACGCAGGGGAGCGGATAACCACCCGATTCCTGTCGCGTGGAATGCCCATGGCGCCGTGGGTCCCTCGGAGGCAAAATGCACTCATTCAATCGAATGACTGTGGGCCCTGAAATCGAAGTCGATTCAGCGGCGCATGCAGTTGCGCGACCTGGCCGTGGAGAGCGCCTGAGCAAAGGCAAGGGCAAAGCTTTCGCGGTCGTCGGGATTGAGGAACGAGCCAATATCGATCTGCCGGCCACGGCTGCCGATCCTCATCGAAACGATACCGATCTCCCGATGCCGCCTGATGATGAAACGGGCCCAGAAAGTGTTGAACCGGTGCTCGGTCATCCGCCCCGACGGTGCGAACTTCTTGACCGAGACGTCAGTGCGCGAAACGCTGACCTCCTCGCGGGCGCGGGCTGTGTGGTAGTTTAGCCAGAAGGCGCCGAAAAGAAGGAAGAAATCCAGGCCGAAGAAGAAGACGATCGGCCAGGCGCCGATGACCAGGAACACGACGATATGAACGAGGCTCATCGCGCCGGCAATCATCAGCAGGATCTTAAAGCCCCTGAAGCCGAGGGAGCGATGCGGCGTAAGCTCCGCCGAAAAGATCGGCTGGTCCTCGATGTGTGGCTGGGCGTTGCCTTCGGTCATACCCAATGACTATAGATGCGCCATGAAAAACGTCAAATCACCGCCGCGAGCCTTGAGGTCGAAATCCGCGACGCCGCGGCGCGCCGGACGCAAGCGCAGCGCCTACAGCACGGCGGAAGTCGAGGAAATCTTTCGCCGCTTCTCGGTGCAGCGGCCGGATCCCAAGGGCGAGCTCGAGCATGTCAATGCTTTCACGCTGCTGGTCGCCGTCGCGCTTTCGGCCCAGGCAACGGACGTCGGCGTCAACAGGGCGACCCGCCCGCTCTTCGCCGTTGCCGACACGCCGGAGAAAATGCTGGCGCTCGGCGAAGAGAGACTGCGCGATTACATCAAGACGATCGGGCTCTACCGCAATAAGGCGAAGAACGTCATTGCGCTCTGCAAAAAGCTGATTAGCGACTTCGGCGGCGAAGTCCCGCGTACGCGCGAGGAACTGATCACCCTGCCGGGGGTCGGGCGCAAAACCGCCAACGTCGTCTTGCAGATGGCCTTCGGTCAGGCGGCGATCGCCGTCGACACGCACATTTTTCGCATTGCCAACCGCATACTTCTGGCGCCCGGCAAGACACCGGACGAGGTCGAGGCGCAGCTGCTGCGCGTGATCCCTGAAAAATATCTCTATCACGCGCATCACTGGCTGATCCTGCACGGCCGCTATGTCTGCAAGGCGCGCCGGCCGGAATGCGAACGCTGCGTCATCGCCGACCTCTGCAAATCGCCCGAGAAGAGCTGCGATATCCCGGCCCCGCTCGTGGAACTGCCGCCGCAGATCCTTCCCGTCGCCGGCTGACCGGCGGCGCAATCGCGGTCTTCACGGTGCGATCAGGCGATCGATCAGCCGGTCGATCGCATAGGCATAGTCCGCCCGCGCGGCGCCGGCATCGATCTCGAGCGCAGCCCGGTCGAAAGCGGCCGAGAGCAGGAAGGCCAGCGCCTTGATGGCCTTGTCGCCGAGACGACGCGGAGCCATGGCCGCCGCAAGCCCCTCCTCCAGCGTTCGTCCGCCATGAGCGGCGTCGATCGCCGCCATTTCGGTAACGCCGAGGACTGCCGGTCCGTCGAGCAGCAGGAGCCGGACCCTGCCGGGAACGGCCATGGCGTCGAAATAGGCGGCGGCGCCCGCAAGGAGCGTCTCCCGTGGCGCGAGGCCCGCACCAGCCAATTCTTCGATCGTTGCGGCGACCTTGTCTGCCTCCTTTTCGACCACGGCCCGAAACAGCGCCTTCTTGTCTTCGAAATGATGGTAGAGCGCACCGCGCGTCAGCCCTGCGGCAGCGACGACCTCCGGGGTCGCCGTTTCAGCATAACCCTTTGCGACGAAGAGTTCGCGGGCGGCATCGATTAGGGCCGTGCGCGTTTTGTCCGATCGTTCCCGGTTGGTGTTCCGGAGCCTTTTCCTTTGCATACATTCAGCCTGTATGTTAATAATGATACATGCAGATTGTATGTTATTGGAGAGGCGAGGAAAAGCATGAAATCGACGAGCTATTATCCCGTGATCATGACCGCCGACGTGCAGAGCACGTCCGACTTCTACATCGGCCATTTCCGCTTCCAGGCTCTCTTCAAGAGCGACTGGTATGTGCATCTCCAATCGACGGAGGACGAGCATGTGACGCTCGCAATCCTCGACTACCGCCACGCCACCGTGCCGGAAACGCATAGGGCGCCTGCGAGCGGCCTGCTTCTGAATTTCGAGGTCGACGATCCGGACCGGCTATATGCAGATGCGCAGGCGGCCGGCCTTCCGATCCTGAAGCCGATCTGCGACGAGGCGTTCGGCCAGCGTCACTTCATCACCGCCGATCCGAACGGCGTGATGATCGACATCATCAAGCCGATCCCGCCAAGCGGCGAATTCGCTGCACTGTACGAGCCGACGGCACTGCCGAAGTGATTATGCCCCTTTTGCTCGTTTCGGCTTCCAAATGCCCGGAAAACCGGTATTAACGATTACCGGCCATTCAGGAAACCGGACGGGGGCTCATGACAAGATTCGATGTTCTGACGATCGGCAATGCCATCGTCGATATCATTGCGCGCTGCGACGACAACTTCCTCGTGGAGAACGGCATCATCAAGGGCGCGATGAACCTCATCGACGCGGAGCGGGCGGAACTGCTCTATTCACGCATGGGCCCGGCGGTCGAAGCCTCGGGCGGCAGCGCCGGCAATACGGCGGCGGGTGTCGCCAGCCTCGGAGGGCGTGCCGCCTATTTCGGCAAGATCGCCGACGACCAGCTCGGCCAGATCTTCACCCATGACATCCGCGCCCAGGGCGTGCATTTCCAGACGAAGCCGCTCGAAGCCGTGCCGCCGACCGCGCGTTCGATGATCTTCGTGACCGAGGACGGCGAACGCTCGATGAACACCTATCTCGGCGCCTGCGTCGAGCTTGGTCCAGAGGATGTCGAGGCCGATGTGGTCGCCGAATCCAGGCTGACCTATTTCGAAGGGTACCTCTGGGATCCGCCGCGCGCCAAGGATGCGATCCGCGAGGCGGCGCGCATTGCCCATGCGCATGGCCGCGAAACGGCGATGACACTGTCCGACAGTTTCTGCGTGCACCGTTACCGCGACGAGTTCCTCGATCTGATGCGCTCGGGCACCGTCGACATCGTCTTCGCCAATCGGCAGGAAGCGCTGGCGCTTTACGAAACGGAGAATTTCGACCTGGCACTGGCGAAGCTCGCCAAGGACTGCAAGGTCGCCGCCGTGACGCTGAGCGAGGAAGGCTCTGTCGTCATCCGCGGCAACGAATGCGTGCGGGTGGGGGCAAGCGCAGTCCGGAATGTGGTCGATACCACCGGCGCCGGCGACCTCTATGCCGCCGGCTTCCTCCACGGCTATACGAGCGGCCGCTCGCTCGAAGACTGCAGCCGCCTCGGCAATCTGGCGGCGGGCATCGTCATAGGCCAGATCGGGCCGCGGCCGATGGTGTCGCTCGCCGATGCAGCCAGGGAAGCCGTGCTCCTCTGAGGCGAGGCCGAGGCCTATTTGAAGGCCTCGCCCGGGTACGCGCCCCAGATCTCGCTCTGCGCGATCCAGCCCTCCACCCCTTGCGTTTCGGCATGGCACCAGTCGCCGTTGCATTCACCGATGCGCAGTTGCACGCCCGGCTCCATACGGGCGACGATCGGCGCCGTACCCTGCGGATCGCGCCTTAGATTGACGAAGACGCCCTCGCCCTTGCCGCGCATCCATGGCGCGGCAAGGGCGGTGCGGTCGCCGGAAAGCAGCGCCTGGTTGACCCAGCCCTCCGTCCCGTCGGCATCGCGGACACGGCGCCAATTGTCGTATTCCTGGATGATCTCCACCGGAACGCCGGACTTGAGATAGCGGAACGCTACCGCATAATCGAGGCTTGGGCCTATTCTGAGATTGACGCTTCTCGCCTTCAGGCTGACGAAGCGGGGGAGCGGCAGTCCGCTCGGCCCCTTGGCCGCCTGGGCATGGGCGACGGACGTCAGGGCCGTTCCGAGGAACATGGCCAATAGCAGGGCAGAGGCGTTGAAAATGACATGACGCATGACGAAGCTCATCTTCCGTTCGTAAGCGAAGCTTTATCGATCCACCGCAATGGGCGCGGGTCGTTTCGAACCGACTCGGCCGCAATCTCGCGCGCCGGGCCGGGCACGCGTCGCAAATCCGGTATCTGGGCAGCGACTTTTAATTGTCTTCCCCACCGGGTCTGGTAGAAACTGCGGCTATAGGGAGAAACTATCGCCCAACTTGGTTAAGGACCCGTCAACGAGGGGCCGCTCGCGCGCATGACAAGCAAGAAGAAGCCAACCGTCTACATCACCCGGAAACTGCCGGACGTCGTCGAAACCCGGATGCGCGAATTGTTCGACGCGGAGCTGAACATCGACGACTCGCCGCGCAGCCAGCCGGAGCTCGTCTCCGCGGTCAAGCGGGTCGACGTGCTGGTACCGACGGTGACGGACAGGATCGACGCGGCCCTGATCGAGCAGGCGGGGCCGCAGCTCAAGCTGATCGCCGCCTTTTCCAACGGCGTCGACAACATCGATGTCGATGCGGCCGCCCGCAAGGGCATCACCGTCACCAATACGCCCAACGTGCTGACGGAGGATACGGCCGACATGGTGATGGCACTCATCCTGGCTGTGCCGCGCCGGCTCGCCGAGGGTGCGCGCATCCTGACGGACCGCAAGGGCGAATGGGCGGGCTGGTCGCCGACATGGATGCTCGGCCGGCGCATTGCCGGCAAGCGCATCGGCATTCTCGGCATGGGGCGGATCGGTACTGCGGTCGCCCGCCGCGCCAGGGCGTTCGGCCTGTCCATCCACTATCACAACCGCCATCGCGTCAGCCCGGAAACCGAGGAAATGCTCGAGGCGACCTATTGGGACAGCCTCGACCAGATGCTCGCGCGGGTCGACATCGTCTCGGTCAACTGCCCCTCGACGCCGGCGACGTATCATCTCCTGTCAGCCCGGCGGCTGGCGCTGATGCGTCCGGACAGCTACATCGTCAACACGGCGCGTGGCGACGTTATCGACGAGACGGCGCTGATCAAGTGCCTGCGCGAGGGCAAGATCGCCGGCGCCGGCCTCGACGTCTTCGAGAACGAGCCGGCCGTCAATCCCAAGCTGATCAAGCTCGCCGGAGAAGGCAAGGTCGTGCTCCTGCCGCATATGAGCTCGGCCACGCTCGAGGGGCGCGTCGACATGGGCGAAAAAGTCGTGATCAACATCCGCACCTTCTTCGACGGCCACCGGCCGCCGGACCGCGTCTTGCCGGGGCGGGATTAGACTAAAGCGCCGGCCCGATCACCTTCCTCATCTCGATCGAGGTCGGTCCCGCGAAACCGGGATGGGAAGAGCGGCCCGCTTCGACGAAGCCCCAGGCCGCGAAGATCTTATGGTTCTCCGTGAGTTCGATGCGGGTCTGAAGCCTCAGCGCCGGGAGTGAAAGGCTGCGGGCCTTTTCCTCCGCAATGCCGATCAGATGCCGGCCGATCCCCTTTCCCTGGGAGGCAGGCGCAACCGCGAGTTTGCCAACATAGAGGCAATTCGGCTCGGGCTTCAGGAAGACGCAGCCGCGCAGCTCGCCGCCCGCGATCGCACCGAACGCGATCTCATCGCTCGTCTTCCGGCGCAGCGAGTCCACCGTCAAGGCGTGGGCAGAGGAGGGTGGATCGATCCGTCCATCCATATAGGCAAAGGCGGCGAGAATCAGCGCGAGCAGTTCGTCGTGGCGATCGAAGCCCGGATCTAATCGAATCGTGTCCATCAAGCTTTGCCGCGCCGGTAGCGGATCGTATTGAACTCGGCGGCCATCGCATCGTAGAGCAACAGCCGGCCAACCAGCGGCACGCCGATGCCCGTGACGAGCTTGATGGCTTCCATCGCTTGAAGCGTGCCGATGACGCCGGTGAGCGCGCCGACGATGCCGGCTTCGGCGCAGGCCGGCACAACTCCGGCCGGCGGCTTGGTCGGGAAGAGATCGCGGTAGGACGGGAGGGGATTTCCGCCAGCGTCGATTTCATAGGGCTTCAGCACGGTGACGGAGCCGTCGAAACGGCCGACGGCGCCGGTGACGAGCGGCACGCGGGCTGCTTCCGCCACGTCCGCCGCGAGATAGCGCGTTTCGAAATTGTCGGAGCCGTCGACGACGAGGTCGTATTGGCGGAAGATCGCTTCGGCATTGTCGCGCTGAAGCCTAAGCGCATGCGGCACGACCCTCACATGCGGGTTGAGGTCGGCGATCCGGTCCGCGGCGCTCTCGACTTTTGGCCGGTCGATATCGCTCGTGCCGTGGATGACCTGCCGCTGCAGGTTCGACAGCGACACCCGATCATCGTCGACGACACCCAGCGTTCCGACGCCGGCGGCGGCAAGATATTGCAGGACGGGCGCGCCGAGCCCGCCGGCGCCGACGACGAGCACGCGCGCGGCCTTCAGCTTCTGCTGGCCTGCGCCGCCGATCTCGGCCAGAACGATATGACGCGCATAGCGGGCGATTTCGGAGGGATCGAGGGCTGCTGCGGTCATTTCCTTCTCCGTCTGGATATTCGCCGAAGCGGACTTCGGCAGTGCCGATGTCACTCCGAAATGCGGCCGTTTGCAACTGTCAGGTAGCGCCCCCGCTCGCCGAGCGCCTCGAACATCGCCCGATCCGTGCCGGTCATGAAGGCCTGTCCGCCGAGTTCATCGACGCGATCGAAAAGGGCCGCACGCCGCCTGCGGTCGAGATGGGCGGCGATCTCGTCGAGAAGCAGGACCGGTGCATGGCCGGTCATCTCGCCGACGAGGCGCGCATGGGCAAGCACCAGTCCGATCAGGAGCGCCTTCTGCTCGCCGGTCGAACAGCGTTCCGCCTCCATGTCCTTTTCGTGGTGGCGGATCAGCAGATCGCTGCGGTGCGGGCCGTCGAGCGTGCGGCCCGCGGCGGCGTCACGGGGGCGGCCTTCCTGCAGCATGGCGAGATAGCGCTGCTCGACGTCATAGGCCGGCAGGTCGTGGCAATCGTCGAGGAACCCGGAAAGCGAAAGGCGGGCAGTGGGGAAGGAGCCGTTCGCCCGGTTGCGCTCGACAAGACCCGCGAGCAGGCCCAGCATTTCCAGCCGCGCGCGCGCCATCGATACGCCGAGCCCCGCCATTTCGCGCTCGATCGCCGAAAGCCAGGAAGGATCCGGCCGGAACTCCGAAAGCAGGCGGTTGCGGCTGCGCATGGCGCGGTCGAACTCGCTCGCCCGCCGCCCGTGTTCGGGATCGAGCGAAAGCACCAGCCGGTCGAGAAAGCGGCGGCGATCGCCGGCCGGGCCGGTGAAGAGCCCGTCCATGGCCGGCGTCAGCCAGAGCACGCGCAGGTGGTCGGTAAGTTCGTCGACCGTGCGTGCCGGCGTGCCGTTGAGCCTCAGCCGGCGCGACTGCCCTTCTTCCCCGCCCGCCGTCCCCGTGCCGATTTCGACCGGCCCCGCCATGCCGTCGACCACGGCATATACGGAAAAGCCGTCCGCGGCGCCGACGCGCGCCACATCCGCGTAAGCGGCGCGACGCAGGCCGCGCCCGGGTGACAGGAAGGAGATCGCCTCCATGAGATTTGTCTTGCCCGCACCGTTTTCGCCGGTCAGCACCACATGACGCGGGTCGAGATCAAACGCCACCGAAGCGTAGTTGCGAAAGTCAGTGAGCTTGAGGCGCGTAATGTAGACCTTGTGGGGCATTGCGGGTCCGGATTCGACGTTCCTGTCAGGTAGGACGAAAGGCGAGCCAAGGCAAGGCGAAAGACCGCGCCCGGGCGCCGCCTGTTCTTCCGCGGACGGACCCAAAGTTGGCACGAACGCTGTTCGACGATATATTCTCCCCACCTAATGAACGTGCCGGAAGCGCAGGGAGTTTGACGAACAGAAGAGCAGAAAACCGGGAGGAGACGATGGTTGACGTCAAATGGACAATCAAGGGCCGTGAATTCATTCATTGTAATTGCGCCTATGGCTGCCCCTGTCAGTACAATGCCCTGCCGACGCAAGGGAATTGCCGCGCGATCGGCGTGGTGGAGATCGAGCAGGGGCACCATGGCGATACCCGGCTCGATGGCCTGCGATGCGGCATGATCGTCGCCTGGCCGGGCGCGATCCATGAGGGCGGCGGCGAGGTCGTGCCGATCGTCGATGAGCGCGCTTCCGAGGAGCAGCGCGGGGCACTGTTGCGGATCATGAGCGGACAGGACACCGAGCCCGGCGCGACGTTCTTCCAAGTGTTCTCGACGACTTTCGAGAAGGTCCACGATCCGGTTTTCGCACCGATCGAGTTCGAAATGGACGTGGATGGCCGCACGGCCCGCGTCAACGTTCCGGGCTGGATCGAGGCGCGCGGAGAGCCTATCGTCAATCCGGTGACCGGGACACCCCATCGCGCCCGCCTCACGCTACCGGACGGCTTCGAATACGATACCTGCGAGGTGGGGCGCGGCTGGGCAACGGCGACGGGTCCGGTGTCCGTCTCGCTCTCGGATTCGCACGCGCATTTCGCGAAGCTCCACATGACCGAAAGCGGCGTGGTCCACTGACGCCATGGCTGATGGTGCGCTTGTGAGCCTCTTGCGGCGCGACCGGATGATCGTCGCCGCCTCGCTCGCCACGCTGACGGCGATCTCCTGGATCTACATCCTGTGGCTGGCTGCGACCATGGATATGGGCGGCATGGCCGTGCCCGGAACAGATATGGGCATGGGCACGAATATGGGCATGGGCGCGGATATGCACATGCCGGCGGAAACCGGCAGGTCCCTGGGGACGGATCAGCAAGCCGGCGGACTTGCCTCGGTTCTCGGCCTCGAGCCGCGGCCGTGGAGCGCGGTGGAGGCCGGCGTCATGGCGACGATGTGGATCGTCATGATGGTCGGCATGATGCTTCCCTCGGCGACGCCGATGATCCTTCTCTATGCGCATGTGGGGCGGCACAGCCTGCGCCAGGGGAAGCCCTTCGCCGCAACCGGCTTTTTTGCGGGCGGCTACCTGCTCGCCTGGACGGGCTTCGCGCTCGCCGCAACGCTCGGACAATGGCTGCTCGAAGGAACGCTGCTGTCGCCGGCGCTCGCAAGCGCCAGCCGCGTCTTCAGCGGCATCGTGCTGGTGGTGGTGGGGCTTTACCAGTGGACCCCGCTCAAGGACGCCTGCCTCAGTCATTGCCAGGCGCCGATCGTTTTCATCCAGACCCATGGGGGCTTTCGCCGCGATCCGCGCGGCGCAGTCGCACTCGGCTTTCGCCATGGACTTTATTGCGTCGGCTGCTGCTGGGCCCTGATGGCTCTGCTTTTCGTCGGCGGCATCATGAATGTGCTGTGGATCGCGGCGATCGCTGGCTTCGTTCTCGTCGAGAAGCTGGTGCGCGCCGGGCGCGTTCTTCCCCGTGCGGCCGGCGCGGTGCTCATTGCGGCAGGCCTCTGGCAATTGCTGCCGGGGACGCTCTGACCCAAGCGGAGATCGAGCCCGGCCCGATGTCTGCTTTTGCGCGTCCTGGCCGTCACTCGCTTAACGTGTCGAAGAAATCCTTCATGCGGGAGAAGAAGCCCGCCGACTGCGGATTGTTCTCCTTCGAGGAGATCTGCTCGAACTCCTGCAGGAGTTCTCGCTGTCGCTTGGTGAGCTTCTGCGGCGTCTCGATCTGGATCTGGATATAGAGATCGCCCATCTGGCTGGAGCGCAGCACCGGCATACCCTTGCCCTTCAGGCGGAACTGCTTACCGGCCTGGGTGCCTTCGGGCACCGTCACCCGGGATTTCGTTCCGTCGAGCGTGGTCACGTCGAACTTGCCGCCGAGCGCCCCCGTCGTCATCGAGATCGGAACGCTGCAATAGAGATCGGCGCCGTCGCGCTGGTAGAACTCATGCGGCCTCACCGAAAGGAAAATATACAGGTCGCCCGGCGGACCGCCGCGAAGCCCGGCCTCGCCCTCGCCGGAAAGGCGAATGCGCGTGCCGTCCTCGATACCGGCCGGGATATTGACCGAGAGCGTGCGCTCCTCCATCACCCGGCCCTGGCCGTGACACTTTGTGCAGGGATCGGTGATCGTCTGGCCACGGCCGCCGCAGCTCGGACAGGTGCGTTCGATCGAAAAGAAGCCCTGGGCGGCGCGGATGCGGCCGCTGCCCTGGCAGGTGGAGCAGGTTTTCGGACTGGTGCCGGGCTTGGCGCCCGTTCCGGTGCAGACGTCGCAAGTGACGGAGGTGGGCACACGGATCTGCGCCGTCTTGCCCGTATAGGCCTCCTCGAGCGTGATCTCCATGTTGTAGCGGAGATCCGCTCCGCGCTCGCGCCCGCCCGTCGAGCGGCGCTGGCGGCCGCCCATCATCTCGCCGAAGATGTCCTCGAAAATGTCGGAGAAGCCGCTGGCGCCGCCGCCCGCGAAGCCGTTGCCCATGCCACCCTGCTCGAAGGCCGCATGGCCGTAGCGGTCGTAGGCCGCCCGCTTCTGCGGGTCCTTCAACATCTCATAGGCTTCGTTGATTTCCTTGAAGGTCCGTTCCGCTTCCGTGTCACCGGGATTACGATCCGGATGATACTTCATCGCCAGTTTGCGGAAGGCGCTCTTCAGCTCCTTCTCGTCTGCGTTCTTTCCCACGCCAAGCGTTTCGTAAAGATCACGTTTCATGCTTCAAAGATTGTCCTGTTCACAGGGCTTGCCAGCGCGAAGGATCCGACGGATGCGAATATCTTGCACAGGATTTAGTAAACCTGAAAGCGCCATACCATAGCCAAGCCGGGCGTCCGAGCGGTTTTTATCGGAAATATCTCACTTTTGCTGCCGCACCGAACCCGCTGGCAAACTCTTCCGGCGCGCTCGAGCCGGCTCCTGCCCGTCGGCCATCGGCGCCCGTCTACCGCTTCGGATGCTTCGGGCAAGAGAAAAGCCCGGGATCGCTCCCGGGCTCGGTTGCGGCAGGACGGCGTTATGCAGACCGCTTGCGGTCGTCCTCGTCCTTGACCTCTTCATAATCGGCGTCGACGACGTCCTCGCCATCGCGCTTGGCGTCGGCTGCCGCGTCGGCATTGGCGGCTTCGGCCTGCTGCGCTTCATAGATCGCCTGGCCAAGCTTCATGGAAACTTCCATGAGCGTGTTGGTCTTGGCCTTGATGTCCTCGGCGTCCGGCTCGGCGACCTCGACGGCGGACTTCAGCGCCGCAATGGCGTCTTCGATCGCCTTGCGGTCCGTTTCCGACACCTTGTCGCCATATTCCTTCAGCGACTTCTCCGAGGAGTGGATCAGGCTTTCGGCCTGGTTCTTGGCCTCGACCGCTTCGCGGCGCTTCTTGTCGGCTTCGGCATTGGCTTCGGCATCCTTCACCATCTTCTCGATGTCGGCATCGGAAAGTCCACCGGAGGCCTGGATGCGGATCTGGTGTTCCTTGCCCGTACCCTTGTCCTTTGCCGATACCTGGACGATGCCGTTGGCGTCGATGTCGAAGGTCACCTCGATCTGCGGCACACCGCGCGGCGCCGGCGGAATGCCGACGAGATCGAACTGGCCGAGCAGCTTGTTGTCGGCCGCCATTTCACGCTCGCCCTGCGAGACGCGGATGGTCACGGCGGACTGGTTGTCGTCGGCCGTCGAGAAGACCTGGCTCTTCTTCGTCGGGATCGTCGTGTTGCGCTCGATCAGACGGGTGAAGACGCCGCCGAGCGTTTCGATGCCGAGCGACAGCGGGGTCACGTCGAGCAGCAGCACGTCCTTGACGTCGCCCTGCAGAACGCCGGCCTGGATGGCGGCGCCCATCGCGACCACCTCATCCGGGTTGACGCCCTTGTGCGGCTCCTTGCCGAACAGCTGCTTCACGGTTTCCTGGACCTTCGGCATGCGGGTCATGCCGCCGACGAGAACGACTTCGTCGATTTCGGCAGCCGAGACGCCGGCATCCTTCAGCGCCGCCTTGCAGGGGGCAATCGTCTTCTGGATGAGATCCTCGACCAGGCTTTCGAACTTGGCGCGCGACAGCTTCATCGTCAGGTGCTTCGGACCGCTTGCATCGGCCGTGATGAACGGCAGGTTGATTTCGGTCTGCTGCGAGGACGACAGCTCGATCTTCGCCTTTTCGGCTGCCTCTTTCAGGCGCTGCAGCGCGAGCTTGTCGTTCTTGAGGTCGATGCCCTGCTCCTTCTTGAACTCGGCCGCGAGGTACTCGACGAGACGCATGTCGAAGTCTTCACCGCCGAGGAAGGTGTCGCCGTTGGTGGACTTCACCTCGAAGACGCCGTCGCCGATTTCGAGCACCGAGATATCGAAGGTGCCGCCGCCCAGGTCGTAGACGGCGATTGTCTTGCCTTCCTTCTTGTCGAGGCCGTAGGCGAGCGCGGCCGCAGTCGGCTCGTTGATGATGCGCAGCACTTCGAGACCGGCGATCTTGCCGGCGTCCTTGGTGGCCTGGCGCTGGGCGTCGTTGAAGTAGGCGGGGACGGTGATGACGGCCTTCTCGACCTTTTCACCGAGATAGGATTCGGCGGTCTCCTTCATCTTCTGAAGGATCATCGCGGAGATCTGCGACGGCGAGTAGGTCTTGCCGTGCGCCTCCACCCAGGCGTCGCCATTGTCGGCCTTGATGATCTTGTAGGGGACCATCCCCTTGTCCTTCTGCGTCGTCGGGTCCGCGAAAGTGCGGCCGATGAGGCGCTTGATCGCAAAAAGGGTATTTTCCGGATTGGTGACCGCCTGGCGCTTGGCCGGCTGGCCGACGAGGCGTTCGCCGTCGTCCGTGAAGGCCACCATCGAGGGGGTCGTGCGCGCGCCCTCGGCGTTTTCGATCACCTTCGCGTCCTTTCCGTCCATGACGGCGACGCAGGAGTTCGTCGTTCCGAGGTCGATACCAATAACTTTAGCCATGTCGTTCTCTCCTTACAGCGGACTGTCGGAACCCCGGTCAGGCATTCATGGGACAGCCCCTAGCGGGATGGTCTTCAATTGGAACGCAGCGACGGGCTGCGTCGATGCGGCGTATATAAGGACCGGCGTATCGGACTGCAAGGCATTCTGCGGCTTGAGCAGCGGCAAATACAAGCCGCTTTTTGCACATCGGCAAAGCCCGTCCGCAAAGGGGATTCGCCGCCCGCACCGCAGTTCGGGGCGGAAGCCCCGTCAGCCGCCGGTCAAAAGCTCGAACAGCGTCGTGCGGCGGGTCGTTCCCGTCGCCTCGCCGACGCCGGCCGGTGGCATCGGATCGCTGCCGGCCGGCTCTCCCGCCGGGCGCGTCTGATCGACCGCGAGCGCACCGTCGACGGGCGGAGGTTCGGGGAAAGCCTCGGCGTCGCCCCCGACAAAGCCATCGCCATTCGCAAGTGCGCCGGCAACAGCGCCGCCCTGATCGAAAACCGGCTGCACACCGGTCGTGCCGAAGAGCGGCGAAGGCGACAGGCCCCTATGGGCAGCGACCATGAAATCGTGCCAGGCTTTGGCCGGCAAGCCGCCGCCGGTCACCTTCTTCATCGACTTGCCGTCATCATTGCCGAACCAGACGCCGGTTGTCAGGTTGGAGGTGTAGCCCACGAACAGCGCGTCGCGGAAGGACTGCGTCGTGCCGGTCTTGCCCGCCGCCTCCCAGTCCGGGAGGCGGGCCCTCTTGCCGGTGCCGTTCGTCAGCACGCGCACCATCATCTGGTTCATCTCGCTGACGATCGCCGGATCGAGCACGCGCGGCGGATTGTCGTAGGTGTTTTCGTAGAGCACGGTTCCGTCCGCGGTGGAAATGCGGCGGATGACATGCGGCGTCGCCTTGAAGCCGCCATTCATGAAGGGCGCATAGGCCGAGGTAAGCTCGACGAGGCTCACCTCCGACGTTCCGAGCGCGATCGAGGCGTTCGCCTGCATCTCGGAATCGATCCCGAGCCGATGCGCGAGCTTGACCACGTTCTGCGGCCCGACCTCCATGACCAGCTGGGCGGCGATCGTGTTCAGCGAATTGGCCAGCGCATCGGCGAGCGTCACCTCGCCGCGATATTTCTGGTCATAGTTCTCCGGCGTCCAGTTGCCGATCCGGACCGGCGCATCGTTGCGGACCGACATCGGCGTGCGGCCGATTTCGAGCGCGGCCGCATAGACGAAGGGCTTGAAGGCGGAACCCGGTTGGCGCTTCGCCTTGGAGGCGCGGTCGAACTGGCTTTCGGCATAGTCCCTGCCGCCGACGAGCGCCCGGATGGCGCCGGTGCCGTCGATCGAGACGAGGGCTGCCTGGGCGGCATTGAGCTTGCCACCCTCCTCGTCGAGCGTGGCGGCGATGACCTCCTCGGCCTTTTTTTCCAGCGCCAGGTCGATGGTGGTGTCGACGATCAGGTCCTGATTGATCTCGCCGATCATGCCGGGAAGCTGGTCCATCACCATGTCGGCGACGTAATACTGCGCTCCCGACCAGAAGCTTTTCGCCCGCGTCGGCGTTTGCGACATCGCCGTCTTGATCTCGGCGTCGGTGATGTAGCCTTCCTCGCGCATTGCGCCGAGCACCACCTGAGCGCGCTCCTCGGCTGCTTCCGGGTCGCGCGCGGGCGAGAGGCGCGAAGGCGCCTTCAAGAGGCCGGCAAGCATCGCCGCCTCGCCGAGATTGACGTCGCGCGCCGACTTGTTGAAATAGCGCCGCGCCGCAGCCTCGACACCATAGGCGTTGGAGCCGAAGAAGACGCGGTTCAGATACATCGTCAGGATCTGGTCCTTCGTGTATTTGTGCTCGAGCCAGAGCGCGAGCAGAACCTCCTGCACCTTGCGTTCGAGCGTACGCTCGGGCGAAAGGAACAGGTTTTTGGCGAGCTGCTGCGTCAACGTCGAGCCGCCCTGGACCATGCGGCCGCTCGTAAGATTTGTCAGCATGGCGCGCGCGAGCCCCAGCGGGTCGACGCCGAAATGCCAGTAGAAGCGGCGATCCTCGATGGCGATCACCGCCTGCGGGATGTAGGGCGACATCTCCTCGAGCGCGAGCGCCTCGCCGCCGGTCGCGCCGCGATTGGCGATGATGTCGCCGGCGACCGCGAGGATCTTGACGTTCGGCGGCCGGTCCGGGATCGTCCAGGTCGTCGCGCTCGGCATGCGCGCGCCATAATAGAGGACGAGCCCGCCGACACCGATCGCACCCCAGATGCCGAGCACGATGCACCAGTAGAAGAGGCGGCGCGCAAGGCCGAAGAAACCCCCGCCGGAGCCGCCCCGGCGGCGCCCGCCGCCAGGTTCGCGCCGCTTCTTCGATGCACTCCGGGCGCGATTCGCCACTCGACCCCCGCCGCTCACGCGGTCGGTCGCGTCGACGCGCAGGCCGTCGTCCTCATCGTCGCCAAAGGAAGGTTCGATCCGCTGTCCTGATTTTCTGCTCGCCATGCCGGAAGGATATGTCCCCTGGATCACGATGATGGTCAATCAAAACGCGATCGATTCTGATAGGTCGGCGCCGGACAGGGCGGAAATCCCGCTATTGTTCCTGATCCCGCTCCGATCGTCGGCCCGCTTCACCAATCTCCCTAGCCCTATTGCGCGTCTGAAAAGACGCGCGGCGCCGTAGCGATTGCCGGTGTCACGCGAGGCTCTACGGCGCTGCGCGTCCTGGACCGAGGTCGCCAGCAGGTCCGACCGCGCCGATGCGTTGAACTCTAAATGCGGCAATTTAAGGGGGCGTTAAGAAGCGGGATAGGGAAAAATGCCGAGGGTTCAAGGCGTTGCGGCTGCTCCTCCCGAAACGCAATCCCCAAGACGCCGCCCGCAGGCACGGATCGAATCGGTGGAACCAGTCGGGCCTGCCGGAGTTGATAGGAGGTTCCGATGTGCGTCCCATGCAATGCTGCAATGCAACATCGACACTGTTACGTCAGGCGGAATGATTTATATTCCTCCTCATCGAAGCGCTGCACCTCCTCCCGCGGCGCTCGGTGTCGGTCGGTTCACTCCTCCTCCCAAGAGCCGGCCTAGATTAAAGACCCCGACGCCACCTCCTCCCGGCTCGGGGTCTTTTTATTTCTCTCGGCCCCGGGCATTGGCCACGGCCGCTACAGCGGCGCGCGTCTTGTCAGACGCGCAAAGATCACGGTAGCACTTTGAAGAGAAATGCAGTAGGCGCGTGTATCGGCAACGGCATGAAACCCAAGGCAAACGGCTACGTCTTCGCGCTTTCTGCAATCGTCATCTTCTCGATTCAGGACGGCATCTCCAAACATCTCGGCGCCATCTACCCGCCGGTTTTCGTGGCGATGATCCGCTATTGGGTCTTTGCCGCCTTCGCGGTCTTCCTTGCAGCGCGGGCGCCGGGCGGGCTTGCTGTGACGGCGGTGACGAAGAGGCCGGCGTTGCAAGTGATGCGCGGCATGCTCCTGCCGGCGCAGATCGTCGTCATCATCACCTCCTTCACCGTCGTCGGGCTTGCGCTGTCGCAGGCGATCCTGGCGGCCACCCCGATCTTCGTCGCGCTCCTGTCCATGCCCCTGCTCGGCGAGCGCGTCGGCTGGCGGCGCTGGACCGCGATCGGGGCCGGACTTCTCGGCGTGCTTCTGATCCTGAAGCCCGGCGGGAACGCATTCGACATGGAGTTTTTGCTGCCGCTGACCGGGGCGCTGATGTTTGCGATCTATGTGATCGCGACACGGCTCGTCAGCCGCGACGACCCGGCGATGACCAGCTTCTTCTATACGGGTGTCGTCGGCGCCGTTTCGATCAGCCTGGTCGGCCCCTTCTTTTGGACGAATCTTGCACCTTTCGACTGGGGCTGGATGCTGTTGCTTTGCATCACCGGCAGTGTCAGCCACTATTTCCTCATTCGCGCCTATGACATGCTGGACGCGGTCGCGGTCCAGCCGCTTACCTATCTGCAGCTCGTCTTCGCCTCGATCATGGGCGTCACCATCTTCGGCGAGACATTGACCACGAACATGATCGCCGGTTCGGCTATGGTGGTGGCCGCCGGCATCTTCACCGTCTGGCGCGAACGCGTCGTCGCAAGGCGCAAGGCCGGCCTGTCGCGATGACGGACAAGGGGCGCTCGCTCTCGTCCACGTGAGGAGGCGGCCCACCAGGATTCACGTCTGGAAGAAACGCTTGCGTAACGATCGGGCGGCTAGGGTGCCGGCGAGTGGTTTTGCGCAGGAGTTTCCCTTGCCGGTCGAACTGACGCCCTCCCAAGCGCTGGGGCTCTGGCACGCGGTCTCGCGCGAGCAGGTGCGCGTCGACAGCCGCGACCTCACGCTGCGCCAGATGGCGATCCTGCTCGAAATCTATCTGGTGCCGCCGCCGCACACCGTGCGCGGCCTCGCCGCGACCCTCGGCGTGACGAAACCGGTAATCACGCGGGCGCTCGACACCATGGGCGCGCTCGGTCTCGTCGATCGGGTGCGCGACGACCGCGACCGACGCAATGTCATCATCAAACGCACGGTCGAGGGTGCTCTCTACCTTGAAAAATTCGGCGATCTGATCATCAATCAGGGACGGAAACTGTGAGCTCAGCCATGCCCGACACCCTCGATCGCCGTCTCAATGCCTATCGCGAGGACCTTGCCGAGGCGCGCCTGCGCGGCGTGATAGATGCGAAGCGCTACGTCGAAGGCAGGCCGGCGACGGTCTCAGCGCCGGTGACGCCGCTCAGGGCAAGGCCGGACCTTGCCTGTGGTGCGGATACGGAGCTGCTCTATGGCGAGGCGGCGCGGGTTCTCGACGTCGCCGACGGCTGGGCCTGGGTCAAATCCGAGCTCGACGGTTACGTCGGCTATGTGCCACACGGCGCGATGGAAGAAGCGACCCTGCCTCCGACCCACATCGTCCAGGTGCCGCGGACCTTCGCCTATCGCGGCGCGGACCTGCGCTTTCCTCAGGCCTTCGCCCTTTCGATGGGAAGCCGGCTCACAGTCGTCGGGGAGACGGAGACGCGCGGCATGCGCTATTTCCTGCTCGATGGCGGGCTGGCGGTCGTCGCCGATCATTGCGCCCCGGCCGGGCTACCTGTCGCTGAAGACTACGTGTCGGTTGCCGCCCGCATGCTTGAAACGCCCTATCTGTGGGGCGGCCGCTCCGGTTTCGGCATCGACTGCTCCGGCCTTGTCCAGCTTTCCATGCTGATGACGGGTCGCCACGTTCCGCGCGACACCGATATGCAGGTGGAGGCGATCGGCAGGCCGATCGGGCGCGAAGAGCTCGTTCGCGGCGATCTCGTCTTCTGGAAAGGCCATGTCGCCATCATGGAAGACGAGCTGACACTGCTGCATGCAAACGGCCACACTATGACCGTCGCCCGCGAAGGGCTGGACGACGCCATCCGCCGGATCGGCTGGCTCTACGCTCAGCCGACCGGATATCGGCGGCCTTGAGATCATCGCGTGCGCAGGTTTGGCGCGACGGCGCGAATCACATCAACAGATAGGCCCAGGCGGAAACGCTGACGACGCCGAGCGCCGTGGTCAGCGTGATCGTCGAGGAGGCGAGCGCATGGCCGACATTGAAATGGTTGGCGATCAGCCAAGCGTTGACGCCGGTCGGCACGGACGAGGTCAGCACCAGAGCGGCGGTCCAGCTCTCGCTCAAGCCCAGGAGATGACAGGCGGCGAAGACGGTGCCCGGCAGCACCACGAGCTTCAGACCGCTGGTGACGCTGGCGAGCCCGGTATTGCCAGCCACACCGTAGCGGTCGAGCGCCATGCCGATCGAGATGAGCGCAGCAGGTGCTGCAACGGCAGCAAGCTGATCGACGACGATTTTCGCCGGCCCGCCGAGCGGCTGGCCGAGGAGGTGAAAGAGCGCGCCGAGGGCAAGCCCGATCACCAGCGGATTGCGGACGAGATTGCGCGCGACGCCCGCAAGCAGCCGGCCGAGCCCCTGGCCCGGCTTGCCGCTCGTCTTACGCTCGGCGCGTTCCATGAACACCGTTCCGGCGATCATCATCACCGGCAGATGCACCGAGAGCAGGATCGAAAGCGCCACCACGCCCTCCTCCCCCACCACACGCGAGACCAGCGGCAGGCCGATGAAGACCGTATTGGCGAAAGCCGAGGATACGCCCGCGAGCACGCCCATGCGAGGGTCGCGCCCGAAACCGAGCGTCGCGGCGAGATGGCCCATGGTCCAGGTGACTGCGACGCCGGAGAAATAAGCAAGCCAGAGCGGCCACGGCGAGCCCTCCCGGAAATCCGCCTCGGCAATGGTGCGGAAGAGCAGGACCGGCACGGCGACGCGGAAGACGAAATCGCCGAGCGCCTCGCCGACGGCCGGTTTCAGGTAGCCGAACCGCACCACCAGCCAGCCGGTCAGAATCAGAATGAAGATCGGAAGCACGTTCAGAAAGACTTCGGACATCGATGGGCCTTGGTCCAGAAAGATGGGGAAGCGATCCGGAGGGACGGGTGGCGCGGATCGCGGAAATCGCGCCTTCTTTGATGGAGGTTTAGCGCATCGGCCCGACGATCGGAACCGGTTTTCGGAAATCTCGATGCGCGGATCCAAGCGTTTCAGCGATCTTTGCGCGCCGGGAAAGACGCGGCGCTGCAATGTCATGGCCACGATCGCAGGAGCAAGCATGCCGCCCGGCTTCGGAACATTTCGGTCCGCACAAGCGTTGGCCTCGACGGGGTATGGACATGGCTACGGAGCATTCGATCTATTCACGCGGAGACGACCACCCGCATCTGACCGACGACGCGCTGGCGGAGAAGGTTGGACGCTTCCTTCGTTATGCGACCACAATCGACACGCGCGATGTTTCCATCACCGCAATGGGCAACTGGATCCTGCTTTCGGGGACGGTCGCGACGGAGGCGGACGTCGCCCATCTCGGCGAAGCCGCAGCCGCGGTGATCGGCGTCGCGCGCGTCGACAATCAGCTGACGGCGCGCGGAGAAAAAGCGGAGGAATGACCCCCGCGGATCAGGAGATTGCATGGTGGAGAACCGCATCGAAAAGACCGTCGAGGTGAACGCACCGGCCGAAGACGTCTGGCACGCCCTGACCGACCACAATGCCTTCGGGGAATGGTTTCGGGTTCGGCTCGACGGACCTTTTGTCGTCGGGGAGGTCACCACCGGCGAAATAACCTATCCGGGCCATGAAGGAGTCAAATGGACTTCGGTCACGGAGCGCATGGAGGCGCCGCGGCTTTTTTGGTTCCGGTGGCCGCACTCGCAAGACCCGGATCCGGATCCGTTGCGGGAACCCGCGACGCGGGTCGAATTTCACCTGCAGCCGACGGCCACGGGCACGCGCCTGACGATCATCGAATCCGGGTTCGACAACTTGCCGGAGGACCAGCGGGCGGCGGCTTTGCGCAGCAATGACGAGGGATGGGAAATTCAGGCACGGAACATCAAGACCTATGTCGAAGGCTGATCATCCGTTCGGAATTCACCGCATCTCCGGCTTTCCGGCTTCGACCGCAGGACGTTTTCATTGACGCGGCGCGTCGTCGCGGTACCCTCCCCTCAAGGGAGGACGGCCGATGTGCGGACGCGTCTATATCAAGAGCACTCTCGATGCGCTGCTGCGTGAATTCTCCTTCGCCGAGCGGCAGGCGGTCGAGGGAATGGCAAACCAGCTTCCGCGCTATAACGGTGCGCCGTCGCTCACCTATCCGATTATCATCACCGACGTGATCCGCGACCCGGATGTCTTCGGTCCCACCTTCGTCAGCGCACGCTGGGGACTGATGCCGCGCTGGATGAAGGCGACCGGCCGGCCGCCGGTCAATGCGCGCTGCGAGGGTATCGCGACCAATGGCCTCTTCAAGCACGCCTATCGCAGCCGCCGCTGCCTCATCCCGATCGACGGCTTCTTCGAATGGAAGGACATCTACGGCACCGGCAAGAACAAGCAGCCCTATGCGATCGCCATGAAGTCCGGCGAACCCTTTGCGCTGGCCGGCCTGTGGGAGACCTGGCGCGATCCGAAAACCGACGAGGATATCCGCACCTTCTGCGTCATCACCTGCCCGCCGAACGAAATGATGGCAACAATCCACGACCGCATGCCGGTGGTCCTGCACCGGGCCGACTACGAGCGCTGGCTCTCGCCGGAGCCGGATCCCTCGGAGCTGATGAAACCGTTCCCGGCCGAACTGATGATCATGTGGCCGATCGACAGAAAGGTGGGCTCGCCGAAATACGAAGCGGCGGATATTCTCGAGCAGGTCGACCCGGAGGCCTGACTCACGTCGAGTTCTCCAAACGGAAGTACCGCGCCTTGGCCGCTTCTGTGGCTACGATATATCCGAGCACGATAGCAACGATGGCGGCAAGCAGGGCGGTCGAGAGCGGCACGAAACCGAACACCGACGTCAAGTCCCCAAGGAATGGCATCGCGAAGGTGGCGATGACCACGGCAAGGGTCGACCACAGGAGCAACCGGCTGGGCTTGCTGCGAAAGGCGGGCTTGTGGGTCCGCAGGACGAGCACGACCGCCAGTTCCGTCAGCAGGGATATCATGAACCAGGAGGTCTGGAACGTCGCCTCGTCCGCCTGGAAGAGGAGGAGCAGCACGCCGAACGTCAAAAGATCGAAGACCGAGCTGATCAGCCCGAAGACGATCATGAATTTCTGGATGTCCTTGACGTTCCAGCCCTGGGGACGGAGCACCCGCTCCGGGTCGACGTTGTCGCTGGAGATCGCAATCGAGGGCACGTCCGAAAGGAAATTGTTCAGAAGGATCTGCTTGGCCGCCAGCGGCAGGAACGGCAGGAGTGGCGTCGCCAGCGCCATGCTGATCATGTTGCCGAAATTCGCGCTTGTCGTGATCGAGATGTATTTGAGAGTGTTGGCAAAGGTCCGGCGGCCGTCCTCGACACCCGTGCGAAGCACGTCCAGGTCGCGGCTCAGCAGGATGATGTCGGCGCTTTCGCGCGCAACATCCACCGCATCGTCAACGGAAATGCCGACATCGGCCGTGTAGAGGGCTGGTGCGTCATTGATCCCGTCTCCCAGATAGCCCACGGAATGGCCGGTGCGCTGCAGGGCCCGGACGATCCGTTCCTTCTGCTGCGGGTCGACCTCGACGAAAAGATCGGTGCGCGGAGCCAGGTGCCATAGCGCCTCGTCCTTGAGCCCGGCCAGTTCCGCTCCGGTCAGCATCGACTTGGCGTTCAACCCGACGGCCTCAGCCATGTGGGCGGTGACATGGCGGTTGTCGCCGCTGATCACCTTGATCGCGATGCCCAGCCGGGCGAGATCGCTGATCGTCTGCTTCGCATCAGGCTTGGGCGGGTCGAGGAACACCAGGAACCCGCGAAAAGTCATCTCACATTCATCCTGGCGGTCGTAGTCAGCCCGCGCGACAACGCGGCGGGTGGCCAGGGCCAGCACGCGAAAGCCTTGGTGGCCTTTCGCCTTGAAAACGGCCTCCAGATCTGCCCGCGCGGCCTCATCCAGAGGTGCCGTCGCGCCATCGCGCTCGAGCGACGTGCAGATATCGAGGACGTTGGCAAATGCCCCCTTGGTGACAATCAGGTGCTGTCCCGGTGCGGCATCTTCGGCCACGACGACGGTCAGCCTACGCCTTTCGAAATCATAGGGGATCTCGTCGATCTTGGTCAGACCGATGATGGACAATCCCAGGCTCTCGCCAGCCGCGACAATGGCCGCATCCAGCAGGTTCCCGATCCCGGTCTCAAGCGCGGCATTGACATGGGCCAGGCGTCTGACTTCGTCAGAGGGCCGACTCGCCGTATCGAGCACCTCGCTCAGCACGATGGTGCCCTCGGTCAGCGTGCCGGTCTTGTCGGTGCAGAGAATGTCCATGCTGCCAAGATTCTCAATGGCGTCGAGCCTGCGCACAATGACGCCACGCCGGCTCATGGTGCGCGCGCCAGCCGAAAGCGTCACGCTGATGATCGCGGGCAGGAGCTCCGGCGACAGCCCAACAGCCAGAGCCGCCGCGAAGAGCAGCGATTCGACCACCGGACGATCGAGCAGCAAGTTCACGGTCAGCACGAACAGGACGATGACAACCATCACACGGATAAGCAGATAGCCGAACTGGCGCACGCCTCGGGCAAAGTCGGTTTCTGGCTGACGGGCGTGCAAACGGGCGGCGATCGCGCCGAACTCGGTTCGATGCCCCGTCTTGACCGCGAGCACCCTGGCCGTGCCGCTACGCACCGACGCCCCCAGAAACACGCAATTCGTCCGTTCCGCGATCGCCGCGTCCCGCCGGACCGCCCCCGGGCGCTTCTCGACCGGGAAGGACTCGCCGGTCATGCCGGCCTCGCTGACGAGGAAATCCGCTGCCTCGATCACGACACCGTCGGCGGGAATGAGATTGCCAGCGGACAGCAGGATGACGTCGCCGGGCACGATGATGCTGACCGGGATCTCTCGCTCCGCCCCGTCGCGAATGACGCGGCAGGTCAGCGCAAGGCGTTTCTTCAACTCCTCGACGGCGGCGGAGGCCCGGTGCTCCTGAAAGAAGCTCAGCAGCGCACTTCCAATAACGATGGCCAGAATAATTCCGGCATCGATCCATTGGCGCAGAATAAGTGAGATCGCCGCGGCGAAAACCAGGATAAGAACGAGTGGGCTTTCAAACTGGCGCAGCAAAAGGCGCAGGGCACTTAGATGCGCGGCGTCCTCGACGCTGTTGAGGCCGACCGAGGCAAGCCGGGCGGCAGCGCGATCAGAGGTAAGTCCATTCGGTCCGGATCCAAGCGAATCCGCCACCGCGATTTGGTCCACGCTCCAGTAGGGGCTCCCATCATCCGCGTCTGGCATACGCCCTGTCCAATCCCCCGACGTGGCTCACTCCGACGAGCAAGCCAGGATCGTTCGTTTTGCGCAAAGGACGAGCCCGTGCGGGCGCCTACCGCGCAGCAGATCCAACCGGGATGAATTGTAGCAAAAGAAGCGGGATGGCGGACCACGACCGATAGTGATGAACAACTTATACGCTATAGCCCTATCGAATGGCCCAAGGATGATCAGGCACCCAGCCCAGGCGCCAGTCAGGCCTCGGGACTGAACGGATTCCGCCCGAGCAGCCGCGCCTCAGCCAAGGTCAGGATAAGACTGGCGTCTGAATCGGGATTGTGCACGAACCCGACAACCCTCGGCATTTTTGCCGAGACACCCGTAACGCGGCAAAGCCGGATATGGTTGCCGTGGATTGTGTTTCCCACCTCGCTATCAGGCGGACCGTCGCGCACCAGACCTTCTATTGCAATAGCCGTCTTTGCGGGAAGTCTTATTGGAGCGGTCAGGGTGAAGATCAAGGTTTGGTCTTCTGGTACGATCTCGGCCAGGGCGGATTGTAAATTCTCGATGAGCCGCAAAGCCACCTTGTCGAACCGCAGGCGAAGCCCCGCCGCTGCGACCTTCTCTGTGATCTCCTGCGTGACTGTAACGGTCTCTGTCATCGAGGACTCCGCGCTAGGGCGAGGATTTCCCGGAAAGGCGCTCCCCAGACGGCTTAGAATACACCGATCCGCCACGGCCACCGGCGCTACGCCGCATCACGCTTAGAGTTTGATGGCGGACAGAGAGGGATTCGAACCCTCGATACGCTTTCACGTATACACGCGTTCCAGGCGTGCGCCTTCAACCACTCGGCCACCTGTCCATCCGTCTGCAGCCGTTGGTCAATCCGGCTGGTGCGCCGGCGAAAACCGGCGGACGGGCGCGATATATACCGATGATGCGGACGGGATCAACTGGTTTCTGACAGAATATTGACAGCACGTTACGCGCGCGTGCGCCGCCGGCCATTGCGCTCATTCGGCGGCCGGCCTATCTCTTGATGCAGATGCCGATGCCCGGAACTCACGAAATAGTCTTTCGCGCGCGCCCGGCGTCAAAGGAGGACGGATGCGTTTCTTGCTGCGCTTTGCGAGCTTGCTTGCGCTGACGGTTGCCGTGCTCGCGGGAACGATCGACTCGATCCAGTCGGTGGCGGCCTCCGCGCCGGTGATGACGCCGCTTGGAGAGGGCATTGAGGTGCTCGGGCCGGAAGCGCTCGGTTGGGTGCAATCGCTGCAGCGGACCGATTCCGGGCCGGCAATCTGGCTCGCCGCTCTGCATTGGCTGTTCATGCAGCCGGCATTTGCGGTGTTTCTTGTCATCGCCCTCCTTCTCTGGATGGCGGGCTACAGGAGAAGGCCGGCGGCCGGGCGCTTTGCCGCCTGAGAGCAATCGGCTGCCCTATTCCGGTCCGCATGTTTCCTGAGTACCTACGGCGCATGAAATGAGCACCGAGATGTTTCTGATCGACATGTTCAACAAGAAAACCCTCCTGCCGGACGCCGAGACCGCGCTGCCCGGACGCAGCCAGGAAATCCCCACCGCCGAGACGCATTTCGTCTCCGGACGGCCGCTCAAGGGCCCCTATCCGGAAGGGACGAAGAAAGTGCTCTTCGGCATGGGCTGCTTCTGGGGCGCCGAGCAGCTCTTCTGGAAGACGCCCGGCGTGCACGTGACCGCCGTCGGCTATTCCGGCGGGCTGACGCCGAACCCGACCTACCAGGAAACGACGACCGGTCTGACGGGGCATGCCGAGGTCGTGCTGGTCGTCTACGATCCCGGTAAGGTCTCCTTCGCCCGGCTGCTCAAGACCTTCTTCGAAGAGCATGACCCGACACAGGGCATGCGGCAGGGCAACGATATCGGCACGACCTATCGCTCGGCAGTCCATGTCCATGACGAAGAGCAGCTCGCCGAGGCGAATGCCGCCCGAAACATTTACCGGAAGGCATTGAAGTCCTCCGGCCACGGGCGCGAGATCACCACCGAGATCGGGATGGCCGGACCCTTTTACTTCGCCGATGACTACCACCAGCAGTATCTCGCCAAAAACCCCGACGGCTATTGCGGATTGCGCGGCACCGGCGTCAACTGCCCCGTCGGCTGACGCGAGCATTGTCCAACGGCGCCGCGCGTGGTTTTTTACCATCCGAAAAATTTCGAGTGTTTTTTTGCCGAAGCCGTGCAAGGATGCCGCCACCCAAGCCTTAAACAGAAGAGGGGCGGGTTCCGCGGCGAGGCTTCCGATGCCGCCGGAAAACCCGAAAACATTCAATTGCGACGACAGGGCTGCAAGATGAAAAAAACCATTCTCGGTCTCTTTGCTTTCTCGATGATGTCCGCGACGGCGCTGGCCGCGGACATCAAGCCGGCGATCATTTACGATCTCGGCGGCAAGTTCGACAAATCCTTCAACGAGGCCGCCTTCAACGGCGCCGAAAAGTTCAAGGCCGAAACAGGCATCGAATATCGCGAATTCGAAATCGCCAACGATGCCCAGCGGGAGCAGGCGCTGCGCCGTTTCGCCAGCGACGGCAACAGCCCGATCGTCATGGCCGGCTTCAACTGGGCGGCATCGCTCGAGAAGATCGCGCCGGAATACCCGGACACCAAGTTCGCCATCATCGACATGGTGGTCGACAAGCCGAACGTCAAATCCATCGTCTTCAAGGAGCAGGAAGGCTCCTATCTCGTCGGCGTGCTCGCCGGTCTCGCCTCCGAGACGAAGACGGTCGGCTTCGTCGGCGGTATGGATATCCCGCTGATCCACAAATTCGCCTGCGGCTACGTCGGCGGCGCCAAATCGACCGGTGAGGGCTTGAAGGTGCTCGAAGCCTATACGGGCACGACGCCGGATGCCTGGAACGATCCGGTCAAGGGCGGCGAGATCACCAAGTCGCAGATCGACCAAGGCGCGGATGTTGTCTATCACGCCGCCGGCGGCACCGGTGTCGGCGTTCTGCAGGCGGCAGCGGACGCGGGCAAGCTCGGCATCGGCGTCGATTCCAACCAGAACATGCTGCAGCCGGGCAAGGTGCTGACCTCGATGCTGAAGCGCGTCGATGTCGCCGTCTACGACGCCTTCACGGCCGCCAAGGACGACAAGTTCGAATTCGGCGTCTCCAATCTCGGCCTGAAGGAAGACGGCGTCGGCTATGCGCTCGACGAGCACAACAAGGCGCTGATCACGCCGGACATGCTCGAAGCGGTCGAAAAGGTGAAGGCCGAAATCATTGCCGGCAATCTCGAGGTGCACGACTACATGACGGACGAGTCCTGCCCCTATTGATCGCGGCACTATGCTGTAATGTCATGAAGCCGTCGGCTCTCGCGAGCCGGCGGCTTTCTGCTGCGCGTCCCAAAGCGGACCTCGACTTGCAGCACCGTTGGTAATCAGTAATGCGGCGGCCGTGCCACCGGGATCGCCTCCTGCGCCTGCTCCTCGAGCGTCAGAAACCGCTCGGTCAGCCGGTCCAGCTTGGCCCGCGTCTGTTCCACCACCTTCCATTGCTCGGCCAATTGATCCGAGAGTTCCTCGATCGTCTTGGCCTGGTGAGCCACCATTTCCTCCAATCGGGTAATCCGGTCGTCTGCCTGGCTCATGCGGGGTTCTCCCTCTCCATTTTGAAACCGGCGCGGCCTTCCGGCCGCTCGCGGCGTGAAGCAATCAGCCCCCGTTCCGGCCGCGACACGGCTACAGCGGCGCGGGTCTGTGAATCTGCGCACCGCGCTTTCCGAAAACCGGTTACGATTTTCGGGCCGATGCGCGGACGGCCGAGAAGCCGGGGTCGCGGGCCGAGAGCATCTTATGCAGATGCACCATCATGCCCGCGGCAAAAAGCGGCGTCAGCAGGTTCAGCACGGGCACGGCCAGGAAGGCCGCAAGCATGAGGCCCGCGAGGAACACCGTTGCGCGGTGCTTCCTGCGGAAGAGCCGCGCCTCGTCCGGCACGCGGTGCCGCATGGCGGCGAACTCGAAGAATTCCCGGCCGAGCAGGTAGCCGTTGACGACAAAGAAGGCGATGAGATTGATGCCCGGCACCAGCAGGAGGAACAACGCCACGAGATTGCCGAGTACCACGACCCCCAGGAACTTCGCCGAGCTCCCGATCGCTTCGGCAAGCGGCAGCGGCACTCCCGGGGCTTCGCCCGGATAGTCGCGCTTCTCGACCACCTCGGCGACGTCGTCGAGGAAGAAGCCGGCAATCATCGCCGTCACCGGGGCGAGCAGCAGCGCCAGCCCCAAGGCGAGGCCGAGGCTGGCAAATATGCCGACGATGAAGGTAAGCCATCCCGCCCATTCGGGCGTTCCGGGAAACAGCGTGTCGAACCACGGCAAGGCAAGCCAGACGAACAGCTCGCGCAGCGCAAACCAGAGCGCGACGAGTGCCAGAAGCGTGAGCCCTATGACCTTCCAAAAGACCGCGCGGGTCTCGGCCGCAAAGAGATTGGCGAAGGCAAGCCGCGCCGCATCCAGAATCATGACAGGTCTCCTTGAGGCGATGAGTCGAACGCCATGTAGGCAAAGGCGAACGGCGCGGCAAGACGCTTCGACAATCTACAGCTTCGACGGCGGGCAGGCGCTGGCAAACGCAATGGGTGGCGATATGTTAGGGCAGAGAGACCCGCGCCGCTTGAGCAGGCTTGAGTGCAGCCCGGCGCCCGGACGAAGGAGAGTAAGGAGAGACCATGACCAGCAAAAAGACGCTCGCGAGTCTCGCCGTTCTTGTGCAATCCGGCGAGGTGGATCCCGTCACGCTCACAGAGGAGACACTTGCCCGGATCGAGGGCCACGACGACCGGGCCGTCTTCCTCGAGGTGACGCGCGAGCGGGCGGGGCGGGAAGCGAAGGCGGCCTCCGAGCGCATCAGGGCCGGTCGCTCGCTTGGCCTGCTCGATGGCCTTCCCGTCGCCTGGAAAGACCTCTTCGACATGGCCGGCAGCGTGACGACCGCCGGCTCGGTGGTGCTCAAGGACCAGCCGCCGGCGCCGGCCGATGCGGCGGTGGTCGCGGCATTGAGCGGCGCCGGCATGGTCAGCGTCGGGCGTACCGGCATGAACGAGTTCGCCTTCTCCGGTCTCGGCTTCAATCCGCATTACGGCACGCCGCGCAATCCCGCAGCGGCCGACGTCCATCGCATTCCCGGCGGTTCCTCCTCCGGTTCGGCGGCGGCAGTCGCCGCCGGCCTTGTGCCTCTCGCCATCGGTACCGATACAGGCGGTTCGGTGCGCATTCCGGCGGCGATGACCGGGGTCGTCGGCTACAAGGCGACGCGCGGGCGATATGCGATGAGGGGCGTCTTTCCGCTCGCCGGAAGTCTCGATTCGCTCGGTCCCCTGTGCCTGACAGTCCAGGACGCCGTCTGGGCGGATGCGGCCATGCACAGCCTCACCGCACCGGTGGTCCGCCGCGCCGAACCTGCCGAGCTTTCGCTCGTCATTCCCGAAACCATCGTGTTCGACGATGCCGAAGCGGAGATCGTGACCGCCTTCGAGGCGGCGATCAAGAGGGTGGAGGCCGCCGGTGTCCGGGTCCGACGCCAGCCCTTCCCGAGCTTCGCCGCGATCTTCGACCTGATGAGGCGTCACGGGGCGCTGGTGAATGCGGAAGCCTATGCGCTGCATCGCGAGCGCCTCGCCAGCCCCGAAGCCGCCCGGATGGACCCCCGAGTCGTGACACGGGTCCGCCTCGGCGAGAAGATCAGCGCCAGCGACTACATCGCCCTCGTCGAGGCACGCGAGCGGCTGATCCATGAAACGGCGGAGAGGCTGTATGCCGGCGAGTTGATCGCGCATCCGACCCTGCCGCATGTGGCGCCGCCGCTCGCGCCTCTTCTTGGCGACGACGAGCTCTTCTTCAAGACCAATGCCCGGACGCTGCGCAACACGCTGATCGGCAATTTTCTCGATTTCTGCGGCATCTCCATCCCTTGCGGAACGGGCGCGGCCGGCATGCCGGTCGGCTTACTCCTGTCGGCGCCGCATCATCAGGACGATCGTCTGCTTTCCGCCGCTCTTGCGCTCGAGGCGCCGATCCGGGGCGAGGCATGATCATCTGCTTCGATATTGGCGGTTCGGCGATCAAGGGCGCCATCACCCATTCGCCCGACCGCATATTTCCGCTGCCGCGGCGCCAGACGCCGCCTACAGACTTCCATCGTTTCGTCTCGACCCTGGAGGCGGTGGTCGACGAAGCGGGCGGCCTGCCGGACCGCCTGGCAATCTCGATCACCGGCGTCATCGACCCAGAGACGCAACGGATCAAATGCGCCAACATCCCCTGCATCGACGGGCGTGCGCTTGCGGCTGAACTCGAGGCGGCGCTGCATCTGCCCGTGGTGATCGCCAATGACGCCGATTGCTTTGCGCTTGCCGAAGCCGGCCTCGGTGCCGGACGCGGCCACCGCATCGTCTTCGGCGCAATCCTTGGGACCGGTGTCGGCGGCGGGCTGGTGGTCGACGGTAGACTGATCAATGCCGATGGCGGCTTTGCCGGCGAATGGGGCCATGGGCCGGTTGCCGCCCGCGAAGCCGGCAACCCGCCCGTCGCAATACCGGCCTTCGATTGCGGCTGCGGCCAGCGCGGCTGCATCGACACCATCGGGGGCGCGCGCGGACTGGAAAGGCTGCATGCGGCCCTCCATGGCAGGCAATTGGCCAGCCACGAGGTCATTGAAGCCTGGCAGCAAGGCGACGGCGAAGCGAACGGCACGATCGGCGTCTATGTCGATCTCGTCAGTTCGCCATTGGCCCTGGTGATCAACATCACCGGCGCGACGATCGTCCCCGTCGGCGGCGGCCTTTCGAATTCCGAGGCACTGGTCGGCGAGATCGACCGGGCGGTGCGCGGCCGGATCCTGCGCCGGTTCGATCGGCCGCTGGTGGTGCGGGGCGAGTGCCGGGTGGAGCCGGGCCTGATCGGCGCCGCCCTGCTCGGCCGCAATCGGAACCAGTTGGACGGGGGGCCACCGGCATGAAGGACATCCTGCTCGAGGTCTGCGTCGACGACGCGGAGGGATTGAAGGCCGCGGTCGAGGGCGGTGCCGATCGCATCGAGCTCTGTTCGGCGCTTGCCGTCGGCGGGTTGACGCCGAGCGCCGGGCTGATGGCATGCGCAAAACCGCCGCCGGTGCCGGTCTATGCGATGATCCGCCCCCGCGCCGGCGATTTCGTCTTCAGCCCCGCCGAGCTCGACATCATGCGCGGCGATATCGATGTGGCGCGCAAGGTGGGGCTGGCGGGCGTCGTGCTGGGCGCATCACGCCCGGATGGCCGGCTGGACGAGCGCATGCTGGTCAAACTCACCGGCCACGCAGCCGGCCTCGGCTTGACCCTGCACCGGGCTTTCGATCTGGTGCCGGACTTTGCCGAGGCGATCGGCATCGCCGCCGAACTCGGCTTCGAACGCATACTGACGTCGGGCGGCGCCAGAAGCGCGCCGGAAGCGATCGACACATTGGCGCAGCTCATCGAACTCGCGGCCGGCCGGCTCTCGATCATGCCCGGCGCCGGCGTCAATCCCGATACGATCGACGCACTCCTGCCGAAGCTTGCGGTCATCGAGATCCATTCATCCTGCTCCGTTCGTGAGCCGGCTAATGACCAGCATATCGTCGAGATGCGCTTCGCGCCGCCGGAGCGCCGCCGCACGGATGCGGCAACGGTCAGGACGATGAAGCGGCGGCTCAGCGCGCTATAGTATCGGCCCGAAGGTCCTACCTGATCTTCGGAAAGCTCGATGCGCAGATTCATTGAGTTTGTTTTTGCCGCATTTGTGCGACGCCAGGTGATTCTACCTGGCTGCAAAATGCTCTAGGCGGAATAGACGCACTCCCCGCCGATCCAGGTGGACTTCATTCGAAGCTCCGGGGTCAGCAGCACGAAATCGGCGTCGGCCCCGGGCAGGAGGCGGCCCTTATGCGAGGCGATGCCCATGGCGTCTGCGGGATAGGCGGAGGCCATGCGGAGCGCTTCCTCCATCGGCAGGCCGAGCCTTTCGTGCACGAAGCGGACGGAGGAGAGCATATCGATGTCGGCGCCGGCAAGCGTGCCGTCGGCGAGCGTCAGCCGCCCATCCTTGCGCAGGATCTCGCGCCCGTTCAGGAGGAAGCGCGTCATCTCGGTGCCGATCGTCGACATCGCGTCGGTCACCAGGAAGATCTGCCCCGGTCCCTGTTTGCCGCGTATGGCAATGCCCATCGCCGCCGGATCGACATGGAAGCCGTCGGCGATCATTCCCGCATGGAGCGTGCCGGCCGCCAGCGCTGCACCGACGACGCCGGGCTCACGGTGGCCAAGACCGCTCATGGCATTGAAAAGGTGCGTCACGGTGCGCGCACCTGCCCTGGCATAGGCGCAGGCCGTCTCGAAACCGACATCCGTATGGCCAAGGCTGACGACGACGCCGGCATCGGCAAGTGCCTTTACCTGCTCCTTGGTGGCATTTTCCGGGGCAAGTGTCACCATCAGGCAGCCGAGCGCCTTCATGCAGGCCAGCATCTCGTCCAGGTCCGGCTGTTCCATGGGCCGGATCAGCAATGGATCATGCGCGCCCTTGCGGACCAGGGAAAGGTGTGGGCCCTCGAGATGCAGCCCGAGGAAACCCGGTACAGCGGCGGCCCTGGCCTCGACGCCGGCACCGATTGCTGCGGTCCGCACCGCGCGCGTGTCGGTGATCAGCGTCGGCAGCAATGCCGTCGTGCCGAACCGCGCATGGGCGGCACAGATCCGCCGGATGCCTTCGAGCGTCGGCTGCTCGTTGAAGAGCGCGCCGCCGCCGCCATTGACCTGCAGGTCGATGAAGCCCGGGACGAGCAGCAGGCCGCGTGCGTCGACCGTCTCCGCGTCGTTGGCGGCAGCCCCTGCGGGGACGATCGTCTTGACACGCCCCGCCTCGATCAGGAGCGCGGCGCCATCGTGGCAGTCGATGCCGTCGAAAATCCGCGCGCCGGTGATTTTCTTCTTCGCAGTCATCGTGTCTCCGTTACCTTCTTGAGGCTCGCCGGCGCATCGGGATTGAGCCCGCGCGAGCGCGACCAGGCTTCGACGAAGCCGTAAAACGGCAGGATCAGCGCCAGCGCGTCGGTGATCGGGTGGCCGGTCTCGACGAAGGGCAGGCGCTTTGCCTTTGCTGCCCGCGCCGAGGTGACACGCACGACGGCGCCCTTCTCGCTCAGGCCGTCGGCGATCTCGGCGACCGAGGTTTCGGCGGCATCGCGTGCGGCGAGCGCCAGGACCGGGAAGCGGGCGCCGACAAGCGCGACCGGTCCATGCAGCACTTCCGCCGCCGAGTAGGCCTCGGCATGCATGCCGGACGTCTCCTTGAACTTCAGCGCTGCTTCGCTGGCAATCGCCAGCGCCGGCCCGCGGCCGAGCACATAGAGCGATTCCGCCTCGTCAAGTTCGGCGGCGAATTCCTGCCAGTCGAGCTTCACCGCTTCGGCGAAGCGGTTCGGGAGATCAGCCACGGCCCGCTTCAGGCCGGGGTCGCCCGTCCATTCGCCGAGCACGGCAAGCCCAGCGACGATCGAGTTAACATAGGATTTGGTCGCCGCGACGGCAATTTCGGGCCCCGCCAGAATATCGAGCGGATGGCTGCAGGCGTCAGCGATCGGTGAGGGCAGCGTGTTGGTGAGCGCGATCGAGACGGCGCCGGCCCGCGATGCGGCCTCGGCCATGGCGACGATGTCCGGGCTCTTTCCGGACTGCGAGATGGCGATGGCCGCCGCCCCGCCGAGCTTCAATTCGGCGCCGTAGATGGAGGCGAGCGAAGGCCCGAGCGAGGCAACGGGGCGCCCGGCCGTGAGTTCGATCGCATATTTGAGGAAGAGCGCCGCATGGTCGGAGGATCCGCGGGCGATCGTCACGAGAAAGGCCGGATCCCTGGCGCGAATCGCGGCCCCCGCCGCGGCGAGCGCTGTCCCCGAGCGATCGAGCAATCGTGCGGCGGCCTCGGGAATCTCGTCGATTTCTCGCCGCATGTTGGTCTGCATGATCAAAGTCCTTTCCTTAGCTACCGCATCGAGCTTTCCGAAAATCGTACCCGATTTTCGGAAAGCTCGATGCGCAGATTCAAAGCGTTACAGCGACCTTTGCGCGTCTGAAAAGACGCGCGGCGCTGTAAGTTCAGCGTGGGTTGCGGGCGGAAAACCGCTCACACTTTTCCTCATCCCGCTTCGGCGCCGGTCAGCTTTCCGGGATTGTCAGCTCCGCGACGAAATCATAGGCGTCGCCTCGATAGAGCGATCGGGTAAATTCCACGACCCGCCCCGAAGAGAGATAGGAGACCCGCTCGATGGAGAGCCCGGCCGAGCCGACGGCGACGCCGAGCATCGAGGCATCCGGGTCCTTGATGTTGCAGGCGGAGATGCGCTGCACGGCGCGCACCGGCCTTGCATTGACCTTTTCGAGCACGGCATAGAGCGACGAGGCGACGGAAAGTGGGTCGGGCACGAACTCCGCCGAAACGCAGGCGCGCTCGATCGCCAGCGGCAGGTCGTCGGCGATACGCAGGCGACCGAGGCGGGCGACCAGCGCGTCCGCCGGAAGGCCGAGCGTCATCATCTCGTCGGGCGAAGGATGGAAGAGCCCCCGTTCCAACCACTCCGCCCGGGTATTGAGGCCGCGACGTGCCATGTCCTCGGTGAAGGAGGTGAGGCGCGAGAGCGACTGCTCGACGCGCGAGACCGGTCGGACGACGAAGGTTCCGGAGCCGTGGCGGCGCACCAGGAGACCATCCCGCACGAGGTCGTCGACCGCCTTGCGCACGGTCACGCGACTGACATTGGCGTATTCGGCGAGGTCCCTCTCGGCCGGCAAGGCATCGCCGTGACTGAGCTTGCCCGACAGGATCGCTTCTTCGAGCGACTGCCGAAGTTTGAGATAGAGCGGGCCCGCGCCTCCCGATAGCAAGCCTTCGAGCGGCAATATGGCGGCTAGCGCGTGGTTCATGCGACGATCTCCGGCCGGGTGCCGAAGCGCTGCGCCGCAAGCGCGACGGCGCCGGTCAGCGCGTCAGCCTCGGCTTCCACGAAGTGCGGCTGGTGCCGCTCGGCGAGCCATGGGCGATAGAGGGGAGCAAGGCCGCCGAGCAGGCAGATCGTCCGCGCCCCTCTCGCGACCACCACGTCGAGCGCTTCATCCACCGTCGTCGCGGCCGCCTTCAACAGGCGTGTCGCGACCGGATCGCCGCTCCCCGCATGATCGAAGACGCGCGGCGCATAGCGGCCGAACTCGCCGGGCTTGGCGAGCCGCGCGAAATCGACCACATCGCGGGGATCGTTGTTGAATTCCAGGAGCACGGAGTCCGTGACCGGCGACGCCGCATGGATGCCGTCATAGGCAAGCAGGGTCTCCTGCAAGAGCGCGTGGCCGATCCGCGCGCCGCTGCCGTGATCGCCGATCGTGAAACCCCAGCCACCGATATAGCCGACCACTTCGCCCCGGCGCGCGATATAGATCGTGCCGGTCCCGAGGATCGCGACGGCGCCGTCGCCGTCGCCGAGCGCGCCCTGCAGTGCAATGAGCCCGTCGGATTCGATGTCGGCCTGCGCGAAGGGCAGCCGTCGCTTCACGTAGTGGACGGCGTCGCCGACATTGTGCCCCGCAACCCCGACGATCGCGCGGGCCGCGGCGATTCCGGCCGGATCGAGGCGGGCGTCTTCGAAAGCCGCACGCGCCGCTCCCGCAATATTTTGCAGCGCCGTTTCCGGATCGGTGAGAATATTGGCGGCACCGGACTTTCCGCGGCCGAGGATACGGCCATCCGGGCTTGCAACCGCCGCCCGGCAGCTGGTTCCGCCGCCGTCGATTCCGACGAGATAGGATGTCATGGGCACCTCCGAGGCCTAAAGATACCAAAAAAATACCATTAACCAAGCATGATTTCGCGCTGAATCTAAATTTCTTCCCAAGTTCTTGCTTTTCAATGATTTTTTTTTAAGCACCACGCTCGGACAGGCCAAAAGTTAAATTTCTGCTAGACAATTGGTATTTTTTTGGCATTAATTCGGGAAGAGGAGAACAAACCGATGCCGGCAGCTAAGACCGAAGAGCGCGACGACAAGGCCAAGGATCTGGACCTGATGCATCCGGCGCTTGCCCTTCGCCTGCTCGCCGGCGGGCAGCAGGCGGCGGCGAAATCCGTCGACGAGGCGTTCGAACCCATTGCAGCCGCGGCTGCCCTGGCTGCAGAAGCGCTTTGCGCCGGCGGGCGGCTCGCCTATGCGGGTGCGGGAAGTTCC
The DNA here is from genome assembly GCF_058732025.1 of Sinorhizobium sp. Y406. Lineage (NCBI taxonomy): Bacteria > Pseudomonadati > Pseudomonadota > Alphaproteobacteria > Hyphomicrobiales > Rhizobiaceae > Sinorhizobium > Sinorhizobium sp. Y406. Next base: position 3,413,587 of record NZ_CM178974.1, on the reverse strand, counting down.
GGCCTGATGGCCATGGCCGACGCGCTGGAACTGCCGGGAACTTATGGCATAGCCAAGGACCAGATCGTCATCCTCCTTGCCGGCGGCACCGCCAGCCTCGGCGATCTCGCCGGCGGCTATGAGGACGACACGGAGCTGGCACGCCGCGATGTCCGCGAGGCCGGGATTTCGGCCGGCGACTGCCTGGTTTCCGTTTCCGCCAGCGGATCGACCCCTTATGCGCTCGCCGCCGCGGACGAGGCGCGCAAGCGCGGCGCGAAGGTCGTTGGGGTCGCCAATAATAGCGGCGCTCCCCTGTTCGAAGCCGCCGATGTCTCGATCCTGTTGCAGACGCCGGCGGAGGTCGTCTCCGGTTCCACGCGCATGGGCGCCGGCACCGCGCAGAAGATTGCCCTCAACATGTTTTCGACGCTTGTCGGCATCCGTCTCGGCCATGTGCTCGACGGCCACATGGTCAATCTGCGTGCCGACAATATCAAGCTGCGCGGCCGCGCCGTCCGGATCGTATCCGACATTACCGGCGTCAGCGCCGATGAGGCGGGACGGCTGGTCGACGCCGCCTCCGGCTCGGTGAAGCTGGCGATCCTGCTTGGCTCTGGGGCAAAGGACATGGGGCAAGCCGAAGCGGCGCTGGCAAAGGCCGATCAGAATTTGCGCAAGGCGATCGCGATCGTCTCGCAGACGTAAAACTGGGATCCAAAACCGCGCCCGAGACGGCGCCTATAAGAGGGAGAACCTGAATGACCCGCACGACAATGAAAGGCCTGCTGCTTGCATCGAGCATTCTCGGCTCCGCCGGGCTTGCGCAGGCGCAGGACGCTACGCTGACCATCGAGAGCTGGCGCAATGACGACCTGGCGATCTGGCAGGAGAAGCTGATCCCGGCTTTCGAGGCCAAGAACCCGGGCATCAAGGTCGTCTTCTCGCCTTCCGCCCCGACCGAGTACAACGCCGCCCTCAATGCCAAGCTCGATGCCGGCTCCGCCGGCGATCTCATCACCTGCCGCCCCTTCGACGCCTCGCTCGAGCTCTACAACAAGAAGCACCTCGCCGACCTGACCGGCCTTGCCGGCATGGAGAACTTCTCCGACGTCGCCAAGTCCGCCTGGACGACCGACGACGGCTCGGCCACCTTCTGCGTGCCGATGGCCTCCGTCATCCACGGCTTCATCTACAACAAGGATGCCTTCGATCAGCTCGGCCTCTCGGTACCGACGACCGAGGCGGAGTTCTTCGCCGCGCTCGACAAGATCAAGGAAGACGGCAACTACATCCCGATGGCGATGGGCACCAAGGATCTCTGGGAAGCCGCGACCATGGGCTACCAGAATATCGGCCCCAACTACTGGAAGGGCGAGGAAGGCCGGCTGGCGCTGATCAAGGGCGAGCAGAAGCTCACCGACGAGCCCTGGGTCGAGCCCTATCGCGTGCTCGCCAAGTGGAAGGACTATCTCGGCGACGGCTTCGAGGCGCAGACCTATCCGGACAGCCAGAACCTCTTCACGCTCGGCCGCGCCGCGATCTATCCGGCCGGCTCCTGGGAAATCGCCGGCTTCAACGCGCAGGCGGACTTCAAGATGGGGGCCTTCCCGCCGCCGGTGAAAAACGCCGGCGACACCTGCTACATCTCCGACCACAACGACATCGGCATCGGGCTCAATGCCAAGAGCCCGAATGCAGAGGCCGCCAAGACCTTCCTCACCTGGGTCGCCTCGCCGGAATTCGCGGAAATCTACGCCAATGCCCTGCCGGGCTTCTTCAGCCTGAACTCGACTGCGGTGAAGATGAGCGACCCGCTCGCCCAGGAGTTCGTCTCCTGGCGTGAGAAGTGCCAGTCGACCATTCGCTCGACCTATCAGATCCTCTCGCGCGGCACCCCGAACCTCGAGAACGAGACCTGGGTGGCGTCGGCAAACGTCATCAACGGCACCGAGACGCCGGAAGAGGCGGCCAAGAAGCTGCAGGAAGGGCTTGAAAGCTGGTTTAAGCCGGCAAAGTAAGCCGAAGGGGCGCGGCTTCGCGCCCCTCTTTCGCTCCCGCGCGAGGATTCGCACGGTGAGCGACGCCGCCATCAGTATCGAGATATCCGGCAGGGCCGGACTTGAGCGGACAGGAATGCGGCATGGCCCGCATTTTCGACTGCCGCGGCGGCGCCCACTGCATGTCTCCTTAAATCGATTTCGATTTAAGAACAAAGACATGCAGCATTTCAAAGTGCTACAGCGACCTTTGCGCGTCTGATTAGACGCGCGGCGCTGCAGGACGAGGCGCGGACGAATGCGCCCATTTCGAACGACATCGAGGCTGCGCCACGCGCAAGCCGGTTAGAACGGGCCAGAGGCCGATGAACAAACGCGAGATCATGATGGATGTCGGTGAGCTGAAGCGCCCGCGGCGCTGGCACATCCTCGTCTTCCTCACTCCGGCGCTTCTCATCTACACGGCGGTGATGATCCTGCCGCTCATAGAGACGCTCCGCCAATCCTTCTTCAATACGGTCGACGGGGAATATGCCTTCGTGGGCCTCGGTAATTTCAACGTGCTCTTCGGCGACCCGCGCTGGGCCGCGGATTTCTGGAACGCGCTCCGGAACAACGTCGTCTTCTTCCTGATCCACATGGCCGTGCAGAACCCGATCGGCATAGCGCTCGCTGCCATGCTGTCGGTGCCGAAGCTGCGCTTCAGCGCCTTTTACCGCACCGCGATCTTCCTGCCGACGCTCTTGTCCTTCGTCATCGTCGGCTTCATCTGGAAACTGATCCTCTCCCCGATCTGGGGCGTCGCCCCCCATCTCATGGATCTCGTCGGCCTCAAATGGCTCTTCGCTCCCTGGCTGGGCCGGCCCGATTCGGCGCTGGTCGCCGTTTCGCTGATATCGGTCTGGCAATATATCGGCATACCGATGATGCTGATCTATGCCGCGCTGCTCAACATTCCCGACGAGGTGATCGAGGCGGCCGAGCTCGACGGCGTTACCGGCTGGAGCCAGTTCTGGAAGATCAAGCTGCCCTTGATCCTGCCGGCGATCGGCATCGTCTCGATCCTCACCTTCGTCGGCAACTTCAACGCCTTCGACCTGATCTACACGGTGCAGGGCGCGCTCGCCGGACCGAATGGGTCAACGGACATTCTCGGCACGCTGCTCTACCGCACCTTCTTCGGTTTCCAGCTCCAGCTCGGCGACCGTTCGATGGGCGCGACGATCGCAACGGTGATGTTCCTGATCATCCTTGCCGGCGTCTCGCTCTACCTCTTCGTCATCCAGCGCCGCATGCGCCGCTATCAGTTCTGAGGAGGACCAAAATGTCGAAAGCACGTAGCTCCCTCGCCCGCACCGGCGCCGTCCATGTCGCGCTGATCGCCTATACACTGGTGGCGCTCTTTCCGGTGTTCCTGACGATCGCCAACTCCTTCAAGAGCCGCAATGCGATCTTCCGCGAGCCCCTTGCGGTACCGACGCCAGAGACGTTCAGCCTGATCGGCTATGAGACGGTGCTGAGACAGGGCGACTTCATCGGCTACTTCCAAAACAGCGTCGCCGTCACGGTCGTCTCGATCGCGCTCGTCCTCATCTTCGGTGCCATGGCCGCCTTCGCGCTTTCGGAGTACCGCTTCCGCGGCAACACGCTGATGGGCCTCTATCTCGCGCTCGGCATCATGATCCCGATCCGGCTCGGCACGGTGGCAATCCTGCAGGGCATGGTGGCGACGAACCTCGTCAACACGCTGACAGCGCTGATCCTCGTCTATACGGCGCAGGGCCTACCGCTCGCGGTCTTCATCCTGTCGGAATTCATGCGCACGGTTTCCGACGACCTGAAGAATGCCGGACGCATAGACGGGCTTTCCGAGTACGCGATCTTCTTCCGGCTGGTGCTGCCGCTGATACGGCCGGCCATGGCGACGGTCGCCGTCTTCACCATGATCCCGATCTGGAACGACCTCTGGTTCCCGCTGATCCTCGCGCCGGCCGAATCGACGAAGACGATCACGCTCGGCTCGCAGATCTTCATCGGCCAGTTCGTCACCAACTGGAACGCCGTGCTCTCGGCGTTGTCGCTGGCGATCTTCCCGGTGCTCGTCCTCTACGTCATCTTCTCGCGGCAGTTGATCCGCGGCATTACGGCAGGAGCAGTCAAATGACCTCTTCCGCAACCCCGATCCGCGTTCTCGTCGCCGGCCTCGGCAATATGGGCCTGAGCCATGCACTCGCCTATCACCGCGACCCCGGCTTCGAAATCGCCGCCCTCGTCAACCGTTCGAAGGTCGAGCTGCCGGAATCCTTTACAGGCTACGAGTACCGCCCGTCCTTCCCGGAAGCGCTTCTCGAATTCCGACCGGAGCTCTGCTCGATCAACACCTATTCGGACAGCCATGCAGCCTATGCGGTGACCGCCATGGAGGCCGGCTGCCACGTCTTCGTCGAGAAGCCGCTGGCAACCACGGTCGCCGATGCCGAACGCGTGGTCGCCTGCGCCCGTGCCAACGGCCGCAAGCTGATCGTCGGCTACATCCTCCGGCACCATCCCTCCTGGATGCGGTTGATCGCCGAGGCGCGCAAACTCGGACCGCCCTATGTGTTCCGCATGAACCTGAACCAGCAGTCGAGCGGCGCGACCTGGGCGACGCACAAGGCGCTGATGCAGACCACGCCGCCGATCGTCGACTGCGGCGTCCACTATGTGGACGTCATGTGCCAGATCACCGACGCGAAACCGGTCGAGGTCCGCGGCATGGGCCTGAGGCTTTCGGACGAGATCGCCGCCGACATGTACAATTACGGGCAGTTGCAGGTCATTTTCGACGACGGTTCGGTCGGCTGGTACGAGGCTGGCTGGGGCCCGATGATCTCCGAGACCGCCTTCTTCGTGAAGGACGTGATCTCGCCGAACGGCTCGGTGTCGATCGTCATGGACCAGAACGCCAGGTCCGACGATATCGACACGCATACGAAGACCGCCGTCATCCGCCTGCACGACGCCGCGACCGGACCGGACGGCCGTTTCCTCAGGCCCGACGAGGACCTGCGGATGGAAGGCGAGCCTGGCCACCAGGACCTCTGCGATCGCGAGCAGGCCTTCGTGCTCAAGGCCATCCGCGAAGACATCAATCTCGACCGGCACATGGAGGATGCGGTGCAATCGCTGAAAATCTGCTTGGCGGCGGACGAAAGCGTGCGGACCGGCAGGCCGGTCAAACTTTAGAGCATTTGCAGTCAGGTGGAATCACCTGAGGTCGCAGAAATGCGGCAAGACAAACAGATAGAGCGGCCGCGCGAAAGTATTTGAGCGCATCCCGCTCTAAGCCAAGAGGGGCGAAACGTGGGATCATTGCAACTGAAATCCATCCGCAAGGCCTTCGGCGGCCATGAGGTGCTGAAGGGCATCGACCTGGAAGTGAAGGACGGCGAATTCGTCATCTTCGTCGGTCCCTCGGGCTGCGGGAAATCGACCCTCCTGCGCACCATCGCCGGCCTCGAGGACGCGACCTCGGGCAGCGTCCGGATCGACGGCGACGAGGTTGGCCATGTCGCGCCCGCCAAACGCGGCATCGCCATGGTCTTCCAGTCCTATGCGCTCTATCCGCACCTGACGGTCAAGGACAATATGGGCCTCGGGCTGAAGCAGGCCGGCGTACCGAGAGCCGTGATCGACGAGAAGATCGCCAAGGCCGCCGGCATGCTGTCGCTGGAGCCCTATCTCGCCCGGCGCCCGGCCGAGCTTTCCGGCGGCCAGCGCCAGCGCGTGGCGATCGGCCGCGCCATCGTGCGCGAGCCGAAACTGTTCCTCTTCGACGAGCCGCTCTCGAATCTCGACGCGGCGCTGCGCGTCAACACCCGGCTGGAGATTGCCCGGCTGCATCGCAGCCTCAAGGCGACGATGATCTATGTGACCCACGACCAGGTCGAGGCGATGACCCTTGCCGACAAGATCGTCGTTCTGAGCGCTGGCCGCATCGAGCAGGTCGGCTCGCCGATGGAACTCTACAACCGGCCCGCAAACCTTTTCGTCGCCGGCTTCATCGGCTCGCCGCAAATGAATTTCATCGAGGGCGAGCGCTTTGGCGACGCGGCGGCAAAGACGGTCGGCATCCGCCCCGAACATATCGGCCTCTCGCGCGAGCGTGGCGACTGGACGGGCAAGGTCGTCCATGTCGAACATCTCGGCGCGGACACCATCGTCTATCTCGAAACCGAAAAGGTCGGCCCGCTCACCGTGCGCCTCTTTGGCGAGCACCGCTATGAGCCCGATGAGATCGTCCACGCTACCCCGGTGATCGGGGCCACGCATCGCTTCGATTCCGATGGCCGGGCGATTGCTTCCGGGGAGCAGGCAAGAATCCTCCCGGACGCTTGATCTTCGGGGAGTTTTCAGACGTGCAAGGCGGCGAGCAATCGCTCCCTTGTCGGCTCGTCGACGAAGGCCGCCTCGATGGCCGTCCTCGTCATCCGGTCGATCTCGCTGTCGTCGAAATCCATCGCATGGACGGCGATCTCGTATTCCTGGGCGAGAGAAGTATGGAAGAAGGGCGGGTCGTCGGAATTGAGCGTCACGCGGACGCCGGCCTCGAAAAGCCGGCGCAAGGGGTGCGAGGCGAAATCCGGAAAGACGCCGAGCGCGATGTTGGAGCCGGGGCACACCTCCAGCACTACGCCCTCCTCGGCCAGGCGTTTGACGAGATCGCCGTCCTCGATCGCTCTGACACCGTGGCTGATGCGCGACGGGCGCACATGGTCGAGAGCATCGCGCACGCTGAAGGCGCCGGAAAGTTCGCCGGCATGAATGGTGAGCCCGAGACCGGCATCGCGAACGACGTCGAAGGCGCGGGCGAATTCGGCGACGCTGTGCATGCGCTCTTCGCCGGCGAGATTGAAGCCCGTGACGAGCGGGTGGCGGCGCATCGCCGCGTATTCCGCGGTTTTCACCACCGATTCCGGCCCGAGATGGCGAATGCCGGTGATCAGCATGCGCGACTCGATTCCGGTCTTTGCCCGGGCGGCTTCCATGCCGGCCGCCAGCCCCTCGATATAGGCATCGGCACCGAGTCCGATCGTGTTGCCGTGATCGGGCGAGACGATGATCTCGCTATAGATCGTTCCGGCTTCGGCAAGTTCCGTCAGGTAGGTTTCGGCGAGAAGCGCATAGTCGCCCTCGGTGCGGAACAGCGAGGCGACGGCATCGTAGCATTTCACGAAGCTAGTGAAATCGTCCCAGACATAGGCGTTGTCGCGGATGATGCCGCCGATGTCGATTCCGTATTTCCGTGCCTGCCGCAAGGCGAGTTCCGGCGGCGTGGCGCCTTCGATGTGGCAATGCAGCTCGGCTTTCTTCAAGTGTGCAGTCAAATAAGGCTTCTCCCATGCGCGCCCGGCGCGATGCCGAGATGTCTGGCAACCGTTTCGCCGATATGGGCGAAACTGTTGGCGATGCCGAAGGAGCGGCTCCTGAGCGACGGCCCGAACATCAGCACGGGCACGCGCTCGCGCGTGTGGTCGGTGCCGCGCCAGGTCGGATCGCAGCCGTGGTCGGCGGTGAGGATGACAATGTCGCCCGGCTTCAGGCGACGGTCGAGGTCGGGCAGGCGCGCGTCGAAGGCCTCGAGCGCCGCGGCATAGCCAGGCACGTCGCGGCGATGGCCGTAGAGCATGTCGAAATCGACGAAATTGGTAAAGACGAGGTCGCCGTCTTCCGCCTCCTCGATCGCGGCGAGGCTCGCATCGAAAAGCGCCATGTTGCCATTGGCCTTGGTAAGCCGGGTCACACCCTGATGCGCGAAGATATCGCCGATCTTGCCGATCGCATGCACCGTCCGGCCGGCCTCCTCCAGCCGATCGAGGATCGTCGGCTCCGGCGGCGGCACCGAATAATCGCGTCGGTTGCCGGTACGAACGAAATTGCCGGGATTGTCGCCGACGAAGGGGCGGGCAATCACCCGGCCGATGTTGTAGTCGTCGACGAGCCGGCGAACGATCCGGCAGAGCTCGAGGAGCCGCTCCAGACCGAAACTCCGTTCATGGGCCGCGATCTGGAAGACCGAGTCCGAGGATGTGTAGCAGATCGGCTTGCCCGTGCGCATGTGCTCTTCGCCATGGCGGGCGATGATCTCGGTGCCGGAGGCGTGGCAATTGCCGAGGATGCCCGCAACATCGCCCTCGCGGCAGATCGCTTCGACGAGGTCGGGCGGAAAGGCATTGCCTTCCGCCGGAAAATATCCCCAGTCGAACTTCACCGGCGTGCCGGCAATCTCCCAGTGGCCGGAGGGGGTATCCTTGCCACGCGAGACCTCGCTTGCTGCGCCATAGACGCCATAGACCCGTTCCGGCACCTGCATTCCGCCCGGAAGGCGTCCGGTCGCGAGCCTGGCCGCGTGAAGCAGGCCGAGCGCCGACATGTTCGGAAGATGCAAAGGCCCTTCGCGCAGGCCCACGCGATCGCCGGCGCCGGCGGCGCAGAATTCCGCGATGTGCCCGAGCGTGTCGGCGCCGAGATCGCCGAAGGCCTCCGCGTCCGGCGCGCCGCCGATGCCGAAAGAGTCGAGGACGAAGAGAAAAGCACGCGCCATGAGACACCTAAGCGGGGTTCGGAAAAATATTACACGGCGTTCCGAAAAGAACCTGCGTTAAAACAAAGAACTAAGCGGGTGAAGCGTTGGCCTGCCAACGCAAGTCTGCTTAGGAACCGCGCGCGAAGACAAACCGCGCAATCCGGCAGAGATAGCGTGCCGGCTCGTCCAATGCAATTGAGCCCGATGGGGGATGCGGCGCGGGGCGTCGGCTCAGCAATCCGTGCAGGCGATCGTCGTTCCGAAGCGCTGGCGGTAATAGGCCGTCTTGGAGAGGTCGATGGTGCTTACGGTGCTGTCGAGATTCGGCGCAAAAAGCAGGAGCTTGTGCGGCACGACGAGCTCGGTCCGCACGACGAAGGCGTTCACGGCTTCGAGATCCGCGGGAACCGTGGTGGTGGAATTGGCGGCATAGGGCGTGCCGCCGGCCTGGTCGCGCGACCAGACGACCTTCCCGGTCGTGGTTCCGTTGACCTGAATGCCAGTGATCTTCAGCGTGTAGTTCGAGCTTTCGTAGGGGGCGAGGATGCTTTCGGCGACTTTCTTCACGTCGTCGATGAAAGCCTTGTTAACATCCTGTTCCTGCGTGACGATATCGGCGACGGCGCTCGAGGCGCGCGCGACCTTGCGCAGCACGGTGAAGCCGAGCGAGAGCTCGAAGGCGCCGATATAGGTCATGATCAGGAGCGGTGCGACGATTGCGAATTCCACCCCGCCGACGCCCCGCCGGTCGCGGAAGAAACGCGCCAAAACCTCAAACGAAACAGCCCGGAACGACAGGGGTCCGAAAACGCGCCGGGTGAACGAAGATCTATCGGACTTCCTCATAGCACCCTCAATAGTTCTCGTTTCGGAAAGTCGCGGTGGCGACCATCAGGAAATCCCGCGGCATGCTCGTGCCGGCGGGGCGCAGATTTGTGATGTAGGGCCGGACGAGATCGGTTATGACTTCCCAGCGATAATAGGCGCGCACCATGGTGAAGCTTGCCGCACCGCCCGGAGCGAAGCTGAAGCCGCTGGTGTCGAGATCGGAGGACGAGGAGGAACCGACCCGCGGCACCGCTGCCGGGATCGTTGCCAGGTCCGCGATCTCGCGGATGTCGAGGAAGAGCTTTTGCGGCTGGCTGGCCTCGGTCGACGAACAGGTCATGAGGATGGAGATTTCGTCGCAAAATGCCTGGCGGAACTCCGCCTCGGTCATGTCCGTCGCCTTGCCCTGGTTGAAGGTGATCTCGCCGGTGCGGATCTTGCGTGCCAGCGTATCGGTCGCGTTCGCCAGCAATTGCTCGCCGGCAAAGGCGACGAATGTCTCGATCGACGCGAAGACGACGAGGAAGAAGGGCAAGGCGAGGATGGCGAATTCGATCGCCGTCGCGCCCTTCCTGTCGCCCATGAGACGGGGAAAGAGGCCGCGCCGTGCGCGCTTACGCAGGCATGCTTTCGTTTCTGTCGACATTGCGCCGTTCCATCACGTCCCGTGCGGCCGGGGCGGTTCAGTAATGCATGCGCATCCGACCGCATTCCGCGCCTGTGCAATCGATCGGCGTGAGATTAAGCCGCGACTGTTGAAATTTCGTTTGCGACGACCCGAAGAATTTTAGTGGTTTTTGATTTCTCAATCACTGGTCGCGGCCGCTGCCTCGCGCTCGACATGGCGCTCGCAATTGGGCGAGCAGGAATAGACGGTGCGAGCGGTCTGCTTGTAGACGCGGAGCGTGTTGCCTTCGTCGATCGACACGAGAACCCGCTCGTCGACGATGGCGTTGCCGTCCTGATCGAGGATGACGAGGTTCGTCGTGCCGAAACTGCGCCCCGTCAACACGATCGTCCTGGCATCGGCAACGGTTGCATCCGCGACATCGGAATTGCCGATGATCACCTTGCTCACCGGCCGGTCCAGCTTCAGCACGCGCGCGTGATCCATATAGACGCGCATTACCTCCTCGGCCGCACGCGCGCGATCCGGAGCGGAGACCGCAAGAAGCCCGGCGATTGTCAGTGCAAGCGTGGCGGCATGGCTGGCCGCAAGAGACGTTTTCATGGCGCTTCCCGATGGCGAGTGATGGCCCGCATCTTGGCGCTTTTTGGTGAATGAATGGTTACGCTCGCCCGGCGCAATTTACCGCACTCCTTTCCAGAATATTTACCCAAGAAAGAGCGGTCGCTCGTTAACCCGGCGCTAACCGGGTTCCTTAAGCCGATGGCAATTGGGCCCCACTAAATTCAGGGACATCCGATCAACGGCAACAGTTGGCGGAAGTGCTGACAACAAGTGAAGTTAGGAGAACTCCCATGAAGACCATTTTCGCTCGCCTGCTGAAAGACGAATCCGGTGCAACCGCCATCGAATACGGCCTGATTGCAGCCCTGATCTCGGTTGCTCTGATCGCCGGCGCCACGACAGTCGGCGATAGCCTTGAGAACGTATTCAACGCCATCGGTACCGAATTGACGACCGCTGAAGGCAACATGTAATCGAATGTCAGCCCTGAGCTGAACGCGAGAGCCGTTTCCTTCCGGAGCGGCTCTCTATTTTTGTGATGTGCCTCAACGGAAATCTTCGGTTCCAAAATAGAGGGCGGTATGACATGACAATCGCTGGAATCTTCGTCATTCTTCCACTCTGCCTCGCACTCGCGGCGTTCTCGGATCTGTTCACTATGACGATCCCTAATCGCATCTCCGCGATATTGTTGGGGACCTTTGTAATCGTTGCGCCGTTGGCGGGGCTTGGGATGAGCCAGATTGGCCTGCATATGGCAGCAGCCGCATTGGTTTTCGCCGTATGTTTTTTTCTTTTTGCGGCAAATGTTATGGGTGGCGGCGATGCCAAACTTCTTACCGCAAGCGCCGTCTGGTTTGGCCTGAACGCCTCGCTCGTAACATTTCTCCTCTATGTCGCGCTGTTCGGCGGTTTGCTAACAATCGTCGTTCTCTTCCTGCGTCGGCAGGAGAATACGATTCTTGCCAGCGGCATCCCTTTTCCTCGTGTGTTGCTGACGGCGGAGAAAATACCCTACGGCGTTGCAATCGCGCTCGGCGGCTTTGCAGCCTTTCCGTCCTCGCCGTTGATGCAGGCAGCCTTCGCGCAACTGTCCTAGCTCGCCCTGAAAGAGCGCTGCACTGAACAGTGCTATCTATATCTGTTAACCATCTACATAAGCAGCTCGTTAACCATAATTACACCAATTGCTGATCAATCTGGCCCCTGGGATTTCTAGGGGCTTGGGTAGATCATGAAACCGGTGCGCATCATTATTCTGGCGGTGGCCGTCGGCTCGGCGGCAATCGCCGGGCTGCTCGTGATGAAGCTCACCCGGGGACGGGCGCCGCAGATCGCCGCGCCCGTCATCGAGCGGGAACCGACCATCAATGTGCTCGTTGCCAGCAAGAGCCTGCCGGTGGGTGCGCGGCTCGGGGCCGAGTCCATTCGTTGGATGGCCTGGCCGAAGGACAATATTGCCGAGGGCATGATCACCGAGGAGAACCGGCCGGCGGCGGTCGACGATCTCTCCGGCGCCGTGGTGCGCCTGCCGATCTTCAATGGCGAACCGGTTCGGCCGGAAAAAATCGCCGATGCTTCCAACCGCATCATGTCGTCGCTGCTGCCTGCCGGAAAACGGGCCGTGGCGACCGAGATCACGGTCGCGACCGGGGCCGGCGGCTTTATCCTGCCGAACGACCGGGTCGATGTCATCATGGTGCGCAAATCCGACGGCAACGGGCTCTACCTGACCGAAACGGTGCTCAGCAACGTCCGGGTGCTGGCGATCGACCAGCAGGTGGAGGTGAAGGAAGACGGCTCCAAATCCGTCCTCGGCACCACGGCGACACTCGAATTGACGCCGGAGCAATCGAAGGTGATGACCGTCGCCCAGCAGATGGCCGAGCGCATATCGCTGGCGCTGCGCAGCGTCGCCGACGCCCAGGAGCCGGACACCGTCGCGGCCGACTACCTGCTCAGTGGCGATGGGCAGCCGAGCATCCAGGTCATCAAGTCGGGCTCCATCGTCAAGACCGATGGCGCAATCCAGAACCAGAGATAGCATCGAGTGGGGCGCAACGTGAAACGGGATCCAAACAAATTTCGGGCGTCTGTCGCGGCCTGCCTGTCTTTCTGCCTGGCATTTTCGGGCATCACGCTGCCGACTGTTCCGGCCGCGCAAGCCGCTGCTTCCTCGGTCGTCCGGCTTGGCGAAAGCGGGCCGGGGGTGAAAAGGAAGGTCAATCTCGGCCTCAACAAGGCGGTGGTCGTCGATCTGCCGACCGATGCGCATGACATCCTCGTCGCCGATCCCTCGCTCGCCGATGCCATCACCCGCACCTCGCGCCGCATCTATCTGTTCGGCAAGGCCGTCGGCCAGACGAATATCTTCGTCTTTGGCCCGAATGGCGAGGAAATCGTCAGCCTCGAGATCGCCGTCGAGCGCGACGTCGCCGGACTCGAGGCGAACCTGCGCCGTTTCATTCCGGACTCCGACATCAAGGTCGAGATCGTCTCCGACAACGTCGTCCTGACCGGAACCGTGCGCACGCCGCTGGATTCCAACAGGGCCATCGACCTGGCCCGTGCGTTCCTCAAGGGTGGCGAAGCGACCACCCGCAGCATCACGGCGCAGGGCACCAATGGTGACGCGGACATTTTCGCCGAAGACCGCCAAACCTCGCAGATCGTCAATTTGCTGACGATCGAGGGCGAGGACCAGGTGACCTTGAAGGTCACCGTTGCCGAGGTGAGCCGGCAGGTGCTGAAGCAGCTTGGCTTCAATGGCCGGGTCTCGGACGGTGAAAGCGGCATCGGCTTTCGCAATCCGGCCAACCTGGGAGATGCGGTCAGCTTGTTCGCCAATGCCGCAATTCGCGGTTCAATCGGCGGGACGACCATATCGAGCTACATGAATGCCATGGAGCAGGCGGGCGTCATGCGTACGCTTGCCGAACCCAGCCTCACGGCAATCTCCGGTCAGGAGGCGAAGTTCTACGTGGGCGGTGAGTTCCGGCTTGCGGGAACACAGGAAGTCTCGGCCGACGACGACACCGGTTCTCCAACGGTTGAGCGCGAAGTCAACGACGTCGAATACGGCATCCGGTTGAACTTCAAACCGGTCGTTCTTGGTGCGGGTCGAATAAGCCTGCAGATCGAGACCAATGTATCGGAGCCGACCTATGAGGGCTCTGTTGTCACCGGCAACAACTGGGGAAGCGCCAACCCGGGCATTCCCGGAAACACCTTCCTCGGCATCCGTCGGCGGGAAGCTTCGACCAGCGTCGAACTGCCGTCGGGCGGCTCGATCGTCATCGCCGGCCTGGTGCAGGACAATATCCGCCAGGCTCTTTCGGGCGTGCCCGGCGCCTCGAAGATTCCGATTCTCGGTACGCTGTTCCGCAGCAAGGACTTCCAGCGCAACGAGACGGAGCTCGTTATCATCGCCACACCTTATCTGGTGCGGCCGGTCGCCCGAAGCGCGTTGTCCAGGCCCGACGACAATTTCAATCCGGCCAACGATCTCGACAGTTTCTTCCTCGGCCGCGTCAACAGGATCTACGGACGTCCGGAAGCTCAAGCGCCCGCCGGCCGCTACCACGGCAATGTCGGCTTCATCTACAAATAGGGCGGGACATGAAAAACCAGGACGCAGCACAAAACCGTTTGGAAAGGCATAAGCCCATGTCTCCGACCCGCACGACCGTCCGGCTGGCCGCTCTGGCGATCCTTGCCGGCCTGCTTGCAGGCTGCGGCACCAGGGACAACCAGGCGACCGGCGCCATACCCGACGACTACCGTACCAGGCATCCGATCGTGCTCGCCGAGGCGGAGCACGCCATCGACATTCCGGTTGCATCCGGCGACCGGCACCTGACCCAGGGCACGCGCGACGTGATCCGCGGCTTTGCCGCCGAATATCGCCATGCATCGAGCGGCGTCATCCAGATCATGCTGCCGCGCGGTTCGGCCAACAGCCATGCCGCCCAGGTGCTCCGCAAGGACATTCGACGCATCCTTGCGGCAGCCGGCGTGCCGGCGAACCGGATGATCGAAACCGGCTACGAGGCCGCCGCCACGGGCGACGCCGCACCCATTCGCCTGAGCTATGTCGCGATCACCGCGCAGACGGGCCCCTGCGGCGAGTGGCCCGAGGACCTCACGCTCAACACCGTCCAGAACCGCAATTACTACAATTTCGGCTGCGCGACCCAATCCAACCTTGCCGCCCAGATCGCCAATCCGACGGACCTCATCGGTCCGCGCCAGATGTCGCCGGTCGACGCCGAGCAGCGCGCAGAAGTGATCGAAAGCTGGCGCGACAATTAGGATTCGGAAGCGGCAATCGTCCGGGACGCGGCTATTCGAGGAAAAGAGATGAACGCGATTGAATACAGCATCGACAATGGAGCGGGGGATCACGCCGAGGCGGCGCGACCGGGCGATCTCGACCAGCTTCGACCGCTGCCCCGCATTTCGATCCACGCCTTTTGCGAGAGCGAGGCCATGCAGCGCCTCATGGAGCGCTGCGGCCAGGACCGCCGCATGGCGAAGGTCAGCCTGCGCATCACCGGCGGCAGCGTCGCCGTCGCCGCGAACATGTTCGCGAGCGTCTCGACTCCGAACCTCATCATTCTGGAGACCGCAACGGAGCCGAGGTCGCTGCTTACGGAACTGGCGCCGCTGGCGGAGGTCTGCGATCCGAGCACCAAGGTCATCATCATCGGCCGCCACAACGATATAGCGCTCTACCGCGAACTCATCCGCAACGGCATTTCCGAATATATGGTCGCGCCGGTGACGATGGCGGATATTCTCTCGGCGATTTCGGCGATCTTCGTCGATCCGGAGGCCGAGCCCGTCGGACGAAGCCTCGCCTTCATCGGCGCCAAGGGCGGCTGCGGCTCGTCGGTGATCGCGCACAATTGCGCCTGGGGCATTTCCAACCTTTTCTCGACGGAGACCATCCTCGCCGATCTCGATCTGCCTTACGGCACCGCCAATATCGACTTCGACCAGGATCCGCCGCAGGGGATCGCCGAGGCGGTCTCCGCCCCGGACCGGCTGGACGAGGTGTTTCTCGATCGCCTGCTGACCAAATGCTCCGAGCACCTGTCGATGCTCGCCGCGCCCTCCATGCTGGACCGCGCTTACGATTTCGAGTCCGGCGCCTTCCAGCCGATCCTGGAAATCCTGCAGCGCAGCGCCCCGGTCTCGGTGCTCGACGTTCCGCATGGCTGGTCGGACTGGACCCGTTCCGTGCTTGCGGAAGCCGACGAGGTGGTGATCACCGCCGTCCCGGATCTCGCCAATCTTCGGAACGCCAAGAACCTGCTCGATGCGCTGAAGAAGCTTCGGCCGAACGACCGGGCACCGCATCTCGTCCTCAACCAGGTGGGTATGCCCAAGCGACCGGAGATCGCCCCGAACGAATTCTGCGAATCGCTCGAGGTCGAGGCGGCCGCGATTATCCCCTTCGACGCGGTCCTTTTCGGCAATGCCGCCAACAGCGGACGCATGATCGCCGAGATCGACAGGAAGGCCCCCGCTGCCGAAACTTTTTCACAACTCGCCCATCTCCTGACCGGCCGCGCCACCATCAAGAAGGCGCGCACGGGCAGTCTTGGAAAGGTCCTGGCGAGACTTGGCCGGAAATAGGCATCCCGCATCAAAGGATCGATGAAGCAACCGGATTGAAATGATGTTTGGCAAACGCGGAAATGAAGGGTTTGGAAAGATGGGCGGAAAGGCTGCCGCTGTTCCGCCGTCGATGCCGGTCGCACAGTCGGCGGTCATGGAGCGTCCGGCGGCTGCGCCGGTTCTGAGCGAGCCCTCGGCTCCCGCTCCCCGTCCCCAGCCGCCCGCGCCCGCCGCTCCGCCCGCACGCCGGCGTTCGCCGCGGGCGGAGGACTATTACTCGACGAAATCGCAGGTCTTCTCGGCGCTGATCGACACGATCGACCTGTCGCAGCTCGCCAAGCTCGATACGGAAAGCGCGCGCGAGGAAATCCGCGACATCGTCAACGACATCATCACCATCAAGAATTTCGCAATGTCGATCGCCGAGCAGGAGGAACTGCTCGACGACATCTGCAACGACGTGCTCGGCTATGGCCCGCTCGAGCCGCTGCTGGCGCGCGACGACATTGCCGATATCATGGTCAATGGCGCCGGCCAGACCTTCATCGAAGTCGCCGGCAAGGTCGAGGAATCCGACATCCGTTTCCGCGACAATGCGCAGCTCCTGTCGATCTGTCAGCGCATCGTCAGTCAGGTCGGCCGCCGCGTCGACGAATCGAGTCCGATCTGCGACGCGCGCCTGCCGGACGGCTCGCGTGTCAACGTCATCGCGCCGCCGCTGGCGATCGACGGAACGGCGCTGACGATCCGCAAGTTCAAGAAGGACAAGCTGACGCTGGAGCAGCTCGTCCGTTTCGGCTCGATCACCCCGGAGGGCGCGACACTCCTGCAGATCATCGGCCGCGTCCGCTGCAACATCGTCATTTCCGGCGGCACCGGTTCCGGCAAGACGACGCTGCTCAACTGTTTGACGCGCTACATCGACAGCGACGAGCGCATCATCACCTGCGAGGACTCGGCCGAACTGCAACTGCAGCAGCCGCACGTCGTTCGTCTCGAAACCCGCCCGCCGAACATCGAGGGCGAGGGCGAGATCACCATGCGCGATCTCATCAAGAACTGCCTGCGCATGCGCCCGGAACGAATCATCGTCGGCGAAGTGCGCGGACCGGAGGTCTTCGACCTGCTCCAGGCGATGAACACCGGTCACGACGGCTCCATGGGAACGATCCACGCCAACACGCCGCGCGAGTGCCTGAGCCGCATGGAGTCGATGATCGCCATGGGCGGCTATACGCTGCCGGCCAAGACCGTCCGCGAAATCATCGCGGGATCGGTCGACATCATCATCCAGGCCTCGCGCCTGCGCGACGGTTCGCGCCGTATCACCCATGTCACGGAGGTCACCGGCATGGAAGGCGACGTGATCGTCACCCAGGACCTCATGCGCTACGAGATCGATGGCGAGGACGCCAACGGGCGGATCATCGGTCGCCATGTCTCGACGGGCATCGGCCGGCCGAATTTCTGGGACCGCGCCCGCTACTTCAACGAGGACAAGCGGCTCGCCGCCACCCTCGACGCGATGGAAAAAAATTAGCGGCAAGCGGAGCCTGCCACTAACGAAGGAGAAGACCGACCGATGTTCGGCATAGACATCACCGTTCTGGCAGTGGCCGTCCTCGTCGCGATCGCGGCGGCGGCGCTTGCCTATGGCGTGCTCTATTCCCGCATCGAGAGCGAGAAGAAGGCGGAAGGACGGCTGCGCCGCGTCAGCGCGTCGGAAACCGACCGGGCCAGCGTGAAGGCGGCGCGCGACCGCGTCAACGAAATGTCGAAACGGCGCAAGTCCGTGCAGGATTCGCTGAAGGAGCTCGAAAAGAAGCAGCAGGAAAAGTCGGCGAAGACCGCCCCATCGATGAAGGGGCGGCTTATGCAGGCCGATCTCAGGATCTCCTTGACGCAATTCTACGTCTTCAGCGCGCTATTCGGCTTCGTCGCCTTGTTCTTCGTCCTGCTTGCCGGCGCCGGCCCGTGGATCGCGCTCGGCGTCGGGCTGATTGCCGCGGCCGGCCTGCCGCGCTGGACGGTCGGCTTCCTGGTCAAGCGCCGCTGCATGAAGTTTCTCAACGAGTTCCCGAATGCGCTCGACGTCATGGTCCGCTCGATCAAGTCCGGTCTGCCGCTGAACGATGCGTTGCGGCTGATCGCCAGCGACGGACAGGAGCCGGTGAAGACGGAGTTCCGCCGCGTCGTCGAATCCCAGCAGGTGGGCCTCAACGTTCCGGAAGCCTGCGCCCGCATGATCCAGAGCGTTCCCCTGCCGGAGGTGAACTTCTTCGCCATTGTCATCGCCATCCAGGCGCAGGCCGGCGGCAACCTTTCCGAGGCGCTGAGTAACCTCTCCAAGGTGCTGCGCGAGCGTAAGAAGATGAAGGCGAAGGTCAGCGCCCTGTCGATGGAGGCCAAGGCTTCCGCAGCCATCATCGGCGCGCTGCCCTTCATCGTTTCGCTGCTCGTCTACCTGACATCGCCGGACTACATGATGGTCCTTTTCACCGACCCGCGCGGCCATATCATCATGGGCGCATCGGCCGTGTGGATGAGCATCGGCATCCTCGTCATGCGCAACATGATCAATTTCGACATCTGAAGGGCTCTGACGGTGAACGGCTGGATAGACACACTGACCGATCCGAACATCATCGTCGCCGCTCTCGTGTCGATGGCCGTGCTCGCGACCTTCTATTCGCTCGCCGTTCCCTTCCTGGAGCGCGGTGATCTCGCGAAGCGGATGAAGGCCGTCGCCACCGAACGCGAGCAGATTCGCGCCCGCGAACGCTCTCGTCTCAACGCCGAGGCGTCCAGCAGCCGCGCCAGCCTCAGGTCGCAGCAAAACACCTCGGTGCGGCAGATCGTCGAACGGCTGAACCTCAGGAAGGCGCTGGTGGACGAGAATACGGTCAATCGGTTGAAGACGGCCGGCTATCGCTCGCAGAATGCGCTGAATACGTTTCTTTTCGCCCGCTTCTGCCTGCCCTTCCTGTTTCTGGTGGCCGCGGTCGTCTATATTTTCGTGCTCGGCAACTTTGCCGAAAAGCCGACGATGATGCGGCTGCTGTTCACCATCGGCTTCGGCTACCTCGGCTTCTACGCGCCGAACATCTTCATCGCCAACGCGATCTCCAAACGGCAGCATTCGATCCGCCGCGCATGGCCGGATGCGCTCGATCTTCTGCTCATCTGCGTGGAATCGGGCGTCTCGATGGAAATCGCCCTGCGCCGCGTCGCAGACGAAATCGCCGACCAGTCTCAGCAGCTCGCGGAAGAACTGGTGCTGACGACGGCGGAGCTCTCCTTCCTGCCGGATCGACGCGTCGCGCTGGAAAACCTGGGCATGCGCACGGGGCTCGAGGAAGTCAAATCGGTGATGCAGGCGCTGATCCAGGCAGATCGCTACGGCACGCCCATTGCCCAGGCGCTGCGCGTGCTCGCGCAGGAAAGCCGCGACCAGCGCATGACCGCCGCGGAGAAGAAGGCCGCCGCCCTGCCGCCGAAGCTGACGGTGCCGATGATCCTGTTCTTCCTGCCCGTCCTCGTCGCCGTTATCCTCGGCCCCGCGGGCATACAGGTGGCGGATAAGTTCTGAGGCGACGACTTCGGAGGTGGCTGGCCGCGGAATGGTTGATCGCCATCCCAGAGCTTGCGTCTGGATCCTCGGGTCAAGCCCGAGGATGACGCCATGGAGAGGTGGTCGCGAAAGCCTGTAACCGCCTACCAGCGCCCGCTCTCCGCCGAAAGACTGACGACCGCCCTGCAGCAGACCAGGGAAGGCGGCGGCACATTCGCTGTAAAGAGACATTGCCGACGCCCCTCTTTCCGTCATCCTCGGGCTTGACCCGAGGATCCAGGCGCAAGCCTGACGACGACCAGGAGGGGACTGGGCAGTTGCGGCAACTTCCCTGACCATCAGGCGACATATCAGGCGCGCAATGGTCGTAGCACATCGAAGTGGCCCCCCGCACGGACACACAATCGTCAGTTCGTATTCCCATCGTCCGCCTTGGCGAGTTGGTTCCAGGCGCCCTTCTGCGACAGCATCGAGCGCAGATAGGCGACATTCGCCTCCGCCTGCTGGGGGGTCAGTTCCTGCCGCGCGATCGTTTCGGCTTCCTGAAAGCGTCCCTGAAGGCCGACGGCCAAAGCGAGGTTCTGTCGGACGCTGCTGTCGGCGGCGGGTTGGTCAGCGGCCGAGCGGAGATAGGTCTCCGCCGTCTTCAGATCCTTCGTCAGCAGGTAGGACATGCCGAGATTGGAGAGCACGGAGGGCTCGTTGGGCTGCAGGTCCAGCGCCTCGCGATAGCGCAGCCGCGCCTCGGAGGAGCGGCCGAGCTGGTCCAGGATCGCGCCTTCCGCCGACTTCAGTTTCCAATCGGGGCGATCGGGCGTCTGGGCGCGCTTGACCGTCGCCAGCGCCTGTTCCAGCTGCCCCGCCGCCGCCTGCGCCTTGCCATAGGCGCCGAGGACCTCACGATCCGTCGGGTGGTTGATCGCTACCTGCTGCATGACTGCGAGCGCCTGTTCGTTACGCCCGGTCATACGCAGCAGATTGGCATAGTTGAGACCCGCGTCGCGATCCTTGGGATTGCGTTCATAGGCCTGGCCGATGTTTTCCGCCGCAGCCGTGAGTTCGCTGGCGTTCATCGCGGCGACCGGTTTCGAAAGCTTCGGAATGGAACCGGTTGTCAGTTCCTTCTTGCCCTGCTGTCCGGCACAGCCTGCAACCGAGATCGCCAGGATTGCGACGGCAGTTCCCTGAGCCAGGCGACGAAGATAGGCGGAGAAGATATGTGGTGTCGTCATCAGTCGGTGCCCCGGACCACGATTTCGGGCAAAACCGAAACATCGTGATCGATTCCAAGTGTTCAGAGCGGCTGCAGGCCAGTGGCCGCTTACCCTTGCCCGCCCCCGATCGCTTCGCCCCGGAACTCCAACAACGACGGCGCAACTTTCACTCCAGCAATAATCTGTTAACCCTAACAGAGCGTTAATCGCGTCGATCCATACCACCAATCGAGGAAGTCCATGGCCCCCTATCAATTCATCGAACGGCCGTCGCCGTTCAGCACCGGCAACGGCAAGACGCTGCCGATCTTCGCGGTGACGCCGGCGCATATCGAGACGGGATCGATCGACCCGATCGCCCTCGACTGGGCGCGCAAGGCCGGGTTCAAGGCGGAACGCGGTGCGGTACTCCTCATTCCCTCGGCGGACGGCCATCTTGGCGGCGCGCTGTTCGGTCTCGGCTCCAATCCCTCCGACGCGCCTTTCCTGACGGGCAAGCTCGCCCGCGCGCTGCCGGCCGGCAAATGGCATATAGAGACGGCGCCCTTGACCGCGAATCGGCTGGCGCTCGGCTATGGCCTCGGCTCCTACCGTTTCGAGCGCTACAAGAAGCCGAAGGCGGAGGCGCCGACGCTGTCGATACCGGCCGATGCGGACGCCAGCGACATCAAACGGCAGCTCGCCGGCGTCTTTCTGGCGCGCGACCTCATCAATACGCCGACCAACGACCTCGGACCGGAGGCGCTGGAGGCAGCCTTCCGCGCTCTCGCCGACCACTACAAGGCGGACGTCTCGGTGATATCCGGCGAAGCCTTGCTCACGCAGAATTTCCCGCTGGTGCACACGGTCGGCCGCGCCAGCGCCGAAGCGCCGCGGCTTCTGGAATTGCGCTGGGGCAAGAAGGGCCACAGGCGGGTAACGCTCGTCGGCAAGGGCGTCTGCTTCGACACGGGCGGCCTCGACATCAAGCCGGCCTCCTCGATGCTCCTGATGAAGAAGGATATGGGCGGCGCTGCCAATGTCATGGGCCTGGCGCTGATGATCATGGACGCGAAGCTGAAGGTCGACCTGCGCCTGATCATTCCCGTCGTCGAGAATTCGATTTCCTCCAACGCCTTCCGTCCGGGCGACATCTACAGGAGCCGCAAGGGCCTGACGGTGCAGATCGACAACACCGATGCCGAGGGCCGGCTGATCCTGGCCGATGCGCTCGCCTATGCCGACGAGGAGACGTCCGACCTCATCGTCGACATGGCGACGCTGACGGGTGCGGCCCGCGTTGCGCTCGGCCCCGATCTGCCGCCCTTCTTCACCGACGACGAAGAACTGGCGCAGGACCTGACCGAGGCAAGCCTTACGGCCGACGACCCGATGTGGCGCATGCCGCTCCATATGGGCTACGACAAGGACATTTCCGCCCGCATCGCGGATCTGACCAACGCTCCCTCGGGCGGCATGGCCGGTTCGATCACCGCAGCGCTGTTCCTAAAGCGCTTCGTCACGAATGCCAGGAGCTGGGTACATTTCGACATCTTCGGCTGGGCTCAGGCGGAGCGTCCGCATTCGCCGGTCGGCGGCGAGGCCCAGGCGATTCGGGCGCTCTATCACCATATCCGCCGGATCGCCGGGTAGGTGGCGTCGCCTGCAACGAACCTTTGCACGCCTGATAAGACCGCGCCGCAGGCGGCCTACGGCCCCGTTTCGTTTCGCTGCTCGAGAAGTCGTGAGTGCTCGAAGACGAAGATGACGACAAGCGCCATGACGAAGGGGATAAGCAGGTAGAGCAAGCGGAAGATCGCGAGCGCGGCGAGCACGTCGGCGGGGTCGACCTCCGGCAAGGCGGCTATGAAGACCAGTTCGAGCACGCCGAGGCCGCCCGGCGCATGCGAGAGCAAGGCGGCCGAGAAGGAGGCGAGGAATATCCCGAGGACGACGATATAGCCCGGATTGGCGGCCTCCGGCAGCGCGAAATAGATGATCCCCGCGGCGCCGAGAAGTTCGACCGGAGCGATGATCAGCTGCCTCGCGACGATCGAAGGCCGGGGATATTGCAGCTGGAACCAGCGCGTGTGCACCGGCCGTAGCCCGATCAGGCTTCCCAGGACATAGAGGCCGATGAGCGCGAGGATGAGGCCGCCGGTCGTCAGAGACATCTCGATCGGCAGGAACTCCGAGAAACGCTCGATGATGTTGGGTCTCAACAGCAGCACGATCGCCGACAGCATCAGCGTGCCGAGGGCGAAGGTGAATGAGCAGAAGGCGACGAGCACCCCGATTTCGCCGGGCGTCAGTCCCTTCGACCGATAGGCCCGATAGCGCACCACCGCCCCGGAAAACACCGATGCGCCGAGATTGTGCGACAGCGCGTAAGTCGTGAACGAGCACACCGTGATGAACCAAAGCGAGATGCGGTGGCCGAGATGGTCGAGGGCCAGCCGGTCATAGAGGGCCAGCGCCGCATAGGCGATCAGGGTCGACCCGATCGCCAGCAGCCAGCTGCGCAAGGATATGGCCTGGAAACTCGCGATGAACGCGTCGAGGGAGAGGCCGCGCAGCTCGTGATAGAGCGCATTTACCGACAGGAGAATCGCCGCCAGCCCGACAACGGGCCAGAAATATCTCTGCACCCGTTTCATACCGGCATCGGTTCACGGGCTGGATCGAAGAGGCCACCACGGGTCGGAGCGAGGCCGGAACCGTCATCTTCGCGCTGCATTTTGAAAAGATCGCGCCCGGAGCGCGTTTCTTCGTTCGCCCTTGCCAATAGCCCGGTACCCATTCTTGTTTGTTCTAAAAAGGGAAGCATCCCACACGCTGCAGGTCAAGCAGCGATCACGCCATCGCGCGCTCCCATGAGTTTGTTGGCCGCATTGGGAAGTGCGCGGCGCCGCGGGCCACGCGGGCTCACGCCGCCAGCGCGTCCAATATGCGGATCCAGGAGCGGATGCCCTTGTGGAAGGATGCAAGCTCGTATTTCTCGTTCGGCGAGTGAATGCGGTCGTCGGCAAGGGCGAAACCGACGAGCAGAGATTCCATGCCGAGCATGCTCTGGAAATCGCCGACGATCGGGATCGACCCGCCCATGCCGATGACGACGGCGGGCTTCGGCCATTCTTGCGAAAGCGCGGCCTTGGCCGTGTTGAGCAGCGCCGAATCGTAAGCCAGGTGGATCGCCGGCGAAGCGCCGTGCGGGTGGAACTCGACGGAGCAGTCCGCCGGGATTCCAGCGCGCACATGGGCGCGGAAGCTCTCACGGATCTTCACCGGATCCTGGCTGCCGACGAGGCGAAACGAAACCTTGGCGGAGGCCTGGGCCGCAATTACCGTCTTGAAGCCATCGCCCGTATAGCCGCCGACAATGCCGTTGACCTCCGCCGTCGGGCGTGCCCAGGTCAGTTCGAGCACCGATCGGCCCTTTTCGCCGGAAGGCACGGAGAGCCCGACCTCGCCGAGAAGCTTCTCCGCCGCACTCTCGAGGTTTTCCCAAGTCGCCTTGACCTCGGCGGGCGTTTCTTCGACGCCTTCGTAAAAACCCTCGAGCGTGACGCGGCCGGTCTCGTCGTGCAGCCCGGCCAGGATGTCGGCGAGGATATGGATCGGGTTTGCCGCCGCACCGCCGTAAAGGCCGGAATGCAGATCGCGATCCGCCGCCCGGACGATGATCTCCTCGCCGACCAGGCCGCGCAGCCCCGCCGAGATCGCCGGCGTTTCGCGGTCCCACATGCCGGTGTCGCAGATCAGCGCGTAGTCGGCCTTGAGTTCATCGGCATTGGCCTCGAGGAAGGGCTTGAGCGACGGCGAGCCGGACTCCTCCTCGCCCTCGAAGAGAATGGTGATTCGGCAGGGAAGCGCCCCTTTGGTCTCCTTATAGGCGCGCAGCGCCTCGACGAAAGTCATCAACTGCCCCTTGTCGTCGGACGTGCCCCGGCCGGTGATAACCTTTCGGCCGGGCTCCACCTCCTTGAACCCCGGTTCGAAAGGCGGCGCTTCCCAAAGCTCCAGCGGATCGACCGGCTGCACGTCGTAATGGCCATAGAAGAGCAGATGCGGTGCGTCCGGCCTTTCGCCGGGGTGATGGCCGACGACCATCGGATGGCCGGGCGTGTCGCGCACAGCGGCATCGAAGCCGAGCGCCTGCAACTCCCGGGCCAGCCACTCGGCCGCCTTGCGGCATTCGGTCTTGTAGGCCGGATCGGTGGAGATCGACTTCATGCGGAGGAGGTCGAAGAGGCGTTCGAGGCTTTCCGGGAGATTTGCGTCTGCGCGTTCGAGGACCGGGGTGATATCTGCCATCATGCGAATCCTTGGGTGGGTGTCGCGGGCGAACCTAGCGCATCGGCCCGAAAGGCGGAACCGCCTTTTCGGCGAACACGAAAGATGGGTTCAGGACTTGCGAGGGATGGAGGGCGGCCTCAGGAGGCGCCGTTGCCACGCGGCGAATTGGCGAGCGCCATGCGCATATATTCGAGCATGAGTTCTTTCTCGAAACGGCGAAAGCCGGAAAGCAGCGACTGCTCCGCGGCGGCAGCCGCTTCCTTCGCGGCCGCCTCGATGTCGCGGGCGCGATCGGTGAGGAATATCTGCTGGGAGCGCCGGTCGCTCGGGTGCTTGCGGCGGACGATGAGGCCGTCGCGCTCCATACGGGCAAGCGTGTTGGCCATAGTCGCCTGCTCCACGTCGATGCGCTCGAGCAACTGCTTCTGCGTGAGGCCGTCCTCGGCCCATAATTCCAGCAGGATGGGAAACTGCCCCGGCGCGAAGCCAAGCTTCTGCCCTCGCTCCTGCAGAGCGCGAGAGAAGCTCTTTGCCAGCAGGCTGGCCAGATAGCTCGCAGATTCCATACGATTGAAGGCCATGGCCTAATGCGTACGCGCGAACGCCGGCGAAGACAAGTTACAAAGAGGCAAGTATCCGCCCCTGAAGCCGCGCAAGGCCAAACCGAAAGCCGCCACGGCGCGGAGGCGGCACCGTGGCGGCTTTGTGAAAGCGGGACAAAGGCCCGGAGAGGGGGATAAGGCCTTTGTCCACATCTGGTGCGGGCGGGGGACAGGCCAATCACCAGACGACGGCATCATTTGGGTGCCGGTGTCGATGATTTGAGGATTCAAATGTGGCTTTTCAAGGATTGCCCGACTGAATCGCGCATTACAAATGCGTAACGTTTGCGTGAGAGCCACGGCCGCTGCGATGCACTGGAAATGGCGATTGCCGACGATGGCTACAAGCAAAACCGCAATGGACCTTTCTTTCCCCCCGCGCTATCCATGCCCACATGAAAAATGGTGATCATCTCTTCCTCGTCGACGGCTCGGGCTTCATCTTCCGGGCGTTCCACGCCATCCCGCCGCTCAACCGCAAATCGGACGGCCTGCCGGTCAATGCGGTGGCCGGCTTCTGCAACATGCTGTGGAAGCTGCTGACGGATGCGCGCGACACCTCCGTCGGCGTGACGCCGACGCATTTCGCGGTGATCTTCGACTATTCCTCGAAGACCTTCCGCAACGTGCTTTACGACCAGTACAAGGCGAACCGCACCGCGCCGCCGGAAGACCTCATCCCGCAATTCGGACTGATTCGCCATGCCACCCGCGCCTTCAACCTGCCCTGCATCGAAAAGGAAGGCTATGAGGCGGACGATCTGATCGCCACCTATGCGCGCCTCGCCGAGGAGGCGGGCGCCGACGTCACGATCGTCTCGTCGGACAAGGACCTCATGCAGCTCGTGACGCCGAAGGTGTCGATGTATGACAGCATGAAGGACAAGCAGATCACCATTCCCGACGTCATCGAGAAATGGGGCGTACCGCCGGAGAAGATGATCGACCTCCAGGCGATGACCGGCGATTCGACCGACAACGTGCCGGGCATCCCCGGCATCGGACCGAAGACGGCAGCCCAGCTTCTGGAGGCCTATGGCGACCTCGACACGCTGCTTGCCCGTGCGGGCGAGATCAAGCAGCAGAAGCGGCGCGAGTCGATCATCGCCAATGCCGAAATGGCGCGGCTGTCGCGCGAACTGGTCACCTTGAAGAGGGACACGCCGCTCGACGTCGACCTCGACGATCTCAGGCTCGATTCGCAGGACGGTCCGAAGCTCATCGCCTTTCTCAAGGCGATGGAGTTCAACACGCTGACGCGCCGCGTCGCGGCCGCCACCGAGACGGATGCGGAGGCGATCGAGGCGGCTCACGTGCCGGTCGAGTGGGGCGCCGAGGCGCATGGTCCGGATCTCGACGCCGGCGAGGCCGCCGGCCCGCCGCCGTCGCCCGGTTCGTCGAGTGCCGCCCCGCCGCGCGGAGACGCGGCAAAGGCGGCGGTATCTTTTGCCGCCGGCAGGGGCGATGTCGACGCCACGGGGGCGACACCGCAGGATTTGGCGCAGACGCGCGCCGACATCTTCGCCAAGGCGCCCTTCGATCCTGCCAGCTATGTGACGATCCGCGATCTCGACACGCTCGACCGCTGGATTTCCGCCGGGCGCGACGCGGGGCTTGTCGGCTTCGACACGGAGACGACCTCGCTAGATCCGATGCGGGCCGATCTCGTCGGCTTTTCGCTGGCGATCGCCAATTACGGTAACGGCCCGTCCGGCACGAAGATCCGTGCCGCCTATGTGCCGCTCATTCACAAGAGCGGCGTCGGCGATCTGCTGGGCGGCGGCCTCGTCGAAAACCAGGTACCGGCTGGCGAGGCCTTGAGCCGGCTAAAGATACTTCTCGAGGACCCTTCCGTTCTCAAGGTGGCGCAGAACCTGAAATATGATTACCTCGTCATGAGGCGGCACGGCATCACCGTCGAGAGTTTCGACGACACGATGCTGATGTCCTATGTGCTCGATGCCGGCACCGGCGCGCATGGGATGGATTCGCTCTCGGAACGCTGGCTCGGCCACACACCGATCGCCTACAAGGACATAGCCGGCAGCGGCAAGGCTGCCGTGAGCTTCGACTTCGTCGAGATCGACAAGGCGACCGCCTATGCGGCCGAGGATGCGGACGTCACGCTGAGGCTGTGGCACGTGCTGAAGCCGCGGCTTGCCGCCAAAGGCCTGACGCGCGTTTACGAGCGGCTCGAAAGGCCGCTCATCGCGGTTCTCGCGCGGATGGAGGAGCGCGGCATCACCGTCGACCGCCAGATCCTCTCGCGCCTCTCCGGGGAGCTGGCGCAGGGGGCGGCGGCGCTCGAGGACGAGATCTACCGGCTGGCGGGCGAAAGCTTCACCATCGGCTCGCCGAAGCAGCTCGGCGACATCCTGTTCGGCAAGATGGGCCTGCCCGGCGGTTCAAAGACCAGGACCGGCCAGTGGTCGACTTCCGCCCAGGTGCTCGAGGATCTGGCCGCGATCGGCCACGAACTGCCGCGCAAGATTGTCGACTGGCGCCAGCTCACCAAGCTCAAATCGACCTATACGGATGCGCTCCCCGGTTTCGTGCATCCCGAAACGAAGCGGGTCCACACCTGCTATGCGCTGGCCGCGACGACGACCGGCCGCCTCTCCTCCTCGGAGCCGAACCTGCAGAATATTCCGGTGAGGACCGCCGAGGGGCGCCGTATCCGCACGGCCTTCATCGCGACGCCGGGGCATAAGCTGGTCTCGGCGGACTACAGCCAGATCGAGCTTCGGGTTCTCGCGCATGTGGCGGACATCCCGCAGCTGCGCCAGGCCTTCGCGGACGGGGTCGACATCCATGCGATGACCGCCTCCGAAATGTTCGGCGTTCCTGTCGAAGGCATGCCAAGCGAGATCCGCCGCCGCGCCAAGGCGATCAATTTCGGCATCATCTACGGCATATCCGCCTTCGGCCTCGCAAACCAGCTGTCGATCGAACGGTCGGAAGCGGGCGATTACATCAAGCGGTATTTCGAGCGCTTCCCCGGCATCCGCGACTACATGGAGAGCACCAAGGCCTTCGCGCGCGAGCACGGGTATGTGGAAACGATCTTCGGGCGTCGAGCCCATTATCCGGATATCCGCTCCTCCAACCCCTCGATGCGCGCCTTCAACGAACGCGCCGCGATCAACGCCCCGATCCAGGGGTCAGCCGCCGACGTCATCCGCCGGGCCATGGTCAAGATGGAGCCGGCGCTCGAGGAGGCGAAGCTTACCGCCCGAATGCTGCTTCAGGTTCACGACGAACTGATCTTCGAGGTGGAGGACGGCGAGATCGAGCGCGCCATTCCGGTGATCGTCTCGGTGATGGAGAACGCCGCGATGCCGGCGCTGAGCATGAAGGTGCCGCTGAAAGTCGACGCGCGCGCAGCACACAACTGGGACGAGGCGCACTAGACGCTACAGCGCATCGAGCTTTCTGGCGGATGCGCTAGACGATTTCGGCCGGACATAAATTCCCTACTCCGCCGTCTCGACTTCATCGGCCGGCGGTGCCGCTTTCTTTTCGATCAAGGTGCGACGCAGCACCTCCGCATGCTCACGGGCTTCCTCGGCCCGCCGTCGGTACGCGGCTTCGGCCGCGTCCAGGCCGCTGCGGCGCGCGTCATCGGCCATCTTCTCGCTGAGCGTCACGCGTTCCTCGATAATCCGAAGCGCGGTCCTCATCGCCTCGTCGACGGTATTCTCGCTCGTCTCCGCCAGTATTGAGGAGGTGAATGCATGTCCGACCTGACAGCGGAACCGCAATGGCGGCGATCTTCTCACCTGCGAAAGAACCCCTCCACAGGCGGGACACGACAATTGCACCGGGTCGGCAATGACACTGATCTTCGCGGGTCGGCGCGGCGGCCGAGGGCGATATCGACCTCCAACCGAACATCGTCCGGCACGGGCACCGCCTGCCCTGCTTCTTCGCCGGCCAGCTTGGCAAGCAACGACGGCAGGTCCGAGAGCGGAGCGCGATAATCGACCTCCGCCGCCGAGAGCGCTCCAAGCGGCATGTCGGGAGCAACGGCATCCGCCGGGTTCTGGACCACGGCTACGCCGCCGCATCGCTTGAGGTCGGCCAGTCCCGCGGCCCCATCGTTCAACATTCCCGTAAGGATGAGACCGATCGCTCCCGGGCCGAAACTCATGCCGACAGAACGAAAGAGAGGATCGACCGCCGGTCGGGCAAGATTTTCGCGCGGGCCGCGGCCCAATCGCACAGTGCCGTCCATAACGAGGAGATGGTTATCCGCGGGCGCAACGTAGGCGCGGCCGGGCTGTACCGGTTCGCCATCGGTCGCGGTGCGCACGGGGATCGCCGCGCGATCGTTGAATATTCCGGCAAGCAAATCCTTGCCGCTGGCGCCGACATGAATGACGACGAAAACAGCGGCATCAAAATCGGCAGGAAGATCACGAAGAAGCTGCTTGACGGCATCGACCGAGCCCAGCGACCCCCCTATGGCTATGACGTCGCGGCGGCCCATGACATTGCTCCATTTCACCCACAACGCGCAGTTGGCCCATAAGTTCGATGGCAAAATTCCCATACGAACCCACGCGACCTGAGGACGCGCAAGTCGATGCCTTCGTCAGGAAGATTCTCCCATGTCTGTGTTGGCCGTAACGCATCGGCCGTTATATGAGTCGTGCCAGAGACGTCCGCCGGGTGTAGAATTGCCGCTATTCCGGCTTTGCAATTTGCCGAGAATCTCGCCCCGCGAGCAGCGATCGACGAGAATCGCGACGCGAGGCTGCCGGGGAGGTGAAGGATGGAGCAGGAAGAGAATCCGCCGATCGTCGGGATCGGGGCTTCGGCAGGTGGCGTCCACGCGCTCCAGACCTTCTTCGACCAGATGCCCGACGATACGGGTGCCGCCTTTGTCGTGATCCTCCACCTGGATCCCGACGCGAGGAGCGAGCTGGCCAATATTCTAGCACTACGCACGCCCATGCCAGTGAAACAGGTTGAAGGCGAGGCGCGCCTTGAGAGCAACCACGTCTATGTCATCGCGCCCAATCGGCGGCTGAAACTCGCCGACGGCAGGATAGCCGCGCTTCCTTTTGAGGAACCGCAAGCGCATCGGGCGCCGATCGACCTCTTCTTCCGATCTCTCGCGGAACAGCATGACGGAACCGCTTTCGCCATCGTTCTCACCGGCGCGGGGTCGGATGGCGCAATCGGTGTAAAAGCGGTCAAGGAGGCCGGCGGCATCGTGCTCGTTCAGGATCCGGACGAGGCGGAATACGCCTCGATGCCGCGCAACGCCATCGCCACGGAAGCTGCCGACTTCGTGCTGCCGATCCGCGAGGTTCCCGATCGGCTCAGCGAACTGATCGCAACACGAGCCACTGTCGAATCCACCCAAGGCCATTCGGGCGACGAGGATATGTTTGGCCGCATTCTGGCCCATGTGCGCGTCAGGACCGGCCATGATTTCTCCCAGTACAAGCGCGCCACGATCCTGCGCCGCATCGGTCGACGGGCGCAAGTCACCCGAAAGGAAACGCTCGGCGAATACTACACCTATCTTCGCGAGAACCCGGAGGAGGCCCAGGCGCTCTTTAGTGATTTCCTGATTTCCGTGACCACCTTCTTTCGCGATCCGGCCGCTTTCCAATCGCTTGCGGAAAACGTCGTTCCGCAACTGTTCGAGGGAAAGAGTGCCGGCAGCAGCATCAGGATCTGGGTTCCTGCCTGCGCAACGGGGGAAGAGACCTACACGATCGGCATGCTCTTGCTCGAGGAAGCCGCGCGGCGAGACGTGACGCCGGAAATCCAGGTCTTTGGTTCCGATCTCGATTCGTCAGCTCTCTCGATCGCGCGTGAGGGGCGCTTCCCGGCGGCGATCGAAGCGGATCTCACGGAAGAGAGGCTGCGCCGCTACTTCCAGCGGGAGGGCGAGTACTACCGGGTGCGGCGCGAATTGCGCGACATCGTGCTCTTCGCCAGCCACAGCCTGCTGAGAGACCCGCCCTTCTCGCATCTCGACATGGTTTCCTGCCGCAACTTGCTGATCTATCTGGACCGGCAATTGCAACAGCAGGTCTGCAACACGTTCCATTACGCGCTCAACCCCGGCGGCTTCCTCTTCCTCGGATCATCCGAAAGCGCCGATCATCCCGCCGGCCTCTTCCGTATGCTTGACCGGGAGGCACGCATCTACCGCTCGGTTGCGGGCGCCGGACGCCCGGCCCTGCCCGTGCTGCTTGGTGCGCACCAAACAGCGGGGCGGGCGCCGCAGGTTCCCCGCCTGCCCTCGCCCGCCGGCAATGTCAGCGACGCCGCCCTGCATCGCCAGATGCTCGAGAGGATCGCTCCGCCGAGTATTCTGGTGGATGAGGGTCACCGAGCAATACATCTGTCGGAAAGTGCCGGGCGCTTTCTCCGGCCCTCCGGCGGACCGGTCAGCACGGACGCGGCGGATCTCGTGCGCGAAGAATTTCGCTTCGACTTGCGGGCCGCGCTTCATCGCGCCTTCGAGCGCAACGAAGCCACCCTGACCCTGCCGATTCTTGCGCAACTTGACGGTCAACCGCACCGTGTCTACCTGCAGGTAAAGCCGGTCAACCAGAATGGCGACTCGGCACGGCATGCGCTCGTCCTGTTCGTCGAAGGCGAGGCAATGGTCGGGGCGGATGGTGCGCCGTCCGAGGCACCCGACGACCGCCCGGCGACGAGCCAGGCAGTCCGGCAATTGCAGGAGGAACTGCAGCTTGCACAGAGCCGGCTGCGGGTGACGAGGGAAGAGTCCGAGGCCGCCAACGAGGAATTGCGTGCGGCCAATGAAGAGCTCCAGTCGATGAACGAGGAATATCGTTCGACGGCCGAGGAACTCGAGACGAGCAAGGAGGAACTTCAATCCATTAATGAGGAACTGCAGACGGTCAACAACGAGCTCAAGCTGAAGCTGGAAAGCATCTCGCGTGCCCACAGCGATCTGCAGAACCTGATGGCGGCGACCGACGTCGCGACGCTCTTCGTCAACCAATCGCTGCGGATCAAACGCTTCACGCCGCGGCTGATGGACATATTCAATGTCACCCAGAACGACGAGGGGCGTTCGATCACCGACTTCACCCATCAACTCGACTATCCCAGCCTGGCCGACGACGCGCACGCGGTGCTGAAAGATCTCGCGCCGGTGGAGCGTGAGGTCAAGAATCGCAATGGCCGCTGGTATCTCGTGCGCATGCGCCCCTATCGGACCATCGACGACAAGATCGACGGCGTCGTGGCGACTTTCGTCGATATCACCGAGCGCCGCCGCGCCGAGGAGAATGCACGCGAAAGCAAGCAGCGCCTCGAGCAGGAAATGCGGCTCGTCGAGCTTTCCCGTTCACCGATTTTCGTTTGGGATTTCGACGACGGCATCAAACAGTGGAACCGCGGTAGCGAGGAGCTTTACGGCTATTCGCGCGACGAGGCGCTCGGGAAGCAGAAGGAAGAGCTGCTCAAGACCGTCGTCCCCGGTTCCTCCTTCGAAGCCCTGCGGCAGTTGCTAATGGAAAAGGGCCATTGGAGCGGTGAATTGCGTCACACCACCAAGGATGGCCAGGTGCTGACGGTGGAGAGCCAGATCGAGCTTCTCCCGCTCGGCGATCGGCGGCTCGTTCTCGAAAGCACGCGCGACGTTACGGAGCTCAAGCGCTGGGAGCAACGGCGGCAGTTGCTCTTGAGCGAACTGAGCCATCGGGTGAAGAATACGCTGGCTGTGGTCCAGTCACTCGCGCGGCAGACGCTCAGAAGCGCCGATTCAAGCGAAGACTTCGTCGAGCGATTCGAAGGGCGCCTTTCCGCGCTGGCCGCAGCGCACAAGCTTCTCGTCGCCTCCGACTGGAGGGGCGCGGAGCTCGGCGAGCTGGCGCTGAGCCAGCTTCAGGCCTATGGGGGCAGCGACCGGCAGAAGCTGCGGGTCGAGGGAGAAAGCGTCGTGCTGCCGCCCGACATCGCGACGCCCTTCGGGCTCGTGCTCCACGAGCTTGCCACCAATGCGGCAAAATACGGAGCCTTCGCGACGGAGGACGGCCAGGTGATTCTCACCTGGAAACTTCGGAACAATGGGCGACGTGTGGCGGTTACTTGGGAGGAACGTGGCGGGCCGCCGGTGAAGCCGCCGGACCATGCTGGTTTTGGCGGGGTTCTGATCGAGAAGAGTTTGCCGGGAACGACGGTCCACCGAGATTTTCGGCCGGGCGGGATGGTCTGCACGATCGACATCGAGCTTCCGGAGACCCAGAACAATGGAGCGGAAGATTGACGAGCATCGCCCGCTACAAGGCATCAGGATCCTGATTGCCGAGGACGAGATTCTCATCGCTCTCGACCTCGAAGCGGCGTTTCGCGACGCCGGGGCCGAGATCATCGGGCCGTTCATGACGCTTCCAGAGGCTTTGCAGGCAGCTGGGAGCGAGCCGGTTTCTATAGCGATTCTTGATATCCGGCTAGGAACGGCGACGACGGAGGCGGTGAGTGACCTGCTCGCCGACCGAGGCATCCCGTTCCTGTTCTATAGCGGGCAAAAATTGACCGCCGAGATGCAAAGGAAGTGGGGTGACGCCGTGCTGATCGACAAACCGGCAACCCAGGACGACATCGTCAGTGCGGCTGTCAGAGTTCTAGCGGCATAAGTTTTTGAAGGCAGGAGGTCGAAGGCTCGCACACGCGTAAGCGGCTATCGCGCATCCTCAACACGCTCGGCCGAGAATGCCGATCGGCTCGTCCCCTCGCACCTGAAACCTGAAAAGAGGCGCCGAAGCGCCTCGCGCCCCTCTGCCACGAGGTCGAAGCTACGGCCGAAGAGCAGCCAGTCGGTGCACAGCCCCATCATCATCCAGTGCAGAACGCGGACGCCAGAGGCGGGCGTCCAGCGCTCTTGCAACTGCCCTCTCTCCTGCGCGCGAGAGAAGGCGAGTTCGAGCATGGTATTGTGCCGCTCGTCGATTTCCCTTTGCTTTGCCAGCACGGCCGACATGGCGCGGTCGTAGTCGCAGCGGAGCATGATCGAAAGGATGCGCTGTCGCTGCTCGTCCCTGGCGAGCGTCTCGAGCCAATCACCGGTGGCCCTTTCGACGATGGCCAGCGTGTCGAACGCTTCGGCCTCGATGTCGCGCACGATCATGTCCTCATGGGGCAGCGGCACCGCTTCGTAGAGCGCCAGGAAAAGATCCGTCTTGTTGGCGAAATGCCAGTAGACGGCGCCGCGCGTGACCCCCGCTTCACTCGCCACTTGCTCGAGTGTCGTATTGGAGACGCCTTTTTCGTAAAACATGCGCTCGGCGGCGTTCAGGATCTTCTTCCGGGTCGCATCGGCATCGGCCTTGGTTCGGCGCATGGCAGTCTCCTTGACTGCATCTCTCCTCAAATGCCGCTCGCTTCAAGGACAAAGACCTGCAGTTTTCATACAGCGCCGCGCGGCGCCGTAGTGCCGCACGTCCAATGAGGGGGCGCGGCGCGGTAAAGCGGCCCGCCGTTGAGGACGGGCCGCGAACATGCCCTATTCGGCGGGGCTTGCGGAGCCGGTCTCAGGCGCCGCGTCCGCGGCTTTCCTGCGTGCGAAAATCTTCATGATGAACACGAAGAAGACGGGAACGAAGAAGATCGCCAGCACCGTCGCCGAAATCATGCCCCCCATGACGCCGGTGCCGATGGCGCGCTGGCTGGCAGAGCTTGCGCCCGTCGCGACCGCCAGCGGAACCACGCCGAGCGTGAAGGCGAGCGAGGTCATCAGGATGGGGCGGAAGCGCAGGTGCACCGCCTCCATGGTGGCGTCGATCAGCGACCTGCCCTGATCCCTGAGTTCCTTTGCGAACTCGATAATCAGGATGGCGTTCTTCGCCGAGAGCCCGATGATCGCAATCAGGCCCACCTTGAAATAGACGTCGTTCGGCATGTCGCGCATCGTCACCGCCAGCACCGCACCGATTACGCCGAGCGGCACGACCATGATCACCGAGACGGGGATCGACCAGCTTTCGTAGAGTGCCGCCAGGCAAAGGAAGACGAGCAGACAGGAGAGCGCGATCAGCAGCGGCGCCTGGGTGCCCGACTGTATTTCCTGCAGCGATTGCCCAGTCCATTCATAACCAAAACCCGCCGGCAACTCGCCGGCCAAGCGTTCCATTTCGGCGATGGCATCGCCGGAGGAGTAGCCGGGCGCCGCATTGCCGCTGATGCGGACGGCGGGATAGCCGTTATAGCCGACGGTCTGCGTCGGTGCCTTGATCCACTCGACCGTTGCAAAAGCGGAGAGCGGGACCATGCCGCCGTTCGTATTGCGGACATTGAGGTTGAGGAGGTCCGCCGTCTGCATGCGCTTCATCTCGTCCGCCTGCACCGTCACGCGCTGCATGCGGCCGGCATTCGGGAAGTCGTTGACATAGGACGAGCCGAGATTGGTCGAGATCGTCGAGTTGATGTCGGCAAAGGTCACCCCGAAGGTGTTGGCCTTCTCGCGGTCGATGGTGACGCTGACCTGCGCGGCATCGGGCATGCCCTCGAAGCGAACGCCGGTCACGACCTTGCTCTGTGCGGCAAGCCCGAGAAGCTGGTCGCGCGCTTCCGCAAGCGCCGTTTCGCCAAGACCGCCGCGATCCTGCAGGCGGAAGGAGAAGCCGCCGGTGGTGCCGAGGCCCTGGATCGCCGGCGGCGACAGCGCGAAGCTGATCGCGTCCTTGATCCGGCTCATCGCCATTGTCGCGCGGCCGGCGATCGCCTGGGCCGAATTGTCGGCGTCGCGCGCGCTCCAGTCCTTCAGCGTCACGAAGGCAAGCCCCGCATTCTGGCCGGTGCCGAAGAAGGAGAAGCCATTGATGGCAACGATTCGATTGACCGCCGGCTCCTGGCCGAAGATCTGCTCCGCCTGTTCGATCACCTCGGTCGTACGGTTGCCCGTCGCTTCCGAGGGCAGTTGCATCATGACGATGACATAGCCCTGGTCCTCGTCCGGCAAGAAGGAGGAGGGCAATTGGAGGAAGGCCCAGCCGAGGCCCGCAAGCAGGGCCAGATAGACGAGCATCAGGCGGCCGGTGCGGGCGACGAGGCCGCCAACGACGCGCGTATAGCCGCGAGAGGTCCGGTCGAAGCCGCGGTTGAACCAGCCGAAAAAGCCGCGTTTGGCGTGATGATGACCCTTCGGCACCTGTTTCAGGAAGCTTGCGCAGAGCGCCGGCGTCAGCGACAGCGCGAGCAGCGCCGAGAACAGGATCGAGACCACCATGGTCAGGCTGAACTGGCGATAGATGACACCGACTGCCCCCGGGAAGAAGGCCATCGGAATGAAGACCGAGGCGAGCACCAGCGTGATGCCGATGACGGCGCCGGTGATCTGCTTCATCGCCTTGCGGGTCGCCTCCTTCGGCGTCAGCCCCTCTTCCGACATGATGCGCTCGACATTCTCGACGACGATGATCGCATCGTCGACGAGGATGCCAATCGCCAGCACCATGCCGAACATCGTCAGCACGTTGATGGAAAAGCCCATCGCCAGCATCACCGCGCAGGTGCCGAGAAGGGCGACCGGCACGACCAGCGTCGGGATGATGGTGTAGCGGATGTTCTGCAGGAAGAGGAGCATTACCAGGAAGACGAGCGCGACGGCTTCGACGAGCGTCTCCACCACCTTCTCGATCGAAACCTTCACGAAGGGCGAGGTGTCGTAGGGAATGGAATATTCGAGCCCCGCCGGGAAGAACTGCGCAAGCTCGTCCATGCGCGCCTTGACCGCCGCAGAGGTCGACATCGCATTGCCACCGGGTGAGAGCTGCACGGCGATCGCGGCGGAGGGTTTTCCGTTGAGACGAGTCGAGAAAGAATAGCTCTCGCCGCCGATCTCGACCCGGGCGACGTCGCGCAGGCGCACGGCCGAGCCGTCGGCATTTGCCCTCAGCACGATGGCGCCGAATTCCTCAGGTGTTGAAAGCTGTCCCTTGATCACCACCGGGGCGCTGATCTGCTGGGTGATCGGGTTCGGCTGGGCGCCGATCGAGCCCGAGGCTATCTGGGCGTTCTGCGCCTGGATCGCGGCGGTAACATCGGCGGCGGTCAGGTTGAGTCCGAGCATCCTGTCCGGATCGAGCCAGATGCGCATCGAGCGTTCGGTCGCGAAGAGTTGGGCCCGGCCGACGCCCGGCACGCGCTGGATCTCATTCAGCACGTTGCGGCTCAGATAGTCGCCGAGGCCGATCGCGTCCATGGAACCGTCGGTCGAGGTGAGCGAAACGATCAAAAGGAAGCCGGAGCCGGCTTCGTCCACCTGCACGCCCTGCTGCCGGACCGAATCGGGCAAGCGCGGCTCGACACGCTGCACACGGTTCTGGATATCGACCGAGGCCTGGCTGGGGTCGGTTCCGGGGGCAAATGTGGCGTTGATCTCGACCGAGCCGGAAGCACTCGATGTCGATTCGAAATACATCAGCCCTTCGACGCCGTTCAACTCGTTCTCGATGAGCCGCGTGACGCTCTGATAGGTGTCCTGCGACGAGGCGCCGGGATAGGTCGCGTTTATCGAAATCTGCGGCGGGGCGACGTCCGGATATTGCGATACCGGCAAGAGCGGGATCGCGATGATGCCGGCGACCATGATGAAGATCGCCACCACCCAGGCGAAGATCGGCCTGTCGATGAAGAAACTGGGCATTGGCGAGATCTCACTTCAGTGCGGTGGCGGAGTTTTCGCCGGCCTCGGCCGAGGCGGCCTGCGCCGTCTCGGGCTTTGCATTCGGGTCCCATGCGGAGGGCTCGACCGGCGCGCCGGGACCGACCTTCTGGAAGCCCTCGACCATGACCTTTTCGCCGGCCCCGAGACCGGAGGTCACCTGCCAGCGGCTGCCGACAGTCCGCCCGAGCGTGACGTTGCGGAACTCGACCTTCTTCTCAGGCGTCACGACATAAACCTGCGACTGGCCGGCATTGTTGCGCTGCACCGCCTGTTGCGGAACAGTAATGGCGTTCTTCTCGAGCCCCTGCTCGATCTCGACCCGCACGTACATGCCCGGAAGCAGGTCGCCATCCGGATTTGGGAACTCGCCGCGCAGCGTCACCTGGCCCGTCGTCGCATCGACGGCCGCTTCGGAGAACAGCAGTCGGCCCTCGTGGGCGTAACGGGTTCCGTCGTCGAGGATCAATTGCACCGGCGCCTCGTGATCGGCGCTGATCAGTTGCCCGTCCTCCAGCGCCTTGCGCAGACGGATGAGATCCGTCGCCGATTGCGTGAAGTCCGCATAGATCGGGTCGAGCTGCTGAATCGTCGCGAGGTTGTCCGAGCCGTTGGCGCTGACGAGCGCACCCTCGGTAATCAGCGCCCGCCCGATGCGGCCGCTGATCGGCGCCGTGACATTGGCATATTCGAGGTTGAGCTTCGCTTCCGCCAATCCCGCTTCGGCTATGCCGACATCGGCCTCGGCCTGGGCGAGTGCGGCGACCGCGTCGTCATATTGCTGAACCGCCGCCACCTGCGCCTCCTTCAGCCGCGACTGCCGCTCGGCCGTCTGCCTGGCCTGGTCGCGCACGGCCACGGCACGCTTCAGCGTCGCCTGGGCACTGTCTACCCTGACCTGGAAGGGGGCAGGATCGATCCGGTACAGTACGTCGCCCTCCTTCACCATGGAGCCCTGCTGGAACACTCGCTCGACGATAATGCCGGATACCCGCGGTCGCACTTCAGCAATACGCGTCGGCGTGATGCGCCCCGGCAACTCGTTGGTGATCGGCAGCGGTTCGGCAGCCGTCGTGAAGACGGCGACCTGGGCCGGAGGAAAGGCCGGGGCCGCCGCCTGCTGTTCTTCGCTCTTCTGGCATCCGGCGAGAAAAATCACGCTTGCCAGCAGCGCGGCCAGTGTCGGTCTGTCGATATGCATTGCGATGTCCATAAGAAGAGGATTGCTCGCAGCCACGGTCTTGCAGTGCTGCTCGCTCCGAAAAGGTGAAGCGCCCGGTATCCAGGAGGAAAATACCGGACAGCTAATATACATACATCAATGTATGTTAATTTCTACCGTAGCGCAACAGTTTTGCCGGCCACCCGGAAAGGGCGAATGGGGCCCGCGCATCGACCCGAAGGCCGTATCCGATTTTCGGAAGGGTAGACGCACAAATTCAAAGAGTTACTGTGCCCCTTGGGCGTCTGAATGCGTCTCAGAAAAACGCGCGGCGCTGTGGGAACGCAATAACTTCGCCGCTGCTCATCTGCTCTGATCACGAAGGTGTGATCGGAATCGAATGGCGGGTTCGGTTCCGCAGCACCGACGTCCTTTTCCTGGCACCCGCAAAGGAAATCCCCGGAGAAGGTGGCTGCAGGCCCAATGGGAAGCATTCCGCAGGCAAGTTCGAGCAATGCTCTTGCGGCCTCCCGTCATTCCATGGAAAAGAGGGCGGATATCCTATTTGTCGAGGAAGGTGAGCCATGGACGGCGTGACAGTGATCGATCATCCGCTGGTGCAGCACAAGCTGACCATCATGCGCAAGAAAGAGACATCGACCGCAGGCTTCCGCCGGCTGCTGAAGGAAATCTCGACGCTCCTCTGCTACGAGGTCACGCGCGATCTGGAACTCACCATCGAGCGAATCGAGACGCCGCTCACGGAAACCGACTCGCCGGTGCTCGAAGGCAAGAAGCTGGTCTTCGCCTCGATACTGCGCGCCGGCAACGGTCTGCTCGAAGGCATGCTGGAACTCGTGCCCTCCGCACGCGTCTCGCATATCGGCGTCTACCGCGACCACGAGACGCTGCAGCCTGTCGAATATTACTTCAAGGCGCCGGAAAATCTGAACGAACGCCTCGTCATCGTCGTCGATCCGATGCTTGCGACCGGCAACTCTTCGATCGCGGCGATCGACAAGCTCAAGGAACGCGGCGCGAAAAATATCCGCTTCCTCTGCCTGCTGGCCGCCCCCGAAGGCATCCGCAACTTCCAGTCGGCGCATCCGGACGTGCCGATCTTCACCGCCTCGGTCGACAGCCACCTGAATGAGAAAGGTTACATCGTGCCGGGGCTCGGCGATGCCGGCGACCGCATGTACGGCACGAAGTAGGGTTTTCTTAACCAGACAGGAAGAACAGGCGACAGCCGCCGGTTTTCCGGCGGCTTTCTTGTGCGGTTGTTAAATGATCCGGGGATATGTTCCAACGCGCCTTATGCTAGCGCATCAGCCCGAAAAATCGTACCCGGTTTTCGGAAAGCTCGATGCGCAAATTCAAAGAGTTACAGCGACCTTTGCGCGTCTGAAAAGACGCGCGGCGCTGTAGACGGAACCGGACATGATCACACGCCTCCTCGCTTTCGCCGGTGGACTTGCCGCCCTCGCCCTCATTGTTCCGGAACTTGCCTCCAGCTATCTCGGCCGCACGGAAGAGACTGCCGCGGCGCCTCGAACCTCTACCGCAGCATCGGCAACGGCGAGCTACGCGAGTAGCAAGGGCGTGGTCCTCGAGGCCGATCGCTCCGGCCATTTCGTCGGCACATTTCGCATCAATGGGCGCTTGGAAACAGGGCTGGTCGATACTGGTGCCAGTGTGATCGCCATCAACAGCTCGGCTGCCCGGCGCTTCGGCATTACCGTTGGGAGCCTTTCGTTCAACGCACGGGCACAGACGGCAAACGGCGTCGTGGAAGCCGCCCATGTCCGCCTCGACCGCGTCGAGATCGGCGGCATTTCGCTGAAGGATGTCGAGGCCATGGTGCTGCCGGACAAGGCGCTTTCCGGCACACTCGTCGGCATGTCCTTTCTCGGCCGCCTCTCCTCCTATCGCGTCGAGAACGGCGCGCTGCACCTCATCAAGTAATCCTAGACCGGACGACGGGACGCGGCTCGGGCTTCGCGTCGGCAATCGTATAGAGGCTTGCGATCCGTTGCCGCGCCGCCTCGGCCTGTGATCCGTCGGCGGCATGCACCAGAGCGATCGGCTGACCTTTTTCGACTTTCGTCCCGAGCGGCGCCAGACGCGAGAGACCGACCCTGTGATCGATCCGGTCATCCGGGCGCGTGCGCCCGCCGCCGAGCGCGATCACGGCCATGCCGAGTTCGCGGGTCTCGCAGGCCGCCAGATAACCGTCGCGGCCGGCCGGCACCGGTACGACGGCCGGTGCCTTCGGGAGATAGGTTTCGGGCCGATCGGCGAAATCCGCCGGCCCACCGAGGCACCGGACCATGAGGGCGAATCGCTCCATCGCAGCCCCGCTCTCCAAGGCCCGGCGCGCCATAGCCTCCGCCCCAGCCCTGTCAGGTGCGACGCCCGCCGCGTCGAGCATTTCCGCCGCAAGGGCCATGACCACCTGATCCAGCCGCGTTCCCCTCTTTTCGCCGCGCAGATAGGCAAGGCAATTCTCGACCTCGAGCGCATTGCCCGCCGCATCCGCAAGCGGCTCGTCCATATCGGTGATCAAGGCCGAAGTCCGCACACCCGCGCCATTGGCGACGTCGACCAGGGAGCGGGCCAGGACTTCGGTTTCATCGGGATCGCTCATGAAGGAGCCATTGCCGAGCTTCACGTCGAGCACCAGCGATTGCAGTCCGGCGGCGAGTTTCTTCGAGAGGATCGAGGCGGTGATCAGCGGTACCGAATCGACCGTGGCCGTCACGTCGCGGATCGCATAAAGGCGCTTGTCGGCGGGCGCGAGATTGGCCGTCTGGCCGATGATCGCACAGCCGACCTCGTCGACGACCTTGCGAAACCGGTCGGGCGAAGGCCGGATATCGTAGCCGGGGATGGATTCGAGCTTGTCCAGGGTTCCGCCTGTATGGCCGAGCCCGCGGCCCGAGATCATCGGCACGGCGACACCGCAGGCAGCGACGATCGGCGCCAGCATCAGCGAGACATTGTCGCCGACGCCGCCGGTGGAATGCTTGTCGACGACGGGCCGGCCAAGTTCGCCCCAATCGAGCGTTTCGCCGGAATCGCGCATGGCAAGCGTCAACGCCACGCATTCCGCGCGAGCCATGCCGGAAAACCAGACCGCCATGGCGAAGGCGGCGACCTGACCTTCGGAAATCGATCCGTCGGCGAGCCCCTTTACGAAGGCGGCTATTTCGGTCGCCTCGAGCACGCTGCCATCCCTCTTCTTCCGGATGATTTCCTGTGGGATCATGGCCGATTACCGCCGTTCAGCCTTTGCTCGCGATCATTTCCCTGAGGAGCGCCGACAGGCGCTCGCCGCCAAGCGGCGCCATCTCCTTGGTTTCCTCATGGCTGAGCTCGGTGCCGGTCATGCCGGCCCCGAAATTGGTGATGACGGAGGCGGCCGCGACCCTGAGCCCGAAGAAGCGGGCGAGAATGACCTCCGGCACGGTGGACATGCCGACGGCGTCGGCTCCCATTATCCGCGCCATCCGGATCTCCGCCGGCGTCTCGAAGCTCGGGCCCGAGAACCACATGTAGACGCCCCGCCACAGCGGAATCGACAAACGATCGGCCGCCTCCTCCATGCGCTCGGAAAGCGCCGCATCATAGGCATTCGTCATGCCGACGAAGCGACTGTCGCTTTCGACCCCGATCAGCGGGTTAGAGCCCGAAAAGGCGATATGATCGGCAATGCGCATGACCGAGCCCGGAGGCATGTCCTCGCGCAG
Source organism: Sinorhizobium sp. Y406 (assembly GCF_058732025.1). Classification (NCBI taxonomy): domain Bacteria; kingdom Pseudomonadati; phylum Pseudomonadota; class Alphaproteobacteria; order Hyphomicrobiales; family Rhizobiaceae; genus Sinorhizobium; species Sinorhizobium sp. Y406. Next base: position 3,370,170 of record NZ_CM178974.1, on the reverse strand, counting down.
CGAGCCGGCCGAATTGGTGAGGATGAGGTTTTCGACGCCGATCCGCTTCAGCGTCTCGATCGGCAGGCGCATCGCGCCCGCGTCGCCCCGTTCATAGTAGTGCACGCGGCCGGAGAGCATAGCGACCGGCACGTCGCCGAGCTTGCCGACGACGAGTTCGCCCGCATGGCCGGAAACGCTGCTCACCGGGAAATCCGGAATGTCCGCATAGGGAATGCGGAGCGGCTCCGCCGCCGCCTCGACCAGCGCACCGAGACCGGAGCCGAGTACGATGCCGTAGCGCGGCGAGAGCGCTCCGAGCTTCTCCTTCAAATAGTCCGCTGCCGCCGTCATCCGAGCATCTCGGTTTCGAAGCTGTGCGGCAGCAGGTCGGAAAGCGCCAGCGCCTTCTTGATACCGGTCTCGTCGCAGAGATAGATGCGCGTGCTGGCGCCGGAAAACTCCGCCAGGCGCTGGCGGCAGCCGCCGCAGGGCGGGCAAAGCGCAAGCTTCTCGGCGACGACCGCCACCTCCATGATCTTGCGCTGGCCGGCCATCACCATGTGGCTGATCGCCGTCGTTTCCGCGCACCACCCCTCCGGAAAGGAGAGGTTCTCGATATTGGCACCCGTATAAATCTTCCCGTCCTCGGCGCGAATGGCCGCGCCCACGGGAAACTTGGAATAGGGCGCATGCGCCTTTGCCATGGCATCACGCGCCGCGACGAAGAGTTCGGCCTGGGGCATTGGTCAACGCTCCTTCACGTAAGGTACGCCGCCCGCCTTGGGCGGAATGGCCTTGCCGATGAAGCCGGCAAGCAGCACGACAGTAAGGATATAGGGCAAGGCCTGCATCAGCTGTACCGGCACCTGGCCGATCAGCGGCAAGGGTGCGCCCTGCAGCCGGATCGCCAGCGCATCGAGGAACCCGAAGAGCAGGCAGGCGAACATGACGTTGACCGGCCGCCATTTGGCAAAGATCAGTGCCGCGAGCGCGATATAGCCCTTGCCGGCCGTCATGCCCTTGACGAAGCCGGCCGTCATGGCAAGCGACAGATAGGCGCCGGCGAAGCCGCAGAGAATTCCGCAGCAGATAACGGCGCGGTAGCGCAGCCAGATCACCGAGATGCCGGCCGTATCGACTGCGCCGGGATTCTCGCCGACGGCCCTGAGCCTTAGGCCGAAGCGCGTGCGAAACAGGATCCACCAGCTGATCGGCACCATGGCGAAGGCGAGATAGGTCAGCAGAAAATGCCCGGACAGAAGATCCGCATAGATCGGTCCGAGAACCGGAACGTCGCGGATCGCGTCCGCTCCAGGGAAATTGACGATCTGGAACCGCGCGCCCTCGACGAGCGCAGGCGTCCGTCCCCCTTGCCGGAACCAGGCCTCGCCAAGGATCACCGTCGCACCGGCGACGATGAAATTGATCGCCACGCCTGAGACGATCTGGTTGCCGCGCTGGGTGATCGAGGCATAGCCGTGGACGAGCGACAGCAAAACGGAAACCAGGACAGCCGCGGCAAGGCCGACCCAGACAGACTCGGAAACGGCCGCCGCAGCGCCCGCCGCGAAAGCGGCTCCGAGCATCTTGCCTTCGAGGCTGATGTCGAAGACGCCGGCGCGCTCTGTAAAAAGTCCGGCAAGTGCGGCAAAGACCAGCGGCACCGAAACGCGGATCGTCGATTCGAGGAGCACGACGAGGACGTGGAAGAAATCCATGGCTCAGGCTCCCTTGGTCTCGACGAGGGCCGCCGCCCGCTGGCCGCGCATGGCGAAGGCGCGCGCGATCGCCGGACGGAACATGTTTTCGAGCGCCCCTGCAAAGAGGATGACGAGGCCCTGGATGATGACGATCATGTCACGCGAGATCGACGGCATCTCGAAGGCGATTTCCGCGCCGCCCTGATAGAGCACGCCGAACAGGATCGCGGCGGGGATGATGCCGGCCGGGTGCGAGCGCCCCATCAGAGCGACGGCGATGCCGACGAAGCCGGCGCCCTGGACGAAGTCGAGCTGCATGCGGAACTGCTCGCCCATGATCGGGTTCAAGGCCATCATTCCGGCAAGGCCGCCCGAGATCATCATGGTGATGACGATGATCCGGCTTTCACGAATGCCGGCGTAACGGGCAGCCGACGGGCTATGGCCCATGGTGCGCATCTCGTAGCCGAGCCTGGTGCGCCAGATCAGCAACCAGACGGCGAATGCGGCAGCAAGCGCCAGGAGAAAGGAAATGTTGAACGGAGCCGTGCCGACATTCAGCCCGAAGATCGAAAGCAGCCAGTCGAGTTTCGGCAGTTGACCGCCTTCGGCGAAGGTGCGCGTCTGGGGCGCCATCGATCCGAGCGGCTTCAGGACACGCGTCAGCAGATAGACCATCAGGCTCGAGGCGATGAAGTTGAACATGATGGTGGTGATGACGATGTGGCTGCCGCGCCTGGCCTGCAACCAGCCGGGCAGGAAGGCCCAAAGCGCGCCGAAAAGGGCGGAGCCGACCATCGCGAGCGGGAAAACCACGTACCAGGGCATCAACTTGTCGAGCCAGAGGCAGGCGAGCGCCACCCCGATCCCGCCGACATAGGCCTGGCCTTCGCCACCGATATTGAAGAGTCCGGCATGGAAGGCGACGGCGACGGCCAGCCCGGTGAAGATGAAGGTCGTGGCATAATAGAGCGTGAAGCCGATATATTCGCCGCGGCCAAAAGCACCGTTGATCAGGTGATAGGCGGCTTCGAGCGGATTTTCGCCGACGAGCAGCACGACGAGGCCGGCAACCAGGAAGGCGACGGCGAGATTGACCAGCGGGACTAGGCCGTACTCGACCCAGCCCGGGAGTTTCGCATAGGGAACGCTCATTCAGCTGCCTCCTTGCGGCCTTCGACGCCTGCCATCAGGAGGCCGAGTTCGCCTTCCGTCGCCTCGGGGCTGCGCTCGCCGACGACGCGGCCGGCAAACATCACGAGAATTCGGTCGGAAAGGGAACGGATTTCGTCGAGCTCGACAGACACCAGAAGCACCGCCTTGCCCTGGTCACGCATCTCGATGATGCGCTTATGGATGAATTCGATCGCCCCGACATCGACGCCGCGAGTCGGCTGGCCGATGATCAGGACATCCGGATCGCGCTCCATTTCGCGCGCCAGCACGATCTTCTGCTGGTTGCCGCCGGAGAAATTGGCCGTCTTCAGCCGCGCATTCGGCGGGCGGATGTCATATTTGCCGATCTTTTCCTCGGCATCCTTGCGGATCGCGTCGATGTTCAGGAAAACGCCGTTCGAATAGCGCGGATCATGATGATAGCCGAGAATCGCGTTCTCGCTCTCCTCGAATTTCAGGACCAGACCGACATGGTGGCGATCCTCGGGCACATGGGCAAGGCCGCGGCTCCTGAGATCGGCCGGATCGGCGTGGCCGGTGACATCGACGGGCCTGCCGTTCAGATGAACGCTGCCGGACGTCGCCCTGCGGATGCCCGCAATCGCCTCCAAAAGCTCCGACTGCCCGTTGCCGGCCACCCCTGCAATGCCGACGATCTCGCCGGCGCGCACCTCGAAGGACACGTTGTCGACCATGGTCACGCTGCGGCTGTCCTTGACCGTCAGGCCCTGGACCGCGAGCTTCACATCTGCGGGCTTGCTATCGCCCTTCTCAACGCGGAGCAGGACGCGGCGGCCGACCATGAGCTCCGCAAGCTCCTCAACCGAGGTCTCGCCGGTCGTGCGGGTCGCGACCATTTCGCCCCGCCGCATGACCGAGACCTCGTCGGTGATCGCCATGATCTCGCGCAGCTTATGGGTGATGAAGATGATCGTCTTTCCCTGCGCTTTCAGTTGCGCAAGGATTCGGAAGAGATGGTCGGCCTCGGCCGGCGTCAGCACGCCCGTCGGTTCGTCGAGGATCAGGATATCGGCCTTGCGATAGAGCGCCTTCAGGATTTCCACCCGCTGCTGCAGGCCGACGGGCAAATCCTCGATCAGCGCATCGGGATTGACCTCGAGTGCATATTCCCGCTCGAGCCGCTTCAGTTCGCTGCGCGCCTTGGCGATACCCTTGTTGAGGATCTGATTGTCCTCGGCGCCGAGCATGACGTTTTCGAGCACGGTGAAATTCTCGACCAGCATGAAATGCTGGTGCACCATGCCGATGCCGGCAGCGATCGCCGCGTTCGGATCACGAATTGCAACCGGCCTGCCGCCGACGAGGATTTCACCGCGGTCGGCCTGGTAGAAGCCATAAAGGATCGACATCAGCGTCGATTTTCCCGCGCCGTTCTCGCCGATTATGCCGTGAATCGTGCCTTTTCTGACGGTGAGATTGATGTTCCTGTTGGCGTGGACCGGACCGAAGCTCTTGTCGATTCCCCGCAATTCGATGGCAATATCATCCATATTGGCCCTGCGATCCCCTGTTCTCCCGCTTCGGTCCCTCGTTCTTGAACCGTGCCAGGTTTTTTACCATTTGGTATAAGTTTATCATCGAATTTGCGGCGCGAAAGCCTCGATCGCGATGTTTCTGAACCGGTTCGATTCAAGAACGTCCGATCGCCGCGCGTCATCCCGGTCACGGGACACCCGGTCAAGCGACTGGGCGCTTGGCCGCACCACGCCTTCGCGTCCGGTCAAATCGCGAACTCCTTACACTCTCTCCACATCATTGCTGAGAGTCCAGCGCGAATATGCACAGGAGAGAAGGGCCGTTTTCGACGCGAAAACGAGCTCATGCACGGCGTTTTGTCGGACGCATGGCGTTGCGCGACATCCGCGCCGCCGCCCATGGCGATGCCGACATCGGCCGCCGCGATCTTTTCGAGCACGGCGCCGCCCTGGATCAGAAGGCCCCGGCGCGCAACCGCCGACAGGCTCGCGGCGATTGCAGCAGGCGTTGAGATGACGAGTGCGCACGGACAGGCGAGCAGCAGCAGCGCGAGCGAGCGGTAAAGCCAGTCCTGCCAGAGCCCACCCGAAGACCATCGGCGGCACGGTCGCGACCAGGGCGCCATCTTCGACGTATCGTCTCCGCATCGCACCCGTCGGCCGCAAGCACATATTGCAGGGCGTAACAATACTCGGCCTCGATTTCGACCGGTGGGAAACCGGGCGGAAGCGCGCCGGAAGCGGCGACGCGCCGCGCCGTGAGCACCGTGTCCCGGTTGTCAAAATAGGCGAAATTGCCGGTTTCCACATTGACCGCGCCTAGGCTCAGGCGCACGTCGCCCCGGTTGACGCGCTCGAAATCGACCAGCCACTCCAAGGTCTTGATCAGCGGCTCCGTGTCGTAATGGCTGATCCTCAGATCCGGATTGAGCAGGATCTGAGAGGGCGTGAAAAGCCGGGGAGAAAAAAGCCGTGAACACCCGTGATCGAGCCCAGAACCGCCCAGTCCTTGAACAGCCGCCTGTTGAAATCATCCTCGGGGAGGAAGTCGAAATCGAGACCAGCGGAAACCATGTGCCAGAATTCCCGCAGGTTTTCGACCCTGCGCTCCTCCGGGCTGCCGGCGACGATCGCCGATTTGATCGCGCCGATGGATATGCCTGCTAGCCAATCGGGCTTGATGCCGTGCTTGTGAAGCGCTTCTTATATTCCGGCCTGATAGGCGCCGAGCGCGCCACCGCCTTGAAAAACAAGAATATTCCGTGTTGGACCCATGGTTGAGCACTCCTGACCTGCCACCGAAGTTTCATCCAGCGGCGACTAGAGCCCCGGCGGTTTTGAATACGCCAAGTGGCGCGGTGGGAGCAACCGGCGGAAACGCGTAGCCTTCATCTTGCGCAGCGTTGGAGCCGGTTGCGGCGATGGTCCCGGCAAAGTCTGCCGGGGTTTTGTATCCGAGCGAGGAGTGCGGCCGGAAATGGTTATAATCCTCAGCCCATTCAGCAATGGCGCTTCGGGCATGATCGAGGCCAAAGAACAGGCTTTCGTTGAGTAGCTCGTCGCGCATGCGCCCGTTGAAACTCTCGACATAGCCATTCTGCATCGGCTTTCCTGGCGCGATGTAGTGCCATTCGACCTTGTGATCTTTCGACCAGGCAAGGATGGCATTCGACGTGAGTTCGGTGCCGTTGTCGGAGACAATCATTCCTGGCTTGCCGCGTCGTTCGATCAGCGTCGTCAGTTCTCGGGCGACACGCCGACCAGAGATAGACGTGTCCGGGATCGCTGCCAGGCATTCGCGCGTCACATCGTCGACGACGTTGAGAACTCGGAAGCGTCTGCCGCAGGCAAACTGGTCATGCACGAAGTCCAGCGACCAGCGGGCGTTGGCCTTCGCCTCGACCAGGATCGGTGCACGCGTGCCGACGGCACGCCGCCGGGCTTTCCGCTTGCGAACGGAAAGACCTTCCTCCCGATAGAGCCGGTAGATGCGGTTGACGCCGGACGGCTCTCCGTCCCGCCGAAGCAGGACGAACAGTCGCCGGTAGCCGAAACGCCGTCGCTCATTGGCGAGGTCGCGCAGCTTCGCCCGCAATTCTACCTCCGGCGGTCGACTTGACCGATAACGGATCGTCTTGCGGTCGGCGGATATGATCTGGCAGGCCCGCCGCTCCGAGAGGCCCATGACGGCCTTCAGATGCGTGACGGCTTCACGCTTGGCGGCAGGCCCTACCATTTTTTTGCAAGAAGCTCGCGAAGTGCGGCTGCATCCAGCATCTGTTCGGCCAGCAGCTTCTTCAGTCTCGCGTTCTCGTCCTCAAGCGCCTTCAGCCGCTTCGCCTCGGAGACTTCCATGCCGCCGTATTTGGCTTTCCAATTATAAAACGTCGCTTCTGAAATTCCGTGCTTGCGGCAGAGGTCGGCCACCTTCGCGCCAGCCTCCTGCTCCTTCAGCACCGCAATAATCTGCTCTTCCGTAAATCTCTGCTTCTTCATACGTCCGTCCTCAGTGGGCCGGACTCTAATCCATTCTGGAGGAAATTCTCGGTGGCAGGTCACTCCGTCACATTTGCTTTCGCAGATGCAGCATCATCTTCAACTTGGGCGCTCCGGCATTACTCTATAGTGGCCGGAGCATTACATTTCCCTCATGCTCCACGCGCATGCCGGGTTGGATGAAAGCGCCGTTGCTTTGAATGGGGAGCCAACCTCGACTTCATTGCACGCGTGACCTCCGGGGGACTTCCGGGCACGAGCTTGCGATGGCGGTAGACTTCCGCGAGCAGATCACCGAGACGTTCGAGCCCGCGTCCGGCAATTATCGCCTGCAATCGCAAGAATGCATCCGCCGTGGCAACCGCATCACCCATCGCCGTATGGCGCACCGCTTCCGTCAGGCTGACGCCAAGGCGCTGGCAAAGTGCATCCAGCGTATGGGCCTGCTGCCGACCGAAAACAACTGCGGACAGCAGAACCGTATCGAGGATCGGATTCGCAAAGCTTATGCGGAGCTCGTTTTCCCGCCGGTACAGGAACTCCATGTCGAACGGCGCATTGTGGGCGACGAGTACCGCGCCCTCGCAAAAGCGGTGAAATCGCCGAACGACGTCGGCCGCGCCCGGTGCATCCTCGACCATGGTATCGGTGATTCGGTGGACCGCAGACGAGGCCGCGGGAATGCGCCGGCCGGGATTGACCAGCGATTCGAATGTTTCCCCTTCGACGCGCTTTCCATTGACGATGCGGACCGCGGCAATCTGCACGATCTCATCGCCCCGCTCGGGGAACAGGCCAGTGGTCTCCGTGTCGAACACGACATAGGCAAGATCGTCGAGGCGAGCCTCGGCAATCCTGTCGTAGCGCGGAAGGGACAGAAGTTCGAAATCGTATGTGACGGTTCGGGGTAGGCGGGCCGGAACCGGTTGCAGCTTCTTCACCTGCTGCAGACTCATGCTCAGGGATGATCGGCCCTCCCTGAAGCTCGAGGAGAGTGTCGTTCGATGAGCGCGAAGAATCGCATCCGGTGCCGGCGACTGATCATCCGCAGGCTCACGGAGCCACTGCTGCAACAAGCCAACGGAGAGAGCCGGCCCGCCCCACTCCAGACTTGCTCTTCCTTCGGCTTGGAACTCGCGGACGGAGAAGACGAACTTACGCACAGCCCGATCCCGCGCTATCTGCCGGGCGAGATGTGCAAAGAGCGACACGATATCGGGCATGTTGCACCGCGCCGCAAGCGCATCGGCATCGATGTCGACCGCAATGCCGGAAACAGACAATTCGCTTCGTACCTGATGTGCGAGTTCGCTGGCGTCCACCCATGCCATGGGCCAGCTATCGGCCTGACAGGCTTCAAAACGAGGTTCGAGCGCCTGCACTGCATGCTCGAGGCCGATGATGTCGCGCATGATCAAGGCTTCGCCGCCGTCGCCGGACGCGACCTCAAGACGATGGGCGCTCTCTTTCAGCGCTTCGATTGCCGGCCGGATCGTCAAGAAGACGTCGCTCAGCAGCACGTCGCGCCTTGCACAGGCGGCAACCTCTTCCGTCACGTCGCGCAAGGTCAGCACGTAGGCGCCGGCGTCATGACCGGTGCCGCCGGTCAGTCGCATTCGGCCGGCAAGTCGCCGCCGCCGTGGAGCGGTGCAAACAAATTCCAATATCGCGTCCGGGGTATTCATCTCGACAAGGCGCTGATATGCAGACCTGAGGGCACCGTCGCTCAGGTAGTCGAACAGGCTCCGGCCGAGACAGACCGGGATCTCGGCCGTCGCCAGCATTTCCTGGGCGGAGCTATTGTAGAATGCGAGATGATGACGCCCGGTGCATAAGAGAACCGCCGGCGGCACGTCGGCCAGCAATTGCGCCAGCTTCTGATTGTCGGCGGAAAGCCGGGCCGTTTCGCGCGCCACGGTTTCGGCCAGTGCATTCCGGGTCTCGCTCAATGCGGCCGTGGTCATCGAAGCGGCCGCGGCCAGGTCACCGAGATAGCGCACCTCATGGTGGTCAATCTCCTGCTCGACCTTTGCATGCGCCCGCGCCCGCATGGCCGAAGCGATCGCCTCGATCGGACGGGCCAGATGGCGGTCGAACAGCAGCCAGATACAGGCGACGATCACAAACATGCCGACGCTTCCCACGGCTGCAACCTGGAGGAGAGCTTCGACTACTTCTGGGGTGGCCGCGTGGTGGTAGGCACCCCATAGGCCGAGGCCGAGCGCCCCTGTCGCGCCCGCGGCGATGGCGACAAAGAAAAGCAAAATCCGACTTCGCAAACCCAGTCGCATGACCATGGCTTCCTCAGCTTTCCCGGCAGGCCGCCTGCAGGGCAGGATCGTCCGCCGGCACCGCGACCCAGTCCGCCCCGACAATCGCTCCATCCTCTGCCACTGAAACATTCTCGCCCAGCAGATCCCCGCGACGGTTGCCGTTGCAATCGAAGACGGTCTTCATACGAGCCGGTGACTTCCAGCGCGCCGAAAACAAGAGGTCGGCCATGACCAGGCCCGGTTGGTTGGGGTGTCGTTGCGCGTGCGCCACGTCGACAGCCGTGAAACGATTAACGACCGGCGCGTAATAGGACCAGGGACGCCAGAAAGAGCGTGACTCGTTCTTCCACGTCACGACAGTCCCGGGTGGTAATGCATTGGTGGCGCGCGCGAACCAACTGTATTCGCTCCAGACCGCATAGGAAAGCATGCCGATGCCGGCTGCAGCCGGCACCACCCATCGCGGCAGGCGCCCGCGGCTCATCCAACGGATCAGCATCATGATCCCTGCGAGGGCCACGCCGGCAACCAAGGCTGCGATGAACTCGAACAACATGCGTTTTTCCTCTAGATGGGCGCCATGCCGGAATTGGCAAGCGCCGACTGCATCGTGCGTACCACGACGAACGCATCCCGAAGATGGGATCGTTCGAACTCCCCCAGATCATAGGGAGCAAGGTGATTGGTTGGCCGCTGTCCGGCCTTGATCTGCATCGCCTGATTGCGAATTCTGATCTCGGCGATCAGATCGTAGGCTGCGATCAGATCGCGAGCGCCCGCGCCTGAAATCACACCCCGTTCTTCGGCTCCGAGAAGGCGCGCACGGGTATTCACCGGCTTGAGGCGCGCCAGCAGGGCGTAGACGCGACCAAGATCCACGACCGGCACGACGCCGTTGTGCTTCATATCGATCTGGTTGCGGTGCTCGCCGCCGCGAATGGTCGCAAAGCCGCGCAAGAGCCCCAGAGGCGGTGCGTGCTTCAGGGAGTTGCTCACCATGTGCGCCACGAATATCGAATTCCGGCTGGCGTCCTCCAGGGTTTCAGTCTGAACGTCGCGGTAGAGCGTCGCCTCTCCGGCGATCGGCCGCAGGTCGAACATCACGCTTGCAAGCATCTGAGCCATCGGCTCGGGAACATGGATCCAATGATAGAAATACTCCCGCCAGGTGCGCACTGGCTGGCACCAACGCCGGTTGGTGGCCATCATGTCGCCGGGGCAAAAGACATAGCCGCATGCATCGAGGTTGTGGCTGACGAAGTGAGCGAGCTTCGTGAACCAGGGCCGGTGCGCCGCCTCCTCGAAGGCGTCGTCGATAAAGATGCAATTGTCCTGGTCGCTGATCCCCGTCTGCTCCTGCCGGCCCTGGCTGCCGCAAGCCAACCAGACATAGGGGACCGGCGGCGGACCCAGTTCGCGTTCTGCAAGGGCGATGAGCCTGCGGGTGACCGCGTCCGTCACGTCCGTGATCAGCCTTGTCACCACCTCGTGCGGCGCATTGGCGCCGGCAAGCTGGAGAAGCAGTTGCGGAACATGCGCGGTATTCGCCCGCAAGTCGGCGACCGTCTCCGCCGCGGAAATGTCCGCGATCAGGAGTGCGGATGACAATGCCTGAAACCGCGTGATGTCCGTCTGCGTGATCATGCCGACAAGCCGCTCTCCGGCAACGACCGGCAAATGCCCGACTCCTCGCTCCAGCATGAGGTTGAGCACGTCCGAGCCCAGTGCTTCCTGCTCCAGGCTGAGGGGGTTTGCGGTCATGACGGCGGAAACAGGGGTCGCCGCCGGGTCGAGCCCTTCTGCAAGGACCCGCGCGGTCAGATCGCGCGTCGTCACGATGCCGGTCAGCTTGCCGTGCTCCACCACCGCCAGGCCGGAGATTTTCAGCTTTCGCATCATCTCCGCCGCGGCACGGACGCTGTCGGATGGCGCGCAAAAGCGGGGCGGTGAGGACATGAGGTCTTTCACCTTGCGCATCGTGACGTCGGCGCGCCGGGAGGCAGCCTCGCGGCCGCGGGTGAAGAAGCGGCTGTAGACCGGATGCTCGGCCATCAGCCGCCTGAATTCGGTCACCGGCAGCATCAATAGAATGGTATCCTGCAATGCGGAAGCGCTGGTAACCGCGCGGCCGTCGGCCAGAAGCCCGCGCTCGCCCAGCGAGTTGCGCGGAAATAGCTGCGAAACGACCGTACCGGAGGCATCGCGGACTTCCACCGCGCCTTGCATCACGAGAAACAGACCCGGAAGCGGATCGCCTCGTTTGTAGATCTCGCTGCCTGCAGGAAAAAGGAGCCTTCGGAACTGCCGGCCTATGTGCTCCAGTTCCTCCCGCGGAAGGCTGTCGTAGGGATGAGCGGTTTCCAGGAACCGTGCGATGTCCGGGTACGTGTCTTCCATTGTGTCCTCGCGCAGCCATCCCGGCGGCCGTGCCCTTGAGGAAGGGGAGAGCGGGCGGCTGACGCCGCCCGCTCCCGCTTTTCAACTGACGGTCAGTGGCTCGTCGCTGTACCGGCGCCTCGCGGTACGCGCACCGAGTCGACAAGCTCCTGTACGTGGCGCGGCGGAGCCTCAGTCATCGCCGAAATGACGTAGGCGGCACCAAAGTTCAGCAAGGCGCCGATCGGGCCAAATGCCGTCGGCGGAATGCCGAACAGATAATTGGCCGGATCGTTCTCGAGCATGTTCGTACCCGGGATGAAGAACCAGCCCAGATAGGTGAACAGGTAGAGGCATGTCACGATCAGGCCGACCAGCATGCCGATCGTTGCCCCCGCCGCATTGATGCGCTTCGAGAAGATGCCCATCATCAGCGCCGGGAAGATACTGGCGGCCGCGAGACCAAAGGCGAGAGCCACCGTCTGGGCGGCAAAGCCAGGCGGGTTGAGGCCCAACAGCGTGGCCACCAGGATCGCGCCTGCCATCGCCACGCGCGCGGTCATGAGCTCCCCTGCTTCCGAGATGCCGGGCTTCAACCAGTCCTTGATGAGGTCGTGGCTGATGGCGGACGAGATTGCAAGCAACAGGCCCGCAGCCGTCGACAGCGCCGCAGCCAGACCGCCGGCGGCGATGAGGCCGATGACCCAGCCCGGAAGCTGTGCGATTTCCGGATTGGCGAGAACGAGGATGTCGTTGTTGATCGTCAGCTCGTTGCCACTCCATCCCCGCGAGGCCGCGGTTTCTGCGAAGCCGGCAGCCGCATCGTTGTAATACTGGATACGTCCGTCGCCGTTCTTGTCTTCGAACTTCAGGAGACCCGTAACTTCCCAGTTACGCATCCAGTCGGGCCGGTCATCGTAAAGGACGGCTTCGGCCTGCGGACCACCGGGGAAGATCGTGTTGATGATGTTCAGTCGTGCCATGGCGCCGACGGCCGGAGCTGTAAGGTAGAGCAGCGCGATGAAGACCAGCGCCCAGCCGGCGGACCAGCGCGCATCAGCCACCTTCGGCACCGTGAAGAAGCGGATGATGACGTGCGGCAGACCGGCCGTACCGATCATCAGCGACAGGGTGAACAGCGTCATGTTGAGCATGGAGCCCTGTGCCGTATAGGCATTGAAGCCGAGGTCGGTGACGACCTGGTCCAGCTTCTGCAGGAGCGGCAGACCCGACTCCGTGTGGGTCGAGAAGAGTCCGAGCCACGGCAGCGGGTTGCCCGTGAGTTGCATGGAAATGAAGATCGCCGGGATAGAATAGGCGATGATTAGGACCACATACTGGGCCACCTGTGTATAGGTGATGCCCTTCATACCGCCCAGAACGGCATAGACGAATACCACGGCGGAGGCGATCCACAGGCCGGTTGAGCCCTCGACTTCGAGGAAGCGGGAGAAGGCGACGCCGGCGCCGGTCATCTGCCCGATTACGTAGGTGATCGAGATGATGATCAGGCAGACAACCGCCACGAGGCGCGCGGTCTGGCTGTAAAAACGATCACCGATGAACTGCGGAACCGTGTACTTTCCGAACTTTCGCAGATAGGGCGCAAGCAGAAGCGCGAGCAACACATAACCGCCGGTCCAGCCCATCAGGTAGGTGGAGTTGATGTAGCCGACACCCGCAATAAGGCCGGCCATCGAAATGAAAGAGGCAGCCGACATCCAGTCGGCGGCGGTTGCCATACCGTTCATGACCGGATTGACGCCGCGATTCGCCGCATAGAACTCAGCGGTTGAGCCTGCCCGGCTCCAGATTGCGATGCCGATGTAGAGCGCAAAGGACGCGCCTACTATCAGCAGATTGAGGGTATACTGATCCATAACCGTGTCCCGCCCCTATTGCTCGTCGACGCCGAATTGGCGGTCGAGCTTGTTCATATACGCCGAGTAGAAAAAGATCAGCGCGATGAAGACGACGATCGAACCTTGCTGCGCAAACCAGAAGCCGAGATCGGTTCCGCCTACGGCAATGCTCGAAAGCGCCGGGCGCAACAGGATGCCGAATCCATAGGAAACGATCGCCCAGATCGCCAGGCAAATGTAGATTATGCGAATATTGGCTGCCCAGTAGGCATTGGACGAAGATGTGTCCGCCACGTGTGCTCCTCCCTTTCACGATTGGCGCCCGGCGGGCGCCGTTTCTCCCCACCCGTCCCGCCTCCACGCAGGAATGGACGAATAACAACAAGTAACCTTTCCGAAACCTTTGGTATATTCGTCGTTAGTCGCAGATCGCTTGCGGAACGCCGGCGCCTGCCGCCGGTCAGGGCATCGGCCGATGCATCCGCTCCCCCGTGTCACCGGCACGACTGGGATGGCGCAAACGACAAAAGGTCAAAAAGGGATTGCAAGCACATGCGTTTATCGGGGCGCACGGCGCTGGTGCAGGCTTTTGAGACTGAGCGTCGTACTTCGGGAGGAACAGAGAAGCCGTTCGGATCTCTGAGCCGATGCGCCGGCGGACGACAACGTATCGCCGGCAAGCGGAAGCCGCTCGCGGCCGTCGAATGGTGGCGTGGCCTTCAAGCCGGTGTCGCCGAACGCAAAAACGCCCCTTTACGGGGCGTTGTGTAGTTTGGTTGCGGGGGCAGGATTTGAACCTGCGGCCTTCAGGTTATGAGCCTGACGAGCTACCGGGCTGCTCCACCCCGCGTTATGCTTGTCCGGGTTTTCTTGCCCGGTTGTTTGTCTGTTTGCCCGTCCTCGGCCGTTCGGCCTGCGGGCGTTCGGGGCTGCTCCACCCCGCGTTATGGTTCGAATGGTTTGTTTCGCCGTTTTGTCGGCGTGTGAGAGAAGATGTTTTTTGTTTTCGCCGCTGCCTTGTCCTTCACGGCTTTGCCGTGAAGGGGAGCGGCGTTTTTGTTGCGCTTTGCAGACCTGGCAGCGACCTACTCTCCCGCGTCTTGAGACGAAGTACCATCGGCGCTGGGGCGTTTCACGGCCGTGTTCGGAATGGGAACGGGTGCAGCCACCCCGCCAGAACCACCAGGTCGGCAAAGCGCAAGCTTTTGCGCCCTAAGGGCGCAAATTGATTTCGAGAAGCTGGTGAAGCGATTGCTTCGTTTTTTTGAACACGTCTTCGACGGCGCTTGGGGCACTCATCGGAGCTTTAGCTCCGCAAGGCCAAAGGCCGTCGCGCCTTTTGGCGCGCCCTCCCGGAGGCATCCGCGACAGCGGATCGCCGTGAGGGCTAAAAGCTCATCTTCGATGAGCATGAGCAATGGGAACGATCAAGCCGATCGAACGATTAGTACCGGTAAGCTTCATGCGTTGCCGCACTTCCACACCCGGCCTATCAACGTGGTCGTCTTCCACGGTTCTCGAGGGAATACTCGTTTTCAGGTGGGTTTCCCGCTTAGATGCCTTCAGCGGTTATCCCTTCCATATATAGCTACCCTGCTATGCCCTTGGCAGGACAACAGGTCCACCAGAGATATGTCCATCCCGGTCCTCTCGTACTAGGGACAGATCCTGTCAATATTCCTACACCCACGGCAGATAGGGACCGAACTGTCTCACGACGTTCTGAACCCAGCTCACGTACCGCTTTAATTGGCGAACAGCCAAACCCTTGGGACCTGCTCCAGCCCCAGGATGCGATGAGCCGACATCGAGGTGCCAAACAACCCCGTCGATATGGACTCTTGGGGGTCATCAGCCTGTTATCCCCGGCGTACCTTTTATCCGTTGAGCGATGGCCCTTCCACGCGGGACCACCGGATCACTATGACCGACTTTCGTCTCTGCTCGACTTGTCAGTCTCGCAGTCAGGCGGGCTTATGCCATTGCACTCGACGAGCGATTTCCGACCGCTCTGAGCCCACCATCGCGCGCCTCCGTTACTCTTTCGGAGGCGACCGCCCCAGTCAAACTACCCACCATACACTGTCCCGGATCCGGATGACGGACCGCGGTTAGACATCCATGACGATAAGGGTGGTATTTCAAGGATGGCTCCACGAGAACTGGCGTCCCCGCTTCAAAGCCTACCACCTATCCTACACATGCCGACACGAATGCCAGTGTAAAGCTATAGTAAAGGTGCACGGGGTCTTTCCGTCTGACCGCAGGAACCCCGCATCTTCACGGGGAATTCAATTTCACTGAGTCTATGTTGGAGACAGCGGGGAAGTCGTTACGCCATTCGTGCAGGTCGGAACTTACCCGACAAGGAATTTCGCTACCTTAGGACCGTTATAGTTACGGCCGCCGTTTACTGGGGCTTCGATTCAGAGCTTGCACCCCTCCTCTTAACCTTCCAGCACCGGGCAGGCGTCAGACCCTATACGTCGTCTTGCGACTTCGCAGAGCCCTGTGTTTTTGATAAACAGTCGCTACCCCCTGGTCTGTGCCACCCCATCATGGTTGCCCATAATGGGGTCACGCTTCTTCCGAAGTTACGCGTGCAATTTGCCGAGTTCCTTCAACATAGTTCTCTCAAGCGCCTTGGTATACTCTACCTGACCACCTGTGTCGGTTTCGGGTACGGTCTATACGGTGGAGCTATTTCCTGGAACCGCGTCCAAGCCCGGACAATCCAATAAGTCCGGACAAGTCAAGCGATCCGTCACTACCACCAGGCCCACGAATATTAACGTGGTTCCCATCGACTACGCGTGTCCGCCTCGTCTTAGGGGCCGGCTAACCCTGCTCAGATTAACTTTAAGCAGGAACCCTTGGTCTTTCGGCGAGAGGGTCTCTCACCCTCTTTATCGTTACTCATGTCAACATTCGCACTTCCGATACCTCCAGGACCCCTCACGGGTATCCCTTCACGGGCTTACGGAACGCTCCGCTACCACACGTCTTGCGACGTATCCTCAGCTTCGGTGCATGGCTTCAGCCCCGTTACATTTTCGGCGCAAAGACCCTTGTTTAGACCAGTGAGCTGTTACGCTTTCTTTAAATGATGGCTGCTTCTAAGCCAACATCCTGGTTGTTTTGGGATCCTCACATCCTTTCCCACTTAGCCATGACTTGGGGACCTTAGCTGGAGGTCAGGGTTGTTGCCCTCTTCACGACGGACGTTAGCACCCGCCGTGTGTCTGCCGACTAGTACTCCCCGGTATTCGGAGTTTGGTTAGGATCAGTAAGACGGTGAGTCCCCATAGCCCATCCAGTGCTCTACCCCCGGGGGTATTCGGTCGACGCTCTACCTAAATAGATTTCGCGGAGAACCAGCTATTTCCGAGTTTGATTGGCCTTTCACCCCTAGCCACAAGTCATCCCAATCTATTGCAACAGATGCGGGTTCGGTCCTCCAGTTGGTGTTACCCAACCTTCAACCTGCTCATGGCTAGATCACTCGGTTTCGGGTCTAATGCGACATACTAAGGCGCCCTCTTCAGACTCGCTTTCGCTACGCCTCCACCTACCGGCTTAAGCTTGCATGTCACACTAAGTCGTTGACCCATTATACAAAAGGTACGCCGTCACCCTTGCGGGCTCCGACTGTTTGTAGGCATCCGGTTTCAGGTTCTATTTCACTCCCCTTGTCGGGGTGCTTTTCACCTTTCCCTCACGGTACTTGTTCGCTATCGGTCATGCACGAGTACTTAGGCTTGGAGAGTGGTCTCCCCATGTTCAGACAGGATTTCACGTGTCCCGCCTTACTCAAGGACAATGCGTGTTCTACGTGTACGGGGCTGTCACCCGCTACGGCCGACCTTTCCAGATCATTCCACTTCATTCCGCATTGCCACTGGCCTGGTCCGCGTTCGCTCGCCACTACTTGCGGAGTCTCGGTTGATGTCCTTTCCTGCAGGTACTTAGATGTTTCAGTTCCCTGCGTTCGCTTCTTATCCCTATGTATTCAGAATAAGATACCTTGTAACAATACTTGGAAACTTAAGCCGTGCTCGCGCACGGCTTAAATTTTCCAAGTATTTAAGGTGGGTTGCCCCATTCGGAGATCCATGGATCAAAGCTCATTCGCAGCTCCCCACGGCTTATCGCAGCGTATCACGTCCTTCATCGCCTGTGCATGCCAAGGCATCCACCAAATGCCCTTTTGACACTTGATCGTTCTCATTGCCAATGCTCATCCTTATTTGGATTTGGCTAAGCTTATCCCATTCACTTGCGCTCATGGGGCAGCCAAACCTGACTATCC
>NZ_CM178974.1:2932500-3347500 GCF_058732025.1 Sinorhizobium sp. Y406 | reverse complement strand
GCGGTACGCTCGGCAATACGCATTTCCTCGCTATTCCCTACAATGCAACGGCGAAGGCGGGCGCGTTGCTTTTCGCGAATTTTCTGCTCTCGCCGGAGGCGCAATTGCGCAAGCAGGATCCGAAAGTCTGGGGCGATCCGACGGTTCTTTCGCTGGATAAACTTCCGGCAGGAGACCGATCGGCCTTCGAAGGCCTCGATCTGGGCGTGGCAACGCTCAAGCCCAATGAGCTCGGACCCGCGCTCGACGAACCGCATCCGAGCTGGATGACGCACATCGAGGCCGCATGGATCCGGCGTTATGGCGCTGCCAACTGAGACGGGTGCCCGCACTCTCTTCAACGCGAACCGATTGCTCGTCCTCATTCTCGGACTACCGGTTCTTGCCGGTATGGCGGGAATTGCACTGCCAGCGTTCGGCTATCTTCCTGCGCTCGGGGAATCCCGGTTCACGCTCGACCATTTTGCCGAGCTAGCCAGGCAACCGCATATCCTGCGCTCGACGCTTACGGGGCTTGCCGCCGGCCTGGCGACGACATCGATTTCGGTTGCGATCGTCGGGACCTTCCTGGCCGGCTTCGCCGGCACGCCGGCCTTTTCGCGCATCCAGCACCTGGTTTCGCCACTGCTAGCGGTTCCGCACGCCGCCGTCGCCTTTGCGCTTGCCTTCCTCATCGCGCCCTCGGGCCTTCTGCCCCGGCTGGTCTCGCCAGAGCTGACGGGCTTCGCCCGGCCGCCGCAATGGCTGGTGCCGAACGATCCGCTCGCGCTCTCGATGATCGCGGGGCTTGTCGCGAAGGAAATTCCCTTTCTCTTTCTGGTCGCACTCGCTGCCCTGCCGCAGCTACCGCTTCGCCAGTCGCGGCAACTGACCGCGGCGCTAGGCCATGGTCATGTAAGCGGGTTCTTCGTCACCCTCTGGCCCGCGCTCTACCGGCAGATCCGGCTCGCCGTGTTTGCGGTACTCGTCTATTCCGTTTCGGTGGTAGACGTCGCCATCATTCTCGGGCCGCAACTGCCGGCCACCTTGCCGGTGCGCATCGCCCTCTGGACGGCTGATCACGAGCTGAGCGCGCGCTTTCTCGCTTCGGCTGCCGCCCTGCTGCAGCTTGCCGTCGTTGCGGTCGCGATCGCATCGTGGTTCCTGATCGAGCGGTTCGGCAAGATCGCGCTTACCCGGGTGATCGCATCCGGTCGACGTATTCGAAACGATACCCCTTTGCGGCTGGCGTCGGCGATCGCAATGGCGGCCTCAGCCGTTCTCATCTTTTTGGGGCTTGCTGCTCTCGGCCTCTGGTCGATCGCGGGCCTCTGGCCCTTCCCAAATAGTTTCCCGACGCATTTCACGCCCCAGACCTGGGTGCGCAGCCTGCCGCAACTCGGGCCGCCGCTTCGCACCACGCTCGCGCTTGCGATCTCGGCGGCCTCGCTCGCGCTGCTCGTTGCCATCATGCTTCTCAACCGAAACGGCACCGCAGGAGGGGGCGGCAAAGCAATAGCCTACAAATCGCTCTACCTTCCCTTGCTGCTGCCGGAGATCAGTTTCATCTTCGGCCTGCAAATTCTCATCGTCGCCGCCGGCTTCAAGCCTGTCTTCCCGACGGTGCTTGCGGCGCACTTTCTGTTCGTGCTGCCTTACGTGCTGCTGTCGCTCTCGTCGCCGTGGCGCGCACTCGACCCGCGCTTCGAGCGGATTGCCGCCGGCTTCGGCAAGTCCCCCTTGCGGATCCTGATCACGGTCCGCCTGCCGATGCTCTTGCGGGCCTGCCTCACGGCCTTTGCCGTCGGCTTTTCGGTATCGGTCAGCCTTTATCTGCCGACGCTGCTCATCGGCGCGGGAAGGTTGACGACAATCGCGACCGAGTCGGTCGCGCTGGCCTCCGGCGGCGACCGGCGGGTCATCGGCGTCTATGCGCTTGTCCAGGCGCTTCTGCCCTTCCTCGCATTTCTCGTTGCGTCGCTCGGGCCGCAGTTGCTATTTCGCAACCGGCGCGCCATGAGGACGTGAATGCAGGACATCGCCAACACAATCCCGGCAACCAGGTCGAAATCGCTGATGCTGTCGGATGTTCGGATCCGGCTCGCAGGGCGGACGCTGCTTGCGCTCTCAGCGACGGTGATGCCGGGCGAGATCCTGACCGTGATGGGCCCCTCCGGGTCGGGCAAATCCACTTTGCTGGCTTTTGCCGGCGGTTTTCTCGATCCGGCATTCGTGGCCAGCGGACAGATCGTTATCGGCGACGAGGATCTGACCAGGCTTGCGGCCGACCGGCGCCATGCAGGCATCCTGTTCCAGGATCCGCTGCTCTTTCCCCACTTGTCGGTCGGCGGCAACATCCTCTTCGCCATCCCGCAATCGATCAGAGGCCGCCGGGCACGACGAGAACTGGCCGAGCAGGCACTGGACGAGGTCGGGCTCTCCGGCTTCTTCGATCGCGATCCGGAAACGCTCTCAGGTGGCGAAAAGGCCCGCGTTGCCCTGCAGCGCGTGCTCATCTCGGCGCCGCGTTTCCTGCTGCTCGACGAGCCCTTCTCGAAACTCGACATGGCCCTTCGCCAGCAAACCCGCGACCTCGTCTTTTCCAAGGCGCGCGCTTCCGGCTTGCCGGCCGTTCTCGTCACCCACGACCGTGCCGACGCGGAGGCCGCCGGCGGACCGGTCATCGAGATCGGACGCGAGGTGGACGGCTGATGCGACCGCTTCCGCCCCTTCCGGTTCTCGATATTCTGCCTGCGCTCGCCGAGGCGCTCGATCAGGCGGGTTCGGCCGTGCTCTCGGCGCCTCCCGGCGCCGGCAAGACGACCCTGGTGCCGCTCTTCCTCCTTGACCAGCCCGGGGTGAAGAACGGCAAGATCATCCTGCTCGAGCCCCGCCGCCTTGCGGCGCGGGCCGCGGCGAGCCGCATGGCCGAACTCCTCGGCGAAAAGCCTGGCGAGACCGTCGGCTATCGCATGCGGCTCGACAACCGCATTTCCGCAAAAACGCGGATCGAGGTGGTGACCGAAGGCGTCTTCACCCGCATGATCCTGGACGACCCCGAGCTTTCCGGCGTGTCAGCCGTTCTTTTCGACGAATTCCATGAGCGATCGCTAGACGCCGACTTCGGTCTCGCCTTGGCCCTCGACGTGCAGTCGGCCTTGCGCGACGACCTGAGGATCATCGTCATGTCGGCGACGCTTGACGTGGAGCGCGTTTCGAAACTGCTCGGCAACGCCCCGGTGCTCAAGAGCGAGGGCCGCAGCTTTCCGGTGGAAATCCGCCACGAAACCAGGAACCTGTCCGAAAGCGTCGAGGATACAGTGGTGCGCACGATCACCACGGCGCACCGCGCCGAAGCCGGTTCGATCCTCGCTTTTCTCCCCGGCCAGGCCGAGATTGCCCGCACGGCGGAACGTCTTTCCGGGCGCTTCAGCGAGAACACCCTGGTCGTGCCGCTTTTCGGCAATCTCAGCCAGAAGGAACAGGATGCGGCGATCCGGCCGGCACTGCCGGGCACCCGTAAGATCGTGCTCGCGACATCGATTGCCGAGACCTCGATCACCATCGACGGCGTGCGCATCGTCGTAGACAGCGGCTTGCAGCGGCTGCCCGTATTCGAAGCCTCGACGGGAATCACGCGGCTGGAAACCGTTCGCGTTTCGCGCGCCTCCGCCGACCAGCGCGCCGGACGCGCCGGGCGAACCGAGCCGGGCATCGCGATCCGGCTGTGGCACGCCGGGCAGACGGCAGCGCTCGCAGCCTTCACGCCGCCGCAGATTCTCTCAAGCGACCTTTCCGGCCTGCTGCTCGATCTCGCCCATTGGGGCGTAGCCGATCCTTCGTCGCTTTCCTTCATCGACCCGCCGCCGGAGACGACCTTGCGCGAGGCACGCAGCCTTCTGGTCGAACTCGGCGCGCTCGATGCCCAGGGCGCGCTGACGCCGAGGGGCCGCAAGGTCCGCGACCTCGCCCTGCCCGTGCGGCTCGCCGCCATGGCGGCCTCGGCCGCCGAGGAGGGCCAGGCATCGGAAGCCTGCCTCATCGCCGTGATGCTGACGGAGCAGGGCCTCGGCGGCAACAGTCTCGACATCGAGGAGCGG
Organism: Sinorhizobium sp. Y406; assembly: GCF_058732025.1. Taxonomy (NCBI): domain Bacteria; kingdom Pseudomonadati; phylum Pseudomonadota; class Alphaproteobacteria; order Hyphomicrobiales; family Rhizobiaceae; genus Sinorhizobium; species Sinorhizobium sp. Y406. Next base: position 3,343,421 of record NZ_CM178974.1, on the reverse strand, counting down.
CTGCGGCGCTTTCGAAGCGATCGCGGCGAAAGGGCCGAGGCCGCGCGCCGACTCGCCAGACGTATGGCTGCGGATCTCTGCGGAGCAGGAACCGATGCTTCGCGTGCCCTGCCGGGGCCGCTGCTGATGCACGCCTTTCCCGATCGCATTGCGCTTCAGCGTGGCGGCCGCGGCCGCTTCGTGATGGCCAATGGGCGGGGCGCAGAAGTGCCGGCAACCGAAAGACTGGCAGCGGCCGAAATGCTGGTTATCGCCGATCTGACGGGACGGGCGGGCGCGCAGCGCGTCCTTGCTGCCGCGGAGATCAACCGGGGGGACGTCGAGGCGCATATGCCCGGAGCAATCGTCCGCGAGGAGCAGAGCTTCTTCGACTGGACGAGCCGGCAGGTGCGGGCCCGCCGGGTGACGCGGCTGGGCGCCATCATCTTCGAGGAGACACCTCTGCCCCGGCCGAGCGGCGAGGCGGCCGCAAGGGCGCTCGCGGATGGCGTAAGGCAATTGGGGCTCGCTGCGGTACCCTTTCCGAAGGACGTGGCGCAGCTGCGCCACCGCATCGGCTTCCTGCATCGCTCGCTCGGCGAGCCTTGGCCCGACATGTCCGATACGGCACTCCTCGAGCGCCTCGACGAGTGGTTTGCGCCCTATCAGGGGGAGGCCGGCGGCATCGACGGCATCCGGGGTGGCGATCTGGCCGAAGGCCTTCTCTCCCTCGTTCCTTACGATCTCCAGCGCGATCTCGCGCGGTTCGCACCGACGCATTTCGAGGCGCCGACGGGACAGCGGCATCCCATCCGCTACGACGGAGACGAGCCGCTCCTGTCGATCCGCGTGCAGGAGCTCTTTGGGCTAAAGACGCATCCGACGATCGGCGACGGGCGGCTGCCGCTGCTTCTCGAGCTGGTCTCACCCGGCCACCGCCCGATCCAGACCACCCGCGACCTGCCGGGCTTCTGGGCCGGCTCCTGGAAGGACGTGCGCGCGGACATGCGTGGGCGCTACCCAAAACACCCCTGGCCGGAAGATCCCGCCAATGCCGCGCCGACGACGCGGGCGAAACCGCGTGGGACGTAGAGCAGCTACCGGGCGGATATTCACGGGACAGTTTGCTGAACCTGCTATACAGCGCCGTGCTCGCAAAGCTCGCTGACTCCTTGAATCTGCGCATGGCGCTTTCCGAAAATCGGCTCCGGTTTTCGGGCCGATGCGCGAGGGCTGGTCTATCGTGCCGATCTGGCGATAGACTTGAGCCGCAGCGCGAAAGGACCGGCATGGCGGCAATGGCACTCGACAATCTCAACGGCAATCGCAGCCTGCGGCTGCAGACGCTCGTGCGGCTGCGGTGGCTCGCGGTTGGCGGTCAATCCGTGGCCGTGATCGTCACGGCGCTCTGGCTGCAATTTCCGCTGCCGCTCGTTTCCTGTTCGGCTCTGATCGCAAGCCTGGCGCTGCTCAATGCGTTTCTGACGGTGCGCTATCCGCCGACGCACCGGCTGACGGCGCCGGCCGCCTTCGTGCTGCTCGGCCTCGACCTGGCGCAACTGACGGCGCTGCTCTTCATCACCGGCGGACTTGCCAATCCCTTCGCCCCGCTTCTTTGCGTGCCGGTGATCATCTCGTCGGCCTCGCAGCCGAAGCCACACAGTATCGTACTGGCGGGCTTTGCGGTCATGGGTATCACGGCCCTTGCCTTTTCCCCCTTCCCACTGCCGTGGTATCCCGGAACCGTTTTGCTGATGCCGAGCGTGCTGACGGTCGGCATCTGGTTCGCGATCGTCTCGATGACGGCCTTCGCCGCCTTTTACACCTATCGCGTTTCGCTCGAGGCCAGCGAGCTATCCGAAGCGCTGACGGCCACCGAACTCGTGCTCCAGCGCGAAAAGCACCTGTCGCAGCTCGACGGCCTCGCCGCCGCCGCCGCCCATGAGCTCGGGACGCCGCTCGCGACGATCAGTGTCGTCGCCAAGGAAATGGAACGGGAGCTTGGCGACGACCCGCGTTTCGGCGAGGACGTCCATCTGCTGCGCAGCCAAAGCGAGCGCTGCCGCGATATCCTGAAGCGCCTGACGACGCTCTCGTCCGAAAGCGAGGAGCACATGCGGCTCCTGCCGCTCTCCTCGCTGATCGAGGAGGTGATGGCGCCGCACCGCGAATTCGGGATCGAAATCAAGCTCGTTGAGAAGGGCGACCGTGCCGGCGAACCCGTAGGCACCCGCAATGCAGGCATCCTCTATGGTCTCGGAAACCTTCTGGAAAACGCCGTCGATTACGCTCGCAAGGCCGTGACCGTTACGGTCGAGCACACGGCCGAGCGCGTGAGGGTGACGATCGAGGACGATGGCGATGGTTTCGCACCGGACATCCTGGCACGGATCGGCGAGCCCTACGTCACCCGGCGACAGAAGGAAGACAGCGCCGGCGGGCTCGGGCTCGGGCTTTTCATCGCCAAGACGCTGCTCGAGCGATCCGGCGCCCGGCTGCGATTCGAGAACGGCAATCCGGGCGCCCGCGTCAGCGTCGAATGGCCGCGCGCATTGATGGATACGAAACTGGCGAAATGAATCGTGGCGGATTATTGAAGACAGCGGAGAAAAACCCACGTAATTTCAACGGAATTGTAGGGCTCGAGGGTTGAAGGATGACGGATAAATCAGCGGCTGGACAAAGTACGCAGTCGGATGCCGAACTGATCGGGCCCGACAGGACGCTCCTGATCGTCGATGACGACGGGCCGTTCCTGCGGCGACTCGCGCGCGCCATGGAGGCGCGCGGCTTCACGGTCGAGATCGCCGAATCGGTTGCCGAAGGCATCGCCAAGGCAAAGACGCATCCGCCGAAACATGCGGTCATCGACCTGAGGCTCGGCGACGGCAGCGGACTCGACGTGATCGAGGCGATCCGGGGACGCCGCGACGACACGCGAATGATCATGCTGACCGGCTACGGCAATATCGCCACGGCGGTGAACGCGGTGAAGCTCGGGGCGGTCGACTATCTCTCGAAGCCCGCCGACGCCGACGACATCTTCGCCGCCCTTGTGCAGCGTTCCGGCGAACGGGTGGAGCCGCCGGAAAATCCGATGTCCGCCGACCGTGTGCGCTGGGAGCACATCCAGCGGGTCTACGAGATGTGCGAACGCAATGTCTCGGAAACCGCGCGACGGCTCAACATGCACCGCCGCACGCTGCAGCGCATCCTGGCGAAGCGGGCGCCAAAGTAATCAGGACTCCGCATCACGGCTGCCGGCGAGGATATCGCCTATCGACTCGCCGAATTCGCCGTTTCTCTCAGCCGCCCATTCGGCCAGCATCAGGCGCTGTGCCGCCGCCCGGGCAAAGCCTTGGACTACCGATTTTCGCGTTGCAGCGGCAATGCGATGTTCCGGGGCGTCGCGCAACATATGCGCTTCGTAGCCGTCGGAAAGGATGAGTCCGCATTCCTCCGGAAAGATGTCGAGCGGCACCTCTGCATGAGTCGCAAAGAACAACCGGTCGCAATGCAGCCGGTAGTCCGGCCATTTGCGGTCGACGCGAAAATCCTCGATCGAAGTCTTGATCTCGACGATCCAGATCTCGCCCTTCGCCGACAGCGATATGAGGTCCGCCCGCCGGCCGCTCGCAAGCGTGAGTTCCGGCAACACGGCATGGCGCATCTCGGCAAGCAGGCGCTGAACGCCGCGGCGCACTTTCAATGCCCGCTCCGACTGGCGCCCGTCGGCGAGCGGATTGTCGCCATGGATCGATAGAATCGTCATCGTTCGACTTCGGCGCAGGGCGCCGCTCCGGCCGCTTGTTGCAAAAAAGCAATCGTCGCGGAATTTACACTTCGCGGCCGAATTGCGGCACCTCCGTCCCTTGCTAAGCGCCATGCAATCGCAAATAAGCTGACGGCCGGGCACCCTCCCCCGCACTTCCTCACCTTCCTTTTACGAGACCCTCATGCGCTTCCGCAACGCTCTCCTTCTGTGCAGTCTGACTGCGACGGTCCTCATCGCCGGCTGCTCTCAAACGACGTCCACCGCCGACTCCTCCACCGAGGGCGAAAAGCTGGCGACGAATCAAATCTTTACGACCAATTACGGCGCGGTTGAGGACCACGGCTATCCCTTGCCGGCAATCCCGATCGACCGACTGGACAAGCGCTTCCATCGTCAGATCGTCGAGTACCAGACGAAGGAGCGCCCCGGCACCATCGTCGTCAACACGCCGAATCGCTTCCTCTACTACGTACTGCCGGGCGGCAAGGCGGTGCGCTACGGCATCGGCGTCGGCAAGGCCGGCTTCGCCTGGGAAGGCGAGGCCTATGTCGCCTGGAAGCAGGAATGGCCGACCTGGCATCCGCCGAAGGAGATGGCCGAGCGCAAGCCGGAAGTCGCCAAATATGTCGAGGAAGGCATGGGCCCGGGTCTCAGCAATCCGCTCGGCGCCCGAGCGCTCTATCTCTTCAATCAGGAAGGCCGCGACACGCTCTTCCGCCTGCACGGCACGCCGGAATGGTCTTCGATCGGTACCGCTGCGTCGTCCGGCTGCATCCGGCTGATGAACCAGGACATCATCGATCTCTATGCACGGGTTCGCCCGGGCCGCGGCGCGCGCGTCGTCGTGCAGCAGTAACGCTGGAACATCCGTCTATCGAAAGAGGCCGCTGGTCGATGCCGGCGGCCTTTTCATTCGCTTGCGTGGAATAGCGCCGGAAGTCCCCTCCCCAAAGGGGGGAGGGGCTTACCGAGCCATGCATTCACTACAACGTACTCAACCCTTGCGTGAGTCGGAAGGGCTGAAATGGGCAAGCGAGCGCCGCGAGTGCCGAGCCCCTCCCTCTTGTGGGAAGGGTTTGGGAAGGGTCTTCTCCTGCTCGTAAGCGTAGGACGCGGCGCTCACCCCGCCTGCTTCGCCTTCAACTCCAGCCGCCGGCGGTGGAGCACCGGTTCGGTATAGCCGTTCGGCTGTTCACACCCCTTGAGCACGAGGTCGAGGGCCGCCTGGAAGGCGATCGATTCGTCGAAGCGGCCGGCCATCGGCTGGTAGCTCGGATCGCCGGCATTCTGCCGGTCGACGATCGCCGCCATGCGCTTCATCGTTTCGACGATCTGCGTCTCGCTGACGATGCCGTGACGCAGCCAGTTCGCCATGTGCTGGGAGGAAATGCGCAAGGTCGCGCGATCCTCCATCAGGCCGATATCGTTGATATCCGGCACCTTCGAGCAGCCGACGCCCTGATCGATCCAGCGAACCACATAGCCAAGGATACCCTGCGCATTGTTGTCGAGTTCGCGCTGGATCTCCTCCTCGGTCCAGTTCGGCCGCACCGCCACCGGCACCGAAAGGATGTCCGCGAGCTTGGCGCGCGGTCGGCTCTTGAGGCCCGCCTGCACCGCTGCGACATCGACGCGATGGTAGTGGGTCGCATGCAGGGTCGCAGCCGTCGGAGAGGGGACCCAGGCCGTATTGGCGCCCGCCTTTGGATGGGCGATCTTCTGTTCGAGCATCGCCGCCATCAGGTCCGGCATGGCCCACATGCCCTTGCCGATCTGTGCGCGTCCGGACAGTCCGCATTCAAGGCCGATGTCGACGTTCCAGTTCTCGTAGGCGGCAATCCAGGCCGCTTGCTTCATGTCCCCCTTGCGGATCATCGGCCCGGCTTCCATCGAGGTATGGATCTCGTCACCGGTGCGGTCCAGGAAGCCCGTATTGATGAAGACGACGCGTCCGCGGGCCGCGCGGATGCACTCCTTGAGATTGACGGTGGTGCGCCGCTCCTCGTCCATGATGCCCATCTTCATCGTATTGGCCGCAAGCCCGAGCGCCGCCTCGACGCGCGCGAAGATCTCGCAGGCGAAGGCCACTTCGTCCGGCCCGTGCATCTTCGGCTTGACGACATACATCGACCCGGCACGCGAATTCGCCCGACGGCCGTTAGGGCCGATGTCGTGCAGTGCGATCAGCGCCGTGATCATTGCGTCCATGAGGCCCTCGGGGACCTCGCGGCCGTCGCGGTCGAGGATTGCCGGGTTGGTCATCAGGTGACCGACATTGCGCACCAGCATCAGCGACCGGCCAGGCAGCGTCAGCGCCGCGCCGTCCGGGCTCGTATAGACCCGATCGGGGTTGAGCCTGCGCGTGAAAATCCGCCCCCCCTTGGCGACCTCTTCCTCGAGATCGCCCTTCATCAATCCGAGCCAGTTGCGGTAGACGACGACCTTGTCCTCGGCATCGACGGCGGCAACGGAATCCTCACAATCCATGATCGCGGTCATCGCCGATTCGAGAACGACATCCGAGATACGCGCCGGATCCGCCTTGCCGATCGCCGTCTTCTCATCGAGAACGATTACGACGTGCAGGTTGTTGCGGGAAAGCACGACCTCGGACGGAGCATCCGCAGCGCCGGCATGACCGGCGAATTGAGCCGGATTCCGGAGAACGGTTCTGGTGCCGTTCGTCAGCGTCACCGCCAGCGCCGCGCCCTCGATTGCAAGCCCGCTCACTCCGCTCCAACGGCCCTCGGCCAGCGGAACGCTGGCGTCGAGAAAATCGCGAACCCAGGCGATGACCCTTTCGCCTCGGACCGGATTGTAGCTCTCGCCGCGCTCGGCGCCATTCGTCTCGGGAACCGCGTCGGTGCCGTAGAGGGCGTCGTAGAGCGAGCCCCACCGGGCATTGGCGGCGTTCAGGGCGTAGCGGGCGTTCATCACCGGCACGACGAGTTGCGGCCCGGCGATGGTTGCGATCTCGGGATCGACATTGGCGGTCGAGATGGAGAAATCCGGTCCTTCGGGCAGGAGATAGCCGATCTCCCTGAGGAAGGCCTCATAACCGTCCAGGTCGACAGGAGCGCCGTGCTCGCGATACCAGGCATCGAGCCTTGCCTGCAGGTCATCGCGCCGGGCGAGAAGCGCCCGGGTCTTCGGCGCGAGATCGTGCATGAGCGCCGACAGGGCCGAAAAGAACTGCTCGGCCTCGATGCCAGTGCCCGGCATCGCCTCCTCGACCAGAAAGCGGTGCAGTCCGGCATCGATGTTCAAACCAAATTTCTCAACGCGATCCATGCCGCAACTCCCGAATTTCAATCACCAAGCTCGAATCTTGAAACAGAATACATGCGGAAAATGACCGCGCACACCCGCCATGCAAGCGGGCGCAGTCTCTCATCAAATCATCCGCTGTCAATTCTGCAAAAGTTCAAGCGCATCGACCCGAAGATCGCGCTCGGTTTCGGAAACTCCGTGCGCAGAGTCAAAGAGTTACAGCGGTCTTAACTTTTCGCGAACGGAAATAGTCAGAAATGCGCGATTCGAGGCCGACCGCTGGCGGAGGCGATGAATCGGGCCTCCATCAGTTTGCGTCCGCCCTCGATTTCGGGCGCATCGATTTCTTCATGCAGCGTTGCCACCGGCTGCTCTGCGCCGTTTGCCCGCGCCGTTTCCAGCGCCATCGTCTCGGCGCGGAGGCGGGCAACGTCGAACGCGTGCTCCTGTTTGAGGAATCGCTCGCTGATGCCCGCGCCGTTGACGACGAAGATACCTTCCTCCGGTGTCGTGACGAAGACGGTCACGGTGGCGCGCACCTGGCCGACCACGGCGCCCACCGCATTCGCCACATCGGCCTCCCCCGGAATCGAGGCCGCGGTGCCGAGCATGTCGGCGATGACCGGATAATAGACGGGGGCCGAGGCGCCAAGCCCGACAAGCGGCCGGTCGAGGCCGATCGAGAAGCGGACGATGCCCGGCTCGCGCTTCAACGCCCGGTCGACGGCAAGCGACGCGGCCGGATCAATCGCCCCGGCCCCGTCCTCATGAAGACAGGCCTGCAGGATCACCTCCGAGGACTGCCGCGTCAGCCGGTCCACGACCATTTCGGCGAGCAACTTGGCCGAGGTCGCGATCGGCTGGCCCGATCCGTCCCTGCCGCGCGCGGCAAGCTCGAGACCGAGACGGGCGGCCTCGGCGTTCCATTGCGACTGGCGCCCGAGCACATGCATGGCATCGGATGGCGTCAGGCCGGAGATATGCACCAGCCCGCGTGCGACAAGCCGGTCAAGGGTAGCCCGCTGCGCCGTGGTGACGAGCAGGTCGGCGAGCGCCACCGGCACCAGCCGGATCCGATCGTAAAGCGCTTGTTCCTGCGGCTGGAGGCCGCTTGCCAGATGATCGGGCAGGCCCGTGCGCACGGCAAAGCGGCCGTCATGGCGGCCGGCATGGGGCGAGCGCAATTGTTTCTCCAGCACGGAGAGAACCGCCTCGCCATGGAGATGGGCGGCGAGGCTCAAGGGCAGGAAACGGCGGGGCCCAAGCTCGAATTTTGCTTTCAGGCCGCGATCGTCGATTCGCACTTCCGAATCGCCGCCGAGCCCGAAGGTTCGCATGGCAACCGCCTCGACCATGGTGCGGAAGCCGCCAACGACGGCACCGTCCGCATCGAGCCGCGGACGGCCCCCCTCGAGAACGGCGACATCGGTCGTCGTGCCGCCGATGTCGGAAACGACGGCGTTTTCGAGACCGGTCAAATGCCTGGCGCCGACCAGGCTCGCCGCCGGGCCGGAGAGAATCGTCTCGATCGGCCGCAGCCTCGCTTCGGCGGCGGAAATGAGGGCGCCATCGCCGCGCACCACCATCATCGGCACGTCGATGCCGCGGCCCTTCAGGAAATCCTCGCAGGAGCCGATCAGCCGATCGATCATCGAGACGAGGCGCGCGTTGAGCAGCGTCGTCAGCGCCCGGCGCGGGCCGCCGAGCTTCGAGGACAGTTCGTGACTGCAGGTCACCGGCAGGTGCGAGACCTCGCGGATGCGCTCGCGCACCCGCTTCTCGTGGTCCGGGTTGCGCACGGCGAAATAGCCCGCGATCGCAAAGGACGATACCTGCCGCCCGAGTTCCGGCAGCGCCTCGTCAAGTGCGCGCATGTCGAGCGGCGTCTCACCGCCATGGACATTGTGACCACCCGGCAGAAACAGAACCGGATCCGAGCCGAGCGCCTCGATCAGGCCATCGCGTTTCAGGTCTTCCGGCCCGAAACCGATCATGATGAGGCCGGCGCGGCCGCCTTGGCCCTCCACCAGGGCGTTGGTTGCCAGCGTCGTCGAAAGCGAGACGAGGCTGATCGCCGAAACCGGCACCTGCGCCTTTTGCAGAACGGCCTCGACCGCTCCGGATATGCCGACGGAAAGATCATGCCGGGTCGTCAGCGCCTTGGCCTTGGCGATTACGCCCGTTGCTTCGCTGAAGAGAACGGCATCGGTATAGGTGCCGCCGGTGTCGATGCCGAGAAGGAGATGCGCGGTCAATTTCTGCTCAGTCCATGTTGAGAGCGGGGACATTCCCGGAAGTAAAGAGATCGCCGGTGATAGGACAAATTGCCGGAATTGGCCATCGCGTGATGGACATCCGCCGTCGCAGGTACGCGGGGATTATCTCGCGCGAAGCGACACCTGCATCGGCAGGCCGCCTTTCGGCTGGGTCGTCAGCCGCTGCACCGGCCAGGGATCGGTCGCCGCGGTCGGATCGAAGCGGAAGCGGCGCATGAGCACGGCAAGGGCGATGATCGCCTCCTGCAGCGCGAAGGTCGCACCGATGCAGACGCGCGGTCCCGCTCCGAATGGCAGGTATTGGAAGCGGTTGATCTTCTCGCGATTTTCCGGAAGGAAGCGCTCGGGCATGAATGCGCGGGGCTTTTTCCAGTAAAGCGCGTGACGGTGCAGCGTCCAGGGCATGATAAGCACCGAGATGCCCTTGCGGATCGCTACATGCTCGCCCTCGGGCGAGGTCCACTCGTCCTCCTCGATTGCGGCGCGGTTGATCGACGGTGCCGGCGGATAGAGCCTAAGCGCCTCCTCGAAGGCGGCGAGCACGTGCGGCATGCGCCCAAGCCAATCGACGGGATCGGCTCCGCTTGCGAGCACCGCATCGATCTCCCGCTCCATGACCTCGCGATAGTCCGGCGTATTGGCGATGCAATAGAGACACCAGGCGAGCGCGCGAGCCGTCGTCTCATGGCCGGCGCCGATGAAGGTCAGGATATTGTCCTCGATCTCGTCGGTCGAAAGCCCTTCCGGACCTTCGAGCTGTAAAAGCAGCGTCAGGAAATCGTTCGGGACCCTTTCCGGCTCCTCCGCCATCCGCCGCCGACGCTGCGCCATCGTTTCGGAGACGACGCCGCGGAAGCGGTCGAGCACCTTGCGCCCACCGATCCGGGTCAGCCGCGGCACCCATTTAGGAGCAACGAGGAGGTCCATCGGATCGACACGGCCCATCCGCTGCAGCAATTCTTCGACATTGGCGGCGAAACCCTCCTTCGCGACGGCGATCTCGCCGGAAAAAAGTGTCTCGGCGAGGATCTCGAACGTGAGCTCCGTCATGTCGACGGCGATATTGCTGACGAAGGGCTCCGACGCGGCGCGCTGGTAGCGCTCGACGAAGGCATCGCAGACCCGCAGCATCTGGCCGGCAAAGCCGTTGGCGTGGCGCGGCGTGAAGACCGGCGCCATGGCCTTGCGCGACCGCCTCCAGACCTCCCCTTCCGCCGTCAGGAGCCCGTCGCGCAGGATCGGCCGCAGGATCAGCCGCCGCACTTCCGACATTTCATAATTGGCGGCGTTCTCGACGAGGATATAGCGGATGAGGCCGGGATCGTTGACGATCAGCGTGCGCTGATTAATGAATTTCGTCTCGATCCAGGGCAGCGTGTAGGATGGTTCGCCCCAGAGCTCGAGCGGGTTTCGAAGCACGGTGCGGATGATCTGCAGCCGCGAAGGAATGCCGGTCCGCGGGACGGGCGCGGGCGGTTCGAAGGGCTCCGGTCGCGTGTCCATGACGAGGTGCCTTTGCTGATCTCATGCAACAGCGTTTCAGCTTTTGGCAGCGCAATCAAGGGCAGGTTTCACGTGAAGCACGCCGATCGCGCCGGCCGGTTCAGAGCAGCGCTTCGAGCTCCGCGCGCCGGTCGTTGACGAGCCAGCCGTAGTAGTTTTCCTCCGGCCAGTAGATCTCGCCGCCCGCATTCCTTGCCGCAAGCGCAGCGGCCCGCCGATCAGGATTGCCAACATTGTAGAGCGTTGCCGTGATCCCCGGATTGTTGGAGATATCCACGCCGGCGATGGTGCGATAGGCGTCGATGGAATGGCGGATGGTCGCGGCCATGTAGGCGAGCGAGACGTCGGGATCCATGATTGCTGCATAGACGCCGGCCGCATTGTTTTCGTCGAGCCGGGAATAGCCGGAGATGCGTGACACCATATCCGTCATCATCAACGCCGTCAGCGGATTGATTTGACCGAGGCCGAAGGTCTGGCCGGCAAAGAAGGGCTGGAAGAACACCGCGCCGAAGCGATTGTTCGGGAAGGCCTTGCCTCCGACGACGCGGCCACGGAACTCGCGTTCCCACACCCGCTCGCGGCAGTTCCACAGAGCGTAGGACGTCTTCTCGCCTGCGCAGGAATGGAATTGCGGGCGCTGGACGAATTCCCCGACCGACTCGTCGTTGTAGCCGAAGCGAAAGCTGTTGCCGGCATAGGCGGCCGCCTTGACGTAGTAGGCCTGGAGGCGATCATAGGCGTCGACATTATAAGTGTGCTCGCCGACGATGGCACCAATCATGTGAATAGGCTCTATGCCGTAGGCGGCCGAAACCTGTTTGATCTTGGCAATCAGGATGCGGTCGGATGCGAGGAGATCGCGCACCTTCTCGTATTTTGCGTCGAAAGAAGTTCGGCCGGCCTTGGTGCGGCGAACGGAGGCGCCGGGAACGTTCGGCTGCTCGGCGTGCCGGTTGCCCTCGGGCACCATGCGGATCTCGGCCGCAGCCGGTCTGGCGACGGCGAGGCAGAGCGTGGCGATGACGAAAAGACAAGCGGTGAGACGCACCATCTGTATTCCTGTGAACTTCTTTCCCGGACGGACCCGATCCGGGTCGGCGCGGGCCCGTAAGGCAGAATCATGTCGGAATCATGCCCGTTTCAGCTGATCGCCTCCGCTCTAGAAAAAATGGAGGCGCCTGTCGAGTGACGGGCGCCTGTACGATCGAGCGATGCGCGGCTTTTCCCTGAAAACCGGCAGAAAGGTCACAGGATGTAGCGCGACAGGTCGGTATTGGCGGCAAGGTCGCCCACGTGTTTTCGGACATATTCCGCATCGATCATCATCGTATGCCCGCTGCGATCCGGCGCGTCGAAGGAGATGTCGTCGAGGACGCGCTCCATCACCGTCTGCAGTCGCCGGGCGCCGATATTCTCGACGTTGGCGTTCAGCTGGACGGCGACTTCCGCGAGCGCATCGATCGCATCCTCGGTGAAGTCCAGGACCACGCCCTCCGTCTCGAGCAGCGCCTTGTACTGGCGGATGAGACTGGCCTCTGTCTCCGTCAGGATGCGGCGGAAGTCCTCCTTGGTCAAAGCGCGCAGTTCGACCCGGATCGGCAGACGGCCCTGCAGCTCAGGCAGCAGATCCGACGGTTTCGACACATGGAAGGCGCCGGACGCGATGAAGAGGATATGGTCCGTCTTCACCGGCCCGTATTTCGTCGCGACCGTCGTGCCTTCGACCAGCGGCAGCAGGTCCCGCTGGACCCCTTCGCGTGAAACGCCGGCGCCGAAGCCGCCCTCGCGGGCCGCGATCTTGTCGACCTCGTCGAGGAAGACGATGCCGTCGTTTTCGGCGGCGGCAACCGCCTCGCGCTGAATCTGTTCGTTGTCGAGCAGCTTGTCGGACTCGTCGTTGATCAGAATCCCGTAGGACTCCTTGACCGTCGTCTTGACCTTCTTCGTCCTGCCGCCGAGCGCCTTGCCGAACATTTCCGATAGGTTCAATACGCCGATATTGGCACCCGGCATGCCCGGGATTTCCAACGTGCCCGGCATGCCCGCTTCGGCGATGTCGATCTCGATCTCCTTGTCGTCGAGCTCGTTGGCGCGCAGCTTCTTGCGGAAGGACTCGCGCGTTGCCGGAGAAGCCGTCGCGCCGACGAGTGCATCCAGCACCCGCTCTTCCGCATTCTGATGCGCCTTGGTCTTCACCTCGGCGCGCTTCTTCTCGCGCACGAGCGCGATGCCGACCTCCACAAGATCGCGCACGATCTGCTCGACGTCGCGACCGACATAACCGACTTCGGTGAACTTGGTGGCCTCCACCTTGATAAAAGGAGCGCCGGCGAGCTTGGCGAGGCGACGGGAAATCTCCGTCTTGCCGACGCCGGTCGGGCCGATCATCAGGATATTCTTCGGCATGACTTCGTCGCGCAGCTCATCGCTGAGCTGCTGACGGCGCCAGCGGTTGCGCAGGGCGATCGCCACCGCGCGCTTCGCGTCCTTCTGGCCGATGATGTAGCGGTCGAGCTCCGACACGATTTCTCTGGGTGAAAAGTTGGTCATCAATTCCTCTCAAACTCGGTCCGCGTCAGCTCCATCAGGAGTGTCCGGCCGGACTCGTCTATCCATTCGCCGAAGGGCACGAAACCAGCCTTCGTATAGGCTCTGACCGCGCGGTGATTGCCGGCATCCGGATCGATGACGATCCGCCTGGCACCCTTCTCGAACAGCCTTGCCGCGAAGGATCGGAGCGCGAGCGCTGCGACGCCCTTGCCGGTCATTTCGGGCGGGCCGACGAGAATGTCGACGCCGGGCGTGTCGGCCGACAATTCCTTTGCCCAGGGTTCCTCGTCATATTGCGAGGGCATCCAGGATTGGATGTATCCGGCCGGCTCACCTGCGACATGGAAGATGAAACCATCGATGTCGCCACTCTCGCAACCGTCGCGGATCGATCCGAGTTCCACATCCGGGTTGCCCCACCATTGGCGGACATGCGGCTCCGACAGCCAGGGAAGGAGCATCGGCAGGTGGCGCTCGGCCACCGGCTCGAAACTCAACTCTGCCAGGTCAGTCGGCATCCAGTGTCTCCACAACGATGCTGTGGTTGGTATAGACACAGATGTCGCCGGCGATTTCCAGCGCACGCCGGGCAACCTCTTCCGCGGACTTGTCACTGTCCATCAGGGCGCGCGCGGCCGCAAGCGCGTAATTCCCGCCGGAACCGATGGCGATCGTCCCGTGCTCCGGCTCGAGCACATCGCCATTGCCGGTGATCGCCAGCGTCACCGTCCTGTCGGCAACCAGCATCATGGCCTCGAGGTTGCGCAGATACTTGTTGGTGCGCCAATCCTTCGCCAGTTCCACGGCCGCGCGCATCAGCTGGTCGGGATATTGTTCAAGCTTGGCTTCGAGGCGTTCGAGAAGCGTGAAGGCATCCGCCGTTGCGCCGGCGAAGCCGGCGATCACGTCGCCCTTCGACAGACGCCGGACCTTGCGCGCATTGCCCTTCATGATCGTCTGGCCAAGGCTGACCTGGCCGTCGCCGGCCATCACCACCTTGCCGCCCTTGCGAACCGTGATGATGGTGGTCGCGTGCATCGTTCCGTAGGGATTGTGTTCGCTCATGAGAAACTACCTGTGGGCCCCGCGGATCCGAGGCGTTGCGGCCCGACACGAGCCTGGTTGCTTGGCGCCTATGTAAGTCGGCTCGCCACAATTGCAAATGCGCCGCTGCCGTCATCACCTCCGTGGCTTCGCTTGCCGGCCGGACCGAGCGAATTTCCGTTGCAGTTCTGGATATTTCGCGTCCCGCCTGATATGGAGCGGCTCTTATAGCCGCCGCGCCTCTCGTCAGACGCGCAAAGGTCGCTGTAGCACTTTGATTGGCTGCATGTTTCTTCCTTGAATCGAGATCGATCGAAGAAGACATGCAGAAGACGGAACGGGCACTATGTAAGCGCTTTACCCCCGCTTTCCGACCCGCAAGTATTGAATAGCGCTCCCTTGCCTCGGTGCAGTTCCGAGGTCGCGCGCAGACAGGAGAGCCTGATGGCAGACGTCATGCCCAGCCGAACCGGCCAGGTTTCGCGAAAGACGAACGAAACGGACGTCTCCGTCTCCGTCAATATCGACGGAACTGGCCTATCGAAGATCGCCACCGGGATCGGCTTCTTCGATCATATGCTGGATCAGCTCGCACGCCATTCGCTGATCGACATGGAAATCAGCACAGAGGGCGACCTGCATGTCGACGACCACCACACCGTCGAGGATACGGGCATTGCCATCGGCCAGGCGATTGCCAAGGCGCTCGGCGACCGTCGCGGCATTGCGCGCTACGCCTCGATCGACCTCGCCATGGACGAGACGATGACGCGCGCCGCCGTCGATGTCTCGGGACGGCCGTTCCTCGTCTGGAACGTCCCTTTCTCGTCGCCGAAGATCGGCACCTTCGACACGGAGCTCGTACGCGAGTTCTTCCAGGCGCTTGCCCAGAATGCCGGCATCACGCTGCATGTGCAGAACATCTACGGCGCAAACAACCACCACGTCGCCGAGACCTGCTTCAAATCCGTCGCCCGCGCGCTTCGCACGGCAACCGAAATCGACCCGCGCCAGGCTGGACGCGTTCCCTCGACCAAGGGGACGCTCGCCTGAGCCGGCTAAATACTGGCTTGAAGACCCATGGCCTCCTATCTCATCATGACCCCGCCGGGTGCCGCCGCCGACGACGAAAGGGCGCGTTTCGTCGCGGACGGCTTTTCCTGGACCGCCTTCTTCTTTCCCGCGCTCTGGCTGTTCGCCAAGCGGGCATGGCTCCTCGGAATTCCGGTTGCTGTCTTGCAAGTTCTGTTAATCTCCCTCTCGACCTTCCCCGGCGGCTTCGTCCCCGCGTTCCTCATGCACCTTGCGCTTAGCCTGCTGGTCTCACTCGAGGGCCCGCTTGTTGTAGCTTGGCTGCTCTCGGCCAAAGACTGGACGCTGCGCAGGATCGTTCCTGCGCAAGACCTCGAGACGGCGGAGCGGATCTATTATTCGAGCGCGACCGGTCAACCCGAAAAAGCAACGCCGTTGCAGTCTGTCGAGTGGTCCGGCAGGAGACGGACGGGGAATTCCACCGGGCCCGACTTCTTCGAATCCTATGGAGAGCGCTGATGCGGGTCGCCATCATTGACTATGGATCGGGCAACCTGCGCTCGGCCACCAAGGCCTTCGAGCGGGCTGCACGGGAAGCCGGCATTGCCGCGGAGATCGACATGACGAACCGGCCGGAACGGGTCGCCTCGGCCGATCGCATTGTGCTGCCGGGCGTCGGCGCCTATGCGGATTGCCGCCGGGGCCTCGCAGCCGTCACCGGCATGGAGGAGGCTTTGACGCAGGCGGTCGAGACGGCCGGGCGGCCCTTCCTCGGCATCTGCGTCGGCATGCAGCTCATGTCCTCGCGCGGGCTCGAAAAGACGATCACCCAAGGCTTCGGCTGGATCCCGGGCGATGTCGTCGAAATGCAGCCCGGCGATCCGTCACTGAAGATCCCGCAGATTGGCTGGAACACGTTGCAGCTTACCCGGCCGCATGCCCTCTTCGAAGGCATTCCGACCGGCGCAAACGGTCTGCATGCCTATTTCGTGCATTCCTACCACCTGGCCGCCGCGCGCGGGGCGGATGTGGTTGCCGTCACGGACTATGGCGGACCGGTAACGGCCTTCGTTGCCAACGGCAACAAGGCGGGCGCGCAATTCCATCCGGAAAAGAGCCAGGCGCTCGGCCTCTCCCTCATCTCGAACTTCCTGCGCTGGAAGCCGTGACGCTTCGCCTGCGCCCCTTCTGATCGGACGAATTCATGATTCTCTTTCCCGCCATCGACCTCAAAGACGGCCAATGCGTGCGTCTGAAGCTCGGCGACATGGACCAGGCGACCGTCTACAACACCGATCCGGCCGCCCAGGCGCGCACCTTCGAGGAGCAAGGCTTCGAATGGCTGCATGTCGTGGACCTGAACGGCGCCTTTGCCGGAGAAACGATGAACGGCGCTGCGGTCGATGCCATCCTCGGGGCCACGCACAATCCGGTGCAGCTCGGCGGCGGCATCCGCACGCTCGGCCACATCGAGAACTGGCTCTCGCGGGGGCTCGCCCGCGTCATCCTCGGCACGATTGCCGTTCGCAACCCCGCGCTGGTGATCGAGGCCTGCCACAAGTTCCCGGGCCGGGTTGCGGTCGGCATCGATGCCAAGGGCGGCAAGGTGGCCGTCGAGGGCTGGGCGGAGGCCTCCGAACTCGGCGTGATCGAGCTGGCGAAGAAGTTCGAGGGGGCAGGCGTTGCGGCGATCGTCTATACGGATATCGATCGCGACGGCATCCTGACCGGCATCAACTGGGACTCGACCCTCAAGCTCGCCAACGCCGTTTCCATTCCGGTCATTGCCTCCGGCGGTCTTGCCTCGATGGACGACATCCGTCGGATGACGGAGCCGGATGCGCACAAGCTCGAAGGGGCGATCACCGGGCGGGCCCTCTACGACGGGCGGATCGACCCGAAGGAGGCGCTGGCCTTGATCCGCAAAGCGCGAAGAGGGATGAACCCATGACCTTGAAAGCCCGCGTAATTCCCTGCCTCGACGTCAAGGACGGCCGCGTCGTCAAGGGTGTCAATTTCGTCGACCTCATCGATGCCGGCGATCCGGTCGAGGCGGCGAGAGCCTATGATGCGGCCGGTGCCGACGAGCTCTGCTTCCTCGACATCACCGCCTCGTCGGACAATCGCGAGACGATCTTCGACGTCGTCGCCCGCACTGCCGAGCAATGCTTCATGCCGCTCACCGTCGGCGGCGGCGTGCGCCAGGTGGCCGATATCCGCAAGCTGCTGCTTGCCGGCGCCGACAAGGTATCGATCAACACGGCGGCGGTGAAGAATCCGGATTTCGTCGCCGAGGCCGCCGACAAGTTCGGCAACCAGTGCATCGTCGTCGCCATCGACGCAAAAAAGGTCTCGGCGCCAAACGAGGAAGATCGTTGGGAAATCTTTACCCATGGCGGTCGTCAGCCGACGGGCATCGACGCGATCGAATTCGCGCGCAGGGTCGTCGATCTCGGCGCCGGCGAAATCCTCCTGACGTCGATGGATCGCGACGGTACGAAGGCCGGTTACGACATCCCGCTGACGCGGGCGATTGCGGACGCCGTGCGTGCGCCGGTCATCGCCTCGGGCGGCGTCGGCACGCTCGACCATCTCGTCGAAGGCATACGAGACGGCCACGCGACCGCCGTGCTTGCGGCGTCCATCTTTCACTTCGGTACCTACAGCATCGGCGAAGCCAAGCACTATATGGCCGAACACGGCGTCGCCATGCGGCTCGACCAAGCCAGAGGGAGCCCGTCATGACCGAATTCACGCTCTCCGACCTCGAACGGATCGTCGCGACCCGCGCCAGGGCGGCGCCGGAGGACTCCTGGACCGCCAAACTGGTCGCCGCCGGCCAGCAAAAGGCGGCAAAGAAGCTCGGGGAAGAAGCGGTCGAAACGGTCATCGCGGCGTTGACCGACGACCGCAAGAATCTCGTCGATGAGAGTGCCGATCTCCTCTATCATCTTATGGTCGTATTGAATATCGCCGCCGTCCCGTTGCAGGATGTGATGAGTGAACTTGCGCGCCGGACCGGGCAATCCGGCTTGCAGGAAAAGGCAAACCGGCAGAATCCATGAGCATCGCCGCGAACGATACCGAGCCGGCGGAAATTCCGGGCATTCTACAGGGGGGCGAGTATTCGCCCTATCACGTCTTCTCCGCCGAGGAATGGTCGCGCTTTCGCGCCGATACGCCCCTGACGCTGACGGCCGACGAGGTACAGCGGCTGCGCTCGCTCAACGATCCGGTCGATCTCGGCGAAGTGCGCCGCATCTATCTGTCGCTGTCGCGGCTTCTTTCCGCCCATGTCGAGGCGTCGCAGATCCTGTTTCAGCAACGCAAGCGCTTCCTCAGCATGTCGGACGAAACGAAGACCCCGTTCGTCATCGGTATTGCCGGTTCCGTCGCCGTCGGCAAATCGACGACCGCCCGCATTCTTGCCGAACTGCTCGCCCGCTGGCCGTCGAGCCCCAAGGTCGATCTCATCACCACCGACGGCTTTCTCTACCCCAACGCGATCCTGCAGCGGGAAAGCCTGATGGACCGCAAGGGCTTCCCGGAGAGCTACGACATCGGAGCGCTACTTCGCTTCCTCTCCGCGATCAAGGCCGGACGGCCGAACGTCATGGCGCCGACCTATTCGCATCTGACCTATGACGTCATTCCCGACCAGTTCCAGATCATCGACCGGCCGGACATCCTGATCTTCGAGGGGATCAACGTGCTGCAGTCGCGCGACCTGCCCGCCGACGGCAAGATCGTGCCGATGGTTTCCGACTTCTTCGATTTTTCCATCTATATCGACGCTGAGGAAAGCCTCATCCACAGCTGGTATGTGAGCCGCTTCATGCGCCTGCGCGAAACGGCCTTCCAGAACCCGCAATCCTTCTTCCACCGCTATGCGACGATCAGCGAGCAGGCGGCCTTGGCGATCGCAGAAGGGCTCTGGCACAACATCAACCTGAAGAACCTTCACCAGAACATCCTTCCGACGCGACCGCGCGCCGACCTCATCCTGCAGAAGGGCCCCAATCACCTCACTGAAACGGTGGCGCTGAGGAAGCTCTGAGCCGCCCGAAGGTAATCCTCCCACGTGTTGCGGAAAATACCCTCCCCACAATGGTGAGGGGCTTGGCGCTCGCGGTAATCGTCTGCAACTTCAATTCTTTATGCCTTTCGCTGAAGCACAAGATGGGGCACGCGCGGTGCGGCTTGGGGAGGCCCCTCCCCCTTGTGAGGAGGGGTTGAGGAGGGGCCTGAGTCGTCCAAAAACGTGATCTCGGCAGCGGACTTGGCGTCCGCTTCTCAAGGATTGACCCGCCGCAGCGTCAGGTTCAGCCGGCCGCCGTCCCTGAGCAAGGTCGAAGTATTCGGATGGATGCGGTCGACGCCATGGAAGGCGAGCCGGCCATCGCCGCCGAGCACGACGACATCGCCGCTTTCGAGCCTGAAGGACATGGTCTGGCCGCCACGGCTCGTCCCACCCACCCGGAAAATGCAGCTGTCGCCGAGCGAGATCGACACGACCGCAGTCTCGAGGTCGAGTTCGTCCCGATCCTGGTGCAGGCCCATGCGGGCGTCGGCCGAATAGAAGTTGACGAGGCAGGCTTCGGGCGCCTTGTCGCTTGCCGAAACTGCGCGCCAGATCTCCAGGAGCTGGTCCGGCATCGGTGGCCAAGGGCGTCCGGTCAGCGGATGTCTCTCCTGATAGCGATAGCCGCCTTGGCGATCCGTCACCCAGCCGAGCGCACCGCAATTGGTCATCCGCACCGACAGGGGCTTACCTGTCCTTGGCATTTGCGGCACATAAAGCGGCGCTTCGGCGACGACGTCGCGAATCGCTTCGACCAGTTGCTCCTGCCGGCTCCGGTCGAGAAAGCCGGGAATATGCCTGACGCCATTCGGCAGCACCTGCATCGGGGTCTCTCCTGTGGGCCTGGACCAACGCGCGCGTCTTGCACGAACCGTGTCGCATTGCCCCGACCCCGGGGTCGCACTGGATTGTCGCGCGTCTTCGACACAAAAGACGACGAAGTGTGGAAACAATTCAAGGGGAGTAGCGCCCGGCGCCGCGCGCGACCACCCGAAACAGCATCGGCGCCTCAGTCGCCTTCCGGCCGCGTACGCAGCCTCTTGATCTCGGCGCGGCCGGATTTCTCTTTCAGCCGTCTCTCGACTGACCCGCGCGTCGGCTTTGTCTTCTTGCGCGGCGGAGGCGGCGGCTCGGCCGCCTTCGTTATAAGTTCCTTCAGCCTTTCGCGGGCATCCTCGCGATTGCGCTCCTGGCTGCGGAAGCGATTGGCCTCGATCATCAGCACGCCGTCTTTAGAGGCGCGGCGGCCGGCAAGCTTCAGCGCGTTCGTCTTGATGCGCTCCGGCAACGACGGGGACGCCGCGACGTCGAAGAACAACTGAACGGCCGACGACACCTTGTTGACGTTCTGACCACCCGGGCCGCCGGCCAGCACGAATTGCTCCGTCAGCTCCCAGCCGGCGATCACGATCGTCTCATTGATGTAAAGCGGTTCGCTTGCCATGGCCCCCTATCGCACGAAGGAGGGAAACGTGTGAAGCAACTTTCCGTTCGCCTATTCATCCTCTCGCCGTTGCGACCTGATGGGCGCGGCAGGAAGCCGGCACCGGATAGGAGGGAGCTTGCGGCGTCCCAGCGCCATGGAATACCCGGCCGCTACTGCATGTCTCCTTTAATCGACCTGGATTTAAGGACAAAGACATGCAGCACTTCAAAGTGCTACAGCGCCGCGCGTCTCGTAAGACGCGCGGCGCTGTAGAGCCGGGTTTCACGTGAATCAGGGGCTCGAACCTATTCGGCAGCGAGCCGGGGGCCGGGGGCGGCGTCGCGCACGCTGCCGTCGACATGGCTCTCGAACTTCCCAAAGTTGGCGATGAACATGTCTACCAGCCGCCGCGCCTGGACGTCATAGGCTTTGCCGTCCGCCCAGGTGGAGCGCGGATCGAGAATACGGTCGTCGACGCCCGGGACCGACACCGGTACCGCGAAGCCGAAGTTCGCATCGGTGCGGAATGCGGCACTGTTCAAGGAGCCATCGAGCGCCGCCGCCAGAAGGGCACGCGTGACCTTGATCGGCATGCGGCTGCCCGTGCCGTAGGCCCCGCCGGTCCAGCCGGTGTTGACGAGCCAGCAGGTAACGCCGTTCTTGGCGATCAGCTCCTTGAGAAGATTGCCGTATTCGGACGGATGGCGCGGCATGAAGGGTGCACCGAAGCAGGTCGAGAAAGTCGCCTCCGGCTCCGTCACCCCCTTTTCCGTACCGGCAACCTTGGCGGTGTATCCGGAGAGGAAGTGGTACATTGCCTGTTCCGGCGTCAGCTTGGCAATCGGCGGCATCACGCCGAAGGCGTCCGCCGTCAGCATGATGATGGTGCGCGGCTGCGGCGCCGTGCCGGTCCTGCTCGCATTGGGAATGAAATGCAGCGGGTAGGCGATGCGGGTGTTCTCCGTCAGCGAGCCGTCATCGAAATCCGGCATGCGCCGAGCGTCAAGGACGACGTTTTCCATGACGGTGCCGAAGCGCCTCGTCGTCGAGAAAATTTCAGGCTCGGCGGATTCCGACAGGCGGATCGCCTTGGCGTAGCAGCCGCCTTCGAAGTTGAAGACGCCCTTGTCGCCCCAGCCGTGCTCGTCGTCACCAATCAGCGTCCGGCTCTGATCGGCGGACAGCGTCGTCTTGCCGGTGCCGGAGAGGCCGAAGAAGACGGCCGTATCGCCGTCGGGGCCGACATTGGCCGAGCAGTGCATCGGCATTACCGCTTTCTTCGGCAGCAGGTAGTTGAGCACGGTAAAGACCGACTTCTTCATCTCGCCGGCATAGGAGGTGCCACCGATCAGCACCAGACCCTTGGTGAAATCGCAGGCGATTATGGTTTCGCTGCGGCAACCGTGGCGCTCCGGATCAGCCTTGAAGCTCGGCAGGTCGATGATCGTAAGCTGGGGTGCAAAGCTCGCAAGCGCTTCGCGCTCGGGCCGGATCAGAAGGTTGCGGATGAACAGGGAGTGCCAGGCGAATTCCGTGACGACGCGCGTCGGCAGTTCGTTCTCCGGATCGGCACCGCCGATCAGATCCTGCACATAGAGCGACATGCCCTTGGCATGCGCCAGCATGTCCTGGTGCAGGCGATCGAAGTTTTCCGGCGTCATGGCGCTGTTGTTGTCCCACCAGATCTCACCGGCGGTCGCCGCATCGCGCACGATGTACTTGTCCTTCGGCGATCGGCCGGTGTGTTGGCCGGTGCGCGCGCAGAGCGCCCCCTCAGCCGTCAGCTGCGCCTCGCCGCGGCGAAGGGCTTCTTCGTAAAGCTCCGCTGCCTCGAAGTTGTAGCGAACGACCGCGAGGTCGGAAAAGCCGATCGTTTCGAGACCGTTCGAGGGGTTGCGGCTGCCAAGCTGCTCCATGGTCAAGCTTCCTTCGTGTTTGCCGACGGCGTTGAATTTGGCCGGAACATACTGATCCGGAATTCTGAAAACAAGATAGCCTATCCGAAAAGAGTAATGATTTCAGTATATTAATCGATTTAAAGAAATTTTGTGTTTTTTTAATCGGTTAAATCGCGCCATTCTGCGTCGTGTTTCCGCCCCGCCGCGGGAGCGACGGAGCAATGGCTTTTGCACTTCGCCACAATTTGTTCCACCTTTATACTCATGTAACGCGACCGTGACTCGCGGTTGCCGCCGTTTCGAGCGGTTCCGGCCACCGGACATCAAAAGACGGAGTTGAATACGATGCAGACCATCGCGCTTGTCGATGACGACCGCAACATCCTGACATCCGTGTCCATCGCGCTGGAAGCCGAGGGGTACAAGGTCGAAACCTACACCGACGGCGCATCCGCGCTCGAGGGCCTGCTGGCACGCCCGCCGCAGCTCGCGATCTTCGACATCAAGATGCCGCGCATGGACGGCATGGAGCTGTTGCGCCGGCTGAGACAGAAATCGGATCTGCCCGTGATCTTCCTGACCTCCAAGGACGAGGAGATCGACGAGCTCTTCGGACTCAAGATGGGCGCGGACGATTTCATCACCAAGCCCTTTTCCCAGCGGCTGCTGGTGGAGCGAGTGAAAGCGATCCTGCGTCGCGCGGCCAACCGCGAGATCGTGGCTGCCGGCGCCGCCGGCACGCCGAAGAACGGCGACACGCCCGCCCGCTCGCTGGAACGCGGTCAGCTCGTCATGGACCAGGAGCGTCACACCTGCACCTGGAAGAACGAGCCAGTGACGCTGACGGTAACGGAATTCCTGATCCTGCACTCGCTGGCGCAGCGCCCTGGCGTCGTCAAAAGCCGCGACGCGCTGATGGACGCCGCCTATGACGAGCAGGTCTATGTCGACGATCGGACGATCGACAGCCATATCAAGCGGCTCCGCAAGAAGTTCAAGATGGTCGACAACGAGTTCGACATGATCGAAACGCTCTACGGCGTCGGCTACCGCTTCCGCGAGACGGCCTGACCCCAAGAGTTCTCGCGCTCCAGGCAGGACTTGCCATCACACCGATTGTGGCGCATTGAGAGGCGGGGCGCAGATTGCCGCGTGCGAAACCGCCGCCGGGCCGTGGGCGCGGCAAAAGGCGCAGGTCAGCGGTTCATGCCGCACTCCGACCCCTGCGGCCGCAAGCGAAGGTCGCTACAGCGCCTGAATCACTGGCGTGCCGCGGGTCGGATTCGGCCCGCGGAAAATGTGCAGAAATCCGGCCGCCGCGGTTGTTGGAGAAGGTCGGACCGCGCAAACGACATCGTGGCCCACTGGCCGGCGAAGAGGAACAAAAGCGACGAAGGTTTCGTCGCGGGAGCAGAAGGCTTGGTAGAAGTCTTGCGGGGCGAGATCGACGACTCGGACGGGAGGCCCTCTGCGTTGCGCGGACAGCGTCGTTGGGCGCACCCCTTCACGCTGATCCGCCGCCTGTTCGGCAACGCCGTCTTTTCGAGTCTGACGCGGCGAATCGTCTTCTTCAACCTCGTCGCGCTCATCGTGCTGGTCGGCGGGATCATGTATCTCAACCAGTTTCGCGAGGGGCTCATCGACGCCCGCGTGGAAAGCCTGCTGACACAGGGCGAAATCATCGCCGGCGCGATTTCCGCATCGGCATCGGTCGACACGAACTCGATCACCATCGATCCGGAAAAGCTGCTGGAACTTCAGGCCGGCGAGAGCATCACGCCGCTGCCGAGTGACGAGGACCTGGAATTCCCGATTATCCAGGACCGGGTCGCGCCGGTTCTCCGAAGGCTCATCTCGCCGACGCGCACGCGCGCCCGTCTCTTCGACGCCGATGCCGATCTGCTACTCGACTCGCGCCATCTCTATAGCGGTGGCCAGGTGCTTCGCTTCGATCTGCCGCCCGTCGATCCGGAAACGCCCGGCATCACGGAGACAATCAGTACCTGGTTCAACCGGCTCTTGCAGCCGAGCAACCTGCCGCTCTACAAGGAGCCGCCCGGCGGCAACGGCTCGGTCTATCCGGAAGTGATGAACGCGCTGACCGGCGTGCGCGGCGCGGTCGTGCGCGTCACCGAAAAGGGCGAACTGATCGTATCCGTGGCGGTACCGGTGCAGCGTTTCCGTGCGGTGCTCGGCGTGCTGCTGCTCTCCACCCAGGCGGGCGACATCGACAAGATCGTGCACGCCGAGCGCCTGGCGATCATCCGCGTGTTCGGCGTTGCCGCACTCGTCAACGTCATCCTTTCGCTGCTCCTCTCTTCGACCATCGCCAATCCGCTGCGACGGCTGGCGGCGGCAGCCATCCGCGTGCGCCGCGGCGCCAAGGAACGCGAGGAAATCCCGGACTTCTCCTCCCGCCAGGACGAGATCGGCAATCTCTCGATTGCACTGCGGGAAATGACGACGGCACTTTACGACCGCATCGCCGCGATCGAGAATTTTGCCGCCGATGTCAGCCATGAGCTGAAGAATCCGCTGACCTCGCTGCGTAGCGCGGTGGAGACCCTGCCGCTCGCGCGCACCGAGGATTCCAAGAAGCGGCTGCTCGACATCATCCAGCACGATGTCAGGCGCCTCGACCGCCTGATCAGCGACATTTCCGACGCTTCCCGGCTCGACGCCGAGCTTGCCCGGAGCGATGCGAAGAAGATCGACCTGGAAAAACTCCTCGGCGACCTCGTCGACATCTCGCGGCAGGTCCGCGGCAGCAAGAAAGCGGTACTGCTCGACTTCGTCATCGACCGAAAGGACAATCCGAAGGCGAATTTCTTCGTCAGCGGCTATGAGCTGCGCATCAGCCAGATCATCACCAATCTCATCGAGAATGCGCGCTCCTTCGTGCCCACGCCGAACGGTCGCATCATCCTGCGGCTGAGCCGCTCGCGGTCGCGCTGCATCGTCACGGTCGAGGACAACGGACCCGGCATCCAGGCGGAGGACATCGACCGCATCTTCGAGCGATTCTACACCGACCGGCCGGAGGGCGAGGATTTCGGCCAGAACTCCGGCCTGGGCCTGTCTATCTCGCGCCAGATTGCCGAGGCCCACGGGGGCGCGTTGAAGGCCGAGAACATCGTCGGCAAGGACGGTCGCGTGACTGGTGCCCGCTTCGTCTTGTCGCTACCTGCAGAGCAGAGCGCGTGACGGCCGGCTGCAACATCCATGCGACGGCGATCGTGCTTGGCACGACCGGCTTTCTCTTGACCGGCGCTTCCGGCTCGGGAAAGTCGGCGCTGGCGCTCTCCTTGATTTCGCAGGTGCGGCGCCGCGGGCGCTTTGCGGCACTTGTTGCCGACGACCGGGTCGACCTGTCGCTGGAGAACGGCCGCGTCGTGGCGCGTTGCCCGGCCGCCATTCGCGGCCTGATCGAAATTCGCGGCGCCGGCATCGCCGCAGTGGACATCGTCCCGGCCTGCATTCTCGACTGGGCTATCCTGCCGGTGAAGGCACCGCATGACCCCCGCCTGCCGCCGGAGCAGGAGCGATTGCATCTACAAGTTGGCAATGGCCTGCCAATGATACGCCTTCCCGTTGAAGGCCCTCTCTCGCCGCTCGACGCGCTGCTCGCGATACTGCCCGAAAAATTAGGCATTTAGCCCTATGCGACAGCAAAACGGCTGCTTTTTCGGCATTTTAGGCTTGCACTTCGCCTTTTCCTTGCCAAGATGGCCGCCCCAACAGGTGGACGAAATTGCTGCATTGCGATATCTCACCCATCGACGAGTTGCGGATTCAGTTGGAGCAAAGATACCCATGATCGGACTTGTGCTTGTCACCCATGGCAAGCTGGCGGATGAGTTTAGGCATGCCTTGGAACATGTCGTCGGTCCGCAAAAAGCAATCGAGACGGTGTGCATCGGCCCCGAGGACGACATGGACCAGCGGCGTCAGGACATCATCAACGCCGTCGACAGCGCCAATGAGGGCGACGGCGTCATCATCCTGACGGACATGTTCGGCGGTACGCCCTCCAATCTCGCCATTTCGGTCATGCGTAGCGGCAGCGTCGAGGTGATCGCCGGCGCCAACCTGCCGATGCTGATCAAGCTCGCCGGCGTGCGCGGCGAAAGCGACATGGACAAGGCTCTTGTCGAAGCCTCGGAAGCGGGGCGAAAATACATCAATGTCGCCAGCCGCGTGCTGAGTGGAAAATGATGGACCATCTTTCCGATACGGTATTGACGCGCGAGCTGCTCATCATCAACAAGCGCGGCCTGCATGCACGCGCCTCGGCGAAGTTCGTCCAGACGGTCGAGGCCTATGACGCCGAGATTACCGTTTCCAAAGACGGCATGACCGTTGGCGGAACGTCGATCATGGGTTTGATGATGCTTGCCGCGAGCACCGGCTGCAGCGTCTGCGTCAGCGCCAGCGGTTCGCAGGCGGAAGAGGCCCTCAACGCCCTCGATGCGCTGGTGCGCGACAAGTTCGGCGAGGAAATGTAAGACTTCGGCTTCTGGAATGCTGCCCGCCGCCGATATAAACATATAAAGACCTCTTTATATGACCATTGCCCTGCCAGGCGATTCCTGATAGACCAAACGGACGCTCCCCGCCTGAATGCGGGGCGCAATGCCACGCCGCCAAACGGCCCGTCCGCCGGTGCGGCCGAAAAGATCAGCCTGGAGAACTCCATGACCGCCACTCAGGACTATATCGTCGCCGACATCGGGCTTGCCGATTTCGGCCGCAAGGAAATTGCGATCGCCGAAACGGAAATGCCGGGTCTGATGGCCTGCCGCGAGGAGTTCGGTCCGTCGCAGCCACTCAAAGGCGCCCGCATCACCGGCTCTCTGCACATGACGATCCAGACCGCGGTGCTGATCGAAACGCTGGTTGCGCTCGGCGCGGAAGTGCGTTGGGCCTCCTGCAATATCTTCTCGACCCAGGACCATGCCGCCGCTGCGATCGCCGCGCGCGGCATTCCGGTCTTTGCGGTCAAGGGCGAAACGCTCGAGGACTACTGGTCCTATACGGACAAGATCTTCCAGTGGACCGATGGCGGCGTATCCAACATGATTCTCGACGATGGCGGCGACGCGACCATGTACATCCTGCTCGGGGCCCGCGCTGAAGCGGGTGAGGACGTGCTGTCGAACCCCGGCTCGGAAGAGGAGGAAATCCTCTTCGCGCAGATCAGGAAGCGGCTTGCCGCAACGCCCGGCTGGTTCACCAGGCAGCGCGATGCCATCAAGGGCGTGACGGAAGAGACGACCACCGGCGTCAACCGGCTTTATCAGCTCCAGGCGAAAGGCCTGCTGCCCTTCCCGGCGATCAATGTCAATGACAGCGTCACCAAGTCGAAATTCGACAACAAGTATGGCTGCAAGGAGTCGCTCGTCGACGGCATCCGCCGCGGCACCGACGTAATGATGGCCGGCAAGGTTGCTGTCGTTTGCGGCTATGGCGATGTCGGCAAGGGCTCGGCCGCCTCGCTCAAGGGAGCCGGCGCCCGCGTCAAGGTAACCGAAATCGACCCGATCTGCGCCCTGCAGGCCGCCATGGACGGTTACGAGGTGGTGCAACTCGAAGACGTCGTCTCCACCGCCGACATCTTCATCACCACGACCGGCAACAAGGACGTCATCCGCATCGAGCACATGCGCGAGATGAAGGACATGGCGATCGTCGGCAATATCGGCCACTTCGACAACGAGATCCAGGTTTCCGCGCTTCGGAACCTGAAGTGGACGAACATCAAGCCGCAGGTCGACATGATCGAATTCCCGAAGGGCAATCGCATGATCCTGCTCTCGGAAGGCCGCCTGCTCAACCTCGGCAACGCCACCGGCCATCCGTCCTTCGTGATGTCCGCCTCCTTCTCCAACCAGGTCCTGGCACAGATCGAGCTCTTCTCCAAGGGCGAGAACTACAAGAACGAAGTCTACGTGCTGCCGAAGCAGCTCGACGAGAAGGTCGCACGCCTGCATCTCGCCAAGCTGGGCGCCAGGCTCACCCAGCTCTCGGAGGAGCAGGCCGCCTATATCGGCGTGAAGTCCCAGGGTCCGTTCAAAGCCGAACACTACCGGTACTAATCATTACCCGGGCGATCCACAACATCTTGTGGCCGCGATCTTGACAAGAGATCGCGGCCGCTTTTTTGGACCGTAGACTTTCCGCCGAATCGTCAAAGAAGTATGGTTAACTCATTGATTCGTGACGCTGGTGCGGCCTGAGTTCGCGAGAAGTGAAGGCGGTCAAACTTGACCGCATGGCACTTCTTCCCGTTCCGTCCTCGGCGTTGCGCGTGGGGATGTCTTGTCGGACATGCGGCAAACAGACGGAGACAGACCGGGGATGCAAACGGAACGGACGCGAACCCTTTTTCGCACAATTGCGCTGAAAACCAATTCGCCGGGCGTCCTGAGGACGGCGGCGCGATGATCACGCAACGATCCATGACCAAAGCCGCGTGGCAGGGGGCTCCGCGGCTGGTGCTCCGGCTGCTCGCCTGCACGGCGCTGTTCGCGGCGAGCGATGCCGCGGCCGAGGTGTCGACCCCGGTGGCCAGAACCATCTTCGGCTCGTCCGAGGTCGTCACCTTCTCCGTGCTGATCGGTGTCATCTCCGCCGCGATGATTTCGGCGATCTGGCTTATCCGGCAGCGGGGGAATATCGAAGCGGAGAACCGCCAGCTGCGGTCGGACCTCTCGGATGCCAACCAGCGGATTTCCCGTTTCCAGGCGCTGATTGCCGACAAGAGCCGGCGCATCGTCATCTGGGACGGGCTTGCCGAACGGCCGGAATTCCTTGGGCAGCTTCCCATCGAGACCGGCGCGCCACAGGAGGATCGCGATTTTCTTGCCTTCGGACGCTGGATCAAGCCGCAATCGGCAAGCGATCTCGAAAAGGCGATCGAAATGCTAAGGGCGCATGCGCAAAGCTTCGATCTCGTGCTCGAGACGCAACGCAACGAGGTCCTCGAAGCCCAGGGCCGCGTTTCGGGCGGCCGGGCCTTCGTGCGCTTCATCGCGCTCAACAATCTGAGAGCCGAACTTGCCGAGCTGAAGCTCGAACGCGACCGGCTGCATACCTCGCTTTCCACCTTCCGCACCCTGCTTGACGCGGTCGATCTTCCCGTCTGGCAGCGCAGTCCCGACGGCAAGCTCGAATGGGTGAACGAGGCCTATGCCGAGGCGGTCGAGGCCCGCAGCCCCGCCGCGGCCACGGCGGAAGGGCGCGAGCTGCTGGCGACCGCGGCGCGCGAAAAGATCCGCTCCGTCTCCACCTTCGACACGCCGTTCCGCGACAAGGTGTCGACCGTGGTGCGCGGCAACCGTACCTTCTTCGACGTGGTCGACGCCCGCAGCCCTGCTGGCTCGGCGGGCATGGCGATCGACGTCTCCGGCATCGAGGCCGTGCGCGAGGAACTCGCACGCACGCTGAAGAGCCACGCCGAAACCCTCGACCATCTGGCGACGCCCGTCGCGATCTTCGACGGCCATCAGCGCCTGCAGTTCTACAACCAGGCCTTCCAGCGCCTCTGGGACCTCGACATGGGCTTCCTGGAGCGCAAGCCCGACAATGGCGAATTGTTCGACCGGCTGAGAGCCAGCGCGAAACTGCCGGAACAGCTCAACTGGAAACAATGGAAAGCCAATGCGCTTTCGGTCTACCAGGCGCCGGATACCCAGAGCGACCTTTGGCACCTGCCAAACGGCCAGACGCTGCGCGTCTTCGCCACGGCACGGCCGCAGGGCGGCGCGACCTGGGTCTTCGAGAACCTTACGGAAAAGGTCGATCTCGAAACCCGCTACAACACGCTGGTGCAGGTCCAGGGCGAGACCATCGACCATCTCGCCGAAGGCGTGGCCGTGTTCGGGCCGGATGGCCGCATCCGGCTGTCCAATCCGGCCTTTCGGGCGCTCTGGGGCGTCAGCGAAGCGGAGGCCAAGCCCGGCACTCATATCCGCGCGGTCGAGCAGGCATGCCTGCCCTCCTATGACCAGCCGGACGGCTGGAAGCGCTTCGCCCACATCATCACCAGCTTCGACGACGAGCGGCCGTCAAGCCGAGGCATACTGGAGCTGCGTACCGGTCTCATCCTCGATTATGCGGTGATTCCGCTTCCCAACGCGCAGACGATGCTGACTTTCGTCAACATTACCGACAGCGTACGCGTCGAACGCGCGCTGACGGAGAAAAACGACGCCTTGCGCAAGGCCGATGCGCTGAAGAACGACTTCGTCCACCACGTCTCCTACGAGCTGCGTTCGCCGCTGACCAACATCATCGGCTTCGCCGATCTCCTGAGGACGCCGGCTTTCGGCGAGCTCAATTCGCGCCAGGCGGAATATGTCGACCACATCGCCACATCCTCGTCGCTGCTCCTGACGATCGTCAACGACATCCTCGACCTGGCGACAGTCGACGCCGGCATCGTCGAACTGGACCTCACCGAGGTGAAGCTACTCGACCTGCTCGACGACGTGGCGCAGCAGATGGCCGAGCGCCTCGTCGAAAGCGGTATCACGCTCCGGATCGACGCGCCGGACAATCTCGGCGGCATCGTCGCCGACCAGCAACGGCTGAAGCAGATCTTCATCAAGCTTCTGACCAATGCCGCCAACTTCGCGCCCGACGGGAGCGTCGTCGGCCTCACATGCCGGCGCGACGGCAGCGACTTCATGTTCTCGGTCACGGATACCGGGCCCGGCATTCCTCAGGACGTTCTGAACACCGTGTTCAACCGCTTCGAGAGCCACGGCCAGCGCGGCGGCGCCGGTCTCGGGCTCTCGATCGTCGAAAGCTTCGTCAGCCTGCATCACGGCACCGTTTCCATTCGCAGCAAGGAGGGCGAAGGCACGGAGGTCACCTGCCGCATTCCGTCTGCCGAAATGCCGAAGATCATCGCGGCGGAATAGATGAGATCCCTCGACCGCCTGCTGAAGGACGAAGCGGCCACGATCGAGCTCGGCGAAGACCTGGCGCTGGCGCTGAAGGCCGGCGACTGCGTCGGCCTCTCGGGCGATCTCGGAGCCGGGAAATCGACCTTTGCGCGCGCCTTCCTGAGGGCGATGGCGGACGACACGGCACTCGAGGTGCCGAGTCCGACCTTCACGTTGGTCCAGAGCTACGAGCTTCGTGTTCCCGTCGCCCATTTCGATCTCTACCGACTTGGCGATGCCTCCGAACTCACCGAGCTCGGATTCGACGAGGCCCTCTCGGAGGGTATTTGCCTCGTCGAATGGCCCGAAAAGGCGGAGGGTGCGCTGCCGGCCGACCGCATAACCCTGACCCTCGCGCATGAGGGCGACGGCCGCCGCGTGCGGATATCGGCGCCCGCAGGGGCCTTCGAGCGGATCACGCGCTCGCTCGCAATCCGTGCCTTCCTGGCCGATGCCGGGCGTCCGCACGCGCGGCGGCGGCACCTGAGCGGCGATGCTTCCGTGCGGGCCTATGAGCGCATACATGCGCAGAATGCGCCGACAACGATCCTGATGGACGCGCCAAGGCACAGGCCCGGGGCCATTCTCCAGGACGGCAAATATTACCAGCAGCTCGCCCATATCGCCGAGGACGCGGTTCCGTTCGTTGCCGTTTCCGAGCTCCTGCGCCGGCGCGGGTTCGTCGCCCCGGCGATTTTTGCGCGCGATCTAGACCAGGGCCTGCTCCTGATCGAAGACCTGGGTTCGGAAGGCATTCTCGACGCCGAGGGCCGGCCGATCGCGGAGCGCTATCTCGAAAGCGCCCGCTTGCTCGCCCATCTTCACGCGCAGCCGACCGAGCGCGCGGTTGCGATCGCGGAAGGCATCGTCCATCACATTCCCGAATTCGACCGCACGGCGATCAAGATCGAAACGAGCCTGCTCATCGACTGGTATCTGCCGTGGCAGCGCGGCGCGCCCGCATCCGAAACAGAGCGCAGTGAATATTTCGCCATCTGGGACCAGCTCGTCGACATTCTTTGCGGCGGCGAGAAGAACCTGCTGCTGCGCGATTTCCACTCGCCGAACGTTCTCTGGCGGGGGGATCGCGGCGGACTCGACCGGATCGGCCTCATCGACTTCCAGGACGCGATGATCGGGCCGACGGCCTACGACGTCGCCTCGCTCGTCCAGGATGCCCGCGTGACGATCGATACCGATCTCGCCGCTCGCCTCATGGACGGCTATATGAGCGAACGCAAGGTTCTCGGGTCCTTCGACGAAACGGCGTTCCTTCGCGACTGGCACCTGATGGCGGCGCAACGCAATTGCAAGCTTGCGGGAATATGGGTGCGGCTGATGCAGCGCGACGGCAAGCCCGGCTATATGAAGCACATGCCGCGCACCTTCACCTATCTACAGCAGGCGCTCGGACATGAGGTGCTGACACCCTTGCGCGAATGGTGCATTAAGGCTGGAATCCTGGCACCCGAATCAGCCAACTAGGACACGATGCCCATCACCAATGCCATGGTGCTTGCAGCCGGACTGGGCACACGCCTCAGGCCGATCACAAATGCGCTGCCGAAGCCACTCGTCCCGATCGCGGGCAAGCCGATGATCGACTACGTGCTGGACCTGCTCGCCGCCGCCGGCGTCACGACGGCCGCGGTGAACGTGCATCACTTCGCCGACCAGATGGAAGCGCATCTCAGGCGCCGGGCGATACCGCGCATCCTGATTTCCGACGAGCGTGATGCGCTGATGAATTCCGGCGGTGGGCTCGCCAAGGGGCTGAGGCTGCTCGACGACGGACCGGTCCTCGTCATGAATGCCGATCTCTTCTGGGTTGGCGAGAGAGCGGGGGGGCCGAGCAACCTGCAGCGGCTCGCCGAATTCTACGATCCGGAGCACATGGACATGGCGCTGCTCTGTGTGCGCATCGAGGACACGACCGGCCACAATGGCAAGAAGGATTTCTCGCTGACCGCGGAGGGCAGGCTCAGGCGTTACGAGGAAGGCATGGAACGGCCCGTCATCTACGCGGGTGCGATCGCGATGGATTCGCGGCTACTCGCCGACGCGCCCGAAGAGGCCTTCAACCTGAACATCTATTTCGACCGGGCCATCGCGAAGGGGCGCCTCTTCGGTCTGATGCTCGACGGCCAATGGATGACCGTCGGAACGCCCGAGGCGATCGCGGACGCCGAGGCGCTCGTCCGGCGCTTCCATCCTGGAGGATAGGGTGTCCGGACGCGAACCAAACGTCTACACGATTCCTCCCGGACTGCCCTTTCTGAAAACGCTGGCGGAAACGCTCCTGGACGGCACGCTCATGCCGGATTTCGCGTATGATCCAGCAAACCCGCTCGGCCTTGCCGGCGTGACGATCTTTCTGCCCACCCGGCGCGCGGCACGCGTGCTGCGCTCGGAATTCGTGGACCTGCTCGGCGGCCGCTCTGCAATCCTGCCGACGATCCGTGCTCTCGGCGAAACGGATGACGACAGCGGCTTCTTCGACGCGGACGTGCCGGCGATCCTCGATCTTGCGCCGCCGCTCTCCGGCACGGCGCGGCTGATCGAACTCGGACGGCTGATCCTTGCCTGGCGCAATCGCCTGCCCCAGGTGGTGCTCGAGATCCATGCAGAAAGTCCGCTGATCGCGCCGGCAAGCCCTGCCGACGCCATCTGGCTGGCGCGCAACCTTGCCGAACTGATCGACTCGATCGAAACGGAGGAGCTCGACTGGGAGGCGCTGGACGGGCTCGACGCCGGCGAACATGCGCTCTGGTGGCAGTTGACGCTCGCCTTCCTGAAGATCGCCCGAACCTACTGGCCGGACCGGCTTGCGGAGATCAAGCATTCCTCGCCGGCGCGCCACAGGAATGCGGTGCTTAAGGCCGAAACGCAGCGCATGGCCGCCGGAATGGTAACCGGACCGATCATCATCGCCGGCTCGACCGGCTCCATTCCCGCGACTGCCTCCTTGATTGCGGCCGTCAAGGCGCTGCCGAACGGCACCATCGTGCTTCCCGGTCTCGACCAGGCGATGAGCGACGAGGAATGGGGGCTGATTGCCGGAGATCGCTCCATCACGACAGATCCGGCCAGCCGCACCCATCCCCAATACGGACTGCAGCGCCTTTTGCAGCGCATGGCGACAGAGCGCCGCCAGGTGCCGGTGCTCGGGAACGTCGCTCGCGATCTCGATGATCGCAGTGCCATCCTCTCACGGGCGCTGCTGCCGGCGAAGGCTACCGACAGCTGGACTGAGACGCGCGATGAGTTCGACCGCGAGAGGCTTCTTGCGGCCTTTGCCGACGTAGCGCTGATCGAGGCCGCGAACGAGCGCGAGGAGGCAACGGCAATCGCCATTGCGCTCAGGCTCGCGCTCGAAGGCGACGAGGACAGCCAGGCGGCGCTTATCACGCCGGACCGCGGGTTGGCACGCCGTGTGGGCGCAGAGCTTGCCCGTTTCGGCATCGAAGCCGACGATTCCGCCGGCGTCCCGCTTTCGGCGACCCAGGCGGGCACGCTTACCCGCCTGCTGATAGAGGCGACGCTCAGGCCGAATGATCCCGTGCCGCTCGTCGGCCTTCTCAAGCACCCGCTGGCGCGCTTCGGCTACGCCGTAGAGGAGGCGCGCCGCGCCGCCGACACTCTGGAACTCCTGGCACTGCGCGGCAGCACCGCAGTCGCCGAGATTTCAGCGCTGGAAGAAGTGCTCGACAAGGCGCTTGCGCAACACACCGTCGACCGTCATCCACCGCCCTGGCGAGCGGGAATGGGCGGCGATGAAATCGCCCTGGCACGCGCTCTCGCCCGACGGATTGCCTCCGCCGTCGCTCCACTGACGGGCGCATTGACCTCGCGTCCTGTCGAGGGCCGACCGCGCTCCATGACGCTGACATTGGCCGATTGGGCCGAGCGGACGGGCCGGGCGCTCGAAGCCGTCGTCATCGACGAACGCGGCAGCCTGGCCGAACTTTGGGGACCGGAAGCCGGCGAAGCATTGGCAGCGCTGTTGAGCGGCATCATTGGGACTGAGGGACAGATGGAGGCGGACGGATCGCAATGGTGCGACATCGTCGAAGCGCTTGCCGCAAGCGAAGCAGTGAAGCCACGGTCGATGCGCAATCCCCGTGTCTTCATCTTCGGCGCCCTGGAATCCCGCCTGCAAAGCGTCGATCTCGTCGTGCTCGGCGGCATGAACGAGGGCAGTTGGCCGGGCCAGACCTCGAACGACCCCTTCCTGTCGCGCACGATGAAATCCGGCATCGGCCTGGAACCCCCAGAACGGCGGATCGGCCAACTCGCCCATGACTTCCAGATGGCCTGCGGCACCCGCCGGCTGATCTTCTCCCGCGCGATGCGCCAAGGCGCGGCACCGACGGTGGCCTCCAGATGGCTGCAGCGCCTGCAGGCGCTCGGCGGCGAGGCGCTGGCGAGCCGGCTCAGGGCGAATGGCGCCAGCTATCTGCAATGGATGCGCATGCTCGACGAGGGCTCGCGCCAGCCGCTTGCCGAACGGCCGCAGCCAAAGCCTCCGGCCGATCTGCAGCCGCGCAAATACTCCTTCAGCGAAGTGTCGCGCCTGCGCCGCGACCCCTATTCGATCTATGCCCGCCGCATTTTGCGGCTTACGCCGCTAGATCCGTTCAACTGCGATCCGGACGCGGCCGAACGCGGCTCGCTCTATCACCGGATCGTCGAGCGATTCGTGAAGGGCGGGTTCGATGCCTCTTCCCCCCAGGGGGAAGAGGCGATGGCCCGCCTGATCAAGGAAGCTTTCGACGAGGAAAGGCTGCCCGCCCATATTGATACGGTCTGGCGGCCGCGCTTCGAAGCGGTCGCGCGGGCGTTCCTGTTCTGGGAGCGGGAGCGCCGCCCCGGCATCGCCAAGTCTTTTACCGAGGTTGCGGCGGCAATGGATATCGGCCTTGCCGACATAATGCTGACGGGCATAGCCGACCGGCTGGACCGGTTGAGAAACGGCACTGTCGACATCATCGATTACAAGACCGGTTCCAGCCCCTCGGCGAAGGAAGCGCGAGCCCTCCTCGACCCGCAATTGGCGTTGGAAGCAGCCGCTCTCAAGGCTGGCGCTTTCGGAGCGCTCGGTCCGGAAACGCCCCACTCGTTAAGCTATGTGCGGCTGAAGCCCGGCAGCCGCTTTGCAGTCGATACGGTCAACAACGAGAGCAGCAAGGCGAGGGACACGAAGACGGCCGACCAGCTTGCAGAGGAATCGCTCGCCGAACTGCGAAAGCTTCTCGGCGCGCTGTTAAGCGGCCGATACGGCTTTGCCTCGCGGCTGATCGTGCAGAAGGAGCGGGACTACGGCGGCGAATACGACCATCTGGCGCGCGTCGCCGAATGGGCGACGGCGGACGGCGAGGACGACGATGAGGAGTGACCGTTTCGGACCCGCCGACGGGACGCCCAAAGCGTGGATCGACTGGACGACCGGACAGCAGGCGCTCGCCTCGGACCCGGTCCGCTCGGCCTGGGTCTCCGCAAATGCCGGTTCGGGCAAAACGCATGTCCTGACGCAGCGCGTCATCCGGCTCCTGCTTGCCGGCTGCCGGCCTTCCGCCATCCTCTGCCTCACCTATACGAAGGCGGCGGCTTCCGAAATGTCGAACCGCATCTTCGAGCGGCTTGCCGAATGGGCGACGCTCGACGACGCAACGCTGGAACAGCGGATCGCGGCGATCGAGGGAACGCGGCCGACGCTCGCAAAAATGCAGGAGGCGCGGCGGCTCTTCGCCAAGGCATTGGAAACGCCCGGTGGCCTGAAGATCCAGACGATCCACGCGTTCTGCGAGGCGCTGCTGCACCAGTTCCCGCTGGAGGCAAACGTCGCGGGGCACTTTTCCGTGCTCGACGAGCGCGCCGCCGCGGTCCTGCTTGCCGATGCGCGGCGCGCGCTTCTGACGGCCACCGCCAGGCCGGGCGAGGCGGCGCTCGCGGCGGCCTTCGCCACCGCGCTCGACCTTGCCGACGATACCGGTCTTGAGAAGCTGCTCGAGGCGATCATTGCCAATCGCACGCAGATCCGCGGCTTTCTCGACCGCGCTTCCGATGAGGGCGGAATTGAAGCGGCTCTTCGCAGCGCCCTCGGGGTTGCGCCGGGCGAGACGACCAGAAGCGTCATGGCCAAAGTCTGGCCGCTCGCCGGCCTCAACGGCGCGACACTCGATCAGTATGTCGCGCTGGCGCTCGAGTTTGGCGGCGTCAAGGCCATCGAGATCGCCGAAGGGTTGAAGGCCATTTGCGGGCTCGATGATGCGGAAGAGCGCTTCGCCCGACTGCTGAAGCTGTTCTTCAACGGCGGCGGCAAGCCGAAGGCGGATTCCGCCTTCTTCAACAAGGCGATGCTGGGACGAGCGCCGCATCTTGCGCCATTGATCGAGGAGGCGCGCAATCACATCGCGGCCTGTGCCGACCGGGTGAGCATAGTGCGGATGTGCGAGGCGACGCGCGCCGCTCTCATCCTCGCCGAAAGACTCGACCGCGACTATGAGGAGATCAAGAAAGCACGCAGCCAGCTCGACTTCGAGGACCTGATCAACCGAACGGCGGCGCTGCTTTCCCGCAGCGACGTCGGTGCCTGGGTGCATTACAAGCTCGACCAGGGCATCGACCACATCCTCGTCGACGAAGCGCAGGACACGAGCCCGGCGCAATGGACGATCATCCAGGCGCTCGCGGCCGATTTCTTCGCCGGCGAGACGGCGCGCGCCGACGACAGGACAATCTTCGCCGTCGGCGACGAGAAGCAGTCGATCTATTCCTTCCAAGGGGCGCGGCCGGAGCGCTTCTCAAAGGAGAGCCTCCTCACCGAGCGGCGCGTGCGCGCCGCAAACCGGCACTTCAGCCCGATCCGCCTGCAGCTTTCCTTCCGCTCGACGGTAGACGTGCTGTCGGCGGTCGATACGGTCTTTGCCAATCCGGCCAATGCGAAAGGTCTTAGCGCCCGAAGCGAAGCGGTCGTGCACGCCTCCAACCGGATCGGCCATCCTGGCGCCGTCGACATCTGGGATGTGATTGCACCGGAGCCGACCGCATCCGAGGACGAGTGGACCGCGCCCTTCGATGCGACGCCGGAACGGGCGCCGGTGAACACGCTTGCGCGGCGGATCGCAGCGGTGCTCGAGGACTGGATCGGCAAGGAAGCGGTGATCGAGAAGGGCGTGCGGCGACCCATGCGCCCCGGCGACGTCATCGTGCTCGTGCGCAAGCGCGATGCCTTCGTCAACGCGCTGACGCGGGCGCTCAAGCGCCGCGGCAACATCCCCGTCGCCGGCGCCGACCGGCTGGTGCTGAACAGCCATATCGCCGTGCAGGACCTGATGGCGCTCGGCCGATTCGTGTTGCTGTCGGAGGACGATCTATCTCTTGCCGCGCTGCTCAAGAGCCCGCTCTTCAATCTTGGCGAAGACGATCTCTTCGAGCTCGCGGCGCCCCGGGCGGAAGGCGAGAGCCTCTGGCTGCGGTTGCAACGGCTTGCGGCGGAAGAGAGCAGCCGCTTCGGTGAGGTCGCCAGGAGGCTCGCCGACTTCCGAAGCCTCGCCCGCACCCTGCCGCCGCACGATTTCTATGCCCGCGTGCTCGGCGCCCAGGGCGGCCGGCGCGCCTTTCTGGCGCGGCTCGGCAGCGAGGTCGGCGACATTCTCGACGAGTTCCTGACCTTCGCCCTCGACCACGAAAGAAACGGCCTGCCCGGCCTGCAGGCCTTCATCTCGACGCTCGAGATCGAGGCGCCGACGGTGAAGCGCGAGCAGGACAAGGAGCGCGACGAGGTGCGTGTCATGACCGTGCATGCGGCGAAGGGCCTCGAGGCCTCTGTCGTTTTCCTGGTCGATGGCGGCGGCGCCGCCTTCGTCCGTCAGCAAGTGTCGGACCTACGCCTTCTCGAAAGACGGCGGGCCGATCGTTCACTGTTGGGCGTTCCGGCCTGGCGGGCACCTGGATCGCCATCCAATTCGCTGATCTCCGAGGATAACGAGCGCCTGAAGACACTGGCCGAGGAGGAATATCGGCGCCTGCTCTATGTCGGCATGACGCGTGCCGCGGACCGCCTGGTCGTCTGCGGCTATCGCGGTCAGCGACAGACGCCTGATACATGGCATGCCATGGTGCGGGGAACGCTCGCCCATGACCCGAAGGGCCGTGCCAGACCGGCGGTCTTCCGTGCCGGCGGCGAGGAATGGACCGGACATATCTGGCGCGAGACGCAGGTGCCCGTGGCACTGAAGGAGACGGACGCGACTCCGGCGAAATCGGGACCGGCGGCGTCCGGCCTGCCGCCCGCCCTTTCGATGCCCCTGCCGCCGCAGCGCCGGCTGCCTCGGCCGCTCACCCCCTCCGGCACGAGGATCGCAATCGATGATCCGGATGGGGAGGTGATCGTCGGTTCGGCTCTCTTTGCCGAAAAGGGTGCGCCAAACTTCTCGATGCTGCGCGGCGCGATCCTGCACCGGTTGCTGCAGGTCCTGCCCGCGATCGACGGCGCCGAACGCCGCGCCGCGGCCGAACGCTATCTCAGCCGGTCCGTGCCGCGCTGGTCGGATAAGGACCGGAGCCGGCTGATCGACGCCGTCATTGACGTGCTCGATCATCCCGACCTCACGTCGCTTTTCGGCGGGCAAAGCCGCGCGGAAGTCTCCGTCATGGGAACGCTGAAGCTTGGCGGGCGCGAGTTCGCGGTCTCCGGACGAATCGACCGCCTGGCTGCTTCCAACGACGCGGTGACCATCGCCGATTTCAAGACCAATCGCCAGGTGCCGGAAACACTCGAGGAGATTGCCCCTGTTCACCGGACGCAGCTTGCCATCTATCGGGAACTCCTGAAGCCGCTCTATCCCGGCAGGCAATTCCGTTCCGTGCTGATCTTCACCGAGGGTCCCGCCGTCAGGGTGCTGACCGATACGATGCTGGACAGGAGCCTTGAAGAGCTCGCGACAAAGTGAGATACCCCTTATTGAAAATCCGGTGGCGAGGCCTCACATCAGGCACAACATCTGGACAATGCCATTTCCGAACGCAAGGAGCAGCCGATGGCTACCGTAAAAGTCGATGCGTCCAACTTTCAAAAAGAAGTCCTGAATTCCGCTGAGCCGGTCGTCGTGGATTTCTGGGCGGAGTGGTGCGGCCCGTGCAAAATGATAGCGCCGAGCCTTGAGGAAATTGCCGCCGAGCTGGCGGGCAAGGTCAAGGTCGCCAAGCTCAACATCGACGAAAACCCGGAACTCGCCGCCCAGTACGGCGTGCGCTCGATCCCCACGCTCGCCGTGTTCAAGGCCGGCGAAGTTGCCGACATCAAGGTCGGCGCTGCTCCCAAGACGGCACTGAGCTCCTGGATTTCCAATGCGGCCGCTTGAGCGGCGAGTTCGAGAGATTTGAACCTGAAAGGCCCGGCCTGCCCGGGCTTTTTTCTTGCCCGGCAGTCAGAGCTATGGCTGCCTCCTGGCCTTGGCTGAACGACAGCCCCGGTGATTCGGCAATCCATGCAATGCGCCTGAACAGGGTTGCTCCGCCCGCCTCACTGCGGGGGGGTGCCGTTTTCGGCGAGCACGTTGCCCACGAGATACAGCGAACCGCCGATCAGGATGCGCGGCGGCACCGGATCCTCCTGCGTGAGCTCGGCGATGAGGCCGAGCGCCTCTGCGACTGACGACGTCGCATTGGTCTCGAAGCCCGCCGATGCCGCATCTGCAGCGAGAGCGACGGGATCGAGCCCGGCATCGGAGCCGTGGATCGGTACGGTGAAGACCTGCTCGGCGAGATCGAGGAAGGCCTGAAAATAACCCACCGGATCCTTGGTGTTGATCATGCCGATGATCAGGAACAGCGGTCGCGGCTCTCGTTCCTCGAAGCCCGCCATCGCCTCGGCAATGACTTGACCGGCGCCGGGATTGTGGCCGCCATCGATCCAGATCTCGGCTCCCGCCGGTCCGTGATGAGACAGCTTGCCGCCGGCAAGGCGCTGCAGCCGGCCCGGCCATTCCACGCTTGCGAGGCCCTTCTCGATCGCTGCCTCCGGCACCTCGAAACCGGCGGCCCGCACGGCGCGGATAGCCGCGGCGGCATTTGCATATTGGTGCCGGCCGGGCAGGCGCGGCAACGGCAGGTCCGCAAGTCCGCCCTCGTCCTGGTAGATCAGCCTGCCGTACTCTTCATGCGCCATGAAGTCCTGACCGTAGACGGACGTCGGGCAGCCGAGCCGCTCGGCGGTTTCGACGAGCACGTCGCGCGCGCCGTCCTCCTCCTGATGGCCGATCACCACGGGGCAGCCGCGTTTCATGATGCCGGCCTTTTCGGCGGCGATCAGTTCCACCCGATCGCCGAGATAGGCCTGGTGGTCGAGCGAGATCGGCATGATGACGGAGCAGGCCGGCCGGGCGATGACATTCGTCGCATCGTAGCGGCCCCCAAGCCCGACCTCGATGATCGCGACATCGGCCGGATGCTCGGCGAAAAGCAGGAAGGTGACAGCTGTCAGCAGTTCGAAGACAGTCACCTTCTGGCCGGCATTGGCCGCCGCAACGCGGCGCACCGCATCGGCAAGGACCGGGTCGCTGACGAGCCTACCCTTTCCGCCCCTCGCTCCGAGGCGATAGCGCTCGTGCCAGTTGACGAGATGCGGCGAGGTGTGCACGTGCACGCTGTAGCCCGCCGCCTCGAGGATCGCCCGTGAAAAGGCGGTGGCGGAGCCTTTGCCGTTCGTACCGGCAACATGAATGACCGGCGGCAAGCGTCGCTCGGGGTTTCCGAGCGCCGCAAGCAGGCGGGTGATCCTGTCCAGCGACAGGTCGAACCCCTTTGGATGGAGCGCGAGAAGCTTCTCGATCTCCTGCGCCGCTTCGCTGACCTCAGCCGCCGTCATTATGTTTGCCTCGAGAATAGGACCGCTGCAGCGGGATCGGAACAGATGCGAGGCGGGTTCGCTCCGCCTCGCTCTTGCACGTCTGCCGCATGTCTGCTCCGGGGAAAGACATGCAGCAATTCAGGTGCTACTGCGGCTCAGGCCCTGGCCGCGAGCGGCAGCACGGACACCTGGGCGGTTTCTTCGCGCTTTGCGGCTTCCGCGGGTTTCTTCATCAGGATCTTCAGGACGCGTGCCAGCGTCTCCGGGAGGTCGTGGCGCCTGACCACCATGTCCACCATTCCGTGCTCCAGGAGATATTCGGAGGTCTGGAAGCCGTCGGGCAGCTTCTCCCGCAGGGTCTGCTCGATCACCCGCTTGCCGGCAAAGCCGATTTCGGCGCCGGGCTCGGCCATGTGGATGTCACCCAGCATCGCATAGGAGGCGGTGACACCGCCGGTCGTCGGATTGGTGAGCACGACTATATAGGGGAGGCCTGCTTCCTTGAGCATGTTCACGGCGACCGTGGTGCGCGGCAGTTGCATCAGCGACAGGATGCCTTCCTGCATACGGGCGCCGCCAGAAGCCGGAAAGATGACCAGCGGGCACTTCTCCGCGATCGCCCGTTCGAAGGCCTTGACGATCGCTTCGCCCGCCGCCATGCCGAGCGAGCCGCCGATGAAGTTGAACTCGTGCACGACTGCGACGAGCTTCACGCCATGGACGAGGCCGAGGCCGGCGACGATCGTGTCTTCGAGTTCGGTCTTGGCACGGCTGTCGCGCAGGCGATCGATATATTTCTTCGAATCGCGAAACTTCAGCGGATCCTGCGCCACCTTCGGCTGCGGCAGAGCCTCATAGATGCCGCCGTCGAACAGGTCCTTCAGACGTGCCTTGGCCGGCATCTTCATGTGGTGGCCGGATTGCGGGATGACCCACTTGTTCTCTTCGAGATCGCGATGGAACACCATCTCGCCGGTATCAGGGCATTTGATCCAGAGGTTTTCCGGAACTTCCCTGCGGCCCAGCATCGAATTGATCTTCGGCCGAACGTAGCTTGTGATCCAGTTCACTTATTGACTCCTGAAGATGTCCTTCGAATTGCGCGCCAATATAGGCGGATTATTCGGCTGCCGCGAGTCTTGCCGCCCGGACGCCCGCCGAGAGCCCCCGCACCAGCGCCTCGACGCCCGGCACCGTCGCTTCGGTCGCATGGCCGTCTTCCGTCAGGCTCGAGGCGATCTGGTTGACGATAGCCGTGCCGACCACGACGCCATCGGCCGATGCACCGATCACCCGCGCATGCTCGGCAGTCTTGACGCCAAAGCCGACGCAGACGGGCAGATCGGTGTGCGACTTGATGCGTCCGACCGCCCCGGCGATCAGCGACGGATCGGGCAGGGCCGAGCCGGTGATGCCGGTCATAGAGACGTAATAGACGAAACCGGAGGTGTTCTCGAGCACCTTGGGCAGACGGCGATCGTCGGTCGTCGGCGTCGCCAGGCGGATGAAGCTGATGCCCTTTGCGAGCGCCGGAATGCAGAGCTCGTCATCCATTTCCGGCGGCAGGTCGACGACGATCAGCCCGTCGACCCCGGCCGCGACTGCATCGGCGAGGAAGCGCTCGACGCCGTAAATATAGATCGGGTTGTAATAGCCCATCAGCACGATCGGGGTGCCCTGATCTTCCACCCGGAAGCGCCTGGCAAGCTCCAGCGTCTTGGCAAGCGTCTGACCGCCCTTGAGGGCACGCTGGCCGGCGAGCTGGATCGCCGGACCGTCGGCCATCGGATCGGAAAAGGGCACGCCGAGTTCGATGATATCGGCACCCGCCTTCGGCAGTGCCCTCATGATCGCCAGCGACGTTTCGAAATCCGGATCGCCGCCCATGAAATAGGTGACGAGCACCGGGCGACCCTCGGCCGCAACGTCGGCGAACCTCTGTTCCATGCGTGCGGTCATGTCGTTATTGCCCCATACCCAGAAGTTTGCCGACGGTAAAAATGTCCTTGTCGCCGCGACCGGAGAGATTCATCAGGATGATCTCATCTTTGCCCATTTTCGGCGCCCGCTTGATGACCTCGGCAAGCGCATGCGACGGCTCGAGCGCCGGAATGATGCCTTCGAGGCGGGTCAATGTCTGGAAGGCCTCGAGCGCCTCATGGTCCATGATC
Organism: Sinorhizobium sp. Y406; assembly: GCF_058732025.1. NCBI lineage: Bacteria > Pseudomonadati > Pseudomonadota > Alphaproteobacteria > Hyphomicrobiales > Rhizobiaceae > Sinorhizobium > Sinorhizobium sp. Y406. The sequence continues at coordinate 3,298,613 of NZ_CM178974.1, read as the reverse complement.
GGCACATATTCGACGCGGCCGATATCGTTGAGCCATGCGTGCTCCGGGCCGATGCCCGGATAGTCGAGGCCCGCCGAGATCGAATGGCCCTCCTTGATCTGTCCGTCGCCGTCCTGCAGCAGATAGGTGCGGTTGCCGTGCAGCACGCCCGGCGAGCCGGCCGTGATCGAAGCGCAATGCTCATCGCCGCCGAGCCCCTTGCCGCCGGCTTCGACGCCGACAATGCGGACGCCGTCGTCGTCGAGGAAGGGGTGGAAAATGCCGATCGCGTTCGAGCCGCCGCCAACGGCCGCGACAACGAGGTCGGGCAGCCGGCCTTCGGCCTTGATGATCTGCTCCTTGGCCTCCTGGCCGATGACCGCCTGGAAATCGCGAACCATTTCCGGATAGGGGTGCGGACCGGCGGCGGTGCCGATCAGGTAGTATGTGCTGTCGACATTCGTCACCCAGTCGCGCAGCGCCTCGTTCATCGCGTCCTTGAGCGTACCGTGGCCGGCCGTCACCGGCTTCACCTCGGCGCCGAGGAGCTTCATGCGGAAGACGTTCGGCGCCTGCCGCTCGACGTCGGTGGCGCCCATATAGACGACGCAGGGCAGGCCGAAGCGCGCGGCGACGGTGGCGGAGGCCACGCCATGCTGGCCCGCACCGGTCTCCGCGATGATGCGGGTCTTGCCCATGCGCTTGGCAAGCAGGATCTGGCCGATGCAATTGTTAATCTTGTGCGAACCGGTGTGGTTCAGTTCCTCGCGCTTGAAATAGATCTTGGCGCCCCCGAGTTCGGCCGTCAGCCGCTCGGCGAAATAAAGCGGGCTCGGGCGGCCGATATAATGGGCGCCGAGTTCTTCAAGCTCCGCCTTGAAGGCGGGATCGTTCTTCGCCTTGTTCCATTCATCCTGGAGATCGAGGATCAGCGGCATCAGCGTTTCTGCCACGAAACGACCACCGAAAATGCCGAAGCGGCCGTCCTCGTCGGGTCCGGCTCTGAAGGAGTTCGGTTTAAGCGGCTGATTCACGTCTTGCTCCCTGATCGTGGCCGTTCGGCTTCGGCGCGGCGAACCGCATCGAAAAACGCATCCATAAGCTTCAAATCCTTGACACCCGGCGCGCTCTCGACCCCGGAGGAAATATCGACGGCACGGGCGCCGGTCAGCGCCAAGGCCTCGCCGATATTCGTTGCATTCAGCCCACCGGAAAGCATGTAATCCACGCTTTCGTCAAGCGCCTCCAGCAGCCGCCAATCGAAAGAAACGCCATTGCCGCCGGGCAATTCCGACCCGGCCGGCGGCTTGGCGTCGAAGAGGAAGCGATCGACGATCCCGAGATAGGGATCGATCCGGTCGAGATCGGACGCCTCGCGGATCGACAGGGCCTTCATTACCGGGAGACCGTAGATCGCCTTGATGGACAACACCCGCTCCGGGCTCTCCTGCCCATGAAGTTGCAGGATATCCGGATCGAGCGCGGAGACGATTTCGTCGAGGTCGTCGTTCTCCGCGTTGACGGTGACGGCGACGATCTTCGCTCGGTCGCGAATCCGCTCGGCCAGCCGCCCCGAATCGTCGGGCTCGATGTTGCGCGGGCTTTTGGGGAAGAAGATGAAGCCCGCATGCGAGGCGCCAAGAGCCACCGCATGCTCCGCGGCTTCCGGGGTCGTCAATCCACAGATCTTCACTTGCGTATTCATGGGATGCGACCTTGCACGAAACGCGCCGCGAGTCGAGAAAAACCGTTTTATTGCCGAGCCTATCGGGAGCGCCGTTGCGCGGGGCGCATCTTCGCTTTCGGGATCTTACCCGGTTGCGAGGAAACCGTGCCGCCGGCGGCGACTTTTCCCTTATCCGCATCCGCTTAATTGCCGGGACAATTCGGCCAGGCCCTCGTCTAACCGAAATCGATCGCGTGCAGCATGGTGCCGTTGCGCTTCAGCCAATGCCGGGCGTCGCGGGTATCCGGGCACAATTTTTCGCAGAGCGCCCAGAAATCCGGTCCGTGATTCATCTCCTGGAGGTGGGCGACTTCATGGGCTGCGAGATAGGCGATCACTTTCGGCGGCGCCATGGCGATACGCCAGGAAAAGCTCAAGTCTCCTTCGGCGGAACAGGATCCCCAGCGGCTGCGGGTGTCCTTGAGGCTCAGCGAGCGCACCGGGCGGCCGATCCTGCCGGAATAGACGGCAACGAGCCGCTCCAGTTCCAGCCGCGCTTCCTTCTTTAGGAAATCGGCGATGCGCCGGCGCAGGTGCTCTTCCGCCCCGCCGACCCTTAAGATCGCCTCGTCGCCGAGCGTCACCGCCTCCGTCAGCCCGCGAATGCGGCCAGTCCGCTCGATCCGGTGGCCGACCCCACGAATGAAGATTATTCCGCCATGCCCGATCTCGCTCTCGCCGGAAAAGCGCGCGAGCCTGGTCATCAGCCAGCCCTGCTGGCGGGTGAGGAATGCGCTGACTTCGCGTTCCGGCAGACCCTCGGGTACGGTCAGCTTCAGGGCCCGGCCGCCCGGCTCGATGCGCAGCGTCATCCGCGTCGCGCGCGCATTCTGCCGGATGGTCAAGGGCAAAACTTTGCCGGCCACCGCGATCTCCCGCGTGACTTGAGCCGGCGTTTGACCGCCGCGGCGCCGCTTGAAGGAAGCAAACATGAAAGCTGTTTAGCCGATTCGCGGCGCCGTTTACATGCACGACCGCCTGGTCTTTCCGCAATCGCGGCGATCGAGGCGCAAATATTCCGGCGTCTCCTGTGAAACGCCGGACAAGAGCCGGCAGGATCAGCCGGCCGTGGCTTCCGGCGTTGAGCCGTTCCGGCGCTCGCGCATGAAGCGGTCGAACTCTTCCTTGTCCTTCGCACGGCGGAGCTCGCGCACATAGGAGTCGAATTCCTCGCGCATCTCATCGAGCTTGCGGCGCTCTTCGTCGAGCCGGGCAAGTTCCGCCTCGCGCCATTCGTCGAAGGCGACGTTTCCGGTCCGGTGATGGGCCCAGTGACGGCCCTGATTTCGACGGAAGCCGGCGCACATGCGGTCGACGCTATCGTTGGCGTCCTTCTTGAAAGCCTTCAGCTTGTCGCCAAAGAGAATATAGGCGAGCATGGCCAATCCCAGCGGCCAGAACACAATGAAGCCGAGCACCATCAATGCAATGGTCGCAGGCGTCCAATCCGGACGGATCAATGCAGATTGGTTCATCTTCAGCATACCTCGCAATCAGCGGGCCGCCCGTTGCGGCCCGATGAAAACGATGTGGGAAAGACCGTCTGGGTCTGCAAGATCGTGGCGTTCGAAATCGGTCAAGCCCTTGACTCCAAGCCACAAAATCATTACGGCGCGCGCCCTCCGCACGGTCGCGGAAGGCGCCTGCGGCGCCGCGACGCTGATTCGACCACAGGTCAGGCCGACTTGCCGCCCTTGATGACGCGCTTGACGGGCTTGGCGTAGCGCGAATGCTCGCGCTGGAAGGCAACGATGCGCGGCGCAATCTCGCGACGGAACCGTGAGCCGTTGAATACGCCATAGTGGCCGACATCCGGCTGCATATAGTGCTGACGCATATGTTCGGGGATGTTGGTGCAGATCGTCTGCGCCGCCTGCGTCTGACCGAGTCCGGAAATGTCGTCGTTCTCTCCCTCGACGGTCAACAACGCCACCTTGCGGATCGCCGTCGGGTCGACGCGCTTGCCGCGATGGACCATCTCACCCTTGGGAAGCGCATGATGCATGAAGACGACCTGCACGGTCTGCAGGTAGAACTCGGCGGTCAGGTCCATGACGGCCAGATATTCGTCGTAGAATTCGCGATGCTTGTCGGCCGCATCGCCATCGTTCTTGACGAGATGGGCGAAAAAATCCTTGTGTGCGACCAGGTGCCGATCAAGATTCATCGACATGAAGCCGGAAAGCTGCAGGAATCCGGGATAGACCATGCGCATGAAGCCCGGCTGCGGCCACGGCACCGGCATGATGACGTTGTCGCGGAACCACTCGACCGACCGCTGTTCCGCCAGTTGGTTGACGCCGGTCGGATTGATGCGGGTATCGATCGGTCCGCCCATCAGCGTCATCGATGCCGGCGACAGCGGATCGTTTTCCGCTTCCATCAGAGCAGTCGCCGCCAGAACCGGGACTGCCGGCTGGCAGACGCCGACCACATGCGTATCCGGTCCGAGGAAGTGCAGGATCTGAATGATGTAGTCGATATAGTCGTCGAGGTCGAAGGTGCCCTCACTGAGCGGCACCATGCGGGCATCCATCCAGTCGGTAATGTAAATATCCGAATTCGGCAACAGCGCTTCGACGGTGCCACGGAGCAAGGTGGCATAGTGGCCGGACATGGGGGCGACGAGCAGCACCTTCGGATCCGCTTCACGCCCGGCAGGCAGCGAACGCTCAAAATGAATGAGGTTACAGAAGGGGGCGCGCCAGACGATCTTTTCGCGGACCGGCACCGGCCGGCCGTCCACGATCGTTTCCCGAAGGCCGAATTCCGGCTTGCCGTAACGGCGCGTTGCCCGTTCGAAAACCTCCAGCCCCGCGGCCGCGGCACGGCCGAAATAGGTGTGCGAGACGGGGTTCATCGGGTTCTTGAAGGCCAGCCGCATGGCGTCCGCCGCCGTACGCCAGGGTGCCATCATGGCATGGTTCATTTCGTAAAGCTGATAGAACATGGGAACGCGTACCCCCTTTAATCAATCGATGACGGCGCCGCTCCCAGTCCGACGCAAGCTTGCGATTGTTGGTCATTGGTGTCCGCAATGACTTGCAGACTACCACGATTTTTGTGCAGTGCAACAAAAACACCCCTCTCCCTATGGGGGCTCCTATTGGCGAATCACTCCGTAATTCCGACTTTGCTCAAATAGCATGGTCGATACTTCCCGACCATGATGTTCGTACCTCAGGGCGTGGTAATCCCATAGAATCTTGCGGCTGTCCCGGCGAATACCGCCTGTCTCTCGGACTCCGTCCCCGCAGCGGTCAGGGCTCGAGCGGCGGCAAACCACTCGGCATAGCCGGCCTCGAGCAGCACCACCGGCCAATCGCTGCCGAACATGACGCGATCGGCACCGAAGACGTCGAGGAGATGCGACGCATAGGGGCTGAGCCGCTCCCTGGACCAGGCTCCGCCCGCTTCCGTCACCAGTCCGGAGAGCTTGACGTTGACGTTGGGGCGAAGCGCGAGCGACGCCATGTCGGCACGCCACGGCTCGATCCTGCCCTCGGCAATGAAGGGCTTGGCACCGTGGTCGACGACGATCGCGAGTTCCGGCAGCCGGTCGGCGAGCGCGGCGATCACCGGCAGATGACGCGGCTGAATGAGCGCGTCGAAGCGGACGTCCAACCGCGGCAGCGCTTCGAGGGTCGCGATCACCTCCGGCCGCAGGATCCACGCCGTTTCCGCAATGCTTTGCAGCATCGGCCGAATGCCTTTGAATTTGCTGTGGCGCCTTAGCCGCTCGACCTCGGAAACGGCATCGGGGGCGAAGAGATCGACCCAGCCAACCACGGCGGCGACCGTCTCTTCCCGCTCCGCAATCGCAAGCAGGAATTCGGTTTCCGCGACATTGGGCGCCGCCTGCACGAGGACCGTGCGGGTGACGCCCGCCGCCGCCAGATGCGGCTTCAGGTCATCCGGGCCGAAATCGCGGTAGATCGGTTCGAGATCCGGCCCCGGCCAGTCATTGTGGCCAAGGCCGAGTGTCCAATAATGCTGATGCGCGTCGATGAAGTTCATGGGGCGACCGCGATCACCGCCTTCACCAGGCCGGTCTTGTCATGGGCCCAACGCGGCAGGTCGGTGACCGCCGCCGCGAGCGTCGTCCGGTGTGTGATCAGCGCCTCAACGGGTACGAGGCCCTTGCCGATCGAGGCGACGACGTGGCCGAAATCCTCGCGCGTCGCATTGCGACTGGCCACCAGGGTCATTTCGCGTTTGTGGAACTCCGGGTCGGAAAAGCGGATCTCGTCCTTGACGACGCTGACGAAGACAAGCGTGCCGCCATGGGCGACATACGAGAAGGACCGCATCATCGATGCGCCATTGCCCGTGGCGTCGAATACGACATCGAAGCCCTCGTCGTCCGTCGCCTCCGCGATCGCCTTCTCCGATCCCTCGCTGGCGAGAATCCCCCGCGAAAGGCCGAGCCTTTCAGCGGCGAAGGCCAGGCGTTCGGCGCTCGTGTCGAGGAGCGTCACTGCGTGCCCGGCAATCCCCGAGAAAATTGCCGTGCCGAGGCCGATCGGGCCGGCGCCGATCACCAGTGCGCGGCTACCGGCTGCGGTGCGCGAGCGCCTGACGGCATGGGCGCCGATCGCCAGGAACTCCACGGTCGCCGCCGCCTCCACGGAGAGCTCGTTCGCCGGATAAAGGTTCTCTTCCGGCACTACGATCTCCTCGCAGAAGGCGCCATCGATATGGACGCCGAGGACTCGGATCGAAGCGCAGCAATTGGGTTTGCCCTTGCGGCAGGCAATGCAGCTTCCGCAGGCGATGTAGGGATTGACGACGACCAGTGTCCCCGGGACGAGCGCAGAACCCGCACCCGCCTCGATCACCGTTGCGGAGATCTCGTGACCCATGACCCGCGGATATTCGAGAAAGGGATGCTTGCCCTCGAAGATGTGGTAGTCGGTGCCGCAGATGCCGACGCGGCGGACGGCGAGGCGCACCCAGCCCGGTCCGGGCGCCGCCGGACGGCTGCGTTCGACGACTTCCAGGCGGCCAGGTTCCGGGCAGATGACGGCTTTCATAGAGCGCTCCGAAATTTGATCGATCCTGCCATTAATCACCGGTCATCGCGATCCGCGGCGGCGGAGCTGGTCGAAATAGACGATGACGATGATCAGCAGGCCGGTGACGATGCGCTGCCAGAACGAGTTGACGTTCAGGAGGTTGGCCCCGTTGTTGATCGTCGCCAGGATGAAGGCGCCGAGCAGCGGCCCATGGACCGAGCCGACGGCGCCGAAGAGGCTGGTGCCGCCGATCACCGAGGAGGCGATCGCCTGCAACTCCCAGCCCTCCGCCTGGGTGGCGTTGCCGATGCCGATGCGCGAGGCGAGCAACAGGCCAACAAAGGCGGCGCAGGTCGAGGACAGGATGTAAGCGAGGTAAATCGTCCGATCGACGTTGACACCGGAAAGGCGCGCTGCCTCCCTGTTCGATCCAACGGCGAAGAGATAGCGGCCGAAGCGGCTTAAGTGCAGGAAGACGTAAGCAGGTATGGCAACGACGATCACCATCCAGAAAAGGCTCGGGACACCGAGAAAATCAGCGCGCGAGAAATTCGTGAAAGCATCATTGGTGATGGAAATCGTCGAGCCGTTGGTGATGAGCAGGCCGATGCCGCGCAGCGAAGTCAGCGTCGCGAGCGTGATGATGAAAGGCGGTAGCCCCATCCGGACGATGCCGAAGCCGTGGAACAGGCCAATCAGAACGCCGATCGCCAGCGTCGCAATGATCGCAAGCCAGAGGGGCACGCCGGCGGCGAGCAGCCAGGCGACGATGACGCTCGCGAAACCGACGACGGCCCCGACCGACAGATCGATGCCAGCAGTGATAATAACGAAGGTCTGGCCGACCGCGAGGATCGCCGTCATCGCCCCCTGACGAAGCAGATTGCTGATGTTGTTCGGCGTCCAGAAGGCGTTGGTCGCCAGGCCGAGCGCCAGCCAGAGTGCAAGCAGGAGACCCAGAAGGGTCAACCCGAACAGGATGCTGACGCCCCTCTTCGGCGTCGGTGCCGTACTGCCTTCCACCGTTTCCACACTCATTGTTCCCTCCCTGCAGTCCTTGCAAACTTCAATAGATCGTCACGCGTTGATCGCCTGTGCCAAGACTTCCTCGTGGCTGGCAGCCCGGTAGTCATGACTGGCGACCAGCCGGCCCTGCCGGAAGACGTGCAGCCGGTCCGCAAGCTCGTAGACTTCCGGCAGGTAGGAGGAGATCAGAATGATTCCTGCCCCGCGCTCGAGCAACCGGGCGAAGAGACGGTAGATCTCCGCCTTGGTGCCGACATCGACGCCGACGGTTGGCTCGTCGAAGATGAACAGCGTGGCGCCATGGCTCAGCCATTTGCCGATCACGATCTTCTGCTGGTTACCGCCGGACATGGCTGAGGCGAGCACCCGCCGCGAAGGTGTCTTGATCTGCAGGTCGCGAATCTGTCGATCGGCATTCGCCGCTTCCTCGGCGCGATTGATGGTGATGCCGCGTGTCAGTTTGCGAAAGACCGGCAGATTGATGTTGAGCCCGATCGGCAGATTGAGGCAGAGCCCCTGATCGCGGCGGCTCTCCGGAGCCAGCGCGATGCCGAGCTCCATGGCCTTGCGCTCGTTGTCAATCGCGACTTTCCGGCCCTGCCAGTGGACTTCTCCGGCGCTGATTGGTTGGCGACCATAGAGCCCAAGAGCGAATTCGCTACGTCCTGCACCGATCAGGCCATAGAGACCGACGATTTCGCCTGCCCTGACCGAAAGCGATATGTCGCTGAAGCCAGGTCCTGAAAGACCGCGCGTCTCGACAATCGTGTCGCCAAAGGGAAAACGCTCCTTGTGATAGATCTGCTCGATGCTGCGGTTGATCATCAGGGCGATCAACTCGTCCTCATTCGTCTCGCCAATGGGACGCGTGCCGACATGCGTGCCGTCGCGCAGCACCGAAACGCGATCGGCGAGCTCGAAAACTTCCTCCAGCCTGTGGCTGATATAGACGATGGTAACGCCGTCGTTCTGCAGCCGGCGGATAAGACGGAAAAGCTGTGCTGATTCCTGCCGTGTCAGATAGGCCGTCGGCTCGTCGAAGATCAGGAAGCGGGTGCCGCGCATGGCCGCACGCGCGGTCGCGACCAACTGCTGCTGGCCGATCGTCAGGCTGCCGAGCGTGGCATCGGCCGGCAGGTTGAAGCCGAGGTCGTCGAGAACGCCCTGGGCCGCATCCGTCATGGCGCGCTTGCGCATGAGACCGGTGCGGTTGATCTCGTCGCCGAGGAACATGTTGGCGGCGACGCTCAGATGCGGGCAGAGCACCACCTCCTGGTGGACGGCGTTGATGCCGCGCGCGATCGCCTCATTGGGGCTCGCAAGCTGCACGGGCTCGCCGCACCAGCGCACCTCGCCGCCGGTTCGCGGAATGACGCCCGTCAGAAGCTTGATCAGCGTCGACTTTCCGGCGCCGTTCTCGCCGACGATGGCATGGATCTCTCCGGAGACGAATGTGATGGTCGCGGGCTTCAGCGCCTGGACGGCGCCGTAGTTCTTCTGCAGACCACTTAATTCGAGGATCGGCTGCCCCCGCGGCACGGCCGCTTCCAGCTCGCCCTCATGCCGGTGGCTGACCTCTTGAAGCCCAGTCATGTTCACCTCCTCGGTTTCGAGCTGCGACGGCTCGGCTCCTCGTCACCGGGCCGCCGCGCTTGAGTGCTTGAGTTTCGCGCGGGCGCGCTGTCAGTTTCGTTCTTCGCATCGCGTGAGGAAGGCGCCTCCCCCTGCCCCACAAGCCAGTCCGGGTCGTGGCGCAGGTAGCGCCGCGACCCGCGCAGCGTCAGTTGACCTTCGGGTTCAGCAGGGCATCGATCTTCGGGTCAGACATGTTTGCCTTGGTGACGAGGTTGGCGCCGGTGTCGACATTGGCGTCGACCTTCTCCCCCTTCGATGCGGCAAGGGCCGTCTTGATGCCATCATAGCCCATGCGGTAGGGATCCTGCACGACCAAGCCGGCGAGTACACCTTCCTTGAGGAAGCTGACCGTCTTGTCGTCGCTGTCGAAGCCGATCACCTTGATCTTCTCGCCGAGCTTGTTCTCCGCGATCGCTTGGCCGACGCCCTGCGCCATGATCAGGTTGGAGGCGAAGACGCCGACGAGGTCGGGATTGGCGGTGATCAGGTCGGTCATGATGTTGAGACCGGTGGTCGCCTGACCATCGGCATATTTGTCGGCCACGACCTTCAGACCGGGATACTTGGTTTTGACCTGATCGAGAAAACCCTCGCGGCGCTGGTCGAGTGATCCGACACCGGGCAGGCTGGTGATGATGGCAATTTCGCCTTCCTCCTTTCCGGTCGCTTCCTTGATCGCCGCAGCAAGACCGTCCGCGGCGATGCGGCCGCCCTGGACGTTATCGGTCGTCAGGAATGAGGTGAAGGCCTTTGAGTCGGCACCCGAGTCGATGCCGATGATCGGCACGGCCTTGGCGGCCTCATCGATCGGCTTTCCGAGTGCCTTGAACTCCGTCGGCGCGATCACGACGGCTGCCGGCGCGCCGGCGACGGCGTTTTCAAGAATGCTGATCTGGCCGTTGATGTCCGATTCCGATTGCGCGCCGAGCTCCGGCACGTTGACGCCGAGATCCTTGCCCGCCTGCCGCGCACCCGCGAGCACGATCTGCCAATAGAAGGATGTGGTGTCCTTCACGATGATCGGAATGGTGACGTCCTGTGCGAACGACGCCGCTGGCGCCGTGGCGGCCAAGAAGGCGGCGCCGGCCAACACGTTGAAGGCACGACGGGAAAGAATACGTTTTGCGATGCTCATCAGGTTTCTCCTCTCAACTACACCTTGTTCCGTTATCGAGAACGATCCGCCAGGTGCCCGCGGACCGTCTTTTATAGATAAAAAACATTTCAGCACGCTAATGCGGCCGATCCGAATTTGCAAGCCCCTTTGCATTCTCCCGCTACTGCGTTCGTCCGAACGCAAGAAGTCTCGCCAGCCATCATGTTCGGGTTCAGCAGATCAGACCCGGACTGCCTCATCTCCAAGCTCCGGTGCAACGAGCGTGTGGGGCTCGTAGGCCGCGAATTCATCCGGTGTGACCCGCCGGCGCGTAAGCTCCATGTTCCGCTCGAGGCTCTCGGGCTTTGCGGTGCCGATCAGAACCGAGGCAACCAAAGGATTGGTGAGCGGGAACTGGAGCGCGGCGGCAGCGAGCGGCACGCCACGCGCGGCGGCGATCGTCTCCATCGCCGCGACCTTCGTCCTCACCTCTTCCGTCGCCGGCATATAGTCGAAATGCGCGCCCGCCACCGGGCCGGTGGCAAGGATACCGGAGTTGAAGACGCCGCCGACGACGAGCGACGTTCCCTTCTTGTCGCAAAGCGGCAGGAGCTCTTCGGCGGCCGAGCGATCGAGCAGCGTATAACGGCCCGCGAGCAGGATGCAGTCGATATCTGCCTGCCTGAGGACGTCGAGACAGATCGGTACTTCGTTGACGCCGAGGCCATAGGCCGAAATGACACCGCCGGACTTCAATTCCTCCAGGGCCTTCAGGCCGGAGTCGAGCAATTGCCGCAGATAGACCGCGTTTTTCTTCGCACCGTGGGTGTAGCTGCCGATATCGTGGACATAGAGAATATCGATGTGGTTGAGCCCGAGGCGGGCATGGCTCATTTCCACAGAACGCATGATCGCGTCATAGCCATAGTCGTAGCTGACATCGAAGTTCAGCGGCTTGACGTAGGAGTAGTCGGGAACCTGGTCCTCCGGCACCGGATGCAACAACCGGCCAACCTTGGTCGAGAGCACGAAATCGTCGCGCGGCTTGTCGCGCAGGAAATCCCCGACGCGCCGCTCGGCAAGCCCGAGACCGTAATAGGGCGCCGTGTCGAAATAACGCATGCCCGAGGCCCAGGCCGCGTCGAGGGTCGCCATCGCGGCCTCGCGCGTGCATTCGCGATAGAGGCCCCCGAGCCCCGCCGTGCCGAAGCTGTATTCGGTCACCGCGAGAGCGGTTCGACCGATCCTTCTCGTCTGCATTCCTTGTCTCCTCCCTCGCAAGGATTGCGTGTCCCTCGACTTATGGCGCCGCATGTCTTTTCAGACACGCAACGGCACCGGCATGAGGAAAGCGCCGAAGCCGTCCTCTCTCTACAATGTCGCCCCCAGGTGCCAGGGGACGAACTCGTTATCGCCGTAGCCGAAAAGTTCGCTCTTGGTCTTTTTTCCCGAAGCCGTGTCGATGATCAGATCGAAGATTGCGCGACCGAGTTCGGCGATGCTCGTCTCGCCGGAAGCGATCACGCCGCAATCGATATCCATGTCCTCTTCCATCGCCCGATAGAGCGCCGTGTTGCTGGTGAGCTTGATCGACGGCACCGGCCGACAGCCGAAGCAACTGCCGCGGCCGGTGGTGAAGGCGATGACATTGGCGCCGCCCGCCACCTGTCCCGTGGCCGAGACCGGGTCGTAGCCGGGCGTGTCCATGAAAACCAGGCCGTGCTCGGTTACGCGTTCGGCATAATTGTAGACGGCGGTCAGCGGCGAGCGCCCGCCCTTGGCGACCGCACCAAGCGATTTTTCCAGAATGGTCGTCAATCCGCCGCGTTTATTACCCGGCGAAGGATTATTGTCGAGCGAAGCGCCATGCAGCGCGACGTAGTTCTCCCACCAGGAAATCAGATCGTCTAGCTTCGCCGCCACCCCGTCGCTGACGGCGCGGCTGCGCAGAAGATGTTCGGCGCCGTAGATTTCCGAGGTCTCGGAGAGGATAGCCGTACCGCCGGCGCCGGCGAGAATATCGACCGCGGCACCAAGCGCCGGATTGGCGGTGACGCCGGAAAGGCCGTCGGAGCCGCCGCACTGCAGGCCGACGATGATCTCGCTGACCGGAATCGGCACCCGCCGCGCGGGAGCGACTTCCTTGGCGATCTCCTCAAGTACGCCGAGCGCGCGCTCGACCGACCGGCGCGATCCGCCGGTCTCCTGAATGTTGAAATGTCGCTTTTCCGCGCCGGCGCCGCTCTGACCGTAAAGCGTCAGCTGATTGACCTCGCAGCCGAGGCCGACCATCAGCACGCCGCCGAAATTGGCGTGGCGGGCATAGCCGGCGAGCGTGCGGTGCAGGTTCTTCATGCCGTCGCCGGTCGAAGACATGCCGCAGCCCTGATCGTGAACAATGGGCACGAAGCCGTCGATGCCCTCATATTTTGGCAACAGGCGCCGGTTGGCCTCGTCGGCGATCGCGCGACAGACCGTGGTGGAACAGTTCACGCTGGCGATGATGCCAATATAGTTCCGCGTCGCAGCCCGGCCATCCGCTCGGCGGTAGCCGAGGAAGGTGCGCACTTTGTCGGCCTCGCTTGCCGCTTCCGGTGGAACCGGGGCGCCGATCGCGAGCCTGTCCTGGTCGAAGGCGAGATTGTGGGAATGCACATGATCGCCCGCCGCGATGTCAGAGGTGGCGCGGCCGATCGCCTGGGCATATTTGATCACCGGCTCGCCCGCCAAAATCGGCCGGATCGCGACCTTATGCCCCGGCTCTATCCGCGTCGCCGCCCGCGCGCCGCCGGGCAGGGTTTCGCCCGGCTCGATCGCAGCCGTGGCGACGGCGACATTGTCCTCCGGCGAAAGCAGGATCGACGACGGTGCAGACAATTTTGGACTCTCCCCGGAACATTTGCTTTTGTCTTTTTATCTACAATAGACAGATCGCCGTCAATGTCTATTATATGGCTGCAATGCATTTTCGATGCGAAACTTTGGTTGCCGCCTGAGGTCGGGCTAGCTGAGAGCCGACAAACCGCCTAAAGCGAACGCCGTCGAAGCGCAATCGAATCCAAACCGCCGGACCGAACCAATGGCGAAACAAAACACCGTCTTCAAGGACGCCTTCAATCGCTGCCTCACGCAGATGGCGGAGACGTCTGCACTGCCCTCCGAGCCTGAGCTTGGGCAGCTCCTCGGCGTCAGCCGTACGACCGTTCGCGCGATTCTCACGCGCTGCGAGGATCTCAAGCTGATCAGCTGGGACAAGCGCCGCAAGACCGTGTTGCGCCGCCCGGAAGCCTCCGACTATTTTCCATCGGAGGAGACCAGTTCACTTGCCGAGATCATCGAGCGCAGCTTCATGCGGCGGATTCTAGCGGGCGGCGCCGAACCCGGCATGCAGATCAACGAGCTGGAGCTCGCCAGGGAGATCGGCACCGGCACGACGAGCGTGCGCGAATTCCTGATCCGCTTCAGCCGCTTCGGCCTGATCGAGAAACGGCCGAACAGCCATTGGGTGCTCAAGGGATTTACCCGCGACTTCGCGCTCGAGCTGACGGAGGTCAGGGAAATGTTCGAGCTTCGCTCTGCCGCCCGCTTCGTCGCCTTGCCGGAGGACCATCCCGCCTGGGAGGAACTGAAGAAGATCGAGGCGGTGCATCGGGAAATCCTTGCCGACATCGACAACCGCTACAAGGAATTTTCGGAGCTCGACGAGCGCTTCCACCTGCTGGTGCACAAATCGTCCAGCAACCGCTTCATCATCGATTTCTACGACATCATCGCGATCATCTTCCACTATCATTACCAGTGGAACAAGGCGAATGCGCGCGAACGCAACGCCCGCGCGCTCGAAGAGCATCTCGCCTATATCGCAGCGCTTCGGTCGCGCGAGCCGAAACAGGTGGAGCAGGCCTGCCGCCGGCATTTGAAGTCCGCGCGGGAAACACTGCTTCAGTCGATTCCGTAATCGCGCCCAAGCCGATCAGTAGCCGGATTCGATCCTGGCCGGCTCGGTCTCGCCAAGAAATTCCCGGCGTAGCCGCTCGCTGGCGCTGACGAGCAGCGTCACATCGGTGCCGATCGCCATGAAATCGGCTCCGAGCTCGCGGTAGTCGCGTGCCTGGACAGGGTCGAGGGTGAGGATGCCGCGCGCCTTGCCGGCGCTGCTGATCCGGCTGAAGCCGTTGACGATTGCCGCGCGCACCTCCGGATGGCTTGGATTTCCGAGATGGCCCATATCGGCCGCCAGATCCGACGGGCCGATGAACAGGCCGTCGACGCCGTCGAGCGCCGCAATCTCATCGATCGCTGCCAGGCCCGCCAGGCTCTCGATCTGCAGCAGCAGGCAGATCTCCTGGTTTGCGTTTTCGAGATAGTCGGTGATCCGGCCGAAGTTCGTGGCTCGACCCAAAGCCGCACCGACGCCGCGGACGCCCTGCGGCGGATAGCGCACGGCGCGCACGAGCTGCCGTGCCTGCTCGACGCTGTCGACCATGGGGATCAGCAGCGTCTGGACGCCGGTGTCGAGGACCTGCTTGATCAGGACCGCATCGCCCACGGGAAGGCGAACGATCGGATGACTGCCCCGCCCTGCGATCGCGCGATATTGCTCGGCAAGCAACGGCAGGTCGTTCGGCGCATGCTCGCCATCAATCAGCAGCCAGTCGTAACCGCTGCCGGCGACGACTTCGGCGGCATAAGGGCTGGCAAGCGCCACCCAGAGGCCGAGCTGGAAGCGGCGCTCACGAATCGCCGCTTTGAAGGGATTTCCTGGGGCCGGCATCCATCGCTCTCCTTGGCGTCCATTCCATGCGGTTTGCCCTTCTCGGGTGAACCCAGAGAGAGGGGCAGTTGCGCTGGCAACCATCATCGACGAATTCTTACCGGCAAAAGAAAAAACCGGCCAGAACTTTCCGGCCGGGCCTGCGTGATCCGAATTGCGTCAGGCGATGCCGCCGAGGCAGACATATTTGATCTCGGTAAATTCCTCGATCCCGTATCTCGAACCCTCGCGGCCGAGACCGGAGAGTTTTACGCCGCCGAAAGGCGCTTCCGCTGTGGAGATGAGACCGGTATTGACGCCGACCATGCCGTATTCCAGCGCTTCGGCCACGCGGAACACGCGTGCGAGATCCTTGGCATAGAAATAGGAGGCAAGGCCGAATTCGGTGTCGTTGGCCTGCTTGACGACATCCGCCTCGTCCTTGAAGCGGAAGAGCGGCGCCACCGGGCCAAAGGTTTCCTCGCGCGCGACAGCCATCGCCTGGGTGACGTCGGCGAGCACCGTCGCCTCGTAGAAAGTGCCGCCAAGCGCATGGCGCTTGCCGCCCTGGACGACACGGGCGCCCTTGGCAAGCGCGTCGGCAACATGCTCTTCAACCTTTTCCAATGCCGGCTTGTCGATCAGCGGCCCAAGGATGACACCCTCCTCCATGCCATTGCCGGTCTTGAGGTTGGCGACGGCGGCGGCGAGCTTCTTCGCAAAGACATCGTAGACGCCATCCTGGACATAGAGCCGGTTGGCGCAGACGCAGGTCTGGCCATTGTTGCGGAACTTTGCGATCAGGGCGCCTTCCACCGCCGCATCGAGATCGGCGTCGTCGAAAACGATGAAGGGCGCGTTGCCGCCGAGTTCGAGGCCAAGCTTCTTGATCGTCGCGGCACTCTGCCGGTAGAGCTCGGCGCCGACTTCCGTGGAACCGGTAAAAGTCAGCTTGCGCACGGTCGGGTTCGAGGTCATCTCGGCACCGATCTCCCGGGCCGAACCGGTGATGACCGACAGAAGTCCCTTCGGCATGCCGGCGCGCTCGGCGAGCACGGCAATGGCGATCGCCGAAAACGGAGTCTGCGCGGCCGGCTTCAGCACCATGGCGCAGCCGGCGGCAAAGGCGGGGCCAGCCTTGCGGGTGATCATCGCGTTCGGGAAGTTCCACGGCGTGATCGCGGCAACGACACCGATCGGCTGTTTCATCACCAGGATGCGCTTGTCCTTCTGATGCCCGGGCACGATGTCGCCGTAGACGCGTCGCGCTTCTTCCGCGAACCATTCGACGAAGCTTGCGCCATAGACGATTTCGCCGGTCGCCTCGGCGAGCGGTTTGCCCTGCTCGGTCGTCAGAATCCGGCCGAGATCGTCCTTGTTCTCGATCATCAGCTCGAACCAGCGGCGCAGCGCCACGGCGCGTTCCTTGGCGGTCCTTGCCGCCCAGTCTTTCTGTACCCGCACCGCGGTCTCGATCGCAGCGCGCGTTTCCGCCGCACCGAGCTTCGGCACGCGACCGATCACCTCGCCCGTCGCCGGGTCCGTCACCTCGATTGCATTGTTGGGGTCGGCTTCGATCCAGTTCTCGCCCACGAGAGCGGCCTGGCGAAACAGCGACGGGTCTTTCAGATTCATGGCGCGTCCTTCCTCGGAAAAGTCTACAGAACTTATACAACTTTTTTCCGAATCGACAATCACTCCGGCGGCGAGTCGAGAAATTTCATGGCCGGCTCTCCGAGTAACCGGAACGTGGACCGGGGCACTCCCCTTAAGAGCAGTCGGTGGAGGCGCCGCAGGTCATCACTTTTGAGCGAGCATGTTTCGAAACCGCTCCATCTTCTGTAGCGTCGCTCCGCGGATCCGGCCCCGCTGCCTTTCCAGATAGATAGGGCCTCCCAAGGGATTCGGAAGCAAGACCAAGGACGTTTTTCGTGACAGAGATCAACCAGAGAAAAGCCGACCACCCGATCCACTCGATCTTCCTGGAGCGCTGGTCGCCGCGTGCCTTCACCGGAGAGGACATTGGCAAAGAGGAACTGCTGGCGCTGTTCGAGGCCGCACGCTGGGCACCTTCGGCGAGCAACCTCCAGCCCTGGCGCTTCGTCTATGCCCGCCGCGGCACAGACTCCTTCGCGCGCCTGCTGGGCACGCTTGACGAGGGCAATCAGCGCTGGGCGAAAAAGGCCTCGGCGCTCGTCATCATTCTTTCGAAGACGCACCGGGTGACTTCGAGCGGTGAGATCCGCCCCGCCTTCACGCATGCCTTCGACACCGGCGCCGCCTGGTTCGCGCTTGCGCTGCAGACGCAATTGGCCGGGTGGTATGCGCATGCGATGGCGGGGATCGATCGCGAGAAGGCGATGCAGGTGTTCGAAGTGCCCGAACACCATCGCGTCGAGGCCGCGGTGGCGATCGGAAGGCTCGCCGAGCCCTCTACCCTGCCGGACGACTTGCGCGAACGCGAGAAGCCGAGCCAGCGTAAGCCGATCGGCGAATTCGTGTTCGAGGGCCGTTTCGGGACCGAGTGAAGCGTTCAAATGAAAGGAGCGCGGAGCGGTCGCCGCTCCGCGCTGCCTTCCCCCAAGAGAGTCCGGACGAGCAGGTCAGATGTCGAGATTGGCGACGCTCAGCGCGTTCTCCTGGATGAAATCACGGCGCGGCTCCACCTCGTCGCCCATCAGACGTGAGAACAGACCGTCGGCGTCGGTCGCATCGGAAATCTTGACCTGGAGCAGCGAACGAACATTCGGATCAAGCGTCGTTTCCCACAACTGTTCGGCATTCATCTCGCCGAGGCCTTTGTAGCGCTGCATCGTCAGCCCCTTACGGCCGGCAGCGAAGATCGCATCCAGGAGCGCGCGCGGGCCACTGATCTCCTGGGTACCGTCGCGGCGGCGCAATACCGGCGGCGCCGAATAGATTTCCTTCAATTTTCCCGTCAGTTGGTCGATGTGGCGAGCATCGGACGAGCCGATCAGCGCCATGTCGAGAACGGCCACTTCCTTGACGCCGCGCACCATCCGCTCGAGCTTCAACCCGCCTTCCGTCGTCACGATTCCGGCCCAGCCGCGCTCGGTCTCCTCTGAGACGACGTCGAGACGCCGCGCAACCTCCGCCGCAATCTTCTCGAACTCGTCGCGATTGGCATTGAGTTCGACATTGAGCGCGCCGGCGATCGCCGCCTGTTCGACGATCGAACGGCTGTAGCGGGAATGCAGACCGTCCATCAGCGAGCGAAGGCGCAAGGCATCGTTGATGACTTCGCGGAGATCCTGTCCGGCGCGCACCTCTCCGGAGGCGAGTTCCAGGGAGGCCTCCTCGAGGCCCATGCTGATCAGGTAGTCTTCGAGCGCCTTCTCGTCCTTCAGATATTGGACCGACTTGCCGCGCGTGACTTTGTAGAGCGGCGGCTGGGCGATATAGAGGTGGCCCCGCTCGATCAGCTCCGGCATCTGCCGGAAGAAGAAGGTGAGCAGCAGCGTACGGATGTGGGCGCCGTCGACGTCGGCATCCGTCATGATGATGATCTTGTGGTAGCGCAGCTTGTCGGCGTTGAACTCGTCCTTGCCGATCGAGGTGCCGAGCGCGGTGATCAGCGTGCCGATTTCCTGGCTCGACAGCATCTTGTCGAAGCGTGCGCGCTCCACGTTCAGGATCTTGCCCCGAAGCGGCAGGATCGCCTGGTTCTCTCGCGAGCGCCCCTGCTTGGCCGAGCCGCCTGCCGAATCGCCCTCCACCAGGAACACTTCCGACTTTGCCGGATCGCGCTCGGAGCAGTCGGCGAGCTTGCCGGGGAGCGAGGAGATATCGAGCGCGCCCTTGCGGCGGGTGAGCTCACGCGCCTTGCGGGCCGCCTCGCGGGCGGCGGCGGCCTCGACGACCTTGCCGACGAGAATCTTGGCATCGGAGGGGTTTTCCTCGAGCCAGACGCTCAGCGCCTCGTTGACAAGACTCTCCACGACGGGGCGCACTTCGGACGAGACGAGCTTGTCCTTGGTCTGCGATGAGAATTTCGGGTCCGGGACCTTGACCGAAAGCACTGCGGTCAGCCCCTCACGGCAATCGTCACCGGTCAGCGACACCTTCTCCTTCTTGGTAATGCCGGACGTGTCGGCATAGGAGGTGATCTGGCGGGTTAGCGCGCCGCGGAAGCCCGCCATATGCGTGCCGCCGTCGCGCTGCGGAATATTGTTGGTGAAGCAGAGCACGTTCTCGTGATAGCTGTCGTTCCACCACATCGCCACTTCGACGGTGATGCCGTCCTTCTCGGCGCGGATCGAGACGGGCTTGTGCACGAGCGGCTTCTTGGCCCGATCGAGATAGGCGACGAAGGCCTCGAGGCCGCCGTCATACATCATCTCCTCGCGGCGAATGTCCGAATGGCGCTTGTCCGTCAGCACGATCCGGACGCCGGAATTCAGGAAGGCGAGCTCGCGCAGGCGATGCTCGAGCGTCGCATAGTCGAATTCGACATTCGAAAAGGTCTGTTCGCTCGGCAGGAAGGTGACCTCGGTGCCGGTCTCGCCGCCGGCGTCGCCGACCACCGCCAGCGGCCCGTCGGCAACGCCATGGGTAAAGCTCATTTCATGTATCCTGCCGCCGCGGCGGATCTTGAGCTTGAGCGAGGTGGAAAGCGCATTGACGACCGAGACGCCGACGCCGTGCAGACCGCCGGAAACCTTGTAGGAATTCTGGTCGAACTTGCCGCCGGCATGGAGCTGCGTCATGATGACTTCCGCCGCCGAGACGCCCTCTTCCCGATGAATATCGGTCGGGATGCCGCGGCCGTTGTCCGTCACGGTGACCGAGCCGTCGGGATTGAGTGTGACCGTGACGATATCCGCATGGCCGGCGAGCGCTTCATCGATCGCGTTGTCCACGACCTCGTAGACCATATGGTGCAGGCCGGAGCCGTCATCGGTGTCGCCGATATACATGCCCGGGCGCTTGCGGACGGCATCGAGGCCCTTCAGCACCTTGATGGAATCGGCACCATATTCGGCGGTCGCGCCGGCTTCGGTCTGAGTGATATCGGTCATTCGGCTTCAGGTCTTTCCAGGTTTTCGAACGCCGTGATTCGGTCCGAATCACGAGCGGGATGCCTCGCGGACTATAGGAAATTTGTCCACGGGTTCCAAATCCCGACCTGCAGGATCGCGGGGCCGGGGCGGGCTTCATCCCCTGTCATTATCAGGAAATGCGGCTTTTTCCAAAATATCTTCCATGGCCTCGATGGTCTCTGCCGACAGGTCGCGAATACGCTCGCTCAAGCGGTTGGCAAAGGCCGTGTGGCCGGGCGGAAGGCCGGAGGTGTCGAGCACCACCCGGGGATCCGAAATCCGCGCCACCTGGAAGAGTTCGTCCGCCTCGTCCCAGATCACGTTGAAGTAACCGGCGACGCGCTGCAGGAAGTCAAAGCTCGGGGAGCCTCTCTTGCCGTGTTCGAGCGCCGAAAGATAGGCCGGGGATACCCCGATCGCCGCCGCCATCTCCTTTTGCGAGACGCCCTTGCGGCGGCGCAGTTCACGCATTGCCTCGCCGAACGGGGTCAAGACGCATGACCCTTGACGCGCGCGAGGCGCACATAAAGCGCGCCCTCGCCGCCATGATTCCTCGCCGCCGGCTCGTAGGAGGAAATCAGCGGCCTGAATTCCGGCAGCGAAAACCAGAGCGGCACCGCCCGTTTCAAGGCGCCGTCGCTGCCGAGCGAGGTACCCTTGCCGGTGATGACAAGCACATGTCTGAGCCCCCGCTCATGCGCCTTGATGAGAAACTGCAAGAGCAGCCCATGCGCCTCGCTCTGGATCATGCCGTGCAGGTCGATGCGCGCCTCAAGCGCCAGCCGTCCCTTGGAGAGCTTGCGCTTCACCGGCCGCTCGAGCGGGTGGTGATGGTACTCGGGGCCGCTGCCGCTCAGCCTGAAGCCCTGCTCCGCCTTTTTTGACGCGGAGGGTGGCGTGCCCGGCTGCTCCGGCGTCGGCGCGGCTGGCGGCTGCTCTTCCTCTTCGAGCAGGCCCGTGAGTTCCTCCAGCCGGCCGGGCATCGGCCGCGTCGAGCGCGCGACCTTGCCCCACAGGATGCGGTCCTCCGGCGAGAGCTTCTTTTCCTTAGCCATGGCGATATCCGGGGCGATATCTGGCCGCCGCCGCGCGCGGTATGAAGATGAAGAAATCCGCATCGTTGCGCACCGAACCGGCAAGATCGCCTGCGGCCTCGCCGGAGCCGGTGAAGATGTCGCCGCGTGCCGGGCCGATAATCGCCGAGCCCGTGTCGAGCGCCAGCATCAGGCGCCCGAAAGGCCGTCCCGCGTCGAGATGTGTCAGGCTCTCGCTTGCGACATAGAACGGCACGCCGAAGGTGTGGATGAGGCGGTCGACCGCGAGCGAGCGCCCCGGCTCGAGCGGAACCTTGGCGGCGGCGACCGGCCCGAGTTCCTCATCTTCGACCGGCGCCTCGCGGAAGAAGATGAACGAACGGTTGTGCCACAGGACTTCGTCGACGCGACCCCGGTGGGCCGCGAGCCAGCCCCGTATGCTCGCCATCGACACGGTCGCGGCATCGATCTCGCCGCGCTCGACGAGCAGCTTGCCGATCGCGGAGAAACGATGCCCCGTCTTCGCCGCATAGGTGATGCGACGGCGCGTGCCGTCCGGATAGATCAGCCGGGCAGCCCCCTGAACATGGGCGAAGAACACATCGACCTTGGAGCGGGCAAAGGCGATTTCGAGACCGCGGCCGGCAAGGAACCCCTCCTCGATTTCCCGGCGGTCCGGATATTCTTCGATCGAGCCGTCGCATTGCCGGCCGAAGGCGAAATAGGGGTCCATGCCCTCCGGCCGATTATTTTCGTCGATGTCGACGAGCTCGGGCGGGCGGCGGTAGAAGGGAAAGCGGAAATCATCGTCTGCGGCCGCGCGCACCTCGAGCTCCGGCTCGTAGAAGGCCGTCACGTAGCCCGTCTGTCTCCCGTCTGGCCGGATTCGGAATGGCGCGAAGTGTTCCTCGAAGAAGGCGCGCGCCCGACCTGCGTCAAAACGATGCGCACCGGCCGCCTCGAAGGCGGGCAGCAGATCGCCGACCGTGATGCCGAGGGAGCCGGTTCTATACGGCTTCACCATCGTCACGTGACGATGGCAACGGCGGAGAGCGGCGATCACCAGTGCGGGATCGTCCTCCTGCCAACCGGGCAAGTCGGAAAAAGCGACCGGCTCGAGATCAAAGGCCATCGTCGCCCCGTGCGGTCAGTTTTCAGACTCGGTGGCGATCAGCTTCCAGTTCGGATCACGCGAGCGGACGTCGCGCGCGAAGGTCCACAGATCGTTGACCTCGGCCACGGAGTCGGCATCGCCATCGATAAGCTTTCCCTGCTTGTCATAGGTGGCGGAGATCAGCTGGCTGATGATCCGCACCGTGACATTGGCCTCACTGCCTTTCTGTTCCGCATGGACGATATCGGCCTTCTCGATACCGACGAAGGTCGACTTGACCACTTCGCCCTTGGCCTCACGCTCGGCAATGGCGGCTTCGAAACCCTCATAGACCTCCCGGGAGAGAAGACCTTTTAGCGTCTTGCGGTCGCCATCGGCAAAAGCCATGACGATCATCTCGTAGGCCATCTTTGCGCCATTAAGGAATTCGCCGGGTTCGAACTCGGGGTCGGCTTCGTTCATGGCTCGCAGTTGGCCGTTCAATGGCGTGCCGGGCTTGGCGTAGGAGTCGATGGCCGCGTAGCGGCTTTCGTCTTCCTCGCTCCTCTCACGGCGAGGCAGTTGAACGACCTTGCCGCCGTCCTTTGCCTCGGGGCCCTGGGCGATATCGCGCGGCGAATAGGGGTCGAACGGCGGGCGTTCGCTTCCCGTCCTGCGACCGAGCACGCTTCGCAATTGAAGGAAGATGACCACAGCCGCGATCAGGAAAAAAAACGTGATGAAGTCGAAAGAGCCCATTTCCACCCGGAACCGCTGTTAGAATTTACGTTACTGTTCCATATAGTCCGCAAGGATAAACCATTCAAATGGCGATGTCGCACCCATAAACCGTCGTTCGGCCAATTCCACTCTCGTGAGCACCCTTGATGCGTTCCCTGATCATCCCTCTCACAATTCTCGGACTTCCGCTTGCGGAAATCGCCGGCTTCGTCATGGTCGGGCGCGCGGTCGGCGTCGCGGCAACACTGCTGCTCGTGCTGCTGAGTGCCGTCGCCGGCGTCGCGCTCTTGCGCATTCAGGGCTTCGGCGTGCTCCGCCGCGTGCAGGAATCGGCACGGAAGGGCATCGACCCGGGCCTTGACGTCGTCGGCGGTGCGCTGGTCTTCATCGCCGCGATCCTGCTCATCATTCCCGGCTTCATCAGCGATGCGGTGGGTATTCTCCTGTTCCTGCCCCCGATACGGCGCGGTCTCGCCCGCTTCCTCCAGTCGCGCATGACGATCCTGACGACCGGAACTGATTTTTTTTACACGAGCGGCGCAAGGAGCGACCAGCCCTCCGGCCGGGTCATCGATCTCGAGTCGGACGAATTCTCGAGGGACGATGACGACGAGAACGAGTCCGCGCCGCCCTCCAACCGCCTTCCCGACTAAGGCGTGCCGGCTGCGGCGCCGCAACTCCTCCAATCGGCGCGTCGCGATCAAGCCTGTTCGTGCGACGGGCTTTGGGCCCTGGTCTTACGCGTGTCGTTGTCCAAAACCGCAGCACAGATTGGGTGAAACGCATCAAGAGCCCAGTACCGACTGCCCCGAATTGATGCCGATGACGATCCATGAGCATGCCCGAAATCACCAGGGAACCAGCGCCGGTGCCGAGGGTTGTAAGCCCAGGTCCGAAATGCTAGATGGCCTCAGCAATTCGAAGTCCGAGGAAACTCTCATGACGACTGATACCGCATCCACCGGCAATGGCGGCGCCCAGCAAACCCCGTCGCTCAACATCCTGGCCCAGTACGTCAAGGACCTCTCCTTCGAGAACCCCGGCGCACCGCGTTCCCTGCAGGCGCGCGAACGGGCTCCGTCGATCAATATCAACGTCAACGTCAACGCCAATCCGCTTGCGGAGAACGATTTCGATGTCGTTCTGTCGCTCAATGCCGAGGCAAAGGACGGCGACAAGGTCCTGTTCAACGTCGAATTGGCCTATGGTGGCGTTTTCCGTGTCAGCGGTTTCCCTCAGGAGCATATGCTGCCACTGCTCTTCATCGAGTGCCCGCGTCTCCTTTTCCCGTTCGCCCGGCAGATCGTCTCCGACGCGACCCGCAATGGCGGCTTCCCG
Organism: Sinorhizobium sp. Y406; assembly: GCF_058732025.1. Lineage (NCBI taxonomy): Bacteria > Pseudomonadati > Pseudomonadota > Alphaproteobacteria > Hyphomicrobiales > Rhizobiaceae > Sinorhizobium > Sinorhizobium sp. Y406. The sequence goes on along the minus strand of NZ_CM178974.1, from coordinate 3,274,117 downwards.
CCGCTGATGATCGACCCGATCGATTTCGCGCAGATGTTCGCGCAGCGCATGGCAGAGGAAAAAGTCCGCTCGCAGGTCGCGAATACCAACAGCACGGCCAATTAGAGTTTTTTCAGCTCTGATCCCGAACCCGGCTCCGCGAGCCGGGTTTTTTGTTTGGCCGTCTGTATGCGTGGCGTTTGCACGTTGCGCTGCAGGCGCCTTCAACCGCCGTACTTTGCCCAGATGGCCTTGGCGCCGATCTTGGAAATCAGGGCCGCATGGGCGGCGAGATCGGCCTCGGTCAAGCGGGCCTGCAGGCGCCGCTCCCGCTGGATTAGGAGGATAGGCGCGTCATCGGCATCGGCTGCGACGCCGCCGAGCTCAGTCGTCACGAGGCCGAGCGCCGCCTGCCGACCGCCGATCATCTCGATATAGACTTCGGCAAGCAACTCGGAATCGAGAAGCGCGCCGTGCTTCGTCCGGTGGGAATTGTCGATGCCGTACCGCCGGCAAAGGGCATCGAGCGAATTGGGGCCCATCGGGTGTTTGCGCCGGGCGAGCGCCAGTGTGTCGGTTACCCGGTCGCCAGCAACGAGGGGCAGTCCGAGCCGTTCGAGCTCGGCATTGACGAAGCCCATATCGAAGGCGGCATTGTGCGCGACCCAGCGGGCATCGCCGAAAAACTCGAGGATTTCCTCGACGACATCGGCAAAGGGCGGCTTGTCCCTCAGGAACTCGTCGGTGATGCCATGCACCGCCAGCGCGTCGGGATGGACCTTGCGGTCTCCGGGATTGATGTAGATGTGAATGCTCCGCCCGGTCGGAAAGTGATTCTCGAGCTCGACGCCGCCGATCTCGATCACCCGGTCCTCGCGATTGTCGAGACCGGTCGTTTCCGTATCGAAGATGATTTCACGCATGCGGACTTCCCCGGAGCAATGGTTCGACGCGAATCACTCGCGAACCGGTCTTCGCTTTTAAGCAGGTTCCGCAAAGGTGTTCCACGGCTTTGCGACCAGCACCTGCGGCAAACCCAGGAAATCTGAGCGGATCATCGTGGGTAAACCCGTGAATGTCCGCTTGGCGCCTCGGCCGGGAACCGATGTTGATAAGGCGCGATGCGCCTACCCCACCCGCAATCTGTCGACGACGGCGCCGACCTGCTTCCGGGTCACGTCGAAGCTGTGGCTCGTGTCGATTATGTAGTCGGCGCGCGCGCGCTTTTCGCTGTCGGGAACCTGGCGGGCGAGGATCATCGCAAATTTTTCCGCCGTCATTCCCGGCCGCTTCAGGACGCGCTGGCGCTGGGTCTCGGGATCACAGGTGACGACGACGACGCGATCGACGCGCGTTTCCGCCTTGGTCTCGTAAAGCAGGGGAATGTCGAGAACCACGAAGGGCGCACCGGCCGTCCGATTCCGCGCGATGAACTCCTGCTCACGCGCGCGCACGAGCGGATGCACGATCCGCTCCAATTCGCCGAGCCGGTCGGGCCGGTCGAGAAGTTGCCTCGAGAGTTCGGCCCGATCGATGACGCCGTCCCGGACCACGCCTGGGAAGGCCGCTTCGACCGGCGCCACCGCTTCCCCGCGGTAGAGGTCGTGCACGACCTCGTCCGCATCGTTTACCGGCACGCCGAGCTCGCGAAACATCTGGGCCGTGGTCGATTTTCCCATGCCGATGGAGCCCGTGAGGCCGACGATGATCATGCGCGCGCGTCCATATCGTCGATGATGATCTGCCGAAGCTTCTCATCCACGGCGGGTCGCCGGCCAAACCATTTTTCGAATCCGGGCGCCGCCTGGTGCAACAGCATGCCAAGTCCGTCGACGATACGGAAGCCCCGCGCTTCCGCCTGCCTCAGGAGCGGCGTCTTCAGCGGTACATAGACAATGTCGGTGACGACGGCATCGGCGGCCATCGGCGAGAAGTCAATCTCCGGCGCCGGTTCGCCATCCATGCCGAGGGACGTCGTATTCACGAACAGTCCGGCACCAGTCATGACTTCGGAAAGCGCCGCCATCGGCTGCGCGTGAACGGCGGGGCCGAAGCGGTCGGCGAGCTCTCGCGCCCGAGCCTCGGTGCGGTTCACGACGTGGATCGTTTTGATGCCGCGGTCGCGCACCGCCTGTATGACGGCTCGGCTGGCGCCGCCGGCGCCGAGGACGACGGCGCTGGCTGTCCGGTCCCAGCCGACGGCGCGCTGGTCGAGATTGGCAACGAAACCGAGGCCGTCTGTATTGGTGGCGCAGATCGATCCCTCCTGCAGCCAGAGCGTGTTGGCGGCGCCGAGTTCGGCGGCGCGTTCGTCCGGCCTGTCGGCAAGTCGATAGGCCGCCTCCTTGTGCGGGATGGTGACGTTGCCGCCGCAGAAGCCGGCGGTTCCCTCCTTCAGCGCGGTCATGAAGCCGGGGAACTCTTCCGGCGTGACCTCATGCGCCACGTAGCTGCCGGGAATGCCGAAGGTCTTCAGCCAATAGCCGTGGATCAGCGGCGAGCGCGAGTGCCTGACGGGACAGCCGGTGACGAAGGCATGCTTAACAAATGTTTCACGTGAATCATCCATCGATCGAACCCAGTTCGCGAAGCTTGGAAAGAAGCGGCAGCATCGGCAGGCCGAGAATCGTAAAATAATCGCCCTCGATCTTTTCGAAGAGTTGGATGCCCTCGCCCTCGAGTTGATAGGCACCGACGCTCGCCAGCGCCTTCACGCCGACGCGTTCCAGGTGTCGCTCGACAAAGTCCGCGCTCAAGGGACGGACCGTCATATGGGCGGTGGACACGTGGCGCCAGAGCACGTCGCCAGCGCGGACGAGGGTGATCGCGCTGTTCAGGCTGTGCGTCTTGCCCGCCAGAGACAGGAGATGGTCGGCTGCTTCGGCCATGTCCCTCGGTTTGTGATAGACCCGCGGCCCGAGCGACATCGTCTGGTCGCTGCCGATCACGATCGCGCCAGGGAACTGGCGGGCCACGTCCCGCGCCTTCGCCTCCGCCAGCGCCAGTGCCACATCGACCGGCGAAGCACCTGCGCGTTCGAGCGGCCACTCCAGCGCCCGCTCATCGATCTCGGCGGCGCGGGCATCGAATGTCAGCCCTGCATTTTCGAGAAGGGCCCGACGAAATGGACTGGCCGAGGCCAGCACGAGCGAGGATGTCATTGTTCCAATCCCGCATGGATTTCGCGGCGATCGAGCGGATCCGACGATCGCGCGGCTTACGCCAAGGTTTTGGCTGGCGGCTCGCCTGCATGCCGCCGTCCAGCCTTCCGTTTCGCTTATCTGAGCCGCGGACGAAGGGCAACGATCGCGGCGGCGGTTTCTTCGATCGAGCGGCGGGTGACGTCGATCACCGGCCAATTGTTGCGGGCGCAAAGCATGCGCGCATATTTCAGCTCTTCGGCGATTGCCGCCCTGTCCGTATATTCCTCGCCATGAAAGCCATGCGTCATGCCGAGCAGGCGGTGTTGGCGGACCTGCGACAGCCGGTCGGCGCTGGCAATGAGACCGACGATCAGCGGATTCGTCGCCTGTAGCAGTGAATCGGGCAAGGACACACCCGGGACGATCGGAATATTGGCAGTCTTGATGCCGCGATTGGCGAGATAGATGCTCGTCGGGGTTTTCGACGTACGGCTGACGCCGACCAGCACGACATCGGCCGCGTTGAAATCGGCCGGCATCTGGCCGTCATCATGGTCCATCGTGAAATTCAGCGCTTCGATGCGGGCGAAATAATCGGCGTCCATCACGTGTTGCGCGCCCGAGCGGCGGCGGGACGGAGAACCGAGATAGGACTGAAACAATTCGATGATCGGATCCAGCACGGAGACGCTGGGGACGCCCATCTCGCGGCAGCGCTGGTCGATGATGCCGGCGAGTTCCCGGTCGACGATGGTGTAGAGCACGATCCCCGGTGCGCCGTCGATCGCGTCCAGAACCTGCATCAGCTGCTTCTTGTTGCGGATCAGCGGATAGACATGTTCCAGTGCGTGGGAGGTCTGAAACTGCGCCGCCGCCGCACGGCCGGCGGCGATCAGCGTCTCGCCGGTCGAATCGGAGACGAGGTGGAGATGGAAATAGTTTTTTGGATTCTCCACGCAATTCTCCGGGGGCTGTTGATAGGTCGGGACGAAAGACAGCTAAAATCGCGGGCAGCGATCAGGCAAGTGGAAAAGCGCCCGGTTATTCACATCGAAGACCCGGGCGGAAAACCCGGACGCACCGCTGTGGACAAGACTCATGCGGAAGACAAATTGTCACGCGGATCCACTTCTTGTCCACAGGTAGCGCCATTCCTCAACGGCATCCAAGGTTTTGACGAAGCTCGGCTTTTTGAGCTTTCCTCACTTCATGGCTCGGTCAGGCGATTTCCCTCCCGTGCGACGCGGGGCTTTGCCGCCCTTCTGGACGAAGTGAGGATTGATTTTAATCCTTGATAGTCACCGACTCTAAGAAATAGAAACCATTTCAAATAGATTTGTTTTTAGATTGGGGAACGAAGCCGTGGCCGAGAAACATCGAAAGGTGATGGAGGTGTTGGACGGGAAATGCGTCACCCCGCCCCCGGTTTGGCTGATGCGCCAGGCGGGCCGATATCTTCCGGAATATCGCCAGACGCGGGCGAAGGCCGGGAGCTTTCTCGATCTCTGTTATACGCCCGATCTCGCCGTCGAGGTGACGCTGCAGCCGATCCGCCGCTACGGCTTTGATGCGGCGATTCTCTTTTCCGACATCCTCGTCATTCCCGACGCGCTTCATCGCAATGTTCGCTTCGAGGAGGGGCATGGACCGCGCATGGACCCGATCGACGCCGACGGCATTGCCCTGCTCAACGCCGATGGCGTATCCGGCCATCTCGCGCCGGTCATCGAAACGGTGTCGCGGTTGCGGCGAGAATTGCCGGTGGAAACGACGCTCCTCGGCTTCTGCGGCGCCCCGTGGACGGTCGCGACCTATATGATCGCCGGGCACGGGACACCCGACCAGGCGCCCGCTCGGCTCTTTGCCTATCGCTATCGTGAGGCTTTCGAACGGCTGCTGACATTTCTGGCCGACGTTTCGGCCGACTATCTCGTGGCGCAGATCGATGCCGGTGCGGATGCGGTGCAGATCTTCGACTCCTGGGCCGGCGTGCTCGGTGAGGAGGAGTTTGCGCGCTTTGCCGTCGAGCCCGTCCGGCGGATGATTGCATCCGTTCGCGCTCGCAGGCCGTCTGCCAAAGTGATCGCCTTTGCCAAAGGCGCCGGGCTGCAGCTCAGGAACTATCGGCAAGCGACCGGGGCGGACGCCATCGGCCTCGACTGGACGTTGCCCCTTTCCTTTGCGGCGGAATTGCAGAAGGAGGGGCCGGTCCAAGGGAATCTCGATCCGTTGCGCGTGGTCGCCGGCGGAGCGGCGATGGAGGGCGGTATCGACCGGATTCTCGACGTGCTCGGCAACGGGCCGCTGATCTTCAATCTCGGCCACGGCATCACCCCTGACGCCAGGCCGGACCATGTCGCCGCGCTCGTGGCACGCGTCCGCGGGGAGCGATGATGGGCGAAAGGCAGAGCGACAGCGCTCCAGGCAAGCGGGCGCGGCTTCGGGCAATGATCGCCCTTGCCGCCTTTGCGGCCCTGTTGGGCGCCCTCTTCGCCGCAAGGCCCGACGATCTCTATCTGTGGGTCAAGGCGCTCCATATCATTGCGGTGATTTCCTGGATGGCGGCCCTTCTCTACATGCCGCGGCTTTTCATCTATCACACGGACGCACCGCGCGGATCGCCGCAGTCCGAGACCTTCAAGATCATGGAACAGCGGCTTCTGAAGGTCATCATGAACCCGGCGATGATGATCACCTGGGGGCTCGGTCTTTATCTTGCCTGGGACGTATACGGGTTTCGTGGAGGATGGCTGCACGCCAAACTGTTGTCCGTGCTGCTCTTGACCCTCGTACACGTGCACTACAGCCGGGCGGTTGCGGCCTTCGGGCGAGACGAAAATCGCCGGAACGCACGCTATTGGAGGCTGATGAACGAGGTCCCGACGCTGCTGATGATCCTCATCGTCATCCTCGTTGTCGTGAAACCGTTTTGAATTCAATCGATTCGCAGCTGCGATAGTTGTCGCTAATTTGCGAGGACCCCTTGCGGCGTTTCACGTGAATCGCTATTTTCGTGCATCTCCTGCATGGCCCGTGACAAAGTTTAGAGCCTGCCTCTCCCCCCTCGCAGCTCCCTTACGAAAATCACGCCCACCTTCCATTCCCTTATCACACATGGACTCTTCATGGCTGAAATGAAGCTACAAGAACTCAAGAACAAGACGCCGACCGATCTCCTTGCCTTTGCCGAAGAACTCGAGGTGGAAAACGCCAGCACCATGCGCAAGCAGGAACTGATGTTTGCGATCCTCAAAATGCTGGCGACGCAGGACATCGAGATCATCGGAGAAGGCGTCGTGGAAGTCCTTCAGGACGGATTCGGCTTCCTGCGATCGGCGAACGCAAACTACCTTCCGGGTCCGGACGACATCTACATCTCCCCCTCGCAGATCCGCCGTTTTTCGCTGAAGACCGGCGACACGGTGGAAGGGCCGATCCGCGGGCCGAAGGAAGGCGAGCGTTACTTTGCGCTTCTCAAGGTCAACACGATCAATTTCGACGATCCGGAGAAGATCCGCCACAAGGTTCATTTCGACAACCTGACGCCGCTTTACCCGAACGAGCGGTTCAAGATGGAGCTTGAGGTCCCGACCTCGAAGGATCTTTCGGCCCGCGTCATCGATCTGGTGGCGCCGCTCGGCAAGGGGCAGCGCGGGCTGATTGTGGCGCCGCCGCGTACCGGTAAGACGGTGCTCTTGCAGAACATCGCCCATTCGATCACCGCCAACCACCCGGAATGCTATTTGATCGTGTTGCTGATCGACGAGCGACCGGAAGAAGTCACGGACATGCAGCGCTCGGTCAAGGGCGAAGTGGTGTCCTCGACCTTCGATGAGCCGGCGACGCGTCACGTGCAGGTCGCCGAAATGGTCATCGAGAAGGCCAAGCGCCTCGTCGAGCACGGTCGCGACGTCGTCATCCTTCTCGATTCGATCACCCGCCTCGGCCGGGCCTACAACACGGTCGTGCCCTCTTCCGGCAAGGTTCTGACCGGCGGCGTCGACGCCAATGCCTTGCAGCGGCCGAAGCGCTTCTTTGGCGCAGCCCGCAACATCGAGGAAGGCGGTTCTCTCACCATCATCGCCACCGCGCTGATCGATACAGGCAGCCGCATGGACGAGGTCATCTTCGAAGAGTTCAAGGGTACCGGCAACTCCGAAATCGTGCTCGACCGGAAGGTCGCCGACAAGCGCATCTTCCCGGCAATGGATATCCTCAAGTCGGGGACGCGCAAGGAAGACCTGCTGGTGCCGCGGCACGAACTGCAGAAGATCTTCGTGCTACGCCGGATTCTCGCCCCGATGGGGACGACGGATGCGATCGAGTTCCTCATCGACAAACTCAAGCAGACGAAGAACAACGGGGATTTCTTCGACTCCATGAACGCTTGACGAATTGCGACGCTAGGCCCTCGGCGCGAAATCGTACCCGATTTTCGGAAAGTTCGATGCGCAGACTGAAAGCGTTACAGATCTTTCCGCGCCCGAATGGACGCGCGGCGGTGCAAGGGCCGGGATTCTCAATCCCGGCCTCCTTCATGCTAGGCTGATAGCCGGATTCGGAATGGACCCGGAGGCGCGGCGCGATGATTCACGTGAAACGTGCCGTCCTGACTTCCCTTACCGCTTCGGGTGCCGCTTGATTTTCCGACAAGGACATGTGCATAAGTCTCGCGCCGTCCGCGTTGGGGGCGGCCGGCATAATCCGGGCGATCAATGCTCGCCGCAGCCAAGTACCGCGTCCCAAGTGAAACCGGAAGAAAGCGAAGCCGGCGCGAGGCTGAGGCCCGCCTACCGGGTCCCCATAGTTCGATGCAGTTTACCGACACGATATACGCTCTTTCCAGCGGTGCCCTGCCAGCGGGTGTTGCGATCATCCGCGTCAGCGGTCCTGGAGCGGCCGATGCGCTGGTGCGGCTTTGCGGGGCGCTGCCTCGAGCCCGAACTGCTGCCCTCAGAACGATTCGGACTCGAAACGGTGGAGCATTGGACAACGGTCTAGTGCTCTTTTTTCCGGGCCCGTCATCGTTTACCGGTGAAGATTGCTGCGAGTTGCAGATACATGGCGGGCGGGCGGTCGTGCACGCTGTCCTTGACGAGTTGTCGCAGATCGCCGGCTTTCGCCATGCGGAAGCCGGCGAGTTTTCTCGGCGCGCCTTTCAAAACGGCAGGATGGATCTCGTCGAGGTCGAGGGCCTCGCCGATCTGATCGCAGCCGAGACCGAGATGCAGCGCCGGCTTGCTCTCGAACAGGCGCACGGCGGCAACTCGGCTCTCTATCAGGCATGGGCGCAGCGCCTGACGCATGCCCGCGCGATGATCGAAGCCGAACTCGACTTTGCCGATGAGGACGACATTCCCGGCTCGGTCAGCGCGTCTATCTGGGCCGACATCGTGACCTTACGGAATGAAATCGACACGCATGTCGATGAGGCAGGTCTTGCCGAGATAATCCGCGATGGCTTGAAGATCGTCATCGCCGGGGAGCCGAATGCCGGTAAGTCTAGCCTGCTCAATGCGCTTGCGAAGAGAGATATTGCCATCGTCACGGAGATCGCCGGCACGACCCGCGACGTTCTCTCCGTAGACCTTTCCTTAGCCGGATTCTCGGTTAAGCTGTTCGATACGGCGGGATTGCGGGAGACGGAGGAACTGGTCGAGCGCGAAGGTATTCGCCGGGCGCGTGAGATTATCGGACATGCCGATTTGGTCCTGCTTTTATCGGAAAAGCCGGGCGCATTCCATCTGGATGAGGCAATCACGGACGATGTGCCGGTGATCCGGGTGGCAACGAAACTGGATCGCGGTGAGACGGCCTGGCAGCCGACGGATGCCGACGTTTTTCTGTCGACAAAGACCGGTGCGGGCATTGCTGACCTGCTCCAGGAATTGACGGCTTTTCTGCCGGACCTTGCGGGGCGGACGTCCTTTGCCATGCCGTCGCGGAAGCGACATGTCGATTGCCTGCGGCAAGCCAGTGCTGCGTTGGAGCGCGGTTTGGCCATGGAAGGGCTCGATCTTCAGGCGGAGCAATTGCGACTGGCGAGCGATGCACTTGGCCGGATCACCGGGCGCGTCGATGTGGAGAATCTTCTCGACGTGATATTCTCCGAATTCTGCGTCGGGAAATAAAAATTGCAACGGCCAAAGGCAGGGGCCGGAGTCGGCACGACGGGAACGGGTCAGGCAACCCGTTTCACGTGAAACGTCCTTGACAGAGAGCTGTAAATTAAGAATCAACAGCCGGACGACTGCATGTGTCGCGCGCGCGTCGGCCGAATAGTCGGTATCGGAATGCCATGTGCGGATTCAAGAGGTGCAGCGATTTTGCGCGATGACGCGCGGCGCTACAAGCACGAAGACATAGTGCAGTTCAATGCTACAGCGACCTTCACGCGCCTGATACGGGGCTGCACGGCGCTGCAGACAGGAGCAGGTGTATGGAAAGCTTTGATGTCATTGTGGTCGGTGGCGGCCATGCGGGCTGTGAGGCAGCCGCGGTGTCGGCGCGACTCGGCGCCCGCACCGCCTTGATCACTCATAAGAAGGAAACCATCGGCGTTATGTCCTGCAATCCGGCGATCGGCGGTTTGGGCAAGGGACATTTGGTGCGCGAGATCGACGCATTGGACGGGCTGATGGGGCGCGTTGCCGATGCCGCCGGTATCCAGTTCCGCCTGCTGAATCGCCGTAAGGGTCCAGCCGTGCGCGGCCCGCGGACCCAGGCGGATCGAAAGCTCTATCGCCAGGCGATGCAGCGCGAAATCGATGTGGTCGGCAAGCTTTCTGTGATCGAAGGGGATGCCTTCGACCTGCTCACCGAAGACGGCACGGTCTGCGGCGTGATCACCAAAGACGGAAGACACTTTCGTGCCCGGGCCGTGGTGCTGACCACCGGAACCTTCCTGAAGGGCTTGATCCACATTGGCGATCGCAAGATTCCGGCGGGTCGGGTCGGAGAGGAGCCGTCCCTCGGTCTCTCCGCAACGCTGGCACGCTTCGGTCTGCAGCTTGGCCGGTTGAAGACTGGGACGCCGGCACGCCTCGACGGGCGTACCATCGATTGGGATCGGGTCGGCCGTCAGGGTCCAGACGAAGACCCTGTTCCCTTCTCCTTCATGACCGATCGCATCGTCAATCGCCAGATCGAGTGCGGGGTTACGCGCACGACGGATTCGACGCACAGGATCATTGCAGAGAATATTCATCGATCGGCGATGTATTCCGGCCAGATCGAAGGTGTCGGTCCGCGCTATTGCCCCTCGATCGAAGACAAGATCGTCCGCTTTGGCGAACGGGATGGTCACCAGATCTTCCTGGAGCCGGAGGGATTGGACGACGACACCGTCTATCCGAACGGAATCTCCACCTCGCTTCCGGAGGAGGTGCAGGAGGCATTCATTCGTACGATTCCTGGTCTTGAAGAGGTGAGTATCCTCCAGCCCGGCTATGCAATCGAATATGATCATGTCGACCCGCGAGAGCTGCAGCTCACATTGGCAGTGCGGAAGATCCCCGGCCTGTATCTGGCGGGGCAGATCAATGGCACGACGGGTTACGAGGAAGCCGGCGCGCAGGGGCTGGTCGCGGGACTGAATGCGGCACTGGCGGCGGCCGGGCGCGAGCCATTCATCTTCAGCCGGACCGATTCCTATATTGGCGTGATGATCGACGATCTGACCTCGCGCGGCATTTCCGAGCCCTACCGGATGTTCACCTCGCGGGCGGAATACAGATTGTCGCTGCGAGCGGACAATGCGGATATGCGCCTGACGCCGGTGGGTGTCGAACTGGGCTGCGTGGGCGCCGCGCGCCGCAGCCGTTTCGAGGCCTGGCGGCGCGCCTATGACGCCGGCCGGACTCTGCTGCAGTCGCTGTCGATCACGCCTTCGCAGGGCAGATCTTACGGTCTGAAGCTCAATCAGGATGGTCAGCGCCGATCGGCCTTCGACATACTTTCCTACCCGGAGCAATCAATCGCTGGACTGAAATCGCTCTGGCCCGAACTCGCGGGCATTGACGGCAGAGTTGTGGAAGCGCTGGAAATCGACGCGGCCTATGCGGTCTACATGGATCGCCAAGCCGCGGACATCGCGGGGATCCGTCGGGAGGAGAGTGCAACGATCCCGGATGACTTCGATTACAGCACGTTGCCCGGCCTGTCGAATGAATTAAAGCAGAAACTGGCACAGCAGCGGCCGCGCAATCTGGCGCAGGCCATCAAGGTCGATGGGATGACGCCGGCGGCGGTGTCACTGATCTTGTCTTGGCTTCGGCGACAGGACCGCGGGACGAAGCGTGTGGCGGGGCAGAGTCTACAATGAAAACGAGTCCCGCTGGCAGACTGAACGGTCTGCGTGTTTCACGTGAAACGCAGGACAAGCTGGAGCACTTCGGCCGCCTTTTCCAGAAGTGGGCGAAGTCGATCAACCTGGTCGCGCCCTCCACTCTTGATGATCTGTGGCAGCGCCATGTATTGGACAGCTTGCAGATCTTCCATCTGTCCCCATCCCCGAAGACCTGGGTGGATCTTGGCAGTGGCGGCGGCTTTCCGGGTGTCATTACCGCCATCTGCCTCTCCGGTCTTTCGGACGGTTGGGTCCATTTGGTCGAGAGCAACAACAAAAAGGCTGCATTCTTGCGCGTGGCTCTGCAGGAAACCGGGGCACGGGGGTCCGTGCACCCGATTCGCATCGAATCGGCCCCATCGATGATTCCCCGCTGCGACGCCATTTCCGCCCGCGCCTTGGCGGATCTCACGCAACTGCTCGATTATTCCGCGCCCTGGATGTTGCAGGCGCACTCGAAAACCGTCGCATTCTTCCATAAAGGGCGGGATTATCAGCAGGAAGTCGACAAAGCCGTTAGCCGCTTTCAATTCGACATGATAAAACATGCAAGTATTGTCGAACCGGATTCGGTTGTGCTCGAGATTGCAAATCTCTCACGTCGAACGAAGTGACAGGCGAGCGGAAATATGTTTGGCCCCAAGAACCGGATTATCACCATTGCCAATCAGAAGGGCGGCGTCGGAAAGACGACGACGGCCATCAATCTAGCAACGGCACTTGCCGCCATCGGCGAGACGGTGCTGATCGTCGATCTCGACCCGCAAGGTAATGCCAGCACCGGCCTTGGCATTCAGCGTCGCGACCGGAACTTGTCTTCCTATGACCTGATCATGGGCACGCATTCAATCGGCGAGATTGCCCGGGAGACGGCGGTCCCGAACCTGGCGATCATCCCCTCGACAATGGACCTACTTGGAATCGAGTTGGAGATTGCCCAGCATTCCGATCGGGTCTTTCGCCTGCGCAAGGCGCTCGCCTCTGCGGAGGCGCATGCGTTTTCCTATATTCTCGTCGATTGTCCGCCCTCGTTCAATCTCCTGACGATGAACGCCATGACGGCGGCGCATTCTGTGCTCGTCCCGCTGCAATGCGAGTTCTTCGCACTCGAAGGATTGAGCCAACTTCTGGAGACGGTCGATCAGGTGCGGCGCACGGTCAATCCCAATCTCGACATCCAAGGCATCGTCCTGACGATGTTCGATTCGCGCAACAATCTGGCGCAGCAGGTCGTCAGTGACGTTCGTACGCATCTGGGCGACAAGGTTTATCATACCTTAATACCACGAAATGTGCGGGTTTCCGAGGCGCCTTCCTACGGCAAGCCAGCCATTCTCTACGATCTGAAATGCGCCGGAAGCCAGGCCTATCTGCAATTGGCTTCGGAAGTGATACAGCGGGAACGGCAGCGTCCGGCTGCCTGATCGTTTCGGTTTCGAAATCTAAGTGGTGACGTATGAACGATGACAGCTCCAAAAGGCGGCTTGGCCGCGGTCTGGCCGCCTTGATCGGCGAAATGGACCAGCCCCTGCAGAGCGGCGCCGCACCGGCCAGCCCCGTCAGTGCCGATCGCCGCGTGCCGATCGAGTTCGTGTCGCGCAACCCGCGCAACCCGCGCCGTCACTTCGATGAGGCGGAATTGCAGGATCTGGCAAGTTCGGTGCGCCAACACGGCATCGTCCAGCCGGTCGTGGTCCGCACGCTGGGCGAGGACCGGTACGAGATCATCGCCGGCGAACGCCGCTGGCGCGCCGCCCAGCTGGCCGGCTTCACCGAGATTCCCGTGATCGTGCGCGATGTCGACGACCGCACGGCGCTGGAGATCGCCATCGTCGAAAACGTACAGCGCTCCGACCTCAATCCGCTCGAAGAAGCGCTCGGATACGAGCAGCTGATCGCAGAACATGGCTACACACAAAACGATCTCGGCGACATCATCGGCAAGAGCCGCAGTCATGTGGCCAATAGCCTGCGGCTCCTGAAGCTGCCCGAGCCGGTGCGGGACATGCTCGCCGCCGGCAGCCTTTCGGCCGGTCACGCCCGCGCGCTGATCCCCACTTCCGATCCGGTGGCGCTAGCACGGGCCGTCGTCGGCAAGGGACTGTCCGTGCGTGAAGCGGAGCGCCTCGCCCAGAACGACATCAAGGCGCAGAACGATCCCAACTTCGCCAAGGGCCGGCACCGGGAGGAAAAGGATGCCGACACATTGGCGCTGGAGCGCACATTGTCGGACAGTCTTGGCCTCGAGGTCACCGTCAACCACAAGGCCTCCGGCGGCCACCTGCGGATTGCCTATAAGACGCTTGATCAACTTGAAGAGATCTGCCGTCTCCTCGAGCGGCGCTGAAACGGGCTTTTCTCGCCGCGCTGTCGGGTGCGAATCGCCGGCAGGCCGGATGGTCTGTCGACGGGGCGCTTGCCTTGCGGCGATATGACCGAGTTGAGCTTGCCACGGCATGGCGAATATCCGCCTGGCAACGGAGTTGCGCTTCCTTGAGGCGAAGCCGCGGCAACTCCACGGTCGTCGCCGCCCTCAGCGCTTCGCTGATTGAATCGCAATTGCCAGCAGGTTCTGCAGCACGAGGCTTTCCTCGAGGCTCTGGCGGCTGCGGCTCTGGTAGATCGTCGTCTGCAGCCGGTTCAATTCGCGGCGAATGGCCGGCGCGGTCCAGTGGCGAAGCGCCGCCTCGACGATTGGCTTGCGGCGGAAATGCAGACCGCGGCCGAGACTGGCGATCACCTGGCTCGCCGATTGGCGGTTGGCGTCCATTTCGGACCGCATGACGTCCAACTGCTGAAACTGCCTGAGGCAGGACTGGAGCACCAGGAAAGCCGGCGTCTTCGACGTGGTGATCTTCTTCATCGCATGCATCAGCGCATCCACATTGCCCTGCAGAACCGCGTCGACGGCATCGTCGACTGAGATGGCGCTGGCGTCGCCGACAACGGCGAGCACGTCTTCCTCGCTGATGATGTCCCTGCCGCGGCAATAGAGTGCGAGCTTTCTCACCTCATTGCGCGAGGCGATGCGGTCGCCGCCGAGGGCCTCCAGGAGCCGCTCGCGCGCTGCCGGGCTGATGCGTAGGCCGGCCTCGGACAGTTCCCTATCGACGAGTGCATTGAGCGCACGGGCATCGTCGCTATAGCAGGCGATCGAGGCGACGGTGCGGGATGGCTCCGCCGTTTTACGCAGTGCTGCGCCCTTCTTGAGGTCTCCGGCCTCGATGACCAGATAGCTGCCTGACGGCGGCGCGGCGGCAAGAACCTGCAGGGCTTCGCTGAGGCCCTTTTCCGCCGAAGCACCCTTGATCCAGACCAGCTTCTCACCGCCGAATAGTCCGATGGCATTGACCTCGTCGAGAAGGCGGCCCGCACTCTGCTGCAACTCTGTTGCATCGAGTTTGACGACGGCGAAGGGGTCGTCAAGGGGAATGCCGAAGCAACCGGCGAGCTGGGCCGCCCGTTCGGAAACGAGGCCGCGATCGGGACCATAAACGAGGAAAAGCCGATAATCCGCCGCAGATTTCTGCAGGAAATTATCGAACTCGTGCGACTTGACCTCGCTCATCCGGCCACCGGATCAGCGTCCGAGGGCGGCGGCGATGTCGGCGCTGATGAGTTCCGCCAGTTCTCTGGCGGCGCGAGTCTCGCCGTCGCGAGCCGCTCGGATCTTGGCGAACTCCTGCTCGGGAAAGTCCACCAGCGCGACGGCCGAGCGATTGCCCGATGCGACGGTCTCGCCCGTCGCGGTCCTCGTCAGATTGTAGTCCGCCTTGACGACGATGCGTCCCGCGCCCGCCCTGTCGCGGGCCTGGTCGTAGAGCACGCCCATCGTCCGGTGCGATACTTTCAGGGCGAGGTGATATTGCGGATTGACCGGTTCGCCCTTACCGCCGGAGGCCAGGAAGATCAAGGCGTTACGTACCTCTTGCTCCACGCGGTCGTCGGCTTCGGAAATCTCGACAGACGCCAACGAAGTCGCCGTCGCACCCGTCGCACCTTCGGAATAGAGCGGGCGCACCTGGCAGCCGGCGAGCGCCGTCAGCAGCAGCGCGCCGGCTAGTGCGCCGGAGAACCGAAATCGGTAGCCAGATTCATCAGACGACGACATTGACGATCCTTTGCGGCACGACGATGATCTTCTTCGGAGAGACGCCGTTCAGCGCCGACTTGACGACGTCGAGGGCGAGCACGGCAGTTTCGATCGCACTCTGATCTGCGTCGCGCGCAATTGTCAAATCGGCCCGCTTCTTTCCGTTGATCTGCACCGGCAGGGTGATTTCGTTCTCGACGACCAGGGCCGGGTCGAAGCTCGGCCAGGATTTCTCGGCAATCAGCCCCTCGCCGCCGATTTCGCGCCAGCATTCTTCGGCAAGATGCGGCATCATCGGCGCGATCAGGTCGATCAGGATCGCGGTGGCGTCCTTGACCGCCGCAATCACCGTCGTCTCGGCCCTGCCGCCAGCGACCTGGGTCAGCGGGGCAGCGAGCAGGTTTACGAGCTCGTAGATCCGGGCGACGGCCTTGTTGAAGGCAAGCTTGTCGTAGTCCGCCTCGACGGCCTTGAGCGTACGGTGTGCGGCCTGCGAGATGGCGAGCCCCTCGCCTTCCTTCGCCGGCGAAGCATCGACGCTGCGCAGCATGTCCGCGGCTTCGCTCACCAGCCGCCAGACGCGCTGGACGAAGCGGTGGGCGCCTTCGACGCCCGCCTCGGACCAGATGACGTCGCGGTCCGGCGGCGAGTCGGAAAGCACGAAGAAGCGCGCGGTATCGGCACCATAGGAGCCGATGATGTCATCCGGGTCGACGACGTTCTTCTTCGACTTCGACATTTTCTCGATCGAGCCGATGGCGATCTCCTCGCCGGTTTCGATCAGCACGGCACGCCGACGCCCGTCGATCTCTTCGATGCGGACTTCGGCCGGGGTGATCCATTCACGTTGTGCACCCTCGCCGCGGCTATAGGTCTCGTGCACGACCATGCCCTGGGTAAACAGGCCTTTGAAGGGTTCGTCCAGCGCCACGTGGCCGGTTGCCCTCATCGCGCGGGTGAAGAAGCGCGAATAGAGCAGGTGCAGGATCGCATGCTCGATACCCCCGATATATTGGTCGACGGGTAGCCAATGGTTGGCGGCCTTGGGATCGGTCGGCGTGTCCTCCCAGGGGGCGGTGAAGCGGGCGAAATACCAGGAGGAATCGACAAAAGTGTCCATCGTGTCGGTTTCCCGGCGCGCGTCCTTGCCGCATTGCGGGCAGGCGACGCGGCGCCAGGTCGGATGGCGATCCAGCGGGTTGCCGGGCTTGTCGAAGGTAACGTCCGGCGGCAGCGTCACCGGCAGATCCGCCTTCGGCACCGGCACGACGCCGCAATCGTCGCAATGGATGACCGGGATCGGGCAACCCCAATAGCGCTGCCGGGAGATGCCCCAGTCGCGCAGGCGGTAATTGACCTTGCGCTCTGCCCGCGGTTCCCCTTTCAGCGTTTCCTTCTCGAGTTTCGAGGCAATCGTCTCGAAGGCATCCTCGGTCGAGAGACCGTCGAGGAAACCCGAATTGATCATCACGCCGTCGCCGACATAGGCTTCGTCGCCGATCGTGAAGGTCTCGGCATCGGCATCCCCGGGCATCACCACAGGCACGACAGGCAGATCGTACTTGCGGGCGAAGTCAAGGTCGCGCTGGTCGCCGGAGGGGCAGCCGAAGATGGCGCCCGTGCCGTAGTCCATCAGCACGAAATTGGCGACATAGACCGGCAGCTCCCAGCTCGGATCGAGCGGATGTTTGGCGCGGATGCCAGTGTCGATGCCCTTTTTTTCGGCCGTCTCGAGAGCGGCAAGCGAGGTGCCGGCGCGGCGGCACTCCTCGCAGAAGGCGTCGATCACGGCATTCTTGGCCGCCGCTTCCCTGGCAAGCGGATGGTCGGCGGAGATCGCCAGGAAGGACGCGCCGAAGAGCGTGTCGGGACGTGTCGTATAGACGGTCAGTTCCGTCGTGTCGCCGGGGACGGTCGCCGGGTCGAGCTCCCATCTGAGCGACAGGCCCTCAGAGCGGCCGATCCAGTTCTTCTGCATCAGCCGCACCTTTTCCGGCCATTGCTCGAGCGTGTCGAGCGCGTCGAGCAGGTCCTGGCTGAACTCGGTGATGCGGAAGAACCATTGCGTCAGCTCGCGTTGCTCGACCAGTGCACCCGAGCGCCAACCGCGGCCGTCGATCACCTGTTCATTGGCGAGCACCGTGTTGTCGACCGGGTCCCAATTGACCTTCGATTGCTTGCGATAGACGAGGCCCTTTTCCAGGAAATCGAGGAAAAGGTGCTGCTGGCGTTGGTAATAGGCCGGATCGCAGGTTGCGAATTCGCGGCTCCAGTCGAGCGACAAGCCCATGACCTTCAGCTGCGCCTTCATCGAGGCGATGTTCTGGTAGGTCCAGCCGGCCGGGTGCACGCCGCGCTCCATGGCGGCATTCTCCGCCGGCATGCCGAAGGCGTCCCAGCCCATGGGATGCAGCACGTTAAAGCCGCGGGCGCGCTTGTAGCGGGCGACGACGTCGCCCATGGTATAGTTGCGCACGTGCCCCATATGAATCCGTCCGGACGGATAGGGAAACATCTCCAGTACGTAGTACTTCTCGCGCGGATCGTCATTCGCGGTCTCGAAGACCTTGCCTGCTTCCCATTCCTGCTGCCAGCGTGGCTCGGCATCACGCGGATTGTATCGTTCGGTCGCCATTTTTCGTCGATGTTCCGGAAGTCTGCGGGGCTCAAAGCACCCTCATGATAGCTGGCGTGACCTTCATCATGAAACAGCCCTAGCGTCAAGTTTCGAAGGGTTTTCGGGGACGGTTTCCCGGCCACCGGGCTTGGCAAGCACGGTAAGTTTCACTAATCCGCTCAGTCGGTGAGTGACACCTCTTAGCGGAAGGAGCCAAGGATGGAAGTGCAGGAACGGCTGGATGATGTCCTGAGCCGGATTCGGGCGGGCGAACAGGCGGCCAACCGGCCCGACCACTCCGTGATCCTTGTCGCGGTCTCCAAGACCTTCGATGCCGAGGCGATCCGTCCCGTCATCGAAGCCGGCCAGCGGGTATTCGGGGAAAATCGCGTGCAGGAAGCGCAGGGCAAATGGCCCGCGCTTCGGGCGGAAACCCCGGACCTCGAACTGCATCTGATTGGTCCGCTGCAGTCCAACAAAGCGGCCGACGCCGTCGCGCTCTTCGACGTCATCGAAACAATCGATCGGGAGAAAATCGCTCGCGCAGTCGCCGCCGAAATGGCGCGCCAGGGGCGAAAGCCTCGGCTCTACGTGCAGGTCAATACCGGTCTGGAGCGGCAGAAGGCGGGAATTGCGCCCAAGGAAACCGGGGCCTTTGTCGATTTCTGCCGCACCGAGCTCGGTCTGGTGATCGAGGGGCTGATGTGCATTCCGCCGGTCGATGAAAATCCCGGTCCGCACTTCGCCCTGCTTCACAAGATCGCCGGCCGATGCGGGCTTGAACGGCTCTCCATGGGCATGTCCGGCGATTTCGAAACGGCGATCGCCTTCGGCGCCACCAGCGTGCGCGTCGGTTCGGCGATCTTCGGCGCGCGCTGAACAATTCCAGCGCAAGGCAAGGCGCGGGCGGAAAACCGCATTCGCTCTTCCTCTTTTCCGGGCATTCCCCTTTCGTCGGGGTTCACCTTTCCCGCCGCGGGCCTATCCTTCGCAGCGAGGAGCCGGACGCCACGTCCGGGAGGCGAGTGGAGGAGAACGGAGATGGCGAGCCGCTATTCCGAAGTGTATGCCGCATGGAAAGCCGACCCCGAGGGCTTCTGGGCGAAGGCGGCGCAAGCGATCGACTGGTTCGAAAAGCCGCGGCGGATCTTCGATGCGGAGCGCGGGACCTACGGCCTCTGGTTTCCCGATGGTTTCACCAATACCTGTTACAATTGCCTCGACCGCCACATAGCGGCCGGTGGCGGAGAACAGGCGGCCTTCATATATGACAGTCCCGTCACCGGCCGGTCCGAGAAGATCAGCTATGAGGGGCTGCTTTCCGACGTGAAAGCGCTTGCGGCGGTCTACCGCAAGCTCGGCGTCGAAAAGGGCGACCGGATCGTCATCTACATGCCGATGATCCCCGAGGCGGCCGTCGCCATGCTCGCCGCGGCGCGTATCGGTGCCGTTCATTCGGTGGTCTTCGGCGGCTTTGCCGCCAACGAACTCGCCGTGCGCGTCGATGATTGCAAAGCGAAACTCGTCGTTTCGGCGAGCTGCGGCATCGAGCCCGGCCGCACCGTCGCCTATAAGCCGCTGCTCGATCAGGCGATCGAGGCGGCGCGGCACAAGCCCGCCCATTGCCTGATCTTCCAGCGCGACATGCTTGCCGCGAACATGGTGCCCGGCCGCGATATCGACTTTTCAGAGGTGCTCGCCGCGGCGAAGGCGGCGGGCGAAGAGGCGCCCTGTGCTCCCGTCGCCGCTACCGATCCGCTGTACGTGCTCTACACGTCGGGAACGACCGGCCAACCGAAGGGGGTTGTGCGCGACACCGGCGGCCATATGGTCGCGCTCAAATGGTCCATGGAGAATTTTTTCGGCGTGCGCCCGGGGGAGGTCTTCTGGGCGGCCTCGGATATCGGCTGGGTGGTCGGCCACTCCTACATCGTCTATGGCCCGCTTCTCAACGGCAGCACCTCGATCCTATTCGAAGGCAAGCCGGTCGGCACGCCCGATCCGGGCACCTATTGGCGTGCCATCGCCGAACATGGCGTCACCGTAATGTTCACCGCACCGACGGCCCTGCGGGCGATCCGTAAGGAGGACCCTGCGGCGTCTCATGTGGCGCGCTACGATCTGTCGCGCTTTCGTGCCTTGTATCTGGCCGGCGAGCGGGCCGATCCCGATACGATCCGCTGGGCCGAGCAGGCGCTCGGCGTCCCGGTCATCGACCACTGGTGGCAGACGGAGACCGGCTGGCCCGTCGCGGGCAATGCCGTCGGGCTCGGCCTGCTGCCGGTGAAATACGGCTCCCCGGCCGTGCCTTTGCCCGGCTATGACGTGCAGATCCTCGATGATGCCGGTCATCCGGTCACGCCCGGCACGCTCGGCAACGTGGTGATCAAGCTGCCGCTGCCGCCGGGTTGCCTGCCGACGCTCTGGAACGCCGATGGGCGCTTCCACGCCGCCTACCTCGAGGAATTTCCCGGATACTACAAGACGGCGGATGCCGGCTATATCGACGAGGACGGCTATGTCTTTATCATGGCCCGCACCGACGACATCATCAATGTCGCAGGCCATCGTCTGTCGACGGGCGCGATGGAAGAGGTCTGCGCCAGCCATCCGGACGTCGCCGAATGCGCCGTCATCGGCATTGCGGATCCATTGAAGGGCCAGGTGCCGGCCGGCTTTCTGGTGATCAACTCCAATGTTTCCCGTGAGCCGGCGGAGATCGAAAAGGAGGTCGTCGGCCTCGTGCGCGAGCGTATCGGACCGGTTGCCGCCTTCCGCACCGCCATCTGCGTCAAGCGGTTGCCGAAGACCCGGTCGGGCAAGATCCTGCGCGCGACGATCCAGAAGATCGCCGATCGCCAGCCCTGGAAAATGCCGGCGACGATCGACGATCCGGCAATCCTCGACGAGATCGCCGAAGTGCTGCACGCCAAGGGCATTGGCGTTTAGCGGTGTCAAGTGCCGCGCGGCAGCCCCTCATCCCGCTGCCGCGACAAACGCCGCGCCGTCCAAGTCCCCTCTCCCCACGTGCGGGGAGAGGGTCAGGGTCAGGGGCGAATCACACGCCCGCACCTTTAATCGAGGCGGCGGCCAACAAAAAACCCCGGACGTTTCGATCCGGGGTTCTGCATCTCGGCGATGACGAAGCGATCAATACTCGTCGTCTTCCTCGTCCTTGCGGTCGGACTTCAGCGACTTCAGCTTGGCGAAGACGGCATCGGCATCGATTTCCTTCTCCTCTTCGCGGTCGAAATCGTAACTCAGCTTTTCCGTTTCCTGTGCGGCCTCGAGCGTAGCACCCGCCTCGGCGGCGGTCGGCAGCGGCCGGCCCTTGGCGGCGCGCTCGACTTCCAGATCGAGGTCGATCTGCGAACAGAGGCCGAGTGTCACCGGATCCATCGGCGTCAGGTTGGCAGAATTCCAGTGGGTGCGCTCGCGAATCTGCTCGATCGTCGACTTCGTCGTGCCGACGAGCCGCGAGATCTGGGCGTCCTTCAGTTCCGGATGATTGCGCACAAGCCACAGGATGGCGTTCGGCCGGTCCTGACGCTTCGACACCGGCGTGTAGCGCGGGCCCTTGCGCTTCGAGTCCGGAACGCGGACCTTGGGCTCGGAAAGCTTGAGCTTGTGGTTGGGATTAGCCTCGCCGCGGCCGATCTCGTCGCGCGAAAGTTGACCGGTGGCAATCGGATCGAGCCCCTTGATGCCCTGGGCCGATTCGCCGTCGGCAATCGCCTTGACTTCGAGCGGGTGCAGCTTGCAGAACTGCGCGATCTGGTCGAACGAGAGGGCGGTGTTGTCAACGAGCCAGACGGCTGTTGCCTTGGGCATAAGCAGTTGCTGAGCCATGGATATAGTCCTTTTGTCCGTCCGCGCCGGTGTCGCGGGCCGTGGAGTCTACCACTGATTTCCGGGAATTGAGCGTTCTATATCGTTCTTGTCTCGAAATTGCAATTCTTCACTTCCAAATGTGCTTTTGTCTAATTGCGGCAGAGCATCGAACTGCTATGAATCGTCCAAGCGGGTGGCGAAGAACGCCGCCCCGGAGCGGAATGCCGGATTTTCCGCATGCATTCCGCCCCGTAACAGCGACCGAAATGCGCAGGGAGGAAAATATGTCCGTCACGACCTATCCGGTCCTGGAATCGGCCAAGAGCCGGACACTGCTCGACAACGACACCTATCTGAAGTGGTATCAGGAAAGCGCCGCCGATCCGGCCGGTTTCTGGGGCAAGCACGGCAAGCGGATCGATTGGTTCGAGCCCTATACGAAGGTCAAGAACACGTCTTTCGACGGCGATGTCTCGATCAAATGGTACGAAGACGGGTTCACGAACGTTTCCTACAACTGCATCGACCGCCATCTTGAGGAGCATGGCGACAAGACGGCGATCATCTGGGAGGGAGACAATCCCTACGTCGACAAGAAGATCACCTACAAGGAGCTTTACGACAAAGTCTGCCGCCTTGCGAACGTGCTCAAGAAGCACGGCGTCAAGAAGGGTGATCGCGTCACCATCTACATGCCGATGATCCCGGAAGCGGCTTACGCGATGCTTGCCTGCGCCCGCATCGGCGCCATCCACTCGGTCGTTTTCGGCGGCTTTTCGCCGGAGGCTCTGGCCGGCCGCATCGTCGATTGCGAGTCCACTTTCGTGATCACCTGCGACGAGGGCGTGCGCGGCGGCAAGCCGGTGCCGCTCAAGGAGAATACGGAGAAGGCGATCGACATCGCCGCCAAACAATATGTCATGGTCAACAAGGTGCTGGTCGTGCGCCGCACCGGCGGCAAGGTTCCGTGGGCGCCGGGCCGTGACCTCTGGTTCCACCAGGAGATCGCCACGGTCGAGCCGGACTGCCCGCCGGAGAAGATGAGCGCGGAGGATCCGCTGTTCATCCTCTACACCTCCGGCTCGACGGGCAAGCCGAAGGGCGTGCTGCACACGACCGGCGGCTACCTTGTCTATGCCTCGATGACGCATCAGTATGTCTTCGATTACCAGGACGGCGACATCTACTGGTGCACGGCGGATGTCGGCTGGGTGACCGGCCATTCCTACATCGTCTACGGCCCGCTCGCCAACGCCGCGACGACGCTGATGTTCGAAGGCGTGCCGACCTTCCCGGACGCCGGCCGCTTCTGGGAAGTCATCGACAAGCACAAGGTCAATATCTTCTACACGGCGCCGACGGCGATCCGCTCGCTGATGGGCGCCGGCGACGACTTCGTGAAGCGCGCGTCGCGCTCGTCGTTGCGGCTGCTCGGCACGGTCGGCGAACCGATCAACCCGGAAGCCTGGGAATGGTACTACCATGTGGTCGGTGACGAACGCTGCCCGATCGTCGACACCTGGTGGCAGACGGAAACCGGAGGCATTCTGATCACGCCGCTGCCGGGTGCGACGGATCTCAAGCCCGGTTCGGCGACGCGGCCCTTCTTCGGCGTACAGCCGCAGCTCGTCGACAACGAGGGCAATGTGCTCGAAGGCGCTGCGGACGGCAATCTTTGCCTTACCGATAGCTGGCCGGGACAGATGCGCACGGTCTATGGCGACCACGAGCGCTTCGTGCAGACCTACTTCTCCACCTACAAGGGCAAGTACTTCACCGGCGACGGCTGCCGCCGCGATGAGGACGGCTATTACTGGATCACCGGCCGCGTCGACGACGTTCTGAACGTCTCCGGCCACCGCCTCGGTACGGCCGAGGTGGAATCGGCGCTCGTCTCCCATCCTCTCGTTACGGAGGCGGCGGTGGTCGGTTATCCGCATTCGATCAAGGGGCAGGGCATCTATTGCTATGTCTCGCTGATGGCGGGGGAAGCCGGCAGCGACGAACTACGCCAGGAACTCGTCAAGCATGTGCGCTCGGAGATCGGCCCGATCGCCACGCCGGACAAGATCCAGTTCGCTCCGGGCCTGCCGAAGACCCGCTCGGGCAAAATCATGCGGCGCATCCTGCGCAAGATCGCCGAGGACGATTTCGGCTCGCTCGGCGACACCTCGACACTCGCCGATCCGACGGTGGTGGACGACCTGATCGCCAATCGCCAGAACCGTGCGTGATAAAATGTCCGGGCCGCTGAAGGGGCCCGGACATTCCCAGGTGAGAAAATTAGCCGGATTCCTCCCGGGATCCACGTCCCGGCGATTGATTCGGGCGCGCAACGACCCGTCAGAAATCGATCGCTCTGCCCTTGATCTCCCAGTCGCCGAAGCGCGCCGGGTCCAGTCCGCCGCGGCCGCCGAGCTCCTTCGGGATCTCCTTCGGTTCTACAGCCTGCCGTCTCTCTTCCGCTTCCCTGAGAGCGCGCAGTGCTGCCGGCGGTAGCGGCCGCACCGGTCGATCGGGCGAATTGTCGTTGCTGTTCTGCATGTGACGGTCGGATTCCCTGACGATATTGAAGAGCCGAGGTTTCGACCCCATCATATAATGAGTTCCCGCCTGCGCGGGAACCCTGATTCACGTGAAACGTTCGTAGCACATCGGAGCGCTGGCTTGGGCCGCGCACCCGATACGCCCGACGAAGAAGGAACGCCTGGAGCCGATCCATGAACCTCATTCGCACCGCCATGCTGCTTGCCTTCATGACCGTCCTGTTCATGGCCGTCGGCTTTGTCATCGGCGGCAGGGGCGGCATGATGATCGCCTTTGTGCTCGCCGCGGCGATGAATTTCTTCTCCTACTGGAATTCCGACCGCATGGTTTTGAGCATGTATCGCGCCCAGGAGGTCGACGCGCGCCGCGCCCCGGAATATTACGGCATCGTCCGTGAGCTCGCGAAGAATGCCGGCCTGCCGATGCCACGCGTCTATATCATCGACAGCCCGCAGCCGAATGCTTTCGCCACCGGCCGTAATCCGGAGAATGCGGCGGTCGCCGCGTCCACCGGCCTTTTGCAGTCCCTGTCTCACCAGGAAGTCGCCGGTGTGATGGCGCATGAGCTGGCGCATGTCCAGAATCGCGACACGCTGACGATGACGCTGACCGCGACCCTTGCAGGGGCGATCTCCATGCTCGGCAATTTCGCCTTCTTCTTTGGCGGCAATCGCGACAACAACAATCCTCTCGGCTTCATCGGCGTGTTGATCGCGATGATCGTCGCGCCGCTCGCGGCCGCCCTGGTGCAGATGGCGATCAGCCGCACGCGCGAATACTCCGCCGACCGGCGGGGCGCCGAGATATGCGGCAATCCGCTCTGGCTCTCCTCGGCGCTCGGCAAGATCGCCCGGGCCGCCCATGTCGTCCACAATGACGATGCGGAACGCAATCCGGCGACGGCGCACATGTTTATCATCAACCCGCTGTCGGGCGAGCGGATGGACAACCTCTTTTCGACCCATCCGAATACGGAAAACCGTATCGCGGCGCTCGAGAGAATGGCGCGGGAGATGTCGACGGGCTCGACGGGCGCGGGCGGCCCTGATATTGCAACGCGCAAATCGCGCTCTGTCCCGAGAACCGGCTGGGGTCGCGGTGGTTCCGAACCGCCGAAAGGCCCCTGGTCCTGATGCCTGAAGATAACAAGAACGATTCACATCCGAAACGACCCCGATCAAGCAAGACGTTCCACAGGGGCGGCGTGCGATCCGGCTCTGTCGCGGCCGGCAAGCCCGGCTTGCAGAGCCGCCAGGCCGCCGCCAAGATCCTGGCGGCCGTCGTCGACCGCAAGACGCCGCTCGACGGCATGCTCGATCAGGAGCACGGCAATCCCGCCTATCGGGCCCTGAACGATGCCGACCGGGCGCTCGTGCGTGCCATCCTCAATTCCGCGCTCAGGCACCTGCCGCGGATCCGGGCGGCAATCGGTTCGCTTCTGCAGACGTCCCTGCCGGAAGGCGCGCGCGCCCTCGAGCATGTGCTGACGGTTGCCGCCGCGCAAATCCTCTATCTCGATGTTCCCGATCATTCCGCCGTCGATCTGGCGGTCGAACAGGCGCAAGCGGATCCGCGCAACCGTCGCTTCGCGAGCCTCGTCAATGCGGTGCTCCGGCGGCTGTCGCGCGAAAAGGAGGACGTTCTCGCGCGGGTGCAAAGCATTCCGGCAATGCCGGGCTGGTTCCGCGACCGGCTCGTCGCGTATTATGGCCGCGAACAGGCGGACAGGATATCGGAAGCGCAGCTTGTTCCCGCCGCCATCGATCTCACGGTCAAGGCCGACAACGCGTCCTGGGCCGAGCGCCTCGGCGGCACGGTCCTGCCGACGGGCTCAATCCGGCTCCCGGAATTTTCCGGGTCGATTCCGTCCTTGCCGGGCTTTGCCGAGGGCGCCTGGTGGGTGCAGGACGCGGCAGCTTCGATCCCGGCGCGGCTCTTCGGCGATCTTGCCGGCAAGGCCGTGCTCGATCTCTGCGCCGCCCCGGGCGGCAAGACGGCGCAGCTCGTTCTTGCCGGGGCAAGCGTGACGGCGCTCGACCACTCCTCCAGCCGGCTGCGGCGGCTCGAGAGCAATCTTGCGCGGCTCGGGCTTGAGGCCCGGACGAAAGAGATCGATATGGCCGAGTTCCAGCCGGAAGAGCTGTTCGATGCGGCGCTCCTCGATGCTCCCTGCTCCTCCACCGGGACGACCCGGCGCCACCCGGACGTGCTCTGGACCAAGGGGCCGGAGGACATCGACAAGCTTGCGCGGCTGCAGGAGAAGCTGCTGCGGCACGCGCTGACCGTCGTCAAACCCGGAGGAACCGTGGTCTTTTCCAATTGCTCGCTCGATCCTCGCGAGGGCGAGGAGGTGGTCGAGCGCGTCGTCGCCGACGGCCTGTGCGAACGGCTGCCGATCGCCGCCGCCGACTGGCCGGGGCTCGAGACGGCGGTCACCGCGCTTGGCGAGTTCCGTACGACACCGGCGATGCTGCCGCTCGCCCCTCCCTTTGCCGGCGGGCTCGATGGGTTCTACGCCGCGGTCCTACGTCGAAGCCTCGGCTGAGCCTGGAAGCTACGGCGCCGCGTCTCTTCAGGCGCTCGGAAATCGGGTGCGATGTTCCAAAGCAAAGATGCGCAGGTTGAAAGGTTTTGTGCATTCAGGAGGCCGCACGGCCATTTGCCCCGTCGACAGCTGTTTCGCCGCGACGATTGACGCTCCGCGAGCAGGCGCCTAACAATGGCACATCGGTTGATAGAATCTTAATCATTTCCAAGCCGTATCCGACCCAGGAAGGGATCCGGCGCAACCGGGCGAGTGCCGCTCGCGCGCTTCGAAAGGGTCCGTTGCATCAACGAGGAAACCGACGGGCGCCGATGCTGTTTTCCAGTGAACGAAGGCTCCTTTACCTGTATCTGCGCGAAGGCTGGCGTCGCTTTTCGCGCGGACTCTCGCTCGGGCGCATGGCGGCGCTCCGTTTTGCCGGCTCGACACCTGACCGCCTGATCGTCGCTCCGACGGATCTGAGAGCCATCGATCCCTTCGTGGCGGAGGAGATTCTTCAGGGCCGGTACCCGCTTGGCGGTCGTGCGCTCGACACGGAGGGCGATTCGCCCTTCGAGATCGACCTGCCGTCACGTGCCTTTGCGATGAAGTTGCATTCTTTTACCTGGCTGCGCCATCTTCGCGCCGTGCGCGAGGAAGCCGGATTCGTCAAGCTCCGGCAGATCATCGATGACTGGATCGCCAGCCACGGGCGAAACATGGGCGGCATCTCGTGGGAGGCGGATGTGGTGGCGCAGCGCATCATCGCCTGGCTGTCCCACTCGCCGGTGGTGCTGCGCAACGCCGAGCGCGGTTTCTATCGACGCTTTCTGAAAAGCCTGGCATTGCAGGTGCGGTACCTCCGGCATATCGCCGAGACCCTGCCTGATGGCGAGGCGCGGCTTCGGGTCCGCATCGCGCTCGCGGTCGCCTCCGTGTCCATGCCCGCCTCGGCCTCGGTGATCCGCAAGGCATCGCGCCGTCTCGATCTCGAGCTCGACCGCCAGGTTCTGCCCGACGGTGGCCATTTTTCCCGCAATCCGCGGGCCGGGCTCGAATTGCTGCTCGATCTGCTGCCGCTGCGCCAGACCTATGTCAATCTCGGCCACGACGTGCCGTCCCGGCTGATACCCTGCATCGACCGGATGTATCCGGCGCTGCGGTTCTTTCGTCACCAGAGCGGCGAGCTGGCGCTCTTCAACGGCGCCACCTCGGTGCTCGCCCACGAGCTCGCCTCGGTGCTGCGCTATGACGAAACGGCGGGCGAGCCGTTCCGTTCGTTGCCGCACATCCACTTCGAGCGGCTCTCGCTTGGCGATACCGCCATCATCGTGGACACGGGCCGCCCGCTTTCGGTCGATCTGTCGCGCACGGCCCATGCGGGCTGCCTCTCTTTCGAGATGTCTTCGGGGCGGAACCGTTTCATCATCAATTCCGGCGCACCGAAATTCGCCGGCGAACGATTCCGCCAGATGGCGCGCGCAACTGCCGCCCACTCGACGGTGACCGTCAACGACACCTCTTCGCTGCGCTTCTCGAAATCGAAATTCCTCGGTCCCGTCGTGACGAGCGAGCTGCCACGGGTCGTCGTCGAACGAAAGGACGAGCCCGGCGTGATCGACGCCGTCCGGGCAAGCCATGACGGCTATCTCGCCTTGTTCGGCCTGATCCACGAACGCGACATCGGAATCTTGAACGGTGGCCGCCTTGTCCGCGGCCGCGACCGGCTTTCGCGGGAGGATGGGCGTGAGCCGGATGCGGCCCATGCCGCACTCGCCGTTGCCCGTTTTCACGTCCATCCATCGATCGGCATGCGCCGGCACAGCGACAGCGAGATCTATCTCACGGCACCTGATGGCGAGGGTTGGCTCTTTGCCTGCCGTGACGGCGAAGTGGCGATCGAGGAGGACGTCTTCTTCGCCGATCCATCCGGCATTCGGACGTCGTCGCAGATCACCGTCACCTTTACTGTAGAATCGCAGCCGGAAATTCAATGGACCTTGATCTGCGAAGGGTAGGCATGGGGCGTCCCGCTATTTTCCCCTGCGTGCCGCGGCGACGGTTTCTTCCCGTGGGAAGCTGTGCTAACGGGCAGCCATCCCAACCGCCGGAACCGTTCCCTGCAGGCGTCCGGCGCTGCCAAAGGAGCAAGGTTGATGGCTGTCGCCTCCAAGAAAATCCCCGCCCCGGACGAGGTCCGGATCAAAACCGCCCTCCTCTCCGTCTCCGACAAGACCGGCGTCATTGAGCTCGCCCAGGCTCTGCACGAGAAGGGCATCCGGCTGATTTCGACCGGCGGCACGCACAAGGCGATTTCCGCAGCCGGGCTTCCTGTCAGCGACGTTTCGGAACTGACCGGCTTTCCGGAGATCATGGACGGCCGCGTCAAGACGCTTCACCCGAATGTCCATGGCGGCCTGCTTGCCATTCGCGATGACGCCGAGCACACGGCGGCAATGGACGAACACGGCATTGCGGCCATCGACCTTGCCGTCATCAATCTCTATCCCTTCGAAGAGGTGCGCGCTGCCGGCGGCGACTATCCTACGACGGTCGAGAACATCGACATTGGCGGCCCGGCCATGATCCGCGCTTCGGCCAAGAACCATGCCTATGTGACGATCGTCACCGATCCGGCCGACTATCCGCTGCTCCTCGAGGAGATTGCCAGCGGCACCACGCGCTACGCCTTCCGCCAGAAGATGGCAGCGAAGGCCTATGCTCGCACCGCCGCTTACGATGCTGCGATCTCCAATTGGTTCGCCGAGGCGCTGGATACGCCCATGCCGCGTCACCGCGTGATCGGCGGCGTGCTCAAGCAAGAAATGCGCTACGGCGAAAATCCGCACCAGAAGGCCGGCTTCTACGTGACGGGCGACAAGCGCCCCGGGGTCGCGACCGCAAGCCTTCTGCAGGGCAAGCAGCTCTCCTACAACAATATCAATGACACGGACGCGGCCTTCGAGCTGGTCGCCGAATTCCTGCCGGAAAAGGCGCCGGCCTGCGCGATCATCAAGCACGCCAACCCCTGCGGCGTCGCCACGGCGCCGACCCTTTCCGAGGCCTATCGCCGGGCGCTCGCCTGCGATTCCACCTCGGCCTTTGGCGGCATCATCGCCGTCAACCAGGAGCTCGATGCGGAAACGGCTGAAGAGATCGTCAAGCTCTTCACCGAGGTCATCATCGCCCCGGCGGTGAGCGAAGAAGCACGCCTGATCATCGCCCGCAAGCCGAACCTCAGGCTGCTGGCTGCCGGCGGCCTGCCGGATCCGCGTGCGCCGGGTCTTTCCGCCAAGACGGTCGCCGGCGGTCTGCTCGTGCAGACGCGCGATCACGGCATGGTCGAGGATCTGGAGCTGAAGGTGGTGACCGAGCGTGCGCCGACGGCGCAGGAGCTCGAGGACATGAAGTTCGCCTTCAAGGTGGCGAAGCATGTGAAGTCGAATGCCGTCGTCTACGCCAAGGACGGTCAGACCGCCGGCATCGGTGCAGGGCAGATGAGCCGTGTCGACTCCGCCCGTATCGCCGCCATCAAGGCGGAGGATGCAGCCAAGGCACTGGGTCTCGCCGCGCCGCTGACGCGCGGCTCCGCCGTCGCCTCCGAGGCCTTCCTGCCCTTCGCCGACGGGCTTTTGTCGGCGATTGCCGCCGGCGCCACCGCAGTCATCCAGCCGGGCGGCTCCATGCGCGATGACGAGGTGATCGCCGCGGCAAACGAGCACGATGTGGCGATGGTGTTCACGGGGATGCGGCACTTCCGGCATTGACACGGGGGCCGTTGATATCGCCGAGGGGTGCGACGCTCAACAGGGCGTCGCATTACAGTGTCGGCACCTTTTCAGACCCGCGGCACTGCAGCGGCGGGTTCCTATTCCGGCCGGTTGGCTGGATAGGGCGTGCGCAGCAGAATAACGAGACCGCCGGCGAGGAAGGCGACCAGCGCCATCATGCCGATCCGTGCCGAACCCGTCATCATCGTGATCGTTGCCACCGATGCGGGTGCCAGGAACGAGGTGGCCCGCCCGGACAGCGCATAAAGTCCGAAATAGCGCCCGGCCTCGTCGAGCGAGACGCTGCGGGCGAGATAGGAGCGTGACGAGGCCTGCACCGGGCCGAAGGCGATGCCGACCAGCAGGCCGTAGAGGATATACGCCTTCTCGGCGGCCGTGCCGAAGAGCCCGCCGGAATCGTCGGTCGGCAGCGTCACCAGTCCGAACAGCGTGAAGCCGGGGCCGGTCGAGACGATGCCGAGCGTGGCGATGGTAAGGCAGACGAGGCTGGCGACGACGATCGCCTTGGAGCCAAGCCGCACGTCGAGCCGGCTGGCATAGAGGCAGCCGAAGATGGCGACCACGTTCAGGATAATGCCGTAGAGGCCGAGTTCCATCGTCTGCCAGCCGAACATGCCGGCGGCAAAGGCGCCGCCAAGCGCAATCAGACCGTTGACACCGTCCTGGTAGATCATGCGCCCGATCAGGAAGCGCAATATCCCTGCCCGTTGCCTGAGCTCCGCGAGCGTGCCCTTGAGCTCGCGGAGCCCCGTCGCCGTCGCCTTGGCAAGCGAGCTCGTCGCCTTGCCTGCATCCGGGGTGAACAGGAACATCGGCAGGATGAAGATCAGGTACCAGACGGCCGCGATCGGGCCGGTGATGCGGGCATCCTCGCCCTTCGCCGGATCGAGGCCGAAGAGGGGATCGAGGCCGAGCGCCGTCTTGCCTGTCTGCGGATTGCCGGCAAGGAACGCGACGACCGCGATCAGCACGATCATGCCGCCGAGATAGCCGAGCCCCCAGGCGACGTTGGAGATTCGCCCCACCTCTTTCTCGCTGACGAGACGCGGCATCATCGAATCGTTGAAGACGATGGAGAATTCGGCGGCGACGGTCGCCAGCGCGAGGAAGATCGCCGGATAGAGAAGCGGCGAGCCGGGCACGGCGAACCAGAGCATCGCCAGCGCGGCGATCTTGATCGCGGCAAAGACGCCGATCCACGGCTTACGGGGTCCGGTCGCGTCAGCGACGGCGCCGAGCACCGGCGAGAGCAAGGCGATGACGATGCCGGAAACGGTAAGCGTATAGCCCCAGATCGCCTGCCCCTCGGCGGGATCGGCGGCGAGCCGGGAAACGAAATAGGGTGCGAAGATGAAGGTCGTGACGACGGTGAAGAAGGGCTGCGCGGCCCAGTCGAAGAGCATCCAACCGGCAATGCCGAGCCGCGGGACCCTGCGCCGTTCCATTGCCTGTGTGGCCACGATCTCCAAGTTTGCCCTCCCCGCTCCAGCATGACTGCGACATCCGGCAATCCACGAGCGCCACAGCGACCTTTGCGCGTCTGCAAAGACGCGCGTCGCTGCAATACGCACTACACCGCAGAGCCCGATCACGCCAGCGGCGGAACGGGCAACGCGAATGCGCTTCAAGCCGAAACGGGAACCAAGTCCCTCCGGGCCGCAAAACCCGGAGGGACTGTGTCATTTCGCCCTGCCGCGTGCAAGGTCGCTGAGGAGGCCGGCGGCCACCGCTACCTTGGCGAGCGTCGTCTCGCCCTTTTCGGTTAGCAGCCTCAGCTGGTCGCGGACGCTCAGAACGCGTTCGCGATCCTGCTCCTCCCACGCCAGAACAGGGTTCCGATCGCCCTTGTGCTCGACGAGGGCGGCGATGGTGATGTCGCGGCGGGCGGTGGCGATATCGGCAACAGCGCGCGAGAGCGCCATCGCCTCGAATTGCTCTACGGCGGGTACGCGGTCGGCGGCGGCCAGCAGGTGGTTGATCCGGAGATTTTCCGTGACGGCGAAATAGCCCTGGGCCGTGCGGTTCAGCGGTTCGCCGGTCACCGCAGCGATCTGCATGATCTCCGGCACAAGGGTCATCAGCGACAGTTCCGCGATCTCCGTGGCGAGCTTGGCCGGCACGCCGCTCTCGATGTAGGCCGCCGATCTCAGCTGTGCCTCCTCGGCGCTCTCGCTGGAGATTGCCGCGCGCGTCGTGGCGCGGAGCTTCTGGAGCCCGTCCCTGAGGCGCTGAACTGCCTCGGTGACCGGTCCCTCCGCAGCGCGGGTGCGCAGCGCCCTTTCGGTGACGAGCGCGAATATCCGCCCGACTTCCTGATAGAGCCGGTTCTGGACGATGCCGCCGATCTTGTTGTCGAGTGCGTCGATCTCGCCGTAGATTCGCGGCAGATCGAAGCCGTCGAGCGCCAGTACGGCTGCCTTGACGACGTCGGCAGGCAGGAAGCCGGTCGCGTCCGTC
Source organism: Sinorhizobium sp. Y406 (assembly GCF_058732025.1). Classification (NCBI taxonomy): domain Bacteria; kingdom Pseudomonadati; phylum Pseudomonadota; class Alphaproteobacteria; order Hyphomicrobiales; family Rhizobiaceae; genus Sinorhizobium; species Sinorhizobium sp. Y406. The sequence goes on along the minus strand of NZ_CM178974.1, from coordinate 3,240,788 downwards.
AGCGTCGAGACGAAAGCCGGCCCGCCACGGTTGATCGCTTCGTTCGCGAGCATCGTCGCGACGATCTCGCGGCGCAGCCGGTGCCCCTGGATATCGCTCGCGTAGGCTTTGCGCATTTTTGCCGGAAAGTAGCGCTCGAGCGTCGCGGTGAAGTAGACGTCGTCCGGAAGATCGCTCTTGATCAGTTCATCGAATAGCACGAGCTTTGCGTAGGAGAGCAGGACGCCGATCTCGGGCCGTGTCAGCGGCTTGCCCGCCTGGTAGCGCTCGGCCATGGCCTGGTCCGATGGCAGCGTCTCAACCTTGCGGTTGAGGTGACCGTCGGCCTCGAGCCGCTCCATCAGCCGCGCCAGCGGCGTGCGATTGCCAAGGTCGTGCATCTCCGTCAGCGAGATTGCGAGCGATTGCTGATAGTTGTTGCGCAGCACAAGATGGGCCACCTCGCTGGTCATGGCGGCAAGCAGCGTGTTGCGCTTGGGCCGTGTCAGGCGCCCGTCGCGCATGGCCGAGGCAAGCGCGATCTTGATATTGACCTCGACGTCTGAGGAATTCACGCCAGCCGAATTGTCGATCGCGTCGGAATTGCAGCGCCCGCCATTGAGCGAATAGCCGATGCGGCCCTTCTGGGTGACGCCGAGATTGGCGCCTTCGCCGATCACCCGGGCGCGCACCTCTTCCGCCGTGACGCGGATCGGATCGTTGGCGCGGTCGCCGACCTCGGCATCCGTCTCGTTGCTGCCCCGCACATAGGTGCCGATGCCGCCGAACCAGAGAAGGTCGACCGAGCTCTTCAGAATGGCGTTCATGATCTCGAAGGGAGTCGCCTTCTGCCTGTCGATGCCGATCGCCGCCATGGCTTCGGGCGTCAGCGTCACCAGCTTGTCGGCGCGGGAAATGATCATGCCGCCCGGCGAAAGCGACTTGCGGTCGTAATCCTGCCAGCTCGAGCGCGGCAGGGCGAACATGCGCTTGCGCTCGGCGAAGGAGAGATCGGTATCCGGATTTGGATCTATGAAGATGTCACGGTGATCGAAGGCGGCAATCAGCCGGATCTTTTCCGAAAGCAGCATGCCATTGCCGAAGACGTCGCCGGACATGTCGCCGACGCCGGCAACCGTGAAGGGCGTCGCCTGGATGTCGATGTCCATCTCGCGGAAGTGCCGCTTGACCGCCTCCCAGGCGCCGCGGGCGGTAATTCCCATCTTCTTGTGGTCGTAGCCGGCCGAGCCGCCGGAGGCGAAGGCGTCGTCGAGCCAGAAGTCCGCCTCCTGCGCCAGCGCGTTCGCCGTGTCCGAGAAGGTTGCGGTTCCCTTGTCGGCGGCCACGACGAAATAGGGGTCGTCGCCGTCAAGCCGCACCGTGTCCTCAGGCGGAACCACATCCGGGCCGACGATGTTGTCGGTCACCGACAGAAGGCTGCGGATGAAGGTCTTGTAGGCTTCCGTCCCGGCCCTGAACACGTCATCGCGGGTGCCGCCGGCGGGAAGCTGCTTCGGGTAGAAGCCGCCCTTGGCGCCGACGGGGACGATGACCGCGTTCTTCACCTGCTGCGCCTTGACGAGACCCAGCACCTCGGTGCGGTAGTCCTGCGCCCGGTCGGACCAGCGGAGCCCGCCGCGCGCCACCTTGCCGAAGCGCAGGTGCACACCCTCGACCTCGGTGCCGTAGACGAAAATCTCCCGGAAGGGGCGCGGTTCCGGCAGGCCCTCGAGCGCCTTCGGATCGAGCTTGAAGGCGAGCACGGGCCGCGGCCTGCCTTCCGCATCCTTCTGAAAATAGTTGGTCCTGAGCGTCGCCTGAACTGCATTGACGTAGCGGCGCAGGATGCGGTCCTCGTCGAGGCTCGGCACGGCCGAGAGCGCCTCCTCGATCGCAGCCAGCACGGCGTTGGTCTTCTTCACGCGCGACTTCGGCTCGACCCTCGGATCGAGCCGCGTGGTGAACAGGCGGAAGATGTCGGCGGCAATCGCCGGATACTTGTTCAGCGTGTCGGCTATGTAGCCCTGCGAATAGGTGATGCCCGCCTGGCGCAAATAGCGCGCATAGCTGCGCAGCACCGTCACTTCCCGTGCGGTCAGGCCCGCCAAAAGGACCAGCCGATTGAAATTGTCGTCCTCAATCGTGCCGTCCCAGGCGGCGAGGAACGCCTCCTCCAGCGCCATGCCGGCCTTGGCGAGGTTGACCGTATGCCCGTCACGATGAAGGAGCTCCATGTCGTGCAGCACGACGTTGCACTGCTCCTGCGCATGGGCACGCACGCCGATATCGTAAGTCTGCTCGCTGATCACGCGGAAGCCGAGGTTTTCGAGCAGCGGCACGCGGCGGGAGAGCGAGACCGGGTGGTTTGCGTGGAAGATCTTCAGTTCCAGCGCGTCCGGCCTTTCGCCATGGCGGTGATAGAAGGAGATGCGGATCGGGTCGTCGCTCTTGCAGGCCGACATGTCGCCAAGGTCAGCATAGGCTTCGGCAGGCGTAAACGCGGCCTGATAGGCCTCGCCCGCGGAAAGCTCGATGCCTTCGTTGCGGGCGAGCAGGTTGAAGCGGTCGATCCAGCGCGTGACGATGGTGCGCACCGCATCCTCGAGCTTGGCCTGCGGGACGCGCGGCGTCTTGCCGCCCGAGCGGCCGATGATGAAGTGCACGCGCGCCAGCCCGCCTTCCGGGAAGGCCGGATAATAGGCGGAGACCCGGCCGTCATAGACGGCTTTCAGGTAATCGCCGATCTTCTCGCGGACGCTGGAATCATATTGCTCGCGCGGTACGTATATGATGACGGAGACGAAGCGGTCGAAATGGTCGATGCGCGGCAGAACGCGCACCCGCGGCCGGTCGCCGAGCTCGTTGATCTGTTCGCAGAAGGCGGCGAGAAGCCCGACATCGATTTGAAACAGATCGTCCCGCGGATAGGATTCCAACGTGTTTGCCAGGGTCTTGCCGGAATGGCTCTGCGGGTCGTAGCCGAAATGGTCGATGATCTTCTCGATCTTGTGTCTAAGCAGCGGAATCTCCGCCGCCTGGCGGGTGTAGGCGCTCGAGGTGAAGAGGCCGACGATGCGCAACTCGCCGACGACATTGCCGGACGTGTCGAAGCGCTTGACGCCAATGTAATCCATATAGGCGCGGCGATGCACGACCGACTTCACATTCGCTTTGGTGACGATCAGGAAGTCCGGACCCTCGAGGAAGGCGAGGATCTCCGGCGTCGTGAACACGGCGTCGTTGCCTTGCCTAAGGACGCGTACCTCGGGATTGGAGAGAATGCCGAGACCCCTGCCCTTGCCGCGTTCGACCGTCGCGTTCTCGCCCTTACCGGAATAGGTGTATTCGCGCATGCCGAGGAAGGTGAAGTTGTTGTCCCTTAGCCAGCGAAGGAACGCGAGCGCCTCGTCACGGTCGCTCTTTTTGCGCGAGGCGTGGTAATCCTCGAGCTCGCGCATGACCTGGTCGAGCAGCGCCGTCATGGCCGGCCAGTCGTGCACCGCCTGATGCACCTGCTCCAGGACGTCAGTGATGCGTTTGCTGAGCGAGCGCTCCTCGATCGGCGTCAGCTTGCCGAGGTGGATCTGAATATGGCTGACGCGGTGCGCCGGATCGCTTTCCTCGTCCGGATCGAAAAGTTTGACCGGCTTGCCCGGTTGCATGAGGAGGATCGGGTGGATGGCAAGGTGAATGTCGCGATGGGTGCTCGTTACCTCGCCCATGACCGAGTCATAGAGGAACGGCATGTTGCGCTCGGTGATGGCGATGATCGAAACCTCGGTCCCGCCTGGCGCCACTCCGGGCACCGTTTCCACCGAAACCTGCGGCTTGCCGCCGTCCCAGCGGGCCAGTTCCTTGCGGGCGTGCGCGGCGGTCAGAGCCAGCATATCCGGCGAATAAAGGTCGAGGTCGTCATTGCTCGCGCCTCCGAAGAGGATCTCCGGCGGCAGAGTGTCGACGCCGATCTTGCCCACCGCTGCCCGGGCGGCATCGATGTGCCGATCTCGCTTCGGATTGTATTTCACGCCCATGAAGTCGCTCCCCAAATATGATAGACGAACCTATCAGAACCATGGCCAATGGCGATCGTTTTATGACGGATTTGGGCAAAATCGAGCCTGTTCTTGGAGAATTTCACGTAGAATCGACCTAAATCCATTTAAACCAGGCGCGATTTTACAGAAATCTCTCCAAAAACGGCGCAAACGAACGAAAACACCGGACGGCGCCGAAACACGGACCCGGTCGCCCCTCGACATCCCGTTGACACCGCTTCGGCAGTCGGCGATCACAGCTTGCAGTGTCGAGCGGCTTTTCCGAGCGCAAAGATCGCTGCAGCACCTCGATATCCTACATGTCCTTTAATCGAGGTCGAGTTCGGGACATGAAGTGGAACAGAGCCCAAGGATCGCCTGATGTCTGAAATTCCTGCCGCGCCCGGCGCCGTCATCGTCATCTCCAGCCACGTGGTTCGCGGCACGGTCGGCAACCGCGCGGCGGTATTCGCGTTGGAGACGCTCGGGCATCTCGTCTGGGCGTTGCCGACGGTCATCCTGTCATGGCATCCCGGCCATGGCCGTGCGACGCGGGTGACGATCTCCGATGCGGAGTTCCGGTCGATCATCGACGATCTTATCGATGCGCCGTGGATCGGCGAAGTGCGCGCGGTGCTTTCCGGCTATCTCGGAACACCCGGCCAGGCCGAGGAAGTCGCGCGGCTGGTAACGGCGCTGAAGCACCGCAATCCCGAGCTTTTCTACGCCTGCGACCCGGTGATCGGCGATTCGAACGGACTCTATATCCCGGCCGAGAGTGCCTTCGCCATTCGTGACCGGCTGCTGCCGCTTGCTTCATTGGCAACGCCGAACCGTTTTGAACTTTCCTGGCTGGCGGGTGCGGAACTCGACACGAACGCGGCGATCCTCGAGGCGGCACTCGGCCTCGGGCCGCCGCGGGTGCTCGTCACATCGGCGGTCGCGATGATGAACGGCGGCACCGGCAACCTCTATCTGTCCGGTCGCCATGCCCTGCTCGCCGAGCATCGGCTGGTCGAGAATCCACCGAACGGCGCGGGTGACCTGCTGTCGGCCGTCTTTCTTGCGCGGCTCCTGCAGGGTCTTTCCGAGGAGCGCGCGCTGCAAATGGCGACCGCCAGCATATTCGAGGTCATCGCACGCACCGCCAAGCGCGGCGCCGACGAGTTGACGCTTGAACAGGACGCCTCAAGCCTCGCGACGCCGATGGCCATGGTGCAGATGCGCCGCCTCATGCATCCGGGCCAAATGCGACGGAAATAGGCGGGGGCGGGCACAAAAGAAATGTCTGATGAAGGCAATTTATCCTTTCGGGCACGCAAGGCTCGCTGTAACACTTCGACGCTCCATGCTACCCGAGTAGCCATAGAGCAGTGTTTGATGCAGTGGATGACACGGGGTAACTGATGGAGAAGCAGAGCTTTCCGGAAAATCTCCTGGCCGGCTACCGCAATTTCATGGGCGGCCGTTTCAGCGAACAGCAGCAACGCTACCGGACGCTCGCCGAGAGCGGGCAAAAGCCGACGACGATGGTGATCGCCTGCTGCGATTCGCGCGCCGCACCGGAGACGATCTTCGACAGCGGCCCGGGTGAGCTTTTCGTCGTTCGCAATGTCGCCAATATGATGCCGCCCTACGAGCCAGACGGGCATTATCACTCGACCTCCGCCGCTCTGGAATTCGCGGTCCAGTCGCTGCGCGTCAGCGATATCGTGGTCATGGGCCACGGCCGCTGCGGCGGCATCAAGGCGGCGCTCGATCCGGATGCGGAGCCGCTTTCTCCCGGCGATTTCATCGGCCGCTGGATGCACCTGCTGAAGCCTGCTGCGGAGCAGATACAGAGCTACGACTACATGACCCAGTCGGAACGCCAGCGGGCGCTCGAGCGCGTGTCGATCCGCAACTCGGTGGCCAATCTGAGGACCTTTCCTTGCGTTCAGGTGCTTGAGGCCAAGGGAAAGCTGCGGCTCCATGGCGCCTGGTTCGATATCTCGACCGGCGAGCTCTGGGTCATGGACGCGAAGACCGGCGATTTCGTCCGGCCCGGGACATGAGACGATACGCAGATTCAAAGAGTTACAGCGCCGCGCGTCTGAAAGACGCGCGGCGCTGTACTGCTGTAAGCGGCGGTAGCCCTTCGTCCAGACCCCCTCCCCACAGGTGGGTGGGGAGAGGATGACCGGCGTGTGATCGTTCCTCTTCAGTCGCCGTCGATCTCGGAGGCGATGATGGCGATTGCCTGCTGGTAGACGCTGGCGGCGTTCCAGCCCTGGATGGCGACGAAATTCGGCTCGCCGGGCCGGTAGCCGGCGCCCGGCTGCCAACCGTGGCCGCGCAGGAAATTCGCGGTCGAGGCCAGCGCATCCGCCTTTGAGTGGACCATGTCGATGTGTCCGTCGCCGTCGCCGTCGACGCCATATTTCAGGACGTTCAGCGGCAGGAACTGCGTCTGGCCGATTTCTCCATGGGCGGCCCCGCGGGCAGACGGGCTCAGATCACCGCGGCCGACAAGCTGGATGGCGGCGTAGAGCTGTTCGGTGAAATAGGCGGAGCGGCGGCAGTCATAGGCAAGGGTGGCGACGGCTGACAGCGTGTGTTCCTTGCCCAAAAACGAACCGAAGCCGGTCTCCATGCCCCATATGGCGATCAGCGGACCAGCCGGGACGCCATAGCGCCGCTCGATCGAGGCGAAGAGCTTGGCATGCTGCGCGCGCATCTTGCTGCCGCGCGAAATGATCACCTGGCCGCCCCGCTTCTGCATGAATTGGTCGAGCGAGAGCTTGAAGCTCTTCTGTCCGCGGTCGGCACGGATGGTTGCCCGGCTGTATGAAACGCTGCCGAGTGCCTGATCAAGCACGGACTGGCTGATGCCGTTGCCGGCGGCCTCGCGCTTGAATTCTTGCACCCAGGCCGAAAACCGGCCGCCGTCATTGCCGCATTGTGCCGCGAAAGCGGCCGTGGGAACGACCGCCACTGAGATGAGGGCCGCGAGCCCCGCCGCTGTGCGCTTCATCTTGTACATGAGATACCCCGTCATTGCCCGTCTGTTGTGTTCAAGAAAATGCTGATACCGGCTCGGTCAACCGCCGTCCGGCCGGCCGCCATGGTTTCACGTGAATCCATGGCCGGCGCAGTTCTTTGGCGTCGCGCGTCCCGTCAGACACTCAAAGGCCGCCATTGCCCCGCTGCGTTCCTTGCCCTCCAATCGAGGTCGATTTAAGGAAACATGCAGTGGAAAGGCGGAGCGAGAGGAGAGCCGCCGTTCTTTTCCCGCTCCGCCGCTTCGCGCGCGCCCGGACCGTGACGAACCGGCGGCCAACCGCTCGCCGCCTCAGGCGGCTTGGCTGCGCGGCTTGATCAGGCCGCGGTTAACCAAAAGCTCGGCGATCTGGACGGCATTGAGTGCCGCACCCTTGCGGAGGTTGTCGGAGACGACCCACAGATTGAGGCCGTTCTCGACGGTTGCGTCTTCGCGGATGCGCGAGATGTAGGTCGCGTCTTCGCCGGCGCATTCATAGGGCGTCACGTAGCCGCCGTTCTCGCGCTTGTCGACGACCAGGCAACCCGGTGCCTCGCGCAGGATTTCGCGTGCCTCGTCGGCGGTGATTTCCTTTTCGAACTCGATATTGACCGATTCCGAATGGCCGATGAAAACCGGAACGCGCACGGCGGTGCAGGTCAGCTTGATCTTCGGGTCAAGCATCTTCTTGGTTTCGGCGAGCACCTTCCACTCTTCCTTGGTGTAGCCGTCCTCCATGAACACGTCGATATGCGGAATGACGTTGAAGGCGATTCGCTTGGTGAATTTCTTGCTCTCGATCGGGTCGGCCACGAAGACGGCACGCGTCTGGTTGAAGAGTTCGTCCATGCCGTCCTTGCCGGCACCGGACACCGACTGATAGGTGGAGACGACCACGCGCTTGATCGTGGCGCGCTCGTGCAGCGGCTTCAGCGCGACGACGAGCTGGGCCGTCGAGCAATTCGGGTTGGCGATGATGTTCTTCTTGGTGAAGCCGGAGATCGCATCCGGATTGACCTCGGGCACGATCAGCGGCACCTCGGCGTCGTAGCGCCAGGCAGAGGAGTTGTCGATCACGACGCATCCCTGCTGACCGATCTTCGGCGAATATTTCAGCGAAACCGCACCGCCGGCCGACATCAGGCAGATGTCCGTATTGGAGAAATCATAGGTTTCGAGATTGGAGACCTTCAGCGTCTTGTCGCCGTAGGAGACCTCGGTGCCGACGGAACGCGAGGAGGCGAGCGCCACAACCTCGTCTGCAGGAAACCCACGTTCTGAAAGGATATTCAGCATCTCCCGGCCGACATTGCCGGTGGCGCCTGCGACTGCAATCTTGAAACCCATGATCAAAGCTCTCTTTCTGTCTCTCCTCGTTGGGTGGAGGGGAGCCGCGCGGTTTTCGCCCGCGAGGTTCCTGTCCCCGGCCTTACCGGGGAGAGAGCGGAGGGCCAGAGACGTCAGACGGTTTTTGTCGTCGTTTTGGCCGTTGTTTTGCTAGCGAGCGAGAAAAGGCGAATCCGCCCGGCGGCAGGGGCCGGCAGGATCGGCTGAGCGATGGACGCAAGAATCGGTCCCATGGCGGTTTCCTCGTTCGCCGCTGCTCATACCGGCTTTTCGGCAAGAGTCAAGCCGCAGACAAGCCGGCATCAATTCTCGGAGCCGATGCCAAAACCCGCGCGTCCCTTTTCGACGAAACGAAAGTCATAGGACGAAAGCATCCCTGCCTTGCTGGACGCGCTTCTGGCATCCTCTTCGTCCGAGACTGCCGCCTCGTGCGTCTTACCGGACGTGCGGCTTTGTAAGAGACTCTCCCACTTCCGGCGCGGCCTGCCGCGCCGGCGTTTTATTGCGGCTCGTCCCGCGCAGCGGTTTGCGCGGGCCCTGACACCGGCCAGCCATTGGCTCCCCTTCGGAAATGCCATCCCTGCCGAGCAAAGAGGAAGGCAAACATCACCGCTGTCCAAAGACCGAGCAGCAGGCCGGCGGCCACATCGCTCGGGTAGTGGGCGCCGACGATCACGCGCGAGGCGCCGATCGTCACGGCGAAGACGAAGAATAGCGGCCGGAACCGCGGCATCAGCATCGCAAAGGCACCGAACAGGGCACCGGCCGCGGTCGAGTGGCCGGAGGGGAAACTCTCGAACACCCGCTCACCGGCGAAAGGTGTCAGACTGTAGGCGCCATAGTCTTGCAAAAGCTCCGGGCGGGCGCGGCCGATCAGAAACTTCAGCCCGTGAACCAGAACGCTGGCGGTGCCGATCGTCAGGAAGAAATAGGCGGAAAGGCTGCGCGCCGTTCGCGCTTGCTGCCGTACCGTCTCGCGCTTAGCGGTGCTGTTGGCGATGAAAGCGACGAGAAAGAGGAGAGCGGACGCGTAAACCATCCAGGCGAATGTGCCGAAATCGGTAATCATTCGGTTGAAGTCGACGATTTCTTCCGGCAGGCCCTTTGCCCATTCGGACAGATACGCGTCGAAGGGTACCAGCGCCAGTATGAGAACGATTGTGGTCAGCAGGATCCAGACGGTCGAGGAAAGCGGTTGCCTCATGTCACTCCTTCTCCGTTCGCTGCCATGGATTTGGAAGCGGAGAGGGCGAAATCAAGGAACCTGTCGCAATTTCAAAGTGCTACAGCGCCTTTGCGCCTCTGAGTGCATTTGAGAAGACGTGCGGCGCTAAAGAATGCAAGACACCTCCGGCGAAACCGGAGGTGTTGAAGTGGCTTCGGGCCGTTCTCTCCGAATTCAGGCCGCAAGCGCCCTGAATTCGGCCAGGATCGCATCGCCCATCTCGGTGGTGCCGACCTTGCGGCAGCCTTCCGCCATGATGTCGCCGGTGCGGATGCCCTTGTCTAGCACCTTGGCAATCGCTTTTTCCAGGTTGTCGGCTTCCTTCACGAGGTTGAAGGAATAGCGCAGGCACATGGCGAAGGAGGCGATCATGGCGATCGGGTTGGCGATGCCCTTGCCGGCGATGTCGGGTGCCGAGCCGTGCACCGGCTCGTAGAGCGCCTTGCGCTTGCCGGTCTTGGCATCCGGTGCGCCGAGCGAGGCCGACGGCAGCATGCCGAGCGAACCGGTGAGCATGGCGGCGACGTCGGACAGCATGTCGCCGAACAGGTTGTCGGTGACGATCACATCGAACTGCTTCGGCTGGCGCACGAGCTGCATGCCGCCGGCATCAGCCAGCATGTGCTCGAGTTCGACGTCCGGATATCTCGCCTTGTGTGTCTCGGTGACCACCTGGTTCCAGAGCACGCCCGACTTCATGACGTTGCGCTTTTCCATCGAGCAGACGCGGTTCTTGCGGGTGCGCGCCAGCTCGAAGGCGACGCCGGCAATGCGCTCGATCTCGTAGGTGTCGTAGACCTGCGTGTCTATGCCGCGCTTCTGGCCGTTGCCGAGGTCGATGATCTCCTTCGGCTCGCCGAAATAGACGCCGCCGGTCAATTCGCGCACGATGAGGATATCGAGGCCCTCGACCAGTTCCGGCTTCAGCGAGGATGCGCTGGCAAGTGCGGGATAGCAGATCGCGGGGCGCAGGTTGGCGAAGAGCTCGAGATCCTTGCGCAGACGCAGCAGGCCCGCTTCCGGCCGCACCTCATAGGGAACCGCATCCCATTTCGGTCCGCCGACGGCGCCGAAGAGTACGGCATCGGCGGCAAGCGCCTTCGCCATGTCCCCTTCCGAGATCGCCGCGCCATGGGCGTCATAGGCGGAGCCGCCCACAAGGCCCTCGTCCGTCACGAAGCCGGTGCCGAGCTCGGCGTTCATGTAGTCGATGATTTTGCGGACTTCCGCCATGGCTTCCGGGCCGATGCCGTCGCCGGGCAGAAGGAAGAGATTGCGCACAGTCATGGATAGTCCTTCTTGGGGGGGAACTCGGCCGCGTTCTTAGCGCAACTTCGTATCGAGGGAAATCGCGCCGGCGAAAGATTTGTGCGCGCCTTCTCACCGTCGACTGTCGGTCCTGCCCCAACCGACGTTTCCGCTTGACGAAATCGCGCGCCGCCGCTCGAATGATTGCGAACGGGGATATCCGAAATGTCCGAGACGCTTCTTGTTGGTGCCTTTCTCGCAGCGCTTTCCTATACGCTGATCCCCGGCCCCGCCTTCCTGGCGCTGCTCGGCATCGGCGCCGGCCAGGGCCGAAGGGCCGGCGCGCTCTTCATGGGCGGCCACCTTGCCGGCGACATTCTCTGGTCGACAATGGCGCTCGTCGCCATCGTCGGCGCCCGGTCGATCGGCACGACGATCTTCGACGTCCTCGGTCTCATCTGCGGAGCCTATCTCGCATGGATCGGCTGGACCGCGCTCAACGCCCAACCGACGGGCGAAGACCGGGCGCTCCTGGCCGTCGAGCGGCCGCTCAGGCGCGGGCTCGTCTTCGGGCTCACCAATCCCAAGGGCTATCCGGTGGCGCTCGCGACCTTCACCGCGCTTCTCGCGGGATCCGCCAATGCGCTGGAATTCAATGCGCTGCCGATGCTGCTTGCCGTGTCGCTGATCGGCTTCCTCCTGGCCGATGTAATCCTGATCGCGATCATCGGCGCTTCGGTCGTGCGCCGCTTCTACCGCCGTCACGAGCTCACGATCGTCCGGCTTTCCGGCCTCGTCTTCATCGCCTTCGCGGCGCAGGCGGTCTGGCACGCGGCGCCCGGCCTTTTCGGCGTGCGGAGGCCTTGACGACCAGGCGTCCATCAACCACTTCAAGCATCTCAGCCGGCCGGCTGAGCGCCGAGGCGCACCGGTCCCGCATGTGAAAGGAATCTTCATGGCCGCCAACGCTTCGCTCAATCCCGCCCTCGTGAACTGGACCGGACACGAGGGCCTGCCACGGTTCGAGGCGATCATGGACGAGGATTTCGGACCCGCTTTCGATGCGGCGCTCGCGAGCCACGAGGCGGAGATCGAAGCAATCGCCAACAATCCGGAGCCGCCGACCTTCGAGAACACCGTCGTCGCGCTGGAGATTGCCGGAGATGAACTTTCGCGCGTCTCGGCGCTCTTCTGGAACAAGGCGGGCGCCCACACCAATGACGTGATCCAGGCGCTCGAGCGCGAAATCGCGCCGAAGATGTCGCGGCACTATTCGAAGATCGGCACGAATCCCGTGCTCTTCGCCCGCATCGATGCGCTCTGGGAGAGGCGCGAGCAACTGGGGCTCGACCTCGAGGCGACGCGTGTCCTCGAGCGCCACTGGAAGGGTTTCGTCAAATCCGGGGCGAAGCTCGACAGGCCCGATCAGGAGCGCCTTGCCGCAATCAACGAGAGGCTTGCCGGACTCGGAGCGAGGTTCGGCCAGAACGTGCTCGGGGACGAGAAGCTGTGGGCGCTGATGCTTGCGAGCGAGGAGGAACTGGCGGGCCTGCCGGATTTCCTCCGGGACGCCATGGCGGCGGCGGCGCGCGACCGGGGAGAGGACGGCAAATATGCGGTGACGTTGTCGCGCTCGATCATCGAGCCTTTCCTGACCTTCTCGGACAATCGTGACCTGCGCGAGCAGGCGTTCAAGGCCTGGATCGCCCGCGGCGAAAATGGCGGCGATACCGATAACCGCGCCATAATCGCCGAGACGCTGTCACTCCGGGCGGAAAAGGCGAGGCTGCTCGGCTACGAGAATTACGCGGCGTTGAAGCTGGACGACACCATGGCGAAGACGCCCGAGACGGTGAACGGCCTCCTGATGCAGGTCTGGGAGAAGGCGGCCGCACGCGCCCGCGAGGAAGAGGCGGAGCTTGCGAAGCTCATCGCCGCCGAAGGACGAAACCACGAGGTCATGCCCTGGGATTGGCGGCACTATGCCGAAAAGCTGAGGGCCCGGACATTCAGCTTCTCGGAAAGCGAACTGAAGCCCTATCTGCAACTCGAGAAGATCATCGACGCCTGTTTCGCCGTCGCTCATCGCCTGTTCGGTATCACGGCCACGGAGAAGAAGGGCCTCGCCGCCTATCACCCGGATGTCCGCGTTTTCGAGATCCGCGATGTCCAGGGCAAGCTGGTTGCGCTGTTCCTTGGCGACTATTTCGCCCGCTCCTCCAAGCGATCCGGCGCCTGGATGAGCTCGTTCCAGTCGCAGCACAAGCTTCGGCTCAAGAACGGCACGACCGGCGAAATCCCGATCATCTACAATGTCTGCAATTTCGCGAAGCCCGCCGACGGCAAGCCGGCGCTGCTTTCGCTCGACGACGCCCGCACGCTGTTCCACGAGTTCGGGCACGCGTTGCACGGCATGCTCTCCAACGTCACCTATCCGTCCGTGTCCGGCACCGGCGTTTCGCGCGATTTCGTCGAATTGCCGTCGCAGCTCTATGAGCACTGGCTGACCGTGCCGGACATCCTCAAAACCTATGCCGTGCACTACCGGACCGGCGAGCCGATGCCCGAGGCGCTGCTCGAAAAAGTACTCGCCGCCCGGACTTTCAATTCCGGCTTCGCGACGGTGGAATTCACCTCGTCGGCGCTCGTGGACATGGCCTATCACACGGCGGAGGCGGGCTCGGACCCGTTGGCGCTGGAGGCGGCGACGCTCGAAAGGATCGGCATGCCGACGTCGATCGTCATGCGCCATCGCAGCCCGCATTTCCTGCATGTCTTTTCAGGCGACGGCTATTCCGCCGGCTACTATTCCTACATGTGGTCGGAGGTGCTCGACGCCGACGCCTTCGCCGCCTTCGAGGAAGCCGGCGACCCCTTCGATCCGGAAATGGCGGCCAGACTCAAGGCCCACATCTATTCCATCGGCGGCGCGATCGACCCGGAAGATGCCTACAAGGCCTTCCGTGGCAAGCTGCCGAGTCCGGACGCGATGCTGGCGAAGAGGGGACTGGCGGCGCCGGTACTCTGAAGAGGCGGGACGCGCCAAACGCTTGCCCCTCCCCAACCCCTCCCCACAGCCCCCCACAGGTGGGAAGGGCTCTTTCGGCGGCACCGTTTCCCCAAATCTCGCCTGTTGCGACAGACGCTAAGGGTAATGGGGATCGCAGGCGATCGCCGCGGACTCCAAGCCCCTCCCACCTGAGGGGAAGAATTGGGGAGGGTGTATCCCACTGTAGGAGCCGGCGTGTAGGGCCATACGCTGGCCCCCCCGCGCTATACCCCCTGCTCCACCCCCAGCACCGCAAGCAGATGGCGCATTCTCCCCACCGCGAGTTCTGGCTGGTCGAGCACGTTGGCCTGGTCGGCGAGGCGGAAGATATCCGCATAGTGCAGCACACCGCGGGCGGATTGCAGGCCGGCCGGCATGGTGAAATGGCGCTGGTGGCCGTTGAGCCAGGCCAGAAACACGACGCCGGCCTTGTAATATTGCGTCGGCGCCTCGAAGATCTTGCGCGACAACGGTACGGTCGGCGCGATCACGCCGCGGAAGGTCGCGAGATCGCCGGCCGCAAGCGCTGCAAGGGCCTTTGAGGCCGAGGGCGCGACGGCGTCGAAGATGCCGAGCAGGGCGTGGCTGCATTTCTCGCCGTCACCCTCGATCAGTTCCGCATAATTGAAGTCGTCGCCGGTGAAGCAGAGCACGCCCTCCGGCAGGCCGTTGCGAAGCTTTACTTCCTTGCGATTGTCGAGCAGCGAAATCTTGATTCCTTCGACTTTGGCGCTGTTCTCGCGAATGATGGAGAGCACCGTTTCCAGCGCCTCCTCGAAATTCGTCGAGCCCCAATAGCCCTCGAGCTGCGGGTCGAACATGTCGCCCAGCCAATGCAGCACCACCTTGTCCCTCGCCTGGGACAGGATGCGGCCGTAGACGTGGCGGTAGTCGTCTGCGGAGCGCGCGACGCTGGCGAGCGCCCGGCTCGCCATCATGATCGCCCGCCCGCCCTCGGCCTCGACGAAGCCGATCTGCTCCTCGTAGGACGCGATGACGTCCTCGACGGAGCGCGCCTCCGCGGGGGAGAGCTGGTCCGTGCCGGCGCCGCAGGCAAGGTCGGCGCCGGGGACGCCGCGCGCCTCCGCAAGCGAACGGCGGATCAGCTCCTGCGCGCCCGCCCAGGAAAGCCCCATGCCGCGCTGGGCGGTATCCATCGCCTCGGCGATCTTGAAGCCGAGGCTCCAGAGGTGACGGCGGAAGGCCATGGTCGCCTCCCAATCGATCGCCGGATGCCCCCAGGGATCGGCGTCCGCGAGCGGATCGGAGACGACATGGGCGGCCGCATAGGCGATGCGGCTGAAGCTTGGTGCCGCCGCGGGTCGGGCGATCGGCGTTCCGCGCAGCCGGTATTCTTCAAGCGAGCCGTCCCGGTTCGGCAGCAGCAGGCTGGTCATCGGCATTGATCCTCCTCAGGTTTGCGGAAGGAGTAATTTAGATCGTTCCAAAAGACAAGGTAGAAAATTCGAGCCTGCGCGGGATCGCGTCATGGTTCTTGTGCCGGCCCAGGCGGCGCTTCGCGGCTGGGCCAGAGAGCAAACCTATGAAATTGCAAGTCTTTATTGATCAATGCCTTCCCCTTAGCCCATGGCGCAACCGCCTTAGCGACTCCATCGCCGGTAAAAAAATGTGAACGAATCCCCCTTGACGACATTGGAACGATCCAATTATGTAGCATCCAGAAATGAAAAACTGGTGAGGAGGCATTCATGGCAAGGGAGCGGGTGACGGTCGTCGACATTGCGCGCGCCGCCGGTGTGTCGAAGTCGACCGTGTCGCTCGTCTTGCAGGGCAGCCCGCTCGTCAATGAAGTGACGCGAGCGAAGGTGAATGCCACCATTCGCGAACTCGGCTATGTCTACAATCGCAGCGCCGCCAATCTGCGCCAGGCGAAATCGAAGATCATCGGCATCGTCGTCAATGATCTCACCAACAGCTTCTTTGCGGAGCTTGCCGTCGGAGTCGATTCGGTCGTGCAGTCCGCGGGCTTCGTGCAGTTCCTTGCCAACACTGGAGAGAAAATTGAACGCCAACGCGAGGTCGTCGCCTCGATGCGCGAGCATGGCGTCTCCGGTTTGATCATTTCGCCGTCTCGAGGCACGACGGCCGCCGATCTCGCACCGCTCGTCGCCAGCGGCATTCCCGTCGTGCTCGTCGTTCGCGACATTGCGGGCGCCGGGGTTTCGTCGCTGACCTCCGACAATCATGCTGGCGCCGTTGCGGCAGTCCGCCATCTGGTCGAGCGCGGTCACCGCCGCATCGCCTTTCTCGGCGGCTTTGCCGATACGGCCGTCTTCGAGGCGCGCATGCGCGGCTACCGCGATGCCCTTGGCGAGGCGGGATTGGATGTGCCGGAGGAACTCGTCATCGGTTCGGCGCCGTCGCGCGCCGGCGGGGTCACCGCCATCGAACAGGCGATGATGCTGAAGGAGCGGCCGACGGCTGCACTCTGCTTCAATGACGCGGTCGCCTTCGGCGTCTGCGACGGGCTCAGAGCGCGGCGGCTCGAGCCGGGCGCGGATTTCGCCGTGATCGGTTTCGACGACGTCATCGAGGCGAAGACGGCGGTGCCGGCGCTGACCACGGTCTCGGTCGATCCGCAGGGCATGGGCGAGCGTGCGGCGGAATTGCTGTTGAAGCAGATCGGTGCGGGCCAAGCGGACGCGCAAGCGATCGTCAGTCCGGTGCGGCTCGTCGTCCGCCAAAGCTGCGGTGCGCCGATCGACCACAAGGTAAAGGAGGTTTCGCCATGATTGGCTGGGGACTGATCGGCGCGAGCACGATCGCGCGCGAGTGGGTGATCGGCGCCATCCGTGCGGCCGGCGGCGACGTCGTCTCGGTGATGAGTTCGAGCGCCGAACGCGGCGCCACTTACGCCCAGGAAAACGGCATCGCCAAGTCGGTCGCCAGCGTCGATGAGCTGGTCGGCGATCCGGACATCCAGGCGGTCTATATTTCGACGACCAACGAATTGCATCGCGAGCAGGCGCTCGCAGCAATCCGAGCCGGCAAGCACGTGCTCTGCGAGAAGCCGCTGGCCCTCACCCTCAACGACGCCTGCGAAATGGTGCTGAAGGCCTGCGAGGCCGGCGTCGTGCTCGGCACCAATCACCACCTGCGCAATGCGGCCACCCACCGCGCAATGCGCGAGGCGATCGCCGCCGGCCGGATCGGCAGGCCGATCGCGGCGCGCGTCTTTCACGCGGTTTATCTGCCGCCACATCTGCAGGGCTGGCGGCTCGACAGACCGGAGGCGGGCGGCGGCGTCATCCTCGATATCACCGTCCATGACGCCGACACGCTGCGCTTCGTGCTCGACGATGACCCCATCGAGGCGGTGGCGATCAGCCACAGCGCTGGTCTCAGCAAGGAGGGGCTCGAGGACGGCGTAATGGGCGTCCTGCGCTTCCGCTCCGGCGTCATCGCCCAGTTCCACGACGCCTTCACGACGAAATATGCGGAGACCGGCCTGGAGGTCCACGGCACGGATGGCTCTCTCATCGGGCGCAACGTGATGACGCAGCGCCCGGTCGGCACCGTCACTTTGCGCAATGAAGACGGTGAATTCGACCTGCCGCTCGACCACTCCAATCTCTATGAGACGGCGCTTCAGGCCTTTCATGCCGCCATCGAAGGGAAGGGCAGCCCTTCGGCGACAGGCGAGGACGGCGTCTGGTCGCTTGCGGCCGGCCTCGCGGTTGCAAAGTCCGCCGCCAGCGGCATGGCGGTGCAGATCGAAACGGGGCTTTGAGCGCATGCGGTCGACACCAGCACTTTCCAGCAAGCACATCAGCCCGGCCGAAGCGGCGGCCCTCATTCCGGACGGCGCGGTCGTTTCCGTCTCCTCCTCGAGCGGGCTTGGCTGCCCGGACCTGATGCTGAAGGCGATCGGCGAGCGCTTCGACGCGACCGGCCACCCGCGGGATCTGACAACCCTGCATCCGATCGCCGCCGGCGACATGAGCGGCATCAAGGGGGTCGACCACATTGCCAGGAAGGATCTGCTCAAGCGGATCATTGGCGGCTCCTACCCATCCGGGCCGTCGAGTGCGGAGCCGCCGCTGATCTGGCAGATGATCGGCGCCAACGACGTCGCCGCCTATAACATCCCCTCCGGCATCCTCTTCGACATGCATCGCGAGGCGGCGGCCAGGCGACCGGGGGTGATGACCAAGGTCGGGCTCGACACCTTCGTCGATCCGTCGCGCGAAGGCTGTGCCATGAATGCGGCGGCCGCCGCCGAGCCGGTCGTGAAGAAGATTTCCTTCGAGGGCGAGGACTGGCTCTATTTCAAGGCGATCGCCCCTGAGGTCGCGATCATCCGCGCGACCACGGCGGACGAGCGCGGCAATCTCACCTATGAACATGAAGGCGCTTATCTCGGCGGTCTCGACCAGGCGCTTGCCGCCCGCAACAATGGTGGAATCGTCATTGCCCAGGTGAAGCGCCTCGCAAGGGAGGGTTCGCTCAAGCCCCATGACGTGCGCGTTCCCGGCGTGCTCGTCGACTATATCGTCGTCGATCCCGAACAGAAGCAGACGACGCAGACGCTCTACGACCCGGCGATTTCCGGCGAGATCTTCCGCCCGCTCGACAGCTTCCGCCTGCCGGAATTCAACATTCAGAAGGTGATCGCGCGTCGCGTCGCGCAGGAGCTCGAGGCCGGAAGTGCCGTCAATCTCGGCTTCGGCATCTCCGCCAACGTCCCGCGGATCCTCCTTGAAGAAGGGTTGCACGGGGCCGTGACCTGGGTGATCGAGCAGGGCGCGGTCGGCGGCGTTCCGCTTCTCGATTTCGCCTTCGGCTGCGCCGCGAATGCCGACGCGTTCATGCCGTCGCCGCATCAGTTCACCTACTTCCAGGGGGCGGGCTTCGATGCTTCGCTGCTGTCCTTCCTGGAAATCGACCGAACGGGCTCGGTCAATGTCTCGAAGCTCAGCTTCCGGCCGCATGTGACGGCGGGGGCAGGGGGCTTCGTCGACATCACCGCGCGTGCCAGAAAGATCGTTTTTTCCGGCATGTTCAATGCCGGCGCCCGGCTCGCGGTCGCCGACGGGCGGCTCGTCATCGAGAAGGAAGGCAAGCTCAAGAAGCTCGTCGATCGCGTCGAGCATGTCACCTTCTCCGGCCGGCGGGCCATCGAGCAGGGGCAGGACGTGACCTATGTCACCGAGCGCGCGGTGATGAAGCTGACGCCGGAAGGAATCATGCTCACGGAGATTGCGCCGGGCGTCGATCTTCAGGAGCATGTTCTCGGGCAGTCCGAATTTCCGCTTCTCGTTTCCGACGGGCTGAAGGTTATGGATGCGGCGCTGTTTCAGGAGGCGCCGATCGGGCTCAGCTTGCCGGCCAAGCCGCGGCGGACGATTGTGGGAGGCGCCGATGGCTGACGACCGGATTCGCGTCGAAGTCGACGGTGCGATTGCGATCCTGACGATCGCGCGGCCGGAAAGGCTCAATGCCTTCGACCTCGACATGCTGAAGGCGCTCGCCGCCGCCTGCGACAGGGTCGAGGCGGATCGTGCCGTGCGCGTCGCGATCTTGACCGGCGAGGGCAAGGCCTTCTCTGCCGGCGGCGACATAAAGGCCTGGGGCGCCATGGAGCCGCAGGCATTCGGCCACGATTGGGTACGCTTTGGCCATCGGGTCTTCGAGCGGCTGGCAACGCTGCGCGTGCCGGTGATCGCGGCGCTCAACGGCCATGCGCTCGGCGGCGGGCTGGAACTCGCGGCGGCCGCGGATATCCGGATCGCCGAGAAACACGTGAAGATCGGCCTGCCGGAGACGAGCCTCGGAATGGTGCCCGGCTGGTCCGGCACGCAGCGCCTCGTCGCCCGATTTGGCGCGCAGATCGTGCGGCGCATGGTCCTCGGCGGTGAGATGTTCTCGGGCGAAGAGGCGAAGGCCGAGGGCCTGGTCGATCTCGTGGTCGAACCGGGAACGGTGATGCGGGAGGCGCGGGACTATGGGGCGCGTGTGGCCTCCCGCGGTCCCGCGGCGCTTGAAGTGTCGAAACTGATGATTGCCTCGGCGAATGGCGAGGACAAGGGCGCCGCGGTCGAGGCGCTGGGCTCGATCCTCGTCGCCAAGACAGGCGACCTCAAGGAAGGCATCGCCGCCTTCGGCGAGAAACGCGAAGCCCGTTTCAAGGGAGAATGGTGATGACGGTTCTGGTGCGGCCGAAGGGGCTCGGCGATTATAAGGTGCGCGAATTCCGCATGCTGATCGACGGCCAATGGGTTGCGGGCGCCGAAGGCCGGACGATTGAACGCGTCGCGCCCGGCCACGGCGTCGTCGTCAGCCGCTATCAGGCGGCGACACGGGCGGATGCGGAACGGGCGATCGCCGCGGCACGGCGCGCCTTCGACGACGGTCCCTGGCCGCGCATGACCGCGGCGGAGCGTTCGCTGATCCTCCTGCGTGCGGCCGACATGATTGCCGCACGTGCAGACGAGCTTGCCTTTCTCGACGCGATCGAATCCGGCAAGCCGATCAGCCAGGCAAAGGGCGAGCTTGCGGGCGCGGCTGACATCTGGCGCTATGCCGCGGCACTCGCCCGCGAGCTTTCCGGCGAAAGCTACAACACGCTCGGCGACGGCACGCTCGGCGTCGTGCTGCGCGAGGCAATCGGCGTCGTCTCGATCGTCACGCCCTGGAATTTCCCCTTCCTGATCGTCAGCCAGAAACTGCCCTTCGCGCTCGCGGCCGGCTGCACCGCCGTCGTGAAGCCATCGGAACTCACCTCGGGCTCGACGCTCGTCCTCGGCGAAATCCTCGAGGCCGCCGGCTTGCCGGCCGGCGTCGTCAACATCATCGTCGGAACCGGGCCGGAGGCGGGCGCGCCGCTCACCAGCCATCCGGAAGTCGACATGGTCTCCTTCACCGGGTCGACGGGGGTCGGCCGGCTCACAATGGCCAATGCCGCCCAGACGCTGAAGAAGGTCTCGCTCGAGCTCGGCGGCAAGAACCCGCAGATCGTCTTCCCCGACGCCAATCTCGAAGAATTCGTCGATGCCGCCGTTTTCGGCGCCTATTTCAACGCAGGCGAATGCTGCAATGCCGGCTCGCGGCTGATCCTGCATCGCGAGATTGCCGAGGAGGTGACGGCACGCATCGCCAGCCTCGCGGCCAAGGTCAAGGTCGGCGATCCCCTCGACCCGGATACTCAGGTCGGAGCGATCATCACGCCTGAACACCTGGAAAAGATTACCGGCTATGTTTCTGCCGCGGCGAATGATGGCGCCACCGTCGCCGGGGGCGGCGCGGCGCTCGAGCTCGGCATGGGGCAGTTCATGGCGCCGACCATCCTCTCGGCCGTGCGGCCGGACATGGCGGTGGCGCGCGAGGAAGTCTTCGGGCCGGTCCTCTCGGTGCTTACTTTCGAGACTATGGAAGAGGCGATCCGCATTGCCAACTCGATCGATTACGGGCTCTCGGCCGCTGTCTGGAGCCGTGGCTTCGATACGTGCCTGACGGTCGGGCGGCGGGTGCGCGCCGGTACGGTCTGGATGAACACCTTCATGGATGGCGCTGCGGAACTGCCCTTCGGCGGCTACCGGCAGTCGGGTCTCGGCCGTGAACTCGGGCGCCATGCGGTCGAGGACTACACGGAAACGAAGACGCTCAACATGCATATCGGCGAGCGTACCAACTGGTGGATGCCGCGCTAGATGGGGAGACGCCTGCTGGAAGATGGTCCGGCTAAGGGTGAAGTCGTCCTGACCGGGGAAAGGGTGTAACATCTTGATTAGGCTTGCGGCAGAAGCCGCGGGCGATGCCGTCCCGCCGGAAACGAGCGGGGGCGGCAAGGAAAGAGTAGGCGGGCGGAGATTCCCCGCTTCGGTAACTTGCAAACGGGAGGAAAACGATGCGCAAGTTGATGACGACGACAGCGGTTGCGGCTTTGATGTTCGCGGCGACCGCCGCGCGTGCAGCCGAGAATGTGGAAGTGCTGCACTGGTGGACGTCCGGCGGCGAGGCGGCGGCACTCGACGTTCTGAAGAAGGATCTGGAAAGCAAGGGCATCGGCTGGACGGACATGCCGGTCGCCGGCGGCGGCGGCACGGAGGCGATGACGGTATTGCGCGCGCGCGTCACCTCCGGAAACGCGCCGACGGCAGTGCAGATGCTCGGCTTCGACATTCTCGACTGGGCCAAGGAAGGCGCGCTCGGCAATCTCGACGAGGTGGCCGCAAAGGAGGGCTGGGAGAAGGTCATCCCGGGCGCGCTACAGCAGTTCTCGAAATATGACGGCCACTGGATCGCCGCTCCGGTGAACGTCCATTCGACCAACTGGGTGTGGATCAACAAGGCGGCGCTCGACAAGGCCGGGGGCAAGGAGCCGACGACCTGGGAGGAGCTGATCGCACTGCTCGACAATTTCAAGGAGCAGGGCATCACGCCCGTTGCCCATGGCGGCCAGGCTTGGCAGGACGCGACGATCTTCGACGCGGTCGTACTCTCGCTCGGCAACGACTTCTACAAGCAAGCCTTCATCGACCTCGATCCGGCAGCACTCGGCGGCGACAAGATGAAGGAGGCTTTCGACCGGATGACGAAGCTCCGCTCCTATGTGGACGACAACTTCTCCGGCCGCGACTGGAATCTCGCCTCGTCGATGGTGATCGAGGACAAGGCCGGCCTGCAGTTCATGGGCGACTGGGCGAAGGGCGAGTTCCTGAAGGCCGGCAAGAAGCCGGGCGAGGACTTCGTCTGCATCCGCTTCCCCGGAACGCAAGGCTCGGTCACCTTCAACTCCGACCAGTTCGCGATGTTCAAGGTCTCAGAAGAAAAGGTCCCGGCGCAGCTGGCGATGGCCTCGGCGATCGAAAGCCCGACCTTCCAGTCAGCCTTCAACGTGGTCAAGGGTTCGGTACCAGCCCGCACCGACGTTCCGGACACCGATTTCGACGACTGCGGCAAGAAAGGCATCAAGGACCTTGCAGAGGCCAATGCGAACGGCACGCTTTACGGCTCAATGGCGCATGGCCATGCCAATCCGGCCTCCGTCAAGAACGCCATCTATGACGTGGTGACCCGTCACTTCAACGGCGAGATCAACTCGGAGGAAGCGGTCGAGGAGCTCGTCTCGGCTGTCGAGGCGGCGAAGTAGGGGCGGTCACTGCCCCTCATCCGCCTGCCCGTCCTCCGCAGCAGCTGCGGAGGGTGGACCGGCACCTTCTCCCCGCGCGCGGGGAGAAGGACCCGCGGCAAGCTCCAGTGCCCTCGTGTCCCTCAGGTCGCGGGTTGATGCCCGGTGCTCTCTGCACAGTGGAGGAGAGAGCCAGGTGAGGGGTATTCGGGCGGTTTGAACGAAACAATGCGTCAACGGTGGTAACGAACATGGATAGCCGCGCCCGGCTGCAGGAGCTTCTGCCGAAGCTCGTGCTTGCCCCCAGCTTTCTGATAGTCCTGGTCTTCGTCTACGGCTTCATCGTCTATACCGGCTTCCTGTCGATGACGAACAGCCGCATGCTGCCCTCCTATGATTTCGTCGGCTTGAGCAATTATTCGAGGCTCTGGGCCCTGCCACACTGGTGGCGGGCGATCAGCAATCTGGCGATCTTCGCGACCCTCTACATCGCGATCTGCTCGATCCTGGGCCTGGCGCTCGCCATCCTGCTCGACCAGAAGATCCGGGCGGAGGGGCTCCTCAGGCCGATCTATCTCTACCCGATGGCGCTCTCCTTCATCGTCACGGGAACGGCCTGGAAATGGTTCCTCGACCCCGGCATCGGGCTCGAGAACACCATGCACCTCTGGGGCTGGGAGAGTTTCTCATTCGACTGGATCAAGGACCGCAACTTCGCGATCTATTGCGTCGTCATCGCCGCCGTCTGGCAATCGACCGGCTTCATCATGGCGATGTTCCTGGCGGGCCTTCGCGGCGTCGACAACGAGATCATCAAAGCCGCCCAGATCGACGGGGCGACGACGCCGACCATCTATCGGCGCATCATCATTCCGCTGATGCGTCCGGTCTTCCTCTCGGCCTTCGTCGTTCTCGCCCATCTCGCGATCAAGGCCTACGACCTCATCATAGCGCTCACCGGCGGCGGGCCGGGCCAGGCGACAGAACTGCCGGCGACCTTCATGTATTCCTACACTTTCACGCGCAACCAGATGGCGATCGGCGCCTCGTCGGCGATCATCATGATGGTGATGATCTTCTCGATCATCATTCCCTATCTCTATTCCGAAGTTCGGGGAGGAAAACGCTGATGGGCGCTCCCAGTCCAGAAAATGTCATCTCGCACAACCGGCTGACACGGGCGCTGATATACCTGGCGCTGGTCCTCTTCGCGCTCTACTCGCTGCTGCCGCTTTATGTGATGGTCGTGAACTCTCTGAAGCCGCTCGACGAGATCCGCCGCGGCGGCATGCTGAACCTGCCTGAGACCTGGACGATCGAGCCATGGCTTTCCGCCTGGTCGACGGCGCAGATCGGCGTGCAGCCGACCGGCCTTCGCCCGTTCTTCATCAACTCGATCCTGATGGTCGTTCCGGCCGTGGCGATCTCGACCATCATTGGTGCGCTAAACGGCTATGTGCTGACCAAGTGGCGCTTCCCCGGCGCGAACATCTTCTTCGGCATGCTGCTGCTTTCCTGCTTCATCCCGTTCCAGATCGTGCTGATCCCTATGGCGCGGATTCTCGGCATTCTCGGCCTTGCCGGCTCGATCTCCGGGCTGATCCTCGTCCATGTGGTCTACGGCATCGGCTTCACGACGCTCTATTTCCGCAATTACTACGAGGCGTTTCCGACCGAACTGGTGCGTGCGGCGCAGATCGACGGCGCCGGCTTCTTCCAGATCTTCCGGCGCATCATGCTGCCGTCCTCCGGACCGATCATCGTCGTCTCGGTCATCTGGCAGTTCACCAATATCTGGAACGACTTCCTGTTCGGCGCTTCCTTCTCCGGCCCCTTCTCGACCCCGATGACGGTCGCGCTCAACAATCTCGTCAGCTCCTCGACCGGGGTCAAGGAATACAACGTCCACTTCGCCGGCGCGATCCTCGCCGCCCTGCCAACGCTCATCGTCTATATCGTGTCGGGCCGCTACTTCGTTCGCGGGCTGATGTCCGGCGCCGTGAAAGGATAAGCCCATGTCATTCCTGAAGATCAGCAACCTGCGCAAGTCCTACGGCTCGCTCGAGATCCTGAAGGACATCAGCCTCGAGATCGAGGAGGGCGGCTTCCTCGTGCTCGTCGGCCCCTCCGGCTGCGGCAAGTCGACCCTTCTGAACACGATTGCGGGGCTGGAGCCGATCAGCTCCGGCGACATCGCCATCAACGGCCGCTCGGTCTCGGGCCTGCACCCGTCGAAGCGCGACATCGCCATGGTGTTCCAGTCCTACGCGCTCTATCCGAACATGACGGTCGCCGGCAACATTGCCTTCGGCATGGAGATCCGTGGCGTGCCGAAGGAGGAACGCGACAAGGCCATTAAGCAGGTCGCCGACATGCTGCAGATCGGCCACCTGCTCGACCGCAAGCCGAGCCAGCTCTCCGGCGGCCAGCGTCAGCGCGTCGCCATGGGACGGGCGCTCGTGCGCGAACCGCAGGTCTTCCTTTTCGACGAGCCGCTGTCGAACCTCGATGCCAAGCTGCGCGTCGACATGCGCACCGAGATCAAGCGCCTGCACGGCCGCATGAAGACGACGATCGTCTATGTGACGCATGACCAGATCGAGGCGATGACGCTTGCGACCAAGATCGCGGTGCTCAAGGACGGCGTGCTGCAGCAGTTCGGCACGCCGGCGGAGATCTACAATAACCCGGCCAACATGTTCGTCGCCGATTTCATGGGCTCGCCAGCGATGAACCTGCTGAGCGTCCGCGTCGAGACCCAGGGCGCCCAGGTCGCCGTGGCGCTGGAGCGGCCGAATGCCGAACCACTGAGGCTTCCCGTGCCGCATGACGGCGCGCTGTCCGCTTATGCCGGCAGACAGGTCGTCTTCGGTATCCGTCCGGAGGCGCTGACCGATCCGGACGGCGCCGACCGCAATGCGAAGTTCGTCGCCGAAGGCGACTGCCTGATTGAAGTGGTCGAGCCGGCCGGCTCCGACACCTTTGCCGTCACCCGGCTCGGCGGCAAGGAGATCATCGCCCGGCTCCGGGCCGATGCCCGCATCGCCCCCGGCCAGACGTCGCGCCTTGCCTTCAATCTCGACAAGGCGGTCTTCTTCGATCCCGAGAGCGAGAATCGCATCGCATGAGCGCGGCCGCGGTGAGAGAGCCGGATGTCGTCATCATCGGTTCGGGTATCGGCGGCGCCACCGTCGCGGCGGGTCTTGCCCCTTCGGGTGCGGAAATCCTCATCCTGGAAGCGGGTGGCCATATCGAGGACCGGCCGGAAAACCGCGATCAGCGGGCGATCTTCCAGCGCGGCCGATTCCGACCGAAGGAGACTTGGTACGAGGCGGGCGGCCCCGGCTTCAATCCCGGAAACTACTACAATGTCGGCGGCAATTCGAAGTTCTACGGTGCGGTACTCACCCGCTACCGACGTGAGGATTTCGAGGAGATGATCCATCTTGATGGCATCTCGCCGGCGTGGCCTTTTCGATATGAGGAACTCGAGCCGTGGTATGCGAAGGCCGAAGAGCTATACCAGGTGCGCGGGTGCCTCGGCGAGGATCCGACCGAGCCCCCGCACTCGAACGACTATCCACATCGGCCGGTGCCGGACGAGCCGGCAATCGCCAAGGTGCGCGAGCGCTTGCGGGGGCTCGGCCTGCATCCCTATTCGTTGCCGCTCGGGGTCGACATCGATCGTTGGCTCGCCAAGGGCAAAACGCCCTGGGACGCACATCCGAACAGTTTCGACGGAAAGATGGACGCCGAAACCGCGGCGCTGGCGAAGGCGCTCGAATTTCCGAATGTGCGGCTGCAGACCGGATCGCGCGTGACCCGACTTTCCACCGCGCCCGACGGCAAGGCGATCGAGACGGTGCACTATCTAGAGGGCGGTACGGAGCAACGGGTGACGCCGAAAATCGTCGTCCTTTCGGCGGGCGCCGTCCAGTCGGCCGTGCTCCTGTTGCGCTCGGCCGACGAGCGCAATCCCGCCGGTCTCGCCAACCGCTCCGACCAGGTCGGCCGCAATTTCATGAACCACAATTCGAGCGCGGTCATTGCGGTCAGTCCCTGGTACCGCAACGATTCCGTCTACCAGAAGACCTTCGGGCTCAATGATTTCTATCTGTCGGACGGCGGCGGCGGGCCGCCGCTGGGCAATATCCAGCTTCTCGGCCGCGTCTCCGGCGCAATCCTCAAGGCGAATTTGCGTTCGACGCCGGAATGGCTGCTGGACCGGGTTTCAGCCCGCGCCATCGACTTCTACGCCATGAGCGAGGACCTGCCGTCGCCGGAAAGCCGGGTCACGGTCGATGGCGAGCGCATCGTCCTGCAATGGGTGCGCACCAACTGGCAGGCGCATCTGAAGCTCGTCGCCAAGCTCAAGGCCGTGCTCCGGCAGGCAGGTTTTCCGGTCGTGCTGGCGCGCGCCTTCGACAAGCGCACGCCATCGCATCAATGCGGAACGGTCCGGATCGGTAATGATCCGGAAAAGGCGCCGCTCGACACCTACTGCCGCGCCTTCGATCATCCCAATCTTTTCGTCGTCGATGCCGGCTTCCTGCCGACTTCAGCGGCTGTCAATCCGGCGCTGACGGTCGCCGCCCAGGCGTTGCGCGTCGCCGATCATATCGCCAGGGAGGAGATCCGGTCATGACGGAAGCGGCACGTCCGATCGCGATCGTCACCGGCGGCCGGCGCGGCATAGGGCTCGGCATCGCCCGCGCGCTGGCGGCAAGCGGCTTCGACATCGCCATTACCGGCATCGGCGATGCGGAGGGGGTCGACCCGGCGATTGCCGATCTCGAGGCGCTCGGGGCGCGCGCGATCTTCCTGCGGGCGGATCTCGCCGATATCGGAACCCATCACGCGACCGTCGACGCAGTGGTCGATGCGTTCGGCCGGATCGATTGCCTCGTCAACAATGCCGGCATCGCCTCCGTCGTGCGCGGCGATTTCCTCGACTTGAGGCCTGAGAATTTCGACGCGATCATCGGCGTCAATCTGCGTGGCACCGTCTTCTTCACCCAGGCGGTCGTGAAGGCGATGCTTGCCGCGCAAGCCGTCGCGCCGCGTTCGATCGTCAACATAACCTCGGTGTCGGCGGCGATGAGCTCGCCGGAACGGCTCGACTATTGCATGAGCAAGGCGGGACTCGCCGCCTTCAGCCAGGGGCTGGCGCTGCGGCTTGCCGAGACCGGCATCGCCGTCTTCGAGGTCCGCCCCGGCATCATCCGCTCCGACATGACGGCAACGGTTTCCGCCAAATACGACGGCCTGATTGCCGGCGGCCTGGTGCCGATGCGGCGCTGGGGCGAGCCGGACGATATCGGCAATATCGTTGCCGGGCTCGCAAGCGGCAGGTTCGGCTTCGCCACCGGCTCGGTGATCCAGGCGGATGGCGGGTTGTCGATCGGACGGCTGTGAGGGGCAGCCAAGCGGCCAAGCTGCAATGAACCTAAATGATCGCGCGCGGCAAGCGCGGAGCTTGAGGACGAATTGAATGCGCTACGACTACATCATCACTGGTGCCGGACCTGCCGGCTGCGTGCTGGCCAACCGCTTGAGCGAGGATCCGACGGTCAAGGTGCTGCTCCTCGAGGCCGGCGGCGGCGACTGGAACCCGCTGTTCCACATGCCGGCGGGCTTTGCGAAGATGACCAAGGGCGTGGCGAGTTGGGGCTGGCAAACGGTGCCGCAAAAGCACATGAACGGCAGAGTGCTGCGCTACACCCAGGCGAAAGTGATCGGTGGCGGCTCGTCGATCAATGCGCAGCTCTATACGCGCGGCAACGCGGTCGACTACGATCGCTGGGCAAGCGAGGACGGTTGCAGCGGCTGGGACTATCGCAGCGTGCTCCCCTATTTCAAGCGCGCCGAGGACAATGAGCGCTTTGCCGACGATTACCATGCCTATGGCGGGCCGCTCGGCGTGTCGATGCCGGTCTCGGCGCTGCCGATCTGCGAGGCCTATATCCGCGCCGGCCAGGAGCTCGGCATCCCCTACAATCCTGATTTCAATGGCAGCCGGCAGGCGGGGATCGGCTTCTACCAACTGACCCAGCGTAATCGCCGGCGCTCCTCGGCTTCGCTCGCCTACCTGGCGCCGATCAAGGAACGGAAGAACCTGACGGTGCGCACGGGTGCCCGGGTCGCTCGCGTTCTGCTCGAAGGCCGGCGCGCAGTCGGCGTCGAAGTCCTGATGGACAAGGGCATCGAAACCATCCGGGCCGAGCGCGAGGTGCTCGTCACCTCGGGCGCTATCGGATCGCCGAAGCTGCTTCTGCAATCCGGCATCGGCCCGGCCGATCACCTGCGCTCGGTCGGCGTTGAGGTGCGGCACGATCTCCCCGGCGTCGGCGGCAATCTCCAGGACCACCTCGACCTGTTCGTCATCTCAGAATGCACCGGCGACCACACCTATGACAGTGTGGCGAAGCTGCACCGCACTCTTTGGGCCGGGCTGCAATATGTGCTGTTCCGCACCGGTCCCGTCGCCTCTTCGCTCTTCGAGACCGGCGGCTTCTGGTATGCGGACCCGGACGCCCGCTCGCCGGATATCCAGTTTCATCTCGGCCTCGGCTCGGGCATTGAGGCGGGCGTCGCCCGGCTCAGGAATGCCGGCGTCACCCTCAATTCCGCCTATCTGCATCCGCGCTCGCGCGGCACTGTGCGGCTTTCCTCCGCCGATCCGAACGCGGCACCGCTGATCGACCCAAACTACTGGGAGGATCCGCACGACCGCGAAATGTCCCTCGAGGGCCTCAGGATCGCACGCGAGATCATGCAGCAGCCCGCACTCAAGCCTTTCGTCCTGGCCGAACGGCTGCCGGGGCCGGAGATCGGGACCGAACAGCAGCTCTTCGATTATGGCTGCGCCAACGCCAAGACCGACCATCACCCGGTCGGCACCTGCAAGATGGGGACCGATGCCCTGGCCGTCGTCGATCCCGAGCTCCGGGTCCGTGGGATCGAGGGGCTTCGCGTCTGCGACAGCTCGGTCATGCCGCGGGTGCCCTCCTGCAACACCAACGGCCCGACGATCATGGTGGGCGAGAAGGGGGCAGACATCATCCGCGGGCTGCCGCCGCTGCCGCCGGCGGTATTCCAGCACGAGCGCAACGACACCAGGCCGCGCGCTCGCGCCGAATTGCGCTGAGGGCGGCGGGGCCGCGGCGACGGAGTCGTCTCCATTTTCGGGCTACGGCGCCTACTGCATGTCTCCTTTAATCGACGTCGATTAAAGGGCAAAGACATGCAGCAATTCAAATTGCTACAGCGACCTTTGCACGTCTCATAAGACGCGCGGCGCTGTAATGTCTCGTTCAGACGCGCGAAGGTCGCTGCAGCGCTTTAACTTGCTGCCGAATTCATCCTTAGATCGAATAGGATCTGAGACATTATCCCGTAACCAACCCGGATTTGATTTGATGACGTTGATCGAGCCGCGTTCCTTTCTGACCGCCCTCTTCCAAGCCGCCGTCACGGCGGCGGATCCCGAGGCCGCCATCCGCGCGCATCTGCCGGCGCGACCAAGGGGGCGGACGATCGTTGTCGGCGCCGGCAAGGCGGCAAGCCAGATGGCGGCGGCCTTCGAGCGGCTCTGGGACGGTCCGCTCGAGGGCGTTGTCGTCGCCCGGCACGGACCGATCGAGGCATGCAAGCGCATCAAGGTGCTGCAATCGGCGCATCCGGTGCCGGACGAGGCAGGGCTCGTCGCCTCTTCGGCGCTCATCGAACGGGTGGAAGGGCTGGCCGAAGACGATCTCGTGGTGGCGCTGATCTCCGGCGGCGGTTCGGCGCTATTGCCGGCGCCGCCCGAGGGCCTGACGCTTGAGGACGAGATCGCCGTCCACCGGGCGCTGCTTGCCTCCGGGGCGCCGATTTCGGCGATGAACGTCGTCCGCAAACATATTTCCCGCATCAAGGGCGGACGGCTCGCCCTGGCGGCATCGCCGGCACGGGTCGTCAGCCTCGTCGTTTCCGACGTCCCCGGCGACAACCCGGCCTTCGTCGCCTCCGGGCCGACGGTGCCGGACCGGTCGAGCCTCGAGGAAGCGCGCGCTATCGTTGCCCGATACGCCCTGACCTTGCCGGAGAGGGTGATGGCGCACCTCGCCTCCGATGCCGCCCGCGCGCCGAGCCCGGATGACCGTGCCTTTGCCGGCAACGAGGTCCATGTGATCGCCTCCGCGGCCGTGTCGCTCGAGGCGGCTGCGGCGCGCGCCCGCGAGGCGGGCATCGAGGCGGTCATTCTCTCGGACGCGATCGAGGGCGAGGCGCGCGACATCGGCCGCATGCATGCGGCGCTGGCGCGCGAGGTGGTCGCACGGAACCGTCCGTTTACAAAACCCGTCGTGCTGCTTTCCGGCGGCGAGACCACGGTCACCATTTCCGGCGACCTCTACGGCAAGGGCGGGCGCAACAGCGAGCTTCTGCTGTCGCTGGCGCTGGACATCGACGGCGTTGCCGGGATCGATGCGCTTGCCGCCGACACGGACGGCATCGACGGCTCGGAAGACAATGCCGGTGCCTTTGTCGATGGGGCGAGCATCGCCCGCATGCGCGCGGCAGGCATCGACCCGCGTGCCCATCTCGCCGGCCACGACGCCTGGTCCGCCTTTTCGGTGAGCGGAGACCTGTTCGTGCCCGGGCCGACGGGCACGAATGTCAATGATTTCCGGGCGATTTTGGTACGGTGAGCCGCTTCAGGCATGGCGTGAATGCCCCTCTCACAGGTGGGAGGGGTTAAGCGCCCGCAGCGATCATTCCCGAGTCGCCCATCCTACTACTTCGCCCGCTTCAGCGCCTCACCGAGGATCGAGACGATCTCGCCGATATGGCTCTTCTCGGCGATCAGCGGCGGCGAGAAGGCGATGATGTCGCCGGTGACGCGGATCATCAGCCCCTTCTCGAAGCAGTCGACGAAGACGTCATAGGCGCGGGCGCCGGGCGCGCCGTCGCGCGGTGTGAGCTCGATGCCGGCGATCAGGCCGATGGTGCGGATGTCGATGACGTTCGGCAGGCCTTTCAGCGAATGGATGGCCGAATGCCAGTCCTCCTGCAGTTCCGCGGCGCGCGTCATCAGGCCTTCGTCGCGATAGATGTCAAGCGTGGCGATGCCGGCGGCGCAGGCGGCCGGATGGCCGGAATAGGTGTAGCCGTGAAAGAGCTCGATCTGGCCTTTCGGCCCATGCATCAGCGCGTCGTGCACCTTACGGCTGGCGAAGACGGCCCCCATCGGGATCGCGCCATTGGTGAGGCCCTTGGCGGTGGTGACGATATCCGGCGTCACGCCGAAATAATCGGTTGCGAAGGCGGCACCGAGGCGGCCGAAGCCGGTGATCACCTCGTCGAAGATCAACAGGATGCAGTGTTTGTCGCAGATCGCCCGCAGCCTTTCGAGATAGCCCTTCGGCGGGATCAGCACGCCGGTCGAACCGGCGACGGGCTCGACGATGCAGGCGGCGATCGTCTCGGCGCCATGCAGCGCCACCAGCCTTTCGAGATCGTCGGCGAGTTCGGCGCCATGCTCCGGCTGGCCCTTGACGAAGGCATTCCTGGCAGGATCATGGGTGTGACGCAGATGACCGGAACCGGGAAGCTGCGGGAAGACCCGGCGATTGTTGACGATGCCGCCGACGGAAATGCCGCCGAAGCCGACGCCGTGATAGCCGCGCTCGCGGCCGATCAATCGTGTGCGCGTGCCCTGGCCGATCGAGCGCTGATAGGCGAGCGCGATCTTCAAGGCCGTGTCCACGGATTCCGAGCCTGAGCCGGTGAAGAATATCCGGTCTAGCCTGGCATCGGGACCGCCCGGGGCAATTTCGGCGAGACGCTCGGCAAAGTCGAAGGCGATCGGATGGCCCATCTGGAAGGAGGGGGCATAGTCCATCGTCGTCAGCTGGCGCTCGACGGCCGCGGCGATCTGGCGACGACTGTGGCCGGCATTGACGCACCAGAGGCCGGCAGTACCGTCGAGGATCCTGCGGCCATCGACGCTGGTATAATGCATGCCTTCGGCCGATGCGAGCAGGCGGGGTCCCGCCTTGAACTGGCGGTTGGCGGTGAAGGGCATCCAGTAGCTGTCGAGAACCGGAGCATTGGGCTTGATGTGGGCGGTCATGGCATCCTCCTGTGGTCGCGCGATTGACGCCATGATTTGAATACTCGAACAAGTCCTTTTCTTCGATGATCTAACTTATTGTTTTTCTTCATGCTGTGATGGTAGGGTTTCGGTATTTCAAACAAGATCAACACGGGATTTGCAATGAGCGTCGATATCGGCAACCGCCTGCGCCATGTGCGGCTCATGCACAATCTCTCTCAACGCGAACTTGCCAAGCGCGCGGGCGTCACCAATTCCACCATCTCGCTGATCGAGTCTAACGCCTCCAACCCGTCGGTCGGCGCCTTGAAGCGCATTCTCGACGGCAGTTCTTCTCCTTCGAGCCGGAAAAGCCGCGCCAAGCCTTCTACGCGGCCGAGGAACTGGTGGAGATCGGAAAGGGACCGATTTCCTACCGCCAGATCGGCGACAATCTCTTCGGCCGCAGCCTGCAAATCCTGAAGGAGTGCTATCAGCCGGGGGCGGATACCGGCAAGGTGCCGCTGGTGCACGAGGGCGAGGAGGGCGGCATCGTGCTCTCGGGCCGGCTGGAGGTGACCGTAGACGGGGAAAGGCGCATTCTCGGGCCGGGCGACGCCTATTATTTCGAAAGCCGCCGGCCGCACCGCTTCCGCTGCGTCGGGCCGGTGCCCTGCGAGGTGATCAGCGCCTGCACGCCGCCGACTTTTTGAGGTGCACGGAAAGCCCGTCATCCCGCTGCCGCGACCTTCTCCCGCAGGCGGGGAGAAGGGGCTTGCCGCACTGTCTCGCCTCATCCCGAGTCTGTACACCAGCGAGGGGTCCCCGCTCCCGGCGCGCGGAGGAGAGGGCTAGTCCTCGGGTTAAACCCGAGGAGAGGGGCAAACTACGCCATCACGAAAGCCGTCCGCAGGCGGCGGCGATGCGGGTGAGCGCTTCCTTCAGTTCTGCCTCCGAGGTCGCATAGGAGATGCGGAAGAACGGCGAGAGGCCGAATGCAGAGCCGGGGACGACGGCGACATGCGCGTCATCGAGCAGGTAGGCGCAGAAATCCGCATCCGTCTCGATCGTCTTGCCATTGGGCGTCACCTTGCCGAGCATCCCGGCGCAGCCGGAGAAGGTATAGAAGGCGCCTTCCGGGATGCGGCAGTCGAGGCCGTCGATTGCATTCAGGCCGGCGACGACGAGATCCCGGCGGCGCTTGAAGCTGTCGGCGCGGTCCTTCAGGAAGTCCTGCGGGCCATTGAGCGCCGCGACCGAGGCGGCCTGGCTGACGGAGGAGGGGCAGGAGGTCGACTGGCTCTGCACCACCGCCATGGCCTTGATCAGCTCGCGTGGGCCGCCGGCATAGCCAATCCGCCAGCCGGTCATCGCATAGGCCTTCGATACGCCGTTGACGGTCAGCGTGCGGTCGTTCAGCCTTGGCTCGAGCTGAGCGGGTGTCACGAAACGGAAGTCGTCATAGACGATATGCTCGTACATGTCATCGACCAGCAGCCAGACATGCGGGTGCCTGAGCAGCACGTCGAGAAGCGGCCGGTAGTCCTCGGCGCCGTAGGCTGCCCCCGAGGGATTGGAAGGCGAGTTCAAGAGCACCCAGCGCGTCCGGGGCGTGATCGCCGCCTCGAGCCTTTCGGCGGTAAGCCGGAATCCCGAGGATGCATCGCAGGCGATCAGGACCGGCCTGCCCCCCGAAATCTGAACAATGTCCGAATAGGAGGTCCAGTAGGGCGTCGGGATGATCACCTCGTCGCCGGAATCGACTGTCGCCATCATGGCGTTGAACAGGATCTGCTTGGCGCCCGTGCCAACCGTGATCTCGTCCAGCCCATAGGCGAGGCCGTTCTCGCGCTCGAATTTCTCGCGGATTGCCGCTTTGAGCTCCGGCGTGCCGTCGAGCGCCGTGTATTTCGTCTCGCCGCGCTGGATCGCTTCCCAGGCGGCCTGTTTGATGTGGTCCGGCGTGTCGAAATCCGGCTCGCCGGCGCCGAGGATGATCACCGGCTTGCCTTCGCGCTTCATGGCACCCGCGCGGGCGCCGATCTTCAGGATTTCTGAAACACCGATCGAGGAAATCCGCGAGGCGGGCCGAAATCCCGCCCCCTTGACCGTTGCATTGATGGTCATGGCCGATCCTATTCGCCAATCATTCGATGTAGCCAATTATTCGATATCGAAGGAGACGCCTTGCGCCAACGGCAGAGCCTTCGAATAGTTCACCGTGTTGGTGGCCCTGCGCATATAGGCCTTCCAGGCGTCGGAGCCGGATTCGCGGCCGCCGCCGGTCTCCTTCTCGCCGCCGAAGGCGCCGCCGATTTCCGCACCGGAGGTGCCGATATTGACGTTGGCGATGCCGCAATCCGAGCCGTCGGCCGCCAGGAAGCGCTCCGACTCCTGCATGTCGCGGGTAAAGATCGATGAGGAAAGTCCGGCCGCGACGGCATTGTGCTCGGCGAGCACCGCATCGAAGTCGCTATATTTCATGACATAGAGGATCGGCGCGAAGGTCTCTTCGAGAACCGGACCCTCCTGCTTCGGCATCTCGACCACGGCCGGCTTCACATAGTAGCTGTTCTCATGGCCGAGATCGACGCGTTCGCCGCCGGTGACGCCGCCGCCATGGGCTTTCGCTTCCGTGATTGCCTTCTGCATGCTGTCGAAGGCGGCCTTGTCGACGAGAGGGCCCACGAGGGCCGAGCTTTCCAGCGGATTGCCGACAGAGACAGACTGGTAGGCCTTCTTCAGCCGCGGCACGAGCTGATCGTAGACGCTTTCATGCACGAACAGACGGCGCAGTGTCGTGCAGCGCTGACCGGCGGTGCCCATGGCACCGAAGGCGATGGCGCGCAGCGCCAT
Organism: Sinorhizobium sp. Y406; assembly: GCF_058732025.1. Classification (NCBI taxonomy): domain Bacteria; kingdom Pseudomonadati; phylum Pseudomonadota; class Alphaproteobacteria; order Hyphomicrobiales; family Rhizobiaceae; genus Sinorhizobium; species Sinorhizobium sp. Y406. The sequence goes on along the minus strand of NZ_CM178974.1, from coordinate 3,204,865 downwards.
GTCGAGATCGGCGGTCGGGCAGACGATGCCGGCATTGTTGCCGCCGAGTTCGAGGATCGCCCGGGCGAAGCGCTTGGCGAGCCGCGGACCGACCTCGCGCCCCATGCGGGTGGAGCCGGTCGCCGAGACGAGCGGCACCTTCGGATGGTCGACGAGCACCTCGCCGATCGACCGATCGCCGATCAGGACCTGTGACAGACCCTTCGGCGCATCGCCGAAGCGGGCGAAGGCGCGCTCCAGGATGGCCTGGCAGGCAAGCGCGGTGAGCGGCGTCTTCTCCGACGGTTTCCAGACGACGGCGTCGCCGCAGACGAGCGCCAGCGCCGCATTCCACGACCAGACGGCGACCGGGAAGTTGAAGGCGGAGATGATGCCGACGACGCCGAGCGGATGCCAGGTCTCCATCATGCGGTGACCGGGACGTTCCGTGGCGATCGTCAGCCCGTATAGCTGGCGGGAGAGCCCAACCGCGAAATCGCAGATATCGATCATCTCCTGCACTTCGCCGAGACCTTCGGACGGGATCTTGCCGGCCTCGATCGAGACAAGGCGGCCGAGGTCGGCCTTGAAGGCGCGCAGTTCTTCGCCGAGCAGGCGCACGAGCTCGCCACGCTTCGGCGCCGGCACCAGGCGCCAGGCGCGGAAGGCTTCGTCGGCCTTTTCGATCTTCTTCGCGGCTTCGTCGGCCGAGTCGGTCTTGAGGCTTGCGATCTGTTCGCCGGTGACCGGGCTGAAGGACGGCATGTCGCCGCCGCTGTAAGCTTCCTTGGAAACGCCCAACTTTTCGAGGAGGGCGGCTGCCTCCTTGGCGACGTCGAGCTTCGTGGCTGCAATATTCATGTGCTGACTCCCGTTTGATCCTGTCGTTTGGGCTGGTGCGCTAGCCGAACCGCACACTGCCGAGCTTTCCCGGCGAGGTGATCGGCTTGAGACCGGCCGCCATTTGCTTCAGTTTTTCCGGCGTGTAGAAATCGTACCAGGCCTGGTTGCGGCGGCCGATCGCATGCTCCGCACTGAAACTGCCGCCGTATTGCTCGACCGCGACGGCGAAGACCCATTCGCGCAGGCGCTGCTCGAAACCCGGTTCGGCCAATAGCGGGCTATTCTTCTCCACGACCAGATTGAAGTGCACCCCGCCATCGCCGATATGGCCGAAATCGCAGATGATGACGCCTGGAAATTGCGCCGGCATTTCCGCCTTCATATGGTCGCAGAAGACCATGATGTCACCCCGACGGAAGGAAAGGTCGAAGGCGATCAGCTTGCCGAGATGTTTCACCCCTTCCGAAAGTGCATGGCGCAGCGCCCAGGTCTCGTGCGGCGGACCGATGAAGGCGTCGGCGAGCGGCGCGTCCTCCATTTCCCAGATCTCCGCAAGAACGCTTTCCAGCACCGCGTCGAGCGATTGCTCGCCCTCGCGCGGCGCCCAGGTGCGGGAGATCTCGGCGAGGATCACATAGTCCGGGATGTTTCCGCCCTGGAAGGGATTCTTCAGCGACGGTACATGGGCGAAAGCCGCGGCGATCGCATTCTTCGACATGCCTTCGAAGGCCGAGAGATAGGCGCCGAGCCTTTCCTCCATGGCCTTGAGCAGCGGCAGCACTTGAGCGCCACCCGAGGGCACCAGGAAAGCCGTCGCCGTCTGTTTCGGCAGGCGTTCGAGATTGAGCACGCATTCGGTGACGATGCCAAAGGCGCCGGACGTGCCGATGAATATCTGCTTCCAATCGACGCCGGTATTGTTCTTGCGCAGGCTGCAACCGAGGTCGAGCACGGTCCCCGCCTCGTCGGCAAGAACTATTTTGAGCCCCAGCGTGTTGCGGCGGACGTCGCCATATTTCAGGAAGCGCGATCCACCCGTGTTGGTGGCAATCATCCCGCCGATCCGCGGATCGGCGCCGAGGTCGATCGGGAAGAACAGGTCGTGATCCTCTAGCCTCCGGTTGAGATCCGACAGGTGAAAGCCCGCATCGAGGCGAACCGAGCGGTCGTCCGTGTCGATTTCGAACTGGCGGGTCAGCCGATCGAGGCTGAGGATCACCTCGCTGCCGGTCTCATCCGGGGTCGAGCCGGAAACGAGGCCGGTATTGCCGGATTGCGGAATGAGGGCGAGGCCATTGCGCACGCAATAGCCGACGGCCGCGGACGTCTCCGCCGTCGTCGCCGGTCGCAGGACGGCACTGGCCCGCCCGCGGTCGTAGCGGGCGCCCGTCTCGTAGGCTTCCATGTCCTTCTGACGCGTGACGACGCCCTTGTCGCCAAGAAGGGCCTTCAGCGCGTCGATATGGTGCTCGTCAATCATCGTTGGCGTATCATTCCGCTGCGACTGCCGTGGTCAGCGCCGTGAGGCAGCTTTCGATCGATGCCTTTTCGATGCCGGCATAGTGATCGAATTCGTTAAGCACGGCGGCGCCAAGGTCGGCCTCAAAGCGTTGCTGGTTCGGACTTGCGACGAATTCCTGCTGGGCGCCGTCGCCGAGGTTCGACTGGAAGATACCGGCGGCGCTGACCGGAAGGAAGTCTTCGTAGACGATCGGGTCGAACCGGACGAGGCCCTCCGCGATCAGCGACTCAAGGTCACGGCGGCCGGGAAGCTTCGTCCGGCGGCCCTTCTCCGTCAGAGAATAGCTGAAATAGCCGAGGCCCGCCTCGCGAATGTCGGCCCAACTATCGGGGAAGGCGGCGAAGACTTCGGCAAGCGCTGCCTCGTACTCCCGGGCATTGGAACCGTCGGCCGTGGGGCGAACGACTTTGCGCGATTGGTCGAGCAGCCGATCGTAAAGACCGCGGCCCTTTGGCGTCAGCGCAATGCCGCGCTGTTCGATCTCGCCGAAGCGGGCCGTGTGGGAACCGGCCTTCCAGCCATCGCCGTCGCGGAACGACACGGCCTCTTCGAGCGCCTTGAAGGAGGTCTGGCGCAGCAGGATCGGGCACCGGCGCGTCGGCGGGCCTTCGACCACCGCCTTGGGCGCAATGCCATGGTCCGGCATCAGCGCCTGCACCTTGTCGATGTCGAGCGTGCGCGGCGTCAGGTGGTTGATGTGCGGCCCCTTGAAGGAGACGACGTCGGCGATCAACCGGTGGGCGTCGTGCAGCCGCTTGTAAAGATCGGCGCAGACATTGGCCCGGTCGTGCCAGCGGAAGGTCTCGAGCACTTCGGCGACGAAGCGTTTCGCGTCCACCTCGTCCAGCCCGCCATCATACTCGGCTTTTTCGGTGAGTTCGACCGCTCCCTCCGTGAATATGCGGCGCGCCTTGAGATTCGCCTCGGCCTCGGCGCGCAAGGTCTCGTCGGCGATCAGGTCGAGTCTCAGGAGCGAGGTGAAGACGCGGAAGGGGTTGCGCTTCAGCGAGGCCTCGCCGACAGGGCGGAAGGCGGTGGAATGCACCGGCACGCCCGCCGTCGAAAGATCGTAGTAGCCGACCGGATACATGCCCATCACCGCAAAGACACGGCGCATCATCGAAAGCTCCGCGGGCGTGCCGAGACGGATCGCCCCGTGCCGCTCCTCGGAGATGCGCTCGAGAGAATCGGTCGCCGTGAGGCGCTCCTTCAATTGCGCGTCGGCGGACAGCGTCTCCGCATTCACCGTTTCGACCAGTTCCATCAGCGTCCCGTAGGCGGGAACCTCTTCCCGGTACATGACGGACATCGCGGCGGAAAAGGCCGATCGGATATCGTCGGCCGAAACGTAACTATTCTCTTTCACTGGGACTCGCCTGGCGCTAAGGGTGAAGGACAAGATCATTCTTATTTTTAATTATATCGGAACGCTGCGGCCATGTATCGCGCTGCATCCGACTATGTTAATGCGAGGCCGGAATGAAGTTGAGCCGCCGACTGGTTCCCGACGTGACGACGCTGCAGGCTTTCGAATGCGCTGCGCGCCACGGCAGCTTCACCCAGGCCGCCGCCGAACTCAACCTGACGCAGAGCGCCGTCAGCCGCCAGATCAAGGATCTGGAAACGCAGCTCGGCGTGCTTCTCTTCGAGCGGGTGCGCCAGCGCGTCATCCTCTCGGATGCGGGGCAGAAACTCCTGCCGGAGGTCCGTCGCCTGCTCAACCAGACCGAGGAACTGATGGTGCGCGCGATGGCCTCGGCCCGCGCCGAAACGAGCCTCTCGATCGCATCGCTGCCGACCTTCGGCAGCCGCTGGTTGGTGCCGCGGCTGCCTGATTTCCTGAGACGACATCCCGGCACGGTCCTCAACATCGCCTCCCGCTCCGCCCCCTTCGATTTCGAGGAGCAGAATTTCGACCTCGCCATTCACTACGGTCAGCCCGTCTGGGCGCGCGCCGCCTGCAGCTATCTCTGCAGCGAGGTCATCGTGCCGGTCGCAAGCCCGGCGCTCGGCGCCGCAAGGCCGATCGAAACGCCGGAGGATATCGGCGGCAGTCCGCTCTTGCATCTGGCGACCAGGCCGAAGCTCTGGGGGCAATGGTTCGAGGCGAACGGCGTCGACAGCGATGGCGCCTATCGCGGCAATCGCTTCGATCAGTTTTCCATGGTCATCGAAGCGGCGGCCGCAGGTCTCGGTTTTGCCCTTTTGCCCCGCTATCTCATCGAACAGGAACTTGCCGCAGGCACGCTGCGGATCGTTCTCGATCGACCGATGCAGACTGAGAACAGCTATTATCTCGTTGTTCCGGAAGGAAAATTGGAGAACCCGATCAGCCGCGCTTTCCAGGAGTGGATCAGCGAGCAGGTCGGCTGATCCATAACGGCGGGAGAAGTCCGGGCCGGCCATTTCGGCGGCCGTTCGCCATCCGGAGCCTCGGACCTCCAGGCACCAGGAAGGGGCTGACGTGAGAGAGACGTTCATCGAGCCGAGGCCGCAGGTGGACAGTGCGGTTTCGCACGAACCAGAGCCTGCTCAATCCGCCCGCGCCGGCGCTCGCAATCCTTGCAAGACGCTGACACTGCGGCTAAAAAATGCCATCTTCATGCATCACCCGGCCCGTGACAGCCAACGTGCCGTCGGCTTTGCGACCACCATTGCCCCAAGCCCTGCCGACGCCCGTTTGCACGCCTTCCAGCCCGGGACAATGACGGCGGATGGGGGACATGACCGTGTCTAGAAAGGTGCCGGCGGCACTTGAAACTTCAGGGCCGCAATCCCTGCGGCAAAACAACGAGAACCGGACCGACGAAGCCCGGTGGGAATCAGAATCCATACCCATGCTCCAGAACACGACGCCCTCCAGTCCACCGCGCGAGCCGGAAGCCAGGCAGATCGACTACAACGATTCGATCCGCGCGAGCTATTTCTCGATAGACGACCTCAGGGCATGCGGTGCCGATCTTGCACGCGTCGGCGTTACGTCGCTGCCGGGCTTCTTCCCTTTCGAGTTCCGCGCCCGGCACCGGGAGAACGAAAAGGAAATCTTCCGGATCTACCGGGTGACCGCCCAGGACGTCGAGACCGGCGCGGCGATCACCCCGGCTGCCGAATGGCTGCTCGACAACCACCACGTCGTCGAGGATGCGATCCAGGAGGTCCGGCGAGATTTTCCGCGCCGGTTCTACCGGCAATTGCCGACGATTGCCGTCGCCGGCGTCGACCTTCCGCGCGCAATGGCGCTCGCCTGGCTCTATGTCGCTCACACCCACAGCACCGTCTCCTGGGAAAGCATCACCGCGATGGTCGAGGGCTTCCAGGAACACGAAACCTTCCGTATCGGCGAGTTGTGGGCGCTGCCGTCGATCCTGCGCTTCGTCCTCATTGAAAACCTCCGCCGCATCGCCATCCGCGTCGAGCGCTCGCGCGCCATGCGCCTGAAGGCAAATGACGTCGCCGACCAGATCGTCCGCCTGAGCGAACCGGAAGGATGCCGGGCGCTGCTCGCGGAATACGAGGCGCTGGCCGCCGACAACACCTTCATCGCCCAGCTCCTCTATCGCCTGCGCGACGGGTCGCAGACCTCGGGCGTCGTGATCGGCTGGATCGAGGAGCGGCTCGAGCGCCGCGGCACCGACGTCGAGGAGGCGCTCGTAGCCGAGCAGAACCGCCTTTCGTCGGGCAATGCGACGATGAGCAACATCATCCGCAGCCTACGCGAAATCGACGACACGGACTGGGCGGTCTGGTTCGAAAGCGTCAGCAAGATCGATGCGACGCTGCGCGCCGGTTCCGATTATGCCGCGCTCGATTTCGGTTCACGCAACACGTATCGCGACACGATCGAGAAGCTCGCCCGTCGTTCCGGCCACAGCGAGCACGAGGTTACCCAGATCGCGATCGACATGGTCGAGGAGGCCAGGGCAGCCGCCACCGTCGAGGCGCCGCTGCAGGAGCCCAATGTCGGCGCTTTCCTCGTCGGCGAGCGGCGCAATGACCTGGAACGAAGGATCGGCTATTCGCCGTCGCCGCTCCAGCGCGTCATCCGGGTCGTCAGGAAGCTCGACTGGTTCGCGATCGCCGGACCCAACATCCTCCTGACGCTGCTGGCGATGGTGGCTGTCTACGCCTTCGTCGATCCGATGGACATTCCGAGCGGCGCCAAGCTGATCATGCTGCTTCTCTTCGCGCTGCCGGCCTCCGAGGGCGCGATGGGTCTGTTCAACACGCTGGTCACCCTGATCGTCAAACCGTCGCGGCTCGTCGGCTACGAGTTCCTTGACGGCATTCCGCAGGATGCTCGCACGCTCGTCGCGGTTCCCTGTCTCATCGCCAAGCGCGATCACGTAGACGAACTGGTGCGCAATCTCGAGGTGCATTACCTCGCCAATCCGCGTGGCGAAATCTACTTCGCGCTGGTGAGCGACTGGGCCGACAGCAAGGTCGAGGAAACGCCGGCGGACCACGACGTGCTCGAATACGCCAAGCGCGAAGTGGCCTCGCTTTCCGCCCGCTACGCCTATGACGGCAAGACCCGCTTCTTTCTGTTGCATCGCCGGCGCCTCTACAACGAGGCCGAGGGCGTGTGGATGGGCTGGGAGCGCAAGCGCGGCAAGCTGCATGAGCTGAACCTGCTCTTGCGCGGCGACCGCGATACCTCCTTCCTGCAGGGCGCCAACACGGTGCCGGGCGGCGTGCAGTATGTGATGACGCTCGATTCCGACACGCGCCTGATGCGCGACGCGGTGACGAAGCTTGTCGGCAAGCTCTACCATCCGATCAACAGGCCCGTCGTGAATCCGGCGACGCAGGACGTGGCGACCGGCTACAGTCTCCTGCAGCCGCGCGTGACGCCATCGCTTACCACCGGCAGCGAGGCCTCGGCCTTCCAGCGCATCTTTTCGGCCAGTCGCGGCATCGATCCTTACGTCTTTACGGTTTCCGACGTCTACCAGGACATTACTGGCGAAGGCAGCTTCACCGGCAAGGGCCTCTATCATGTCGATGCCTTCGAGGCGGCGCTGAAGGGCCGGGTCGAGGAGAACGCGGTGCTCAGCCATGATCTGCTCGAAGGCTCCTATGCCCGCTGCGCGCTGGTTACGGATGTCGAGCTCGTCGAGGATTTCCCGATCCGCTACGAGGTGGAGATGTCGCGCCAGCATCGTTGGGCGCGCGGCGACTGGCAGCTGCTGCCCTATATTTTCAACCCGTCGAACGGGCTTTCCATGCTCGGGCGCTGGAAGATGTACGACAACCTGCGCCGGTCGCTCATTCCGGTCGCCTGGCTCGTCGCCTCGGTCATGGGCTGGTACTACATGGAGCCGATGGAGGCGCTGATCTGGCAGCTCGTGCTGATCTTCAGCCTTTTTGTCGCGCCGACCCTGTCGCTGATTTCGGGGCTGATGCCGCGGCGGAGCGACATCGTCGCCAGAGCCCATATCCATGCGGTGTTCTCGGAGATCCAGGCGGCCAATGCGCAGGTTGCGCTCCGCATCATCTTCATCGCCCATAACGCGGCGATGATGGCGGACGCGATCGTCCGCTCGATCTACCGTACCTTCGTCAGCCGCAAGCTGATGCTCGAGTGGCGCACGGCGGCACAGGTGCAGAGCGCCGGTCACGGATCGATCAGCGATTATTTCCGCGCCATGTGGGCTGCCCCGGCGCTTGCCGCGGTCTCGCTGGCGCTTGCGGCGATCTCGGATACCGGATTGCCCTTCATCGGCATTCCCTTCGCCCTGCTTTGGGCCTTCTCGCCGGCGGTCGCATGGTTGGTCAGCCAGTCGGCCGAGACGGAGGACCAACTCGTCGTCTCCGAAGAGGCGATCGGCGATATGCGCAGGATCGCCCGGCGCACCTGGCGCTATTTCGAAACCTTCGTCACCGCCCAGGGCAATTTCCTGCCGCCGGACAATTTCCAGGAAACGCCGCAGCCGGTCTTGGCCGAGCGCACTTCGCCTACGAATATCGGCGTCTATCTGCTGTCAGTGATGTCGGCGCGTTCCTTCGGCTGGATCGGCTTCGAGGAGACGATCACGCGGCTCGAGCAGACGATCGCTACCATCGACCGCATGCCGAAATATCGCGGGCATCTTTTCAACTGGTACCGCACCCGCACGCTCGACGTCATGGAGCCACGCTATGTCTCCTCCGTCGACAGCGGCAATCTTGCCGGGCATCTGATCGCGGTATCGTCAATGTGCCGCGAATGGGCAGAGGCGCCCTCCGCCCATGTTCAGGGCAATCTCGACGGGCTCGGCGATGTCGCTGCCATCCTGGCGGAAATGCTGTCGGAACTGCCCGACGACCGCAAGACCGTGCGGCCGCTCCGGCGCCTGATCGAAGAGCGCATCGCCGGCTTCCAGAATGCGCTTGCCTCCGTCAAGCGCGAGCACGAATTCGCCTCCATCCGCGTAATCAACCTGGCCGTGCTTGCGCGCGATATGCACAAGCTGACCGTCAATCTCGACCATGAGGTGCGCACGCAGCAGACGGGCGAGGTGGCGAAATGGGCGGGTTCGCTGGTGGCGACCTGCGAGGCGCATATTGCCGACGGCGTCTTCGACCTCGGAGCGATCGAGACACTACGCCAGCGGCTGCTGGTCCTCAAGGAGCGCGCCCGCGACATCGCCTTCTCGATGGATTTCGGCTTCCTGTTCCGGCCGGAGCGGCGGCTGCTCTCCATTGGCTACCGGGTGAACGCCAACGAACTCGACGAGGCCTGCTACGACCTGCTCGCATCGGAAGCGCGGCTGACGAGCCTCTTCGCCATCGCCAAGGGCGACCTGCCGACCGAGCACTGGTACAAGCTCGGCCGTCCCGTCGTGCCGGTCGGCGCGCGCGGCGCGCTCGTCTCCTGGTCCGGCTCGATGTTCGAATATCTGATGCCGCCGCTCGTCATGCAGGAGCGCCAGGGCGGCATTCTCAATCAGACCAACAATCTGGTGGTACAGGAACAGATCAATCACGGCCGACGCCTCGGAACGCCCTGGGGCATCTCCGAGGCCGCGTTCAACGCGCGTGACCATGAGCTGACCTATCAGTATACGAATTTCGGCGTGCCGACGCTGGGCCTCAAGCGCGGCCTCGGCCAGAATGCGGTGATCGCGCCCTATGCGTCGATTCTAGCCTGCATGTACGATCCGAAGGCGGCGCTTGCCAACCTGGCGCGGCTGAGGGCGCTCGGCGCGCTCGGTGCCTATGGCTACCACGACGCCGTCGATTTCACGCCGACCCGCGTGCCCGAGGGCCAGACTTGCGCCGTGGTGCGCAACTATTATGCGCACCATCACGGCATGTCGATCGCGGCGATCGCGAACGTCGTCTTCAATGGACAGCTGCGCGAGTGGTTCCACGCCGATCCGGTGATCGAGGCCGCCGAGCTCCTGCTGCAGGAGAAGGCGCCGCGCGACATTCCGGTGATGGCCGCCAAGCGCGAGCCGGAATCGCTCGGCAAGGGCCAGGCCGACCTCCTGCGTCCGGAGGTCCGCGCCATCGAAGATCCGCTGATGCAGGACCGCGAAACCGTCTTCCTGTCGAACGGCCATTACTCGATCATGCTGACGGCGACTGGCGCCTGTTATGCCCGCTGGAACGGACAGGCGGTCACCCGCTGGCAGCCGGATCCCGTGGAAGACAGGACCGGAACCTTCATCTTCCTACGCGACACGGTCAGCGGCGAATGGTGGTCGGCGACGGCAGAGCCGCGGCGCGCCCCGGGCGAAAAGTCGCTGACGCGCTTCGGCGACGACAAGGCCGAGTTCGTCAAGGTCGTCGGCGATCTGACGAGCGAGGTCGAGTGCATCGTCGCGAGCGAACACGATGCGGAAGGCCGCCGTGTGATCCTGCTCAATACGGGGCTGGAAGACCGCTTCATCGAGGTGACTTCCTATGCCGAGCCGGTGCTCTCCCTAGAGGAGGCCGACAACGCCCACCCAGCATTCTCGAAGATGTTCATCCGTACCGAGATTAGCGGCCAGGGCGACGTCATCCGCGTCTCGCGCAACAAGCGCAGTCCGGGCGACCCGGATATCGCGGTCGCGCATCTCATCACCGACAATGCCGGCAGCGATCGCCACACCCAGGCGGAAACCGACCGGCGCCGCTTCCTCGGACAGGGCCGCACCCTATCCGAGGCGGCAGCTTTCGATCCCGGCGCTCAGCTCTCGGGCACCGACGGCTTCACGCTCGATCCAATCATGGCGCTTCGTCGCGTCGTGCGAGTCCCGGCCGGCAAAAAGGTAAGCGTCATCTTCTGGACGATCGCCGCCCCCGATCGCGAGGGTATCGATCGCGCGATCGATCGCTATCGCCACCCGGAAACCTTCAATCACGAGCTGATTCATGCCTGGACGCGCAGCCAGGTGCAGATGCGCCATGTGGGCATCACCTCCAAGGAGGCCGCGTCCTTCCAGATGCTCGGCCGCTACCTGGTTTATCCGGACATGCATCTCAGGGCCGACACGGCGACGGTGAAGGCGGGGCTTGCCACGCAGGCGGCGCTTTGGCCGCTGGCGATATCGGGTGATTTCCCGATCTTCTGCCTGAGGATCAACGATGAGGGCGATCTCGGCATCGCCCGTGAGGCGCTCCGCGCGCAAGAATATTTAAGGGCCCGCGGCATCACCGCCGATCTGGTGGTGATCAACGAACGGGCCTCGTCCTATGCGCAGAACCTGCAGCACACGCTCGACGCCATGTGCGAGAACTTGCGGCTGCGCGGTCTTTCCGACGGTCCGCGCCAGCACATCTTTGCGGTCCGCCGCGACCTGATGGAGCCGGAGACGTGGTCGACGCTGATCTCGGCCTCGCGCGCCGTGTTCCACGCCCGCAACGGCACCATCTCCGATCAGATCGCACGCGCCAGCGCGCTTTACGCGAAGCCTCTGGAAAGCAGCGCAGAGACGACGCAGATGCTGCTGCCGGTGATGCAGGCGGGGGCCGAACGGCCGGCCGCCGCGATCAGCGGCGACGATCTCGAATTCTGGAACGGCTTCGGCGGCTTTGCCGAGGACGGTCGTGAATATGTGGTGCGGCTCAGAGGCGGCGAGGCGACGCCACAGCCGTGGATCAATGTCCTCTCTAACGAGAGTTTCGGCTTCCACGTTGCGGCCGAGGGCGCGGCCTTCACCTGGAGCCGTAACTCGCGCGACTACCAGCTGACCCCCTGGACCAACGATACGGTCGTCAATGCGCCGGGCGAGGCGATCTTCATCCGCGACCTGAAGAGCGGCGCGGTGATGACGCCCTATGCGGCGCTGTCGCGGCGCAAGTCCGTGGTCTTCGAGGCGCGCCACGGGCTCGGCTATTCTCTGTTCAGAAGCGCACAGGATGGTTTGGAGATCGAGGCGGCGCATGCGGTGCACCCGACCCTGCCGGCGAAGCTCGTCCGTCTTTCCATCCGCAACCGCGGCTCCGCGAAGCGCAAGCTTCGGCTCTACGGCTATGCCGAATGGGTTCTCGGCAACGATCGCGGCCGCACGGCGCCCTTCGTGGTGACAGAGTGGCAGGAGGCGGCTGCCGCGCTGCTCGCGACCAATCCCTTCAGCATCGACTATGCGGGCCGGGCGGCGTTCTTTGCGATCGACGGTGACGTTGCGAGCTACACGGCGAGCCGGCGCGAGTTCCTCGGCCGGGCCGGCGGCATTTTCGCCCCACAGGCGGTGCTGTCGGGGGCCGGCCTTACCGGGGCAACCGAGGTCGATGGCGACGCCTGTGCGGCGCTTGCCAGCGATCTTACCATCGAGCCGGGCGCGGAGCGGCAGATCACCTTCTTCCTCGGCGATGCCGACAACGCCGAAGCGGTGGAGGCGATTCTTGCGGAACTGCGCGCGTCCGCCTTCGATACGGTCGTGGAGACGGCAAAGGGCTTCTGGGCAGATTTCACCGATACGGTAAAAGTCAAGACTCCGGATCGGGCCTTCGATCACATGATCAACCACTGGCTGCCCTATCAGGCGCTCGGGTGCCGGATCATGGCCCGCTCGGCTTTCTATCAGGCGAGCGGCGCCTTTGGTTTCCGCGATCAGCTCCAGGATACGCTGGCCTTCCTCATTCACAAGCCGGAGCTTGCACGCGCACAGATCCTCAACGCGGCTGCCCGGCAGTTCGTCGAGGGTGACGTGCAGCACTGGTGGCTGCCCGGCACGGGCGCGGGCGTGCGCACGATGATTTCCGACGACGTCGTATGGCTCGCCCATGCAGTCGCTCATTATTGCGCCGTCACCGGCACGAAAGACATCCTCGATGAGGAGCTTGCCTTCCTGATCGGGCCGGCACTGGAAGAGGGGCAGCATGATAACTTCTTCAAGCCAGAACTGGCGGAAGAGGTCGGCGATGTCTACGAACATTGCGCCCGCGCGCTCGATCTCGCGATCAAGCGGACGGGCGCCAACGGCCTGCCCCTGATCCTTGGCGGCGATTGGAACGACGGCATGAACCGCGTCGGTGAAGCGGGCGAGGGGACGAGCGTGTGGCTCGGCTGGTTCCTCGCCGGTACGCTCCGCGCCTTCCTGCCCTTTGCCCGCGAGCGCAGGGACCAGAAGCGGGTGACGCTTTGGGAAGCGCATCTCGAGATGGTGAAGCAGGCTCTCGAGGAAGCCGGCTGGGACGGCGACTACTATCGCCGCGGCTATTATGACGACGGCACGCCGCTCGGTTCGGCGACGGCCGAGGAATGCCGGATCGACTCCATTGCCCAGTCCTGGAGCACGCTGTCGGGCGAGGGCGACGCGGAGCGGTCCAGGCGCGCAATGGATGCGGTCATGGCGGAACTGGTCGATCCGGAGAAACGCATCGTCCGCCTCTTCACGCCTCCGCTTGCAAGGACCGAACAGGATCCAGGCTACATCAAGGCCTATCCGCCGGGCGTGCGCGAGAATGGCGGCCAATACACCCATGCGGGCACCTGGGTCGCGCTGGCCTTTGCCGCCCAGGAGCGTGCGGAGGAAGCCTGGCGCGCATTCCAGATGCTGAACCCGGTGTCGCATGCTCGCAGCCGCGAAGAGGCGGAGCATTATCGGGTCGAACCCTATGTGGTCGCGGCCGACATCTACGGCGAAGGCGCGCTCGCCGGCCGCGGCGGCTGGACCTGGTATACGGGTTCGGCCGGCTGGCTCTACCGCGCCGGCGTCGAGGGTATCCTCGGCATTGGCCAGAAGGGCAAGAGGCTGGCTGTCCGGCCGGTTCTGCCGGCCCATTGGGACGGCTATACCGCCAAGGTCCGGGTGAACGGCGCCACGCACCGGATCTCCGTCAGCCGCGATCCGAAGACCGGCGAACCGATCGTCAGCATCAATGACAGCGTCACCAAGGACGCGCATGAGGGCGTGTTGCTATAGGTCGCGGGTGCAGGTGGGGTTGAGAGTAGAATGGCGGCCACCATCCCTTCTGTCGGCAGGACAGAGAGGGGTGAAGCCGCCTCCCTCTTCCCTGTACTCGCGAGTCGGCGGATGTCAGCTGTGAGGATAGCGGGAGATGAGCCGGCTTTCCTTGCATCGCTTTCGAACGGTGGCGGCTGGCGGTAAAGCAATCTGGCTTGAGTGCGCGTACATGGCTTGGCCATCCGCACCGAGCGCGATTCAATAGCCGCCTCTGTTGCGGCTTCTTGGATCGTCCGCCATCTTTTCCCGGTAGATATCTCCTTGCCTCGCCTTGCTGCGCCACGGACGAGCCTTATGAAGCGGGATTTCGTAAGCCGGATCGTCACGGTTGAGCACTGCGGTTGCCAGCCCCGCCCCTTGCATCGAGCATCGACTGATCCATTGCCCATCCGGGCCGATCACCCCTGCAGGTCCCTTGTCAGCGGTTTGTGCCGGCGTCGCGGCACCTATCCAGACACAGTTCAGCGCTGCATGTGCCTGGAGTGCGATCTGGAAGTGCGTCGGTATACCGTAGGAGGAGAAGAGAACCGCATCCGCGCCGAGGCGTTCGTACTCGGCGAATATCTCCGCGAACTGGCACTCGATGCATATGGCGCAGCCGAACCGGTAGCCATCGACCTCGAACGTGATCGGCGTCGTTCCCGGCGTGTACCAGCCGCCCAATTCGCCATGCGACAAATATCTCTTGTCGTATCTAGTCAGCAGATGTCCCTTGTCCGAGAAAACATAGAGGCTGTTATGGGGCGGATAAGCCTTTGAGAGGCGGTGAGCACCACCGATCACGGCGAACAGGCGAAGGTGCCGGCAAGTTTCGGCTATCGAGCGAAGCTCGGCTTCCTGTCGATCCCAATCGAAGTCTTGCCAGCGTTCGGGACTGATGATCTGCGCCTTACCGTAGCCGGACAGCGCACCTTCACAGAAGTTGATCAATCTCGCGCCTTGATCGGCCGCGTCCTTGATCGCTTTCCGTACCGCTGTTGCGTTGACCGAAATCTCGGGCGAAACGGGGATCTGTGCTGTTGTCACTTTCAATGATGCGCCCCAATCTCTGCGAATCACAAAGACACCGGAACGCATCTTACAGCTTTGCGCGTCATTTCAGACGCGCAACGGTTGCTGCAACTCTATGAAACTACGCATCGCTGACGAGCCGATCCGAGCCACGCCGATTCGGTCGAGATTCCTACGCCGCGGCGAGCGGCCTCGCCGTTCCCATTTCCTTCAGCCAGTCGAGATAATAGGCGTAGACGAAGTGCAGGCCGATGCCGGCGACGACATAGAGCGAGCCGGCGATCGGGTCCCTGTCGGTGACGAAGAGAAACACCTGCCCCGCCATGGCGAGGATCGTTCCGAAGATGAAGATCGGCAGCGAATGCCGGCCGATCATCACCAGCGGATGATCGATGCGCAACCGCGCCAGCTGGCTGACGCCGGGAATGATCGCGATCAGATAGGCGAGCGCCAGCACGTGCAGCAGCCGCGTCAGCGACAGGAAGGTCTTGTCGAAGCCGGTCAGCACCGCCGGCAGGCCGAAGGAAATGTCGATGTGCCACCAGGAGAACAGCACCCAGCAGGCCGAAATGAGGACATAGGCGGCCGATAGCCCGATAAGCCAGGGGCTTCGCGGCAAGTCGCCGCCGGCGCGCACGTGGTTCATGCACAGAATGCCGATCACGAAGAGGAACTGCCATGACCAGGGATTGAGGAACCAGTAGCCCTCGTCAAGGAAATTGTATGGCACCAGCTTGAAGCAGCCGGCGGCAAGCCACAAGATTGCCGAGACCGCAAACAGCAAGCGGGGGCTGATGGCGTTCAACCAGAGCATGGCCGGCAGCATCAGGAGCAGCACGGCATACATCGACAGGATATTGTTGTAGCCGAGCTGGTGGCCAAGGAGCACCATGGCAACGATGCCCTGTTCCGTCTGTTCGACGATCGGACGGATGTTGATCTCGCCGATCAGTTCCTGCCGGCCGAAATAGAGGGCGGCGCCGGCGAAGATCGCGAGCGTCACGATGCTCGTCATGATGTGGGCGACATAGAGTGTCATGGCGCGCCGCCATGCCTTGAGCGTCGATGCAAGACGTGCTCCGGCGACGAATTTGCGGCCATAGGCAGCGCCGACCGCAAGGCCGGAGATCAGCACGAAAGCCTCCGCCGAATCGGAAAAACCGAAGTTCTTGTGCGTGATATATTCGAGATATTGGCCGGGCACATGGTTGACGAAGATCGTCAGCAGACAGAGCGCCCGAAAGACGTCGAGGCGCGTGTCGCGGGTCGTCGCGCCGGGGCGCACGGCTTCCATTTGCTGTCTGGTGCTCTGAAGGGTCTTTTGCAGCATGCGATCCTGTTCCGGGTTTGACGCCCCGCCCCACCCTGCAGCAAGCCTACGGCCGCTGCGGCAATTTGAGTTGCTGCGTGTCTTTTCGGAGCCGAGTCAATTCGACGAGACATGCAGAGGTTGAAACGGGACGGCGCCGCGCCCAAGGAGCCGGCGCCGTCGGGGTCGCAATTCAGGCTGCGGTGAGGCTCCGGCGGACGTCATCGTCCGTCAGGATGCCGCTGGCGCGCAGCAGGGCGGCGAAGCGGCCGTTGCTGCGGCTGAGCTCGTTGAAGCCGCCCATTTCGACGATCCGGCCGTGGTCCATGAAGATGACGAGGTCGGCCTCACGCACCGTCGACAGGCGGTGAGCGATGATGAAGGTCGTCCGATCCTTGCGAAGCGCATCGATCGCGTCCTTGACTCTGGCCTCGGTCTCGACGTCGAGCGCACTGGTCGCCTCGTCCAGCACCAGGATCGGAGCATTCTTGAGGATGGCTCGGGCAATGGCGATGCGCTGGCGTTCGCCGCCGGAGAGGCGGTTGCCGCGCTCGCCGACGACCGTGTCGTAGCCGTTGAGGCGGTCTTCGATGAAGTCGCCCGCGGCGGCGGCCTCGGCCGCGGCCACGATCTCTTCCAGCGTGGCGTCCTCGCGGCCAAGCCGGATGTTGTCGCCGATAGACCGGTTCATCAGGCCGGCATCCTGGAAAACGGTGGCGATCGAGCGGCGTAGCGACTTGCGCGTAACCGTCGAGATGTCGACCCCGTCGATCAGTATCTGGCCGTGCTTCGGATCATGGACCCGCTGCAGGAGGTTGACGAGCGTCGTCTTGCCGGCGCCTGTCGGGCCGACGATGGCGATCGTCTGGCCGGCCTTGGCCGTGAAGGAGACGTTGTGCACGCCCTGGCCGGAATTCGCAAAATCAAAGGAGATGTTGCGGAATTCCACCTCTCCGACGACGCCGGTCAGTTCCTTGGCGTCGGCCGGCTCCTCGCGGTCACGCACCGAATCTTCGAGCTGGAAAAAGTCCTCGAGCTTGGCGCGCGCCTCGAAGATCTGCGTGGCGAAGGCCTTCATCTGGTCGAGGCGGCCGATCAGCAGATTGGCGAAGCCGATGAAGGCGATGACCTGGCCGACTCCGAGCTCGCCGCGCTGCACTAGAATGGTGCCGATGACGAGGATGGCCATCATCGATATGGTCGAGGCCATGCGGTTAAGCGCGCTTGCGATCGCCCACCAGTCGAGCACCGGATATTGCGCGGACAGCAGCCGTTCGGTGAACTTCTTCAGTTCGCGGGTCTCCGCCTCGATGCGGTTGTAGCTGTGAACCACCGACACATTGCTGATGGAGTCCGAGACGTGGGAGAAAACCGTATGATAGTGGTTCTCGACCGAGGCCTGACCTTCTTTGGTGCGGTTCATCACGACCTTGCTGATCACCACATAGGCGGCGCCGAGGATGACGAGTACGAGCGACAGGCGGAGATCCATCGCGAAGGCAGTCGGCACGAGCAGCACCAGCGCGACGGCGGTCGCAAGATGCTGCCGCATGAATTCGAGCCAGAGGCCGAAGAGGGTTTCGCAGGCACGTAAAAGCGTGTGCAGCGCGTTCGACGTGCCGCGCTGGCTGTGCCAGGAGAGCGGCATGGAAACGATCCGGCCGAAGGCCTGGGTCAGGAGTGTCGCCCGCCGGCCATGCGCCAGCCGGTCGGCCTCGCGGGAAACGAGGACGAAGGCGATGGTGTTGAACACCCCAAAGGCCGCCCACATGAGCAGCATCGGAGTGACTTCCTTTTGCGTTGAGATCGCGTCGATGATGCGACCGAACAGGATCGGTTCTGCAATCGTGATGACGGCGAGGACGATATTGGCAATGACAATCGCCCCGACGCGGAATTTGTGAACAGCAAGGTACTGAAGCGCTCTTGCATACACCTGTAACAAAGACACTGTCTCACCCCTTCTGGGCATCGATTGGACGCCGCAACCGAGCGGTGCGGCCTGTGCGATGCGTCTTCGCCGCCCCGGCGACATGGCGGTTTCGCCATGCGGGGCGCGACAAAGCCGCGCGGAAGCGGTCCCGTGAAAAAACCTGCTGGAAATGCGGAAGGGGCAGATCAGAAGGCCGGACCGACTGCCGCCATGGGAGGATTGGCGGGACGATCCACAGCTCGCTATCTCTTGCCCCGACTCCGATTTTTTGCAGGTTTCGTTAAGGACCGGGCGTGGTAAGAAGAATTATCGCGGTTGCAACATGAATGGCTTCTGAACGGCGCATTCATGTTGGAATTCCAGGGCGCTGTAGCCTGTTCCGACCTGAAGGTGTTCCATGAATATCACGTTGCTCGTACAGTTTCTGGCTCTTCTGGAAGAAATGAGGACACGCGAAGAGATTCTGCCGGAATTCGAGCGGTTGCTCGATCGCTGCGGGTTCGACTTCTATGGCGTCGTGCGTCAGCCGAAACCTCACGAAAATCCGCTGCGCCTGCTGCTCGCCGGACGCTGGCCGGAGAATTGGCCGCAGATCTACATCCGCAAAAAATATGTCGTCATCGATCCGACCATCCGCTATCTCGGCCATGCCCAGCGTGGATTTCGCTGGCGTGACACGCTGGCAGCCTTCCGCTCGGACCCGCATCGCAAGCGCATGGAAAGCATGATGGTGGAGGCGCGCAATCACGGCCTCTACGACGGCTATATCTTTCCGGTGCACGGGCGGCGCGGGCTCATGGGCAACCTGACGGTCGGCGGCCGTGTGGTCGATCTCACGCCGGTGGAGCTGAGCCTCTTCGACTCGATCGCCAGACGGCTGTTCTGGAAGCTGCTGGAGCTTACCGACCCGGAGATCATGGCCGAGCTCGTCTCGCGCGTCGACGTGCAGATGACACGGCGCGAAATGGAGGCCCTGAACTATCTCGCCGACGGCATGACCTCCAACGACATCGGCAAGGTCCTCGATATTTCTAGCCACACGGTCGACTGGTACATGAACGGCATTCAGGAAAAGCTGAAGGCGAAAAACCGCCATCACGCCGTCGCTATCGCCTTCCGCCTCGGCCTGATCTCTTAGAGAAAACGGACCCTATTGGCGTCGCATCTGAAATTGCACTTCATTCCGTGACTCGCTAATAGTTCATTTCGCGGGTGCAGCATTCCCGTGAATTCAAGTCTATTGAGGAGTCCGACTTGTCCATCTCAAAGATCCTTGTTGCCAACCGATCCGAAATCGCCATCCGCGTCTTCCGTGCGGCCAATGAGCTGGGGCTTAAAACGGTCGCGATCTGGGCGGAGGAGGACAAGCTGGCGCTGCACCGCTTCAAGGCGGACGAGAGTTATCAAGTCGGCCGCGGCCCGCACCTTCCACGCGATCTCGGCCCGATCGAGAGCTATCTTTCAATCGACGAGGTGATCCGCGTCGCCAAGCTTTCCGGCGCCGACGCGATCCATCCCGGTTACGGCCTGCTCTCGGAAAGCCCGGAATTCGCCGAGGCCTGTGCCGAGAACGGCATCACCTTCATCGGGCCGAAGCCGGAGACGATGCGCCAGCTCGGCAACAAGGTGGCCGCCCGCAACCTGGCGATCTCGATCGGCGTGCCGGTCGTGCCGGCGACGGATCCGCTGCCGGACGACCCGGCCGAGATCACGCGGCTCGCCGATGAAATCGGCTATCCGGTGATGCTGAAGGCCTCCTGGGGCGGCGGGGGCCGAGGTATGCGGGCGATCCGCGATCCCAAGGACCTGATCCGTGAGGTCACCGAGGCCAAGCGCGAGGCCAAGGCAGCTTTCGGTAAGGACGAGGTTTATCTGGAAAAGCTGGTCGAGCGCGCCCGCCACGTCGAGAGCCAGGTCCTCGGCGACACCCACGGCAATGTCGTACACCTCTTCGAGCGCGACTGCTCCATCCAGCGCCGCAACCAGAAGGTCGTCGAACGGGCACCGGCGCCCTATCTCACCGGTGCCGAGCGTCAGGAACTCGCCGACTACTCGCTGAAGATTGCGCACGCGACCAATTACATCGGCGCCGGCACGGTCGAGTATCTGATGGATGCCGACACCGGCAAGTTCTACTTCATAGAGGTCAATCCGCGCATCCAGGTCGAGCATACGGTGACCGAGGAGGTGACCGGCATCGACATCGTCAAGGCGCAGATCCATATCCTCGACGGCCATGCCATCGGCACGCCGGAATCCGGCGTGCCGCGGCAGGAGGATATCCGCCTCAACGGCCACGCGCTGCAGTGCCGCATCACAACGGAAGATCCGGAGCAGAACTTCATTCCGGACTACGGCCGCATCACCGCCTATCGCGGCGCCACGGGCTTCGGCATCCGGCTCGACGGCGGCACCGCCTATTCCGGCGCGGTCATCACCCGCTACTACGATCCGCTCTTGGAGAAGGTCACCGCCTGGGCCCCGAATCCGGAAGAAGCGATCCGCCGCATGGACCGGGCGCTCAGGGAATTCCGCATTCGCGGCGTCGCCACCAACCTCACCTTCCTCGAAGCGATCATCGGTCACCCGAAGTTCCGCGACAACAGCTACACGACCCGGTTCATCGACACGACGCCGGAACTGTTCCAGCAGGTGAAGCGTCAGGACCGCGCCACAAAGCTACTCACCTATCTCGCCGACGTCACCGTCAACGGCCATCCCGAGGCGAAGGGAAGGCCGAAGCCGTCGAACGATATCGCCGCGCCCGTCGTGCCCTTCATCGACGGCGGGGTGAAGCCTGGCACAAAACAGCGCCTCGACGAGCTCGGACCGAAGAAGTTCGCCGAATGGGTGAAGGCTGAGAAGCAGGTTCTCCTGACCGACACGACGATGCGCGACGCGCACCAGTCGCTGCTTGCGACCCGCATGCGCACCTACGACATCGCCCGCATCGCCGGCACCTATGCGCGGGCGCTGCCGAACCTCTTCTCGCTCGAATGCTGGGGTGGCGCCACCTTCGACGTCTCGATGCGCTTCCTGACGGAAGACCCGTGGGAGCGGCTGGCGATGGTACGCGAAGACGCGCCGAACCTGCTCCTGCAGATGCTTTTGCGCGGCGCCAACGGTGTCGGCTACAAGAACTATCCCGATAATGTGGTGAAGTACTTCGTCGCCCAGGCGGCCAGGGGCGGCATCGACGTCTTCCGCGTCTTCGACTGCCTCAATTGGGTGGAGAACATGCGCGTCGCGATGGACGCGGTGGCTTCCGAGAACAAGATCTGCGAGGCGGCGATCTGCTACACCGGCGACCTTCTGAATTCCGCCCGACCGAAATACGATCTCAAATATTACACCGCGCTTGCCGCCGAGCTGGAAAAGGCCGGCGCCCACATCATCGCCGTCAAGGACATGGCCGGGCTTCTGAAGCCGCAAGCGGCGCGGGTGCTGTTCAAGGCGCTGAAGGATGCGACCGACCTGCCGATCCATTTCCACACCCACGACACCTCCGGCATTGCCGCGGCGACGGTGCTCGCCGCGGTGGAATCCGGCGTCGACATCGTCGATGCGGCGATGGATGCGCTCTCCGGCAACACCTCCCAGCCCTGCCTCGGCTCGATCGTCGAGGCACTGTCCGGCTCGGAGCGCGACCCGGGTCTCAATCCCGAGTGGATCCGCCGCATCTCCTTCTATTGGGAGGCGGTGCGCCATCAATATGCGGCCTTCGAGAGCGACCTCAAGGGACCGGCTTCCGAAGTCTACCTGCATGAGATGCCGGGCGGCCAGTTCACCAATCTCAAGGAACAGGCCCGCTCGCTCGGGCTGGAGACCCGCTGGCACGAGGTGGCGCAGGCCTATGCCGACGCCAACCGGATGTTCGGCGACATCGTCAAGGTGACGCCCTCCTCCAAGGTCGTCGGCGACATGGCTTTGATGATGGTCAGCCAGGACCTTACGGTTGCCGATGTCGAAAACCCGACGAAGGACATCGCCTTCCCGGACTCGGTCGTCTCGATGCTCAAGGGCGACCTCGGCCAGCCGCCGGGCGGTTGGCCGGAAGCGCTGCAGAAGAAGGTGCTGAAGGGCGAAGAGCCCTATACGGCGGTGCCGGGCTCGCTGCTGCCGCCGGCCGACCTCGACGCCGAGCGCAAGACCATCGAGGAGAAGCTCGGCCGCGAAGTGAGCGACTTCGAGTTCGCCTCCTATCTGATGTATCCGAAAGTCTTCACCGATTATGCGGTCGCCTGCGAGACCTACGGACCGGTCAGCGTCCTGCCGACGCCTGCCTATTTCTACGGCATGACGCCGGGCGAGGAGCTCTTCGCCGACCTGGAGAAGGGCAAGACGCTGGTCGTCCTCAACCAGGCCCAGGGCGAGATCGACGAGAAGGGCATGGTCAAGATGTTCTTCGAACTCAACGGGCAGCCGCGCTCGATCAAGGTCCCGGACCGGGCGCACGGCGCCTCCGCCGCCATCCGCCGCAAGGCCGAGGCCGGCAATGCCGCCCATCTCGGCGCGCCGATGCCAGGCGTCATCTCGACCGTCGCCGTCGTCACCGGCCAGCCGGTCAAGGCCGGCGACGTGCTGCTCTCGATCGAGGCGATGAAGATGGAGACGGCGCTGCATGCGGAGAGGGACGGGGTCATCGCCGAGGTGCTGGTCCGGGCTGGCGATCAGATCGACGCCAAGGACCTGCTGGTCGTCTTTGGCTGATGCGGCCGACGCGACGTTGCCACGGCTTCTCAGCTGGGGAGCCGCCATCTTGCTAGCGACGTTTTGCAAATGAGTGAAACGTTTGAGGGCGGTTGCCAATGTGGTCATTGCCGCTACCGCATCGGGGGCAGATCGCTGGCCTTGTTTGCGTGCCATTGCCGCGAATGCCAGAAGCAGTCCGGAAGCGCCTTTGGGATGGCTTTCTGGATCGCGCCTTCGCAAGTCGAGCTTGGTCTGGGCGAGCTGTCTTCCTGGACACGCGAGACGCCAACGGGCAGGCGCATGATATGCGACTTCTGCCCGGAATGTGGCACGCGCCTGTTCCACCGCCAGCAGGGCCGGACAGACTTGATCAGCATCAAACCCGGCACGCTCGACGACACCTCGGCCCTGGCTCCGGTCGCCCATATCTGGCTCGATAGCGCACAGGGCTGGAGCCGAATAGGTGAAGAGTGCCTGCAATATCCGGGCAACCCAGAAGATTTTGCGCCGCTATTTGCGCGTTGGAATGAGGGCCGTGAACCCGCCAAACCAGCTTGTGGAAAGTAAAGGCCGGCAGCGATCAGCCGTTATTTGCCCCGCGTGTACGGCCGGTGGTTCACCGGCACCTGCGAGGCTGAACTTTAGATATCAAAGCTCATCGGCGCGCTGAGCGAAGCAATGAACCGCTTCGTTCGCTCCCGCTCCGGCGTCGAAAAAATCTTGCGCGGCGGTCCACTTTCGACGACGACGCCGGCGTCGAGGAAGATGACGTGGTCGGCAACGCGGGAGGCAAGGCGCAGGTCGTGGGTGGCCATGATCATCGTCGTGCCTTCGCGGGCAAGCCGGCTAAGCACCTCCACCACCTCCTCCGCCAGTTCCGGATCGAGGGCCGAGGTCGGTTCGTCGCAAAGCAGCACGCGCGGCGATGGAGCAAGCGCCCTGGCGATCGCGACGCGCTGTTGCTGGCCGCCGGAGAGCGTTGCCGGCCAAGCGTCGGCTTTGTGGGCCATGCCGACCTTTTCCAGGAGTTCGAGCGCCCGGGCGCGGGCACGATCGGCGGGCCATTTGAGAACGGTGACGAGGCCTTCCATGACATTGCCGATCGCCGTCTGATGTGGAAACAGTTGGAAGTTCTGGAACACCATGCCGGTCTGGCGGCGGAGTTTCTGGACCGCCTGCCAGCCGACCTTGCGGTCGGGCGCGAATTCCAGCCGTTCATCGCCTAGGCGAATCGTGCCGCTGGTCGGGATCTCGAGAAGGTTGACGCAGCGCAGAAGCGTGCTTTTTCCGCCGCCGGAAGGCCCGACAAGGGCCGTGACCGTGCCCTCCGCCAGCGTCACGCTGATATCGTTCAGCACCGTGTGCGTGCCGAAACGCTTGACGATATGTGAGAGCTCGATCATGCGCGCGCCTCCAGGAAGCCACCATAGCGGGCGAAGCGCTTCTCCAACTTCACCTGCAGGGCCGAGAGCACGGAACTTATGACGAGGTAAATCAAGGCGGCCTCGATGTAGAGGATCAGCGGCTCATAGGTGGTCGCGACGATGCGCTGCGCCGTCTGGAAGAGTTCGGGCACGGTGATCGCGGCGGCGAGCGAGGTGTCCTTCACCAGCGAGATGAAGGTGTTCGAGAGCGGCGGCACGGCGACGCGGCCGGCCTGCGGCAGGATGGTGCGGCGCATTGCCTGGGGCCAACTCATGCCGATCGAATAGGCCGCCTCCCATTGCCCCCGCGGGACCGACGAGATCACCGCGCGAATGATCTCGGACGAATAGGCGCCGATATTCAGCGTGAAGCCGATCAGCGCCGCCGGAAAGGCGTCGAGCAGGATGCCGAGGCTCGGCAGTCCGTAGAAAATGACGAAGAGCTGGACGAGCAGCGGTGTGCCGCGGATAACCCAGACATAGAAGCGCGCCACGGCAACGAGCGGAGCCGGCGCAAAGAGCCGGACGAGCGCGGTGACCAGGCCGAGCAGGAGGCCCAGTGTGAAGGAAAGCAGCGTGAGCGGAATCGTGAAGACGAGGCCGGCCCAGAGCAGGGTCGGCAGCGATTGCGCCATGAGGTGAAGCCAGTCGGGCAAGGCAAGGCCTTTCATAAAATGCGATCCGCACCAGATCACGATGGGCGGAGCGGATCGTAGTTCATGAGGTCAGAACGTAAAAGGCGTGAGGCCCCGTCCATAAAATCTGCCGGGAAGGAGCCGATCGGTGACTATTTGGAAACGTCGGCGCCGAAATATTTCTGCGAGATCTTCTCATAGGTGCCGTCCGCCTTGATCTCTTCCAGCGCCTTGTTGATGGCCTCGAGCAGTTCCGGTTCGCCCTTGCGGATGATGATGCCGGAATAGTCGGCATCCGCCTGTTCGGCGGCGATCTTCACATTGGCGTCCGGCTTCTGCTTCCTGAAGTCAAGGAAGGAGAGGCTATCGTTGATTGTCGCATCGGCGCGGCCGGTCAGCACGAGCTGGATCGACTGGTCGAAACCTTCGGTGCCGACGAGTTCGGCGCCCGATGCTTCGGCGAGCTTGCCAAAATTGCTAGTCAGCGACTGGGCGGCCTTCTTGCCCTTCAAATCGGTGAAGTCCTTGATCTCCTCGTCGTCGCCGCGCACGATCAGGACTGCCTTCGAGGCGATATAGGGGTCGGAGAAGTCGTATTTCCTCTTGCGTTCCTCAGTAATGCCGACCTGGTTAATGACCGCGTCGTAGCGATTGGCATCGAGGCCGGCGATCAGGCCATCCCACTTGCCTTCGAGGAATTCGGGCTGAACGCCGAGCCGCTTGGCGACTTCCCGGCCGATCTCGACGTCGAAGCCGACCAGCGCGCCGCTCGCGTCGTGATAGGTGAAGGGAGCGTAGGTGCCTTCGGTGCCGATCTTCAGCACCCCGGCGGACTTGATCTCGTCGAGGTTGGAGCCGGCCTCGGCCGGCGCGAAGGCGGCAAGTTGCAGGAGGGCGGCAGCGAAAAGCGTCGGAAGAAGTTTCATCGTCTTGGTTCCATTTTGTCGTTCTCCGGCCCGTCATCCGGATTGCGGCGACCATCGCACAAAAGCCGGTGCGGCTGAGCGCATAAAAGACCAATTCGCGGCTGTTCCGATGAATATTTTTTCCACTTGGTCAGGAAACCTTCGAAACGGCTGCCGGTACAACCGACGGGCCTCGGCCCTGTTCCACGCTTGGAGGTTGAATTCGCGAGCGGAAGGTGGTAGTCACGTTCCTGCCTGTTAATGCACGTTTATGCACGGTCACTCATGTCGACAGAATTGCTGCTGCGGGAAAGACAATCGGCGATCCGGGAACGCCTGGTGACGCGTGGTCGCGTCCTTGCGGGCGACTTGGCGCGTGAGTTCAAGGTTTCCGAGGACACGATACGCCGGGATCTCCGCGAAATGGCGGCGGCCGGGCTTTGCGAGCGCGTCTATGGCGGCGCCTTGCCCCTTGCGCCGGATGCGGGCCGCTCCTTGAGCGAACGTACTCGGATCGCATCCGAGCGCAAGGCCGCGCTGGCGCAGGCATGTGTCGGCTATATCGAGCGCGGCATGACCGTCTTTCTCGATGCGGGCTCGACTAATCTGGCGATCGCGCAAGCGATCGCTCCGGATGTTGCCGCGACCATCGTCACCAACACGCCGCTGATCGCTTCTGCCCTGATGGAGAAGCCGGCTCTCGATCTGATCCTGATCGGCGGCACGCTGGACCGCGCCGTCGGTGCCGCGGTCGGTGCGCGGGCGCGACGCGACGCGGAACTGCTCCGGCCGGATCTCTGCATCCTCGGGGCCTGCGGCGCGGACCCGGAGGCCGGGCTCACGGCGGTTCATTTCGAAGACGCCGAATTCAAACGGCTCGTCGCATCCAAGAGCCGCTCGGTGCTCGCCGCCGTCACCACGGAGAAGCTCGGCACCGCTGCCCCTCATGCCGTTATCGCCGTCGAAGCCGTCTCGACGCTGGTGCTCGAGGCGGATGCGCCGGCGGCTGACGTCGCCGCCCTGAAGGCGCGCGGCATAGGCGTCATTCTCGCCGGGCAACCAAACCGATGAGCGGGTCGTTCGACGGTCTGGCGATAGCAATTGAGCAGCAGGAAGGCTGATCCCATGGACCAATATTCCGACAGTGCCCGGACCGGCATCCGCCAGGGCTATATGACGAGAAACCGGCTTGCCGTGTCGCTCCTGTTCCTGATGAATGGCTTCGTCACCGGCAGCTGGGCGCCCAAGATTCCGGAATTCAAGGATCGGCTCGGCATTGGCGAAAGCGTGCTCGGCCTGTTGATCCTGGTGTTTGGTGTCGGCTCGCTGGTGCTGATGCCGATCGCCGGCGGCTTCATCGCCCGCTTCGGTTCGGAAAAGGTGGCGAAGCTCACGGCGATCATTCTCTCGCCGCTGCTGCTTTTGCTGACGCTGGTGCCGAATGTCTGGACGGCCGCGACCGGCATGTTCCTGCTCGGGGGCTTTGTCGGCGCCATGGACGTGGCAATGAACGCCAATGCGGTGGAGGTCGAGAAGTCGATGCGGCGGGCGATCATGTCCTCCTGCCACGCCTATTGGAGCCTCGGCGGCTTGCTCGGCGCCGGGACCGGCGGCTTCCTGATGGCGCGCGTGGGCGTGCTGCCGCATGCGGTCGCGGTGACCCTGCTCTGTTTGGCAATCCTCGCCGTCGCCTGGCCGATGGTCCTCGCTGACAAGCCGCATCCGACGGCGGCGAGGCAGAAGCTCAGCCTGCCAAGGACGCCGCTGCCCTGGCTGATCGGCCTCATGGCGCTGTTCTCTATGGTGCCGGAGGGCGCGGTACTTGACTGGGGCGCGCTCTATCTCCGCAACGAACTCGGCGCCTCCATCGAGCTCTCCGGCTTCGGCTTCGCGGCCTTCTCGGCGACGATGGCCACCATGCGCTTTGCCGGCGACCATGTGCGCGACCGGCTGGGCGCGAAACGCACGCTGCGCATCTGCACGATGACGGCGCTTGTCGGCCTCGTCCTTGCCGGACTCGCGCCCAATGCGGCGCTGGCGATTCTCGGCTTCGCCATTGCCGGCATCGGCATTTCCAACATGGTGCCGATCGCCTTCTCCGCCGCCGGCAACATGCCTGGCCTGCAGCCGGGAATCGGGCTCGCGGTCGCGACTACCATGGGCTATTCCGGCATGCTCTTCGCCCCGTCGCTGATCGGCTTCATAGCGGAGCACAGCGGTTTCGCCGTGATCTTCACCTTTATCCCGGTCCTTTTCGTCGTCGTGCTGCTGCTGTCGCAGCACGCTTCCCACGCCGACCACGGCCGGGAACAATGACGGCGGCGTGCCATCAATTCGCCGTCAGCGCGTGCTGTGGGCGTTGACAAGCGGGTTTTCCTTCGCCACCTGAAACGCGAAAGCATGTGACGCGGCTTTCCGGCCGGAATTGCGCAATACCAAGAAGAGGCCTTCATGTCTTCTGCCTTCGACTTCGAGCCCAAGCCGCGCCGTGCCTCGGTCGCCGTCGATGTCGGCGGCGTGATCGTCGGCGGCGGCGCGCCGGTCGCCGTGCAATCGATGACCAATACGGACACGGCCGATGTCGATGCGACCGTCGCTCAGGTGGCGGCGCTTTACAGGGCTGGTTCGGAGCTGGTGCGGATCACGGTCGACCGGGACGAGAGTGCCGCCGCGGTGCCGAAGATTCGCGAGCGGCTGTTGCGCCTTGGCATGGATGTGCCGCTCGTCGGCGACTTCCACTATATCGGCCACAAACTCTTGGCCGACCATCCGGCCTGTGCCGAGGCGCTCGCAAAATACCGCATCAATCCGGGCAATGTCGGCTTCAAGGACAAAAAGGACAAGCAGTTCGCCGAGATCATCGAAATGGCGATGCGTTACGACAAGCCGGTGCGCATCGGAGTGAACTGGGGTTCGCTCGACCAGGAACTCCTGACCCGGCTGATGGACGATAACAAGGCCGATGGCTCGCCCATGACTGCGCAGCAGGTGACCCGAGAGACGATCGTGCAGTCGGCTCTCATCTCGGCGGAACTGGCCGAAGAGCTTGGCTTGCCGCGCAACCGCATCATACTCTCCGCCAAGGTTTCGGGCGTGCAGGATCTGATCGCCGTCTATGCCATGCTCGCCTCGCGCTCCGACCATGCGCTGCATCTGGGCTTGACCGAGGCCGGCATGGGCACCAAGGGGATCGTCGCCTCCTCGGCCTCGCTCGGCATTCTAATGCAGCAGGGCATCGGCGATACGATCCGGATCTCGCTGACGCCGGAGCCCGGTGGCGACCGCACCCGCGAGGTGCAGGTGGCGCAGGAGCTCCTGCAGGTCATGGGGTTCCGCCAGTTCGTCCCGGTCGTTGCCGCCTGCCCCGGCTGCGGCCGCACGACGTCCACCGTCTTCCAGGAACTAGCCCAGAAGATCGAGGAGGACATCCGGGCCAGCATGCCGGTCTGGCGCGAAAAATATCCGGGTGTCGAGGCGCTGAAGGTCGCCGTCATGGGCTGCATCGTGAACGGTCCCGGCGAAAGCAAGCACGCCGACATCGGCATTTCGCTGCCCGGCACCGGCGAGACGCCGGCCGCGCCCGTCTTCGTCGACGGCCAGAAGGCGATGACGCTACGCGGTCCCAAGATCGCCGAGGAATTCCAGTTGCTCGTCTCCGACTATATCGAGAAACGCTTCGGCCGCGGCCAGGCGGCGGCGGAGTAGATATAGGAGCTAATCTCCTCAAATACTTACCCGTCCGGATTGCCCCTCATCCGGCCTATCGGCCACCTTCTCCCCGCATGCGGGGCGAAGGGGACTCGCGGCGAGCGCCGGCGCAAAGTCCTCTCCCCAGTTGCGGGGCAAAGACCGGCCTAAAGAATCTCGTCAAGCGCCGCAATCAGCATGGCACATTCGGCGTCCGTTCCGATCGTGATGCGCAGGAAATCCTCGATCCGCGGCTTGGCGAAATGGCGGACGATCACGGCGCGTTCGCGCAGCTTGGCGGCGAGCGTCCGGCCGGCATGGTCCGGATGTCGGGCGAAGACGAAATTCGCCTGGGACGGCAGGACCTCGAATCCGCGCTCTTCCAGTTCCCGGATGAGTTCCGCCCTCGTGGCGATGATCTTGCCGCGCGTTTCGTCGAACCAAACCTCATCCCTGATCGCGGCAATGGCGCCGGCCTGGGCGGCGCGTCCGAGCGGGTAGGAATTGAAGCTGTCCTTGACGCGTTCGAGCGCGTCGACCAGCGGTCGCTGGCCGATGGCGAAACCGACGCGCAAGCCCGCGAGAGCGCGCGATTTCGAGAAGGTCTGCACCACGAGCAGGTTCTCGTATTTCGGCACGAGCGCGACCGCCGACTCGCCGCCGAAGTCGACATAGGCCTCGTCGATCACCACCGGCTGCTCCGGGTGCTCGGCGACCAGCCGTTCGATCTCCGCAAGCGGCATGCCGATACCGGTCGGCGCATTGGGATTCGGAAGGATGATGGCGCCCGCGGGGCGGCGATAATCGGCAATATCGATACGGAAAGCGTCGTTGAGCGGCACCTCGACCGCTTCGATACCGAAGAGGCCGGCATAGGTCGGATAGAAGCTGTAGGAAATATCCGGAAAGAGCAGCGGCCGGTCGTGTTTCAGAAGCGCGGCGAAGGTGTGCGCCAATACTTCGTCGGAGCCGTTGCCGACGAAGACCTCGTTGGCGGAGACGCCGTACCGTTCGGCGATCGCCTGCCTCAGGCCCTGTGCGACCGGATCCGGATAGAGCCGCATATCCTCGCTTGCCGCGGCTCGGATCGCTTCCAGCGCCTTTTCCGAGGGCCCATAGGGGCTTTCATTGGTGTTGAGCTTGACGAGGTTGGCGATGCGCGGCTGCTCGCCCGGCACATAGGGCTTCAGTTCGGATACGATCGGCGACCAGAATTTACTCATGAGCGGTCAGCTCCTGCGATTGGCGATGAAGCGTGCGGTTTCGGCAAGGATAGTGGATCGGGCGCCATAGGGGGCGAGCAGGCCTTCCGCTTCGGCCACCAGTCTTTCGAGCTCGCGCTCGGCCCAGGACTGACCGTGAAGCGCAACCAGAGTGCCCTTGCCGCGGGCGGCGTCCTTGCCGGTGGCCTTGCCCATTGCCTTGGCGTCGGCCGTCAGGTCGAGCAGGTCGTCGGCAAGCTGGAACGCAAGGCCGATCTTGTCGCCGAAGGCGCGCAGCCGCCGGCGGTCGTCGACGCTCGCATCGGCTATGATCGCCCCGGCCTCGCAGGCAAAGCGGATCAGCGCCCCGGTCTTCATCGCCTGCAGTGTGACGATGCCGGCCTCGTCCGGTGCCGTCCTCTCGGCGGCAAGGTCGAGCGCCTGGCCGCCGGCCATGCCGCCATGGCCGGAAGCCCGGGCAAGCGCAAGCACGAGCCCTGTCTTCTGCCGGTCCGATAGCGGCGTTTCCGGTGCGGCAATAATGTCGAAGGCGTAGGTCAGCAGACTGTCGCCCGCAAGGATGGCGGTCGCTTCGTCAAAGGCGATATGCACCGTCGGCTGCCCGCGACGCAACTCGTCGTCATCCATCGCCGGCAGGTCGTCATGGACGAGGGAATAGCAGTGCACGCATTCCAGCGCCGCACCAACCCTCAAGGCCGCCCCGGCATCGCCGTGGAGAAGGGCGGTGCTTTCAGCAACGAGGAAGGGGCGCAGCCGCTTTCCGCCATTGAGCACGCCATGGCGCATGGCGTCGAGCAGGACCGCCGGGCGGGCGATTTCGTTTTCGAGCGGGACGGGCCCGAGAAGTGTCGCAAGCAGGCTCTCGACCGCCTGCGCATCGCATTTCAGCCGTGCCTCGAAGGATGGTGTCTCGTCTGTCATGAAAGGCTCTTTGGCACGGGCCGAAGCGGCTTTCAACGGGCTTTCGCGTCGCATTCGCCGGGGATGAGCGCATCCAAGACTTGTCTTTTGCAACAAGGCCGTTCAACTTTCGGCCTCCGTGAAATAAGAAAGCGGAAATGGACAGAGGGTCGAACAGCCAGGCCGTGGACATCATTTCGGAAAAACGCGAGGGGGGCGAGATGTCTGCCGGCCGAGGATCTGCCCTGCGCGGCGCCTGGCGGCGCCTCCTCCGTCTCGCCGTCTTTCTCCTCTTGCTGCCCTATCTCCTGGTCTTCTTCTATCTCGCCGAGTTCGTTCATCCGGTTTCGACCTTGATGCTGCGCGACCTCGTGTTGCTGCGCGGCTATGACCGGCAATGGGTCGAGTTCGAGAAGATCGCGCCGGTCCTCGTGCAATCGGTGATGATGTCCGAGGATGGTCAGTTCTGCGCGCACACGGGCGTGGACTGGGTACAGATGCGCGGTGTGGTCGCGGATGCGCTCGATGGCGCGCAGACGCGCGGCGCCAGCACCATTCCGATGCAGACGGTCAAGAATCTCTATCTCTGGAACGGCCGCTCCTTCGTCCGCAAGGCGCTGGAAGTGCCGCTGGCGATCGCCGCCGACTTCGTCTGGAGCAAGCGGCGCATGATGGAGATCTACCTGAACGTCGCCGAGTGGGGCGACGGGATCTACGGCGTCGAAGCGGCCGCGCGCCATTATTTCGGCGTTCCGGCGGCAAAGCTCTCGCGCCGTCAGGCGGCGCTGCTCGCCGTCGCACTGCCCAATCCGGTCGACCGCAATGCCGGCAAGCCCGGGCGAGGCCTCAGGCGGCTTGCCTCGGTGATCGAGCGCCGCGCCAGCCAATCCCGCGACTACATCACATGTCTTTATGATTGAGATGAAGGCAATTCATTGGTCCTCCCGCCGCTGATGTGGCAAGGCTGGCTGCCGAAAAGATGAACGGAGACAGGATCATGGCCAAGCTCGTGCTTTACGTCGGCAACAAGAATTATTCCTCCTGGTCGCTGAGGCCGTGGCTGGCGCTCGAAGCCTGCGGCGTCTCGTTCGAAGATGTGGTCATCCCCTTCGACTTTCCCGCCGGAAATCCGCGCTTCAGCGAGATTTCTCCGACAGGCCGCGTGCCGGTGCTGCACCACGGCGATGTGCGGGTCTGGGAGTCGCTGGCGATCATCGAATATGTGGCGGAGCTCTACCCCGAAGCGGGCCTCTGGCCGGAGGCGCTGGAGGATCGCGCCCGCGCGCGCAGCTATTCAATGGAGATGCTCTCCGGTTTCCGGGCGCTGCGCGGCGCCTGCCCCATGAACATCCGCAGGCCGCGCCAGGCGATCGCCCTTCCCGACGGGGTGGCGGCCGACGTCGCGCGGATCGAAGCGATCTGGCGCGAGGCGATCACCCGCTCCGGCGGCCCGTTCCTGTTTGGCCGTTTCACCGCCGCCGACGCGATGTTCGCGCCGGTCGTCAATCGCTTCGACATCTACGAACTCGTGACGGATCCATCGACGCTTGCCTATATGGAGGCGGTCAGGACGCATCCGGCCTTCCGGAAGTGGGAAGAGGCGGCGAGAGCCGAACCCTGGATTGTTCCCGAGGACGAAGCATGATGCTCTCGAAGCTGGGCTGAGGCCCCGCCGCCGGCGCAAAGTCGAAAATTTGCGTGCGGGGACTGGTCAAACGGTGGTCGGCCATGTATAAGCGCGCGGAATTTCCGAGATCGACATCTGTTTGACCCGGCCATTTTCGGCTGCTGAACAGTGTTTTGCCCGATAAGTGGAGAATGAAATGGCTGTACCGAAAAGAAAAACGAGCCCGTCCAAGCGTGGCATGCGCCGTTCCGCCGACGCCCTCAAGGCTCCGACCTACATCGAAGACAAGAACTCCGGTGAACTTCGCCGTCCGCACCACATCGATCTGAAGACCGGCATGTATCGCGGGCGCCAGGTCCTGACGCCGAAGGAAAACGCATAAGCGTTTCCACTACGGATAGATTGGAAGGGGTCGGCATTGCCGGCCCTTTTTCTATTGGCGGCAGGTGTAGTCGCATTGGACCGGATCGCGCCCGAAAGCCCCTCCCCTTAGGGGAGGGGTTCAGCCCAGGTTATCGAGCTTCGTCTGGAGCGCGCGCAGCTGCTCCTTGAGATCGTCGATGTCCTTGGCCTCGGGCTTCTTCGTCTCCTTGGCTGGAGGGGCGGCGGCCATGAAAGGGGAGAACATCTGCATTGCCTGATGGAACATTTCGGTGTTGCGCCGGACCTGTTCCTCGACGAGTTGCAGCGGCACCTGCAGGTTCTTGCCGAGCGGCGTGTCGCCGAAGGCCTTGTTGATCTGCTCGCGCATCTGCGCCTGCTGCTCGGTGAAGGCCTGCATCGAGTGTTCGAGGTAGCTTGGCACGACCATCTGCATCTGGTCGCCGTAGAAGGAGATCAGCTGGCGCAGAAAGGAGACCGGCAGGAGCGTGTTACCGGTCTTCGACTCCTGCTCGAAAATGATCTGCGTCAGCACGGAATGGGTGATGTCCTCGCCCGACTTGGCATCTTGGACGATGAAGTCCTCGCCCCGCTTCACCATCACGGCCAGGTCGTCCAAGGTTACGTAGGTGCTCGTCCCGGTGTTGTAGAGGCGCCGGTTGGCATATTTCTTGATAACGATCTGGCCATCGCTCTTCGCCATCAGGCTCTCCTCTTACCCATGGTCCCGTCTTTATTGTGTTTTT
Source organism: Sinorhizobium sp. Y406 (assembly GCF_058732025.1). NCBI lineage: Bacteria > Pseudomonadati > Pseudomonadota > Alphaproteobacteria > Hyphomicrobiales > Rhizobiaceae > Sinorhizobium > Sinorhizobium sp. Y406. The sequence goes on along the minus strand of NZ_CM178974.1, from coordinate 3,170,670 downwards.
CAGAGTATCCGCAAAAGAGCGCCGCTGACAATCTCTTTGTGCGATGCGGCGACGCGGGTGCAAAAATATGATGAAACGGCCGAATCGTGAAGCTTTTGTATCGCTTCATCAAGGCGTTTGACTTGCGCGCGCGGCTTTGCCAGTCTGGCCGGCGAGGCCAAGCAAGAAGAGGAAACGTCCCATGAGCAATCCCTCCATCGTGATCGCCAGTGCCGCCCGTACCGCCGTCGGGTCCTTCAACGGCGCTTTCGGCAATACGCCCGCCCATGAACTCGGCGCAGCCGCCATCAAGGCGGTGCTCGAGCGCGCCCGCGTCGAGGCGGCGGAGGTGGACGAGGTGATCCTCGGTCAGGTCCTGCCTGCGGGCGAAGGACAGAATCCGGCCCGCCAGGCGGCGATGAAGGCCGGTCTCCCGCAGGAGAAGACCGCCTGGGGCATGAACCAGCTTTGCGGTTCCGGCCTCCGGGCCGTGGCGCTCGGCATGCAGCAGATCGCGACCGGCGATGCAAATATCATCGTGGCCGGCGGCATGGAATCCATGTCGATGGCACCCCATTGCGCCCATCTTCGCGGCGGCGTGAAAATGGGCGACTTCAAGATGATCGACACGATGATCAAGGACGGCCTGACGGACGCCTTCTATGGCTATCACATGGGCATCACGGCCGAGAACGTCGCGCGCAAATGGCAACTGACGCGCGAGGAGCAGGACGAATTCGCGCTTCGCTCCCAGAACAAGGCCGAGGACGCCCAGAAGGCCGGCCGGTTCGCCGACGAAATCGTCCCCTTCATCGTCAAGACCCGCAAGGGCGACGTCACGGTCGATCAGGACGAATATATCCGCCACGGCGCCACGCTCGATTCCATTGCAAAGCTCAGGCCTGCCTTCGACAAGGACGGCACGGTCACGGCCGGCAATGCCTCGGGTCTCAATGACGGCGCGGCCGCGACGCTCTTGATGACGGAAGCGGAGGCCGGAAGGCGCGGCGTCCAGCCGCTTGCCCGCATCGTCTCCTGGGCGACGGCCGGCGTCGATCCGCAGATCATGGGAACCGGCCCGATCCCCGCCTCGCGCAAGGCGCTCGAAAAGGCCGGCTGGTCGGTCGGCGACGTCGAGCTCGTCGAGGCGAACGAGGCCTTTGCGGCGCAGGCCTGCGCCGTCAACAAGGACCTCGGCTGGGATCCGTCGATCGTCAACGTCAATGGCGGCGCGATTGCGATCGGCCATCCTATCGGCGCCTCCGGCGCGCGCGTCCTCAACACGCTGCTCTTCGAAATGAAGCGGCGCGGCGTCTCCAAGGGTCTCGCCACGCTTTGCATCGGCGGCGGCATGGGCGTTGCCATGTGCGTGGAACGCATGTAGGCGGCCGCCGCATGCCGGGCGCCCACATCGACGACGGCTGCAGAGTTCAACGAGGCGCGAGTGGTCCAATGCATGATGGACCACTCGACGGCGGACCATGAAACCGTCTTCAAGAAGCTCATGATCGCGGTCCTCACCGAGGACGACGGCGGCGTCAAGTCGTCCCTGGTGCAGATGACGAGCAGAATCATGGATCTCGCGCTGACGAAGTGCGAGGTCGGCATATCCTCACTCTCGACCCCTGCCTTCCAGGCGGCAGCCAAGCTCTACGGTCAGCAGATGGGCGAGAAAATGATGAAAAATGCATTCGCAAAACTGAATTAGTCGAGGGAGGCGAAAGATGAGCAGAGTAGCATTGGTAACGGGCGGGTCCCGCGGCATCGGCGCTGCGATCTCGGTCGCGCTGCAGGCGGCAGGCTATAAGGTGGCCGCGACCTACGCCGGCAATGACGAAAAGGCCCAGGCCTTTAAGCAGGAGACCGGGATTCCGGTCTACAAATGGGATGTTTCCAACTATCAGGCCTGCGCCGACGGTATCGCCAAGGTGGAGGCCGATCTCGGGCCGATCGATATCCTCGTCAACAATGCCGGGATCACCCGCGACGCGATGTTCCACAAGATGACGCCTGAGCAATGGGGAGAGGTGATCAACACCAACCTCACGGGCCTCTTCAACATGACGCACCCGATCTGGTCCGGCATGCGCGACCGCGGGTTCGGTCGCATCGTCAATATCTCTTCGATCAACGGCCAGAAGGGACAGATGGGCCAGGCGAACTATTCGGCCGCCAAGGCCGGCGACCTCGGCTTCACCAAGGCGCTCGCGCAGGAGGGCGCCGCGAAAGGGATCACCGTCAACGCGATTTGCCCGGGATATATCGGCACCGAGATGGTGCGTGCGGTTCCGGAAAAGGTGCTCAACGAAAGGATCATCCCGCAGATCCCCGTCGGGCGCCTCGGCGAGCCGGAGGAGATCGCCCGCTGCGTCGTGTTCCTGGCGTCCGACGATGCCGGCTTCATCACAGGCTCGACGATTTCGGCAAATGGCGGACAGTACTTCGCCTGATCGAGCGGAGAGGGCGGCGGGGATCTACCGTCGCCGCTCTCAAGCAGGCGCTGGAGCACGTCTGGTCGCCGACGAGCTCCAGCAAATATTCGGTCGAGAATCCTGCGCTCGGCCAATGCAGCGTTACCGCGATAGCGCATCGGCCCGAAAATCGTACCCGATTTTCGAAAAGCTCGATGCGCAGATTCAAAGAGTTACAGCGACCTTTGCGCGTCTGAAGACGCGCGGCGCTGTAGTGGTTCAGGACCTTTTCGGCGGCGAAATCCTGAAGACCCGCACCGGCGCGGGTATGCACTTCTACAATCGGATCGACGGCGAGCGGCATGATCTGACGCTCTCGCAGTTCGACGAGCCGATCCAGTTCGACGATGTTGCGTCGACACGCGACGAGGCCTTCGCGGACACGTCCGATGCCCAATATCGAGCCCTTAAGGAAGGTCTCGACCTGTTCTGTCGAGGTTTACTCCGTCCTGGCTAGCGCCTTGGCGCCCTCATGCCTTGTATGGGCTTCGGGATCAGCCAGGGAAGCGCCTCTCCTTGGTCGGCATACGTTGAGCGCGAAGCATTTCAGACCTCGCGCATGGGCAATGTGCATCTATATCTTGTAGGGAACAAAAACGGAAAATTTGTCTATCGGCGAGTCTCCCTTTATGCGCCGATCGATTCCGGGATGCTGCGGCGGCGATTCTCATTCCCCGATCTTCCGAGTCTCGATCCGAATCAGGTGAAAAATTTTTCAGGTATTCCAGACTCTTGGATTCCGAATCCTTTGCGCCGAGTCCCGACGCGGCGACGAAGAAATTGCCGTCAAGGGCCCCTGAGCCCACATGGTCGTTACAGATTCAGCATCTCGTGTGAATCCGCCACGGACGGTCTACATATAGCGGTGAACATACAGTGAATCATTGCGAATAGCGATTCGTCGCCGATTCGTTCCGCGGCTGTTCCAAATGTCAACATTGCGGAACGGTATGGAGACGCTAGATATGGGCCAGCGCCAGTCGCATTTAATCGCTCGCGCCCCTTGCGTTTGGCCCTGCGCATGGGCATCTGTTTCCGGCCGGGGCGCGAGCGCGCGCCGGCTCGTTGAGACTGCCCGGGATCGATGCCTTGTCCTTTCAATCCATGATCCTGAGCGGCCGCGGCGTGACCGCGGTGCTCGGGCCCACCAATACCGGCAAGACGCATTACGCGATCGAGCGCATGGTGGCGCATGACAGCGGCGTCATCGGGCTGCCGCTGCGATTGCTCGCGCGCGAAGTCTATACGCGTCTCGTCGAGAAGGTCGGCCATCACAATGTCGCACTGATCACCGGCGAGGAAAAGATCTCGCCGCATCGGGCCCGCTATTCGGTCTGCACCGTCGAAGCCATGCCGCGCGAGACGACAGCCTCCTTCGTCGCGATCGACGAGGTGCAACTCGCGGGTGACCTGGAACGCGGCCATATCTTCACCGACCGGCTCCTGCATCTGCGTGGTCGAGGCGAGACGCTGCTCCTCGGTGCCGCGACCATGCGGCCGATCCTGGAGCATCTCCTGCCCGGCATCACCGTCGTCGAGCGGCCGCGCATGTCGCAACTGCTCTATGCCGGCTCCAAGAAGATCACGCGGCTGCCGAACCGCTCGGCGATCGTCGCCTTTTCGGCCGATGAGGTCTATGCGATCGCCGAACTCATCCGGCGCCAGCGCGGCGGTGCGGCCGTGGTCCTCGGCGCGCTTTCGCCGCGTACCCGCAATGCCCAGGTCGCGCTCTACCAGGAGGGGGACGTCGACTATCTGGTGGCGACGGACGCGATCGGCATGGGTCTCAATCTCGACGTCGATCACGTCGCCTTTGCCCAGGATCGCAAGTTCGACGGATACCAGTACCGCAACCTCAACCCGGCGGAACTCGCCCAGGTCGCGGGGCGCGCCGGCCGCCATGTCCGCGACGGGTCCTTCGGCGTGACGGGACGCGTCGATCCGTTCGAGGACGAACTCGTCCATCGCATCGAATCACATGAGTTCGACCCGGTGCGGGTGCTGCAATGGCGTTCCAAGGCGCTCGACTTCTCCTCGCTGAAGGCGCTGAAGATGAGTCTCGAGGCGGCGCCTGCCGTTTCCGGGCTTGCCCGCGCACTTCCGGCCGTCGACCAGCAGGCGCTGGAGCACCTGGCGCGCTATCCCGAGGTGGCGGATGTCGCAACCACGGCGGAGCGGGTCGAGAAGCTGTGGGAAGCCTGCGCGCTGCCCGATTATCGTCGCATCACGCCGGCGCAGCATGCCGACCTGATCTCGACGATCTATGCGGACCTTGTTCGTGACGGCCGGGTCAATGAAGACTTCATGGCCGAGCAGGTTCGCCGCGCCGATCACACGGACGGCGAGATCGACACACTTTCGGCGCGAATTGCGCAGATCAGGACCTGGACCTATGTGTCCAACCGGCCCGGGTGGCTTGCCGATCCGACACACTGGCAAGAAAAGACGCGGGAAATCGAGGATCGATTGTCCGACGCGTTGCATGAAAGGTTGACGAAACGCTTTGTTGATCGCAGGACATCTGTGCTCATGAAGCGCCTGAGAGAGAATGCGATGCTGGAAGCAGAAATCAGTGTGAATGGGGATGTCTTCGTCGAGGGGCACCATGTTGGTCAGCTAACCGGGTTCCGGTTCACCCTGGCCGCCGGCGAAGGGGCGGATGCAAAAGCTGTTCAGGGCGCCGCCCAGAAGGCGCTGGCGCTGGAATTCGAGGCGCGTGCCGCTCGTCTTTACGCGGCCGGCAATGGCGATCTGGCGCTGTCCTCGGACGGCCTCGTGCGCTGGCTCGGCGATCCCGTCGCGCGGCTTACCGCCAGCGACCACGTCATGCGTCCCCGCGTTATCCTGCTCGCCGACGAGCAGCTCCACGCCAATGCCCGCGAGCATGTGCTGGCCCGCATCGAACGCTTCGTCAATCATCACATCAGCACGGTGCTCAAGCCGCTGGACGATATTTCCCGCGCGGAGGATCTCGAAGGACTCGCCAAGGGGCTTGCCTTCCAGCTCGTCGAGAATCTCGGCGTGCTCTTCCGCCGAGATGTCGCGGATGAGGTGAAGTCGCTCGATCAGGAAAGCCGCGCCTCGATCCGTAAATACGGGGTCCGCTTCGGCGCCTATCACATCTTCCTGCCGGCGCTCCTGAAGCCGGCGCCGGCGGAGCTCATCACGCTGCTCTGGGCGTTGAAGAACGACGGACTCGACAAGCCCGGCTATGGCGAACTGATCCCGATGCTCGCCGCCGGCCGCACCTCGGTTGTCGCCGACCCGTCCTTCGAGCGGACGTTCTACAAGCTCGCGGGCTTTCGCTATCTCGGCAAGCGCGCGGTCCGGATCGACATATTGGAGCGCCTTGCCGACCTCATCCGTCCGCTCCTGCAATGGGCGCCGGGGACGACGCCGCGTCCGGACGGCGCCTATGACGGCCGCCGCTTCATGGCGACGACCTCTATGCTCTCAATCCTGGGCGCGACGCCGGACGACATGGAGGAGATCCTGAAGGGTCTCGGCTATCGCGCGGACGTGGTCACCGCGGAGGAGGCGGCAAGTTTCCTTGCGGGCGACGACGGTGCGACAGCCGACGCGGCTGCCGCCGCGGAAGCTGCTCCGGAGCAGAGCGAAATCGATGTTGCGACGGATGCCTTGGACGAGGCGCCGGCGGATGCTCCGGCCGCGGAAACCCCGGGCGAAGGCGCAGTCGCGCCGGCCGAAGCGGAGGACCCGGCGGAACCGAAGCCGGTGCTTCTGTGGCGTCCAGGCACACGCCAGGACAACCAACGGGCGGGCGGACGCCATCAGGGCGACCAGCGCCGCGGCGGCCAGCGCCATGGCGAACGCCATGGTAAGGCTGACGGTCGCGAGGGCGGACGCAAGAGCGGCGGACCGGCGCGTGGAAAGGCACAGGACGGCAAGCCGGGTGGCCAGCGCAAGGAGCGTCAGGATCGCCATGATCGCGGCGGCAAGTTCGAGGGACGCCCGCCGCGCAAGGAAAAGCCACTCGATCCGGATTCGCCTTTCGCGAAGCTCGCCGCTCTCAAGGAGCAGCTGAAGAAATAGGCGAAGTCATGGAGAAACAGCCAACGTCCCCGCCCGCAATGCGCCAGCGGCTCGACAAGTGGCTGTTCTTCGCCCGGCTCCTCAAGTCGCGGTCGCTTGCGCAGAAGGCGATCGAAGCCGGCCATGTGGCGGTGAACGGCACACGGGAAATACAATCCTCTGCCCAGGTCAGGGCGGGCGACATGCTGGAGCTGTCGCTCGAGCAGCGCGATCTCGTCGTGCGGGTGCTCTTGCCGGGAACTCGGCGGGGGCCCTATGAAGAGGCCCGGCTGCTTTACGAAGATCTGACGCCGCCGGTCGCCACACGGAAACGGACGCCCTTCGAGCAGGCGACGCGCGAGCGCGGCGCCGGGCGACCGACCAAGAGGGAGCGTCGCGAAACGGACCGCCTGAAGCCCGGTTCCGACGACCGGGATTAGGGCCGGCACCTGCAGCGCCGCACGTCTTTTCGGACGCGCAAAGGTCGCGCAACCCTTTGAATCTGTGCATTGAGCTTCCCAAAAGTCGGGTACGACATTCAGGCCGATGCAATAGCTCCGGCGCGCTCCCGACCCGGGGTGGCCGTTTGGGTCCTGCCGGGGTAGATGGCGTTTTGGGCGTGGCGATCCGAAAGCGTGGCGGCGGCGGAAAAGTCTGCTCATTCCGCGGCAAATCGCGCATGGATAATTCTTGCAAAGGACGTCCAAAGCCTTTACGTCACAAGCCACGTTGGGTGGCATTCGGGTCTGCTTCGGCAGCTATGCGCGCCGGACATTCCTAGCATGTGCGGACGACAGGGCATCACCGTCAATTGCCGTCTGCCATCAAATGTGAGCATTGGCTGGAGTACCTCATGACGTATGTCGTGACCGACAATTGCATTCGCTGCAAATATACGGACTGTGTGGAAGTCTGCCCGGTGGATTGCTTCTACGAAGGCGAGAACTTCCTCGTCATCCACCCTGATGAATGCATCGACTGCGGCGTGTGCGAACCGGAATGTCCCGCTGGCGCGATCAAGCCGGACACCGAGCCTGGCCTGGACATGTGGTTGAAATTGAACGCTGATTTTTCCACTAAGTGGCCGAACATCACGGTCAAGCGGGAGCCGATGCCCGAGGCCAAGGAGATGGACGGCGTCGAAGGGAAATACGAACAGTATTTCTCCCCGGAGCCGGGGCAAGGCGACTGAGGCTGGCGGCCGCTTCGTTCGTCGCGGCTGACCAAGGTTAAGAGATGCAGGGACGAAATGTGGGGAGATCCCCGCCGGCCCGTGACCGGTGCGAGCGTGGCTGCTTGATCGTTGCCATGCAGCAAATTATTGATTTCGGCAGTTTTTTGTGATAGGTTCCGCACACTGATCCACAGAGGGTGCTTTTGCGCGCCCGAAAACCAGCACGAAAGCAAACGATCTCCACGACGCGGCACTCTTCAAATACGCAACGTTTCGTTGCTTGTGATTGCGGCGTATGTGGCTGTTTGTGTTTCGTCGGACGGAGCAGGATGGACCCCACCCGGCGGTATCCCCGTCTATCCGGGCCTCACCGACCCGGCCCGGCCTCTTGAGGCCGGTGCGCAACAGGGAGTGTTTGAAACGAATGACGACCCAGCAGAAAAAATCTTCAACGCGCCAAGGCTTCAAGACCGGTGAATCGATTGTGTATCCGGCCCATGGTGTTGGCCAGATCGTCGCGATCGAGGAGCAGGAAGTTGCGGGCATGAAGCTCGAGCTTTTTGTCATCGATTTCGAGAAGGACAAGATGCGCCTCAAGGTGCCGGTGGCAAAAGCCGTCAGCATCGGCATGCGTAAGTTGTCCGAGACCGATTTCGTTGATCGCGCGTTGAAGGTTGTGCAGGGCAAGGCTCGCGTCAAGCGGACCATGTGGTCGCGGCGCGCCCAGGAATACGACGCCAAGATCAACTCCGGCGATCTGATATCCATTGCGGAAGTGGTGCGCGACCTCTATCGCGCGGAGAACCAGCCGGAACAGTCCTATTCCGAGCGCCAGCTCTATGAAGCCGCTCTGGACCGCATGGCACGCGAGATCGCGGCGGTGAACAGGATGTCGGAAACGGAAGCCGTGCGCCTCGTGGAAGCGAACCTCAATAAGGGGCCGAAGCGCGGCAAGGCCGTCGAAGAGGACGATACCCAGGACGAGGCCGCTTAATCATCCGGATCGGCGACGGTTCCTTGGGAACGGCGCATCCGCCTTGACGCGGGCAAAACTTCTCGACCTGCACTTACCAAGACACCAGAAAGCCCGGCCCAGTGCCGGGCTTTCTATTTTCCACTGCAACAGCGGTCCGGTCCCGCTGCCTGTCTCCATATCGACTTCGGTTTGTCGCATCGGCCCGAATATCGGATCCGATTTCTTGGCATGCAGCAATTCAAAGAAAAGAAAAGGGGCCGTTGCGCGTCCGATTACATTTGAAAGGTCGATGTGGTTGCGCCCACAGCAAGAATACCGCCGTGTAGGCCCTTGCCCGCTGCAATCAAAAATCGTGCATCCGATGGAACTTTTCGCTGTCGCGTACGTTTGACGTTAACGGGACGGTTCTACGCCCGGGCGATCTGGCTCTGTGACTTCTCACCGTTTCAGGTTCGTATTTCGATTTAGGGCGCTCTCTTATTTCGTCAAGTCGTGCCCATTTCCGTCATCGCCGAACGCTGCCGGCGGCGTTTGGTCCCTATTCACGGCGAGGCGTTCGGCGCCAATACGGAGCAATCGATGAAGACTCTCACAGCAGACCGGCGTTTGATCAAGATCGCCATGGATGCCCCCTATCTGGAGCGGGACGAAGAGCATGCGCTGGCAGAAGCCTGGCGATACGACCACGATCAGGAGGCCCGCAACAAGATTGCCATGTCGCATATGCGTCTGGTTGTCGCAATGGCAGCGAAATTCCGCAGCTTCGGTCTGCCCATGGGCGACCTGGTCCAGGAGGGTCATATCGGCCTCCTGGAGGCGGCCGCGCGTTTCGAGCCGAGCCGGGAGGTACGCTTCTCCACCTATGCCACCTGGTGGATCCGGGCCTCGATGCAGGATTATGTCTTGCGCAATTGGTCGATCGTCAGAGGCGGCACCAGTTCGGCGCAGAAGGCGCTGTTCTTCAATTTGCGCCGGCTGAGAGCCCGGCTGGCCCAAGGGGACCGGCAGCTTACATCGCAGGCGATGCATGAGGAAATCGCCGTCGCTCTCGGCGTCAGTCTCGCGGACGTCCAGACCATGGATGCGCGCCTTTCCGGCAACGACGCGTCGTTGCAGGCGCCGGTTGGGCACGGCGACGCGGAGGGCGGCGCGCGCCTCGATTTCCTTCCAAGCGACGCGCCGCTGCCAGACGAGCAGGTCAGCGAGACGATCGACGGCGAACGCGCGCGCCGCTGGCTGCACAGCGCGCTCGGCGAACTCAGCGAGCGCGAAATGAAGATCATCCGTGCGCGGCGGCTGTCGGAGGACGGAGCGACACTCGAAGAACTGGGGGTCGCTCTCGGCATATCGAAGGAACGCGTGCGCCAGATCGAAACGAGGGCGCTCGAAAAGCTGCGCGCGGCGCTCGCCGCCAGGGCGCCTGCGCTGACCGCAGGCATGCATTAGCTTGGCGCATTGGCCCGAAATTCGTACCCGATTTTCGGGCGCCGTTGCGCAGGTTCAAAGAGTTGCAGCAAGCTTTGCGCGTCTGAAGAGACGCGCGGCGCTTCCACTACCGTGCCTGCGCCCGGCGCAGCCGCCGCTCGAGCGCCCTTAATGCGAGCGACAGCCCGATCGTCAGGATCAGGTAGACATAGGCGACGATCGAATAGGTCTCGAAGAAGCGGAAGGAGCCAGAGGCGTAGATCTTTCCCATCTGCGTGATGTCGGCGACGCCGAGCACGGAAACGAGCGAGGAATCCTTCACCATTGCCACGAAATCATTGCCGAGCGGTGGCAGGATGACGCGGATCGCCTGCGGAAAGACCACAAGGCGGAAGCGCTGAAAGCGCGAGAGCCCGAGCGCCATCGCGGCCTCGACCTGCCCCTTGTCGACCGATTGGATGCCGGCGCGAAAGACCTCGGCGATGAAGGCCGAATAGCCGATCATCAGCGCGATGATCGCCCGCCACATCAGCGATATGTCGCGAACGACCAGCGGCTCCATCCATCCTGCCGAAATGATCGGCGCCGCCAGGAAATTGGCCGCAACCACAAGCGCCGGCGCCCCGACGAAGGCGATATAGAAGAGCAGGACGAGGATCGGCACGCCACGGATGACCTCCGTATAGAAGCGCGCGACCTGGCGGAGCGCCACGTGCTCGGAAAGGGCCATCAGGGCGATGCCAAGGCCCAGCACGGTCGCAAGCGCAAAGCCCGCAAGCGTGACGAAGACGGTCACGCCTATGCCCTTGAGCACGACGCCGAAGACCTGTGTAAATATCTCGTTGGTGACGATGACCGCAGCAAGAAGAGCGGCGATCGCGAGAAGGGCGACCAGCCACCACGGATAGTCGCCCTTCCCGGATGTGCCGGATGATTTGACTGGAGCCAAGCGATCAGCCACCCATTTTGTAGTCGAGGAACCACTTCTTGTTCAACGCCTCGAAGGTGCCGTCCTCCTTGAGCGCCTTGATGGCGGCATTGACCGGGGCGACAAGATCGGAGCCCTTCGGGAAGATGAAACCGAAGTCCTCGGTGCCAAGCGGCTCGCCGACCACCTTCAGCTTGCCTTCGGACGCGTCGACGTAACCCTGTGCGGCGACGCTGTCGGTCAGCACCAGATCGACGTCGCCGGCCTTGAGCGCCTGGACGGTGGCGCCGAAGGTCTCGAACAACTTGATGCGCGGGTTCTGCTCGTTGCCGTCGAGAATCTCGTAGACGGCCGTATAAAAAGGCGAAGTGCCCGGCTGCGCGCCGATCAGCGCATCCTCGACCGTGGCGAAGCTTTTGGCGTCGTTGAAGCGCGCCTCGTCGCTGCGCACCAGCATGAATTGCTGGGAGCGCATATAGGGATCGGAGAAATCCACCTTCTCCTTGCGGTCGTCCTTGATGGTGATGCCGGTCATGCCGATCTGGTACTGGCCGTCGGAAACCGCCTGGATCATGGCGTCCCAGCTGACGTTCTGATACTCGACCTTGAAGTTCAGCCGCTTGGCGATCTCGTTCATGGCGTCGTATTCCCAGCCGACTGCCTTGCCGCTCTGCGGGTCGACGAATTGCAGCGGGGGATAGGCGTTCTCGGTGGCGACGACGACCGTTCTGCCGCCGAGATCCGGCAGGTCGCTGGCGACAGCGGGCGCGGAGAAGGCGAAGGGAAGGGCGAGGGCGGCGGCGATGCCCGCAAGCACCTGGCGGCGGATTGTCATGGAAGGTACTCCTGGAAATTTATGGCGACAGAAGATGTCACAAAATTTCAGGGGAATACAAGCCAAATGGGTCGCGGAGATTCGAGGTTGCCAGGCTTGTGGTAGGCCCTCTTCGCGGGTGGAGCGGGATTTGGGCCGAGACTGTTGCGCATTGATCCCCAAATAAAGAAGGCGGCCCGAGGCCGCCTTCCTGCAAATCCCGGAAAATGCGATTTCTTATTCTGCGGCGTTTTCCGCTGCATTTGCCTCGGCAGCGGCCTTCTCGGCGGCCTCGGCGGCTGCCTTTTCGGCGGCGAGCGCCTGGGCGGCTGCAACCTTTTCAGCCTCGATGCGAGCCTTTTCCTCGGCAACTGCCTGACGCTCGGCTTCGTTCAGCTTGCGGGCGCGCGTGCCGGTGTTCTCGACGATACGGGCCGACTTGCCGCGGCGGTCGCGCAGGTAGTAGAGCTTGGCGCGGCGGACCTTACCGCGGCGAACCACGTCTACACTTTCGACGAGCGGCGAGTAGACCGGGAAGACGCGCTCTACGCCTTCGCCATAGGAGATCTTGCGAACGGTGAAGCTCTCGTTGATGCCGCCGCCGGAGCGGGCGATGCAGACGCCTTCATAGGCCTGGACGCGGGTACGGTTGCCTTCGACGACGCGGACGTTGACGCGCACGGTGTCGCCGGCGGAGAATTCCGGAAGGGTGCGCTTGGCGGCGATCTTGGCGGCCTGTTCGGCTTCCAGCTGCTGGATGATGTTCATCGGTCTAAACCTTTGCTTTTCTGAAACAGCCAGAGCGCTCTCGACCGGCCCGTCGGATTCCTTCGGGCCTTGCCCGGTCGGGCAGGAGCGGTTTCACCATTCTTTGTTTATGGTCGTCTTTGTTTACGGTCTCGGGCAAGAACCCGAACCGGGCCGGCACATACACCAAACGGGCCCGCTTGTCATCCCCGAAAGCGGAATTTCTCGGTGCTTGCAGCCGATATCGCAAGCGGCTATCCCGATGTCCAGGCCGTTCGGGGGGAGATGATGACGCTATTCCATGTGCTACTGCTGTTCGTTGCCGGATTTCTGTCCGGCGTCGTCAATGCCATCGCTGGCGGCGGCACGTTTCTCACCTTCGGCGCCATGACGCTCGGCGGTCTGCCGCCAATCGTCGCCAATGCGACCTCCTCGATCATCCAGTTGCCCGGCTATGTCACGTCGGCGCTCGCCTATGCCAAGGAGATCCGCGCCGATCGTCGCAACGCGATCGTCCTGGGACTTATCTCGGCGATCGGCGGACTTGCGGGGGCGCTGATCCTCCTGTCGCTCTCCAATCCGTCCTTCCGCGCCATGGTGCCCTGGCTGCTGATTGCCGCCACCGCGATCTTCGCCGCTGGGCCCCTGTTGAAGCCGAAGGCGCGCAGCGACGAGCACAGGATCGGCCCGCTGGGCGTCGCAAGCCAGATGGCGACCTCGGTCTATGGCGGCTTCTTCGGGGCCGGCATGGGGATCATGATGCTTGCGGTGCTCGGACTTGCGACCGGCGGTGGCTATCACCGGCTGAACGCGCTCAAAAACTTCATCTCGATCGTGATTGCCACGATCGCGATCTTCGTCTTCGCGGCGGGTGGCGTCGTTTCCTGGCTGCACGCGGCGATCATGGTGCCGGGCGCGGCACTTGGCGGCTATTCAGGCGTCTGGGCGGCGCGGCGGGTTCCCCAATCGGTGATCCGCGCGCTCGTCGTGGCCGTCGGCCTGCTGCTGGCCGCCTATTATTTCTTCACGGGCTGAGCCGGATCACGCTTCAGAAGGTCCGGACGGCGCTCCTCCGTCAGCCGCCGCGCCTCGGCCTCGCGCCATCTGGCGATTGCCCCGTGGTTTCCGGAGGTCAGTACCGCCGGGATCTCCTGACCTTCGAAGACCTGCGGCCGCGTATAGTGCGGGTGCTCCAGCAATCCGCCCTCGAAGCTCTCATGCACGCCGGAAAGGTCGTTGCCCATCACCCCCGGTAGGATGCGCACGACCGCATCGAGCAGCACCAGCGCCGCCGGCTCGCCGCCGGAGAGGATGTAGTCGCCGATTGAGATCTCCTCGAGCTGGCGCGTATCGATGACGCGCTGGTCGACTCCCTCGAAGCGGCCGCAGACGATGACCGCGCCGGGGCCGCTCGCAAGCTCACGCACCCGTGCCTGGGTCAGCGGCCGCCCGCGCGGGCTCATCAACAGGCGCGGCCGATCGTCATCCGACGAGACATGATCGATGGCGCGGGCAAGCACATCGGGTTTCAGTACCATGCCGGCGCCGCCGCCGGCCGGCGTGTCGTCGACGGTGCGGTGCTTGTCCTCGGCGTGATCGCGGATCTGCACGGCCTCGATCGACCATTGCCCGCGTTCGAGCGCCTTGCCGGCAAGGGACAGGCCGAGATGCCCCGGGAACATCTCCGGATAAAGCGTCAGCACCGTCGCGCGAAAGGACATTGCCGTCTCACTTGCGCTTGGTGGGGAAGGATTTGCCGATACCCTCGTCCTTGTCCTCGACCAGGCCCGCGGCTACCGGGTCGACCAGCAGCTTGCCGGCCTCCAGGTCGATTTCCAGAACCGACCATTCGGTGAAGGGAATGAGCACCGGTCTTCTGCCCGGGCCTTTCAGTTCCAGAAGGTCGCCGGCGCCGAAATCGAAAACGCCCGTCACCGAGCCGTAGCTCTTTCCGGCGCTGTCGACAGCTTCCAGGCCTTCGAGGTCCGCATAGAAGAACTCGTCCTCTTCGAGGTCATCGTCGGGGAGGTTGTCGCGCTCGATGAAGAGTTCGAGCCCGTTCAGCGCCTCGGCAGCAGTCCGGTCGTTGATGCCGCGGAAACGCACGATGACGACGTTTTTTGCCTCGCGGACTTCCAGGATCTCGAAGACGCGGCCGTCGTCGCTGTGCAGATGGCCGTAATCACCGAGCGCGGTCGGATCGTCCGTGTAGGATTTCAACCGGACTTCGCCGCGCAGGCCTTGCGCTGCACCGATCGTCGCCATCAGGACAGGGTTCTTGAGTGTCGTCATCGCCGGCATCCATGCGGGGTCTTGTGGGCTGCACATAAAGCAAAACGGGCGGCATGGAAATGCCGCCCGTCCGCCACATCGTTTTGATGCAGATTATTCCGCGGCAGCTTCTGCTGCGTCTTCGGCGCGCTGCTTGGCTTCGGCGGCGCGCTCCTGAGCCTTCTTGCCGGGCTGTGCCTTGGTCGGGTTGTTGCGGGCCGGGCGCTTGGCGAGACCGGCCTGGTCGAGGAAGCGGAGCACGCGGTCTGTCGGCTGCGCGCCCTGGGCGATCCAGTGGCTCACGCGCTCGGCGTTCAGTTCGATGCGCTTTTCGTCATCCTTGGCAAGCATCGGATTCCAGGAACCGAGCTTCTCGAGGAAGCGGCCGTCACGCGGCGAGCGGGCATCGGCAACGACGATCTGGTAATAGGGGCGCTTCTTGGAACCGCCGCGGGCGAGACGAATTTTCAGTGCCATATCAATTTACTCCTTGCAGGCTTTCTTGACCGCTTCTTTCAAGCGGAACGGGTGGTGCCGGCGCTGCCCGCGGGCTGCGAGCGATCGGCGGCAATGGCTTCATGATGCCGGATGACTTCCTTGATGATGAAGTTCAGGAACTTCTCGGCGAAATCCGGGTCCAGATTGGCATCCTTGGCAAGGTGCCGAAGGCGTTCGATCTGGTATTCTTCGCGCGCCGGATCGGCCGGCGGCAAGCTGTGCTTGGCTTTGAGAACACCCACCGCCTTGGTGCAGCGGAAGCGTTCGGCCAGCATATGGACGAGAGCGGCATCGATATTGTCGATCGACTGCCGGTAGCTCGCCAATTCCTCTTTGATCTCGGGATCAAGCATTCGTCGCGATCCTCACTTCTTCTTCGGCAGGCCGGGAAGGCCCGGGAATCCGCCGCCAAGACCCGGCAGCTTGGCGCCGCCCAATCCTGGTAAACCTTGGCCCGGTAAACCTTGGCCGGGCAAACCATTTCCGCCGCCGAGGCCCGGCATCCCGCCCGGCTTGCCGAGACCGGCCGCTTCAGCCTGCTTCTGCAGCGCTTCGAGCTGTTTCGGGTCGAGCTTGGAGAGATCGGGCATGCCGCCGCCTAAGCCCCCGAGGCCCATCTTGTTGGCAAGGCCCCCCATCATCTGCTTCATCATGCCGCCTTTGCCCTTGCCGCCCATCATCTTCATCATGTCCGCCATCTGGCGGTGCATCTTCAGGAGCTTGTTGATATCGGAGGCATCGGTGCCGGAGCCCCTCGCAATGCGCTTCTTGCGCGAATGCTTGAGGATGTCTGGATTAGCCCGCTCGGCCTTCGTCATCGAGGAGATGATGGCAAGCTGGCGCTTGAACAGCTTATCGTCGAGGCCGGCGGCGGCCATCTTGTCCTTCATGCCCGCCATGCCCGGCATCAGCCCCATGATGCCGCCCATGCCGCCCATCTTCTGCATCTGCCGCAACTGATCGGCGAGGTCGTTCAGGTCGAACTTTCCCTTGGCCATTTTGGCGGCCATGGCCGCCGCCTTCTCGGCGTCGATGTTCTCCGCCGCCTTCTCGACCAGCGAGACGATGTCGCCCATGCCGAGAATGCGGTCGGCGACGCGGCGGGGATGGAACTCCTCGAGTTCGTCCATCTTCTCGCCGACGCCGATGAGCTTGATCGGCTTGCCGGTGACTGCGCGCATCGACAGGGCGGCGCCACCGCGGCCGTCACCGTCCATGCGGGTCAGGACGAGGCCGGTGATGCCGACGCGTTCGTCGAAGTTGCGGGCGAGATTGACGGCGTCCTGGCCAGTCAGCGCGTCGGCGACGAGCAGGATCTCATGCGGATTGGATTTCCGCTTGATCTCCGCCATCTCGATCATCAGCGGCTCGTCGATATGGGTGCGACCGGCGGTGTCGAGGATGACGAGGTCATGGCCGCCGAGCTTCGCCGCCTGCACGGCGCGGACGGCGATATCGGTCGGCGACTGGCCGGCGATGATCGGCAGCGTGTCGATGCCGGTCTGGACGCCGAGCTGGCGCAGCTGTTCCTGGGCGGCCGGGCGACGGGTGTCGAGCGAGGCCATCAGGACCTTTTTCTTGTCGCGCGTCGTCAGCCGCCTGGCGATTTTGCCGGTTGTCGTCGTCTTGCCCGAGCCCTGCAGGCCCACCATCATGATGACCACTGGGGCGGGCGCGTTGAGGTCGATCGTCACCCCTTCCGAGCCGAGCATGGCGACAAGCTCGTCATGGACGATCTTGACGACCATCTGGCCGGGCTTGATCGCCTTCAGGATTTCCGCGCCGACCGCCTTTTCGCGGACCTTTTCGGTGAAGGAGCGCACGACGTCGAGAGCGACGTCGGCTTCGAGCAGCGCACGGCGAACCTCCCGTAGCGCCGCGGAAACGTCAGCTTCCGACAGGGCGCCGCGGCCGGTCAGTCCATTCAATATGGAACCAAGACGGTCCTGCAGGCTCTCGAACATACTCTCATCCTTCTGGTTCCGGTTGGCCTTCTAGGCTCGCCGGAAACGTGGGGTCCCTCGCGTGGAAAACAAAGCGCAAAGCCAAAAACCACCCGAGGGCGCGACGCGCTGTCGGATGGTGGCCTCCGGGCTCTCTTTACACCTTTTCGGGCCCCGGTCGGCGGCTTCGAAGTCATCACTTGCGAAGGATTTTGCCCGGATAAACAGGAAAGCCGGCGGAAAGTCAAGGAGCGGAAGGTGAAACCGGAGCGCCCGGCTTCAAATCAGGACGGCGCCGCGGCCCTTGAGCGCCGCGACCTGCCTGCCCCAATCCGCTTGATCGCGGCTCAGCACCGCGTCTTCGACGATCTCGACCCGATAGCCGCGATTGAGCGCGCCGTTGGCGGTGGCCTGCACGCAATAGGAGCCGTCGAGCCCGGTGAGGAGGAGAGTTCCGATCTGTTTCGCCGCCAGATAGCCTTCCAGCTCCGGTGACGAGAAGCTGTCGCTGCGCGCCTTCAGCACTTCGAAATCCGGCTCGACCGGGAGCCTCATGAGGCCGAGGCCCCTGGAGCCGGGAATACCGCGCCCCTCGCCGAAGAGGCGGATCATCAGCCGTATGAGCGGCGCGCGATAGACATGGCGAATGGCGATCACGGGGATGTCCGCTTTCTTCGCCTTGGCGGCCATAATGTCGATCGCCTCGATACGGGCCTTCAGATAGGCCTCGTCCCAGCCGTACCGTCCGCCGACGGTGGTGAAATCCTCCTGCATGTCGATGATGAGCAGCGCCAGGTTCGGCCGCAGGGAGACATCGATGCGTTCGCCGGTCGTCGGCGTATAGGCTGCCTTGAGTTCGCGCCGCAATTCGAGGACAAAAAGCAGCGCGACGACGACGATCGCCGCGAGCGCCCAGAGGAGCGGCGTCACAATCTCTCCTCCCCGCCTTCACTGGCCGCGGCGAGCGCCTCGAAGGCGGCGTCAATGCGCATCATCACCCGCAGCGCCACGACCACTTCGGTCTGGTTGATGTCGCCGAGAACGGCGTGCAGCATCTCGAGCTCGCGCCGGTGAACGGTCTGGAACAGATCCCGCCCGGCGGCGGTCGGCGCGCAGATATAGGCGCTGCGGTGCTCGGGATTGGGCGTCTTCTCGATCAGGCCTTTGGAAATGAGCCCGGCGGCCATGCGCTGCACGAACTGCCGCTTCATGCAGAGCTGCCTGGCCGCCTCCGGAACCGTCAGCGGCTGTCCGCAGATGAGCTCGAGGACGGCGCGCTCGGCGACGCTGATCCCCGCCGCTTGCAGCAGTTTCTCCATCGTCCTGCCGACATTGAGGTGGACGGGGCGGATGAGCCTGATCGCCTTATAGAGGCGCTCCTGTTTGTCGAATCGGACCAGCATTGAAGCATGGTAGCAATCGAGTTGCCGTCTTCAAGAAATTCTTGACGGTCCGCCGCGCCCCCCTGTCCTTGGCCAGTCTGCTCTCCTATCTTTCGCAAGCATGCGGTCGAGGCAGCCATGAGGAAGGACGTCAATCCCTATTACAGCGGCCCGATTTCCGATCATTTCGACGGTGTCCGCTTCTTCAACCCCGGCGGCTTCCCGCCGCGCGGTCTGGCGCACCTCATTCGCTGGCAGCTCGGCGGCAGACGCGTGCAATGGCCGGCGCATTACCAAAGCCCCTTCCATCAGGCCAAACCCGATCTTGCCGTTGCCGGCGACCGCCTGCGCGTGACCATGGTCGGTCACGCGACGCTGTTGATCCAGGTGGCGGGCGTCAACATCCTGACCGATCCGGTCTGGTCGGGCCGCGCAAGCCCCTTCGCCTTTGCCGGACCCCGTCGCCGCAACGCGCCCGGTATCCTGATGGACGACTTGCCGCCGATCGACGTCGTCCTCGTCACCCACAATCACTACGATCATCTCGATCTTAAGACGCTCGACGCGCTCCATGCCGGGCATGAACCGCATATTGTTACGCCGCTCGGCAACGACACGATCATCCGCCGTGCCGTGCCGGGCGCTCGGATATCCGTCATGGACTGGGGCGATCGGCTCAACCTCGAAGACGGCATCGTCGTCCATGCGGAACCCTGCCACCATTGGTCCGCGCGCCGCACGAGCGACCGGCGGATGGCGCTCTGGGCCGCCTTCGTCCTCGAGACCCCGGCCGGCAAGATCTATCACATCGGCGACACCGGCTTTCACGGCGGTACCAATTACCGGAGCGCGCGGAGAAAGCACGGCGCTTTCCGCCTCGCCAACCTGCCCTTCGGCTGCTACGAACCGCGCTGGTTCATGGAAGGCCAGCACCAGAATCCGGAAGAGGCGGTGATGGGCATGCTCGCCTGCGGCGCCGGACATGTGGCCGGTCACCATTGGGGCACCTTCCGGCTGACCAATGAGGGGATCGAGGAGCCGCTGAGAGCGCTTGAGGCTGCCCTCGAAAAGGCCGGCATCGAAGCGGACCGGTTCAGGGCCTTGCGCCCGGGCGAGGTCTACGATGTGCCTCTTGCGCCGGCCGCATGAGAACGACGCCGGCACTGGTAATTTCCGGGCTTTTCCGCCATATACAGCGCAAATTGGGCGCCTCCCCCGGTGGGAGGCCAGGTTTGGACGATCGCGACATGGCCGATCAGGTGCAATTTGCCCGGATGAACGGGCTTGGAAACAAGATCCTGGTGGTCGACATGCGCGGCCGCAAGGATCGCGTCACGCCCGCGGCCGCGATCGCGCTCAATGCCGATCCGGCGACCCAGTTCGACCAGATCATGGCGATCCACGATCCGAAGGCCGCAGGCACCGACGCCTGGATCGACATCGTCAATTCCGACGGCTCGATGGCGCAGGCCTGCGGCAACGGCACGCGCTGCGTCGTCCAGGCGCTCGCCGCCGAGACCGGCAAGAAGGTCTTCCTCTTCCATACGGTCGCCGGCCTGCTCGAGGCGAAGGAGCATGATGACGGCACGATCTCCGTCGACATGGGAAGCCCGCGTTTCGGCTGGAACGAAATACCGCTCGCGGAGGAATTCCACGACACGCGCCGCATCGAGCTGCAGATCGGGCCGATCGACGATCCGGTCCTCCACTCGCCGTCCGTCGCCTCGATGGGCAATCCCCATGCGATCTTCTGGGTCGAGAACGATGTCTGGAGCTACGATCTCGACCGCTTCGGACCGCTGCTCGAAAACCATCCGATCTTCCCCGAGCGCGCCAATATATCGATCGCGCATGTCCGCTCCCGGACCGAGATGGACCTCAGGACGTGGGAGCGCGGTGCGGGTCTGACGCTCGCCTGCGGCTCGGCCGCCTGCGCAGCCGCCGTCAGCGGCGCGAGAACCGGCCGCACGGAGCGCACGGTGACCGTGAACGTGCCGGGCGGTCCGCTGCTGATCGAATGGCGCAATGCGGACAATCACGTGATCATGACCGGACCGGCCGAATGGGAATGGTCGGGAACGGTCGATCCCGCCAGCGGCGCCTTTCAGCGCGACGAGACGAGCGGCGAAAGCGGAGCCCGGGCGCTTTGAGCGGCGTCGAGGTCATAACCTTCGGCTGCCGGCTGAACACCTATGAATCGGAAGTCATGCGGGCGGAGGCCGAGAAGGCGGGGCTGAACAACGCCATTCTCGTCAACACCTGCGCCGTCACCGGCGAGGCGGTGCGCCAGGCGCGCCAGGCGATCCGCCGCGCGCGCCGCGAAAACCCGCATGCGCGTATCATCGTCACCGGCTGCGCCGCCCAGACCGAGAAGGAAACCTTCGCCGAAATGGCGGAGGTCGATGCCGTGCTCGGCAATGAGGAAAAACTCAAGAGCGCCTCCTACCGCGCCCTGCCGGATTTCGGCGTCTCGGCCGAGGAGAAGCTGCGCGTCAACGACATCATGAGTGTGCGCGCCACCGCGCCGCAAATGGTGAAGCATATCGACGGCCATGTACGCGCCTTCATCCAGGTGCAGAACGGCTGCGACCATCGGTGCACGTTCTGCATCATTCCCTATGGCCGCGGCAATTCCCGCTCGGTGCCGATGGGTGCGGTCGTCGAGCAGGCGCGCCGGCTTGTCGACGGCGGCTACCAGGAGATCGTGCTGACGGGCGTCGACGCCACGAGCTACGGGGTGGACTTACCCGGGACACCGACGCTCGGGCTTCTTGCAAAGACCTTGCTGAAGCACGTGCAGGAGATCCTGCGCCTCAGGCTTTCCTCGATCGACAGCATCGAGGCGGATCGGCACCTCCTCGACGTGATCGCCGAAGAGCCGCGCTTCATGCCCCATCTGCACCTGTCGCTGCAGCACGGTGACGACCTGATCCTGAAGCGGATGAAGCGGCGGCACTCGAACGCCGATGCGCGCGCCTTCTGCGACGAGGTACGCCGCTTGCGGCCCGAGATCAGCTTCGGCGCGGACATGATCGCCGGGTTCCCGACGGAAACCGAGGAAATGTTCGCCAATTCGTTGCGGCTCGCGGAAGAATGCGGCATCGCGCAGTTGCATGTCTTTCCCTATAGCCCTCGCCCCGGCACGCCGGCCGCGCGCATGCCGCAGCTCGACCGAGCGCTCGTCAAGGAACGCGCCGCAAGGCTGAGGGCGAAGGGGGCTGACCTCTACGCCGCCCATCTCGAACGCATGATCGGCAGCGAGCAGACGATCCTCGTCGAGATGAACGGCCTTGCGCACACGGAAAACTTCACGCTCGTCGACGCCGCCGGGCTCGAGCCGCGCTCTCTCGCCAGGGTCGCGATCACCGGTCATAACGGCAAGCATCTGATGATGCAGCCCAAACAGATGGCTGCGGCCTGATACCTGGATAGTCCCATGGCAATTGGTTTCATCAAGAAGATCTTTTCCTTCGGCAAGGACACCGTCGAGGAGAAACCCGTGCCGCCGCAGGAGGCGGCGCCGGAGACACGTGATGCCGTGATTGCGGACGAAGCGGCGGCATCCCCCCCTATTCCTTCGGGTCACCTCCCCCACAAGGGGGAGCAAGGGGAGACCGAAGCGGGCGCCGAGGACGATCGAGCCGCCTTCGAGGAGGCGAAGCTCGGTGCAGAGGATCTCCCCATCCCGCCCGAGCTAACCGCACCGGGGGCCGACACATCAAGCGAAAGCTTTGAGAAAGGCACGAACGTCGCTGCTGACGAAGGCGTCGCGGTGGAGGAAGAGAGCGCTCCGCATCCAATCTCCCCCCTAGGGGGGGAGATGCCCGGCAGGGCAGAGGGGGGTGAAGCCCCTTCCGACCGTGCTGCACTAGCCGACGAGGCGGCGATGCCCCCCTCTGTCCCTTCGGGACATCTCCCCCATAAGGGGGGAGATCAGGCGGAGGCTGCCGCCCCCTCCGAGAGCAACCGGACCGAAAAGCAGGCCGGTGCCGAAGCGAGTGCCGCGCAGGAAGCCCCGGAACCAAGTGCATATATCGCTGCAGACGCTGTCGTGACGGGAGAGGAAGAACCCACACCTCCTGCGCTCTCCCCCCTCGAGGGGGAGATGCCTGGCAAGGGGGGTGACGCAACCGAGGCAGCCACGGCGGCGCCCCACCTCCCCAAAGGCTTCGCAGCCGCGGAAAGACGCCCCGAGGAGGAAGCGCCCGCACCGCAGCTGAAGCTTTCCTGGTACCAGCGCCTGCGCCGCGGCCTCGCGCGCACTTCCTCGCAGCTCACCGGACAGATCGCCAGCCTCTTTACCAAGCGCAAGCTCGACGAGGCGACGCTGCAGGATTTGGAGGACTTGCTGATCCAGGCCGATCTCGGCGTCGAGACGGCGATGCGCATCGCCGATACGCTCGCTTCCGAGCGCTACGGCAAGGATGTGACCGGCGAAGACGTCTCCCGCATCATGGCGGGCGAAATCACCAAGGTGCTGGGGCCCGTCGCTAGGCCGCTGGAGCTCGACCTCAGCCACAAACCGCATGTGATCCTCGTCGTCGGCGTCAACGGCACCGGCAAGACGACGACTATCGGCAAGCTCGCCGCGAAACTCTCGGGCGCGGGGCTGAAGGTGATGCTGGCGGCCGGGGATACGTTCCGCGCCGCTGCGATCGAGCAGTTGAAGATCTGGGCGGAACGGACGAAATCCGACATCGTTGCCTCTAAGCTTGGCGCCGATGCGGCGGGTCTCGCCTATGAGGCCTATGAGCGGGCTCGCGAGAAGAAGTCGGACGTGCTGATCATCGACACCGCCGGCCGGCTGCAGAACAAGGCCGAGCTGATGGCGGAACTCGAAAAGATCGTGCGCGTTCTCGGCAAGCTCGATCCCGAAGCGCCGCACACGGTGCTGCAGACTCTCGATGCGACGACCGGGCAGAACGCGCTGCAGCAGGTGGAGATCTTTCGCAATGTCGCCGGTGTCAGCGGGCTGATCATGACCAAGCTGGATGGCACGGCGCGCGGCGGCATCCTGGTGGCGATCTCCGCCAAGCACAAGTTGCCGGTCTATTTCATCGGTGTCGGCGAGGGGATCGACGATCTCGAGCCGTTCGAGGCGAAGGACTTCGCCGAGGCGATCGCGGGTGTCGGCGGCGCGTGACCGGCGGCGAAGCTGTGCGGCGAAAGCACCGGTTGATATGGTTTTGCCGCAATGCTGGTGTTATGAGCTGCCGGAGCGGGGTGAGGAAAAATGTGAAGCGGTTTTCCGCCTGCGTCCCGCTCAAGCCAGGCGAGAGATGAGAGAACAGGATCCGCAAATGTCGACAATCGAGGCCGCAAAGCCGCGGACAGAGGTAGGCCCGCTTCTGAAGCTCGTGCTGGAGCTCGGCCCGCTGATGGTCTTTTTCTTCGCCAATTCGCGCGGCGAATGGCTGGCGAGCCGCTTTCCGGTGCTCGGCGAGCTGGGCGGCCCGATCTTCATCGCGACCGGCCTGTTCATGGCGGCGACGGCGGCGGCGCTCATCGCCTCCTGGATCATGACCCGCACGCTGCCGATGATGCCGCTTATTTCCGGGATCGTCGTCTTCGTCTTCGGCGCGCTGACGCTCTGGCTGCAGAACGACACCTTCATCAAGATGAAGCCGACTATCGTCAACACGCTCTTCGGCGCGATCCTGCTTGGCGGGCTCCTCTTCGGCAAGTCTCTGCTCGGCTATGTCTTCCATGCCGCCTTCAAGCTTGACGAGGATGGCTGGCGCAAGCTGACGATCCGCTGGGGCCTGTTCTTCCTGTTTCTCGCCGTGCTGAACGAGATCGTCTGGCGCTCCTTCACGACCGATTTCTGGGTCGCCTTCAAGGTCTGGGGAACGATGCCGATCACCATCCTCTTCACGCTTCTCCAGATGCCGCTGATCATGCGGCATTCGCTGGAACGGGAAAGCGCCGAATGACGCTGGCCGCCGGCACCGAAGACAACAGGCAGCGGGTGTGGATCTGGCTGATAGCCTGCCTCGGCGTCATTGCCGTTCAAATGCTGGTGCAGCACCTCATGGGGCGGCTCTGGATCTGCGAATGCGGCTATGTGAAGCTCTGGGAGGGTGCCGTCAATTCCAGCGGCAATTCCCAGCACATCGCCGACTGGTACACGCCGTCACACATCATCCATGGCTTCCTCTTTTATGGCCTCGGCCATCTTCTACTGCGCGGCAAGCCTCTGAGCGCGCGGCTGCTGCTCGCAACTGCGATCGAGGCGGCGTGGGAAATTGCCGAAAACACCCCGGTGGTAATCAACCGCTACCGCTCCGCGACCATCTCGCTCGACTATTTCGGCGACAGCATCCTCAATTCGACCATGGATACGCTCGCCATGGCGGCAGGCTTCCTGCTCGCCTCGCGGCTGCCGGTGGCCATGACGATCGCGCTCGCGATCGCCCTCGAGCTTTTTACCGGTTGGATGATCCGCGACAATTTGACGCTCAACGTGCTGATGCTCGTCTGGCCGCTCGATTCGGTCAAGGTGTGGCAGGCGGGGGGCTGAGGGCGCAGCGAATTGGCCCCTCATCCGCCTGCCCGTCCTCCGCAGCAGCTGCGGAGGGTGGACCGGCACCTTCTCCCCGCTCGCGGGGAGAAGGGACTCGCGACAACGCCGAGTTCCTCGTTCCCGAGTAGGACAAAAGTGGGAACACGCGAATCTTTAGTCCTTCACCCGCGAGGGAGGAACGAGGGTGAGGGGACGCCGCGAGTCACCTTCGCCCCGCCTGCGGGGAGAAGGTGGCCGGCAGGCCGGAGGGGCGGATGCGGTGAAACCGCGGGCCCGCTCACGACCCCGCCAGCGCCTTCTCGATCGCCGGCATCAGCCCTTCCTTCAGCGTCTGCTCGTCGAAAGGACCGGCGCGCTTGTAGAGGATCGTGCCGTCGGCGGCGACGAGGAAGGATTCCGGGATGCCGTAGACGCCCCAGTCGATTGCCGCCTTGCCGTTGGGGTCGACGCCGATCGCCGAGAAGGGATTGCCGAGCTCGCCGAGGAATCTCAGGGCGTTCTCGTTCCGGTCCTTATAGTTGATGCCGACGACAGTCAGGCGCGGATCCTTCGACAACTCAAGAATGATGGGATGTTCCTGGCGGCAGGGCACGCACCAGGAGGCCCATACATTGACGAGGCTCAGCTTGCCCTTGACCGCGGCATCGGTCAGCGCCGGCATCGGCTCGCCCGACGGCGTCACGGCACCTTCGAGCGGCGGCATGTCGAGCATCGGCGCCTTGGTGCCGATCAGCGCGGAGGGGATTTCGCCGATGTCCCTGCCGGAGTTCAATTGGCTCCAGAAGACCGCTGCAAGCCCCGCAAAGATCAGGAGCGGCAGGGCGGCGAGCAAGTAGCGCAAGGCGCCGGGCTTGCGCTCGTCCGGCCGCGGCGCAGGCGTGCTCGTCATGTGCTCTCTCCACCCGTCGCCTCGGCCGAACGGCGGCGGATGCCGGCGGCCTCGAGCGCCTTGAGTTCGCGCTGGCGGGCGCGGCCGTCGCCGACGACCCAGAGCACCAGTCCGACAACGGTTGCGACCGCAACCGCATAGCTCGAGAGGACATAGGCAGCGTGGCTCATCATGGCACGAGCGACTCCCGTCCGGCATTGCGCGCCGCCTGACGCCTGAGCGAGGTCACCCGCCGGCGCCAGATCTCGTTGCGCATGGCGGCGATATGTAGCGAGAAGAACAGAAGCGTGAAGGCGATGGCCATCACCATCAGCGGCCACAGGAATTCCGGGTCGATGGTCGGCCCGTCGAGGCGCATGACGCTCGCCGGCTGGTGCAGCGTGTTCCACCACTCGACGGAGAATTTGATGATCGGGATATTGACGAAGCCGACCAGCACCAAGACGGCCGAGACGCGCGCCGAGCGGGCCGGATCCTCCATGGCCCGATTGAGCGCCATCAGCCCAAGATACATGAGGAAAAGCACGAAGACGGAGGTCAACCGCGCGTCCCAGACCCACCAGGTGCCCCACATGGGCTTGCCCCAGAGTGAGCCTGTGACGAGCGCCAGGAAGGTGAAGGAGGCGCCGATCGGAGCCGCCGCCTTGGCCGAAACGTCGGCGAGCGGATGGCGCCAGACGAGGGTGCCGAGGGCCGAGATCGCCATGACCGTGTAGCACATCATCGACAGCCAGGCCGCGGGCACATGCACATACATGATGCGCACCGTCTCGCCCTGCTGGTAATCGCCCTCGGTCGTGAAGGAGAGCCACAGGCCCACGGCAAAGAACAGCACCGTGAGCACGGCAAGCCACGGCAGCACGCGAGCGGCAAGCGCCAGGAACCGTGTTGGATTGGCGAGGTCGCTGAACTTGCGGATGGCCAGGCTGTTTTCCCTCATGACGGCTCTTTAACGCGGAAGCACCACTTCCGCAATTGATCTACGGCGCCGCGCGTCCTTTCGACGCGCAAAGGTCGCTGTAGCACTTCGATTTGCTGCATATTTCTATCCCTGGATCGAAGTCGATCTAAGGAATTATGCAGTGGTCAATCACGATTGCGTTACGGTCCGCCGAGATCCACGCCTGGACGGGCTTTCGCCTCGCGCTCGTGCGGTCGACCTCAATCGGCCGAATGCCGAAGCGCGGCAGCGGCCGCGACCGGCCCGATCACCGCGAAGAACAGGGTTATCGCCATCAATATCATGAATGGCGGCAGGAAAGGGGCCGGATCCTGGATCGCCGCATAGACGGCGCTGACGCCGAAGATCAGCACGGGCACGGCGAGCGGCAGCACAAGGATCGAGACGAGCAGGCCGCCGCGTGGCAGCGCCACGGCAACCGCCGCGCCGACCGCGCCGATGAAGGTGATCGCCGGCGTGCCCGCCAGAAGCGTGACCACGGTGGCTCCGATCGCGACTTCGTCCATGTTCATGAACAGGCCGAGAAAGGGTGAGGCGACCACCAGCGGCAGGCCGGTTGCGGCCCAATGGGCGGCGCATTTGACGAAGACGGTCAGGAGGAGCGGCGTCTCCTGCATCAAAAGCAGATCGAGCGAGCCATCCTCGCGTTCCGCCTGGAAAAGCCGGTCGAGACCAAGCAGCGAGGCAAGCAGCGCGCCGATCCAGAGGATGGCCGGGCCGATGCGCGCGAGCAGATTGAGATCCGGTCCGACACCGAAGGGAATGACGGCGACGATCGTCATGAAGAAGAGGACGCCGATCATCGCGCCGCCGCCGGCGCGCACGGAAAGCTTCAGGTCGCGGAAGAAGAGGGCGATCAATGGACGAACCCCGTCATCTGCAAGGTCTGCGCCCGGCCGATGCCGAGCGGCTGGTGGGTTGCGGCAATCACGATGCCGCCCCGCGCGAGATGGTCGGCGACCAAACCGGAAAAGAGCCTGTCGGCGCCGGCATCAAGTGCCGCGGTCGGTTCGTCGAGGATCCAGATCGGCCGGTAGGCGACGAGGAGCTTTGCCATCGCCATGCGCCGTTGCTGGCCGGCCGAGAGATAGCCGAAGGGCAGATGGGAGATGCCGGCAAGGCCGACGGCTTCGGCCGCCGCGGCAAGATCGATCCCGGAGCCGCCGGGAGAATCACCCAGAAAACGCTGCCAAAAGGAAAGATTTTCCTCCACAGTCAGCTCTCGCTTCATCGCATTGCGATGGCCGAGATAGTGGCTGAGCTCGCGCGGATGCTCGAAACCGGCAGGTGCGTCTACAAGAAGAAGGCTGCCCGATTCGGCTGCGAGCAGGCCCGCCAGAACGCGCAGCAAGGTGGACTTTCCGGAGCCGTTCGGACCCGTCACGAGGAGCGCTTCACCGGCTGCCAGCGCAAAGGAAATATCGTTAAAAATCAGTTCCTCGCCACGCCTTGCACTCAAACCTTCTACCAGCAGGCGCATGAATTCTAAGCTTTCCTCGACGCTCTTGCCGCAGGGCAAAAAAAGTTCCGTTTGGACCTTGGTTGGTCTGGCACGATTTCAAGAAATTATCTATAAGGCGGCCAACACGCCAGCGGTCGGCGTGAATTTCATCCAAGCGCCGAACATGGAATGACATTCCACGTACGGACAGCGGAAATGGCCGCACCCGCATCCCATTTTGCGCTTCTCAGGCGCTCGGGCGTTCGTACGTCAGCTTTTGGCGATCAGACGGAACGGGGTATTTCCAGTGTCCAAATCCCTAGACAGTTTCAATTGTCGCTCTACGCTCACGGTCAATGGCGTGGATTATGTCTATTACAGCCTTCCGAAGGCGGAGGCGAACGGCCTTGCCGGCGTTTCGAAGCTTCCCTATTCGATGAAAGTGCTGCTGGAAAACCTGTTGCGCAATGAGGACGGCCGATCCGTCACCAAGCAGGACATCGAAAACGTCGCCGCCTGGCTCGGCGACAAGGGCACGGCGGAAAACGAAATCGCCTACCGCCCCGCACGCGTGCTGATGCAGGATTTCACCGGCGTTCCGGCGGTCGTCGACCTCGCGGCCATGCGCGACGCCATGGTCTCGCTCGGCGGCGATCCGGAAAAGATCAATCCGCTCGTCCCCGTCGACCTCGTCATCGACCATTCGGTCATCGTCGACGAATTCGGCACGCCGACGGCCTTTGCGCGCAACGTCGAACTCGAATATCAGCGCAACGGCGAGCGCTACCGCTTCCTCAAATGGGGTCAGCAGGCATTCAAGAACTTCCGCGTCGTGCCGCCCGGCACCGGCATCTGTCATCAGGTGAACCTTGAGTATCTGGGCCAGGCCGTCTGGATCAAGGAAGAGGACGGCGAGACGATCGCCTATCCGGACACATGCGTCGGCACCGACAGCCACACGACGATGATCAACGGCCTTGGCGTGCTCGGCTGGGGCGTCGGCGGCATCGAAGCGGAAGCAGCGATGCTCGGCCAGCCGGTGTCGATGCTCCTGCCGGAAGTCGTCGGCTTCAAGCTCACCGGCAAGCTCAAGGAAGGCGTGACGGCGACCGACCTGGTTCTGACCGTCGTGCAGATGCTGCGCAAGAAAGGCGTGGTCTCGAAATTCGTCGAATTTTTCGGCCCGGGCCTCGACAACATGACGCTCGCCGACCGCGCGACGATCGGCAACATGGGCCCGGAATACGGCGCGACCTGCGGCTTCTTCCCGGTCGATGCCGAAACGATCAATTATCTCACCATGTCCGGCCGCGAAGTGAGCCGCATCGCGCTGGTCGAAGCCTATTCCAAGGCGCAAGGGATGTGGCGCGAGGGTGACGGCTCCGACCTCGTTTTCACCGACACGCTCGAACTCGACCTCGGCGACGTCGTGCCGTCCATGGCCGGTCCGAAGCGCCCCGAAGGGCGCATCGCGCTCGAGAACATCGCGTCCGGTTTCGCGGCCGCGCTCGACAACGACTACAAGAAGCCCGGCCAGCTTTCGAACCGCTATGCCGTCGAAGGCACGGATTTCAACCTCGGCCATGGTGACGTCGCGATCGCGGCGATCACCTCCTGCACCAACACCTCGAACCCGTCGGTGCTGATCGCGGCTGGCCTGCTCGCCCGCAACGCCGTCGCCAAGGGCCTGAAGACGAAGCCGTGGGTCAAGACCTCGCTCGCGCCCGGATCGCAGGTCGTCGCCGAATATCTGGCGAAGTCCGGTCTGCAGGTCGATCTCGACAAGCTCGGCTTCAACCTGGTCGGCTTCGGCTGCACCACCTGCATCGGCAACTCCGGCCCGCTGCCGGGCCCGATCTCCAAGACGATCAACGACAAGGGCCTGATCGTCGCGGGCGTTCTTTCCGGCAACCGCAACTTCGAGGGCCGCATCTCGCCGGACGTCCAGGCAAACTACCTCGCCTCGCCGCCGCTCGTCGTCGCCTACGCGCTCGCCGGCTCCGTCCAGAAGGATCTGACCAAGGATCCGATCGGCGAGGACCAGGACGGCCAGCCCGTCTACCTCAAGGACATCTGGCCGACCTCGCAGGAGATCCAGGAGTTCATCTTCAAATACGTCACCCGCGAGCTCTATGCGACGAAATACGCGGACGTCTTCAAGGGCGACGAGAACTGGCAGGCCGTGCAGGTTCCGGCCGGGCAGACCTATGCCTGGGATGGGGCCTCCACCTATGTCCAGAACCCACCCTATTTTGTCGGCATGGGCAAGACGGGCGCCGGCATTTCCGATATCAAGGGCGCGCGCGTTCTCGGCCTTTTCGGCGACAAGATCACCACCGACCACATTTCGCCGGCCGGTTCGATCAAGGCCGCGTCGCCGGCGGGTTCCTACCTGCTTGGTCATGGCGTCACGGTTGCCGACTTCAACCAGTACGGCACGCGCCGCGGCAACCATGAGGTGATGATGCGCGGCACCTTCGCCAACATCCGCATCCGCAACCACATGCTGGGTCCGAACGGCAAGGAAGGCGGCTATACAATCCACTATCCCTCCAAGGAGGAGATGTCGATCTATGACGCGGCCATGCAGTACAAGGAAGAGGGCGTTCCGCTCGTCATCTTCGCCGGCGTCGAATACGGCAACGGCTCGTCGCGCGACTGGGCGGCCAAGGGCACCAATCTTCTCGGCGTCAAGGCGGTGATCGCCC
Organism: Sinorhizobium sp. Y406; assembly: GCF_058732025.1. NCBI lineage: Bacteria > Pseudomonadati > Pseudomonadota > Alphaproteobacteria > Hyphomicrobiales > Rhizobiaceae > Sinorhizobium > Sinorhizobium sp. Y406. The sequence goes on along the minus strand of NZ_CM178974.1, from coordinate 3,139,508 downwards.
AATCCTTCGAGCGCATCCATCGCTCCAACCTGGTCGGCATGGGAGTCATCCCCTTCGTCTTCGAGGAAGGCATGACCTGGGAGTCGCTGGGGCTCAAGGGCGACGAGGTGGTGACGATCGAAAACCTTGCCAATGTCCAGCCGCGCGAAAAGCGCATTGCCAAGATCACCTATGGCGACGGCTCGGTGAAGGAAGTTCCGCTCATCTGCCGCATCGATACGCTGGACGAGGTCACCTACGTCAACAATGGCGGCATCCTGCAGACGGTTCTGCGCGATCTCGCTGCCTGAATACAGAATATGGAACTTGGAAGCCGGGGCGTCAGCCGATGCCCCGGCTTTCTCCCGTGCTGAGCATGCAGAATAGCAAGGCGATCCCGCGCATTCACGACGCTGTTTCCCGCGCTTTGCGGATGGTCACTCCAACGTGACTTTCTGTTGAGGGCGGGCCGTCGTATGTAAAGTCATGCCTTCCACGGAAAGATGAGCGCCGATCGCAAAAGTGAAGCAATGACACTCGCCTTCAGACCAATGATCCGTCATCTCGTGCTGACGATGGGGCTTTTCGGCGCCTTGAGCGGCGCGGCTGCTGCTGACGGCGGCAAGGCGTTCAACGGCCGCGCGATCAAGGGCGTCGTCGAGCTTTTCACCAGCCAGGGCTGCTCATCCTGTCCGCCGGCGGATGCGGCGTTGAAGACGCTGATCGACGAGGGCGACGTCGTGGCGCTCGCCTATCACGTCGACTACTGGAACTATCTCGGCTGGGCGGACACGCTCGCCTCCAAGGAAAATACCGAGCGTCAATACGCCTATGCCCGGATGCTCGGACGCAATGGCGTCTATACGCCCCAGGCGATCCTGAACGGACGGGACCATATGAACGGCTCCGACCTGCAGGCGATCAGGAGCAGGCTCGAGACGATGCGCGCCGGAGACAAGGGACTTGCGGTGCCGGTCGAGGCGGCGATGGCCGGTGACGGCATCTCGATCCGGGTCGGTGGCGGCGCCGGCAAGGCGAATGTCGTGGTGGTCTATTTCGACCGGGCCCGGGTGGTCAATGTCGAACGGGGCGAGAACAGGGGCAAACGCATTGCCTATTGGCACGCGGTGCGAGACATCCAGACGATCGGCCTGTGGGACGGCACACCGACGCAGTTCACCTTGCCGGCCTCGGTCCTGATCGAGGGCCGCGGCAATAGCGGCTGCGCAATCCTGCTGCAATCGATGAAGGACAAGGAGACGCCCGGCGCGATCCTTGGTGCGGCAACTATTCTCGCCGGACCGCAGGGCAAACTTTAGCGCATCGTTCGTGTCGGGCGAGTGGCTAAAGGAGGCGGACGCACAAATCGGGGCATCAAGGGGTGGTTCGGCCCGGCAGCATCGAGGGGCTGGGGCTGAGGGTTCGAAGTTACCGGACCGAACCGGCCATGCCTGCGTTCGGGAACCTCCCGCAGCATGACGACCTGTCCGGACAAACGGTGGCAACGACTCTGTCCGGCAGCGAACGGAGTTTTGCGGTGAATTGGGGCGGCGATTTGACTGAATTGCGGCAAGGGTAAGAATTGCCGGTATTAATCAACAGCATCCGGCTTGCTTTTCGGCTCGTGTCAGGCAAACTGTCATGGACCTGTCACATCAGAAGGCCGAAATGCCGATGACCGATCAACCGGATTTGACGCGAGGCGAACCGCGTCACCAGGGCCAGACCACGGATGTGGTCGTTGATCTTCACGAGTACAAGAAAGCCAAAAACCCACCTCCCGTCACGTTTCAGCGCCGTGAGCTGGACCAGATTTTCAAGGTCTATGGCCGCATGGTTGGCGAGGGCGAGTGGCGCGATTATGCGATCGACCACACGAAGGAGCGTGCCGTCTTCGCTGTGTTCAAGCGCGCCGGAGAGGTGCCGCTCTACCGAATCGAGAAGAACCCGAGACTCACTCACAAACAGGGCGCCTACAGCGTCGTAAACGCCAGCGGCATCGTCTTGAAGCGCGGTCACGAACTCGCCCAGGTGCTCAAGGTTTTCGACAAAGTGTTGAAGCTCGTCCAGACCTGAACGCGGCCGATCACGGTGGTCCTCCGCCCGCCTGCCTCTAATCCGACCGACGGCCATTCCTCTTCCCGCTGCTGGATGTCTCCTTCGATCGACCTCGATTTAAGGAGACATGCAGCAATTTCGCGTTCAGGACTTTGTGAATCAGCCTTGGTAGAGCGTGTCCGGATAGACACCCTCCGTCGGCGGCGTTTCCATCCCCTCACCAAGCGGCCTTTGCATGATGGCCGTGTCCAGCCAGCGGCCGTGCTTGAAGCCGGTCGCTTTCATCAGCCCCTGATGCTCGAAGCCGACGGCCCTGTGGAGTGCGATCGACGAAGGATGCGCGCCGCCGATCACCGCCACCATCTGGCGAAAGCCAAGGGCAGTACACCGGCTCACCAGTTCCTTGAGCAGAGCCCTTCCGATCCCTTTCCCCCGGGCCTCGGGTGCGAGATATATGGAATCCTCCACCAGGAACCGATAGGCGGTGCGGGTGCGGAAGGCGGAGGCATAGGCATAGCCGAGGATCGCATCGCTTTCATCGAGGGCGACCAGGTACGGATAGCCGCTGCCGGTGATGGTCGTGAGGCGAAGCATCATCTCGGCCTCGCTCGGCGGCGTCACCTCATAGGTCGCGACACCGTTGAGGACGGACTCGCGATAGATTTCGGTGATTGCAGGAAGGTCGGCGACGGCAGCATCGCGGAGGGTGAACGTCATCGCAGTCATTGTCGGTTGATCGCCTCAGCGCATAGGTCCGAAAATCGGAGCCGATCGATGCGCAGATTCTGAGAGCTACAGCAAGCTTTGCGCGTCTGAAAACACGCACGACGCTGTAGGCTGTCATGCCATCTGCAGACACACAAAAGGCAACTGCGCAGGTCGAATGTGTTGCATCGCACGGAATGCCCGAGCCGATCAAGGCTAATAGGCTCAACAAAAAAGGCGGCCGGAGCCGCCTTTTCGCCATCCGTGTCGCTGGCTACTCGTTCTTGTTGCCAAGGAACTGCAGCAGGAACATGAACAGGTTGATGAAGTCGAGATAGAGCGTCAGAGCGCCCATGATCGCCTTGCGGCCGGCAACCGCGACATCGTCGGCCTCAAAGTACATTTCCTTGATCTTCTGCGTGTCGTAGGCGGTCAAGCCGGCGAAGACCAGAACGCCGATCACCGAGATGGCGAAGCCGAGCGCCGAAGAGGCGAGGAAGATGTTGACGATCGACGCGATGATCAGGCCGAAAAGACCCATGATCAGGAACGTGCCGAAGCCGGACAGGTCCTTTTTCGTCGTGTAGCCGTAGAGCGAGAGGGCGCCAAACGAGGCAGCCGTCACGAAGAACGTCTGCACGATGCTCTGGCCGGTGAAGACCAGGAAGATCGAGGACAACGAAAGGCCCATCAGCGCCGCGTAGATCCAGAAGGTAGTCTGGGCGGCCGAAACGCTCATGTTCTGGATGCGGAAGCTCAGGAAGAAAACCAGCGCCAACGGGGCCAGCATCACGACCCACCGGAGCGGCGACGCGTAGATGAGCTGGGCGAAAGCCGGGTTGGAGACGGCAAGCGCGTAGGTTCCGTAAGCTGCCACGCCGGTGATCGCCAGGCCAAGCGCCATGAGGTTGTAGACCTTCAGCATGTAAGCGCGAAGGCCTTCATCGATTACGGCACCCGCCTGAGCGCCGGCGGGCGACATCCGGGTTTGGTAGTTTCTCAGATCAGCCATTGTTTCCTCATTTAAGCCCCGGTTTGTGTGACGGTGTCGGGCGGCGGTCTGTTGACGCGCCCAGGCGCCGCTGCGGGGCTCCAGCATGCCTGCCGAGAAATATGATGTTGAAACGCGTCACGCACAAGGGTGGAACGTCCGGAATCGCGCGAAAGCGGGGCTTCGGAGCATCAAACAAGAGTGATTTACGGTTAATTCGGGCTGCGTGACGTTTTGGAGGGCGCGCGCAACCGAAGCCGTCGGCGAGATCGCCGGGCGCGGCAAGAGAATCCGCGGCCCCTAGGGGACTTCAGAGTTCGCGCAGCACCGGAGCCGCCTTCTGCCCGAGAATGCGCCAGGTCCCGGCAAGTCCGATGCCGACGGTCACCACGAGCGCGACCGCGACCGTGGCGACGGCGACATCGGGCAGGAAGCGCGACGGCAGCATCATGATGCGGCTGACGATGAACCAGGCCGAGACGCCGCCGGCAAACAACGCGAAGAGGGCGGTGGCGAGGCCGAGGATCACATATTCGTAGCTGAAGGCCCGGATCAGCGTTGCACGGGTGGCGCCGAGCGTCTTCAGGACCACCGCATCGTGGATGCGCGCCCGGTTGCCGGCGGCGAGCGCCCCGGCCAGAACCAGGACGGAGGCGATCAGGGCGACGGCGGCCGCTGCCCGGATGGCCGTGGCCAACTGGCCTAGCAATGCATTGACGATGTCGAGCGCGTCCTTGACGCGGACGCTGGTGATCGTCGGAAAGGCGTTGGTGACGGCTCGAAGCGCCGAGGCCTCCTCCGCTGGCGTGGCCTCCGGATCGATGATTGTCGCGAGCCAGGCATGCGGCGCCCCGGCGAAGGTGTTAGGCGAGAAGACCATGACGAAATTGATCGACAGCGATTCCCATTGCACCTCGCGGAAATTGGCGATCCGGGCGGTGACGTCGCGGCCGAGCACGTTGACGGTGACGGTGTCGCCGAGCTTGAGGCCGAGCTCGCCGGCCTCCTCCGCCGAGAAGGAGACGAGCGGTTCGCCGCTGTAGTCCGCTGGCCACCAGGCGCCTTCCGTCAAAATCGAATTCTCCGGCTTGTTCTTCGCATAGGTGATGCCGCGGTCGCCGCGCAGCACCCATTGACCGCCGGGCGGCACGGTGCGCCTGTTCACGTCCTCGCCATTGAGCGCGACGATGCGCCCACGCAGCATCGGCACCTCGACGACCTTGCCCCTCGGCATGGCTTCGCCGAGAACCGAGCGGAAGCCGTCGATCTCGCTGCCTTGAATATCGACGAAGAAGAAATTGGGCGCACGCTCGGCCATGTTGCCGGTGAGCTCGCGCCGAAGATTGCCATCGATCAGCGCCAGCGTCACCAGGAGTGCGAGGCCGAGACCGAGCGACAGCACGACAGACGGCGTCAGGGCGCCGGGTCGATGGATATTGCCGATCGCCAGTCTCAGGGCCGGAGAGTGGACGTGTGGGCTGCGTCGCGCGAGCCAGGCGATCAGCAGCGCGACCGCCCTCAGCACGACGAAGGCGAAGGCGACCGCGCCGAGGAAGACCAGCGAGATGTAGCGGTCATAGGCCGCCCAGACGGCAAGCCCGGCAAGCGCCGAAAGGCAGGTGAGCGCACCCGCGAGATAGGGCCAGGCGGGGATGCCGTTCGGCTCGAAACCCTGCTGGCGGAAAAGCGCGGTTGCCGGGATCCGGCGTGCTTGCCCGAGCGGCAGGATCGCGAAGGCGAGCGCCGTCAACAGCCCGAAAAGCGCCGCCAGGCCCAGCGCCGAAGGAAACAGCTCGAAATCGGTCGAGACCGGCAGCATGTCGGCGAGAAACTGGGCGGCGACGAAGGGTATGAAGGCGCCGAACACGAGGCCGATGGCAATGCCGATCAGCGCGATCATCAGGATCTGGGCCAGATACACCGTTGCGACGAGCGATGCCGGTGCGCCCAGGCACTTGAAGGTGGCGATCACGCTGCGCTTGCCGTCCAGATAGGACCGCACCGCATTGCCGACGCCGACGCCGCCGACAATGAGCGCCGTGAGACCGACCAGCGTCAGGAACTGCGAAAAGCGGGTGATGTTGGCGGTCAGCGACGGTGCGGCATTGCCGCTCGTGCGTATCGACCAGCCGGCGGACGGGAACCGGTGCTGCGCTTGCGCCCGGATGACGGTGACTTGCGCCGGATCCTGGAGCCTGATCTTGTAGCTGTGCTCGACGAGGCTGCCCGTTTGCACCAGTTCAGATGCGGCCAGTGCCTCCGCGGAAATCATCAGTCGCGGTGCAAAGCCGAATCCGTCGGAAACGGCGTCGGGCTCGCGAAGAAGGGTGGCAGCGATGCGGAGACGGGCATTGCCGATCAGGAGCTCCGCGCCCGGGACGATCCCGAGCCGCTCGAGAAGCAGCGGAGCGGCGACGGCGCCGTATGTATCACCATCCTTGGCCAGCAGGTCGGAGAGCGGTGCCGCTGGCTCGCTTTTAAGGGTGCCGTAGAGCGGATAGGCGCCGTCGACGGCCTTCAGTTCCACCAGCGCCTGGTTCGATCCGTCCGGGAGCCGCGCCATCGAGCGCAGGCCCGCAGACACGGAGATCCGCCCGAGGCCGTCCAGAAAGGTGCGCTCCTCGGAGGTGGCGACGCGGCTGTTGAGCTCGAACCGGATATCGGCGGCGAGCAGTTGCTGGCCCTCGGAATCGATCGTCGCGCTGATCGATTGCGCGAGGGAATTGACGCCTGCGATAGCCGCCGTGCCGAGTGCGATGCAGGCCAGGAAAATATAGAAGCCGCGGAGCCCGCCGCGCATCTCCCTCAGTGCCAGCCGAAGTGCCAGAACGGGACGAAGACGGTGGATCGCGGCTGCCGCATTCATGCGGAGGCCACCCCCTGACGGGCCGAGGCGGAGAGCGGCTGGGCTTCGGCGCCGGAGACGATCTCGCCGGAGCGGACCCTTACCTGCCGGCTGCAGCGCGCGGCGAGCGCCGCATCATGGGTGACGAGCACCAGCGTCATGCCGCGCTCGCGCTGTTCGGAGAAAAGCAGGTCGGCGATCTGGCGGCCGGTCTCGGCGTCGAGATTGCCGGTCGGTTCGTCGGCAATCAGGAGTTTCGGCGAGGGCGCCAGCGCCCGGGCGATCGCCACGCGCTGCTGCTCGCCGCCGGAAAGCTGGCCGGGGTAATGCGTCAGGCGCTCGCCGAGCCCGACCGCGACCAGCTCCTGGCGCGCGATCTCGAAGGCATTGCGGACATTGGCGAGCTCCAGCGGCACCGCGACGTTTTCAAGCGCGGTCATATTGGGGATCAGGTGGAAAGACTGGAAGACGATACCGATGTTGCGGCCGCGGAAGTCGGCCACCTTGTCCTCGTTCAGGCGATGCAGAGGCGTGCCGTCGACATAGATTTCGCCGCTGTCGAGCCGTTCGAGGCCGGCAAGCACCATCAGCAGGGTGGACTTTCCCGAGCCCGACGGACCGACGATGCCGATCGATTCGCCCGCCTGCACCGTGAGGCTCACGCCCTTCAGCACGTGCACCGAGGCCGCCGCCTCACCGAGAGTCAGCTCCGCATTTTTCACCTCGATGATGGTTTCTGCCACGCGAAACGGCCCTATATGAAAGAAAGATGGAATAACGAAATGATTGCTGCCGGCATTTAGGAACCCATCCATGGCTTTAAAAGATTTGTTGCCCGTTTTCTTCGGCGTCGCAATGACAATCGCGTTATCGGCCGTTGCGCGCGCCGAGACGATCAGCCTCGTCGGCTTTGGCGACAGCCTGATGGCCGGCTATCAGCTTGCCCCGGACGATGCCTTCCCGGCGCGCCTTGAACAGGCGCTGAGGGAAAAGGGCTTCGACGTCACGATCGCCAATGCGGGCGTCTCGGGCGATACGACTGCCGGCGGCCTTGCCCGCATCGACTGGTCGGTACCGGATGGGACGAAGGGCGTCATCCTCGAACTCGGCGCCAATGATGCGCTACGGGGAATTGCGCCGGAAGAGACGCGCAAGAACCTCGATGCGATGGTTGCGCGGCTGAAGCAACGCGGCATCGCCGTACTGCTTGCCGGCATGCTGGCGCCGCCGAACATGGGCGGCGACTATGCGGCACGCTTTAACCCGATTTATCCGGACCTCGCGAAAAAATACGATCTCGCCCTCTATCCGTTCTTCCTCGACGGGGTCGCGACCGAGGCGGGCCTCAAGCTCGAGGACGGGATGCATCCGAATAGCGACGGCATCGGCCTGATGGTGGAACGTTTCCTGCCGACGGCCGAGCAGTTCATCGCCGCAGTCCAGAAAGGAGAGTGATCGCGATCCACAGGTAAGGAAACGTTAACGCCTTCGCCCGTTAAATAATGGTTGCGTGTATGTCGGATGCGTGATTCGCTGAGACATCTGCAAGAGATTCGGGGAGCTCGCCATGCCGAGACTGTTCACCGCCCTCGAAATTCCCCGCAATGCAGCATTGAGCCTTTCTCTGCTGCGCGGAGGCCTTCCCGGAGCTCGTTGGATCGATGTGGAGAATTACCACATCACGCTGCGCTTCATCGGCGACGTCGATTGGCGGACTGCCAACGAGGTTGTCGACAGCCTCGATCGGATCGAACGGCCGGAATTCCAGCTGCAACTGACCGGCACCGGCGCCTTCGGCTCGAAGAAACCGCATTCGGTCTGGGCCGGCGTCAGCAACACTCCCGAAATGTTCGCGCTGCAGGCGGAAATCGAACGCATCTGCCAGCGGCTTGGCCTTGCAGCGGACCCGCGCAAGTTCACCCCACATGTCTCGCTCGCGCGCCTGCGGTCCTCACGCGTCGAGGACGTCGTCGAATATCTCTCCGGACGGGGCAACTTCGTCACCGCGCCCTTCACGGTCTCGCGCTTCGTTCTCATGTCCTCGCGCGATTCGGTCGGTGGCGGGCCTTACGTGACGGAAGAGGTGTTTCCGCTTCATGAAGCGCACTCCAGCTTCGCAAGTAGCGAAGAGCACCCGGCCTCCAGCATCTGGTAAAGCGCTTCGAAGGCGGGGTCGATTTCGTATTGGGGTCCGGCACGTCAGCGTGCCGGCCGAGCGCGTAGTCCATGAAAAGATGCACCTTGTGCGCTGACGCCATCGGAGCGAGTCCGCTGACGGTGCGAACGTTGTGTCCATCCATGCCGAGGATCAGCTCGAATTTGTCGAAATCGGCGACGCGCAATTGGCGTCCGCGCATGTGACGGATGTCTATACCATGGGCGTCGGCGACCGCAATGGAGCGCCTGTCGGGCGGATCGCCCGCATGGCCAGGCACTGGTCCCGGCGGAATCGACGGAGATCGTAGCATCGCGTCCTGCCCGCATCGCTACTGCATGTCTCCTTTAATCGACCTGGATTTAAGGACAAAGACATGCAGCAATTCAAAGTGCTACAGCGACCTTTGCGCGTCTAACAAGACGCGCGGCGCTGTAGGTGACGCATGATCCCCGCAAGAGGCGACCGGCAAATATTGCCGAGACAAACGAAAAGGATTTTCGTGTCTTTCATCGTCTTCACTTGTCATAATCGATGTCGCCGCGGTCGAAATGCAAAAGCTCAGGCGAACATTCCGGGTCGCGGTGTCGTTGTTAGCGCATCGGCGCGATAATCGGAACCGATTTTCGGAGCTCAAAGGGTAGCTTCAAAGAACCGCGGCGGCCTTTGCGCGTGACAGGGCGCGGCGCCGTAGAGGACAGAACGGTGCAAGGAGGAACAGAATGCGGCCGGAAAAACTGGACGCGGCGGCTATCGCTGAACACCTGCACAAGATGGAGGGCTGGGTTCTGGCTGAGGACGGTGCCTCGATCTGGAAGGCGTTCCGCTTCAAGACCTTTGCCGAGGCTTTCAGCTTCATGACGCAATGCGCGCTCGCGGCGGAAAAGCTCGATCATCATCCCGAGTGGTTCAATGTCTACAACAAGGTTGATGTAACGCTGTCGACGCATGACGTCGGCGGACTGACGGAGCTCGACTTCAAACTGGCGACGAAAATGGACAAGGCTGCCGACGGGCGCATGCCCGATCATTTGAAATAACGTCTGCTCTTCCCATATGATTGCGATGCAAGCGCGACGGCTCCTGATCGAAGCGGAACGGATGCGATGGATGATATAAAAATCGGAGAAATTCTCCTGCCCGGCGAGGAATCCGAGCAGGAGCGCCGGGAGCGCCGTGTGCGCAGCGGCTTCTGGCCCACCTTTCGTCGCGCCGTCCGCCAGATTCCGTTCAGCCGCGATGTCGTCGCCGCCTATTTCTGTGCGGTGGATCCAAAGACGCCGACGCGGACCAGGGGCATACTGCTCGCGGCGCTCGCCTATTTCGTCCTGCCGCTCGACTTCATTCCCGACATGCTGGCCGGCTTCGGCTTTTCCGACGACATCGCCGTTCTGACCGCCGCCATTGCGGCCGTCAGCGGTCAGATCAAGGAGCGGCACTACCAGAAGGCCGACGAGGCGATGCGCGACCGGCCGAACGAGTGATCGTTGCTTCCGCCGACGCGTTGCCGTATTTCCGCCAGCAAAGACAAACTCTTGCCCGATTCTTTGTGGCATAGAGTTCCGGAACGAATCGGCCGCGCGCGAAGGCGGCGGATGGTGGTTGGATTTGATACAGGGGTACCGGCCGGCAAGGCCTTGTGGTAAAGCCATCGACGGTGGTTCCCGCAAGAATGGGGATCGGGTCCCGCGAGGCTTTCCCAGGTCCGTTCGGGAGGGGCGAGATGCAGCGATTTCGACGATCGTTGACGATTTGGTAACCTGAATTAAGTCAAAATAAATTCAAATCGTGACTATGCGTAGCCCGTGTAAGCCTGTTGCGGGTATCGCGACCAAGAAAATCGGCAGGAACTCATGTTTGTAAGAAAGATCGCAACTGCAATCGCACTCGTCATGGCTGCAGCCGGCGTCGCTTCTGCGCAATCGCCGACGCGAATTCAGCAATTCAATGCCTGGGGCGCCTATTCCTACCAGTCGGGCAACGGCAAGGTTTGCTATGTTCTCTCCGTGCCGAAGGAAAAGAGCCCGGCCGGCGTCGATCATGGCGACATCTTCTTTCTCGTCTCGCAGCGCCCGGGCCAGAACATCAGCTACGAGCCGCAGGCCATGATGGGCTACCCGTTGCAGGATAATTCGAAGGTGAACGTCGTCATCGACGGGCGGACTTTCGTCCTGTTCACCAAGGGCAACTCCGCCTGGGTGGAAAACGCCGCCGAGGAGCCGGCAATGGTCGCCGCTATGAAGTCCGGCAAAGCCATGTCCGTCAGCGCCAAATCACGCCGTGGCACCGAGACCTCCTACTCCTATTCGCTGTCCGGCATCTCTGCCGCCTTGAAGCAGATCGAGGCCTGCAAGTAAGAGGCAAGTCAAGCTTTCCTATTGACGAAGGCCCGGTGGATTGCCGGGCCTTTTTTGCACGTGCGCCAGGCATGGCATGGCACGTGGCGTCGTGACTTTGAATCGGCTCATCCAGCCTTCCGAAAATTGGTTCTGATTTTCCGACCGGTGCGTTTCACTCGGAGATGATCTTCACCTTGTCGCCCGGCTTGACGGTGGAGGTGACCTGCATCGCATTGATCAGCCGGAAAAGGTCGAGCTTGCGGTCGGTGCCCATCATGCGCGAGGTCAATGTGGCGATGGTCTCGCCCGGCTTCACGGTCACCACACGGATACGCAGCGGCTTCAGCGACTTGATCTCTCCCGGAGCCATCCGACGGAAGGAATTGCGCAAATGGCTCGCGGTGGCTTCGAGTGCGGCCGAGCCCTTCGGTACGGCCGTCAGGAACCGGTAGATACGATCGTCGATCCGGATCACCGTAACGTCGAAGTCCCAGCGGTCGGCGGAGGCATAAGCGGTCGCCGCCTCCAGACCGTTGAGCATGACGGATTTGATCGTATCGGGCTGCAGACCGGTGACCCAGCCGCTGGCCAGGTAATCCGTCAGGCTGCGTCGTGCCGTGTCGGCGACACCGTCAAAGCGAATTGCGACGTCGCCCGGCCCGGTCGCGAGTACGGCCTCGGCCTTGTTGTCGATCTGGAAGCCTGTCGGAACGTCGAAACGGATGCCGAGCTTTCCGTGGAGGAAGGTCTGCCCGCGCACGTAGCCCTCCTGCGGGCTGTCGCCATAGAGCAGTCCGTCGATGCCGGCGAGATAATAGTCGCGTCCGCGGTCGCCGCTCGTCCCTTCCGGGCCGAAGGCGCGCGCATGACGGCGTGCCAGTTCGACGCGTTGCGGCGCATTGGGGTGGCTCGAGAGGAAGTCGAGGCTCTGGTCCGATTCGGGATCGACGGCGGTAAAGCGGGCATAGGCGGCCATGGAATCGAGGAAGCGTGCCGCCGCATAAGGATCATAGCCGGCTTCGCCCAGCATGCGCACGCCGATCACGTCCGCCTGCAGTTCCTGGTTGCGCGAGAAGGCGGCAAGCCTGAGCTTGCCGCGGGCGAGCGCCTGTTTGCCGGCGAGATTGGAGGAGAGCACTTCGGCCACCACGCGGCTGGCGATCACCTCGGCTTCCTCGCGCTGCTGGCGCTGGATGCCGTGATTGGCCGTGACATGCGCCATTTCGTGAGACAGCACGGCTGCGACCTCGGAGGCGTCGTCGGCAAGCGCCAGCAGGCCGCGTGTCACGTAGAGGTAACCGCCGGGAAGCGCAAAGGCGTTGATCGCCGGAGAATTGAGGATGGTGATGCGGTAGGACTGTTGCGGGTTTTCGGAGACCGCCGTCAGCGCGCCGGTGATGCGGGCGACCAGCCGCTCCGTCTTGGCGTCGCGATATTCGCCGCCGTAGCTCGCCACAATGCGCGGATGTTCGCGCGCGCCGAGCTGGGCACGCGGATCGTTCTTCTGCACTTCCTCGACGATCTGCGGATTGGAGGAGGGCGAGACGGTCGGCTCGTAGGTCTGCTCGATCAGCGATTGGCAGGCGGAGAGCAGCGCGGCACTGGATAACACAACCAGGGATCGCGCCGTCTTGCCTCCGCGCCACGCCGGAAACCAGTCGTTTGTGACTGTCTGCCTTGCCATGCCTCAGCCCAATCTCAGCCGCCGAAGTCGCCCGGGCTCTCGGTCCCATCTACCGTCAGCGATGAAAAATCCCACCTTTTCAGCCGGATAGGGTTCCCCGGCATAGGGTTTCGTCAGCTACGATCCCTGCTCTATCGATTTAAGCGCCATCTGCCTAGCCGATCCCGATAGAAATAGTTGCCCCGTGGTATCGCAGCAACGGATGCGCGAGTAACGCGTCCACCCGGCCGGGTGTTCCGCCCGTCGCACAGCCCGGCGGTCAAATTGTGGCGAAGGGCAGATTAAATTTCGCCGTGCTAAATTTCATCGTCCTGATTCTTGGCCGAGAAAGCGGTTGATCGCCGTGAGGTCCCGCCGCCCCAGAAAGCGGTCGATCGGATCGTGGGCGACTATATGTCCCTGATCGAGGAAAAGCACGCTGTCGGAGAAGAGCCTCACGTCATCGGGATGATGCGTGATCATCAGGATGGTATTGCCCTCCTCGTGATGGAGATCGGCAAGCAGGTTGCGCATTTCCGCGCGCATGCCGGGGTCGAGCGCAGCGAAGGGCTCGTCTAGCAGAAGCAGCGGCCGGTGGCGCACCAGCGCGCGGGCAAGCGCCACCCTCTGGCGTTCGCCGCCGGAAAGCGTCGGCGGCAATCGCTCGCCGAAGCCGGCAAGGCCGACTCGGTCGAGCGCCTCTTCGATCCTCTCGCGATCGCCGCGGCACAGGCGAAGCGAGGGACTGATGCCGAAACCGACATTGGCGGCGACGTCGAGATGCGTGAAGAGGTTGTTTTCCTGAAAGATGACCGAGACGGGCCGGTTGGCCGGCAGGCGGCCGGCCATGTCGTCGCCGAAGATGCGGACCTCGCCTTCGTCCGGCTCCTCAAAGCCGGCGATGACGTTGAGGAGCGTCGACTTTCCCGAGCCGGAGGGACCGGCGACGGCGACGATCTCTCCCGCCGGAACGGTGCAGTCGAACGCCAGAACCGTCGTTTCGAAGCGCACCTTTGCGTCCCTGAGGATAACGGCTGCGGAAGTCATGTCCGCAGGCCTCGCGTTTTGTCATCCCCCGCCGTGCCGAGCATGGTGAAGATCAGGCACAGGATGCCGAGTAGAAGGGCGAGCCCCGCCGCGTCGGCGGTGCGGTAGCTGCCCATGCGGCTATAGAGCAGCCAGGGCAGGGTGGCGAGGTCCTGCGAACCGAAAAGCGCGATCGCGCCAAGATCTCCGAGCGACAGGGCGAGGGCAAAGGAAAAGGCCGTGAAGAAGGCCTTGCGCAGCGGCGGCCAATCGATCCATCGCAGGCGATGGAAGCCGCCTATGCCGAGGCTTGCGGCGAGACGCTCGGTTCGCACCGCATGGGTGGCCATGGCGGGGGCGAGCACCCGATGCACGAACGGCAGCGCCATCAGCGCATTGATGGCGATAACGACCAAGGGGGCGAAGCGGGCGACGTCGCCGAAGGGGCGCAATAGCAGGAACCACCCGGCGCCGAGCACGATCGGCGGGGCGAGCAGGATAAAGGACATGCTGGCGCCGATCGTACCGGCAAAGAACCGGGCCGGCATGCCGCGGCGCCGCCGAGAAAGCACCAGCCGCTGGGTGCGGATCATCAGGGCGGCGATTGCGACGGCGATCGCCGCCGAAGGCAGTGCGACTGCGGCGCTCGTCAGCAGTGCCTGGTGGAAGGCATGTTCGGAAAGCAGCCGGGCCAGATCCGCCCGCAAGCCGGACGCCGCGATGGCGGCGAAGGGTGTGCCGACGAAAATCAGCGCAAGGGTCAGCCAGATCCGATCGGCAAGGCGCGCAACGCCTTTAGAACCGTCGAAGCGGCGGATCGCCCTGCCGCTGGTCTCGCCCTCCTCCGGCGGCGGCGCCACGAATTTGAGGAGGAAAAGCAGAAGACCGGTCAGCACCACCTGGAGGCCGGCCAGCGCGATCGCCCGCGGCGGATCGAAATCGAAACGCAGCGCCTGGTAGATCGCCACCTCGATGGTGCTTGCGGCGGGGCCGCCGCCAAGCGTCAGCACCAGCGTGAAGCTGGTGGCGCAGAGCATGAAGACGAGGCCGGCAATGCCCGGCAGCAGGCCGCGGATCGCCGGCCATTCGATGAAGCGGAAGATCGCGAACGAGCCCATGCCAAGATTGGCGGAGGTGCGCCAGTATTCGGCCGGGATACGCTCAAGTCCGGCGAGCATAAGCCTCACGGCCAGCGGCATGTTGAAAAAGACATGGGCCAAAAGGATGCCGAAAAGCCCGTAGATGCTGATTGGTGCGACGATGCCGATGGCCGTCAGGGCCCGGTTGAGAAAGCCTTGCCGACCCCAGACCTCGATCAGGCCGAGCGCGGCGACCAGCGCAGGCAGCCCCAGCGGCAGCGCCATCAGCCGCAACAGCCAGATGCGGCCCGGAAAGGCGGCCTGGCGGGCAAGCGCGCGGGCGACGGGGATCGCGAAGAGGATCGACAGTCCGGTCGAGAGGCTTGCCTGCAGAAGCGTGAACCGGGTGACGCGCCAGACATAGGCGTCGAAAAGATCCTGGCGGCCATCGGCGCCGCCGTGTGCGAGCAGAGCCGCAGCGGCGAGGCCGACGAAAAGCAGGATGCCGCCGAGGACCAAGCCCCCGGCGGCAATCGTCATCCTGTTCTCGCGCGCAAACAATTTAGCTCTTATTCCTTTGCAGGTTCTCATCGGAATTCGCGTGCGACTTCCCGGAACCTGCTTGGCCTCAGTTTCGGCTCATCGCCGCCAGCCACTCGTCGATCCAGGCCTTGCGGTTATCGGCGACGTCTTGGGGCGACATCAGGAACGTCTTTTCAGGCTGGACGAGCTTGCCGAACGCCTCCGGCAGGGGCTCCCTGGTTTCGCCGACCGGCAGCATCCAGTTGGTCGTCGGAATGATCGACTGGAATTCGGGTCCGATCATGAAGGCGAGAAATTGCCGGGCAAGTTCCGGATCGTCCGCATTCTTCGTCATGCCGGCCACTTCGATCTGGATGTAATGGCCCTCGGCGAATGGCGCCGCCTGGTAGCGGTCGGTGTTTTCGGCAACCATATGGTAGGCGGGCGAGGTGGTGTAGGAAAGCACCATCGGCGCCTCGCCCTTGGTAAAGAGTCCGTAGGCCTCCGACCAGCCGGGGGTCACCGTCAGAACACGTTCCTTGAGCTTGGCCCAGGCTTCGCCCGCCTCGTCGCCATAAACCGATTTCATCCAGAGCAGCAGCCCGAGGCCGGGCGTCGAGGTGCGCGGATCCTCGATGACGATCTTCTGCGACGGATCGCCTTCGACCAGTTCCTTCAGGCTCTTCGGCGGCTCCTTCAGCACTTCCGTGTCATAAACCACGGCGAAGTGGCCGTAGTCATAGGGAATGAACACGCCGTCGGAAAAATCGCCGGGAACCTCGAGCCCCTTGGTGTCGAGGGCGTGTGGCGCGAACAAGCCGGTGGCCTTGGCTTCGGCAACCAGATTGGTGTCGAGTCCGAGGACGATGTCGGCCTTCGTGGCTTCACCCTCGAGCTTCAGCCGCGTCAGCAACTCGACCCCGTCGGCGACGCCGACATAGTCGACCTTGCAGCCGCAACTCTTCTCGAAAGCCTCGGCGACCTTGGCGCCCGGGCCCCATTCGCTGATGAAGCTCTCATAGGTGTAGATCGTCAGCGTTTTTTCCGCGGCAAGGGCGCTTGCCGAAGAGGCGGCGAGGGCAAAGGCGGCGATCGCAAGCCGGTTGACTATCTTGCTGTGGAATGAACTGGGCATGTGGCACCTCTTCCCTGTTGTTCTTGCTGCACGGGAAAAGGGCGTTCGGTCCGATCGCTTCTAATCCCTCCGCCGGTACGAGCCGGATCAGGTTCCGCGGGTTGGCGTGACGCCTCTCAGCCACCGCCCGAAAGCCGGCGGATGGCACCCCGTTAGAGCAGGCCAAGATTTAGCTTCCGGGGGCAGTCAACGCAAGCGCAGTTTTAAGAGCGCCGCGCGTCTGATGAGGTCTGCGGCGATGCGTCAGGGGCTTTCGCTTGGCACGCCGTCTGCGCTATCAAGATGCGGAGGCCTTCCTCACATGTTCAACACGTACCGGCGAAGTTAGTTCACGGACGGCCGGTCACAAGGCGCGGGGTATGGGTTGATGCCAGACATGCTCGTTCGGCTCTACGCCCTGCCGGAGAGTCGCGCCGGCCGGCTCGGCCCCGACATCTCGATCCGGCGCGCCATGGCGCCCGAGCGCCGGACCGTCGTCTGCTGGGTGGGTGAGCATTTCGGCGCCGGCTGGGCGGGAGAGGCGGAAGCCGCCTTCTCCTCGACGCCGACACGCATCCATATCGCGCTCCATCAGGGCGCGCTCGTCGGATTCGCCTGCCATGACGTGACCGCGCTCGGCTTCTTCGGCCCTACCGGAGTGGATGGGACGATGCGCGGCCGCGGCATCGGCGAGGCGCTGCTCATTGAAAGCCTGATCGCGATGCGCGCGGCCGGCTACGCCTATGCGATCATCGGCGGTGCCGGTCCGACCGAATTCTACACGCGTACCGTCGGTGCGGTGGAAATACCGGATTCGACGCCCGGCATCTATGCGGATCTGCTCCGGCCCGACAATGGCGCGGAACCCGAGCCGCGCGAGTGACGTTGGCGAAGGATACCGGACGCAAACGGCGGTGCCGGGCCTTTCCCTTCAGAGCCGCTTTGCGCTATGGGCTTCTGCCATGAGCCAATCACCCTTCACAATTCTTCTCGGCGGCGCGCTTACCCTGACGGAGCGGCTAACGGCGCAATTGGCCGGCAGCCGGTTTATCGCCGCCGACGGCGGCATGCGCCATGCGAGGACGCTGCAAGTCTTGCCGGACCTCTGGGTGGGCGACTTCGATTCGACCGAAGAGTCACTCTTTTCGGAATTCGCCGAGGTGCCGCGGGAAAAATACCCGGCGGAGAAGAACGCCACCGATGGCGAGATCGCCGTCGAGGCGGCGCTTTCGCGCGGCGCGACATCGCTGATCTTTGCCGGTGCGCTCGGCGGCACCCGTAGCGACCATGCCTTTCTGCACTTGTTGCGGCTCGCCGCGCTCGCGGAAGAGGGGCTTGCGGTCTTCATGACCTCCGGCGAGGAAGAGGCCTGGCCGCTGCGGCCGGGGTCGCGGGAGATCGACCTGCCCAAGGGCAGCCTGTTCTCGATCCTCGGTTTCACCGAGCTTTCCGGCCTTACCATCGAAAACGCGCGTTATCCGCTCGACGATTTCCATCTGCCCTTCGGATCGTCGCGGACGATTTCCAACGTGGCGGAAGGCCCCGTTCGCCTTTCCCTGAAATCCGGCCGGGCCGTCGTGCTTGCCCGGCCCTATGATCTTTCCGGAGCCTGACGCCTTGGCGCCCCCCATCCTGAAACTCGACGACATTTTCCTCACCTTCGGCGGCGCGCCGCTTCTCGCCGGCGCCGGCCTGCAGGTGGAGCCCGGCGACCGCATCTGCCTCGTCGGCCGCAATGGTTCCGGCAAGTCGACGCTGCTGAAGATCGCCGCCGGCCTTGCCGAACCGCAATCCGGCGAGGTCTTCCGCCATCCCTCGGCGACGATCCGCTACCTGCACCAGGCGCCGGACTTCGAGGGCTACGACAACGTGCAGGCCTATGCGGAGTCCGGGCTCGGCCCGGGCGACGACCCCTATCGCGTCAGCTATCTGTTGCAGCATCTCGGTTTGACGGGGGAAGAGGATCCCAAGCGGCTTTCCGGCGGCGAGGCGCGCCGCGCCGCGCTGGCGCGGGTCATGGCGCCGGAGCCCGATATCCTGCTTCTCGACGAGCCGACCAACCATCTCGACCTGCCGACGATCGAATGGCTGGAAGACGAGCTCGTGCGCAGCCGTTCGGCGCTGGTGCTGATCTCCCACGACCGGCGTTTCCTCGAAAGGGTCTCGACCGCGACCGTCTGGCTCGACCGCGGCCAGTCGCGCCGGCTCGATCGCGGCTTTGCCCATTTCGAGGCCTGGCGCGACGAGGTGCTGGAGGCGGAGGAACTGGAGCAGCACAAGCTCGGCAAGGCGATCGAACGGGAAGAGCACTGGCTGCGCTATGGCGTCACCGCGCGGCGCAAGCGCAACATGCGCCGGCTGGGCGAACTCAAGGACATGCGTGCCCGCTATCGCGGCCACAAAGGGCCGCAGGGCACGATCCAGGCGGGCGTTTCCGATGCCAGGGAGTCGGGCAAGCTCGTCATCGAGGCGGAAAAGATCACCAAGGCCTATGGCGATCGCACCATCGTCGCGCCCTTCTCGATCCGCGTCCATCGCGGCGACCGGATCGGCCTCGTCGGACCGAACGGCGCCGGCAAGACGACGCTGCTCAAGCTTCTGACCGGCCAGCTCGAGCCGGATTCCGGCAGTGTCAGGCTCGGCACCAATCTCGAGATCGCCACGCTTGACCAGAAACGCGAGGAGCTCAACCTCGACGATACGCTGGCGCATTATCTGACCGACGGGCGCGGCGAGACGCTGCTGGTCAATGGGGAGCAGCGCCACGTCACGGGCTACATGAAGGAGTTCCTGTTCCAGCCGGAGCAGGCGCGCACGCCGATCCGCGAGCTTTCCGGCGGCGAGCGGGCGCGGCTGATGCTCGCCCGCATTCTCGCGCGCGCCGTAAACCTGCTGATCCTCGACGAGCCGACGAACGACCTCGACATCGAGACGCTCGACCTCCTGCAGGAGATCGTCGCCGGCTTCGTCGGCACGGTGATCCTCGTCAGCCACGATCGCGACTTCCTCGACCGGACGGTGACCTCCACCATCGCACCGGCCGATCCGGAGGCGCCCGACGGTCGCTGGATCGAATATGCCGGCGGCTATACCGACATGATGGCGCAGCGCCGGGGCGCGATCGAGGAGCGGCGCAAGGCGGAAAGGTCGGAGAAGGCCAGGGCGAGCGACGCTGCTGCCGAAACCGCCGAGCCGCAGAAGGCGAAGGGCAAGCTTTCCTACAAGCAGAAATTCGCGCTCGAGACCCTGCCGAAGGAGATCGCCAAGGCCGAAGCGGAGATCGCCAGGCGGGAAGAGAAGATGCACGACCCCAACCTCTTCTCCCGCGATCCGGACGGTTTTGCCAGGCTTGCCGCCGAGCTCGAAAAGCTGAAAGAGGGGCTCGCGCGAATGGAGGAGGAGTGGCTGGAGCTCGAAATGCTGCGCGAGGAGCTCGAGGGCTGAGACCCTAGAAACGCCAGAACGCCTGCCTCAGCCGGCGTCTCTCCATCCCGCATTGAGCACCTTCAATGGATATGATAAGTAAACCTTATTATCTTCATTGAGAACCCATTCCATGCCGACAAAATTCGATTCCGATGCGATCGGAATGCTGCTCACCGATGTCTCCCGCCTGTTGCGCGGCGCCTTCGACCGCAAGGTCAATCAGATGGCGCTCGGCATCACCCCGGGCGAGGCGCGGGCCCTGATCCAGGTGGCGGCGACCGAAGGGATCAAGCAGGCGGAAATCGCCACCCGCATGGGAATCGAGCCGATGACGCTCTCGACCTATCTCGATCGCCTCGAGACGATGGGGCTCGTCGCGCGTGTGCCGGACCCGGCCGACCGACGCGCGAAGAATGTCGTCGTCACCGACAGCGCCGATCCGCTGCTTTCCGCGTTGACCGGAGGCCTGCGCGAGATGATGAACGCCTATACCGAAGGCCTCGGAGAGGAGGGACGGGAGCTGCTGCGCGCCAATCTGAAGATCCTGCGCGACAATCTCCGCCGGCTCGATCCCTGCCTTGCCCGCAAGGACAAGGGAGCGGCCGAATGACGCTGCGGATGAGCGAGCGGCGCACGAGCATCATCGGTGCCTTCCTCGTGGCGCTCGGCCCCGTTTCCATGGCGCTCTACACGCCGGCCATGCCGGAGCTCGTACGCGCCTTTTCTTCGAGCGAAGCGGCGATCAAGATGACGCTGTCGCTCTATTTCGGCGGCTTCGCCTTCGCTCAGCTCGTTTCCGGCACGCTGTCCGACGTCATCGGCCGGCGCCGGGCGACCTTGATCTTCATGGCGATCTATCTCGCCGGCAGCCTGATGGCGGCCTTTGCTCCGTCCGTCGCGATGCTGCTGGCCGGAAGGCTCGTGCAGGGAATCGGCGCATCGGTCGGCATGACGGTGGCGCGCGCCATCGTTCGCGACCAGTTCACCGGCACGACGGCCGCGCGCCTCATGAACATGATCGGCATGATGCTCGCGCTCGGGCCCGCCGTCTCGCCGACGCTCGGCGGCATCGCGCTCGGCCTCTTCGGCTGGCGGTCGATCTTCTTGCTGATGGTCGGTTTCGCGCTGATGGCCTGTATTACCGTGCAGTTCTTCATGGCCGAAACGGCGACGCCGGATCGCAGCAAGGGGCATCTCCTGCCGATTCTCCGGGCCTATGGCGAACTGTCGAGGGACAGCCGCTTCGTCTCCTCGACGCTGGTGATCGGCGGCGCGGTCGGCGCCCTCTATGCCTGGGCGACGATGCTGCCCTTCGTGCTGATCGGCGAAGTGGGCCTGACGCCGACCGAATTCGGCGTCGGCATGCTGATGCAATCGGGGCTCTTCTTTTCGGGCACCGTCACCGTGCGGCTCCTGATGCGGCGCTTCACGCCGCAGGCGCTGGTGCCGGCGGGACTTTTCTTCATCGGTGCGGCGAGCCTCGGCCTGGCCTTCAGCATGCACGCGCTCGATCCGAGCTTTTTCTCGGTGATGGTGCCGATCGGTCTCTATGCCTTCGGCATCGCCTATGTCATGCCCTATATGATGACGGCGGCGATGGCGCCCTTCCCGCATATAGCCGGCACTGCATCGGCGATGATGGGCTTCATCCAGATGGGGGCGGGGCTCGTCGGCGGAGCGCTCGCCGCTCTCGTCGGCGCGCCGGTGCTGGCGCTCGGAACGATCATCCCGGGCTTCGGGCTGATCTCGATAGCCAGCTATCTCTGGTATCGCAGAACCGTTCGTCTTAGACCTCTGACGGCGCCGGAGCTTGCCGAAGAACCTCTGCAGGGCGCGGCGGAATAGGTGCCAATCAAAAAGCCGCGGCGGATCGCTCCGCCGCGGCTTTCTTCCAAATCTCTACCAAACTCAACGGTTGCGCGCGGCCAGCGTGCGCAGGCGCAGCGCATTGAGCTTGATGAAGCCTGCGGCGTCCTTCTGGTCGTAAGCGCCCTGGTCGTCCTCGAAGGTGACCAGCTTGTCGGAATAGAGCGACTTGTCGCTCTCGCGGCCTATGACCATGACATTGCCCTTGTAGAGCTTCAGCGTCACTTCGCCTTCCACATGTTCCTGGCTCTTGTCGATCGCCGCCTGCAGCATCTCGCGCTCCGGCGAGAACCAGAAGCCGTAATAGATGAGCTCGGCATAGCGCGGCATCAGCTCGTCCTTCAAATGCGCGGCGCCGCGGTCGAGTGTGATGCTCTCGATCGCGCGGTGGGCGGCGAGCAGGATCGTGCCGCCTGGCGTCTCATAGACGCCGCGCGATTTCATGCCGACGAAGCGGTTCTCGACAAGGTCGAGGCGGCCGATGCCGTTGTCGCGGCCATAGTCGTTGAGCTTGGCGAGCAGCGTTGCCGGCGACAGGCGAACGCCGTCGATCGAGACCGCGTCGCCGCGCTCGAAGCCGATCTTGATGATGGTCGCCTTATCGGGAGCGGCTTCCGGCGAAATCGTGCGCATGTGCACATATTCCGGCGCTTCCTGGGCCGGGTCTTCGAGAACCTTGCCTTCCGAGGAGGAGTGCAACAGGTTGGCGTCGACGGAGAAGGGGGCCTCGCCCTTCTTGTCTTTCGCGACCGGGATCTGGTGCTTCTCGGCGAATTCCAGCAATTCGGTGCGGCTCTTGAACGACCAGTCGCGCCAGGGGGCGATGATCTTGATGTCCGGGTTCAGCGCATAGGCCGAGAGTTCGAAGCGGACCTGGTCGTTGCCCTTGCCGGTCGCGCCATGGGCGATCGCATCGGCGCCGGTCTTTCGGGCGATGTCGATCAGGTGCTTGGAGATCAGCGGCCGGGCGATCGAGGTGCCGAGCAGGTAGACGCCCTCATAGACCGCATTGGCGCGGAACATCGGGAAGACGAAGTCCTTCACGAATTCCTCGCGGACATCTTCGATATAGATCTCCTTGATGCCGAGCATCTCGGCCTTCTTGCGCGCCGGTTCCAGTTCCTCGCCCTGGCCGAGATCGGCGGTGAAGGTCACCACTTCGGCGCCGAGTTCCGCCTGCAGCCACTTGAGGATGATCGAGGTGTCGAGACCGCCGGAATAGGCGAGAACGACCTTTTTCACGTCTTTGTGCGATGTCATGATGTCTGTCCGTCTGGTCTTTGAGGGCGTTGCTGCGCCCCGTGAAAAATCTGCGGCACTTTAGCCAGAACTCGGAGCGATACAAGCGCAACCAGCGGCATTCGGACGAATCTGCTGGCAAAGGCGCGGATCCTGCGGTAGCAGAAAAGATCATCCGCCCGAGGAACAGCCATGGATTTCGTGCCCAGCCTGCCGACGCTCCTTGCCTTTGCTGCCGCGAGCCTGCTCCTGGCGGCCACACCCGGACCGGACATGACGCTCTCGATCAGCCGGGCGCTGGCCCAGGGCAAGAAGGCGGCGCTGTTCGTGGTGCTCGGCACCGGGCTTGGCATCGTCGTCCACACGCTGCTCGTCGCCTTCGGCATCTCGGCGCTGATCACAGCGTCGCCGACGGCGTTCCTGGTTTTGAAGACCGGGGGTGCTGCCTATCTCCTTTGGCTCGCGATCCAGGCGATCCGCTACGGCTCGAGCCTTTCGGTGGCGAAGGTGACGGAAGCGAAGGGCTCGGCACTCTCCAACATCGCGACGGGCTTTTCGGTGAACATCCTCAACCCGAAGGTCGTGATCTTCTTCATGACCTTCCTGCCGCAATTCGTCAGTGCCGGCGATCCGGCGGTGACCGGCAAGCTCTTGTTCCTCGGCTTCTTCTTCATCGTCATCGGCATGCCGGTCAACGCGCTCGTGGTGTTCGCGGCAGATTGGCTTGCCGCGTGGCTGCAGCGCAACCGACGTGTCATGCGGGCGATGGATTACAGCTTCGCCGGGGTGTTCTCGGCCTTCGCGGTGAAGATTTTTCTGACGCAAGCGCGGTGAGCCTGCGGCGGTAGCGACTGATCGTCGGAGTTCGACTCACCCGATCAGCAGCGCATCATCGTCGAGCGTCTGGCCGCGGATGCGGCGGAACATGGCGATGAGGTCCTCGACCTCCAGCGTCTTGCGGCTGTCGCCCGCTACGTCGAGCACGATCTCGCCGCCGTGCAGCATGATCGTGCGGTGGCCGAAATCGAGCGCCTGGCGCATCGAATGGGTGACCATCAGCGTCGTCAGCCTGCGCTCGGTGACGAATTTCTGCGTGAGGTTCATGATGAACTCCGCCATGCCGGGATCGAGCGCGGCGGTGTGCTCGTCGAGCAGCAGCACCTTCGAGCCGGCAAGCGTCGCCATGACCAGCGAGACGGCCTGCCGCTGACCGCCGGAAAGCAGGTCCATGCGGTCGCCCATGCGGCCTTCGAGCCCGAGGCCGAGCTCGGCGATGCGCTCGCGGAAATGCGCGCGGCGCTTGATCCCAAGCGCCGGCGCCAGCCCGCGACGTTCGCCGCGCCGGGCGGCAAGCGCCAGGTTTTCCTCGATCGACAGCGCGCCGCAACTGCCGGCGAGCGGGTCCTGGAAGACGCGGGCGACGAGACCGGCACGCGCCGCCGTTCCCTTGCGCGTCACGTCCGTGTCGCCGATCGTCACCTTGCCGGCGCTCGCTATCACATCGCCGGCGAGCACGCCGAGCAGGGTGGATTTGCCGGCGCCGTTCGAGCCGATCACGGTGACAAAGGAGCCTTCGTCGATCGTCAGGCTGACGCCGTTCAGCGCCTGCTTCTCGAGCGGCGTGCCCTTGCCGAAAACGACCCGGATGTCCTTGAAATTGATCATGCGACACCTCCGCGGCGCAGGCGGGGCAGGATCAGGGCCACGGTAACGAGAGCGGCGGTGACGAAATTGAGGTCGGATGCCCTGAGGCCGAGCACATCGCTCGAAAGCGCGAGCTGGATGGCGATGCGATAGAGGATCGAGCCGAAGACGCAGCCGATAAGCGCGATCAGGATGCCGCGGGCGCCGAGCAGCGTCTCGCCGATGATGACCGCCGCGAGCCCGACGACGATGGTGCCGACGCCGGAGGTTACGTCGGCAAAGCCGTTGGTCTGGGCGAATAGCGCCCCGCCGAGCGCGACGAGCGCGTTGGAAAGCGCCATGCCGAGATAGATCTGCCGGCTCGTCTCGACCCCTTGCGCCCGCGCCATGCGGGCATTGGCGCCGGTCGCGCGCATCGCCAGCCCCGCATCGCTTTCGAGGAAGCGCCAGACGAGGACGACCGCGACGACGACCAGCATGCCGACGAAGAACGGCCGCACGTAGAAATCCCTGAGACCCAGGCCATAGAAGGGCGAAAGCATGGTGTCGGCATTGATCAGCGCGACATTCGGCCGGCCCATAATGCGCAGATTGACCGAGAAGAGCCCGATCATCGTCAGGATCGAGGCCAAGAGGTTGAGGATGCGGAAACGTACATTGAGGAGCGCCGTGACGAGGCCGGCGGCAGCCCCGGCGGCCATGGCGACGGCCGCGGCGAGCCACGGATTGACGCCGGCGATGATCAGCACCGCCGTCACCGCCGCGCCGAGCGGAAACGAGCCGTCGACGGTCAGGTCGGGAAAGTCGAGCACCCGGAAGGCCAGGAAGACGCCGACGGCGATGAAGGCATAGACGAGTCCCAGTTCCACGGCTCCCCAGAAAGCGATTTGGCTCAAGACCGGTAGTCCTCTCATTCGGCGCTCCGCGAGACGCGGAACTTCATCATGTGAACACCCCCCGGCTAAAGCCGGTGACTGCAGTTTACGGCAAAAAGCCGGATCGGTGCGCCTTCGGCGGACTGGTACCGCTGCCTGTGGCATCGCTCAGGCATGGATCCTCGGGTCATCCTCGGGTCTAACCCGAGGACGACCCGAGGATGACGGCGGCAGGGGCTCATCGCCGGCCTTGGAGTTGCGCCTACATTTCCACTTCGTCATCCTCGGGCTTGACCCGAGGATCCACGCCGAAACATCGACACGGCGCCACAGTTCCGGCCGCCGTTACTCGATCACGCGGGTCGCGCGGGAAAGTACGCTTTCCGGCAGGGCGACGCCCATCTTCTCGGCGGCACTCTTGTTGACCACCAGGTCCGTGCCGGCCGCGACCCTGACCGGGATATCGCCGGGGTTTTCGCCCTTGAGGACACGCACGACCACCTCACCCGTCTGCTTGCCGACGTCGTAGTAGTTGAAGCCGAGGGCCGCGATCGCCCCGCGGGAAACGGAATCCGTGTCCGCGGTGAAGAGCGGCAGCTTGCTCTCCTCGGCCACCGCCACGGCGCCCTCGAGCGCGGAGACGATCGTGTTGTCGGTCGGAACATAGATCACGTCGGCGCGGCCGACGAGGGCGCGGGCGGCGCCCTGGACCTCGGCCGACTTGGTCGCGGCGGATTCGACCACGCTAAGACCGGCCTTTTCGGCCTCTTCCTTCAGGACCTCCAGCAGCGAGACCGAATTGGCTTCACCGGAATTGTAGAGAAAGCCGATCGACTTGGCCTCGGGCAGGATCTCCTTGATCAGCGCCACATGCTCGGCGACCGGCGACATGTCGGAAAGGCCGGTGACGTTGCCGCCGGGCTTGTCCATGTCCTTGACGAGCTGGGCGCCGAGCGGGTCGGTGACGGCCGTGAAGACCACCGGAATGTCGCGGATCGAGGAGACGACGGCCTGGGCGGACGGCGTCGAGATCGGCACGATCACGTCCGGCGCATCGCCGGCGAACTGCCGGGCGATCTGCGCGGCGGTCGCGGGATTGCCCTGCGCCGACTCGTAGACGAATTTCAGGTTCTCGCCTTCCTTGTAGCCGGCGGCGGCAAGCGCATCCTTGACGCCGTCGCGGGCGGCATCGAGCGCCGGATGCTCGACGATCGCCGTCACGGCGACCGTCACGTCCTCGGCGCGCGCCGGCAGCGCGAGCGCGACGGTGGCGGCAAGCGCGATGAGAAGTGAACGCATGGGGGTTCCTCCTGTTCTTCGAGCGGCCTTGAATGCGTCCCGCTCAGATGACCTGGGCCGTTTCTTAGGAGAGCGGAAGGACCGGATCAATCGACGGAAACAGCTTCACCCATCAAACTTCTTGATTGTACACCCATTCATCCGCATTCGCCTCAGACGGGTTCGGCTCGTCGCTTCTGTTCCGATATTGGAAAGGCGCCGGCAATCGCTGCCTGGCACCGCCACTCAATCCTCGCCGTGATTGGCGATCATCATCGCCTCGAAGGCAAGGCGGTCGACCTTGCGCATGCGCTCGGATTCCGACTTGAGCTGGCCGCAGGCGGCGAGGATGTCGCGGCCGCGCGGGGTGCGGATCGGCGAGGCGTAGCCGGCCTGGTTGATGAAGTCGGCGAATTTCTCGATCTGCTCCCAGTCCGAGCACTGGTAATTGGTGCCCGGCCAGGGATTGAAGGGGATGAGATTGATCTTCGCCGGAATGCCCTTCAGGAGCTTCACCAGCTCCTTGGCGTCTTCCAGGCTGTCATTGACGTCCTTCAGCATCACATATTCGAAGGTGATGCGGCGGGCATTCGAAAGCCCCGGATAGGCGCGGCAGGCCTCCATCAGCTGCTTCAGCGGATATTTCTTGTTGATCGGCACCAGCATGTCGCGCAGCTCGTCGTTGACGGCATGCAGCGAGATCGCCAGCATCACGCCGATCTCCTCGCCGGTGCGGTAGATTTCCGGCACGATGCCGGAGGTCGAGAGCGTGATGCGGCGCTTCGACAGCGACAGGCCGTCGCCGTCCGAGGCGATCAGCAGCGCCGTCTTGACGTGGTCGAAATTATAGAGCGGCTCGCCCATGCCCATCATGACGATATTGGTGATCTTGCGGCCTTCGGCCGGCACGATCGCGCCCTGCGGCGTGTCGCGCTCCGGGAAATCGCCGAGCCGGTCTCGGGCAAGCAGCAGCTGCGAGAGGATTTCCTCGGCCGTCAGGTTGCGCACCAGCTTCTGCGTGCCGGTGTGACAGAAGGAGCAGGTGAGCGTGCAGCCGACCTGGCTCGATATGCAGAGCGTACCGCGGCCTTCCTCGGGAATATAGACGGTTTCGATCTCCACCGGCCGACCGGCGCCGCGCGGCGGGAAGCGTAAGAGCCATTTGCGCGTGCCGTCGCCCGAAACCTGCTCCTCGACGATCTCCGGCCTCGCGATGGTGAAATGCTCCTTCAGCATTTCGCGCATGTCCTTGGAGACATTCGACATCTGGTCGAAGTCGGAGACGCCGCGCACATAGAGCCAGTGCCAGAGCTGGCTCACCCGCATCTTGACCTGCCGTTCCGGCACGCCCTTCTCGGTGAGCGCCTTCGCCATGTCCTCTCGCGAGATGCCGATCAGCGACGGCTTCTCCGTCCGCGGCATGGCGCCGACTTCAGGCGTCTTGACGCTGTCCCTGTTCAAGGTCTCCGTGGCCGGCATGCGCGTGATGTCCTGTCGTAAAGCCAAGGGCCGTCCGGGAACGATCCCGGTTCCAGCCCCGATGCGCAAGTTGAAATCTGGCGAGCCTCAATGCGCGCTCAAGAGGCGCGGGGCTCCGAATTTGCGAGGCGCTTTAGCATTCTTTCGGCCGCGAGTCACCATGAGCAGGCTTTCACGGCTGAAGGGGCGGCTGCCGCGCCCCTTCGTCCGATCCTTACGCCGCGCCGGCGGTGCGGGCCTTTTCGAAGCGCTTGCGCTCGTGCGGGTCGAGATGCAGCTTGCGGAGCCGGATCGACTTCGGCGTCACTTCCACCAGTTCGTCGTCCTGGATCCAGGAGAGCGCCCGCTCCAGCGTCATCTTGATCGGCGGCGTCAGCCGCACGGCCTCGTCCTTGCCGGCGGCGCGCATGTTGGTGAGCTTCTTGCCCTTCAAGACATTGACCTCGAGGTCGTTGTCGCGGGTGTGAATGCCGATGATCATGCCCTCATAGACCTTCTCGCCGGGCTCGATCACCATCGGGCCGCGGTCTTCGAGGTTGAAGAGCGCATAGGCGACCGCCTCGCCGGCTTCGTTCGAAAGCAGCACGCCGTTGACGCGGCCGCCGATCTCGCCCTTGTAGGGCTGATAGTCGTGGAACAGGCGGTTCATGATCGCCGTGCCGCGGGTGTCGGTCAAAAGCTCCGACTGGTAGCCGATCAGGCCACGGGTCGGGGCGAAGAAGACGAGGCGGACGCGGTTGCCGCCGGACGGACGAAGCTCGACCATCTCGGCCTTGCGCTCCGACATCTTCTGCACGACGACGCCGGAATATTCCTCGTCGACGTCGATGACGACTTCCTCGACCGGCTCCAGCAATTGGCCGCTCTCGTCCTTGTGCATGACGACGCGCGGACGCGAAACGGCGAGCTCGAAGCCTTCGCGGCGCATCGTCTCGATCAGCACCGCGAGCTGCAGTTCGCCGCGGCCGGAGACGAAGAAGGAGTCCTTTTCCGACGACTCTTCGATCTTCAGGGCGACATTGCCCTCCGCTTCCTTGAACAGGCGGTCGCGGATGACGCGCGAGGTCACCTTGTCGCCCTCGGTGCCGGCGAGCGGCGAATCGTTGACGATGAAGGACATGGTGACGGTCGGCGGATCGATCGGCTGGGCGGTCAGCGCCTCGGCCACGGAAGGATCGCAGAAGGTGTCGGCGACGGTGCCCTTGGTGAGGCCGGCGATGGCGACGATGTCGCCGGCATGGGCTTCCTCGATCGGCTGACGCTCGATGCCGCGGAAGGCGAGGATCTTCGAAATACGCCCGGTTTCGAGCAGCTTGCCATCCTGGCCGAGGACCTTGACCGCCTGGTTCGGCTTGACGGAGCCGGAGTGGACGCGGCCGGTGATGATGCGGCCGAGGAAGGGATTGGCCTCGAGGATCGTGCCGATCATCCGGAACGGCCCTTCGCCCACGGTGGGCTCGGGAACATGGTTCAGCACCAGGTCGAGCAGCGGTCCCATTCCCTGGTCCTTCGGACCTTCGGGATTGATGTTCATCCAGCCGTCACGACCCGAACCGTAGAGGATCGGGAAATCGAGCTGCTCGTCGGTCGCATCGAGCGCGGCGAAGAGGTCGAAGACTTCGTTGATGACTTCCTCGTGGCGGCCGTCCGGACGGTCGATCTTGTTGATCGCGACGATCGGCTTCAGGCCGACCTTCAAGGCCTTGCCAACCACGAACTTCGTCTGCGGCATCGGGCCCTCGGAGGCATCGACCAGCACGATGGCACCGTCGACCATCGACAGGATGCGCTCGACCTCGCCGCCGAAGTCGGCGTGGCCGGGGGTGTCGACGATGTTGATGCGCGTGCCCTTCCACTCGACCGAGGTCGCCTTGGCGAGGATGGTGATGCCGCGTTCCTTTTCGAGATCGTTGGAATCCATCACGCGTTCGGCGACGCGCTGGTTCTCGCGGAACGAGCCCGACTGTTTCAGGAGTTCGTCGACGAGCGTGGTCTTTCCATGGTCGACGTGCGCGATGATCGCGATGTTGCGAATGCTCATTTTTTCTCTCGGAAGTGTCTCAGGCACGCGCGACAAGGCGGGCGCCGCTTTTCAGTTGCCGCGCTCATACAGGTTTTTTCGCGATCGCGAAAGGGGGCCGGCTCGCAGGGCAGGACTGCGCAAAGCGTCGCGCTCACGCAACGGCCCCCGGATCGAGCGTCATGCGCCGCGGCTCAGCCGGGACACTGCGGATCGGCCTCATGGAAGGCGCGTGCCGCACGCGCTGGATGATTGGCCTACCGTAACACGGGCATGCGGGAAGACGCCGAGGACGGTCCGCAGAACAGACCGCTGCGACGCTGGGCCCTCAATGCATGTACTTGTAATGGTGGCGGATGTGCTCGTTGAAAAAGTGGCCGGCAGATTCCGCATGCACCAGTTCCTCGTAAACCTCCAGCGGCACATCCAGGTAGTGATAAGGGCGGCGATTGCCGAGGAGCCAGATGGTCAAGGTGCGAGTCCGCACGTCATAGGCGACGTCGTGGATGGCGGAAGAGTCCAGGACCGCGGATGATTTGACTATAGGCATCAGCGTCCTCCCGATTGGCGTCCAGAAGTCGCTTTCCATTCTATAACAAACGCACTGCCTTTTATACAGATGGCACAGCCCGGCGTTGCCTTGTCGGCCGAGCGCCCGCCTCCCGGGCGCTCAATGCAGCGTCTGGAATTCTTCGTCGAGGATCCGGAAGGCGTCTTCGAGTGCGGCAACGAGGATATCCGTCAGGTCGTCGCCATCATTGATCATGAGGAACTGGGCGATCATCGCTTCCTGCGGGTCGCTATACTGTTCCACGTCGTTGGACATCCATCGTCTCCTTCTCGGCCGCGCCCATTGCGGCTCATCGGACGCGATCCTAGGCAGGCTGACTTGTGCAGAGCTTGAGGGGCAGAACTTGGGCCGCCCCTCATGTCTCCTCATCGATCCCGATGCAAGAACCCCCCATGCCCCCAAGAACAAAGACATGCAGCCGTCCAAATGCTACAGCGGCTTTGGCGCGCCTGAATAGAGCGTGCCCCAAATATCCCGATCGGAAGGCGAGAATGGCGAGAATGGCGAAGAAGCGTGACGACGACGACCTCAGGCGGCTGAAGGCCGAGTTTCCGGACGTTCACGACGCGCTCCTCGCCGGCCGGCTTCCCTCGCTCCGCAAGGCCCTCGTGCTAGCCGGGCTGAAGCCGGAGCGAAGCCGGCTCGACAAGCTCAAGAAGTCCTGGACGAAGGCGACGGACGGCGAACGCGACGCCTTCCTCGCCTGGCTCGGCGCCACCGGCGCCCTTCCCGAAAGCACGGCCGCGGCCGGATCGCGCTCGGAGGGCGCACGAGCAGACCATGCGCCGATCGCCAGCGGCCGCTACCTGCTTCCCGCGGCGATCCGGGAAATCCGGGCGATTATGGCGCGACGGAAAATTACCCCGGAAGACGTGATGAACGAGATCGGCTTTGCCTCCGACGGGCGGGCGCTCGCCCGCGCGCTCAATTGGAATGCAAGCCTGCGTCTGGCGGTGATCGCGGGCTTGGAACGGTGGCTGCGGGAGAATGCGGGGGCGTGACAAACGCGGCGGCAACCGAGGGAAAGACATGAGCTTCGACAGCCTGCTCGGCATCGACGTCGGCTTTTCACAATCGCGGCCGACCACCGGCATCGCCTGGAGCCTTGCCGGCGCGGTGGACGCCGCGAAGACCCACTCGGATTGGGAGCGCCGAAAGCAGAAGATCCCGCCCGCGACGACATTCTCAGTGATCGCCATCGACGGCCCGCTGACGCCGCCGGGCGCTCCCGACGATCTCGCCCGCCTCTGCGAGCGCCTCTTCATCCGCGGCGCCTTCCAGATGCGCTGCAAACCCGGCCTCAGCCATCACGGCTACGGCCGGCCTTTAAGAAAAGCCGCCGCCGAGACGGCCGCGCAGGTCGCCCACCTCGCCGCCGCAGCGCCGGTCGGCCCATCCGTGATCCCCGGCGCCGCGATCATCGAAGCCTTTCCGAATGCCTTTCTCGGCGTTCTCATCGCGGACGAGCGCTTTGCCCTGTCGAAGGCGGCGAAGCGCAAGAAGTTCGACTGGCTCTACGATCATGCGCTTGAGAGCGGTGTGTTCGCGGAGCTGCTGAAGTTCATCGGCTGGAACGACGGGCGCGTGCTCGAGAGGGTGACGGACGAGCGCGACCATGAAAGGCGGGCGGCCTGGATCTGCCTGTTGACGGCGGCCTGTGCCGCGGCCGGCAAGGCGGAGGTGGTGGGCGACGAGGCCGGCGGCTGGTTCTGGCTGCCGCCGGCGGCCCTTTGGGCGGATTGGGCGCGGCGGGCGCTGGCGGAGAACAGGGCGGCTCAATTGTGCAGCCGGCCATTGGTCCGGGCCGGCTAGCCAACACAGTTTGTCCGTCGCAAAGCCGACATTTTGAGAGTCAACGTGATTTGACATCCTTCTGTGAGAAACAAAGGTCTTTGTCTGCCAAATCTCCGCGAATTTGGAACTCAACGCGTGCATTTGGCGAAAAGAGCATCGGCCAAACCGACGCGTATGGCGGAGTCCTCAAGCGTCTCAAAGGGGACGCCGGCGCTGTTCCGCTGACGCAGATCGTGCAGGTGCAGCCCGTCACCCGCGCAGGCCCGGCGCCTCCTGTCCGGTGCGCTCGACATATTCGGCATAGCCGCCGCCATATTGCTGGATGCCCTCCGGTGTGAGCTCCAGCACCCGATTGGAAAGCGCCGACAGGAAACGGCGATCGTGCGAGACGAACAGCATGGTGCCCTCGTAGGCCGAGAGCGCCTTGATCAGCATTTCCTTCGTATCGAGATCGAGGTGGTTGGTCGGCTCGTCGAGGACGAGGAAGTTCGGCGGGTCGAACAGCATTGCGGCCATCACCAGCCGCGCCTTCTCGCCGCCGGAGAGCACCCGGCAGCGCTTCTCGACGTCATCGCCGGAAAAGCCGAAACAGCCGGCAAGCGCCCGGAGCGGCGCCTGGCCCACCTTGGGAAAGCGTTCCTCCAGCCATTGCAGTATGGTGCTGTCGCCGTCGAGCAGGTCCATGGAGTGCTGGGCGAAATAGCCGAGCTTGACGCTGGCGCCGAGCGCCACGCTGCCCTTGTCCGGCGTAGTGGTGCCGGTGACGAGCTTCAAGAGGGTCGACTTGCCGGCGCCGTTGATGCCCATGATGCACCAGCGTTCGCGCCGGCGCACCATGAAGTCGAGCCCGTCATAGATCGTCCGGCTGCCATAGGCCTTGTGGATGTTCTTGAGGTTGACGACGTCTTCGCCGGAGCGCGGCGCCGGCAGGAACTCGAAGGCGACGGTCTGGCGCCGGCGCGGCGGCTCGACGCGGTCGATCTTCTCAAGCTTCTTCACCCGGCTTTGAACCTGCGAGGCGTGCGAGGCACGGGCCTTGAAGCGCTCGATGAACTTGATCTCCTTGGCGAGCATCGCCTGCTGGCGCTCGAACTGCGCCTGCTGTTGCCTCTCGTTCAGCGCCCGCTGTTCTTCATAGAAGCCGTAATCGCCGGAATAGGTCGTCAGCGCGCCGCCATCGATCTCGATGATCTTGGTGACGATCCGGTTCATGAACTCGCGATCATGCGAGGTCATCAGCAGCGCGCCGTCATAGATTTTCAGGAAATCTTCCAGCCAGATCAGGCTTTCGAGATCGAGGTGGTTGCTCGGCTCGTCGAGCAGCATGACATCCGGGCGCATCAGGAGGATGCGGGCGAGCGCCACGCGCATCTTCCAGCCGCCCGAAAGCTTGGCGACGTCGCCGTCCATCATCTCCTGGCTGAAGCTTAAGCCCGCCAGAACCTCGCGGGCACGCCCCTCCAGCGCATAGCCATCGAGCTCCTCGTAGCGCGCCTGCACCTCGCCATAGCGCTCGATGATCTGATCCATTTCATCCACGCGGTCCGGATCCGACATCGCCGCCTCGAGCAAACGCAGTTCCGCCGCCACCGCGCTCACCGGTCCCGCCCCTTCCATCACCTCGGCGACGGCCGAGCGTCCGCTCATCTCGCCGACGTCCTGATCGAAATAGCCGATCGTCATGCCCTTTTCGACCGAGACCTGCCCCTCGTCGGGCAGTTCCTCGCCGGTGATCATCCGAAAGAGCGTCGTCTTTCCCGCCCCGTTCGGGCCGACGAGACCGATCTTCTCGCCACGGTTCAACGCTGCCGAGGCTTCGATGTAGAGGATGCGGTGGCTGTTGGACTTGCTGATATTATCGATACGGATCATGGGGAAGCCGGCCTGGTTGGTTGCGGGCACCCCTATGGCATGGACGGGGGCGGCTGTCACGCGGGCGGGGGTGTCCGTATTGCGATCGAAGCTAGCGAGAACTGTATGGTCGACGTGAGGTCGTGCGTTTCCTGGAAAACGCCCACCCGTCACGCTTACCTTCGGAGCGGCGATGGACTCGGCTTCCAGTTAGTCCAATTAGAGCGCTTCCCTTTCATGTTGATGTACGCGCGCCGAACCAGCAACGAGCCGCATTTTCAAACTTAAGGTCCATTAAATTGTGACAGAATAGAGGGAGGCATTGCAACCCGTAGTTGCCATGTCACAGTTATCGGTGTCTCGCCCGTCCAATCTTTGAAATCCACCTCACCACAATAGATAAAAGGTGCCGGCTTCGGTCCGATCTTCTTGGTCTTGCGGACCAATAAGTGGACATGAAGGCCCAGCGCTCGATGGGCGCGGATCATCTCGCCATGCTTCGAGTCTTGCCGCGTTCTGTTCTGGCTTTGCCAGGAGAATTCCTTAGCCGAGATGAAGTGATCGGTGTAGCGGTGCTCATCCATCATCCCCTGCTTCTCCAAAGTTACAAGCAGGAAGATATGAGGTGGCTTCGACACGAAGCCGGCATTCCATGTGGCTTGATCGAATGTCAGGCCAAAGGCCGGAGCAATGACTTCGCGTGAATACCGCTCCCAAAGGCGAAGGCCGGCCTGTGCTTGGCTCTGCGCGCCCATCGGCTCCATCCGCCAGACATCATCTTGGGCGCGAAGCCGTACGCGGTGGCCTTTGCCGGGCAACCCCGCGTCTTCGCCGAACCATCCAAAGAGAATTTCAGGCAACTTGTTGGTCGGGTCGGCTTCTTTTCGAACAACATTTATTGCAATCTTTGCGACTGTCGCCTGCATTGGCTGATCGTTGACGACAATCTCCAGCGGACCTTGCGGGAGCTGGCTTGCGCCGGGCGTCGTTGGGAGAAACAAAATGGGTTGCCCACTCATGTTCCGCGCAACTCGACAGACCGCATCCAACGGTTCGTCGCGACTACCGCTTCTGCTCAGATATTGCGCGAGGCGCCAATCCAGGATTTCTCGTAGGAGTTGGCCGAACGTTGCTCTGTCTCGCGGCGGTTTTGCAAAGCCGAACCAACCTTCGTCCAAAAGGAAGTAGGGATTGCCCTTGCTGTCACGCAACTTCAACAGCACGTCAATCGGAAATTTGAGCAGCAGCCCTTTAAGGGCTCTTTGATCTGCGAGATCGACTGAAAAATCCTGCTCAAGCTTGTGGATGCGAGAGGCAAGCCTGGCGATGCGATCCACAATTTTATCAACAGTGCATAGGTCCTGTATCATGTCTTCGTCGAACAGCGCCAAAAGCGTCACGAGCTTGTAGCTCCTTGTCAGTTCAGTCTTTTCCATTTCCCGGAAGAGGTCCGCGTGCTCCGACCAGGTCGCACGCTCCAGATCGTCCAACCCGCGTATGCGTTCCAAGAAGCCAAGCCATGAGTGTTCGCTGCTACTTCTTGGATTGATTCCTGCATGGAAAACCTCCGATGCCGTGGGGCGGACGCCGTGCCGCTCCAGGAAGTCTCGACAGAAATCCTCGAGTGCATTCTCCGTGCTCGTTGGCTTCATTAACCGCTGCAGGATATCGACCGCAGCCAGGTCATAGGTCACTTCGCAGGCTGCCGGTAGGGCGATCTGATCAGCCTGCAACCGTTCCAGAAGCTCGCGGATATGACCGCTGGATGAAGCATCGACGTTGGCGAGAGAGGCGATTGCACGAAGCTTGGTCAGGAAGATGCGATGGTTGCCGATGTAGTCGATAACGACGAGGCGGTCCTTGTTCACAGACCTTCGGAGTCCACGGCCGAGCTGTTGAAGCCAAATGATGGTCGATTCGGTCGGCCGCAACATCAATACCGTGTCGATGCTTGGGACATCGACACCTTCGTTGAACATGTCAACGGCGAAGACGACGTCGAGCTCTCCTGCCTCCAGTCTTTCCAGGGACGTGGCTCGTGGCGCCGAGTTGCTACCCGAATGGACTGCAACCGCTCGCACCCCACGCTGGTTGAAAAAGCTCGCCATGAAATCGGCATGCGTCTGAGAGCAGCAGAAACCGATGCACTTTTTCCCGCCCCGTAGTCGTAACTGTTCGAGAGCATTTTCCGCGCGGGCTTCTGTGGCAACGGCCGCGGTAAGTTCCGTGAGGTCGAACTTCGCGCTACGCCAAGGAATGTTTCGGTAGTCAACATCATCAGGGACGCCGAAATAGTGGAAAGGGCACAGATGTCCGCCCTCGATACCGAGATGAATGCCGGCCTGGAAAACCAGGTTCTCCTGGCATAAGCGAAGAAGATCGGCTCCATCGCTCCGTTCGGGCGTCGCCGTGAGACCGAGAAGAAAATTGGGCTCGAAGTAATCGATGATCCGTCGATAGGTGCCCGCTGCGGCATGGTGAAACTCATCGATGACGATGTAGTCGAATGCGTCGGGACGAAACTGCTTGATCTGCTCTGCCTTGCCGAGTGTCTGAACAGAGGCGAAGAGCAGTTCGGCGTCTGTGTTCTTGTGATCGCCCGACAATCTGCCCATCCGCGCGGTTGGCCGCACGCGCCGGAATGTCGCGATGGCCTGATTCAGGATTTCCTCACGATGGGCAACGAACAGAATTCGGCGATATTCAATACGATCACTGTCGAAAGCTGCCAGCCAGGTTTTGCCGAGACCTGTAGCGAGAACCACGAGCCCCGCTGCGTATCCGTCCTGCCGTGTCCGCTCGAGGGCTAAGAGGGCCTGTTGCTGGATGGTGTGTGGTTCTGGGACCGGCAGAGGAGGCTCGTATTCTACGCCCGCATCCTTAAAGCCGTGTGGGTTCCTGCGGTTCTCGTAGCGGTCGATCCACTCCGGCGTGACGGGCACGGCGCTATACGAATTGAACAAGTCTTCGAAACCACTGGTGATCTGGGAAAAGGCCGATTTATCGTGACTGGAGATGACCTTGTAGTTCCATTCAATAGAGGTGGTGAGCGCAGCCTCTGACAGGTTGGAGCTACCGACGAAGGCGACGCCTTCCCTGTCCGAAAGGAAGATGTACGTCTTTAGGTGAAAGCCTTGCGAGAGGGCTTCAAAGACCTGGAGCGTCAGGTCACCGTCGAGATCGGCCAATCGGCGCAACGCCATCGGCTCGGTCACGTCCAGGTAATCTCCGACGAGAATCCGGGCCCGCCCACCACGGGCGAGAAAGTCCTTAAGGTGCTCGACAATAAGTCTCGCGCCACTGTCCAACAGGAATGCCACGGCTATGTCGCAGGCGTTTGCCTGGTCCATGTGCAAGATTAGGTGAGGTAG
Source organism: Sinorhizobium sp. Y406 (assembly GCF_058732025.1). Lineage (NCBI taxonomy): Bacteria > Pseudomonadati > Pseudomonadota > Alphaproteobacteria > Hyphomicrobiales > Rhizobiaceae > Sinorhizobium > Sinorhizobium sp. Y406. The sequence continues at coordinate 3,101,618 of NZ_CM178974.1, read as the reverse complement.
AAAGTGGTCACTTCCACCCGTTACGAGGCGCTTCACCTCGTCCGTGCTGTTCACTTCTTTGATCAGGTAATTGGCCTTGTGTGGCACCACGTGCCTAACGCCGCCTCTCGGATCATCAACATCGCCGCGGTAACGCGGTATGATGTGCAAGTGGAAGTGAAAGACCGTTTGCCCTGCAGCCTCGCCTAGATTGAAGCCGACATTGTATCCATCAGGCTGATGCTTGCGGTCGATCTCTAGCTTTGCCCAATCGACGCTCTGCCAGACCGCCTGTTTTTCCTCCGTGGAGAGATCATCCCATGTCTCTGCGTGCCTGCGGGGGACGACGAGGAGGTGCCCCGGCGAGACGGGGAAGGCGTCCCACAGCGCGATCACATGATCGTCCATGTAAGCGATGCGACTTAATTCGGCAGTACAGAACGGGCATTGAATCATGCTACAACTATGGGCCGCACAACTTATGACGCCCAGGGCGGCAGATACTTTTCCACACAATGATTATTTGCGCGCCGAGTCTGCCGGACTGTCTTTGCGCATTCGGGCCTTTCGCGACGATGGGAAAACGGGAAGATCCACCTGAACCAGTAGTTCAACCTCCCCTAAGCAGGGAGGTGATGTCTCCGACATCCTCGACGTGCTGAACCGCTTCGACACGCCGGTGGACGTGATGAGCGTGATGTTCAAGACGCCTCCTGATCAAATGCACGTCTTCACCCCGGAGGAGATCGAGCGCTACAAACTTAATCGGAGAAGCGGCGAGCCTGCTGAGCATCTGGTCGACTCAACCGCCACAATCGCCACCAAGGCTGATCGATCACCAAATGGGACCAGCAGTTCGAGTTCCGAGTCCACAACATCGAGTGAGCCGGCCCTACCTTCCGCAGTCGCACAGCCCCAAGCCAATCCATCTCCAATCGAAGAGTTTACAAAGCAGCCCAACCGGGTCGCGGTCTACGCCGGCCTCGATCTGTTTGGCGACGACCTGTCAACGATCCGCGTAACGGGTGCAGGAGAGTGCGCACAAAACTGTCTTCTTATGAACGGCCAGTGCAAGGCATTCACGTTCAACACTAACCCCAGGATCAAAAGAGGCCCCAACTGCTTCCTCAAATCCAGTGCCGGCCGCGCGGACGGCAACAGCGTTGCTTTCTCTGGTCGGTTCCTCAGTGGAGCAGAAGCCGATCCGCCGGCTTTCACGCTAGGCACGATCGATCCGCAGAGCGCTCTCTTCGATGATGTTGATCTGCCAGGCGGCGATCTCTCGCGTTATCCCATCAAAGCTGCGAAAACGCCGCTCGACTGTCGGCTTGCTTGCGTCGACGATAGGCGCTGCGTGGCATTCACTTACATTCGAGCGAAGAAGGAATGCTGGCTGAAGGGCACAATCGGGTCGCCGGCATTCGGTAAAGGGATGATCAGCGGCATCAAGAAATTCCAGAGCTTCGCGCCGACGAAAATCATCAGCTTGAATTGAGAAAGATGACCAGCGCTGGAAGAAAGCCGGCAACGGTTCTGGCGGAGAGGGGGATTCGAACTCCCGATGTGCTTGCACCTATGCCGCGTTTCGAGTGCGTAAATTCAACGTTAACTGGCGTCGACAGTATCGGCGATCACGTCCCCAATCACGCGAGCCAGATCTGGTCCGAGGCGCTGGTAGCCAAGAAGATTGGCCACCGAGCGAACATGCTCGTCCTTGCGCATCTCACCACTTTCTTGAAGGATCAGCTCCGCCGCTGCGGTGATCTCCATTGGCGGCAAGAACTCAGCCCTCAACAATGTTCCATCCACTCCGGATCTGTCTCGGATGGGAGGATTCTGTTGTTGCTGCTGAGTGAACACGAACCCATCGCGCCTACGTAACTCGGCATTTTGTCTCATAGCGTGGGCGACTGCCTGCTCTGTGGCCGCTTGGATCCGGCTTCCCGTCCGGCTCTTGCCGAAGGCAGAGGATATTCGTCGGGCAACTTCCTCCACGTGCAATGGGCCCTCTATCTCAACAATTTCGCCAACCAGCCTGGATAGCAGTGAAATCGGTGCGTCGTGGGGCTCAGCGCTGGAATTGGCCGCAAGCTCCGCCTTCACATATGGCTCTGCGGTCAGGGTCAGGTGGTCCAGAGAGATATCAGTGTACTGCACGACCTCGTCTGACGGCTCATCCCCCGCAAGATCGAGTTCGACATCAGTGGCGCTGGCGGCACCGAACCCATCCTCTGAAACGGACTTTGCATGGATCAATGCGTCGCGCAATCGACCGATTTCACGGTCACGTCGATGAAACCAGTCCGTGCTCCATATGCGATGGAAGCGCCAGCCGAGGCTTTCCAGGACCTCTTGTCGCAAGCGGTCACGTTCTCTGGCCCATAGAGCCGAGTGGTAGGCTGCACCGTCACATTCGACGGCGAGGATGTATTGCGCTGGTCGATCAGCATGACGCACGCCGATGTCGATTCTGAATCCGGACGAACCAACCTGAGGATCGGGCTCGAAGCCGAGCGAACGAATGACGTTCGCAACATCTTCCTCGAACGGGCTATCAGCCTCGAGGCCCGTTGCGAGGTGTTCCGCCATTATCCCGGTCTTGGCAAAATCCAGGAACCGTTTGAGGATCCTCAGGCCGTCGCGACTGGAGCGACTGGGATCGATATCTGCCGGGTCGAAGGATGCGAACACTTCACACCGCGTGCGTGCGCGGCTGAACAGAACGTTCAATCGTCGCCCCCCACCTTCGCCGTTGATAGGTCCGAACGCCATGCTGGTCAGCCGCCCCCCGGCAACCTGAGGACCGTAGCCGACTGAGATCATGATCACATCGCGTTCGTCACCTTGAACGTTTTCAATGTTCTTCACGAAGAAGTCTTCGGTTCTCCCCGTTTGGAGGAAGCGGTCAAGAATCGTATCCTTTCGTCGGGCGTTCTCCAGCACCTCTGTGATCATGTCGGACTGGGCTTTCGAGAACGCCACCACCCCCAAAGACAAGGACGGGTGGTTTCTGGCGTGAAGGGCTACTGCCTTCGCGATCTCCTCCGCTTCGATCCTGTTCGTCCCAGCCCTGCCGAGGCCGCTGTTCTTCGGTGCATAGATCCCGGCTACTCGCCTCAGCTTCAGACCGTAGTTGTCGTCAAGCTGCAGTGGTGAAGGGGGCAGCACCAGGCCGTCATCATAGAATTCAGCGTTGGAAACACGGATGAGCGACGGGTCCCGCGAGCGGTAGTGCCAGGAGAGCATGCGTTGATTGACCCCTCGCGATTCGAACAGCGTGAGGATGCTCTCCATATCCGCGGCGTAAGCTGGTGCGCCATCATCTTCCTCTGTGTCGTTCTCTCCATCGTCGACCATGCGGTCGAAGAATGACGTCGGCGGTAGCTGCTTCTGGTCTCCGACGACGACGACCTGTTTTGCGCGCACAATACACCCGAGCGCATCTTCGGGCCTGACCTGGGAGGCTTCATCGATCACCAATAGATCAAACTCGATCGCTCCAGCTGGAAGATACTGTGCTACCGAGATAGGGCTCATCAGCATGACAGGTTTGATACGCTGAACCATAGAGCCCGCATTCTTCATCAGCCAGCGAATGGACTTGTGGCCTTTTTTCCGTCCGATCTCGCCCCGAACGATACCCATTTCGCCGGCAGTTCCCCTCGGAACGCTTTCACTGTGTTTCAACCGGACAAGCTTGCGGGCGTCGAGAATTCGATTTCGCTCTAGCTCGCCGAATTCCGCCACCAGCTCATGACGGTCCATGTCTCGAAGGCGCTCGATCATCGGGTGTTTGCGCCGAGCCTCCGTCCAACGAGCTTCTGCGCATGCATAGAAATACTCACTTGTCGATTGATCGGCGCTGAGCTGGCGTTTCAGAACTCTTTCCACGACCGGCTCGGCGCCAGCGGCCTTACCGGATTCAATCGCCCGTTGGAGAGCCACCCAGCTGGCATAGCTGGAAAGATCGTTTGCCATGCGAAGCAACACCGCTTTTAGCTCTGGCAGGGAGAGTTTCTCGACATCCGCTTCAAAGCCAGCGACGTCGAGATCTAACGCCAACCGATTCAAGATCGCGCTGATCGACTCGCGCAGGCGACTGGACCTCGAAAGCAGTGCGTTGCCGGTTTCGACTGGGTTTCCAAGTTTCCCGAGCGCACTGGTAACTTGCGTTGCCTGCTGGAACGCCCCCGCGGTTCGGATTGCGGAAAGCCATTCGCACAGGCTGGCAAGGTCCCGAAAAGGTGTTCTTTCTCCGCGCCAGTGCTCCTTCAGGTTTGCTTGAAGCCAAGGCTCCTCAGAGGTGAGCTGTGCTCGTTTCTGCTGGACGCCAATAAGGTCATCGATCAACGCGAGCCTTCCGCTGGCGTCATTGGGCAACGCCCCTGTCAGGACACTTGCCAGTTCGGCCGACGCGCGTTTGTAGGGGCCAAACCAACGCTGGAAGATCGAAGTCTTTCCGGCAACGATCGCTTGGCGAATGGTCGTGCTGTCTATGCTCCAAGCTGCCGCAGAGAATGACCGCTGCGCCACTTGGTGTGCTTCCTGCCAGACGGCTCCAACAGTCAAGGCTTCATACAGGCGCGGCTCGTCTGCGAGTTCGAAGAGCCCTTCGATATCTCGTGGGATGTCCTTCGGGGCGTCGATCAAAGCGCGCAATCCACCGCTCAGTCTTTCGACGGTGGCAAGCGTTGTGGGAGACAGGGTCGATACTGCATCTGCGATGCGGCGACTCTCCGAAAGGAGCTCGTCGATTGCCTCCACGACACCGTTGATCTCTGACTCAAGTCGCGCAAGGTCCATCGGCTGAAGACCGAGCGCCTTCACGCCTTTGAAGGGATGCTTTTCGGGCGGCCCCGCTTCCTCCAGTGCTTGGGCCAGCTTCACCAAGGCTTGCCGGCCACGATCCCGGTCCTGGCGTCCAAGCTTATCTAATCCCTGAAGCGGGATTGAAGGTGGCCGGGCGCCGGCGTTCATGAACCGAATGATCTCGGAGACTGCGTCAAATGCAGTGTCTCCGGCTTCATTGATGGGAGCATGGAGCAGCCCCGCAATGGTATTCAGCTCGTCCCGGACTTCACGCAGCCTCGCAGGATCTGAAACTCCGGGCAGGGCTCGTCCACTTGCGGCAAGCGTGCGACCCAACTCCTGAACCACGGCCTTCTTGTTCGCCGTGCGGGAATGGAGCTCAAGGCAGATATCCCGAAGGCCGCACTTCACCAGGCGATCGTGAACGACGGATAGTGCCGCCATCTTCTCGGCGACGAAGAGCACTGTTTTCCCGTCATGTGCGGCTGCGGCGAGTATGTTTGTGATTGTTTGCGATTTTCCCGTCCCGGGAGGACCTTGCACAACCAGATCGGCGCCCCTGCGTACCTCTTCAATCACCTTGGTCTGCGAGGCATCCGCGTCCACCACTTGTATGATATCCGCAGGATCCAGATGTTCGTCTAGCTTGGCATCATCCGGGAAGATCGGCTCTTCATACTCGAACCCATAGAGCAGCAAGCCATTCAGTAGGTTGTGATTCTCAAAGGTCCCTTCCGGCCAGTTTTCGAGTTCCAGATCGTGATGCATCAGCAACTTAGCAAACGAGAAGAAGCCGAGTTGCATGCCGTCGCGATCTAGCGACCACTCAGTCTGTCCGGAGATGGCTTCGGCGACACTGTCAAAGTAGCTCGATGGCGACCAGTCATCGCTTTCTTCGATCTCCGGCAGCACAATGCCGAAATCCTGCCTAAGGCGCTCCTTGAGTGGTAGGTTTGTGGCGACGTCGTCTTCGCGGACCTTGAGATCATAGGTCGATGTTCGTTCATTTCGAACGAAGTCTACGGGCAGCAATATTAGTGGCGCTTCCCGCAAGATTTCAGAGGACGGGCTTTCCTTCCATCGAAGAAAACCGAGCGCCAGGAACAGGATGTTTAGCCCTTGCTCCTCCTCTGCGGTGCGGGAATCCTTTGCCATTCGGAGAACCCGGCGAGCAAGCGCCTCCGGGCCGAGAGGGGTTTCGAGAAAGTCGTCCCGAACTCTGTCCTCCGTAACCTCGCCGTCTGGCCGGTAATCGGCGAGCCGCGGACCCTCACCCTCCTCGGAGGTCAGCCGATCCTTCCCCATCGCCTTGAAGCGCATCCGACGACCCGCGATCCGGAGGATGCAATAAACATCTTCTGACTGCTCATTGACAATGTTGAGGCTGTTCGACCGCGCATTGGCCCGATTGACATGCACCAGACGATTGCGCGTGCCAGTCTCTAGTAGCTTTCGCCGTGCGTTTGCCAACACCTGCAAAAGAGAAATGTTCTGATTGAAGTTCATGGCCACACGCTCTTTCGGCATTCTCTGTAAAGGTAAGCCTCGCTTCATTTATCGACCGAAGATCGCATGTATTCCACGTGAAATTTTGGTTTATGCACAGCGTGATTGCACCCAAAGGTCCGTTCGGCATTGTCCAGATAAATTGCCAGCGCGCACCGATCTGATAGGATCGGTCGCAAATCTGAGTGACGACCACCCATGAAGCTACGAACTTCAGGCCGAGGCACCCTTACGATGCTTCACAATTGGCGCATGGCAAAGTTTGCCAAGCGGCTGACACTAAACGGGAAGACGGGTAGAATTTTCATAGCTTAGCGATGGCGGAGAGGGGGGGATTCGAACCCCCGATGGGCTTGCACCCATGCCGCATTTCGAGTGCGGTGCATTCAACCACTCTGCCACCTCTCCGCGGGGCCGGTTGGCGCTTGGAAGCGCGGGCGGTACATAGCGGCAAGTTCGGCGGCTTGCAAGGGGCGAAAAGAAGAATATCTGCGGGATCATGGCTTTCGCCTTGACAAGGGTGGGCGACTCCCGTAATCCGCGCCGTGAAGTGGTGTGGCCTGCCCGCACTGCAGCGAAAATGGGCTTGTGCCCGTTCACTGGCGGAGGTCAGGGTTTTCCCGAAACGAGGGTTTCCCGAAGCGCTCCGCTCAACCGAAACGACTGATAAAAAGACGGCCTTGTCTCATTTGGGGCAGAGAGCCGGACCGAACATGAAAGGATAAAAAATGTTCGCAGTCATCAAGACCGGCGGTAAGCAGTACCGCGTGGCGGCCAACGACGTCATCACCATCGAAAAGCTGGAAGGCGTAGCTGGCGACAAGATCGAATTCACCGAGATCCTGATGGTCGGCGCCGGCGCCGATGCCACCATCGGCGCTCCGTTTGTCGAAGGTGCCGTTGTCAGCGCCGAGGTCGTGGACCAGGGCCGCGCCAAGAAGGTCATCGCCTTCAAGAAGCGTCGCCGCCAGAACTCCAAGCGCTCGCGCGGCCATCGCCAGCATCAGACGAAGGTCCGCATCCTGGACATCGCTGCGGCCGGCGGCAAGGCGAAGAAGGCTTCGAAGAAGACCGAAGCCGCCGCTGAAGCTGAAGCTGCAAACTGAGTTCGGGATCGAAGGTTTAAAGGAGAACACCAATGGCACACAAGAAAGCTGGCGGTTCGTCGCGCAACGGTCGCGATTCCGAGTCCAAGCGCCTTGGCGTGAAGAAGTTCGGCGGCGAAGCCGTCATCGCGGGCAACATCATCGTGCGCCAGCGCGGCACGAAGTGGCATCCGGGCGCCAATGTCGGCCTCGGCAAGGATCACACGATTTTTGCGCTTACGGCTGGCAACGTGGACTTCCGTACGAAGGCCAACGGCCGAGTCTACGTGTCTGTAATGCCGAAAGCCGAAGCAGCGGAATAAGCCGGTAGCGCTCTAAAACAGCCGGCGTCTCATCGACCCGGCTGAAGCGCCCACAAGGTTCCGAAGCCAGACTTCAAAGGGGAGATGGGGCAATACCCAACTCCCCTTTTCGCATGTCTGGAGGAAGAACCATGCAAACCGAGCTCCTGAGGGAAGACCAATCCCGGTCTCCCGAACAAAGGCTGAGGCCCAAGAGGTCAAGGACCGACTGCCCGATATTGTTATCACCTCGGCTCGTTCTGCGCGCGCCGCATGAAGACGATATCGACGCCCTTGCCCATCTTGCCAACAACGCCAACATCGCCACCATGGTCTCGCGCATGCCGCACCCCTACACCACGGCGGATGCGGCCGATTTCGTGCGACGCGCAAAAGCCGGCACGATTGCAGGCACGATCGGCAAGTGCGTCTACGCGATCACGAAGGCGGACAATGGCGCATTCCTCGGTTGCTGCGGGATCGAGCCGCATGAGGACGGCAAGACAGTCGAGCTCGGCTACTGGCTGGGCCAGCCCTACTGGAACCAGGGCTATGCGACGGAAGCGGCGCAGGCGCTCACCGACATGGCCTTCCGCACCCGCGACATCGACCAGATCGATGCGCGCTGCCGGGTCATGAACGTCGCCTCGCGCCGGGTCATCCAGAAGTGCGGCTTTCAGTTTCAGGGCTCCGGCATGGTCGGCAGCCTCGCGCTCGGCGGCATGATGGCGGTCGAATGGTACCGGCTCGACCGCAAGACCTGGGTCTCGCTCAGAAGCTGGGGAGGAAACCGATGAACGCGCTCGTTCAAGACCGAGCGCGCCTCGTCGCGCGGCCCGACCCTGGCCCTTGCCCGGTGATCGAAACCAAGCGTCTGGTGCTCCGGCCGCACCGGCTTGCCGATGCGCCGGCGATCGCCGAGTCGCTTGCCGATTTCCAGGTGGCGCGCATGCTCATGCGCGTGCCGGCGCCCTTTCATCGGCAGGATGCGCTCGACTGGCTGAACCGCCAGGCGCTCCAGGCCGATTGGGCGTTGGCGATCACGTCCGGCGACGACGTCCATATCGGCTGCGTCGGCATCGAGCTGAGAGAGGGCCAATGGCATGTCGGCTATTGGCTGAACCGCTTCTATTGGGGCAGGGGCCTCATGTCCGAGGCGGTTTATGCGGCGGTCGAGCGCTTCTTCCGGCGCATGCCGGGGGCGACGCTCCATTCGGGCGTCTTCGCCGACAACCCGGCCTCGCTCAAGGTGCAGGAGAAGCTCGGCTTCAAGATCACCGGCTGCAGCCAGGTGTTCGCGCGCGCCCGCAACGCCATGGTCGCGCATATCGAAACGCGCCTGACGGCCGAAGACCTGCGCCGGCCGCACTGAACGACGAAAGAGAACCCCGCCAGGCCCGCTTTGGCGGGGTTCGTTTTGACGATAATCTTTGACCTTGGCCGGAAGCGCCTATATCGAAGGCGGCGAACGCGAAATCCATGGAATGGCGAAGCGATGAAATTCCTCGATGAAACAAAAGTCTATATCCGGTCCGGGGATGGCGGCGCGGGCGCCGTTTCCTTCCGCCGCGAAAAGTTCATCGAGTTCGGCGGCCCGGACGGCGGCGACGGCGGCCGCGGCGGCGATGTCTGGGTGGAGGCGGTGAACGGCCTCAACACGCTGATCGATTTCCGCTACCAGCAGCACTTCAAGGCAAAGACCGGCACGCACGGCATGGGCCGCAACCGCACCGGCGCGAAGGGCTCAGACGTGACGCTGAAAGTGCCGGTCGGCACCCAGATCTTCGAAGAGGACAACGAGACGCTGATCGTCGACATCGTCGAGGAGGGGCAGCGCTACCGGCTCGCCGCCGGCGGCAATGGCGGCTTCGGCAATGCCCATTTCAAGTCCTCCACCAACCAGGCGCCGAACTGGGCCAATCCCGGCCTCGAGGGCGAGGAAAAGACGATCTGGCTGCGGCTGAAGCTGATTGCCGATGCCGGCCTCGTCGGCCTGCCGAATGCCGGCAAGTCGACCTTTCTGGCCGCCTGCACCCGCGCCCGGCCGAAGATCGCCAACTATCCCTTCACCACGCTCCACCCCAATCTCGGCGTCGCCACCGTCGACGGCCAGGAATTCATCATCGCCGACATTCCGGGGCTGATCGAGGGCGCCCATGAGGGGGTCGGCATCGGCGACCGATTCCTGGGCCATGTCGAGCGCACCCGCGTGCTGCTCCATCTCGTCTCCGCGCAGGAGGAGGACGTCGCCAAGGCCTACAGGACCGTGAAGCACGAGCTCGAAGCCTATGGCGGCGGGCTCGAGGAGAAGCCGCAGATCGTCGCGCTGTCGCAGATCGACGTGCTCGACGAGGCGGAACTGAAGGCGAAGGCGAGGGCGCTGGCGAAGGCCTGCGGCTCGCCGCCGCTGCTCCTGTCCGCCGTCACCAACCGGGGCATGACCGAGGCGCTCCGGGCGCTGCGCGACGTCATTTCCGCCGCCAAGGCCGGCGAGGAGCAAGCCTGACATGGCCGCCACGCGCAAACCGCTCGACAAATACCGGCGCATCGTCATCAAGATCGGCTCGGCGCTGCTCGTCGAGCGCAAGTCGGGGCTGAAGAAGGCCTGGCTCGATGCGCTCTCGGCCGATATCGCGGCGCTGAAGGCCAAGGGCGTCGAGGTGCTTGTCGTCTCCTCCGGTGCGATCGCGCTCGGCCGCACGGTGCTGAACCTGCCCTCCGGCGTCCTGAGGCTCGAGGACAGCCAGGCGGCCGCCGCCGTCGGCCAGATCGCGCTTGCCCGGGCCTGGTCGGAGAGCCTCTCGGCCGATCAGATCATTGCCGGCCAGATCCTGCTGACGCTCGGCGATACGGAGGAGCGCCGCCGCTATCTCAATGCGCGCGCGACGATCAACCAGCTGCTGAAGCTCGGCTCCGTGCCGATCATCAACGAGAACGACACGGTCGCCACCACCGAAATCCGCTATGGCGACAACGACCGGCTGGCGGCGCGGGTCGCGACCATGGTCGGCGCCGACCTGCTCGTGCTGCTCTCCGATATCGACGGGCTCTATACGGCGCCGCCGCATCTCGATCCGGAGGCCCGCTTTTTGGAGACGATCGCCGAGATCACTCCGGAGATCGAGGCGATGGCCGGCGGCGCGGCGTCGGAGCTTTCGCGCGGCGGCATGCGCACCAAGATCGATGCCGGCAAGATCGCCACCACCGCCGGCTGCGCCATGATCATCGCCTCCGGCAAGCCGGAGCACCCTTTGAAGGCCATCGAGGCGGGGGCGCGCTCCTCCTGGTTCGCGCCGTCCGGCTCGCCGGTCACCGCCCGCAAGACCTGGATTGCCGGCCAGCTTCTGCCCGCCGGCTCGGTGACGGTCGATGCCGGGGCCGAAAACGCGCTGCGCTCCGGCAAGAGCCTGCTTCCGGCTGGCGTCCGGCAGGTGACGGGCAGCTTCAGCCGCGGCGATACGATCGCCATCCTCGGAGCGACGGGCCGCGAGATCGCCCGCGGCCTTGCCGGCTACGACGTCCATGAGGCGCGCCAGATCGCCGGCAAGAAATCGGCCGAGATCGCCGCGATTCTCGGCTATGCCGGCCGCGCCGCCATGGTGCATCGCGACGACCTGGTGATGACGGCGCCTCCTGGCAAGCGCCCCGAGGGTGAAGCGCCCGGGCAGGATGAGGACGAGAGAAAGGGCAAGCTTCATGCTTGAGACGGCGAAGAATGGCGAGGACGTCAACGCGATCATGCTGGAGATCGGCCGGCGCGCGAAGGCGGCCGCCCGTCCGCTCGCGGTCGCGAGCGCCGAGCGCAAGCACGCGGCGCTGATCGCCATGGCGGATGCGCTGCTTGCCCGGAGCGGCGAAATCCTCGCCGCCAATGCGATCGACCTCGACAATGCCGAAAAGACCGGTGTGGCCAAGGCCTTCATCGACCGGCTGACGCTGAACGCGGGCCGCATCCGCGACATGGCCGACGCCATTCGCGCGATCGCCGAGTTCAAGGATCCGGTCGGCGCGGTGATCGCCGAATGGGACCGCCCGAACGGGCTGCATATCGAGCGCGTGCGCACGCCGCTCGGGGTCATCGGCGTCATCTACGAAAGCCGCCCGAATGTGACGGCGGATGCCGGCGCGCTCTGCCTCAAGGCCGGCAATGCCGTGATTCTCCGCGGCGGCTCCGACAGCTTCCATTCCTCGCGGTCGATCCATGCCTGCCTCGTCGAAGGCTTGAAGGCGGCGGGACTGCCGGAAGATGCGATCCAGATGGTGCCGGTTGCCGACCGCGCCGCCGTCGGCGCCATGCTCACCGGCCTCGAGGGCGCGATCGACGTGATCGTGCCGCGCGGCGGAAAGAGCCTCGTCGCCCGCGTGCAGAGCGAGGCGCGGGTGCCGGTCTTTGCCCATCTCGAGGGCCTCTGCCATATCTATGTCGACGCGTCGGCCGATCTCGACATGGCGACGAAGATCGTCGTCAATGCCAAGATGCGCCGCACCGGCATTTGCGGCGCCGCCGAAACGCTGCTGATCGACCGGAATGCCGCCGACCGGCTGGCAAGGCCGCTGCTTGAGGCGCTGCTCGAGGCCGGCTGCGAGGTGCGCGTGTCGGAAGAGCTCTCCGGCATGCTTGCCGGGCTGAAGTCCGCGAGCGAGGAGGACTGGGCGACCGAATATCTCGACGCGATCATCTCGGCAAAGCTCGTCGACGGCATTTCCGGCGCCATCGAGCACATCAACCGCTGGTCTTCCGCCCACACGGAAGCGGTGATCGCCGAGGATCCGGCCGTCGTCGAGCGCTTCTTCTCGGAGATCGATTCGGCGATCCTCTTGCACAATGCCTCGACGCAGTTCGCCGATGGCGGCGAGTTCGGCATGGGCGGCGAGATCGGCATCGCCACCGGCAAGATGCACGCCCGCGGCCCCGTCGGCGTCGAGCAGCTGACCTCGTTCAAATATCGCGTCCGCGGCACAGGACAGGTGCGGCCCTGACGACGGCAGCCGAAGTCAAGCCGGCCCATCTGCGCATGCCGCATGTCGAGCGCGGCATGGCCGTCGGGCTGTTCGGCGGCTCTTTCAATCCGCCGCATCAGGGCCATGCCCTCGTTGCCGAGACGGCGCTGCGCCGGCTTGCCCTCGACCAGCTCTGGTGGATGGTGACGCCGGGCAATCCGTTGAAGGACAACCACAATCTGGCGCCGCTTGGCGAGCGCATCGCCGCCAGCGAGAGGCTCGCCGAAAATCCGCGCATCAAGGTGACCGCCTTCGAAAAGACGCTCGGCCAGAGCTATACGGCCCGCACCCTGGAATTCGTCCGCGCCCGCAATCCCGGCGTGCGCTTCGTCTGGATCATGGGGGCGGACAATCTCAAAAGCTTCCATCGCTGGCAGGACTGGCGGCAGATCGTCGCCACCTTTCCGATCGCGGTCGTGGACCGGCCGGGGTCGACGCTCGCCTATCTTTCGTCGCCGATGGCGCGGACGTTCAGCCATGCGCGCATCGACGAGGATGACGCCTCGACGCTCGCTTTTCGGCCTGCGCCGGCCTGGACCTTCATTCACGGGCGGCGCTCGCCGCTGAGCTCGACGGCGCTGCGCTCTGCAGCGCCGCGCTGAATTCCGGCGTTTTCGTCGCCCATGTCTCTAGCCATCTCTTGAAACCGCAAGGGTTTGATGCCTACATTTAGTTACGGTTCGAAGAGAATCACGAACCGGAAGTGCTTGTTCTGTTCATTCGGAAAGGAAAAACCCTGACAACAGCACACGCCAAGGGATATGCGATCTCCGCAATCCCGCGCAGCACGGAACCGAGCGACGAAGCCGCTGTCCGTGCGCTCAAGCTGGTCCTCGAAAGCCTAGAGGACTCGAAGGCAGAAGATATTGTTACCATCAACATTGCCGGAAAGTCGGCGCTGGGAGACTTCATGGTCGTTGTCTCCGGGCGATCGAACAGGCATGTGATGGCGATTGCCGACCATCTGACGACGGACCTGAAGGACGAGGGACTTGGCACCCCCCGTGTCGAAGGTCTCGAAGGTGGTGATTGGGTGCTGATCGACACCGGCGATGTGATTGTCCACATCTTCCGGCCCGAGATCCGGGAGTTCTACAACATCGAAAAGATGTGGGCCGCCCCGGACGTCGAGGAGAGCACCCTGCACTGAGACACGCCGCCCGTACCTGACCCGTTAGCCTTGGGACGGAGCGCCGACCGGTGCCGAATTTTGAATTGCGGCTGTCATGGCTCAAGGCCGATGACAGCAGGAGCGGTATTTTGCCGGCCGAACGACCGGCCGTCCCGGGGGACCAAACGGGCATGCGTATCGGACTTTTCGCAGTCGGCCGCCTGAAGGCGGGGCCGGAAAAGGAACTTGCGGCCCGTTATCTCGACCGCTTCGCCAAGACGGGGCCGGCCGTCGGCCTCGAGCTTTCGCGCCTCGTCGAAGTCAACGAGAGCCGGGCGGCCAATGCCGAGACGCGCAAGCGCGAGGAGGCGGCCCAGCTCGAAAAGGCGCTCGCCGACGGCAGCCTGCTGGTGCTGCTCGACGAGCGCGGCAAGGCGATCGACTCGGAGGCCTTTGCGAGTTTGCTCGCCACCTTCCGCGATGGCGGCAAACGCGATCTGATGATCGCCATCGGCGGCGCAGACGGGCTCGATCCGGCGCTCCACGCGCGCGCCGACGCGGTGCTCAGCCTCGGCAAGATGACCTGGCCGCATCAGCTCGTGCGCATCCTCATCGCCGAACAGCTCTATCGCGCCGTGACGATCCTCTCCGGCCATCCCTACCACCGGGCTTAGATCAAACCCTCCCCATCCCCTCCCCACAAGGGGAGGGGCTCCGTGCTCGCGGCGATCTCCTGCGATTTCAACGCCTTAGCGTCCGTTGCGAGGTAGGGAATTGGCAGGGAGGGGCGCGGCATCGTAAGCCCCTCCCTTGTGGGGAGGGGGCGGGGATGGCTTTGTTCCTGTTGCGGGCGAATTCGCGAGCACCCTCCCGGAGCGATAACGCGATTATGTGTTGGTGGCCCGGCCAAATCGGATTAGGGTCTGCTACCTTTTTTGATGCATGGGACTGGATGAGACGCCGAGGGAAAGCAGCCGCGAATCGGGGCCGGAGCGCACTTGGCGTGCGGCGGTTGGGCGGCGGTGCCGCGCTTGCGGCGCTGCTGCTGGCGACGGCTGCCCCGGTGCTCGCCGAAGACGCGCCCGCCGGCGCGGCGACCACGGACCAAGGGGCCGCGGATCCGGCGGCCGGTCTTGCGCTGAGGCGCGACAGCACGCGCAGCGAACTCCAGGCGCTTTCCAGGACGATCACGCTGTCTAAGGAGCGCGCCGAGGCGCTCGAGCGGACGATCGCCGAGATCGACAAGAGCAATGCGGCGTTGCGCTCGGCAATCGTCGAGTCGGCAAGCAAGCGCCAGGACCTGGAGCGGCAGATTGCCGGTGGCGAGACGAAGCTGGGCGACTTGCGCGTCAAGGAAGACGCGGTCAAGCACTCGCTCAGGGCCCGGCGCGGCCTGCTCGCCGAGGTATTGGCGGCGCTTCAGCGCATGGGGCGAAATCCGCCGCCGGCGATCCTGGTGACGCCGGAGGACGCGCTCGCCTCCGTGCGCAGCGCCATCCTGCTTGGCGCCGTCGTTCCGGGCATCCGCAAGGAAACCGAGAGCCTCGTCGCCGATCTCGCGGCGCTCGCCGAAATCCGGCGCGGAATCGGCCGTCAGCGCGACGAGCTGACGGCGGCGATGGCCGCCAATCTCGAGGAGGAGCGGCGCATGGCGATGCTCGTCGCCGAGAAGGAGAAGCTGCGCCGGCAGAATGCGGCGGACCTGACCGCCGAGCAGCGCAAGGCCAGCGAACTCGCCCAGCAGGCGACCAATCTCGAGGGCCTGATCTCGTCGCTCGAAACCGAGATTTCCTCGGTGCGCGATGCCGCGGAGGCCGCGCGCGCCGAGGCCGAGGAGCGCCGGCGCATGAGCGAGGCCGAACGCGAGACGGCACGGGAACTCGCCAGGAGCGCCGTGCCCGACAAAAACCGCATTGCGCCCGCATATGTTTTTTCCGAATTACGGCAGAAGCTCAGCTATCCCGTCGCGGGTTCGCTGCTGCGACAGTTTGGCGATGCCGACGGCACGGGGCATTCCTTGCAGGGGATCATGCTGGAGACCAATGCGGGCGCGCTGGTGACCACACCGGCGGATGGGTGGGTTGTCTATGCCGGCAAGTTCCGCAGCTATGGGCAGATGATCATCCTCAATGCGGGTGACGGTTATCACATCGTGCTTTCCGGAATGGAGAGCGTCGGTGTCAGCCCGGGGCAATTCGTGGTGGCCGGCGAGCCGGTCGCGACAATGGGGGCAAAAAGAGTGGCGAGTGCGGCGGCCTTGACGCTGGAAACGGACCGGCCGACACTTTACATTGAGTTTCGAAAAGACGGGAAACCGGTTGATTCCCGACCGTGGTGGACCGCAGCAGAGGTTGGAAGGGCGCGAAATGATACGTAGAGCTTCACTTGTTCTGGTCGGGGCGCTGATGGGGGCGACGGCAATGGGCGTCGTCTATTCGGCGGCGATTCCGGCCGTGGCGGCCAACTCGTCGACATACCGGGAGCTGGCGATTTTCGGCGACGTGTTCGAGCGCGTGCGCGCGCAGTATGTGACGCCGCCGCAGGACGACAAGCTGATCGAAAATGCGATCAACGGCATGCTCCAGTCGCTGGATCCGCATTCGAGCTACATGAACTCGACCGACGCCGAGGATATGCGCACGCAGACGCGGGGCGAATTCGGCGGCCTCGGCATCGAGGTGACGATGGAGGAAGATCTCGTCAAGGTGACGAGCCCCATCGACGACACCCCGGCCGCCCGCGCGGGCGTGCTTGCCGGCGACCTGATCTCGAAGATCGACGGGCAGGATGTCCGCGGGCTGAAGCTCGAGGAAGCGGTCGACAAGATGCGCGGCGCCGTCGGCACGCCCATCAAGCTCACCATCCTGCGCCAGGGTGCCGAGAAGCCGATCGAAGTGACGATCGTTCGTGACGTGATCGCCGTGCGTGCGGTGAAATTCCGCGTCGAAGGCGATGTCGGCTACCTGCGCGTGATCTCCTTTACCGAAAAGACCTTCGAGGACCTGAAGAAGGGCATCGACAAGATCAAGGCCGAGGTCCCGGCGGACAAGCTCAAGGGCTATGTGCTCGACCTGCGCCTCAATCCGGGCGGCCTGCTCGACCAGGCGATCAATGTGTCGGACGCGTTCCTGGACCGTGGCGAGGTCGTTTCGACCCGCGGCCGCAATCCGAACGAGACCCGCCGCTTCAATGCGACGCCGGGCGATCTGGTCGACGGCAAGCCGGTGATCGTGCTCGTCAATGGCGGCTCCGCATCGGCATCGGAAATCGTCGCGGGCGCGCTGCAGGATCTGAAGCGCGCGACCGTGCTCGGTACGCGCTCCTTCGGCAAGGGTTCGGTGCAGACGATCATTCCGCTCGGCGACGCCGGCGCCTTGCGCCTGACGACGGCGCTCTATTACACGCCGTCCGGCAAATCGATCCAGGGCACCGGCATCACGCCGGACATCAAGGTCGAGCAGCCGCTGCCGCCGGAGCTCCTGGGCAAGGTGGAGGCGCAGGGCGAGTCCGGTCTGCGCGGTCATATCCCGGGGCAGAACGAAACGGAGGAAGGCTCCGGCTCGATCGCCTATGTGCCGCCGGAGACCAAGGACGACATCCAGCTCAACTATGCGCTCGACCTGCTTCGCGGCAACAAGACCGATCCGGCCTTCCCCGCCAATCCCGAGCAGGCCGAACTGCAGAAGTAAATCTGCCCGCAGGGCAGGAGATGATGGGCGCCGGGCTGTTCAACCCGGCGCCTTTATTTTGCAGCGCCGCGCGTCTTTTCAGACCCGCAAACGTCGCTTCGGCTCGCATCGAGCTTTCCGAAATAGGTTCCGATTTTCGGGCCGATGCGCTAAGGATCGGCGAAGCGGCCGGCCATCGGTGATTCTTCGCCGGGCGGCGCACCTCACCGGCAATATCCTGGAGCGGGACGAGGCCGGCTCGAGCGGTTCTCCGCTTGCATTGCGCTCCAAACGATTGGATTCGAGGCGACCGAGGCTCCGTTTGGGAACTGATCTCAATGCCCCCCTTGGCCAAGGCCGCCGGAAGCGCGCTGCGCGCCGGTTAAATCCGCGCCGCATCGTCGCCCATGCGCTTCTCGCTACTTGCGTCTTCGCCGTCCTCGGGCTTTCCGGCTGGAGCGCTTTTGCGCCCGACCGCCTGATCCGCACGCCTGCCACTGTGGAAGACGCCACGGCCGTGGCGGTCCCCGGCACGGAGGGGCCGTCGGAACGAAGCGGCGATGCCAAGCATGGGACGGTGCGCGTGAGCGGCGCGCTTTCCGGAGCGCGTGTCGAGGAAATTGTGACGGGCGATGGCGCGACCGTCACCAAATACACGCCGCGGCCGCGCGGGAGTGACGGTCCGGCTTTGATCAGCGCCGGGCCGACGCGCGGTCAGGATCCGCGCATGGCGGCGCTTCCGAACGAGGATCTGCTCGAAGCCACGCCGGAAGGCCGGTTGCCGATCGTCGGTCCGGAGGGCTTGCGGCCCATGGATCAATATGCGCGGCCCTGGTCCGGGACCCGCGGCACCCGGATAGCCCTGGTGGTGGGCGGCCTCGGCCTCAGCCAGACCGGAACGCTGCGCGCGATCCAGGCGCTGCCGCCGGACGTGACGCTCGCCTTCGCCGCGGCCGGCAACAGCCTGCAGCGCTGGATGCAGGAGGCAAGGCGCGACGGCCACGAAATCCTCCTGCAGATTCCGATGGAGCCGTTCGACTATCCGAGCAGCGATCCCGGACCGCAGGCGCTGCTCGTTTCCCAGTCTCAGCGGAAGAATCTTGCCGAACTGCACCGGAGCATGGGCCGGATCACCAATTACACCGGGATCATGAACTATCTCGGCGGGCGGTTCCTCTCCGACGCGGATGCGCTCGGACCGGTGATGCGCGACCTCGGCAAGCGCGGTCTGCTTTTTCTCGACGACGGCACCTCCGCGCAGTCGCTATCCGGCACGCTCGCCGGCGCCTTCGACGTGCCGCACGGCTTCGCCGACATGGTCGTCGACGGCGAGCTCAGCCGCGGCGCGATCCTGCGCAGGCTGGATGAACTCGAACGCGTCGCCCGGCGCAACGGTACCGCGGTCGGCGTCGCCTCGGCCTTCGAGGAAAGCGTGGCGGCGATCGCGGAATGGATGGAAGAGGCCGGCGGTCGCGGCATCGAATTCGTCGGGGTTTCGGCCGTCGTCAAGGATCCGCAACAAAACTGATCTACACAGCAGGCGGACAGCAAGGGAATTCGACATGGGCAAGGACAAAGGCAAGGTGTTGAAGGCGGAGGATCTGCCCTATCGGCCCTGTGTCGGCGCCATGGTCCTCAACCGCGAAGGACTGGTCTGGGCCGGACACCGGCTCGCCGTCGGCAATTCGGAATATGACGGCTCGCCGCAGCTCTGGCAGATGCCGCAGGGCGGCATAGACGAAGGCGAAGACCCGCTCGAGGCGGCCTATCGCGAGCTCTATGAGGAGACCGGGATCCGCTCGGTTTCGCTGCTCGCGGAGGCGCCTGACTGGATCCATTACGACCTGCCGCCGCATCTCGTCGGCATCGGTCTCAAGGGCAAATATCGCGGCCAGGCGCAGCGCTGGTACGCCTTCCGCTTCGAGGGCGACGAGAGCGAGATCGCCATCAACCCGCCGCCGGGCGGCCATGATCCGGAATTCGATGCCTGGGAATGGAAGCCGATGCACGAGCTGCCCGGCCTGATCGTGCCCTTCAAGCGCAAGGCCTATGAGGAGGTCGTCGCCGCTTTCGCGCATCTGGTGCGATAGGGCCGGAGCGGGCGTGCAAGGGCCTATTTGATCTCAGCGGGTTGCAAAAGCTGCGCCGCCTATTCGGCCTCATTGGCCGGGGCCGCGTTGAGCTGGCCGTATTTCTCTTCGCCGATCGAGTCGAGCAGCTGCAGCTGCGATTCGAGGAAGTCGATATGGCCCTCCTCGTCGGAGAGCAGCTCCTCGAACAGCCGCATCGAAATATAGTCGCCAGCCGCGTGACAGATGTCGCGGGAGTTCTTATAGGCATTGCGGGCGTCGTATTCGCCGGCGAGGTCGGCCTCCAGCACTTCCTTGACGTTCTGCCCGATGCGCAACGGCGCGACCGTCTGCAGATTCGGATGGCCCTCGAGGAAGATGATGCGCGCGATCAGCTTGTCGGCGTGGTGCATCTCCTCGATGGATTCTTCGCGCTCCTTCTTCGAAAGGAGCGTGTAGCCCCAGTCTTCGAGAAGGCGGTAATGCAGCCAGTACTGGTTTACGGCACCAAGTTCGAGAAAGAGCGCTTCGTTAAGCTGCTCGATGACCTTTGCGTCGCCTTTCAAGATCCGCCCTCCGACTCTCTTCATGGAATTGTCTGAGCCGGGTCATGAAATCAAATATCTCGGCTTCCGTCGAGTCGCGGCGGGCGTGATAGGCTTCCGTGGTGCGGATGATGATGTCGACGACGTTGGGGAAACAGCCGCAGCAGCGGCCGCGCTTTTCCATCGCATGATAGACTTTCGCCGGCACGATCAATTGCCAGCAGTCCTCGTCGAGGAGGCTGACGATCGTGTCCTCGATCTCTTTTTCCGTGATGTAATTGCAGCTGCAAACCAGCATGTCGCCTTGCCTGTCAAACGCAACGTCCTGAATTGCCTCATAAAGCAAAAGAGGACGTTTAGCGTCAAGAAAAAACTCTTGGGCGCGTAGCGGGCCGATTTGTTAGAGGCGTTCTAAACGTGATAAAAAGCTTCGTATTTTCATTCCATTAGCGGATTCTAAGGTTCCTGTTCCCGGGCATGAATCCTTTCGCTTCGTTCGGGATGCTGCGACATTTTTACGCAGCCTGCGTCGGTAGAGCCCGTTCTGCGGGTGATGGGCGGATCGGTTGCGGTTCAATGGAAATTGCGCCCTTTCGGCATCACCTCGGCCGCCTCGCCCGCCGCGTCCGCCGCGTCCGCCGGCGGATCATAGGCGGATTGGCCCAGCTGCTGCTGCCGGAGCCGCCGCTTGTCGCGGGCATCGGCCGTCGGCCGCAAGGCCGCGTCCGCACGGTCGCTGGCGCCGAAGCGTCTTGCCTCCTTGCGCAAGAGGCCGAGCATCGGCGTCATGTCTTCGATATATTCGGCGACCACATGGATGACATCGCTTTCGCTCTGCAGGCGGCCGCGGATCTTCACGAGCCGCGATCCCATGACCTCCGCCCGGTATTTCCGGAACGTCCTTTCCCAGACGATGATGTTGGAAACGCCGGTCTCGTCCTCGATCGTCATGAAGATGACGCCATTTGCCGAACCCGGGCGCTGGCGGACGAGCACGACCCCTGCCACCGTCACCCGTCTTCCAGCCGGCGTCTTCATGAGGTCGCGATTGCAAGTGATGCCCATGCGCGCAAAATCCTGCCGCATGAAGGAGACCGGATGGGCCTTGAGCGAGAGCGTCAGGGTGCGATAGTCGTGGATGACATGCTCGCCCTCGGGCATTACCGGCAGCGTGACTGCGGGTTCGGCCTGCAGGTCCTCGGCGCCTGCGCCGTCGAACAGCGGCAGCCGCTCGACCGCAGACGCTTCGTCGAGCGCCTTCACCGCCCAAAGTGCCGCGCGCCGGTCGAGGCCGATCGAGCGGAAGGCATCGGCATCCGCGAGACGCTCCAGCACGGGACGGGTCAATCCGGAGCGGATCCAGAGCTCGTGAACGGAGCGGTATCCATCATCGCCGCGGTGCTCAACCAGCGTTTCCATATCCGTCCGGCGCAGCCCCTTGACCAGCCGGAAGCCCAGCCGGACGGCTTTTCGCGACCGGATGACATCCCGCATGGCCTCGTGGCGCGGATCGATCGCATCCCTGTTGAACAGGTCCGCGCCTTCGAGCAGGGCGTCCCAATCCGAATGGTTGATGTCGACCGGCAGCATCTTGACCCCGTGCTCGCGCGCGTCGCGCACGAGCTGGGCGGGGGCGTAGAAACCCATCGGCTGCGAATTCAAAAGCGCCGCGCAGAAGATATCCGGATAGTAAGCCTTGAACCAGGACGAGGCATAGACGAGCGAGGCGAAGGAGGCGGCATGGCTTTCGGGAAAGCCGTATTCGCCGAAACCCTTGATCTGGTTGAAGCAGCGCTCGGCGAATTCCGGCTCGTAACCGTTTGCGACCATGCCGTCGATCATCTTGCGCTCGAAGGTATGAATCGTGCCCGTCCGCTTGAAGGTCGCCATGGCGCGGCGGAGCTGATCGGCCTCGCTCGGGGAAAAGCCGGCGGCGGTGATTGCGATCTGCATCGCCTGTTCCTGGAACAGCGGCACGCCCAGCGTCCTTTCAAGCACCGCCCTCAATTCCGCGCTTGGATAATCGACCGGCTCGCCCCGGCGCTGCGCCTCGCGCCGTTTCAGATAGGGATGCACCATGTTGCCCTGGATCGGCCCGGGGCGGACGATCGCGACTTCGATCACCAGATCGTACATTTCGCGTGGGCGTAGGCGCGGCAGCATGCTCATCTGCGCCCGGCTTTCGATCTGGAAGACCCCGACCGTATCGGCGCGGCAGATCATGTCGTAAACGGCCTCCCGCTGGTCCTGGTAGAGTTCGGCCAGTATCTTCGGCTCGCCGTAATGCGTCTCCAGAAGCTTGAAGGCCTTGGCGAGGCAGGTCAGCATGCCAAGCGCCAGCACGTCGACCTTGAGGATCTTCAACTGGTCGAGATCGTCCTTATCCCATTCGATCATGTAGCGATCGGGCATGGCCGTGTTCATGATCGGCACGACCTCATCGAGCCGGTCGCGGGTGATGACGAAGCCGCCGACATGCTGGGAGAGATGGCGCGGGAAGTTCATGAGCAGGCTCGCATAGGCAAGGACGCGCCGCGTCAGCGGATCGGCGATGTCGAGACCGGCGCCTCTGGCCTGCTCCTCGGTGAAGGGCGAGGTTCCCCAGCCCCAGATGGAGCTTACGAGCGCCGATTGCACATCTTCCGAAAGGCCGAAGGCCTTGGCGACCTCGCGCCCGGCGGAGCGCGAGCGATAGCTGATCACCGCGGCGGTGAGGCCCGCATGCTCCCTGCCATAGGTCCGGTAGATATATTGGATGACCTCCTCGCGCCGCTCGTGCTCGAAATCGACATCGATATCGGGCGGCTCGTCGCGGTCCTTCGACAGGAAGCGGTCGAACAGCAGCGTGAATTTCTGCGGATCGACATCGGTAATGCCGAGGCAGAAGCAGACCGAGGAATTGGCCGCCGATCCCCGCCCCTGGCAGAGGATGTCCACGCTGCGGGCGAATTTCACCAGCTTGTGGACGGTCAGGAAATAGGGCTCGTACTTCTTCTCGTGGATGAGTTCGAGCTCGTAGTCGATCTGGCGCTTGACCTTGTCCGGCACACCGCCCGGATAGCGCTCGATCGCCCCTTCCGCGACGAGCCTGCGCAGGCTTGTCGCCGGGCTCTCGCCTTTCTCGTTTTCATCCGGATATTGATGGCTGAGCTCGTCGAGGCTGAAGGAGAGCCGCTCGAAAAACCGGCGCGCATTGGCGATCGCCTCGGGATAATCGCTGAAAAGCCGCGCCATTTCCTTCGGCCCCTTCAGATGCCTTTCGGCATTCTTCTGGAGGAGGAACCCGGCGCTCATGACCGTCACATGCTCGCGGATCGCGGTCACCACATCGGCGAGCGGGCGGTAATGCGGGTCGTGGTAGAGCGCGTCGTTGGTGGCGAGAAGCGGGACGCCGGTCTTGCGGGCGACGGCGGCCAGAGCGGCGAAATCGTGCCGGTCGAAGCCGTCATAGCGCGGCGTCAGGCCGAGATGGAGCCGGTTGCCGAGAGGCTCCTGCAATGTCTGCAGAAGCGCGTCCAGAGTTTCGGGTTCCGGCCGGCCGTCCTTCGGCAGGACGATCAGGAGAAGCTCTTCCTGCCATTCGAGGAGATCGGCGAAATAAAGCGTGCAGTCGCCTTTCTTCGAACGCAGGTTCCCGGCGCTGAGCAGGCGGCAGAGATGCCCCCAGCCGCGCCGGTTCTGGGGATAGGCAAGGATGTCCGGCGTGTCGTCGGCAAAGGCGAGACGGGCGCCCGGCTGGAAAGGATAGCGTTCCAGCTTCGCCTTGGCATGGGCCCTGACAACGCCGGCGACGCTGTTGCGGTCGGCGATGCCGAGGCCGGAAAGTCCGATCTTCTTGGCGAAGACGACCATCTCCTCTGCCGGCGCCGCCCCTTCGAGAAAGGAGAAGTTCGTGCGTGCGCCTAGCTCATAGAAGATGGGGAGCTCGTAGAAGCTGGGTTTCTCGCTCATGCGAAAACTCCATGCATGAACCAGCGGGCCGAGGAGACCTCCCGTTCATAAAGGCCTTCGCGGAACAGCCAGAACCGCCGGCCCTCCTGATCCTCGACCCGGAAATAGTCGCGGGTCGGGTGGTCCTCGCCATCGATCCACCATTCGGCGGCGATGCGTTCCGGCCCCTCGGCGCGGGCGACGCGGTAGCGGGTCTTGCGCCAGTTGAAGCTGCGCGGAGGCCCCTCCGGCACTTCGGCCGTCGCCTCCACCGGTTCGGGATGGGCGAAAATCCGTAAAGGACGGTTTTCAGGAAAAACCCCGCCTTTCAGGCCTGGGGCATCCAGGAGTGCTGCGACGTCCCGCAAGGGGGCAAATCCGCCCGCCCGCTCCGGCAGATGGCTTTCGGCAAAGCGCGCCTGCATCAGGCAATCGGGCCCGAAGCGGGCGGAAACCTTGTCGACGAAGGCGGCAAGCGGCTGGCTTTCATCGGGGACGCCGGAAAAATCCTGCTGGGCGGGATCGAGCCTCTCGCTCCTGAGCACGGCAAGCCGGAGGATTTCGAAGCCGTATCCGGCATCGAGATCGTCATGGATCGCCTGCAGCCGCTCGCGAAAGAGTGCTGCGATCCGCCCGGCGTCATTCAAGGCAACGGCGGCGTGGGCCTGAACGCGGAATACCCGACCATCGACACGGAACAGCAGGAGCTCGAACAGCCGCCCGCCTTCGCCCTGCCGCTCGAGAGAGGCGCGGACGTCCTTGGCGAGATGCCGGGTCAGTTCGAGAATATACGCCTCGTCCTGCAGCGGCTCGGCAAAGCGGCGCTCGGCGGAAAAGCTCGGCACCGGCAGGCGCGGTGAGAGCGGCTCGTCCACCCGGCCCCTTGCCTGATCGAGCCTGAGGAGAAGTTGGGCACCGAAGCGGCGGGCAAGCGGCGCGCGCGGCGCCTTGAGAAGATCGCTGATCTCTCTCAGCCCGACGCGTTCGAGTGCGGCGGCGGTTTCCGCCGGCAGGCGGAGCGCCGCGACCGGCAGGGGCGCCAGGATCCGATCGGCCTCCTCGGGGCCGATGACCGCGTCATGGCCATGGCGGGACGCCGCCCAGGAGAGGCCGGCGGAAGAAGAAATGGTCGCGCGCGCCTCAACCCCGAGCGCAAAAAGCCGGGAGAGCACATCGCTGACCAGCGCCTTTTCGCCGCCGAAGAGATGCGCGCAGCCGGTGATGTCGAGGAACAGGCCATCCTTGCCGTCGAGCGCGACAAGCGGCGTATAGCGGTCGCACCAGTCGGCAAGCCCTTCCAGAAAGGCCTGGTCGGCCGCCGGGTCGGCGGCGATCACGTCGAGCGCCGGGCACATGGCGCGCGCCTCCGCCGCCCCCTGGCCGCGCTTCAGGCCGATCCGCTCCGCAAGCGTATCGAGCGCGACGAGGCGCATGGCATTGTCGATCTTCGCGGCGAAAACGACGGGCGGGTGATCAGGACGCCCGCGCGAAAGCCAGGAGGCGCCCCAGCGGCTCCGCGCGACGCGATCGGCCGGCAGATGCGGAAAGTGGATCGCCAGGATTCTCTGGCGGGTCGTTTGCCTGAAGAGCGGCGCTTCGGCGCTCATTGAGGGGAGAGAAGCGGCGGTCATGGGCGTTCCATTCGAGAAAGATGTCGTGAGGGGCAGACGCCCTGTTTTTTTCGACAAGGAGGTGAAAGCTTGGATGGCCGACGCTGCCGCAAAGCATCGAGCCATCGGGGAGGGGACGTTCGCCGGCCGGCGCCGGCTTGATCTGGAAGCGGAAAAAGGCGCTGCTCGCCTCCTCTTGCCCCGCCTGCCGGAAGAGAAGAAGCGGAACCTGGCCGGCCCGCGCCTTGACGTGCAGGCGCCGGCTCTCGCTCAAGGCGAGAGAGGCGGGATTGCCGCGGATTTCCAGCACGATCGTGGCGAAGACCGGCACCGAAAGCGCCGCCTCGGCGATCCAGAGCGCATCCTTGACCTTGCCCGCGGACACGAAGAGGAGCCGTTCCGCATCAAGCCCGTAGCTCCTCAGTCCGGGGGCATAAGGATTGCCGGCCTCGCGCGCAGCAAGCGTCTGGCTGATCCACAGGACCGGGGCGAGATGCCCCTTTTCCCTTCTCCGCTGCTGGTAGAGAACGGCAAGCGCCATGACGAAGCCGGCCGCCGCGCCTGCATCGCGGGTTTCGGCATTGCGGATTTCCACCAGGCCCTCGAGCGGCAACCCGCCTTTGAGCACATCGTCGAGCGAGGCAATTCCAAGGGGCATGACCTGGCGGTCCGGCGCGCTCTCCCTGCCGCGGCGAAAGCCGCCGCGATCGGCATCCCGGATCGCCGGCACGACAGCGGACGAGCAGCCGTTCTCAATCCGTGCTATGCTTTCACGAAGGGAAAGAATGGTTTGCCGTTGCACGGCGTTCTCGGCCATGACGGTCAACTCCGATCATATGTTCACGTTATGTTCTTATGGATTCCAGAGCTTGCGAAAAGAGTCAACCGTCATGATGTAAGAATTTATTCCTTGCCTCGTCCGGGTGGAATTCAACACTCGAAAAACAAAGGCGAAACCGCTATATGAGGGCGACAAGGAGTGCCCATGGCCCGCATAGACCAGACCGAAGATTGGCGGGAACGCCACGCACCGACGCTTACGACATTCGAACAGCTTGCGTTTGAAGCCTACATCCATCTGCCGGAGGAATTCCGCAAGCTGACGACGGATCTCACCATCGAAGTTGCCGATTTCCCGAGCGACGACGTCTTCGAAGACATGGCGCTGGAGACGCCTTTCGACCTGCTCGGCCTCTTCGAAGGCCGCGGCATCGGCGAACGCTTCACGCTCGAAACCGGCGAACTGCCGAACCGGATCATTCTCTACCGTCGCCCGATCCTCGATTATTGGGCGGAAAACGACGAAACGCTGGGCGACATCATCACCCATGTGCTGATCCACGAGATCGGCCACCATTTCGGCCTGTCCGACGACGACATGGAGCGGATCGAGGCGAGCGTCGAACATCTGGGCGGCTAGCGCATCGGCCCGAAAATCGTACCCGATTTTCGGAAAGCTCAATGCGCCGATTCAAAGAGTTACAGCGACCTTTGCGCGTCTGAAAAGACGCGCATTTCACCGCGGCAGGGATCGCAGCTGTTTACGCTTGCCCGTCGGCGACCGGACCATTTTCGCCTCGATTCTGAGCCATACTGCCTCTTCTTGGCTGGTCCTTCGGGCGAGGAGGTCGACCATGTCTGAGCACTATCCAGACCATCCGCTACAGCCGGGCGACCAGGCCCCCAACATCGTGCTGGACGCGATATCCCGCGAGGGGAGGATCGCGCTTGATGATTTTCGCGGTCGAAGCCCCGTGTTGATCGGGTTGTTTCGAGGGCTGCTTTGTCCGTTCTGCCGACGCCATGTGGCGGCGATGGCCCGGCTCAACCCGGCCCTTAGCGAGAAAGGCGTCGCCTCGCTGGCGGTGGTCAACACCCCGGTGGAACGCGCACGCCTCTATTTCCGCTACCAGCCTATACCCGGCCTGCTCGCCGCATCCGACACCGAGCGCGCTTCGCACCGCGTCTTCGGCTTGCCTCTCATCGAGTTTACGGAAAATGAGACCAACTGGCCGCAGAGGGTCGGAATGGACGCGGTCTCGGCGATGCGGGTCGATTGGCCGGGGGAGTTGCCCGAACCGATGAATCCGGCGAGCGGCGGCGATCTTCTCAGCAGCAAGGACGGGTATGAAGTCACGGAAGCCGATGAGCAGGTGCGGATACCCGGTCATATGCAGCTTGTCGGCCATTTCCTGCTCGACCGCGACGGCGTGGTACGCTGGAGTTTCACCGAAGTCGAAGAGGATGGCCGAAACGTATGCCGGGCGTTGAATCCCGAAGAACTGATGTCGGCCGCTTCCCAACTCGCATGACACGGCGACAAGTCGTCGTCGGCCGCCGCGCGTTCTCGATTGACCTCTCGCTACAGGGAGACGATCGCGACGTTGCGCTCACTCTTCCGAGAGCTTGACGTCCGGATGGTAATCCTTGCCCGACACTTCCTTCACCACCGCCTGGCCGCACTGCATATGCTGGGTGTCGGCGTTGAAGGCATAGGTCGGATTGCCGTGGAGCTCCCATCCCTGGTTCAGCGCCGCCGTCACCTTATGGCAGAAAGAGGCGTCGTCGGGGCCGGTGAGAAAGCGATAGAGTTTCACGATCTTGCCTTTCGTGTTTCGATGATATCCGCCTTGGCGGCGAGTTTCTGCGCTTCGTCCAGATGCAGCCGCTCGACCATGCGGCCGTTGAGACTGATCACGCCTTTGCCGGAATTTTCCGGAAGGGCAAAGGCGGCGATGATCGCGCGCGCCTCCGCGAGCGCTGCGTCATCGATGCCGAAGGCGTCGTTGGCGAAAGCAATCTGGGCCGGGTGGATCAGCATCTTGCCGTCGTAGCCCATGTCGCGTCCCTGCCGGCACTCGGTTTCGAAACCTTGCGCATCGCGGAAGTCGTTGAAGACCGCATCGACGGCATCGAGACCGCTGCCGCGGGCGGCAAGGAGGATCTGCATCAGCCAGGACAGGAGATAGGGGCGGCCCGGGAGGTCGGCGACGCCGGTCGCCTTTCTCATATCATTCAGGCCGACGACGAGGCAGTCGAGCCGGTCGGCGCGCGTGCGCCCGGTCTCGGCGATCGCCGGCGCATTGATCACGCCGCGCGGCGTCTCGATCATCGCCCAGAGCCTCACGCTTTCCGGTGCGTCGTTTTCCGCGAGCCAGTCGAGAGCGGCCTGAATGTCGGCGGGGACTTCGACCTTGGGCAGGAGGACCGCATCGGCACTGACGGCGAGTGCGGCGGCAAGATCCAGTTCGTTGAAACCCGCCTCCGTCCGGTTGATGCGGATGACCGTTTCGATCTCAGGCCGGTCCTCGGAAAGATGTCGTACCAGCGCGTCGCGCGCCTCTCTCTTGCGCTCGGGCGCCACGGCATCCTCGAGATCGAAGATGACGGCATCGGCGGTCAGAACCTTGACCTTGGCGAGCGCACGGGGGTTGTCCGCCGGAACGGAGAGCACGGAGCGGCGCAGCCGCACGGGATGGTGGTCGGTCGGTCTCGTCATAGGCGTCGTTGTGCCCCCCTTTGCGCTTTCGCGCAAGCCGGCGCTCTTGCAGCTCTCCTGCGCCCCTTGCAAGCGCGCGGGCGCACACCCACATGCGTGACAGAAAGGTAGTCCTATGCGCAGCATCCGCTCTGTTCTTTTCATGACCGCGGCCATCGTCCTCTCGCTGGCCGCTCTCGTCTTCACCGCTTCCCTCGCGCTGGCGCTTGCCGGCATCGCCGCCGCGATCGCGATCGGCAGCGCGATCGCCGCAAGACTCGGCCCGCGGCCGCGGCCAGCGCATACCCGCGCGGCTTCCGCCGGTCGAGAGCGGGAAATACGGATCTGGAACGACGGCCGCGGCACGATCATCGATCTGTGATCTGCCTTCAACGACCATTGCGCTCGGTTACCCGAGTCCGGCAAACGCAGATTCTCCTTCAATTCAGCGCAAAACTGATCTAAACGCTTCTGCCAACACTTCCCGCTGAAATCGAAGGCCAAGACATGGAAAAGTTCGTCAAGCTTACCGGCGTTGCCGCGCCCTTGCCCGTCGTCAACGTCGACACGGACATGATCATTCCGAAGGACTACCTGAAGACGATCAAGCGCACCGGCCTCGGCAAGGGGCTTTTCGCCGAATCCCGCTACAACGAAGACGGCACGCTGAACCTGGACTTCGTGCTCAACAAGCCGGCCTACCAGGACGCCAGGATTCTCGTCGCCGGCGACAATTTCGGTTGCGGCTCCTCGCGCGAACACGCGCCCTGGGCACTCCTCGACTTCGGCATCCGCTGCGTCATCTCGACCTCGTTCGCCGATATCTTCTACAACAACTGTTTCAAGAACGGCATCCTGCCGATCGTCGTCAGCCAGGCCGACCTCGACAAGCTGATGGACGACGCCAGCCGCGGCTCCAATGCGGTGCTCACCGTCGATCTCGAGGCGCAGGAGATCACCGGCCCGGATGGCGGTTCGATCAAGTTCGAGATCGACGCCTTCAAGCGCCATTGCCTGCTGAACGGCCTCGACGATATCGGCCTGACGCTGGAGAAGGCGAGCGCCATCGACAATTTCGAGACGGCAACCGCTACCTCCCGGCCCTGGGCATAAGCGCCCAGTGGCGGCCAGGCTTATTTCCTCCGGTTCGCCCTTCGAGAAGGCGGCAGGCTATTCGCGTGCCGTCGTCAAGGGCGACTGGTGCTTCCTCTCCGGCACGACCGGCTACGATTATGCCACCATGATCATGCCGGAGACGGTGGAGGAACAGGCGCGCAACTGTCTGAAGACGATCGAGGGCGCGCTCAAGGAGGGCGGCTTCTCGCTCTCGGATGTCGTGCGCAGCCATTGCTACGTCACGGACGCCAGCTTCGCCGACCGCGTCTTTCCGATCTTCGGCGAGCTGTTCGGCGACATCCGTCCGGCCGCGACGATGATCGTCTGCGACCTGATCCGCCCGGAAATGCTGATCGAGATCGAGGTCACGGCGTTCAGAGGCTGAGGAGAACGACGAGCCGATGCACTATGTCGCCGACCACGACCTGAGGATCGCTCGACCATGGACGCAGGATCGCTTGGCGCAATTCGGTAGCCGGCTCATTAATGCGCACGTCCTTCCGCGCGTCCTTGTTTGGCCATCCGGAATCGTTTTTCGTTGACCATACGGCAGTCCTCGCGCTATCAAACGATCCGTGGTGATTTGGCCGGCCGGCTTGCAGCCACGTTAAAGAAGTCGCTAAAGGGCCGAGGAGAACGATTTCCGAGGACCGGTCGCGATGATCTCGCCGCCGGTTTTTTTGTATTGATCGAGTGGAGCCCATGCCCATCAAGATTCCCGACGCGCTGCCCGCCTTCGAGACCCTGGTCAACGAGGGTGTGCGGGTGATGACAGAGACCGCGGCGATCCGGCAGGACATCCGCCCGCTCCAGATCGGGCTTCTCAATCTCATGCCGAACAAGATCAAGACCGAGCTCCAGATGGCGCGGCTGATCGGCGCCACGCCCCTGCAGGTCGAACTGTCGCTGGTGCGGGTCAACGGCTATCGGCCGAAGAACACGCCGGAGGATCATCTGCTCGCCTTTTATGAGACCTGGGAGGAGGTGAAGGGCCGCAAGTTCGACGGTTTCATCATCACCGGCGCGCCGGTCGAGACCCTCGACTACGAGGAGGTCACCTATTGGGACGAGCTTAAGCGCATCTTCGACTGGACGGCGACCAATGTGCATTCGACCATGAATGTCTGCTGGGGCGCCATGGCGGCGATCTACCATTTCCACGGCGTCCCGAAATATTCGCTGAAAGAAAAGGCCTTCGGCGTCTACCGGCACCAGAACCTGAAGCCTTCCTCGGTCTATCTGAACGGCTTTTCCGATGATTTCGCCGTGCCCGTCTCGCGCTGGACGGAGGTGCGCCGCGCCGATATCGAGCGGGTGCCGGGGCTCGAGATCCTGATGGAATCGAAGGAGATGGGCGTCTGCCTCGTGCACGAACGGAAGGGCAACCGGCTCTACATGTTCAATCACGTCGAATATGATTCCACCTCGCTGTCGGAGGAATATTTCCGCGACGTCGATGCCGGCGTGCCGATCAAGCTGCCGCACGACTATTTCCCGCACAACGACGCGGCGCTGCCGCCGCAGAACCGTTGGCGCAGCCATGCGCATCTCTTCTTCGGCAACTGGATCAACGAGATCTACCAGACGACGCCCTACGAACTCGCGAAGATCGGTGCCGAGCCTTAATGTTCATTCCCTTCTTCCTCGAACTGAAGACGGAAAAGATCACGGTGACGCACGCCGGTCTGCAGGCGGCGACCAAGCAATTGCCCCGCTGAACTTTCCCGTTGCCGCATGGCTGGAAATGACGCAGTTTGGCGCCGGCATCGGGATAAGGAGCGAGGGACAGAAAATGAGCACCGACACGGAAGTCTTCGGCCACCTGCCTTCCGGCGAACCGGTCCACCGCGTGACCCTCAGCGGTGGCGGGCTGACGGCGAAGGTTCTGAGCTGGGGGGCCGTCATCCAGGATCTCAGGCTCGAAGGCCACGCGCCGCCGCTCGTGCTCGGATTCGAGGATTTCGACAGCTATCCCGCCTATTCCTCCTATTTCGGCGCCACCCCCGGCCGCAATGCCAACCGGATCGGCGAAGGACGCTTCACCCTCGACGGCAAGGTCTATCAGCTCGAGCTCAACGAGAAGGGCGTCACGCATCTGCATGGCGGAAGCGACAATATCGGCAAGCGCAATTGGACGATCATCGCGAGGACCGGGGACAGCGTCACGCTCAGGATCACCGATCCCGACGGCCGGGCCGGCTATCCGGGCAACTGCACGATCACCTGCACCTATCGCCTGAAGCCGGGCGGCACGTTGAACGTCCTCTACGAATCGGTCACCGACGCGCCGACGCTCGCCAATTTATGCCAGCACAGCTACTTCAATCTCGACGGCAGCGTCGACGCGCTCGGGCATGACATCATGATCGCCGCCGACCACTACCTGCCGGTGGACGAGCATCTTATCCCGACCGGCGAGATCCGTCCGGTTGCAGGCACCGTCTTCGATCTCCGGGAAATGACCTCGATGCGGCGGCAGATGGACGGCAACGGGATTGCCTATGACCACAATTTCTGCCTCTCGCCCGAGCGCATGGAGAAGCGCTCGATAGCGCTGGTGCGCAGCATCGGGTCCGGCGTGACGCTGGAGGTGCTGACCACCGAGCCGGGGGTCCAGCTCTATACCGGCAGCAAGCTCAACGTCTCGGCTCCGGGTCTCGAAGGCCGCCCCTATGGCCCCTTCGCCGGCTTCTGCCTCGAGACCCAGATCTGGCCGGACGCCATCAATCACGACGGCTTCCCGAGGGCGGTGCTGCGCCCGGGCGAAACGCTCCGCCAGGAAACCGACTACGTTTTCACGAAAAGCTGAGCTTCAACCGGCGATCATCTCGCCCGCGAGCGGCACCGCCATGCGGGCGCGGATGTCCTCGGGCGGCAATCCCTCGGCGATCAGCACGTGCAGCTTGGCAAAGGCCGCCTCGAGCGTCATGTCGGCGCCCGACACCGCGCCGATGCGGGCAAGCGCGGCGCCTGTGGCATAGGTGTCCTGCGCCACCGCGCCGATCACGCATTGCGTCGTGTTGACCACCGTGACGCCGCGCTTGAGCGCCGCGCCGAGGGCGGCGAGCAGCCGCGCGTTTGCTTCCGGCACATTGCCGACGCCGTAGCTGCGCAGCACAACGCCTTTGAGCATCGGATCGGAGAGCACCGCCTCGACGACGCGCGGCGAAAGGCCGGGGTGGATGGTGATGACCGCCACGGCCTCCGGATCGAAATGGTCCGGCAGAAAGAAGCTCTTGGGCTCGGCGGCGAGCAACAGCTCCCGGCGCAGCACGATGTTGATGCCGGCCTCGGCGATCGCCGGATAGTTGGGCGAATCGAAGGCATCGAAGCGGTCGGTCGCGATCTTGCGGCTGCGGTTGCCGCGCAAGAGCTTACGGCCGAAACAGAGGCCGACTTCGCGCAGCGGATGCTGTGCGGCGAGGATCAGCGCCATCTCGAGATTTTCGAGCCCGTCGCTGCGCGGCGCCGTCAGCGGGATCTGCGCGCCCGTCAGGATCACGGGCTTGTCGAGGCCGCGCAGCATGAAGGAGAGCGCCGAAGCGGTCCATGCCATGGTGTCGGTGCCATGCAGCACGACGAAGCCTTCATAGGCATCCCAGCGGCGGACGAGCTCGCCGGCAATGACCGGCCATTGCGCCGGCTGCAGATTGGCGCTGTCGATCAGGCTGTCGAGCTCGACGACATCGCAATCCGGGAGCGGCGTCGCCGAGGCCGTTTCGCCGAGCCGGCGCTTGAGCAGGGCACCAAAGCCGGCCATGGGCTTGAGGCCGCCTGGCGCGGCTTCCATGCCGATGGTGCCGCCCGTATGCAGGATGAGGACGCGCCGGCTCATGCGATACCTGCTGCGGGACTGAGCATTGCCTGCGGGCTCAGCAACCGGTCGAGCTCCGCTGGCGTCAGCAGCCCTTCGGCCGCCACCAGTTCGCGCACGGTGGCGCCACTTGCAAGCGCCTCGGCGGCGATGCGCGTGGCGTTGGCGTAGCCGATATGCGGCACGAGAGCGGTCACGATCCCGATGCTCTGTTCCACGTCCTGGCGGCACTGCTCGCGATTGGCGCGGATGCCGCGGATGCAGCGCTCTTCGAGGATGCGGCAGGCGGTCGCCAGCATCTTGATCGATGAGAACAGGTTATAGACGATCAGCGGTTCCATGGCATTAAGCTGGAGCTGGCCGGCTTCGGCTGCCAGCGTCACGGCAAGGTCGTTGCCGATGACCTGATAGGCAACCTGGTTCACCGCCTCGGGAATGACCGGGTTGACCTTGCCGGGCATGATCGATGAGCCGGGCTGCATCGCCGGCAGCACGATCTCGCCGAGCCCGGCGCGCGGTCCGCTGGACAGGAGGCGCAGATCGTTGGCGAGCTTCGAAAGCTTGATGGCCAGCCGCTTGAGCAGGCCGGAAAAGAGCACGAAGGCACCCATGTCCGAGGTCGCCTCGATCAGGTTGGCGGCCGGCACCACCGGCTTGCCCGAAATCTCGGCGAGATGGCGAACCGCGAGAACGGCGTAGTCCGGATGGGTGTTGAGGCCGGTGCCGATGGCGGTGCCGCCCAGATTGACCTCGCAGAGTAGACGCAGGATCTCGCCGATACGATCGACGTCCTCGCCGAGATTGACGGCGAAGGCGTCGAATTCCTGGCCGAGCGTCATCGGCACCGCATCCTGAAGCTGGGTGCGGCCCATCTTGATGACGTCGGCGAACTCCCGCCCCTTTTCCGAAAGCGCCTGCTGCAGCGAAGCGATCGCCGCCACGAGCGGCTCGGCGGCGAATTGCAGGCCGAGGCAGACGGCGGTCGGATAGGCGTCGTTGGTCGATTGCGACCTGTTCACGTCGTCGTTGGGATGCAGATGCGCGTAGGCGCCCTTGGGGTGACCGAGCTTTTCGAGCGCGAGGTTGGCGATCACCTCGTTGGCGTTCATGTTGGTGGACGTGCCGGCGCCGCCCTGGATCAGATCGACGACGAATTGATCGTTGAGGCGGCCGGCGACGATCTCCTTGCAGGCGGCGATGATCGCCTCGGCCTTCTGCGGCGCGATGAGGCCGAGATCGCGATTGGCGCGGGCCGCCGCCGCCTTGACCATGGCGAGTGCTGCGACGAAATGCGGAAAATGGCTGATCGGCACGCCGGTGATCGGAAAGTTCTCGATGGCCCTCAGCGTCTGGACGCCGTACCAGGCGTCCGCCGGCACCTCCCGGTCGCCGAGCAGATCATGTTCGATACGCGTCATGTTCATGGGATTCGCTCGCGATGGATTGAAACGACGGGCCGGCGGTCCCGGCCCTGCACCAGTTTTAAAGCGGGAAACGGAAAACCGTCTGCGGTTTTCCGGCGCTTTCCCGCTCTACCTGCTCGTTTTCGGTTGACGCTTAGGCGCGCGCGCTTCCGCCCGCTGCTACGGCTTCGGGTTCCTCGCCCCATGCCGTGCCGCTCCAGGCTTTGCGGTCGATGCCGGCATAGCCGAACCTTTCCGGATCGAAGACCGGCTCGCCGGCGTTCTTCGCAAGCTGGCTGTCGTAGTCCTGCATCAACTTCAGAGCGGGCTTGAAGAGCATGACGAGCGCGAAGAGATTGACGAGCGCCAGCAGGCCCATCGTGACGTCGGCAAAGGCGAAGATCGTGCCGAGGTCGGAGGTGGCGCCCCAGCCGCAGAGGCCGATCACCGCAATGCGATAGACGATGATCAGCGGCCTGTTCTGCCCGCCGAGCCAGGCAAGGCTGTTCTCGCCCAGATAGTAGTTGTAGATCATCGTAGTGAAACCGAAGAGCATCATCGCAATGCTGACGAAGACCCGGCCCCCTTCGCCGATATGGCCGGCCAGCGAGGCTTGTGCGAGTGCGATGCCGCCAACCTCCTCGGCACCCGGGCGATAGACGTCGCCGAGCAGGATGATGAAGGCGGTGCAGGAGCACACGATCAGCGTGTCGATGAAGACGGAGAAGGCCTGGACGACGCCCTGCGAGGCGGGATGCGGGACTTCGGCGACGGCCGCGACATTCGGGGCGCTGCCGAGCCCGGCTTCGTTGGAGAAGAGCCCGCGCCTGACGCCCATGACGATTGCCGCGCCGATGCCGCCGCCGACCGCCGGCTCCAGGCCGAAGGCGCTCTTGACGATCAGCATGAGCGTGGCGGGGAGAGCGTCGATGTTGAGCACGAGCACGACCAGGGCCATGGCGATGTAGCCGAGCGCCATCACCGGCACCAGCACGTCGGCAATGCGGGCAATGCGCCGGACGCCGCCGGCGATGATGATGCCGACCAGCACGGCGATGCCGAGGCCGATCGCCATCACCGGCACGCCGAAGGCGTCGTTGAGCGAGGTGGCGACCGCATAGGACTGCACGCCGTTGAAGCCGAAACCGAAAGTGACCAGCAGCAGCACCGAATAGAGGCCCGCAAGCCACTTCCAGCGCTCGCCGAGGCCGTGCGCGATGTAATAGGCCGGTCCGCCGCGATAGGTTCCATCCGGCTCGGCGCGCTTGTAGGCCTGCGCCAGGGTGCATTCGAAGAAGCTCGTCGCCATGCCGATGAGGCCGACGACCCACATCCAGAAGACCGCGCCCGGGCCGCCAAGGGTGATCGCCACGGCAACGCCGGCGATATTGCCGCCGCCGACGCGGCCGGCGACCGAGAGCATCAGCGCCTGGAAGGAGGAGAGATGGCCATCGGATCCGCTGGCGAAGGCCTGCCCGGACCCGAGAATACGGAACATGCGTCCGAAATAGCGAAGCTGCACGAAACGCGAGGCAAAGGTGAACCACAGGCCGAGGCCGATCAGAACCACGATCAGCACCTTGCTCCACAAGAGATCATTGAGAAAATCGAGCATACATGTCCTCCCATTGCCGCCGGCGCGGGCGGCGCGCTGGATGGCTTCCCGGCCCGGCGCCGAAAGCCTGATAGTCTCCCGCAATCGCTATGCCGGTTGAAACCCGGCGTTGCAATTTGCCGGCCTGTTGCCAATTGGCGCATTCTGGTGCAGGTTCCGCGCTAGAATGCGCTTTCGCTTTTTGGCGCTGGGGGAGGGAATGCATCAGGATTTCGCCGCCAATCTCCGGCTTCTGTGCAGCTATCGTGGCTCCATCGCCGAAGTCTGCCGGTTATTGAAGATCAACCGGCCGCAATTCAACCGCTATCTCGGCGGCCGGCACCTGCCTTCCGCGCATATCCTGCGGCGGCTCTGCGACTTCTTCGGTGTCGAGGAATATGAAATCCTGCTTCCGGCCGCCCGCTTCGCGGAACTGGTGCGGCTGCGCCCGCGCGCACCGCGCATCGACGCCGCCGCCAGTTCTCCCGAGGCCGCGCATTTCGGCCGGCTGAAAGCGATCGGCAGCGCCGGGCTGGAGAAGTATCTCGGCTATTATTTCGAGACCTATTGCTCGATGGCCTATCCGGGCAGGGTCCTGCGCAATATCGTCCGCTTCGAGCAGCGCGAGGGCGGTGTCTTCTACCGCCGCAGCGAACGGCTCATCGAGCGGCCGGGCGAGAGGGCCTATCGCGCCGTCTATCGCGGCATGGCGCATTTCCTGACCGACCGCATTTTCCTCGTCGATTATGAAACGCTGACGGGATTGGAAATCAGCCAGACGATCCTGTTCCCTTCCTTCAAGAACCGGATCACGCGGCTCACCGGCCTGAAACTCGGCGTTTCCGGCAGCGGCGAGCGCATGCCCTGTTGCGCCCGGGTGGTCTACGACTATCTCGGCCACTCCGTCGACCTGCGCCAGGCGCTCTCTCTCTGCGGCCTCTACGCGCCGGACGACCCCCGCCTCGACGGCGCGCTGCGCACCGCCATCACCAACGACATCGCCCCCGGCGAAGCGCTGTTTCGGGCAAGGTTCGTTTGAGGGCGTGGCCGGAAGCGCGATTTTCCAAGGCTGAGGGGATTTGCCGTCGACGATTTCGATGCGACTGCCAAAGGCAGACATCGCAATGATCGATTGCGCCGCCGCCTCCACGGCCGGTCGCGCACGGACTTCGTGCGTGGGGTCGCCGTCCCCGCGGCCGAGGATGTGCTGATGGAGAACTGGCTGATCCGCATGAGTCCCCAGGGCTTCGCCGAATTCATGTCTGCAGCTTCCGGACCGGCAACCCGTGTCCCTGAAATCGTGGAACTGGCAAAGCGTCCCGCCCCTTGGGAGCGAGGCTATCTTGCGAAACGCTGATCCGTGATCCTCTCGGCTCCCGAACCGCACCACAGCACGACGTTGCCAATCTCACGTGCGGGAAGCCACGCTTGATCATTGCCTCAAGGGCTCACCCTGGCGGCCGAGGTGCGGGCGCACATGTTCGCAGAAAGAGTCAAAGCATAACATTGACTGTCCTCTTCATGTTAAGCGATGCTCGCTCTTCGACTTCAGAAATAATCTAATAAGTCATTGATAAATATCAATATTTATATCTAACTCGAACAAGAACGACCGGAATATTCATTCCGGCATTGGGACATGGGTGCTTTCGGACGCCTCACAATCATGCAGAACCATCCAGCGATACCCCTACATGTTGCGCATAAATTCCGTATATGTTCCATTTACCATGCTTGCAATGGCTTGGGATGATGGGCAGCATGACTAGTCTTATTCATCTCGTGTATCGTCGTTATCTTGCAATACGCGAGCGAATCGAATAGCAAAGGATCGTCAGTAACCGGAGGTCGATTCTATGACGGCGGAAGCCACAGGCCCGGACCTTGAGTTCGGCGCGATGCAAACAGTCTTCACTGCACTGCAAAATCTGGATGAAGAGGCACGCGTCCGCGTTCTCGATTATGTCTCATCTCGGCTGGGCATTGCGCCGGTCACCCGGGCCGTCGCTAAGCCGCATGACGCCTGCCGCAGCGATGAAGATGAGCCCGCTCTGGAGCAGGAGCAAGATGCGGCTCCGAAATTCGGATCCTTTGCCGAGCTGTTCGACGCGGCCCAGCCTAAGAGAACGTCTGATAAGGCCCTAGTAGCTGGCTACTGGCTGCAAGTCTGCCAGGCAGCTGACAGCTTCGACGGCTTTTCGGTCAATAAGGAGCTCAAGCACTTGGGCGAAGGTTTGTCGAACGTCACTTCCGCCATCGACACGCTCAAGGGGCAGAAGCCCGCGCTCGCGTTACAGCTCAAGAAGAGCGGCAAGTCGCGGCAGGCAAGAAAGCTTTACAAGATCACCGTCGCGGGCATCAGGGCCGTGGAGGCCATGATCGGTGGATGAAGGTCGCCTGTCAGCCGCACTGGTGAGCTACCTGGGCACCACGCTGTCGGTCGAACTCGCATGCGACTTCGTCAAGCTCCGGCGCGACTGCTCCACCGGCACCTTGGAGCGGGCCTCTCCGGGTAAGTTCGTGGAGACGTTCGTGCAGTGCTTACAGCAGCTCGCGACCGGGACGTACGACGCTAAGCCCGACGTTGACGGCTACTTGAGCAAGAAAGCAGAGAACGAGGCGCAGCTGCCGGAAGGCCTGCGCATCTGTGGCGCTCGCCTGGCGCGCTCCATCTACACCTTCCGCAACAAGCGAAATATCGCTCACAAGAATCCGGTCGATCCCAACCGATTCGACCTTGGACTCGCCCACCATGGCGCAGCCTGGATTATGGCGGAGCTCCTGCGCAATGCAACGGGCATCACAATGCACGAGGCCGGTGCCCTCATCGCGCTGGTCCAAGCTCCGGTAGGCACCCTCGTTGAAGAGATCGATGGCGTCCGGCTGGTCCACGCTGACACCTCGGTGCGCGGCGAAATCCTGATTCTGCTGCACAGCCATTTCCCTGAGCGGGTGCTGGTGCCCGCTATTCTCGCCACCATGAGCGCACGGAGCCCCAGTTCGGTGAAGAACCGCCTGGGCGAATTGCGGAGCGCGAAGCTCCTACACGGTGATGGGAAGGTCGGATACCGGCTCACTCAGGCCGGGCATCAAGCGGCCGTGGCTGAAATTCAGGCCGCCCTTCAAGCAGCCGGCACCGGATAGCCACCGAACTACAGGCGAGTTTGGCACGGCGGCGAACTCAGCGCATTCACCGCGAGAAGATCAACATCTCGACCGTCATGGCCGGTCAGAGGCTTGGCATCAAGGAAGTCGAGGACGGAATTTGGCTCATCAGCTTCATGCATTATGATTTGGGATATATCGACCTGGAGCAGAGGACCTTGCAAACCATCGACAACCCGTTCGGCACGAGGTTGTCACCCATGTCTTAGGTACAAACTGTTACCTATGTCTTCGGGCTGGACAAGAAGAAAACTGGAGCGGGCGAAGGGATTCGAACCCTCGACCCCAACCTTGGCAAGGTTGTGCTCTACCCCTGAGCTACACCCGCTCATCAGACCCAGGTCCGGGGTAGTCGGTGGACCGTGGGTTGCCGCCCCGTCTCGCGGCGACGGGCGGTATATGGACCAAGCCATTTTCAAATGCAACAGGGAAATGGCGCCGATGCGAAGATTTTTTCGGCGCGCGGCGAAGCGCCGGGAGCGCCGCTTTTCCCTTCCCGCCTGAGGGCCGCGCTCCCCACAACTCGCGAAAGAACCGCTCGGCAACCGCCTGCATGACGCTCCGGCGCATGGGACCTGCCGCGCTCAAGATTGCGGAAGGCGGGCCTTCTCCGTAAGGAAAGGGAAAACGCAATGTCGAAAGGGAGCGAAACCATGAGCGAGGCACAGCCGAAGAATGCGGAGGATCTGTTCCGCTTTCTCGACGAACTTGGGATCAAGCATACGACCAAACGGCACGCGCCGGTCTTCACGGTCGCCGAATCGGTGGAACTGCGCGACGAAATTGCGGGGGGACATACAAAAAACCTGTTCCTCAAGGACAAAAAGGACAATTATTTCCTCCTGACCGTCGAGGAGAATGCGACGGTGGACCTGAAGACCATTCATCAGACCATCGGCGCAGCAAGCAAGGTCTCTTTCGGCAAGCCGGAGAAGCTGATGGAATTTCTGGGCGTCATTCCCGGAGCGGTAACCGCGTTTGGTGCGATCAACGACACGGAAGGCAGGGTGAAGTTCGTTTTCGACGAGGCGCTGATGGAGTTCGATGTGATCAACTGCCATCCGCTCGCCAACGACCAGACGACCTCGATCGCGTCGAAGGACATGTTGCGCTTCATGGACGCGACCGGCCACGAAGCGCTTGTCTTGAAAGTGTCGGCCTGACATACGATCTTTGGCGCGGAACGCATGACGTCGGGCGAAGCCCGCAAGGAGAGAAGAATGGGCGGTAGCGACAATCCCTATGCAGGATCTTTCGGCAACCAGATGACGGCTTCGGCCTCGTTCGGTGGCCAGCCGGCGCCGAGCGGCGCGGGCGACCTCATCAAGGAGACGACGACCGCCACCTTCGCCCGCGACGTTGTCGAGGCGTCGCGCCAGCAGCCGGTCCTGGTCGATTTCTGGGCGCCCTGGTGCGGGCCGTGCAAGCAACTGACCCCGGTGATCGAGAAGGTGGTCAAGGAAGCCGCCGGCCGGGTGAAACTCGTCAAGATGAACATCGACGACCATCCCTCGATTGCCGGCCAGCTCGGCATTCAGTCGATCCCGGCCGTCATCGCCTTCGTCGGCGGCCGTCCGGTCGACGGTTTCATGGGCGCCGTGCCGGAGAGCCAGATCAAGCAATTCATCGACCGGATCGCCGGCCCGGCCGTGGACGACGCCAAGGCCGAAGTCGAGGCCCTGCTTGCGGAAGCCAAGACGCTGATCGATGCCGGCGATGCGCAGAACGCCGCCGGTCTCTATGGTGCCGTGTTGCAGGCTGATCCGGAGAACCCGGAGGCGATCGCCGGGATGATCGAGTGCATGATTGCCCTTGGGCAGCTTGCCGAAGCGCGCCAGGCGCTTTCGCAATTGCCGGAAGAGCTCGCCAAGGCCGCTGCCGTCTCCGCCGCGTCGAAAAAGCTGGACCAGATCGAGGAAGCGCGCAAGCTCGGCGACCCCGTGGCGCTGGAGCACCGGCTTGCCCTCGAGCCAGACGATCACGCGGCAAGGCTGAAGCTCGCGAAGATCCGCAACGTCGAGGGCGACAGAGCTGCGGCCGCCGACCACCTTCTGATGATCATGAAGCGGGATCGCGACTTCGAGGACGACGCCGCTCGCCGCGAGCTCCTG
Source organism: Sinorhizobium sp. Y406 (assembly GCF_058732025.1). NCBI lineage: Bacteria > Pseudomonadati > Pseudomonadota > Alphaproteobacteria > Hyphomicrobiales > Rhizobiaceae > Sinorhizobium > Sinorhizobium sp. Y406. Next base: position 3,059,322 of record NZ_CM178974.1, on the reverse strand, counting down.
AATTTCTTCGAGGTATGGGGGCCGAAGGATCCGGCGACGATCGCCGCCCGGCGCAAGCTGTCGGCGCTGCTCTTTTCCTGAATGGAAGCAGCGGCGTCGTTGAGCTGTTTTTGCGCCTTCGATGCCCGTTTTTCCCTTGAGATTTTCGAGGGGCGCACCATTTGTTGAGCCTGGGGACCGCGCGGGAATCACGAGGAGGCGCGGCCGGGCAGTTATCTGCAGGGTCCGGAAGAATGCATGTCGGAAATGCGCGTTACCTCGGTCCGCAGGACTTGCCGGATATAATTCCGGTATTTCCGCTGACGGGTGCGCTCCTGCTTCCCGGCGCACAACTTCCGCTCAATATTTTCGAACCGCGCTATATCGCCATGTTTGACGACGCTCTCGCCGGCGATCGGCTGATCGGCATCGTCCAGCCCTCCTTTTCCGGGGGGCGCAGCGATATCGCGTCGGGCCCGGTTCCGGCCCTTTGCCAGGTGGGCTGCATCGGCCGCATCACCTCCTTCGCGGAGACCGGTGACGGGCGCTACATCACTTCCCTCACCGGCGTCTGCCGTTTTCGCCTCTTTGCCGAAGTCGCTGGAACCCGCGGCTATCGCCGCTTTCGCATAGGTCCGTTCGGCGCCGATCTCGAAGGTCCGGAGGACGAGGGGCTCGTCGATCGTGAGGCTCTTCTCGCCGCCTTCCGCGCCTATCTCGATGCCAACAAGCTGGAAGCGGACTGGGAAAGCGTCGAGCGGGCGAGCAACCGGACCCTGGTGAATTCCATGGCGATGATGTCCCCCTACGGGCCGGCGGAAAAGCAGGCGCTGCTCGAGGCTCCGGACCTGAAGACCCGCGCCGAGACGCTGATCGCCATCACCGAGATCGTGCTTGCCCGCAATTTCGGCGATCCGGACAACATTCTGCAGTGACGTGCAACCATGGACATCAACGCCAGCAAGGTCGACCCGAAACTGCTCGAACTGCTTGTCTGTCCGCTGACGAAAGGGCGCCTCAGCTACGACGCGGAAGCCAATGAACTGGTCTCGGAAAAGGCGCGCCTCGCCTATCCGATCCGCGACGGCGTGCCGATCATGCTGGTTTCCGAGGCGCGCAAGATCGAGGGCTGAGGGCTGCTCTGCAGCTGGAATTTCCCCTATCGTCGGTTGTAATTTGCCCCTCTCCCCGGGTTTAACCGGAGGCCGAGCGGGCGCCGCTTGTCCCTTCTCCCCGCTTGCGGGGAGAAGGTGCCGGTCCACCCTCCGCAGCTGCTGCGGAGGACGGGCAGGCGGATGAGGGGCGGACCGCGACACACCCCCATGTTTTTCCTAAATCGGCTCGCCGGCGAGCAGGCGCGGGTCGCTGCGGCCGGCGGTGCCGGCGGCCTGGCGGATGAAGAAATTCTTGAGCGGCGGCAGGCGATCGACCAGGCCGAGGCCGACATCGCGGGCGATCCTGACCGGTATGATGTCGTTGGAGAACAGCCGGTTCAGCACGTCCGTGGTGACCCCCATGCGGAACGTGTCGAAGCGCCGCCAGGTCTGATAGCGCTCCAGCACCGCGAGCGAGCCGATGTCGAGCCCGAGGCGGTCGGCCTCGACGATGGTTTCGGCAAGCGCCGCCACATCCTTGAAGCCGAGATTGAGCCCCTGGCCGGAGATCGGGTGAATGCCATGGGCGGCGTCGCCCGCCAGCGCAAGGCGGGGCGCGACGAACTCGCGCGCGAGCGTCAGTCCGAGCGGAAAGGCCCGGCGGCCGCCGACGACCTTGAGGTGGCCGAGCTTATGGCCGAAGCGCCGCTCCAACTCCTCCTGGAACAGGAAATCGTCGCCCTTGACCAGGCGTTCGGCATCGAACGTGCGCTCGGTCCAGACGAGCGACGATCGGTTGTTCTTGAGCGGGAGGGTTGCGAAGGGACCGGCCGGCAGGAAATGCTCCTCCGCGGTGCCGTTATGCGGGCGCTCGTGCTCGACGGTGGTGACGATGCCCGACTGACCGTAGTCGAACTCGACGACCTTGATGCCGGCCGCTTCCCGGAGCTTCGAGCGCACGCCGTCACAGGCGACCAGAAGCCGCGCCTCCAGTTCCTCGCCACCGCCGAGCGTCACCGCGACCGCATGATCGCTCGATTGGAAGCTTTCCACCATCGTCGATTGCCGGATCGCAACGCCGAGATCCGCGCAGGCGTCGCGCAGCGCCCCCACCAGGGCCGTGTTCGGCACCATATGGGCGAAGGGCCGTCCTTCGCCGCCGTCGCCTTCGAAGGTCAGAAAGACCGGGCGCACCGGATCGGCCGCTTTCGAATCGGTGATCACCATCTTCAGGATCGGCTCGGCCTCGGGCGCGATTGCGCTCCAGACGCCGAGAATGTCGAGCATGCGCTCGGCGGCCAGCGCAACCGCGGAAGCGCGCTCGTCCTTTTTCCAGGCGCCTTCCGGCGCGCCATCGGCGACCAGGACGTCGAGATGGGGCGCGGACTTCTTCAACGATACGGCAAGCGACAGGCCGACATAGCCGCCTCCGGCAATCAACACGTCGATCATCCCGTCACTCCCATCGCACTTGAGCATCATCTCTCGCCTATATAGATCAATGCAATCGCTGTTCCTACCATCGGAGACCGCCGAAATGTCGCGCCCAGCCGAGACCGTCACCCCCATGGACGCGCTGCTTCAGATCCTCGATCTGGAGAAGCTGGAAGAAAACCTGTTTCGCGGCTTGAGCCCGCAGGTTGGCTGGCAGCGTGTGTTCGGCGGCCAGGTGATCGGCCAGGCGCTGGTCGCCGCCCAACGCACCGTCGACCAGCGGCGTTATGTCCATTCCCTGCACGCCTATTTCATGCGGCCCGGCGATCCGTCCGTGCCGATCATCTACGAGGTCGACCGCATCCGCGACGGATCGAGCTTCGCGACCCGGCGGGTGGTGGCGATCCAGCACGGCAAGGCGATTTTCTCGATGTCGGCCTCCTTCCAGTACGACGAGGACGGTTTCGAGCATCAGTTCAAGATGCCGGACGTGCCGATGCCGGAGGACCTGCCGGGTGAAAAGGAGCTGAAGGAGAAGTACCTCGTTCAGGCGCCCGAGGCGATCCGCCGCTACTTCGAGCGGCCGCGGCCGATCGAAATCCGGCCCGTATCGCTGGAGGACTATTTTTCGCGCCGGAAAACGCCGAGGAACGAACCGCTGCAGGACGGAGCGCTTCCGACGCAGCGAGTCTGGGTGAAGGCGGTGGGCGCCGTGCCCGACGAGCGCCATCTGCAGGCGGCGATCCTTGCCTATCTCTCCGACATGACGCTCCTCGACACCTCACTCTATGCCCACGGCACGTCCGTGTTCGACCGCACGCTGCAGGTCGCAAGCCTCGACCACGCCATGTGGTTCCACCGTCCCTCCAAGATGGACGATTGGCTGCTTTACGCCCAGGACAGCCCGAATGCGCATGGCGCGCGCGGCATGACCCGCGGCAGCCTGTTCGATCGCTCAGGCGTGTTGATCGCCTCCGTGGCGCAAGAGGGATTGATTCGCAAAAAGGCAATTGAATAAACAATATGCAATTTTGAGATTTTGCACATTTATTAGTCAAAATGACTGGCGTCTTTTTTAGCATTTAGCGGCCGAAGCCGCGCGAAATGCGGTTTTTTCGTGTCTTTTCCGCCCATTCGTCCTTCGTCTTCGAATCTGGCACGCCCCTTGAATGTAGCCTTTCGGTTGCCCGGCGCTTCAGCGCTTAAGCAGCAAGGAGAGACGGCCTCCGACCGGAGGCAGACAAGGATGGGAAACCGATGAAAATTGTGATGGCCATTATCAAGCCGTTCAAGCTCGATGAGGTTCGCGAAGCCCTCACTGCCGTTGGCATCCAGGGTTTGACCGTAACCGAAGTGAAGGGTTACGGCCGCCAGAAGGGGCATACCGAAATTTACCGTGGTACCGAATATGCCGTGAGCTTCCTGCCGAAGCTGAAGGTCGAGATCGCGGTTCCGTCGGAGATCGTCGACAAGGCCGTGGATGCGATCGCCTCGGCAGCCAAGACGGGTCAGATCGGCGACGGCAAGATCTTCGTCTATTCGATTGACCACGCCGTGCGCATCCGCACCGGCGAAACCGACTCAGAAGCGCTGTAAGCCACGCCGTTCAGGGAGCATTATTCGATGTCCTCACATTACCTTTCCACCTCTCTTCGACGCGTGGGCGCAACCGCTGCCGCCTTGCTCGCGCCGGTCGTTGCCTTCGCCCAGGAAGCGGCTCCCGCCGCCGCCGAGGCCGCCGCTGCCGCACCGGTTCCGGACAAGGGCGACACCACGTTCATGTTCATCTCGACGCTGCTCGTTCTCTTCATGCTGATCCCGGGCCTTGCGCTCTTCTACGGCGGCCTCGTGCGCGCAAAGAACATGCTCTCCGTGCTGATGCAGTGCACCGTCGTCGGCGCCGCGATGATGATCGTCTGGGTGATCTACGGCTACTCGTTCGCCTTCGGAGGTTCGGAGAGCGCCTATTTCGGCGGCTTTGCCAAGCTCTTCCTCGCAGGCGTGACGGTCGACAGCACCGCTGCGACGTTCACCGACGGCGTCGTCATCCCGGAATACATCTTCATGCTGTTCCAGATGACCTTCGCCGCGATCACTCCAGCGCTCATCGTCGGCGCCTTTGCCGAGCGCATCAAGTTCTCGGCGGCGGTCCTCTTCTCCGTCCTTTGGGCGACCTTCGTCTATTTCCCGATCGCCCATATGGTCTGGGACGGCAATGGTCTCCTGTTCAACATGGGCGCGCTCGACTTTGCCGGCGGCACCGTCGTGCACATCAATGCCGGGATCGCCGGGCTCGTCGGTGCGATCATGGTCGGCAAGCGCACGGGCTACGGCCGTGACATGATGGCACCGCATTCGATGACGCTGACCCTCGTCGGCGCGGCCATGCTGTGGTTCGGCTGGTTCGGCTTCAATGCCGGCTCCAACCTCGAGGCATCCGGCGGCGCAGTGCTTGCGACGGTCAACACCTTCCTAGCGACCGCCGCGGCAGTCCTGTCCTGGTGCGTCGTCGAAACCCTGACCCGCGGCAAGGCTTCCATGCTCGGCGCCGCTTCCGGCATGATCGCCGGTCTCGTCGCCATCACCCCGGCCGCCGGCATTGCCGGGCCGATGGGCGCAATCATCATGGGCCTCGCCGTCTCGCCGCTCTGCTATTTCTTCGTCTCGGTCATCAAGAACAAGTTCGGCTATGACGATACGGCGGACGTTTTCGGCGTGCACGGCGTCGGCGGCTTCTTCGGCGCACTGGCAACCGGTATCTTCGCCTCCTCGTCGCTCGGCGGCATTGGCTATGCCGAGGGCGTTTCCATGGGCGGCCAGTTCATGACCCAGCTTACCGCCGTCGTCATCACGATCGTCTGGTGCGGCATCGTTTCCGCCATCCTCTACAAGGTGGTCGACGCGATCGTCGGTCTGCGTGTGACGGTCGAGGCGGAACGCGAAGGTCTCGACCTCTCCTCTCACGGCGAGGCCGCCTACCACGTCAGCTAAACGGATCGCGGCGCCGGCAACGGCGCTGCCGACAGTCCCGTCGCGGTCCGCATTCCTGCGGATCGCCCTTGGCCCGGATCCTCGCGATCCGGGCTTTTTTCTGGTCAGCACGTCCTCCACCGCAATCTCGTTCGCACACGCGCATGGTTAATGTCGCATTAACCGACCTCCGCTTAGGTTGCTCCCATGGCACGCAATGTGTCCGGAGCGTTCCGATTCGGCGCCGATGTCGGCAGGACGGGCGGCATGTTCCGGAATCAACATCGACCGGAACGGTGTTCCCCGACTCGGGGTGGCGCTCCGGCAGATCGAAACGGGCAGCAGGCAACATGAGCAGAAGCAATACCGCAACGCTTGACAGCCGTTCAAACCGGTTTGTGCTGAGCACCTTCCTCTGGCGCCAACTGGCGTCGCTGGCGGGATTTGCGCTTTTCATTGCGCTGGCGCTCGCGGTTGCTGCACTCTCGACCTGGAATGTTTCGGATCCGAGCTTTTCCTATGCCACGTCGTCGGAGCCGACCAACCTGCTCGGCTATGGCGGTGCGGCTTTCGCGGACATCTTCATGCAGTTCTTCGGCCTGGCCAGCGTCGTGGCGCTTTTGCCGGTCGTGGCCTGGGCTCTCGTCCTGATCGGCAACAAGCCCTTCGACAAAGCCCTGAAGCGGCTCGGTTTCTGGTTCCTCGGATCGGTGCTGGCAAGCGCGGCGCTGAGCTGCGTGCCGGCACCGGTCACCTGGCCTTTGCCGAACGGCCTCGGCGGCGTGTTCGGCGATATGATCCTGCGCTTTCCGGCACTTTTCACCGGTGCCTTCCCGACCGGCACCTTCGCGACCGTGCTCGCCTGCCTCCTTTCCGCGCCGGCCGCCGGTGCGCTCGTCTACAGCGCCGGCCTCATCGGTGTCAGCGAAGAGGACGAGGAGGAGCCCGTGGCGGAGCCGGCGGCGAGCAAGGCGCGCACGATACGGGACGAACTCGAGGACGAGGATGACGAAGGTCCGCTGACCCTGTTGATGGGCTCGCTGGCCCATATGCGTTTCACCGCACAGGCGCGTCTGCGCCGGGCCTTCGGCATGAGCGGCTCCCGCTCCGCCAAACGGCCGGACGACCCTTATGATTTCAACGACGATGAATTTGGCACGCTGAACGAGCCCGTGCGGCCGAAGGCGGTCGCGGCCGCCGACCGCGTCGAACCGTCGCTCGATCGCACCGAGCGCCGCATCGTAAGGCCGCCGTCAATCGTCATCGACGACGACGATCCGCCCTTCGACATCGACGAACGGCGCCCCGCCGGTATTCTTCCGGACGACGAGGAAGATGTCGCCGCCGACTGGGCACCGCAGGCCGCCCCGCCGAAGGCCTTGATCGCGCCGGCGGGATCACGCGTCGCCGCACCGGTACCGCGGCCGAAGAGCGGCCAGCGCATCGAGCGCGAGGCGCAGCGCTCCTTCGTCGACGACGACGGCGATTTCGCGCTTCCGCCGATCCATTTTCTCGCGGAGCCGAAAAATGTCGCGCGCGATGTCTCGCTTTCGGCGGACGCGCTCGAGCAGAATGCCCGTATGCTCGAAGGTGTGCTCGAGGATTTCGGCGTCAAGGGCGAGATCATCCACGTCCGCCCCGGCCCCGTCGTGACGCTCTACGAGCTCGAGCCCGCGCCCGGCATCAAGTCATCGCGCGTCATCGGCCTCGCCGATGACATCGCCCGATCGATGAGCGCGATCGCCGCCCGCGTCGCCGTCGTGCCGGGCCGCAACGCGATCGGCATCGAACTGCCGAACCAGCGACGCGAGATGGTGTATCTGCGCGAACTGATCGGCTCGCGCGACTTCGAAACGACCAAGACCAAGCTCGCCATGGCGCTCGGCAAGACCATCGGCGGCGAGCCGGTCATCGCCGACCTTGCCAAGATGCCGCATCTGCTCGTCGCCGGCACCACCGGTTCCGGCAAGTCGGTGGCGATCAATACCATGATCCTGTCGCTGCTCTACCGGCTCACCCCGGAGCAATGCCGGCTGATCATGATCGATCCGAAGATGCTGGAACTCTCCGTCTATGACGGCATTCCGCACCTGCTCTCGCCGGTCGTGACCGACCCGAAGAAGGCGGTCGTGGCGCTGAAATGGACCGTTCGCGAGATGGAGGAACGCTACAAGAAGATGTCCAAGATCGGCGTGCGCAACGTCGACGGCTTCAATAGTCGCGTGGAGCAGGCGCTTGCCAGGGGCGAGGCAATCACCCGCACGGTCCAGACCGGCTTCGACCGCCAGACCGGCGAGGCGATCTACGAAACGGAAGAGTTCGACCTTTCGCCAATGCCCTACATCGTCGTCATCATCGACGAGATGGCCGATCTGATGATGGTTGCCGGCAAGGACATCGAGGGCGCCGTGCAACGGCTTGCCCAGATGGCGCGCGCGGCCGGCATTCATGTTGTCATGGCGACGCAGCGCCCTTCGGTCGACGTTATCACGGGCACGATCAAGGCGAACTTCCCGACCCGGATCTCCTTCCAGGTGACGTCGAAGATCGACAGCCGTACGATCCTCGGCGAGCAGGGGGCGGAGCAGCTGCTCGGGCAGGGCGACATGCTCTACATGGCCGGCGGCGGGCGCATCCAGCGCGTGCACGGGCCCTTCGTTTCCGACATGGAGGTCGAGGAAGTCGTCGCCTATCTGAAGACTCAAGGGACGCCGCAATATCTCGACGCGATCACCGAGGACGACGAGGAGGACGGCGAGGGCGGCCCGGCGGGAACATCCAATCTCGCCGATTCCGAGGACCCCTACGACCAAGCGGTGGCGATCGTGCTGCGCGACGGCAAGGCCTCGACGTCCTACGTGCAGCGGCGGCTCGGTATAGGCTATAATCGGGCAGCCTCGCTGATCGAAAGGATGGAGCAGGAGGGGATCATCGGTCCGGCGAACCACGCCGGCAAGCGGGAGATCCTGGTGCCGACGGAAGCAGAGATTTCCGGCCGCTGACCCCGACTTCCTCCCGCCGGTCACGATCATTTGAACATGTAGCGTGCCCAGGTCCGCCAACGCCTTGAAGAGGCCCCACTTGCGCTCCACATGACGCTGATATGAAGGAGACTGCGATGACAGAGAGAAAAACCGTCGACGGCGGAAATCTGGCGATCTCGCGGCGCGTCTTCGTTTGCGGCCTTGCGGCATTCGCCGGAACGGCCGGCACATTGCTCAACGCGTCGCACGCCTCGGCGCAGGCGTCGAGCGTCGCGCAGAAGATCGCCGATCATTTCTCGTCGGTGAAGACGATGGCGGGCGAGTTCGTGCAGTTCGGGCCGCGCGGCGAACAGACGGGAGGCAAGTTCTACATCCACCGTCCGGGACGTATCCGCTTCAATTATGAAGCGCCATCGCCGATGCGCGTGATCGCCGATGGCAAATCGGTCGTCATCGGCAACATGAAGCTCAAGACCTGGGACATCTATCCGCTGTCGAAGACGCCGCTGAACCTCCTGCTCAGCGAGAGGATAGATCTCAGCAGCCGGATGGTGCGCGCCGTTCGCGAAGAGTCCGACCTCATCACCATCGTACTAGGCGACCGTTCGGTCTTCGGCGATTCGACGATCACGATGATGTTCGACCCGAGAACCTATGATCTCAGGCAATGGACGATCACCGACGCGCAGAGGAAGGACACGTCCGTGATGATATTCAATGTCAGGACCGGGCTGCAACTGGACGACAAGGTCTTCCGCATTCCCTATGACGAGGTGCGCAACAAGGGTGGCGGCTAACGAATCGGTGCGAAAATTGGACTCGATTCGCGGGTCCGAATAGTCGCAGCGGCCTTTGCGCGTCTGAAGGACGCGCGGCACTGTCACCGTCTGCTGCGCCGAGCTCACTCTTCGGGCCGCCTTTGGGCGGCCTTTTTCATGACTTGTCGGAAGGCGCCGAAGCTGTTTAAAACGCTCCCGCGCTGCCGGACACCGACCCCCCACCGGCGACATTTCCAAAGGAACGAGGAATGGCCCTTTCCATCGCCACGTGGAACATCAACTCCGTCCGCCTGCGAATGCCGCTGGTGGCGCATTTTCTGGAGAAATGGCAGCCGGACATCCTCTGCCTGCAGGAAACCAAGTGCCCGAACGAGCAGTTCCCCTCCGGCCCGCTGAAGCGCCTCGGCTACGACTATATCGAGATGCACGGGCAGAAGGGCTATCACGGCGTTGCGACCATTTCCCGCCTGCCGCTCCATGAGTTGACTGACCGCCGCGACTATTGCGGCGTCGGCGATGCGCGCCATCTCTCGGTCGTCTTCGAGGTCGGCGGCAAGAAGATCCGGCTGCACAATTTCTATGTGCCGGCCGGCGGCGACGAACCGGACCGGGCGATCAATCCCAAGTTCGGCCACAAGCTCGATTTCGTGGACGAGATGAGGCTCCTGCATGCCGAGGCCGAGGCGGGGATTTCGTCGATCCTCGTCGGTGACCTCAACATAGCGCCGCTCGAGCACGACGTCTGGTCGCACAAGCAGCTCCTGAAGATCGTCAGCCATACGCCCATCGAAACAGAGGGTCTGACCGCGGTGATGACCGGCGGCGCCTGGATCGACCTGATGCGCCAGCACACGCCGCCGCCGGAGAAGCTTTACACCTGGTGGAGCTATCGGGCGAAAGACTGGTCCGCCGCCGACCGCGGCCGCCGGCTCGATCACATCTGGTCGTCCGCCGACCTCGCGCGCCAGCTCGCTCGCGTCGACATCCTGCGGGAAGCGCGCGGCTGGGACCGCCCGTCGGACCACGTTCCGGTGATCGCACATTTCGATTTTTGAGGGGTTTGCCTCCCGCTCCTGACTCCAGACTCGCATCGGGGGAGGCGCACGCTGCATTCTGCTTCGCCCGCATGCGGGCGAGGGGCCATCAGGCGAAACGTCCGGCGAGCGCCTCGACGCGGCGGATCATCGCCTGGATATTCTCTCGGATGCGGGCCTCGACCATGGCGGTGACTTCCGGATATTCCTCCAGCATGCGGCGGAAGAGCGGCCGGTTGATTCGGATCACCTCGCTATCCTCATCGGCTGTCGCCGTGAACTTGCGCTCGACCATGGATATCAGTGCCAGCTCCGAAAGCAGCGTGCCGCGAGCGGCGGTGCCGATGGGCTGCGGCTTGCCTTCGGGGCCGTCCTTAGTCAGCGAAAAACGTCCCGATGCAACCGCATAGGCGCAATCGGCCGGCGCCCCCTCGCGGAACAGTTCGTGCCCCCTGGCGACGCGGCGGCGCTCGGCGCCGAAGGCGATCAGCCGCAGCTTGTCTTCGCCGATATCCGCAAAGAGCGAGACGTTGGACAGAAGCGCGATGTCGTCATTCAGCCCCAAGCGACGATACTCCCAGTTCGGTGGAAAAGCGGACTGCGGTCCTGATCCCAATGCATGTCGCCAAAAACTGTGCCGCGGTTTTGGGACAACGACGCGCATGAAAGCAAAGAACCAAAGCCGTTGCACGAATACCATTAAACGCGACGCTTCAGGGAACGATCTTGTAACCGCCGTTCTCTGTCACCAAGATCTCCGCGTTGGAAGGGTCGCGCTCGATTTTCTGGCGCAGCCGGTAGACATGCGTTTCCAGCGTGTGCGTCGTCACGCCGGAATTGTAGCCCCAGACCTCCTCGAGCAGCACGTCGCGGGTCACCACCTTCTGGTCGGCGCGGTAGAGATAGCGGATGATCGCCGCCTCCTTCTCGGTCAGGCGGATTTTTTGGCCGTTTTCCATGGTCAAGAGCTTCTGACTCGGCTTGAATGTGTACGGGCCGACGCTGAAAGTGGCGTCTTCGCTCTGCTCGTGCTGACGAAGCTGAGCGCGGATTCGTGCCAAGAGCACCGCGAAGCGGAAGGGCTTGGTGACATAGTCGTTGGCGCCGGCCTCGAGGCCGAGAATCGTGTCCGAATCGGTGTCGTGGCCGGTGAGCATGATGATCGGCGCCTTGAACCCGCCCTTGCGCAAAAGCTTCACGGCCTCGCGTCCGTCCATGTCCGGTAGTCCGACATCCATGATCAGCAGATCGACCTGGCGGGAGCGTGCCGTCTGTATGCCCTTGCCGGCGGTTGCCTCCTGCAGAAGCTCGAACTCCTCGTAGAGGGAGAGTTGCTCGATCAACGTCTCACGCAGGTCATTGTCATCGTCGACAAGGAGTATGGTACGGGTCGCCATGGGGCAATTCCTGTTTGCTTCCTGATTCGAAACTAGCTCAAATACCGCTCTTGGCAAAGCGCGACGCCGCTCACTGCCTTTATATATGCAATCATGCCTTTGGTCGCGACGGTATCACGGCTGCTGCATGTCTCCTCTAACCGACCTCGATTCAAGGACAAAGACATGCAGCAGTTCAAAGTGCTACAGCGACCTTTGCGCGTCCAATAAGACGCGCGGCGCTACTGCATGTCTCCTTTAAGCGATCTCGATTAAAGGACAAAGACATGGAGCAGTTCAAAGTGCTACAGCGACTTTTGCGCGTCTAATAAGACGCGCGGCGCTGTAGGCAATAAACCGTGAGGATGATGCGCAAGAAAAAGTCGGAAGCGCGATCGGAAAAATCGGTGATCCTCGTAAGAGCGGCGCCGCGCGACCGCAGGCGGGCGCTCGTGCAATTCGGCGGCAGCACCGTCGAGGCGGCGATCGGACGAAGCGGCGTGAGCTCCCTCAAGCGCGAAGGCGATGGCGCGACGCCGCGCGGGTCGATGAGGCTGATCGGCGGCTATGTACGGCGGGATCGCGTTCGCCTGCCGCCGACGCGCCTGCCGCTGTTGTCGACCCGAGGCGACATGCTTTGGTGCGACGCTGCGAAGCATGCCTGCTACAACCGGCCGGTCAGGGCTCCGTTTTCCTCGAGTCACGAGGCGATGATGCGGGACGATGGGCTCTATGATGTCTGTCTCGTCATGGACTGGAACATCTCGTCCCGACGCCGCCATCTGGGTTCCGCTATCTTCTTCCATCTCATCCGCGCCGGCTATGAGCCGACGCAGGGTTGCGTTGCCGTCAACCTGCCGGCGATGAAACGGCTGCTCCGCCACATGCGCCGGGGCACGGTGGTGAAGGTTCTCTGACGCTCTCCTCACAGCGCCGCGCGTCTTTTCAGACGCGCAAAGGCCGCTGCAGATAGACGGCTGGCGCCGCGGTCATTTCGCATCGAGCAGGCGCGGTGTGACGAAGCGGACAAGGCGGCCTTTGCGGGGTGCCACATCCGACCATTTGCCGACGTCGAAATCGATGACGGCCAGCCCGGCCGTCGGAAATTTCTCCCGGAGGCGCGGTAAATCTTCGCCGCCGCCGGCGAGCAGCAGCGCCAGTTCCGCCATTCCCGGATTATGTCCGACGAGCAGAAGGCAGCTGACCCAAGGTTCCACGTCGCGTATGACCTTGAGTATGGCCGGTGCCGCCACCTCGTAAATCCCGACGGCATCGCGAGCTGCGACGCTTACCGGCAGTGCCTCGGAGACGATCTCCCAGGTCTCCTGCGCGCGCCGCGCGGTCGAGACGATCGCGAGGTCCGGGACGAGCCCGTGCTCGGCCATATAGGCGCCGATGACCGGCGCCGTCCTTCGTCCGCGCTCCGCAAGGGGTCGGCGGTGATCGGCCACGCCCTCCGGCCAATCGGATTTGGCGTGACGCAGCAGCATGAGGCGGCGCTTTGGCGGCAAGGGGCGATCGGACATGGCGCTCTTCATGTGTCGTTGGCGGGCCTGACGCATCAGGTCATTTTGTGATGCATGTCGCCGACCCGGGACAGCTTCCTGTTTCGGGCGACATGAACCACATTGTCGCACCGTTGCGCAGCCTTGTCTTCCACGGATGTCCGCAAAGGCAATAACAGAAGGCCGCCCCGAGGGGCGGCCACCATAGCGTCCTTTGCGCGTCCCAAAGGACGCGGCGCTGCAAAAGCGAGCGAAGCCGAAGAGGCTATTTCCACTCGCGAATGTCGACGAAGTGGCCCGCCACCGCAGCCGCCGCAGCCATTGCCGGCGAGACGAGATGCGTGCGCCCCTTGAAGCCTTGACGTCCCTCGAAATTGCGGTTCGAGGTCGAGGCGCAGCGCTCGCCCGGCTTCAGCCGATCGTCGTTCATCGCCAGGCACATGGAACAGCCGGGCTCGCGCCAGTCGAAGCCCGCTTCCTTGAAGATCCTGTCGAGGCCTTCCGCTTCCGCCTGCTCCTTCACGAGGCCGGAGCCCGGCACGATCATCGCCGAAACGGTCGGGGCGACCTTGCGGCCCTCGACGACCTTGGCGACGGCGCGCAGATCCTCGATGCGGCCATTGGTGCAGGAGCCGATGAACACCCGGTCGATGGCGATATCGGTGATCTTGGTGCCCGGCTTCAGGCCCATATAGTCGAGCGCGCGCCACTTCGACGTACGTTTCGTCTCATCCTCGATGTCGTCCGGGTTGGGCACGGCGCCCTGGACGGAGACGACGTCCTCCGGCGACGAGCCCCAGGAGACGATCGGCGGCAGGTTGGCGGCATCGAGCACGACGATGCGGTCGTAATGGGCGCCTTCGTCCGTGTTGAGCGTCTTCCAATAGTCGAGCGCCATGTCCCAGGCCTTGCCCTTGGGCGCGCGCGGCCGGTCCTTGATATAGGCGAAGGTCGTCTCGTCCGGTGCTATCAGGCCGGCGCGGGCGCCGCCTTCGATGGTCATGTTGCAGACGGTCATGCGGCCTTCCATCGACAGCGAACGGATCGCTTCGCCGGCGAACTCGATGACGTGGCCGGTGCCGCCGGCCGTGCCGATCTCGCCGATGATGGCGAGGATGATATCCTTGGCGGTGACGCCGGGCGGCAATTGCCCGTCGACGCGCACCAGCATGTTCTTCGCCTTCTTCTGGATCAGTGTCTGCGTCGCCAGCACGTGCTCCACTTCCGAGGTGCCGATGCCGTGCGCGAGCGCGCCGAAGGCGCCATGCGTCGACGTATGGCTATCGCCGCAGACGATCGTCATGCCCGGCAGTGTGAAGCCCTGCTCGGGGCCGACAATGTGCACGATGCCCTGGCGCTTGTCGTTCTCGGAATAATATTCGACGCCGAAATCGGCGGCGTTCTTCGCGAGCGCTTCGACCTGGATGCGGCTTTCCTCGTTCTTGATGCCGAGGTGGCGGTCCGGCGAGGTCGGCACGTTGTGGTCGACGACGGCGAGCGTCTTTTCCGGTGCACGGACCTTGCGGCCGGCCATGCGCAGGCCTTCGAAGGCCTGCGGACTGGTCACCTCGTGGACGAGATGACGGTCGATGTAGAGAAGACAGGTGCCGTCGTCCTGGCTGCTTACCAGATGGTCGTCCCAGATCTTGTCATAGAGGGTACGCGGTGCGCTCATGGCGATATGTCCATCGAATTGTCAGAATACGAAAAGCCGGCGGCAGTGCGGCCGGAAACATGACTGATCGAGCGATCAGGATAGGCGGCTCGTAAGCGCGCCGCAAACACGCGCGAAAAAGCGTGCCGGCAGACGCTTGTGGTCCTGCAGCACGACGATTTGCTGTTCGCGACATCCGAATTTGGATTCCATGGCCGGTGCTCATATCAATTTTCCGATGGTTTCGCAATCGGCGTGATCGCGGCGGACCGCATGGATTCCCCGGTTCCGGCGTCCCCGATTTTGCTGTGTGTGTCTTTTGCGGCCGGGTTGCGGATAAAGTTAAAAAGGCGTTAACCTTCCATTGGGTGCCGTCAAAGTTGCCTGTGGGTTAACGCCGCGCAGCGGCTTGGGCGGGATTCCGGTTCGCCGCACCGTATGTTTAGAGTCGAGTCATGAAGACTGTTTCGATCGAGGTCAGGCCCGGGGAGCCACGCGAGGCGGCGGCGATCGCCGACGTTCATCGCGCTTCCTGGCTGCAGGCCTATGGCGGCCTGATCCCGCACCGCCCGCTGATCCGGATGGTCAATCGCCGCGACGAAACGTGGTGGCGCAAAGCCACGCGGGGGCCGGCGACACTGCTCGTCATCGATGTCGCGGGAACGATAGCCGGCTATGCGACGCTCGGCCTGAGCCGCGCGCGGGCGCTGCCGCAGGAAGGCGAGATCTACGAGATCTATCTTCGCCCCGAATATCAGGGCATGGGCCTCGGGCGGGTGCTGTTCGGGGAGGCCCGGAGCCTGTTGAAATCGCTCGGCTGCGAGGGCGTCGTGGTCTGGTGTCTGGAGGACAGCGACCAGGCCTATCATTTCTTCCAGTCGGCCGGCGGCCGCGATATTGCCGAGGGCATGGAGGATTTCGGCGAGAAGCACCTGAAGAAGGTCGGCTTCGTCTGGACGTGAGCGCGCCTTTTCGCGTCTCTCTCTCTCTCTCTCTCTCTCTCTCTCTCTCTCTCTCTCAGGGTGACCGGGAAATTTTCCGACGTGCCTCTATTTAGCCGCGGGGCCTGCCTACTGCATGTCTCCTTCTGCATGTCTCCCTAAATCGACCTCGATTTAAGGACAAAGACAGGCAGCAAGCCAATGCGCTACAGCGACTTTGCGCGTCTGACAGGACGCGCTGCGCCGTAGAGCATTTCCATCCCTCGGACGAAAGTCATGTTGCAATGCGGCATGTTTCCCTTTATCCGACGGGGCGATTTTTCTGTTACCCTGGAGGTGCTCATGCGGATCGACGCGATTTCCATCGGAAAGAATCCACCGGAAGATGTCAATGTGATCGTGGAAGTCCCGGTCGGCGGGCATCCGATCAAGTATGAAATGGACAAGGAAGCCGGCACGCTGGTCGTCGACCGCTTCCTCTACACGCCGATGACCTATCCGGGCAATTACGGTTTCGTGCCGCACACCCTTTCCGATGATGGCGATCCGATCGACGTGCTCATCTGCAACACGCGGCCGCTGGTGCCGGGCTGCGTCATCAATGTCCGCCCGATCGGCGTGATGATGATGGAAGACAATTCCGGCAAGGACGAGAAGATCATCGCCGTGCCGTCGGGACATCTCACCAAGCGCTACGACAAGGTGGACGACTATACCGATCTGCCGGAAATCACGCTCAAGCAGATCGAGCACTTCTTCGAGCACTACAAGGACCTGGAGCCCGGCAAGTGGGTGAAGATCTTCGGCTGGAAGGATGCGAGCGTCGCCCGCCAGCTGATCGTCGAGGCGATCGAACGCGCCAAGGCGCAGAAGTAACAAGCGAAGTAGCAACTATTTCGTCTCGCCGACGATCTCGGCAAGACGGTTCTCGATTTCCTCCGGATTGGCTTCGATCCGGAGGATTTTTTTGCGCTGCGTGTCTCCCGAAAGAAGCGAAATCCTCTTCTTCGCCACGCCGAGCGTCTTGGCAAGGAGCGCGATCAGTGCCTGGTTCGCCCTGCCCTTCTCCGGCACGGCGCGAACCCTGACCTTCAGGTGCTCCTCTCCGTCGGAAGCCGTCTCGAAGCCGTCGACCGCGTCGCGCCCGCCATTCGGCGTCAGCCGCACGGTAAGGCGCGCATGGTCCCCGAAACTCGTGAGGGCGCCGCGCGTCACCTTACAGCGCCGCGCGTCTTTTCAGACGCGCAAAGGTCGCTGTAACTCTTTGAATCTGCGCATCGAGCTTCCCGACAATTGGGTACAATTTTCGGGCCATGCGCTAGCCGAGCAGCGCCGAAGCGACGGTCGTGTTCAGGAAATACCAGATGAAATAGAGGATCACCAGAACGATCAGCGGCGACAGATCGATGCCGCCCATGTCCGGCAGGTACCGGCGGATCGGCCGGTAAAGAGGCTCGGTCAACTGATAGAGCGATCGGCCGATCATGTTGATCGCCTGATTGTTCACATTGATCACGTTGAATGCGTAGAGCCAGGAGAAGATGGCCGATGCGATGATCAGGAACCAGGCGATATTGATGATGAGGTTCAAGGTTGCGATGACTGCGAGCATGCCGGTCTCCAATTCGTAGTTGACAGACATGTAGACATTGGGAACTAAACGGGCAAGTACGTCGCTTCGCCGGGCTCCGTCATGTTTAACGGCGCCGGCCTCCAGGTCTCTCCGAGGAGTGCTTTCACCATGTCGGCCGATTATGCTGCGCATCGCTTCGCCGCCTTCCGGCATGTCGGCTACCGGCGCTATTTCCTCTCCCGCTTCCTCGCCTATTTTGCCGTCCAGATCATGTCGGTTGCGGTCGGCTGGCAGATCTACGACCTGACCCGCGACCCCTTCGCGCTCGGGCTCATCGGTCTCTTCCAGTTCCTGCCCTCGCTCGTCCTCATCCTCGTCACCGGCAGCGTGGCGGATCGCTACAACCGCCGCGTCATCATGGGGCTCTGCATGTTGCTCAGCACGCTCTGTGCCGCGGCCCTCCTGGCATTGACGGTGACGGGCTTGTTTTCGCCCTGGCCGGTCTATGCGATCCTGATCGTCTTCGGCATCGAGCGGGCGTTTCTTGCACCGGCCTCGCAGTCGCTGGCGCCCAATCTCGTGCCGGCCGAAGACCTGGCGAATGCGATTGCCTGGAATTCCTCGTCCTGGCAGACGGCGACGATCGTCGGGCCGGTGGTGGGCGGGTTGATCTACGGACTTGGTCCGACGGTGCCCTATACGGTCAGTCTCTGCTTCTTCGCCGCGGCGGCGCTCATGGTGCTGGCGGTGCCGAAACCCGCCCAGCGTTCGGCGCAAGCGGGGCAGAGCTGGCAGACGATCACCGCCGGCTTCCGCTATATCAGGGCCGAAAAAGTGGTGCTCGGAGCGATCTCGCTCGACCTCTTCGCCGTCCTGCTCGGCGGCGCAGTGGCGCTGATGCCGGTCTTCGCACGCGACGTTCTGGCGCTCGGGCCGTGGGGCCTCGGACTTTTGCGCGCCGCGCCGGGCATCGGCGCCGTCGGCATGGCCATCTGGCTCGCCGCCCACCCCATTCGAAACCGCGCCGGCTTCTATATGTTCACCGGCGTCGCGCTTTTCGGTCTTGCCACCATCGTTTTCGGCCTTTCCACGACGGCCTGGATCTCGATCACCGCGCTCATCGTCATGGGGGCTGCGGACATGATTTCCGTCTACGTGCGCGAGATCCTGATCACTCTCTGGACCCCGGACGAACTGCGCGGCCGCGTGAATGCCGTCAACATGGTGTTCATCGGCGCCTCCAACGAGCTTGGCGAATTCCGGGCCGGAATGATGGCTTCAGGCTTCGGCTCCGTCTTCGCCGTCGTCTTCGGCGGCATGGGCACCTTGCTCGTATCGGTTCTTTGGGCGATCGGTTTTCCGCAACTGCGCAAGATCGACACGCTCGACGTGCCGGCGGAGCACCGGAGCGTTTGAGTTGCGGTGAGCAACCTGTCTACATCCTTACCTGACTGGAGGCTCCCTGCCGTTGCGGCGGCTTCTCCGTCTTGCCGCCGCGCAGGAAGATGAGCTCCAGGAAATTCTCCATCCAGGTCCGCAAGGGGCGGTCGTGGAGCATGCGACCGTCGAGATGGGCCTTGCCCATCTGGGCGCCAGGCAGCACGAAGCGGTGGGCGCCGTGGACGACCCAACGATGCATCATCGCCCGCGTCAGCTCTCCGTGAAACTGGATGCCCCAGGCATTGTTGCCATAGCGGAAGGCCTGGTTCGGATAGGTATCGCCGGTCGCCAGCAGCTCTGCGTCCTTCGGCAGATCGAAGCCTTCGCGGTGAAAATGGTAGACCATGGCCGGCCAGTCGATCAGCGCCCGGCCGACTTCCGTGGCCTTGAGCGGGTACCAGCCGATCTCGGTCATGCCCTCATGATGGGGCGCAACCTTGCCGCCGAGATTGCGGGCGAGCATCTGCGCACCAAGGCAGATCCCGAGATAGGGCTTGTTCTCCTTCAACGGCACCGACAGCCAGTCGATTTCGCGCCGAACGAACTCCTCCTCATCATTCGCGCTCATGGGCCCGCCGAAGACGATCGTGCCCGAATGGTCGCTCAATGTCGGCGGCAGATCGTCGCCGAGCGCCGGCCGGCGGATATCGAGGCTGAAGCCTTTCTGCTCGAGGATATGGCCGACACGTCCGGCGCTCGAGCGCTCCTGATGGAGGATGATGAGGATCGGTTTCTTGGTGTCGCAGCCCTCTCGCGGCATCGTCAGCCTTCCTGTTGCTCGCCTGCGGCCTCCTCCCCGTCGATCCTGGCGGCGGCTTCCCGCCGCTTCAAGACACGGTCGCGCCCCGAAACGCCGAGAAGATCGGCGATCCGCCAGATCACGTGGTCCTCCATCTCGCTACGCGCGCCATCGGCATAGACAATGTCCCAGAGCATGCCGACGAGCTCAACGCGCTGTTCCTCCGCAAAGTGGCGTTTGATCTCGGCGGTAAACTGGTAAAAGTCGATCGCCTCGCTTTCCGCCGTTTCGCCGGCCGCCACCAGGGCATTGAGGGCGCTGTCGTCGAGTTGATAGTACTCCTTGATGATCGCCCGCATCTTGCGGCGCTCGGAAAAGCGGATCTTCCCGTCCGCTTCCATCACCTGGAAACAAAGCCCGATGACGGCAACGCGGGGATCGCCCCTTTCGATCTGCGCAGCCGAACCCGTCAGCCCCTCGAGGAAGGCTCGAAACCGTTCAAACATCTCTTATGCCCATAGCCCGTCGAAACATCAGATCCATAGCTAGAGCGGAGAAATCTCCGCGCCAGTCTTCAGAAAGGCCGGAAATTGGCCTTGTCCCTGTCCCCTGCCATGGAGTCGCGAACGCCCGGATCGTCCGGACGACGGCCGAAGAAGGGGGCCGGTTCCTCTTCGCCGACCGGCTCCTTGCTCTCGGCCGGCGCTGCGGCTTGTTCCTTTCGCTCCGGCAATTCGATCGGCGCCTCGGCTTCGGCCGGCGCAGCCGGCGCCTCTGCTTCCGTGGGCTCCGGCGGTTCGGCTGCGGCCGCCGGTATCCCGGGCGCCACCGGTGGCAGGCTGCGGATTGCCGCGTCGGGGTCCGGCCGGCCCTCTTCCGTCGTGGCCGCAAGCTGCGTTGGCGGCGCCTTCCATTCGAAGGCATCGAGCCGGCCGCTGACCGGCGAGACCGGCAGCCAGGAGGGTGAAATCACCCCATCGGCGGTCCAGGCCGGATCGCGCGGGCTGCGCAGCGCCTGCGCCATCCAGTGGCGGATGCGGCCCTCGTCGCCGGTGTCCGCCTCCTCGATATCCGCAAGCAGCA
Organism: Sinorhizobium sp. Y406; assembly: GCF_058732025.1. NCBI lineage: Bacteria > Pseudomonadati > Pseudomonadota > Alphaproteobacteria > Hyphomicrobiales > Rhizobiaceae > Sinorhizobium > Sinorhizobium sp. Y406. The sequence continues at coordinate 3,038,737 of NZ_CM178974.1, read as the reverse complement.
TGAAGATGCTCTCGGCCGGCGCGAGCCGGGCGGCGGCCTCGGCCTTTTGCCGGGCAAGGTCGAGTTCGCGCGCCTCGAGCGCCGCCTCGGCCACGGTCGCCAGCGCAACGGCGTTGTTGCCGCGCAAGGTTTCGAGCCTCTTCGCACGCTTCAACCGGTCGAGCGCGGTATCGCCACCGCGTGCCCGCACGTAAAGGCGCGCCACCTCGGGATGCGGTTCCAGCTTCCAACTTCTTTCGAGGATCGTGGCCCCCTTGCGCAGATTGTCTTCGCGAAACAGTGCCTTGGCGGCGATCAGCGCCGCCGGCACCAGCCGCTCTTCGAGCTTCAGCGCCGCCAGCGCGTCGTCGCGCGCCGATTTCGGATCCGCTTCGAGCTTGCCCATGGCGCGTGCCGTCAGCAGTACGGCCTTTTTCCGGTTCGCCTCCTTCTTGCCGAGGACATTGGCGGAGCGGCTCTGGTCGAGGAGACGGATCGCCTCGTCCCATCGGCCCGCCTGGCTACGATCGTCAAGCGTCGCGAGCGTGGCCCAGGCCAGATGCGGTGCCTTCTCGGCGGCGCGCTCGGCATATTGGCGGGCAGCCTCATGGGCACCGAGGCGCTTGGCCTCGAGGTAAAGCCCGCGCAGGCCGAGTTCGCGCGTCTCCGGGTCGTCCGCCATCTGTTCGAATTTCCGGCGCGCGTCGTCATGCCGGCCCTCGATCAGTGCCGTCTGCGCCTCGAGCAGGTGGATCAGCGGCTCCTGGTCCACCCGGATCAGGCTGCGCGTCCGGCCCACCATCTTGCGGGCGAGAATGGCGTCGCCGGCGCCGGCGGCGATCAGCCCGGTCGAAAGCGCCTGGTAACCCCGGTCGCGCTTGCGGGCGCGGAAATAGCGGGTGACGGTGTGCGGCGACAGCCATATCGCCCGGACCAGCCAGATCGTGATGAGGACCAGCGCAAAGAGCGAGATCAGGATGGTGGCCGCTCGCATCAGGCTCATTTCGATGAGCTGTCCCTGCCAGATCAGCGAAAGCTCGCCCGGCCGGTCCGCAAGCCAGGCAAAGCCGAGGGCGAGAGCGAGGACGAGCAGGATGAAGAACAGTATCCGGATCATGTAGTCTTCTTTCTTCCCTTACGGCGCCGCGCGTCCCATCAGACGCGCAAAGGACGCTGTAACGCTTTAAATCTGCGCATCGGGCTTTCCGAAAATCGGTCAGGATTTTCGGGCCGATGCGCTAGCCTTGCGTGCCGCTGCGCGCCATGGCCTCGGCCATGGCGGCATCGATGACCGTTTCGACATGCAGCCGCCGGTCGAGCTTCCCCTTGAACGCCTGCCCGGCGGACTTCGCGGCCTCGGGAAGATTGGCCCATTCGAGCGACGCGCCCTTGAGATCGCCATTGTCGAGCTTGTCCTCGATGCGGGCGATTACCGCTTCCGGCGTGTCGCCTTCGACGCTGCCCACCGGACGCACCCGGATGCCGGACATCGCGCTCGAAACGAGGCGGTCGAAAATTCCCTCGTCCGGAGCGGGCTGGATGAGCGCGTCCAGCATCGCCGAGGCTGCCGCCGGGAATTCCATCCGCAATTGCGTGCGCGTGGCAACACCCGTCGGGGCGTCGTCGGCCAGTTCCGTCACCGTCTCATCCTTCGGCGCGACGCTGCGCAGCTGATCGAGTTCGGCGAGGAAAGGTCCACCGCGATCGATCGCCGTCTTGAGCGCCGTGATGGCAACGGCCTTTGCCATCCGGATATCGTTAGCCGGCTCATTCAGCTTCTGCTCCGCCTGATCGATGCGGGCCGCCAGTTCGGATCTTTCGGTCTCCGCGGTCTGCCTGGCGTCGGCGAGGCCGCTCTTCAGCGTGGCGATTTCCTGGGTCAGATTGTCGAACTCGGCCTGAAGAGCCGCCACGGCCGGCGCACCCTCGCCAGCCGGCGTCGCGGGCGTCTGTTCCAGCGCCGCGACGCGGTCCTCCAGGGGAGCGATGTCGACCGGTGCCGGCTGCGGCCGGGCTTGAAGCTCCGCCTTCACGGCCTCGATTTCGCTCCTGAGTTCCTGCTCCGCCGTGCCGTTGCCGCGTTCCGGTCCGAGAGCGGGGAGGTAGCCGGCATATTGCAGCACCCCGGCGCCGGCAAGCGCCACCAGACCGCCGAGGATGCCGGCGGCGAGCGCGCCGGAAGCGGACGGCCGTCTGGTCCTGGTTTCCGATGGCGCCGTATTGTCCAAGTGCGGAGGCTCCTCGTCGAAGGCGGCGGCGGCCGCGGCGGCCCGTTCCGCCTCCGCTTCCTCCTGGCGCTCTGCCTCCCGGTCCCCTGTCCCTTCGTGCTCTGTCTCAGGGCGCTCCGCCTCGTCCTGGACGGGCGTCCGGCTCGAGGCCGCCGGCTCGTCGGTGACCGGCTCCCGATCAGCGTCAGCGCCAGCTTCGGTCACCGTCCGTTCCGCCTCGAGGTCGATCGTCAACGGTTCCTTGTCCGGTTTCGACCGGCGCGGCGGCTTTTCCGATACCATGGTGATCCCTTCGCGTTTTCTCGCCTTTTGGCAAATTCTTCGTCGGAGCGGCGGCCAGTCCCGTATTCCTTGTCCCGCTCACAACCAAACCTAATCAGGGAAGCGCTGCAGGGAAAGCCCCGAGTTCCGTTTTCGCGCCGAAGCAGGATTTCGTGAGGACTCCGCGAATGCTGCTTGCTTGCCAGGCTCTAATCGCGAAACCGCGGCACGCTCTTTCGAAACCTGCCCAGATGACCTTACGCGGGTCCCGAAAGTCCGCCGGAAAATCGGCGTCGGCTTTGCTGATTCCGCCCATAGCGTGCCACGCGCTTCCGTGCATGCCGTTGACCAAACCATTGCACTGACCCGAGTGACATGCATCAGGCGGGCGGCAGGCTTCTCTCTCCGTTTCCAAGCAGCTCAAACAGATGCTCCTCGTCGGGCGCTGCGGCGACATCGGCAATGGCGCCGGACGGCAGCTCGTCCTGAACTGCCGCGCTCAGGCAGAGATAGCGCGCGGAGAAAGCCGCCGCATCGAGGCCGCCTTCCGCAAGCAGCGTGGCGAAGTGCCGCGCCGTCTGACGCGAATAGAGAAGCACCGCGTCGAAAGGGCCGCCACGCAGGAGATCGGGCAGGATTTGCGGCCCGTAGGCGATGGGAACCATTCGGTAGCTTTCGACGGTCACGTGCTTGACCTTCCTCTCGGTCAGCACCTGCTCGAAGCCGAGGGCACGCGGGGCGCCGGCGAGATAGACGAGCGTTCCGGTTTCCGGGGGTATCCGGGCGGCGAGCGCCTCACCGGTTCCCGGCCCGATGCGAATATCGGTGAAGCCGAGCGCTGCGGCGGTGCGTGCGGTTGCTTCGCCGACCGCGAAGAGCGGTGTTGCCAGATGGGGGTCAAGTGCCGGGCCGAGCGTGGCGAGCGCCCGGATGGCCTCGGCGCTGGTGACGGCGAGGGCATCGTGGCGCCGATCGAGTGACGCCTCGAGAGCGTCGGGGTAATGTTGCGCCTGCATTAGCGGCAGGACGGCCACTTCGTGTCCCAGCGCTTCCAGCTTCCGCGCCGTCCTCTCGGCGGCCGGCTGCGGGCGGGTCACGAGCAGGCGCACGGATCAGGTCCAGCTCGAAAAGAAGCCGGGGCCCGCCTTGGCCCGGACCTCTTCGCCGGCCCTGCGCCCGAGCTCTGTCGCCTCGGTCGCCTTGCCCTCGATTTCGATGCGGTGGCAGGTGGCACCGTCAGGCGTCAGGATCATGCCGGCAAAGCGGATATGCGAGCCCTCGGATACGGCATAGCCGGCTATCGGCGTGCGGCAGGAGCCGTCGAGCGTCGCCAGGAAACCGCGCTCGCAGGAAACCGCCTGATGGGTGCGCTTGTCGTCGATCGTCGCCAGCAGGGTGTCGACGCGGTCGTCGCCGATGCGGCTCTCGACGCAGATCGCGCCCTGGGCAGGCGCCGGCGGAAACACTTCTGGATCGAGCAGTTCGGTTGGCACGTCCGTCATGCCGAGTCGCTTCAGCCCGGCATAGGCGAGCAGGGTGCCGTCGACCTGGCCCTCGGCAAGCTTGCGCAGCCGCGTCTCGACCTGGCCGCGATAGGTGATGACGTTGATGTCGGGCCTGAGACGCCGGATCAGCGCCTGGCGGCGCAGCGACGAGGAGCCGACGGTTGCGCCTTGCGGCAGGTCGACGAGTTTCGCCGCCGTGCGGCCGATAAAGGCGTCGCGAATGTCCTCGCGCGGCAGGAAAGCGGAGAGGGTGAGCCCATCGGGAAGCTTCGTCGGCATGTCCTTCGAGGAATGTACGGCGAAGTCGAGTTCGCCGGACAGGAGCTGCTGCTCGAGCTCCTCGGTGAACAGGCCCTTGCCGCCGATTTCCGCCAACGAGCGGTCGGTGATCCGATCGCCCTTCGTCGAGAGGACGACGATCTCGAACATTTCCGGCGGCAGGCCATGGGCGGCGGCCAGCCGGTCGCGCGTTTCCTGGGTCTGGGCCAGCGCCAGCGGACTGCCGCGCGTGCCGATGCGGAAAGGTTTCGTTTGCATCATCGGTCATCCATTGTTACTGCGTGGTTCCCTGAATAGGGTTCTTTTCAGGGATCAAACCATGCAGCACTTCAAAGCGTTACAGCGTCATTTGGCGGGCTGAAAGAAGCGCGGCGCTGTCGAGTTCGGTGTACCCACCTTTCGGCGCGACCGCAATCATTGAGTAGACGACGTATGTCCACGCCCCTGCGCATCCTCGGCATAGAGACAAGCTGCGACGAGACCGCGGCTTCGGTCGTGCTGCGCGACGAGAAGGGCAGCGGCCGGATTCTGGGCGACGTGGTGCTCAGCCAGTTGGAAGAGCATAGCGCCTATGGCGGCGTGGTGCCGGAGATCGCGGCCCGCGCCCATGTCGAGGCGCTGGACACGCTGATCGAGGAAGCGCTTTTGCGCGCCGACGTGACGCTGAAGGACATCGATGCGATCGCCGCGACGAGTGGTCCCGGCCTGATCGGCGGGCTGATCGTCGGGCTGATGACCGGCAAGGCGATTGCCCGGGCAACGGGAAAGCCGCTCTATGCCGTCAATCATCTCGAAGGCCATGCGCTGACGGCACGGCTGACGGATGGGCTTTCCTTTCCATATCTCATGCTACTCGTCTCCGGCGGCCATACGCAGCTGATTCTGGTGAAGGGCGTCGGAGACTACGAGCGCTGGGGCACGACGATCGACGACGCGCTCGGCGAAGCCTTCGACAAGACGGCGAAGCTGCTCGGCCTTCCCTATCCCGGCGGGCCGGCGGTCGAGCGGGCGGCGGTGGCCGGCGATCCTGAGCGCTTCGATTTTCCGCGGCCGCTCGTCGGCGACGCCCGGCTCGATTTCTCCTTCTCAGGCCTCAAGACAGCCGTCCGCCAGGCGGCGCAATCGCTGGAGCCGGTGACCGAGAACGATATCGCAGATATCTGCGCCTCGTTCCAGCGCGCGATCTCGCGCACGCTCAAGGACCGCGTCGGCCGCGGGCTCAAGCGCTTCAAAGAAGACTATTCGTCGGTCGCTCAACCCGCATTGGTCGTCGCCGGCGGCGTGGCCGCCAACCAGGCGCTGAGAGCGACGCTCCAGGCGCTTTGCGACGCGCACGGTTTTCGCTTCGTTGCGCCGCCGCTCCAGCTTTGCACGGACAATGCGGCAATGATCGCCTGGGCGGGGGCGGAAAGGCTGGCGGCGGGGCTGCCTGCGGACGGGTTCGAGGTCGCGCCGCGCTCACGCTGGCCGCTCGACGGCGGGGCCCAGGCATTGATCGGCTCCGGCAAGCGCGGCGCCAAGGCATGATGGACGGAAAATGAGCGGCAATCCCAAGATCGTGGTCATCGGCGCGGGCGCCTTCGGAACGGCGCTCGCCGCCGTCGCGGCGGCAAGGGCGAACGCCAACGTCCTCTTGCTCGCACGCCGGGAGGAAACGGCCGCGGAATGCCGCCGGACCGGGCGCAACGAGGCGGCATTGCCCGGCATTTCGCTGCCTAAGGGGCTTCAATTTTCCGCCGATACGGCAGTGCTCATGGATGCCGATATCGTGCTTTTCGCGATGCCGTCGCAGGAGCACAGGGCCGCCGCCCGCAGCTACGGTGCCTCTATCGGTGCCGGCGCAACGATCGTGACCTGTGCCAAGGGCATGGAGCAATCGACGGGCCGGCTTCTCACGGATGTTCTCGACGAGGAACTGCCGGGCCACAGGATCGCCGTGCTGTCCGGCCCGGGCTTTGCCGCCGACATTGCCAAGGGCCTGCCGACGGCAATGGTGATCGCGGCATCCGACATGACGCTGGCGAAGAACCTCGCCGCAGCGATTTCCGGACCGACCTTCCGGCTCTATCCGTCGACGGACCGCATCGGCGTGCAGCTTGGCGGAGCGCTGAAGAACGTGCTGGCGATCGCCTGCGGCATCGTCGAGGGGGCCGGGCTTGGCGATTCGGCGCGCGCGGCGCTGATTGCGCGCGGCCTTGCGGAAATGTCGCGCTTCGTGACGGCAAGAGGTGGCGAGGCGGACACGGTGCGCGGGCTGTCGGGCCTCGGCGATCTCGTGCTGACGGCGACGAGCCACCAGTCGCGCAACCTGCGCTTCGGCATCGCGCTCGGCCGGAACGGCCGCGCGGACGGCAGCGGCGAACTCGTCGAAGGCGCCTTTGCGGCCTCCGTTGCGGCGCATGTGGCCGGCGAGCTTGGCGTGGAGATGCCGATCACACAGGCGGTCGCGGCGATCATCGACGGCAAGCTCGATGTGCGCACCGCGCTCGAACAGTTGATGTCGCGCCCGATCACGCAGGAATGATTTCCGCGAGCGAAACGAGAAACGGTTGGGCGGATCTCCGCCTCCATCACTTCGATCGATAATTTCAGGAGGAACGATGCTCTTCGCACTTCTATGTACGGATAAATCGGGGGCGCTCCAATTGCGGCTCGACACCCGCCCCGACCACCTTGCCTATCTCGAGGATCTCAATGCCAGGGGCATTCTCAAGGTTGCCGGGCCATTCCTCGGCGAGGACGGCAAGCCGACGGGCAGTCTCGTGATCGTCAAGACCGAGACGATCGAAGAGGCAAAAGCGATCGCCGAAGCGGACCCCTACGCAAAGGCAGGGCTTTTCGCCAATGTCGAGGTCAAGGCCTACAACTGGGTCTTCAACAATCCGGAGGCTTGAGGCGGGTGGCGTACTGGCTCTACAAATCCGAACCGTTCAAGTGGTCCTGGCAGATGCAGAAGGATGCCGGCGAGGCGGGCACCGAATGGACCGGCGTGCGCAATTATCTCGCCCGCAACAACATGCGGGCGATGCAGCTCGGGGAAAAGGGCTTCTTCTACCATTCGAACGAGGGGCTCGAGATCGTCGGCATCACCGAGGTCTGCGCCCTTTCGCATCCGGATTCGACGGCGGAGGGCGATCCGCGCTGGGACTGCGTCGACATCCGCGCCGTCATGGACATGCCGCTCCCGGTTTCGCTCAAGGCGGTGAAGGCGAACCCGAAGCTCGCCAATATGGCGCTCGTCACCTCTATGCGGCTTTCCGTGCAGCCGGTGACCGAGGAGGAATGGATCGAGGTCTGCCGCATGGGCGGACTCGACGATCCGCCGAAGTAGTTTGTTTTTGCCGCGTGATTTGTCCGAAAACCAGTACCCACTTTTCGGGTTACGCTCTGAGAGTCCCTTATCTTGAAGACCGATCCCGAAAGCTTCATCCGCGCCAATACGGGCATTCTCTCGCCGCCGCATGTGCCGGAAATCCGGCTGCATCTCGCGAACGAAGCGCATGATCTGTGGCTGAAGACGGAGGAGGAACTGGAGGAGATCGGGCTGCCGCCGCCGTTCTGGGCCTTTGCCTGGGCGGGCGGGCAGGGGCTGGCGCGCTACGTCCTCGACCATCCGGAATGCGTGCGCGGACGCCGCGTCGTCGATTTCGCCGCCGGCTCCGGCCTTGTGGCGATTGCCGCGAAGATGGCCGGTGCGCAAGACGTCGTCGCGGTCGACATCGACCCCTGGGCGGGGACGGCGGTGCGGCTCAATGCGGAGTTGAACCGCGTCGCGGTCGACTTCCTCGGCAGGAACATCATCGGCCGGGAACGAGAAGCGGAGGTCTATCTCGCCGGTGACGTTTTCTACGACAAGGAATTTGCCAACCTTCTTCGACCGTGGTTCGGCGCACTGGCGCAAGCCGGTGCTGCCGTTCTCGTCGGCGATCCGGGTCGAAGCTATTGCCCGCGCGAGATGATGTCGGCGCTTGCGACCTATGAGGTGCCGGTGACCCGGGCGCTCGAGGACAGCGAAGTCAAACGGACGACGGTCTGGCGGTTCGCCGAGACCGGATGACAGAGTTCACGGCCGGACGACGCACACGCCCGATTCGAAGGAGCAGGCGCTGGCATTCGTTCCGGGCGTGACGACGATGATTTTCGCGCGCTTGCCCGGCGCCTGGGGATAAAAGCCGTTCTCGGCGATATAGCCATAGCTGCTCGCCCGGCTGAAATAGATGCCGTTGCCCTCGTCGCGATAGGCGGAGAGATTGCCGGCATAGGTTCCGATGCCCGGGATCACCGAAGGCACCTCATAGCTGTCATAGCTGTCATAGCCGACATGGCTGCCATAGGAGAGGGGCGCATAGCCGCCGATGACGATGACGCGAGGAAGCGCCTTGCGGTCTCGGCGTGAGAAACGGTGCCGACGGTCCTTCAGCCGGATGTGCCGGGTCTTGGTGTCGACGCTGAACAAATCCCGCGAGCCGATCGACGAAAAGCCGATGCTGGTCGTGACCGAGCGCTGGCGCCGTTTCCCGGCAAGGAAGCGATGACGATCATGCGGCTTGCGAAATGCGTGGTGCAGCGGGCGGTGCTTGAATTGGTTATGGCGTACCCGCGTCTGGACTTGCGCGAGGCCATCCCCCGCCGTCGCCGGCAGGCCGACCGGCATGGCAAGGCTTACCGCCAGTACTAGCACTTTGGTCGCATGAACCGCTCGCAGCAGAAACATCCTGCCCTCGCCTCCCGATCACCGTTAACGAAACGTTAACCGCATCCTGCGGCAATCGCGGGCAAATGTCACGGAAATGATTGGCTTTTTCGCCGCATCGTTAACGGCGGCGAATGTCTCGCCCGGACGTAAAAATGCCGCTTTTCGTCTAATCGATTTTATTTATTTTGCACTGCAAACATACTTGTCGTTAAGCAATATGGTGATTAAAGGTCCGGAGGACTGAATTGCGCACAATCGGGTGCGATACCGGATAAGCATGGATTTCGGGGGTTTATCCGGCCATTTCGTGAGGTTCCGATGACGGATGTCACAAGAAGCCGGCCGCTTTCGCCGCATCTTCAGATTTACAAACCGATTCCGACGATGGTCATGTCGATCATGCACCGCATCACGGGCGGTGCACTCTATTTCGGCACGATTCTGGTTGCCTGGTGGCTGATCGCCGCTGCCTCGGGTGCGGCCTATTACGACTGGGTCAGCTGGCTGTTCGGGACGCTGATCGGCAAGATCGTGCTCTTCGGCTACACCTGGGTGCTGATGCATCACATGCTGGGCGGCATCCGCCACTTCGCCTGGGACCTCGGCTACGGTTACGAGAAGCACTTCGCGACGAAGATGGCCAAGGCGACGCTCGCCGGTTCGGTGACGCTGACGCTTCTCATCTGGATCATCGGTTTTCTGGCGCGCTGAAAGGGCTTCACCATGAATATGCGCACGCCGCTCGGCAAGGTCCGCGGTCTCGGTTCGGCCAAGGAGGGCACGGATCACTTCTGGCGCCAGCGCCTGACCGCCGTCGCCAATGTTCCGCTGCTGATCTTCTTCGTGTTCTTCGTTGCCCGCTATGCCGGGGCCCCGCATGCGGATATCGTCGCGGCGCTTTCGAACCCGTTCGTCGCCGTGGTCATGGCTCTGGTGGTGACCTCCGCGCTCACCCACATGCGGATCGGCATGCAGGTCATCATCGAAGACTATGTTCACGCCGAGGGCGCCAAGATCGCACTCCTCATGCTCAACACGTTTTTTGCGATCGCGATCGGCGGCCTCTGTCTTTTCGCCATCCTGAAGATCGCTTTTGCAGGATAATTTCGTCATGGCATCGATCAGTTCAGCCGCTGCAAACGGCAAGGCCTATCAATATGTCGACCACGCCTTCGACGTCGTCGTCGTCGGCGCCGGCGGCGCGGGCCTGCGCGCGACCCTCGGCATGGCCGAGCAGGGCCTCAAGACCGCTTGCATTACCAAGGTCTTCCCGACGCGCTCGCATACGGTTGCGGCCCAAGGCGGTATCGCCGCCTCGCTGCGGAACATGACGCCGGACTGCTGGCAATGGCATCTCTACGACACGGTGAAGGGGTCGGACTGGCTCGGCGACGTCGACGCCATGCAATATCTCGCCATGGAAGCGCCGAAGGCGGTCTATGAGCTCGAGCATTATGGCGTGCCCTTCTCGCGCAACGAGGAAGGCAAGATCTACCAGCGGCCCTTCGGCGGCCACATGCAGAACTATGGCGAAGGCCCGCCCGTGCAGCGCACCTGTGCGGCGGCCGACCGCACCGGCCATGCGATCCTGCACACGCTCTACGGCCAGTCGCTCCGGAACAACGCCGAATTCTTCATCGAATATTTCGCGATCGACCTGATCATGGCCGACGACGGCCGCTGCACCGGCGTCGTCGCCTGGAACCTCGACGACGGCACGATCCACCGCTTCGCCGCGAAGATGGTCGTACTGGCGACCGGCGGCTACGGCCGCGCCTATTTCTCGGCGACATCGGCGCATACCTGCACCGGCGACGGCGGCGGCATGATCGCGCGTGCCGGCCTGCCGCTGCAGGACATGGAATTCGTCCAGTTCCATCCGACCGGCATCTATGGCGCGGGCTGTCTCATCACCGAAGGTGCGCGCGGCGAGGGCGGCTATCTCGTCAATGCCGAGGGCGAGCGCTTCATGGAGCGCTACGCCCCCTCGGCCAAGGATCTGGCTTCGCGCGACGTCGTGTCGCGCTGCATGACGATGGAGATCCGCGAGGGCCGCGGCGTCGGCAAGAACAAGGACCATATCTTCCTGCATCTCGACCACCTGGATCCCGCCGTGCTGCACGAGCGCCTGCCAGGCATCTCGGAATCGGCGAAGATCTTCGCCGGCGTCGACGTGACCCGCGAGCCGATCCCGGTGCTGCCGACCGTCCACTACAATATGGGCGGCATCCCGACCAATTACTGGGGCGAAGTGCTGAATGCCGACGCCCAGAACCCCGAGCGCCTCGCGCCGGGCCTGATGGCGGTCGGCGAAGCGGGCTGCGCCTCGGTGCACGGCGCCAACCGGCTCGGCTCAAACTCCCTGATCGATCTCGTCGTCTTCGGTCGCGCCGCGGCGATCCGCGCCGGGCAGATCATCGACCGCAATGAGTCGGTGCCGGAGGTCAATACGGCTGCCTGCGATCGCATCATGGATCGCTTCGATCGGCTGCGCTTCGCCAATGGCGGAACTCCGACGGCGGTGCTGCGTGACAAGATGCAGCGCGCCATGCAGGACGACGCGGCGGTGTTCCGCACGCAGGAATCGCTCGAATCCGGCTGCCGCCGCCTCTCCGCGATCTGGAAGGAACTCGCGGACGTCAAGGTCACTGATCGCTCCATGATCTGGAACTCCGATCTCGTCGAGACGCTGGAATTGGAAAACCTGATGGCCAACGCCATTACCACCATCTACGGCGCCGAGGCCCGCAAGGAGAGCCGCGGTTCGCATGCGCGTGAGGACTACTCGGAAGGGCCGCTCGGCGGACGCGACGACGTCAACTGGCGCAAGCACACGCTCGCCTGGGTGAATGAAGCCGGCGAGGTCCGGCTCGACTATCGCCCTGTCCACACCGAGCTCATTGCGGACGGCATCGATGCGAAGAAGATAGAGCCGAAGGCGCGCGTCTATTGATCTCGAGGATTAAGGCATATGGTTGAACTCGCTCTTCCCAAGAACTCGCAGATCACCGAAGGCCGGGTCTGGCCGAAACCGGTCGGCGCGATGAATTTCCGTGAATACCGGGTCTATCGCTGGAATCCGGACGACGGCAAGAACCCGCGCATTGATACCTATTATATCGATGTCGACGATTGCGGGCCGATGGTGCTCGACGGGCTGCTCTACATCAAGAACAACATCGACCCGACGCTGACCTTGCGTCGCTCCTGTCGCGAGGGCATTTGCGGTTCCTGCGCGATGAACATCGACGGCACCAATACGCTCGCCTGCACCAAGGGCATGGACGAGGTCAAGGGCGCGGTAAAGATCTATCCGTTGCCGCACATGCCGGTGGTCAAGGACCTCGTGCCGGATCTCACCAATTTCTACGCCCAGCACCGGTCGATCGAGCCCTGGCTGAAGACGGTTTCGCCGACGCCGGCCAAGGAATGGCGCCAGAGCCATGAGGATCGCGCCAAGCTCGACGGGCTCTACGAGTGCATTCTCTGCGCCTGCTGCTCGACATCCTGTCCGAGCTACTGGTGGAACGGCGACCGCTATCTCGGCCCGGCCGTCCTGCTGCAGGCCTATCGCTGGCTGATCGATTCCAGAGACGAGGCAACCGGCGAGCGGCTCGACAATCTCGAGGATCCGTTCCGGCTCTACCGCTGCCACACGATCATGAACTGTGCCCAGGCCTGTCCGAAGGGCCTGAACCCGGCCAAGGCGATCGGCGAGATCAAGAAGATGCTTGTCGAGCGGCGGTTCTGACGGTCGGCATCCGGTCCGGCGATTTGGGCGGCGGGCCACGAAGGTGGCTCGCCGTCTTCTTTATCACGGCTCTCACACCGACGTGTTGCTATGTGATTTGAAAGCCGCGGCCAGGCGGATAGGTATTACAGGGCGGCGCAAAGGTCGGTGTAATGCTTGAATCGGCGCATCGGAGCTTTCCGAAGTCGGGTTCGATTTTCGGCCGATGCGCCAGCGGAGGATGGAGATCGCCTATGCTGCGCCCGTTCATTGGCCTAGCCGCGCTTCTTCTGCTGATCATCCCGGCGCGATCGGCCGAGCCGCAATATGCGATCTTCGCGGGCGGCTGCTTCTGGTGCGTGGAATCCGATTTCGACGCCGTGCCGGGCGTTCTCGAGACGATCTCCGGCTATGCCGGCGGAAAGAGCCCGAATCCGACCTACAAGACCTATGAGCAGGGCGGTCACCGCGAGGTGGTCCGCATCAAGTTCGATCCCGCCCGGGTCTCCTATGCGGAACTCGTCAACATCCTGCTCCGCACGACGGACCCGACGGATGCCGGCGGGCAGTTCTGCGATCGCGGCTTTGCCTATACGACGGCGATCTATGCGCTCGACGACGCCCAGGCGATGGATGCGAGGGCGGAGAAGATCAAGGCCGAGGCCGAGTTGGGGCGGCCGATCGTCACGCCCGTAGAGGGGCCTGCCCGGTTCTGGCCGGCCGAGGAATATCATCAGGACTACGCCGCACGAAATCCGCTTCGCTACTGGTATTACCGGAGCAGCTGCCTCAGAAACAGAACGGTGGAGGCGCTGTGGGGCGAGCGCGCCTATGCCGGGGTCAGGCACTGATGCGCATCGCCGGTCCGGGCCCGACCGGGCCGCCAGGCAAGCGTTTCCCATGCGCAACAGCCGTTGCAGAAATGGCTTGCCTTGATTTGTCAGGTGGATTTGCTGTAATTCGGCCCTTATTATCGCATTGCATCATGATCTGCGAACAATAGCGGGGGTAAAGATATGCGGGTTTATCATGCGGCGGCAGGGCTTGTTATTGTGCTCGCGCTGGCCGGATGCCAGAGAACATCCTTTGGTGGCTTCGGTTCTCAGGAGATTTCCCGCGCTCCTGCTCCCCTGCAAGCGGCGCCGGTGCCATCGGTCTCCTCCAGTCAGCTGCCGGATCCGACGACCAGCACGTCGCAGTTCCCGGCCGCGCCGAGCGGTACGACGCCCGGCGGCTTGCCGGGCGGCACCGACGTTGCCGCCGCGGCCAGTGCTCTGGACGTCACGAAGGAGTCGATGGTCGGAAGCTGGCGTGTCTCGAGCGCCGGCAGCTCCTGCGACATGTTCCTGACGCTGACCAATCTCGGCAGCGGTTCTCGCGGCGGCACTCGCGGCTGCGCCGGTGAGCTGACGACCATGGGGTCGTGGGAAGTGGCCGGCAAGCAGGTCGTGCTCAAGGACCGGAACGGCAATGCGATCGCGCGCCTCTACAAGACCGCGGACGCACGCTTCGACGGGTCGACCAATAGCGGCCAGCCGGTCAGCCTCAGCCGCTAAAGCGCATCGCGTATATGCGTATTCTTGCAACGCGCTCTAGTTCCTTGTTTTCATGCATGCCGTTGCCCCAAAACCGCTGCGCCCTTTTGGGCGACATGCATTACAGCGCCGCGCGTCTTATCAGACGCGTAAAGGTCGCTGTAGCATTTTGAATTGCAGCATGTCTTTGCCCTTTAATCGAGGTCGATTAAAGGAGACATGCAGTAGCGCATTGGCCCAACAGTCGGGCCCGATTTTCGGGCGGATGCACCGTGCTCAATCCTGACGACAGTATTCTTCACAAGCTCGAAACGCTCGTTGCAAGGGGCGAGCGTGAACATGATGCGGCTCAGGCCGCCATCGCGAGGCGGCTCGATCATCTCACGGCGGAGCTGCTTGCGAGCCGCCCGTCGCGCAAGGCCAATGCGCTCGGCTGGCTCTTCGCCGCGCGCAAGAGACACCAGACACCGGTCAAGGGGCTCTACATCCACGGAGGGGTGGGGCGCGGCAAGACCATGCTGATGGACATGTTCTTCGACGCGGTTCCGATCGAGCGCAAACGCCGTGCCCATTTCCATGAATTCATGGCCGACGTGCATGAACGCATCTTCAGGCACCGGCAGAAGCTCAAGAATGGCGAGACGAAGCAGGCCGATCCGATTCCGCCGGTCGCCTCGGAACTGTTCGGAGAGGCGCGACTTCTCTGCTTCGACGAGTTCTCTGTAACCGACATTGCCGATGCGATGATCCTGGCGCGCCTCTTCGGCGAGCTCTTCGCCAAGGGCTGCGTCCTTGTCGCCACCTCCAATGTGGAGCCGTCGGAGCTCTATCGCGACGGGCTCAACCGCGGCCTCTTTCTGCCTTTTATCGATCTCCTGAAGGCGAATACCGAGATCAAGTCGCTCGACACCGAGACGGACTACCGCCTCGGCAAAACGGATGGCCAGCCGGTCTGGCTGTCGCCGCTCGGGCCGGAAACGGAAGCCGCGATGGACCGCGCCTGGTACGTGGAAACGGGCGGCGCGCCGGCCGTCCCCGCCGAGATCGGCCGCAAGGGCCGCAAGATCCATGTGCCGGCAGCCGCCGGCGACAGCGCCCGCTTCACCTTTTCCGACCTCTGCGCCCAGCCGCTCGGCGCAGCCGATTACCTTGCGCTCCTGTCGCGATACCGGACGATTTTCCTCGACCACGTGCCGCATCTCGGGCCGCAGGCGCGCAACGAGACGAAGCGATTCATCATTCTCGTCGATGCCTTATACGACCAGGGCGCCCGTCTCTTTGCCTCGGCCGTCGCCGAACCGCAGCACCTTCTGACCTCGAAAAAGGGCACGGAAGGCTTCGAGTTCGACCGCACCGTCTCGCGGCTCATCGAGATGCAGAGCGCCGAATATGCCGCCCAACACCCTGCAAAATTGACCGTTTTATGACGGAACAGCAGTGAGAACTCTTACGTTTACGTAAGAATTTTCACGTTTAACCGATTGAATTTGCTTCACCAAAAATAAGCGATTGATATTTTAACCTTTGCCGGTTAAGGGCTTTCCCGAAGGTTTGGCGTTTGCCGCGTTTCAGGCCTCGATCATGGATCACAAAGGAAGCACTTTCATGTCGCGCAACAAGATCGCACTTATTGGTTCAGGGATGATTGGTGGCACGCTGGCGCATCTCGCCGGCCTCAAGGAACTGGGCGATATCGTCCTCTTCGATATTGCCGACGGCATCCCCCAGGGTAAGGGCCTCGACATCGCCCAGTCTTCGCCGGTCGAAGGTTTCGACGCATCGCTGACGGGTGCGAGCGACTATGCGGCAATCGAAGGCGCCGATGTCTGCATCGTCACCGCCGGCGTACCGCGCAAGCCCGGCATGAGCCGCGACGATCTGCTCGGCATCAACCTGAAGGTCATGGAGCAGGTCGGCGCCGGCATCAAGAAATATGCTCCGAACGCCTTCGTCATCTGCATCACCAATCCGCTCGACGCCATGGTCTGGGCGCTGCAGAAGTTCTCAGGCCTGCCGAAGAACAAGGTCGTCGGCATGGCCGGCGTCCTCGACTCGTCCCGCTTCCGCCTTTTCCTCGCCGAGGAATTCAAGGTTTCGGTCAAGGACATCACCGCCTTCGTGCTTGGTGGCCATGGCGACACGATGGTGCCGCTCGCCCGCTATTCCACCGTTGCCGGCATCCCGCTGCCGGATCTCGTGCAGATGGGCTGGACCACCAAGGAAAAGCTCGACCAGATCATCCAGCGCACCCGTGACGGCGGCGCGGAAATCGTCGGCCTCCTGAAGACCGGCTCGGCCTATTACGCGCCGGCGGCTTCGGCGATCGAGATGGCCGAGGCCTATCTCAAGGACAAGAAGCGCGTGCTGCCCTGTGCGGCTTATCTCTCCGGCCAGTATGGCGTCAACGACATGTATGTCGGCGTGCCGACGGTGATCGGCGCCGGCGGCGTGGAGCGCATCATCGAGATCGACCTCAACAAGGGCGAGAAGGAAGCCTTCGACAAGTCGGTAGCGGCCGTCGCCGGCCTTTGCGAGGCCTGCATCAACATTGCACCCAGCCTGAACTAACCGCCGTCCGGCCAATCAGACAGGAAAGAACCCATGAACATTCATGAATACCAGGCCAAGGCCCTGTTGAAGGGCTATGGCGCGCCGGTCGCGGAAGGTGTCGCGATCTTCACCGCCGACGAGGCGCAAGCGGCCGCAAGCAAGCTGCCGGGACCGCTCTATGTCGTGAAAAGCCAGATCCATGCCGGCGGCCGCGGCAAGGGCAAGTTCAAGGAACTGGGGCCCGATGCGAAGGGCGGCGTGCGGCTGGCGAAATCGGTGGAAGAGGTCGTCGCCAACGCCAAGGAAATGCTCGGCAACACGCTGGTGACGAAGCAGACCGGTCCCGCCGGCAAGCAGGTCAACCGCCTCTATATCGAAGACGGCGCCGACATCGAACGCGAGCTCTATCTCTCTATCCTCGTCGACCGCTCCGTCGGCCGCGTTGCCTTCGTCGTCTCGACAGAAGGCGGCATGGACATCGAGGCGGTTGCCGAGCACACGCCCGAGAAGATCGTCACCGTTGCGATCGATCCCAATGCGGGCGTCACGGCCGAGAACCTGAAGACGCTCACCGACGCGCTGGAACTTGAGGGTGAAGCCCGCGCCGACGGCGAAAAGCTCTTTCCGATCCTCTACAAGGCCTTCGTCGAGAAGGACATGAGCCTGCTCGAGGTCAATCCGCTGATCGTCATGAAGAATGGCCGTCTGCGCGTGCTCGACGCCAAGGTCTCCTTCGATGGCAATGCGCTCTTCCGGCACGAAGATATTGTCGCGCTGCGCGACACGACGGAAGAGGACGGGAAGGAAATCGAAGCCTCGAAGCACGACCTCGCCTATGTGGCGCTCGACGGCAATATCGGCTGCATGGTCAACGGCGCCGGCCTCGCCATGGCGACGATGGACATTATCAAGCTCTACGGCGCGGAGCCGGCGAACTTCCTCGACGTCGGCGGCGGCGCTTCCAAGGAAAAGGTCACGCACGCCTTCAAGATCATCACGGCCGATCCGGCGGTGAAGGGCATCCTGGTCAACATCTTCGGCGGCATCATGAAATGCGACGTCATCGCCGAGGGCGTGCTTGCCGCGGTCAAGGAAGTCGGCCTCAAGGTGCCGCTCGTCGTACGCCTCGAAGGCACCAATGTCGAACTCGGCAAGAAGATCATCAACGAATCGGGCCTGAACGTCATCTCCGCCGATGACCTGGACGATGCCGCCCAGAAGATCGTTGCAGCCGTCAAGGGAGCCTGAGGTTTCATGTCCATCCTGATCAATAAAGACACCAAGGTTCTCGTTCAGGGCCTGACCGGCAAGACCGGCACATTTCATACCGAGCAGGCGCTCGCCTATCACGGCACCAAGATGGTCGGCGGCATTCATCCGAAAAAAGGCGGCGAGACCTGGACCGGCTCCAAGGGCGAACAGCTACCCATCTTCGCGACCGTCGCCGAGGGCCGCGAGGTCACCGGTGCCAACGCCTCGGTGATCTATGTCCCGCCGGCCGGTGCCGCTGCGGCGATCATCGAGGCGATCGAAGCGGAAATCCCGCTGATCGTCTGCATCACCGAAGGCATTCCGGTCGCCGACATGGTCAAGGTCAAGGCGCGGCTCGAAAAGTCGTCCTCGCGGCTCATCGGCCCGAACTGCCCCGGCGTCCTGACTCCCGACGAGTGCAAGATCGGCATCATGCCCGGCAACATCTTCCGCAAGGGTTCGGTCGGCGTGCTGTCGCGTTCCGGCACGCTCACCTACGAGGCGGTGTTCCAGACGACCAATGAGGGTCTCGGCCAGACGACGGCGGTCGGCATCGGTGGCGACCCGGTCAAGGGCACCGAGTTCATCGACGTGCTCGAGATGTTCCTCGCCGACGACGAGACGAAGTCGATCATCATGATCGGCGAAATCGGCGGCTCGGCGGAAGAGGATGCGGCGCAGTTCCTGAAAGACGAGGCCAAGCGCGGACGCAAGAAGCCGATGGTCGGCTTCATCGCCGGCCGCACCGCACCTCCCGGTCGCACCATGGGCCATGCCGGCGCCGTCATCTCCGGCGGCAAGGGCGGGGCGGAAGACAAGATCGCGGCGATGGAAGCGGCCGGCATCCGCGTTTCGCCGTCGCCCGCTCGCCTCGGCAAGACGCTTGTCGAGGTCCTGAAGGGCTAAACGATACGATCGACGGGGCGGCGCTGAAGTCGCCCCGTCGGGCCATGAACGACGCAAAGAAGGCATCGGAGCGGGATGCGGCAAGGGCACCGAGCGGGCGTCCGGCACTCCGCTCCGGCCGACACAGGCCGGAATCGGGACTGTCTCCCGATCATTCGATCACCCGATCCCGGCATCAGGCATGTATGAACGGCCGGGACCACCCGGCATCCCAATCTTCAAGTCAGGAGGCGGATGGAAGTCCGCGAGAAACCATGACAAGGCAAGAGGCCAACGAGCAATTCCAGCTCACTTCGTTTCTAGACGGCGCCAATGCCGCCTATATCGAGCAGCTCTACGCGCGCTATGAAGCGGATCCGTCGTCCGTTTCCGCCGAATGGCAGGCCTTCTTCAAGACGCTTGCCGACCGGCCCGAAGATGTGGTGAAGGCGGCCAAGGGCGCCTCCTGGAAGAAGAGCAACTGGCCGATCGCCGCCAATGGCGAACTCGTCTCGGCGCTCGACGGCGACTGGGGCACGGTCGAGAAGGTCGTCGAGAAGAAGGTCAAGGCGAAGGCCGAGGAGGCCGCCGCCGCCGGCGTTCCGGTGAGCGAGGCCGAGGTTCATCAGTCGACCCGCGATTCCGTCCGCGCCATCATGATGATCCGCGCCTACCGCATGCGCGGCCACCTGCATGCCAAGCTCGACCCGCTCGGCCTTGCCGACCCGGTCGAGGATTACGAAGAGCTCTCGCCGAAGACTTACGGCTTCGAGGAGAAGGACTACGACCGCAAGATCTTCATCGACAACGTGCTCGGCCTCGAATACGCGACCGTGCGCGAGATGGTCGAAATTCTCGAGCGCACCTATTGCTCGACGATGGGTGTCGAGTTCATGCACATGTCCAACCCGGAAGAGAAGGGCTGGATCCAGGAGCGGATCGAGGGGCCGGACAAGGGGGTCGAATTCACCCCCGAGGGCAAGCGGGCCATCCTGCAGAAGCTCATCGAGTCGGAAGGTTTCGAGCAGTTCATCGATGTCAAATACAAGGGCACGAAGCGCTTCGGCCTCGACGGCGGCGAATCGCTGATTCCGGCGCTGGAGCAGATCATCAAGCGTGGCGGCCAGCTCGGCCTCAAGGAAATCGTTCTCGGCATGGCGCATCGCGGCCGACTCAACGTTCTTTCCCAGGTCATGGCCAAGCCGCACCGCGCCATCTTCCACGAGTTCAAGGGCGGCTCCTATGCGCCCGACGAGGTGGAGGGCTCGGGCGACGTGAAATACCATCTCGGTGCCTCGTCCGACCGCGAGTTCGACGGCAACAAGGTGCACCTGTCGCTGACGGCGAACCCGTCGCATCTGGAAATCGTCAACCCGGTCGTCATGGGCAAGGCGCGCGCCAAGCAGGACCAGATCGCCGCCGTCTTCGAAGGCGACATCATTCCGCTGCGCGAGCGCGTCAAGGTGATGCCCATGCTGCTGCACGGCGATGCCGCCTTCGCCGGTCAGGGCGTCGTCGCCGAAATCCTCGGGCTTTCGGGTCTGCGCGGTCATCGCGTCGCCGGCACCGTGCATTTCATCATCAACAACCAGATCGGCTTCACCACCAATCCGGCCTTCTCGCGCTCGTCGCCCTATCCGTCGGATGTCGCAAAGATGATCGAGGCGCCGATCTTCCACGTGAACGGCGACGATCCGGAAGCGGTGGTCTATGCGGCGAAGATCGCGACCGAGTTCCGGATGAAGTTCCACAAGCCGGTCGTCATCGACATGTTCTGCTATCGCCGCTTCGGTCACAACGAAGGAGACGAGCCGGCGTTCACCCAGCCGAAAATGTATCGTGCGATCCGCGCCCACAAGACGGTGGTGCAGCTCTATTCGGAACGCCTGATCGCCGAAGGCCTGATGACCGAAGGCGAAGTGGAAAAGATGAAGGCGGATTGGCGCGCTCAACTCGAGCAGGAGTTCGAGATCGGCCAGTCCTACAAGCCGAACAAGGCCGATTGGCTCGACGGCGTCTGGTCGGGCCTGCGCACCGCCGACAACCAGGATGAGCAGCGCCGCGGCCGGACTTCGGTGCCGATGAAGCAGTTGAAGGAGGTCGGCCGCAAGATCTCCGAGATTCCAGCTGGCTTCAACGCGCACCGCACCATCCAGCGCTTCATGGAAAACCGCGCCAACATGATCCAGACCGGCGAGGGCATCGACTGGGCCATGGGCGAGGCGCTGGCCTTCGGCACGCTGGTGACCGAGGGCACGAAGATCCGCCTTTCGGGCCAGGACTGCGAGCGCGGCACCTTCTCGCAGCGCCATTCGGTGCTCTACGACCAGCAGACCGAAGAACGCTACATCCCGCTTGCCAACCTGTCGCCGACGCAGGCGCGCTATGAGGTCATCAACTCGATGCTCTCGGAAGAGGCGGTGCTCGGCTTCGAATACGGCTATTCGCTCGCCCGCCCGAACGCGCTGACGCTCTGGGAAGCCCAGTTCGGCGACTTCGCCAACGGCGCGCAGGTGGTCTTCGACCAGTTCATCTCGTCGGGCGAGCGCAAGTGGCTGCGCATGTCGGGCCTCGTCTGCCTGCTGCCGCACGGCTATGAAGGCCAGGGACCGGAGCACTCCTCGGCTCGCCTCGAGCGCTTCCTGCAGCTTTGCGCGGAAGACAACATGCAGGTCGCCAATGTGACGACGCCGGCGAACTATTTCCATATCCTGCGCCGCCAGGTGAAGCGCGACTTCCGCAAGCCGCTGATCCTGATGACGCCGAAATCGTTGCTGCGCCACAAGCGCGCCGTTTCCAGCCTCTCGGAAATGGCCGGCGAAAGCTCCTTCCACCGCCTGCTCTGGGACGATGCGGAGGTTAACAAGAACGGCCCGATCAAGCTGCAGAAGGACTCGAAGATCCGCCGCGTCGTGATGTGCTCGGGCAAGGTCTATTACGACCTCCTGGAAGAGCGCGAGAAGCGCGGCATCGACGACGTCTATCTGCTCCGCGTCGAGCAGCTCTATCCGTTCCCGGCCAAGGCGCTCATCAACGAGCTCAGCCGCTTCCGCCATGCGGAGATGGTCTGGTGCCAGGAAGAGCCGAAGAACATGGGCGCCTGGTCGTTCATCGACCCCTATCTCGAATGGGTGCTCGCCCATATCGACGCCAAGTACCAGCGGGTGCGCTACACCGGCCGTCCGGCCGCGGCATCGCCTGCCACGGGCCTGATGTCCAAGCACCTGGCGCAGCTTGCCGCCTTCCTCGAGGACGCGCTGGGGGGGTGATTACGCCCTCCACGTCCGCCAACCGACAGAAACAGATATCTGATCAACGGAACAAAAATCATGGCAACAGAAATCCGCGTTCCCACCCTTGGCGAATCCGTCAGCGAAGCGACCGTCGGCACCTGGTTCAAGAAGGTCGGCGATGCGATCAAGGCCGACGAGCCTCTGCTCGAACTGGAAACCGACAAGGTGACGATCGAGGTGCCGGCGCCGGCCGCCGGCACGCTCTCCGAAATCGTCGTTGAAGCGGGCGAGACCGTCGGCCTCGGCGCGCTGCTCGGCCAGATCGCCGAAGGCGCGGGCGCCGCCGCCGCTGCTCCGGCCGAAAAGAAGCCCGAGCCCGTCGCGGCTGCTCCGGCCGAGAAGAAGGCCCAGCCTGCCGCTGCTGATCCGGAAATCGCAGGACTCGGAGACATATTGGGCGCTGCGATTGCGGCGAGCCGGCCGGCTCCGGCTGCTGCCAAGCTCATCGCCGAAAACAACCTCTCCGCCGACCAGATCGATGGTTCCGGCAAGCGCGGCCAGGTCCTGAAGGGCGACGTGCTTTCCGTGATCGCCAAGGGTACTTCTGCGCCGGCCGCCGCGGAACCCGCCAAGGTCCAGGCCCGCGCACCCGCGCCGACCGAGGATGCTGCACGCGAAGAGCGCGTCAAGATGACCCGCCTGCGTCAGACGATCGCCAAGCGCCTCAAGGATGCGCAGAACACCGCGGCGATGCTCACCACCTATAACGAGGTGGATATGAGCGCGGTCATGAGCCTGCGCACGAAGTACAAGGATGTCTTCGAGAAGAAGCATGGCGTGAAGCTCGGCTTTATGGGCTTCTTCACCAAGGCCGTCACCCACGCACTCAAGGAACTGCCGGCGGTCAATGCCGAGATCGACGGCACAGACATCATCTATAAGAACTTCTGCCATGTCGGCGTCGCCGTCGGCACCGAGAAGGGCCTCGTCGTGCCGGTCGTGCGCGATGCCGACCAGATGTCGATCGCCGAAATCGAGAAAGAAATCGGCCGTCTCGGCAAGGCGGCGCGTGACGGCGCGCTGTCGATGGCCGACATGCAGGGCGGCACGTTCACTATCTCCAATGGCGGCGTCTATGGCTCACTGATGTCGTCGCCGATCCTCAACGCCCCGCAGTCCGGCATCCTCGGCATGCACAAGATCCAGGATCGCCCGGTCGCCATCGGCGGCCAGGTGGTGATCCGCCCGATGATGTATCTGGCGCTCTCCTATGATCACCGCATCGTCGACGGCAAGGAAGCCGTGACCTTCCTCGTCCGTGTCAAGGAGAGCCTCGAGGATCCGGAACGCCTGGTGCTCGATCTTTAAGGAAGGGGCGAGAGCCCCTTTCGTTCTCCCCCATGCCAGGTTGTCGATGCGCACCGTTCGGGTCGCGTACCGGTAGGGGCATCGACAGGCACGGAGCCAGCGGTTAGGGTTCTGAAACGCACGCTCTGCGCGCATCCAATACTCTCTTCGGCACCATACGGGTCCTCGAACTATCGGTCGCAAACCATGAGCAACTACCTGGTCGAACTGGCATCCCTGATGGCGATCTTCACCTTCGCCATCGTTTCGCCCGGTGCGGATCTCGCCATGGTGATGCGGCAGTCGCTGGTGCACGGTCGGCGTCCGGCAATCATCACCGCCTTCGGCATCGGCGCGTCGCTGATGTTCCATGTCACCTACACGATTCTCGGCCTAGGGCTGATCATTTCGCAATCGATATACCTCTTCAACATCGTCAAATGGTGCGGTGTCGCTTACCTGATCTATATCGGCGTCAAGGCGCTCAGAGCCGGTGAGACGCATATCGCGGTCGAGACGGGGCAGTCCACCGGCGCGCCCAAGGGGCAGTCGGCGCTGAAGGCGTTCGGTCTCGGCTTCGCGGCCAATGCACTCAATCCGAAGGCGGTCTTCTTTTTCCTGTCGATCTTCTCGACCGTCGTCAGCGCGCATACGCCGATGGCGGTCAAGTTCGCCTACGGCCTCATTATGGCAAGTGCGCTGATCCTCTGGTTCGTCGCCGTCAGCCTTTTCATGACGACGCCTAGGATGCGGGCGGCCTTCACTCGCGCAAGCAAGTGGATCGATCGGGCGAGCGGCCTCGTCTTCATCGCGCTCGGCCTGAAACTCGCGACCGAAAAGGCTGCCTGACGATGCGTGGCGGCAAAGTTCTCCTCGCCGCGCTCGCGCTTGCGCTCGGGGTATGCCCGGCGCATGGCAGCGAATGCAGCCAGGCAAACGCGATCTATGAGGACCAGGCCGGCCATGAGCTCCGCTTCGAGCCGGTCGGATCCGAGGCCGCTGTCACCAGCAATCACTTCAAGATCAGGATTGCCGGCGCCAGCCTGGCTCTCGACGGGGTGGTCATGGCCGCCGGTGAGCCGGAACGTCCGCACGGCATCGTCATGCATGATTGCCCGACCGGCGACGTGACCGGTGCCGAGCTGTCGGCCTGCACGGTCTGGCAGGGGCCGATCTATACGGTCGACGGCGCCGGCAAGATCGGCCTGCTCGAAGCGGAGGACTCACCGGCTGCCGTACAGATCCTGCTTCCGGATTTCGGACCGTCGCTGCGCGCCTCGACCGCCTGGGGCGAAGGCAAGGCGCAGTCGGACAGTTCCGACGCTTTTCGGTTCACGGGATGCGCCGCATGAGCGAGCGCCGCGTTCTTCTCGTGACCGGCGGCAGCCGCGGCATTGGGGCGGCCGTGTGTCTTGCGGCCGCAGCCGAAGGCTGGCGGGTCGCGGTCAACTATGCGGCGAACGTCCAGGCGGCGGAGGATATCGTCGGCCGCATTTCTGCAAGCGGCGGCTTTGCGATTGCGGTTCAGGGTGACGTCGGCACCGAAGATGGGGTGCGGGCAATCTTTGCGGCGGTCGACGCGGCATTCGGGCGGCTCGACGGGCTCGTCAACAATGCCGGCATCGTCGGTCCCCCGCAGCGGATCGACGAGATTTCGCCCGAGCGGCTGGAGCGGATGTTTCGCGTCAACGTGACCGGCGCGATCCGCTGCTCCGCCGAGGCGGTGCTTCGCCTGTCGACGCGTCGCGGCGGGCGCGGCGGTTCGATCGTCAATCTCTCGTCCGTCGCAGCCGTGCTCGGCGCGCCCGGCCAATATGTCGATTACGCCGCTTCGAAGGGGGCGATCGAAAGCTTCACGGTCGGCCTGGCGCGTGAGGTTGCCGGCGAAGGCATTCGCGTCAACGCCGTTCGCCCCGGCATCATCGACACAGAGATCCACGCCTCCGGCGGTCTGCCAGACCGCGCGCGGGATCTTGCGCCCTCCATCCCCATTCAGCGTCCCGGCACGGCCGGCGAAGTTGCCGATGCAATTCTCTATCTCCTGTCCGACAAGGCGACTTACGTGACGGGAGCCATTCTTAATGTCAGTGGCGGCCGGTGACCGCCCCTCCCAAGAAGGATTATCAAATGGCTTATGATCTCATCGTAATCGGAAGCGGTCCGGGGGGCTATGTCTGCGCCATCAAGGCGGCGCAGCTCGGCATGAAGGTCGCCGTGGTCGAAAAGCGCAGCACCTATGGCGGCACCTGCCTCAATGTCGGCTGCATTCCGTCGAAGGCGCTGCTGCACGCTTCCGAAATGTTCCACCACGCCGCGCACGGCCTCGATGCGCTGGGCGTGGAGGTCGCAAGCCCGACGCTCAATCTCAAGAAGATGATGGCGCACAAGGACGCAACGGTTAAGGCGAATGTCGACGGTGTCTCCTTCCTCTTCAAGAAGAACAAGATCGACGGTTTTCAGGGCTTGGGCAAGGTTCTGGGCCAAGGCAAGGTTTCCGTCACCAAAGACAATGGCGATGAGCAGATCCTCGAGGCGAAAAATATCGTTATCGCCGCGGGGTCGGACGTTGCCGGCATCCCTGGCGTCGATCTCGAATTCGACGAGAAGGTGATCGTCTCCTCGACCGGTGCTTTGGAACTGGAGAAAGTGCCGGCCAGCATGATCGTCGTCGGCGGCGGCGTCATCGGCCTCGAACTCGGCTCGGTCTGGGCGCGCCTCGGCGCCAAGGTGACCGTCGTCGAGTTCCTGGATACGATTCTCGGCGGCATGGATGGCGAGGTCGCCAAGCAGCTTCAGCGGATGCTGACGAAGCAGGGGCTGGAATTCAAACTCGGCGCCAAGGTGACCGGTGTCGAGAAGTCGGACAACGGCGCCAAGGTTACGTTCGAGCCGGTCAAGGGCGGCGAGGCGACCACGCTCGAAGCGGATGTCGTGCTGGTCGCGACCGGCCGCAAACCGTGCTCGGAAAATATGGGCCTGGCCAAGGCGGGCGTCGTCCTCGACAGCCGCGGCCGGATCGAGATCGATCATCATTTCCAGACGAGCATTACCGGCGTCTATGCGATCGGCGACGTGGTGCGCGGCCCGATGCTCGCCCACAAGGCCGAAGACGAAGGCGTGGCGGTGGCCGAGATCATCGCCGGCCAGGCCGGTCACGTGAATTATGAGGTAATCCCGGGCGTCGTCTACACCCAGCCGGAGGTCGCTTCCGTCGGCAAGACGGAAGAGGAACTGAAGGCAGCGGGCGTCGCCTACAGGGTCGGAAAGTTCCCCTTCACCGCCAATGGCCGCGCCCGCGCCATGCTTCAGACGGACGGCTTCGTGAAGATCCTCGCCGACAAGGAAACCGACCGCGTGCTCGGCGGCCATATCGTCGGCTTCGGCGCCGGCGAGATGATCCACGAGATCGCCGTGCTGATGGAGTTCGGCGGCTCGTCGGAAGATCTTGGCCGCACCTGCCATGCGCATCCGACGATGTCGGAAGCGGTCAAGGAAGCGGCGCTCGCGACCTTCGCCAAGCCAATCCACATGTGACTCGACGGCATCGGCCCCGAAAGTCGGAGCCGATTTTCGGAAAGCACGGTTGGGTAAAACCCCCAGCCCTCGAGGGCTGCGGCGCACGTGACAACCGGGCTCCTGTGACAATTGGCCGGGGGCTGCGACAAGCGGCCCCCTGTGACAATTGGCCGGGGGGCTGCGACAAGCGGCCCCCTGCCTTCGCGCCCCGATCGGGCGCAATCATGAACACGCCACCGCAGCCATAGCCCTCCCGAAAGGCTGGCGCGTGAAGGAGGATTGGTGTTCATGAGACCGCGAAGCGTAGCCGCCCGCCTGCCGAACGCATGCTTGCCCGGCGCCGACTGGGCCGATTGCCACGAACTTCTGTTTTTCGGCGAGCGCATGAGTGCGCTCGAAGCGGCAAGGCGGACGCTTGGCAGCGCACCGCGCTGGGTGCGAAATCTCTTGGGATTGCGCAATCGGCTGACGTTGCCCCTCGGTCTCAAGGCCCCGGCACCCGCCGCAGATTCAGACCTGATCGGCGCCTTCTCGATCGTGTGCGAGAGCGAGCATGCCACCGTCCTTGGCTTCGACGACCGCCATCTGGATTTTCGTATCGTCGTCGAGGTGCGTGACGGACCGGCGGAGAGCCAGGTCATCGGCATCACGACGCTGGTGCGCCGCAGAAACCTGTTCGGCTACCTCTATCTTGCGGCCGTGACGCCCTTTCACAAGGCGATCGTTCCCGCCCTGCTTGCCGAACTAAATGCGACGCGATGACCGTCAATCGACCGGGGTGACTGTGAAACCCTGCTGGCGCAAGAGCTCGACGAGGCCATCCTTGCCCGGAAGATGCAGCGCACCCACGGCCATGAAGGCGTTGCCCTGCTTCAGGATCGGCTCGGCCCGGGCTGCCATTGTCCTGTTGCGGTCGATTATGATCCGCTGTTCGAAATCGGCATAACCGAGATCGTGGGGCGATACCTGCGCCGAGACGGCCTTCATCATCGGCATGATCATGCCGGTGTCGCCGGTGAGATAGAGATCGGTCGTCGTCGTCAGGACGTCATCGATCGTCCGACCGAGCGCGAGCGTGTCGATCAGGGCCTGGAGATGCCATTCGACGGGAAGCGAATCCATGGCCGAGAGCTGTTCGACCAGCGTCTCCAGGCCCTTCAAGCGCTTGCCCTGTCCGACGGCGTCTTCGGCGAGCTTCTTGTCGAGGAAGGAGGCGCCGGCCGCCTTGCGGCTGAACTCGCAGGCCGGCAGCGCCACGAAACTTGCGATCATCCACGGCTTCATTTTCGAGACCAGCGGCAGGGGAATGCCGCGCGCCTTGAGGCCGGCGGCGAGGCGCTCCCGGTCCTGCGGCTCGAGGAAATCGTCGATCGTCCTGTTGTCGGCGAACATGGTGAGGTCGGGCCGCATCATGATGGCGGCGCTGGCTTTCCTCTCGTCGATGATCTCGTCCGATTCGACGATCACGGTGGCGGCCGCTGCAAAGGCCTCGGCGGCGCCCGCGGGCATGGCCAGGACGCGCGGATCGGTCACGTGCATGGTTCCGAGCAGGAAGGAAGGGGCCAATCCGCCGCCTTCGATCTTCCAGAGCAGGCCCTTTCCGTTGGGCACGGCAGCGGCTTCCTCGCGCAGGGCTGCAAGCCGGTCCGGATCGGATTGTTCCAGACCTGCCAGGATATTGCTGCCGCTGCACTCCACCTCCTGGGCGGCGCGCGCCGGCGAAAAGGTGAGCAGGACGAGGACAAGGCTTGCGGCCGTCAGGACGTGAATGAGCGCGATCAGCCAGATGAGGCCGTCGGCGGCCTTGGCCGCGAGGGTGCGAGCGGGTCTGAGCATCGTCGTCATGGCTGTCTGTTCCCGAGTGATAACAAGGAACCTTACGCTTCCATGG
Organism: Sinorhizobium sp. Y406; assembly: GCF_058732025.1. NCBI lineage: Bacteria > Pseudomonadati > Pseudomonadota > Alphaproteobacteria > Hyphomicrobiales > Rhizobiaceae > Sinorhizobium > Sinorhizobium sp. Y406. The sequence goes on along the minus strand of NZ_CM178974.1, from coordinate 3,009,851 downwards.
TCACGGGACCCTTAACGGGCGTGGTTAACGGGCAAGCGCCGGATCATAGCTCCTGGCCCCAGCTCCTGACCCTAATGCATCTTGGCCAGGAGTGCGCCCCCGTTTTTCGATCAGGGTCGAGAGCGGGCCATAATTCGTTTGCATGTCCCTCGGCCGGAATGGCGTGTTTTGGCGCTTCAGGCGCGCGGGTGGGCGCGATCATAGATTTCGAGCAGCCGGGTCGAATCGACCCCCGTATAGACCTGGGTCGTCGAGAGGCTGGCATGGCCGAGCAGTTCCTGAATGGTGCGCAGATCCCCACCGCCGGCAAGCAGGTGCGTCGCGAAGGAGTGGCGGAGCGCATGCGGCGTCGCCGAATCCGGAAGACCGAGGGCGGCGCGCAGCTTCTGCATTTCGCGCTGGATGATCGCCGGCTGCAGCCTGGCGCCGCGGGCGCCGCGAAACAGCGGCTCGTCGGGGCCGAGGTGATAGGGGCAGAGCTGGCGATAGGCCGCAACCGCTTCGCTCGCCGCGTCGATCAGAGGAACGATGCGGGTTTTGCCACCCTTGCCCACGACGCGCAGCGAGGCGGCGCCGGCGATGTCTTCAGGCGACAGTTCGAGCGCTTCGGATATGCGCAGGCCGCACCCATAAAGAAGGGTCAACACCGCGGCATTGCGCGCGGCGATCCAAGGCTCTTCGGCCAATTGCGCATCCGTCGTCACCACTTTAAGCGCTTCGCGATCGGTGAGCGGTTTAGGCAGCAATTTCGGCTGTTTCGGCGAGCGTACGGCAGCAGCGCCTGCCGCGTTGGCGAGGCCGTTTCGTTCGAGATAACGCAGGAACGAGCGTAGACCCGCAAGTCCGCGTCCGAGCGTGCGCGCGCCCGCGCCGCCTTTGCGCCGCTGCGCGAGAAAGCCCCGGAGATCGGCAGGACGGAGGCTGTGGATATCGGCAAGCCGGGGAGGGCTGGCGAGATGCCCCGTCAGGAATGTGAGGAATTGCCGCGTGTCGCGTTCATAAGCCTCGATCGTCTTTTCCGACAGGCGGCGTTCTCCGGCAAGGCTGGCAAGCCACCGTTGACGCTCCGCCATCACCTCGGGATGGCCTATCACAAGAAGTTCGTTCATCGTCGGCCCGGTCCTCATGCGTGCCCGGACCATGCCACTGGTGCCTTATGTTTTTGCTAACGCATCGGCCCGAAAATCGCACCCGACTTTCGGAAAGCTCGATGCGCAGATTGAAAGAGTTGCGACGACTGTTGCGCGTCTGAAAGACGCGCGGCGCGGCAACATGCATTTTGTTTGATGAGGCACCCTTGGAATTTGTCATTGTTCGATCATATTGAACTGCGATGTTCGATCAGCAACAGCGGGTGGGACCATGGCGAGACGTGATTCGGCGAGCGCGCTGGCGCATTTTGCAGAGGCGATTGCCCTGGTCTCGCAGGGGCAGCCCGGCCATATCGTCGACACGCTGATCGCCGAGCGCGGGCGCAAGATCGCTCACCACCCGCTGTGGCCGGTGGTGCGGCCATTTCTCTACACGCTGCTCAACTACCGCAAGGCGATCGAATTCGCCGATTCCGTCGCCAACATGCAGGGCTTCCAGGCATTTGAGCATCTGAGTTCGGTTCTCTCGCTCGATGTTCGTGTCGACCGGCCGGAGCGAATCCCGGCAAGCGGCGGATTCCTGCTCGTCAGCAATCATCCGACCGGCATTGCCGACGGCATCGCCGTCTTCGACCTTCTCAAGAGCCGCAGACCGGACATGATGTTTTTCGCCAATCGCGATGCCATCCGCGTCAATCCGCGCTTCGTCGAGATGATCATCCCGGTCGAGTGGCGGGAAGAGTACAAGTCGAAGCTCAAGGCGCGCGAGACCCTGCAGGTCACCAATCGGGCGATCGAAGCGGGAAAGGCGACCGTGCTCTTTCCCTCCGGCCGCATCGCTTATTGGGCGGATGGGCGTCTCAATGAACGGCCCTGGAAAAGCTCGGCGGTGAGCTTTGCGCGCAAATACGGCCTGCCGATCCTGCCGGTGCACATGAGCGCCCGCAATTCCGGCCTGTTCTACTGGTTCGCCAAGTGGTCGACGGAACTGCGCGACATGACCGTCTTCCATGAACTTTTGAACAAGAAGGGCGACCTCTTCGACTTCCGGATCGGCAACCTCATCGCACCCGAGGCATTGGAAGGCGATCCGGCGGACGTCACCCGTGCGCTTGAGCGCCATACGGTGATCGAGCTCGCGCGGGATAGCGACGCGGTGTTCGCAGCACCCGCCGAAGCTGCTTGAACCGTACCTGCGATGGACACATTAGCGCCCGACCAAGGCGTCTCAGCCGGCCAGGACACAATTGCGAATTAGATAGAAGGATCTACACAAGGTCGGGAATTTATCTACATGCAGGCTGCGACCATGGCGATCAACGTGACCAATGAGAGGGCCGACGAACTCACCCGGAAATTCGCGAAGATCGCGAAGGTGAGCATTTCCGATGCCATCATCATCGCCATGCGCGAGGCGATCGAACGGCGATTGAACGTCGAAACGCCCGCTCAGACCGCAGCGCGGTTGCGCGAAAAATACCACGTCGAACTCAATGAGAAAGCCAGAAAGCCGCTGCCAAAGGAAGCCTTTGATGAGATGTGGGAGGCGTAAGGCGCGTGTTCGTCGACGCCTGCGCACCAATCGCCGTCCTGTCCGACGAAGGGGAATCGGATCGCGTTTCTGAGGCGCTGATGAAGGCGCAGACGCGCATTACATCACCGCTCGCCATTCTCGAAACGGCTCTCGCGCTTTCCCGGCCCGACAAGTTCGATATGGCCATAGAGGCGCTGGAACCGCTGATCATGGACTTTCTCGAAGCCCGGGCCATTGAAATCTGCGATCTGCCGCCTGCGAAGCGCGCCAACAATCTCGCGCTCTCGGCTGCACATCGTTACCGTAAAGGCCGTCATGGCCTCAATCTGGCAGACTGCATCCATTACGCATGCGCCAAATACTATCGGGTTCCGATCTTGGCGACCGATGATGAGTTTCGCGAAACCGATCTCGAGACTGTGCCATGAGGGCCTACTGCATATCTTCTTTAGTCGACCTCGGTTAAAGGATGAAGACATGCAGCAATTCAAAGCGCTACAGCGACCCTTGCGCGTCTAATAAGACGCCCGGCGCTGTAGCGCATTGGCCGTGCTTGACAGCGGCGCAGGCATGCAGATCAGGGGTATGGGGGCGGACAAGGCGCTGGAAGTGCCTGTCCCCCTCGGTGCGCGTTTTCCGGTCGGAGTGGCGGTCTCCGGGGGGGCTTCCGGGGCCTTCTGTTTTTGGCGCATTGGCTGAACCAAAAAGGCCCCGCATCGCCGCGGGGCCTTGATGTCTTCTTTCCGAACGCGATTCGATCAGCCGATCTTCTGACCGGTCTTCGCCCAGTCGGCCAGGAACATTTCGAGGCCCTTGTCGGTCAGCGGATGCTTGACGAGCGCCTTCAAGGTTGCCGGCGGTGCGGTGACGACGTCGGCGCCGATGAGGGCGGCTTCCTTGACGTGGTTGACCGTGCGCACCGAGGCGGCGAGGATTTCGGTCTCGTAGCCGTAATTGTCGAAGATGTGGCGGATCTCGCGGATCAGGTCCATGCCGTCGAAGGCGATATCGTCGAGGCGGCCGATGAAGGGCGAGACGAAGGTCGCGCCGGCCTTGGCGGCGAGCAGCGCCTGGTTGGCCGAGAAGCAGAGCGTGACGTTGGTCTGATGTCCGTCGGAGGTCAGCGCCTTGCAGGCCTTCAGGCCGTCAAGCGTCAGCGGCACCTTGATGCAGATATTGTCGGCGATCTTCGAAAGAGCGGCCGCTTCCTTCATCATCTCGCTATATTCGGTAGCCGTGACTTCCGCCGAAACGGGGCCGTCGACGATGTCGCAGATTTCCTTGGTGACTTCGACGATGTCGCGGCCCGACTTCAGGATCAGCGAGGGGTTGGTGGTGACGCCGTCGAGCAGGCCGAGATCGTTCAGTTCCCGGATTTCCTTCACGTCGGCGGTATCAACGAAAAATTTCATGGGAGCCTTCCTTTGGCACTCAGCCGTTCAGGCGCATATCCACTGCCGTAAGAACCATGGCGGAGATTGCGCGCGTTGAAAGTCGGGTGGAACCATGACAAACCCTGCTATCCACAAGGCGGCGGTTCGCTGCGCGGTTTTCTTTATCTGAAAGCGGTGGCAAGGTCACGGCAAAATGACTCTCAATTCAACCGATTTATTCGGGGCCGTACTCGACCGCCGCGTGGTGCCCGTTCTGCTGCCGATGCCGGCGCCGAAGGCCTATTCCTATGCGGTGCCCGATGGGATGGCGGTCGAGCCGGGTTCGATCGTGCAGGTGCCGCTCGGCCCCCGGCTGGTCGTCGGCGTCGTGTGGGACGGTCCCGACGACGGCACGGTCGACCGCAAGAAGCTGAAAGCGGTCGAGAAGGTCTTCGACTGCCCGCCGCTGACCCCCGACATGCGTGCCTTTCTCGACTGGGTGGCCGCCTATACGGTGACGCCGCCGGGCCTCGTCGCCCGCATGGCGCTTCGCGCGCCCACCGCCTTCGATCCCGAACCGATGGTGGAAGCGCTGCGCCTGACGGAGATGCGGCCGGAACGAATGACGGCGGCGCGCGAGCGGGTGATCGCCGCGGCCGGCGACGGGTATTCGTGGACCCGCTCCGGTCTTGCCCATGCGGCCGGCGTCTCCTTGAGCGTCATCGACGGTCTACAGGCGCAGGGCGTGTTCGAAACGCAGTTCATGCCGCCGCCGCCGGTCGTTGCCGCCCCCGATCCCGACTTTACCGCTCCGCGTCTCGAAGGGCCGCAGAAGCAGGCGGCCGCCGATCTGCTCGCGGCGGTCGAGGAGCGCAAGTTCTCGGTATCGCTGATCGACGGGATTACCGGATCCGGCAAGACCGAGGTCTATTTCGAGGCGATTGCCGCCACGCTTCGGGCGGGAAAGCAGGTGCTGATCCTGCTTCCCGAAATTGCGCTGACCGCCAGCTTCCTCGAACGCTTCCAGGACCGTTTCGGGGCGAAGCCGGCGGAGTGGCATTCGGACCTGGCGCCACGCACAAGGGAAAAGGTCTGGCGGCAGGTGACGACCGGCCAGGTGCGCGTCGTCGCCGGCGCCCGCTCTGCCCTTTTCCTGCCCTTTGAGGATCTTGGCCTCATCATCGTCGACGAGGAGCATGATCCCGCCTACAAGCAGGAGGATCGCGTTTTCTACAATGCCCGCGACATGGCCGTGGTGCGCGGGCGGATCAGCGACTTCCCGGTCGTGCTCGTCTCCGCGACGCCTTCGATCGAAAGCCGGGTCAATGGCGAGGTCGGGCGCTACCGGCCGATCCATCTGCCGACCCGCTTCGGCGACGCGGCGCTGCCGCATCTCGGCATCGTCGACATGCGCCGCCATCCGCCGGAGCGCGGAGGCTTTCTCTCGCCGGTCCTCCTGAATGAGATCGGCAAGACGATCGGCCGGGGCGAGCAGGCTCTTCTGTTCCTGAACCGCCGCGGCTACGCGCCGCTGACGCTCTGCCGCGTCTGCGGCCACCGCTTCCAATGCCCGGATTGCTCCAGCTGGCTCGTCGAGCACCGGTTCCGCGGGCAGATCCAGTGCCATCATTGCGGCTATGCGGAACGGACGCCGGAGGCGTGTCCCGAATGCGGCACGCTTGATCATCTCGTTGCCTGCGGTCCGGGCGTCGAGCGCATTACGGAGGAGGTCGAGCGGCATTTTCCCGAGGCCCGCACCATCGTGCTGTCCTCCGACCTGATGGGGGTCAAGCGGCTGCGGCTGGAACTCGAGGCGATCGCGAGCGGCGAGGCGGATATCGTCATCGGCACCCAGCTCGTGGCCAAGGGCCACAATTTTCCGATGATGACGCTGGTCGGCATCGTCGACGCCGATCTCGGCCTTGCCAATGGCGATCCGCGTGCGGCCGAGCGAACGTTCCAACTGTTGTCGCAGGTCACGGGCCGTGCAGGACGAACGGGCCTGAAGAGCCTCGGGCTGCTGCAGACCTACCAGCCGCAGCATCCGGTGATGCAGGCGATCGTTTCGGGGGACTCCGATGCCTTCTACGAGCGCGAGATCCAGGAGCGGGAACGCGCCATGCTGCCGCCCTTCGGCCGGCTCGCCTCCATCATCGTCTCCGCCGATTCCCGCCAGGACGCCGAGGGACATGCGCGGTCCTTGCGCAGCGCCGCGCCGCATGTCGACGGCATTTCGGTGCTCGGGCCGGCCGAGGCGCCGCTGGCGCTGATCCGCGGCCGCCACCGTTTCCGCCTGCTCGTCCACGGACGGCGCAGCAGCGACATGCAGGCCTTCCTGAGAGCGATGATCGCCGCGGGTCCGAAGGAGCGCGGATCGGTCAGCGTCCAGCTCGACGTCGATCCGCAGAGTTTCCTGTGATCGTGTGTTGCAAGAGACGGCCGATTCCCATAGCCGCGCATTTCGGTTAGATGGGGAGGCGCAACGGCGAATCACCTGCCGCATGCCGGAAATGCCGCAATCATGAACGAGGCGCCGCAAATCATCTGCCGCGGGGGAATGGACATGGAGTTCTATATTCCGACGGAAACCGGGGAGTTCGTGGCCTTCTCAGCGGCCGGCGTGGCGGCGCTGATCGGTCTCGTCATGCTGATCGCCCCGCGCCTTGCCTTTCGCGCGGCCGGCATCGGCCTTGCCGAAGGCCGCCGCGGCGGCCTGGCGGAGGCCCGGTCCACGATGGGCGGCATGCATGTCGGCCTTGGTCTCGGGGCCGTCCTGCTCGCCCAGCCGATGGTCTATCTCGCCGTCGGGGCCGCCTTTGCACTTGCGGCTTTCGGTCGCGCTCTGTCGATGATGAGCGACGATGGCGCAACTCTCTTCAACTGGCTCGCACTCGCCGTCCAGGCGGCGCTCGCGGCTCTTCCGCTTGCCTATGTCTTCGGGCTGATCTGACCGGAGTCGCGGGGACGCAGCGGAATTTACGGCAAAATCAACGCGAACCGGACGCGTAATGCCGCATTCCTGGCCCTGGCGTGTTGCGAGTCCAAACATCCTATGCTAGACGAACCGCGAATTGCGGGGGAAGTGGGTCTCACGGCCTCGATATCCTGCGAGTTATTGCAGCAAATTCAAGGTGTTAGGTGAGCAGTTCGCTGTCGCTGACGCTCTTGGATGATTTTGAGAGAAGCTTGTGCCCGTGGCAGACACATCCCAGCTTATTTCCGGTGTTGCAGAAAGATATGCCTCGTCGCTCTTCGAGCTGGCGCTCGAGGCCGGTTCGGTCGAGGTGGTTGGCGCCGAACTCGTTCGCGTCCAGGCGCTGATCGACGGCAGCGACGACCTGAAGCGGCTGGTCGTGAGCCCGGTCTTTTCCGCCGACGACCAGTTCAAGGCCGTTTCCGCGCTTGTCGAGAAGGTCGGCTTTTCCGGGCTGGTCGGCAACTTCCTCAAGGTCATTGCCCGCAATCGTCGCCTCTTTGCGCTGCCGGGCATCATCCAGGCCTTCCGCCTGATCGCTGCGCGCCACCGGGGCGAAATCACCGCCGACGTCCTGTCGGCGCATGCGCTCACTGAAGCGCAGCAAACCGAATTGAAGGCGACGCTGAAAGGCGTCACCGGCAAAGACGTGGCGATCAACGTCACCGTCGACCCGTCTATTCTTGGAGGTCTGATCGTCAAGGTCGGGTCCCGCCAGATTGACACCTCCCTTCGCACCAAACTCTCTACCCTTAAGCTTGCACTGAAAGAGGTCGGCTGATGGATATCCGCGCCGCGGAAATCTCCGCAATTCTCAAAGATCAGATCAAAAATTTCGGCCAGGAAGCAGAAGTCTCCGAAGTCGGTCAGGTGCTTTCCGTCGGTGACGGTATTGCCCGCGTCTACGGCCTCGACAATGTCCAGGCAGGCGAGATGGTCGAATTCCCCGGCGGAATTCGCGGCATGGCGCTGAACCTCGAATCCGACAATGTCGGCGTGGTTATCTTCGGTTCCGACCGTGACATCAAGGAAGGCGACACGGTCAAGCGGACCGGCGCCATCGTGGATGTTCCGGTTGGTCCGGAGCTGCTCGGCCGCGTCGTCGACGCGCTCGGCAACCCGATCGACGGCAAGGGCCCGATCAATGCCAAGCAGCGCGCCCGCGTTGACGTCAAGGCGCCCGGCATCATTCCGCGCAAGTCGGTTCACGAGCCGATGTCGACCGGCCTCAAGGCCATCGATGCGCTGATCCCCGTCGGCCGCGGCCAGCGCGAGCTCGTCATCGGCGACCGCCAGACCGGCAAGACTGCGATCATCCTCGACACGATCCTCAATCAGAAGGCCATTCACGACAACGGTCCGGAAGGTGACAAGCTCTATTGCGTCTACGTCGCCATCGGCCAGAAGCGCTCGACGGTTGCGCAGTTCGTGAAGGTGCTCGAAGAGCGCGGTGCGCTGCAGTACTCGATCATCGTCGCCGCGACCGCTTCCGATCCGGCGCCGATGCAGTATCTGGCGCCCTTCGCCGGCTGCACGATGGGCGAATATTTCCGCGACAATGGCAAGCACGCTCTGATCGGATATGACGACCTCTCCAAGCAGGCCGTCGCCTACCGCCAGATGTCGCTGCTGCTCCGCCGCCCGCCGGGCCGCGAAGCCTATCCGGGCGACGTCTTTTACCTGCATTCGCGCCTGCTGGAGCGTGCCGCGAAGCTCAGCGACGACAATGGCGCCGGCTCGCTGACGGCACTGCCGGTCATCGAGACCCAGGGCAATGACGTGTCCGCGTTCATTCCGACGAACGTGATCTCGATCACCGACGGCCAGATATTCCTGGAAACCGACCTGTTCTACCAGGGTATCCGCCCGGCCGTTAATGTCGGTCTGTCGGTGTCGCGCGTCGGCTCCGCCGCCCAGATCAAGGCGATGAAGCAGGTTGCCGGCTCGATCAAGGGCGAACTCGCGCAGTATCGCGAAATGGCGGCCTTCGCCCAGTTCGGCTCGGATCTCGACGCCGCGACGCAGCGCCTCTTGAACCGCGGTGCCCGCCTGACCGAACTCCTGAAGCAGCCGCAGTTCTCGCCGCTTAAGACGGAAGAGCAGGTTGCGGTGATCTTCGCCGGCGTCAACGGCTACCTCGACAAGCTGCCCGTCAATCAGGTCAGCAAGTTCGAGCAGGGCCTGCTTTCCTACCTGCGTTCGGAAGGCAAGGACGTGCTGGAGGCCATCCGCAAGGAGAAGGCGATCTCGGACGACATCAAGGGCAAGCTGAAGGCCGCTATCGACAGCTTCGCCAAGTCTTTCGCCTGAGCGGACTCCAACTAGGACGGACAACGGATGCCTTCACTTAAGGATCTGAAGAACCGGATCGCCTCCGTCAAGGCGACGCAGAAGATCACCAAGGCGATGAAGATGGTCGCCGCGGCGAAGCTTCGGCGCGCCCAGGAGGCGGCCGAGGCCGCCCGGCCCTATTCGCAGCGCATGGCTGCCGTTCTCGCCAATATCGCCCAGGCGGTCGGCGCGGACGACAGCGTGCCGCAGCTGATGACGGGCACCGGCAGGGACAACACGCACCTGTTGATCGTCTGCACGGCCGAACGCGGCCTCTGCGGCGGCTTCAACTCGCAGATCGCCCGCTTTGCCCGCGATCACGTGCGCAAGCTGCTCGCGCAGGGCAAGACGGTCAAGATCATCTGCGTCGGCAAGAAGGGCTTCGACATCCTTCGGCGGGAATTCGCGTCGCTGATCATCGACCGCGTCGATCTGCGCGAGGTCAAGAAGATCGGCTTCGAGAACGCCGACCGGATCAGTCACAAGGTCATCGAACTCTTCGAAAAGGGCGAGTTCGACGTCTGCACCTTGTTCTATTCCGAGTTCAAGTCCGTCATTTCGCAGGTTCCGACTGCCCAGCAGCTGATCCCGGCATCGGCCGAAACCGTTGCCGCCGAGGCAGGCAGCGCATCGGCGATCTACGAATACGAGCCGGACGCCGCGGCCATCCTCACGGATCTCATTCCGCGCAACATTTCGGTCCAGATCTTTCGGGCCCTGCTCGAGAACGTCGCCGGTGAGATGGGCGCCAAGATGAGTGCCATGGACAATGCGACGCGCAATGCCGGTGAGATGATCAACAAGCTGACGCTCAATTACAACCGTCAGCGGCAGGCGCAGATCACCAAGGAACTCATTGAAATCATCTCTGGCGCGGAAGCGCTCTAAGGTTACGAGAAGAGGGTAAGAATTATGGCTAAGGCAGCTACCCCGAAAGAAACCGCAGCGGCAAAGAAGCCTGCTGCTCCGAAGAAGGCAGCTCCCGCCAAGACGGCCGCTGTGGCTACCGGTGCTGTCGGCCGCGTCACGCAGGTCATCGGCGCCGTCGTCGACGTCGCCTTCGACGAGGGCAACCTCCCGCAGATCCTGAACGCGCTGGAAACCGACAACAAGGGCAACCGCCTCGTTCTCGAAGTCGCGCAGCATCTCGGCGAAAACGAGGTTCGCACGATCGCCATGGACTCGACCGAAGGTCTGGTTCGCGGCCAGTCGGTCACCGACACCGGGGGCCCGATCTCGGTTCCGGTCGGCAAGGAAACGCTCGGCCGCATCATGAACGTCATCGGCGAGCCGGTCGACGAAGCCGGCCCGCTGGAAACCTCGGCACGCCGCGCGATCCACCAGGACGCTCCCTCCTACGTCGAACAGTCGACGGAAGCGCAGATCCTCGTCACCGGCATCAAGGTGGTCGACCTGCTTGCGCCTTACGCAAAGGGCGGCAAGATCGGTCTCTTCGGCGGCGCTGGCGTCGGAAAGACCGTTTTGATCATGGAACTGATCAACAACGTCGCCAAGGCGCATGGCGGTTATTCGGTCTTCGCCGGCGTGGGTGAACGCACCCGCGAAGGCAACGACCTCTATCATGAAATGATCGAATCGGGCGTGAACAAGCATGGCGGCGGCGAAGGCTCCAAGGCCGCTCTCGTCTATGGCCAGATGAACGAACCGCCGGGCGCGCGCGCTCGCGTCGCTCTGACCGGCCTGACGGTTGCCGAACAGTTCCGTGACGAAGGTCAGGACGTTCTGTTCTTCGTTGACAACATCTTCCGCTTCACCCAGGCGGGTTCGGAAGTGTCGGCGCTGCTCGGCCGCATTCCGTCGGCCGTGGGTTACCAGCCGACGCTCGCCACGGACATGGGTTCGATGCAGGAGCGCATCACCACGACCACCAAGGGCTCGATCACCTCGGTTCAGGCGATCTATGTTCCGGCTGACGACTTGACCGACCCGGCGCCGGCGACCTCGTTCGCGCATCTCGACGCCACGACGGTTCTGTCGCGCTCGATCGCCGAAAAGGGCATCTATCCGGCCGTGGACCCGCTCGACTCGACGTCGCGCATGCTCGACCCGATGATCGTCGGCGAAGAGCACTACGAGGTCGCCCGTAAGGTCCAGGGCACGCTGCAGCGCTACAAGGCGCTCCAGGACATCATCGCCATCCTCGGCATGGACGAGCTTTCCGAAGAGGACAAGCTCGCCGTCGCCCGCGCCCGCAAGATCGAGCGCTTCCTGTCGCAGCCGTTCTTCGTTGCCGAAGTCTTCACCGGCTCGCCGGGCAAGCTGGTCGCGCTCGAAGACACGATCAAGGGCTTCAAGGGCCTCGTCAATGGCGAGTACGACCACCTGCCGGAAGCCGCCTTCTACATGGTCGGCTCCATCGACGAAGCCATCGAGAAGGCCAAGAAGCTGGCTGCCGAAGCCGCCTGATCCTGACATCGTAAACCGTGGCGCATGGCGCCACGGTTTTCATTCTGCCGCGGCGTCAGCGGTTGAGAACATGCACAGCCGCCGTTCGTTGCGGTGCGCTTACCAGAAGTGAATGGTCATGGCCGACAGTTTCAATTTCGAACTTGTTTCCCCGGAGCGCCTGCTGCTTTCCGCGCAGGTGACCGAAGTCGTCATCCCGGCAACCGAGGGTGAAATGACCGTGATGGCCAATCACGCGCCGACCATGACGACCGTCAAGCCGGGCGTTGTCACCGTCAAGATGGCCGACGGCACGAGCGAGCGTTTCGCCGTGTTCGGCGGTTTCGCCGATATCCTGCCGACCGGCTGCACGCTGCTTGCCGAATCGGCGGTCCATGTCGACGAACTCGACGTCTCGGTGCTCGAGAACCGCATCGCCTCGGTGCGCGCCGAACTCGAAGGTGCCGGCGACGAGAAGAGGACTCGCATCGAACAGTTCATCGCCGAACTGACCAAGCTCGGCGAGGTCGTCATCCCGGCCTGAAAGGGTCATCCCGAAAAGGGAGACTGACCAGGAGATGCAGCAGACCCCGCTTCCCGCGGGGTTTCTTGTTTGTGCGATGAGGAATGCGGCAGTGCCGGCGGGCTGCGTGGATTTCAACCGAGTGCAAACGAGTGATATCCACGACACCTACTGCATGTCTCCTTTAATCGACCTCGATTAAAGGGCAAAGACATGCAGCAATTCAAAGTGCTACAGCGACCTTTGCCCGTCTAATAAGACGCGCGGCGCTCTAGGATCGCCGGTCGTTTATGCGTGCCTAACAAGAAGCCCCGTGGCCAAGGAGTGGAATGCTTCGACAGCCTTGGGCAGCACATCCTGCGGATTGTCACTGGCAGCGATCCATAGAGCAGCATTAAGGGCAGCGCCGTTGAGAAGCCGAGCGGCAGCTTCTGCGTCAACGGGTTTGATGATTCCTTGTTTGATGAGCCGCTCTACGGTTCGCTCAGTCGCCTGCAGACAACCGCTCTGACTCGGCCACTGCGAAGGATCGCCCAAGACCGCAGGTCCATCGAGCAGAACGATGCGTTGCACTTCCGGATTAAGCGCCATCTCGATATAGGCCGCACCCTCTGCCAGCAATCCTTGCCAATCGCCTCCCGCACGTTCGCCTATTTCTTGCGCGTGCGACGCCATTTCAGAGTCGATCTGATGTATGACCGCCGCCAGAAGCCCACGCTTGTCTCCGAAGTTATGGTAGAGCGCGCCCCGCGTCAGACCGGCTTCGGCGGTCAACTCATCCATTGAAGCGGCTGAATACCCTTTTTCGGCGAAGGCCTTTCGTGCAGCCGCGATCAGCTTGACCCGATTCTCCTCCATCATCTCGGCGCGTCGTCTCGCCATCTCGTCCTCTATTTCGCATACGTCGCGTATTTTACAGTTGACATACGGAGCGTATATCTCATAGTTCATATACGTACCGTATATCAGCTTGCACGGCTTGTGAAGCTCGATGCACCGGGTGCGAGCCAGTGAAAAGGGATGAAAAAATGAACCACCGTGACGCAATCTTTCCTGCAAACAGGCATGCCCTTTACCAGGAGCACGGCTATTCGGCCGCCATTCGATCCGGTGACCTTTTGTTCGTATCCGGACAGGTCGGCAGCCGCTTAGATGGCACGCCTCACCCGGATTTCGAACATCAGGTGCAACTGGCTTTCGAAAACCTCAAAGCAACGTTGGACGCAGCCGGCTGCACGTTTGACGATATTGTGGACGTGACGACGTTCCACACAGACCCGGAGAACCAGTTCGGAACCATCATGGCCGTCAAGCAGCAGATTTTCAGCAAGCCGCCCTACCCAAACTGGACCGCAATCGGCGTGAACTGGCTGGCTGGCTTCGATTTCGAGATCAAGGTCATCGCGCGTATTCCGTCCGCCGTATGATCCTTCGCAAATATCCCAGATTTCGCGCCAAAGCCGGTGGCGTTGGAAGGTCAGGGGGGGGGCGGCAGGGATTTACAGGAAAGGCCAATGCTGGCGGTCACTGCAATGACTGCGTACGCAACCAAGGCGGGGGGGGATCAGAGAGTAGTTCGGAAGATACGGATCGGGCTCATCCCATTTAGCCGGTTGACGGATACGGATAAATTCCGCTCGACTTGCCTGAAACAATTGGCGTCGAGGGGAAGCGTCACATGGAAGACGGAGCCACGATCAGAGCGGAGTTTCATGGCAATGACATTGCTGTCTCGTCGAGGGACCCGCTCATCGGAACCCTTGACCTAACATCATCCACCGACACAACAGTCGAGGTCATGCTCGATCGCTATAGTGCGGAGGCATTGCTCTCGGTAATCGTGCAATTCCTTGCCCAAGGACAAGGCGGATATGCCCCAAGCAGCCCTCCGCTGCCTTCGAACTGAATCTCCGTTATCCTGAACGTTTTCCAACGCGGGTCGGAATGCACCCGGTGGCAACCGTCACCTCGCGGCCCGCATCGAAAACCTTCAGGCAAGTGGACGAGGGATCCTTGTCGCAAAAATCCGAATGAAATCGGCCCCTTTTGCGACTGGATTTTGGAATAGTCGGGCCGCGCGTCAGCTCGCCGCGCGCTCTGCCTCATGCTTCTGCGCGTAGTGGCGGCCGAAGCGGTTGGAGAGGAAGGTGTCGAGCGCGATATCCTCCTGGCGGATGAAGCCCTCGGTCGGGATCTTGTCTTCTGCCAGAAGGTCGAGCACGGCGCAGATGCTGCCGGCCGTGGTGATCTGGATGGCGCTTTGCATCCGCCCGGCCACGACGCCGCTATAGACCTTGTTGGCATAGGTTTCCTGGACCAGGTGTCCGTCGCGGAAGCCGGAAACGGTGACGAAGATGACCACGACGTCCTGCGTGGTGGTCGGCAGGGCGTTTTCCAGGATGTCCTTCAGGACCTCGCGGCGATGGCGCAGGCCGAGATCGTTCAGGAGCGCCTTGAAGATGGCGGCATGGCCGGGATAGCGGATCGTCTTGTAGTTCAGCGTGCGAACCTTGCTCGCGAGCGTTTCGCAGAGCGTGCCGAGGCCGCCCGAGGTGTTGAAGGCCTCGTAGGTGACGCCGTCGAGCGAGAATTCCTCGCGCGCTTCCATGGCCGGCACTTCGACCAGCGTGCCTTCGACGATGGCCTCGCAGGGCTCGATATACTCGTTGATGACTCCGTCCGTGCTCCAGGTCAGATTGTAGTTGAGTGCATTCGACGGATATTGCGGCAGGGCGCCGACGCGCATGCGCACGCTTTCTAGCTTGTCGAAGCGCTTGGCGAGATCGTAGGCGACGATCGAGATGAAGCCGGGCGCAAGCCCGCATTGCGGGATGAAGGCGGAATTGGCTTTTGCCGCGATCGCCTTGACCTGCCGGGTCGATTCGACGTCTTCCGTCAGGTCGAGATAATGAATACCGGCTCTAGCGGCCGCCTCGGCGATCGCGACCGTGAGGTGAAACGGTGCGGCGCTCAGCACCGCGAACTTGCCCTTGAGCAGATCGACGAGCGCTTGTCCGTCGGCGATGTCGACGACGGCCGACGAGATGGCGTCGTGCTTTGCGACGTCCTGCAGTTGCTCGGCGTTGCGGTCGACGACGCAGACACGGTAATCGCCGGAGTGGGCGAGCATGCGCGCGATGGTCGATCCGATCTTGCCGGCACCGATGACAACGATCTCTTTCATTCTTCTTCCCCCTGAGCCTTCCATTATCATTCTCCTCCTATCCACCATTGCTTTGAAGCGTTGAAATGACTAAATCGATGTGAGGAAATCGGCATTTCGCCGATCAGGATCGACATTATGCAGGTTACCGCCAAGGACCGTGAACTTCTCGCCATCCTCAGCGAAAACGCCCGCATGCCGACGGCGACGATCGCGCGGCGGCTCGGCCTCTCGCGCACGACCGTGCAGGCGCGCATCGAGCGGCTCGAGCGCGAGGGCGTGATCGCCGGCTACGGCGTGCGGCTGTCGGAGACTTACGAGAAGGGGCTGGTGAAGGCGCATATGCTGATCACCATCGCGCCGCGGGCCTTGAGCCGCGTCACGCCCGAGCTTGCGGCGATCCGGGAGATCCGGACGCTGCATTCGGTCAGCGGCAGTTTCGATCTCATTGCCGTCGTCGCGGCAAGCTCGATCAGCGAGCTGGATCTGCTGATCGACCGTATCGGCGAAATCGACGGCGTGGAAAAGACGCTCTCCTCGATCATCCTTTCGACCCGTATCGATCGCTGAGAGTCGCTGTCAGCGTCTATCGTTCCGCCCAGCGCCACCGGCATTCCAGGCCGCGGGACCGAGGACAAAGGTAACCGGCGAACCGTCGCCCGGCGTCAGCCATTTCTCCCGATCGAAGTAGGTCCCGGCAATGGTCTTCGCCCGCGTTTCGGTCCTTTGATTGGCAAGGAAGTTGTAACGCGGGGTTTCGCCGGATTCTTGGGCGAACCGGATGCGGCTGCCGAAGCGCTCAAGATCGAACGCGTCGAGCGCCTGGATCTTGAGCGCGATGCTCTCGCGGTCGGCCCAGCGCACATGGGTGAGAAACACCGATGCGGCCCGTGCCGCAGCGCTGGTCACGGCCTGGGCGTCTTCGGGATGTTCGATGTTCAACTTCACCCGGAAGGAGGAGATCTCGTCCTGGTCGCTGCCCTTCACGAAGATGAAGATCGACGAGCTCTTCTCCTCCCCCGGCCGTGGGAAGGGGACGAGCGAGGAGCACTCCCAGCGGCCGCTTTCGGCGGCCGTCCATTCGAGATTGCGGAAGCCGGCATCGCGCAGGCCGTCGCAAAGCGCTCGCGGATTGCTGCGGATCTGCCGGAGGAACTGCTGCTCCGGCGCATCGAGATCCGCAAAGATACGCTCCGGAAGCATCACCTGCGGCGGTGGCATGCGCGGCGGTGGGCGAGGTGGCGCGGGCGGTTCTTCCGGTTCCGGTGTGCTTGCCGGTAGTCCCAGTGCGGCCAGAAGCTGCTTCAGATTACGCTGCTCGTTTGCAAGAAGCACGGTGGCCAGGATCGCCGTGAAGATCAGCGCGACGGCACCCGTGAAGAAAGCAATGCCGGCGCGGCCCCTATGCTTTCTCTCCATCGGTCTGCAACTCACTTTCACTCAACTGAAAGGGCGCACAATAGGGGATCAGGGTGCCGCTCTCCAGTGGCTTCTCGCCGCTAACGGGTGCGGCTGCGCTGCGCCTCCATCCGTGCCGTCCTCCAGGTGGAATAGCCGAAGGCGAGAAGGAATATCGCCGTCATCAGCAGCACGATGGTGGGCGCCGGGGCGCTGTCGATGAAGAAGGAGATGTAGACGCCGGAGAAGGACGCGACGACGGCGATCAGGACCGCGGTCACGAGCATGCTGCTGAAGGTCCGGGTCAGCAGATAGGCGATCGCACCGGGGGCTATCAGCATGGCGATTGCGAGGATCAGTCCGACGGCCTTCAGCGCGCCGACGATCGTCAGCGACAGGATCGCAAGCAGGCCGTAATGCAGCCACGCGACCGGCAGTCCGACCGCACGCGCTTGGGCCGGATCGAAGGCGTGAAGCAGCAGGTCGCGCCATTTGACCGCGAGCACGCCGGCGGCAATGAGTGCGATTACACCGGTCTCGAGGATGTCGGCCCAGCCGATGCCGAGCATGTCGCCGAAGAGGATGTGATCGAGATGCACATCGCTCTGGATATTCACGTAGAGCACGAGCCCGAGGCCGAACATGCCGGAAAAGACCACGCCCATCACAGTGTCCTGCTTGATGCGGCTGTTCTCCTTGAGATAGCCGGTCAGGAGCGCGCAACACATGCCGGCGGCGAAGGCGCCGACGGCAAGCGGCAGGCCGACGATGTAGGAGACGACGACGCCCGGGAAAACCGCATGCGAGATCGCGTCGCCCATCAGCGACCAGCCCTTCAGCACGAGATAGCAGGAGAGCATGGCGGTGGGGATTGCGACGAGCACCGAGATGATCAGCGCGTTGCGCATGAACTCGAACTCAAAGACGGCGGTCAGCATGTCGAGAGATATCATCGCTGAGCCTCCAGGGCTGCGGATGCGCGGCGGCGAGCGGCGATGAGGCCATGTTTCGGGGCAAGCACGAAGGCGAGAAGGAAGATCAGCGTCTGCAGCACGATGATGATGCCGCCGGTCGCCCCGTCGAGGAAATAGCTCGCATAGGCGCCGACGAAGCTGGTGAGTGCGCCGATGGCAATGCTGATGACGATCAGCCGCGGGAAGCGGTCCGTCAGCAGATAACCGGTCGCGCCGGGCGTCACGACCATGGCAATGACGAGAAAGGCGCCGACGGTCTGGAGCGCGGCCACGGTCGAGGCGGAGAGCAGGGCGAAGAACAGCACCTTCAGGAACATCGTGTTGATGCCGATCGAGCGGGCGTGGCTCTCGTCGAAGAAGGTCACCATCAGATCCTTCCATTTGGCGGAGAGGATCGCGAGAGAGACGAATCCGATGATCGCCAGCTGCAGCGTGTCGGCGGGCGTGATGGCGAGGATATTGCCGAGCACGATCGTCTGGATGTTCACCGAGGTCGGCGACAATGACACCATGAAAAGCCCGAGCCCGAAGAAGGAGGTGAAGATCAGGCCGATGATCGTATCCTCCTTGAGCCGCGTCCGCTGATTGAGGAACAGCATGGCGGCGGCGGCAAGCGTTCCGGAAAAGAAGGCGCCGAGCGAAAAGGGCAGGCCGAGCATATAGGCGCCGGCGACGCCGGGCACGATCGAATGGGAGAGCGCGTCGCCGATCAGCGACCAGCCTTTCAGCATCAGATAGGCCGAGAGGAAGGCGCAGACGGCGCCGACCAGCGCGCTGACCCACATGGCGTTCAGCATGTAGGAATAGGTAAACGGCTCCAGGAGCGTCGCGATCATCCGGCGTCCGTCTCCGCTTCCGTTTCGGGCTTGGCCGGCTGCGGCACCATCTGTCCTTTCGCGCCATACATGACGAGCGGCCGCTCGTCGTCGCTGATGACCGATAGCTGACGGGGATCAGCGTCGTCATGCAGGCTTTCGCCGCCGAGCACGAAGTGACGCAGCACGCCGCCGAAGGCGAGTTCGAGATTGTCGCGGGTGAAGGTTGACTCGGTCGGGCCGTAGGCGAGCACGGTGTTCTTGAGGAGCACGGTCCGGTCGCAGAATTCCGGCACGCTGCCGAGATTATGGGTGGAGACGAGCATGACCCGTCCCTCGTCGCGCAGGCCGAGGAGCAAGCGGATGATCGCGTCCTCGGTCTTGACATCGACGCCGGTGAAGGGCTCGTCGAGCAGGATGATGCGGCCATCCTGGGCGAGCGCCCGGGCGAGGAAGACACGTTTCTTCTGTCCCCCGGACAGCTCGCCGATCTGGCGCTTGCGGAAATCGCTCATGCCGACGCGCGCCAGCGCCGCCTCGACCGCCTCATGGTCCGCCTTTTTCGGTATGCGCAGCATGTTCATATGGCCGTAGCGGCCCATCATCACCACGTCCTCGACGAGGACCGGGAAGTTCCAGTCGACCTCCTCGGCCTGCGGCACATAGGCGACAAGGTTCTTCTTCAGCGCCTGCGGCACGCTTAGGCCCAGGACGGAAATCTCGCCCTTGGTGAGGCGGACGAAACCCATGATCGCCTTGAACATCGTCGACTTGCCGCTGCCATTGACCCCGACAAGGGCGGCGATCGTCCCGGTCGGGACTTCGAAGGAGGCATCGCTGAGCGCCCGGTGGCCGTTGCGATAGACGACCGTCGCGTCGCGGACGCGAATGCCGCTTCCCTCGTCTTGGGGCACCGGCCGCCTGACCGGCCGGGCCTTTGTCTGCAGGTTCATTGCGAAAGACCTTTCGCGATGGTTTCGGAGGTGGCGCGCAGCAGGTCGATATAGGTCGGAACGGGACCGCCCGCCTCGCTCAGCGAGTCCACATAGAGCACCCCACCATATTTTGCACCCGTCTCGCGCGCCACTTGCATGGCCGGATCGGGCGAGATCGTGCTCTCGGAAAAGACCACCGGGATGTTGTTGGCCCTGACCGCGTCGATCACCTTGCGCACCTGCTGCGGCGTACCCTGCTGGTCGGCATTGATCGGCCAGAGGTAAAGCTCCTTCAGGCCGAAATCGCGGGCGAGATAGCTGAAGGCGCCCTCGCTCGAGACAAGCCAGCGCCTTTCGGCCGGGATCTTGTCCAGTTCCGCGCGGATCGGCGTGATCGCCGCCTCGATCTTCTTCTTGTAGGCCTCGGCGTTCGCCTTGTAAGTCTCCGCGTTTTCCGGGTCGTATTTGACGAAGGCGTCGCGGATATTGTCGACATAGATCAGCGCCGACGTTGGCGACATCCACGCATGGGGGTTCGGCTTGCCCGTGTACGGACCCTCGGCGATGCCCATCGGCTCGACGCCGTCGGATACGACGACGCCGGGAATATCGTCGAAGTTCTGGAAGAACTTCTCGAACCAGAGTTCGAGATTGAGCCCGTTCCAGAAGATCAGTTGCGCGCCGTGCGCCTTGAGGATGTCGCGCGGGGTCGGCTGGTAGTTGTGGATTTCGGCGCCCGGCTTGGTGATCGATTCCACGATCGCCGCGTCGCCTGCGACGTTCTGCGCCATGTCGGCAATGACGGTGAAGGTGGTGACGGCCTTGAATTTTTCCGCCGCTGCAGCCGTGGGCGTGAGGGATAGGGCGGCCATTGCCGCGGCGGCGGCCAGTATCGTGCGCCTCGTCAGATCGATCATTCACAACTCCATTTTGCCAACTCCCACTATGGGTAGGCGAATAGTCTGCATAAGTCAATGCAAATGAGAACCATTTGCAACTAGCTATTTTCAATGTCGTCGCCCTTGGATAGTGTCGGCGGATGGCAAAGACGAAGAATAAGGTCGAGGAATTGGAGGGAATCCTGCGCGATGGTGGCGTGCGCGTGACGCGCCAGCGGGCCGCCATCCTGAAGATCCTGGCCGAGGCCGAAGACCATCCGGATGCAAGCGAGTTGCACAGGCGTGCCAAGGAGATCGATGCAACGGTATCGCTCTCCACCGTCTATCGGACGCTTTCGGCGCTGGAGCAGCAGGGGGTCGTGCAGCGGCACGCCTTCGAGAACGCCACCGCCCGCTTCGAGACGGCCGACGCGCCCCACCACGACCACCTGATTGACATCGACACCGGCGACGTGATCGAGTTCCGCTCCGACAAGATCGAGCAGCTGCAGGCGGAGATCGCCGCCGAACTCGGCTACGATCTGGTGCGCCACCGGCTGGAGCTCTATTGCCGCAAGCGCAAGGATTGAGTGAGGCTCTTCTGGATCGAATCCTGTCACTGGCACTGGCAGCGAAGCACCCCCTCTGGCCAGAGGGGGTATCCTCGCTTTACCGGATTTCACTACTGAAATTTTTCTTCGATCCGTTCACTGCTGAAGAGCGAAAACCGGGGCTGTTTCCAGCCCCGGCGCCGCATCTCCGATTTCGTGCGCCGCCCGAAAGTTCCGGGCGGCGCTTATCAGTCGATAGCCTCAGTTCGTCTGCCAGCTCTTGACCAGTTCGTCGTAATTGACGGTGATCGGCTGTTCCTTCTCGTTCTCGACCTTCAACTGCGGAGCGAGGTTGCCGGCCTTGACGGCTTCCGCGTTCCAATATTCGAGATCGTGCTCTTCGGCGAGCTTCGGACCGATATCGCCCTGGATGCCGGCGCGTTCGAGGCGCTGCAGCACCTTCTCCTGTTCGGCGCAGAGCGAGTCCATCGCTTCCTGCGCGGACTTGGCGCCGGAAGAGGCATCGCCGATCGCCTGCCACCAGAGCTGTGCCAGCTTCGGATAGTCAGGCACGTTGGTGCCGGTCGGGGTCCACTGCACGCGCGCCGGCGAGCGATAGAACTCGATCAGGCCGCCGAGCTTCGGTGCGCGCTCGGTGAAGCTCGGATGGTCGAGGGTCGACTGGCGGATGAAGGTGAGGCCGACATGGCTCTTCTTCACGTCGAGGGTCTTGGACGTGACGAACTGCGCGTAGAGCCAGGCGGCCTTGGCGCGGTCCTCGGGCGTGGACTTCAGAAGAGTCCAGGAGCCGGCGTCCTGATAGCCGAGCTTCATGCCGTCCTTCCAGTAGACGCCGTGCGGGGAGGGCGCCATGCGCCACTTCGGCGTGCCGTCGGCATTGACGACCGGCAGGCCGTCCTTGACCATGTCGGCGGTGAAGGCGGTGTACCAGAACATCTGCTGGGCGACCGCACCCTGGGCCGGAACCGGGCCGGCTTCGGAGAAGGTCATGCCTTGCGCTTCCGGCGGCGCGTAGCTCTTCAGCCAGGTCAGGTACTTCTCGATCGAGTAGACGGCGGCCGGGCCGTTGGTGTCGCCGCCGCGCGCGACGCAGGAGCCGACGGGCCTGGAGTTCTCGTCGACCTTGATGCCCCATTCGTCGACGGGCTTGCCGTTCGGGATGCCTTTGTCGCCGTTGCCGGCCATGGACAGCCAGGCGTCGGTGAAGCGCCAGCCGAGCGACGGGTCCTTCTTGCCGTAGTCCATGTGGCCATAGACCTTCTTGCCGTCGATCTCGCGGCCGTTGAAGAACTCGGCAATGTCCTCATAGGCCGACCAGTTGACCGGCACGCCGAGGTCGTAGCCGTACTTGGCCTTGAACTCCTCCTGGATCTTCGGGTCGTTGAACCAGTCGTAGCGGAACCAGTAGAGGTTGGCGAACTGCTGGTCGGGAAGCTGGTAGAGCTTACCATCCGGAGCCGTGGTGAAGGACTTGCCGATGAAGTCGTCGACGTCGAGGTTGGGATTGGTGACGTCCTTGCCCTCGTTTTCCATCCAGTCGGTCAGGTTCCGGGCCTGCTGATAGCGCCAATGGGTGCCGATCAGGTCGCTATCGTTGATATAGGCGTCATAGATGTTCTCGCCCGACTGCATCTGGGTCTGCAGCTTCTCGACCACGTCGCCCTCGCCGATCAGGTCGTGGGTGATCTTGATGCCGGTGATCGCGGTGAAGGCTGGCGCCAGCACTTTCGATTCGTATTCATGGGTGGTGATCGTTTCGGAGACCACCTTGATCTCCATGCCGGCGAAGGGTTTCGCCGCATCGACGAACCATTGCATTTCCGCCTCTTGGGCGCCTCGGTCGAGCGAGGAGAGATCGCCGATCTCCTTGTCCAGGAACTGCTTTGCCTCATCCATGCCGGCAAAGGCCGAGCCGGTTAGGGCCAGCAGCATGGCTGCCGTCGTTGTCAAAAGGTGCCGTCGCATCAATTCCTCCCTTGGGTTTGCGATTGCGATGCCTTGCAGTTTCGAAGGGCACCCCTCGGGAACACCCTTCATTCCGATGCCTCAGACGTAGCGGAACACGCCGATGGCGTAGATCACCGAGAGGGCGATCGCCCACCAGAGATTTGCGCCGATCAGTCCCAGCCAGGCGAGGTGAATGAATGCGCTTCCGAGAAGCGACACGAAGAGGCGGTCGCCGCGCGTCGTTTCGAAGCGCAGGATGCCGACGCGTGGATTGCCGCCGGGCCGGGCATATTCCCAGACAGCCATCAGCGACAGGAGCGCGAAGATCGTCAGAAAGAACATGGCGGTCGGGAATGACCAGGCCATCCAGCCGCCGGGAACGAGCGAGGCGAACCAGTCGCGCTCGCCGTCCTTGACCGGCAGAGCGGAGATGAGCAGGCCCGCGGCGGCGACATAGATGACGAGCACGGCGACGAGTGCGACGGGCCAGCGGTTGTTGCGCGTGGCGACGATTGCCATCAGACCCTCCCCAGGGCAAAGCCCTTGGCAATGTAGTTGCGGACGAAATAGATCACGAGCGCGCCGGGGATGATCGTCAGCACGCCGGCGGCGGCGAGCACGCCCCAGTCGAGGCCGGAGGCCGATACCGTCCGCGTCATCGTCGCGGCGATCGGCTTGGCGTCGGTCGTCGTCAGCGTGCGGGCGATCAGGAGTTCGACCCAGGAGAACATGAAGCAGAAGAAGGCGGCGACCCCGATGCCCGAGGCGATCAGCGGCACGAAGATCTTCACGAAGAAGCGGGGGAAGGAGTAGCCGTCGATATAGGCGGTCTCGTCGATCTCCTTCGGCACGCCGGACATGAAGCCTTCCAGGATCCAGACGGCGAGCGGGACGTTGAAGAGGCAGTGCGCAATCGCGACGGCGATGTGGGTGTCGATCAGGCCGAAGGCGGAATAGAGCTGGAAGAAGGGCAGCGCGAAGACGGCCGGCGGCGCCATCCGGTTGGTCAACAGCCAGAAGAACAGGTGCTTGTCGCCGAGGAAGCGGTAGCGCGAGAAGGCATAGGCCGCCGGTAGAGCCACAGCAACCGAGATCACCGTGTTCATCACCACATAGGTGATCGAGTTGATGTAACCGTTGTACCAGGACGGGTCGGTGAAGATCACGGTGTAGTTGCGCAGCGTGGGGTTCTGCGGCCACAGCGAGAAGGTGCTCAGGATCTCGCTCGTCTCCTTGAAGCTCATGTTCACGAGCCAGTAGATCGGCAGGAGCAGGAAGACGATGTAGAGCGTCGGCACCAGCCAGGAGAGGCGCTGCGACAGCGGTTGCTTGGTGGTCATCATGGTTTTCTCCTCCCTCCCGTTCTCAGCCCTTTGCGTCGCTCGTGGTCATCACCGTGTAGAAGATCCACGAGAGCAGCAGGATGATGAGGAAGTAGATGATCGAGAGGGCCGCGGCCGGGCCGAGGTCGAACTGGCCGATCGCCATCTTGACGAGGTCGATCGACAGGAAGGTCGTCGAGTTGCCGGGACCGCCGCCGGTAACGACGAAGGGCTCCGTATAGATCATGAAACTGTCCATGAAGCGCAAGAGGAAGGCGATCAGCAGCACGCGCTTCATCTTCGGAAGCTGGATGTAGCGGAAGACCGACCAACGGGAGGCGCCGTCGATCTTGGCGGCCTGGTAATAGGCGTCCGGGATCGAGACGAGACCGGCATAGCAGAGCAACACCACGAGGCTCGTCCAGTGCCAGACATCCATCACGATCAGCGTCACCCAGGCGTCGATCGGGTTCTGCACGTAATTATAGTTGATGCCGAGCGCCGCGAGCGTGCGTCCAAGCAGGCCGATGTCGACGCGACCGAAGACCTGCCAGATGGTGCCGACGACGTTCCACGGAATGAGCAGCGGCAGCGCCATCAAGACGAGGCAGATCGGCACGCCAATGCCCTTCTTCGGCATGTTCAGCGCGATGACGATGCCGAGCGGGATTTCGATCGCCAGGATGATCGCCGAAAAGATCAGGTTGCGGGTGAGCGCGTCCCAGAAACGGTCGGATTCGAGCACGTCCTGGAACCAGTCGGTGCCGGCCCAGAAGAACTCGTTATTGCCGAAGGTGTCTTGCACGGAATAATTGACCACGGTCATCAGCGGGATCACCGCCGAGAAGGCGACGAGCACCAGCACCGGCAGGACCATGAACCAAGCCTTGTTGTTCCAGGTCTTTTCCATATCAGGCCTCCTCGCCGACGCGCCAGGAATCGGCATAGATATTGATGGCCTTCTGATCGAAGGTGATGCGCGGCTCGGCGGGGATATCGCCGTCCTCGCCGACGATGATCGAGATCGGCCGGTCGGCGAAGCGGGCGCGCACGACCTTGTGGCGGCCGATGTCCTCGACCTTGGTGATCGCGACCGGCATGCCTTCGCGGCCGAGCGAAATGAATTCCGGGCGGATGCCGAGTTCGGTCGCGGCGCCGGCCTTGATCTTCGGCAGGAAGCCGAGGGCAATGCTTTCGCCGCCGACCGCCGCCGTGGCTCCATCGATCTCGGCCGGCAGCACGTTCATGCCCGGCGAGCCGATGAAATAGCCGACGAAGGTGTGGCTCGGCCGCTCGAAGAGCTCGGCAGGGGTGCCGATCTGGACGATCTGTCCGTCATACATGACGACCACCTTGTCGGCGAAGGTCAGAGCCTCGGTCTGGTCGTGCGTAACATAGACCATGGTGAAGCCGAATTGCTTGTGCAGGCGCTTGATCTGCGAGCGCAGCACCCATTTCATCTCCGGGTCGATGACGGTCAGCGGCTCGTCGAACAGAATGGCGCTGACATCGGAGCGCACGAGGCCGCGGCCGAGCGAGATCTTCTGCTTCTGATCGGCGGTCAGCCCGCGCGCGGTCTTCGTCGCCCAGCCGCCGAGGCCGATCATCTCGATGATCTCCTTCACCCGGCGGTCGACCTCCGCTTCCGGCACATGGCGGTTGCGCAGCGGGAAGGCGAGATTGTCGTAGACCGTCATCGTGTCGTAGATGACCGGGAACTGGAACACCTGGGCGATGTTGCGGTGCTGCGTGGCGAGATGCGTCACATCGGTGCCGTCGAAGAGGATTTGGCCCTCCGACGGATTGATGAGCCCGGAAATGATGTTGAGCAGCGTGGTCTTGCCGCAGCCCGAAGGGCCGAGCAGCGCATAGGCGCCGCCGTCGTTCCATTCGTGATGGACTTCCTTCAGCGCGTAGTCGGCTTCCGACTTCGGCTTGGCTCCGTAGGCGTGACGGATATGCTCGAGATTGATACGTGCCATGGTCTCCTCCCAGCGCTCCGCTCAGGCCGTGCCGCCGGTCGCCCGGCCGTTCGGCCCGAAGGCCATCAAATGGCGGGTGTCGACGAAGACCTCGAGGTCCGCATCCGGTTCGATGTCGTGAACGCCGGGCGCCAGCATCACCCAGCGCGCATCGGCGAAGCCGACGTGAATGAAGCTCTCCGATCCGGTGATCTCCGATATCGCCGTCTTGACCGTGAGCGGATTTCCGCTGCCGTTCTGCCGTCCGAACGAGATGTGATGCGGCTGGAAGGCCACCGTGCAGGGCCCGTCGGCAACGGTTGCCAGATGCTGAGGAACCGAAAGCACGGGCTTACCTTCCAGCATGAAATGCGACCCGGACTTGACGAGGTCGATGGTATTCAGCGGCGGATCGGCGAAGGTGCGGGCGGTGACGATGTCAGCCGGCCGCCGATAGACGTCGATGGTGCGGCCGAACTGCGTGATGCGGCCCTTGCTCAAGGTGGCGGTATTGCCGCCGAGCAGCAGCGCCTCGGATGGCTCCGTCGTGGCATAGACGAAGATCGCCCCGGAAGCGGCAAAAATCTTCGGCAGTTCCTCCCGCAGCTCCTCGCGCAGCTTGTAGTCGAGATTGGCAAGCGGCTCGTCGAGCAGCACCAGATCCGCATTCTTGACAATGGCGCGGGCAAGCGCTGTGCGCTGCTGCTGGCCGCCGGAAAGGTTGAGCGGCGTGCGGTCGAGATAGGGGGTGAGTTTCAGGAGCTCGGCTGCCTTGCGCACCTCCCGGTCGATTGTGGCGTTGTCGAGGCCCTTGATGCGCATCGGCGAGGCGATGTTGTCGTAGACGGTCATCGCCGGATAGTTGATGAATTGCTGGTAGACCATTGCCACCGAGCGCTTCTGCACCGGCAGGCCGGTGACATCGGCGCCGTCGAAATGGAGCGAACCGGAGGCGGGCTTATCGAGACCGGCCATCAGCCGCATCAGCGAGGTCTTGCCGGAAAGCGTCGGGCCGAGCAGAACATTGAGCGACCCCCTCTCCAGCGCAAGGCTGGTCGGGTAGATATGCGTCTCCCCGCCCACGACCTTCGATATGTTCTTCATTTCAAGCATTGAATTCTCCGGTGTTCCACCCAGCCATCGGCAGTTCATGCATGTCGTTGCCCCAAAACCGCTGCACACACTTGGGCCACATGCGTCAGGCGGCGGCGTTGACGGCGCCGCGCATATAATCCTCCAGTTCAGCGGCTTCAGTCCGCGAGAGCTGCAATCCCAGCTTGGTGCGGCGCCACAGCACGTCCTCCGCGCGCCGCGCCCATTCCTGTTGGATCAGCCAGTCCACCTCGACCGCGTAAAGGTCCCCGCCAAAGTGCTTGCCGAGGTCGGCACTGCCTGCCGCTTTGCCGAGGAGCCGCGCCGCCAAGGTCCCATAGAGCCGGACCAGCCGGCGGGCGTGGGAGGCGGCGAGAAAAGGGTAGCGTGCCTTCAGCTTGTCCACCTCCGCCTCATAGGCGGTCGGGGGGAAGTCGCCGCCTGGCAGGCGCGAAGAGGCGGTCCATTTGCCGCCCTTGACGCCGACCGCCTCGCCGATCTTGTCGAGCGCGGATTCGGCGAGCCGCCGATAGGTCGTGAGCTTGCCGCCGAAGACGTTCAGCAGCGGGGCCTCCCCGTTCTTGCCCTCAAGCCGCAGCACATAGTCGCGGGTCGCTTCCTGTGCCTTGCTTGCGCCGTCGTCATAGAGCGGGCGAACGGCCGAATAGCTCCAGACGATGTCGTCGCGGGTTACCGGGTCGGCGAAGTATTCGCTCGCGGCCTTGCAGAGATAGTCCATCTCGGCATCGCTGATATGCGCCTCCGCCGGATTGCCGCCAAAGTCCCGGTCGGTCGTTCCGATCAGGGTGAAAGCGCCCTGGTAAGGAATGGCGAACATGATGCGCCCATCCGGATTCTGGAAGAAATAGGCGCGCGGGTCGTCAAACTTCTTCCTCACGACGATGTGGCTGCCCTGGACAAGACGGACATTGTGAACGTCCGTCTTGTGCAGCGCGTCGCTAAGTACCCGGTCCACCCAGGGGCCGGTGGCATTGACGAGCATGCGGGCGCGCAGAGTTTCGCGGGCGCCCGTCGCCGCGTTTTCGGCCTCGATTGCCCAGACGCTTCCCTCGCGCCGGGCCGAGACGACGCGGGTTCGCGCCATGATGCGAGCGCCGCGGTCGGCTGCGTCGCGCGCATTGAGCACCACGAGGCGGGCGTCGTCCACCCAGCCGTCGGAATATTCGAAAGCCTTGGTGAAGAGGCGCTTCAGCGGCTCGCCGGCGGGATCGCGGGTCATGTCCAGCGTGCCTGTGGCAGGCAGCAGCTTGCGGCCCCCGATATGGTCATAGAGAAACAGGCCGAGGCGGATCAGCCAGGCCGGGCGCGGCCCGCCCTTGTGGTAGGGCAGCACGAACCGCATCGGCCAGATGACATGCGGCGCCATGGCCCAAAGCACCTCGCGCTCCATCAGCGCCTCGCGCACGAGGCGGAACTCGTAATGCTCAAGATAGCGTAAGCCGCCATGAATGAGCTTGGTGGAGCCGGACGAGGTGCCGGAGGCGAAATCGTTCATCTCGGCCAGCGCAACGGAATAGCCCCGGCCGGCCGCATCACGCGCGATGCCGCATCCGTTGATGCCGCCGCCTATGACAAAGACGTCGAAGATTGCCTGCTCTGACACTGCGATTGCCCCTCCTCTTTTCGCAATGCACAAATTGAATGCAAATGCGAAAGTAACGGCAGTAAAAACGAAAACATTTCGAATGTCAAACGAATGTTTTGCGAGTCTTCACGGAAGCGAAAACGCGGGCGCTCACACCTCGGTCTCGATCAGCTTCACACCCTGGTCGGCGCAAATTCTGCGAACATTTTCGGCGAAACAACGGTCGGTGATGAAGGTCTGGACCTGGGAGATATGGCCGATCCTGACCGGCGCGGTGCGTTCGAACTTCGTCGAATCCGAGACCAGGATAACGTGCCGCGCATTGGCGATAATCGCCTGCGCCACTTTCACTTCGCGATAGTCAAAATCGAGGAGCGCGCCATCGCTGTCGATTGCGGAGGCGCCGATGACGGCGAAATCCACCTTGAACTGCCTGATGAAATCGACGGCCGCCTCGCCGACGATGCCGCCGTCCGAACCGCGCACGACGCCACCGGCAATCACCACTTCGATGGATGGATAGATCCGCAACCGATTGGCAACGTTGATGTTGTTGGTAATGACCATCAATTCCTTGTGGTCGAGCAGCGCTTCGCCGACC
The DNA here is from genome assembly GCF_058732025.1 of Sinorhizobium sp. Y406. Lineage (NCBI taxonomy): Bacteria > Pseudomonadati > Pseudomonadota > Alphaproteobacteria > Hyphomicrobiales > Rhizobiaceae > Sinorhizobium > Sinorhizobium sp. Y406. The sequence continues at coordinate 2,980,355 of NZ_CM178974.1, read as the reverse complement.
GCCTCCGTGGTGGTGCCGATGTTGATGAAGAGCGAGGCGTTGTCGGGGATCAGGGCCGCTGCCGCGCGACCGATCGCCTGCTTCTCCGCCGCGGCGATCTGCCGGCGGGCATCGTATTTCACGTTCTCATTACCGCTCGGGAAGATGGCGCCGCCATGGACGCGATTGAGGACGCGCGCGTCGCAGAGATCGTTCAGGTCCTTGCGGATCGTCTGCGGCGTCACCGAGAAGCGCTGGGCGAGTTCCTCGACGAGCACCCGTCCTTCGGTCTTGGCGAGCGCGAGGATTTCTTCCTGGCGTCCGGTGAGATACATGTCGCGCTCCCTCTGTTTTCGTTTGGTTTCATAATATGCAAAAACGAAAGCCGTGCAATTTCAGAATCGGCGAAATTGCGCAGACTCGGGCTTTCGCTCGCCACAGGCATCGATATAGAAGTTGCAGTCCGTCCAGCGATGCGCTCGCCTGCTTCAGGAAAGGAATGCAAGACATGTTTCATCCGGCCTTGTTCAGCGGCATGAATGTGGTGGTGACCGGCGGCGGCCGCGGCATCGGCCTCGAGGTCGCCCGGCAATTCCTTGATTGCGGCGCTAGAGTGGTCGTTCATACGGGGCGGACGATTCCCCGTGACCGTCCCGTCTTCCTCGATCTCGCGGCGGGCGAGGGCCGGGCGTTTCTCTGCGGCGCGGATTTTGTCGAATCTGGCGGCGTGCAAGCTCTCGCGGACGAGGTGGGGAGCCGATTCGACAGCCTGGACGTGCTTGTCAATAATGCGGGCACAATGGTCGGTCGCTTCCCAGCCGCGGAACTCACTGATGAGGAATACCGTGCCATCCTTCGGCTCAACCAGACCTCCGTCGTCGAGATGACGCGTGCCATGCTGCCGCTGTTGCGCAAGGGCGCGCATGCGGCGATCGTCAACACCGTGTCGATTTCGGCGCGCACGGGCGGCAGCGCCGGCTCGTCGATCTATTCCGCCACCAAGGCCTTCGTCGCCACCTATTCGAAGGCGCTGGCGCGTGAGCTGGCACCGGAAGGGATCCGGGTCAATTGTGTTTCGCCGGGCACGATCGCCACCGACTTCCATCAGCGCTATTCCACGCCGGAGAAGCTGGAGGCGACGCGGAAATCGATTCCGCTCGGACGGCTCGGGACAGCCGACGATTGCGCGCCTGCCTATCTCTTCCTCGCCTCGCATGCGCTTTCGGGCTATATCACCGGTCAGATACTGGAAGTGAACGGCGGTCAGTTGATCTGCTAAGCGGCATCAGAGTGCTTTTTCCCTCATCCCGCTGCCGCTTGTCCCTTCTCCCCGCGGGCGGGGAGAAGGGACAAGCGGCACGCTCCGACCGCCTCTCCCCTAGAGAGGCGCGAGGGCGAGAGGTCAGTCCTCGGATTAAACCCGATCCTCGGGTCAAACCCGAGGAGAGGGGCGGCACCAATTCGTCCTGAAGGGATAAGGCATGATCGACAAGCTGGAATTCTTTCTCGCGCTCGCCCGCGAGCGGCACTTCGGACGGGCGGCCGAGGAATGCGGCGTGACGCAGCCGACGCTGTCGGCGGCAATCCGGCAGCTCGAGGACCAGCTCGGCGTGATGCTCGTCAATCGCGGCTCGCGCTTTCAGGGGCTGACGCCGGAGGGCCAGCGGGTGCTCGAATGGGCGCGACGGATCGTCGGAGACAGCCGCACCATGCGCGAGGAGATGCGGGCGGCGCGCAAGGGGCTGTCGGGGCATATCCGACTTGCTTCGATCCCGACAACGCTCGCAATGGTGCCGATGATCACGGCGCCGTTCCAGGAGAAACACCCGGACGTGACGTTCTCGGTTCTCTCGACGACGTCGCTGCAGATTCTGGCGCTGCTCGAAAATCTCGAAATCGATGCGGGTCTGACCTACCTGGAGAACGAGCCGCTCGGCCGCGTCACCAGCGTGCCGCTGCAGGTGGAGCAATATCACCTCGTGACGGCCGCCGGGACACCGCTTTCGGATCGCGAAAGCGTGACCTGGAAAGAGGTTAGCAACATTCGGCTTTGTCTATTGACGGCCGACATGCAGAACAGGCGGATCATCAATCAGCACTTCTCCGAGGCGGGAGCCGTCGCCAGCCCGACGCTCGAATCCAACTCGATGATCGTGCTTTTCTCCCATGTCCGCACCGGTCGATGGGCGAGCATCATGCCCTATAATGTCGCGAAATCATTTGGTTTTCACGAAGATATCCGAATGATCCCGATCGTCGAACCGGATGTGCGGCACACCGTCGGACTCGTTGCCACCTATCGCGAACCATTCACGCCGCTGGTGTCGGCGTTGCTGCACGAGGCGCGCATCCTCGGTGAGCGCAACGCAGCTCGATAGATTTTTTCTATCGTCCAACGGAACAGCATTATTGACCCATCCGGCCATAAGCGCGAAGCTGGTCAGACGTGCAGGGGTCGACGAGGCTCCAGCCCCTGCGAAATTGGAGACATTCGGTGCGGAAGGCGATCGGGCCCAGGTCTGGAGCGCACCGCGCCGCGAGCCGGGAGGGCTCTTGGCGTGAATATCCATCTGCCGCGCGCGGACGTGGCCGAGCAAACGCTGGCGATCATCGACGAATTTAAGGGGCTCGAAGGCCCGTTGCTTCCGATCCTGCACGCGCTGCAGGACGAGTTCGGCTATGTGCCGCAGGAATCCATGCCGGTGATTGCGCGCGAGCTCAACCTGTCGCGCGCCGAGGTCTACGGCGTCGTCACCTTTTATCATGACTTCCGTGAACACCCGGCCGGGCGGCACGTGCTGAAGCTCTGTCGCGCCGAAGCCTGCCAGTCGATGGGCGGGGACCGGCTGGCCGACCGGGCGAAGGCCCTGCTTGGCATCGATTTCCACGAGACGACCCCTGACGGCGAGGTGACCCTCGAGCCCGTTTACTGTCTCGGGCTCTGTTCCTGCTCGCCGTCGGCAATGCTCGATGGCGAGGTGCACGGCCGGCTCGATGATGCGGCGCTCGAAGCGCTGGTCGAGGAGGTACGCCGATGACCGCCAAGATCTATATTCCGCGGGATGCGGCGGCGCTGGCGCTTGGCGCTGAAAAAGTGGCGACGGCGATGGCCGAGGGACTGGCGGCGCGCGGTCTCGATGCGACGATCGTCCGCAACGGGTCGCGCGGCCTGCATTGGCTGGAGCCGCTGGTCGAGGTCGAAACCCCCGAGGGTCGTATTGCCTATGGCCCGGTAAAGGCAGGCGATGTTGCATCTCTCCTCGATGCGGGTCTCGTCACCGGCGGCTCGCATCCGCTCTGTCGCGGGAAGACGGAGGAGATCCCGTTCCTCAAGCGTCAGGTGCGGCTGACCTTTGCCCGTTGCGGCGTTACGGATCCGCTGTCGCTCGACGACTATCGCGCCCATGGCGGCCTCAACGGCCTCGAGAAGGCGGTTGCGATGGAGCCTGCGGCAATCGTCGCCGAGGTTACCGAAAGCGGCCTGCGCGGCCGCGGCGGCGCAGGATTCCCGACCGGCATCAAGTGGAAGACGGTGCTCGAAGCGCCGGGGCCGCAGAAATATATCGTCTGCAACGCCGACGAAGGCGACAGCGGCACGTTCGCCGACCGGATGATCATGGAAGGCGATCCCTTCGTGCTGATCGAAGGCATGGCGGTCGCAGGCATCGCGACGGGCGCCACGAAGGGCTATATCTATACGCGTTCCGAATATCCGCACGCGATCGCGGCGATGACCGAGGCGATCGAGGTTGCGCGAGCCGCCGGCGTCCTCGGCCGCGCGGTGCTCGGGTCCGCCCACGCCTTCGACATGGAGGTCCGTACTGGTGCTGGCGCCTATGTCTGCGGCGAGGAGACGTCGCTCCTGAACAGCCTCGAAGGCAAGCGCGGGCTGGTGCGCGCCAAACCGCCGCTCCCCGCCCACAGGGGCCTGTTCGACCGTCCGACCGTCATCAACAACGTCATCTCGCTCGCCTCGGTGCCGGTGATCCTCGACAAGGGCGCCGCCTATTACCGCGATTTCGGCATGGGGCGCTCGCGTGGCACGATCCCGATCCAGATCGCCGGCAACGTCAAGCATGGCGGCCTGTTCGAAATCGGCTTCGGCCTGACGCTAGGCGAGATCGTCGACGACATCGCCGGCGGCACCGCAAGCGGCCGGCCGGTCAAGGCGGTGCAGGTCGGCGGTCCGCTCGGCGCCTATTTCCCGCGGGCGCTGTTCGACACGCCGTTCGACTATGAAGCCTTCGCGGCGAAGGACGGCCTCATCGGCCATGCCGGCATCGTCGTCTTCGACGATACGGCCGACATGCTGAAGCAGGCGCGGTTTGCCATGGAATTCTGCGCGGTGGAGAGCTGTGGCAAGTGCACGCCCTGCCGCCTCGGCTCGACGCGGGGGGTCGAAGTGGCGGACAAGATCAGGGACGGGGTCGAGCCCGAAAAGAACCGCGAACTGCTTGCCGATCTCTGCAACACGATGAAATTCGGCTCGCTCTGCGCGCTTGGTGGCTTCACGCCCTATCCGGTGGTGAGCGCGATGACGCATTTCCCGGAGGATTTCCAGCCGGCGCCGGTGAGGGAGTCGGCGGAATGATGGCGGCGACGTCCACCTCACTAAACGCCAATTCCCAGGAGGCCCAGTAATGTCCCTCATTCATGAAATCGACTACGGCACTCCTGCTTCCATGTCTGAAAAGCTGGTAACGCTGACGATCGACGGGCGCGAGATCACCGTGCCGGAGGGCACCTCGATCATGCGCGCGGCGATGGAAGCGGGCATCGAAGTGCCGAAGCTCTGCGCCTCCGACATGATGGACGCCTTCGGCTCCTGCCGGCTCTGCCTCGTCGAGATCGAAGGCCGTGCCGGCATGCCGGCCTCCTGCACCACCCCGGTGGCACAGGGTATCAGCGTCTCCACTCAGACGCAGCGCCTCAAGGACGTCCGCCGCGGCGTGATGGAGCTCTACATCTCCGATCATCCGCTCGACTGTCTGACCTGTGCGGCCAACGGCGATTGCGAGCTGCAGGACATGGCTGGCGCCGTGGGTCTTCGGGACGTGCGCTATGGCTATGATGGCGCCAATCATGTGCAGGCGCGCAACAATGGCGACATCAACATCAACTGGGCGCCGAAAGACCACTCCAATCCGTATTTCACCTTTGATCCCGCCAAATGCATCGTCTGCTCGCGCTGCGTCCGCGCCTGCGAGGAGGTGCAGGGCACCTTCGCGCTGACGATCAGCGGCCGCGGCTTCGATTCGCGCGTCTCCGCCGGAATGAGCGAGGATTTCGTTTCCTCGGAATGCGTCTCCTGCGGCGCCTGCGTGCAGGCCTGCCCGACGGCGACGCTGACGGAAAAATCGGTGATCGAGATCGGCCAGCCGGAGCATTCCGTCGTCACCACCTGCGCCTATTGCGGCGTCGGCTGTTCGTTCAAGGCGGAAATGCGCGGCGAGGAGCTGGTGCGCATGGTGCCGTGGAAGGACGGCCAGGCGAACCGCGGCCATTCCTGCGTCAAGGGCCGCTTCGCTTATGGCTATTCGACGCACAAGGATCGCATCCTCAATCCGATGATCCGCGAGAAGATCACCGATCCCTGGCGCGAGGTCACCTGGGAGGAGGCCTATGCGCATGTCGCCTCCGAATTCCGCCGCATCCAGTACCAGTATGGCCGAGATTCGGTCGGCGGTATCACCTCCTCGCGCTGCACCAACGAGGAAACCTATCTGGTGCAGAAGCTGGTGCGCGCCGGCTTCGGCAACAACAATGTCGATACCTGCGCGCGCGTCTGCCATTCGCCGACCGGGTATGGCCTCAACCAGACCTTCGGTACTTCGGCCGGCACGCAGAATTTCGACAGCGTCGAACACACCGATGTCGCCGTCATCATCGGCGCCAACCCGACCGACGGCCATCCGGTTTTCGCGTCTCGGCTGAAGAAGCGGCTACGCCAGGGCGCGAAGCTGATCGTCATCGACCCGCGCCGGATCGACCTCGTCCGCTCGGCCCATGTCGAAGCTGCCTATCACCTGCCGATCAAGCCCGGCACCAATGTCGCCATCCTGACGGCGATGGCGCACGTGATCGTCACCGAGGGACTGGCGGACGAGGCCTTCATCCGCGAGCGCTGCGACTGGTCGGAATTCGAGGATTGGGCGGCCTTCGTTTCCGAGCCCTATCACAGCCCGGAGGCGACCGAAGCCTATACCGGCGTGCCGGCGGACCTGGTCCGCGGCGCGGCGCGGCTCTATGCCACCGGCGGCAACGGCGCGATCTATTACGGCCTCGGCGTCACCGAGCACAGCCAGGGCTCGACCACCGTCATTGCGATCGCCAATCTCGCGATGGCCACCGGCAACATCGGCCGGCCCGGTGTCGGCGTCAATCCGCTGCGCGGCCAGAACAACGTGCAGGGCTCCTGCGACATGGGCTCCTTCCCGCACGAGCTGCCCGGCTACCGGCATATCTCGGACGATGCCACGCGGGAGACCTTCGAGAAGCTCTGGGGGGTGACGCTCAACAATGAGCCGGGCCTGCGCATCCCCAATATGCTCGATGCTGCCGTCGACGGCACCTTCAAGGGCTTGTACATCCAGGGTGAGGACATCCTGCAGTCCGACCCGGACACCAAGCACGTGGCCGCCGGCCTTGCCGCGATGGAATGCGTCGTCGTGCAGGATCTCTTCCTCAACGAGACGGCCAATTACGCCCATGTCTTCCTGCCGGGCTCGACCTTCCTGGAAAAGGACGGCACCTTCACCAATGCCGAGCGGCGCATCAACCGCGTGCGCCGCGTGATGCGGCCGAAGAACGGCTATGCCGACTGGGAGGTGACGCAAAAGCTCGCCCAGGCGATGGGGCTCGACTGGAACTATGGGCATCCATCCGAAATCATGGACGAGATCGCAGCGACCACGCCGACCTTTGCCATGGTGTCCTATGACTATCTCGACAAGATGGGCTCCGTGCAGTGGCCTTGCAACGAGAAGGCGCCGCTCGGTTCGCCAATCATGCATGTCGACGGCTTCGTGCGCGGCAGGGGCAAGTTCATCCGCACGGAATATGTGGCGACCGACGAGAAGACCGGCCCGCGTTTCCCGCTGCTTCTGACGACGGGCCGCATCCTCAGCCACTATAATGTCGGCGCACAGACGCGGCGCACGGAAAACGTCGTCTGGCATCCCGAAGACCGACTGGAGATCCACCCGCACGATGCCGAACAGCGCGGCATCCGCGAAGGCGACTGGGTGAAGCTTGCCAGCCGTTCGGGCGAAACGACGCTTCGGGCGCTGATCACCGACCGCGTGGCGCCGGGCGTCGTCTACACCACCTTCCATCACCCGACGACGCAGGCCAACGTCATTACCACCGATTTCTCGGATTGGGCGACGAACTGCCCGGAATACAAGGTGACCGCGGTGCAGGTCGCGCCCTCGAACGGCCCGACCGACTGGCAGCGTGATTATGACGAGCAGGCCCGCCAGTCGCGGCGCATTACCGGCAAGCTGGAGGCGGCGGAATAGGAGGCGGGATGGCGGACAAGCAATCGACCTCCCCGTCGGCCGTGCCCATCCGGGCGGCCGACATGACCCGCTTCCAGACGACGCAGACGGTTCCCGAGCGGGCGCGGCGTGCCGGCAAACGTGTCGGTCAATCGCGCGTGGTACCGGAGGAAGTGCCGGTCGCCCTGACCTATGGCGGCTCCACCCATGCGGTGATGATGGCGACCCCCGCCGATCTCGAGGATTTCGCCGTCGGCTTCAGCCTGACGGAGGGCATCATCGCCGATCCGGATCAGATCGAGGCGATCGATGTCGTGGCCGAAGAAAAGGGGATCGACCTGCAAATCACTCTCAAGGACGAGGTGAACGAGGCCCTGCGGCTGCGCCGCCGCCACATGGCGGGGCCGGTCGGCTGCGGGCTCTGCGGGATCGAATCGATCGAGCAGGCCGTGCGCTCTACGCCCGACGTGTCGACATCGCCCCTGAAGCTCAGCGATGAGGACGTGGTCAAGGCAGTCGGGCTTCTCGACGGGCAGCAGCCCCTGCATAACCAAACGCGCGCCGTGCATGGCGCGGCGTTCTATGTGCCGGGGCGGGGCCTGGTTGCCGTTCGCGAGGATGTCGGCCGCCACAACGCGCTCGACAAGCTGACCGGGGCTGCGGCACGCGCCGGCTTCAGGGGCGCCCAGGGAGCCGTCGTCGTCACCTCCCGCGTGTCGGTCGAAATGGTCCAGAAGACCGCCATCGCCGGTAGCCCGATCATCATCGCCATCTCGGCACCGACGGCGCTTGCTATCCGCGCGGCAGAGGAAGCGGGCATGACGCTGGTCGCGCTCGTGCGCGGCGACGAATTCGAAATCTTTACCCATGCCGAACGCATAGAGCGGAGCGAGGAAGTCGCGCGGCTTGCCGCCCGCGTCCCCCTCACGCGCTGAAACCGGAGCCCTTCCCGATGTCCTCTGAGAATTTTAATGCAAAGCTCATCTACATGGCGAACCAGATCGCCACGTTCTTCCAGAGCCAACCGGCGGACGAGGCGGCCGCAGGCGTCGCGACGCACATCAACAAGTATTGGGAGCCGCGCATGCGCCGCAAGCTGTTCGAGCATATCGAGCAGGGCGGCGAGGGGCTGAAGCCTCTGGTGCTGGAAGCGGCTTCGAAGATCCGGCGGCCGGAGGCGGCGTAGCGCCAGCTGATAGCCGGTAAGTTGGAAGAAAAAACCCCTCCCTAACCCCTCCACACAAGGGGGAGGGGCTTGGTGCCTGCGGCGAAATCATGAGATTTCATCAGCTTAGCATCTGTCTGGCTGTTGGAGAGGGTTTGTGGCCGGAGACGGGGTGGCTCAGCGAGTCCTTCCCCTTGTGGGGAGGGGGCTTCTCAGGCCGCGAGGTCTTCCACCTCGCGTTCCTTGAACATCCGCGATAGGTTGAGGAAGCAGATCATGCCGGACTCGTTGGCGATAACGCCTTCGGCGAAGCTTTTGTCGAACGAGGCGGTCACTTCCGGCACCGGCTGCACCTGGCTGCCCTGGACGGTGAGGATGTCGGAGACGCGATCGACGACGAGGCCGATCACCATGTTGTGGACCTCGGCGACGACGATGGCGCTGCGCTCGTTGGCGACGGTCGTTTTCATGCCCAGTTTATGGGCAAGGTCGATGATCGGGATAACGGTGCCGCGCAGGTTCATCACGCCGATTACTTCCGGTGGCGAATGCGGGATGGGCGTCGACGGCGCCCAGCCGCGGATCTCGCGAATGGTCGTCGTCTTGACGCAGAATTCCTGATCATGGAGGCGGAACGCGATGATTTCCAGCGTTTCGCCGTCGAAGCCGGCCGTTTTCAATGTGCCTGTCATCGAAGGTCCTTCAAGCTTATCCGTCGACGCCCGTGCGCCGACTTCGCCAAATCCGTGAGGTTCCCTTCGAATGCGCGCCGCGCCGGTTCGGACGAGAACCATGGTCCGCCGAGGGCATTCGGCGAGGCGCAAGCTGCATCATGCGCGGGTAGTCCGCTTTGCGCGTTGACGGTTATCCTATCCCGGGAATCGTTAAGACTTGCTTTTCCCCTATCGACAATGCGGTGTTCGACCGGCGGCGGCATTTACAGCCGCCGTCATTTGTCGTTCTCAGGCGCCGCGGGTCGGCCGGTCGAGGATGCGGCGGCCGAAAAGGCTTGCGGTGAGTTCGACCAGGACGCGGGCGCTCCTGCCGCGGTCGTCGAGGAAGGGATTGAGTTCGACCAGGTCAAGCGAGGAGACGAGGCCGCTGTCGTAGAGCATTTCCATGATCAGATGGGCTTCGCGGAAGGTGGCGCCGCCCGGAACCGTCGTGCCGACGCCCGGCGCGAGCTCCGGATCCATGAAGTCGACATCGAGGCTCACATGCAGGAGGCCGTTTGCAGCGCGCACCTCATCCAGGATGTGCCGCATGATATGGGCCATGCCCAGCTCGTCGACGGCCCGCATGTCATAGACGTTTACCCCGTGATCGGCGATTTCGTCGCGTTCGCGCGCATCCACCGAGCGGATGCCCACCTGGAACACCCGCTTCGGATCGACCAGCGGCCGGTCCGGCGCAAGGATCGGGGCGAACTCGGCCTCGCCGCAGAAGAACGCAACGGGCATGCCGTGCATGTTGCCCGAGGGAGAGGTCGCCGGCGAATTGAAGTCGGCATGGGCGTCGAGCCAAAGCACGAAGAGCGGCCGACCCACTTCGTCTGCATGTCGCGCCATTCCGGAGACGCTGCCCATCGAGAGCGCGTGGTCGCCGCCCAGGATGATCGGAACATGCCCCTTGCGGGCGGCGTCGTGCACCGCATCGTTGAGCGCCCGGGTGAAAGCGGCAACCATCTGCAGATTGTTGGCGCCCGGGTGGCTGGCGAGGTCGCGCGCCGCGGAAGGCCGGAAATCGCCTTCGTCCTCGACCCCATGGCCGAGTTCAGCAAGAACCGTATCGATGCCGGCGATCCGAAGCGCCGTCGGGCCCATGGCCGCGCCGCGGCGGCCGGAGCCTTCCTCGATGGGTGCGCCGATCAATGTGATGGTTTTCATTTTCCGCCTCTTCCTTTGGTTCGGTTCCCTGGAGCCGGTGCGGATTATCACCGAATGCGATGACGACAAAAAGATGGAAAACTGTCAATCAGAAGGCTACTCTTGGCAAAGTGATAAGCTCGCTTTGGCAAAGTGACGGCATGGACGATCTCGATCAAGCGCTCATCAGCGCGCTGCGGCAAAATTCGCGAACACCCGTGTCGACGCTTTCCGCCTTGACCGGCGTTTCGCGAGCGACGGTTGCTGCGCGGATCGATCGATTGGTGACAAATGGCACGATTGCCGCCTTCACCATCCGCACCGGATCGGAAATCTCCGCCTCCGGCGTACGCGCCGTGGTCATGATCGAGGTGCACGGCAAGATGGCCGACCGCGTGGCCGAGCAATTGCGGGGTCTGCCGCAGGTGCGGGCGCTGCACAGCACCAACGGCCGGTGGGACTTCATTGCCGAACTCGAGGATCGCGATCTTGCAAGCTTCGACGCGACCCTGCGGCGCATCCGGCTGATCGACGGCATCACGATCACGGAATCGAACATCCTGCTCAAGACCAGCAAGATGGCCGGGGCATATTGAGGCACACTGGTTTTTGTTCTTGATTTGTTCTGAGCTTCGTATATCATAGTCGCCTCAGCACAAAGAGAGGCACAGGAACGACGCGGTCTTCGGCGTCGTTCCATTTCAATCGTCACAAGTCGGTCGCGTTTGCTGTTCCGGGTCGGACTGGTCCAGACAGGCGCGACCTATGGAGGGATGTCATGCTCGGTTTTCCAGGCGGCCCGCAGGCGCGGCAGATTTGCATAAAACTGTTCGTCAGGCATGGGGAAGAGGAGCGCGCGATCGCCTTCTATCGTGACGTCTTCGGTGCGGAACTCCTCCGTCGCCATGAATGGAGCGGGATTTTGACGAGCGCGGATCTCTGCGTCGGCGATTCCCTATTCAGGGTGGCGGGCGCCAATCCGCGCCGGGATGCGGAACCGCGGCTCGGCGGTCCGCGCTCGCCGCACGCTCTCGGCACGACCGCGGCAATTCTGGAACTCCATGTCGACGACGTGGATCGGGTGCTCGAGCGCGCGATCGGCGCCGGCGCAAGCCTGCGCAACGCAGTCGAGACGCTGCCAACGGGGGATCGCGTCGGCGCGCTCATCGATCCCTTCGGTCACATCTGGGCGCTCTTCACGCTCACGGACGAGGGGGAGGTGCTGGACACGTTCACCGCCGAGCGGAATGCCGCGTGATCGGAGAGACTTGCTCCTCCGACCCTTCGCGTGGCCATTTGCTAAATCCCTCCCCCACCCCTCCCCACAAGGGGGAGGGGTCTCACCTGCTGCTCCCGCCTCGCTCCTCTCCGCCGTCGCTGCTGCGAGAGAGGGTGAATGAAGCTGAGGCGGCGCTGCAAATTCCTGCCCCTCCCCTTGTGGGGAGGGGGCAGCGCCAACCTCTTGTCTTCTCTTAGTATTCCCTCTCGAAGAAGACGCCGCCGGATGCCGAGCCGTCGCCGGCCGCCGAGCCCTTCAGCTTCACGCCGCGGCCGATATCGAGATTGATCGTCGCCTTGCTGGACGCCGAGTCGGAGCCCTGTTGCAGTTCTATATAGGTTCGGTCGTTGAGGTACTTGCCGGCGCGCAGCTGTGCGCCGCCGCTTTCGTCGGTGGTGATGTCGAGATCGTCGACGCCGAGCCTGTTGCGCAGACCATCGAGCAGCGAGGTCGAGCCGCCGCCGGCGAGCTGGCTGACTGCGGTGGCAAGTTGCGCGATCTGGAAGGCCGACAGGTTGTTCAGCGACCGGTTGAAGATCAGTTGCGCCAGGATTTCGTCCTGCGGCAGCGCCGGGGAGGAGGAGAAGGTCACCGCCGGATTGTTGGCGGGGCCGGCGATGGTGACGGTAATGGTCGTCGAGCCCGCGCTCGAGGTCGCGTCGAGGTCGAGAGTCGGTACGAGATCGCCGCCAAAGCCGATATGGCCTTCCGTGAAGGTCAGACGCTTCCCAAGGATCTCGAGGCGACCACGCCGCATGTCGAAGCCGCCTGAGACGATCGGTTGGCTGGCCGTGCCGCGGATCGTGAGATTCCCGCCGAGTTCGGCATCGATGCCGCGTCCGCGCACGAAGAACTGCCCGGGCGAACGGACGTCGAGATTGAAGGCAATGATGCCGTCGCCGTTGACGCCGGCATCGGCCGGCTTGTCCCGGAGCACCTCATTCGCCATCTTCCGGACCCCAGCCGGCGCATTCCTGTGTTCGATGTTGATCGAGGCCAGCGAAGCCGGCAGCTTCTCGGGAATCGTGATCGCCGCTCTGCGGACCGACATTTGGCCGCCGAGGACCGGCGTTGCGGTGAGCGGACCCGTGAGCGTCAGATCCCCCGTAAGATTGGCCATGAACAAGGTGCCGTCGATATAGGTGGCATCATTCAGGCGGATTCTCATATCCGCCGGGAAGCCGGAGCCTGGCGTTATGCCGACGCTGCCGCTTGCCTGGATCGATCCGCCCGTTGCAAGATTGGCCGAGAGATCGGAGATCCTTGCCTGCTGCCCGTCAAGCGTGACATTGGCCGCGAGGTTGTTGAGGGCGAGATTGCGCCGGACGTCGACGAGACGGCTGCCGCTTGTCGATAGGGTGCCTGCGATCCGCGGCGACCTTGCGGAACCTGAGAGCGTAAGATTGACATCGGCCGACCCGGTGAGGGTGAAGCCCTGTTCCGCCATGACGCCTGCAAGCAGCGTGAAGGGCACGTCTCCTGTAAAGGTCATTTCGAGCGGCATGGTGCCGCCGAGATCGACATGGCCGCCACCCCGGAAGGACAACTCGCCGGGACCGGACACCGTTGCCTCGACCGTGACGCGATTGCCGGCATATCGGCCGGTGGCCGAAACATCGAGTGCGGCCACACCGGCGCCGCGCGTGGTGGCGAGCGAGGCATCGCTCCAACGAAGATCATAGGTAATGACGGGCTCGCCGGCGCTTCCCTTGACCTCGACCGTGCCGTTGATCGAGCCTGCGGCCTCCAGCGTCGGGGCAAAGGTATTGATAAGGCCGGCAGGCAGTGCGTTCAGCCTCGCCGAAATGTCCAGCATTTCCCCCGCAGTGCCGGTGACGTCAATGGTGCCATCCGACGCCCGTATGGTCATTTCGCCAAGTCGGACGACGCCGTTCTCGATGGTGATCACGGCGGGTTCGGCAAGGCTCAGGGGGATGTTCCGCGGAGCGGCCGTGAAGGAGGTGAGGCGAATTTCCGTGCGGTCACCGGCTCTCGCCAGATCGCCCTTGGCGGTAAGCGGACTGCCATCATATCGGCCGTCGACGGCAAAGCCCGTCCTCTCGCCCTGCTGGTCGAAGGTGAGGTTGACATCGGTCACGCGGTTTTCGCCTTGCATGACGCTCTCGGCCTTGGCGCTGCCCCGGATCGCCAGCTCGCTGACATCGGCGATGCTGATGTCCACGAAGGGCTTGGCAATCGTCAGCGCGCCGCGCTTGATGGCGCTGCCGGAGGCGTTCAGCGAAACCGAGGTCGTGCCATCGGCGGTCCGCACGGCTGCCGAGCCGGAAAGGTCGCCGGAGGCCTGCTGCCCGGCCATGGCGGCGATCAGGCCGAGATCGGGCAGACTGAAGTTGATCGTGCCTTGGGGCCTGAAATCCTGGGTGAGATCGAGTGCGCCCGTCACGCGGTTGTCGCCGATCGTCGCCTCAAGCGTCGGGATGGACGTGCGTCCTTCCCTCGAAACCACTTCGGCCCGGACGTCTATTGCCTGTCCGTCGAGCGCGCCGGTCGCGCTGAGCTTCGCCTGAGGGCTGCCCGGCTCCAGCGTCGCGTCGGCGCTGATCGTCAGGTCCGTCAGGGAACGGCCGGCGAGCGTGGCGCCGCTCGAGGTGATCTCTCCCTTCAGGCTCAGCGCATCGAGCGGACCGGAGATGTCGGCATTGAAGGACGCCTGTCCTCGCGCATCGCCCAGAAGCTTGCCGAGGTCCGGCAACGCACCCTCGACCTTGGCCGTCAGCGCACCCTCGGCAAGGGCTGCGGTACCGGTGGCGGTAACCGTCCCGGAGGTGATCTCGAGCGCACTCAACCGCGTGGCCTCTCCTCCGGTCTCGATCTTGCCCGAAACGGTCACGGGCGCGTCGAAACGCGTTGCCAGCCCGGCAGGCAGCGCATTCGGTTCGGCCGTGAGTTCGAACTCGACCTCGGCCGTCGTGCTGGTCCGGTCGAGCGTGCCGGTAATGCTGCCGCGGAACTCTGCACCTTCGATCGCCGTCGGATCGAAGCGGATGGCCGCTTCGGTGACGGTGATTTTGCCGCTGGCATTCAGGTCGCGCGCGGCGATCTCGATCGATCGCGTCGATGCGACGGAAGCCTCGCTCCAGGCGAGATCGTAATCGACGACCGGCGACTGAGCCTCGCCGCTTACCTTGGCGCTGCCCGAAATCGTGCCCTGCGCCCCAAGTGTTGGTGCGAAGCGATCGATCAGGCCGGCGGGCAGGGCGTCTATTCGTGCCGTGAGGTCAAGCTTGTCGCCGGCGGTGCCGGTGATCGTGACGGTGCCGGTGGCGGCGCGGATCGTCAGCCCGTCGAGGCGGGCTGCACCGTCTTCGATCGCCACGGCTGTCGGGCCCGCAAGCTCGAGCGGCACGCCCCTCGGTGCGGCGGAAACGGAGGAAAGGTGGATCTCGGCGCCACCGGCATTCTGGCTAAACTCGCCCGATGCGGTCAGCGGTGCACCGTCATAGCTGCCCTGCAGCGAAAAGTCGGTTGCGGCCTGCCGCTGTTCGAGGGTGATGCCGAGTTCCGACACGCGGTTGTTCCCGAGCGCGAGGCTCTCCGCCTGGATCTGGCCGCTCATGATTGCCGGCCTGGCGATGTCGGCTATGCGGATGTCCACCTCCGGCGTAGCGACCGTTATCGCGCCGAGCGCGACATGGGTGCCCTGCGCCTTGATGGCGACGGATGTCGTGCTGTCGGTCGTCTCTATGGTCGCGGTGCCGGACAGGTCGCCGGAGACCTGCTGGCCCCGCATGCTTGTGATGAGGCCGAGGTCCGACAGGTCGAAATTGATCGTGCCGCTCGGCTTGAAACCGGAGCTGAGATCGAGCCTGCCGGTCAGCCGGTTGCCACCGACCGTTCCTTCGATGGTTGGCACCGAGGTGCGGCCGTCTTGCGAAACCACGTCGGCGCGCAGGTCGATCGGCTGCCCGTCGAGCGTGCCGGTTGCAGTGACTTTCGCCTGCGGGGCGCCGGATACCACCGTTCCATCGGCGTTGATCGTAAGATCGTTGAGCGTGCGGCCGCCAAGCGTGGCGCCGGTGGATGTCACCTCCGCCTTGATGCCGGGCTTTGCGAGAGGACCCTCGATGGCTGCGCGAAAGGCGGCAGGCCCTGCGGCATCGTCAATGATCCTGCCGAGATCGGGCAGTTGGCCGGAGAGATCTGCCGTCAGGGTCTCGCCCGCAAGGGCGAGCGAGCCGGAGGCGGCAAGCGTTTCCGACTTGACCTCAAGCTTGCTCAGTTCGATCCGTCCATCCGCTTCGGCCGAGAGATTGCCGGAAAGGGCAATCGTGCCGTCGAACTTTCCGGCGATCGCGGGCGGAAGAACCTCGGGGATCACAAAAAGCTTGAACGCAGCCTCGATCAGCCCGCTGGAGCGGTCGAGTGCGCCGCTGACGGTGCCGCCGATGCTGGCGCTCTCGATCGTCAGCGGATCGAAACGGATCGTCTCCGGGGCGACGGCAAGCATGCCTTCGACCTCAAACGGCGCCTGTATCGCCCTGTCGAGTTCCGCGCTCGCAAAACGGCTTTCGCCGATTTCCAGGGTCGTCTTCAGCACTCCCCTCTGCGCTTGCAGATCGAATGCGTCGCTTCGCGCCGACAGCCGTATGTCTCCGAGGGAACCCTGCGGCAGTTCGACGGACGCGACATCGGCGGCGATATCGAGGATCGCCGATTGCCCGTCGCCGACCAGCGACAGATTGGCCGTGTTGATCAGCGCCCGCAGATCTCCGTCCCCGATCGGCCAGCGGAAGTCGACCGGGGCGTCCGTGCCGGCGAGGCTTGCCTGCAGATTGTTCTCGCCGCGGCTGTCGATCCTTCCCGAGGCATTGAGCGTCAGCGCGCCGGTGGAAAGCCTGCCGGACTCGATGCGGATCATGCTCTCGGCGTCGAAGGCGGCGGCAAGGTCGATTTCGGTCGTGCCCTCGAAGAGCGGCTTGAGGGCGGCCGGCATCAGCGGCGCGAAAGCGCCGCCGCCGGAAAGCGTAAGATTGTGCATGCCGTCGGCGGCGAGGACGTGGCGCCCCCGGAGACGAAGAATTTCCGTGCCGTCGAGCGCGGCGGTGCCCGATCCTGCCCAGTCGGAGAGCGGGCCTTCGCCGGTCAGCGCGATATCGACGGCCGGTTCGCCCGACAGGCGCAGCAGCTTCGCCAGTGTCCCGCCTTTCGGTTCGGAAAGCTTTGCTTCGATCTTCAACTGGTTGCCGGCCGGATCGAACACGAGATCGGCGACGGCGCGCGCCTCGCGGCGGTCGCGCTCGGATGCCTCGAAGGCGAGAGCCACGCTCGAATCGGTGGCGTGAACGCTGCCGGTTGCCGTCAGGAACTGGTCCTCACCTGCGATCGCCTCGCCGATCACGATCTCGTTCAGCTCGAACGCGTCGACTTTCACGTCGAGCGGTGGCGTCAAGGTCGAACGTACCTCCTCCGTCTCATGCGATGGAACCGGCATCCGTTCCAGCCGGACGGAGCCGGCTGAGACCTTCGACGCGTCGAAGCGCATGGAGAGCAGGTCCGCCGGCGACCAGTCGATTGCCAGATCCCGCACCTCCGCATAGATGCCCTCTCCATCGAAGAGCGTCACACTGCCGGCGGTGAATTGCCCAGCCAGCAAAGGGCTCGGATCGGAGATGCGAACGATCTGGTCGGGGGTTGCCGCGTATTTCTCGATCGCCCAGGCGACCACCCGCGCGCCGGGCGTCGTGAAACCCAGAAAGCCGATGGCGAGGAGCAATAGCACCAACGCGACGGCGAAGACGGCAGACAGATAGCGCAATGCGAGCCGGAGAAAGCGGATGACCTGATTCATATCCTATCCATAGCCCATGTTACGCCGCTCTGGAATCGGCAGGACGGAGGTGGGGTGCCGCAACGATGATTATAACAGGCCGATCGGCACAAATCAGAAAGATTGGCCGATTCCAGCATAAATGCCGTAATCGGTGCCCCCGGGATATTTGTTGAGCGGCACCGCGAAATCGAGCCGGATCGGCCCGAAGGGCGTCGCATAGCGCAGGCCGATACCGGCGCCGGCGCGGACATCCGAAAAGTCCGGCAGTTCGCCCGCCGAGACGCTGCCCGCATCGATGAAAGGTACGATGCCCACCGTGTCGGTGACCGCAATGCGCGCCTCCAGCGAACCGCTCACATAGGATCGGCCGCCGGTTTGCTGGTTGTCGGCATTGCGCGGGCCGATCTCCTGGAAGGCGTAGCCGCGCACCGAGCCGCCGCCGCCGAGATAGAAGCGCCGCGGCGCCGGAATGTCGGCGAGTTCGCCGCCACCGACAAGTGTGCCAGCGCCGATCCTGCCGGCGAGCACGAAACGGTTCTCGGGTCCGAGGGCCTGATAGCCGGAGGCGGTGGCCTCGAATGAGCTGAAGAAGGTCTTTCCCTCGATCTCGTAGCTTGGCTTAGCGCTGATCAGCGCACGGTAGCCTTCCTTCGCGTTCAGCTTGTCGTCGCGGGTATCGCGAACATATTCGAGCGGAATGGCGGCGGTGAGATAGCGGTTTGACCCGAATGCGTCGTCGACATCGGCCAGGCTCAGCTCCGCGCCGGCCGAGACCGTATCCTCCGGCGAAAGCTCGAAACCGGCGCCCGCCGCCGCCGTAATGGTCTTGGCGCGATAGGCATCCGGGTCGGAGATGGCAGCCTTCACGCTCGCCGTGAAGGTCGATGCCGGGCCGAAGGCGCCGGGTTTCGCAAAGAGGATGCTGGCGGAATAGTCGAGCCCGCCGATATCCGCCGTTTCACCGATTCGATCGACCGAGCCCTCGATCCGTATCGACTCGGCGCGGCCGAAGAGATTGCGGTGACCCCAGTAGCCCTGCAGGCCAAGGCCGTCGGTCGTCGAGACCTGGCCGCCGAAGCCGAAATAGCGGTGCTTGCCCTCTGAAACCTGAATGGTCATCGGAATGGTACCGTTCGGCGCAAGCCGATCGGCTTCAGTAATGGTGACGCTGGAAAAGACATTCAACTGCCGCAGACGCTCGGCCGCCTTGCGGATGTTTTCCGGCGAGTAGGGCCGACCCTCGTTGAGGCGCGAATAATCGCGCACGAATGTCGGATCGACGGTCCTTGTGCCGGTGACCGTGAGATCGCCGACGGGGGCGACCGGGCCGCCCTCGGCGGCGATCGTGACGTCGACCGTCGAAGTGGCGTGGTCGGCAACGACGCTGCGTTCGGTAAGGTTCGCAAGAGGCCGGCTCTGTTCCTTCAGATCGGCGACGATCTGCTCGCCTGCCCTGATGATCAGCGTCGAGTTGGCACGTGCGCCGGGCGTAAGCCCGTACGCAGAAGGGGCGAACTGCGCCGCATCGCCTTGCAGAGTTACCCTGCCCAATGTGAATACCGGCCCCGGGGTGACCCGCACCGCCACCGGCACCGCGCCATCCGGAAAGGAGGGATCCGGCGGCAGCGTTTCGATGTCCTGCCCATTGATCTGGATGCTGACGACACCGCCATAGCGTGCGTTTTCATAGAGAGCCGCAAGCAGGCGTTCCCGGTCGTCGCGCGCCTTGATCAAGAGGCCAAGGTCACCGGAAACCGGTTTGTCGCGATCCTGGTAAAGCCTGGATGCGTTTTCGAGCGCCTCGCGCAGATCCGCGTCGTCCGCGCCGGATTCGAAAGTGAGGGCATAGCGGACAGGGTCGATGACCTGGATCTCCTCCTCCGCGCTTTCGAAGAGCCGCAGGCCGAAGATGTTGATCGCAAGCGCCTTACCGGCGGAAAACGGGCCAAGCGCCGTCGACGCCGCAAGGACAAACGCCGCCGCTCCCTTCCAGTGCGCAGTACTCGACCGTGGTGGCGACATTCCCTCCGCATCCCGTTTCAGGCGACTCTTTACTCACTGCCTGCTTGTGCGGCAATGGCCATGTTAGCATGGCATGGTTCCCCATTTGTTAATGATCGTGGCGCGGTCGTTCCATTCCGGGAAGGGGAGTCGGCCGATGTATCTGACAAAATCGGCGGGCGATGTGGTCCCAGGAGCACACGCTCGCTGTGCAAAGCAGACGCTGCACAACGGTCGTTGCGCCGAAAATTACGACGCCACTGCAGAATGTTGGTGCAGGAGTATGCCGCCGAAGAAGCTTTCCGAGGTTAAGACGAATGCTGGCAAACCGGAATCACCTTCTCCCGCGCGGAGTCAGGCCTGACCACCAAGCTCGCGGTGTATCCCTACCGCGCGCAGTACGGAAGCGAGCCTGCCCGGACCCCGAGCGCCGTTGAAATCTCCGCCTAGCGCCTTCAATGCGTAGCGCTCCTGGTTGATTTCTTCGGCGGTGCGGAATCCCAGTCTTCTAAGTACAGGCAAAGGGGGCACCAGCCTTGGATCGCGTGCTGAAACAGAAAGCCGGTGACGATAGCGGGAAGGGCGAGCCACCGCCGATCAACCGTCGCCGTGAGTGCGACACCGGTGAAGGCAAGCAACGATGCATTAGCTTCGAGCGTCCGCTCGATATCCCACTCGAGATCCAGTTCGGCCAGTCTCTGCTCGATCTCTTCCGGATGCGACTCGTAGTGGGCAAGCCGTTCCTCGGTCTCCTGCCGGATTCTGCGATTGATCTCGCGCGAGGTCTGGCTGCTTACCCGGTGGGCCGTCGCGATCATGCCGATGCTCCTCGTTTGGCGGAACCTCTGTGAGCCGCAAAAGTTCCGTTGCGGGACTAACGTGGTCGCCAATTCGGCGCATGGTCAAAAAAAAAGAGCCCCCGGACCGCAATCGCGCCGGGGGCTTCCTTTTCGTTGGTCGCCGCAATCAGCAGGCGTCGATATAGCGGCGGCCGTAGCGGTCGCGGTAGTAGCACTGGCCCGGCTGCTCGGTGACATGGCCGATGACCGCGCCGGACACGCCGCCGATGGCTGCGCCGACGGCCGCGCCGCGTACGTCGTTCGTGATCGCGCCGCCGATGATCGCGCCCGAGGCGGCACCGATGCCGGCACCCTTTTCCGTTTGCGTGCAGCTTGCGACCGCCAGGGCGACCAGCACAAGTGCGATGGCTTTCTTCATCTTGTCCTCTCCGAATTCTACGGATCTCAGCCTGTCGCCTCGTCCGTCTCCTGGGTGATGGAAGGGCAGCGCAACCGGCTGCTTCCCCTTTGAATTTGCAACCTGGAAGATAATCCACTGTCCGGCAATGTCTACGGGAGGCGGCGAATCTTCCTCGGCAAGATAATGTCATCTTTCCTGAACAGAAGATGAAGGCGGTTGCCAGGCCGGAACAGACGGCGGCGGAATTTTTGCCGTTCCGTGGCCGCAAACGGTTGCGACATTTGAAAAAAAGACAAATGATGCAGCGTGCCAGTTCGGCCCGGGAGGAGTGGGCGCTGGCAGAGGGCATCGATTTCAGTGGGCGCGTCCTTCCGTCGCGTGAACAGATCTCACCCGACTTCAAGGCCGCGCTCGAGTTGGCACCGACCAACCCCCGGAGGAGCGAAATGGCGAAAATAACGATGACGGTCAACGGCCGCCAGGTGACGGGCACCTGCGACGACCGGACGCTGCTGGTGCACTTCATCCGCGAAAATCTCGGACTGACGGGGACGCATGTCGGCTGCGACACGACGCAGTGCGGCACTTGCGTCATCCTGATGGACGGCCGATCGGTCAAGAGCTGTTCGATCCTCGCCGCCCAGGCGGAGGGATCGGCGATCACGACCATCGAAGGGCTGGCGCAACAGGGCGAGCTTCATCCGGTCCAGGCGGCCTTCAATGCGCATCACGGCCTGCAATGCGGCTTCTGCACGCCGGGCATGGTCATGACCGCCGTCGACATGATCCGCCGCCATGGCGGCAATCTCGACGAGGCGACGGTGCGTGCCGAGCTCGAGGGCAATATCTGTCGCTGCACCGGCTATCACAATATCGTCAAGGCGATCCTGGCCGCGGCCGCCGAGATGGGCGGCGGCGCACGCCAGGCCGCGGAATGAGCGGGGGCACAGATTCGTCGGGACGCGGGATGCGGGCGGAAAACCGCATCGGAATTCCAGGAGTGTGCTGAATATCTCGGGAGGAGATAGGCAATGGGTGTTGAAGGGATTGGCGCGCCGGTCGCGCGCAAGGAAGACAGGCGGTTCCTCACCGGCAAGGGGCGCTACACGGACGACATGAGGGTGCCGGGCATGAAATATGCGGTCTTCGTGCGCAGCCCGCATGCGCATGCCAGGATCGCGAGGATCGACGCGACGGACGCGAAGGCCATGCCCGGCGTCATCGACGTGCTCGACGGAGAGCAATTGCTGGCTGACGGAATCGGCAATCTCATCTGCGGCTGGATGATCCATTCGAAGGACGGCTCGCCGATGAGGATGGGCGTCTGGCGGCCGCTTGCGGACAAGACCGTGCGCTATGTGGGCGATGCGGTCGCGGTCGTCGTGGCCGACAGCGTCGCCGAGGCCCGCGACGCGGCGGAAGCGGTGATCGTCGATTATGATCCTTTACCGGTGGTCACGGATCCGGTGCAGGCGCTGGGTGACGGCCAGCCTCAGATCCATTCAGAAGCTCCAGGCAACCTGATCTTCGACTGGGAGATCGGCGATGCTGCCGCGGTCGACCGGGCGATTGCCGGCGCAGCGCATGTGACGGAGCTCAAGGTCCTCAACAACCGCCTGTCGCCCAACCCGATGGAACCGCGCGCAACTCTCGGCATTTACGATCCGGGCGACGACCACTACACCTGCTACACGACCAGCCAGAACCCGCATGTGGCGCGCCTGGTGATGAGCGCCTTTTATAACGTCGCGCCGGAGAACAAGCTGAGGGTGATCGCGCCCGATGTCGGCGGCGGCTTCGGCTCCAAGATCTACATCTATCCGGAGGAGATCGTCTGTCTCTGGGCGTCCAAGCGCACCGGCGTGCCGGTCAAGTGGACCTCGGACCGCACCGAGGCATTCCTCACCGATGCGCATGGCCGCGACCATGTTTCGACCGTGCAAATGGCTTTCGACGCGAACCATCGGATCACGGCGCTGAAGGTCGATACGATCTCCAATCTCGGCGCCTATATGTCGCTCTTTTCCTCGGCCGTGCCGACCTATCTCTATGCGACCCTGCTCTCCGGGCAATACGACATCCCGGCGATACACGCCAATGTCCGCACGGTCTATACGAACACCGCCCCGGTCGACGCCTATCGCGGCGCCGGTCGCCCGGAAGCGACCTATCTCCTGGAACGGACGATGGAAACGGCGGCGCGCGAGCTCGGCATTTCGCCGGCCGAACTCCGGCGCATCAACTTCATCCGGTCGTTCCCGCACCAGACGCCGGTCATCATGAATTATGACGCCGGCGACTACGATGCGTCGCTCAATGCCGCCATGGCGGCCGCCGATGTCGACGGCTTTGCCGCGCGCAGGGCGGAATCGGAGCGGCGCGGCATGAGACGCGGCATCGGCATGAGCTGCTATATCGAAGCTTGCGGAATTGCGCCCTCGGCCGCGGTCGGTTCGCTTGGCGCCGGCGTCGGCCTATGGGAGTCGGCCGAGGTCCGGGTCAACGCGGTTGGCACGATCGAGGTGATGACCGGCTCGCACAGCCACGGCCAGGGCCACGAGACCACCTTTGCCCAGCTCGTCGCCGACCGGCTGGGCGTGCCGATCGACAGCATCAACATCGTGCATGGCGATACCGACAAGGTGCAGATGGGGATGGGCACCTACGGCTCTCGTTCGGGTGCGGTCGGCATGTCGGCGATCGTCAAGGCGCTGGACAAGGTCGAAGCCAAGGCGAAGAAGATCGCGGCGCACATCATGGAGGCCGACGAGAGCGATATCGTCGTCGAGGACGGCGCGCTCAAGGTTGCCGGCACCGACAAGTCGATCCCCTGGTCTCAGGTGGCGCTCGCCGCTTATACCGCCCACAACCTGCCCGCCGGCATGGAGCCGGGTCTCAAGGAGGGCGCCTTCTATGATCCGGCCAATTTCACCTTCCCGGCCGGCTGCTACATCTGCGAGGTGGAGGTCGATCCGGAAACGGGCAAGACGACGATCGTCCAGTTCGTCGCAGCAGATGATTTCGGCAATATCATCAATCCGATGATCGTCGAGGGGCAAGTGCATGGCGGCATTGCCCAGGGAATCGGGCAGGCGCTGCTCGAAGGCGTGCATTACGATCCGGACAGCGGGCAGTTGTTGACGGCGAGCTACATGGATTACGCCATGCCGCGCGCCGATGACCTGCCGTCCTTCCGCGTATCGACGACCAATACGCCATGCCCGAACAATCCGCTCGGCATCAAGGGATGCGGTGAGGCGGGGGCGATCGGATCACCGCCGGCACTGATCAACGCGATCACCGACGCAATCGGCAACAATGCGGTCACCATGCCGGCGACGCCCGAAAAGGTCTGGGCCGCCGCGCAGGCCGGCCATTGATCGGGAGGAACGAGAATGTACGAGACCAATTATCGCCGTGCCTCTTCGATCGACGAGGCACTGAAGCTCATGGGGTCCGCTGCGGAGGGCAAATATCTTTCCGGCGGCATGACACTTATTCCCACCATGAAGCAGCGGCTCGCTGCGCCGAGCGACCTCATCGATCTCAGGCACATCGCCGAAATGAAGGGCATCACGGTCGACGGGCGGACGGTCACGATCGGCGCGGCATCGACGCATGAGGAGGTCGCGACCTCGGAACGAGTAAAGGCCGTCTGTCCCGCCCTTTGCGCGCTGGCGAGCCACATCGGCGATCCGCATGTCCGTCACATGGGCACGATCGGCGGCTCCGTCGCCAATAATGATCCGGCGGCGGACTATCCGGCGGCCATCCTGGCGCTCGACGCGATGGTGGTCACGGACAGGCGGGAAATCAGGGCCGGCGATTTCTTCACCGGATTGTTCGAGACGGTACTCAGTGATCGCGAAATCATCATCGCCATCCGCTTCGAGGCACCCGAAAGGGCGAGCTATCAGAAGTTCGCCAACCCGGCTTCACGCTATGCGATGACGGGCGTGTTCGTCGCCCGTCGCGACGTTGGCGACGTTCGCGTCGCCGTGACCGGGGCCGGCTCCAACGGCGTGTTCCGCCATGCGGGCCTCGAATCGGCGCTTGCCGGCAACTGGTCGCCGGACGCGGTGGCGAACGTGACGGTCGATCCCTCGGACCTGCTTTCCGACCTTCATGCGACCGCACCCTATCGCGCCAATCTCATCAAGGTGATGACGAAGCGCGCCGTGGCGGCCGCGTGAAAGGGGGGACTTTGCATCGGAAAAGGGCGGCAGCGGCCGTCCTTTTTCGTAATTGCTTGACTTCGGTCAAAGTTGCGGGGATTGAGTTGAACTAGCTATCTTGGAACAGTTCAAAACTGAGGGCCATTTGCCGCAGGCAACGGGGGCTTTCCGGGGTTGACCCTCTGACCGCTTTCAAGGAACAAAGGCGGGCAGGGTTGTGGAGATGATGATGGATTTCGAGAGTTTCTTCAAAGCCGAGTTGGACGGGCTGCATCAGGAAGGCCGCTACCGCGTATTCGCCGATCTCGCCCGCCACCGTGGCGACTTCCCGAAGGCGACACGCTACACGGCCGAGGGCAGCCAGCAGGTCACCGTCTGGTGCTCGAACGACTATCTCGGCATGGGCCAATCTCCGGTGGTCGTCGAGGCAATGAAGCGGGCGATTGACGAATGCGGCGCCGGCGCCGGCGGTACCCGCAACATCTCCGGTACCAACCATTATCACGTCCTGCTCGAGCGCGAGCTTGCCGACCTGCACGGCAAAGAATCCGCGCTGCTGTTCACTTCGGGATACGTGTCGAACTGGGCCGCCCTTGGAACTCTCTGTTCCAGGATTCCCGGCATCATCTGCTTCTCGGATGCTGGGAATCACGCTTCGATGATCGAGGGCATTCGTCATTCGAAATGCGAACGCGTCATTTTCAAGCACAATTCGGTGGCCGATCTTGAAGCCAAGCTCGCGGCGGCCGATCCGCGCGCGCCGAAGATCATCGCCTTCGAATCGGTCTATTCGATGGACGGCGACATCGCGCCGATCAGGGAGATCTGCGATCTCGCCGACAAATACGGCGCGATGACCTATCTCGACGAGGTGCATGCGGTCGGCATGTATGGCTCGCGCGGCGGCGGCATCGCCGAGCGCGAGGGGCTGATGCATCGCCTGACTGTAATCGAGGGCACGCTCGGCAAGGCATTCGGCGTCATGGGCGGCTATATTACCGGTTCGGCGGCGCTCTGCGATTTCATCCGCTCCTTTGCCTCCGGCTTCATCTTCACGACTGCCCTGCCGCCAGCGCTCGCCGCCGGCGCGCTCGCCTCGATCCGGCATCTGAAGGAGAGCCAGGTCGAACGCTTCGCGCATCAGGAGCGGGTGCGACGCTTGCGCTCGCTGCTCGACAAGCGCGGCATTCCGCACATGCTCAATCCGAGCCATATCGTGCCGGTGATGGTCGGCGATGCCGCCAAGTGCAAATGGATCTCGGACCTGTTGCTCGACAATTGCGGCGTCTATGTGCAGCCGATCAACTATCCAACGGTGCCGAAGAAGACCGAGCGCCTGCGTATCACGCCGACGCCGCTGCATTCGGATGCCGATATCGATCACCTGGTCGGCGCCCTGCATTCACTCTGGTCGCGCTGCGCGCTGGCAAGGGCGGTGGCGTAAGCGCTCACGAGCCGAAGCCCCTCATCCCGCAAACGGGGAGAGGGGACGGACTTGCACCTTCTCCTCATCTGTGGGTGAATGGGTGGGGTGGGAAGCACGCCGCGAGTCTCCTTCGCCCCGCTTGCGGGGAGAAGGGCGGATGAGGGACAGTTCGAACCGAATATCGCGTGTTATTCAATCAACCCGGCCGCAGTATGCCGGGCTTTTTCATCCGCCGCGAAGACATCGTCCATGGTGGCGGCCGCCGGCAGGTCAGCCAACGCATCCATCACCTCCTCGACGATTTCCGCCATCGCCAGGAAGCCGATCCTCGCCTTGATGAAGGCTTCGAGTGCGGTTTCCTTCGCGCCGTTTAGCACCGCCCCCTGCACGCCGCCCGCCTCCATCGCCCGGCGCGCCAGGCGGAGCGCCGGGAAGCGGATTTCGTCCGGTGCTTCGAAATCGAGCCGCGCGAGCTTTGCGAAATCGAGCCGCTCGACCGGCAGCGCTGAGCGCTTCGGATAGGAGAGCGCATAGCCGATCGCCGTGCGCATGTCGGGACAGCCGAGTTGCGCCAGCACCGATCCGTCGCTATAGCCGACCATGGAATGGATCACCGATTGCGGATGGACGATCACCTCGATCTGATCCGGACGCAGCCCGAAGAGGTGGCGCGCCTCGATCATTTCCAGCGCCTTGTTGAACATCGAGGCGCTGTCGATCGATATTTTCAACCCCATTGACCAGTTGGGGTGGGCGCGGGCGATGTCGGCGGTGACGTGCCGCATCTCCTCGAGCGACTTGGTGCGGAACGGGCCGCCGGAGGCCGTCAGGATGATGCGTTCGACCGCGTGTCGCTGCTCGTTTTCGAGGACCTGAAAGATGGCATTATGTTCGCTGTCGACGGGTAGCAGCCGCGCGCCCCCCTTGTGGACCGCTTCCAGGAAGAGGCTGCCCGCGGAAACGAGGCACTCCTTATTGGCAAGCGCGATGGCGGCGCCGCGCCGCGCGGCGGCAAGGGTCGGAGCAAGCCCGGCATTGCCGACGATTGCCGCCATCACCCAGCCGGCGTCGCGCTCGGCCGCCTCGATAAGGCCGCTGCGGCCGGCCGCCACGGCAATGCCGCTGCCGCTCAGGGCCTCCTTCAATTCGCCGTAGCGCTCCGCGTCGGCGGTGACCGCAAGCTCCGCCCCCAGGCGGCGCGCCTGTTCGGCGAGCAAGGGTATGTTGCCGTTTCCGGTGAGTGCCGCAATCTCGAAATTCTTACGGCCGCCGAGTCGCTCGATCACGTCGAGCGTGCTGGTGCCGATCGAACCGGTGGAGCCCAATATCGTCAGGCGGCGCTTCTCGTCGCCGGATGCCATTGCCAATTCCCGTATTCTTCTGGTTCTGGAGTTTCCCATAGGCTCTACAGCCGAAAGCCCTCGGCAACAAGGGCAGAAGCCGCCGCTCTTCTCTTTCCGGCACCGCTGCGCTAAGAATCCGCCTGGCTGCAACCATGCGTCGCTCTCTGCGCGAGGAACTTCCCATGTCAAAGACCCTGACGGCTGCCATGTGCGCCTGCGTGCTGATCGAAGTTGCCTCCATGAATACGGTCGCCGCCGAGAACGTGCCGCAGGAGCTCGTCGGTTCCTGGCGCGCCGAGGCGATCGGCGGCGAAGGCGTCGTCGACGAATTCGAGACGGAACTGGATATCCGGGAGGACGGTACCTATGGCGGCATGGGCGGCTGCAACTTTTTCACCGGCGCCTTCACCCTCTCGGGCAAGACCATCACCTTCGGACCCACCGCCGCGGCGCGCAAGATGTGCGAACCGGCCATCATGGAGCAGGAGCAGAAGTTCTTCGACGCTCTGCGGAATAGGCTCGACTGGAGTATAGACGGCACAAGGCTCACGCTGGCGGGCGCCGACGGCACTCCGGTCATGCGGCTCGTATCGACCGAGGCCGCGGCAGCGGGCGGGGCGGAGGTCATCCTGCGTGTGCCCGGTGCCGGCGCTGTCGACCGGCAGACGGTGCGATACGATTGCGCCGGGGAGGGCGTCGACGCCGAATATATCAATGCCGGCCCCCTGTCGCTCGTCACCTTCTCGATCGGCGGCCACTACATCGCCGCCTCGGGAATTATCTCAGGCTCGGGCGCGCGCTATGCTGGCGGACGCTATATCTGGTGGACCGAAGGCGAGGAGGCGACGCTCTTCGACGTGACGAAGGGCGAGGAGGATCCGGGGGTGGTTTGCGTCAAAAGGGGATAGAGGCGCAACTGAGGTAGCGATCCTGGGGCCCGGCGGAGCTTGGGACGACCGCACGGATGGTCTCCCCGGCTCTGTCCGCAGCTTTGCGTAACGTATGCAGATTGCATGCGACCCGATCGAGGCGGCCCGTGCAAATAGGGGCCGCCTCTGCTCAATGCCGGATCAGAATGGCGAATCCGGGAAGTAGAAGTCCTGCGCATTATCCTCGGTCACGAGCGTTGCGTCGATCGTGTAGACACCGCGGACTGGAACCTGACTGTAGAAATTGGCAGCGGTCATCTCGAGCGCAGTACCGATCATCGCCGGCGGATAGAGCACGTCGACCGGGATCATCTTGTCGCCGTCCATGACCTTCTTGATCATCTCCTTCGAGCCGGCACCGGCGATGACGTACTGGATGTCGGTGCGTTTCGCCTGTTCGATGGCCTGCAGCACGCCGACAGCCATGTCGTCGTCCTGGCACCAGACGACATCGATCTTCGGGTACTTGGTCAGGTAGTCCTGCATGACCTTGAAGGCATCGTCGCGATTCCAGTTGCCGTACTGGCGGTCGAGAACCTTGACGTTCGACCCCTCGATACCCTTGTCGAAGCCGTCCTGGCGCTGCTGATCGATCGGGATCGGCAGGCCGCGGATTACGACGACTTCGGCATCCGGTGTCGTTGCCTTGATGTACTCACCAGCGACCTGGCCGAGTGCCGGGTTGTTGCCCGCAACGTAGAGATCACGTACGGATGCGTCGTTGACGCTCGGCGCACGATCGACCAGGGCGACAAAAGTACCCTTGTCTTTCACTTCCTTGATGGCGTTGACGAGCGGATCCGGATCGGTCGGCAGAATGACCAGAGCGTCGATGCCTTGTGTCTCGAGATCCTGCACGGCGTTGGCTTGGCTCGCCGGATCGGGCGAGGTCTTGACGATCACGTGGAGACCCGGATTTCGCTCCATCAGGAGCTTTGCGACCCGTTCGGCATGGAAGACCACACCGGCCGTCCAGCCGTGATCGGCTGCCGGTATCGACACGCCGATCGTCACTTTCTTTTCCTCCTGCGCATGCGTCACGCCGGTGAGGGCGGTCATGGCCGCGAGGGTCAGGCCGAATAGCTTCTTACGCATTATGTACCTCCCAAAACAGGTCAACCTTTTGCAGGCCGGGAGACCTGTGGACCCGGCTGTCTCACGATTTGCGCACCAGCGAGCGCTGGACGAGCATCGCAATGATGATGATGGCGCCCTGAATGGCGCCGATCAGGTATTCGCTGATGAAGTTGGACAGCAGCATGATGTTGCCGACCAGCTCGAGGATGAAGGCACCGCAGATTGTGCCCCACACCCGACCCGCCCCACCCTTGAGTGCCGTGCCGCCGATCACGACGGCTGTGATCGCCTGCAGTTCCCACAGGATGCCTGTGGTCGCCGACGTCGAGCCGAGGCGCGGCACGTAGAGCAGCACGGCTACCGCTACGCACAGCCCCTGGATCACGAATGCGACCGTGCGAACGCGATTGACGGAAATGCCCGAGTATCGCGCGACGTCACGATTGGAGCCGACGCCGACGACGTGCCGCCCGTAGCGGGTGCGGTAGAGAATGAAGGCGGCGACGGCGGTCACACAAAGAATAACGACGATGGGAACCGGCACGCCGAAGATCGTGCCGAAATAGACGGGACGGTACATCTCCTGGAGCTGAGGCTCCTTGAGCGTGATTGCTCCGCCCTGCGAAAGCCAGGTCGTCAGCCCCCGATAAATGCCCATGGTGCCGAGCGTCGCTATGAAGGGCTCGATCCTGCCGACCGTCGTGATCAGACCGTTGGTGAGGCCACATAGCGCACCGGCAATTATCGTGAAAAGGATAGCCGTCAGGAGCATGAGCACCGGATCGGCAATTACGCCGGAATTCATGAAGAGGATCATCAGGCTGGCGATGAAGGCGACCATTGCGCCGACGGACAGGTCGAGATCGCCTGAGGAAATCACGAAGGTCGCCCCGACTGCGATGATGGCGATGAATGCGCTTCGGGTGGCGACGTTGGCGAGATTATTGATGCTGATGAAGTTGGGATTGACCAGCGCGCCCACCAGGAGGAGCAAAGCCAGCGCAACGAATGGCGCCACAGCCCTCAGATCAATGTCACGCCAGCTGCGGCGGCGGATCGCCACCTGACTGCTTTCCTGGTTCACGCTCATATCCAATCGGGCCTCCGCCTCACCTTTCGGGAATTGCATTGTTGCCGTCGGCGGCAAAGGATCCGCCCGCGCGGATCAGGCCGCCTTCTTCTTCAGACCTGCGGCGTAGCGCATGATCTCCTGTTCAGAGATCTCGTCGCCCTCGAGTATGCCGGCAATTTGGCCTTCCCGCATGACCGCTACGCGACTGCAGAGGCCGATGATCTCCGGCATCTCGGACGAAACGACGACGATCGAGCGGCCATCCCGGGCCAGCGCCGAGATGAAGTGATAGATCTGCTGCTTGGTGCCGATGTCGATGCCCCGCGTCGGCTCGTCGATGATGATGATACTCGGATCAGTTTCCATGACCTTGGCAAGCAGGAGTTTCTGCTGATTGCCCCCCGACATGCGTCCGGCGACGATAGTGTCGTCCCTGACGCGGATATCGAAGCGGCGGCGAGCCCTGACGAGAGCCGCTTGCTCGCTTGCCGGGTCGAGATAGCCGAGGCGGGTATGGCGGCCGAGCGACTGCAGCGTCAGGTTCGCCATCATCCCGGCATTGAGCAACAACCCCTTGGCCTTTCGATCCTTGGTCATGTAGACGAGGCCGGCCTTGTTGATCGCATGGACATCACCTGACGGTACCGGCTGGCCGCGAACCAGTACCTCGCCTTTCAGGCGCGAGCGAAGTCCCACGAGCGCTTCCATCAACTCCGTTCGGCCGGAGCCGATCAGCCCTGAAAAGCCGAGGACCTCGCCGCGGCGAACCTCGAAACTCGCGTCCCGGACATAGCCGGTGGATACCGAACTGACCCGTAGCACCACTTCTTCGTCGACGTTGGGCTCGCTTTTACCGGGGTAGAGGCTCGATAGTTCGCGGCCGACCATCAGCTGGGCGATAGCCTCGCCGTCGAGGGTGGAGGTGGGCGCCGTCTTGATCCACTGGCCGTCGCGCAACACCGTCACACGATCCGTCAGTTCCATGACCTCGTCGAGCTTGTGCGACACGAAGACGAAGCTGGTGCCCTTTTCGCGCAGCTTGCGCACCAGCTGGAACAGGAAGTACGTTTCCTCGCGCGACAACACTGCCGTCGGCTCGTCCATGAAGACGACGCGCGCGTCACGGCTGATGGCTTTGGCGATCTCGACCATCTGCCTTTCGGCAATCGACAGAGAGCCGATCATCGCGTTTTCGTCGACGTGAGAGCCGAGGAGATCGAGGACGCGGCGTGTTTCCGCACGCATGAACTTGCGGTCGAGAACTCCGAAACGGGTTACCTCGCGCCCGAGAAAGAGGCTCTCGGTGACGGTGAGATGTTCCGCCAGATTGAATTCCTGATGGATAATGACAATGCCGAGCGCCTCGGCGGCACCGTTGGGCGGAAGCGTCACGGATTTGCCGTCTAACAGGATCTCGCCCGAGGTCGGCTGCTCGAAGCCGGAGAGAATCTTCACGAGTGTGGATTTGCCGGCGCCATTTTCACCCATCAGCGCGTGGATTTCGCCCTGGCGCAGCTCGAAATCGACGCTGAACAGCACCTGCACACCGCTGAACGATTTGCTGACGCGTCGCGCGGACAGCACGACGGGAGCGCTTTCGACGACGTCCGTGCCCATGTTCCCCTCCCTGAGGCCTCCACCTCATTTTTGTTGATGTAAACCTTTACACTGCCCGATGTAAAGGTTTACATGCTGTTTGTCCGGCAATTTTTTCTGGTCGCGCATTTGACCGTCGGGCAAGTCTGTGTAGTGTCTCGCCATAGAGTCCGAGGCCAATCGAGTGTCCAGTTCCCCGCCCGCCACCATCGAAGATGTCGCACGGATGGCCGAAGTGTCGATCGCGACAGTTTCGCGGGCCATTCACATGCCGGAGAAGGTCGCCAAATCGACCAGACTCAAGGTCAATCAAGCAATCGCGATAACCGGCTACACGCCCAATGCGATGGCGCGCAGCCTAAGGCTCGGGCGCTCGAATATGATACTCGTGGTCGCGCCCGATATTGGCGACCCGAATTTCTCCAGTATTCTGGTGGGCCTTGAAAACGAAGCCCGGGGCCACGGCTACGGCGTGCTGATCGGCCACACACAAAACGACGCGCAGCGTGGGCTGGAATACCTGAAATTCTTCAATTCGAACCAGGCCGCGGGCATGATCCTGTTTACGGGCATTCTTCCTTTCGGTCACGAGGCCATGACCGCACGTCTGCCGCCGACCGTGGGCGTATTCGAGCCGGTCTTCAATGGCGGCATTCCTTATGTCGGGGTCGACGACGTCCAGGGTGCTCGCAAGGCTGTTGACCTCCTCATTTCGGAAGGTCACCGGCGAATTGCATTCATCGGGGACTCCAGCACGCGCCTTGCCTATCGTCGCCGTCGGTCGGGATACGAGGCAGGGCTTGCTGCGGCCGGCATTCCCTTGAGACGGCAATTGGTCCTTGAAGGTGACGGATCGGTGGAAAGCGGAAGGCTCGCGCTGGAACAGTTCTTCATGCGCGATGATCTTCCCACCGCCTTCATGTGCGTCAACGATCAGACCGCCCTTGGCGTCGCTCTCGGGGTGAAGGCACGCGGCTACGAAATACCGGACCATTTTTCGATCACCGGTTTCGATGACATCCCGCAAGCGAGTTTCATGACCCCCTCCCTGACCACAATCCGCCAGCCACGCACCGCGATCGGCAAGCATGCGATGGCATTGCTGCTCGACATGCTTTCGGACCGGGCAGCTTCCGAAACGGAGATCCTGCTCAGACCCGACCTGGTGGTGCGCAACTCCGTTGGGCCACCCCCAAATGGGCGATGAGGGGTCCTGGAGCCGCGCCACATCGGTCCGTCCGGTAGCATCATGCGCCGGCGGGCTGCCCGGTTACTACGCTGCTTTGGCAAGGGAAGAAATGGTGATCCCGGCGCGATTCGAACGCGCGACCCCCAGATTAGGAATCTGGTGCTCTATCCTGCTGAGCTACGGGACCACTTGCTATAGACCCATACAAAAGCGAGGCTTGTTCGCCAAGTGTTTTTCGATGGCGTCGCCATTTTGGCGGATGGACTAGCGGCGCCAACGGAGCGGATGCTAAGCAAGGGTGACGGCGGCCTCGGGGAGAGGCGCCATCTGAAAGACACCATCCTGGGACGTGATCCACACATGTTCATCGGTATCGATTGGGGCGGCACGAAAATGGAGGTCATCGCGCTCGGCCGCGATGGCGGCACGCGTGCAAGGCACCGGGTTCCAACCCCGACCGGCGGCTATGACGATTGCGTCCGTGCCGTGGTCGACCTCGTGGCCGCCGCGGAGCAGACGGCGGGGGAGCGCGGGTCGATCGGCATCGGCATCCCCGGCAGCCCCAATCCGCGCACCGGCATCGTGCGCAATTCCAATGCCGTGCTCATCAACGGCAAGTCGCTCGGGCGCGACTTGGAAGCGGCCCTCGGCCGGCCGGTGCGCCTTGCCAACGACGCCAATTGCCTGGCGGTCTCCGAAGCCGTCGACGGAGCCGGCAGGCAGGCGCGCATCGTCTTCGGCATCATTGCCGGCACCGGTCATGGCGGAGGGCTGGCAATCAACAAGAAGGTTCACGCCGGCTATCAGGGCATTGCCGCCGAAATCGGGCATTATCCGCTTCCCTGGATGAGGCCGGAAGAATATCCCGGCCACAGGTGCTGGTGCGGCAAGCTCGGCTGCCTCGACATGTATGCCTGCGGCACCGGGCTCGAGCTCGACTATCGCACGACCACCGGCGTCGACCGCCGCGGCCGCGACATCATCGATTTGAAGCGCGCGGGCGACCCCGCCGCGACCGGCGTCTATCAACGCTTCGTCGATCGCCTCGCCCGGAGCCTCGCGCTTCTAACCAATATCGTCGATCCGGATGTCTTCGTGCTCGGCGGCGGCATGTCCAATGTCGACGAGATCTATGGTGAACTGCCGAGCCTGATCACCCGGTACGTCTTCGCCGACAGTTTCGAGACGCCGATCCTGAAGGCGGTGCATGGCGACAGTTCCGGTGTGCGCGGCGCCGCCTGGCTCTGGAAGGAGTAAGTTCGGAGCGCGGCGACGATTTATCGCCCGATCCGTGCGTCTAATTGAAACAGAACCCGCTGAGGTATCATGAACATCGACAACGACCTGCGCCGTATCGCGCTTCAGGAACAAGAGCTGCAGTTCGACCGCTTAGACCTCGACGCTGCCTGGCTGCTCGGCTCGACGCTACGCGGCATGGCCGCCGAGCGCAATCTGGGTGTCGTCATCGACATCACGCTTTTTTCCATGCCGGTCTTCTATGCGGCGCTCGAAGGGGCGACGCCGGACAATCCAAACTGGGTGCGGCGCAAGCGCAACACGGTGTTCCGCCTGTTCAGAAGCAGCTATGCCACCGGCTTGAACCTGCTCAAGCAGCAGACGAACCTGCAGGCGAAGCTCGGCCTGCCGGATGCCGACTACGCGGCCCATGGCGGCAGCTTTCCGATTGTCGTCAAAGGCACCGGATGCATCGGCGCCGTCACGGTTTCCGGTCTGCCGCAGCGGGATGATCACAATCTGGTCGTCGAGGCGCTTTGCGAGGTCCTGGGCGCCGACCATGATGCACTGAAACTCGAGGACTGAGAGAGAACGCGCAGGGTATGGACATTCACTTGCAGGCACGGGAGTTCGACCGCTGGCTCGCCGAGGCGGCCCTGCCGCTCTGGCGGCAGAAGGGCTATGACGCGGTCGGCGGCGGCTTCGTCGAAACGATCGACCTGCAGGGCGAGCCGACCCGCGCCGCTCGCCGCTCGCGCGTGCAGCCGCGGCAGGTCTATTGCTTCGCGGAAGCGGGGCGGCGCGGCTGGAGCGGCGATTGGCGCACTGTCGTCGAGGGCGGGCTTCACTATTTCGATAGGGTCTACCGTCAGCCGAGCGGCTTTTACGGGGCGCTTGCTGATGCCGACGGCGAGATCATCGATACCGGCTTCGACATATATAACCAGGCCTTCGCGCTGCTTGCCTTCGCCCATCTGGGCGAAGTCGTGCCGGAGCGAAACGCGGAGATGGCTGAGCGCAGCAACGAGATGAGGCTCAGCCTCGAGGCCCATTGCAAGCATCCGATCGCCGGCTTCGAGGAGGACAATCCGCCGCGTTTGCCGCTCTGCTCCAATCCGCATATGCACCTCTTCGAGGCCTGTCTCGCCAGTGAAGAGGTGGAACGCTTCGACCGGGTCGCCTGGGCCAATCTTGCCGACGAGATCGCGCATCTGGCGATGGAGCATTTCGTCGACGCCGAAACCGGCGCCTTGCGCGAGTTCTTCGACCATGACTGGGCGCCCTTTCCGGGGGAGAAAGGCCGGATCGTCGAACCCGGCCACCAATTCGAATGGGCGTGGCTGCTTCTTCGCTGGGCGGAGCGGCGCGGCAAGTCGCAAGCGATCGTTACGGCGCGACGGCTCTTCGAGATCGGCGAGACGCACGGCATCTGTGAGCACCGTGGCGTCGCCGTCATGACGCTCTTCGAAGACTTTTCCGTCGCTGATCCGGTGGCGCGGCTCTGGCCGCAGACGGAATGGCTGAAGGCGGCGATCCGATTCGCGGCCTTGGGCGAGGGCGCGGAGCGGACGCGTTATCTCGCCTCGGCTTCACGCGCAGCGGCCGCGCTCGACCGCTTTCTGCAAACACCGGTTCCCGGTTTGTGGCGCGACAAGCTGAAGGCGGACGGCACCTTCGTCGACGAGCCCGCGCCGGCCAGCAGCTTCTATCACATCCTCTGCGCGATCTACGAACTTGAGGATTGCCTCAAGCGGATGTGAGATTGCCTCCAGCACCGTGGTCGACGCACATGCGATGCTGCAAGCCTGCGAGGGGCTGCATCTTCCGGCCATTCCGCCCTTCAGAGAACGAGTATCTGCCGCCCGCCGCGATTACGGCGGGCTTTTTCTTGCCGGAAGTCAAATTGTGATCTCCTCGTATGTTGACATAAAGATATGTTTATGTGAGTTAGTTGATGTCGTTTTCAGAACGGGAGATTTCCCATGGCCGCCAACTCCCTCTTCGGAGATGTTTCACCGAAGCCTGACGGATCGGAAATCTTCCGGGCCCTGCGTCAGGCGGCGGCAGAGCGCATCCTGATCATGGACGGCGCCATGGGAACGGAGATCCAGCAGTTCGGCTTCGCCGAGGATCACTTCCGCGGCGCCCGGTTCGGGGGCTGCAGCTGTCACCAGCAGGGAAACAACGATCTTCTGACGCTGACGCAGCCGAAGGCGATCGAGGACATCCACTATCGCTATGCCATTGCCGGCGCCGACATTCTCGAAACCAACACCTTTTCCTCGACCCGCATCGCCCAGGCCGATTACGGCATGGAGGACATGGTCTATGAACTGAACCACGACGGCGCGCGGCTTGCCCGGCGGGCGGCCAAGCGCGCTCACGCCGAGGACGGCCGGCGACGCTTCGTCGCCGGCGCGCTCGGGCCGACGAACCGCACCGCGTCGATCTCGCCGGACGTCAACAATCCTGGCTATCGCGCCGTCGGCTTCGACGATCTGAGGCTCGCCTATGCCGAACAGGTCCGCGGGCTCATCGACGGCGGCGCCGACATCATCCTGATCGAGACGATTTTCGACACGCTGAACGCCAAGGCGGCGATCTTTGCAACGCAGGAAATCTTCGCCAAGAAAGGCGTTCGTCTGCCGATCATGATCTCAGGCACAATCACCGATCTTTCCGGCCGCACGCTTTCCGGCCAAACGTCGGAAGCCTTCTGGTATTCCGTGCGCCATGCGGAGCCTTTCACGATCGGGCTCAACTGCGCGCTCGGCGCCAATGCCATGCGCGCCCATATCGACGAGCTTTCGTCGGTTGCCGATACGCTTATCTGCGCCTATCCGAATGCCGGCTTGCCGAACGAGTTCGGCCGCTATGACGAGAGCCCCGAGGCGATGGCGGCGCAGATCGAGGGTTTTGCGCGCGACGGGCTCGTCAATATCGTCGGCGGTTGCTGCGGCTCGACGCCCGACCACATCCGCGCCATTGCCGAGGCCGTCGAAAAATATCCGCCGCGCGAGATTCCGCAGATCGAACGGCGCATGCGCCTTTCCGGCCTCGAGCCGTTCACGTTCACCGACGAGATTCCCTTCGTCAATGTCGGCGAGCGCACCAATGTCACCGGTTCGGCGAAGTTCCGCAAGCTGATCACCGCTGGCGACTATGCCGCTGCCCTCGACGTCGCACGCGATCAGGTGGCGAACGGCGCCCAGATCATCGATGTCAACATGGACGAGGGCCTGATCGACTCGAAGCAGGTCATGGTCGAGTTCCTGAACCTCGTCGCTTCAGAGCCGGATATCGCCCGCGTGCCGGTGATGATCGATTCCTCGAAATGGGAGGTGATCGAGGCCGGCCTCAAATGCGTCCAGGGCAAGGCGCTGGTCAATTCGATCTCGCTGAAAGAGGGGGAGGAGGCGTTCCTGCATCACGCCCGGCTGGTGCGCGCCTATGGCGCTGCCGTGGTGGTGATGGCCTTCGACGAAAAGGGGCAGGCCGACACGAAGACTCGCAAGGTCGAGATCTGCCGCCGTGCTTATCGGCTGCTCACTGAGGAGGTGGGCTTCCCGCCGGAGGACATCATCTTCGACCCCAATATCTTCGCCGTTGCGACCGGCATAGAGGAACACAACAA
This sequence comes from Sinorhizobium sp. Y406, assembly GCF_058732025.1. Taxonomy (NCBI): domain Bacteria; kingdom Pseudomonadati; phylum Pseudomonadota; class Alphaproteobacteria; order Hyphomicrobiales; family Rhizobiaceae; genus Sinorhizobium; species Sinorhizobium sp. Y406. Next base: position 2,941,899 of record NZ_CM178974.1, on the reverse strand, counting down.
TTACGGCGTCGATTTCATCGAGGCAGCACGGGAAATCACTGCGTCATTGCCGCATGTGCACGTCTCGGGCGGCGTCTCCAACCTTTCCTTCTCCTTCCGCGGCAACGAGCCGGTGCGCGAGGCGATGCATGCGGTCTTCCTCTATCACGCCATCCAGGCCGGCATGGACATGGGCATCGTCAATGCCGGGCAGCTCGCGGTCTATGACGCGATCGACCCGGATCTGCGCGAGGCCTGCGAGGACGTCGTGCTCAACCGCCGCCAAGACGCGACGGAGCGGCTCCTGGAGATCGCCGAACGCTATCGGGGGCAGGGCGGCGCACAGGGCAAGGAAAAGGACCTCGCCTGGCGGCAATGGCCGGTCGAGAAGCGCCTGGAGCATGCGCTCGTCAACGGCATTACCGAATTCGTCGAAGCGGACACGGACGAGGCGCGGCGTGCCGCCGAGCGCCCGCTCCATGTCATCGAAGGGCCCCTGATGGCGGGCATGAACGTCGTCGGCGACCTCTTCGGGTCCGGCAAGATGTTCCTGCCGCAGGTGGTCAAATCGGCGCGGGTGATGAAGCAGGCGGTCGCCGTGTTGCTCCCCTACATGGAGGCGGAAAAGGCGGCCAATGGCGGCGACGCGCGCGAAAGCGCCGGCAAGATCCTGATGGCGACCGTCAAGGGCGACGTGCACGACATCGGCAAGAACATCGTCGGCGTCGTGCTCGCTTGCAACAATTACGAGATCATCGACCTCGGCGTCATGGTGCCTTCCGCAAAGATCCTCGAAGTGGCCAGGGAGCAGCAGGTCGACGCCGTCGGGCTTTCCGGCCTGATCACGCCGTCACTCGACGAGATGGTGCACGTCGCCTCCGAACTGGAGCGCGAAGGTTTCGACATTCCGCTGCTGATCGGCGGGGCGACGACCAGCCGCGTCCATACGGCGGTGAAGATCAATCCGCGCTACACGCTCGGGCAGACCGTCTATGTCACCGACGCGAGCCGCGCCGTAGGCGTCGTCTCGAGCCTGATGTCGCCTGAAGTGCGGATGGCCTACATGGAGACGGTGCGCGCCGAATATCTGAAGGTTGCCGAGGTGCATGCCCGCAACGAGGCGGAAAAACGCCGCCTGCCGCTTTCACAGGCCCGCGCCAACGCCCACAGGCTCGACTGGAGCGCTTATCGGCCGAAGACGCCCTCTTTCCTCGGTACCCGCGTATTCGAGAGCTGGGACCTCGCAGAGCTCGCGCGCTATATCGACTGGACGCCCTTCTTCCAGACCTGGGAGCTGAAAGGCGTCTATCCGCGGATTCTCCACGACGAGAAGCAGGGACGGGCCGCCCTCCAGCTCTTCGAGGATGCCCAAGCGATGGTCGCAAAGATTATCGCGGAGAGATGGTTCGCACCGAAGGCGGTCGTCGGCTTTTGGCCGGCCGGTACGGTCGGCGACGATATCCGCCTCTTCACCGATGAGGCGCGTGAGAGCAAGCTTGCCACGTTCTTCACGCTCCGCCAGCAGCTTGCAAAGCGCGACGGCCGAGCGAATGTCGCGCTCGCCGATTTCGTCGCGCCGGTTCAGAGCGGCACGCATGATTATCTCGGCGGCTTCGTGGTGACGGCCGGCATCGAGGAGGTGGCGATTGCCGAGCGTTTCGAACGCGCTAACGACGATTACTCCTCGATCATGGTCAAAGCGCTTGCCGATCGCTTCGCGGAAGCCTTCGCCGAGCGCATGCACGAATATGTGCGCAAGGAGCTTTGGGCCTACGCACCGGAGGAAGCCTTCACACCCGAGGAACTGATCGCGGAGCCCTATCGGGGCATCCGCCCGGCGCCCGGCTACCCGGCACAGCCGGATCATACGGAGAAGGAAACACTGTTCCGGCTCCTGGATGCCGAGGCTGCGATCGGTGTCAGGCTGACGGAGAGCTTTGCGATGTGGCCGGGCTCCTCGGTTTCCGGTCTCTATATCGGCCATCCGGATGCCTATTATTTTGGTGTGGCCAAGATCGAGCGGGATCAGGTCGAGGACTATGCCGAGCGCAAGGGCATGGATGTTCGCGTGGCAGAGCGCTGGCTGTCGCCGATCCTGAACTATGTGCCGATGCCGGAGACGCAAGCGGCGGAATAGGCCGGCGTTCTACCGGTTTGCCGCCAGGATCATCTCGGCCGCCTTCTCCGCGATCATGATCGTCGGCGAGTTGGTGTTGCCGGAGGTGATGGTCGGCATGATCGAAGCGTCGGCGATGCGAAGGCCGTCAAGGCCGCGGAGGCGCAAGTGCGGATCGACGACGCTTTCGGGGTCGGCGCCCATCCGGCATGTGCCGACGGGGTGAAAGATCGTCGTACCGATATCGCCCGCCGCTCGCTTCAGTTCCTCATCGGTCTCGTAGGCCGGGCCCGGCTTGAACTCGACCGGATCGTAGCGCGCGAAAGAGGGCTGCGCGACGATGCGGCGGGTGAGCCGGATTGCCTTCACAGCCACCTCGCGATCGGTCTCGGTACTCAGATAATGGGGGCGGATGTCGGGTGCCGCGGCATAATCCGGGCCATTTAGATGCACCGATCCGCGGCTTTCCGGCCTCAAATTGCAGACGCTGGCCGTGATCGCCGGAAATGGGTGCACGGGCTCGCCGAATTTTTCCAAGGTGACCGGCTGCACGTGATATTCGAGGTCCGGCGTCTCCTTTTCCGGTCCGGAGCGGGTAAAGATCCCGAGCTGGCTTGGTGCCATCGCCATCGGCCCGGAGCGGCAGACGAGATATTCGAGCCCGATGGCAGCCTTGCCGAGGAGGGAGTTCGCCTTCTCGTTCAACGTGGGTACGCCGGTGACCCTGTAGGCGAGGCGAAGCTGCAGGTGATCCTGCAGGTTGGCGCCGACGCCGGGCAGGTCGTGACGGACTTCGACGCCGTTCTGCCGGAGGATTTCCGGGTCGCCGATGCCCGAGAGCTCCAGAATGTGCGGCGAGCCGATGGCGCCGGCCGAAAGCACTGTCTCCCGGCGGGCCCGCACGCGCTTGGTGACGCCGTCGTGTTGGAATTCGACGCCGGCGACACGTCCCTCTTCGAGAATCAGCCTCCGGACATGCGCTTTGGTCATGATCGTGAGATTGCGGCGGCGCCTGGCCGGCTTCAGGAAAGCCTTGGCGGTGTTCCAGCGAATTCCTGAGCGCTGGTTGACATCGAAATAGCCCGAGCCCTCATTGGTGCCGCGGTTGAAATCGTCCGTTTCCGGAATACCGGCCTCGGCCGCCGCCTTCTGGAAGGCGTCGAGTACAGCCCAGCGGACACGGGCCTTCTCGACCCGCCATTCGCCGCCGGCGCCGTGCATGGCGTCGCCACCGCGATAGTGGTCCTCGGACTTCTTGAAGAGCGGCAGAACCGCTTCCCAGTTCCAGCCGGTGCAGCCGAGTTGGCGCCAATGATCGTAGTCGCGCGCCTGGCCGCGCATGTAGATCATGCCGTTGATCGAGGAGCAGCCGCCGAGCACCTTGCCGCGCGGATAGCCGAGCGACCGCCCGTTCAGCCCCTCCTCCGGTGCGGTGGTGAAGCACCAGTCGGTGCGCGGATTGTTGATGCAATAAAGATAGCCGACAGGAATGTGGATCCAGTGATAGTTGTCGCGGCCCCCGGCCTCGAGCAGCAGCACGCGATGCGCCGGATTCTCCGAAAGGCGGTTGGCGAGAACGCAGCCGGCGCTTCCCGCTCCAGCGATGATGAAATCGAAGGTATCCATGGGCTTTCTCTGGTATCGGCACGGCTAAAAAGCAATCGGGCAACTGGCGTCAGTGCGAGTGGCGGTACTCGAAGCCGAGTTTTCGGCCGAGGCGTGAATTGTAGAACTCGCCGACAATGCCGCGGCGGAAGACGAGCACGCAGGCCATGAAGACGAGCCCGGTGATGATCGTCACCGGAAATTCGGACGTCGCCAGGTAGTTCTGGAGGGTCACCACGAGTCCGGCGCCGAAGAGCGGCCCGATCAGCGTGCCGATGCCGCCAAGCAGCGTCATCAGAATGACCTCGCCCGACATCTGCCAGCCCACATCGGTCAGCGTCGCAAACTGAAAAACGAGCGCCTTCAGGCCGCCCGCAAGGCCCGTAAGCGCCGCCGACATCACGAAGGCTGCTAGCTTGTAGTTTCTGACCGAATAGCCGAGCGAGATCGCGCGCGTCTCGTTCTCGCGGATTGATTTCAGGATCATGCCGAAGGGCGAATTGATGATCCGCCAGATGATGCCGATGCCGATGACGAAGACGGCGAGGACGAAATAATATATGTTCATCGGTCGGGAAAGATCGAGGAAGCCGAAGAGGTAGCCGCGCGGCACCGACTGGATGCCGTCCTCGCCATGGGTGAATTCGGCCTGCAGACAGAAGAAATAGAACATCTGCGCCAGCGCCAGCGTGATCATCGCAAAATAGATGCCCTGGCGACGAATGGCAAAGAAGCCGACCACCGCACCGAGAAAGGCAGCGCCGATCACGCCGACGAGGATGCCGAGCTCGGGCGGGAGGCCCCATTCCTTGACCGCATGCGCCGTGAAATAGGCCGCGCCGCCGAAGAAGGCGGCGTGGCCGAAGGATAACAGCCCCGTATAACCGAGAAGCAGGTTGAACGCGCAGGCAAAGAGCGCAAAACACAGAAGCTTCATCAGGAAGACGGGGTATAGGAAAAGTGGTGCGAAGATGAAGAAGGCGAGACCGACGCCGAGAAACACCGTCTGGGCGACGACGGGCGAGCGTTCCTTCCGCTTTTCAAGTTCGAGTGTCAGCGTCATATCAGGCATCCCGGCCGAAGAGGCCTGCTGGCCGTATCAGGAGAACGATGGCCATGATCACGAAGATCACGATGTTCGAGGCCTCTGGATAGAAGACCTTGGTCAGTCCCTCGGCGACGCCGAGCAGGTAGCCGGTGACGATCGCGCCCATGATCGAGCCCATGCCGCCAACGACCACCACGGCGAAGACGACGATGATGATGTTCGATCCCATCAGCGGCGAGACCTGATAGATCGGCGCGGCAAGCACGCCGGCAAGGGCGGCAAGCGCCGCGCCGAGTCCATAGGTGAGCGTCAGCAGGGACGGTACATTGATGCCGAAGGATTGCACCAGCACCGGATTTTCCGTCGCAGCGCGCAGATAGGAGCCGAGCTTGGTCTTTTCGATAACGAGCCAGGTTCCGAGGCAGACGATCAGCGAAAAGAGGATGACCCAGCCGCGGTAGACGGGCAGGAACATGAAGCCCAGATTCGTGCCGCCGGTCAGAAGCGCTGGCGTCGCATAGGGCTGGCCGGAGGCGCCGTAAAGGTAGCGGAATGTTCCCTCGACCGTTAGCGCCAGTCCGAAGGTGAAGAGCAGGCCGTAAAGCGGGTCGAGCGAATAGAGTCGCCGGAGCATGGTCCGCTCGACCGCCGCGCCGAGAAGACCGACGAGAACCGGCGCGAGCACGAGCGCCGGCCAATAACCGATGCCGAGATACGAGAGAAGCAGCCAGGCGACGAAGGCACCCAGCATATATTGCGCGCCATGGGCAAAATTGATGACGCGCAAAAGGCCGAAGATGATCGCGAGGCCGAGGCTCAACAGCGCATAGAAGGAGCCGTTTATGAGCCCGATCAGGAGTTGCCCGAGAAGCGCCTGGAGCGGAATCCCGAAGATCATCGTCATGGCTTAAACCCCGAGCACATCATGCAGCATGTCCATGCGCTCGGGCAGTTCCGACACCGGGAACTCGCCGGCGATCCGGCCATGGTCCATGAGATAGAAACGATCCGCGACCTTGCTTGCAAAACGGAAGTTCTGCTCGACGAGGAGGACCGTCATGCCGCGCTCTTTGAGCTTCTTCATGACCTCGCCGATACGCTGCACGATGACCGGCGCGAGACCCTCGGTCGGCTCGTCGAGCAGCATCATCCGGACGCCGGTGCGCAGGATTCGGGCGATCGCCAGCATCTGCTGCTCGCCGCCGGAGAGCCTGGTGCCCGGGCTGTTGCGGCGCTCGTGGAGGTTGGGGAAGAGTTCGAAGATCTCGTCGATCGTCATCCCGCCTGTCGCGACGGCGGGCGGCAGCAGCAGGTTCTCGTAAACGGACAATGTCGAGAAGATGCCGCGTTCCTCGGGCACGAAGCCGAGGCCGCGATGGGCGACGCGATGCAGCGGCAGACGCATCAGATCCTCGCCGGCGAAACGGATGCCGCCCTTGCGTTCGCGCACGATACCCATGATCGCCCGGAGCGTCGTCGTCTTGCCGACGCCGTTGCGGCCGAGCAGCGTCACCATCTCGCCCTCGCCGACGGTCATGTCGACGCCATGCAGGATGTGGCTTTCGCCATACCAGGCATTAAGGCCCGAGACTTCGAGAAGCGGTTTCATCTCAGGTCTCCTCCGTGCCCAAATAGGCGGTGCGCACGCGCGGATCGTCGGAGACGGTGCCATAGTCGCCTTCCGCCAGGATCTCGCCGCGCTGGAGCACCGTGACGTGATGGCAAAGGGTGGCGACGACCGACAGATTGTGCTCGACCATCAGCACGGCGCGTTCGCGCGCAACCTCGCGGATGATCTCGGCCACCATGCCAACGTCCTCATGACCCATGCCGGCCATTGGTTCGTCGAGAAGCATCACCTTTGGATCGAGAGCCAGCGTCGTGGCGATCTCCAGCACGCGTTTGCGGCCATAGGAGAGATCGGCGGCAATGGCGTGGCGCTCCTTTTCGAGCCCAACGGAGCGGATCAGATGATCGGCCCTGGCGTTCAGGGCATCGAGCGCCGAAAGGGGTTTCCAGAATTGGATCGCAAGATGGTTCGGCCGCTGCAGCGCGACGCGGACGTTGTCGAGTACCGACAGATGCGGAAACACCGCCGAGATCTGGAAGGAGCGCACGAGGCCCATGCGGGCGACCTTGTCCGGCGCCATATTGGTGATGTCCTCGCCGAGCAGGATGATGGTTCCGTGGGTCGGCTGCAGGAACTTGGTCAAGAGGTTGAAGACGGTCGTCTTGCCGGCTCCGTTCGGGCCGATCAAAGCGTGCACGCGGGCATGCTGGACGTCGAGGTCGACGTTGTTGACGGCGGTGAAGCCGCCGAAGTCGCGGCGGAGACCGCGGGCGGAAAGAACCACCCGCGGCGCGCCGTCCTCGGCAGGCACGGCGACGCTCATTGCCCGCCGCCGATCAGGACTTCACCAGTTCGCAGCCGCTCTCGGCCGGATCGATGAAAGCTTCTTTGCCGGGAATGGTCGCAAGGACGTTGAAATAGTCCCACGGCTCCTTGACTTCGTCGGGCTTCTTCACCTCGAGCAGATACATGTCATGGATCATGCGGCCATTCGGCGCGACGGTTCCGTTTTGCGCGAAGACGTCATTGACCGGCATCGCGTGCAACGCCTTGGAAACAGCGTCGGCATCGTCGCTGCCGGCTTTTTCGATCGCCTTGAGATATTGCAGAACGGCCGAATAGGTGCCCGCATGGACCATGTTCGGCATCTTGCCGGTGCGTTCCATGAAGCGCTTGCCGAACTTGGCGCTTTCCTCGTCCCTATTCCAGTAGAAGCCTTCGGTGAGCGTCAGGCCCTGCGCGGCGTCGAGGCCGAGGCCGTGCACCTCGGCCAGCGTGAAGAGAAGCGCCGCAAGGCGCTGCCCGCCCTGGACGATGCCGAATTCTGCCGCCTGTTTAATGGCGTTCGAGGTGTCGAGGCCGGCATTGGCAAGGCCGATCACCTTGGCCCCGGAAGACTGGGCCTGAAGCAGGAAGGACGAGAAATCTGTGGTCGCCAGCGGATGGCGAACGGCGCCGACGACGGTGCCGCCGTTCTGCTTGACGAAATTGCCGGTATTTTCCTCGAGCGAATAGCCGAAGGCATAGTCCGCCGTCAGGAAGAACCAGCTGTCGCCGCCCTGCTTGACGAGCGCACCGCCGGTGCCCACGGCAAGCGAATAGGTGTCATAGGCCCAGTGGAAGCCATAGGGGCTGCATTGCTTGCCGGTGAGTTCCGTCGTCGCGGCGCCCGTGACGATGTCGATCTTTTTCTTTTCTTTCGAGATCGCCTGGACGGCGAGCGCAACGGAAGAGGTGGTGAGCTCCATGATGCTGTCCACCTGCTCGGTGTCATACCACTGGCGTGCAATGTTGGAGGCGATGTCCGGCTTGTTCTGGTGATCGGCTGTGACGACTTCGACCGGAACGCCGAGAACCGTTCCGCCGAAATCCTCCACCGCCATCAGCGCGGCCTCGTAGGAGGACTTGCCACCGAAATCGGCGTAGACGCCGGATTGGTCGTTGAGGATTCCGATCTTGACCTTGCCGTCGGATGCATCGGCGAAAGCCGCCGTGCTGCTGGCAAGCATTGCAAAGGCGGCGACCAGTGTCTTACGCATCATATTTCCTCCAAAACATCAGAGCCGTCTGCACGAGTTCTCTTGAACGCGGAGTCGTTCCCGGGACGCTTTCAGCGTTTCGGGCGGCAACTCGGTTCATTCGCTCTGTTCAGATTTGGCCAGACATGCTCCTCCTACGTCCGGCTCTTCTTTTACCATCGGGAAAATTTCGCTTTGACGCAAGCGTGTCAAACCTTAAATTGCAAACAGGATCTGTTCATTTCTGAACAGACGGGAGGCGGCGGCATGAATGCGAATTTCACCTGGGACGATCTGCAGTTCTTCCTGGCGGTCGCGCGGACCGGTCAGCTTTCCACGGCGGCACGGCGGCTGAGGACCAGTCACGCGACCGTGTCGCGCCGCATCGACCGGCTCGAATTCTCCCTCAAGGTCAAGCTTTTCGAGCGCAATCCGCGCGGCTATGTGTTGACCGCAATGGGCCAGCGCTTCGTCGAGACCGCCGAGCGCATCGAGCGGGAAACGGAGCAGTTGCAGCTCGACATCAGCGACAGCGCCACGGCACAGCGCGGCGTGGTGCGGCTGAGCACGCTCGAGGGCTTCGGAAATTTCTTCCTCGCAGATCGCCTCAGCGATTTTGCCAGCCGTTATCCGAACATCTCGCTGGAGCTGGTGGCGATCCAGCAGATCATGGCGCTGTCGCGCAAAGAGGCCGATATCGCCGTTTCGCTCGCCGCGCCGAAAGCCGGTCCCTACCATGCCGAGGTGCTCACGCCCTATACGTTGCATGTCTATGGCGCCTGCAGCTATCTGGCCAAGCACCCGCTGATCCGCACGCGCAACGATCTCGCGTCGCACCGTTTCGTCGGCTATATCGAGGATATGATCTTCGCGCCGGGCCTCGACTATCTCGGCGAGATACAGCCGGGGCTGCGGGCTCATTTCCAGAGCTCGAGCATCCTGACCCAGTTGAAAGCCGCTTGCCAGGGACTCGGTCTCTGCGTGCTGCCGCACTTTATGGCGCGCAACGAACCCGCCCTCGAGATCGTGCTGCCGGGGGAAGTCGAGCTCAAGCGCACTTATT